>NZ_CP168508.1:2500-2382500 GCF_047324325.1 Sphingomonas sp. Sphisp66
GCTGAGAAATGAACATCCACACCAAGATACTGCGACACACTGCTCTGCCGAGTTTCGTGTCAGCCTTTGGGCTGATCCAGTGTTGTCGTTGGTGGTGTGGACTCTCAAGTGTGAGGTAAGGGCAATTCGTGGATGCCTTGGCGCATACAGGCGATGAAGGACGTGGCACGCTGCGATAAGCGTGGGGGAGCTGTGAGCAAGCTTTGATCCCACGATTTCCGAATGGGGAAACCCACCTAATCCGATTATCTTGCTCGTCAGCAATGACGGTCAGGGTAATTGGAAAAAGGTATCACTTAGCTGAATAAAATAGGCTTCGTGAAGCGAACCCGGCGAACTGAAACATCTCAGTAACCGGAGGAAAAGACATCAACCGAGATTCCGTTAGTAGTGGCGAGCGAACGCGGACCAGGCCAGTGCTTCTAATTCAACTAGCAGAACGTTCTGGAAAGGACGGCCATAGCGGGTGACAGCCCCGTATGCGAAAGTGATGTTAGAAGACTAGAGTAGGGCGGGACACGTGTAATCCTGTCTGAATATAGGGGGACCACCCTCTAAGCCTAAATACTCGTATGCGACCGATAGCGAACTAGTACCGTGAGGGAAAGGTGAAAAGCACCCCGATGAGGGGAGTGAAACAGTACCTGAAACGGATTGCCTACAAGCAGTTGGAGCCTCTTCATGGGGTGACAGCGTACCTCTTGCATAATGGGTCTGTGACTTAATGTACCAAGCAAGCTTAAGCCGATAGGTGTAGGCGCAGCGAAAGCGAGTCTGAATAGGGCGACTAAGTTTGGTGTATTAGACCCGAAACCCGGCGATCTAGGCATGACCAGGATGAAGGTGGGGTAACACCCACTGGAGGTCCGAACCGATTAACGTTGAAAAGTTACCGGATGAGTTGTGTTTAGGGGTGAAAGGCCAATCAAGCCGGGAAATAGCTGGTTCTCCGCGAAAACTATTGAGGTAGTGCCTCGGACGAACACCCTAGGGGGTAGAGCACTGGATGGATGCGGGGGTCGCGAGATCTACCAATTCTAACCAAACTCCGAATACCTAGGAGTGATATCCGGGAGACAGACGGCGGGTGCTAAGGTCCGTCGTCAAAAGGGAAACAGCCCTGACCTACAGCTAAGGTCCCCAAGTCACGTCTAAGTGGGAAAGCATGTGGGAATCCCAAAACAACCAGGAGGTTGGCTTAGAAGCAGCCATCCTTTAAAGAAAGCGTAACAGCTCACTGGTCTAAATAAGGGTTCCTGCGGCGAAGATGTAACGGGGCTCAAGACGTGCACCGAAGCTTAGGGTGTGTACTTTGTACACGCGGTAGCGGAGCGTTCCGTAAGCCTGTGAAGCGATCTGGTAATGGGTCGTGGAGGTATCGGAAGTGCGAATGCAGACATGAGTAGCGATAAAAAGGGTGAGATGCCCTTTCGCCGAAAGACCAAGGGTTCCTGCGCAAGGCTAATCCGCGCAGGGTGAGCCGGCCCCTAAGACGAGCCCGAAGGGGGTAGTCGATGGGAATCACGTTAATATTCGTGGGCCTGGTGGTGTGTGACGGATGGCGTGTGTTGTATGCTCTTATCGGATTGAGCATGCTTCGAAGCTGTCCCGGGAAATAGCCCCACCGTATAGACCGTACCCGAAACCGACACAGGTGGTCAGGTAGAGTATACCAAGGCGCTTGAGAGAAGTGTCCTGAAGGAACTCGGCAAATTGCCTCCGTACCTTCGGAAGAAGGAGGCCCTCATTTTGCGCAAGCAGATTGAGGGGGCACAGGCCAGGGGGTAGCGACTGTTTAGCAAAAACACAGGGCTCTGCTAAGTCGGCTTCAAGACGACGTATAGGGTCTGACGCCTGCCCGGTGCCTGAAGGTTAAGTGGAGGGGTGCAAGCTCCGAAATGAAGCCCAGGTAAACGGCGGCCGTAACTATAACGGTCCTAAGGTAGCGAAATTCCTTGTCGGGTAAGTTCCGACCTGCACGAATGGCGTAACGACTTCCCCACTGTCTCCAGGACATGCTCAGCGAAATTGAATTCTCCGTGAAGATGCGGAGTACCCGCGGTTAGACGGAAAGACCCCGTGCACCTTTACTGCAGCTTCAGAGTGGCATTGGAAAATAACTGTGTAGCATAGGTGGGAGGCTTTGAAGCGTTGGCGCCAGCTGACGTGGAGCCATAGGTGAAATACCACCCTGTTGTTTTTTAATGTCTAACCTCGAGCCATGAAACTGGCTCAGGGACCCTCTGTGGCGGGTAGTTTGACTGGGGCGGTCGCCTCCTAAAGAGTAACGGAGGCGCGCGAAGGTTGGCTCAGGTCGGTTGGAAACCGACTGTTAGAGTGCAATGGCATAAGCCAGCCTGACTGCGAGACTGACAAGTCGAGCAGAGACGAAAGTCGGTCATAGTGATCCGGTGGTCCCTCGTGGAAGGGCCATCGCTCAACGGATAAAAGGTACGCCGGGGATAACAGGCTGATAACCCCCAAGAGCTCATATCGACGGGGTTGTTTGGCACCTCGATGTCGGCTCATCACATCCTGGGGCTGGAGCAGGTCCCAAGGGTTTGGCTGTTCGCCAATTAAAGTGGTACGTGAGCTGGGTTCAGAACGTCGCGAGACAGTTTGGTCCCTATCTGCCGTGGGCGTCGAAATTTGAGAGGAGTTGACCCTAGTACGAGAGGACCGGGTTGAACATACCTCTGGTGTACCTGTCGTCGTGCCAACGGCGCAGCAGGGTAGCTATGTATGGACGGGATAACCGCTGAAAGCATCTAAGCGGGAAGCCTCCCTCGAGATAAGATTTCTTAGGACGGTCGAAGACCACGACCTTGATAGGCCGGATGTGGAAGTACGGTAACGTATGGAGCTAACCGGTCCTAATTGTCCTATTCGCACTTGATGAGTCCCACCATCAACGACAGCTCTGGCTTTCATTGGATGGATGTTCATCGGTCTTGATTTTGCACGGTTTGAAAAACTTCCCGCCGCACCGGCTTCATTGCTTGGTGGCTATGGCGTCTGTGACCCACCCGATCCCATCCCGAACTCGGCCGTGAAACCAGACAGCGCCGATGGTACTATCGCTTAAGCGATGGAAGAGTAGGTCGTCGCCAGGCATTGAAGCCGGTGCGTCGGGAAGAACCCATTCACTTTGTTTCCTTTGCGGGGCTCTCCCGCCAATCCATTGGCGCGGGATGGAGCAGCCCGGTAGCTCGTCAGGCTCATAACCTGAAGGTCGTAGGTTCAAATCCTACTCCCGCAACCAATGGCCCCGCAATACCACAACGCACCCGTCAGCACCCAGGCTGGCGGGCTTTTTTGTGCCTAATGCACATCGCTCGAGGCGCTTCGCCGGGCAGGCTGGCGGCTTCGCCGTTGACAGCAGCGCCGCTGCACGGCTTTCTCCGCCGCGATGAAGCGCATCCTCCTCGCAATTGCCGCCCTCGCCGTGCTCGCCGCGGGCGTATGGTTCCTTTTCCTGCGCACGACCGGGATCCCGGTCTATGCCGTGACGGTCACCGCCACGCATCCTCATGATCCGACCGCCTTCACCGAAGGGCTCTTCTTCAAGGATGGCGCGCTCTACGAAAGCACGGGCGAGGAAGGGACATCCTTTATCCGCAAGGTCGATCCGGCGACCGGCAAGGTAAGCCAGCAGGTCGATCTGCCGGCGCCCTATTTCGGTGAAGGCATCGTCGCGTTTGGCGACAAGCTCTACCAGCTGACCTGGAAGGACCAGACTGGCTTCACCTACAATCTCAAGGACATGACGCTTGGCGATACCTTCGCCTACCAGGGCGAGGGCTGGGGCATGACCCAGGACGGCAAGAACATCATCATGTCGAATGGCAGCGACGAACTGCGCTTCCTCGACCCGAAGACGATGCAGCAGGTCTCGACGCTCAAGGTCACCGCCAATGGCTGCCCGGTCAAGCAGCTCAACGAGCTCGAATGGATCGACGGTGAGATCTGGGCGAATATCTGGCAGAGCAACCTGGTCGCGCGGATCGATCCGGCTACCGGCAAGGTGGCGAGCTTCCTCGACGTCAGCGCGCTTGGGCCGAAGAATCGCGGCGTCGACGATGTGCCCAACGGCATCGCCTATGACGCCGCAGGCAAGCGCGTGTTCGCCACCGGCAAGCGCTGGCCGCAGCTCTACGAAGTGAAGCAGGGCGCGGCGGTGACCAACAATGCCGATGCGGCGCGGCTGACGACCTGCGCTGGCTGAGCGCCGGTCCATTTTGCGTTCAAACCGGATCGGGCGGCGACCAAATCGGACGCCGCGCCCTGCACATCCTGCTATGCGAGGGAAATGGGGCTGAAAGAGACAACGGGCCTGCGCCACAGGCGCGAAGTGCGCGCGGCGACGCTGCTGGCATTGGCCCTGTGGTGCGTCGCGCTCGTGCTCTGGACGATGCCGGGGCTGGCAGCGGGTAACCCGTTCTCGATGGCGCTGGTGCTGCTGCTGGCCCAGACGTTCGCGGTCGGCCTGGTCTTCTCCGCGATCATCGCAATCGCGCTGATGGGCGTGGAGCGCTGGGATGCGCGCCCGCCGATACTGGCCGCGGCTGCGCTTACCCTGACCCTCGCTCTGGTGCATGGTTGGCTCGACGCAATATTCGTCAACCAGCTGCGCGCGGCGGGCGGATTGGCTGCGGTGCCGATATGGCGCCAGTTCGTCTTCGGGCTGATGCCGTTCATCCTGGTCTATGGCCTCTACGCCTCCGGGCTCGGCCTGGTGTTCAGCAGCATGGTGGCGCAGGAGCGCGAGCGCCAACTCGCCGCGGCGCAGAGCGCTGCGCAGCAGGCCCAGCTCGCGGCGCTGCGTTTCCAGCTCAATCCGCATTTCCTGTTCAACACGCTCAACGCGATTTCCTCGCTGGTCATCACTCGCCGCAACGACGAGGCGGAGGGCATGATCGGCAAGCTCTCGGACTTTCTGCGCGCCAGTCTCGAGGCCGATCCGCAGCGCGAAGTGACGCTGGACGAGGAGTTCGCGACGCTCCAGGCCTATCTGGAGATCGAAGCGGTGCGCTTCCGCGACCGGCTCGACGCCGAGTTCGTCTGCCCGGCCGAACTGCTCGACGCGCTGGTGCCGAGCTTCATCCTGCAGCCGCTGATCGAGAATGCCGTCAAATATGCCGTCGCGCCGTCGCGCCGGGCGGTGCGGATCGTGGTGCGCGCGGCGGCTGCCGAGCCGGCGGTGCTGCACCTCTGCGTCGAGGACGACGGTGGGCAAGCCTTTGGCGGCGGCGCAAAGGGCGGTACCGGCCTTGGCCTCGCCAATGTCCGTCACCGCCTCGAAGCCTTTTACGGGAGCGAGGGCGCGCTGATCGCCACGGCGCGGGAACGCGGCTTCGTCGCATCGATGACGCTGCCGCTTCATCGCGCGCACAGAGCGGAGGCTGCGGAGTGATGCGGGTATTGCTGGTCGATGACGAACCGCTGGCGCTCGACAGGCTGAAAGCGGGATTCGAGGGGATCGAGGACGTCATTGTCGCGGGTACCGCCTGTGACGGCGTCGAGGCGGCGGAGCAGATCCGGGCGCTCGAGCCGGACCTGGTGATCCTCGACATCCAGATGCCGGGGCGTAGCGGCATGGACGTCGCCCGCGCCCTGCGCCCGGGAGAGAGCCGTCCGGAAATCATCTTCGTCACGGCATTCGACCGTTTCGCCACCGATGCCTTCGACGTCGAAGCGGCGGACTATCTGCTGAAGCCCGTGGCCTTCGACCGTCTCAAGCTCGGCGTGGAGCGGGCCCGTCGCCGGCGTGCGCTGCGCGACATGGAGGCACGGGCCACGCCGCTCGCTGCTGCTGCCGTCGCGCCGGCGGAATCGCCCTATGACCAGGGCATCTGGGTGCCGGGGCGCCAGGGTGCCGTGCTGGTGCCCATCTCGACGATCGACTGGATCGAGGCGGCGCGGGACTATGTGCTGCTCAACACCTCGCTCAAGAGCCACATCCTGCGGGCCCGGATGAACGACATCGAGAAGCGGCTCGACCCGGCGACGATGCTGCGCGTCCATCGCTCCCATATCGTGCGGATCGGCGCGGTGGTGGGTGTCGAGCGGCCGGGCAAGGGCGCCCTGCGGGTCGTGCTGTCTGACGGTGCGGTGCTCCAGGTGGGGCCGAATTACCAGGACGCTGTGGAGGCCGCCCTCAAGCTCTAGGCTCGTCGCAGCGCTGTCCGAGCCGATCGCAAAGAGGAAGCGAAAAGGCCGGCCGCGCCTATCGGTTCGAATGGGCGAGGGGGACTCGCCAGGGAGCGGATATTGTCGAACCTGAAGACCTGGGCGCTTGCCGCCACAGCCTTGCTGACCATCGCCAATGGCCCCGCAGCCGAGGATGACTTCGACACGCTGGTCGCCGCCGAGCGAGAGTTCGCCGCCGATGCCGCGGCCCAGGGGATCACGCCTGCGTTCCGCGCGCATGTCGCGCCAGAAGGGCTGCTGATATCTCCGGCACCGCGCCCGGCACCGCCCGAGCTCGCGACGCAGGTCGATCCGCCCGGGGCCAGGCTGGAATGGCAGCCCGAGGCGGCGGGGATCGCGCGTTCCGGCGATCTGGGCTTCACAACCGGGCCTTATGTCATGCGTATTGGGGATCATGTCGCGCATGGCCAGTTCTTCACGATCTGGCGGCGGAGCCCCGACGGCAAATGGCGCTGGCTTATCGATTCGGGCAGCGGCCCCTTCGGGCGGGGCGAGGTAGCGATGCCGGCGCGAGTCGAGCGGATGGGCACCGGCGCGGCAGTGGCAGGGGAAGAGGATCTTGCCACGGTCGAGCAGCGGCTCGACGCCGACGTGACGGCGATTGGCGGTTTCCTTGCCGCCGACGGCCGCGTGCTGCGCCCGGGAGGGCCGCCGGCGATCGGGGAGGTGGGCATCGCCCTTGCCAGGCGAGGGCCCAAGGGCGTCGGCAAGCGGCTCGGTGGTGGCCAGTCCTCCGCGGGCGACCTCGCCTATAGCTATGGCCGGGTCGATGCCGCGGGCGACACGCTGATCGGCCATTATGTGCGCGTCTGGCAGCGCGAGGCCGCAGGCTGGCGCCTGCTCGTCGATCAGTTCGCGCCGTCGCCGCCCAGGCCCGAGGCCAGGGCCGGCGAGGCTGTCCAGCCGACCCCCGGATCGTCGAAGTCGACCACCTCGCCAAGCTCCCAGACATTGGGATAGCCATAGCCGACCAGGTTGATGAAGGTCTGGATGTTGAGCGCGAGCGGCGCCGATTTGAGCGGCACCGGCGGGCGATGGTTGGAAAAGTTGTTGTTGCAGTAGATCAGCACCGGACGGCCCCGATCGGGGCCGATCACCGCCGCAAGCGATTCCGCGGTGAAGTCGGTGAGCGGCAGGTTGACCGCGCCTTTGATATGGCCGCGGGCAAAGGCGTCCCTCGAGCGGGCGTCGAGCAGCAGCGCGTTCTTTTGGCCCGCCATGGCCTGGAAGCGTTCGAAGGACAGTAGCCGCTTGGCCCGCAGTCCGCGCACATCGCGCGTGAGCGTGGTGAAGCCTGCGTAATCGATCTGGGGATTGGCGGGCGCCTCCTGCGGCGTGGCGAGGCTTAGCGCGAGGGCGGTGAGCAGCATCATCGGCATTCTCCCAGGCCAGTCGGACGCGCAACGATCGCCCCGAGCGGCTGCACCTTCGCTGAACAAATGCCTTGTCCTCGCGCGGGGTTCGCCCGGCCAAAGTGAAGGGAGTCGACCAACATGGTTTCACTTTGCCGCCGCTGGCCCGCCGCCGGCTGAAACGGGCGAGGCAGGAGTCGGGCGTCATGCCGAGGACGTAACCACGCAAAATCCTACATTGGAAGCCCCGGACGCGGCGCGAAACAAAGTTGCGCATGCTTCACATCGCGCTACACCTCTCGGCCAAGAGAGAGGGGATGTCAGATGGCCAGCCTGTTCCGGTTGAAGCAGATCGTCGCGGACGAGGATCGTCCGCCCGAGCATCGGCTCGCGCGCACCTTGTCCTGGCCGCACCTCGTCGCGCTTGGCGTCGGCGCGATCGTCGGGACCGGCATCCTCACCCTGATCGGCGTCGGCGCGGACCGCGCAGGGCCGGCGGTGATCCTGTCCTTCGTCGTTGCCGGGGCGATCTGTGCCTGCGCCGCGCTCGCCTATGCCGAGCTGGCGACGATGATCCCGGCCTCGGGCAGCGCCTATACCTATAGCTATGCTTCGCTTGGCGAGATCGTCGCCTGGGTCGTGGGCTGGAGCCTGCTCGCCGAATATACCCTGGTGGTGGCTACCGTCGCGGTGGGCTGGTCGGGCTATGCGACTCCTTTCCTGACCGGGCTGGGCGTGCCGGTGGAGCTCACCCACGGGCCGCAAATGGCGGGCTGGCAGATCGCCCATTGGGGCGTGAACGTGCCGGCGCTGTTCGTGGTCTGGCTGGTCTCGGGGCTGCTTATCGCCGGCACCCGCGAGAGCGCGACGATAAACGCGTTCCTGGTGGTGGTGAAGCTGATCGCGCTCGCTGTTTTCGTCGCGGTGGCACTACCCTATTTCAACGCCGCCAATTTCGATCCCTTCGCACCCTTCGGCTTCGCCAAGCACATGAGCGATGGTGGCGTGGAGCGCGGCGTGATGGCCGCGGCTGCGATCATCTTCTTCGCATTCTACGGCTTCGATGCGATCTCCACCGCGGCGGAAGAGGCGAAGAACCCCGGGCGCGACCTTGCCATTGGCATCGTCGGATCGATGGTCGTCTGCGTCATCATCTACATGGTCGTCGCGCTCGCCGCGGTCGGCGCGCTTTCCTATACCCGCTTTGCCGACAGCCCTGAGCCGCTGGCACTGATCCTGCGCGAGATCGGCCAGCCGGGCGTCGCCAAGTTCCTGGCGCTGAGCGCGATCGTCGCGCTGCCCACGGTGATCCTGGGCTTCCTGTTCGGCCAGAGCCGCATCTTCTTCGTGATGGCGCGCGACGGCATGCTGCCCAAGAGCCTGGCCAAGGTCTCGCGTCGCGGCTCGCCGGTGCGCATCACCATCTTCACCGCTTGCGTGGTCAGCGTGTTCGCCGCCTTCCTGCCGATCGACGAGATCGCCGCGCTGGCCAATGCCGGCACGCTGACTGCCTTTGCCGCTGTGGGCCTGTGCCTGCTCGTCATGCGCCGCCGCGCGCCGGACATGGTCCGCCCGTTCCGGACGCCGCTTCCCTGGGTGGTCGGGCTGGGGGCGATCCTGGGCTGCCTCTATCTGTTCATCAGCCTGCCGACCAAGACGCAGATCTGGTTCGGCTGCTGGAACCTCTTGGGTTTGGTCGTCTACTTCGCTTATGCACGCCGCAACGCAGCAAAGGGGTAAGTGATGGCTGGCTGGACGATCGGGATCATCGGCGGATCGGGTCTCTACGATGTCGAGGGCATCGAGGATGGCGAGTGGCTCTCGACCGAAAGCCCCTGGGGCAAGCCCTCCGACGACTGTTTCGTCGGCTGGGTCGGCCATGTCCGTGTGGTGTTCCTGCCGCGCCATGGCCGTGGCCACCGCATCTCGCCGTCGGACCTGAACGTCCGCGCCAATATCGACGTGCTGAAGCGCCTGGGCGTGACCGACGTGCTGGCGATATCGTCGGTCGGTTCGCTGGCCGAGGAGCGGGCGCCGGGCACCTTCACCATCGCCGACCAGTTCATCGACCGGACCAAGGGCCGGCCCTCGAGCTTCTTCGGCGCAGGCATGGTCGCGCACGTCTCGATGGCCGATCCGGTCTGTCCACGTCTCTCCGCGCTGGCGGCGGATGCGGCCAAGGCGGCGGGAGCGACCACGCATGTCGGCGGCACCTATCTGGCGATGGAAGGCCCGCAATTCTCGACCCGCGCCGAGAGCAATCTCTATCGCAGCTGGGGCTGCGACATCATCGGCATGACCGGCATGCCCGAGGCGAAGCTGTGCCGCGAGGCCGAGCTGCCCTATGCGCTGGTCGGCATGGTCACCGACTATGATTGCTGGCGCGAAGGCGAGGAGGCGGTGGACGTCGCCACGGTGATCGCCCAACTCGGCACCAATGCCGACAAGGCGCGCAAGCTGGTGATGCACCTGCTCAGGAACCTGCCCGAGGAGCGCCCCGCCTCGCCGATCGATACCTGCCTCGATTTCGCGCTGATCACCGCGCCCAATGCCCGCGACCCGCATCTGCTGCGCAAGCTTGACGCCGTTGCCGGCCGCGCTCTCTCCAACTGAGGATCGAACATGTCGTTTCTTGCTGCCCTTGCCCTGCTCGCCGCGCAGGACGCGCCCGCGCCCGATCGCTCGCAGGACATGGCCTGGCAGAGCCAGCAGATGCTGGCGCTCGCCAAGCTCAACGGTGCGGAAGGTTGGCACAGCACGCCCGAGGGGCTGCGCTGGCGGCGGATCAAGGGCGATGGCTCGGGCAAGCACCCGACCGTCGCCGACACGGTGACGCTGCACTATGCCGGCACCTTCATCGACGGTGAGAAGTTCGACAGCTCCTATGATCGCGGCGAGCCCGCGACCTTCCCGCTCGCCAGGCTGATCAAGGGCTGGCAGGTCGCCGTGCCGCTGATGGGCGTGGGCGACACGTTCGAAGTCGCGATCCCGGCCAACCTCGGCTACGGCTTCGAGGGCAAGGGGCCGATCCCCGGCGGGGCCACCCTGCTGTTCAGGATCGAGCTGCTCGACGTCCCTGCTGCCGGCTGAGCCGGAGAGATTTTCCGGGTGCATCTTCGCCCGGACCAGGCACAAAAAAAGGGGCGGTACCCGAAGGTACCGCCCCTAGTTTTTGTTGCCCCGTTTAGAACTTGATGTTCGCGCCCGCCCGGAACGTCCGGCCGATCAGGCCTGCGGCGTGCCACGAGGTCAGGGTGTTGACCTGGCTCGGATAGGCCGTGTTCGCGAACAGCGGCGCATGCGAGTTGGTCACGTTGCCGACCAGACCGAAGAAGCTGAACTGGTCGTTGACCTTCACCGTCAGGTTCACGTCCGTGTAGACGAAGCTGTTGATACGGCAGAAGCTGGCCGTGCCGGTGGTCGGCTTGTAGATGGCCGAGTTGCACGAAATGTCGCCCTTGATCGAGCTCGCCTGGTCAGCCGCAACTGCCTTCATCGAACCCGTGAAATAGGTCGTCGTGCTGAGCGAGAACTGGTCGAACGTGAACGTGTTCTGCCAGTTGCCGCGCCAGCGCGGGGTGCCGCCGCCCGACGACAGATCCTCCGGACCCACCGTGCCGGCATAGCGCTGCACGGGGTCTCCGCCGCCGGGATGGAGATCGTACTTCAGCGTCTCCTGCACATCGATCCGGCTCTCCCAGCGGAAGTTCTCGCTGAACTTGATGCGAGCGTCCGCGGTGAACTCGAGCCCGGCGATCATCGAATAGGCCGTGTTCACATAGGGCGCGTTGACCACGAGCAGGCGCGGCAGCGCGTTGAGAGCGGAGGGGTCCGCTCCATCGACCACCTCGCACGAATAGCCGGCGCCGACGGCGGCAACCTTGGCGCATCCAGCGGCGGCGGCTGCTGCTGCCGAGGCAAAAGACTGGCCCGCAACCGAGTAATAGGCGGCGATGGCGTCCGAGGTCTTCGGTCCGGTGACGATGAGGTTCGACTTCTTCACATTGAAATAGTCGGCCGTGAAGCTCAGCCAGGGAGTCGGCTCGAAGATCGCACCCAGCGTGAAGCTGCGCGAAGTCTCCGGCTTGATCGCGGGGTTGCCGACATAACCGCGACCCAGGCTGTAGGGAGCGATATAGCTCGGGTTGCCCGCGTGCACCGTGGTGAAGGGGGCAACGGGAGTATAACCGACAAAGCCCGAATAGGAGCTGCGCGGATCCGATTCAGCGAAGGTCGGTGCGCGGAAGCCCTCCGAATAGGTGCCGCGGATCGCGAGCTGCTTGATCGGCTGGAACTTCGCGGTCGCCTTGGGCGAGAAGCGGCCGATTCCGGTCGAATAGTGATCGTAACGGCCGGACAGGTTGACGCTGAGCGAGTCCAGCAGCGGCGCCTGTATTTCGAAATAGCCCGCCCAGACCGAGCGATCGCCATACGCCTGTGCGGTCGACAGGCCCGGAATGTCGAGGTTCGGGTTGGCGCTGTTGTTGGTCAGCTTTTCCTTACGATACTGGCCGCCGACGGCCATCTGCAGATCGCCGCCAGGCAGCGTGAACAGGCTGCGGCTGAGCGACGCGTCCACGGTCAGCTCGCTCGAATTCGAGCGGGCGGTGATCGGCGGGAGCACCGAGTTGCGAACCGCAGCGGAGTTGAGGCTCGGATTGACGAAATTATACGAGCCGGTGTTGATCGCCTTGATCAGGCCGTTGAGGTTGGCCCAGCCATATTGGGTGAGGTTGAGGTCCGCACGCGAATAGCCCGCCTCGACATTCCAGTTCCAGGCGTCGGCGATGGTGCCGTGCAGACCGCCGGTCACGCGATACACTTCGTTGGTGCGCGTGCTGCCCGAACGAACGTCGCCGAACAGATAATAGAGGCGCGCAGCACCATTGGCCGGATCGGCGGCGTAGGCGGAGGCATAGGGGTTGTTCGGATTGAGCTTGCGATCGGCAGCCGTCGCGCAATTCACGCCCGAGGAGCAGATATAGACCGGCAGCACGATGCCGGGGTTGGTCGTGGAGGTCGAAGGGGAGCCGCCATATGCCTGGTTCTGACGGACAGAGCGCGGCGGCGAGATGATATCCACCCGGCTGTGCGCGAAGCTTCCGGCGATATACCCCTCGACATTGTCACCCAGGCGGAAGCTTGCCCGTGCGACGGCATCATAGCGCTCCTGCAGCGGCGCAATCTGCGCATATTCGCGGGTGTTGTCATGCTTGCAGGCGGTGCCGACGCGTTGCGTGCCATTCTCCGAATAGGTGCCATAGGTGCAATTCGCGAGCGGCGTCAGCGAGGTGAACAGTGCCGGTGTGGTGGCGTTCGCTACCGAACCCGCGAGCGGATTGTTGAGGTCGGTCTGAGTCGTGCGGGTGACGATCGCATCGGTTGTAGGAGTGTTGAGCGTATCGTCGGCGCGGTTGTTGTCGTTGCCGCCGATCCCGCGAAGGTCGAGCGTGTCGAACGGGAAACCACGCGAGGCAGCCGAGATGCGGCCGCCATATTCATAGTCGCCGCCGACATAGATGTTGAAGCCCTGCGTGTCATAGTCGCCATAGCCGAAGAGCAGCTTCGCGCGGTACTTCGCGCCGTCGCCCTTCTCGGTGGCGCCGCCTTCGATGCTGGCCTCGAGCCCGGTCATCGTCTTGCGGGTGATGATGTTGACCACGCCGCCGATCGCGTCCGCGCCGTACAGCGAGGACGCGCCGTCCTTGAGGACCTGCACCTGCTGGACGTTGGCCATCGGGATGCTGTTGAGGTCGACATAGGAATTGTGGCCGTCGTCGCTCAGCGGGAAGTTCGTCGAGCGCAGGCCATCGACCAGGATCAGCGTGGACGACACGCCGAGGTTGCGCAGCGAAACCGCGGCGCCGCCGGCGGAGAAGCCGCTGGTGAAGCCGTTGCCGATCGAGCCGGCGCCGTCGGCCGAGGCCGAGCGGATCGCGTCGGTTACGTTGGTGATGCCGGCCCGCTCCAGATTCTCGGCGGTGATGACCGTCACCGGCAATGCGGTGTGGGTGTCCGACTGGCGGAAGATGGTGCCGGTGACGACGATCTCGCCATCGCTGGCGGGGGCCTCGGTCTCGGGCGCGGTGGTGGTGGCCGGCGTGTCCTGCGCGAAGGCGGGCGCGGCAAACAGCGAGCCGGCGAGCACGAATGCGGACAGCGCCGCTCCGGTGCGCAGGCGCGCGATCTGAGTCTTCTTCATTAGTTCCTCACTCTCCATGGATCTGCCCAAGGCAGTCGGTGGAATTTCCCTGATCTTCGTCGCCCCATCCCCTGGGGCTTGATGGCGAAGCTGCGGTGAGGATGTGAGAGTGTCTGATTTGTGTAAAGCGCCTCCGATTGTTGCTCCTCTGTTTCTCGATTGTGTGTTTCTGAAAAGCAACACATGCGAGGCGGCGCGCGAGCTCCGCTGTATCCAGGCGCCGTCCGGCCCTGCGGGTACCGGTCGCCGACCTCCAGGCCGCCTGCTCAAGGCACAAAAAAGGGGAGGGCGTCGCCGCCCTCCCCTCGTTGTTCCTGTTGTACCGATCAGGCGGCGAGCTTGCGCAGCACGTAGTGCAGGATGCCGCCGTTGAGGAAATATTCCAGCTCGTTGACGGTATCGATCCGGCAACGGGTGAGGAAGGTTTCCTTGGTGCCGTCCTCACGGGTGAGCTCGACTTCCACGTCCTGACGCGGGCGGAGACCCGCGACGTTCTTGATCGTGAAGGTGTCGCTGCCCTTGAGCTTCAGCGTCTCGCGGGTCACGCCCTCGGCGAACTGCAGCGGCAGGATGCCCATGCCGACCAGGTTCGAACGGTGGATGCGCTCGAAGCTCTCGGTGATGACGGCGCGGACGCCGAGCAGGTTGGTGCCCTTGGCCGCCCAGTCACGCGACGAGCCGGTGCCATATTCCTTGCCCGCGACGATGACGAGCGAAGTGCCATCGGCCTTGTGACGCATTGCGGCGTCGTAAATCGGCATTACCTGACCACCGTAACGGGTCATGCCACCTTCGATGCCGGGCACCATTTCATTCTTGATGCGGATATTGGCGAACGTGCCGCGCACCATGACTTCGTCATTTCCACGGCGTGCGCCGTAGCTGTTGAAGTCCTTCTTCGAGACCTGATGCTCCTGCAGGAAGGTGCCTGCGGGGCTGTCGGCCTTGATCGAGCCGGCGGGGCTGATGTGGTCGGTGGTGATCGAGTCGCCGAGGATGGCGAGGGGCTTGGCCTCGAGGATGTCGGTGACCGGGGCGGGGGTCATCGTAAGGCCCTCGAAATAGGGCGGATTGTGGATGTAGGTCGAGCTGGTCGGCCACGAATAGGTGTCCGAGCCGGTGACGTCGATCTTCTGCCAGTGCGAATCGCCGGCGTACACGTTCGCGTAGCGCGAGCGGAACATCTTGTCGTCGATGTTGGCAGTGATCAGCCCCGCGACTTCCTCGTTCGACGGCCAGATGTCCTTCAGGAACACGTCCGCACCGTCCGAGCCCTGGCCGATCGGCGTCTCGTACATGTCCTCGGTCACCGTGCCCTTGAGCGCATAGGCCACCACCAGCGGCGGCGAGGCGAGGAAGTTGGCGCGCACGTCGGGGCTCACGCGGCCCTCGAAGTTGCGGTTGCCCGAGAGGACCGAGGCGGCGACGATGTCGTTGCCGTTGATCGCCGCCGAGATCGGCTCGGCGAGCGGGCCCGAATTGCCGATGCAGGTGGTGCAGCCATAGCCGACCAGGTTGAACCCGATCGCGTCGAGATCCTCGGACAGGCCGGTCTTGTTGAGATAGTCGGTCACCACCTGCGAGCCCGGCGCCAGCGAGGTCTTCACCCAGGGCTTGCGGGTCAGGCCCTTCTCGCGCGCCTTGCGGGCGACGAGGCCGGCCGCGATCAGCACCGAGGGGTTGGACGTGTTCGTGCACGAGGTGATCGCCGCGATCACCACGTCGCCGTCGCCGATGTCGTGGTCGCGACCTTCGACGTCCACACGGACCGCATGGTCCTTCTTGTAGACCTTGGTCAGGTCGCCGTTGAACACTTCGTCGACGCTGTCGAGGCTGACCCGGTCCTGCGGGCGCTTCGGGCCGGCGAGGCTCGGGCGGACGCTGCTCATGTCGAGCTCCAGCGTGTCCGTGAAGATCGGCTCCTCGGCCGTGACGTCGTGCCACATGCCCTGCGCCTTGGCATAGGCCTCGACCAGCGCGACGGTCTCGTCCGGACGGCCGGTGAGGCGCATGTAATCGAGCGTCTTGTCGTCGATCGGGAAGAAGCCGCAGGTCGCGCCGTACTCGGGCGCCATGTTGGCGATCGTCGCGCGGTCCGCCAGCGTCATCGCGTGCAGGCCCGGGCCGTAGAATTCGACGAAGCGGCCGACGACGCCCTTGGCGCGCAGCATCTGGGTGACGGTCAGCACCAGGTCGGTCGCGGTGATGCCCTCGCCGAGCTTGCCGGTCAGCTTGAAGCCGACCACCTCGGGGATGAGCATCGACACCGGCTGGCCGAGCATCGCGGCCTCGGCCTCGATGCCGCCGACGCCCCAGCCGAGCACGCCCAGGCCGTTGACCATCGTGGTGTGGCTGTCGGTGCCGACCAGCGTGTCGGGATAAGCGATCGTCGCGCCGTCGCCGGTGACCGACGACCAGATCGACTGCGAGATGTACTCGAGGTTCACCTGGTGGCAGATGCCGGTGCCCGGGGGCACGACCGAGAAGTTGTTCAGCGCCTTGGAGCCCCACTTCAGGAACTCGTAGCGCTCGGCATTGCGCTCATATTCGAGCGCGACATTGTCCTCGAACGCCTTGGGCGTGCCGAACTCGTCGACCATCACCGAGTGATCGATGACGAGGTGGACGGGGACCTGCGGATTGATCTTCTGCGCATCGCCGCCGAGCTTGGTGATCGCATCGCGCATCGCGGCAAGGTCGACCACGCAGGGCACGCCGGTGAAGTCCTGCATCAGCACGCGGGCCGGGCGATACTGGATCTCGCGGTTCGAGCGCGCGTCCTTCTGCCAGTCGACGATCGCCTGGGCATCGTCCTTGGTGACGGTGACGCCGTCCTCGAAGCGCAGCATGTTCTCGAGCAGCACCTTCATCGAGAAGGGCAGGCGGCTGATGTCGCCGAGCTTCTTCGCGGCCTTGGGCAGCGAGAAATAGTCATAGCTGGCGGTGCCGACGGTGAGCGTGTCGCGGGTGCCGAGGGTATCGTTGCCGATCGCGGTCATGAGGCGCGGGGTCCTTTCTTTTGTCCGGCCGGGCGCTCGGGGGACGTGGCTCCCGTACAGGGCCGCGCGGGCGCACCGGAGTGCTGCGAATGCGAAGATTCGCGGGTGCCGCTAGCACGCGGGAGGGGGAGGGGAAGGGGAGGCGGGTGCAGAGGTGGCGATGGAATTTGAATGGAGAGATTGGGCAAATAGCGGACGGCCTGCTTTCAACTCCTGGAACCGCGAAAACGCATGGGTGAAGCTCCCGGTGGCTGGGCGATTCGAACTAAGCGAGGACTGGCCGACAAATCTTCTAATGATCGATCCTTTGGGTTGACCTCGCCATAATGCGCCGGCTCAAATGTGATCATGGACATTAAGCTCATTCGCGCATTCATCGCTTCGCCTGGCGGTCTAGAGGAAGAACGACGGGCAGCATTCGCGGCGGCGAAGGAAGTCAACAAGTCGGTTGCCATGCCGATGGGGGGCAGGCTTGAGTTGATCGGTTGGGAGGACACGCTGTCGGGCAACGGCAGGCCCCAGGCGACTATCAACGCAGAGATGGAGACCTGCGACCTCTTTATCGGGGCAATCTGGTCAAGCTGGGGATCAAGGCCATCTATAGGCGGTCCCTACACGTCGGGATTTGAGGAAGAATTCGAGCTCTCTCGCGAACGACACGCGAGAACCGGTAGCCCGCTGATGGCGATGTTCTTCAAGAGCGTCGAAGCCAATCAAATGCGCGACCCGGGCCAGGATTTGCAGAAGGTCTTGGCGTTTCAGGAGAAGCTGAAGACGGAGAAAAGCTTCCTCTATGGCACCTTTGGCCAAGTTGAGGAGTTCGCGGCGAAAGTGCGCGAGTTCCTCTCGACACACGTGATAAACATTTTGCACCAACCCACGGCAGCCCAAGAAGAGCGCCTTATCATCAAGGAGCGGCAACCGTCGGAAGTAGATCCGGTTCCGGCCGACGTTGGAGAGGGGGACTTCCCTGACGCAAAGTTCCTGAGCGCGGCTGCGACGGGGTTGCAGACGGAAATAGGGCTTGGCTCGCTCGATATCGCTCGCCTGCGATTGATTGCGAGTGCGTACGCCGGTTCAAACAATGACAAGCAGTCGCTGGGCGTCCACGACGCGAACCTAATCTACGCGGCGAGGAAGCAGTCGGACCTATCGATCATGGAAATGTTTGGACTACTGGAGTCGGGACTTGGTCACCTGCGTGATCAAAATGTGCCCATCTGGACTTGGCTGACGGAATTGAATGAAGGCAGAGGCGGTCTGCTCATAAATATCAGCCGCTTCTCGGCGCCCGCTGAAGCCGCCGGTGCAATCGAAGCGATGCGCCTACTGCAGGTGTCTATCGGGGAGTCTGAGTCGGGCGAGGAAGATCTGGTGGAGGGTGAATGGCTTGGTCAGGGAAAGCCAATCGAGGTCAAGATAGCAGCGCTTAGGTACCTCCGGGATCTCGGTGGTGCTCGTGAGCTGCCTTGCGTGGAGCGCGAGATTGATCGCTCGGATAGGGAGACGTTGACGCAGGCAATCGAGACTGCGGTTAAGATGCTTCTGCGCTCAAGCGGTCAGGACGCAATTAAGTTCGTTCTCCGGAGGTCTTTTGAAACTCTCGATGTCGACGTTTTGAGCGAGGTGCTTTCACATCTCAGTTTAATCTCAGTCCAGGAGTTAGAGGCAGGGCTCGACCATCGATCCGCGGAGGTGCGGGCCGCTGTTTTGGGCGAGCTGAGCGAACGTGATGCCGTTGACATGGCGACTCTAGAACGCGCTCAATCGGATGTTGCACCCATCGTGAGATACGCCGCGCTTCGCGCACTCGATCGAATGGGCCAATCGCCGTCTCTCGACGAAGCCGAGAAGATTCTCGGGAAGGCTAAGCCTGGGTGGGGTGTTTTCGGTCTAATAGGTTCGCAGGATACTGCAGGCCTCGCGCTTTTCGACGCCTACGCCGCCGACAGGATGCGCTCGATGTCGCAGGCCTCACTTGAGGCTCTACTCGGCTCCCCCTCACACCGGGCGGTCGCCTATCGCACGCTCGCTGCGCGAAGGATCGCCGAGTATCCGGCAATGCTGCGCGCTGATTTGGCCGACGGTTTCGAGAAATATGTCGCGACCAATTGGCCAGACGGGATCAAGCTGCCGGCCGGAGCGGCGGGGCTACTGTCGCTTAGGATTGGAAACTCCGATCCCGTGAAGGCAAAGGAGCGTGAACTTACTACTAAGGCGCTTGATGTCATTGCACGCAAGCTGGATCGCAACGATCTATCGCTCATTCGATCAGTTCTTGATAATCGTGAGATAGGTCCATCAAGTTCTGTAATTGCATATTTTAAGGCATTTTCCGAGTTCGAGGATATCCCGAGAATCGCTCGGACACCGCTTTCGCGGATCAATGCTGTAGATAGAGGTGATTATTACGCCGATTTCATCGAAGCTGCGCGGATTATACTAAAATTAAATCGCAGAACGTCAGCAGAATTGTTGGCATTTGAAATTCCGGCGTACATGAAAGGCAAGATAATTGAGGTGATGACCGCAAAGGACTTTGCGTCGATGAAGGACACTGAGATCGTTGACCTGCTACTGAGCGAAGACAGCGAAATCCGGAGGCAGACCGCGAAGAAGGTACCTATGAGTGTAACCCGAACGAGGGTGTCTCGAATTCTGAATGCCTATCGTTCTGATTCTGGAGGTAAATATTATATCGTTACCCACTGGTTAGATCTTGGGCTAGCATACGATCGTGCGACAGCTCGCCGCGTGGCTAGCGCTGAGCGCTGAGCGCTGATCTCTAAGTCCATCCACCGGTCTAAATTGAAGGCCGACATAAATTAGGGTCCAGTGTCACCGATCATCTCGATCTGTTTGCCCGTGAACTGGAGTTGTATAAGTTGCGAACGATGCCTGACTGCTTCCAGGAGCTGCTGCGGACAGTTGAATGACTCGCGATGGGGCCGACAGCGGGCTGTCCCTAAAATATGTTCCACATTTGTTCTTCCAAAATAGGAAAATCCCCCATAACTGACTCCGCTCCTGCAGCAGCGGAGCGAGTCGGATGGCGGGCGAATTCGGGCGGCAATATTGGTCGGGGGCGGTGCGGGAGGCGTTTCTGCGCGGGCTCGCGACGCATGGGTCGGTGCGGCGGGCGTGCCGCGAGACGGGGATGAGCGTCGCCGGCGCCTATGGCGTGCGCAAGCGGGACGCGGACTTTGCCCGGCTCTGGGAGAAGGCGGTGGCGCGGGCCGGGGCCGAGCGGGTGGCGCGGCTCTCCGGGGCGGCGGCGCGGGCCGGCCGGCGCGACGGCATGTTCGGCGACTATCGCAAGCGACATGACGGCTGGACCGAGATCCGCACGCGCATCTTCCTGCGGGCGCTCGGCGAGACCGGCTGCGTGCGCGATGCCTGTGCGCGGGCGCATATCTCCAACCAGTCGGCCTATCGGATGCGGCGGCGCGATGCGAAGTTCGCCGCGGCCTGGGAGAAGGCGCTCGACGAGAGCGTGCCGACGCTCGAGCAGGCGGCCTGGGAGCGCGCGGTGGAGGGCTGGGAAGAGATCGTGTGGAAGGACGGCGTCGAGGTCTCGCGCAAGCGGCGCTATTCGGACGGGCTGCTCAAGTTCCTGCTCGCGCGCGGGCGGCCCGGCCAGGCGGCGCAAGGGGCCAGCCAAGGCGAGCTGATCGATATCGCCCATGCGGCGGCGCGGGCCGCGGGCGGCATCTTCGAGACGCGGGCGACCGCGGAGGAGACCAATGCCGCGATCCTGAAGAAGCTCGAGATGATCGACCGGGCGCGGGCGATGAAGGCCGCGGAGGATGCGGAGGACTCCGATCGGGAAGCGGCGCGGGCGGCGGAGGCCGGGGAGCGGGGCGAGGGGGAAGACTGGGAGGACTGTGAGGAGGAAGTGGTGGCGCCGCCGCCTGCCGTGCTTCCGCGGATCACCGGGTGTTCGGGGGGATAGATGGCGGCTTTTCTTTTCCGACGGGTGGGCCCGGTCTCCGCCGGACTTTCAAGTCTGGGCCCCGGCCTTCGCCGGGGAAAAGGAAGGGCGTGGGGGGAGTCCGGGACGGTGGCGCGGTAAGGGCGCGGGCCGGAGCCCGCGCCCACCGATGGTGACCGACGGGTGGGAGCCCGACAGCCCGCTTGGCCGCCGCATTGGGACGGCGGCCTTGCCTCTGGGGAGCGACGTCATGCCGCCCGAGTCCCTCGATTTGGGCCGGCTATTGGCGCGCGCGGCACTGCCCTCAAGCGAGTCGCTGCCCATTTTGGCGGAAGTGGCGCGCCGGCGGGCGCCGGATGCGATCAGTCGAAGGAAACGGGCTCGGGACGGCCGGTCAGATAGGCGCGGGCGGGGTCGTGGAGCGGGAAGCCGTTCACCCCGAGCCGGGCGAGGAGCAGCCGGACGGTGGAGAAGCTTCGGGTGCTGGTCTCGATCGCCTCGGGCCGGTTGAGCCAGGCCTCGGACACCAGCAGCTTCTTGCCGACGCGCTCGACCCGGCCGTCGTCGAGCAGGCGGACGAGGCGGCGGCGGACGGTCGCCTCGGGCAGGCCGAGCGCGCGGGCGACGGCGCTGGTGCGCACCGGCTGGCGCAGGTGGGAAGGGGGCTCCTTGCGGCCATCGGCATAATGCCAGGCGAGCTCGCGATCGGCGTTGAGGAGGCGCGAATTGGCCGCGTAGATCGTCGAGAACAGGACGAGCTCGAGCCAGTCGGCATGGGCGCGGCGATTGGTGTCGATCACCGCGAGCATCAGGTCGATCGCGGCCTGGACGCCGGCGGCGTGGTGATAGGGGCGCACGGTGCCGACCTCGGGCATCGGCACGCCGGCGCGGGCCATGTCGGCGACGAAGCGGACGGCGGCGTCGTGGACCAGGGTGAGGAACGCGGTCAGGTCGGGCGACTGGATCTCGGCATGATTGGCATGGACGCCGTCGGCGCCGCGCCTGCACCAGCCGGCATCGACCAGCGCATGGACGTGGCGGCGGACGGTCTCGTACGGGCGCGACAGCGACATGGCGAGCGAATGGGCCGAGACGGTGGGGGCGAGGCCGGCGCGCGCGTCGAACGGATAGGTGTCGCGGGCGATCACCGCGAAGATCGTCACCCGGTCGAGGTCACCGTCGAACATGCGGATCGCGCGGGCGAGCACAGTGGTCTGCAGCTCGGCGAGCAAGCGGGTCATGAGCCGGATCGGCGGGGGATCGAGAGGCAGGCGGATCGACATGCTTCGGGCGGATATTTGCCGCTGCGAACGCCGGCAGCTAGTCCGGGGATTCCGCAATTCGCCATTTTGAGTAGCAGCAAATGTCGGATTCCCTAGGGAAATCCGTCCGAGGGGCCCGCACGGGTAACCATGTTTCGGGGCGCTTGCGGTGGCGGGCCGGGCGGGGGAGTATCCGCGGCGAGGAGACGGGCATGGGGATGCGGGGCTTGGTTGCGGGGGTGCTGGTGGCGCTGGCGGCGGGGGTGGTGCCGGCGGCGGCGCAGGTCGCGGCGCCCGTCGCACCGGTGCCGCCCGCGCGGCCGGCTTGCCGCGAAGTGGCGGACCTGCCCTTCCTGGCGATCGACGCCGACAGTGCCGCGCGGCTGGGCGGGATCGGGCTCGACCGGGCGGCGATCTTCGCGCAGATGCACGAGACCTCGATCCCCGAGACGATGGGCTGCTGGGCGATGCCGGTGGGCAATTTCGACAGCCAGCTGGTCTCGGTCGGCATGGCGCAGTGGAATTTCGGGACGGGCAGCCTGCAGCCGCTGTTGAAGGCGTGGAGGAAGGCGCGGGGCGGCAGCTTCCGGCGCGCGCGCAAGGCGCTGATGCCGGTCTATGGCCGGCTGGTCTTCTCGCGCGACTGCCTGGCGGTGCCGGTGAAGGCGAAGTGCCGGGAGAAGATCCTCGCGGCGCATGGCAGCGACGGCAAGCTCAACCCGGTGCTCTGGGGCGAGTTCAACGCGCTGTTCGAGAGCGACGCGATGCTGCAGGTGCAGCTCGACACCTATCTGGTGCTGCTCGAGGACGTGCGGCAGGACCTGTTGCGGGTGTTCCCCGAAGGGCCGATCACGCGCCGGAAGGTGCGCTGGGCGGTGGATACCAAGGTGCAGCAGGGCGGCTTCCCGCTCGACGAGGACCTCGCCCGGCTGCGGCGCAAGCTCGCCGCCATGCCCGAGGGCGAGCGCTGGGAGCGGCTGGGGGCGATCTTCGCCTGGTACGGCGCGCTGGCGCGGAGCATCGACCAGGACGGGGTGCAGCGCGACTGGGCGTGGAACCTGGACCGCTGGCAATGCCTGCTCGACCAGCGGCGGATCGATCCGGAGCAGTACGAGATGCTCCACCTCACCTTCCTGCGGAGCCGCACCGCGATCGGCAATTCGGGGCGCTGGCAGGCGCTGACCTTCGAGCGGCGGGCGCGGATCATCCTTGGGGTAGGCAGCGTCTCCGGCAAGACGGACGGAGAATGTTTGCGCTGACCCCTTGGAACCGGCCGCGCCGACAGCCATTACGTGACGGGAACATTTATCCGGAGTGCGGGCGATGCGCGGTTTGCTGATTGTGGCGAGTATGTTGGCGGTGACGGGCTGTGCGAAGCCCGAGAAGAATGCGCGCTACATGGCCGGCCATTTCCGCGCCCAGGCCGACCTGAAGATGGCCGACGGCACCGATGTCGGCAAGGCGATCGCCGAGGAAGTGGACGGCGCGATCCGGGTGATGGTCGAGGTGCACGGCATGACCAAGGGCGTGCACGGCACCCATGTCCACACCGTCGGCAAGTGCGAAGGCCCGGACTTCGCCAGCGCCGGCGGCCATTGGAACCCGACCGGCCACCAGCACGGCAAGGACAACCCCGCCGGCCCGCATGCCGGCGACATGCCCAACCTCTCGGTGGGCGATGACGGCCGCGACCGCACGATCTTCACGCTGCCGGGCGGCACCTATGCAGGGCTGCTCGACCAGGACGGCGCCGCGCTGGTCGTCCATGCCAATGCCGACGACTACAAGACTGACCCCTCGGGCAATTCGGGCGGGCGCATCGCCTGCGGCGTCTTCCACGCGATGTGATCGCGCGGACGGGGGGAGGTAAGGTGACGTCGGTCCTGTTCGTGTGCCTGGGCAATATCTGTCGCTCGCCGCTCGCCGAGGGCGCGCTGCGGGCGGCGGCGGAAAAGGCCGGGCTGGATATCGAAGTGGATTCGGCGGGGACCGGCGGCTGGCATGCCGGCGACTCGCCCGACCGCCGGGCACAGGCGGCGGCGCGCCGGCACGGCACCGACATTTCCGGGCTACGCGCCCGCCAGGTGCGGCCCGAGGACTTCCGCCGCTTCGATTTCGTCTTCGCGCTCGACCGGCAGAATTTGCGCGACCTCCAGGCGATCGCGCCGGCGGATGCGAGCGCAGAGCTGGGCCTGCTGATGGACCAGGTCGCGGGACGCGAGGGCAGCTCGGTCGCCGATCCCTATTATGGCGAGGACCGGGACTTCGACGTGACCTGGGCCGATGTCAGTGCCGCGGCGGAGGCGCTGGTGGCGCGGCTCGGGCGCGCCCGATAGTGCCCAAATTGCGGCATGCGCGACAGACCCCTGAGCCGGAAGCTCATGAGACTAGGATCAAGCTGGCTACCTACCGACTGCCACGGATTATTTCTCGTGGCCGTTCCCTTCAACGTTCGTGTCAATGGCGGTTACGGAAGACGAGTCGCTCGCGTGGATGCCGGTGCCTCGATTGTTCCTGATATTTCCGCCGATAATAATGCTGTTCGCATTACCTTCAAACGTCATCCCATTTCCGCCATTGCCTTCTGCGACACAGCCAACAGAGATGTAATCTACGTTTCCGCTGATCCGCGTGGAGCTGGGAGTGCCTGATTTCCTGCCGTCATATTTGGCCCACATATCTCCCAATATGGATTTCCAATTCAAGTAAACTGGACCCTGTTTATTTTCGTCCATTGCCCTCTACCCTTAACCCGTGCGTTTCGATCTGCGCTCGATCGGTAGCGTGGACTCCGGCCCGACTATTTTTTGTGGAGGTGCCACCGAAAACGGTAATCCTTGCATCTCCACTAGCTGAATAGCCGTACCCGTCAGCTGCAGAGGAGCTTTCGATAGGTATGTTCTCGATTTCTATTTTCCCCGCGGTATCGGGAACAGGGCGGGTTCGAAGCCATATTGCCAGCCAAGCTAAGACTACAAGCGCCGCAGGCACCGCCCATATAGGTTGGCTTAGCGCATTTAAAATTGGGCCGCGCTGCGCATCAGTTATGAATGCACCGATCACGCCAAGTACGGCGAGGACCGCGGCGGCAAGCCATCCAAGGACTTTGTGGGTGCGCGCTCGCATAGACGCCTCCGAAGTGATGTCGAATGAGATTATCAGAACGAATTGATCCTTGTTCAAGCCTGGGGCGGCGAGATGTCCACACGTATATCAGAAGCGCTTGATCACTAGGGCTAGGATGCTTTGCAGTCAGTCTTCGCCAAAGCGCGACCATCTGAACCCTTTCGTCATCCCGACGAAAGTCGGGATCTCGTGCGGCTCCTGTCCCGCGCTGCTGCCTGAGATCCCGACTTTCGTCGGGATGACGGGGGAGGACGGGATGACGGATTGGGAGGCTCAGCCCGCTTGACTTGCGCCGCAAAGACCCGGAATTGCGGGCGCATGGGGGCGGCGGTCTCCCCATGAGGCGTCAGCCAAAGTATCGCGTCCAACTCCAGAAGCGGACGCAATGGCGTGCATCTTCCCCGATATCTCCTTGCCCTGACCCTGTTGCCGGCACCTGCGCTCGCGCAGGATCTCGACGTATCGGGCACCGTCCGCATCCGCTACGAAGCGATCGAGAACCAGCCGCGTGCCGGCTTCAATCGCGACGACGACCTGGTCAATCTGCGCACCACGCTGCTGGCCAAATATGACAGCGGCCCCGTGATCCTGGCGGCCGAGCTCTGGGACAGCCGGGTTTATGGCGGCGATGCGGGGACGCCGGTGACGACCGGGGAAACGAATACGCTCGAGCTGGTGCAGGCCTATGCCTCGGGCGCGGTTTCGCTCGGGCGCGGATCGAAGGTCGTGATCCGGGGCGGGCGCTTCCTGCTGAACATCGGCTCGCGCCGGCTGGTCGCCGCCGACGATTATCGCAACACCACCAACGGCTATACCGGGCTCGACGCCGAGATCAGCGCCAAAGGTGGCGTGACGGCGAGCCTGATCTACGTCCTGCCGCAACAGCGCCGGCCTGACGATGCTGCGTCGCTGCGGCACAACGCCGTCGCCCCCGATCGCGAAGGCTTCGACCTGGTGCTGTGGGGCGGCACGGTGGCCAAGGCCCGCGCGCTCGGTCCCGTGCTGCTCGAGGGCAGCTTCTACCATCTGGGCGAACGCGACATGCCGGGCCGGCCGACGCGCGACCGTTCGCTCAATACCTATGGCGGGCGCGTGCTGCGCGATTCCGCTCCGGGGAAGCTCGATGCCGAGGTCGAGGCATTCTACCAGTCGGGGCGGATCAGCGCCTCGACCGCGGCGAATGCGGCGACGCTTCCGGTGTCCGCCTGGTTCGTCCATGGCGATGCGGGATATACCTTCCCCACCGGCTGGCGTCCGCGGATCGCCGTCGAATATGACCGCGCCAGCGGCGACCGCCCCGGCAACCGCTATGGACGCTTCGACACGCTGTTCGGGATGCGCCGCGCCGATCTCGCGCCGTCGGGCCTCTACAATGCGGTCGGCCGCGCCAACATCTCCTCCGCGGGGATGCGCGTGGAGGTGACGCCGTCGAAGCGGCTCGACGGCCTTGTCAGCTATCATGCGCTCTGGCTGGCCGAACCGAGGGACGGCTTCTCCACCACCGGCGTCCGCGACGCGACCGGCCGGTCCGGGCGTTTCGCGGGGCATCAATGGGACGCAAGGCTGCGCTGGTGGGTGCGGCCTGCCGCGCTGCGCTTCGAGGCGGATGCGGTGGTGCTTGCCAAGGGGCGGTTCCTGGAAGAGGCGCCCAATGCCAATCGCGGCGGCACCACCCTGTACGGCTCGCTGAACCTGACCGCGAGCTTCTAGCCGGCGGTTCCCGCGTCAGCCGCCGAGCGCGCTCAGCCCGCTCGCCATGCCGGGGAGCCACATCTGGGTGGCGAACTGCCAGGTGGCGAGGAGGATGAAGGCGCTGGCCGCCAGCAGCGCCGCCACTGCGCCGATGCGCAGCGCAGGCGCGGCATCGGCGCGGCGGGCGCGGATGAATGCCTCGGCGACGGCGAGGTTGGGCAGATAGAAGGCGAAGTCCATCACCAGGTCGAAGCCGCCGCGGAAATCGGAGGTATGGCCCGCCGTGCCGAACAGCAGGAACCAGAAGCCATATTCCATCCGGTAGAGCCAGGAGCCGATCGCCAGCGCGAACAGCCGGATCGCCCAGGCGCGGTGGACTTCGATCCGGCGGGCGCGGCCATTGGTGAAGGCGAGCGCGGCGCACAGCACCATCAGTGCGCCATAGAGGCCGAAGCCGATGTCCATGGCCGGGCCGCCCACCGTGCCCTTGGCCAGGATGAAGCCGAGCCCGCCCAGCCCGGCGATCGCGGCGGCGAGGACGTAGAGCCGGCCGAGCCAGCGGTGGAGCGCGGGGATGCGGTTGCGGATCGCCGCGATCAGCTGGATGGGCCCGAGCAGCAGCAGGATGCCGCCGGTGACGAAATGCGCCCCGATCGCGATGGTGGCGAAGGGCGTCGCGGCCTCGTGCAGGCGGGGCAGGTTCTCGTTCCAGCGATCGGGCGCGCCGCCCGCCAGGGTGCCGCCATAGAAAGCGAGGATATAGGCGCCGAACAGCGCGGCACTCAGCCAGCTCGCCGCGACGAGCAGGATCGCCGCGCCCCGCAGCGCCGCCTCGAGCGTGCCGCGGGGTGCCCGTTCCGGGATGGCATCCGCCAGTGTCGCCATGCCGCGCCTCCGTCCTGGTCTCTGCCCCGCCCTGTATCGCGCCGGGGCGGCGGGGGACACTGTAAATGGTGCTAGCCTGCCGTTCCAAACCCTTGCCCGCGAGCGCTTTCGCTGTCTTTTCCTGCTTGGCTTTCGCTGTATAAACCATGCCGGGCGGGGGCCTATGGGGAGCATGGATGGGCAATGCCGACACCGCCTGGCCCGGCCATGGCGGCGAAACCGGGGAGATGCTGCGCGCGCCGGGCTTTGCGGTGCCGGAGCTGGGGCCGATCACGGGCTGGCCGCGCGAGCTGCGCGTCGCGCTCGACCTGATGCTTGCCTCGCCGCAACGGGCCTTCGTCACCTGGGGGCCGGACTATCTCTTCTTCTACAACGACCTGATCCTCGACGCCTATCGCGACGAGAACAAGCGCATCTTCGGCCGCTCCTATCGCCATAGCTGGCCCAAGGTGTGGGAGGATGTCGGCGCGATCTTCGAACGGGCCTATGCCGGCGAGCCGGTGCTGCGGCCCGGGCTGCACGTGCAGAGCGTGCGCGGCAGCGGCGAGAAGATCGACATCCGCGTCGACCTGGCGATGACGCCGATCCGCGGCGAGGACGGCAGCGTGCTCGGCATCTTCGGCACCAGCGCCGACCGCACCGAGCATTACGATACCCAGCAGCGCGAGCACGCTGCGATCGAGGCGCTGGAGGAGAAAAGGCGCACGCTGGAGGTGGTCAACCAGGCGGGCGCGGCGATCACCGGCGAGCGCGACAGCGCGCGGGTGGCGCAGACCGCGGTGGACGCGGGCGTGGCGCTGATCGGGGCGAAGTTCGGCGCCTTCTTCTACAACAGCACCGACGAGACCGAGGGCGAGCGCTACATGCTCTACGCCCTGGCCGGGGCGCCGCGATCGGCCTTCGACAAGTTCCCGATGCCGCGGATCACCCGGCTGTTCGAGCCGACCTTTGCCGGCACCGGGATCATCCGCGTCGACGACATCACGGTCGATCCGCGCTATGGCCAGAGCGGGCCGTTCCTGGGCATGCCCGAAGGGCATCTGCCGGTGCGCTCCTATCTCGCCGTGCCGGTGCGGACGCCTTCGGGCAACGTGATCGGCGGGCTGCTCTACGGCCATCCCGAGCCGGGCCGGTTCGGCGCGGCGGCGGAGGCCAGCCTGGTGAGCCTGGCGGGGCAGGCGGCGCTGGCGATGGACAATGCCCGGCTGTTCGAGACGGTGGAGCGCGAGCTGGTGCGGCGCTCTCAGGCCGAGGAGGAGCTGCGCGTGCTCAACGAGCGGCTCGAGGCGCGGGTCGCCGAGGCGGTGGCGGAGCGCGAGGCAGCGTTCGCGGCGCTCCACCAGGCGCAGAAGATGGAGACGATCGGCAAGCTGACCGGCGGCGTGGCGCACGACTTCAACAATCTGCTCCAGGTGATCTCGGGCAATCTCCAGCTGCTCGCCCGCGACGTGCAGGGCAGCGACAAGGCCGAGCGGCGGGTGGCGAACGCGCTGGCCGGAGTGCAGCGCGGATCGAAGCTGGCCAGCCAGCTGCTCGCCTTCGGCCGGCGCCAGCCGCTCGAGCCGCGGGTGCTCAATGTCGGCAAGTTCCTGGGCGGGATGGACGACATGCTGCGCCGGGCGCTGGGCGAGGCGATCGGGATCGAGGTGATCACCTCCGGAGGCCTGTGGAACTGCCAGGTCGATCCGGCCCAGCTCGAGAATGCGATCCTCAACCTGGCGATCAACGCGCGCGACGCGATGCAGGGGACGGGCAAGCTGACGATCGAGGCGGCCAATGCCTCGCTCGACGACGATTACACCCGCGGGCTCGCGGACGTGCCGGCGGGGCAATATGTCATGCTGGCGGTGACCGACACCGGCAGCGGCATCGATCCCGGGCTGATCGAGCAGGTGTTCGAGCCCTTCTTCTCGACCAAGCCCGAGGGACAGGGATCGGGGCTGGGGCTGTCGATGGTCTATGGCTTCGTCAAGCAGTCGGGCGGGCATGTGAAGATCTATTCGGAGATCGGCCACGGCACGACGGTGAAGCTGTACCTGCCGCGCGTGCGCAAGCGCGAGGAGGTGCTGGTCGCCTCGCCCGAGACGGTGGCGATGCGCGGCGGCACCGAGACGATCCTGGTCGCCGAGGACGATCCCGACGTGCAGGCGACGGTGGTCGAGCTGCTCGGCGAGCTCGGCTATACGGTGCTGCGGGCGAACGACGCGCAGAGCGCGCTGAGCGTGATCGAGAGCGGGGTGGCGATCGACCTGCTGTTCACCGACGTGGTGATGCCGGGCACGCTGAAGAGCCCCGAGCTGGCGCGGGTGGCGCGGGCGCGGCTGCCGGAGCTGCGGGTGCTGTTCACCTCGGGCTATACCGAGAACGCGATCGTCCATGACGGGCGGCTCGACGCCGGGGTGGAGCTGCTGTCCAAGCCGTACACGCGCGAGCAGCTGGCGCGGAAGGTGCGCGCGGTGCTGGAGGCGAAGCGGCGGTAGTTCGGGCGGGGCGTCAGCCGTCCAGCCGGTACCGCTCCACCGCCTCGTAGCGCGCGCCCTCGTGGCCGAGGCTGCTCTCGAACAGGTAGAAATGGTCGAGGGTGAAGGCCGGGCTCGCCAGGCCGGCATGCGCCTCGAGGAAGCGGTCGGCGGCTTCGGCGGGGCTGTTCATCCGGGCGAGGGTGACGTGCGGGAGATAGGCGCGGCGCTCGGGCTCCTGGCCGGCGCGGACCAGCGCCTGGTCGATCTTGCGGTGGAGCCCGGAGAGTGCCTCGCGCGGGCGGATACCAGCCCAGACGGTGTGGATGCGGCCGCGCTTGTCGAAGGTGCCGACACCCTCGACCGCGATCTCGACCGGTGGCCAGTGCACCGCGGAGAGCGCGAGCGCTGCATCCTCGGCGGCGCGCTCGTCGACGTCGCCGATGAAGCGCAGGGTGATGTGGAGCTGTTCCTCGTCCTGCCAGCGCGCGCCGGGGATGCCGCCGCCGAGCGCGAGCAGCTGGGCGCGGATGGGGGCGGGAAGGCGCAGGCCGACGAACAGGCGGATCATACACAGGGACTAGCCGCCCGGGTTTCGCTTGAAAACACCCCGTATCAGGGCGATATTACACCTATCCGGCAGGTGCCGGGCAAAGGAGTTTTGAAATGGCTGAATGGTCGGATCCCCGGACGGGCGCGCCCTATAGGGCCGGCGCGGGCGCGGAAGCGCGCGACGCGGGGCTCAGGTCGTACATGCTGTCCGTGTACAACTACATGGCTTCGGGCGTGCTGCTGACGGGCATCGTCGCGCTCGTCTTCGCCAAGAGCGGCGCGATCGACGTGATGCTGACCCAGACCGCGCGCGGGCAGAGCCTCAACGCGCTCGGCTTCATCGTGATGCTGGCGCCGCTCGGCATCGTGCTGGTGATGAGCTTCGCACAGCGCAGCCTCTCCACCCCGGCGATGCAGGCGCTCTACTGGGCCTATGCCACGCTGATGGGCTTGTCGCTCTCGACGATCTTCCTCACCTATACCGATACCTCGATCGCGCAGGTGTTTTTCGCCACGGCAGCGGGCTTCGCCGGCCTGAGCCTGTGGGGCTACACCACCAAGCGCGACCTGTCGGGCCTCGGCACGTTCCTGATCATGGGCGTGGTCGGCCTGATCGTGGCCTCGATCGTCAACCTGTTCCTGAACTCGGGACCGCTGAGCCTGGCGATCAGCGCGATCGGCGTGCTGCTGTTCGCGGGCCTGACCGCCTATGACACGCAGAAGATCAAGAGCATGTATGCCTATGTCGGCGGCACCGACATGCAGGGCAAGGCCGTGGTGATGGGCGCGCTGACGCTCTACCTCGACTTCATCAACATGTTCCTGTTCCTGCTCCGTCTGTTCGGCAGCCAGCGGAACTAAGTTCCGGCAACGGAACACGAAATCACGGCCCGGCGGGGAAACTCGCCGGGCCGTTTTCTTTTGCGCCCGGGCCGCGTCGCCTGCGGGAACGGGAATCGAATTGTGTTCGTTACATCAGGGCAACGCTCAGGAGAGTGACCATGAACGCGAACCCGATCGACCCGGCGCTGGACCGCATGTCGGTGGCACCGGGACCGGATGAAGAGACCAAGCGCACGCCGGCCCAGTCGGCGGACGCAGGCACCGACGAGTCGATCGTCGAGCGGCTCTACCGCAATCCGGAAAGCAAGGAGGCACGGCTCGACCGTGCGCTCGACGAGTCGATGGACGCGTCGGACCCGCCCGCTTCGACCCAGCCGGTGCACAGCCACAGCGCCAGCGAGCTTCCCGAAAGCTCGGGCTATGACCCCAAGAAGGAAGCCAGGCTCGCCAAGGGCGGCGAGGACAAGGGCGTGGTCGGCAGGATCCTGTCGAAGATCGGCCTCGGCTAAGGCCGGCCAGTGGCGGCCTCGCCCGCAGCGTCAGGCTGGCGCGCCAACATCGTCATCTATGCGGCGCTGGCCGCAAATCTCGGGATCGCGGTCGCCAAGTTCGTGGCGGCCGCGATTTCCGGTTCTTCCTCGATGCTCACCGAGGGCGTGCACAGCCTGGTCGACACCGGCAACCAGGGCCTCCTGCTCTACGGGCAATATCGCGGCAAGCGGCCGCCCGACGCCGACCATCCCTTCGGCTATGGTCGCGAACTCTATTTCTGGGCCTTCATCGTCGCCATCCTGATCTTCGGGCTGGGTGCCGGCGTGTCGGTCTATGAAGGCTGGAAGCACATCGCCGCGCCCGAGGAATTGCGCGACCCGCTGATCAACTATGTCGTGCTCGCCATCGCCTTCGCGCTGGAGGGGACGAGCTGGTGGATCGCGATGCGCGAGTTCGCCAGGAGCAAGGGCGATCTCGGCTGGTGGCAGGCGATCAAGGAATCCAAGGACCCGTCTGGCTTCATCGTGCTGTTCGAGGATTCGGCGGCGCTGGCCGGGCTGGTCGTGGCCGGCGCGGGCGTATGGGCGAGCCATCACTGGGGCGATCCGCGCATCGACGGCTGTGCCTCGATCGTGATCGGGGTGATCCTGGCCGGCGTGGCGATGCTGCTCGCCCGCGAAGCCAAGGGGCTGCTGATCGGCGAGCGGGCCAACCCGGACATGATCGCGGCGATCCGCACGCTGCTCGAGGCCGAGCCGTGCATCACCCATGTCAACCATGTCCGCACCATCCACACCGCGCCCGACCGGGTGTTCGTCGCGGTGAGCGCGGACTTTGCCGACGCGCTGCCGATGGGCGAGGCGGAGACGCTGATCGAGCGGCTCGAGCACCGGCTGAAGGCGCAGGAGCCCAAGCTCAGCTCGATCTATATCCGGCCTGAGAAGCGCGAGGATGCGGTGGACGCGGTTGCGATGGGGTGAATTTCTGGCTTCAGACGTGCTCCCCTCCCTGAAAGGGAGGGGTCGGGGGTGGGTTGCGAGCGCAGCGAGCCCAGCCAACCGTGACGTTGAATAGAGAAAAGGCCGGGCATCGAGCCCGACCTTTTCTAACCCACCCTAGCCCCTCCCTTGCAGGGAGGGGAAGTTTCTAAATCCGCCCGCAATCGCTGGAGGGCCGTTCGCCGGCAAAGCGCGCGTCGAGCCAGTCGAGCGTGACGGCGGCGCTGCCGCGGGTGACGCCGGCATGGCCGCCCGAGGGCAGCGCGACATAGCGCAGTGGCGCGCCGGTGCGGCAGCGCTGGACGGCGAAGCTGCGGGTGACGGCGGGGGCGACCACCGTGTCGTCGCTGGCCTGGGCGATCAGCAGCGGGCCGGGCACGGCGCGCGGGAGGACGCTGTTGGCGCGGGCGATGCCGGCCCAGGGCTCGATCCGGCCCATGTCCGTGCTGCGCAGCGCATTGCGGATCGAGAGGATGCCGAGGATCGTGCCGATCCGCGGGTTCTTGCCGAGTTCGACGCAATTGTTGCGTGCCAGCCGCGTGGCGACGCCGGCATTGGTCTTGTTGAACAGGCTGGAGAGCGGATGATCGAAATGCTCCGACCAGCTATAGGCGGCATAGGCGGCGAGCATCGCGCGGACATTGAGGTCGCTGCCCGAACGGAGATTGGCCGGGAGGTCGGTGGGCGGCGCGGCGGCGGCGGTGCCGACCAGGCGGAGTTCGGGCGCGTAGCGGGCGGCTTCGGTAGCGGTCCACAGCGCGGCATGGCCGCCCTGAGATTCGCCCCAGACCGCGAAGTCGCGGCCGGCACCGGCCTCGGGCAGGGAACGGGCGGCGCGGACCGCGTCGAGCACCGAGCGTGCGGTGTCGGTCCCGACCAGATAGGGATGCGGCATCGGCGAGCCGAGGCCGGGATAGTCCGGCGCGACGACGAGATAGCCGCGGGCGAGCATGTCGGTAAGGGCGGGCGTCGCGCTCCAGAAGTTCGCGCTCAGAGACGGTGCGCAGCGCTCTACCACGCCCCAGGTGCCATGCGCCCAGGCGATCACCCGGCGGGGCGCGGGCGCGCGATCACGCGGGGCGACGACCATGCCGGTGACCCGGATCGCCCGGCCGCGCGCGTCGCTGGTCCAATAGGCGATGCGCCAGGACCGGCTCGCCTCGGGACCGCCGGGCACGGGATCGGCGGAGATCAGCGTGCCGGGGCTCTGGGCCAGCGCGGTGGCGGGCAGGGCGACGAGGAACAGGATCGCGGACAAGAGGATGCGCAGCATGTCGGGCCTCCTTTGGTCGCAGCGTTATCTCAGATTGGCCGGACGCCCTCAACCTGCAAGCTCCCGATCCATCGCTTGCGGAACGATCTATTTCCAGGCGCGGGCGCAGCGCGCGCTATCTCCTGCGTCGGTAGCATGCTATGACCAAGCCATCGCGAGCAGTTCCGACATGTAGGCGCCCGCGGCTGAGAGACTTGTGCGCTCCCGCTTACAGGCTGCGGAGGCACATCATGGATCTCAATTATCTCCTTCACCGCCACCAGATATCGCTGATGCGCGCAAGCGCCGCCGCATCGGTGGAGGCGCGTCATGCCCATGAAGGACTGGCACGCGGCTATGCGAAGCGGATCGCCGGGCTGCGGACGCTGCTGGCTGCGAACCAGCCGATCCTGGCTGCCCAATGAGCGAGGCGAACTCGCCCGTGGTGGCCGAGGAAGCGCGGACTCCGGCCAAGCCCTTCCGCAAGCAGTTCAACACGGTCCGGCTCGATCCCGAGTCCGCCGAGCGGCAGGGCCGGGCTGCGCGCCTGGCCTTCGAGGCGCTGGGCCGGGATGCGGCGACGAGCTTCCTCAACGGGCATGACGCCGCGCTGGGCGGGCGACCGCTCGACCTTGCCGTGGCCAGCGCAGAAGGGCTCGCCGCGGTGGAGCAGGCGATTGCCGCGCGCAAGGCTGCCGCATGCTGAGCGGGACGGTCTATTTCTACCATGCCTCCGCCGGCTTCGGCGTGATCCGTGCGGACAAGGGCGGCGAGGATGCCTTTGTCCATGAAAGCGCGCTGCGGGTCTGCGGACTCGACCGGCTCGAGCCGCACCAGCGCGTCACCTATGCGCTGCGCACCGACGCGCGTGGCCAGACCTGTGCGCACGACCTGAAGCTTTGCGGCTGAGCGGCTGGGGCGGGGAACTCGCCCGCGCGCATGTCACGCTGGAGCGCGGGGCACAGTTCCTGGGGCGGGGACTCGATGCCGGCGCGGCGCGGACGATCGCCGGGCCGTACCGCGCCAAGGTGATCGGCAACGGGCTGCGCGAGCTCGACCGCTTCCTCCAGCTGCTCGTGCTGGCGATCGCTGCGGCGCGGGGAATCGCACTGCCCGAGCAGGAGCGGCACACCGCCAATCTGGTGGCGCGGCTGCGCGAGGCGCTGGACGTGGCCGACCCTGACCGGGCGCGGCTGCTGGCGCTGGGGCGCACGCGCGACTGCCTGTTCCATTGCGGTGGGCTGGTGCGGCGGGGCGACGCACGCGGCGGCGCGGTGATGACAATCGGCTGGCACGGCGCCGGCGGTGGGACTTTGCTCCGCGTCGCGGTGGGCGAGCGGCTCGACCCGTCGGCGCGCGAGTTGCTCGACATCTGCCTCTATTATCGGGCGCTGGCGGCGCGGCTGCTCAGCGAGGCGGGGTTGGCAGTTCCGCCAGTATCCACTCTCGAAACGCCGCCATTGCCGGGCTCGGGCTGCGCGACTGGAGCCAGGTGAGCCAGTAGCGGCCGGTGCTGACTTCGAGATCGAAGGGGCGGACGAGCCGGCCTTCGCCGAGATGGCGGGTGAGCATCGCCGGCGGGGCGAGCGCGACACCGGCGCCCTGGATCGCCGCCTCGGCCATCGCCAGCGAGCTGTCGAACACCGGCCCGCGCAGCGGCGGCGGCGCGATGCCCGCCTGGGCCAGCCAGCGCGGCCATTCGTCGGCGCGGTAGGAGCGCAGCAAGGGCAGGGTCAGCAGGTCGGCGGGGATGGCGAGGCGCGCGGCGAGTTCGGGCGTGCAGAGCGGGGTGAGCGGCGTCTCGATCAGCGGCACCGCCTCGGTGCCGTGCCAGGCGCCGGCACCGAAGCGGATCGCATAGTCGAGCCCTTCGCCGGCCAGGTCGACGCGGTTGTTGTTGGTGAACAGGCGCAGGTCGATGCGCGGGTGCGCCGCGTGGAAGCCGGGCAGGCGCGGCAGCAGCCAGCCGGTTGCGAAGGTGCCGACCGCGGCGACCGAGAGCAATTGCGCCGCAGTGCCGCTGGCGATTCCCTCGACCAGCTCGGCTATGCGATCGAAGCTGTCGCCGAGCGCAGGGAGCAGGGCCAGCCCCTCGTCGGTGAGCGCCAGTCCGCGCGGCAGGCGGCGGAAGAGCTGCGCGCCTAGCCGCTGCTCAAGCCCCTTCACCTGGTGGCTGATCGCCGCCTGGGTCACGCACAGCTCGATCGCGGCGGGGGTTAAGCTCTGGTGCCGCGCCGACGCCTCGAAGGCGCGCAGGGCGTTGAGGGGGAGGTGGGGGCGGACCATCGGGGCGCGAGCATAAGTTCAGCTAATGGCGGACGCCAGATGGGGCGATGGGTTTACGTTGGGCTGATATACCTATAGGGGGTAGGGGTATATGGCACATCTATCCCATGACAATGCCGCGCTACTGGCGCGGGTGCGGCGCATCGGCGGGCAGGTCGGCGCGGTCGAGCGGGCGCTGCAGGGCGAGGCGGGCTGCGCCGAGGTGCTGCAGCTGGTCGCGGCGGTGCGCGGCGCGGTGAACGGGCTGCTCGACGCGATTATCGCCGATCACCTCGATGCGCATGTCGCCGCACCGGGCCTCAGCGATGCCGAGCGTGCGCAGGGGGCAGAAGAGCTGCTGGCGGTGATCCGCCGCTATTCGAAATAGGATTCCCCATGGCCAGCCTTTCCGAGATCGAAGCGCTTGCGCACGAGCATGTCTTCCTGGGCGCCGCGCATGACGAGAATGCCCGGCGGACCTTGTGGGTGGTGGCGCTGACCGCGGTGATGATGGTCGGCGAGATCGTCGCCGGATACTGGACCGGATCGATGGCGCTGCTCGCCGACGGCTTCCACATGGCGACGCATGCCGGGGCGCTGGCGGTGGCCGCGATCGCCTATTCCTATGCGAAGAAGCATGCGCGCAACGCCGCCTACAGCTTCGGGACGGGCAAGGTGGGTGACCTGGCCGGCTTCGCCTCGGCGATGGTGCTGGGGCTGATCGCGCTGGGGATCGGGGTGGAATCGGTGCTGCGGCTGTTCGAGCCGACCGCGGTGGCGTTCGGCGAAGCGGCGATCGTCGCGGTGCTGGGGCTGGCGGTGAACCTGGTAAGCGCGGCGCTGCTATCGGGCGGGCACCATCATCATCATCACGGGCATGATCACGGGCATCACCACCATCACGGCCACGACAACAACCTCCGCTCGGCCTATGTCCATGTCCTCGCCGATGCGCTGACTTCGGTGCTGGCGATCGCGGCGCTGCTCGCCGGGCGGTACCTGGGCTGGGGCTGGATGGACCCGGCGATGGGGATCGTCGGCGCGGTGGTGATCGCGCGCTGGTCCTGGACCCTGATGCGCGACACCGCGGCGGTGCTGCTCGACCGGACCGACGCGCACGTCGCCGGGGAGGTGCGCGGACTGCTCGGCGACGTGCGGATACTCGACCTGCATGTCTGGCGGGTCGGGCCCGAGGCGCGGGCGGCGATCGTCTGCGTGGCGGGCATGGATGCCGATACGGTCCGCGTGCGGCTGGCGCCGGTGCGCGAGCTGGCGCACCTCACCGTGGAGTGCCGGCCCTAGTTCGCGGTGGACAGCTTCATCAGCACCAGGCCCGAGACGATCAGCGCGGCGGCGCCGAGGCGCATCAGGCTGGCCTGCTCGCCGAGCACGATGACGCCCACCGCGAAGGCGCCGACCGCGCCGATGCCGGTCCATACCGTATAGGCGGTGCCGAGCGGCAGGCTGCGCATCGACAGCGAGAGCAGGCCGAAGCTGGCGCCCATGGTGACCAGGGTGACGATCGAGGGGACGAGCTTCGTGAAGCCTTCGGACTGCTTCATGAAGAAGGCCCAGACGACTTCGAGCAGACCGGCAATCACGAGAATGAACCACACCATGGCAGCCTCCTTGAACAGAGCTGCCGGGCCGTCCCGGTCTTGACCCTCCGCGTGGGAGACGGGAACGTGGTCGCCGCGCCGGTGATCTAGGGCGGCGCGGCGACCGGATCAAGGCGGGTCAGTCGATCGCTTCGATACCCTGTGCCTTCAGCCGCGCGAGCGCGTCCTTCATGTGCTGTAGCTGTTCGGGCGCATGGCCCTGCCATTGCTCGACTTCGCCGGTGACGCGCAGCGGCGCGCGCGAGCGGTAGGAAAGGGTGGGATTGCCGGGGAATTTCTGGTCGGTGAGGTTGGGATCGTCGACGAATTCGCCGGTCGGCTCGACGATGTAGATGCGCTCACGCCCCTCGCCCTGCGCCAGCTCCGCGCCCCAGATCGCGGCTTCGAGCGTGCCGGCGAAATAGACCCAGGGATTGGCTTTGCGCGCGCCATAGTTGGAGGCATGGCCCGCCGCGATGAGGTCGCCGGGAGCCAGGTCCGCGCGGGTACCGTGATAGTACATCATGTGCCGTTGCTCCTCGTCTGCGAATCGAGGGCAGCCATATGCAACAGGGACCCCGGCTTGCCGCAATCCCGGTTCCGGGTTAGACAATGATAGTGGGAAGAGGCCGCGACGACTCGGCCGTGCCTCGCATCCCTCAATCGTTGCGCTTGAACCACCACCAGGCGAGGCCTGTCGGGATGCCGTAGCACAGGCCGAGATCGAGGGGCTCGATCGACCAGAGCCGGTAGTTGCCGAAGAACAGCAGGTGATCCACGGCATAATAAGCGAGCTTGCCGGCGAGCGCGCCGGAGACCGCCGCAACCAGCCCCATCCAGGGGCGGTCACGCCAGCGATGGAGCAGGCGGGCGGCAGGGATGCCGCACAGGGCCAGGCCCAGCGAGACGAAAGGCAGCGCGAACAGCCCGTACAAGAAGAGCACGAGCGGTACCGCCCAGATCTCTGACCAGTCGGGGAGGGACTCCGTCGATAGGCCCAGCGCCATTTGCAGCGCGATGCCGACATAGGCGCCGGTCAGCGCGGCACTCAGGAACGGCGACGGCGCCGGCCAGCGGCGCCGGTTGAAAAGAGGCATGGCGCGGAGAGACTATTTCCTGAGGATATCCAGCGCCGCCGCGGTCATCGCCTCGGTCGCGGTGCCGACCACCGCCTCGGCATCGGGTGCCCAATAGGCGCTGTGGAGCGAGGGCAGGGGCTTCTTGCCATTGTCCGACGCCGCCCATTTGTCGGCCGGCACGCCGCCGACCCAGAAGATCAGGCTCTGGATCGAATTGTCGGCGAGCCAGTAGCGGCTGAAATCCTCGCCGCCCATCACCGCCTTGGTCTCGACCACCCGGTCCTTGCCGAAGCGCGCGGTCCACAGCGTCTTCATCCGGTCGGTGATCGGCTGGGTGTTGAAGGTGGCGGGGGTGAAATTGTCGCGGACCTTGACCTCGGGCATGCGATCGTCGGGCACACCCGCGGCAATTGCCTCGCCCCTGGCGATGCGGGCGATGCCGTCGAGCAGCAGCTTGCGCACCTCGGGCTTGAAGCTGCGCACGGTGAGCAGCATCGTCACGTCGCTGCCGATGATGTTGTGGGTCGAGCCGCCCTTGATCATGCCGACGGTGACCACCGCGGCTTCCTGCGGATCGACTTCGCGGCTGACCAGGGTCTGCAGCGCGCCGACGATGCGCGCGGCGAGGACGATCGGGTCCTTGGTGGTCTGCGGATAGGCGCCGTGCCCGCCGACGCCCTTCACCGTGATGTCGACCGAATCGACATTGGCGAGCGCATAGCCGGGGGTGACGCCGATCTGGCCGGCGGGGGCACCGGCGCTGTCGTGGAAGGCCAGGGCGAATTGCGGCTTGGGGAAACGGGTGAACAGCCCGTCGTCGAGCATCGCCCGGGCGCCGAGCCCGCGCTCCTCGGCCGGCTGGGCGATCATCACCACAGTGCCGCGCCACTTCGCCTTCATCGCGGCGAGGTTGCGCAGCGTGCCGATCCAGCTGGCCATATGGGTGTCGTGCCCGCAGGCGTGCATCACGCCGCTCTCGATCCCCTCGTCATTGGTGGTGCGGACCTTGGAGGCGAAGGGCAGGCCGGTCGCCTCGGTCACCGGCAGGCCGTCCATGTCGGCGCGGATCAGCAGGACCGGGCCGGGACCGTTCTCGAGCACCGCGACCACCCCGGTGCCGCCGACCTTCTCGGTGACCTTGTAGCCGGCCTTGCGCGCCTCCTCGGCGAGCTTGGCGGCGGTCTTCACCTCATGCGTGCTGAGCTCGGGATTGGCATGGAAGTCGCGGTAGAATTCCATGAGCTGGGGAAGCGCGGCCTGGGTCGCGTCGTGCACCGGATCGGCGATGGAAGGCGTGGTGAAGGTCATCGCAGTGGCGAGAAGAAGCGACCGAAGCATATGGTTCCCCCTGATGGAGCGAGGAATGTCGCTTGGGGATGGAGGTGTGTCAAACCCGTCGGGTGGGGTTTGCGTGCCCGTGGGGCTATTCGCTTGCGGCGAGGCCCCCTCCACCATTCGCTTCGCGAACGGTCCCCCTCCCCCGCTTCGCGAGGGAGGAATTTTTGGTGTATCAAATCCTCCCTCGCTCGTCAGAGCGGGGGAGGGGGACCGCCGGCGTAGCCTGTGGTGGAGGGGGAACACCGATGGAGCTGAAGGGCTGGTCGGGCGGCAAGCGAGCGGCCAAGCGACTTAGGCGCGAGATGACGCTGCCCGAAGTGCTGCTGTGGCAAGAGCTGCGCAAGGTACCGGGCGTGCGCTTTCGCCGGCAGTATCCCGCCGGTCCCTATGTACTCGACTTCTACGGCGCCAGGGCGAGGCTATGTGTCGAGGTGGATGGGGAGATTCATGGCCGGGGCGACCAACCGGCGCGGGATGCGGCCAGGGAAGCATGGCTGGTGGAGCTTGGCGTGGGCGTGTTGCGCGTCCCCGCCGCCGAGGTGCTGCGGGATCTGGACGCTGTGTTGCGGCACATTCTCGACGTGGTGTCCGGCCGATAGGCCCCCTCCACCATTCGCTTCGCGAATGGTCCCCCTCTCCCGCTTCGCGAGGGAGGATTTTTTCAGGCCGGGGTGAGCTCGATGATGTCGAGTTTGGATTCGAAACCGGGATAGGGGAGGACCAGGCGCCAGCGGTTTTCGTCGATACGCTCGATATAGCCGATCATGTCGCGCTTGCGATCCACACCATAACGCAGCGGCGCGGTCTCGTCGCCGAGGACCATGACGCCGATGAACATCGCCCGGGCATCGGTGTTCATGTAGATCAGCCCGTCGGGGCGCTGCTGGCCGTCGAGCCGGACGAAATGCGTCTCCTTGCCCTGCACGGTGATCCGGCACTGGCCGGCGGGATAGGCGGTGAAATATTGCGTGATCGGCTGCTGCGAGCCGAGCTTCACCGTGCGGCAGCGATAGTCGCCCGCCGGCGGCAGGGCATGGGCGAGCGCGACGTCGGGATCGAACAGCTTGGGATCCGCCGCGATCGCCGCGGGGGCCGAGGCCTTGGCGGGGGCGAGACCATCGTCCCAGGCACGGCGCCACTGGCGGATGCGGTCGGCATCCGCCTCGGACATCACCTTGCGCCAGCTCCAGCCGGCGGGCGGGCGCGTGGCGGTGGCGTCGCGATAGACGCTGCAGCCGGTGGTGAGGCCGATCGCGAGCAATGCCGCGGCGGCGGGGATCCCCTTCATGCCTCTTCCCTTCTTCAGGCGCCAAGCCGTCGCCTTAAGCGGCGGTCCAGCCGCCGTCGATCGAGTAATTGGCACCGGTAATCTGTGCCGCCTCGTCCCGGCAAAGGAAAAGCACCAGCGCGGCGACCTGTTCCGACGTGACGAACTGCTTGGTCGGCTGCGCATCGAGCAGCACGTCGTTGATCACCTGCTCGCGGGTGAGGCCGCGCGCCTTCATCGTGTCGGGAATCTGGTTCTCGACCAGCGGGGTCCAGACATAGCCCGGCGAGACGCAGTTGACGGTGACGCCATAGGTGGCGACTTCGAGCGCGATCGTCTTGGTCAGGCCGGCGATGGCGTGCTTGGCCATCACGTACGCGCTCTTGTTCGGGCTGGCGACGAGGCTATGCGCCGAGGCGGTGGAGATGATCCGGCCCCATTTCTGCGCCTTCATGAACGGCACCGCGGCGCGCGTCATGTGCCAGGCCGAGGACTGGTTGATCGCGATGATCGCGTCATATTTCTCGACCGGGAAATCCTCGATCGGCGCGACGTGCTGGATGCCCGCATTGTTGATGATGACGTGCGGCCCGCCCAGCTCGTCATGGCAGCGCCGGACCATCGCATCGATCTGGTCCGGCTTGGTCATGTCGGCGGCGTCGTAGAGCGCCTTGGCCCCGCTGGTCGCCTCGAGCGCGGCGCGCTCCTTCTCGATCGCGGCGGCGTCGCCAAAGCCGTTGATCATCACGCTCGCGCCCTCGGCGGCCAGCGCCTTGGCATAGGCGAGGCCGATGCCCGAGGTGGAACCGGTGATGATGGCGGACTTGCCCTTGAGGAACATCGAATACTCCTAACGCTGGGTGAGATCGAAGGCGGCGGTGTGGCCGTCGAGGATGTTGCGGGCGACGATCTGGGCGTTCGCCATCGTCTCGGCCACGGCCATGCGGCCGGCTTGCCAATGCTCGTGCATCGAGCGCGCCGAGAATTCGAAGTCGCGCGCGCCGCCTTCCCAGGCATTGGCGCGGTAGATCAGCTGGACGAGGCTGACCGGATATTCGGAAACCCGGGCGCGGACCGCCTGGACATCGGGATCGTCCATCAGCTCGGGCGGCAGCTTGTCGAGCAGGCGGCAGACCATCTGGCGCTCCTGGCGCAGCCGCATCCGCTCGTCCGAGACGCTGCGGGTGCGGCTGGAGAAACGGATCTCCTTCTCGCGGGCGATGACGTCGGTCATCGTGCGGGGCAGCTCGTCGGCGGCGGGGAACAGGTCGATCTGGAAGATCAGGGTCTCGGCGTCCTGCCGGTCGAGGACATGGGTGAGCGGGGTGTTGGAGACGAGGCCGCCGTCCCAGTACCAGCAGCCGTCGATCTCGACCGGGGGCAGGCCGGGGGGTAGGGCGCCCGAGGCCATGATGTGGCGCGCGTCGAGCTTCTCGTCGCGCGTGTCGAAATAGCGGAAATTGCCGCTCTGGATGTCGACCGCGCCGACCGAGAGGCGGACCGGGCCGTTGTTGAGCAGGTCCCAGTCGACCAGCCGGTCGAGCGTCTCGCGCAGCGGCGAGGTGTCGTAGAAGCTCAGCGCCTCGGGCGTGCCGGGAAGCGCGAAGGCCGGGGGCAGCAGGCGCGGGCGGAAGAAGCCGGGGACGCCGCCGAGCATGACCAGGCCGGCGGCCCATTCATGGCTGAGCTCGCGCGCGGCGTCGTGCATCGGCAGCGAGAAATCGGGGAGCGCGGCGGTGGCGTCTTCCCAGAAGGTGCGGATCGCGGCGAGGCGCTGCTCGGGCGGGTTGCCGGCGAAGAGCGCGGCGTTGACCGCGCCGATCGAGATGCCGGCGACCCAGTCGACCTCGATGCCGGCGGTGTGGAGCTCCTCGATCACGCCGGCCTGATAGGCGCCGAGCGCGCCGCCGCCCTGGAGGACCAATGCGACCGTATCCGGCAGCGGCAGGCCGGGGGCTTGGCGGCGGGGACGTGACTCGGCGTCTGCCATGGCGGTGCTGTGGCCGAAAGCCGGGGCCGAGGGAAGTGCACATTTTGGTATGGCTTGCGCGTGCAACGCAACGCCAGTTCGGGCATTGTTGCGATGGCTAAATAATGAGGATCGCCATGCGGCTCGACGATATCGACCCTACCGACAATGCCGACGACCTGGGCAGCGGCGGTGGCGGCGGCGGTGGTGGCTTCGGGCTGCTCGGGCTGCTGCCCTTGCTGCTCGGCCGCGGCATGGGCTGTGGCAGCATCGCGATCATCGGCCTGATCGCCATCGCCTGGTTCGCGATGAGCGGCGGAGGCGGCGGGCTGCTGAGCAGTGGCGGCGGGGCGGGCACCGGCCAGTCGCCGACCGCGGGCAAGAGCGGCCAGCAGGTATGCACCGGCGCGCGGCTCGAATCCTGTCGGGTGATGCGGCTTGCCGACACCACCTGGGATACGATCTTCCGCGAGGCGGGGCAAAGCTACCGGCCGGCGCGGATCCGCTTCTATCAGGGCAATGTCGATTCGGGCTGCGGCGCGGCGAGCTCGGCGGTCGGGCCGTTCTACTGTCCGGCGGACAATGGCGTGTACCTTGACACCAGCTTCTTCCAGGAGCTGGAGCAGCGCTTCGGCGCCAAGGGCGACTTCGCCCGCGACTATGTGATCGCCCACGAGATGGGCCACCATATCCAGAACCTGCTCGGCACTTCGGAGAAGGTGTCGCGGCTGCAGGCCCGGGCGAACCAGGCCGAGGGCAATGCGCTGTCGGTGCGGCTCGAGCTGCAGGCGGACTGCTTCGCCGGGGTCTGGGCGGCGCGCAACAAGGACCGGATCGAGCCGGGCGACATCGAGGAAGGCATGACCGCGGCCAATGCGATCGGCGACGATACGCTCCAGCGCCAGATGCAGGGCACGGTGGTGCCCGAGAGCTTCACCCACGGCACCTCGGCGCAGCGGACGAAGTGGCTGAAGAAGGGGCTGGACAGCGGCGACCCCGGCCAGTGCGACACCTTCTCGGGCGCTATCTGAGGAGGCCGGGCGCCGGGGCTAGTCGATGCGCACCGGCCGGGAGCGCTTCGACACGCCCTTCTCGTCGAACGCCTCGACCGCGACCCAATAGCCGACCCCGGCATTGAGCGCGCGGAGGTCGAGCGCCGTGCCCTGGTCGGCCCAGCGCTGATAGGTCAGCGTCAGCCGGTCGGGGCGCACGCCCCACAGGATATTGTAGCCGACGGCACCCCTGACCGGCTTCCAGGTTACGCGCGCGTTGCGGACGTCGCCGTCGCGCTTCGCGGTCACGCCGGTGGGCGTGGCGGGCGCCTTGCCGTCCGCATTGCCGAACACGCGCAGGTCGCTGATCGCGAGGTTGGCGCCGCCGACATGGCCATGGACATAGCGGACGAACCGCGCCCGCACCGGCGCCGGCAGCTGGAAATAGGCGTTGGGCCGGTCGCGGCGCGGCGCCTCGGTCCTTGCCAGCGGGTTCCAGCTCTTGCCGTCTAGCGAGGATTGCAGCTCGAACTCGGTGTAGATGTCGGGCGCGTCGCCGAAGCGGCCGGCCTTGTAGTCGGCGAAGTTGACCTGCACCGCGCGCAGCGTCCTGGCGCCGCCCAGATCGACGGTCAGCGTCTCGCCCGGCTTGTTGGCGCCGGCCACCCAGAAGGTCCGCGGGTTCTCGTCGGTCGCGCGGTCGGCGGCGAACTCGGCGGAGGTCGAGGAGGCCACCGCCGCCTTCCTGTACGAAAGCAGCATCCAGCCGGTGAACAGGCTCTCCGGATCCTCGACCTTGCCGGTCGGGGCATAGTGGGGGAAGTCGCCGAAGCGGGTCGAGACCGCCATCTGCCCGTCCGCCCAGAACCGCGCCGGCCACATGCCGATGCGCCGCTCGAAGGTCCAGTTATGGCCGATCCACGGCGTGCCGGTGTTCCACCAATTGCCGTGGACGTCCTCGAAGGTCGAGCCGTGCCCGGCGCCCTGAACGAAGCCGCCGGGCTTGTAGGCGACGGGGTTCCACGGCGCGTACTCGAACGGCCCGAGCGGTTTGTCCGAGACATAGGTGCCGTTGGCATAGGCGTTATATTCGGTGCCCGGCGCGCCGTACTGGAGGAAGTAGCGGCCACCCACCTTGGTCATCCAGGCGCCTTCCATGAAGGGCTTGATCGGCGTGCCGTCGGGCAGGGTGCCCGAATGATCCTGGCCGAACCGTTCCCAGCCATGCTGCTCGGGATGCAGGGCGAGCATCGGCCTGGGCTTGCCCTTGTAGGCCAGCTTGCCGTCCTCGAACGCGATCTCGATCCCGTAGAGCGGGAAGACGTTGGACGAGCCCCAGTACAGGTACCATTTGCCGTCATCGTCCTTGAACAGTGCGGGATCCCAGGGGCCGGGCGGGACCTTGTCCTCGCCGGGGGCGGGGACATGGCCCTCGCCGACCGAATCGACCAGCTCGGGCATACGGCGCACGAAGAAGTCGAGCTTGCCGCTGTCGGGATCGCTGGTCGACAGGATCGATTCCGCCCGGGTCATCGAGGGCTGGATCAGGATGCGCTCGCCATCGCTCCACACCGCGGGCGCGACGATCGAGTTGAACGGCCAGCGGCTTGGGGTGATGAAGGTCCAGTGGACCAGGTCGCTCGACGACCAGTAGCCGTCGGCCAGCGTCTGGAAGAGATAGTATTTGCCCTTGAAGGTGACGACCGCCGGATCGGCGCCGGTGCGATAGGAGACGCCCTGGTTCACCTGCTCGAAATTGTAGCGGTAATCGATATCGATCGGGTTGGCATAGGTCTGGCGCGTCTCCTGCGCCTGTGCGGTGCCGAGGGCGAGCAGGCCGGCGCCAAGCGAGAACAGGATACGCATCTATCTTCCCCGGAATGAAAAGGGGGAGGGGAGCCTGCCGGCTCGCCTCCCCCTGAAAGTGACCGTTCGAACCAGGCTTAGAACTTGTAGCCCAGGCGGAACTGGATGCGACGCGGCAGCGTCAGCGTGTTGGCGCCGATCCGGCCCGGCTCGAGCGGGTCGGTTGCGCTCATGAAAGTGTCGAAGTCCTTGAAGTTCTTGTTGTTGAACAGATTGAGGACATCGACTGCGGCCTCGACATTGTCGCGGCCGAAGACGGGGAAGGTCTTGGCGAGCGACACATTGACTTCGCAGAAGGCGAACAGGCCCTTGATGCAGTTCTTCTCCGGATAGGCCGCGCTGAGCGCCGCCGCACCGCTGTCCGAACCACGGGTCGCGTCGGTGATTTGATAGGCGGCACCGCTGCTCAGCGTGGTGAGGGTCGAGAAGCGGAAGCCCAGCGGCAGATCGACCATGCCGGAGATCACGATCCGGTGACGCTCGTCGCCGGCCTTGGGACGCCAGCCATAACCGTCCGGAGTCAGGCCATCGAGGCTGAACAGGTCGCCGCCATTCTGCTCCGCCTTGGAGAGCGTGTAGGCGATGTTCAGGCCCCAGCCCGACGATTTGGTATAGTTCTTGTCGAGCGTGAAGAAGAGCGCCTTGTAGCGCGTATCCAGCCCGTCATAGCCGATGATCACGTTGCTGTAGCCGAACGGAACGACGGTCGAGGTGTTGCAGCAATTGCCCAGGCCGTTGTTCTGACGGGTGGCGAACAGGTTGGTATAGCCGTTGCGGCCACGCTGGTACGAGCCGGTGATCGAGGCCTCGAACACCCCGAAGCGCTGGCGCACGCCGAGCGAGAACTGGTCGTTCACCGGCGGCTTGGCGTTGTTCTTCACCGCGAACAGCTCGGGCAGGCCGCTGGTCGAGCTCGCTGCCAGGGCGAGCAGGCCCTCGCGGGTGGCATAGGCCGGGTTCCACATCACGGTCGGCAGGCCCGAGCGCGGCAGGCCGTTCGCCGAGAAGCGGAATACGCCGATCGGGTTGATCGTGCGCGACAGCTCGTCGACCGTGTTGTTGAAGTTGTTGCGATCGTAATAGCGGCCCGCGCCGCCGAAGATCACCGTCGAGCGATCGCCCTTGATGTCCCAGGAGAAGCCGAAGCGCGGTGCGATTGCCCCGCCGAACGGCTTACGATTGCTGCCGTCGGTGATGTAGTTCTCGGGGTTGAAATAGAAGGTTGCCGGCAGCGAGCGGATCGCCGCCGCGGCCGCAGCGGGCGTGCGATAATGGTTGTTGAAGCCGTTGGTCTCGTAGTCCCAGCGCACGCCGAGGTTGAGCTGCAGGCGATCGGTGATGTTCCAGTCGTCCTGCAGGTACAGGCCGATCTGGGTGTTCGACGCGCGGATCTGGCCGCTGCCCAGGCCCAGGCGCGCTTCCGCCGGGAACGAGAAGTTGGTGTCGTCACTCGTGTCCGCCGGCGTGCCGGCATCGTCGATGCGGAAGGTGTAGCGCGGCTGCAGATAGGCGTTGTTGTCGAACTGGATGTCCGTCACCTCGACGCGGGCGCCGAACTTGAACGCGTGCCCGTCGATGCCCGTGAAGGTGAAGTCGTCACGCAGCGTATAGCTGGCCTGGGTTTCGTTGCGGGTCGAGTCCTTGCCGCCGAACAGGATCACGCTCGCATATTCGTACGAGGGCAGCTCGGGGTGCAGCGAGGTCGGGTTGAAATTATAGTTCAGGTAGCTGGCGTTGAACTCGTTGGTGAAGTCGTCGCCATTGTACGCCCATTTGAACAGGTAGGTATCCACCTTGTTCTTCTTGTTCTCGGCATTCTCATAGGCGGTGTTGCCGCCAAAGCCCTGGATGTCGGATTCCTGGCGGCGGCTGAACGACAGATCGAAAGTCTGGCGATCGTCCGGGGTCAGGGTCAGCTTGCCGAAATAGAAATCGCCGCGGAACGGGCTGACGAACGAGCCTTCGAACTCGCTCAGCTTGCGGCCCGAATATTGCTCGAACTGCTGGATCGCCGCGGCCGAGCCGGTGCTGTCGACGTTGAACGCGCGGTTCTGGTCATTGCCTTCATAGGCGGCGAAGAAGAACAGCCGGTCCTTGATGATCGGGCCGCCCAGCGACACGCCATATTGCTTGCGCTCGAACGCCGGCTCGGGGCGGTTGTTGCGCTTGTCGAGATACGCCTTCTCGCTCAGTCCCTTGTCGGTGTACTGGCCGAAGATCTCGCCGTGGAACTCGTTGGTGCCGGACTTGGTGAGTGCCGTCACGATCGCCGCGCCGGCCTGTTCATACTCGGCCTTGTAGTTCTGGGTGAGGACGCGGAATTCCTGCACGGCGAGCTGGCCGAACGGATTGCCGCGGCTGTTCTGCTGGCCGGCGATGCCGCCCTCGCGGACCTGGTTCTTCAGGCTGACACCGTCGATGAAGACGTTGACCTGACTGGCAGTCGAGGCGCCGGAGGTGAAGCCCTTGTCGGTCTCGCTGTCATTATACTTCACGCCCGGCGCGAGGGCGACGAACGACAGGAAGTTGCGGTCGGTCTGCGGCAGGCGCTCGATCTGCGTGGTGCTGACATTGGTCGCGACTTCGCTGGTGCGCACTTCGCGGGCACGCAGGCCGGTGACGACGATCTGGCCCTCGGGCACCTCGGCCGGGGCGGCGGCGGCGCCGATGGCGAGATCGAGGCTGGCCGACTGGCCGATGCTGACGATGACGTTCTGGCTGACCGTCTCGGTGCCCGCCGTCGCGGTCACTTCATACTCGCCCGGGCGCAGCCCGGTGAGCGTGTAATAGCCATTCGCGTCGCTGGCGGCGCGCACGGTCTGGTTTGTCGCGATGCTGCGCGCGGTCACCTGGGCGCTGCCCGCGGCATTGCCGTCGGTACCGATCACCCGGCCGCTCAGGCTGGCGGTGCTCACCTGCGCCGACGCCATGGTCGGCACCAGCACGGCGCCGGCCGCGAAAACGGTCGCGGCGGCCATCGCCGTCGCCGAGATGCCGCGCGTCAGGACGCCACGCTTCGAATTGAAAATCGCCATTCATTCCTCCCCAGCCCAAGGCTGTAATCGGTTACAAGCTCGGGTCTGCATTGTTCTTGTTTTCGTTCGCAGACAGAAACGTCCCCTGGAACCGGTTACATGTAACTGTCAATCCCATGTTTGCGTCAGCGTTGTCGGGGGCGAATTTTGCTGCACTGCGATGTGTCTCGCATGCAACACTCGTCCCCGGCTGGCGCGATCGACCGGTCATCGGGAGTCCCTCTTGCGGCGCAGGCGGGGTGTTCCCCATATCGGCGCCATGAGCGAAACAAACGCGTGGCACGGCACGACGATCCTTTCCGTGCGCAAATCCGGCAAAGTGGTGATTGCGGGTGACGGACAGGTGTCCGCCGGCAACACCGTGATGAAGCCCAACGCCCGCAAGGTGCGGCCGCTGGGCGACGGCAAGGTGATCGCGGGCTTTGCCGGCGCCACTGCCGACGCCTTCACCCTGTTCGAGCGGCTCGAGGCCAAGCTGGAGCGCCATAACGGCCAGCTGCTGCGGGCCGCGGTTGAGCTCGCCAAGGACTGGCGGACCGACAAATATCTCCGCAACCTCGAGGCGATGCTGATCGTCGCCGACGCCGAAGTGACTCTGGTCGTCACCGGCAATGGCGACGTGCTTGAGCCAGAGGGCGGCGTGGCGGCGATCGGATCGGGCGGCAATTTCGCCCTGGCCGCGGCGCGCGCGCTGGTCGATTACGAAAGCGATCCCGAGAAGATCGCACGGGCCGCGATGAAGATCGCGGGCGAGCTGTGCGTCTACACCAACGATCGCCTGACGGTGGAAGTGCTGGACAGCGCGAACTGACGCCTGCAACGGCGGCGGCATGACGTTCCGCATGGACTATGACGCCGACCGCAACCGCATCCTGGTCGAGATCCGCGATTTCTGGACGGTCGAGACGGTCCATGCCTTCGCGGCGGCCGCCGGTGCCAAGGCGCAGGAAGTGCGCGCGATCCGCAGCGACTATGACGTGCTGATCGACTCGCGCGCCTTCCCGGTCCAGGCCAATGACGTCGCCGACCTGCTGCCGAGCATCGCCGAGGCGGGACTGACGCTCACCTCGGGCCGTGCGGCTTCGGTGGTGGGCAGCGCGCTGAACAAGCTCCAGGCCGAGCGTACCCAGACGCATCCGCGGATGCGGATATTCATGACGATGGAGGAGGCGGAGGGTTGGCTGGGAGAGGCGCGCTAGCCCTCACGCTTCCTCATATCCCTCATCCCTTGCTCCCCACTCGTCATCCCGGCGAAAGCCGGGATCTCGTGCGGCTCTTGTCCCGCGTCGTCGCCTGAGATCCCGGCTTTCGCCGGGATGACGGATTTGGCGTGGGGCGGATTGGCGCTGTTAGACGGATTTGACGGCGGCATGACGGATTGGTGCCCATGAGCCCAGCTCATGCCTCTCCCAAGCAAATCGAGGTTGAGCCGGGCCCGGCGGCCCCTAGGCTGGGCCGATGCAGATCGCCCGCCGCCCGCTGATCGCCTCCGCCGCTGCGATGGCGCTGCCCGCCTGCTCGGCGACCACGGCCCGGCCGCGGCTTGCCGGCCCGACGCGCTGCCTGCCGGCCGTGAACGTCTCGCCCGCCCGGGTCATCCGCACCGTCGCGGGGTTGCGCCCCTATCGCCCCTCCGGCTTCGTCGTCCGCGGCGAGGCGCTGGGCGACAAGCGGCTCGTCCATAATTACGGCCATGGCGGCTCGGGCATCACCCTGAGCTGGGGCACTTCGCGCCTGGCGCTCGACCTGGGCCTGCCCGGGCACAGCGGTCCGGTCGCGGTGCTTGGCTCGGGGATCGTCGGGCTGACCACCGCGCGGCTGCTCCAGGAGGCGGGGTTCGCGGTGACCCTCTATGCGGCCCAGTTGCCGCCCCATACCACTTCGAACATCGCCGGCGGCCAGTGGCATCCGGCCGGCCTCTACACCGACGGCATGGTCACGCCGGCCTGGCTGGGCCAGCTCAAGGCGGCGATGGACTATAGCTGGCGCCGCTTCCAGATCATGACCGGCGAGGAATATGGCATACGCTGGCTGCCCACCTATCTGCAGCTGCGCGACGATCCGGCGGAGGATGCCGCCGAGCCCGATCCCGAGAATGCCTATGAGGTCGATCCCGCGATCCTCGGCCCCGGCGAGCATCCCTTTCCGGTCCGCCGCGTCCGCCGCTTCTCGACCATGTATGCCGAGACCGGCCATCTGCTTCGCCAGCTGATGCGCGACGTCCAGCTGGCCGGCGGGAAGTTCGTCGTACGCGGGTTCGACACGCCCGCCGATGTCGCGGCGCTGCCGGAACGCCTCGTCTTCAACTGCACCGGGCTCGGAGCCGGCAAGCTGTTCGGCGACACCGAGATCGAGCCGGTGCGCGGCCAGCTTGCCGTGCTGCTCCCGCAGCCCGAAGTGCAATATGCCTTTGCCGGCCGCATGGGCTATATGTTCCCGCGCGCCGACGGCATCATCTGCGGCGGCACCTTCGAGCATGGTGAGTGGGACCCCACGCCCCAGCCCGATCGGATCGCCAAGATCCTCGAGCGCCACCGGGCCTTCTTCGCCGACATGCGCTGCACGGCTTGAAGCGGCGGGGCCGGCCCCCAACATCGGGGATCGAAACGAACCAGAGAACCCATTTCCCCAAATGAACGAGAATCTGACGCCCAAGGCGATCGTCGCCTCCCTCGACGCGCACATCATCGGCCAGAAGGACGCCAAGCGCGCCGTGTCGGTGGCGCTGCGCAACCGCTGGCGCCGCCAGCAGCTCTCCGCCGACCTGCGCGACGAGGTCACGCCCAAGAACATCCTGATGATCGGGCCGACCGGCTGCGGCAAGACCGAGATCAGCCGTCGCCTGGCCAAGCTCGCCGACGCGCCGTTCGTGAAGGTCGAGGCGACCAAGTTCACCGAGGTCGGCTATGTCGGCCGCGACGTCGAGCAGATCGCCCGCGACCTGGTCGAGGAATCGATCCGGCTCGAGAAGGAGCGCCGCCGCGCCGCGGTGAAGGACAAGGCCGAGGAAGCGGCGATGGGCCGCCTGCTCGACGCGCTGACCGGCAAGGATTCGTCCACCGCCACCCGCGAGGCGTTCAGGCAGCGCTTCCATGAGGGCTCGCTCGACACGAGCGAGATCGAGATCGAGGTCGAGCAGGCCTCGGCGGCGCCGTTCGAGATCCCCGGCGCGCCGATGCAGATGATCAACCTGGGCGAGATGATGAAGGGCCTGGGCGGCGCGCCGCTCAAGCGCCGCAAGCTCAATGTCCGTGCCGCCTGGGAGAAGCTCGTCGAGGAAGAGGCCGACAAGCGCCTCGACCAGGACGAGGTCAGCCGCGTCGCGCTGGCGGATGCGGAGGCGAACGGCATCGTCTTCCTCGACGAGATCGACAAGATCGCAGTGAGCGACGTGCGTGGCGGTTCGGTGAGCCGCGAAGGCGTGCAGCGCGACCTGCTGCCGCTGATCGAGGGCACCACGGTGGCGACCAAGTACGGTCCGATGAAGACCGATCACATCCTCTTCATCGCCTCGGGCGCCTTCCATGTCGCCAAGCCGAGCGACCTGCTTCCCGAGCTTCAGGGCCGCCTGCCGATCCGTGTCGAGCTGAAGGGGCTGACCGAGGAGGATTTCGTTGCGATCCTCAGTGACACCAAGGCGAGCCTGGTCCAGCAATATGCGGCACTGCTCGGCACCGAGGGCGTGAAGATCGACTTCACCGAAACCGGCATCCGCGCCGTGGCGCGCATCGCCGCCGAAGTGAATGCCGAGATCGAGAATATCGGCGCCCGCCGGCTCCAGACGGTGATGGAGAAGCTGCTCGAGGACATCAGCTTCGGCGCCGAGGACCGCAAGGGCGAGACGCTGGTGATCGACGGCGACTATGTCGACAAGCAGCTGGCCGCCGTGGCGCGGAACACGGACCTGAGCCGGTACGTGCTGTAACTTCGGTCATCCCGGCGAAAGCCGGGATCTCGGGCGGCTCTTTTCCCGCCGTCGCCTGAGATCCCGGCCTGCGCCGGGATGACAATATCGGCGCTACTTCGCCTTCTCGTAGGGCGTGAACTTGCCGAACATGCAATAGGCGCTCGGGATGGTCGATCCCGGATCGAGCACGCGGAAGCGGTCGTTCCGGCAGAGCTGCGATCCATGCACTTCCACGATCAGCGTGGTGTAGGGGCGCAGGCCCGGGCAACTGCTGCCAAGGTCGTTGCGCCACACCGTCCTGCCCAGCGGCTTGTAGACGATCGTCTGGCTGTCGATTATCTGCGGGCTGTCCGAATCGGTCACCGAGATGCAGTCGCGCGGGGCACCGGCGACCCGGCCTTCCAGCACCGCGGCAAGATCCTTCTGTGCCTCGGCTGCCTGCGAGGCCTGGATTTCACTGCTCGCGGCACAGCCCGCCAGCGCGAGCGCCGCGGGGGCGGCAAGGAAAAGACTGCGCATCATCCTGCTCCTCACTTGCTGTAGGGCACGAAGCTGCCGAGCGCGCAGGCGCCGGTCCTCATCCCACCGATACGCGAGCGCGTCTCCACCCGGTCGCCCCGGCACATCCGGCCCGAGGGGCTGGTGATCACCGGCAGGTCGTCGCGCGACAAACCCGTGCAGGCGCCGATCAGCTGGTTGCGCCATATCTTCTTCGGCCCGCCGATGAACAGGATGGTGCTGCTATAGCCCTCGATCCCGTTGTACCGGTCGCGCGGCAGGCAGTCCTGGGGCTTGCCGGGATTCATGCCGGCAAGCTGCCGGGTGATCTTCGCATCCTCGCTGCGGTCGCCGCCGTGCTGGGGCAATGCGGCATTGGCGGTACAGGCGAGGATGAGGGCCAGGGCGGCGGGAATGGCGAAGCGGACCATGTTCATTCTCCTGTCGCCCCCGACCGGGCGACTATAGCGCGCCGTCGATCAGAAAGCATCCTTGGCGGCGCGCCGTTCAGCGAGCTGCCCGGCGCTTTCCGCGCGCAGGAAGGGATTGGTCGCCAGCTCGAGCGCGATCGTCGTCGGCACCGTAGCCTCGCCTACCGCGCGGGCCAGGTTGACGGCGTCCATCCGCTCGCGGATCGCGGCATTGTCGGGTTCGGCGACCAGCGCGTAGCGCCCGTTCGACTGGGTATATTCGTGTGCGCAATAGACCGCGGTCTCGCCCGGCAGCTGCGCGAGGCGCTGCATGTTGGCGAACATCTGCGCCGCGGTCCCCTCGAACAGCCGACCGCAGCCCATCGCGAACAGCGTGTCGCCGACGAAGATCGCGCTGTCCCCGGCGAAATGATAGGCGATGTGGCCGGCAGTATGGGCCGGCACTTCGAGCACCGTCGCGACGCGGTCGCCGATGCGCACCGTGTCGCCTTCGCCGACCAGCCGGTCGGCGGTGGGGATCTTCGCCGCCTCGGCCGCGGGAGCGATCACCACGGCGCCGGTGCGCGCCTTGATCGCGGCGTTGCCGCCGGTGTGATCGGGATGCCAGTGGGTGTTCCAGATCGCGCTGATCGTCCAGCCGCGCTCATCGGCCTCCTCGAGCACCGGCTCGGCCTGGGCGGGATCGACCACGATCGTCTCGCCGGAAGCGGGATCATGGACCAGCCAGATATAGTTGTCGCTGAGGGCGGGGATGCGGACGATCTGGAGCATGAACCCAGATTAGGCGCGCGCATGCCCATGCGCCAGTTCTTCGATCAGCCGGGCGACCAGTTCCTCGGTACCCATCGCCCGCACGCGCGCCACTCCGGTGCCGGCCCAGAGCGGCGAATAATCGCCGCGGCCATCGGCCTCCGCATGCGCGCGCAGTGGCGCCAGCGCATTGGAGCCATAGGGAAAGGCGGGCACTTCGTCGCGGATTGCCCCCAGGTCGTGCATCAGCCGGTTCTCGATCCCCTGCGCCTCGCGTCCGGAGAAGAGATTGGTGAAGCGGGTCGCCGCCTCGGTGCCGAGCAGCGCGCGGAACGGCGCCGAGATGCTGCTTTCCGGCGTGGCGAGGAAGGCGGTGCCGATCTGGACCGCGCGCGCGCCTGCTGCCAGCGCCCGGACGATGTCCGCGCCATCGACGATCCCGCCGGCGGCGATCACCGGCACCGGGATCTTTTCGACGAGCAGCTCAGCCAGCGGCGTCGGTGCGTGCCGGTTGCCCAGGAACCAGCCCGAATGTCCGCCCGCCTCGGCGCCCTGCGCGATCACCGCATCGACGCCGCGCCGGGCGAGCCAGTGCATCTCTTCAGCCGTGGTCGCGTTGCCGAACACCAGCGCGCCGGTGCCGCGCACCCGCGCGAGCAGCGATTCCTCGGGCAGGCCGAAATGGAAGCTGACGATCTCGGGCCGCGCCTTTTCGACCGCTTCGCAGAGCGCCGCATCGAACGGCCGGCGCAGCGGCGGCGGCGGGCCGGGCTGCACGCCCTCCTCGGCATAATAGGGCGCGAGCAGGGCCCGCCAGGCGCTCTCGTCGGGCGCGGGCTCGGGCAGAGGGTGGCAGAAGAAATTGAGGTTGAGCGGGCCACGGACGGCGGCCCGCACCTCGGCGACCTGGCCGACGAGCTGCTCAGGCGTGAGCAGCGCGCAGGGGAGCGAGCCCACTGCGCCGCCCCGGATCGCCGCGATCGCCAGCTTCGGGCCGCCGGCGCCGGCCATGGGCGCCTGCACGATCGGGGCCGAGGCCCCGAGCGCCTGGAGGAACCCTACCACTCGCCTGTATTGGGCATCGAGGCCCAGGGCTCGGCCGGGGCGAGCGGCTCGCCCGCCTGGAGCAGCTCGATCGAGATGTTGTCGGGGGTGCGGACGAACGCCATGTGGCCGTCGCGCGGCGGGCGGTTGATCGTCACGCCGCCGTCGCGCAGGCGCTGGCAGGTCTCGTAGATATTGTCGACGCGGTAGGCGAGGTGCCCGAAATTGCGCCCGCCGGTATAGACTTCGGCGGGGCTGCCGTCCTCGGCCGGCCAGTTCCAGGTCAGCTCCACCTCGGCATCGGCGCGCTTGCCCTCGCCCTTGCTGTCCTCGTCGGCGGCGAGGAAGATCAGCGAGAACCGCCCCTTCTCGCTGTCCATCCGCCGGACCTGCTTGAGGCCGAGCAGCTCGAAAAAGGCGATGGTGGCGTCGGGATCCGTCACGCGGATCATCGTGTGGAGATAGCGCATGGGCCGCGAGATAGGGAGCGCCGGCGGCGAGCGCCACCCCTACCAAAGCCCGTCTTCTTCAGCGGGCGTGCCACGGGGGACTGTCTCGGTGAGACATCCCCCACCCCTTGCCCCTCCCCTGAAGGGGAGGGGTTTGAAGGATCATTTCTCCGTCGCGGAGAATTGCTCGAGCGCCTTGCGGGCTGAGCTGGCGATGCCCGTGCCCGGGGCCAGCTCGATCGCGCGGGTCCAGGCGGTGCGCGCGTCGGCCTCGTTGCCGCTCGCCGCGGCGATGTTGCCCGCTTCGAGCTGAACCGAGGGGTCGTCGCCCGACAGCTTCAGCGCCTGGGTGATGTCGTTCGCCGCGCGCGGCAGATCACTCGCGCGCCGCGCCAGCGTCGCCGAGAGCAGCCAGGCGAGCGGGTCCTTGTCGGCATAGGTCAGCGCCTTGTCGATATCGCTGCGCGCGGTATCCATGTCGCCGAGCGCGACCATCGCTCGTGCCCGGTCGAGATGCGCCTCGCCGAGGTCGAGCCCGGCGAGCGTGCCGGTGGCCAGCGCCGCGTCGATCGCCGCACGGCCCTTGGCAGGCTCGCCCGCCGCGATCCAGGCATTGCCGGCCGAGGCCCAGTAATTGGGCGCGCGCGGGTCCTTGCCGGTCTCCGCCTCGCGCGCGGCATCCTCGAACGCGCCTGCCGCCGCGGCCCATTTGCCCTGATTGGCATAGGCGACGCCCAGGCACTGGCGCGCCAGCACGCCGCCGCCTTCGGACCGCCATTGCACTGCATCGGTGATCGCCTTGGCCGGATCGCCGGTCGCCAGGTCCATGCACTGGGTGAAGCGCGGCGGCTCCTTGCCCGGCGCTGCGGGCGGGGTCGCGGCTGGGACGGGGACGGTCTGGAGGGCGAGGATCAGGAACGGGAGCATAGGGCGAGCACTTCCTTGAGCGCGCGCACGATCAGGGCGAGGTCCTGTTCGCGCGAGAAACGATGTTCCGCGTCCTTGACCAGCAGAGTCTGCACCATGTCTGAACGGATCGCCGCGGCGAGGCGCGGGGCATGCTCCCAGGGCACTTCCTTGTCCTTCTGGCCCTGGAGCAGCCGCACCGGCCCGCCCCAGGCGATCGGCTGGACCAGCACGCGGTTCGCCTCGCCCGATGCCCAGAAGGCACGGGTGGTGACGGTGGGCGTATCGCCATAGTCGTTGGGCTGCTCGATCCGGCCGTTCTGGAGCAGCGCCAGCTTCTGCTCCATGGTGAAGCCCCAGTCGGTGAAGTCGGGCGCGGCGGCGATGCCGACCATGCCGGCGACGACTTCCGGGCGCGCCTTGGCGATCATCGCCATGATCCAGCCGCCCATCGACGAGCCGACCAGCACCACCGGCCCCTTCACCACTTCGTCGATCATCCGCAGCGCATCGTCGCGCCAGGTCGCGAGCGTCTCGTCCTCGAAATTGCCTTCGCTCTCGCCGCAACCCGAATAGTCGAAGCGCAGGAAGGCGCGGCCATTCGCCCGGGCCCACGCCTCCAGGTGCAGCGCCTTGGTGCCGTTCATGTCCGAGGCATAGCCGCACAGGAACATCACCGTCGGGCCGGTACCCGGCGTATGGCGATAGGCGAGGGCGGGGCGCGGCGGCGCCTCGGGGGCGGCGGTCTCGGGCGTGTCGGTCATGCCCGAGCCTTAGCCATTCCGTTCGCCGGGCGGAAGCCGGAGCTAGGCCAGCCAGCCGCCGGTGAAGCCGGCCAGTTTCAGGCCCTTCCGGATCGGCGCGCAGGACCGCATCCGCTTCCAGACGAAATCGCTGCGGTAGTTCGCCGCCTGGAGCAGGATCGGGCCTTGGTCGATGCCGATATAGTCGGTGTCGTACCAGCCCTTGGCCGGATCGACGCGGCCGTTGGAAAGCTTCCTGTCGGTCCAGCGGAAGCTCGGGTTGAACGAATCGAAGAAGCCGTACTTGCCGTAGAGCAGCTCGCCATGCTCGCGGCGCATCGCCTCGGCGGCGGGGATGACGATCTCGGGCGCGAAAGGCAGCGCGCCGAGCGCTGCGGTGGGGGCGAGGGTGCCGTCGTCGCGGCCGTCTGGCTGACCCAGGGGGCCGCGCGCCGAATAGCTGAAGAACTCGGTCGGCTTGCCCTTGAACGTAATCTTGAAGTCGCCCGGGCCGTCACAGGCGGTGAGGCCCCATATGTCCTTCGACCAGCCGTCCCAGCCCTGGGGGTTGGCGATGCAATAGGCGCGGGCGGCATAGGTGGCGCGGCGGCTGTTCTCGAAATAGTCCATGCCGGCGTCGCGCATAACCGCGTCACGGATGCCGCGGAAGTCGATCCAGATCTGGCTGTACTGGTGGCCGAACAGCGGGGCGAAGGCGATGTGGCGGGTCTGGCCCTCGCCGCGCCACGAATGGGGATAGGTGGCGGTCCATACGTCCCAGCTGTCCGCCGGCAGCGCGTGCACCGGGGCGCCGAGGCCGAGGATGTAGACGAACATCCCTTCGTTGTAGCCGTTCCAGCTGCTCGGGATCAGGCCGCGCTCGGGATGCCAGCCCATCGACACCGGCTTGCGGCCGTCGGCGCGGAAGAAGTTCCAGTCGGCCCGGGCATAGAGCTTCTGCGCCAGGTCGCGGATCTCGCGCTCCTTGGCATCCGCCCGGTCATAATATTGGCCGGCGAACAGCACGCCCATCAGCAGCAGGGTGGTATCGACGCTGGAGAGCTCGGTCTTCCCGAAACGCTCGCCGCTGATCATGTCGATGAAGTGGTAGAAGAAGCCGGCATGGCCGATCCTGCCGCTCGGCTCGGGTCCCTGCGGCGCCTCCCAGAAGAAGCGCAGGGTGGTGAGGGTGAGGTCGCGTGCCTCGGCCCGGGTGATCCAGCCGCGCTCGACGCCGACCGGATAGGCAGTGAGCGCGAAGCCGACCGAGGCGATCGAGCAGAAGCTGGGCGAGGGGTAGCGATCGGGAACGAGGCCGTTGTCGCGCCGCGCCGTCTCCCAGAACCAGCGGAAGGTGCGGTATTCGATGTCCTCGTAGAAGGGCGGCAGCGTGCGGACCGCGGCGCCCTTGCCGCGCGACTGGGCCGCGGCCGCGCCGGGCAGGGCCGAAGCGGCAAGCAGCAGCGAAGACCGCGAAAGGAGCGCGCGCCGGTCGATCATGTCCAAAGCCTCATACACGAGAGAAAGCGAAGCGGTTCCACCCCCAGGATCGAAAAATTGGGGGCGGCACGCAGGGCGCCGCCCCCGAGGCGGGGTGTACCCAAAGCAGGTGGAGTCTTGGAACCGGTTACAGTCCAGGGCCAAAAAGAAACGGAGCCGCGGTCACGCATGCGCGGCTCCGTCCTGGTGAGCGGTGCGCGGCGCCGTGGTGGCGCGCATCACCAGCTCGGGGGTGAAGGTCTCGCTGTCGCGCTTGAGGTCCTTGCCTTCGAGCAGGTCGATCAGCCGGGCGACGGCGCGGGCGCCCATCTCGGCGATGTTAACGCGGACCGTGCTGAGCGAGAGATAGCGGGCGAGGGGGACGTCGTCGAAGCCGGCCACGGCGATCTGCTCGGGCACGGCGGTGCCGGCGCTGCGCAGTGTGTGGAGGCAGCCTATGGCCATCATGTCGTTGGCGGCGAACACCGCGTCGGTAAGCGTGCCGCTCGCCAGGATCGCGCGCGCGGCGGCCTCTCCGGCCTCCTCGTTGAAGTCGCCGGCGATGATGCGCGGGGGCAAGGCATGGCGAGCGCAGGCAGCGAGATAGCCCTCGGCGCGCTGGGCGGCGTCGAGATTGCCCTCGGGCCCGGCGATATGGACGATGTGGCGATAGCCATTGGCGACGAGATGCTCGACCATCGCCTCGGCACCTGCGCGATTGTCGAAGCGCAGCGCCGGGCGGCCGGCGAGCTCGGCATGGCTGTTGAGCAGCACCGAGGGGATCGCGGGCGGCAGGGCATGCTCGAGCGTCTCGGGCGCGATGTGCGGCGCCATCACCAGCAGCCCGTCGACCCGGCCGCGCATCGCGCGCAGCGCCACCGCCGCCTGGTCGCTGTCGTCATGCATGTTGGAGAGCAGCAGCAGATAGCCGCGCCGGCTGGCTTCCCGGTCCATGCCGCGCACGCATTCGGAGAAGAACTCGCCGTGCAGGTCGGGCAGGACGACGCCGATCGCATGGGCGCGGGCGAGGCTGAGGCTGCGCGCGCCGGCATGGGGGACATAGCCGAGCTCGTTCGCTGCCTTGATCACCTTCTCGCGGGTTTCGGCGCGGACATTGTCGAGGCCGTTCAGGGCGCGCGACACCGACGCGACCGAAACTTCGGCGCGGCGTGCGACATCGCGGATGGTGGCCTCGCCCATTTCTTCCCTTCTCCCCCGGTCCCCGGACATGGGAACGCATGTTTCCTGCGTTTCAGACCGCTTCGGCGATTGCAATACAAGCCGTGTCCGAGTTATGTAACCGGTTACGGTTCGTCGCGACAAGCAAAAAAGTTTCGTGGCGGATATCTGGAAGACAATGCTCGCGGGTGGTTGGCCGCGGGGTGTTCAGGAGAGGAGTAGCAATGTTCGACACCAGGATTTCGCGGCGCGCGGCTCTGATGGGAGCGGGCGCAGTCGCGGCCTGGGCTGCGAGCCCGGCGCGCGCGATGCTGCAGGCGGCGGGGCGCCTGCCGGTGCCCGCCTTCATCGATGCGCTTATCCAGAAGATGACGGTCGAGGAGAAGGCCGGCCAGCTGACCATCCTGCCCGCGGCCTGGGGCGGCGGCGTCGCCACCGCGCTCAACCCGCCGACCAACGGCCCGAGCTTCGAGGAGCAGCTGGCCGAGGTCGAGAAGGGGCGGCTGACCGGCGTGTTCAACGGCAATGGCGCCGAGATGGCGCGTCGCATGCAGACCGTGGCGATGACCAAGTCGCGCCTCAAGATCCCGCTGCTCTTCGCCGCCGACGTGATCCATGGCCACCGCACGATCTTCCCGGTGCCGGTGGGCGAGGCGGCGGCCTTCGATCCCGATCTCGCCGAGCGCACCGCGCGCATGGCCTCGTATGAAGGCGCGGCGGCAGGCATCGACTGGACCTTCGCGCCGATGGTCGACATCGCGCGCGACCAGCGCTGGGGCCGCACGATGGAAGGCGCCGGCGAGGACGTGCTGCTCGGCGAGCTGATCGCGGCGGCGCGGGTTCGCGGCTTCCAGGGCAAGGACCTGAAGGCGATCGATTCGATGCTGGCCTGCGCCAAGCATTTCGCCGCCTATGGCGCGGCCGAGGCGGGCCTCGATTACTCGACCGTCGACGTGTCCGAGCGGACGCTGCGCGAAGTCTACCTCCCGCCGTTCAAGACTGCGTTCGACGAAGGCGCGCTTTCGGCCATGGCCTCGTTCAACGAGATTTCCGGCGTGCCTTCGACCGGAAACGAATGGCTGATGCGCAAGATCCTGCGCGACGAATGGGGTTTCGAAGGCTTTGTGGTGTCCGATTACACGGGCGACATGGAGATGATCGACCATGGCTTCGCCGCGGATGCGCGCGAGGCGGCCAAGCTCGCCTTCCTGGCCGGCGTCGATATGAGCATGACCAGCGGCTATTATCGCGATCACCTGCCCGACCTTGTCGCCAAGGGCGAGGTGCCGATCAGCCTCGTCGATGAATCGGTGCGCAAGGTGCTGGCGATGAAGGCGCGGCTCGGCCTGTTCGAGGACCCGTTCCGCCGTATCGACGCCAAGCGCGAAAAGGCGCGCTCGCGCACCAAGCAGGCGATCGCGCTGTCCCGCGAGGCCGGGCGCAAGTCGATCGTGCTGCTCAAGAATGACGGTGACCTGCTGCCCTTGCCCAAGAGCGGCAAGAAGATCGCGATCATCGGCCCGTTCGCCGAAGGCAAGCACGACATCAACGGTCCTTGGGTGGTCTATGGCGACAATGCCCTGGCGATCGACCTGGCGACGGGCGTGCGCGGCGCGGTGGCCGACAAGAGTGCGGTGAGCGTGACGCTCGGCTCGAAGGTCGAAGAGCCGCTGGCCGGCGGGATCGAGGCGGCGGTGGCTGCGGCCAACGCGGCGGACGTGGTGATCCTGGCGATCGGCGAGAGCGAGAACATGTCGGGCGAGGCGCAGTCGCGCGCCGAGATCGTCATCCCCGCACCGCAGATGGCGCTGGCCGAGGCGGTGGCGAAGACCGGCAAGCCGGTCGTCGTGGTGCTCAAGAACGGCCGCGCGCTGGCGCTGGACGGCGCGGTGCTGAATGCGCCGGCGATCCTCGTCACCTGGTTCCTCGGCTCGGAAGGCGGCAACGCCACCGCCGACGTGCTGTTCGGTGATTACAGCCCGGCGGGTCGCCTGCCGTGCAGCTTCCCGCGTTCGCCGGGCCAGCAGCCCTATTACTACAACCACAAGGCGACCGGCCGCCCGAACCCGGAAGGCGCGCTGCAGCCGTACAAGGCGCATTATCGCGGCATCCCGAACTCGGCCTTGTTCCCGTTCGGGCACGGCCTGACCTATGGCAAGGTGGGCTATTCGGACCTGGCGGTGCCGGCGACGCTGCCCTGGGACGGCGAGATCACGGTGGCGGCGAAGATCACCAATTCCGGGTCGCGTGCGATCGAGGAAGTGGTGCAGCTCTATATCCGCGACCGGGTGGCGAGCGTCACCCGGCCGGTGCGCGAGCTCAAGGCCTTCCGCAAGCTGGCCCTGGCCGCCGGCGCGAGCGAGACGGTGACGTTCAAGCTCAAGCGCTCGCAGCTGCTGTTCATCGGCCGCGACGACAAGCCGACCGTCGAGCCGGGCCTGTTCGACGTCTGGATCGCGCCGTCGGCCGAGGCGGACGGCGTGCACGCGCAGTTCACGCTGGTCGCCTGATCCATTCCTCCCTCGGCAAAGCCGGGGGAGGATTTCAGGGAGCTTCCCGCTCCTCCAGGTCCTTCACGATCTTGGCATGCTCGCCCTTGCCGAGCGGGTTGAGCAGCATCAGCAGGCAGGACAGGGCGAGGAAGGCCAGCGGCACCACCGCGATGGTGAAGCGCATTGTCGCGAGCGTCGCCTCGCTCTGCCGGACATTGGCGACGAAGCCGGCCGCGTCGAATCCGGTAGCGAGCAGCGCGGTGGCGAGGCCGATCGCGATGCGCTGGAGCAGGGCGGCCATGCCGAACACCGCGCCCTCGACCCGCAGCCCGGTGGCGCGCTCGCCATATTCGACCGTGTTGGGCAGCATCGCCCAATAGGCGAAGTGCAGCCCGACGATCACTGCCTGCATCGCGACGAGGAACAGCTGCATCGGCCCCGCCTTGTCGATATGCACCATCACGAACAGGCTCAGCCCGGCCATGCAGGCGCAGGCGGCGAGGAACCACAGCCCGCGCGTGCCCAGGACGCGCTGGAGCAGCATCCATAGCGGCACCGCCGCCGCGCCGACCACGCCCATCCAGGCGAGCGCGCTCTGCCCGGCCACGTCGTCGCCGACGAAATACTTGAAATAGTACAGCACCGACTTGTTGAGGATCGTCGCCGCGACGATCATCGCCATCATCGCGAGGTTTAGGGTGACGAAGGCGCGGTTGGCGGCGAGGCTGCGCAGGCTCGCGACGATCGAGGGTGGCTGGGTGCGGAGCGGCACGACCTGCTCGCGATAGGTGGCACCGACCAGCATCAGGATCGCAGTGCCGAGGATGGCGAACAGGATCGCCGCCCAGAGATAGGCCTGGGCCGCGACCTGGCTGCCGCTGAGCAATGCGCCGAGCGGCAGCGTGCCGCGGGCGACCAGCACCGCCGCCATCGTGCCGAACAGCATCCGCATGCCGGCGAGGAAGGCGCGGTCGCGGCTGTCGCTGCTCACCCGCACGCTCATCGCCAGATAGGGAACGTTGACCGCAGCATAGGCGGTGCGGAACAGCAGATGGCCGATGAAGATCGTCGCGATGCGCCACCAGCCCGCGGCGAGCGGCGGCGCATAGGTCAGCACGAAGGCGAGGCCGAGCGGCACGCTGCCCAGCATCAGGAACCGGCCATAGCCGCGCCCGGGCTCGCGCCGGTCCGCCACGGCACCGGCGAGGAAATTGGCGAGCCCGTCCCAGACCGAGGCGATGGTGTAGACCGCTGCGGCGGTCGCCACCGGCAGGCCGAGCGCCTCGGTATAGTAGAAGAGCAGGAAGAGCATGATGCTCTGCCAGTAGAGATTGAACGCGAAGTCCCCGAAGGCGAAGAGCAGCAGCCGTGCGCGGGCGGGGGCGGCGCGGAGACGGGCGATCATGCCTTTTCCCCTAGCGCGCCGGGGCACCGCGCGTCACGGCTTATCGCACTTGCGCACTGCGACGAACGGATCATCTCGTATCCGGCACGTGCCCGCGCTGGCGGCTTGCATAACCTAACCTCGAAGTCATGTTGCGTCGCAGCAAGCTCGCGTATCTGAGCTTAGGGAGTGTTGCATCCCATGACCAAGATCGACTTGGCGATCCAGGGGGTACCTATCCGCACGCCGCTGGCCAAGGCGGCGCGGCGCAACGCCAAGATATGGCTCTGCCTGTGGCTGATGGCGGCGGACGCGGTGGCGCTGGCGTTCGGCTTCGCCGTCGCGCTGGTGGTCGAGGAGCCGCGGACCATCTCCGACGGACTGTGGACCGCGATGGCCGGCGCGCTGTTCGTCCATGCCGCCATCGCCTTCCAGAACCAGGCCTATAATCCGCGCTGCCTGACCAAGCCGAGCAAGAGCTGCCGCCAGGCGCTGCTTTCCTTCGCGACGACCTTGCTCGTCTTCCTGCTCGTCGCCTTCTCGCTCAAGGTGACCGGCAAGGTGCCGCGCTTCGCGCTCGGCATGGGCATGGTCACGGCGCTGACCCTGCTGCTCTCTCAGCGGCTGCTGATCTGCCATGTCGTCAGCAAGACCTTCGGCAAGCTGACCGCCGAGCTGGTGATCGTCGACGGCGCGAACCTGCCCGATGGCTATCTCAACCGCGAGATCGTCGACGCGCGTGCGTCGGGCCTGCGCACCGATCTCGACGATCCGTACATGCTCGACCGGCTGGGCACGGTGCTGCAGGATTACGACCGGGTGGTCATCGTCTGCACGCCCGATCACAAGGCCGAATGGGCACGCGCGCTGAAGGGCGTGAACATCGTCGGCGAGATCGTGATGCCCGAGATCGCCGAGCTCGGCCCGCTCACCACGCGGCAGCGCGACGGGGTGACCACGGTGGTCGTCTCCTGGGGGCCGCTCAACCGTGCCAACCGGGTGAAGAAGCGCGCGCTCGATCTGGCCGTCACCATCCCGGCGCTGCTGATGCTGCTGCCGGTGCTGGTGATGGTGGCGATCGCGATCAAGCTCGATTCGCCGGGACCGGTCTTCTTCCGCCAGGAGCGGATGGGGCGCGGCAACCGGATCTTCCAGATCCTCAAGTTCCGCAGCATGCGGGTGGAGACCAGCGACGCGACCGGCGCGCGCTCTGCGAGCCGTGACGACGACCGGATCACCCGGGTCGGACGCCTCATCCGGATGACCAGCATCGACGAGCTGCCCCAGCTGATCAACGTGCTGTTCGGCGAGATGAGCCTGGTCGGCCCGCGCCCGCACGCGCTGGGATCGACCGCGGGGGACGAGCTGTTCTGGCGGGTCGACCGGCAATATTGGCACCGCCACGCGCTCAAGCCCGGCATCACCGGCCTGGCCCAGATCCGCGGCTTCCGCGGCGCGACCAACACCAAGCGCGACATCCTCAACCGGCTCGAGGCGGACCTGGAATATCAGCATGGCTGGTCGCTGGTCCGCGACATCTCGATCCTGGTGCGGACCGCGCAGGTGCTGATGCATCACAACGCGTACTGAAGCGTCCTACGGCGCGGGCCGGGGCGACTCGGCAAAGTTCACTAAGTTCATGCCAGGAGCGGGTTTTCGCGGGCGCTATTTTCCCTGTTTTCCCGGGAACGGGCTGCATCCCGCAAGATCGTTGCGTGGCGGTGGTCCTATCTTTCCTACGGGGTCAAAGAGCGGCCGGGTTGTTGCCAGGCCGGGTGAGGGAAGCAGGGGGAATCCTATTTTGCAACTTCTCCCTCTCCCCGCTTGTGGGGAGAGGGGCATGACTTCGCCGCGTGCTTCGGTGTCTCTGGATTGGGACACACTGCCCCTCTCCCCGGCCCTCTCCCCTGAAGGGGAGAGGGAGAAGCGGTCAGCGCTCCCGCCCCGCCGTCGTGCGGATCTCGTCGATCGGGCTTAGCAGGTAGCTCGCCAGCGAGCGGCGGCCGGTGCGGATGTCGGCGGTTACCGCCATGCCGGGGGTGAGCGGCACGTTGGCGCCGTCGCGCCGGATCGTGGCGCGGTCCAGCGTTACGCGGGCGGTGTAGATCAGCCCCTGTTTCTCGTCCTGCACCGCGTCCGAGCTGATCTGCTCGAGCCTGCCCGGCACCGCGCCGTATCGGGTGAAGGGAAAGGCCTCGACCTTGAGCGCGACCGGCTGTCCGGTGCCGACGAAGCCGACATCCTTGTTGGCGATCGACACTTCGGCGACCAGCTTCCCGCGCGCCGGCACGATCACCATGATCGGCTTGGCCGCCTCGACCACCCCGCCGACCGTGTGCACCGCGAGCTGGGTGACGGTGCCGTCGACCGGGCTGACGAGGCGCTGGAGGCTCGAGCGTTTCGTGGCCTTGGTCAGCTCTTCCTGGCGGAGCCGGGCGTCGCTCTCTGCCTTGGCGAGGTCGGCGAGGATGCGGGCGCGCGCCTCGGCGGTCGACTGGCTCGAATTGCCGCCGGCCACCGCGATCTGCGCCTCGGCCTTGCGCGCGCGCGCAAGGCCGAGGCGCTGGCGGCGCATCTCGATCACCTTGAGCTTCGAGACATAGCCCTTAGCCAGCAGCGTCTCGTTCGCCGCGATCTGCTCGTCGAGCAGCGGGAGCGTCTCGCTGAGCTTGGCCGCCTGGATCTGCGCCTCGGCCCGGGCGGCACGCGCGGATTCGGTGTCGGCGGCACGCGTCTGGCTGCCGGCCTGGATCTCGGCGAGCTGGGCGCGGGCGAGCGCGGCCTGGGTGGCGGCGACCTCGGCCGTGGTGCCGGCGGGAGGCGTGAAGCGCAGCCCCTGGCCGTCGAGGGCGGAGAGGATCGCGCGCAGCCGCGCCGCATCGAGCTGGGCGGTCTCCAGCGCCTTGCCCGCCTGGGCGGCATCGGCATCGGAGACGGTGGGATCGAGCTCGACCAGCGGCTGGCCGGCGCGCACGCTCTGGCCGTCGCGGACCAGGATCGCGCGGACGATCCCGCCCGAGCCGGGCTGGATCAGCTTGACGTCATCGGCGGGGACCAGCCTGCCCGGCGCCGAGGCGACGACATCGACCCGGCCGAGGAACAGCCAGAGCAGGGCGACGACGAGCAGCCCGAGCAGCACCCAGGCCGTGACCCGCGCCGTCGGCGAGACCGGGCGCTCGACCACCTCCAGCGCCGCGGGGAGGAAGTCGGTTTCCTCGGTGCGCAAAACCGAGCGCGAGCGCGCCCGCTCATTGTCGAGCGCGTCGCGCACCGCGGTCCAGTGCCGGGTGACCGCGTTCATGCCGCCGCCCCCGCCTGCACGCCGATCTGGCGATGATGGAGCGCGGCATAGCGCCCGCCGAGATGGAGCAGCTCTTCGTGCGTGCCGCTCTCGACGATATGGCCCCTGTCCATCGTCAGGATACGGTCGCACTGGCGGATCGCGGAGAGGCGGTGGGCGATGATCAGCACGGTACGGCCGGCGGCGATCGCCTTGAGATTGCGCTGAACGATCTCCTCGCTCTCGGCATCGAGCGCGCTGGTCGCCTCGTCGAGGATCAGGATGCGCGGGTTGGTGATCAGCGCGCGGGCGATGGCGAGGCGCTGGCGCTGGCCGCCCGAGAAATTGACGCCGCGCTCCTCGACGATCGTGTCATAGCCCTGAGGCAGCGCGAGGATGAAGTCGTGTGCGCCGGCGAGGCGGGCGGCGGTCATCACCCGCTCGATCGGCATGGCCGGATCGGCGAGTGCGATATTCTCGCGGATCGAGCGGTTGAACAGGATGTTCTCCTGCAGCACCACGCCGATCTGGCGGCGGAGCCAGGCGGGATCGATCTGGGCGATGTCGACGCCATCGACCAGCACCCGGCCGGCGGCAGGAAGGTAGAGCCGTTGGAGCAGCTTGGTCAGGGTCGACTTGCCCGAACCCGAGGCGCCGGCGATGCCGAGCGTGGTGCCGGCGGGCAGGTCGAGGCTGATCTCATCGAGCGTCCAGGGGCCGTCTGCGGCATAGCGGAAGCGGACATTCTCGAAGCGGACATGGCCGGCGAGCGCGGGGAGCGTGGTGCGCGATCCGGCGCCGGGCTCGGTACCGGTGTTGAGGATGTCGCCCATCCGCTGGACCGAGAGGCGGACCTGCTGGAAGTCCTGCCAGAGCTGCGCCATGCGGATGACGGGGCCGGAGACGCGCTGGGCGAACATGTTGAACGCGACCAGCCCGCCCACGGTGAGCGTGCCGGCGATCACCGCCTGGGCGCCGAAGAACAGGATCGCGGCGAGGCTGAGCTTGGAGATCAGCTGGACCGCCTGGCTGCCCGAATTGCCGAGGTTGATCACCCGCTGGTTGGCGGCGCTGTAGGCGGCGAGCTGGCGCTCCCAGCGATCCTGCCATTGCGGCTCGACCGCGGCGGCCTTGAGCGTCTGCATGCCCGAGACGCTCTCGACCAGCAGCGCATTGTTGGCGGCGCCGCGGGCGAACTTCTCGTCGAGGCGGCGGCGCAAGGGGCCGGTGACGGCGAGCGAGACGATCACATAGGCGGGCAAGGTGAGCGCGACGATCACGAACAGCGTCGGCGAATAGAGCCACATCGCGACGAGGAAGACGATCGTGAACAGCGGATCGACCAGCACGGTGAGCGAGGCATTGGTCATGAACTCGCGGACCGTCTCCAGCTCGCGGACGCGGGTGACGGTGTCGCCGACGCGGCGGTTCTCGAAATAGGCGAGTGGCAGGCGGAGCAGGTGGCGGAAGAGCCGGCTGCCCAGCTCGACGTCGAGCTTCTGGCTGGTCTCCGAATAGAGCCGCGTGCGCAGCCAGCCGAACGCGACTTCCCAGAGCGAGACCAGCACCAGCCCGAGCGCGAGCACCTGAAGCGTGGCGAGGCTGTTGTGCGCGAGGGCCTTGTCGACGACGTTCTGGAAGAAGAGCGGGGCGGCGAGGCCGAGCAGGTTGAGCGCCAGGGTGATCAGCAGCACCTCGCCGATCAGCCGGCGATATTTGACGATCTGGGGGATGAACCAGGTGAAGTCGAAGCGCTGGGCGGCGACCTGGGCGGAATCGCGGGTGGTGACGAGGAGCAGCTGGCCCGACCAGCGCGCCTCGAGCGCGGCGCGATCCCAGCGCTCGATCTCGGCGCCGGGGCGCTGGACCGCGACGGCATCCTCGCCGACCCGGCCGATGACGAACCAGCCCTCCGCGCCGCTGGCCAGCACCGGCAGCGGCAGGCGGCGGAGGCGTTCGAAATCGCCTCGGGTGGCGCGGGCGCGGACGCCGGGGATGCGCCGGGCGAGGCGAAGCAGGTCGTCGGTACCCGCCGGATCGGCATGGCCGAGATCGTGGCGCAGCTCGGCCGGATCGGCGGCGACGCGGTGCATCGCGAGGATCAGCGCGAGGGCGGCGAGCCCGTTGTCCGGCGCGGGGTTGTGCGGCTCGAAGCTCAGGTCCTGCTGCACGGGCGCCTCTTCCTATCGACGGGCCCCCTGAGTGATCTCGATATCCAATCTATCCTCCCCCGCCAGGGGGAGGTGGCGCGCATAGCGCGACGGAGGGGGAGGCAAGCGAAGTCGATAGTTGGTCGCCTACCTCCCCCTCCACCGGCTTCGCTGGTCCCCCTCCCCCTGGCGGGGGAGGATAAGGTCAAGGCATGCTGGCGCTGAATGTCGGACCGCCCTAGCCGGTGACCATCTGCGGGGTGCGGCAGGCCAGCGCGGTGGCGAAGGCCTCGGCGCGGCTGGTGGCGCGCAGCAGGCCGGCATAGTCGCCGGTCCACTGGTCGGCGAAGCCGGCGACCTTGCCATAGCTGTTGTCGAGCAGCACATGCGGGATATCGAGCAGCAGCGAGAGGATGTGCGCGTGGAGCCGGTCGGTGACGACCAGCTCGCCCGAGGACAGCATCGCCAGCCCGCGCTGGAAGCGCCATTCGGCAAGGCGGCGCTGGCGGGCGAGGCGCTGGGCCATCGGATCGCGGGTGACCAGCCGGCCGAGCTTGAGCGAGAGGCGGAGGAAGCGCTTCTGGGCGCCGTCCTCCTCCAGCCAGTCGTCGACGGCCACCCCGGCGGGCACCGCGGCATCGTCGGCGGAGCGCTCATGATCGGTGCGCAGCAGCGCGAAGACCGGCACGGTGGCGGGGCCGCGCTGCTGGCGGCCGAGCATCAGCGCGGCATCGGGGCAGAGATGGATCTCGCAGTCGAAATGTTCGCGGGCAAAGGCGAGCGAGCGGGCATCGCGGACGAGCAGGGTGAAGGCGCCGTGATCGCGGATCGCCTCGGCCATCTCCTTCGCCGCGGCGGGGTCGGCATAGTGGATCGACTCGGGCATCTGGACGATCGGCCGGCCGCGATGGGTGCGCAACAGGTGCAGGCGGAAGGCTTCGTGCTTGGGCCAGAGCGTGCCCATGTTGCCGCCGCCATGGATCAGGATCGTGCCGTCATTGCCGATCGCGGCGCGGCAGGCCTGGTCGTCGAAATCGGCGATCGCGGAATAATAAGCGGGCAACCGGCCGCGCTGGCGCAGATAGGCCATCTCGCCCAGCCAGATGGCCGAATCGCCGACATTGGAGTGATCGGGGAAGTCGACCAAAGCGAGCTTGCCCGGGGGCAGTACGGAATCGAGGACCTGGGCGAAACGCTGGGCGAGTTCGCCGACAAGCTGGTCGGCGGTCTTGATGGTCATATCCGGCCCTTTCTGAGGCGTCTGGACAGGGTCAGGAGGCGGCCGCGCCACGGCCGCGAGATGGCGAGCAGCACGATCCCGTAGAAAAGCGCGCCCGATCCGCTGAGCAGGAGCAGCACGCTCCAGCCCGAGAGATGGGTGTCGAGCAGCCGCATCGCGACCGCCAGCGCCACGCCCATCAGCGTCGAGGCGACGAGCGGGGCGCCGACCGCGCGCCAGGTATCGACCGGACGGATGCCCGAGGCGCGGCGGAGCAGCAGGATCTGCATCGGCAGGGTCAGGTACGCGCGCCCGACATAGGAGATGGCGACGGCGAGCAGGCCGTAGGGCAGCGCCGCCAGCGTCAGGATCACGCCGAGGACGAGCTGGGTGGTCGACAGCGACATCAGGCTGCGCGAGGCGCCGAGGACGCTGAGCGAGGGCGAGGCGAAGAAGTTGAGCGTGAAGGGCACGGCCATGAACGCGAAGATCTGGGCGAGTTGCCCGGCCTCGTCCCATTTCGCGCCGAACACGGTGGGGATTGCGACGGGCGCCAGCGCGCCGAAGCCGACCAGGGCCGGAAAGGAGATCGCCGAGGCCTGGGCGATCATCCAGCGATAGGCCTGGCGCAGCTCGGCGGGCTCGTCCTTGACCCGGGCGAGGGTCTGCACCGCGACCTGGGTGAAGGGCTGGATCGCGCCACGGCCGATCAGCTCGACGGTGCGCCAGGCGGTACGGTAGACGCCGACCGCGGCGAGGCCGATGCCCGCGCCGATCGCCATCTCCTGCACGCGCACGGTCGCGAGGAAGACCAGCTGGACATAGATCAGGCTGGCGTTGAGCATCAGATTACCGCGCAGGATCGGCATCTCGAACTTCCAGCCCGGCTTCCAGTCATAGGAGGCGCGCGACAGGAACACGCCGGCGATCTCGGTGACGAGGCGCTGGATGACCAGGCTCCACAGCCCGAGCCCGGCAAAGGCGGCGACCACCGCGCAGGTGCCGCCGATCAGCCCGCCGACGACCGAGCGCAACGCAGTGGTGCGGTGGCCGAACTCGCGCAGGCGCAGCGCAAGGTGGGTGCCGCCGAACGAGGAGATCGGCAGCACCAGGCTCATCACCGCGAGCGGCAGGGCGATGGCCGGCGCGCCCATCAGGTCGGCGATCGGCTGGGCGAGCGCGACGATCAGCGCGGCAGAGAGGAAGGAGAAGCCCTGCTGCGAGCGATAGATGGTGTCGAGGAACTGGGGGGTGAGCTCGCGCTTGCGGGCGATCGTCTGGACCAGCCCGGCAGTGGCGATGATGCGGAAGGCCTCGGCGGTCACCGCCATCACTGCGAACGCGCCGATGTCCGCGCGGGTGAGCAGGCGCGCGAGGATGACGAAGACGATGAAGGAGAAGAGCTGGTCCGACAGGAAGCGCGTGATCGTCCAGCCGATCGAGCTGCGGCTGCGCGCGCGCAGGCCGTCGTCGAAGCGCGCGGGAGTCTCAGCGTTCAAGCAGGCGCCTCGCTTTCAGCATGCGCATCCGCGTGCGCTCGATATGGCGCCAGGCCTTCTGCTTGACCGAATGATAGAGCGGGTCGCTCTTCGGGCCGAAGCGCGAAGGGCCGATATCGGAGACGATCGCCGCCTCGAGGATCGGCGCGGGGAACAGCGCGAGATTGGGCAGGCCGTGCGCCCAACTGCGGTCCATCTCGTCGTCGATCGGCCGGCGGACGGTGCGGCAATGCGCGACCAGCCGGCGCGCGCCCTCGAGCGTGATCGCATAGCCCTGGGTGCCATAGGCGGGGCCGACCAGCTCGACGATGGTGCGCGAGTGCTGGAGGAAGTCCTGCTTCACCACGCGCTGCCAGGTCGGGCGCTTGGCGTAGAGGCGCAGATAGTCGATGCCCTGGGCGTGGAGATCGGTGGCGGCGAGCGGCTCGAGATAGGCCCAGTCGACCAGCGTATCGTCCTCGAGCACGATCGCCTGGGGCACGCCGAGCGCGACCATGTCGCGCCAGATCGAGAAATGGCTGGCATAGCAGCCGATCTCGCCCTTGCTCATCGCCCGGCCCTTGTTGCGGCGGATCGCGGGCTCGTCGATCGTCATGCCCTGGGCAGGACCCGTGCACGCGTCGAAGAAGCGCCAGGCGAGCGACGTGCCCGCCGCACGCGCAGCAAATGCCGCCCGACGGGCGGTGGCGGTTTCGAGCGAGACCACCGTGATGTCGGTGGCGATGCTCGATTCGGGGCCCGATTCGGGCTGGAATTCACGCACGGGTACACGCCTCCTGCTCACGGTCACTGCATCGCTTGTGCGGTGCAACAACAACGATTGGTCCGGCGTGATCCTTGGTAGCGGGCAATTATTCGAGAGCGAAGGCGCCCCGGGCTCCGGTCACCCGGCCAAAGGGGCGGCTCGTCTTTCGCAGGCGCGGCATGCGGTTGACCCGGGCAGTGCGGCGGGCTGACTGAGCCGCGACTAGCACTGGACAGGCGTATCTATGTTTCAAGTCGCAGTCGTCATACCCGTGTGGAACGGCGAAGCGGTGCTCGGCCGCTGCCTGGATGCGCTTGCGCGCCAGACGCTCCCGCGTGACGCATATCAGATCATCGTCGTCGACAATGGGTCGAGCGACGCCACGGCGGATATCGCGCGGCGCTATCCGGGCGTCGAGCTGCTCGAGGAGAAGCGGCCCGGCTCCTATGCCGCGCGCAACCTGGCGATCGGGCATGTCCGCGCGCCGGTCACTGCTTTCACCGATGCCGATTGCGAGCCGGCGCCCGACTGGCTGGAGCAGGTGCTGCGCGCCGCCGCGGCCAATCCGGGCTTCGGTGTGCTCGCCGGCAAGATCGAGCTGTTCGACGAGATCGCGCAGGAGCGCGAGGTGTTCGGCGATTATGAGCGGCTCTTCTCCTTCCCCCAGGCGCATGCCGCGCGCGGCAATTGCGCGACGGCGAACTGGGCGAGCGAGACGGCGCTGCTCAAGGAGCTGGGCGGGTTCGATGCGGGCCTCAAGTCGGGCGGGGACCGCCAGATGGCGCTGCGCATCAAGGAGGCCGGCCATCCGCTCGTCTATGTCCCTGCGATGGTCGTGCGCCATCCGGTGCGGGCGAGCCGGGCCGAGCTGGTCCACAAGCGCCGGCGGTTGAGCGGCGGGCGCTGGGACCGCACCGCGCGGCGCCCGCGGCTCGTCCATGTCCTGGGGATCACCGCGGTCGATACCGTGCGGCGGCTGCGCCGCGCGGCGATCTCGCGCGAACTGACGATGCGCCGCCGGCTGGCGGTGATGCTTCTGACGCTGGAGCTTGCCGGGGTGGCGGTGGGCGAATTCCTGCAACTCGCCGGGGGCAGAAAGGCAGCACGCGACTGATGACCGTCCCACATTTCTCCGTGGTCATGCCGCTCTACAACAAGGCCGCGCATGTCCGCGCCGCGATCGAGAGCGCGCTCGACCAGAGCTTCCCGCCACACGAGGTACTGGTAATCGACAATTGCTCGACCGATGGCGGGCGCGAGCTTGTCGCGGCGATCGGGCACGAGCGGATCAAACTGCTCGACCTGCCGACGCCGGGGCCGGGCGGCTATGCCGGGCGCAATCTGGGCATCCATGCCGCGAGCGGCGACTGGATCGCCTTCCTCGACGCCGATGATCTGTGGCAGCCCGATCACCTCGCCGTGCTGGCCGAGGGGATCGCAGCGGACCCGCAGGTCCATGCGGCGGCGACGCGCTTCGACCATGTGTTCGAGGACCGCACCCAGCCGCAGCGCATCTCACAGGCGCTGGAGCTGCCGCGCACGCTCGATCTCGCCGGCTTCCTCTCGGCCTGGCTGGCGGTGCGCGAATGCCCGATGTGGACCGGGGCGATCGCGATCCGCCGCGACGCGCTGTTCGAGGCCGGGCTATTCCCCGAAGGCCGGGCGGTGCGCGGCGGCGACAAGGACCTCTGGCTGCGCGTGCTCGCCCAAGGCACGCTGCGCTACGATCCGCGCGTCACCGCGGTGTTCCACCGCGACAGCGACAACAAGGTCAGCAAGTCGACCACCACGCTCGACCTGCCCTGCCTGGTCGAGACCGCGCGGACCATCCTGGCCGGGGCCAGCGGGCGCGAGGCGGGCCTGCTCCGGCGGCTGGTGAACCAGGAGATCGCGCATTATGCCCGCTACGCGATGAAATATCCGGGGCGGACCGCGATCAGGCTGGGCGACATCTATTTGCCCGAGGGGACGGGCACCGCGGCGCTGCTGCTCGCCGCCAAGCTGATCCCCGCATCGATCCGGCAATCCGGCCATGCCCTGCGCAATCGGCTGCTCGCCCGCGCGTGAGGCTGGTCCGGGCCCTGGGCACCCTGCTGATCGGCGGGGGCGGCATCGCGGCGTGGCTGTCGCTGGCGGGCGGCATGGACCCGATGCTCGACGTCATCGCCTCGTTCCTGCCGCTGTTCGGGCTGGCAATCCTGCTCGGCCTGGCGCTGCGCTGGCGCCCGGGCGGCTGGGTGATCGCGGGGGCTCTCGTGGCGCTGGCGCCGGTGGCGATCGGCATGGTGCCCGAGCTGCTGCGCGACCAGCCCCGGGCGCGGTCGGGCATGACCCAGGTGCGGGTGCTGACCCACAATGTCTGGCACGGCAATCCGGACCCGGCCGGCACCGCCCAGGCGATCCTCGACGCCCGGCCCGACGTGGTGATGCTGCAGGAAGTCGACCTCGGCTTCCGTCCGATGCTCGCGGCGCTGCGCCAGCACTTCCCCTATGGCACGAAATGCCCGCGGGGCTGCGACCTCGCCATCTTCTCGCGCTGGCCGATCGCCGACAGCGACTATTTCCTCGAGGATGCCAAGGGCCGCAAGTTCGGCCCGCCGGTGCTGTGGGCGCGGATCACCGGGCCGGACGGCCGGCCCTTCACCGTGATCACCCTCCACTATCCGCGGCCGACCTCGAGCGACCAGGCGGTCGACCGGCAATCGGTCGCGCAGGCGCTGGCACGGATCAATCGCGACCCCCTCATCGTTGCAGGCGACATGAACCTCACTCCATGGGCGGCCGCGATGCGCGAGCAGGACCGCGCCTTCGAACCCCTCACCCGCATGACCCGGGCGCTGCCGAGCTGGCCGCGCCTCGTTCCCGTGCTGCCGATCGACCAGCTCTATGCCGGGCCCGACTGGGGCCTGGTATCGGCACAGGCGCTCCCCGCGACCGGATCGGACCATCGCCCGATCCTCGTGACTTTGGGCCGCCGGTGAAGCGCGCCGCCTTCCTCGCGCTGCTGGTCTCCGGCAGCTTCGCGGCGCCCGCGCTCGCCCAGCAGTCGGATGCGACCGACGGGCTCGGCTCGGTCTCGACCGAGAACAGCTTCGGGCGCGACCGCAACGTCAGCGTGCTCGAGCGGCGGCGCCCGGCCTATACGCCCGAGCCGATCCGGGTGGGCACGTTCGAGCTGCTGCCGCGCGTCGCGATCGGCGCGGGCTATGACGACAATCTCTATGCCCAGCCGAGCGACCGAATCGGCGACGCCTATGTCCGCATCCGCCCCAAGGTCTCGCTGGTGCGGCCATCGCCGACGCTCAAGCTCAACTTCGATGCCGAGCTCGACCTGCTGCGCTACGCCAATCGTGCGAGCGAGAACGCCACTCAATATGCAGTGAACGCCGGTGCGCTCTACACGATCAGCAGGTCGGACACGCTGAACGTGTCGTTGCGCAACGGGCGCTACAGCCAGGAGCGCGTTTCGCCCGACTCCCCCAGCCAGGCCTCGCGCCCGATCCGCTTCACGCTGAGCGGGGCGAACCTGGCATACACCCATGTCTTCAACCGGCTGCGCGTGCGCGGCGTGTTCGACGTCGAGAACCGCAACTATGCCGACAGCGTGACGCCGGGCGGCGCGCCGATCGACCAGGATTTCCGCGACCACACGACGTACACGGGCACGGCGATCGGCGAATATGCGCTGAGCCCGAGCATTGCCTTCTTCGTCGCGGGCACGCTCAACCAGCGCGACTATCGCGCGCGGACCGGACCGGTGCCGGCACGCGATTCCAGCGGCTTCGAGCTGGCGGGCGGCGCGAGCTTCGAACTGGGGCGAAAGGCGCGCGGATCGCTGCGGCTCGGCTATCTCCAGCAGGACTACAAGCCGGCGCAGTTCAAGGACATCTCCGGCTTCCTGGTGCGCGGCGAGCTTGCCTATTTCCTGACGCCGCTGGTGACGATCACCGGCACGGTCGATCGCGGCATCCGCGAGACCGGGGTCAATGGCGCGACCGGCTATCTCGCCACCAACTTCACGCTGCGTGCCGATTACGAGCTGCTGCGCAACCTGATCCTGGGCGTGGGCGGCGAGCTGGAGAAGCGCGACTTCAACGACATCGACCGGCGCGACGATCGCTGGACCTGGCGCGCCGGCGCTTCCTATCTGGTCAGCAAGCGCATGGCGCTGCGGCTGGATCTGCAGCGGCGCACCCAGTCGAGCGGCGGGGCAAGCGCCGGACGCAACTTCGCGGACGACCGGATTTCAATGGGGGTGACCTTCTCGGGCCTATGAGGAGACCCTGGCCATGCCCATACTCTACATCTCGCCGACCGGCAGCGGTTCGGGCGACGGCTCCAGCGCGGCCAATGCCGCGACGCTGAAGGACCTGCCGAAGCTGATCGCGGCGGCCGGGCCGGGCGGTCAGGTGCTGATGCTCGCCGACCAGGGCGCCTATGCCGCACCGACCGAGGCGCTGGCGATCGTCGCGGGCGGCACCGCCGCGGCGCCGGTGACGATCCGCGGGGTGGACGGCGCCGGCAATGCGATGGCGGCGACGATCACGGGCACCCGGCCCGAGCCGTTCGATCCGGCCAACCCCGCGGGCGAGGAAGTATTCCGCCTGCTCGGCGGGGCGAACAACCTGCGCTTCAGCGACCTCGCCTTCGAGAATGTCGGCACGGCGATCCGCGTCGGCGGGGACCTGAGCAACCTCGTCATCGAGCATGTCACGGCGAGCAATGTCGCGCGCTTCTTCGATGATATCGCCTCGGGCGCCAACGCCAGCGCGAGCATCGCCGGGCTGACGATCCGCGACGTCGCGGTGGACGGCTATTCCAAGGGCGCGATCCGCGTCCAGTACAACAGCAGCAACGTGCTGATCGAGGATGTCCGCGGCGACAGCCAGTTCCAGGACGGCGACAATTTCGCGATCGGCGTGCATATCGACGGCACCGCGCACGACGTGCTGATCGACCATGTCGCGATGCGCAACGCGCTCGACACGGTGAATGATTACCGCAACGGCGACGGCTTCGCGACCGAGCGCGGCACCTACAACATCACGCTGCGCGACGTGATCGCCACCGGCAACAGCGATGGCGGGCTTGACCTCAAGAGCAACGGGGTGGTGGTCGACGGGGCGATCGTCTCGGGCAATGGCCGCAACATCCGGCTGTGGGGCACCGGCGCGCAGCTGAGCAACATCGTCAGCCTCGATGCCGGCGCGCCGCTCGCCGGGGGCAATCGCGAGCATATCTGGCTAGCCGAGGGCGCCAGCGCGACGATCGACGGGGCGTTCTTCTCCGATCCCGGCTCGCCGACCCTGTTCAACCTGGCCGAGAAGAACGGCGCGCTGACGGTGCGCGACTATGGCCTCGCCACCGGCACGGGCACGGTGACGACGAAGAAGGGCACCGGATCGGTGCTGACCCTGGACGGACAGCGTGTGGTGGTGACGGCCGGGACTTCGGGCGACGACATGGTCGGGGGCAGCGCGGGCGCGGACGTGCTGCTGGGCGGTGCGGGCAACGACATGCTGGTCGGCAATGCCGGCGACGATGTGCTGGCTGGCGGGGCGGGCGCCGACATCCTCGTCGGCGGTGCGGGGCGCGACCTGCTCAGCTATGCCGGGAGCAGCGCCGCGGTGCGGGTCGACCTGACCCGGCTTACCGCCAGCGGCGGCGATGCCACGGGCGATCTGTTCGACGGGTTCGAGGATGTCGAGGGCTCCAACTTCACCGACACGCTGGCGGGCGATGCGGGGGCGAACCGGCTGTTCGGTGGGAATGGCGACGACGTGATCTCGGGCGGTGCCGGGGACGACATGCTCGATGGCGGCGCGGGCGCGGACCTGCTCGACGGCGGGGCCGGGATCGACCGGGTCGATTATGGCAGCAGCGCCGCCGGGGTTACGGTCGATCTTGCCAATGGCGCGGCGAGCGGCGGCGAGGCGGCGGGCGACCGGCTGATCGGGATCGAGGCGGTGGAGGGATCGGCCTTTGCCGATATCCTCTCCGGCAGCGAAGGCGCCGACTGGTTCGGTGGCGGCGCGGGCGACGATCGGATCGACGGGCGCGGCGGCGACGACCTGCTGGTCGGGGGCGCCGGCGCCGACACGCTGACCGGCGGTACCGGGTTCGACAGCGCGGACTATTCGGCCAGCGGCGCGGCGGTGACGATCGATCTTGTCGCCGGCACCGGCGCGGGCGGCGATGCCCAGGGCGACCGTCTCGGGGGGATCGAGCGACTGGTCGGCTCGCGCTTCGACGATGCGCTGACCGGCGACGCGTTCGACAATGTCCTGGTCGGCGGTGCCGGCGCGGATAGGCTGACCGGGGGCGCGGGGATCGACACCGCCGATTATGCGACGAGCAGTGGGGGGGTGACCGCCGTGCTCGGCGGCACCGGCAGCGGCGGCGATGCGCAGGGCGATGTGCTGGCCGGGATCGAGAACCTGGTCGGCTCCAGCTTTGCCGACATACTGGTCGGCGATGGCGCGGCCAATGCGCTGTCGGGTGGCGCGGGCAACGACCGGCTGGTCGGCAATGGCGGTGCGGACCGGCTGGATGGCGGGGCGGGCGTCGATGCGGCGGACTTTGCCGGCAGCGCGAGTGCGGTGACGGCGGACCTGGCCGCGGGCACCGCCTCGGGCGGGACGAGCCTGGTCGGGATCGAAGACCTGATCGGCTCGGCGTTCGACGATGTGCTGAACGGCGATGCTGGCAGCAACCGGCTGACCGGCGGTGCCGGCGCGGACCTGCTCGACGGGCGCGAGGGCTTCGATACGGCGGATTATTCGGGTTCGGCGGCGGCGGTGCAGGTCGACCTCGCTTTTTCGGTGCAGGCCAGCACCGGCGATGCGGCGGGCGACCGGCTGGTCGGCATCGAGGGGCTGACCGGCTCGGCCTTTGACGACATTCTGTCGGGCACGGGCATCGCCGAGGCGCTGACCGGCGGGGCGGGCGCGGACGGGCTCGACGGGGGCGGCGGCGACGACCTGCTCCAGGGCGGTGCGGGTGCCGATATGCTGATCGGCGGCGATGGCGTGGATACGGTCGACTACAGCACCAATGCGGTGGCGGTCTCGATCAACCTCCAGACCGGCGCGAGCAGCGGCGGCGATGCCGAGGGCGACCGGTTCGACGGCGTGGAGCGGTTCATCGGCACGGGCTTCGCCGACACGCTGGTCGGCGATGGCGGCGACCAGATCCTGGTCGGCGGCGCGGGCGGCGACCGGATCGACGGGGCGGGCGGGTTCGACACCCTGGTCTATTCGGGCAGCGCCGCGGCGGTGAAGGTCAACCTGGCCACCGGCGCGGTGTCGGGCGGCGATGCGCAGGGCGACAGCATCTCGGGTATCGAGGCGGTGGTCGGCAGCGGCTTTGCCGACACGCTGACCGGCGATGCCGGCGCCAACCGGATCGAGGGCGGCGGCGGCAGCGACATGATCGATGGCGGCGCGGGCGCGGACCTGATGATCGGCGGGGCCGGTGACGACAGCTATGTGGTGGACAATGCCGGCGACCAGGTGATCGAGGCGCTGGGCGGCGGGACGGACATCGTCCGCACCAGCCTTGCAATGCTGACGCTCGCCGAGGGAGTCGAGGACCTCAGCTATACCGGGAGCAGTGCCCTGGCCGGCACGGGCAATGCGCTCGACAACAGCCTATACGGCAAGGGACTGGGCGATGCGCTGTACGGGCTCGACGGGGACGACAAGCTGGTCGGTGGCGCGGGCGCGGACCTGCTCGACGGCGGGGCGGGGCGCGATCAGGCCGATTACACCAAGTCGACTGCGATCACCGTCAACCTGGCGACCAACGTCAATCAGGGCGGCGAGGCCGAGGGCGACCGGCTCTTCAACATCGAGACGGTGATCGGCTCCAACTATGCCGACAGCATCACCGGCAGCGACAATGTGCTGGTCGGCGACATGCTCTATGGGCGAGGCGGCGATGACGTGCTGGTCGGCGGGGCGGGCGACGATCAGCTCGACGGCGGCAGCGGCAATGACGTGCTGCGCGGCGGCACCGGCAACGACCTCTATGTCGTCTTCGAGGCGGGCGACCAGGTGGTCGAGGCGGCGGGCGAGGGCCGCGACCGCATCCGCACCGCGGCGAACAACTACACGCTCGGCGCCAATATCGAGGAGCTGGTCTATACCGGCACCGTCGGCGCGACGCTGACCGGCAATGCGCTCGACAATTTCCTGGTCGGCGCCGGCGGCGAGGACCGGCTGGCCGGCGGGGACGGGGCGGACATGCTGCGCGGCGGATCGGGCGGCGACGTGCTCGACGGCGGGGCGGGGGCGGACACGGTCGACTATGCCGGGTCGCTGGGCGGGGTGCTGGTCAATTTGCGCAGCCAGACCGCGACGGGCGGCGACGCCACCGGCGACAAGCTCGTCAGCATCGAGAATGCGCAAGGGTCGGGCTATGACGACACGCTGCTCGGCAGCGCGGGCGCCAATGTGCTGGCCGGCGGGGCGGGTGCCGACACGCTGTCGGGCGATGACGGCAACGACACGCTATGGGGCGGGATCGGCGCCGACCGGCTCGACGGCGGCAAGAACGAGGATCTGCTCTACGGCGAGGACGGCGACGACAGGCTCTATGGCGGGCAGCAGACCGACAGGCTCTATGGCGGCGCGGGCAACGACCTGCTGGTCGGCGACAGCGAATGGGTCTCCTCGCTCGCCGCCAAGGACACGCTCGACGGCGGCGACGGCGACGATGTGCTGGTCGGCGACGGGATGAGCATGACCGCCGCCGGGGTCGGCGGGGCGGACACGCTGCTCGGCGGGCTCGGTAATGACGTGCTGTACGGTGATGCGATCAACATGGCTGCCGGCGCGAAGGGCGGCAACGACAAGCTGACCGGCGGCGGCGGGAGCGACCGCTTCGTCTTCGCGCCGGGATTGGGCGCCGACGAGATCACCGACTTCACCCGCGGCGGCGCCGAGGCCGACCGGATCGACCTCAGCGCCTTCGACATCGCCTATGAGCAGCTGCGCTTCACCACCAGCAGCGCCGGGGTGACGATCCAGCTGGGTGGCACCGACACGATCTTCGTGCGCGGCGCCACCGCGCTCGATCAGGCGGACTTCGTGTTCGGCTGACCCTCGCGCCAGCCGTGCAGCGCACCCTCGCAGGCGGCGAGCAGTTCGGGCGGGGCGAGGCGGTTGATGTATCCGTCCGAGCCCTGGTCCGAGAGCAGCTTGGCGGGGATGCCGCCGACCACCCCGCGCTCGGGCACGTCCTTGGTCACCACTGCGTTGGCGCCGATCGCCGCCTCCGCGCCGACCTGGATCCCGCCGATCACCTTGGCGCCGGAGCCGAGGAAGGTCCGGTCCCCGATCACCGGCGCCCCGCGCTTGGCGCCGCGGTTCATGTATCCCAGCACCACGCCGTGGGTGATGTTGACGTTGCTGCCCAGCACGGTGTCGCCATGGAAATAGAAGCCGCCGAACCGGTTGAGGAACAGCCCCGGGCCGATCTCCATGTACTCGGGGATGGCGAAGCCATATTTGTAGCGGGCGCGCAGCAGCAGCCATTTGGCGAGCGGATAGAAGCCGAAGGCCTTGGCCGGCTTGAGCTTGAGCCAGCCGGCGGTGCGCATCAGCACCGTGTATTTATAGCCCGGGGTGAAGGCATAGTGCTTGAGGAACGCGCCCGTGCTGACCCGGCCGGCATAGCGGTACAGGTCGGCGGCGAGCAGCGCCTTCAGCTTGGCGAAGCTGACCGGGCAGCCGCGCGTATGGGGCTTGCCGCTTTCGGGCAAGGGCTCGGTGTGTGCCAGTTCGGGCGCCAGCTCGGGCGCGAGCGATGCGGTGGCCATCTCCATCAGAAATAGCGCTCGCCGAAGCGGATCGTGTCGCCAGGCAGCACCGCGAAATCGGCGGTCAGCGGATAGGCGCGCTCGCCGGGCTCGCCCGTGCGCTTGAGGAAGACGCGCTTCTCATTGGCCCGGTAGGTGAAGCCGTCCGCCTTGGCGACCGCGCCGCGGATGGTGAGGCCCTGGGTATAGGGATATTCGCCGGGCTTGTTGACCTCGCCCAGGATGTAGACCGGGCGGAAGCTGGCGACCTGCACCGAGACCTTGGGCTCGAGCAGATAGCCTTCGCGCAGCTGGGTCTCGATCGCCTTGGAAAGCTGGTCCGGCTGCATGCCCGCAGCCTTGACCTCGCCGATCAGCGGGAAGGCGATGGTGCCGCCGGGGGAGACTTCGAAATCGCCGGTGAGCGAGACTTCGCCATAGGTGGCGACCTTCACCTTGTCGCCCGGCGAAAGAGTGAAGGCGGCGGCGGGCGGCGGGGCGTCGCCGCTGCCGGCTAGCGGGGTCTGGCCGGCGCATCCGCCGAGTAGCGCCAGCGCCCCCGCCAGCGCGATCTGCATGTGCCACTTCATCGATTTGCTCCCTGAACGCGACGTACATTGTCAACGGGTTGCGGGCGGGACGGCGCGGCGAGCGCGGCTTCGATCCTGGCCCAGTAATTGGCGGCTGCCTGCTCGACGCCATATGCTCGCGAGCGGGCGCGCGCGCGCGCCGCAAGCGCTGCGGCGCGGCTCGACGAGCACGCGGCGCAGCGCCGCAGCGAAAGCATCGACATCATCGGTGGGGACCAATGCGCCGGCGTCGACATCGATCCCGCCGGTCACCGCGCTGCGGGGGCGGTCCGCCAGAATTTCGGACGGGCCCGAGGCGCAGTTGGTCGCGACCACCGGCACGCCGCAGGCCATCGCCTCGACGAGGCCATTGGGGAAACCCTCGGCATTGGAGGGCATGGCATAGGCCTGGGCGCGGGCGAGCAGCGCGAAGGGATTGGCGACGAAGCCCGGCATGTCGACCCGGCCGGCGATGCCGAGCGAGGCTGCCAGCCGCTCGAGCGCGGGGCGTTCCGGGCCCTCGCCGAGGATCACCAGGCGCGCGCCGGGATCGGCCCTGGCATAGGCGCGCAGCAGCAGCGCCATGTTCTTGTTGGGTACCAGCCGGCCGGCGGCGACGATATAGGGGTCGGCGGGGGTGAAGGCCGGCGGCTCGGCGGCGAGCGCGGCGATCTGGTCATGGTCGATCGGGTTGGCGATCGCCGACATGCGGGTGCGGGCGACGCCGAAATTGTCGGCGAGATCGTCGACCACGCCCTCCGACACTGCGATGACGTGCGCGGCGCGGGGATAGGCGATGCGGACCATCGCCTTGGCGGTGATCGCCCCGCGCCCCTTGCCGAGATGCGCGCTGGTGTTGACCCGCTCGCTGATCAGCCAGGGCCGGCCGCGCCCCGCCATCGCCCAGGCATTGGCGACATTGGCGCGGGTGAGGAAGCTCAGCGTCGCATCGGGCGAGAGCCGGTCGACCAGCGCGCGCATCTGCTTGAGGCTGGGCAGCAATTTGTGCCGCGCATCGAGCTGGTGGACCTCCACCCAATCAGGCACCGGATAGGCGCGCGGCTCGTCGTCGAGCAGCGCCAGGTGCACGTCGTACCGGTTGCGCCACGGCGCCGATCCGCCGAGCAGGGTGGTGAGCACGCGCTCGGCACCGCCGCCGGCGAGTGAATTGATCGCGAAGACTATTCGCTTGTTGTCCGGCATCGTCCCTCGTGCGCTTCCGCGCGAAATCCGGCCCCCTTGCCCAAGGGCGTACCACGCGGATTTGCTGCAATGCACCACGTGCGCGACCGCCCCGTCGTCCGGGCGGGGCAACTGACCGCTTAGGCGGCGCGCGGGGGCCGGATGCCCCGCTAACAACCGGGCGTTCAGGGACGATTTCGGAGAAGCATCATGGCCATTCGGCGAGTCGAATGTCTCGACGGGTTGCGCGGCCTGGCGGCTTTATGGGTGCTGATCGGGCACATGATGATCCTCACCGGCTTCCGCCTGCCGCTGGTCAGCAAGCCGGACCTGGGCGTCGACCTGTTCATCCTGCTCTCGGGCTTCCTGATGGTGTTCCAGTATCAGCTGCGCGCCGGCAGCGAGGACTGGACCGCGCCGGGCACCTGGACGGCGTTCTGGACGCGGCGCTTCTTCCGGCTCGCCCCGCTCTTCTACGTCACGCTGGCGGCGGCGCTGATCGCCGGGCCGGCCATCTATGAGAGCCGGGTGGCGATCGACAGTTTCCTCGGGCAGGCGCTCCAGCCGCACGAGCGCTACACCGATGCCAGCCTGGCCAATATCGCCGCGCATCTGAGCTTCGTGTTCGGGCTGCTGCCCGACTATGCCTTCCGCACCGCGCTGCCGGACTGGAGCCTGGGGCTGGAGATGCAATTCTACGCGCTCTTCCCCTTCCTGGTGCTGCTCGCCCGGCGGATCGGCTGGATGCCGATGGCGCTGGTCGCCGCGGCGGGCGGGGTTGTCGTGGCGCTGCTCGCGGGCGCGGCCGGGCTCGACTGGCCGATGCCGTCCTTCCTGGCGCTCAAGCTCCAGCTCTTCCTGTGCGGCATGCTGATCGCCGCCGATCCGGGCGAGGGGCGCGGGCGGAGCTGGATGCATCTCGGCCTGGCGGTGCTGCTCGCGGCGATCCCGATCGGCGGCGAGCAGGACCTGCTCCACTTCGCGGTGCGCGAGCTGCTGGTGCTCGGCTTCTTCGCGCTGGTCCATCTGCGGTCGCTGGGTGCGATCGACGGGGTCTCGCGGCTGCTCGGGAGCCGGCCGTTCCACTGGCTGGGCGAGCTCAGCTACGGCACCTATCTCATCCACCTGCTGATCCTGCAGCCGGTGGCGGCGGCGGTGATCGGGCATTTCGGCACCGGGCTCGGCGCGGCCGGGCGGTTCGTGCTGACCGGCGCGGTGGTGGTGCCGGTCACCTATGCGCTGGCGTTCGTGACCTACAAGCTGGTCGAGCTGCCCGGGCAGAAGCTGGGCAAGGCGGTGATCCGGCGGGCTACCGGCAGCGCGATGCGGTCGCGCCAGACGGTGCCGGAGGAACTGGCGGCGCCTTGATTGATAACCCTCTTCCCTTTGGGGAGAGGGGCAGGAGGGGAGAGTGTGCCGCACTTCCCCTCTCCCCGGAGGGGAGAGGGAGAAGAAGGTCAGCCGAACACGAAATCGTTCGCGCTCACGCTCTGGGTGCCGCGCAGGAAGATGCTTTCGGAACCCACCCCGATACGGATTCCCTCCGCGCTCGTGGTGAAACTGAGCTGCTCATAGGCGATGTCGAAGGCGCTGAGGTCGATATGGTCCTGGCCCGAGGCGAAGTCGCCGATCTCGTCGGCGCCCGAGCCCGGTTCGAAGACGAACCAGTCCGCGCCGGCGCCGCCGAACAACTGGTCGTTGCCGCCGCCGCCCATCAAGTGATCGGGGCCGTCGCCGCCATAGAGCTTGTCGGCACCGCCGGCCACCGTCCCGGTCGAATCGCGGCCGTCGCCATAGAGCCAGTCATTGCCGTCGCCGCCCTCCAGCGTGTCGGCGCCGCCCTTGGCATTGTCCTTCATCACGTCGCCGTCGCCGATCAATATGTCGTCGCCCGCGCCGCCGGTCAGCTTGTCGTTGCCTCCCTTGCCGCTGCCATAGATGTTGGCGGCGTCGCCGATCAGCAGGTCGGCATCGCCGCCGCCGTCGAGCCGGTCATTGGCGCCCTGGCTGCTCAGCCATTCGAGGTCGCCGACCAGCCGGTCCGCGCCGGTGCCGCCGATCAGCGTGTCCGACTGCCAGCCGCCGAGCAGGCTGTCGGCGCCGGCCTGGCCCTGTAGCAGATCCTCGCCATTGCCGCCGCTCAGCACGTCGGCACCCGAATTGCCGGCGATGTCGTCATTGCCGTCGAGCCCGTTCAGCGTGTCGCTGCCCGCGCCGCCGATCATCATGTTGCCAAGCGCATTGCCGGTGCCGGTGAAGTCGGCCGCGCCGCGGCGGATCAGATTCTCGATGTTGCTGCCGAGCGTGTAGCTGGCGAGCGTCGTCTCGACCCGGTCGATGCCGGCATTGGCGGCTTCGGTGATCCGGTCGCCGGCATGGTCGACCAGGAAGATGTCGTCGCGCGACGTGCCGGTCATGATGTCCGCGGTCGCGATGGCGGGCAGGGGAAGCAGCGCGATGTAGCTGGTCGCGCCGGGCGAGGCGGCGCCCTGATCGACCGCCAGCGTCTCGCGGATCGTCGCGGCGCCGGTGAGGCCGGGCAGGCTGGCCTGGGTCGCCAGGATCGACAGCTCCGAACGGGTGATCTCGACGCCCTGCAGCGTGAGCTTGCCGTTCGACGAGATCACCTTGGTGCGCGATCCGGCATCGTCGAAATGGCCGCCGATCACAGTGACGTTGGCCGCGGTGTCGAGCCAGAGCTGGTTCTGCTCGGAGATGCCGCCGCGCAGCACCGGGTTGCGGCCGGTCGGATCGATCAGCGTCGCCTCGCCCCACAGCCGGAAGTTGCGGCCATTCTCCTCGCTGAGCGCGCGGACCAGCACGGTGCCCGTCGACTTGAGGTCGTATCCGCCATCGCTGTTGCCGCGCGCGACCGTGTCGATGAAGCGCACGTCATAGACGCCGCGCTCGGTCGCGAAGCCGTCGCCGTTGAAATAGGCGCCGGCGGTGCTCTGGACATTCTCCATGGTCACCTGGTTGAGCGTGACGTTGTGGACGGTGCCGTCGAGATGCACGCCTTCGGGCAGGTCGCCGCCGAGCTGCCCGGCCATGTCGGCGCGGACATTGTCGATCAGCACGTTGTTGGTGTCGTACTGGAGGCGGATCGCCGCCTTGGAGAAGCCCTTCACGTCGATGTCGCGCAGGGTGAGCCCGGTGATCGTCGCGGTGCCCGAGGCCGCGCTCGAATAATCCTCGAAGAAGCGGCGGACATTGCTGGCGTCGACGCCCTCGATGCGCAGGTTGCTGAGGTCGGCGGTGACGCGGAAGGCGGTGCCGACATTGTCGATCTGCAGGTCGCGGAACACCAGGTTGCTGGCGCCGGTGCCGAGCTTGAACAGCTCGTTGCCGGCGACGTCGCCCGCCTGCCAGTCGGTCGGGCGCGAGCCGCTGAAATGCGCCTCCATGGCATTGCCGGCGGAATCGATGCCGCGCACGGTCACCGGATTGCCGTCGGTGCCGCCGCGCGTGATGCCCAGGATGCCGGTGACGCCATAATCACCCTGGTCGGCGAGCAGCAGCACTTCGCCGCCCGGACCGGCCTTTCCGATCAGCGTGTTGAGTGAACCGATCGACGCTGCGTTGTTGATGTCCCGGCCGCTTTTGTCTCCGGATCCGGCAGGCGAAATGTACAGGCTGGGCATGGCTCGGCGACCCCGTGGTTGTTCGATGCTTAACATCGATCAATTTAGATGCCGTGGTGCGTCGCAGCGTGGTTAAGCCGGGATTATGCTGATCAGCCGAAGGGTTATTGCGGTGGACCGTCGGGAACTTATCGTTGCGATTGCGGGACTTGCAGCGGGAAGTGCATGCACCGCACGGCCCCAGGAGGGTGATGCTGCGCTGCGTCCGAGCCTGGTCGTCGAGGCCGAAGGGCCGGGTCGCTGGCGGATCCGCAGCTGGCAATGGCGCGGCGATGCCTGGCGGCCGGCGATCGCGCGGGCGGTGCTGGGGGCTGGCGGGATTGCGGTTTCCGGGAAGATCGATGCGGCGAGCCGGGCGGAGGTGCTGGGTCGGTTGCGAGCCTAGGGCTCTCCCCGTCTCCAATCGTCACCCCGGCCTTGTGCCGGGGTCCACCGGGAGGCGAGCGTTTGACAAGAGGCTCTAGCGTCTCCGGTGCGGCGCTGTGGACCCCGGCACAAGGCCGGGGTGACGTTCTTGAGAGGGGTTAGCCCTTAGCGACACCCGGCTGCCCCGAGGCACGCGGCGTCTCCCGGCCCGGCGCCAGCGCGCTGCGGTATATCGCCAGCGTGTCCTCCGCCGCCTTGTCCCAGCTGAACCGCGCCCGCACCGTGTCGCGGTCGATCTGGAACTCCGCGCAGTCCGCATCGAGCCGCTCGGTCAACGTCGCGACGTCGCCGGCCGGGAAATAGTTTCGCGCGTCCAGGGCGATGTCGAGATTGGCGGGGATGTCGCTCAGCAGCATCGGTGCGCCGCAGCTCGCGGCTTCCAGCGCCGCGATCGGCAGGCCCTCGTGATAGCTGGGCATCACGAACAGCGCGGTGTTCTCGTAGAGGCACTTGAGCGTCGCGCGTGACTGGACGCCGGCGAAGATCACCCGGTCGCCGGCGCGCTCGAGCAGCGCGCGGGCATAGTCGCTTTCGTGATCGGTGGCGCCGGCGATGACCAGCTTGGCGCTGGAGTTCGACGCCTCGAACGCCTCGATCAGGTCGTGCAGGCCCTTTTCCGGCACCAGCCGGGCGACGGCGAGCAGGAACTTGCCGCGCTCGACGCCGATCCGCTCCAGCACCAGATCGGGATCGGCATCGCCGGGCAGGTCCGAAGTGCCGTTGGGGATGTAGCTGATCGTCTGGGCGCGGGCCGGGAACTGGCGCTTGAGCTGCGTCGCCAGCGACGGCGAGACGGCGATCACTCTATGCGCGAAGTTGAGTGCCAGCCACTCGCCGCTGCGCAGCGCGGTGCGGGCGATCTTGCCCCATTTGGCGCGGTGATAATCGGTGCCGTGATGCGTCACGATCACCTTGAGCCCGAGCAGCCGGGCGAAGGGGGCGAGCAGGCCGGGGCCGATCGCATGGATGTGGATCAGGTCCGCGCGGCGCTTGCGGGCAGAAAGCACCGCGAGGAAGGTCGAGACGATCGCCTCGAGATGCTGTTGGCGCGGGCAGGGGATGCCGATGATCTCGACGCCGCGATGCTCGTTCACGGCCTCGGGAAGATAGGGTGCGCGGCCGAGCACCACCGAACGGTGATCGGGCCATAGCGCCTTGATCCGCGGCAGCAGCTCCTCGCAATGGCTCTCGATTCCGCCCATGACATGGGGGAAGCCGCGCAACCCCGTCACGCAGATGGTCGGCGGGCCATCGGCACCGCCGGTAGACGCACTTGTCCGTTGCAGCATGTCGATACTCCGTACTCGCCCGGCCGGTTTTCCCGGCTCAGGCCACCGCTGCCATCGGCCCTCTTCCACCCTGTTCGATTTCGCTCAGATACCAGTCGACGAACCGCTCGATGCCCTGGGCGAGCGAGACCTTGGGGCTGTATCCGGTGAGCGCGCGGATCGCCGAGATGTCGGCGAAGGTCGCGGTCACGTCGCCCGGCTGCATCGGGCGCATCAGCTTGACCGCCTGGCGGCCGAGCGCGCGCTCGAGCGTGGCGATCATGTCCATCAGGCCCACGGGATCGCAGTCGCCGATGTTGAGCAAGCGGTGCTCGCCCGCCGCCGGCGGCTTGTCGAGCACGCCGACCACCCCGTCGACGATGTCGTCGATATAGGTGAAGTCGCGCGCCATCCGGCCCTCGCCATAGACCTCGATCGGTTGGCCGAGCAGGATCTTCTGGGCGAAGCCGAAATAGGCCATGTCGGGCCGGCCCCAGGGACCATAGACGGTGAAGAAGCGCAGGCCGCTCATCCGCAAGCCGTAGAGCGTCGCATAGCTCTGACTCATCAGCTCGCAGCTGCGCTTGGTCGCCGCATAGAGCGAGACCGGCGCGGTGCAGGGCTCGTCCTCGCGGAAACCTTCGCCACCCAGCGGCCGCTCGCCATAGACCGAGCTGGACGAGGCATAGACGAGATGCTCGACATTGCCCGCCTGGCGCGCCGCCTCGAGCACCGCGAGATGCCCTTTCAGGTTGCTGTGCTCATAGGCGAAGGGATTCTCGATGCTGTAGCGCACCCCCGCCTGTGCCGCGAGATGGACGATCCGGCGCACGCCGTTCCCCGCCACCAGCTCGGCGAGCAGCTCGGGGCTGGCGATGTCGCCGCGGACCAGGCGGAAGTCGAAATTGTCGACCAGCCGCGCGACCCGCGCCTCCTTCAGCGACACGTCATAATAGTCGGTGAAATTGTCGAGCCCGATCACGCGCTCGCCGCGTGCGAGGAGCTGCTCGGACACCGCATGGCCGATGAAGCCAGCGGCGCCCGTCACGAGGACGGGGCCGCCGGCGCTCACGCTGCCTGCCTGTCGTTCGCGGCTTCGGCGTCTTCCCGCTTGCCCGGCCGGCCGACGCTGACATAGCGCAGGCCCGCTTCCTCCGCCTGGGCGGGCGGATAGATGTTGCGCAGGTCGACCAGCACCGGCTCGGCCATCGTCGTCGCGAGGCGCTTGAGGTCGAGCGCGCGGAAGGCGTCCCACTCGGTGACGATCACCGTCGCCGCCGCCCCTTCGGCCGCGGCATAGGGCGAGGTGGCGTATTCCACGTCCTTCAGCACCGCCTCGGCGGCGGACATGCCCTCGGGATCATAGGCGCGGATCTTCGCACCGGCGTCCTGGAGCGCCTGGATGATCGCGATCGACGGCGCGTCGCGCATGTCATCGGTATTGGGCTTGAAGGTGAGGCCGAGCACCGCGACCGTCCGGCCGCGCACGCGCCCGTCCATCGCCGCCAGCACCTTGCGGCCCATGGCGCGCTTGCGCTGGTCGTTGACCGCGATCGTCGCCTCGATCAGCCGCAGCGGCGCGTCGTGATCCTGCGCCGTCTTCATCAGCGCCAGCGTGTCCTTGGGGAAGCAGGAGCCGCCATAGCCCGGGCCGGCATGGAGGAACTTGGCCCCGATCCGGTTGTCGAGCCCGATGCCGCGCGCGACTTCCTGGACGTCGGCGCCGACTTCCTCGCACAGGTCCGCCATCTCGTTGATGTAGGTGATCTTCATCGCGAGGAAGGCGTTCGCGGCGTACTTGATCAGCTCGCTGGTCCGCCGGCGGGTGAAGACGATCGGCGCCTTGTTGAGCGAGAGCGGGCGATAGACCGCCTCCAGCGGTGCGCGGGCCCGGTCGTCCTCGATGCCGATGACGACGCGGTCGGGGCGCTTGAAGTCCTCGATCGCGGCGCCTTCGCGCAGGAATTCGGGGTTCGAGGCAACGGCGAACTCGGCCGCCGGATTGCACTCGCGGACGATCCGCTCGACCTCGTCGCCGGTGCCGACGGGCACGGTCGACTTGGTGACGATCACGGTGAAGCCGTTCAGCGCGCCGGCGATCTCGCGGGCGGCGCCGTGGACATAGGAGAGGTCGGCATGGCCGTCGCCGCGCCGGCTGGGCGTGCCGACCGCGATGAACACGACGTCCGCCGCGCCGACCGCTTCGGAAAGCTCGGTGGTGAATTCGAGATTGCCTGCCGCGACGTTGCGCGCGACGAGCTCGTCCAGCCCGGGCTCATAGATGGGGATTCCGCCGGCACGGAGCCGGCCGATCTTGTTCGCGTCCTTGTCGACGCAGGTCACGTGATGGCCGAAATCGGCAAAGCACGCGCCCGAAACCAGCCCGACATAGCCGGACCCGATCATAACGATACGCATTACGCACTGCTCCCTGATACGCGGAGACGATACTAATTCTGTTGCGCCTGCGAACACTCATCCTGTGTCGTGGTGCCGTCAACTTGCCAGCTTTGAGCTGAGGGAAATCGGCGGCGAAATGAATTGTGCTTCATTTTACCGGTCGATTGGGTTGCGGCGCACAAATATTGCGCCTTCGCAACGAATGGCTTGCGCCTCTGCTAGAACGGCGGCGTGGCAATTCGGCTCCGCCCATCGCAAACGCTTCGGCCTGATCTTGCCACGCATGGGCGGCGGAGTAGGATCGAATGCGACAAGCCGTGGGACGATGAGGATGCTCGAAGCGCAACGCGCGGCGTTTTTCGCCGAGCTGCCGGTATTGCCGGCGATCCGCCGCGATCGGCTGCGGCGTGCCGCCCTGATGATCGAGCAGCATGCGCCGGCACTCTGCGCCGCGCTCGCCGGCGACCAGCCGAATCAGGATGCCGAATCGGCGATGCGCACCGAAGTGGCGCCGGCGCTCGCGGCATTGCGCGAGGCGATGGCGAATGTCGCCGCCTGGATGCGGCCCAAGGGCGGGCGGGGCCTGCGCGCCTGGCTGGGGCTGGGCGGCGACTATGTCGAATATCAGCCGATCGGGGTGGTCGGCATCGCGGCCCCGGCGGCGCTGCCGCTGTTCCGCACGGCGAGCATCCTGGCGAGCGTGCTCGCCGCGGGGAACCGGGTCGCGCTGGGCTTCGATGCCGCGCCGCGGCTGGGCCGGCTGATCGCCGAGCTGGCCCCGGCATTCTTCGATCCGCTCGAGCTGGCGGTGGCCGGCGACCTTGCGGGAACGGACCTGCTGGTGACGAGCGAGCCCCAGGCCGAGGGGATCGCGATTCCCCGCTCGGGCAAGTCGCCGGTGATCGTCGGACGCTCGGCCGATTTGCGGAAGGCGGCCGGCCAGGTGATCGCCGCCAAGCGGGTGAAGGGCGGGCGCGTACCGCTCGCGCCCGATCATCTGCTGGTGCCCGAGGAGCAGGAAGAGGCGGTTGCCAACTGGCTGTGGCGCGCCGCCATGCAGCCGGGCGAGGCGGGGACATTGTCCGCAGCCGAGCAGGCACGGGTGACGCGGCTGCTCGACGATGCCCGGGCGCGGGGCGGCGAAGTGCTGACCGCCGAGTCGCGCGGCGGCGGGATGCCGCTCCACATCATCCGCCACGCCAGCGAGGACATGCTGGTGATGCGCGAGGAGATTGCCGGGCCGGTGCTGCCCCTGCGCAACTATGCCGGGATCGGCGACGCGATCGCCGCGATCCATCGCCGCCCGCCGCCGCTCGCCATCTATTATTTCGGGCGCGATGCGGCCGAGCGCCGGCATGTGCTGGAGCGCACGCTCTCCTCGGCGATCGCGATCGACGCGGGTGCGGTCGGCGCGCGCAGGGCGGGGATGACGCTCAACATCGGCGAGGGCGAGGCCGGGTTCCGCTGGTTCAGCCAGGCGCGGCATGTCTACCGCGCGCCGCGCTCGCGCGCGTCCCCGCGCGAGGGCGGCGATGATCTCGGCGGCGCGGCGCCCGCGCTGCACTGACCCCGGCGGCGCCACGCCGCGCCGCAAGCGGCTGGCGTCCCAGACCGGCGCCTGACTAGCCCAGTGCATGACTTCCCGCCTGGTCCGGATCGCCGCCGAGGGCGAGCCCGTCTATGTCGTCCATTCGGGCGCGGCCTATCGCGGCGTGCATGCCCGCGATGTCGGCAACGGCCTGTTCGTGATCCGCGATTCGGTGCGCGGTGTGCAGATCTCCGACGTCGAGGTCGCCGGCGGCTACCGGGTGATCGAGAACACGTCGGTCCCGCGCGAGGCGGGCGCCGATATCGTCGGGCTGCGCGTCCAGGGCGCGAAGGCGAGCGATCTGCGCCGCAGCTTCGCCCGCATCCGCTATGGCAGCCATGACGGAGTGATCGCCGACGTCACCGCCAGCGGCACGCTGACCACCGGCGCGCACGATTTGCCGGTCGGCATCGCCTTCGCCGATACCGCGCACGACTTCCGGCTCGATCGCTGCACGATGCGCGGGTTCCGCTGGAAGCGCGGCGACAGTAAATACTGGAATGGCGATGGCTTCTCGACCGAGCGCGGCAATGCCCGGATCCTGTTCAAGCAGTGCGCCGCCTGGGACAACAGCGATGGCGGGTTCGACCTGAAGTCGACCGACAGCCTGCTCGACGACTGCACCAGCGGCCGCAACGCGCGCAACTTTCGCCTCTGGTCGAGCATCCGCGCCACCCGGCTCACCAGCGTGAACCCGCAGAAGATCGGCGGGATCGGCGACACCAATCATTTCGCGATCATGGCGGCGCAGGGCCTGCGCGTGCCGCTGGTGATCCATATCGAGCATCTGGTGGTCCGCAGCGACAAGGCCTGGCCGATCTTCGACGTGCATGACGGGCCCGCGCGCATCGTCATCGGCTCGCACGACATCCAGGTGCCGCCGGGCACGCCGCTGGTCCGCCCGCGTGGCAAGGGCTCGGTGCCGGGCGGCGTCTCCTTCGCAGGTACGCCGCCAAAGCTTTGAGATGGTCCGGACGCAGTTCGGACACGCTTCGACGCCAGCCCCTTGCTGCAATGCAGCGGAAAGGCGCAGCGTTTGTTTGTCAGGGCTTGGCGATCGTGTTTGTGGATCCGACTGACCTGTATGGGTTGCGTATCTGCGAGTTCGGCTCGCCCTGATGGATGTTGCTGGTCTTCCGGGGGGACCCAGCACCCATGAAAGGGTGGAAGATGCGAAGAGTACGCAAAGCGGTTTTCCCCATTGGTGGCCTCGGAACCCGGTTCCTTCCGGCGACCAAATCCATGCCCAAGGAGATGCTTCCGGTCGTCGACCGGCCGCTGATCCAGTACGCCGTCGACGAGGCGCGCGAGGCGGGCATCGAACAGTTCATCTTCATCACCAGCCGCGGCAAGAGCCTGATCGACGACCATTTCGATCATGCCTTCGAGCTGGAAGAGACGATGACCCGGCGCGGCAAGTCGCTCGACGTGCTGCATGGCACGCGGACCTCGCCGGGCGACATCACCATCATCCGCCAGCAGGAGCCTCTGGGCCTCGGCCATGCGGTGTGGTGCGCGCGCAGGATCGTCGGTGACGAGCCCTTCGCGGTGCTGCTGCCCGACGACCTGATGGTCGGCGAGCCCGGCTGCCTCAAGCAGATGATCGACGCCTATTCGGAAGTGGGCGGCAATCTGATCTGCACCGAGGAAGTCGCGCCCGAGGACACCCGCAAGTACGGCATCGTCACCCCGGGCGCGCGCAACGGCGCGATCACCGAGGTGCTGGGCCTGGTCGAGAAGCCGGCACCGGAGGTGGCACCGTCCACGCTCGCCATCATCGGCCGCTACATCCTCCAGCCCGAGGTGATGGAGATATTGGGCAGCCAGGAGGAAGGTGCCGGCGGCGAGATCCAGCTCACCGACGCGCTGGCGCGGATGATCGGCCAGCAGCCGTTCCACGGCGTCACCTTCCAGGGCAAGCGCTATGATTGCGGCGACAAGAGCGGCTTCGTGACCGCGACGCTCGCGCTTGCGCTCGCCCGGCCGGACCTTGCGCCGGCGGTGCGCGCCTTCATGGCCACGGCGTGATATGGACGCAATCACGAGGCGCCCGCCGCCCCGCATCGAGGCGGATCCGCAGGTCGATCGCGGTGCATTGATCGACCTGCGCCATGTCGGCGCGGTGCTGCGCCGACGATGGATGATACTCTGTGCGGCAATGGTCGCGGCGATCGCAGTCGCCGCGGCCGCCTATCTGGTCGCCGAGCCGCGCTACCTCGCCACCGCGCAGGTAGCGCTGGAGCGCACGGCCGAGCGGGTGATCAATGTCGATTCGGTGGTGCCGACCACCGATCCCGATTCCGCCGCGGTCGATACCGAGGTGCAGGCGCTGCGCTCGCCCGAGCTGATCGGGCGGGTGGTCGATCGCCTGCGCCTCGATCGCGATCCTGCGTTCAACAAGGCGGTGGTGCCGGGCCAGCCGGCACCGGCACAGCCCGACCTGATCGGCCGCCAGCGCGCGATCGGCACCTTGCTGGGCGGGCTGACCGCCAAGCGCGACGGCCTGTCCTATGCGATCAGCGTGTCGTTCGAAGGCAGCACCCCGGTGCAGGCGGCGCAGATCGCCAATGCGATCGTCGACGACTATGTCTCGGGCCAGGCCGGCTCCAAGGCCGATGCGACGATGCGCGCGCGCAAGTTCCTCGAGCAGCGGCTCCAGCAGCTGCGCGCCCAGGTGCTGGGTGCCGAGCGGGCGGTCGCCGATTATCGCTCGGCGCACAATCTGTTCGCCGTCTCCAATGCGAGCACGGTGACCCAGCAGGAGCTTTCGGGCCTGTCGACCCAGCTCGCCCAGGCCAAGGCGGAAAATGCCGCGGCCCAGGCGCGCCTCTCGGCGGCCAGGGCCCAGCTGCGCGGCGGGCGTAGCGGCGAGGAGCTGGGCGATTCGCTCGATTCGCCGGTGGTCAGCCAGCTGCGCTCGCAGCGGGCCGAAGTGGCGCGCGAAGTGGTGGCGCTGGAGAAGCGCTATGGCCCGCGTCACCCGGACCTGGTCCGCGCGCAGAGCCAGCTCCGCGTCGCCGACCAGGCGATCGCCGCGGAAGTGCAGCGCATCGTCTCCAACGTCTCGATCCAGGCGAACATCGCCAGCCAGCGCGCGGCTTCGCTCGCCGGCTCGGTGGCGCAGTCGCAGGGCAAGCTGGCCAGCGACAATGAAGCCTCGGTGCGGCTGGGCGAGCTGGAGCGCAACGCCGAATCGTCGCGGACGCTCTACCAGGCGTTCCTCGACCGCTACCGCCAGACCGTCGCCCAGTCGGGGCTGGAGCGCAGCGATTCCTACATCGTCAGCCGGGCGCGGGTGCCCAGTGCGCCGAGCTCGCCCAATGCGCTGATCTATGCGGCGATGGCCGTGGTCGGCGGCCTCGGCATCGGCGTGCTGCTCGTGGTGCTGCTGCAGCTGCTCGAACGCGGGCTGGAGACCAGCGACGCGATCGAGGACACGCTGGCCCTGCCGACGCTCGCCTCGATCCCCGATGCGAACACGCTGCCGGGCTATCGCAAGTCGGGCCCGCCGGCGCCGCCGGCGGAGCTGCTGCTCAAGCGGCCGCAATCGACCTTTGCCGAGGCGTTCCGGACCTTGCGCACCTCGATCCAGTTCGCCGAGGCGAGCAAGCCGATCCGGGTGGTGGCGATCACCTCCTCGGTGCCGGGCGAGGGCAAGACCACCACTGCGATGGGCCTGGCCCGGGCGGCGGCGGCGGCAGGCAGCAAGGTGCTGCTGATCGACGCCGATGCGCGCCGGCGCGCGTCCAGCCGCCAGTTCACCGACAATGTGAAGCTGGGGCTCGACGAAGTGCTGGCGGGCAGCGCCACACTCGAGCAGGCGATCGTCAAGGACAGCCTGTCCGATGCCTGCGTGCTGCCGCAGCGGCTCGATTCGAAGGGTATCAGCCTGGCCGAGAGCCCGAGGCTGGCCCAGCTGATCGAGCAGGTGCGCGAGCGCTACGACCTGGTGATCCTCGACACGCCGCCGGTGCTGCCGGTCGACGAGGCGCGGGTGATCGCCAGCATGGCCGACGGCGTGGTGTTGCTGGTGCGCTGGCGCCGGACGCCGTCCAAGGCGGCATCGGTGGCGCTCCGGCGGCTCTACGACGTCCATGCCGAGCTGCTCGGCGCGGTGCTGACGCTGGTCGATGTGCGCGAGCAGGAGCGGGCCGGATACGAGCATGGCGGCAACTTCATGAAGGCCTATCGCCATTATTATGCCGATTGATCGGGCGGCGTCGTGAACGCGCAGGCGCTGCCCTATGGCCCGGCCTTCGGGCTCGGCATATTGCTACCGGTCACGGCGCTGCTGCTCGTCCCCCTCGTCATCGCGGCGCGGCGGGCGGGCAGCATGGCCGGCGCCTTCGTGGTGGTGGCCTTGTGGTTGCGCTACATCGCCGGCGCCTATCACCTCTACATGTTCAAGCCGTTCGCGGCGGGGCTGTCAGGCAACGCGCTGCTCTCGATCGGGGTGACCGGCTTCGGGCTGCTCTTCGTCGTGCGGCCGGCGAACCTGGCGCTCAAATGGCTGTTGCCGGTCTATGCGTTGGTGGCGCTGGCGCTGGTCAGCGCGGTGCTCAACGGCGATCCGGCGGGCGGCATCAATGCCGGCGTGAAATATGCGTACATGACCGTGATCATCGTCGCGGTGTTCCAGGCGCTGCGCATCGACCCTGCCGCGCGCTTCCTCAGTTGGGCGATGGTCTCGTTCCTGCCCCTGCTCGTCTTCCAGGCGCTGTCGCTGGCACTGCACCTGCCCAAGGGATCGGAGGATGGTGACGGGCTGGTGTGGATCGGCGGCTACAACCATGAGGCCGCCTTCTCGGTCGCGATGATGACCGGCTTCCTGGTCGGCTGCTTCGCCAAGTCGGCGCCGCGCCCGATTCGGGTGGCGTTCCTCACCGCGACCTTTCTCGGCATCCTGCTCGCCGGCTATCGCACGACGATCCTCGCCTTCGCCCCGCTGGCGCTGGCGGTGTTCCTGAGCGGGCTGACGCTGAGCGTGCGGCGCGACCAGCGCGTGCCGATGGCGGTTACCGCCGCGGTGGGCGGGCTGCTGCTCGTCTCGGTCGGCGTGCTGCTCTACAGCGCCAAGTTCGCCGATCTCGGCGCCTTCCTCTCGGACCCCACCGCGCTGATCAAGCCGCCGCGCGACTTCGACTATCTCGAGCGCCAGGTGATGTCGGCCCGCCCGCTGATCTGGAGCAGCTACATCTATGCCTGGGCCGACGGCACCCCGCTCCAGCACCTGTTCGGCTTCGGGCCGGAAAGCTGGGAGGGGCTGTTCAAGGTCTATCCGCACAACACCCTGGTCGGCACGCTCTACGAGCTGGGCTGGTTCGGCGTGGCGGCGATGCTGGCGCTTTGGACGGTGATGTTCACCGCGGCGATCGCGGCGCGCGGCGAGCGGTTCAAGCTGCTCGCGGCGCATTTCGCCTTCTTCCTGCTCAACATGGCGACGATGCCCTTCTGGCAGGTGGAGGGGCTGGCGATGTACGGCCTGCTCTGCGGCTACACGATCTATGCCGCACGCACCGCGCAGGTGCCGCGCCCGGGACCTATCCGCCTGGTCTATGCCTGAACAAGATGGGGCCTGACCGGGCGGGAGCCCCCTAAGGGGCTGTCTTGGCTTGATTTGTTGTAATGGTCGGGGCGACAGGATTCGAACCTGCGACCCCCACACCCCCAGTGTGATGCGCTACCAGGCTGCGCTACGCCCCGACCGAGGGAGCGGCCTCTAGGCCGGACCGGCGCGGGATGCAAGCCATTGGCGACAATAGTTGCGCCGACCTGTGCCGCATGTTAGCGCGCCGCGCTTGAACGGAGGCGGATTCCACCGCCCACGAAAAGACATCATCAGGACCTCATGCTCATCACGCCAGCACATGCACAGGCCGCAGGCGCGGCAGGACAAGCCAGCCCGATGGGCGGTATCCTCGGCCTAGCGCCGCTCGTCCTCATTTTCATCGCCTTCTACTTCCTGATGATTCGCCCGCAGCAGAAGCGGATGAAGGATCTTCAGAACGCCGTGAACGCGGTGAAGAAGGGCGACCAGGTCGTCACCGGCGGCGGCCTCGTCGGCAAGGTGACCAAGGTCGACGAGAACGAGGTCGAGGTCGAGCTCGCCCCGAACGTGAAGGTCCGCGCGATCAAGGCCACGCTCACCAGCGTGCTGCCCGCCGGCGGCGCCAAGCCCGCGAACGACTGATGCTCGACTTTCCTCGCTGGAAGATCACGACGATCCTCACCGGCATCGCGATCATGATCGCGCTGTCGGTGCCGAGCTTCTTCCCCAAGAGCGCGCGCGATCATTGGCCGAGCTGGGTGCCCAAGCCCGCGATCAACCTCGGCCTCGACCTCGCCGGCGGCAGCTTCCTGCTGTTCGAGGCGAACACCGATGACGTGCGCCAGGCCAAGCTCACGCAGATGCAGGAGCAGGTTCGCACCGAAATGCGCCGCGATCCCAAGATCGACATCGGCGACATCTCGATCCAGGGCGGCAAGGTCAGCTTCATGCTCCGCGACCCGTCCAAGGTCGATGCCGCCCGCGAGAAGCTGCTCGCGATCACCGGCACCGGCGTCGGCAACACCGGCCAGCGCCAGTGGGACGTCGCCGTGGTCGATTCGAGCCGCTTCGTGCTGACGCCGACCGATGCGGGGATCACCGAAGCGATCGACACCGCGATGAGCGATGCGCGCGAGATCATCGAGACGCGCATCAACGCGCTCGGCACGGTCGAGCCGACCGTGATCCGCGAGGGCAGCAACCGCATCGTCGTCCAGGTGCCCGGCCTGCAGGATCCGAAGGCGCTCAAGGAGCTGGTCGGCAAGACCGCCAAGCTCGAGTTCCGCCTGGTCGACACCACCGCGGACCAGAACGCCGTCCAGCGCGGCGAGGCCCCGGCCGGCTCGGTGATCATGCCCTATCAGGCGGGCGGCAACGTCGCCGTGCAGCGCCAGGTGATGATCACCGGCGACATGCTCGTCGATGCCAAGCAGAGCTACGACCAGCAGAGCGGCGCCCCGGGCGTCACGCTCGAGCTCAACGGCGCCGGCACCAAGCGCTTCGCCAAGGTGACGCAGGAGAACAGCGGCAAGCCGTTCGCGATCATCATCGACGGCGTCGTGATCTCGGCCCCGAACATCAACGAGCCGATCCTCGGCGGCAGCGCCGTGATCAACGGCGGCTTCACCGTCGACAGCGCCAACCAGCTGGCCATCGCGCTGCGCTCGGGCAAGCTGCCGGTCGAGCTCAAGGTCGTGCAGGAATCGACGGTGAGCCCCGAGCTCGGCGCCGATTCGATCCGCGCCGGCATCACCGCTTCGATCATCGCGATCGTCGCCGTGATCGCCTTCATGATCCTCACCTATGGCCGCTTCGGCATCTATGCGACGCTGGCGGTGACCATCAACGTGCTGATCATCCTGGCCGTGATGGGCCTGATCAACGCGACGCTGACGCTGCCGGGCATCGCCGGCTTCGTGCTGACCATCGGCACCGCGGTCGACGCCAACGTGCTGATCAACGAGCGCATCCGCGAAGAGCGGCGGCGCGGGCGCAGCGTGAGCCAGTCGGTCGAGCTCGGCTACAAGGAAGCCAGCCGCACGATCTTCGAAGCGAACGTCACCCACGCCATTGCGGGCCTGATCATGGTGATCCTCGGTTCTGGCCCGGTGCGCGGTTTCGCGATCGTGCTTCTGATCGGTATCGCGACTTCGGTGTTCACCGCCGTCGTGTTCACCCGCATGCTCGTCACGATCTGGTTGCGCCGTAATCGGCCGACCGAAATCCACATTTAACGGAAGCGACGCGCATGCGGCTCCTCAAGATCATCCCGGACAACACGAACATCGGGTTCGTACGCGTCCGCTTCATCGCCTTCGCGATCACCATGCTGCTCACCATCGCCGCCGTGGCGCTGGTGGGCGTGCGCGGGCTCAACATGGGCGTCGACTTCGTCGGCGGCGTCTCCATCGAGGAGCAGTTCCAGAGCCCGCCGCATCTCGACCAGGTACGTGAGACGGTGAACGAACTCGGCTTCGGCGAGGCTGCGCTCCAGCAGCTCGGCGGCGCCAACACGGTGACCATCCGTCTGCCCGTGCCCCATTCGACTGCGCCCGACGCCGTCGACAAGATGGTGGAGACGGTGAAGGCGGCACTGGCGGCCAAGTTCCCCGGCGCGAAGTTCAACACCTATTCCACCGTCTCGGGCAAGGTCTCGGGCGAGCTGGTGAACAAGGGCGTGCTGGCGGTGATCCTGGCGATCGTCGGCATCGCGATCTTCTCGTGGTTCCGCTACGAATGGCAGTTCGGCGTGTCGACCGCGGTGGCGATCATCCACGACGTGCTGATGGCGCTCGGCTTCTTCGCGCTCACCCGCATGGTGTTCGACCTGAACATCGTCGCCGCGGTGCTGACGATCATCGGCTATTCGATCAACGACAAGATGGTGATCGACGATCGTATCCGCGAGAACATGCGCAAGTACCGCAAGATGGGGATGAGCGAGCTGATCGACCTGTCGGTCAACGAGACGCTGCCGCGTACCGTGATGACCTCGCTGACGATCATGCTCGCGCTCGCCTCGCTGCTGATCTTCGGCGGCCCGGTGCTGCGCGGCTTCACCGCGGCGATGATGCTCGGCATCGTCGTCGGCACCTATTCGTCGATCTACGTCTCGTCGTCGCTGCTGATCACGCTGGGCCTGAAGCCGGGTCCGCGCGAGGAGAAGCCCTCGGCGGCGACCGGCGCCGAGCGCGTGGGTCCGCGCGAAGGCGCATAATATGGAAGTGAAGCGCGCCAGCGCGGAGGGGCCGGTCATCTCCGGCTTCTCCGGGCGCGGCTTCCGCGTCGACGAAGGCGTGTATGAGGGGCTGCTGATCACCCCCGAGCGCGCCGATGGCTGGGCCCCGCCGCCGATCGCCGAGCTGACCGAAGCCGATCTCGCACCCGTGCTGGGGCTCGATCCCCGGCCCGAATTCCTGCTGCTCGGCACCGGCAAGACGCTGGTCCGCCCGCCGCGCGCGCTCACCGCGGCGCTGGGCGCGAAGGGGATCGGGATCGAGGCAATGGACAGCCGCGCCGCCGCCCGCGCCTGGGGCGTACTGCGCGCCGAACTGCGCTGGATCGCCGGCGCCCTCTACCCGCTGGATTGACCTTCTCTAGATCCTCCCTCGGCGGAGCCGGGGGAGGGGGACCATTTGCGTAGCAAATGGTGGAGGGGGCATCTCCGCGGGCAATGTCGCCTGGGGCCGGGGCCCCTCCACCACTTCCTTTGGCAAGCGGTCCCCCTCCCCCGCTTCGCGAGGGAGGATTTTAGGGCTAGGCTCCCCCTCAAAGAGAGAGGGAGGGACCAGATGATTCTCGCGCTTGCGCTGGCCATGGCCGCTGCGTCGGACACGCCCGACTATCGCAACACCGCCAACTGGCTGTGCCGTCCGGGCCGCCAGGATGCCTGCGCCGCCGATCTCTCGACCACGGTGATCGCGGCCGACGGCAAGCGCAGCGTCGAGCCGTTCAAGGCGGCGACCGATCCCAGGTTCGACTGCTTCTACGTCTATCCCACCATCTCGCTCGACACGACGCCGAACAGCGACCTGGTGCCCGGGGCCGAGGAGCAGCGCGTCGCCCAGTTCCAGGTCGCGCGCTTCGCGAAGAACTGCCGGGTGTTCGCGCCCGTCTATCGCCAGGTGACGCTCACCGCGCTGCGCAGCATCATGGGCGGCGGCACGCCGGCGATCGACCGCGAGATGGCGTACAACGACGTGAAGGCGGCGTGGGACGATTATCTGGCCCATGACAACAAGGGCCGCGGCGTGGTGCTGATCGGGCACAGCCAGGGCTCGCTGGTCCTCACCCAGCTGCTCGGCCGCGCGATCGAGGGCACGCCGGCGCAGAAGCAGCTGGTCTCGGCGATGCTGATCGGCAGCTCGGTGCCGGTCCCGATCGGCAAGGATGTCGGCGGCCTGTACCGGACGATCCCCCTGTGCCGCAGTGCCGACCAGGCGGGCTGCATCGTCACCTATGCCAGCTTCCGCGCCGATTCCCCGCCGCCGCCGAGCAGCCGCTTCGCCAAGGGCGACCGGCCGGGCGTCGAGGCGGGCTGCACCAACCCCGCGGCGCTGGGCGGCGGCAAGGCGGTGGCGCATGCCTACCTCAATGCCGGCGGCAACATGCTGGTCCAGGGACCGGCCGAGGCGTGGAGCAAGGACGGCGGCGCGGTGACGACGCCCTTTGTGAGCCTGCCCGGGCTGATCTCCACCGAATGCGTCAGCAAGGACGGGTTCAACTATCTGGCGGTGACGGTGAACGCCGACCCCGCCGATCCGCGCACCGACACGATCCCCGGCGACATCAAGGTGGGTACCGCGATCCTCAAAGACTGGGGCCTGCACCTGATCGACATGAACGTCGTGCAGGGCGACCTGGTCGACCTGAGCGCCCGGCAATACCGCGCCTGGGCGAAGACGCGCTGAGGCCTCGCCACGCGGCCGACGAATCCCACCACACCGTCATCCCGGCGAAAGCCGGGATCTCAGGCGAAGGCGCGGGACGCGGGACAAGAGCCGCACGAGATCCCGCCTTTCGCCGGGATGACGGATATTTTGCTGTCCTCCGCGCCACGGGTTGCAATGTAGGATTCCGCCTGTTGCACTCGCGCAGCCGAGCCCAGAGCCCGGCCGCTTTTTGAGGCAGTAGGAAAGATAGGACTCCGTCCGCGCAACAAAGCTGCGAGATGCGGCGCGCTCGCGGCAACCGTGTCAACTTAAGCGCCGCGAAAACCCGCTTCTGGCGTGTACTTCGTGGACTTTGGCGAGTCCGCCCGGCGCGCGCGGTTGGAGATCAGCGCGCCGGCACGACCCGCGCCAGCAGCAGACGCCAGAGCGGGATGGTGATCAGCGCGACCTGGCCGAGCGGCGGCACGAACAGGCTCGTCACGAACGCAGTCAGCGAGCCCAGCAGCGCCGCCAGCCCGCGCAGGCGGATCATCCGGGGCTGCTCGGCAGGGATGTGTTCATCGACCACCGGCGGCGCGGTGAGGATGCGCTGGACCAGGATGTTGAAGATCGAGATCAGCACCATCCAGCCGCAATAGAAGGCGGCCGGCACGCGGTGGCCATAATATTCCGACGCGAAGGCAGTGAAGAAGGGCATCGCGGCGATCGCGCTGAGCAGCAGCAAATTGGGCCCGAACAGCTTCGGGCTCCAGTGGCGCGCGCAGGCAAAGGCGCGGTGATGGCCGATCCAGAACAGGCCGATCGCGAAGAACGACACGAAGAAGCCGATGAAGTTCGGGATGAGCTTGGCGAGCCCCTGCAGGAACGCTTCGTCGGTATAGGGCGCCGCGACATGGGGCACGTGGATCTCGATAACCAGCAGCGTGATCGCGATCGCGAACACCGCGTCCGAAAAGAACGCCATGCGCTCCAGCCCATGCGCCGGCGCGGCGGCGTGCGGCGTTTCCCTATCCTGCATCGATCTGCCCCCTGTTGGGCCCGGTGCCTAGCAGAGGATCAGCGCGTCGTCTTGGGCGGCGTTGCCTTGGTGCGGCGCGTGGTGGCGCGGGGCTGGGCAGCGGGGGCCTTGGCGGTGGCAGGCTTGCGCGGCTTGGGTGCAGGCTTGGCTGCCTCGACCGTCGCCACGGCAGCTTCGGCCTTGGCGGGGGCCTTGGCAGGGGCAGCCTTGGGCTTCGCGGCGGCCTTGGGGCCCGCAGGCTTGGCCTCGGCTTTGGCAGCGGGTGCCTTAGCCGGGGCGGCCTTGGCGGGCTTCGCAGCCGCGGGCTTGGCCGGGGCCTTTGCTGGAGCAGCTTTCGCAGGCGCCTTGGCGGCAGGCTTGGCTTCCGTCTTGGCGGGAGCACTGGCGGCGGGCTTGGCGGCCGCAGGCGCCTTGCGGGCACGCTTCACCACCGGCTTCGCCTCGGCGGCGGCTGGCTGGGGTGCGGGCGCCGGCGCGGCTTCGGCCGGTTCGGCTTTCCTGGCTTCGGGCTTGAGCTTGGCGGCGAGCGCTACCAGCCCGGCAGCGAGCAGGTCGTTGACCACCGGATGCTTGGCCAGCGCGTCGAGCTGCTTGCGCAGCTCCTTGGGCAGCTTCAGCCCGCCGATGCTCTTGGGAAGGAAACCCTTCTTCTCGGTCTTCGGCTCGCTGGCCTTCTTGTCCTTCTTGCCCGCCATCACTCGGTCTCCACCGCAAGTAACCTGACTGTCACGAATGTCATGGAGCGGCGCGGGCTAGTCAACGCGGAAATGGATCATTCGTCGTCCGCGTCGAGATCGGGATCGAATTCGAACTCGATCTCCAGGTCGCCGGGGCCGATCGGCGCCTCCTCCTGCGGCAGGATGTAATAGACAATCGGGGGCGCATCGGCAGGCGGCAGCGTCAGGTTGCGAAAGGGATTCATCGACTTTCTCTCCGTCCCGCCCCGGGAACGAACGGCGAGCGGGGCTAGGCGGTTCCGCCCTGGCCCGTGAGGCGGGTGAGAAAGGCGTGGAGCCGGGCGCTGTTGGCGGCCCAGGTGAAGGGCTCGGCGACGGCGCGGGTGTCGGCGGGGGCGGGCGGCGTGGCGATCAGTTCGGCCAGCGCCCGTGCAAAGGCAGGTGCGGTGCGCGGGACGACGCGGCCGGCCGCCGGTCTGGTCACCACCTGGCGGGCACCGCCGACATCGGGGATGACGATGGGGGTGCCGCTCGCCAGCGCTTCGAGCCAGGCATTGGCCAGCCCCTCCCGCTCCGAGGCCAGCGCCATCGCGTCGGCTGCCGCCAGCGCAGCCGCGACCCGCTCGGGCGGGACAGAGCCGAGCAGCCGGACCCGCTCGCCAAGGCCCAGCCGCTCGATCTGCGCTTCGAGCCGCTTGCGGTCGGGGCCCTCGCCGGCGATCCACAGCGCGACGCCGGGCAGGGTGGCGACTGCGTCGATGACGATGTCGTGGCCCTTGAGCGGGATCAGCGCGCCGACCGAGAGGACCAGCGGGCCGGTCACCCCGAGCTCGGCCTTGGTCGCAGCGCGGTCGCGCGGCGCGAAGCGGGCGAGGTCGACGCCGGTGGCGATCGCCTCGATCCTGTCGCCCGGGATGCCTATGGCGATCATGTCGTCGCGCATCGCCTCGCTCACCGCCAGCACGCCTTGGGCAGCCTGGCCAGCGGCGATCACCTGCGGGCCCACATGCCTGCGCCTGCCCCAGTCATGGATGTCCGACCCCCGCGCCTTGATCGAGACGGGCACCCCGAAGCGCTTGCCGAGCGCGACCGCGGCGGGGCCGTCGGGGAAGAAGAACTCGGCGGAGATCACGTCGAAGGGGAAGTCCCTGCGGATATCTTCGAGCAGCGGGGTCAGCGCCGTGGCCAGGGCGCGGGCATGGAAGCGGCCGCCGGTGCCGGGCAGGTTGAGGAAGCGGGGCCGGTCGACCGTCAGGCCCTTCCACTGCTCGTGCCGGGGCAGGGCGGCGAGCGCGGCGTAGCGGGACAGGCGGGAGAGTGGGAAGGGGGGCAGGCCGAGCGGGGCGACGACGCGCACCTCGACATCGTCCCGTGCGGCCAGCGAGAGCGTCTGCCGCTCGACGAAGATGCCGAAATTGGGCCGCGACGCATCGGGGAAGAGCGTCGAGAGGACGAGCAGGCGGAGCATGGCCCAGCGCTATAGCGCGCAAGGGTTAATGTCCGCATTCCCGGTAGAAGCGGCCCGCCCGGCGCGGTGCCGGGCGGCCCGCCTTCATGCCGGGCTTAGCGGCACTTGCGATCGCCGCTCCGCTCGATCTCGCGGCCTGCGACTGCGCCGGCGGCGGCGCCGAGCAGCGTGCCGACGGTGCGGTCGCCACGGGTGTCGATGGTGCGGCCGACCAGCGCGCCGGCCACACCGCCGACCACCAGGCCGGTGGTGCCGTCGGGCTTGCGGCAATAGCGGCGACCGTCACGGCCCTTCCACTCGCGATAGGCATAGCGCTTGCGATAGCGGCGGTCCTGCGAATAGGCGCCGTCGGCACCCGCCTTGGCGATGGGGGCGGCATTGGCCGCGACCGGCACGACACTGGCCGAGGGCAACGCCACGGCGAGGGCGCCGAGCGCCAGAATCAATTTACGCATGTCTCACTCCTGATGATGCAGTTTCGGGCAAACCGGACCATGAACGTTTCGTATCCGCACTGGTTTCATTAACCGAAAACAACAAGCCGTTCATCCCGGAGGCAGCAATGGACGAAGCAAGGGCGATCATCGAGCGGCTCGGCCTGGCGCCGCATCCCGAGGGCGGCTGGTACCGCGAGACGTGGCGCGCGGCACCGGGCGGGGACGGGCGGTCGAAGGGCACGGCGATCCATTTCCTCCTCGAACAGGGCCAGCGCTCGCACTGGCACCGGGTGGATGCCGACGAATGGTGGCTCTGGCATGCCGGCAGCCCGCTCGACCTCCACATCGCCGACGCTGCGGACCAGGATCCGGCGACGACCCGGCTTGGCGGCGAGGTGATCGCCGGCTATGCGCCCCAGTGCCTCGTCCCGGCGAATCGCTGGCAGGCGACCGAGGCGCCCCATGGCTGGGCGCTGGTGAGCTGCATCGTCGTTCCGGGCTTCGATTTCGCCGGGTTCGAATTGGCACCTCCTGATTGGGCTCCCCGCAAGATTATTACCTAGTTCTCCACGTTATCCACAGTCTTCACAGGTTTGCAGGTGAAAATCCTGCTTTGCGCGACTCGGGTTCGATGACACCATCATATCTGTAAGCAGAACGGTCCAGCGGCGGGAAACCAAAGCAAGATCAGAAGCTTACACGGGCCGGAAACGGTGCAGGTGCCTTCGGGAAACCGCATCGGGAACGGTTCGGGGATGTGAAGTTCCTGCAGGTTGCGAAACCGAAGTGCCGCCCAGGCGCTGCCGAGGTTTCGAGGGACGGCGGAGCACGGCTCGACCGGAAAGCGGAGCATGACGCGCAAGCGGCGTGCGAAGCGAAGGTGGACCGCGGCGCGCAAGCGAAGCGGGAAACGAAGCGGAAGGCAGCGCGCAAGCGCGGCTCGAAGCGGATGCGGAAAGCGGCACGCAAGTGCGGTTCGAAGCGAGAAGGGCGGGACGGAAAGGGACGATGTCCCGGTTCGCGGAAACGGGTGCGCAAGTGCCCGGCTTCGGGGGCGGGGAAACGGACCGCCGGGAGACCGGCCAGCCGGATGCAGCGCGCAAGCGATGCGGAAGGACCTGGAAGGATCGAGCGGAGAAAAGCATCCAGCAAGGCTTCCGACTTCCGGCCCCCGGCCGGAGAGACGAAGCGGGCCGCCGAGGCTGGTAACCGCAACTCCCCTTCGGGGTGAGTGGAGAACGGCCAGCCTCGACGACCGACCCGAAGCTCGCATGCCCTTGCCGGCGCGAGTGGAGGAGCCGCCGAAACCATGCCGATGATCCGTCCGGGTCCACGGCAGCAGTCCGGCGACACGGGGCCTGGCAGCAATGCCGGGCCCCTTTTGCGTTCTGGGGCGTGGCGTTTGGTCGGGCGCTCGGGGGGCTTCTCGCTCTCTTTCGCGGCGAAGGCTGGTGGCTTCGGAGGCCTTTCCGCACGCCGTGCGCGCCATCGATCTGCGCAAGAATTCGCAAGTCTGGGCCCCGGCCTTCGCCGGGGAGAAGCTTGTCCGAAAGACTGCCGCTTGCCCCATGGCACCGGCAAAGCAGGCGAAATCCTACATTGCAAGCGCCATGGGGTGGGGTGTCTCAGAGCAGGGTGGCGTCGAGCTTGCTCTCTGCCTTGAGCAGCTTGGAGACCGGGCAATTGGCATGGGCGCCGGCGGCCAGCGCCTCGAATTGCTCCTGGGCCAGGCCGGGGACGCTGGCCTTGAGGGTCAGGTCCGAGCGGGTGATGGTGAAGCCGTCGCCGTCCTGCTCGAGCTTCACGGCGGCGCTGGTCTCGATATTGCCTTCGCTGAAGCCGGCGCGGGCCAGGGCGAAGCTGAGCGCCATGGTGAAGCAGCCGGCATGGGCCGCGGCGATCAGTTCCTCGGGATTGGTGCCGGGCTCGTCGCCGAACCGGGTGTTGAAGCCGTAGAACTGGTCCGTCATCACCCCCGACTGGGTGGTGATGTGGCCCTTGCCTTCCTTGCCGAAGCCTTCGTAGCGGGCAGTGGCGGTACGGGTCGTCATGTCTCGGTTCTCCCTCATGGCCGGGCCCCTGATCTAGGGCATCAGGGCCCCGGCTTGAAGGTCCCCGTTCGGGTTAGCGGCAGCGCATCTCGCCCTTGTCGACCGAGGTGCCGACCGCGCCGCCGGCCGCCGCGCCGATCAGTGCGCCGAGCACTTCGGAGCCACCCGGAGCGATGATCGCGCCGAGCACGCCACCCGCCGCGGCGCCGACCACCAGGCCGGTGGTGCCATCCGAGCGGCGGCAATAATAGCGGCCGTCCTGGCCCCGATAGACCCGGTCGTTGCGGCTCAGCCGATACTCGCGGTAGCTGCGGTCGTCGCGATAGTAGCGATCGGCATAATAGCCGCCATAGGACGGATCCGGGCGGTTATAGTCATAGCTGGAATAGCCATAGCCGCTGCCGGGGCGGCCGCCATAATCGGTACAGCCGGCCAGTGTCGCCGCGGCGGCGAGGCCCAGAATCAGGATACGCATCTCTCTCCTCCTCCATGGACCCGCTCGCATTGGGGAATGCACGGGGAGGCCGAAAGTTTCGCAGCCATTACAAAGACTCCGCACCCGGACCCGCGGTGGCGAGGGCGGGGCGGAACTGCTCGCGCTCCGACGCCGGGACCGGGGCGGTGGGATCGGGGCGGAAGGCGTCGAGGGCGCGCTCCGACCCGTCGGGATGGGTATCGCCCATCAGGTCGGTCGGCTCGGTGCCCTCGGCCGGGCGGCGCAGCAGCCGCCATGCCCCGAACGCCGCCGCACCCAGCACCGCCACGGCGAGCGCGCCGAGCGAGGCGACGCCGGCGGAATGCGCCGTGCGGTTCGCCGGAGCCTTGCTTGCCGCCGGTGCCTTGGCCCTGGGCTTGCGCGCCGCGGGCTTGGCGGCGGTGGTGGTGCGACGCCTGGCCGGCGTGCCGGTGGAAGACTTGCGCGTGGTGGCCATCGAAATTCCTCTCTGACTCAAGGGGTTTCGACGGGAAACGGGCGGGCGGGGCGAGCGTTCCCGGCCCCGCCGCCCGGCGACCCATTGGCTTTGTCAGCCCTGTTCCTTGCCCGTGCACTCGCCGGTGCGCCTGGCATCCACGGTCGCCGAGAACTTCGCGCCGTCGCCCTCGGTCTTCACTTCGGTGTGATAGGTGGTGGCCGTATAGTTGCCCTTGACCGTCATCACCTGCTTCTTGCCCTCGCGGGTGCAGGTCATCTTCGCATCGATGGTGCCGCCGGCCAGGGTGAAGTGATCGTAGCGGCAGCTCTGGTCGCCGCCGAACATGCCGGCCTTGGGCGACTTGACGTCTTCCGGCGTCACGCAGCTGGTGACCGTCTGGCCCTGCTGCATCTTCTCCTTCATCGCCTTCACCGTCTCTGCCGGCATCTTGTCCATGTTCGGCATGTCGATATCGGCGACGATCTTGCTCTCCCACGCACCGGGAGAAATGAAACTGCCCGATGCCGCCGCGGCGGCGACCTTGTTCGAGACTTCCTCGACCGAGGCATTCTTCGCCGTGACATTCGGCCCGGAATTGCAGGCCGCCAGCACCAGCGGCAACAGCATGACGATATGCTTCATGGACATCCCCTTTTTGGTTGGAACATGCCCCCGCCCCGGGGCGGACCATAGGCTGCAAGGATGTGCAGGCGAAACCACTGCCGCGCACGGCTGGTCGCGCCAGGATACCGGACCGACCGATGCGTCGGGCAGCACAAGACCCCCTTCCGCGCGCACCGCGGAAGGGGGTTGAGAGAGTCTGGAGGTCAGTTTGCCGCCGCGCCTTCGCGCCGGGCGCGGGCAGTGGCGACCTGTTCCTGCCGTGCCGCCATGTCGAGCCAGGCGGCTTCGGCGCGCAGGCATCGGTCGCGGACATTCTCGAGCGTGGCGAGATCCGCTTCCGCCCTGCAACGGGCGGCCTGGGCGAGATAATCGGGCTGTGCCATGTGGCGCTGCTCCTGCCGGGAGGGGAGGAAAGGCGGCGCTCCGGCAAGCGGAGGCCGCCGGCCCGGCCTATTCCGCGGCGGAGAGGTTCGCCGCCGACGGGCGGCCGCGCTTGTCCTCTTCCAGGTCGTAGGTCACGCGCTGGTCCGGGTTGAGCGTCGACATGCCCGAGCGCTCGACGGCGCTGATATGGACGAAATGGTCCTGGGTGCCGCCGTCCGGCTTGATGAAGCCGAAGCCCTTGACGGCATCGAAGAACTTGACGGTGCCGGTATGGCTCATGGGAGATACTCCTTTGCGGCGCGCCCGGTGTAGGCGCGCTTCGCGCTGCAAGGGGCAGAAGGAGGGTCAAGGGAGCCGCTGGGCGCCGGAGGCCGTCAATGTGCGACTGAAGCGGGGTGCGTTGTGGACCCCGGGGTCCGGAAAGGCAAGGGCGGGGGCCGGAACGCCCCCGCAGCCACGCCGGTATTAGCCGAGAACCTCGATCGCCGCGGCGCGGGCCACGGCGCAATTGCGCGGGCTGGCGAGCGGGAAAAGCCGACGATGCGGCGGCACGAATGCCTGGAACGGGTTCTTGCTGGTACGGGTAATCTGGGTTTCGTGGATCTTGTCGAAAAAGTTCATGTGTTTCCTTGTTTATGGTTCTTGGCTCATCGCGCTGAGCGGGTGCACGGCCGGGACGGCGCGTGGCGCTCGCACAGGCGGATAAGCGGTGAAAAGGCGCTGCGGTTCCGCATCGCGGAAACGGTTCGCCGCACAAAAGCGGTGGGCGCCTGGAGACCATATAGCGAACATCGCCGGATTTTTCAAGCCGGGGCCAGATTCCTCCGATCCGGAGATGGCGCCGGGGCCCGCGCACCAAGCGGCTCGTTGCGCCACCAGAACCGCTTTCGCCACGGGATCGGATGCATCCCTTGCTGCCTGCAAGCCACGGAATCGATAGGGGAAAGCGCGAGCGGGGCGACTCTGGGAGAGACTCATGACGACCGCGAACACCGCATCCGCCGTGATCACCAACAACAGCAGCAGGACCTTCGTCTCGATCGGCCTGTCGCACAAATATAGCGACGTGTATTCGAGCCAGGCGAGCTGGGAGAACCTCGCCCCCGGCCAGACCACCAGCCCGGCGCTGAGCGTGGAGTACAATACCGGCTTCGGCACCACCGGCGAGGACTGGTGGTTCCTGCTCGCGGTCGATTCCGAGGGCAATGTCTGGAACACCGATCCCTCCAATGCCCGCTGGCTGTGGGACAAGACCGACTGGGGCATCGCCCATTTCGGCGACATCATCGCCACCGCGCTCGAGGTCGCCGGCCCCGAGACGCTGGGCGCGGGCGACATCGCCGGCGGGCTGGTCGACGTGCTGACCGCGGCGACCAACGACACCTCGGTCGAGGGGTACAAGGAGTTCCTGCTGCGCGACGAGGACGCGGGCGGCACGGTGACGATCACGCTGACCGAAGACACCATCCAGTTCAGCGCGCCGAGCGGCACCGCCGACACGCCGCTGGCGCTGGCCCAGGCGGCACCCAAGCCCGCCACCGCCTGACCCAAACCGGTCCGCGCCGTGGCCCCGGAGGTGGGTCATGGCGCGGATTGCTGGGGGAGCGCAGGGAGGGGCGCGGCGGCATCGGCCGGCGGGATGGCGAGCGCGGCGAACCAGCGGTCGCGCGCCTCGGCCTCGAAGGTGCGCCGCGCCTCGAGCTTGGCGCGCATCGACGCATCGACCGCTTCCTCCTCCTCCGGGCTGAGCTCGCGCTCATAATCCGGTTGGCCATATTCGCTCGCCTCGTCGCCGCGGAACCCGGCGGGCGGCGGGAAATGGGTGTGCCAGATACGCAGATTGTCGTCCCACCAGACCGGCTCGTCCTCGTCCTCCGCGCCCTGGGCAAAATCTTGAATCTCTTGAATCGCCATCGCGGGTGCGGGGGCGAGCGAGACCAGCCCGGCCGCCTCGGCGCGGAGCCATTGCTCGCCGCTCCAGGCCTGGCGCGCATCGGGATCGAGATCGTCGAGCGCGAGCGGCTCGGCGAGATCGGTATGGGTGCGCAGCCAGGTATCGGCGCGGGCGAGCGCGCGGATGGGGGCGAGATCGTCCTCGCCGGCCGGCTCGATCCGGCGGGCGAGGAACAGCCCGGCGCGGGCCGGACCGGCATCGCGCTCGATCAGCTCGAGGAACGGCTCGAACTCCTGCGCGACCAGCCGCGCGGCGGCATGGGTGGTCTCCCTCGCCGCCTTGTCGGCCATGCGATCGAGCCGGGCGAGCATCGCCATGCCGAGCCGGTTGTCGAAGCGGTGGCGCTCGACCTCGCTGCCGTCGGGGCGGGTGATCGTCTCGACCGTGCCGTGGAGCGCGCGCTCCATCAGCGTGTCGGCGAGGTGGTTGCGGGCATGGAGCGCCGCCGCCTGCCAGCCGATGCCGAACTGCGCGCCGCGGGCGGAGTGGCGAAAGGCATAGGCGGATTGCTGGGTGAGCCCGACCAGCCGGCACGCCTGGCCGACCGTGGCCCCGTCGGCTATCGCGCGCAGGAACCGCGCCTGGTTCGCGCCGGACCAGCCGGCGATCCGCTGGGAGGGGGACTTGGTGTACTCGTCCACCGCCAGCTCGACGACGTCGTCATCGCCGTACGGGGGGAGGAAGTTCTGGTGTGCGCTCATCGGGTGGTCCTCTCGAGTCGGTTTGAGGACCGGTTAGGTATGCTGGATTGGGGGCTGTAGGACAGCGGTTTGTTTATGGTTTGTTCCTGTGTGGGTGAGGGGATAGTCCGAAATGGTTTAATCGGTTGATTGTCTTCCCGTAACAACAAGCGCAGCGATCAGCTTGGCCGTGTGAAGGAACGGGTGATGTCATTACAAGATATACACCTCCGCAAACTGCTTAAGATCATGTATCTTGAAGGCGGAGCGAGGGTTACCGCACTACGAACCGATATTCGCGAGGAAATCGCTCGGGCGCAGGGCGGTGGTGATGGCGGCGGTGATTTCTATGGGCCGTTCTGGCGTGATGCCAAAGATCACGTTTTTGACGTAGCAGATCTTAGAGATCGTACCCAGGCGAGAATCGAGCGCTTACCCGGGCGTGCAAATCTCTACAACCAATTGCAAAATGGGTTCCTGCTCTGGTGGGATGAGCGCCGGCGCTGGACCAACGAACCGTTTGTGCCCGCAGCGAGTTTGAAAAATACGATCCGGCTGCCGAGCGTTGATGCATCGATTAAGATGGCTAACATCCTGTCAGTTCGCGACGGTCACGGCGAGGATCACTTTGTTTATCCCTATTGGTTCCCGCAGCCTCCCCTTAATGACGAGATGGCGCGCCTGGCACTCTGGGCGCTCGGGCGGGCATTTCCAAATGTGGCTTCCGAGGAGCTTCGCATTTTGGATATCATCAGGGGGCGAACGTTTTCGCTCGACCGTAGTCCATTGCAGGGAAATGAAGCCGCCATTTTTCAGCGGCGCTTCGATGCCACACTTGCGCAGTGGCGCGAGTTGAGGCGCGAATATCCGGACTAGTACTTGCCAGGTGCCTTATGCCTGTCGAGGATCGCCTGCATCTCCGCTATCACCTCTTCATGTGGGATGCACGGCGCGGTGGAGGCGAGCGCCTTCTCCACCTTGGCGCGAACCCAGGCATCATGCGCCGCCTCTTCCTCGGTCGAGGCGAATTCGGAGACGATGGGCGAGAGCTTTGCCATGGGGGGAATATAGCGCTGCCGGTGGGGCGGGGGAAGGCGCGGGCGGCGGGATGTGTCCGGAATGGAGAGAGTCAACTTGGCGGTGTGACTCAATGATTCTAACGAATAGATGCCAGCCGTCTTCAAAAGACTCGTTTGGCAATATCGCTGACAGAATTCATTCCGCCACGCCAATCACTTCCACTTTTTGGTAGGGAGAAAACATATCTGTCATCTTGCATGTATGTGAGCTTATAGTGCTTTCCATCATCTGAGATATCAAATCCGAGCTCCTTGAGCTTTTTAGGAATATCTCCGCTCATGGAGGTGTAATTTTTAAGGAGTTGCTTTAGAGTATCTCGACTATCTTTTAGGTGATTAGATTCTGGGATCTCAGAAGCTGCCGCATTTATGATGTCCTGCCTTCGGCTACCGCTCTGTGCATTTGCTGCAGCAAAAACAAGCGCATCTCGAATGACTTCGTCAAATTCGCCTTTACGAAGTTGCTGCTCTGAACGAATTTCCCAGCTCGTTGCATGATGGGTCGAGTTTTTAAATTCAAGTGACCTTATTCTGGATTTTAAGCGCTTAACCTCCTCTTCTGCCTCGGAAAGCTGCTTATCCTTTGCTTTGACTTCTGAGTCGAAGGCGGCCACATACTCGGAAACGTCTTCGGATCCCGAGTTTTTGAGCGTCTCGAAGACGGAACGCGCAAGGTCCGCTTCAGCCCTTGCCCAAGTGCATCTTGCCAGGGGGCGCCGATTAATAAGCGCAGATCTGATATCGGCGACAATCGCTTGGCGGATCGCTGCTTCGTTTGGAGTTAAGTCATTGATGTAGTATCGATATTTCTCGCCGTTGGGCCAGTAGACACCGATGCTGCCTCCATAGACATTCCTTGAGCCAACATCTCGTTGGATGCTCTTCGAAAAAGAGCGGCTGGGCTCAACGATTACATGGGCCATTCCACCGAGGGATTTGGCAAGAAGTTCAGATTTTATAACGCTTTGCCCAGAAAAGGGGCAGCTAACATATACGAGCGGGAGGTAGTTCTCGGCGTCGGCATTGAGCAGTCGGATAGCCATGCGCGTATCGAGTTCCGAGAAGTGATGGGCGGAATCCGAAACGTGCAGTTCATCATCTAGGCCGCCGCCCAGTTTTTCGATTAGGGTCCTGACAATGTACGGCTTTTTGGCCGGCGGAAGGGAAACTAAGGGACGAATGGCCTCCCGATCCGTACGAATGCCGATCCAGTCATCCTCGGGCGTTTTCGAATAGGTAACTTCGGTCACCCACTGGATGTCGCGGTCCAACGCCGAATACCTAAATGCAGCAATCTCATTCTGATTCTCTTTCGTGAGAATGGCTTCGAGACTTACTGAGCCACTGTCCACCTTCCAGCGGCCAGAATTAGGAATGGTGGAAAGATGCTCCGCGGTCAGTTTGGCGTGCGGCGAACCTGAAATCCAAGTACGAACGGCCTCAACAAACCTCTCAGAGGAGGTTTCACAAACCGGAAATTCAGTCGCAAATGAGAGCATCCGATTAGGTTAGAATTCAAACCTTTCGATGGTCAAGATTAACCTTAATGCTCTCAAGTGAGGCTTAGGCGTTCAGATTTCTCGCTGGGCGTGAATAGAATCTTACTCCGCCGCCACGCTCTCCCGAACCTTCCCCTTCCCCAGCAACGGCGCGAGATACTTCCCGGTAAAGCTCCGCGGTTCCTTCACCACCTCTTCCGGGGTGCCCTGGGCGACGATTTCGCCGCCCTTGACGCCGCCCTCCGGACCCAGATCCAAAATCCAGTCCGCGGTCTTGATGACGTCGAGATTGTGCTCGATCACCACCACGGTGTTGCCCTGCTCGACCAGTGCGTGGAGCACTTCGAGCAGCTTGCGGACGTCCTCGAAGTGGAGGCCCGTCGTGGGCTCGTCGAGGATGTAGAGCGTGTTGCCGGTGGCTCTGCGCGCCAGCTCCTTCGCCAGTTTCACGCGCTGCGCCTCGCCGCCCGAGAGCGTCGTCGCCTGCTGGCCGACCTTGACGTAGCCCAGGCCGACCTCGGCGAGCATCGCCATCTTGTCGCGGATCGGCGGGACTGCCTTGAAGAACTCGACCGCGTCCTCGACCGTCATGTCGAGCACGTCGGCGATGCTCTTGCCCTTGAACTTCACCTCGAGCGTCTCGCGGTTGTAGCGGGCGCCGTGGCAGACGTCGCAGGTGACATAGACGTCGGGCAGGAAGTGCATCTCGATCTTGAGCACGCCGTCGCCCTGGCACGCCTCGCAGCGGCCGCCCTTGACGTTGAAGCTGAAGCGGCCGGGCTTGTAGCCGCGCGCCTGCGCCTCGGGCAGACCGGCGAACCAGTCGCGGATGGAGGTGAAGGCGCCGGTATAGGTCGCCGGGTTCGAGCGCGGGGTGCGGCCGATCGGCGACTGATCGATGTCGATCACCTTGTCCAAATGCTGGAGGCCGGTGATCCGGTCATGCTTGCCGGCGAGCAGGCGCGCGCCGTTGAGCTGGCGCGCGGCGGCGGCGTAGAGCGTGTCGATCGTGAAGCTCGACTTGCCCGAGCCGGAGACGCCGGTGATGCAGGTGAAGGTGCCGAGCGGGATGCTCGCGGTGACGCCGCGCAGGTTGTTGGCGGTGGCGTTCTCGACCGTCAGCTTCTTGCCGGTGCCCTTGCGGCGCTTGGCCGGCACGGGGACCTCGCGGGTGCCGTTGAGATAGTCGGCGGTGACCGAGCCCTTGGCGGTGAGGATCTCGTCGAGCGTGCCGCGCGCGACGACTTCGCCGCCATGGACGCCGGCACCGGGGCCCATGTCGAGGATATAGTCGGCGGTGCGGATCGCGTCCTCGTCATGCTCGACGACGATCACGGTGTTGCCGAGGTCGCGCAGGCGGCGCAGCGTGGCGAGCAGCATGTCGTTGTCGCGCTGATGGAGACCGATGCTCGGCTCGTCGAGGACGTAGAGCACGCCCGACAGGCCGGAGCCGATCTGGCTGGCGAGGCGGATGCGCTGGCTCTCGCCGCCGGACAGGGTGCCCGAGGTGCGGTTGAGGTTGAGATAGTCGAGGCCGACATTGTTGAGGAAGCCGAGCCGCTCGTCGATCTCCTTGAGGATCGCGCGGGCGATCTCTTTCTGCTGCGGGGTGAGCGTGGCGGGGAGCTTCTCGAACCATGCGAGCGCGTCGACCACCGATAGGCGGGTGGCGTGGCTGATGTCCTCGCCGGCGATCTTGACCGCCAGCGCCTCGGGCTTGAGGCGGGCGCCGTCGCAGACTTCGCAGGGGTGGGCGGCCTGGTACTTGCTCAGCTCCTCGCGCATCCAGGCGGACTCGGTCTGCAGCATGCGGCGGTTGAGGTTGCCGATCACGCCCTCGAACGGCTTCTTCACGTCGTACGACTTCTTGCCGTCGACGAAGGTGAGGGTGACCGGCTTGCCGCCGGTGCCGTGGAGGATGATCAGCTGGACCTCGCCCGGCAGGTCGCGCCACGGCGTGTCGAGGCTGAAGCCGAACTCGCGGGCGAGCGAGCCCAGCACCTGCATGTAATAGGGCGAGGGCGGGTTGGACTTGGCCCAGGGCACGATCGCGCCCTTCTTGATCGTCAGGTCGTGGTTGGGGACGACGAGATCCTCGTCGAACACCAGCTTCTCGCCCAGGCCGTCACAGGCCGGGCAGGCGCCCTGGGGCGCGTTGAACGAGAAGAGGCGGGGCTCGATCTCGGGGATGGTGAAGCCGCTGACGGGGCAGGCGAACTTCTCGGAGAAGACGATGCGGTTGTCGGGGATGCCGGCGCCCTTGAGCTGGCCGCCGGTGGCGTTCTTCTTGAGCCCCTCCCCTTCAGGGGAGGGGTTGGGGTGGGGCATGCCTTCTGCAATGAACGCCTGGGGTGCCTCACGGACAGCCCCCACCCCCAACCCCTCCCCTGAAGGGGAGGGGCTTTGCAGGGCGGCGACCGTGGTGTCGACCAGGTCGACATAGGCCAGGCCCTCGGCGAGCTTGAGCGCGGTCTCGAAGCTTTCCGCCAGACGGGTGCCGATGCTGTCGGACACGACGAGGCGATCGACCACCACTTCGATGTCGTGCTTGTACTTCTTGTCGAGGGCGGGGGCTTCCTCGATCAGATAGGTCTCGCCGTCGATGCGGACGCGCTGGAAGCCGGCGCGTTGCCATTCGGCGAGCTCCTTCTTGTACTCGCCCTTGCGACCGCGGACGACGGGGGCGAGGAGGAGCAGGCGCGTGCCTTCGGGGAGCGCGAGGACGCGGTCGACCATCTGCGACACGGTCTGCGCGCTGATCGGCAGGCCGGTGACCGGGGAATAGGGCACGCCGACACGCGCCCAGAGCAGGCGCATATAGTCGTAGATCTCGGTGACCGTGGCGACCGTCGAGCGCGGATTGCGCGAGGTCGTCTTCTGCTCGATCGAGATGGCGGGGCTGAGGCCCTCGATATGATCGACATCGGGCTTCTGCATCAGCTCGAGGAACTGGCGTGCATAGGCCGAGAGCGACTCGACATAGCGGCGCTGCCCCTCGGCATAGATGGTGTCGAAGGCGAGGCTCGACTTGCCCGAGCCCGAAAGGCCGGTGATCACCGTGAGCGTGTCGCGCGGGATGTCGACATCCACGCCCTTGAGATTGTGCTCACGCGCGCCGCGGACGGAAATGGTGGTAAGTGCCATGCCGGAGGTTCTAGCTTTGTTCTGATTGGGTTTCTAGTGGGATGTAGGAACGCCCGGGCGGAAGCGCCAGTTGCGCGGGCTTTCGCATTGCGGCGACGGCTCGCCCCCTTTCCTTTCGCAAAGCTGCATGCACATTTCACACGCCGTTCAGCGGCGGAGGCGGAGATTTGCGGGATCATGCAGGAGGGAGCAGGGCGATGCGGTTCGAGAGGATGATCCGGCTTGCGATGCTGACCGGCGCGGCGCTGGCGCTGCCCGGGGCGGCGATGGCGGCAGGCGGGGCGGTGCCGGTGGCGGCGGGGCAGCAGTCCGCGGAGCAATCGGCGGAAGACTATGAGTGGATCGACCGGGCCGATGCGCTGTGGGACGCGATCGGCGACGCGCCGCCCGACTTCGCCTTCTCCTTCGAAGGCGCCGAGCCCTGGGCGTGGCAGACCGCCGACGGCTATACGATCATCGTCGAGGATGCCGGCACGGGCGGGATCCGCAGCTATTATTTCGCGCCGGGCGCGCGCGGGCCGTTCCTGGCGGTCGAGCCGGGGATGAGCTTCGGCTATGACGCCGGGCGGCTGGCGATGGTCTATGACGCCGATGGCGAGGCCGCGCCGCGCGCCGAGTTCGCCGATTATGACGATCCGGCCGAGGATCTGTACGACCGCGGCGTGCGGCTGCAGGACGCGCTGGCCGGGCGCGACTATCGCCCGGTCGATACCCAGGCGTGGATCGACGCCAGCCCCTATCTGTTCAGCTTCATCCAGGTCTGGGACGGCGGCTACAACCGCTATCCGGGCTGGGCGCGCTATCGGGCGCGGAGCGACGCGGCGGCATGGCGCCACCGCTTCGACGGCGAGCAGCGCCGTCGCCGCGAGATGGCCGAGCGCTTCCGCCGCTGGCGCGAGGGCGGCTTCCAGGGACCACCGCCGGGCCGCTTCCATCGCCCCGGCCGGTCGGGCCGGCCGGGGACGGGACGACCGCACCAGCCGGGCTGGGGCTGGTCGAACCAGCCGGGCGGTGGCCGTCCGAACTGGCCGGGGCGGCCTGGGCGACCCGGTGGTCCCGGGGCGCCGGGGAGCAATCCACCGCCGCGTCCGGGCGTGCCCGACGCTTCGCCTGATGGTCCGGCGGGTCCCAACCGGCCGCCGATGACACGGCCGTGGAACGGCAATCCCGATGGTCCGCGCCGGCCGGGGGCTGGGGCGGCGGGCGGCCGGGTGCGCCGGGAACGGCGCCCGGCACCGACACTCCCGCGACTCCGGGCACGCGCCCGCCGCGGCCGCGTCCCGATGGGAGTGGCGGCGGCTGGGGGCGGCCGAGACCGCCGGTGCCAGGTGCGGTCACGCCGACGCCTGGGCCTGTGCCGCCGGTGGTGACTCCGACGCCAGCGACTCCGCCCGCGACGGGCGAGGCGCCGCCGCCGCGCCCGGGCTGGTCGCGCCCGCCACGGCCCGAAGGCGGCTGGGGTCGCCCGCGTCCGCCGGTGACCGGGGAAGCGCCTGTGCGTCCGACCCGGCCGGAGGGGGCTGGAACCGCCCGACGCCGCCGGCGGGCACCCCCGCGCCGATGCCGACACGTCCGGTCCGGCCCGAAGGTGGGTGGCAGCGGCCGGTGCCGCCGGCCGCTACGGGCAATCCGGCGCCGCCGCGACCTTCGCGGCCTGAAGGCGGCTGGCAGCGTCCGACTCCGCCTGCGGCAAGCAGCCCGCCGCCACCGCGCCCGAGCTATACGCCGCCGGCGCCGCGCCCCAATTACACCCCGCCGCCACGGCCGAGCTATACCCCGCCCGCACCGCGCCCGGCCCCGCCGCCGCGCCCGCCCAAGATGAACCACGACATCGAATAGGCGGTGCGCCAACTAGATCGGCGCTCGAGCCTTGGGCGCAGAAGGATGAACCCCTCTCCCTTGATGATCCCATCAAGGGAGAGGGCTTTTGGGCTCAATGCCTAGACGGTACGGAAGGGCAGCAGCGCCTCGTAAAGGGCGAGCGGCGCGGCGCCAGGCAGGTCGGCGCCGCACCGGAGCAGGAAGGCGTGGCGGACGATCTCGGCCTGCTGCTCGATGCCATAGCGCGCGAACGGCCGGCCGGGCTCGAGCGCATAGCCATAGCGGCAAAAGGGATGGCGGCGGAGCGGCAGGAAGATGCCCGACTGGTGCTGCCAGACATGGACCAGTTCGTGGACGAACAGCCCCTGCAGCGCGAGCGGGGCGGTGGCGAAATCGTCGCGATAAAGGCCCGAGGCCGGGTTGAAATGGATCGTGCCGAGCGGCGCCATGGTGGTGTTGCGCGGCTGGAAGAACGCCCATTTGCGATTGGCGACCGCCGCGCGGGCGGGATCGAGCGCATCGCCGAACACGAAGCGGGCGAGCGCGGCTTCGCCTTGGGTGAGGGGGCGGGAGGCGGTCATGGATGGGATATGGGATGCCGGACCCGGATGGTCATCGGCGCGCGAAAGCAATGCATGGTGCGAATTGCTCCTTCATATTCGTGAAGTAATTCTGTAGAACGTCAAGGATATCGGGGTGGGGGAAGCGTGATGACATTGCGTGAAAGCCTCAAGATCCAACTATGGTCGGGAACATTCGCGGCAATTATCGGGGCTGTTGGCGCGATAACGGTTGCCATCCTCCAGAAGCCCTCTTGCCCGGCACAGCCAGGTTGCGATTTTATAGCCCAGATCATGCAGGGACCTGCGGAGAATGTGACTCCGGAGATGCGGAAAAAGGCAGTTGCGTGCGCGGGGTTGTCGAAATGAGCTGGTTCTTCGTCGGCCTGATGACGGCGGGCACCTATGTGGCCGTGCGTGCGTACCTGCTTCTTCACCTCCACAATCCCGAAGCGGAAATCGAGATAAGCAGCGGGCCTACCTTCGGCTGACGCCTGCCGGGCTTGTCATCCGCCCGCGCCTCCGCCAGATAGCGGGCTCCAGCATTCCCAGGGAGTTAGCCGCCATGCGCCAGGAAAAGACCATCGTTCGCCCGATCGTCTCGTTCTGCCCGCAGGTGCCTCATGTCCTTCGCAACCCTGGATATTCTTTCCGCCGCCACGCCTGAGGGCCGGCCGCTTTTCGACAATCTGACGCTGGCGCTGGGGCGGGAACGCACCGGGCTGGTCGGGCGCAACGGTTCGGGCAAGTCGACCCTGTTGCGGATCCTCGCGGGCGAAGCGGCGCCGGCGGGCGGGAGCCTGGTGCGCTCCGGCTCGGTGGGCGTGCTGCGCCAGGAATGGCCGGGCGAGTGGCGGGTCGACGAAGTGCTGGGCGTGCGCGCCGGGCTCGAGCGGCTGGCGCGGGTGCTGGCGGGCGAGGGCGACGAAGAGGATCTGGCCGAGGCCGACTGGACGCTGGAGGAGCGGGTGGTCGCGGCGCTGGCCGAGACCGGGCTGGAAGGCGTGGCGCTCGACCGGCGCGTGGCGACGCTGTCGGGCGGCGAGCGGACGCGGGTGGGCATCGCCCGGCTGCGGATCGACGCGCCCGACCTGCTGCTGCTCGACGAGCCGACCAACAATCTCGATGCCGAAGGGCGCGCGGCGGTGATGGCGCTGGTCGACGGGTGGCGCGGCGGCGTGCTGGTCGCCAGCCATGACCGGGCGCTGCTCGAGCATATGGACCGGATCGTCGAGCTGACCCCATTGGGCGCGCGGGTGTTCGGCGGGGGCTGGTCGGGCTTTGCGGAAGCGCGCGAGGCGGAGCGGGGGCGGGCGGCGGCCGAGGTCGAGCGGGCGGGCGATGCGCTGCGCGGGGCCGAGGCGGGGGCGCAGCGCGCGCAGGAGCGGCAGGCGCGGCGCGATCGGGCCGGGCGTGCCTATGCGGCGAGCGGATCGGCGCCGAAGATCCTGCTGGGGCGGCAGAAGGAGCGGGCGGAGAATTCCGCCGGGCGCGGCGCGGGCGTGGGCGAGCGGCTGGTCGGCGATGCCGAGGCGCGGCTGGCGGCGGCGCGCGAGGCGGTGGAGGTGATCACGCCGCTCACCATCGAGCTGTCGTCGACGGGATTGCCTGCCAATCGCCGGCTGCTGGCCTTCGAGGATGCGGCGCTGGTGCGCGGGGAGCGGGTGTTCGGGCCGTGGCGGTTCGAGATCACGGGGCCCGAGCGGGTGGCGGTGACCGGGCCCAATGGCGCGGGCAAGACCAGCCTGTTGCGGCTGGCGGCGGGGGAGCTGGCGCCGGACCGCGGCATGGTGCGGCGGGCCGAGGGGCGGGTGGCGATGCTCGACCAGCATGTCGGGCTGCTCTATGCGGACGCGACGGTGCTGGACAATTTCCGGCGGCTGCATCCCGGCGCCACCGAGCGCGAGGGATATGCGGCGTGCGCCCGCTTCGCCTTCCGCAACCGGGATGCGCTGAAGCTGGTGCGTGAGCTGAGCGGCGGCGAGCGGCTGCGTGCGGGGCTGGCCTGCGTGCTGGGCGGCGCGGTGGTGCCACAATTGCTGCTGCTCGACGAGCCGACCAATCATCTCGACATGGAATCGGTGGAGGTGCTCGAGGCGGCGCTGGCGGGCTATGATGGGGCGCTGCTGGTGGTGAGCCACGACCGGGCCTTTCTGGAGGCGATCGGGGTGGCGCGGGAAGTCGCGGTGGCGCGCTAGGCAACGGACTGTCCCGCATTCGAGGCATGTGACGTTTCTGTTACGACTATTCGATTGCCGGGGCACCCGACATGCCGCATAGCGCCCCATGACGACTCCCCCCGGCGACGGCGCCGCTCTCACCCGGATTCAGGCAAACTGGCTGGCGCGACACGAACGGCGCCTGCTGATCTGGCTCTGCTCGAAGATGCCGCCTTCGGTGACGCCCGACCGGTTGACTGCGCTCGGGATGGTCGGGGCGTTTCTGGTCTTTGCCGGCTATGTCGCGAGCAACCTCTCTACCGCCTGGCTGCTGCTGACTTTGGCCGGGTACGCGGTGCAGTGGTTCGGCGACTCGATGGACGGCAGCCTGGCGCGCTTCCGCAAGATCGAACGGCCCTCCTATGGCTATTTCATCGACCATAGCTGCGATGGCCTCGCCAATTTGATGATCGTTGCGGGGATCGGCCTGTCGCCCTTCGTGACGATGGACATCGCGATGGTCGCGCTGGCGGGATACCTGCTGATGTCGGTGCACGCCTTCCTGTCCGCCCGGGTGACCGGCGAGCTGCGGCTCTCCTATGTCGCCGCCGGGCCGACCGAGCTGCGGCTGATGCTGATCGCGATGACCGTGGCGATGCTGATCGTCGGGCCCGGCCGCGACCATATCGGGCCGGTGCCGGCGTTCGACACGTTCGTCGGCGCCATCGCGGCGATCCTGATCACGCTGTTCGTCGTGCAGACCGCGATCATCGGGCGGCGGCTGGCGGTGCTGGAGAAGCGGTGAACGTAGTCTCCTTCTCCCCTTGTGGGAGAAGGCCCGCTCGCGGAGCGAGTGGGAAGGATGAGGGGGCTTGAGTCTCACTCCCCCTCACCCTTCCGCCGACTGCGTCGGCTCCCTCCTGCATCGGGTAAACAGCGCCCCGCGCTGTTTAGGTCATGCCGGGGGCATGACCGACCCGATGCACCCACAAGGGGAGAGGGAATTACGCCAGCGGCGGCTCGCCGAGGCCCTCCTGGACCATGTCGATCTCGCGGACGCCGCGGTTGCGGCGGGCGGTGTTGACCAGTTCGCGGAGCTTCTCGCGGCGGACACGGGCTTGCGCCACGTCGCGGATCACCAGCGGGGCCTCGCGGGTGGTCTCGTCGGACGAGGCGATGCTGATCGTGCCGATGTCGGCCAGCTGGTTGATGATCGAGAAGTCGATGCGGACGTCCTTGACCCGGTAGAGCTCGACCTCGTCGATCGACTTCTGGAGGATGCCCTTGTGGAGGATCAGCCGGTCGTCGGTGATCTCATAGGCGATGCCAAGATTCTCGATCCATTTCAGGATCAGCACGACGATCGCGACAGCGAGCAGCAGCGGGGCGACCCAGGCGGCGCCGACCAGCGTGCCCTGCGCCAGGAAATAGAAGGTGCCGGCCAGCCCGAGCAGGAAGAGCAGGCAGGTGCCCCAGCCGGCGAGCGTGCCGATCAGCCAGCCGAGCGTGGAGGAACGGAAACGGTCCAGGACTTGCGGCATTCGGGCACTCCCCACGGCGATGTGCCGGGAGGATAGCGCGGATCGCCGCCGCGGCAACTCACGTCGTATATTTGTCGCAGGTCGAGCGGGTCGCGGCGGGCGAGGGATTGTAGAGCTGGGCGAAGTCGCGGCGGTCGCGCACGATGAACGAGGCGACGTAATGGAGCTTCACCGGCGCCATGAAGGTGGAGCCGAACAGCCGCTGATAATCGTAATTCACTTCGACGAAGATCAGCCCCGAGCCGCTGGGGGCGGTGACGACCGCGCCGGGATCGCCCATGCCGGTGACGGTGGTGCCGGCATTGGCCTTGGTCGCGTCGGTCCCCGCGCTGGCGCCGGTGGTGCCATAGCTCGAATCATAGCCGGTGCCGCTCTTCTGGCCGAAGCAGCGCTGCCAGTGGATGCGCATCACCGGGGCGGTGTCATAGCTCTGCTGGACATATTCGAGGCTCGACAGGATCACCCGGCCATTGGCGCCGATGCCGAGCGAGCTGCCCTGCAGGCGGGTGGCCTGGAGCGCGTTGTTGATGTCGATCTCGCGCAGCTGGACGGTCGAGGAGGAGCCGCTCATCAGGCCGAGGCGTGAGCCATTGTCGGCAAGGTTCGAGGCGAGCTGGCTGACGCGCAGATTGGCGATGGCGAGGTTCGCCGTCTCGACACCGTAGCAGCCGAGCACCAGCACCACGGGCAGCGCGAGCGCGAACTCGAGCATCGCAAGGCCCGAGCGGTCGGCGGCGAGGCGGCGGAGCCGGGCGGGGAGGGGCAGGTGCTTCATGTGCAGATCGTCGGCGGGGTGGGGATGTTCTGGGTGGCGTAGGGCTGGTTCATCAGCGTGGTGGTGGCGCTGAGCGTCGCGGTGCCCGGCCAGCCGAGCAGGCGCACCACGGGGAACAGTCGGGTATAGGTGACCGAGGCGGTGTAGACCGTCACGTCATTGGCGCCGCCCTGGCCCGAGCGGCCGGCATCGGCGTCCCATTGGCCGTTGCCGTTGATGTCGGTGTAGCACTCGCCGGCCTGGCGCGTGCCGTTGCCGTTGGTGTCGACGAAGGGCTCGGGCGCGACAGCGCTGAAGCTGGTGTAGCTGCGCCGCGCCGGATAGCCGTTGACATAGGCGGCGCTGCGCGCGACCGCCTGGACCTGGCCGAGCACCCGCGCGTCGATCGAGGCGGGTGTCGCGCCCTGGATGCCGCTGTCGCGCCCGGCCTTCTGCACCGCGCCGGTGAGCACCGACTGGACATAGGCCTGATAGCCGAGCTCGCACATGCCCATCATCAGGACGAGCATCACCGGCAGCACGATGGCGAATTCGACCACCGTCGCGCCGCGCCGGTCGCGGAGGAAGTGCCGCAGGGCGTGCCGGATCACTGCGATACCCGCAGCATCGCCACCTGCTTGGCGATCGAGGCGAAGGCAGTCGCCAGGCCCGAGCCGGTGGTGGTGGCGAGCGCCTGGTTGGTGGTGGTGGCGCAGGACTTCATCTCGGTCGTGGCGCTCGAATCGATCGTCACCGTCCAGACCTGGATGTTGCGCGCCTTGGCCGCGCTGCACTCGGCGAGGAAGCGGGCGTTGTGATAGGCCTTGAGGTTGTTGAAGTCGCCGCCGCTGACCCGGCGGTCATAATATTCGTTGCCGTACATGCCGTAGACGCCGGTGTTGGGCGCCATGTCGCCGTCGGTGAGGAACACGATCACGCGGTTCGGCGCCTGGCGCGACGGCCAGGCGGCGGTGTCGGTGCCGAAGATGCCGGTCGGCGAGATCATCCGGGTGCCCCAGATCATGCCGGTGTCGTGATAGGTGCCGCCGATCGGGCGGAAGTCGCTGGCGTTGACATAGTTCGACACCTGGGTGCGGGTCATCACCGCCAGCCGCGAGACCGGCTTGCCGCACGAGACATAGCCCGCCTGGAAATAGGGCGTCGTGCCGATGTTCGGATGGCTCGAGCTGTCGCCCGTCGAGGTCGCGCTGCTCGTGCTGCCGTAATTGTTGCGGGCGTAGAACAGCTCCGGCCACATCGGCTTCCACTGGGTGTCGATGTTCGAATTGGGCACCAGGTCCGGATCGAGATCGGGCGGCAGCGCAGACTGGCTGAAGCTCGACATGCCGGCGGTGGTGGCGCGCTCCTCGATGCAGCCGGTCCAGCGATTGGTGGCGCCGGTGGTCTTGCTCGGATCAGTGACCGCGCTGCCGCTCACGAAGTTGCGGACGTCGAAGCTCTGCTGCTGGTAGCGCCAGGTCGGCTGGCCGTTGCTGGTGCCGGTCTGGTAGCGCGATTCATAGTTCCACTGGCTGTTCGCGCTGCCCGTGCCGCCGACCATATAGGCCGGCGACAGCGAGACGATCGCCTTTCCGGCGTTCACCGTCGAAGTGTAGGTGACGAAGCCGTAGCGGATATGGGTGGAGGGGTCCGCCGCCGAAGCCATCGTGTCGTAGAAGCTCAGCACCGCCGAGCGCAGCGCCGCGATGCGCGAGCCGTTTTTCTCGGGAACATAATAGGCGGTGCTGCCGGGATAGCCGGCGACGCTGTCATTGCCGCTGCCCGAGCCGTCCGCCGGGCGGGAGTAGCTGGTGGTGCCGGCCGAGCCGACATAGTTGTTGCAGGTATTGTCGTCGTCGTTGGGCAGGCATGCCATCGAGCCGGTGGTGTCGAGCACGAAGATCACGTCAGTATCGGCGACGTCGTAGCTCGCCTCGCAGGTGACGGTGAGCGTCTGGCTGGGCACGCCGAACATCGACATGATCGTCATCGGCACCGTCGCGGTCGCGGTGCCGGCGACCTGGGCGTTCGAGGTTTTGCTGGGCGTGAAGGTGGCTGCGGTGGTCTTGAACCAGCCGGTGCGGAAATTATTGGCGAAGAAGGTCTGCGCCTGGGCGCTCGCGGTCGAATCGAGATTGGTGTTGCTGAGCGAGCTGTCGGTCATGAACTTGCGGCCGGCGAGCACGCCGGCGTCGCAGGCCTGCTGGAGCCGCGTCTTGACGACATAGAGGCGCGCCGCATCGACCGCGCAGCCGCAAAAGGCCGCGAGCGGGACCAGCATCGCCGCCATCATCGCGAGCGTGTTGCCGCGACGGTCCCGCGCGAGGCGGGTCATGAACCGCGATGATTCCCGATCTTGTTTCACGCGCGACCACTCCGACCCGCAACCCGACGCGGGTCACCCATTGTCTGGGCTTTGCACCAATATGGCCGAGGAGTAGTTTACGGAGGGTTACGGTGAACTACGCATCCGTGCGATTACAGTAGCTTAACCTGTCCTGCCGTTCATAATCCGGGCTCAGCTGCCGGGTGCCGGATCGCCTGCGCCGACCACGTTCGCCTCGATCCGCAACGTCTTGCCGCTGGCGAAGGACAGAGTGAGCGGAATCTTCTGCCCGGACTTCACCGCGGGGCCGATCGAATGGAGCATGACGTGGCGGCCGCCGGGGGCGAATTCGAGCTTGCCGGCGGCGGGGACGGCGACGTCCTTGAGCGGCGCCATCGCCATCATGCCGTGATCGCCCTTCATGCTCTCGTGCAACTCGGCCTTGAGCGCGGCGGGCGTGGAGACGGCGAGCAGCGTATCGGCGGTCGCGCCGCCCTTCACGGTGAAATAGGCCGCGCCCGGCTGGCCGGAGACGGCGGGCAGGCGAACCCAGGCATTGCTCGCGGAAAGCTCACCCTTGGGCGCGCAGGCGGAAAGTGCCGCCACCGTAACGATCGCTGAAAACCGCCGCATCTGCCATACTCCCATTTCGGGAAAGCCCGTAGAAGGCCGTGCTTCTTGCGGCAAGCGCCAGCGCACCTATATCCGGCGACGTGATCGGTTCTCCGCGCTGCCTCCTAGCAGGGGCGTTGGGGGCCAAGTGTTTGAATTTTACTGGGGGCCAACGAGGGACCATGGCTAAAGTTATCGGTATCGACCTGGGGACGACCAACAGCTGCGTCGCAGTGATGGAGGGCGGCAAGCCCAAGGTCATCGAGAATGTGGAAGGCGCACGTACCACGCCTTCGATCGTCGCCTTCGCCAAGGACGGCGAGCGTCTGATCGGTCAGCCGGCCAAGCGCCAGGCGGTGACCAATCCGGACAACACGGTTTTCGCGGTGAAGCGCCTGATCGGCCGCCGCTTCGACGATCCCGTCACCAAGAAGGACACCGAGCTGGTGCCCTACACCATCGTGCGCGGCTCCAACGGAGACGCCTGGGTGCAGGCGGGCGGCGAGGATTATTCGCCGTCGCAGATCTCGGCCTTCATCCTGCAGAAGATGAAGGAAACCGCCGAGGCCTATCTCGGCGAGAACGTGACCCAGGCGGTCATCACCGTTCCGGCCTACTTCAACGACGCGCAGCGCCAGGCGACCAAGGACGCCGGCAAGATCGCGGGCCTCGAAGTGCTGCGCATCATCAACGAGCCGACGGCGGCTGCGCTCGCCTATGGCCTCGAGAAGAACGACGGCAAGACGATCGCGGTCTATGACCTTGGCGGTGGCACGTTCGACATCTCGGTGCTCGAGATCGGCGACGGCGTGTTCGAGGTTAAGGCGACCAACGGCGACACCTTCCTGGGCGGCGAGGACTTCGACGCCAAGCTGGTGCAGTTCCTGGCCGACGACTTCAAGAAGGCCGAAGGCATCGACCTCACCAAGGACAAGCTGGCTCTCCAGCGTCTGAAGGAAGCCGCCGAGAAGGCGAAGATCGAGCTTTCGAGCGCGCAGACCACCGAAGTGAACCTGCCCTTCATCACCGCCGACGCCAATGGGCCGAAGCACCTGGTGAAGACGATCAACCGCGCCGAGCTGGAGCGCCTCGTCGAGGACCTGATCCAGCGCACGCTCGAGCCGTGCCGCAAGGCGCTGGCCGATGCCGGCGTCAAGGGCTCGGCGATCGACGAAGTGGTGCTGGTCGGCGGCATGACCCGCATGCCGAAGGTCCGCCAGATCGTGAAGGAGTTCTTCGGCAAGGAGCCGCACACCGGCGTGAACCCGGACGAAGTCGTCGCCATCGGCGCGGCGATCCAGGCCGGCGTGCTCCAGGGCGATGTCAAGGACGTGCTGCTGCTCGACGTGACGCCGCTGTCGCTGGGCATCGAGACGCTGGGTGGCGTGTTCACCCGCATGATCGACCGCAACACCACGATCCCGACCAAGAAGAGCCAGGTCTATTCGACTGCCGACGATGGTCAGCAGGCGGTGACGATCCGCGTCTTCCAGGGCGAGCGCGAAATGGCGGCGGACAACAAGCTGCTCGGCCAGTTCGACCTGGTCGGCATCCCGCCGGCGCCGCGCGGCGTGCCGCAGATCGAAGTGACCTTCGACATCGACGCGAACGGCCTGGTCAATGTGTCGGCCAAGGACAAGGGCACCGGCAAGGAGCAGCAGATCCGCATCCAGGCCTCGGGCGGTCTTTCAGACAGCGACATCGAGCAGATGGTCCGCGACGCCGAGAGCTTCGCCGAAGAGGACAAGAAGCGCCGTGCCGCGGCCGAGGCGAAGAACAACGCCGAGAGCCTGATCCACACTACCGAAAGGCAGCTGGCGGATAATGGCGACAAGGTCGATGCCGGCCTGAAGGCCGAGATCGAGGCGGCGCTGGCCGAGGCCAAGACTGCGGTCGAGAGCGGCGACGCCGACGACATGCAGGCCAAGAGCCAGAACCTCGCCCAGGTGGCGATGAAGCTCGGCCAGGCGATCTACGACAAGCAGCAGGCTGCCGAGGCTTCGCCTCAGGCGGGCGCGGCTGCCGGGAACGAGGCGGGCGGCGAGGAAGTCGTCGATGCCGAGTTCTCCGAGGTGGATGACAACAAGGCGTAACTCAAACCTCCCTCCCTCTCCCCTTTCGGGGAGAGGGTCGGGGAGAGGGGGCTGAGCGAGGAGGCGAGCGATGTCGGTAATTGCTGACGGACTGCCCCTCTCCCAACCCGCTCCCCGGAGGGGAGAGGGCTTTTATTGATGACCACCGAAGTCGATTTCTACGAGCTGCTCGAAGTCGAGCGCACCGCGGACGAGGCCACGCTCAAGTCCGCTTATCGCAAGCTCGCGATCAAGTACCACCCCGACAAGAATGCCGGGTGCAAGGACCATGAGGCCAAGTTCAAGGCGATCAACGAAGCCTATGACTGCCTGAAGGATCCCCAGAAGCGCGCAGCCTATGACCGCTTCGGCCATGCCGCCTTCAAGAACGGCATGGGTGGCGGCGGCGGCCCCGGCGGCCAGCCCGATTTCGGCGCGTTCAGCGACATCTTCGAAAGCGTGTTCGGCGAGTTCATGGGCGGCGGACGCGGCGGCCAGCGCCAGCAGCGCCGCGGCGCCGACCTGCGCTACGACATGGAGATCACGCTCGAGGACGCGTTCGACGGCACCACGACCGAGATCACCGTCGACGTCTCCGGCCATTGCGACAGCTGCGAAGGCACCGGCGCCAAGCCGGGCACCAAGGCGACCCAGTGCAAATATTGCGGCGGGCACGGCAAGGTGCGCGCGCAGCAGGGCTTCTTCGTGGTCGAGCGCGCCTGCCAGCATTGCCACGGCGCCGGCGAGATCATCGACGAGCCGTGCCGCGACTGCCGCGGCGAGGGCCGGACCGACAAGACCAAGACGCTCAAGATCAACGTGCCGCCCGGCGTGGACGAAGGCACGCGGATTCGCCTGCAGGGCGAGGGCGAGGCAGGTGCGCGCGGCGCGCCGGCCGGCGACCTCTACATCTTCCTGCACGTCAAGAAGCACGCGATCTTCGAGCGCGAGGGGACGAACCTGTTCGCCCATGCGCCGATCAGCTTCACCACCGCGGCGCTGGGCGGCGAGATCGTCCTGCCCGGCCTGGACGGCGAGAAGCATGTCGTGAAGATCGCCCCCGGCACGCAGAGCGGCCGCGAGGTGCGCCAGCGCGGCGCCGGCATGCCGGTGCTGCAGGGCCGCGGGCGCGGCGACCTGGTCGTCGAGCTGGTCGTCGAGATGCCGACCAAGCTCACGTCCAAGCAGCGCGAGCTGCTCGAGGAATTCCGCGCGACCGAAACGGGGGACGAATGCCCCCAGGCGACCGGCTTCTTCGCTAAGCTCAAGGCGGCGCTGGGCTGAAGTCCGGCCCCTGGGAAGCAATGGATGGCCCGTGCCCGGGATCGGGCGCGGGCCATTTTCGTCAGCGGGCGCCGTTCACCGTGCCGATGATGGTCAGCGCCGGGCGGCCGCTGATGTCGAGCTCCGTCTTCGAGAAGGCATAGGCGAACTCCTTGCCCTGGGGGCCGAAAAAGCCGCCCTGATAGGGGAGCGAGGCGACGCCCGGCGCGGGCACGCCGCCGATGAGGCCGACGCCGAAGAAGCCCGCATTGCTCTGGTCGATATTGGTGGTGCTGCTGAAGGTGCCGAAGTCCTTGTCGGTGCCGCCATTGGTGCCGACCAGATGCAGGCTGACGGCGATCATGCCCGTGGTGAGATCGACCTGCATCGTCGCGCTGCTCTTGGCGAGCGTGTAGACCAGCAGATGGCCGCTGGTGGAATCCTGCGCCTCGCCGCCCACCGCGAAGCGGGTGAAGGTCACGATCGGGGCGGACGGAATGTCGGTGAGCAGGGTCGGCACGCCAAGGATGCAGTAATTGGTCGAGCGCGCGACATTGCCCGAGCCGGGGCCACCCGACATGTCCATGAAGGCGGTGCGGCTATAGTCGAACGACACGCCCCCGGCCGAGGGCTGGATGATCTGGAAACGCTCGGTGCCCGGCGTGTTCACCGAGGGCTTGCTGAAGGCGATCACATTGGCGGGCGCGGTGTTGTCGCGATCGGCGGGAACGAAGCTGTTGCGCGCATTGGTGGTCGAATAGACCGTGTAGGTCTGCGTCGCCGCGGCATATGAGATCGGGCCGCCACCCCGATAATAGAAGGCGGTGGTGGTCAGGGTGCCCGCGCGGTCCGTGGCCGGGCTGGTGCCGGTGCAGGCACTGGCATAGCTCTGATCGCCGGCGAGCGCGGAGAAGAGCGGATAGCTGGGCGTCGGCGTGGGCGACGGCGACGGGGTGGGGGTCGGGCTTGCGGTGGCGGTGGGCGTCGGCGTGGGGGTGACCGAGCCGGTACCGCCGCTCCCGCCCATATCCCCTCCGCCACCGCCGCCGCTGCAGGCGGCAAGCAGGGACAGGGCGACGCCGCCCGGCAGATGCTTCTTCATGTGATTCCCCCCTCTGGCCGTGTTCGGCACGGCAGGATGCAGAGGTAGCCAATTCATATGACGGGGAAAACCGAGATCGCACCATAGTGGATGTAGTGCACCCGCCGGCCACGCGGGCCTGATTCATTACGTGAACGTCAGCTGCAAACCCAGTTCAGCATCGCCTCAGTGCGACTCGCATAGAAGAGCCTCATCCCCGGTGCCCAGGCACCGGCCAGAAGAGGAGTTGAGAACATGAAGAAGATGCTTCTGGGCCTTGCGGCCATGGCCGTTGCCCTTCCCGCCCTGCCTGCCACTGCGAACGCGCAGGACTATTATGGCGGGTACCGCGATCATGGCCGCTATGCCCGCGACTATCGCGACCGCGGCTATGACCGGGGCTACAACGACCGCGGCCATTATAACGGCCCGACCTGGCGCGGCCGTGACGGCCGCAACTATTGCCGCCGTTCGGACGGTACGACCGGCCTGCTGCTCGGCGGCGTCGCCGGTGCCCTGGTCGGCCGCAGCATCGACCGTTACGGCGACCGCACCCCCGGCACCCTGCTCGGTGCACTCGGCGGCGCGCTGGTCGGCCAGGCGATCGACAAGGACAATGGCGGCCGTCGCTGCCGCTAAACCCTCGATCTGAGGAGGCACGGGGCCCGGTGGAAACGCCGGGCCCCTTGTCGTTTCAGGCAAAGGCGCGGCGGAACAGCGACAGGCCGTGGAATTCGAGTGCGGCGAGCCCGGCCACCGCCAGCGCCTGGGCGGTGAGGAAGGCGATGCCGAGCGGGTTCGGCGCGAGCAGCGCGATCACCGCGAAGCTCGCCGCGGTCCAGCCGAGATTGAGCCAGGCAATGGCGCGGACCGGCCATTCGAGCCGATCGGTGTGGCGTGCGGCCCAGAGCATGAACGCCGCAGAGGGGAAGATCAGCAGCCCGGCTTCGAACAGCAGTGCGGCCGGCAGGTCGAGCAACGCCGCGAGCGGGCCGGCCATGGCGACGAGCAGCGCGCCCATCGCCAGGCAGGTGACTGCATCGACGGTCAGCACGGCGCGGAGGAACTGGATCGGGTTGGTCATGGGTCGTCTCCCTTGCTGGTTGATGGCGCAAGGCTGACGCGATCGGCGCGCCGGGTCGATTACGCGGGAGGTAATGGAAACGGGCGATCGATCGGGGCAGGGTCGGGGCGAAGGAGAATTGCCCGTGCAGCCAGCCGTCCGCCCGCTTGGCGACCAGATCAAGGAATGGCGCCGGCGGCGCCGGCTGAGCCAGATGGACCTGGCGCTCGATGCCGAGATATCGACCCGGCACCTGAGCTTCATCGAGACCGGGCGGGCCCGGCCGAGCCGCGAGATGGTGCTGAAGCTGGCCGACCAGCTCGAGCTGCCGCTGCGCGAGCGCAACGCGCTGCTGCTCGCGGCGGGGTTCGCGCCGCTCTATGCCGAGCGGGCGCTCGACGATCCGGCGCTGGCGGCGGCGCGGCGGGCGATCGACCTGGTGCTGAAGGGGCACGAGCCCTGGCCGGCGCTGGCGATCGACCGGCACTGGCATCTGGTCGCAGCCAATGCGGCGGTGGCGCCTCTGCTCGCGGGCTGTGCCGCGCATCTGCTCGAGGGGCCGGTCAACGTGCTGCGGCTGAGCCTGCATCCCGAGGGGCTGGCGCCGCGGATCCTCAATCTGGCCGAGTGGCGGGCGCATCTGCTCGACCGGCTGCGGCGCCAGGCGCTGACGACGGGCGATGCAGGGCTGGACGCCCTGGTCGCCGAGCTGGCCGCCTATCCCTTTCCGGACGGCGCCGGGCATGCCGAGGATTTCGGCGGGGTGGCGATCCCGCTGCGGCTGGCGACTCCGCTGGGCGAGCTCAGCTTCATCAGCACCACCACCGTGTTCGGCACCCCGCTCGACGTGACGCTCGACGAGCTGGCGATCGAGGCCTTCTACCCGGCCGACGCGATCACCGCCGAGCGGCTGCGGGCGCTGGGCTAGCTTAGGCTGAATCGACTTCAGGCCACCACTTGCTCTCGTTCAATCCCCCGCCAAGGGGAGGGGGACCGCCGAAGGCGGTGGAGGGGGAGGCTGGCGACCAGCTATGGTTCGCTTACCTCCCCCTCCGTCGCGCTACGCGCGCCACCTCCCCCTGGCGGGGGAGGATTTAGTATCGGTCCACCCTCGGGACTCAGGCTGTACGAGCGGCCTTGAGTGCGTTGCCCCACCAGGCGATCTCGTCGAACAGGGTGGTGCGCGACGCAGCGAGATAGGGATAGTCGTCGAGCGTCTTGCCCTGCTGGAGGATGCCGAGGAACGGCTCCATGCCGATGTTCACCTCGGCCTTGATCGGCGCCATGTGCAGCTCGACCGCGACGCCGCGCAGCTGCTCGATCGCGCGGGCACCGCCGACGCCGCCATAGCCGACAAACGCCACCGGCTTGCGGCGCCATTCGAAGGTGGCCGAATCGAGCGCGTTCTTCAGCACCGCGGTGGGGCCGTGATTGTACTCGGCGGCGGTGATGATGAACCCGTCATACTTGCCGATCTTCTGGCGCCATTCCTCGGCCAGCGGATTGGAATAGACGCCCTGGGTCCAGGCCGGAGCGACGGGCTCCTCGAACAGGGGCAGGTTCTGGTCGCGCAGGTCGAGGATATCGAGCGCGAAGTCGGTGCGCTCGGCGGCGCCGGCGGCGATCCACTGGGCGGGGACGTCCGCGAAACGCTGGGGACGCGTGCTGCCGATGATGAGTGCGAGGTTGAGCATGGAAATCTGGACCCTTTCCGGTTACGAATCGTAACAGGGGATCAAATGATGCGGTGGCCGCATCCCCACAAGGAGGCACATTTCTGGAACCCAGGCACACGCATGATAGCTGCATCCCGGTCCGCTCGATGCTCGCCAAGATCGGCGACAAGTGGAGCATCCTGACGATCATGATGCTGAGCGACGGGACCAAAAGGTTCAGCGAGCTGCAGCGCGGGATCGACGGGATTTCGCAGCGGATGCTGACGCTCACCCTGCGCGGCCTCGAGCGCGACGGGCTGGTGACGCGCGAGGTGTTCCCGACGATCCCGCCGCGGGTGGAATATACGCTGACCCCGCTCGGGCGCTCGCTGCAGGTGCCGGTGAAGGCGCTTGGGCAATGGGTGACGGCGAACCTGCCCGAGCTGGAGGCGGCGCGGCGGCGGTTCGATGCGATGGGGGAGGAAGGGTGATCAAATCCTCCCCCAGCTTGTCTGGGGGAGGGGGACCGCGACGCGCAGCGTCGGGGTGGAGGGGGCATCTCCGCGGGCGGTGTGCTCGCGGCTAAGCCCCCTCCACCACGCCCTTCGGGCGCGGTCCCCCTCCCCCGCTTCGCGAGGGAGGATTTTCGAGATCACCGCCCGTCGTCGCTCCAATGCGGCGGATCGCTGAGCAGCTTGATCAGCCCGTAGCCCGCGCCGAGCTTGTGGAGATCGGTGTTGCTCTCGCCCGAGCGCGGGGCGCCGATCTCGCGGGGCTTGCCCTGCTTGTCCTTCACCTTGAGCGTGCCGGCCCAGGAGATCGTCATGTCGATCGCGCGACCCTCGATATGGCGCGAGGTGAGCGAGGGCTCGTAGGCGATCTGGAACAGCTTCACCATTTGCTGGGCGGCGGCCTTCGACTTGGCGAGGTCGCCATGATCCCATTGGATGGCGAGGCCGGGCAGGGCGGGCACCTTGTTCGGCGCGACCGCGCCGTTCGCGACGCGCCAGCTGTAATGCATCAGATGCGCGCGGGTGGCGTTGCGGCGGGTGGAGGAGATGGCGACCGTGGCGCCGGCATCCTTGAGCGCCTTGAGGAAGGCCGTGACATTGTCGCGGAACGGCTGGACCAGGTCGGCGACCGCGGCGCTGTTCGGGTATTTTGCCTGGTTGGCGTTCCACCAGTCCGCGCCCGAAAGCGGCGGGCGGGCGCCCTGGCCGGCGGCGAGCGCGGTCCAGGTCTTGCCGCCGGGCGAGATCAGCCCGTCGGGCTTGGCGGCGGCCAGCACCTTCGCCTGGTAGCCGCTGATCGCGGCGATGGTCAGCGAGCCGCATTCGCCGGTGGTGGGAAGCAGCTTCTGGCCGGTATAGCCGAGCCAGTCGTTGAGCAGGTGCTGGACGACCAGCACGTCCGCCAGGTCGTTGACGCCGTTCTTCCCTACCGATGCGCCGATGGGCATTGGATTTCCCTCTTCAACAATTCCTCCCCCAGCTTGTCTGGGGGAGGGGGACCGCGCCCGCAGGGCGTGGTGGAGGGGCGCGGCGGTACCGGCGCGTTGCGCCGGCCCCTCCACCATTCGCTGACGCGAACGGCCCCCTCCCCGAGCGAGCTCGGGGAGGAATTAGCTAACCGGCGAAATCCTACTTTGCCAGCAGGTCCGAGATCGCCCGTGAGATGCTGGCCAGCGTATAGGGCTTCTGGGTGACCATCGCGTCGGCATGCTCGGGCGGGAGCTTGAGCTGCTCGCCATAGCCGGTGGCGAAGAGGAAGGGCACGCCGGCGGCGGCGAGGTCGGCGGCGAGCGGCAGGCTGGTCTCGGCGCCGAGATTGACGTCGAGGACCGCGGCCTCGAACGCCTCGCGGCCGATCTCGTCGCGCGCCTGGGCGAGGCTGCCGGCGGTGACGACGCGGCGGGCGCCGAGCCTGGTGAGGATGTCCTCCGCGTCCATCGCGATGATCAGGCTGTCCTCGACCAGCAGCACCACGCCCGAGAGCAGCTTCGTCTCGACTGCGCCGGGGGTGGGCTCGGGCGCCGGAGCGGGGCGGGCGGCGCGGCGGGAATCGACTTCGATATGGCGGGCGGGCACGCAGAAATCGGCCTCGAGCCCGGTGAGCGGATAGCGCACCTCGGCGCGGCCGCCCAGGTCATAGGGGATCGAGCGGGTGATGATCGTGGTGCCGAAGCCCTGGCGTTTGGGCGGCTGGACGGCGGGGCCGCCCTGCTCGCGCCATTCGATCTGGAGGTCGCCCTCGCGATCGAGCGACCAGCCGACCTGGACCGCGCCATTGTCGGAGAGCGCGCCGTACTTGGCCGAATTGGTCATCAGCTCGTGCAGCACCAGCGCCAGCGTCGAAAAGGCCTGGGGGTGGAGCATCACCGCCGGGCCGTCGATCGCCACGCGATCGGCCTTGCCGCCGAGATAGGCCGCCGCCTCGGTCTCGATCAGGCGCGAGAGCGGCGCGGCGGACCAATTGTCCTGGGTGATCTGGTCGTGCGCGCGGGCGAGGCTCTCGATCCGGCCTTCGAGCAGATGGATGGTCTCGCGCGCATCGGCCTCGGGATCGAGCGACTGGCGGACCAGCCCGCGGATCAGGCTGAGGATGTTGCGGACGCGGTGGTTGAGCTCGGCGATCAGCAGCTCCTGCCGCTCGGAGAAGCGGCGGCGCTCCTCCTGGGCATCGTCGCTGAGGCGGAGCACGACTTCGATCAGCGACGCGCGCAGCATCTCGGCGACGCGCAGCTCGACGTTCGAGAACAGCTCGGAGCGGCCGCGGACTTCCTGGCTCCACAGCTCGAAACTCTTGCGCGGCGTAAGGCGCGGGCCGTTGGGGCCGAGCTGGGCGGGCTTGTGCGGGTCGCCTGCCCATTTGACCGTGCGGATCTTCTCCTGGCGGAACAGCAGGACATAGTCGCGCGGGCGGCGCGAGATCGGGATCGCCAGCATGCCGGCGGCGACGTCGTCATAGTCGGCGGCGGCGGGGAGGGTATCGGCGAGCCGGTCGGTCGCGAAGATCTTGCCGGCGGCCATGGCGTTGAGGCGGCGGGTGATCGTCGAGATCGCGTCGGGCGGCGGTGTCATGCCCGAATAGCCGACCTTGCCGTCTATCCAGATCGCGATGCCGTCGCACGGCACCGTCTCGCGCAGCATCGTGCCGAGCCATTCGGGATTGTCGAGCAGCGTGGCGTCGCCCGCCACGGCGGCGAGGAGGCGGTCGCTGGAGAAGCGCGCGGCCATCTCGTACGCGGCCAGTTCCTTGCGCTCGCGGCTTTCGAGCTTGAGTGCGAACATCTGGCCGAACAGCTCGGCGATCGAGCGACGCTCGAAGCTGGGGCAGCGCGCCGAATAATGGTGGCAGGCGAACAGGCCCCAGAGCTGGCCCTCGACGATGATCGAGATCGACAGCGAGGCGCCGACGCCCATGTTCTTCAGATATTCGATATGGATCGGCGAGACCGAGCGTAGGACGGAGAGCGACAGGTCGATCGGCGCGCCGCTCTCGTCGAGCCGCGGGAGGACCGGCACCGGGTTCGCGTTCACATCGGCGATGATCCGGAACGGCGTGCGGACGTAGAGCTTGCGCGCCTGTTGCGGGATGTCGCTGGCCGGGTAGCGCAGGTCGAGGAAGCTGCCGATGCCGGCGCGGGCGGCCTCGGCCACCACCACGCCCGAGCCGTCGCGATCGAAGCGATAGACCATGACGCGGTCGAAGCCGGTGAGCGCACGGACCTGGCGGGCGCCTTCGCGGTAGAAGCTCGGGGCATCGCTGGTCTCGTCGAGCCGAGCCATCATCGCGCGGATCGCCGAGCCGACATCGGTGGTCGCCTCGTCGCGGCTCTCCTCGCCTTCCAGCACGATCGTGTCGCCGATCATGTGCAGCGCGAAATCGAAGCTGCGGCCGCTGGCGATCTTCAGCCCGAAGACGCGCTCGACCGCATCGTTGCCGCGCAGCATCGCCAGGCGGTTGCGCAGCGTATGGACGGCATGGTCGCCGAGCAGGGCCACGGCGGACGTGCCGAGCAGATCGTCGGCGGATTTCCCGAGATACTGCTCGGCATTGGCCGAGACGCGGCGGATCAGCCAGTCGACGGAGAGGGCGAGCAGGAAGCCGAAGGGCTGGACGGCGCCCAGCTCGTGAATCGGCTCGCGATCGCAATTGGTGAGATCGACCTCGAAATTATCGTCCGTCGCCAATCTCGACCTTTCGCCAATCTGCCGCCGAACGTTCGAACGCCGCGAAAGTGGCAAGCGCCGCGGCAAGGCCCGTCTCCAGCGCAGCGGGGTCGCGCAGGAGACTGTTGATAACCGTCAGTAGTTGCTGCCACTTTTCGGCGCGCTGATCTGCATCAAGATAGGCGCGGGGAAATCCGGCGGGGAGACGACGCGAGAGGAATTTGCCGCCGAGGCGAGAGCCTTCGAGGACGTAGAGGGTGCCGGCGATCCAACTATCGTCATCCCGGCGAAAGCCGGGATCTCGTGCGGCTCCTTCCTCGCGCAATCGCCTGAGATCCCGACTTTCGTCGGGATGACGTAAATGGGTCAGGTCTTCTCTCAGCAGCGCGCCGCGCTTGCGGCTTTCCCAATCCCCCACCACCCGCTCGCCGGGCAGCGCCGCTTCCAGCGGCCACACCACATCGGCATGGGCGGCGAGGAAGCGGGCATAGCTTTCCCGGTCGGTCAGGTCGAAATCGGCGAAGGCCGCGTCCACCCGGTCGTGCGCTTCGGCCGTGGCTTCGCGCAGCGCCTTGTGGACGGGGTTCCTCAAGCGAAGACGCGCTCGAAGATCGTGTCGACCTGCTTGAAGTGATAGCCGAGGTCGAACTTGTCCTCGATCTCCTGCACGGAGAGCGCGGCGGTCACTTCGGGATCGGCCTTGAGCAGCTCGAGCAGCGAGAGCTCGCCGTCCGATTCCCACACCTTCATCGCGTTGCGCTGGACCAGCCGGTAGCTGTCCTCGCGGCTGACGCCGGCCTGGGTGAGGGCTAGAAGCACGCGCTGCGAATGCACGAGGCCGCCCATTCGATCCAAATTCTTCTGCATGCGCGCCGGATAGACGAGCAGCTTGTCCATCACGCCGGTGAGGCGGGCCAGGGCGAAATCGAGCGTGATCGTCGCATCGGGGCCGATATAGCGCTCGACCGAGGAGTGCGAGATGTCGCGCTCGTGCCACAGCGCGACATTCTCCATCGCGGGGATGGTCGCGCTGCGGACCATGCGGGCGAGGCCGGTCAGGTTCTCGGTCAGGACGGGATTGCGCTTGTGCGGCATCGCCGACGAGCCCTTCTGGCCGGGCGAGAAATATTCCTCGGCTTCCAGGACTTCGGTGCGCTGGAGGTGGCGGACCTCGACGGCGAGGCGCTCGATCGACGAGGCGATCACGCCGAGCGTGGCGAAGAACATCGCGTGGCGATCGCGCGGGATCACCTGGGTCGAGACCGGCTCGACCGACAGGCCGAGCTTCTCGGCGACATGCGCTTCGACGCGCGGATCGATATTGGCGAAAGTGCCGACCGCGCCCGAGATCGCGCAGGTGGCGATGTCGGCGCGGGCGGCGAGCAGGCGCTCCTTGTTGCGCTTGAACTCGGCATAGGCCTCGGCGAGCTTGAGGCCGAAGGTGACCGGCTCGGCATGGATGCCGTGGCTGCGGCCGATCGTCGGGGTGAGCTTGTGCTCATAGGCGCGGCGCTTGAGCACTTCGAGCAGCTGGTCGAGATCGGCGAGCAGGATGTCCGAGGCGCGGGCGAGCTGGACCGCGAGGCAGGTGTCGAGCACGTCCGAGCTGGTCATGCCCTGGTGCATGAAGCGCGCCTCGTCGCCGACCTGCTCGGCCACCCAGGTGAGGAAGGCGATGACGTCGTGCTTGGTCACGGCCTCGATCGCGTCGATCGCGGCGACGTCGATCGCCGGGTTGGTCGCCCACCAGTCCCACAGCGCCTTGGCGGCGCTCTTCGGCACCACGCCGAGTTCGGCCAGCGCCTCGGTGGCGTGCGCCTCGATCTCGAACCAGATGCGGAAGCGCGCTTCGGGCGACCAGAGGGCGGTCATCTCGGGGCGCGAATAACGGGGGACCATTGCAAGCCTTTCGCCGGGGGAGTCGGGGTGCCCCTAGCAAGCGGGGGATAGGGGGGCAACCAAGCGGCGGGCGTTGCCGGTGGGCCACAGGGCAAATGAAATGCGATGAATCGGCGCCGTTCGGGGTTGGGTTGAGGCTTGATCGGAAAAAGTCCGGAACATCACCGCAGGATTATCGGTTGGTTGCCTGAATGTATCTGAAGATAATCGCTCAGGCCCGAAGAAATAAGGTCTGAAGTACAACAAGGAGATTGCTGATGCTGAAGCCCATGCTTCTTGCTACTTCCATGATGTTTGCTGTTCCGGCCCTGGCGCAGGAGACGCCGAAGCCGGACAATAGCCGGCCGGCCCAGGCGGCACCGGTTCAGGATCAGGCCGCGCCGCCGGTGACGGACGACAAGGCGCCGGGCGTGCAGGAAGAGCCGCAGGATGCGGCGACCACCGCCCAGGCGACTCCGCAGCCGACCCAGCCGGCCCCGGCGCAGGGTGTGGCGCAGGCCACGACCGAGGCTTCGCCTGCCGCTACCGCTTCGGCGGCGCCTGCCGCCCAGCCGGGTGCCCAGCCCGCCACGGCGACCGCTGCCGCCACTCCGGCGGCCACGCCCGCGGCTTCGCAGGAGCAGGTCGCCCAGGCGGTCGGCCGTGACTTCGGCAGCTATGACAAGGATGCCGACGGCAAGCTGAGCAAGACCGAGTTTGCCGACTGGATGGGCTCGCTGCGCAAGGCCGCGGAGCCGGGCTTCCAGCCGGGTTCGGCCGAGGCGACGACCTGGTCCAGCCAGGCCTTCACCAATGCCGACACGGACAAGAACGCCGCCGTGAACAAGCAGGAGCTGACGGTGTTCCTGACGCCCAAGCAGCCGGGTTAAATATTTCGTCGCGCCGGATACGCATGGCGCTACTCCCGAACGGTCGCCGGACTTGCCTCCGGCGGCCGTTTGGTTTGTCAGGGCGTCAGTCCGCCAGCTGGACAAGCACCTTGCCCGTCACCGCGCCCTGCTCGAGTGCCAGATGGGCCTCCGCGGTGCGGCGCAGCGGCACGACCAGCCCGATCCTGGGGGTGTAGGCATTGGCCTCCAGCGCCGCGGTGATGTCGGCGATGGCGGCCTGCTTGGCCTCGGCGGGTACCGTGTAGATATAGACGAAGCGAAAGACGGCGCCGCCGATCATCGCGCGGAGCAGCGGGATCGCGCAGGCGTCCGCCGCGTCGCGCATCGCATAGGCGCTGATCACCCCGCCATTCGCCAGGCAGGCGAGGTCGAGTTCGAGATTGGCGGCGATATCGACATCGACGATGCAGTGCACGCCTTCGCCGGCAGTCGCTTCCGCTATCCTCGCCACAACATCGTCGCTGCGCAAGTTGAGCACCAGATCGGCGCCCGCTTCCCGCGCGATCACCTCCTGTTGGGAATCCAGGACGGTCGCCACGACCCAGGCGCCTGCCCATTTGGCGAGCTGGATCGCGGCCGATCCGACGACTCCGGCACCACCCTGGACGAGGGCGCGCCGGCCCTTGAGGTCGCCGTCGGCGAACAGGCAGCGATGCGCGGTGAGGGCCGGGATGCCGAGCGCTGCGCCGACTTCGAACGAGACCCCGGCCGGCAGCGACACCGCGTTGGCGGCGGGGATGGCGGCATACTCTGCCGCGGTTCCCTCGGCGCGCCCGGATTGCGCCTCGAACACCCAGACGCGCTCGCCGATCCGTGCAGGCGCAACACCGGTGCCGACCGCGACGATGATGCCGGCGCCATCCTGGTGCGGCACGATGCGCGGATGGCGCATCGGGGCGGAGAAGCCGGTCCGCGCCTTCAGGTCGGTGGGGTTGATGCCGGACATGTGGATGCGGACCAGGACTTCTCCTGCCGCAGGGGTGGGGTCGGGGATCTCGCCCAGGGTCAGGACCTCGTCCGCTGGTCCCTGTCGGTCATAATAGATGGCACGCATTGGTCGCTCCTGCTGGTCATCGCCGGAATTGGCGATGCGGGGCGGGAGGTCTGGACACGCAGGCGGTTTCGCAAGAAGGCAACGGTTTGATATATAGGGATAGTAAGTATACTATTGGGCGCATGACCAGGGAATCGGAGCCGTTCCGCTGCGCCGTCGAAGTCACGGTCGACATCGCCGGCGGCAAGTGGAAGCCGCTCATCCTCCATTATCTGCTGGGCGGGACGAAGCGGTTCGGCGAGCTGCGCCGGCTGATCGGCGGGGTGACGCAGCGCTCGCTCACGCTCCAGCTGCGACAGCTGGAGGAGCATGGCATCGTCCGGCGCGAGGTGTTCGCCGAAGTGCCACCCCGGGTCGAATATTCGCTGACCGAGCTGGGGCGGACGCTGACGCCCGTGCTGGAGGCAATGAAGCTGTGGGGCGAGGCCTATGCGGCGCGGGCCCCTGAGAGGTCCTAGAGCAGCCCCTGTCCCCGCAGCGAGGCATGCCCGTCGCGGCCCATGATGATATGGTCGTGCACCGCGATCCCCATGCCCTTGCCGGCGGCCATGATCTGGCGGGTGATCTCGATATCGGCGCGGCTGGGGGAGGGATCGCCGGAGGGGTGGTTGTGGACCAGGATCAGCGCCGCCGAGCCGAGGTCGATCGCCCGGCGGATCACTTCGCGGACATAGACCGCGGCTTCGTCGATCGTGCCTTCGCCCATCAGCTCGTCGCGGATCAGCATGTTCTTCGAATTGAGGTGGAGGACACGGAAGCGCTCGATGACGTGATGTGCCATGTCGGCGCGGAGGTAATCGAGTAGCGCCTGCCAGTTGGCGAGCACCGGGCGCTCGGCGACTTCGGCGCGCAGCAGGCGGAGCGCGGCTGCGTGGCTGGCCTTCAGGGCCGCGACGCTGGTCTCGCCCATGCCCTTCACCCGGGCAAGCGCCTCGGCATCGGCGGTGAGAAGTCCCGCGATCCCGCCGAACTCATGGAGCAGCGCCTTGGCCAGCGGCTTGGTATCCTGGCGGGGAATCGCCAGCGCGAGGAGGTATTCGACCAGTTCGTGATCGAGCAACGCGTCCGGCCCGCCCTCGAACAGGCGGCGGCGCAGGCGCGCGCGGTGGCCGCTATTGTCGGGGGCCTCGGACATGCCCGATTTGTTCCTGCAAACGCCGCTTTATTCAAGGCGAGGATTTCGCCGATTTGGCGATAGAGTTGACTCGTCCCGCGAGCATTCCTAAAGCGGCGGCGCATCAGGGGCCTTGGCACAGGATGCCACGTGTCGCCGGCACCTGCGCGGCGGCTTTTTCATATCTGGATCGCACGAACCTTGTCCGACGACCGCAATCCCGACGACCTCGATCGCCGCATCAAGGATGCGAAGGCTGAGCATGTGCGCGGCGTGACCAACGCCGAAGGCAAGGCGGAAACCCGTGGCTGGGCCATCGGCATCGAATTCGTCGGTGCCGTGCTCGTCTCGGGCTTCATTGGCTGGCTGATCGACAATTATGCCGGCCTCGGCACCAAGCCCTGGGCGATGGTGGTGATGCTGCTGCTCGGCTTCGCCGCCGGCGTTCGCCGCGCGATGCAGACTTCCGCCGAATTCGACGCCGATCCCAACACCGATAGCAAGGAATAACCGACCACCATGGCCGGCCCGATGGAACAGTTCGCAGTCAAGGTGCTCCACCCGATCAACGCGGGGGGCTATGACCTGTCGTTCACCAACTCGTCGCTGTGGATGGCGATCGCGCTGGCCGCGGTCTCGATCTTCCTGTTCGTCGGCACCGCCCGTCCGCAGCTCGTGCCCGGCCGCTGGCAGGCCGCGGTGGAGTATGTCTACGATTTCGTAAGACGCATGCTGGACGAGAATGTCGGCCCCGAGGGGCGCCGCTTCGCGCCGCTGATCTTCGCGATCTTCATCTTCGTGCTCGCCTGCAACCTGCTGGGCCTGATCCCCTGGGTGGGCGCGTTCACGCCGACCAGCCATATCTCGGTGACGCTCGGCCTTGCCATGTTGGTGTTCATCACCGTCTGCATCGTCGGCTTCGCGCGCCACGGCCTGCACTTCTTCAGCCTGTTCTGGCCGAAGGACGCCAATATCGCGCTCGGCCTGTTCGTGTTCATCATCGAGGTGCTGAGCTTCCTCAGCCGCCCGTTCACGCTCGCCATCCGACTGTTCGCCAACATGACTGCCGGCCACGTGCTGCTGAAGGTGTTCGGCACCTTCGTCGTGTCGCTCGGCTCGTTCGGCGCGCTGCCCTATGTCTTCGGCATCCTGCCGCTTTCGGTGAACGTCGCGCTTTCCGCGCTCGAGGTGCTGATTGCGGTGGTGCAGGCCTATGTCTTCGCGCTTCTGGCTTCGCTCTACCTGAACGACGCCATCAATCTCCATTAATCGACTTAGTCTCAAGGAAGGGAATATCATGGACGTAGCAGTTGCAGCCAAGATCGGTGCCGGCCTCGCTGCCATCGGTGCTGGCCTCGCCGCCATCGGCGTGGGCGCCATCTTCGGTCTCTACCTGCAGGGTGCGCTGCGCAACCCGGCGGCTGACGCCAAGATGGGCGGCCGCCTGATCTTCGGTTTCGCCGTGACCGAGGCGCTCGGCCTGATCGCCGCCGTCGTCGCGCTCGCGCTCGCCTTCTCGTAAGAAAGACGGGGCCAGCCGGCCATGCCACAGTTCGATTTCGCCAATGTCTTCCTGCCGCAGCTGGTGTGGCTCGCGATCTTCTTCGCGGTCCTCTACTTTGCGGTCGTCCTGCCGACGCTGCCCAAGCTGGGCCGCACCATGCAGGCGCGCGAGGACCAGGTGACCGGCGACCTTGACGCCGCCGAGGCTGCCAAGGCGTCGGCCGATAAGCTCGCCGCGGACTATGAAGCCGGCGTGGCCGAGGCCCAGGAATCGGCGCGCGCGGCGCTCAACGCCGCGCACGCCAAGGCGACCAAGTCGCTCGAGACCAAGCTGGCCAAGGCCGATGCCAAGCTCGCCGAGCGGGCGGCAGCGGCCGAGGCCGAGCTGACCGAAGCCCGCACCAAGGCGCTGGGCGAGGTCGAGGCGATCGCCGCGGACGTGGCGAGCGACCTGGTCGAGCAGCTGACCGGCAAGCGCCCGACCGCTGCCGACGCCGCCAAGGCGGCGCGCGCGGTGGCGGGCTGAAGGACCTGACATGAGTGCACATACTCCCGCCGACCAGACCGTCGCGCTTACCGAAGCCGATGGCGGCGCGCACCATGAAGGCCCCACGCTGCTCGGTCTCGGTGCCGAAGGCTGGGTCTATGTCGGGCTGACCATCTTCATCCTGCTGGCGATCTTCGTCGGCAAGGCTCCGAAGAAGATCGCCGAGGCGCTGGACAAGCGCATCGCCGACACCCGCGCCGAGCTGGACCGCGCCCGTGCGATCCGCGAGGAGGCCGAGAAGCTGCTCGCGGACGCCAAGGCGCGCACCGCGGCGAGCGCCAACGACGCCGCCGCGATCGTCGCCCATGCCGAGCAGGAGGCCACCGCGCTGATCGCCAAGGCGGAGGCGGATGCCAAGCTGCTCACGCAGCGCCGCACCAAGATGGCCGAGGACAAGATCGCCGCCGCCGAGCGCGCTGCGATTGCCGACGTCCGTGCCAAGGCTGCCGATGCTGCCGCCGCTGCTGCTGCAGCGATCATCGCGGAGAAGCATGGTGCCGGTGCGGACAAGCCGCTCGTCGACAAGACGATCGCGGGGCTGGGTCGGTTGAACTGATCCTCCGCTTCGGCGGCAGGCTGGACGAAAAGGGCGCGCTGCCTTCGGGCGGTGCGCCCTTTTCGCGTTCAGGGCGCAGGCAAGGCGGCCGGCTGGCGGGAGCGGCCCGGGGCGGCTAGGGTCGCGGCATGACCACCCAACGCTGGCTCCAGCTCGCCACCGCGCTCACCGCCGCGCTGCTCGTCCTGATGATCGCAGTCGCATGGCACAGCGCCGTGGAGGAGCAGCGCCGCGCCGGCGACATCGGCACGCGCGCGCAGGAGACGATGGAGCGGATCGAGGCCCGGGCCAATGCGCTGGAGAATGAAGCAGGGCGTTGAGGGCGGGGTAGGGGCTAGGCGCCGCGCCGCAGCTTCTTCGCTGCCTTTTCCAGCCCGGCGCGTTGCACCAGCGCCTTGATCCCGGCCACGCCGCGGTTGAACCCACCGAGCGCCGCCATCGTCACCCGGTTGGCGAGCGACGGCCGTAGCAGGAACAGGTCGACGCACGCCACGCCGCCGGTGGCGAACTGGCGCTTGTGCTGGCCCTCGCCCTCGGTGAAGTCGAAGCGGGAGAATTTCCCTTCCTCGAACAGGTCGCGCATCGCCTCGAGCTGGAGCACCGCGCCGGGGGAGAGGTCGTTGAACGCGGGATCATGGCCGACATAGGCGTAGATCACCACGCCGCCCTCGATCACCGGGCAATAGAGATAGGCCGCCGGCTCGCCCGCAATGTAGAGCAGCCAGGCACGCACCTGGCCGGCGGCGCCCTGCGCGAGCATCGTCGCGATGAATTCGGGGCTGTCGGGCAGGCCCGAGCCGAGCAGGCGTTCTTGGTAAGTCCTCAGCGAGATCCGCCGCGCGACGTCGTGGAAATCCTCCAGCGCCTGCGGTCCGCGGAACGCGCGCACGTCGAGCTCGCCGCCGCTCTCGGCCGCGATCTTCTTCGCCTTGCGCTTGATCCCCTGGCGGGCGTTGGACGACAGCCCGTTCCACCAGGCATCGAAGCCGGGTGCGAAATCGGTGAAATAGCGGGTGTAGCGCTGGCGGATGAAGGGCAGCATGTCGCCCGAGGCCTTGACCAGCCCCGGCACCAGATGCTCGGGCAGCGAGGTGACGACATAGCCATGCGCCTCGCGCGGCAGCGGCGCCAGCACCGGCAGGCGGTCGGCCCGCGCCTCGTCCAGCGTCAGCGGCAGGCGCACCAGGGAGCGCTGGATCGTGGCGAGCGTGCGCGCGCCGATCTCGAACTTCAGGCTGGTCGGCTTCGCCTGGGGCAGCTCGGCGGTGACTTCGCTCATCGCGTTCACGCGGCGCGCTCCTCGACCAGGTTCGACCAGAGCTGCTCGGCCTGGCGCCAGCGCGTGCGGATCAGGCTCGGCCCGAGCGGCGCGTCGTCCTGCCCGAGCGGCATCTTCGGCCGGTCTGCGAAATGTTCGGTCACCAACACCCCCCGGCGGCTGGCCAACATGCGACACAGCGCGTGGAAGCGCCGTACGTGCACGGCGTTAGGCCGCGTCCCGGCGCGATTTGCAAGCTCGAAGCCGTGGCTGACGATCGTCACGGCCGAATGGCTGCGCACCACGGCATGGTCGAGCGCGGCGCGCATCTCGCCGGCCGAGAGTGCGCAGATCTGGAAATGGCGGAGATGCCCGGCCCGGTCCTCGATCAGCGTCACCGGCACTTCGATCAGCCCGCGATGCGCGACCGGGGCGATCTGGCGCTCGCCCAGGTTGATCGCGCTCGGCCAGGGATGCTCGGAGCCGTTGTGGCTGCTGTCATATTCGAAGCCGAGCTGCGCCAGCGCGCCCAGCGTGTCGTCGCTCGCCGAATAGGAGCCGGAGCGGAAGGCGATCGGCTCGGGCGCGCCGCAGGCGACCAGCATGTCGGAGGCACCGGCCAGCAGCTCGACCTGCTCGTCGAAGCTATAGTCGATCAGCTCGAAGGCGCCATAGGTCGCGCCCTTGTCGTCCGCATGCGCGCCGGTCCAGTTGGGGTGGAGGTGCAGCTGCACTTCCTGCCCGGCCTCGAGGATCGCGCCGACCACCCGCTTGATCGGGTCGAGGCCGTAAACCAGGGCCGGCATCGGATCGACGAAGAAGCAGGCCTTGAGCCCGTGCCGGGCCAGCTGCTCGAGTTGCCAGGCGACGCCCACATTGGCGGGCTCCAGCGAGCGCTGGACGATCGTCTCGACATCGAGCCCGGCGACATGGTGCCGCCACATGATCTCGGTGTCGATCGTGATGAAGACCCGGGTAGCCATGCTGCCCCCTTAAAGCAGGGGCGTGAAGAAAAGGCGAATGCGCGGGGATTGGGGAAAGGGGGGCTCTAACTCCCCTCCCTCGCGAGGGAGGGGAGGCTGAATGTCGAATATGGCCTAGGGCTTGATACCATAGCGCGCATAATCCTCGTCGACGCGCGGCCACATCAGCCGGGCGGCGGCGAGATCGGTGTCGCTGCCCTTGATGTCTCCGGTCCGCCGGCGCACCACGCCGCGCAGGAAGAGGCTGGCGCCCTGCATTGGCGAGACTTCGAGTGCGGCGTTGAGATCGGCCATCGCCTCTTCCATCTTGCCCATGCGGAAATAGACCATCGCGCGGCTGTCATAGATCGACGAAGGGTCCTCGGCGATCTCGATCGCCCGCGTGCAATCCTTCAGCGCGGTATCGAGCAGGATGTTGCTCGTGCCCTTCAGCCAGCAGCGCGAGTTGAGCAGGATCTCGTTGCCGGGCGTGACGCGAATCTCTTCGTCGATCAGCTTGACGCCTTCCTCGGCCCGGCCGGCCTCGCCCAGCAGGTCCGCCTTTTTGGTGACGAAGCCCTGCTTGGCCTTGCCGCCCGCCGCGATCCGCTCATCGATCAGCGCCATGGCAGCATCCCGCTCGCCGGCGCGGAAGCGCAGCGAGGCGAGCATGTTGATCGCGGCCAGCGAACCGGGATCCAGCGCCAGCGCCGCCTCTACATCGGCGCGCGCGCCCTTGTCGTCGCGCATCGCCTGCCGCATCCGCGCCCGGGCGAGATAGAGCGGCACCGTCGGTTCGATCGTGATCGCCTTGTCGTAATCGGCGGCGGCGCCCTTCCAATCCCAGATCCCGGCGAGGAAGGAGGCGCGATTGGTGTAACCCAGCGTCTCGTCGGGCGCCGCATCGGCGATGCCCTTGGCGTAGACCGCCATGATCGCCGGGAACCCCGTCTTGCCGGCGTTGGCGACGATCTGCCAGCGCGCCGGATAGTCGGTGGGGGCAAGCATCTCGAGCAGCCGCGACTTGGCGAGCGCGACCTGCGCACGCACTGCCGGCAGGTCCGCCGGCGCCACTTCCGCCGCGTCGCTCGCCAGGCTGTCCTCGACCACCACTTCGCCGTTCGCGACGGTGACCTTGCGTGTCAGCCCGATGCCTGCGAACCGCGCCGGCAGCGTCTGGTCGCCATCCAGCGTGAAGCCGGCGCCCTGCCCGGGCAGACGGATGCGCGTCCGCATCACCGCTGCGAACGGCACTGGCGTGGTGACCACCGGAATGTCCTTCCAGGCCGGCCGGGCGCGGTCCGGCGAGAAATCGGCAGCGGAGACGATGCGGTCGAGCTGCGCGCGGTACCGGCGCTCGTTCAGTTTCCAGGGCGAGCCGACGATGCCGCTTGCCGTCGCGGTCGCGGTCGCCGTCTCGGAATCGTAGGAGAGCTTGCGCTCGACCACCAGCGCATCCCCGATCACGCCGGCGACCATGCCCTGGCCCATATCCTCGAGCTGCTCCTTGCTCGCCTGACTCGACATCGCCCGCACCATCTCGGCCATCTGGCCGCGCATCTTGATCGTGAGGGTGAACGGCGTCGGCAGACTGAGCCCGGCCCGCTGGTCGAACTCGAGCGCGGTTTCCATCATCGGGCGCGCCGGCGCATGCATCGGCAGCGGAATCAGCTCCGCGCCCCCGGGCCGGAGCGGCAGCACGTCGCGGAACGGCGGGGTATCGTCGAGATCCTCCAGCCGCGTGCCCGAGCCGGTGCCGTCGAGCCACAGCGGCTTGCCGCCGATCGTCGCATGCACCAGCACATGATCGAAGGCACCGGCGCTGGGCAGGCGCTGGGCGACCAGCCCGCTCATGCCCATGCTGGCCGCTACCGGCTCGGCCTCGATGTCCATGGCGCGGAGCAGGGAGAGCAGCAGCAGCGCCTTCGCCTTGCAGTCGCCATAGCGGCGCGTCCAGGTGTCGGCGGGTTTCTGGGGCACGTAATTGCCGCCGTTCATCCCTTCGAACAGGTAGCGAATCTCGTCCTGCACCAGCCGCAGCGCCAGCGCGGCGCGCACCCGCGGATCGGCCGACCTGCCCTTGATCTTGTCGACCTCGGCCGCCAGCGGGCTGCCCGGCGCGATCAGTCCCTCGGTCGCGTAGAGCGGCCCCATCACGGCGGAGACCGACTTCCAATCGGTGAAGCTGGTCACTTCGAGCAGTGCCGGCTTCTGGTAGCGGCCTGGCGCATCGGCGGGCAGCTCGGCGGGCTTGGGGAGCGGCAGCGTCACTTCGATCTCGTCGAAGCCGCCCTGCTTGGTCACTTTCGGCACGGCGCCATCGGCATAGCTGCGCCAGCGCAGCGGCGTGCCCGAGGGCCAGGAAACGCGCGCCCGCGCATAGCCCACCCGCTCGGGCGCCGCGACCAGCGGCACGAAAGTCTGCGCGTTGCCGCCCAGCGCCTTGTCATGGCTGGTTACCGAATAAGAGAGGCGCAGCACATCGCCGACGCGCAGCCCCTGCACCGTCATCGTCGCGGTCAGCGTGCCGTTGATCTGCAGCTGTTCGAGCTGCTCCTCGCGCCGCAGCACCTCGAAGCCCTTCCCGCCGGCGAGCAGGTCGATATGCTCGCCTGCCCGGATGATCTCGGCCTTGTGGACGATCAGATCGCCTTCCTCGGGCTGCCAGGGCAGTTGTACCGTGCCGAACTGCGTCAGCATCTGCGGCGAGACGATCCGCGTCGCCTGGTCGTTATAGGCCCAGACCTGCCCGCTGCTCAGGCGCTGCTGCTGGTCGCTCAGCACCGTTGCCGGATCGGCATCGGTCAGCTTGGCGGCGTCGGGCGCCGGCGCGGGCCGCACCCAGGCGGGTGCGGGCTGGTAAAGCGGCTTGTCGCCGGCATGGGCGGTGCCCGTCAGCAGAGTGAGCGCGACGGACGACAGAACGATACGCAAAGATAATCCCCCCGAATTTCCGGAGGGGAGCCTAGCGCCCCGCCCTGCCGCCACAAGCGAGGAGATGCGGATTATCTGTGCAGAAATGGTGCTTTAGTGTTTCCGGCTCAGCGGGCGTGGAAATAATCATAGACCTGCTGCGCGACGCCGGCGCTCACCCCCGGCGCCTTTTGCAGATCCTCCAGGCTCGCCGCGCGCACCGCCCGCGCCGTGCCGAAATGCATCAGCAGCGCCTTCTTGCGGGCCGGGCCGATGCCGGGGACCTCGTCGAGCGGGCTCGCCCCGATCGCCTTGGCGCGCTTCTCGCGGTGCGCGCCGATCGCGAAGCGGTGCACTTCGTCGCGCAGCCGCTGGAGATAGAAGAGCAAGGGCGAGTTGACCGGCAGCATCAGCTCGCGCCCGTCCATCAGGTGGAACACCTCGCGCCCGTCGCGCCCGTGATGCGGCCCCTTGGCGACGCCGACCATGCAGACGTCCTCGATGCCGAGATCCTCGAGCACCGCCTTGGCGGCATTGAGCTGCCCGCGCCCGCCGTCGAGCAGCACCAGGTCCGGCCAGGTGCCGCCTTGCCGGTCGGGGTCCTCCTCCACTGCTCGGGCGAAGCGGCGCGTGAGCACTTCGCGCATCATGCCGTAATCGTCGCCCGGCACGGTCTCGGCGCGCTTGATGTTGAACTTGCGATACTGGTTCTTCTGGAAGCCCTCGGGGCCCGCCACCACCATCGCGCCCAGCGCATTGGTGCCCTGGATATGCGAGTTGTCGTACACTTCGATCCGCTCGGGCGGTTCGGGCAGTTCGAACAGGTCGGCGACCTCGGCGAGCAGCTTGGCCTGGGTCGTCCCCTCGGCCAGCCGCCGGTCGAGCGCTTCCACCGCGTTGCGCCTGGCCTGCTCGAGCAGCCGGCGGCGCGGCCCGCGCTGCGGCACGCCCAGCGCGACCTTGTGCCCGGCGCGTTCCCGCAGCGCCTCGGCGAGAAGGGCCGCTTCCTCCAGGTTGCGATCGACGAAGATCGTCTTCGGCGGCGGCACTTCCTCGTAGAATTGCATCAGGAACGCCGCGAGCACCTCGTCCTCGGACACATCGTTGGTGTGCGCCGGGAAGAAGCTGCGATGGCCCCAATTCTGGCCGCCGCGGATGAAGAAGGCCTGGATGCCCATCACGCCCGACTTGCTGGCGAGCGCGAAGATGTCGGCATCGCCAACGCCCTCGGCATTGATCGCCTGGCTGCCCTGGATGAAGGTCAGCGCCTTGAGCCGGTCGCGCAGGATCGCCGCCAGCTCGAAATCGAGATTCTCCGCCGCGTCCTGCATCTGCGCGCCGAGCTTGGCCTGCACCTTGGTCGACTTGCCCATCAGGAAGTCGCGCGCGTCGTCGACCAGTTCCTCATAGGCCGCCGGTTCGATGCGATCGACGCACGGCGCGGAGCAGCGACGGATCTGGTAGAGTAGGCACGGCCGGTCGCGGGTGTTGAAGAAGCTGTCGGTGCAGCTGCGCAGCAGGAACAATTTCTGCAGCGCGTTGAGCGTCTTGCGCACCTGGCCGGCGCCGGCGAACGGCCCGAAATAATCGCCCTTCACCTTGCGCGCGCCGCGGTGGAGCTGGATGCGCGGATAGTCGTGGTCGCGCCGCAGCAGGATGAAGGGGAACGACTTATCGTCGCGCAGCAGGACATTGTAGGGCGGGCGGAAGCGCTTGATCAGCTGCGCCTCGAGCAGCAGCGCCTCGGCCTCGTTGTTCGTCGTGACGATCGTCATCGAGCGCGTCTGCGCCACCATCCGCTGGAGCCGCTTCGACAGGCGCATGACCTGGGTATAGTTGGTCACGCGGTTCTTCAGCGCCCGCGCCTTGCCCACGTAAAGCACGTCGCCGCGCGCGTCCTGCATCCGGTAGACGCCCGGGCGCACCGGCAGCGTCTTGAGCACGTTGCGGATCGCCGCCACCCCGGCTTCGAGGTCGGGCGCATCGGCGCCGCGCACGGCATAGGTGGCGGTCTCTTCGTTGAAGCGGTTGGGCGAATTGGGATCGGACATCGTCGAAGGGGATTTAGGCGCGGAAGCGCGCGACCGCCACTCCCTGATCGCGACCATATCGTCATCCCGCCCTTATCGTCATCCCGGCGAAAGCCGGGATCTCAGGCGAAGGTGCGAGGCAGGAGCCGCACGAGATCCCGGCTTTCGCCGGGATGACGGAGTGGGGGGGATGCCTTGAACGGCCACACGGATGTGTCATGCTCCACTCAAACACACCGAGGAGAGTCGTCCCCATGAAGCTCGCCCTTTCCGCCGCGCTGCTCGCGCTGGCCGCACCGCTCGCCGCCCATGCCCAGACCGTCCCCGCGCCGATCACCGCCGCGCTCGGCGATGCCAGCCGGCCCCAGGCGGACAAGGACCGCGACGCGTCGCGCCATGCCGGCGAGATCCTCGCCTTTGCCGGCATCGCGCCCGGCCAGGAGGTCGCGGACTTCATCATGGGTGGCGGTTACTGGACGCGCATCCTTGCCGGCATCGTCGGGCCGGGGGGCAAGGTCTATGCGTACCAGCCCGCCGAGTTCATCCAGTTCCGCGCCGCCTATGGCGATGAGCAGAAGGCCGCGGTCGAGGGCCGCGCCAATGTCGTGGCGTCGAGCGACAGCCTGAAGAGCTTCGCCTTTCCCGAGCCGCTCGACGCGATCATGACGGTACAGAACTGGCACGACCTGCACCTCAAGGCCGCCCCTCCGGGCGCCGCCAAGGCGATCGCGCAGAAGCTCTACGATTCGCTCAAGCCGGGCGGCGTGCTGCTGGTGATCGACCATGCCGCCAATTCCGATCCGGATTTTGCCCTGCCGCAGACGCTCCACCGCATCGATCCCGCCGCCGCCCGTGCGGAGATCGAATCCGTCGGCTTCAAGTTCGACGGCGAGCTGCCGCTGCTGCGCAACGCCGCGGATCCGCACACCGCCAACGTCTTCACCCCCGAGATCCGCGGCAAGACCGACCAGTTCATCTACCGGTTCCGCAAGCCGAGGGGCTGAATTCCCAAGCCCGGCGCGGGGAGCCTATATAGCGCCCCATGCATCTCCGCGCCGAAGCCATCATCCTCTCCGTCCGCGCCCATGGCGAGCATGGGGCGATCGTGCGGGCGTTGACCGAGGAGGACGGCGTGCAGCCGGGCTATGTCCGCGGCGGCCATGGCCGGACGCTGCGACCGGTGCTCCAGCCGGCGAACCTGGTGCAGGGCGAATGGCGTTCGCGGACCGAGGATGCGCTGGCCGGGCTGACGGTCGAGCTGCTCCACAGCCGCGCGGCAATGTTCTCCGAGGCGCTGCCGGCCGCCGCCTTCCAATGGACGACCGCGCTCACCGCCTTCTCGCTGCCCGAGGGGCTGCCCTATCCGCGGCTCTTCGCCGCGCTCGATGGCGTGCTGGCGGCGATCGAGGCGGCGCCGGCGGCGCGGGGGTGGGCGGTGGCTATGGTACGATACGAATTGCTCCTGCTCGCCGAGCTGGGGTTCGGGCTGGACCTCGAGCATTGCGCGGCGACCGGGCGCAACGACGACCTTGTCTATGTCAGCCCCAAGAGTGGCATCGCGGTCAGTCGGCTCGGTGCCGAGGGCTATGAGAACCGGCTGCTCCGCCTGCCGCGCTTCCTGGTCGAGGGCGGGGAGGCCGGGTGGGAGGATATCCTCGACGGAATCAGGCTCACCGGCCATTTCCTCGAGCGCGACCTGCTGATCGGAAAGGGTGCGGAACTGCTCGCGGCGCGTGCCCGGCTGGTCGATCGGTTGAAGCGCGCTGTTGCGTGACGGCCACAACAGCGGCAAAGCGGGCAGCGAAGACGTGGGGAGCATGAATTGCCACTGATTGCTGTTCTGCCCGGTGACGGGATCGGGCCTGAGGTTACGCGCGAGGCGCGCCGGGTTCTGGAAGCTCTGGCCCTGGGCCTGGACTTCGAGGAGGCGCCCGTCGGCGGCGCGGCCTATCTGCTGACCGGGCGGCCGCTGCCCGAAGAGACGCTCGCGCTGGCCAAGAAGGCCGATGCCGTGCTGTTCGGCGCGATCGGCGATCCGCGCTTCGAGGCGCTGGAGCGCCGGCTCCGCCCCGAGGCGGCTTTGCTCGGCATCCGCCGCGAGCTCGGCCTGTTCGCCAATATCCGCCCGGCGACCCTGTTCCCGGCTCTTGCGGATGCCTCGCCGCTCAAGCCCGAAGTGGTGGCCGGGCTCGACCTCGTCATCGTCCGCGAGCTGGTCGGCGACGTCTATTTCGGCGAGAAGGGCCGGCGCCATGACGCCGAGGGGCTGCGCCAAGGCTTCGATATCATGAGCTACAACGAGGCCGAAGTGGAGCGTATTGCCCGCGTTGGCTTCGAAATGGCCCGGCGGCGCAAGAAGAAGCTGTGCTCGGTCGACAAGGCGAACGTGCTCGAGACGTCGCAGCTGTGGCGCGACGTGGTCAACGAGCTGTCGACCGAATATCCCGACGTCCACCTGACCCACATGTATGTCGACAATGCCGCGATGCAGCTGGTGCGCGCGCCGTCGGCATTCGACGTGATCGTCACCGGCAATCTGTTCGGCGACATCCTGTCCGACCAGGCGAGCATGTGTGCCGGCTCGATCGGCATGCTGCCCTCGGCCTCGCTGCGCGCGTGGAGCGGGGACAATGGCATGTACGAGCCGATCCACGGCTCGGCGCCCGACATTGCCGGCACCGGCAAGGCCAATCCCTGCGCGGCGATCCTGTCGGCGGCGATGCTGCTGCGCCATTCGCTGGGCAACGAGGAAGCGGCGCTGAAGGTCGAGGCGGCCGTCGCGGCGGCGCTTGCCGGCGGTGCGCGGACGGCGGACCTCGGCGGCACGATGTCGACGACCGAGATGGGCGACGCGGTGCTCAAGGCGCTCGCGTGATTCCGGACCAGCTCGAGCTCGCGGTCGTCATCCCGACGTTCAACGAGCGGGCGAACGTACCGCTGCTGATCGAGAAGCTCGATGCGGCGCTGGCGGGGCGGAACTGGGAAGCGATCTTCGTCGACGACAACAGCCCGGACGGGACGGCGGATGCCGCCCGCGCGCTGGGCCGTCGCGACCCGCGGGTGCGGGTGATCCAGCGGATCGGCCGGCGCGGGCTCTCGTCCGCCTGCATCGAGGGCATGTGCGCGACCGCCGCGCCGTTCGTGGCGGTGATCGACGGCGACCTGCAGCATGACGAGACCCTGCTGCCCAGGATGCTCGACGCGCTCGAAGGCGATTCCACGCTCGACGTGGTGATCGGCTCGCGCTTCGTCGATGGCGGCGGCACGGGCGAGTGGGACCGGGAGCGGGTGGCAAAGTCTGCCTTCGCCACCAGGCTGTCGCGCCGGGTGCTCAAGGCGGACCTGTCCGACCCGATGAGCGGCTTCTTCACGATGCGCACCCAGATCGTGCGCGACCTGGTGCCGACGCTGTCGGCGATCGGCTTCAAGATCCTGCTCGACATCATGACGGCGTCGCCCAAGCCGCTGAAGTTCCTCGAGCTGCCCTATGTGTTCCGCACCCGGGCGCTGGGCGAGTCCAAGCTCGATTACGTCGTGGCGATGGAATATCTGATCGCGCTGTACGACCGGATGTTCGGCCGGGTGGTGCCGGTGCGCTTCGTGATGTTCTCGGGCATCGGCGCGCTCGGCGCCGGCGTGCATTTCCTGATCCTCGGCCTGTTCTTCCGTGGGCTGAACTGGCCGTTCGTCGGTGCGACCATCCTCGCCACCGCGGCGGCGATGACCTTCAACTTCTTCCTCAACAACGCGCTGACCTATCGCGAGCAAAGGTTGAAGGGGGCGAAGGCGATGCTGGGCGGCTGGGTGTCGTTCTGCCTGGTGTGCAGCATCGGTGCTGCGGCGAATGTCGGCGTCGCGGCGTTCCTCCACAATGTCCAGCATGGTGACTGGCGCTTCGCGGCGCTGGCGGGAATCGCGGTGGCGGCGGTGTGGAACTTCGCGCTGTCGTCGCGCTTCGTCTGGGGGCGGTACTGAAATCTCCCCTCCCTGCAAGGGAGGGGCGAAGTGGGTTGCGCCTCCGGTCTTCCGGAGGCGCCCAGCGAGACGGTATCGGAAAACAGAAAAGGCCGGGCATCGAGCCCGACCTTTTCTAACCCACCCCTAACCCCTCCCTTGCAGGGAGGGGAATGAGGCTGGCGCTTTACCGCCAGCTGCCGATCCACATCCAGTGAAGGAACCCCTGGCTGTCCGCGAGCGGCGCGCCCGAGAGGATCGGGTAGAAATAGCCGAACATCAGCAGCGAGAGCGCTACGAACCATTCCTCCCAGCCGCGATTCCTGCCCTTGTCGAAGTGCAGGAAGGCGACCGGCAGCGCCATGCACAGGAAGATGCTGCTGGGGTAGTAATAGTAATAGAAGCCGATCGACTTGGGGATCACGACATAGATCGCCAGGCTGGCCGTCCACAGCAGCGCCATGGCCAGCGACCGGATCGCCTTGTCCTTCACCCACGCCCAGTAGCAGGCGAGCACCGCGACCAGCCCGCCCCACATGATCAGCGGATTGCCGATCAGCAGCACGCCGCGCTGGGCGCCGCGATCCCATTCATAGAAATACCAGATCGGCCGCAGCATCAGCGGCCAGCTCCACCAGCTCGACTGATAGGTGTGGTGCGGCAGGATCTGGGTCTGCATCTGCCACATATGGAGCTGCTGGGCGAACAGGCCGGGCAGGCTCAGCGGATCGGTTGCGTAGAAGAAGGCGGGGAGGAAGGTGAGGAAATAGGTCACCACGCTGACCATGCCCATCGCCAGCAGCGCCGGAATGGCGGGCAGGCCGGGCCAGTGCGGCTGATCCTTGCCGGAGAGCGCGGCGAGGACCGGCTTCTTCGCCTGGCGCGCATCGCGGATGCGGATGACGAGGAAGGCCAGGCCCGCCAGCACGATATAGGGCACGCCCGCCCATTTGACCGCAGTGGTCATCCCGAGCAGCACGCCGACCGCCAGCCATCGCCACCAGACGTGCCTGCCGCCGCTCTTCATCGACCACAGGCCCATCACCAGCGCCCAGACCAGGAAGCAGCCGAGGAAGATGTCGAGCATGCCGGTGCGTGCCTGGACATAGACGGTCTGGTTGAGCAGCGTCAGCAGCGCGCCGACCAGAGTTGCGCGCATGCTGCCGGTGAGCAGCCAGAGAAAGGCGAAGACGCCGAGCACGGTGGCGGTGCCGGCGACCGTCGAGGCGATGCGCCAGCCGAACGGATTGTCACCGAGCAGCGCCATGCCCGCCGCGATCAGCTCCTTGCCGAGCATCGGATGCTCGACATTGCGCGGGCCCGACAGGTCGAGCAGCGCCTGGGCGGCGGGGAGATAGTGGATCTCGTCGAACATGATCACGCTGGGCTGATCGAGATGGATCAGGAACAGCGCCTCGGCGATGACGGCGAGGAGCAGGGCGACGGTCCAGGGACGGTCGCGCAGGGCCTTGAGGCGATCGAGCATGGCGGGTGGGATAGCTGACCGTTTCGTGGCCGTCATGCCCTCAAAAATCCTCCCTCGCGAAGCGGGGGAGGGGGACCGCGCGCGCCAGCGCGTGGTGGAGGGGGCATGGCCGCAGGCGATTGGCTCGCGGAGACGCCCCCTCCGTCGCGCTGCGCGCGCCACCTCCCCCGCTTTGCGAGGGAGGATTTTTTGTTTGGTTGACGCCCCGGCCCCTCAGCCGCAAAGCATCCCGCACTATGAAGCGTCGTACAGGCCAAGACCGCAGCGTCACCCGCAACTGGAAACCCGCCACCCAGGCCGTGCGCGGAGGTACCGCGCGTTCCGAATGGGGCGAGACCAGCGAGGCGATGTTCCTCACCTCCGGCTATGCGTATGACTGCGCCGGCGACGCCGCCGCGCGCTTCGCGGGCGAGCAGGTCGGCATGACCTATTCGCGCCTGCAGAACCCGACGGTGGAGATGCTCGAGGAGCGGATCGCGCTGCTCGAAGGTGCCGAGGCCTGCCGCACCATGGCGACCGGCATGGCGGCGATGACCGCGGCGATCCTCTGCCAGGTGAGCGCCGGCGACCATATCGTCCAGGGCCGCGCCGCGTTCGGATCGTGCCGCTGGCTGACCGACAGCCTGTTGCCCCGCTTCGGCGTAGAGACCACGATCGTCGATGCGCGCGACCCGCAGCAGTTCGAGGACGCGATCCGCCCGAACACCAGGGTGTTCTTCTTCGAGACGCCGGCCAATCCGACGATGGACGTGGTCGATCTCGAGGCGGTCTGCGCGATCGCCCGGAAGCACGGCATCACCACCGTGGTCGACAATGCCTTCGCGACGCCCGCGCTCCAGCGCCCGCTCGAGTTCGGCGCGGACGTGGTGGCCTATTCGGCGACGAAGATGATGGACGGGCAGGGCCGTGTGCTCGCCGGTGCCGTCACCGGCTCGTCGCAGTTCATCAACGAGGTGCTGCTGCCCTTCACCCGCAACACCGGCCCGACGCTGTCGCCGTTCAATGCCTGGGTTGTGCTGAAGGGGATGGAGACGCTCGACCTGCGCATCCGCCGCCAGAGCGAGAATGCGCTGAAGGTGGGCAGCTTCCTCGAGAAGCGCGTGCCGAAGATCAACTTCCCGGCGCTGCCCAGCCACCCGCAGCACAATCTGTTCATGCGCCAGATGGAGGCCGCCGGCCCGATCTTCTCGTTCGAGGTCGATGGCGGCCGCAAGCAGGCGCATGCGCTGCTCGACGCGCTCGAGCTGGTCGATATCTCGAACAATATCGGCGATTCGCGCTCGCTGATGACGCACCCGGCTTCGACCACCCATTCCAGCGTCGCCGAAGAGAAGCGCTTGGAGATGGGCGTGACCGAGGGCATGCTGCGGCTCAATGTTGGGCTGGAGGACGCGGACGACGTGATCGCCGATCTCGACCAGGCGCTGAGGGCCGCCGGATTGTGATGGACGCATTGTTCACCGATGCGGAGGAAACGCGCGGGATCACCGTGCGCGTGTCGGTGAGCTATCTGCCCGAGCAGAGTGAGCCCGATCGCGGCCGCTGGTTCTGGGCCTATCACATCCGCATCGAGAATAGCGGGCCGATGACGGTGCAGCTGCTCACCCGCCACTGGATCATCACCGACGGGCGCGGCGCGCGCCACACGGTGGAAGGCGAGGGCGTGGTCGGCGAGCAGCCGATGATCGCGCCGGGGGCAAGCTTCGACTATGTCTCGGGCTGCCCGCTTAGCACGCCGACGGGGAATATGCAGGGCAGTTATCACATGATCGGGGAAGACGGTTCGGCGTTCGACGTCGGCATCCCCAAGTTCGCGCTGACCGCGCCGGCGGTGGCGGAATGAAGCGGACCCATCTCCCCCTCAACGGCCTGCGCGTGCTCGATGCCGCGGCACGCCATCTGAGCTTCACCCGCGCGGCGGACGAGCTGGCGGTGACCCCTGCCGCGGTCGGGCAGCAGATCCGCGCGCTCGAGGATACGCTCGGCGTCGTGCTGTTCCGCCGCACGACCAAGGGGCTGGAGCTCACCCCCGAGGCCGAGGCCGGCCTGTCGGCGCTGCGCGCGGGCTTCCTCCAGTTCGAGGAGAGCGTGCGGGCGATGCAGGCGGGGCAGTCGTCCAAGTCGCTGACCATCGCCGCGCCGCGCGACCTGACCGCCAAATGGCTGATGCCGCGGCTGGCCGAGATCGCCCGGGTCGACAGCGACCTGCGCTTCGTGCTGGTGCCCGCCGACGACGCGCTCGACTTCACCGAGGCCAATCTCGACCTCGCCATCCGCTGGGGCGAAGGCCCGGGCGAGCATGAGGGCGAGGCGCTGGAGAGCGACGGCATGGTCACGGTCGAGCGGCCGGGCGGCAGCATCGACGTGCGCATCTCCTGGCCGGGCTGCATGGCCGAGGATGCCGGATCGTTGGTCCGTGTCGCCGATGCCGGCCTTGCGCTCGATGCCGCGGCCGAGGGGCTGGGCCGGGCGACCGTGCCCGAGCTGCTTGCGCGCAGCGACATCGCTTCCGGCCGCGTAGTGGTGGTCGGCGAGCCCAAGAGCTCGAAGCTCGGCTACTGGCTGGTCGCGCCGCTGCCGCAGTGGCGGCAGAAGAAGGTGAAGTCGCTGGTCGACGCGCTGGCGTCGTGAACCCGGCCGGCCCCGCGCCGCGCGAGACGGTGGTGCTGGAGACGGAGCGGCTCCGCCTGCGCCTGCGCGTGCCCGGCGACGCCGCGGCACTGTTCCCGAGCCTGTCCGATCCCGAGCTGATGCATTTCTGGTCGGGACCGCCGCATGAGAATATGGCGCAGACCCGCGCGGATTTCGCCCGCGAGGCGCCGGGCTGGCGCTGCTGGGCGATCACGCTGAAGGGCGAGGATAGCGCGATCGGCTTCGTCGCCGCGGGCGAGAAGCGGCAGGGCGGGGTGTCCGAGATCGGCTATATGCTCGCCCGGGCGCATTGGGGCGGCGGCATCGCCGCCGAGGCGGTCAGCGCGGTGATCGACCGGCTCTTCGCCGAAGGGCAGCGCCGCGTCTTCGCCGATACCGATCCGGACAATCGCGCGTCGCGCGGGCTGCTCGAGCGGCTCGGCTTCCGGCTCGAGGGGGTGCTGCGTGCCGAATGGGAGACCCATATCGGCGTGCGCGACACCGCCCTCTATGGCCTGCTGCCTGCGGACTGGCGAGCAGGTCCGACCCTATAGAGCGCCCTGTTCCGGCTTGTCGGCGAGGTCGAGCGTGACGATGCGCGGGTTGCCGTTCCGACCCAGGACGCGGCTCTGCGTCTCGCGCGTGATGTCGAAGACCAGGCTGAAACGCTCGGTGCGGACCAGGCCCTCGCCGTCCGCGCCCGGATCGACCGGGGCATAGCGGCGCTTGGCCAGCGAAGCGCGGACCTGCTTGGCCCAGTCGCCGGTGATCTTCTCGGAGCTGTTCAGCTGCTCGATGTCCTCGACCCGGCCCGACGGCTCGATGCGGTAGCGCACGTCGATCCATTCGGGGTTGGCGGGGGCCAGGGTGCCGACGCCCGGATCCAGGCCGAGCAGCGGCGGGCTGTAGACTTCGATCGGAACGCCCACGGCCTTGCCGGAGAGGCCGGCGACGGCCTTGTCGATCGACTCCGCGCCGCCGCGCGACGCCGTCAGGCGGGCGCGCAGGATCTCGGCGGCGGTGCGATAGGTGGCGAGCTCGGGCGCGGTGGTCTGGGCGATCCGGTCGATATTGGCGCGCGCCAGGCTGGCATAGCCGCGGTCGCGCGTCGCCAGCGTGGAATAGATGCCCGCCTGGCGCAGCATCGCCCGGCCCTGGACCTCGAGCTGGCCGGCGGCCTGGGCCTTGCGCTCGACGCGGCGATAGACGTCCATCGCGCGGGTGAGGCGGCCGGTGCCGAGCGAATAGTCGCCGGTCGCCAGCTGCTGGTCGAGCGTGCGGGCATCGTTCGCGCCAAGGCTGTCGCGCAGCGTGTCGAACGCGAAGATCTGGAGGACGCGGCCATTCTCGGGAAGGCCGATGATGTCGGTCAGCCGGCCATAGGCGCGCTGGAGATTGGCGACTTCCTGCGGATACTCGGCGGAATGGCGGGCATTGCGGTTGTTCGACCGCGAAAGCGTGGTCCAGGCGCCGTCATAGTCGCCGGCGAGATACTGGCTCTCGGCATGGACGAGCGTCGCCGAGATGTCGTCCTTCGGCGAGCAATGGCGCGCGATGCAATCCTTGAGCTTCTTGCTCGTCTCGGCGAGCGCGCTGCCGGTGACGATGATCGCCCCGCCGGCATCCTGGCGGTGTTCCTGGGCCAGGGCGGGCGTAACGGTGGTGGCCATGGCCATGAGCATCAACAAAGCACGCATTCTGCTTCTCCCCTCTTTTCGCCAGTAATTAGGACTGATTCCTCTCGAATTGTCCAGAACAATAGCGCCCGGCCCGAGGACGGGTTAGGAACCGGGCAAGTGCAGGAGGAGATTTCGACCAATGCCGCAGAATCCCTGGAGCCATAGCCGCACTAGCGGTGTCTCCGACGATATCGATTTCGAGATCAAGGGGCAGGAGCTCCAGTTCGTCGAGATCGAGCTCGATCCCGGCGAGAGCGCGGTGGCCGAGGCGGGCGCGCTGGTGTGGAAGGACGCGGCGGTGGGGATGACCACCGTGTTCGGCGACGGCAGCGGCCAGCAGGGCGGCGGCTTCATGGGCGCGCTGCTCGGCGCGGGCAAGCGGCTGGTGACCGGCGAGAGCCTGTTCACCACCGTCTTCACGCATAGCGGCTCGGGCAAGGCACGGGTGGCCTTCGCGGCACCGGTGCCGGGGGCGATCGTGCCGCTCAAGCTGGACAGCGTAGGCGGCACGCTGATCTGCCAGAAGGACGCGTTCCTCTGCGCCGCCAAGGGCGTGTCGATGGGCATCGCCTTCCAGAAGCGGATCATGACCGGCCTGTTCGGCGGCGAGGGCTTCATCATGCAGAAGCTCGAAGGCGATGGCTGGGTGTTCGTCCAGTTCGGCGGCATGGTCGTCGAGCGCCAGCTGGCGCCCGGCGAGGAGCTGCACGTCGATACCGGCTGCCTCGCCGCCTATACGCCGTCGGTGGAGTTCGACCTGGTGACCGCCGGTGGGGTGCGCAGCGTGTTCTTCGGCGGCGAGGGGCTGTTCTTCGCGCGGCTGCGCGGGCCGGGCAAGGTATGGATTCAGTCTCTGCCCTTCTCGCGCCTTGCCGGGCGGATGTTGTCGGCGGCAAGCGGCTTTGGCGGGCAGAATCGCGGCGAGGGCTCGGTGCTCGGCGGGTTGGGCAATTTCATCGGGGGCAACAACTGAGCCGGAACTAGCGGGCGGGCGGGGCGGTCAGCTCCGCCGCCTTGCCCATCAGCGCGGCGAAGCGGCCCTGCTCGACCTCCTTCTGCATGTCGTTCCAGCTGCCGGTGATCGCGTACCAGTCGCCATTCCCCGCCTGGAGCAGATAGGTCATGTTCATCACCCCGGGCTCGGACCCGCCCTTGTAGCCCACCCATTGCCACTTGCCCCGGACCTCTGGGCCCATGCCGGTATTCTTCGACAGCACCGCGCGCGCATCGGCGCCGGCCGGGCCTTCGGTGTTGCGGCGCAGCCAGTCCATCACCCGGACCAGATCGTTCGGGCTCTCGAACCATTCCAGCGTGTCGATCATCTTCGGGATCTTCTTCAGGAAGCTGGTCTGGTCGATCAGGATCAGCGGCACGCCCGCCACCTCGCCGGCCAGCAGCGCGCGCCGGCCCGCCTCGTCGAGCTTGAGATAGCGGTCGCCCAGCCCGGCCACGCCCTTGAGCTTGAACATGTCGAGCGTCGAGAGGAACGGGCGGTTGCGCGCCGGATCGGCGATGCCGAGCACCGGCATCATCGCCTCCACCTTCTCGCGTCCCAGCGTGTGCAGCAGGATGTCGGTGGCGCTGTTGTCGCTGATCGAGATCATCTGCGTGGCCAGCTCGCGCAGGCTGACCTGGCTGCCCCTGGGCTTGCGGTTATAGCCGCCGGCCGGCAGCGGGCTGCCGTCGAGCGTGACGAGATCGTCCCATTTCCGCGATCCCGCATTGGTGACGCGCACCAGCTCGGCGAGGATCACCAGCTTGAAGGCCGAGCCGATCGCATAGGGCCTGTCCGCGTTGCGGCCGGCAAGCAGCTGCGGCGCGCCCGTGCCGAGCCGTGCGATCGCATAGCCGGTATCGCCGTGCAGCGCGGCGAGCGCGCGCTCGACATCGGGAAGCGTCTTCTCCGCGGCATCGAAGCCGGTGACGAGCAGGCCGACGACCTGGTGCGGCGCGGCGGAATCGACGGCGAGCTGCATCACCGCCACGGCCGAGGCGAACTGGACGCGCACCACGCCGTGCCAGGGCGACTTCTGCTCGACGCCGAGGATGGCGACCGGCTTGCCGTTCTCGGCGACCAGCTGCGCGGTCACCGAATCGAACGCCGCCTTGGGCACCTGGGCCTGGAAGCCCGGCGCGAAATAGGCCGCATAGTCGCCGCCGCCGTTGAGGATCGCGAGCAGCTCGTTCAGCCGCGCGGTGAAGGTGGGATCGGCCTTGGGAGCCACCGCCGCGGCCGATGCAGCAGGGGCGGCGGTCTGCGCAGTTGCGGGCAATGCCAGGGCGAATGCCGGCAGGGCGAGAAGCAGATGACGCATGCAGGCGGCTCCTTGACGGGCATCGTGATTCGTTGCGCGGCCGTCATACCGCCGATAAATTATGATATCAACATTTCTTCAATCCGCCGGCCGGGCGGCCGGCGGCGCCCCTGCATCGTTGGAGAGATCGACGATCTCGATGCGGCCATGCGGCGATCGCTTCATGATCTTCGATCCGGTCGTCCGCTCGAACGGCGCGGTATAGGTATAGCGCTCGATGCGCAGCACGCCGGGGTCGAGCGGCGGAAGCGGCAGCGGCGCATAGCGGCGGCCGCGCACCGATTTGAGCACTTCCGCGCTCCACGGCCCGGTGAGGCGCTTGCTCTTGCGCAGGATATCGACGTCGTCGACATGCCCGTCGGGCTTCACCCAGAAGGCGACGTCGAGCCACTGGCCGTCCATCAGCTGCGCGGGATAGCGGTTGGCGGCGTTGACCAGGCCGCCATCGCCCAGTCCGCTCTCGCGTAGATCGACAACCTTGGCGGTGATCAGCACCGGATTGAGCGAGGTGGCGTGCGCCCGGTAATAGGCCAGCGCCGCGTCGAGCTCGCGTTCGTCGCCGCGGTTCGCCGCGATGCGCGCGACCATCAGCTTGCCGGCGAGCAGGAAGCGCTGCGCGCGCGGATCGGGATCGGCGGCCATCTCGTCGAGGATCGCGTGCGCCTTGCGGAGATAGAGAGCCTGGACCGCCGGCCGCGCGGCCTTGGCGATATAGAGGTTGACGATGCGCAGCCGGGCAGAGGCCGCCACGTCGGGCAGACCGGCTTTCTTCGCCGTGCCGAGGACCGAGCGATAGCTGTTCTCGGCCTCGGCAGCGCGGCTGAGATGGCCGTACATGTCGCCGGTCTCCAGCTCGGCCGTGAGAATCGCGGGATCATTCGGCGGGCGGGTGTCGGCCAGCACCTCCTGGGCGGAGAGGGTGCTGGTGCGATAGATGTCGTCCAGGCCGACATGGCGCGAGACCAGCGCGGTGGCGCGCATCAGGTCGGCGAATTCGGGCCCGGCCTGCTCGCGATAGCGCCGGTTGCGCCCGCCCGACTGGCGCAGCGTGCCGAGTGCAGCCCAATAGTCGCCGTGGAGGAACTGGTTCTCGGCGTGGCGCAGGCTCGCCTTGATGTCCTCGGCCGGCGGGCAAGGGCGGGCGATGCAGTCGGCCAGCGCTTTCTCGGTCTCGGCGAGCGGCCGCGCGGTAACGACGATCTCGCTCTCGCCCTTCGGCTTGTCCTGCCCCGCCTGCTGCGCGCCGAGCGCAGCCGGCAGGACGAGCAGCGCTCCCGTCAGCAGGCCGGCGCGGAGCAGCGGCATCGCCGTCTCAGCCGCCGGGCCTGGGCCGGTCGCCGGCGTCGTTGGACAGGTCGATCATCTCGATCCGGCCATGCGGCGAGTGCTGCATGATCCGCGTTTCGGTGATCCGCCGATAGGGGGAGGTATAGGTATAGCGCTCGATGCGCAGCACGCCGGGATCGAGCGGCGGCAGCGGCAAGGGGGCGTAGCGGCGCGAGGCGATCGTATCGAGCACCGCCTTTGCCCAGGGGCCGGCGAGCTGCTTGCTCTTGCGCAGCACATCGACGCTCTCGACCCGGCCGTCGGGCTTCACCCAGAAGGATACGTCGAACCACTGGCCATCCAGCTGCTGGGTCGCCCGGCTGTCGGCGCCGTTGACGCTCTTGCTGAACGAGGTGGTGTCGGAAAGCCGGCCCTCGCGCAGGTCCGCCGCCTTGCTCGAGATCAGCACCGGATTGAGCGTGGTGGCGTGCGCCTTGTAATAGGCGAGCGCTTCGTTCTGCTCCTTCTCGTCGCCCCGGTCGGCGGCGATGCGCGCGACCATCAGCTTGCCGGCGAGCAGGAAGCGCTGCGCGCGCGGATCGGGGTCCGCGGCCATGTCCGCCAGGATCGCATGCGCCTTGCGCTGATAGGTGCTGGCAGCCGCCGGCGACTGGGCGAGCAGGATGTAGAGATTGACGATGCGCAGCCGGGCGGAGGCGGCGATATCGGCCAGCCCGGCGGCCTTGGCCTTGCCCAGCACGTCGCGGTAATTGCTCTCGGCCTCGGCGACGCGGCCGACATGGCCGTACATGTCGCCGATCTCGAGCTGCGAGGTGAGCCGGGCGGGATCGTTCGGCGGCAGCGTGTCGGCCAGCACTTCCTGGGCGGAGAGGGTGCTGACCCGGTAGAGCTGGTCCTCGCCGAGATGGCGCGAGACCAGCGCGGTGGCGCGCATCAGGTCGGCGAATTCGGGACCGACCTGCTTGCGATATTCGCGGTTGCGCCCGCCCGACTGGCGCAGCGTGCCGAGCGAGCCGCGATAATCGCCATGGAGGAACTGGTTCTCCGAATGGCGCAGCGTCGCCTTGATGTCCTCCGCCGGCGGGCAATGCCGCGCCAGGCAGTCGCGCAGGGCCTTGTCGGTCTCGTCGAGCGGCGTGCCGGTGACGACGATGTCGGATTCCTGCTTGTCCTGCGCCTGGGCGAGGACAGGGGCGAGCAGCAGCGCGCCTCCCAGCACGGCGGCGCGCAACGGCATCATGCGTCGATGACTTCCTCGTCGAGCCGTGCCGCATTCTCCTGGATGAAGGCGAAGCGGTGGGCCGGATTGTTCCCCATCAGCCGGTCGACCAAGTCCTTGACGCCCGCCCGCTCCTCATATTCTTGCGGCAGGGTAATACGCAGCAGACCCCGTGTGGCGGGGTCCATCGTGGTTTCCTTGAGCTGGTTGGGATTCATCTCGCCAAGGCCCTTGAAACGGCTGACCTCGACTTTCTTACCCTTGAATTGGTTCTGTTCTATTTCCAGCCGGTGCGCGTCGTCGCGGGCGTAGAGACTCTTCGAACCCACCGTCAGGCGATAGAGCGGCGGCTGGGCAAGGTAGAGATGCCCCTGGCGGACCAGATCGGGCATTTCCTGGAAGAAGAAGGTCATCAGCAGCGTGGCGATGTGGGCGCCGTCCACGTCTGCGTCGGTCATGATTATGATCCGCTCGTAGCGGAGATTCGACGGATCGCAGTCCTTGCGGGTGCCGCAGCCCATGGCGAGGATCAGGTCGGCGATTTCCTGGTTGGCCAGGATCTTGGCCGAGGTGGCGCTGGCGACGTTGAGAATCTTGCCGCGGATCGGCAGGATCGCCTGAGTCTTGCGGTCGCGCGCCTGCTTGGCGCTGCCGCCTGCCGAATCGCCCTCGACGATGAACAGCTCGGTGCCGGCGGGATCGTCGGCCGAGCAGTCGGTGAGCTTGCCGGGCAGGCGCAGCTTGCGGGCGCTGGTCGCGGTCTTGCGCTTGACCTCGCGCTCCTGCTTGCGGCGCAGGCGGTCGTCCATCCGCTCGAGCACATAGCCGAGCAGCGCCTTGCCGCGGTCCATGTTGTCGGCGAGGAAATGGTCGAAATGGTCGCGCACGGCCTTCTCGACCAGGCCGGTCGCCTCGGGCGAGGTGAGCCGGTCCTTGGTCTGCGACTGAAATTGCGGCTCGCGGATGAACACCGACAGCATGAGTTCGCTGCCGGTCATCACGTCGTCCGCGGTGATGTCCTTGGCCTTCTTGTTGCCGATCAGCTCGCCGAACGCGCGGATGCCCTTGGTCAGCGCGCCGCGCAGGCCGGCCTCGTGCGTGCCGCCATCGGGGGTCGGGATGGTGTTGCAATACCAGCTGTACGAGCCGTCGCTCCACAGCGGCCAGGACACCGCCCATTCGACCCGGCCGTTATTCTCGCCCGGAAAGTCCTGGCGCCCGGCGAAGAAATCGGCGGTCGCGCATTCGCGCGCGCCGATCTGCTCCTTCAGGTGATCGGCCAGGCCGCCGGGGAACTGGAACACCGCCTCGGGCGGAGTGTCGTCGCTGATCAGCTCGGCATCGCACTTCCAGCGGATCTCGACGCCGGCGAAGAGATAGGCCTTGGAGCGGACCAGCTTGTAGAGCCGGGTCGGCTTGAACAGCATCTCGCCGAAGATCTCGGTATCGGGGATGAAGCTGACCGAGGTGCCGCGCCGGTTGGGCGTGCCGCCGACATGCTCGAGCGGCCCGAGCGTCTTTCCCTGGCTGAAGCGCTGGCGATAGAGCTGCTTGTCGCGCGCGACTTCCACGGTGGTGTCGATCGACAGCGCGTTGACCACCGAGATGCCGACGCCGTGCAGGCCGCCCGACGTGGCATAGGCCTTGCCCGAGAATTTGCCGCCCGAGTGCAGCATCGAGAGAATCACCTCGAGCGCCGACTTGTCGGGGAATTTCGGGTGCGGATCGATCGGCATGCCGCGGCCATTGTCGGTGATGGTGATGCGGTTGCCCGCCTCGAGCAGCACCTCGATGCGGTTGGCATGGCCGGCCACCGCTTCGTCCATCGCATTGTCGAGGATCTCTGCGGCAAGGTGATGCAGCGCGCGCTCGTCGGTGCCGCCGATATACATGCCAGGGCGGCGCCGTACCGGCTCCAGCCCTTCGAGTACTTCGATCGAGGAGGCGTCATAGGTGCCGGAGGGCACGCCCGGCGCGGCAAACAAGTCTTCAGCAGCCATGGAGAACGTATAGGGGGTGCGGGGGGAAGGGTGCAAGGGATGCGGGGGCATCCAATTCCTCCCCCAGCTTGCTGGGGGAGGGGGACCGCCGGCGAAGCCGGTGGTGGAGGGGCGGGCGGTGGAACACCGCCGTCTGCGCGGCGGCCCCTCCACCACGACGCTTCGCGTCGCGGTCCCCCTCCCCGAGACAAGCTCGGGGAGGATCTGATTTGGTTACGCCGCCTTCAGCTGGGCGATGAACCGGTCGGTTGCCACTTCGAGCGCGAGTGCCGCCTCGGACAGCCCGGTCGCGGCGCTGGAGACGTTGTCCGACAGCGCCTCGGTATCGCTCGCCACGGTGGCGACCGCGCCGATCCGCTCGGCCATGCGCGTGGCGCCGGCGGCGGTGTCGAGCGCGGTGGCCTCGATCATGCCGGCGGCGTAGCGCTGGCCATCGACTTCGTTGCGGATCGCCTCCGCCGCGGCGGCGACCTCGGCGACGGTGCTGGCGATCTCGCCGAGCGCGTCATGCGCCTGCTCGGCGCCGCCATGGACGGTACCCGCCAGCGTGCGGATCTCCTCGGTGGCGTGGCCGGTCTGGTTGGCGAGCGCCTTCACTTCGTGCGCGACCACCGCAAAGCCGCGGCCGATGTCGCCGGCGCGCGCCGCCTCGATCGTCGCGTTGAGCGCGAGCAAATTGGTGCGCGCGGCGATGTCCTGGATCGATTCGGCGAAGACGGTGATCGTGCTCGCCCGCTCGGCCAGCGCCCGCACCGCATCCTCGCCCGAGCGCGAGACGCCGCGCGCCGCGCCGCTCAGCGTCGCCTGCTGGTCGACACTCGACGCGATTGCCATGATCGAGGCGGTGAGCTGCTGCACGCCGTGCGCGAGCCCGCCCGCGGTATCCGAGGCCTCGGTCGCGATGCGCGCGGTGGCGGCGAGCTCGCCGCTGGCGCGGTGCGCAAGCGTGTTGAGCGAATGGGCCGAACGGTCGAGGTCGCTCGCCGCGCGGGTGACTTCGCGCACCGTCTCGGCGACCGATTCCTGGAAGGCCGTCGCGAGCGCCAGCATCTCGCGGCGGCGCTCGGCTGCGGCACCGCGCTCGCTCGCCTCGCGGCGCTCGCGCTCGGCGCGTTCGCGCGATTCGGCGGCGCGCACCGCGGTCAGCGCAGCCTCGGCATCGTCGCGGCGCGCGGTCGCGTCCAGGGCGAAGCGCTCGCTCTGGGTGCGGGCTTCTGCTTGCGCCTCGATCAGGCGGACGAGCTGGGTGGTGAGATAGGCGAGCACCGCGAACTGGAGCAGCACCGCCACGGCATGGAACACGACCCGCCCGAAATCGCCGCCGCCCTCGAACACCCAGGCCGGCAGCGCGAGCTGGAAGATGATGTGGTGCGCGGCGATCAGCCCGCAGGCGAGCGCGATCGGCTTCCAGTCGTAGAGCAGCGTCAGCGCCGAGAGCGCGACGAAGAAATACATGTGCGTGTCCATCTGCCAGGGATGGCCGGACAGCGCATAGACGGCGAGGCCGGGATGGATCGCGGCGAGCGTGCCGACGATCAGCCGGGCGGACGAATCATAGCGATGGCGCAGCGCGACGATGGTCGGCGCGATATTGGCGGCCGCGCCGAGCAGCAGGGTGATCCACTCGCGCTGGCTGCCCCGCAGCATCAGGCCGAGCAGGAAGACCACCAGCACCGTGACCCAGCCGGCGATCACCAGGGTCTGCACGCCGCGGCGGCGCAGGCGGTCGATCTCGCTCATGCCGCCGGCCCTCCGCACAGCGCGGGCGGTGCGGCGAGGATCAGGATCGCCTGGCCGCTGAGCGCGGATGCGACCGGGAGATGGTCGCCGCTGATCACGAAGCTGCCGGGGAAGGGGCCGCTGCCGAGCAGCTGCGCGCCACCGTCGATCGCGCCGGCGAGCATGTGGTTGGCGCTGCCGGGAAACAGGGGAACGAGGAGCATCCGTCCCTGGCTGGGCGGCCAGAAGGCTGCGCAGACGAGCGCCACCGCGACCAGTGCGAGTTGCGCACCCAGAGCGTGGCGGGCGAAGATTACTCCAATACGGTTCATTACGCCCGTCTAGGGCTACATAGGTTATAAACGCGTAAACCACGTCATTACTGTAAATTACGTATACGTGTGAGCGCGGGTTCAGCGTGCGCCGAATCCCGCCACGATCATCGCCGCCACCGCCGCCAGGAAGAAGAACAGCATCAGCACCGCCGGCCAGCGCAGATGCGCGGTGCCGCCGCTCGCTGCGGCTTCCTGCTCGGGGGTCATCGTCCAGCCATTGGCCTTGCGGTCGATGCTCTCGAGCGATCCGGTGATCCCCATCAGCTGGAACATCGCGAAGAAGATCGCTGCGCCGAACAGCACCCAGGCGACGTAGAGGCTTGCCGGGAGCACCGCGGCCTGCCCGGCGGGGCGGCTGACGAACTTGTCGAGAAAGGTCACGGTGAAGGCGACGGCGCCGGTCGAGAGCGCGATGACCTGCTTGGCGATGTCGATCGCGGCCTTGAACCCTTCGATGCTGGTGCCCATCCCGCGCCTCAGCAAAAGGGGTGGCGGGGGCAGAACCAGGAAAGCGCGGGATAGAAGCTGCGTTCGCCGAGCAGGTCGTCGGGATAGTCGGGCAGGTCGCGGGCGAGTTCGGCGGCATGGTCGAGCAGCGCGAGCAGCGCCGTGCGGGCGGCCTCAATCTCGGCGTCGGACGCCTGTTCATCGGTCAGGACCCGACCGGCCTGCGCGGTCATCTCGCGCAGCCTGGCATCGGCGCCGTCTCCGAAATGCCGGCCCATCGCCGCGGCATGATCGAATGCCGCCCCGAACAGATAGTCGCCTATGCTTCCAGCCGCAGATGCCATCGCCGGCCCCCTTGCGAGACGGACGCCAGTCTACGCCTGTGTAGGGCTCAAAACAATCGGGCTGCGGATCGCTCCGCAGCCCGATGAAAAGTCAGCGGACGCGCGGGCCGCCAAAGGGCAGCGGCGGCGGCGGGCGGCGGTCGCGGCGGGGCAGCTGGGCCTGATAGGCATGGCCGCAATGGTCGACGCAGTAGGGGAAGCCGGGATTCACCTTGTCGCCGCAGAAGTGGAAGTCCGGCTCGCCCGGGTGACCGATCGGCCATTTGCAGATCTTGTCGTTGAGATCGAGCAGGCTGGTCTTGCCGGCGATCGCCTCGCTCGGCTTGGCCGGGACGAGTCGGCGCGGCGGGGCCGGGGCGATCGGCGGGGTCTGCTCGCCCGGATTCTGGCGCACGAAGCCGCCGGGGCCGACCGAGCGGAGCACCGGGCCTTCGCGCTTGGGCGCGGGCGCGGGTGCATCGGTATCGTCATCGTCCGATTCGGGGGCGGGTGCAGGCGCGCGCGGCGCGGCAGCGGCCGGCGCCGCCGAAGCGGTCGGCGCGGGCGTCGGGCGCGGCGCGGGGGCCGGCTTGGGCTCGGCAGCGGCCTTGGGCTCGTTGGGCTTCACCGGCGACGGACGCGCAGGCAGGCCCAGGCGGTGCGCCTTGCCGATCACGGCATTGCGACTCACCCCGCCCAGCTCCTCGGCGATCTGGGTTGCGGTCAGGCCGCTGTCCCACATCTTCTTCAGCGTATCGATCCGCTCTTCGGTCCAGCTCAAAACTTCTCTTCCTTCACCTTGCAGGCGGCACGTGCAGCGGTTACGCGATCGCGCGATGAGCAGCCAGCCTGAATTCGGTCAACAGCTCCCCGAGCCCGGCGTTCCGGTTATCCGCAACGTCAACTGGGGAGGTTTGCGCACCCTCTATATCAAGGAGGTGCGCCGTTTCTTCAAGGTGCAGCTCCAGACGATATGGGCGCCGGCGATTTCGCAGCTCCTGCTGATGGTGGTCTTCACCACGGCTTTGGGCTCGCGCGGGGCGGTGCATCTCGGCGGGACGGAAGTGCCGTTCGCCGCCTTCATCGCGCCCGGCCTGGTCGTGATGGGCATGCTCAACAACGCCTTCGCCAATTCGAGCTTCTCGCTGCTCGTCGGCAAGATCCAGGGCACGATCGTCGATTATCTGATGCCGCCGCTGTCCACCGCGGAGCTGCTTGCCGCGATGGTCGGCGGGGCAGTGACGCGTGCCTTCATGGTCGGCGGCACGGTGTGGCTGGCGATGCTGCTCTATCTCGGCACCGCGGCGGTGCCGGTGCAGCCCTGGGCGGTGCTGTGGTTCGGGCTGCTCGGTTCGGTGCTGCTCTCGTTCCTCGGTGTGCTGACTTCGATCTGGGCGGAGAAGTTCGATCACAGCGCCGCGGTGACCAACTTCGTCGTCGCGCCGCTCGCACTGCTGTCGGGTACCTTCTATTCGGTCGAGCGCCTCGCGCCGGCCTTCCAGATCGTCAGCCATGCCAACCCGTTCTTCTACATCATCTCGGGCTTCCGCTACGGCTTCCTCGGTGTTGCCGATTCGCCGATCCTGATCGGCAGCCTGGTGATCCTGGCGCTCGACGTGGTGCTCGGCTTCCTCTGCTACGCGCTGCTGCGCAAGGGCTGGAAGATCAAGAATTAGGCTTTCCGACATGCAGATTCCCCTCCCTGCAAGGGAGGGGCCAGGGGTGGGTTATAGAAGGCCGGGCTCGATGCCCGGCCTTCTCTGTTTAGGGCTGCCGTCTCGCTGGGCGCCTCCGGAAGGCCGGAGGCGCAGCCCACCCCAACCCCTCCCTTGCAGGGAGGGGAGTAGAAGGCTCGATAACGCCCCGGCATGCCCCTCGCCGAAACGATTATTGACCTCTCCCGGGCACCCCTCGTAAACACCCGCCTCGGGCGGTCCCGACAGGCCGCCCTTTGTCGTTTCTGGAGTCTCGTTTCCGAGCTTTACCTGAAGGAGTACGTTCCCATGACCATCACCCCGCTCATGCCCGTCTACCCGCGGTGCGCTGTGCGGCCGGTGCGAGGCGAGGGCGTGTACCTTTATGGCGAGCGCGGCGAGCAATATCTGGACTTCGCCGCGGGCATCGCGGTCAACGCGCTTGGCCATGGCCATCCGCATCTGACCAAGGTACTGCAGGACCAGGTCGCCACGCTGATGCACGTGTCGAACCTCTACGGCTCGCCCCAGGGCGAGGCGCTGGCCCAGCGGATCATCGATGTCAGCTTCGCCGACACGGTGTTCTTCACGAACAGCGGCGTCGAGGCGATCGAGTGCGCGATCAAGACCGCGCGCCGCTACCATTACGTCAACGGCAATCCGCAGCGCCACAAGCTGATCACCTTCAAGAACGCCTTCCACGGCCGTTCGATCGGCGCGATCTCGGCGACGGACCAGGCCAAGATGCGGGACGGATTCGAACCGCTGCTGCCGGGCTTCGACTATGTGAAGTTCAACGACCTCGAAGGCGCGCTCGCCAAGATCGACGGCGAGACCGCGGGCTTCCTGGTCGAGACGGTGCAGGGCGAGGGCGGCATGACCGCCGGCACCCCGGAGTTCATCCAGGGCCTGCGCAAAGCGTGCGACGAGCATGGCCTGCTGCTCATCCTCGACGAGATCCAGTGCGGCTATGGCCGCACCGGCAAGATGTGGGCCTATGAGCATTACGGCATCACCCCGGACATCATGACCGTCGCCAAGGGCATTGGCGGCGGCTTCCCGCTCGGCGCCTGCCTCGCGACCGAGGAAGCGGCCAAGGGCATGGTGATCGGCACCCATGGCTCCACCTATGGCGGCAACCCGCTCGCCATGGCGGCCGGCCAGGCAGTGCTCGACGTGATGCTCGAGCCCGATTTCCTGCCGCATGTCGTCAAGATGGGCGAGCGCCTGCGCCAGGCGTTCGAGCAGCTGATCCCGAACCACGATCACCTGTTCGAGGAGATTCGCGGCAAGGGGCTGATGCTCGGCATCAAGATGAAGGACAGTGTCGTCAGCCGCGACTTCGTGGCGCACCTGCGCGACAATCACGGGCTGCTCACCGTGGCGGCGGGCGAGAACGTGTTCCGTGTGCTGCCGCCGCTGGTGATCAACGAGGATCACATCGCAGAGTGCATCGAGCGCCTGAGCGAAGGCGCGCGTTCGTTCGCCCCGCCGAGCGATGATTGAGTTCAATTCCTCCCTCGCGAAGTGGGGGAGGGGGACCATGCGCAGCATGGTGGAGGGGGCACCTCCACGAGCTGTGACGCTTGGGGCGATGCCCCCTCCGTCACGCTTCGCGTGCCACCTCCCCCGCTGCGCGAGGGAGGATTTTCGATGACCCGCCACTTCCTTGATCTGTCCGACGCCGGCACCGCCGGCATCCAGGCGATGCTCGACGATGCGATCGAGCGGAAAAAGGCCCGTACCGGCTGGACCAAGGGCAGGGTCGATGCCGATGCCCCGCTCGCCGGCCATGTGCTCGCGATGGTGTTCGAGAAGAACTCGACGCGCACCCGCGTCTCGTTCGACATGGCGATCCGCCAGCTCGGCGGCACCTCGATCGTGATGGACGCCGGCAGCATGCAGCTCGGCCGCGGCGAGACGATCGCCGATACCGCGCGCATCCTGTCGGGCTATTGCGACGCGATCATGATCCGCACCGACGATCACCAGAAGGTGGTCGACATGGCGAAATATGCCAGCGTACCGGTGATCAACGGCCTCACCGACGCCTCGCATCCTTGCCAGATCATGGCGGACATGGAGACGATCCTCGAGGCCGGCTTCACCCTGCCGGGGCTCAAGGTCGCCTGGCTGGGCGACGGCAACAACGTCCTCGCCTCGATCATGGAGGCCGGCGGGCTGATGGGCTTCGACGTGGTCGCCGCTTGCCCGCAGGGGTACCAGCCGAGCGACGAAGACCTTGCCCGCGGCAAGGGCCGGGCGAAGGTCGTCGGTACGCCGCAGGAAGCAGTGGAAGGCGCCGACATCATCGTCACCGATACCTGGATCTCGATGGGCCAGGCCCATGCCGAGACCAAGCTCGCCGCGATGATGCCCTTCCAGGTGACCGAGGCGCTGATGGCCGCGGCCAAGCCGAATGCCCGTTTCCTCCACTGCCTGCCCGCCCACCGCGGCGAGGAAGTGGTCGACGCGGTGATCGACGGCCCGCAGTCGCTGATCTGGCAGGAGGCGGAAAACCGTCTCCACGCGCAGAAGGCCGTGCTAAGGTGGTGCTTCGGGCAGATCTGAGGGGAGCGCCATGCCGCCGGTCCGTATCGCAGCCTTGGTTGCCCTGGGTCTGGCGGCGCTGCTCGCGCTGCTCTGGTTCGTACCCCGTGATGATGCCGGCTATGCCGATCGGATGCCCTATCTGGCCGCGCGGCTCATTGCCGCTGCAAACGCGGCGATGGTTGCGCGCCTCGGACGGCGTCCCCACGCAGGGCTGCAGGGCTCTGCCCTCTGGCTCGTCATGGTCGGGATAGGCGCGGCCATCGCATTCGGGAGTTTTGCGGACTGGGCCCGTCTGGTCGTTCCCGACGATGGCAGTCTCATGGGCTTTGTCGCGTTCGTGGCGGTGGCCGGACGGATCGTCGAGGCGCTCTTCTCGACGGCCCTCTCCGCGTTGGCTGCGGGATGGCTGCTCTGGTTCGCGTCGTGGTGCATGGCGCGCGCGCGGCCGGCCTGAGTTGTCTTGGGGCCGCGACGCCCTACATAGCCGGCAACTTTCCGAAAATAAGTGCCACGAACGGCATCCCGGCCTAAACGCCGGGCAGCGAGGATATCGACGTGACCAACACTGTGCCCCCCACCGATCTCGATCGCGTGATCGGCTTCACCATTCCCGGTCGCCACACCCGTGGCCGCGTTGCGCGGCTGGGGCCGGTGCTCGACGAGATCCTGTCGGCGCATGCCTATCCGCCGCAGATCGAGCGGCTGCTCGCCGAGGCGCTGACCCTCACCGCGCTGCTCGGCTCCACGCTCAAGCAGGCCGAGGGGCAGATGACGCTCCAGGCGCAGAGCCAGGGCGGCATCGTCAGCCTGCTGGTGTGCGACTACAAGGACGGCGAACTGCGCGGCTATGTGCAGTTCGACGCGCTGCGCCTGTCGCAGCTCGGCAAGAATCCGTCGCTGTTCGCGCTGTTCCACAAGGGCCATCTGGCGATCACCTTCGACCAGGTGACCACCAAGGAGCGCTACCAGGGCATCGTGCCGCTCGACGCCGGCACGCTGGGCGAGGCGGCGCAGAGCTATTTCCTCCAGTCGGAGCAGATCCCCAGCCTGGTGCGGCTGGGCGCCCAGCGCGACAAGGAAAGCGGCAAGTGGGTTGGCGGCGGCCTGTTCCTCCAGCATCTGCCGGAGGGCGAGGCGGGGCGCGAGCGGCTGCACGTGCGGCTCGACCATCCCGAATGGCAGCATGTCGAGGCGCTGGGCTCGACCATGGGCGTCGACGAGCTCGCCGATGCGGCGATCCCGCTCGAATCGCTCATCTGGCGGCTGTTCAACGAGGAGGAAGAGGTGCGCGTCCTCAGCGGCGCGGAGCTGTCGCGCGGCTGCCGCTGCGATCCGGGCTACATCACCGAAGTGCTCGCCAAGTTCCCCGAAGCGGAGCGGGCGGAGATGGCGGACGAGCATGGCGTGATCAGCGTCGACTGTGCCTTCTGCTCGAAGAAATTCCCGGTGCGGCTCGAGGATTTCGTTCCGCCGGCGTTGTAATTCGCGCCCCTTGCGCCATATCGGTGCCAAGGGGCGCGAACCTTCGGGTTCGTGACGGGAGGACATTGCGCATGTTGTTCGGGCGTATGATGTGCGTGGCAATTGCCGCCGCATCGCTGTTTCTCGTGAATGACGGGCCGGCTTCGGCGCGGCGCTCCGGCACGCAATCCGCGCTGTCGCAGATCGAGCGCGGCCAGTGGCTGCTCAAGGAGAAGCTGGGCACCGAGCGCAAGATCTGCTTCACCGGCCCGAACAGCTTCATCCAGCTCGGCCACGGCCCCATTCCCTGCGAGCAGTTCGTCGTCGCGCAGGACCAGCGCGCCTCGACGATCCGCTATACCTGTGCCGGCCATGGCCTGGGTCGCACCACGATCACCGTGGAGACGCCGCGGCTCGTTCGGATCGACACCCAGGGCGTGCTCGACGGGTCGCCTTTCGACCAGGAATATGAGGCGCGCAAGGTCGGCACCTGCAGCTGAACGGGGCTTAACCCTTATTTCATCGCTGCTGGGCTACCGTGGCGTTGCTCCTAGTGAGCACTTTCCTCTCTGGCATGGGTTTTCCCAACAACTGGGCCGCTTCCGAGCGGCCCATTTTGCATCTGCGGCTTACGTGGTCCATTTTGCCTTGCAGCATGAATCGGGCTAGGGGCCTGCGATGACTGACAGCGTTGCAATTGTGCTGGTTTCCGGCGGCCTCGATTCGATGATCTCGGCCGCGCTCGCGCGTGAGGCGGGGCACCGGCTGTTCGCCCTTTCCTTCGACTATAACCAGCGCCACCAGGTCGAACTGGCCGCCGCGCGCCGGATCGCCACCACGCTGGGCGCCGAGCGCCATATCGTGATGCCGATGGACCTGCGGGCGTTCGGCGGCTCCGCGCTCACCGCGGATATCGACGTGCCGAAGACCGGGGTGGGGGAGGATATCCCGGTCACCTATGTGCCGGCGCGCAATACGATCTTCCTCAGCCTGGCGCTTGGCTGGGCCGAGGCTTCGGGCGCCCGCGACATCTATATCGGCGTCAATGCGCTCGATTATTCCGGCTATCCCGATTGCCGCCCCGAGTTCATCGAAGGCTTCGAGAAGCTCGCCGAGCTGGCGACCAAGGCCGGGGTGGAGGGCGAGCCCTTCCATATCCGCGCGCCGCTCCAGCACATGACCAAGGCCGATATCGTGCGCGAAGGCACGCGGCTCGGGCTCGACCTGGGGCTCAGCTGGTCCTGCTACGATCCGGCGCCGGGCAGCCTGCATTGCGGGCTGTGCGACAGCTGCCGTCTGCGCTCCCGGGGCTTCGAGGAAGCCGGCGTGCCCGATCCGACGCGCTACGCCGTCAAGCCGTAAGGGCCCGGCTATGACCTACAGCGTCAAGGAGATGTTCCTCACCCTGCAGGGCGAGGGCGTGAATGCCGGCGCGCGCGCGGTGTTCGTCCGCTTTGCCGGCTGCAACCTGTGGACCGGCCGCGAGCAGGACCGGGCCAGCGCGATCTGCCAGTTCTGCGACACCGAGTTCGTCGGCACCGATGGGCTGGGCGGCGGCAAGTTCGCCACGGCGGAGGCTCTGGTCGATGCAGTGGAGGGTTTCTGGGGCAGGGGGGCGGAGAAGCGCTTCGTCGTGCTCACCGGCGGCGAGCCGATGCTGCAGGTGGACGATGCGCTGGTCGACGCGCTCCATGCCCGCGGTTTCCGCATCGCGATCGAGAGCAATGGCACGCTTCCCGCGCATCCCGGCATCGACTGGGTGTGCATCAGCCCCAAGGCGGGCAGCGAGGTCGTCCAGCGCTCGGGCGACGAATTGAAGCTGGTCTGGCCCCAGCCCGGCACCGATGTCGAGGCGATCGAGGGCTGGGACTTCGCCAACTTCCTGATCCAGCCGATGGACAGCGTTGCGGCGCAGGAGAATATCGAGGCGGCGATTGCCTTCGCGATGGACCGGCCGAAATGGCGGCTGACGCTGCAGACGCACAAGATGCTGGGGCTGCGATAGGGGCGTACCTCTTCTGACCCCCCTCCCTGCAAGGGAGGGGTAGGGGGTGGGTGGCGAGCGCAGCGAGCTCGGCCATGCGACCAGTAAAAACAGAAAAGGCCGGGCATCGAGCCCGACCTTTTCTAACCCACCCCTAGCCCCTCCCTTGCAGGGAGGGGGATTGCTCAGGCGCTCAATCGAGCAGCAGCGGCCCGCACTTCTTGACCTGGTACATGCCCTTCTTCCAGCACTTGTCGTTGCCGAAAGGGGGCATCTTCACGCCGTACATGCCGGTGACGACATAGCCCTGCGGGCGATATTGCTCGCCCCATGGGCCCAGGCTGGCGCGAAGCTCCTTGATGCGGTCCTGCGCCAGCTCGCTGAACTTGCCGGCCTTCACGAATACGGCATCATGGCCGATTGAGGCGGCAGTCTGGCAGAAAGAGAGCTGCCCCTGAACAGTCGAGAAGCCCGAGTAGATACGGGTGCCGTACTTGTCGAGCTCTAGCTGGCCCTGCTTCTTGTTCTTGTACGTTCTTGCAAAATATTTCTCGAGCGTAGCGTATGAGTCCCGCAACTCGATCGCGTGATCCTTGATCAGCGAGTTGTAATTGTCGACCGACAACAGGGTCGGCTCGAACTGGCACTGGAGCGCGGCGACGTTCAATGCGGCGCGCAGGTTCCAGGCGAGCGCAGCACGCAACTCGTCGGCGGTGGCGCCGGGCAGTGCCGGGCCGGTCATGCCGGGCTCGGTGCCGTTCACGCGGCCGCTCTCGAGATTGGCCGGCTTGAGGAAGAACTGCGCCGAAGCCGGCGCCGAGACGAACAGGCCGAGCCCCCCGGCCAACCCAAGTGCGATACGCGATGCGAGCATGTTGCCCTCGAAAACTACCAATTGACCCCGTGGGCATGGGGTTACGGGTTTACGAGTCCGCGTTGAAGCCCTTTTTTACCATGAGCCGTGCCATCCCGGCATTTCATCGCAAAAGCGGAAACGAAAAAGGCCGCCCGGTCGCCCGGACGGCCCTTTCACAACACCCTAACGGGCGCGCTGCTTAGTGCGCGGCGTTGGTGGTGGTGTTGGTCTCGACGGTGGTGGTGTTCTCGACAACAGCGCCGTTCTCGGTGGCGGCGGCGTCGATGTTGGTCACCATGGTGTCGGTGGTGGTGACGTTCTCGGTCGGAACGACTTCGGTGGTGTTGGTCACGTTGGTCGACTCGTTGCTGGTGCACGCCGAGGCCAGGAGGGCCGCGCCGGCGATCATCGAACCTGCAACGATCTTCGAAATGACTGCACGCATGTAGAAAGCTCCCTAGATTATGGATCTGGATTACGGATAGCCGTTTAATACCCAAACCGAAGTGGACATTAGACGGTTCGGGCAAACCCCTCAAGACTCGAAATTTGACCTCGCCTAGGAGAGAGCCTCCAAAAACGGCAAAAATGTGGCGCGAAGCGCCGAATCGAATTGCCCGGGCGTTACCGGCTTGCCCAGCGCCTCGGCGCTGGTGACCGGGAATTCGGCGATGCCGCAGGGGACGATCCCGTTGAAATCATTTAGGTTTGGCGACAGGTTCACCGCGAAGCCGTGCATCGTCACCCATTGGCGGATGCGCACGCCGATCGCGCCGATCTTGGCTTCCTGGCCTTGCCCGTCGAGCGTCCAGATGCCGATCCGGCCCTCGGCGCGGAACGCCTCGATGCCCAGCTCGGCCAGCGCCGCGATCACCCAGCCTTCGACGGCATGGACGTATCCGCGCACGTCGCGCTTCCGTTCGCGAAGGTCCATCATGAGATAGCCGATGCGCTGGCCGGGGCCGTGATAGGTGTAGCGCCCGCCGCGCCCGGTGCGGAACACCGGGAAGCGCGTCGTGTCGACCAGCTCGCTCGCATCGGTGGCGCTGGTGCCGGCGGTGTAGACGGGCGGGTGCTCGAGCAGCCAGATCCGCTCGGACGCGGTGCCGGCGGTGAGCGCGGCGACATGCGCCTCCATCTCGGCGAGCGCGGCGCCATATTCGATCGGCTCCGGCGCGACCCGCCATTCGATATCCTTGGTCATGGGCGCGAATTGCGCATGCCGGGACGATTCCGCAAGCATTGGCAACAGAATGTCCGCCCGCTAACACCGCTCCGATAAGGGAGGCATGGGTCGCATGGCGAAGATGGGGACCGTCTGGGATCGGACGGCGGAGTTTCTGAGCGACAATCTGGGCGCGATCCTGCCCGTGGCGCTGCTCGCCTTCTTCGTGCCCGCCTCGATCGAGGGCAGCTTCCAGGCGGCCAAGACCGGGGCGGGGCCGGCGCTGGTCCTGTCGCTTTATCTGGTCCAGATCGCGTTCGGCATCCTCTCGATCTGGGGATCGCTGACCATCGCGGCGATGGCGCTCGACATGGCCGATGTCCGCGCCGCCGGGCGGATCGGGCGCGAGCGGTTGCTGCCGGCGCTCGCCGTCTCGGTGCTGATCTTCGCGGCGATGCTCGTGCTGGCGCTGCCGGTGCCGCTGGTGCTGCAGATGGGCGGCTACGACCTGATGGAGATCGCGCGCGGCAACGCCGTCTCGCTCAGCCCGCAGATCGCGGGGGGCATCGCGCTCTACGGGCTGGTCGCGCTCTGCCTGATCCTGTGGCTCGGCGCGCGGCTGTTGGTCACCAATCCCGTGATCGTGCGCGAGAAGCGGATGTTCTCGGCGCTGCGCCAGTCGTGGAAGCTGACCCGCGGCATGACCTGGCGGATCATCGGGGTGATCCTGCTCTTCGCCCTGGTCTCCTGGGTCTCGATCCTCGCCGCCAACATGGTGTTCGGCAGCATCTTCACGCTAGTCGCCGGCGGGCCGGCGGACGGCATCTCGCTGGCCGGGGTGCTCACCTCGGTAGTGGTCGCGGCGGTGCAGACCGGCTTCACCGTGCTGGTCCCCGCCTTCACTGCCAAGCTCTATCTTGCGCTGACCGCCGAGGCGGGGCTGCGCGAAGGCGTGCTGCGCGCATGAGCCTCACCAGCCGCGGCATCTTCCTCGATGCCGTCACCCTGTGGCGCGCCGAGCGGGCGCTGCTCGTGCCGGTCGCCGGCCTGTTCTTCGTTGCGCCGATGCTGGGCGCTGCGCTGCTCCTCGGCGGGCTCGACCTGCCCGCGACCGAGGACCCGGAGAAGCTGCGCGCGGCGTTCATGGCCTTCTACACCGCCAATCTGCTGCCGATCCTGGCGATCAACCTCGTCATCGATTTCGGCTGCTTCGCGATCTTCAACCTCTATCTCCAGGGCGGCGGGCGCACGCTGGGCGAAGTGCTGCTGCTCGCGCTCCGGCGCTTCCCGGCATTCTTCGTGCTCAACCTGATCGCCGGGCTGCTCTTCTCGTTCGGCCTGTCGCTGTTCGTGATCCCCGGCCTGTTCGTGCTGGCGCGGACCTGGCTCGCCGGACCGGCGCTCGCCGCCGATCCCGGCGCCGGCGTGTTCGGCGCGTTCCGCGAAGGCTGGCGGCGCAGCGGCGGCGTGACCGGCTTCGCGCTGATCGGCCTCGCCTCGATGGTCTTCTTCCTGGCCTTCGGGCTGGTGATCCTCACCGGCGGCATCCTGGGCACGATCGCCGGGCTTGTCGGCGGTGCCCAGGCAGTCACGGCCGTCTCCTACCTCGCCACCGCGCTGTTCGGCGGCGCGGCCTGGACCGCGCTCGCACTGATCCGCATCGCCGCCTATCGGCTCGGCAGCGCACCCAGGCAGGGGATCTGAGGCGCGGCATCCGCCGCCAGCACGCCCGCGAGCCGCGGATCGGCGAAGGTCTCCACCGTGCGTTTGTAGGGCACGAAGCCATGCTTGCGGTAGAAGCCGAGCGCGCCCGGCGAATCGAGCGTGCAGGTATGCACCCACACCCGGCTGACCCCTGGCCGCCATGCCAGCATCAGCGCATGCGCCATCAGCCAGCCGCCATGCCCCTTGCCGGCGAGTTCGGGGACGAGCCCGACGAACCCCAGCTCGCAGGTGGCCTCGGCGCGGAAATCGAGCTCGAGCATGCCGACCTCGATGCCGCCCCGGTCGACCACCGCATGCACCCACACTTCGGGATCGTGGATGATCGCCGTCAGCCGTGCATCGTCCATCACCAGCCGCGAGAACCACAGCCAGGGCTCGCCGACCCGGCGGAACAGCGCGCGGTACTTGGCCGGGTCGGGCGCGTTCCAGCGCACCAGCCGCAGCGGCGAATCGGGCAGGGGCCGCGGCCGCGGCTTCGCCAGCATCTCGAGCGCGGTGACGACCGTGGCGATCTGGTCGCCCGCGACCGGGATCAGGCCCATGTGCAACCCTCGTCCGAGGAGGCTTTGCTATCCCCCAATACTCCGTCATCCCCGCGCAGGCGGGGATCCAGGGTAGCAGAGCGACGTCCGTCGTGACTCTGGATCCCCGCCTGCGCGGGGATGACGAAAAAAGGGGAGGAGACGGAAAGGGTGGAAGTCACGACCACGCCGCCATTGGCGGCAGGCTCATCAGGATCGCGTCGATATTGCCGCCGGTCTTCAGGCCGAACAGCGTCCCCCGGTCGTAGATCAGGTTGAACTCGGCATAGCGGCCGCGCCATTCGAGCTGGCGCTGCTTGTCCTCGGTGGTGAACTCCATCCCCATCCGCTTGCGGACCAGGCGCGGATAGACGTCGAGGAACGCCCGGCCGACATCCTGGGTAAAGGCGAAGTCCGCCTCCCAGCCGCCCTCCAGATGGTCGTAGAAGATCCCGCCCACGCCGCGATGCGTCTTGCGGTGGGGGATGTAGAAATATTCGTCCGCCCATTGCTTGAAGCGCGGATAATGCTCGGCGTCATGCGCGTCGCATGCCGCCTGGAGCGCGGCATGGAATTCCGCGGTGTCCTCGTCATAGGGCATGGGCGGGTTGAGGTCCGCGCCGCCACCGAACCAGCGCTTGGTCGTGGTCAGGAAGCGCGTGTTCATGTGCACTGCCGGCACATGCGGATTGGCCATGTGCGCGACCAGGCTGACGCCGGTGGCGAAGAATTTCGGGTCCTCGCCGGCGCCGTGGATCGACTTGGCGAAATCGCCCTCCAGGCTGCCGCCGACGGTGGAGACGTTGACCCCCACCTTCTCGAACACCTTGCCCTTCATCACCCCGCGCACGCCGCCACCGCCCGGCTCGCCGCTGGGATCGGTGCGGTCCCAGCCGATATACTCGAACTTCGCGTCCGATCCCGCCTCGGCCTCGATCGCCTCGAATTCGGTGCAGATCGCGGTGCGCAGGCTTTCGAACCACGCCCGGGCGCGCTGCTGCTGGTCGTCGAGCTCGATCATTGCGGGGGGAATCCATTGGTCTGGCGCAGCGCCTCGGCGAGCGAGATGCCCGCCGACACGGCAAGGTTGAGCGAGCGCAGGCCCGCGCGGATCGGGATGCGCACGGCAAGGTCGGCACGGTCATGGACGTAATCGGGCGCGCCGCGGCTCTCCGAACCGAACAGCAGCGTGTCGCCCGGCTGGAACACCGCCTCGGTCAGCGGGATCGATCCGCGCGTGGTGAACAGGATCACCCGGCCGGGCAGCTTTTCGGCGAATGCGTGGAAATCGGCATGGCGCGCCACGTCCGCCGCGCCGCCATAATCCATCGCCGCCCGGCGGAATGCCGCGTCGTTCCAGCCGAATCCCATCGGCTCGATCAGGTCGACGGGCGTATCGAAGCAGGCGCCCAGGCGCAGCACGGCGCCAACATTGCCGGCAATATCGGGTTCGAACAGGGCTAGTCGCATGGCCTCGCTCCTAGCGTTCTATTCCCTTGCGTAACAAGCCGCTGAAAAAGCCTGTTGCGGAAGCGAGCGACCGCCGTCTATCACCTCGGCGCGCCTATTCGGGGGACATCGAAGGGCAACGAGGGGGCCCTTAGCGCCCGTGTAAGCGTCACGTCCTACCCGCGCGTTCGTCGCGGTAAGTTCGAAGTGCAAGGGGTAAACATGGCAATTGACGACCCGTCCGGTCCCGAGAATCCCCGTCGTCGCGATTATCTCCAATATGCCGCCGTTTCGGTGGCGGCGGTGGGTGCGGGCGTCGTGGTGTTCCCGCTGGTCAATTCGATGAATCCGTCGGCCGACGTCCTCGCGCAGTCCTCCACCGAGGTGGACCTGTCGAAGATCGAGCCAGGCCAGGCGATCAAGACCAGCTTCCGCAAGCAGCCTTTGTTCGTCCGCAACCTGACGCCGAAGGAAATCGCCGAGGCGGATGCGGTGCCGGTCTCGGCCCTGCGCGATCCGCAGACGCTCGAGCAGCGCACGGCGAAGGGCCACACCAACTGGCTGATCACGCTGGGCGTGTGCACCCATCTCGGCTGCGTGCCGCTGGGCGCGGGCGAGGGCGAGAATCGCGGGCCGTTCGGCGGCTATTTCTGCCCCTGCCACGGTTCGGCCTATGACACTGCCGGTCGCATCCGCCAGGGTCCCGCCCCGAAGAACCTCGAGGTTCCAAAATATAATTTCACGTCCGACACCGTCGTCGTGGTTGGGTGAGGATTAGAGCGCGATGAGCTTTCCCTGGGCCAAGCATTATGAGCCGAAGAATCCGGTGATGCAGTGGGTGGATTCCCGTCTGCCCCTGCCGCGCTTCGTCTACAACGCCGTCGGCGCCGGTTATCCGGTGCCGCGCAATCTCAACTACTGGTGGAACTTCGGCGTGCTCGCCGGGGTGGCGCTGGTCTGCCAGCTGATCACCGGCATCGTGCTGGCGATGCACTTCCATTCGTCGGCCGCAGGTGCCTTCGATTCGGTCAATGTCGGCATCATGCGCGATGTGAACGCAGGCTGGTTCCTGCGTTTCGCCCACGCCAACGGCGCCTCGATGTTCTTCGTGGTGATCTACATCCACATGTTCCGCGGCCTCTATTACGGGTCGTACAAGGCGCCGCGCGAGATGGTGTGGCTGCTCGGCGTGGTGATCTTCCTGCTGCTGATGGCCACCGCCTTCATGGGCTATGTGCTCCCCTGGGGGCAGATGAGCTTCTGGGGCGCGCAGGTGATCACCGGCTTCTTCTCGGCGATCCCGGTGGTCGGCGACTGGGTCCGCGTCTGGCTGCTCGGCGGCTATGCGCCGGACGATGCCGCGCTGAACCGCTTCTTCTCGCTCCACTACCTCCTGCCCTTCGTGATCGCGGGCGCCGTGATCCTGCACATCTGGGCGCTCCATATCCCGGGCTCGTCGAACCCGACCGGCGTGGAAGTGAAGGGCGAGCAGGATACCGTGCCGTTCCACCCATATTACACGGCGAAGGACGGCCTGGGCGTGGTCGTGTTCCTGATCCTGTTCTCGGTGCTGATCTTCTTCGCGCCGGACTATCTGGGCCATCCGGACAATTACATCCCGGCCAATCCGCTCTCCACCCCGGCGCACATCGTCCCCGAATGGTATTTCTGGCCGTTCTACGCGATCCTGCGCGCCTTCACCGCGGACTTCATCCTGCCGGCGAAGCTGTGGGGCGTGCTGGCGATGTTCGGCTCGATCCTGCTCCTGTTCTTCCTGCCTTGGCTCGACAAGTCGCCGGTGCGTTCGGGCAGCTATCGCCCGATGTACAAGATCGCCTTCTGGGTGCTGGTGGCGGACGTGCTGGTGCTCGGCTATTGCGGCGGCTCTCCGGCCGAACCGCTCTACGTGATCCTCAGCCAGATCGCGGCAGCCTATTACTTCGCGCACTTCCTGATCATCGTGCCGATCATCTCGCACCTCGAGACGCCGAAGCCGCTGCCGGGCTCGATCACCGAGGCCGTGCTGGCCAAGACCGGCGCGTAAGGGGGACTGGGAACAATGACTTCACTGTTCATCAAATCGATCAAGTTCCTGGTCGGCGGTGGCTTTATCCTCGTGCTGCTGATCGCGCTTTATGGCTCGGTCCGGGGCGTGGTCAACGAGCCGGCCGCCGAAACCGCCGAGCATGCGATGCACAAGCATCCCAAGGAGCTGAAGCTCGCCTCGGACGGCCCGCTCGGCAAGTTCGATGCGCGCCAGCTGCAGCGCGGCTTCCTTGTCTACAAGGAAGTCTGCGCGGCCTGCCACTCGCTCAACCTGGTCTCGTTCCGCAATCTGAAGGACCTTGGCTACACCGATCCCGAGGTGAAGAAGATCGCCAAGGACTGGGCAGTCAAACAGCCGGTGTTCGACGAGAAGGGCGGCACCTGGGGCGAGCGCGACAACGTGCCGTCGGACCGCTTCCCCAAGGTCTATTATCCGGGCACCGGCACCCCGCCGGACCTCAGCCTGATCACCAAGGCGCGGCATGACGGCGCGGCCTATGTGCACTCGCTGCTGACCGGCTATAACGAGAAGCCCTCGGCCGAGGCGCTGAAGCACTTCCCCGAATTCGCCAAGACGCCCGACGGGATGCACTTCAACCCGTATTTCGCTAACCTCAACATCGCGATGCCGCCGCCTCTCACCCAGGACGGCCAGGTCCAGTATTCGGACGGCACCCGCGCGACGGTGGACCAGATGTCGACCGACGTGGCCGCCTTCCTGGTGTGGACGGCCGAGCCGACCCTCCAGACGCGCCGCACGGCCGGCTGGGCGGTGCTCGCCTTCCTCATCGTGCTGGGCTTCCTGACCTATGGTGCCTATCGCTCGGTCTGGGCAGGCGTTAAGCACTGATCCCGCTCCGGCGGTAAATGCCGATCAATCTGGATCCCGCCCCGGCTCGGCCTGGGCGGGATTCCTGTGTTCAGAGGGTCCAGTTTCGATGAATGACGACATCCGGCAGCGTATCCGGACGATCCCCGACTTCCCCAAGGCGGGCATCATGTTCCGCGACATCACCACGCTGCTGCTCGATGCCGAGGGGCTGAAGCTGACCATCGACCGGATGGCCGAGGCGATCGACGGTCCGGTCGACCTGGTCGCCGGGATCGAGGCGCGCGGCTTCCTGTTCGGCGCGGCGCTGGCGGTGAAGCTCGGCGCGGGCATGCTGCTGGTCCGCAAGGACGGCAAGCTGCCGGGCGCGACGATCGCCGAGGACTATGCCCTCGAATATGGCACCGACCGGATCGCCATCCATGCCGATGCGCTGGCGCCGGGCGCGCGCGTGCTGCTGGTCGACGACCTGATCGCCACCGGCGGCACCGCCCGCGCTGCGGTCCGCCTGCTGCGCAAGGCGGGCGCCGAAGTCACCCAGGCGGCCTTCGTGGTCGACCTGCCCGAACTGGGCGGCGCCGACGCGCTGCGCGGCGATGGAATCCACGTCCATTCGCTGGTGGCGTTCGACGGGCATTGAGGGGCGACGCGCCCTTCCAATTCCCCTCCCTGAAAGGGAGGGGCTAGGGGTGGGTGGGGTCCGGGCGATACTGGAAGGGTAGGCGAGGCGGTTGCCGTAACGCGTGCATCGACCCACCCCCAACCCCTCCCTTTCAGGGAGGCGAGCGTTTAACCCACCCGTCGCCGCATCAGCGCCAGCGCGACAAACCGCAGCACCGGCTCGTCATGCTGGTTGTAGGTCGTCGTCTGGGTCCGCATGCTGCCCATCTCGGGCCGGCTGCGCGAGGGCTTCACCTCGAGGATCTCGCTCTCGCAGCGCAGCACGTCGCCGGGATAGACCGGCTTGAGCCAGCGCAGCTCGTCCACGCCCGCCGCGCCCAGGCTGGCCTGCGGATTCACCCCCATCTCGGCGACGAACATCGACATGGTCATCGCGCAGGTGTGCCAGCCGCTCGCCGCGAGCCGGCCGAAATGCGTCTGCGCCGCCGCCTCGTCGGAAAGATGGAAGGGCTGGGGGTCATACTTCCGCGCAAAGTCGAGCACTTCTTCGCGCGTGACCTCATACCGGCCGAAGCTCCGCTTCGTGCCGACTTGCATATCGTCCAGATAGAGCATGGGATCAGTTTCGGATGAAAACCGATCCTTGGCAAGTACCCATCGCACGCCTTCCACCTCGTACCGCTTTCATTCGAGGGGGATGGGCTACCGGTAGCCGGCACGGTTTTCCCCGGCGAAGGCCGGGGCCCAGACTAAGCAGTGCGCGGCGAAGACGCGCCAAGGCGCGTGATTTTCAAGTCTGGGCCCCGGCCTTCGCCGGGGAAAGCGCTTCCGAAAACGAAAGGCACTTCTGGCCGGCTCCGCCCGCGCCCAGATGGCGCGAAATGCCTACCGAACCAGCACATCCCGGAAGGGCGTATCGCTGCCGTCCACCCCGGCCTTGGTCGGCAGGCCGAGCAAGTCGCGCAGCAGCGGGTAGACGTCGACATTGGTGAAGGCCGGCAGCACCGCCTGCTTGAACGCCGGGCCGTTGGCGATGAACAGCGCACTCATCTCGGGCGACATATTGTCGAAGCCGTGATTGCCGCCGCTCTCGCCGGCCCGGCCCGGCTTGTCGCTCACCGACCAGCCAGTCTCGGCCAGGCAGAGGATCGCCGGGATGCGGGCATTGGTGCCATAGTGGAAGCGCGCCGGGATCTCGCCCTTGCGCCAGCATTCATAATGGTCGTGCTTGCCGAGCAGCGCCTTCTCGACCTTGGCTTCCTTGCCAGGCGCCGGAGTCAGGCTGAGATAGGGGCCTGCCTCGACCAGGTGATAATCCTCCGGTGCCAGCCCGGTGGTGGCGACGACGGTCCGCTCGCCGCTGGTCGCCGCCATGCCGTGATCGGCGACGATGACGAGGTTGGCCGGCTGGCCCAGCCCGGCGAGCCCGTCGACCAGCTGGCCGACCAGCCGGTCGACATCGGCCACCGCCGCGGTCGTGCGCCGGTCGTCCGGGCCATACATGTGCCCGGCGCTGTCGACCGTGTCGAAATAGAGCGTCAGGAATTTCGGCCGGGTCGCGGCGGGGCGGCGCAGCCAGTCGATCAGCGCATTGACCCGCTGCTCCCCGGTGATCACCTGGTTGAACTGCGCCCAGTCGCTCGGCCGGGTGCCGCCCTGGATCTCATAGGGCCATTTGTCGGCCTTCTTGCCGCCGATCGCGACGTTCGAGCCCGGCCAGAACTCGGTGCCGGTGCGGATGCCCGCCTTCTCGGCGTCCACCCAGATCGGATCGGCTTCGTTCCACCAGAACGGATCGTCGCTCTGCATGGTGAAGACTTCCTTTGGCCGCGCGGCATCCTCCATCTTGTTGGCGGTGATGCCGTGATGGTCCGGATACATGCCGGTCACCAGCGTCCAGTGATTGGGGAAGGTCTTGGACGGGAAGCTGGGGTGCATCGGCGCGGTGACGCCGCTTGCGGCAAGCGCCGACAGGTTCGGCGTCACGCCGCGCTGCAGATAGTCGCTGCGGAACCCGTCGATCGAGACGAGGATCGTCACCGGCGCGCGCTGCTCGGCGACCGGGGCGGGCGCGGCGGCGGGCGGCGGCGCCGCCACCGGCGCGGTCGCGCAGGCCTGGAGGACGGCGGCAAGCGCCGCGGCGGCGATCTTCGAATACCAGCGCATGGGCGGCCCCCTGACAGCGAAATGTTGCGGGGGTAAGTCGTTACATCCCCAGGCCCAGCCGGGCAAACAGCGTGTAGCTGAACGGCGCTTTGCCATAGGCGCTGTCGAGTGCATCGGGCTTGGCATAGGTCGCCAGCGACCCGCCCAGCGCCACCTCGCCCTTGTCGGACAGCGGGATGCGATAGGCATAACCCGCCTCGAACCGCGTCACCCGGAACCTGGTGTCGTGCAGCGGGTCGGCATGGTCGGGGAACAGCTCGTCATTGGCGACATTTTCGACCCGCCCGAACAGGCTGTGGTGCCTGCTCAGGTCCCAGTTCGCCTCGGCGATCCAGGCGGTCAGCGTGTCGCCGGGCACCCGGTCCTTGGCCGAGAAGGCGAGCAGCGCCGACACGCCCTTGCCGCCATATTGCACGCTCGCGGTGGTGCGGTTCTCGTCCTGGCCGGCGTGCATCTCCTCGGGATTCTTCAGCCGGCCATGGCTCGCCTGCACCACCCAGTTGGGCGAGGGCGTCCAGGTCGCGCGCAGGCTCCAGCTGTCGAGCTTGGGGCTCTCGATGTCCCAGCGCTTCTCGTCCGGCTCGCGCCCGCGGAACGCCGATGCCTCGAGCTGCACGCCATTGGTGTAGAGGCCCCCGGTCACCACGCCATAGGTGATGTGGGTGCTGTCGAACCAATGGTGCGAGATCGGCGACAGCGGCAGGTACCGCGCCGACTTGCGGTGGACGAAGGCGGAAGGCCCCAGCGCCGGCTCGCCCACCGGCCCGCCATAGACGAAGCCGGAGACGCCCCCGCCCAGCGGCACGTCGAGCCGGGCGGTCAGCTCCATGAACAGGTCGTGCGGGTGCTGGCGGTCGATCAGCGGCTCGCCATGCGCGGTTTCGCCGCTCGCGAACAGGTTCGGATAGCCGCGCTGGCCGTTCACCGCGTCGAGGCTGCCCATCACGTCGAAGGTCAGCTTCGTCCCGTCCGCCCAGCGCCGCTGCGCCTGGAACATCGCCATGTTCGCCGTGTAGGTCGCATTGTCGCCGCGCGGCCCGCCCTGGTCGGTATAGGCGAGCGTCGCCGATCCCATCGCCATCAGCATCCAGTCGCCGGTCATCACATGGAAGCCGCCGTTCATCCCGTCCGAGACCGGCAGGCGCGAGGTGCCCGATCCGATCGCGCTGTTTGCAGCACCAGCCGGGGCGTGGGAGTCCTCCCCATCCATCCCCTGCATGTCGTGCATCGAATGATCCTGCGGCGCAGGCGTCGGAGCAGGGGCGGGTGCCGGCATGTCCATGCCCGGCATCGAATGCCCGCTATGATCCTGCGCGAAGGCAGCGGGAGACGTCAGCAGCGCGGCGGTGGTGAGGAGCAGCTTCTTCATGTTCTTACATTCCCATCGCGGCCGGCCGGGCGAGCATCCACAGCCCCATGCCGATCATGAACAGATTCTCGGTCAGCGAGACGAAGCCCAGCGGCACGCTGCTGCTCCCGCCGACACAGGCGCACTTCAGCGTGCGCCGGTCGAGATAGACGGCCTTGAACACCGAGATCGCGCCGATCCCGCCGATCGTCAGCCCCAGCGGCGCCGCGAACCAGGTCAGTGCGCCCGCGGCCATCAGCACCCCGGCCAGCGCCTCCAGGAACGGATAGGCATAGGCATAGGGTACAAAGCGCCGGGCAAGCAGGTCGTAGTTCAGGAACATCGACGAGAATTTCTCGACGTCCTGCAGCTTGAGCATCGCCAGCACGCACATGCTGAAGCTGACGAACCACTCCGCCGCGCGCACCGTGAAGGGCGTGCCGTTCACCGCGAAGCTCGCCGCCATCGCCAGCGCCGCGGTCATCGCGAACAGCGCGATCACGGGCTGGTAGCTGGTCGTCCCCGGCTCGGCCACCGTGCCCCCGAAGAAGCGGGTCAGGTCGTCATTCCCGCCGATCCGCCTGCCGTCGATAAAGGTCTGCGGCGTGGTCTTCACATCATGCTCGGCCTTGAACGCGTCGGTCTCCGCCCGCGTGGTCAGCCAGCGATCGTCGACCACATAGCCATGCCGCTCGAGCTGCCATTTGGACTTGAGTCCATAGGGGCAGACGTGATCGGGCATCACCATCCGGTAGAGCGTCGCGCGCTTTGCATTCCCTGTCATGCGCACCCATATAGGGTCCGTACCATGGTACGGAGTCAAGGCATGTCATTGACGATCGGGAAATTGGCGGAAGCGGGCGGCGTCGGGGTGGAGACGGTCCGCTATTATCAGCGGCGCGGCATGCTGGCGGAGCCCGAGCGCGGCTATCTTGGCGGGGTGCGCCGCTATGGCGAGGGCGATCTGCGGCGCCTCAGGTTCATCCGCTCCGCCCAGGCCGCGGGCTTCACCCTGGAGCAGATCGCCGAGCTGCTCGATCTCGACGCCCGCGACGACCGCCCCCGCGCCCGTGCGCTCGCCCGCGAGCAGATCGAAATGCTCGACCGCAAGATCGCCGAGCTCACCGCCGCCCGCGACGCGCTGGGCAAGCTCGCGCACGAATGCGGCAAGGGCGGCGCGGGGCCGTGCCCGATCCTCGCGGCGTTCGAGGGCTAGGCGATCAGCTCGGCGTGTCGATCTCGTCCCACGGGGTGCCTGGATCGTTCTGGAAACCGGTCAGCCAGTTCAGCGCGACATGGCGTTCCGTCAGCACATCGGGGTTCAGCCCCGCGGGCGCCGGCCCGGTCTTGTGCGCTTCGCGGACAATCCATTGCATGCGCCAGGTCCGGTCGAGCGCATCCAGGATTTCCGGGATCGGGCGGAAGCGCGGATCGGCGTGTGGCGCCTGTGCGAATTCCAGCGCGGCGCGCGCCAGGACTGCCGCGTCCGCAATCCGGTCGCTCGCGTCGAGGATGACGGCCTCGTTGCCCAGTGCCCAGAGCAGGGTATTCAGCGCCTCATAGCGCCAGCCCATCTGGGTGACGGTCTGCGCATCAGGGGACTCGGCTTCGAGGAACGCCGTCTCCTTCGGCGTGAGCGACGCCATGCCGATCAGGTTCAGCTCGCGCAGCCGGGGCCGGATATCGTCGTCGCCGTTCTGCAGGTTCTCGGCATGGACCGCCACACAGGCCAGCGCGAGCGCCCGGGGCAGCGTCTCGCCTGCCGGGCGCAGCAGCAACTCGGCCTCGCCCAACGCGGGCGGCATGCTGGCGGGCGGGCGCGGCGTGATCCCGGCGAGATGCTCCAGCGTCCGTTCGCGGCGCGCCACGGCGTCGGGCGGATAGGGCAGGGCGGCGGCCGGATCGCTTTCCCCGGCGCCGTTGATCAGCACCGCCCCGTCCGGCGCGCGCACCGATCCGTCGGGCAGGAACAGGATCGCATTGGCGTCGCGGGCCCAATGCTCGATCTCGCCCAGTGCCTCCGCCGACACCGAGAAGCTGAGCTGGTGGCGGACCCGCTGGACATGGCGCCACAGATGATAGCGTGCCGCAGTCATCTGGCCGTCGCCGCGGCTCATCACATAGCCGGCGAAGCCGTCGAGATGCGCGGCGAGCTCGGGATCCGAAAGGTCGCGCTGGTTGTGCCATATATGCGAGAAGCCGAGCGGCGGCAGGTCGCGCACCGTGGCATAGGCGTTGACCAGCACGCCCTCGTCATCCGTCGGCAACGGCTCGGATTTCGCGCCGCCACGGCGCAGCAACTTGTCCAGCAGGCCCATCGAATCTCCTTTCGGCGGGATCAGCATAAGGGGTCTTCCCCGCGTCGTTGAAGCCCTTCCCGAAATCCTCTCGTTCCGGATGCCGTGCTAACCTGCCGTTCATTTCGCCTTCGCCACGATGCAGGAAAAGAGGGGATCGGGATGCGGATGCTGCTTGCGGTGGTGGTTGCGCTCGGGCTGGCGGTGCCCGCCGCGGCGCAGGACAGGCTTTCCCTCACCCCCGGAACCGAGACCGCCTCGGACGGCAGCCCCGTCCGCTACGAAGCCGGCGCGATCGAGGTCCCCGAGAACCGCGCGAAACCCGGCAGCCGCAAGATCAAGGTCGGCGTGCTGCGCATCAGGGCGGCGAAGGACATCGGCCAGCCGCCGATCTTCCTGCTCGTCGGCGGCCCCGGCGTAACCCTGCTCGACACGCTGGGCGATCCCAGCCCGCTCGCGAAGCGCCGGCTGCGCATGTGGCTCGATCATGCCGCGGCCAACGACCTGGTGATCGTCGAGCAGCGCGGATACACGCTGCGCGGCGACATGCTCGAGCTGCGCTATCCCGCCGCCCCGCTCGACCAGCCCAGCCGCATCGAGGACGATATCGCGGTGACCCGCAAGCTGGCCGAGGGTGCAGCGGCGGCCAATCCGGGGCATGACCTGACCGGCTACACCATTGCCGAATGCGCCGACGACGTGGACTCGGTGCGCCGCGCCTTCGGTTACCAAAGGATCAGCCTCACCGCCGCGAGCTTCGGCTCGCAATGGGCCTTTGCCGTGCTGAAGCGCCATCCGGGCACGGTCGCACGGGGGCTGATCTCCTTGGTCGAGCCGCTCGCCAATGGCTATGACATGCCCGCCCAGGTCTTCGCGGTGATGCAGCGCGTCGCCTTCGAGGCGGAGCAGGACCCGGCGCTCCGACCCTTCATCCCGCAAGGCGGGCTGATCGCGGCGGCGCGAACCGTGCGCGACCGCTTCGCCAAGGGCCCGGTGACCGTCGAGGTGCCCGGCACCGGCAAGGTCGTGCTCGGCGTCGGCGACTTCCAGCGCGCGCTGCTCAGCCATGTCACCGATGCGCGCCGCTGGCCGGCCTTCGTGATCGATGCCTATAACGGCCGTTACCAGGCCTGGGCCGCCGAAGAGGCCGAGACGCGCAAGGCAAGCACCGCCTCGCTGATCGGCCCGCTGATCGACACCGCCACCGGCGTCACCGCGGCGCGCTGGACGCAGATCCAGAGCGATCCCGCGCTCGACATGCTCGGCCCGTGGAATTTCGCCGCCTATGCCGCCACCGCCGATCTCTGGCCCACCGCCGATCTGGGCGACGCCTTCCGCCAGCCGGTGCGCGACGAGACGCCGATCCTGTTCGTCCAGGGCGATTGGGACGCCAATACCCCGGTCGAGAATCTGGTCGACGTGCTGCCCTGGTTCCCCAATGCCCGCGCGCTGATCGTCCATCGCGGCCAGCATAGTGGCCGGCTGCTGCGCGATCATCCCGATCTCGATGCGGCGACGATGCGCTTCCTGCGCGACGGGACGATGCCGGCGCTGCCGGGCCGGGTCGATGCCGCGCCGGTCAAGTTCGCGCTGCCGGCCTCCAGCGGCTGAACCAGCGCGCGATCAGCAAAGCGGCGAGCGGGAAGACGATCGCATAGCCGAGCACGCCGATCATCCGCAGGCCCATCACCCCGGTGATCGGCCCCAGCCAGCCGAGCAGCGCCAGCACGCCGCTGGCGATCAACAGCAGCCGGACCGTCCGTTCGTCCTCGGCACCGCGGAACGCCGGCGCCATCAGCAGCACGGCGACTGCGAAGAACCCGTCCCAGGCGATGATGTCGAGCGCATAGGGCAAAGAGGGCCAGGCGAACGAATCCTCCACCCCCAGCATCAGGATCGACAGGTGCACCACGCTGGTCAGCGCCAGCGCGGCGGCCATGAAGGGCAGCGCCAGCCGCGTGAATCGTGGCCCGAGCCCGGTGCCGCGCACCGCCGCGGCCAGACCGAGCAGAAGTGGCACGAGTAGCAGGATCAGCACTTCCATCATGCCGAACCAGGGCTGGCCGATCGGCGCGCCGGGCACGGGCAGGGCGATCAGCCCGATCGCCATCACCAGCGCGTAGAGCAGGCCCAGCCCCGCCACGCCATATCCGGAGATCATGCCCATCAGGCGGAGGAGTCGCGCGGGGGATCGCTGCATGGCGCCATCTCACCCGCACGCCGCCGCAAGCGCAAGCCGAACCGTCGCGCGGGGGCGTTCGGGTTCATTCGAAGTTCAGCCTCCGAACCATTGCTTGATCGAAACGAAGTCGCAGGGAGGGCGATATGCGGGGTGGTTTCTGGAGTGCGGCGGCGCTGGTTTGCGCGCTGCCGGTGGCGGCGCAGGCGCAGGATCAGGTCGCGGGACGCTGGATCGTCACCGTCGATTATTTCGGCACGCCGACCTATTGGACGCTCGATCTCAAGCAGGACGGCAGCCAGATCAGCGGCGACCTGACCGGCGACGTGCTGACCGGCACGGTGAAGGGCAGCGAGATCCGCTTCCTTGCCAAGGACAATTCCGGCGGCTCGGAGGACGTCACTGCGCGGCTGGTCAAGGGCAGGATCACCGGCGAGATGATGCTGGTCGATGGGCGCGAGCCGGCGCGCATCCCGCACCGCCTGACCTTCACCGCCGAGCGACCGCCCCAGCCGAGCGGCGCCGCGCCCCAGCGCCGCGAATTCGTGCCGACGCGCTTCTACCGCGAATTCTCGCCGTTCAATCCGCCGGCGCTGCACGTGAATCCGGGCGACACGATCCACACGACGACGATCGACGCGGCGGGGATCGATGCGGACGGGGTGCGCCGCGCGGCCCCCGGCAATCCGCAGACCGGCCCCTTCTATGTCGACGGCGCGATGCCCGGCGATACGCTTGTCGTCCGCATCCGCAGGCTACGGCTCAACCGCGACACGGCGATCAGCTCCAGCGGCATGACCGAGCGCGGGCAGGATGCGCGCACTGCGGTGCGCATGGCGGGGGCGGGCAAGCCGGTCACCTGGCGGCTCGATCGCGAGAAGGGCGTCGCCACGCCCGATGCGCCGAGCGATGCGCTCAGGGGCTTTGAAGTACCGGTCAAGCCGATGCTCGGCGGCATCGGCGTGGCAGTGAACCCGCGGGGTGCAGCGCCCGGATCGGGCGATGTCGGCAGCTTCGGCGGCAACATGGACTTCAACGAGATGGGAGAGGGGACCATTGTCTACCTTCCCGTCGCGGTGCCGGGCGCCTTGCTCTATTTCGGCGATGCGCATGCGTTGCAGGGCGACGGCGAGACCACCGGCGACGCGCTCGAGACCTCGATGGACGTCGAGGTCGAGGTCGACCTTATCCGCGGCAAGAGCGCCGGCCGGGTCCGCATCGAAACGCCGACGCATCTCGTCGCGATCGGCATGGAGGGCTCGCTCGACGCCTCGTTCCGCGCCGCCTCGTCGAGCATGTTCGCCTGGCTGGCGGCGGACTATGGCCTGGCCCCTGCCGACATCGCGCAGGTCTACGGCACGATCGCCGAGTACCGGGTGAGCGCGGTGCCGGGGGCCGCCGCGGGCATGGTCCTCAAGATCCCCAAGGCCCGCCTCGCGACGCTGCCGGGGGTGAAGCGGCCGTGAGGTCGTTTCGATGCGCGAAGGGGTGGGGACTCCTATTCCCATAGAGAACTGCGTCACCCCGGCCTTGTGCCGGGGTCCACAGTGCCGCACTGGATGCCCCGGAACCTAGAGTTCAACCCTCACCGCGCGGTGGACCCCGGCACAAGGCCGGGGTGACGGGGGAATTACGGGCAATGCCGGGCTTCTCCCCTCCGGTTCGGCTTCGACCTTAGCTGTGCAGGAAGTGCATCACGTCGCCGTCCTTGACGATGTACGCCTTGCCTTCGGCGCGCAGCTTGCCGGCCTCGCGGGCCTTGGCTTCGCCGCCCAGCGCGACGAAATCGTCGTACGCGATCGTCTCGGCGCGGATGAAGCCCTTCTCGAAGTCGCTGTGGATCACGCCGGCGGCGTTCGGTGCGGTGGCTCCGTCATCGACGGTCCAGGCCCGCGCTTCCTTCGGGCCGACGGTGAAGAAGGTCAGCAGGTGGAGCAGCTTGTAGCCGGCGCGGATCACGCGGGCGAGGCCGGTCTCCTCCAGGCCCAGCTCGCCGAGGAACTCGCCGCGGTCCTCCACCGGCATCGTCGCGATCTCGGCTTCGATCGCGGCGGAGACGACCACTGCCTCGGCGCCCTCGGCCTTGGCTTTGGCGAACACCTTGGCCGACAGCTCGTTGCCGTTCGCCGCGTCTTCCTCGTTGACGTTGCACACGTACAGGACCGGCTTGCCGGTGAGCAGCTGGGCCTGGGCAAAGGCGCGCGCCTCGTCCGGGTCCTTCGGCTCGGTCAGCCGCGCGGGCTTGCCGTCGCGCAGCAGGTCGAGCGCCTGGCCGAGCACGCTGGCCGCGACCTTCGAGTCCTTGTCGCCCTGCGCCGCCTTCTTCTGCAGGTTGGGCACGCGCTTCTCGAGGCTCTCCAGGTCCGCGAGCATCAGCTCGGTCTCGACGGTCTCGGCATCGGCGATCGGATCGACCTTGTTGTCGACATGCTGGATGTCGTCATTCTCGAAGCAGCGCAGGACGTGGACGATCGCGTCCACCTCGCGGATGTTGCCAAGGAACTGGTTGCCCAGGCCTTCGCCCTTGCTCGCGCCGCGGACCAGCCCGGCGATGTCGACGAAGCCTAGCTGCGTCTCGATGATCTTCGCGGAGCCGGCGATCTCGGCCAGCTTGTTCAGCCGCGGATCCGGCACGGCGACATTGCCGACGTTCGGCTCGATCGTGCAGAACGGATAGTTCGCCGCCTGCGCCGCCGCCGTCTCGGTCAGCGCGTTGAAGAGCGTGGACTTGCCGACGTTCGGAAGCCCGACGATGCCGCAGCGGAAACCCATGTGAAGCCTGTTCCAATGTTCTGGGGAAAGGCGCCCCGATAGAGCGAAAGCGCCGCTTTTGCCAGCGCGTTGACTTGGGGGCCGCGCATGGCACAGTGACGCCATAAAAGAGGGGACGAACCATATGATCCGTTTCGGTTATTTCGCCGCGGCCGGCGTTGCGCTCACGCTCGGCCTGTCGGCCTGCGACGACAGCGCGGCCAACCAGAAGGCGAATGCGGAAGCCGCCGCTCGCGCCGCCGGTGCCGAAAAGGCCCAGAAGCTGAAGGAAGGCGTCGAGCACAGCTTCGACTGCCTCTCGGCACTGCGCTGGCAGAAGGCGGGGATCGCCGCCGCCGGGGCCGGCGACACCAAGGTCTATGAGGATTATTACCGCGAGAAGCTGGAGACCGCGCTCGGCGACCAGACGCTCCCGGCGGGCGACGACGGCGCCCCGGCGCTGTCGAAGGCGACGATCCAGGACTATGCCGACTGGGCCTATCCGAGGACGGTCGAGGCCAAGTTCCGCGCCGGCAAGGACAGCAATGGCGACGGCACGGTCTCGCCGGCCGAGCGCAGCGGCCGCGGGCTCAACACCGTGGCGCAGTGCGTCCAGTTCGTCGCGGAAATGGGCAAGGGTCCGCTCGCTGGCAAGGACAAGGTGGCGCGGATGTTCCGCATCGAGGCGCTGCGCAAGTCGCTGAAGGACAAGGACGCCTGAAGCCCTTCACCGCGCCGGAAACCGCGGGTGGTTGCGGGATGGCGCCGGCGGCTCCGTCCCCGACAGGGAAGAAGGCGGAAGTTGCGACGCGCGGTTTCGCCTTCTAAGGCCCTCAAAGCGCCGTATTGCGACCGGATTAGCCGGACGCGAACGGCTTGACTGGGGGCCGTTCATCTGGGGTACAGGGGCGGCAGGCCCTTTCGGTGCCCGCGTGTTTTAAGGAGCAGGGAATGATTCGCCGTCACATGTTCATGAGCGCGCTTGCCGCGACGGTTGCGCTGTCGGGCTGCGGTGGCGGCGACGATTCGACCGCGACGCCGACGCCGACCGCGACGCCCACCCCGACGCCGACCGCGTCGCCGACCTATGCCACCTTCCCGCTGAGCGCCCCGGCCGAGTTCAACACCTATAACGCCGCGATCAGCTATACCGGCGATCCGGCGACCAGCGCGGTCACCCTCGGCCCGGTCAGCACCGAAGCGCTGACGGCCCTGGCCCGCGTCCGCCTCGCCACCGACACGGCGATCGCCACCGGCACCTATGTGATGCGCGAGAACACCGAGGAATCGCGCTTCTGCGTGCCGACCGGCCAGACCTGCACCTCGACCCTGGTCACCGGTGCCGAGACGACCAACCCCGAGTTCATCTTCCGCACCAACGACGCGACCACCGCGGGCAAGTTCGCCCAGGTCGAGTTCCTGAACAACGTCGTGAAGGACAAGGTCACCGCCAACCCCGCGCTGGCGCTCACCCGGGTGAGCTACGCCAACTGGTGGCGCGGCGATTCGACCGCGGGCCAGAAGCGCCTCGCCTATACCGCCTGGGGCTTCTCGACCGCCTATACCGACATGCCGACCACCGGCACCGTCAACTACAGCACGCTGACCGTCACCGGCCGCCTGGTAAGCACCGTCGGTGCCACCACCGCGATCAACCAGGTCACCGGCACCGTGACCATGGCGACCAACTTCGCCACCGGCGCCGTCACCATGACGCTGACCCTGTCGACGATCCCGACGGGCGGCGGCGCGCCGGTCGCCTATGGCACCTTCACCGCCCAGGGCGCGATCCCGGTCGGCCAGAACCAGTGGACCGGCAGCTTCACCACCGGCAGCCCGCTCACCGGCACGCTGGCCGGCGGCTTCTTCGGTTCGCAGGGCGAGCAGGTCGGCACGGTCTTCTCGGCCACCGGCAGCTTCGGCGGCGCCAACCAGAGCCTGATCGGCGTGGTCGTCGGCAAGAAGTAAGCCGCACCACCCAAGCAGACAGCGAAGGGGCTCCGGTTCGCCGGGGCCCCTTTTCTTTGGGGAAAACGGCGCCCTGTGCCGTGCCGGTGCAACCGCTTCTGGCCGCCTGATGCCGGCCGCAGACGCGCGATGTCGGAAGTTCCGCCCTCAATATCGATGAAAAATATAGGAAATAACGACGCAGGCCTTCGCTCGTCGGCCGCACGATCCGAGTGAAGAACCTCGAACGATGTGACTGTCGATTGATCTGTTATGGTGATAAGACGACTCCCTCTTTGGTTAAAAGGGGTTCAGCTATGGCAAATATTGTGATGCGCGCCGCGTTGACGGGCGTCGCTCTTCTGGGGAGCGGTTTTCTATTTGCAGGTCAGGCGCAGGCGCAGGCGACGCGCACCTGGGTCTCGGGTGTCGGCGACGACGTCAACCCGTGCAGCCGCACCGCGCCGTGCAAGACCTTCGCCGGCGCCATCTCGAAGACCGCGGCGGGCGGCGAGATCAACTGCATCGATCCGGGCGGCTTCGGCACGGTGACGATCACCAAGTCGATCACCATCGATTGCACCGGGACCTTCGGCAGCACGCTGAATTCCGCGACCAACGGCTTCATCGTCAACGACAGCGCTACGGGGACGCCGGGCACCATCAAGGTCATCCTGCGCGGCCTGTCGGTCGATGGGGCGGGCACGACTCAGGGGCTGAACGGCATCCGCTTCATCTCGGGCGCCTCGCTGATCGTCGACAACGTCATCGTCCAGAACAACGGCAACGGATATGGCGTCTCGTTCCAGCCGAGCCGCCCGGCCAAGCTGTTCCTGACCAATGTGACGATCACCGGCAACGGCAACGGCACCTCGGGCGGCGGGATCTTCGTCAATCCCACCGGTGCCCTGGGCACGGGGCGTGTCGTGCTGAACGACGTCAGGATCTTCAACAATGGCGGCAGCGGCCTGCAGGTCGATACCGTCGGCAACACCGCCACCGGGGGAAGCATCGTCCTGGTCAAGGACAGCATGATCTCCTCCAATCCCATCGGCGTGCTGGTGAACACGCCCGCCGGCACCACCACTGCGGCGGTGATGATCGACAGCACGGGGATCTTCGACAACAGCAACCGCGGCATCCTCGCCGGCGGCGCCACGGCCACCGTGCGCGTCCGCAACTCGACGATCACCGGCAACAATGCCGGCCTCCAGTCCGGCACCGGCGCGGTCATCCGCAGCTATGGCAACAATGGCCTCGACGGCAATTCGGTCGACGGCGCCTTCACGGCACCGGTGCTGCCGCAGCAGTGATGGTATGCGGCGGGTGGGGCCTGGGGCTCCACCCGCTCACGGGGGGGGGGGGCCGCTGCAAAGCGACCCGCACCCCTGGCCTCACAGGTGGAAGTCGCCCGCGGCCAGCGCGATATTGCCAGTCAGCGCGATAGCGAAATCGGCGACGCCGTTGCCGTCGAGATCGCCATAGATCATCGTCCGCGTGCCCGAATATTCGTAGCGCAGCTCTCCCGCGACGCCGGTGAAGGCGCCCGCCCCGAGAAAGGCGAAGGCGTCATCGGCGCCCCCGGCGACTGCGTCGATCGCACTCAGGTCGATCCGGTCGCCTTCCGCCTGGCTGAAGTCATAGATCAGGTCGGCGGTGCTGGCCGTGAGCCCGGCGAAATCGCCCGAAGCGAAGCCGAACGTGTCGCCACCGCCACCGCCGGTCAGCTGGTCGCGCCCGGCGCCGCCGATCAGGATGTTCGCGCCCGAATTGCCCGAGAGGCTGTTGTCGAGCGCATTGCCCGTCCCGTCGAGCGCCGCGGTGCCGGTCAGGCTAAGCTGCTCGAGCTCGGCGCCGAGCGTGTAGCTGATGCTCGAATTGACCGCATCGATACCGCCACCGGCAGCTTCGACAATGACGTCACCCAGGCTGTCGACCGAATAGGTGTCGCCGCCTGCACCACCGGACATGAAGTCGTCGCCGGTGCCGCCGTTCAGGACATTGCCGGTGGCGCTGCCGATCAATATGTCGTTGCCGCCATTGCCCTCGAGCGCGGTGCTGCCCCAGGGAAGGCCGCCATAGGCATCGGCGCTGACGTCGAACACATCGTCATGGTCGGAGCCGAGCACGGTCTGGATGTGCTCGATGCTGGTGAGCGTGATGCCGCCGATCGTCGCGGTGCTGCCACCGAGCACCGCGGTGAAATCGGCCGTGACGCCCGAGGTGGCGGCGGTGAAGACGAGGCGTACCGAATCGATTCCGCTGCCGCCGTCGAGCGTGTCGTTCACCCCGCCGCCGAGCAGATCGTCGCCATCCAGGCCGTAGAGGAGATCGGCTTCGCTGTCGCCATTGCCGGTGTAGGAAAAGCCCTCGATCCAGTCGCGGCCGGCGCCGCCGATCAGCACGTCGCTGCCCGACCAGCCGTAGAGCGAGGTGCTGCTCCCGGCGAGGCTGCCGGTGGTGAACGTGTCGTTATAGGCCGAGCCATAGATGGTGCCGAGCCTCTCCATATTGGTGATCGCGGCGCCGGCGACGGTGATCGAGCCTCCGGTCCAGATCGCGCTGAAGTCTATCGTCAGCGCCGAGGTGGCGTTCTGGTAATTGCCGTTGAGCCGATCGGTGCCCGATCCGCCATCGACCAGGTCGCCGGCGCCAGCGGTGATCGTGTCGTCGCCATTCTCGCCATAGAGCCGGTCGTAGCTGTTCTCGAAGAGCGGGCCGCTGAGGATCGTGTCGTTGCCGTCCCCGCCGCGAATGAGGTCGGCACCGGCGCCGCCATCCAGCGTATCATTGCCGCCCAGGCCGTAGATCGTGTCGCCGCTGCTTGATCCGGTGATGTAATCGGTGCCGCTGGTGCCAGTATAAGTGGGCATTGTCTTCCCCTTATGCCGTGGAGCGCGAGCATCGCGCGTGCTTCGCGATGAAATAGATCGATCCAAAAGATGAATCGATGATGACGATGGCGTCGTTACCTTTGCGGAAACTATTGGATCTTGCTGATCCATGTTAAGGAAGATGGGTGTGGCCCATCGGATTGTCGTTGCATGGCTGTCTTCACGAAAGATCGCCCTGTGCTTCACGAACCGCGCGTCGTTCCCTGCCACCAGCCTCGGTTTCTCGGTGTCGACTGAACCACAAGGCCATGCTTCGCCGGATTCGGCCATGGCGCCGAAAACGTGGTTTCTCATGGCTTGGCGGCGCCGATTCCACTCGATCTCGCGGGCCCGGCCATTCTAACCTTGGCGATGATCAGGCGAATCTTCGGAAGGAAAGGGACTGCCCCACCGGCTCCCCCGCCACCCCCTCAAGGGCCGGCGCCAAGTGGAGGTCGCGCCGCGGCGATGTCCTGGCAGGGCGGCGAGTTCGAGACCGGTGGCAACCTTGCCTATGCCGGGCTCGCCCAGAGCCTGCCCATGTGGATCGAAGTCGATGGGCGGGTGCATGCCGAGACGCTGCTCGCTGCCGCTGGCGCAATCTGCGGCTATAGTGGCCAGTGTGCCGTGTTCCAGCGAGCCGCCAATGGCGAAAAGTTCGGCCAGGGCGAGCTGATGACGCTCAACGCGACCAACGGCCATCGCTATTTCGTTGGCGACGCGCTCAATACCCAGTTCTTCGGCGGTCAGGGCGATCCCAACGGCAATCTCTGGGCGCTGCTCTCCGGAACGGCGCAGGCACACGGGCTCGCGCCCGAACGCATGCCGAGCCCGGCGGAGATCTTCAGCCCGATGGCCGAGAAGCTGGGCGGGGAGGGAGAAGGCTTCCCCACGGTCGATAAAGCACACCAGCCACATCTGCCGATCGACCAGCTCCTCCGAGGAGTCTGGCCGCACGCGTTGGAATGCTTCATCGGGCGCGTCGTCAAGATCGGCGAGCGGCACTATCCGGTGCCGGTGCGGCTTTGGCCGGCGATCGCTGCCTGGGCCGCCATCGCCAATTTCGGCAAGACGCTGCAAATCCTCGATCCACGCATAGCGGTGCTGATCATCATGCAGTCGGCGGCCTTCGCCTCGAAGCTCGATCCCAACCGAGTGGTGCCGCCGCCCTCGGCCTGACCGCCTAGTCCTGCAGCCGCAGCGCCACGTCGCTCATGAACCGCGCATCGTCGCCTGCTGCCAGCCACGGCGCCTCGGCGGCGATCGCGCCGAGCATGTCGGCGAGGGGGGCCAGCTCGGCCTTGGCGTAGTTGCCCAGCACATAGCCGTGCACCCGGTCCTTGTGCCCGGGATGGCCGATGCCGATCCGCACCCGGCGGAAGTCGGGGCCGAGATGCTTGTCGGTCGAGCGCAGGCCGTTGTGCCCCGCGGTGCCGCCGCCGCGCTTCACCTTGACCTTCATCGGCACCAGGTCGAGCTCGTCATGGAACAGGGTCACGTCTTCCGGGGTCAGCTTGTAGAAGTCCATCGCCGCGCGCACCGAACGGCCGCTCTCGTTCATGAACGTACCGGGCTTGAGCAGGATCACCTTCTGCGTCCCGATCCGGCCCTCGCGGGTCCAGCCCTGGAACTGCTTCTTCTCGGGCGTGAAGCCATAGGTCTCGGCAATGGCGTCCACCGCCATGAAGCCCACATTGTGCCGGTGCATCGCATATTGCGGGCCCGGATTGCCCAGGCCGACCCACAGCTGCATCTCAATTCCTGCTCAAACGAAAATCGCCTCCGCACCTAGGGCGCGGAGGCGATTTTTTGAACCGCGAAGTTCGAGGGGGCGATTACTCGCCGGCTTCCTCGCCTTCGGCTTCGGTCTGGGTCGTGTCGCCTTCGCTCGACTTGAGCGCCGACGGAGCAACCACGGTCGCGATGGTGAAGTCGCGGTCGGTGATCGCCGAAGTCGCGCCCTTCGGCAGGGTCACTGCCGAGATGTGCAGCGAATCGCCGACTTCGAGGCCCTTGAGCGAGATGGTGATCTCGCTGGGGATCTCGGCGGCGTCGACGACCAGGTCGAGTTCGTGACGGACGACGTTCAGGACGCCGCCGCGCTTCAGGCCCGGAGCGAGCTCTTCGTCGGCGAAGACGATAGGCACGTTCACGTGCACGGTCGCGTGCTCGCTGATGCGCAGGAAGTCGGCGTGCACCGGACGATCGGTGACGGGGTCGAAAGCCACGTCCTTGGGCAGGGTGCGTTCACCATTGATCATGATGATCGAATTGAAGAAGTGCCCGGTCATCAGCAGACGATAGAGCTCGCGCTCCTCGACGTGGATGCTCTTCGGGTCCTGCTTGTTGCCGTAGATCACGGCGGGGACGCGGCCATTACGACGAAGCTCGCGGGAGGCTCCCTTGCCAACCTGCTCGCGCGTCTCGGCCGACAGCGTAAGCGTATCGCTCATGTGTCGTTCCAATCAGCTAAAGTTAGTTCGATCCGGCCAGGCCTCCAGGGATGACCCTGGCACGGAAGGCGCGCGCATAACGGGGGAAGGCGGGAAAAGCAAGGTGAGTCTACTCCCTCTCCCCGTCCGGGGAGAGGGCCGGGGAGAGGGGCAGTGTGTCTCGATCCACGGGCGCCAGCGCGCGCGGTCCAGTCCTGCCCCTCTCCCAACCCTCTCCCCGCCAGCGGAGAGAGGACATTCCGGCCCCCGAAGTTTACACCAGCTCGGGCAGCACCGCGTCCAGCTTCTCGAAGCTCTGGCTCCAGCCCTCGCGCATGCCCGAAAGCGCGGGCAGCAGCTCCTCGCTCGCCTGCAGCACCACCGTGGTCATGTGCATGTGCGTGCCGCCGCCGGGGGCGTCGGTGAATTCCATCCGGGTGCGGTGCTCGATCCCCCAGCTGCCGTCCGGCGCACCGAAGGCGCGAAGAACCATGACCAGAGTGTCCGGACGATCGACCACTTCATACTCGCCATGCACTTCATTGGTGCCGTACGCCTCGGGCCCGCGCATATCGAGGCGGATCCTGCCGCCCGGCCGCGCCTCGCTCTCGGCGAAGGGCACGTCGAAATGATGCGGACCCCACCAGCGGGCGAGATGCTCGGCCTTGGTCATGCAGTCGAACACCAGGTCGCGCGGCGCGGCAAAGGTGCGGTCGATGGTCACTTCATAGCCGACACCGAGTTCCGTCGTGGTCATTTGCTCTCTCCATTCTTCTTCTGCAGCTCATCGAGATAGGCATCGAGGTCGTCGAACTTCGCGTCCCAGAACCGGCGATATTCGGCGATCCAGTCGCTCGCCGCCTTGAGCGCCGCCGGCTCCAGCTTGGCCGGGCGCTGCTGCGCCACCCGGCTGCGCGAAATCAGCCCGGCATGCTCGAGCACCTTGAGGTGCTTGGTCACCGCCGGCCCGCTCATCGCAAAGGGCTGGGCGAGCTCGCCCACCGTGGTTTCGCCCAGCGCCAGCCGCGCCAGGATCGCGCGGCGGGTAGGGTCGGCAAGGGCGGCGAAGGTGTTGCTCAGGGCGTCCATATCTAACTCATGGGTTATTTAACCGATGAGCTATATTAAGTCCGGGACGATGTCAATCCGGCGCCACCTTTGCTCGCCTAGGGGTACGAGGCATCCACAAGCCTTACCCCGGCGAAGGCCGGGGCCCAGACTAAGCAGTGCGCGGCGAAGACGCGGCAAGGCGCGTGATTTTCAAGGCCTGGACCCCGGCCTTCGCCGGGGAAAAGCTCAGGGGAATCAGCGGCTCAGTACCGAACCCGCTCGACCTTCAGCCCCCGCCGCGCCAGCTCGGCCTGCAGGCTCTCGCTGCCGGCCAGATGCCCGGCGCCAACCGCCAGGAACACCGTGCCAGGCTGTTGCATTCGCCTGGAAATCCAGCCCGCCCAGTTGCGGTTGCGGTTGACCAGCAGCGCCTGGCTCACCTCGGGGGCGGAGGCCATGTCGGCATTGACCAGCCTGGCGAGGCCCTCGGCATCGCCCTTGCGCCAGGCAGTGACGGCCTGGTCGATCTTGCTGCCCGCCTGGGGCAGGTCGTCGATCGTCTCGATCAGCAGCTTGCGCTGGGCGGGCAGGGGCAGCGCATCGAAATAGCCGAGCTGTTGCCGCGCGGTCTCCAGCCCCTCGATCTTCTTGCCCGCGGCCTTGGCGGCGTTGGTCAGGGTCAGCTCGGCGCCCTGTTTGTCGTCATATCCCAGCTGCTTGAGCGGCATCACCGACAGCAAGGTGGCGGCCAGCCAGGGCTCGGCCCGGTCGAGCGAATCGGGCGCCATGCCATATCCGGGCAAGGCCGCGCGCATCTTCGCCGCCTCTGCGGCAGGCAGCTGCTCGGTCAGCGGCGGGCCACCGGCGGCGGTGCCCAGCTCGGCGACGATCTGCTGCATTTCGGCATCGGGCGGCAGCACCAGCTCGAGCACCAAAGTGTCGGAGGCATCGAAGGCCTTCCTGATCCCGTCGTCGAACCAGCTCAGCCCAGGCTTGAGAACATGGACGGTGCCGAACAGGTAGATGGTGGTGTCGGCGTCCTTGACCACCCACAGCGCCGGATCGGCCTTCTCGGCCGGAGCGGCAGGCTTCTGCCCGCAGCCCCAGAGGGTTAGCGCGGCGAGGGCGGGGATCAGGCGGCGGATCATCGGGCGTGCGATCATCCCCGACCGGTAGCCCCGAACCGGACCTTGATCCAGCGTCGCCATTGACCGGTTGGAGAGGAGACGCCAAAGCGCGGGGCACTATGGCAGAGCCCCTCAGCTTCCAGCGCATGATCCTCACGCTCCATGACTATTGGGCGGAGAAGGGCTGCGTGATCCTCCAGCCCTATGACATGCGCATGGGTGCGGGCACCTTCCACCCGGCGACGACGCTGCGCGCCCTCGGCCCCGAGCCGTGGAACGCCGCCTTCGTCCAGCCCTGCCGCCGCCCGACCGACGGCCGCTATGGCGAGAACCCGAACCGGCTCCAGCATTATTACCAGTATCAGGTGATCCTGAAGCCGAGCCCGCCCGACCTGCAGAACCTGTACCTGGGCTCGCTCGCGGCGATCGGCATCGACTTCACCAGGCACGATATCCGCTTCGTCGAGGACGATTGGGAATCGCCGACGCTCGGCGCCTGGGGCCTGGGCTGGGAAGTCTGGTGCGACGGCATGGAGGTGACCCAGTTCACCTATTTCCAGCAGATGGGCGGCTTCGATTGCAAGCCCGTCGCCGGTGAGCTCACCTACGGGCTCGAGCGCCTGGCGATGTACATCCAGAACAAGGACAGCGTGTACGACCTCGCCTTCAACGACCAGGGCGTGACCTACGGCGACGTGTTTCTCGAGAACGAGAAGCAGATGTCGAAGTACAATTTCGAAGTCGCCGACACCGAGACGCTGTTCGAGGGCTTCCGCAAGGCCGTGGCCGAATGCGAGAACTGCCTGAACAACAATGTGCCCATCGCCGCCTATGAGCAGGCGATCGAGGCCAGCCATCTGTTCAACCTGCTCCAGGCCCGCGGCGTGATCTCCGTCGCCGAGCGCCAGGCCTATATCGGCCGCGTGCGCGACCTGGCCAAGGGCAGCTGCGAAGCCTGGATCCAGCACATGACGCCCAGCTGGCAGGCCAAGTATCCGGAGTGGACGGTATGAGCGCGCAAGACTTCCTGCTTGAGCTCCGCTCGGAGGAAATTCCCGCCCGCATGCAGGAGAAGGCGCGCGCCGATCTGGCCGCGCTGTTCGAGGCGCGCTTGCAGGCGCTCAACCTGCCGTTCGAAAGCATCGAGAGCTACGCCACCCCGCGCCGCCTCGCGCTGATCGTCCGCGGTGTCGCCGAGATGACCGCGGCGGCGAGCGAGGAGCGCAAGGGCCCGCGCGCCGACGCCCCGGCCCAGGCGATCGAGGGCTTCCTGCGCTCGACCGGCCTGACGCGCGAGCAACTCGTCGAGCGCGACGACGGCAAGGGCAACAAGGTGTTGTTCGCGGTGATCGACCGCCCCGGCATCGTCGCCGGCTCGGTGCTCGCCAGCGCGATCAGCCATGTCATCACCGCCTTCCCCTGGCCCAAGTCGATGCGCTGGGGCGCCGCCTCGGAGACGACCGAGAGCCTGCGCTGGGTGCGCCCGCTCCAGGGCATCATCGCGCTGCTCGGCGACAAGCTGGTGCCGGTCGAAGTCGCGGGCGTGAAGAGCGCCTCGGTCACCGTCGGTCACCGCTTCCACCATCCGGGCGGGATCACGATCGGCTCGGCCGCGGATTACATCGAGAAGCTGCGCGCCTGCCATGTGATCATCGACGGTGCCGAGCGCCGCAACATCATCGCGCTGGGCGCCAAGATGGCCGCGCAGAAGGCCGGTCTGACGCTGATCGAAGATGAGGGGCTGCTCTACGAGAATGCCGGCCTCACCGAATGGCCGATGCCGCTGCTCGGCCGCTTCGACGAAGCGTTCCTCGACGTGCCGCCCGAAGTGATCCAGCTCACCGCGCGCGTGAACCAGAAGTATTTCGTCTGTCGCGATAATTCGGGCAAGCTCGCCAACGCCTTCGTCTGCGTCGCCAATATCGACGCGGCCGACGGCGGCGCGAAGATCGTCGAGGGCAACCAGAAGGTGCTGGCGGCCCGGTTGAGCGACGCGCGCTTCTTCTACGAGACCGATCTCAAGACCCGGCTCGAGGACCTCACCCCCAAGCTCGAGAAGATCGTCTTCCACGAGAAGCTGGGTACGGTGGCTGACAAGGTGGATCGCGTGGCGAAGCTGGCGCGGTGGTTGGTCGAATCCAACATCGTCACCCCGGCGAAAGCCGGGGTCTCGGGCGATGGCGCGGGAACGGAGCCGCACGAGATCCCGGCTTCCGCCGGGATGACGGAATTGGCGGACATGGCCGAGCGTGCCGCGCGCCTCGCCAAGGCCGATCTCGTCACCGGCATGGTCGGCGAGTTCCCCGAACTCCAAGGCCTGATGGGCGGCTATTACGCCGCCGTACAGGGTGAACCGGCTGCGGTCGCCGAAGCGATCCGCGACCACTACAAGCCGGTTGGCCAGGGCGACGACGTCCCCACCGCACCGGTGACGGTGGCGGTGGCGCTGGCGGACAAGCTGGACAGCATCACGTCTTTCTTCGGCGTCGATCTGAAGCCCAGCGGCTCCAAGGACCCGTTCGCGCTGCGCCGCTCGGCGCTCGGCGTGATCGCGCTGATCCTCGACAATGGCCTGCGCTTCCCGCTCACCAAGTCGGTCAGCAAGGACGTGCTCGACTTCTTCGCCGACCGCCTCAAGGTCCAGCAGAAGGAAGCCGGCGTTCGTCACGACCTGATCGACGCGGTGTTCGCGCTGGGCGGCGAGGACGATCTCGTCCGCCTGCTCGCCCGCGTCCACGCGCTCCAGTCCTTTATCACCTCGGAGGACGGCAGGAACCTGCTCGCCGGTTACAAGCGCGCCGCCAATATCCTCAAGAAGGAGAGCTGGGCGCCGGGCGAAGTCGCGGACAACGAGATCTACGAGGCCGAGCCCGCCGAGGCCGCGCTGCGCGAAGCGCTCGACGCCGCCGAACCCAAGGCCGAAGCCGCGGTCGAGGCCGAGGATTACGAGGCGGCAATGGCCGCGCTCGCCTCGCTCCGCGCGCCGATTGACACGTTCTTCGACGATGTCACCGTGGTCGATCCGGACGAGTTCAAGCGCGAGATGCGCCTGGGCCTGCTCGCCCGCATCCGCGACGCGGTGAACAACGTCGCCGACTTCTCGAAGATCGAAGGCTGATCGAACACGAGGGCGCCTCCGCGGCGCCCTCGCTTTCCCCGGCGAAGGCCGGGGCCCAGTCCTTGAAATCACGCGCGATAGCGCGTCTTCGCCGCGCACGCTTAGTCTGGGCCCCCGGCCTTCGCCGGGGAAAAGCCGGGCACGTCGGTGGATTGCCGGCATATTTGCCTGGGTCTCTACAATGATTTATCTTACGTAACCGGTGTCTTGCCGTGATTTGATCACGGCCAAGCAAAACTTGCCTTCTGACAACGTAGTCAGCGGGTTTCCCCTTGTTCGCACCTGCGGTAGGCGCCTGTCCCAAGTCGTGAGAAGGGACGTGGATGACGCAATATGTGTACCGCTTCGGCGGGAATGTGTCGGACGGGGGCAAGGGTGACAAGAACCTGCTCGGGGGCAAGGGCGCCAATCTCGATGGCATGGCCTCGATCGGCCTGCCGGTGCCTCCCGGTTTCACGATCAGCACGCCGATGTGCGCGGTCTATTACGACCAAGGCGGTATCTTCCCCGACAGCGTGAAGGCCGAAGTCGCCAACGGCATCGCCCATATCGAGGGCATCACCGGCAAGAAATTCGGCGACGCCAGTGATCCGCTGCTCGTCTCGGTCCGCTCGGGCGCGCGCGCCTCGATGCCCGGCATGATGGACACGGTGCTCAACCTCGGCCTCAATGACACCACCGTCGTCGGCCTAGCCGCGATCAGCGGCGACGAGCGCTTCGCCTGGGACAGCTATCGCCGCTTCATCCAGATGTATTCGGACGTGGTGCTCGAGCTCGATCATGGCCGCTTCGAGGAAGCGCTCGAGATCGCCAAGGAGGATCGCGGCTATAATCTCGACACCGAGCTGACCGCCAGGGACTGGCAGGCGCTGGTCGCCGAGTACAAGGCGATCGTCCAGGAGCTGTGGGGCAAGCCGTTCCCGCAGGACGTGCATGACCAGCTCTGGGGTGCGATCGGCGCGGTGTTCGGCTCCTGGCAGTCGGAGCGCGCCAAGGTCTATCGCCGGCTCAACGACATCCCCGGCGACTGGGGCACCGCAGTCAACGTCCAGGCGATGGTGTTCGGCAATATGGGCGACACCTCGGCGACCGGCGTGGCCTTCACCCGCGATCCCTCGACCGGCGAGAACGCATATTATGGCGAGTTCCTGATCAACGCGCAGGGCGAGGACGTCGTCGCCGGCATCCGCACCCCGCAATATCTCACCCTAGCCGCCCGCGAGAAGGCGGGTGCCAAGCCCGCCTCGATGGAAGAGGCGATGCCCGAAGTGTATGCGCAGCTCGCGGCGGTCTTCGAGACGCTCGAGAAGCATTACCGCGACATGCAGGACATCGAGTTCACCGTCGAACGCGGCAAGCTCTGGATGCTGCAGACCCGCTCGGGCAAGCGCACCGCCAAGGCAGCGCTCAAGATCGCGGTCGACATGGCGAGCGAGGGGCTGATCACGCAGGAGGAGGCGATCCTGCGCGTCGATCCCCAGGCGCTCGACCAGCTGCTCCACCCGACGCTCGATCCCAACGCCCCGCGCGACGTGCTGACCAAGGGCCTGCCCGCCTCGCCGGGCGCCGCATCGGGCATCGCGGTGTTCGACAGCGACACCGCCGAGAAGCGCGCGGGCAATGGCGAGGCGGTGATCCTGATCCGCGTCGAGACCTCGCCTGAGGACATCCACGGCATGCATGCCGCCAAGGGCATCCTCACCGCACGTGGTGGCATGACCAGCCACGCCGCGGTGGTCGCGCGCGGCATGGGCCGGCCCTGCGTCTCGGGCGCCGGCACGCTGGCGATCAACGCCCGCGAGAAGCTGTTCCGCGTCGGCCAGCGCGAGGTGCGTGAAGGCGACCTCGTCACGATCGACGGCGCCACCGGCGAAGTGATGCTCGGCGCGGTGCCGACGGTGCAGCCCGAGCTGGCCGGCGATTTCGGCACGCTGATGGTCTGGGCCGACGCCAAGCGCCGGCTCAAGGTGCGCACCAATGCCGAGACGCCGCTCGATTGCCGCACCGCGCGCGATTTCGGCGCCGAGGGCATCGGCCTCTGCCGCACCGAGCACATGTTCTTCGAGCCCTCGCGCGTCACTGCGGTGCGCGAGATGATCCTCGCGGCCGACGAGAAGGGCCGCCGCGTCGCGCTCGAGAAGCTGCTCCCCGAGCAGCGCAGCGATTTCGTCGAGATCTTCGAGGTGATGGCGGGGCTGCCCTGCACGATCCGCCTGCTCGATCCGCCGCTCCACGAATTCCTGCCGCACGAGGAGAGCGAGTTCGCCGAAGTCGCGGCGGCGGCCGGCCTCGATGTCGAGACGCTCAAGCGCCGCGCCGCCGAGCTGCACGAGTTCAACCCGATGCTCGGGCACCGTGGCTGCCGCCTGGGCGTGACCTATCCCGAGATCTACGAGATGCAGGCCCGCGCGATCTTCGAGGCGGCGTGCATCGTCGCGGAGAATAGCGGCGAGGCGCCGATCCCCGAGATCATGATCCCGCTGGTCGCGACGAAGCGCGAGCTCGAGCTGATGAAGGCCGTGGTCGATCGCGCCGCCCGCGACGTGTTCGATGAGCAGGACCGCACGATCGAATATCTGGTCGGCACGATGATCGAGCTGCCCCGCGCCGCGCTGCGTGCGGGCGATATCGCCGAAGCGGGCGCCTTCTTCTCCTTCGGCACTAACGACCTGACCCAGACCACGCTCGGCGTCTCGCGCGACGATGCGGCCAAGTTCCTCACCACCTATGTGGAGAAGGGAATCTACGCCAAGGATCCGTTCGTCAGCCTCGATGTCGAGGGTGTGGGCGAGCTGATCGCGATCGCCGCCGAGCGCGGACGGGCGACGCGGCCCGACATCAAGCTCGGCATCTGCGGCGAGCATGGCGGCGATCCGGCCAGCATCGACTTCTGCGAAGAGACCCGGCTCGATTACGTCTCCGCCTCGCCCTACCGCGTGCCGATCGCGCGGCTGGCGGCGGCACAGGCGGCACTGCGCCGGGCGTGATCCTCGCGGCGCTGCTGGCGGTCCAGACAGACCCGGCGGAGACCCTCCGCCAGGAGCTTGTCGCCGCCCGCAGCGCCACCGCGGTACTCCAGCGCCGCTGCACCACGCCGATCCGTGCGGAAGTGAACCGCGCGCAGAAGCCGGCCACGCCCGAGCAGCGCGCGCACCTGGATGTCGGCCCGGCCGAGCCGGTGGTCTATCGCAGCGTCGTGCTGAGATGCGGGCCGGTGTCGCTGTCGGTCGCCGAGAATTGGTACATCCCCGCACGTCTCACGCCCGAGATGAACGCGGCGCTCGCTGGCGGCACCCCCTTCGGCGCCGCGATCCGCCCGCTCGCCCCCAGCCGCCGCACCCTCGGCATCGCCACGCAGCGCGAGGATGCAACGGTGGCGCCCTATGTCGTGCGTCAGCGCGCGGTGGTGCTCGACGGGCAGGGCCGTCCGCTCTCCGAGGTGGTCGAGAACTACACGCCCGTCATGCTCTGCCTGCCGGTGCATCAGCCTTAGCACAAAAGCCGTCATCTTGACGAAAGTCGGGATCTCAGGCGATGGCGCGGGGAAGGAGCCGCACGAGATCCCGACTTTCGTCGGGATGACGGTTACAGGCGGCCCTCAGCCCTGCCCGAATTTCTCCGCATGCTCGCGCTCGTTGCCCGCGGCGAGCAGCGCGGCCTGCTCCCGCCAGCCTTGTTCGGCGATGGTCCCGGCGGACAGTTCGAGCCGTTGCTCCAGCGCCGCCTCGTCGGCCGGCGCCATCTTCTCGATCTCGCGATAGGTCTTGATGCCCAGCTCGTTGAGCCGCTTGGCGCGCGGCTCGTCGATGCCCCTGATCCGCACCAGATTGTCGCGACCCCAGCCGAACCAGCCGCGCCAGGCGGCGCCCGGCTTGTCGTCGGCGACCGGCGCGGCGGCAGGCACCTGGCTGCGCAGCGTCTTCACTTCGGCCTGAAGCGCGCGGATACGCTCCTCGGCCTCGTCGCGGTAGCGCGCGTGCTCCAGCTCCTCGTCCTGATAGCGCTCGCGCCACTTTGCCCCGCCCGAGCGGCTGGCCAGCCCCAGGAACCAGCCGGCGACCAGGGTCAGCCCCAGTGCCGCGAACTGCGTCGCGGTTTCGAACGGAAGCGCCATGACCTGCGGACCTTAGTGGGCGTGCTCGGGATGCGACGGCTCTGCCCGGGCGGGTTCCCCTGCCGGCTCGGCATGTACGGGCTCCTCTGCGACCGTCTCCACCACAACGGGTTCGGCATGCACCGGTTCCGGCGCGGCATGTGCCACCGGCTCGACGGGAACAGGCTCCGCAACTGCGACGGGCTCGGGCGCCACCGGTTCGGCGGCGGCGACCGGCTCGGCAGGCTCGGCCTCGGCATGGCTCTCCACGGCATGGGTGACCGCAGCACCGGCAACCGCGCCGGCAACGGCAGCCGCCGCGACAGTGGCGGTCGAATGGCCTTCGGGCTCGGGGGCAGGCGCCGGCGCAGCAACCGCTGCCGTGGCAACGGGGGCAGGAGCCTCGACCGCCGCCTTCAGCTTCGCATTCTCGGCTTCGAGGTCGCGGATGCGGCGGGCGGCGTCGCGCAGGTCGTTCTCGGCGCGGTCGCGATAGCCGGCATTGTCGATCTCTTCTTCCTGCAGGCGCTCACGCCATTTGCGGCCGCCGCTGTGGCTGGCGAGCCCCAGGAACCAGCCGGCGATCAGCGTCAGGCCCAGCCCGGCGAGCTGGGTGATCGTCTGGAACGGCAAATCATGCATCGAGTCGACCCTCCCCTTAGTCGCGCGGGAAGCTATCCCGCCCGGGCAGGTCGCGCTACCGAAATTGGTTAAGGGCCCTTGGAGATCAGCGCGTCGTTGATCGAGCACGCCGCCGGCCCGAGAATGACGATGAACAGCACCGGCAGGATGAACAGGATCAGCGGCACGGTCATGATCGCCGGCAGGCGGGCGGCCTTTTCCTCGGCGCGCATCATGCGCTCGTTGCGGAACTCGGCCGAAAGCACGCGCAGCGCCGAGGCGAGCGGCGTGCCGTATTTCTCGGTCTGAATCATCGTGGTGACCACGCCGCGGATCGAATCCAGGTCGATGCGCTCGGCCAGGTTCTCGAAGGCCTGGCGGCGATCGGTCAGGAAGCCGAGCTCGATCGCGGTCAGCTGGAACTCCTCGCCCAGCTCGGGATAGGCCTTGCCCAGTTCCTTCGAGACGCGGTGGAAGGCGGCATCGACGGTGAGTCCCGCTTCGGCACAGATGACCAGCAGGTCGAGCGCGTCGGGCAGGCCCTTGCGGATCGCCGCGCTGCGCTTCTGGATCTTGTTCTTCAGGTAGAGGTCCGGGAACTTGTAGGCGAGGATGAAGGTGCCGGCGACCAGGCCGTACGCCTTCATCGGGCTCCAGTCCGCGAACATCTCGGTGCCATAGACGAAGTACAGCATCGGCCCGCCGAACACGATCGGCAGGACCAGGCGGCCGAAGATCACCGCGACCGCGAATTCCTTGCGGCGGATGCCGGCCTGGAGCAGCTTGGTCTGCGCCTGCTTGACCTGGCTGTCCTGCAGCACCTTCATCGAGGAGAGCAGCGAGCGGATCCGGTCGGTGGTCTCGCTCTTCTGGACCAGCTTGGCGCGGCGCTTCGAGGTGGAGGCGGTGATGCCCGCCTTGAGCTGCTCGCGGCGCTCGTTGAGCGACTTGACCCGCTTGGCCATCGGATCGCGCACCGTGGTGGCGGCATAGATCGCCAGCATCACCGCGAAGGCGGCGACGGCCGAGAGGATCGTCGCCACCCAGATGACGTCGACGCCGAGCAGCGTGGGGCCGGAAGGAGGTGCGCCGTTCATCGCATCAGATCTCGAAATTGACCATCTTGGCCATGATGAAGGCGCCCAGGCCCATCCAGATCAGGCCGCCGCCGCCGATCATGATCAGCCGCTCGTCCTTGAAGAAATTGGCCATGTAGTTGTTGTTGATGAACCACACGAGCGTGAACACGATGAAGGGCAGCGCGCCGACGATCAGCGCCGATGCCTTGGATTCCGACGACATCGCCTTGATCTTCAGCTTCATCTGGGCGCGCTTGCGCAGCACGTCGGCCAGGTTGGCGAGCGTCTCGGCCAGGTTGCCGCCGGTCTCGCGCTGGATCTGGATGGTGATGGTGAAGAACTGGAATTCGGGGGTACCAAGCCGGTCCGCAGTCTCCTGCAGCGCGGTGTCGAGCGACTTGCCGATCTTCATCTTGTCGCTGACCGCGCGGAATTCCTCGCCGACCGGTCCGTCGACTTCCTGGCCGACCACGCCCATCGTCTCGGTGATCGGCAGGCCCGAGCGCAGGCCGCGGACGAGCAGCTCGATCGCATCGGGGAACTTGGACGTGAACTTGGCGACGCGGCGCTTGATGAAGAAGCCGACGACGAAATGCGGCAGTCCGACGCCGAGGAACAGGCCGACGCCCAGCGCCAGAAGGATGGGCAGGCCCTGCAGCAGGATCAGTGCCGCGGGCACCAGCGTAAGCCCGGCGCTGACCATCATGTACTGGCCGAGCGTCCAGGGCTTGCCCGTCATGTTGAGCCGCTTCTGGAGCAGCGCCGGGTTGGGCAGGAAGCGCGCGGCGGTCACGTCCATCCGCGTGGCGCGGGCGGCGGCGACGCGGCGCATCTGCGCTTCCATCGCGTTGCTGCCGGTGACGCTCACCAGATGACGCTCGCGGACCGACTTGACGCGGCGCGCGCCCGCGCGCTCGGCCGAGGGGCCCGAAAAGGCGAACACCATCAGCGCGAGCACCAGGAAGGTGCCTCCAGCGAGCATCAATACCGGCAGCATGTCCACGCCGCACCGTCTCCGATTAGCTGAGCATCGCGCAGCCTAGCCGCGCAATGGTTACTTCTTTGCCTTTACCGGCATCTTCACCTTGAACTTGTCGAGCAGCGAACCGCCGCCCTTGGGCTTGTCGCCCTTGCTCTTGGCCTTGCCCACGCTCTCGTCGGCGCCCGAATCGGCGATGCCGGCGATGCGCAGGGCGAGGTCGCCCAGCCCGGCAATGGCCTTGTTGCCCTTGCCCACTTCGGCGATCGGCTTGCCCAGCTTGGCCGATTGCGCGGCCAGCTTGGCATCGAAGCCGAGCAGGAAGTCGATCTTGCGCTCGATCGAGCCCTCGAAGTCCTTGCGGCTGATCTCGAGCACCGCCGCCTGCTGGATCTTGTTGGCGACGACGATCACCTGGGTTTGCGGGGCGTTGGACTTGAACCAGCTCAGGATACGGATCGCGTCGCGGGCCGCGGCCAGAGTGAGCTCGGTGACCAGCACGGCGACCTGCACATCGGTGATCAGGTGCGGGTGATTGACCAGCATCGAGCGCGGCAGATCGACCACGGTGCACTCGAAGGCGGTGCGGATCTCTTCCTGCAGCTGATAGAAGGCCGCGCCGTCGGTCATGATCGGCGAGTTGATCGGCGCTTCGGCGCTGAGCACGGCGAGCCGGTCCGAGGCGCGCACCATCGCGCGCTCGATGAACAGCCCGTCGATGCGGCTCGGATTCTCGATCGCGTCGGTCAGGCCGCGGCCCGGCTCGAGGTCGAGCGCCAGCGCGCCAGTGCCGAAATGCACGTCGAGGTCGAGCAGCGCCGTGGTGCGGTTCTGGCGTTCGCCCATCAGCCAGGCGAGCGAGGTCGCCACGGTCGAGGCGCCCGAGCCGCCGCGCGTGCCGATCACCGCCACCGCGCAATGCGGGCGGTCGGCCGAGGCTTCGGCCAGTTTCGGCGCATTGAGCGCGGTCTGCGCCTGGGCGAAGGCGTCGCGCAGCGCATCCGGGTTCAGCGGCTTGAGCAGGTAATCGTGGATGCCGCTCGCGACCAGATCGCGGTACAGGCGCACGTCATTGACCTGGCCCGATGCGATCACGACGGTGCCCGGCTCGCAGACTTCGGCGAGCGCGTTGATGTCGTTGAGCGGATCGCCGCTCTCGGACAGGTCGACGAACAGGATGTTCGGGCTTGCCGAGACCGACAGGGTCTGGACCGCGTTGCGCAGCCCGCCCTTGTTGACCTTTTCCGGCGACCAGCCGAGCTCGACGGCGATCGGGCGCAGCACTTCCGCCGTCGTCTCGTCGCAGACGAACGCAACGAACGGATCGCGATGCCCGGCGCGGGCGGGATTGAAAGGAGCGTTCACTTCGGCGACCCTCCACCCGAGTTCAACGTGGCTCCGCCGGCGCCCGAGGGCGCGGCCGAACGGAAGGCGCCGACGGCCTTGGCGCTCGTCGCCGGATCGGCGGTGGGCGAGCCCGGCGCACCGCGGACCAGATCGGCCGGATCGGCGATCATCGCGGCGAGGTTGGCGTTGCTGGCGCAGCCATAGTTGGAGCTGGTGCTCGCCTCGAACGTATATTCGGCAGGGCGCGAATTGTCGGGGCAGCCCGGCACATTGGCGGTCATCCGGGTGATCACCACGCGGACGGTGCCCGGGGCGATCTGGCCGGCGGTGACCGGCGCGCGATCGGCGAGCATCAGGCCGTAGCGGCCGGCCTCGGCGGCGACTTCGTCGCGGCCGGTGGCGCCATTGGCACCGTCGTCGATCGCGACGCGGTCGCCATAGCGCAGGCTCATCGCCGACATCCAGCCGGCCAGGCGCTGGCTCTCGCCCGCGGCCAGGCCATAGCCGGTGGTCTGCAGGTCGAGCACATAGTCGTTACGCTGGACAACCGGCTGATGAACCGATTCTACGCCGCCATTATAGGTGCCGCAGCCTGCGAGCAGCAGCGCCGGGACGAGCAGGGGAGTGAAGCGCGGAAGCACGGGCGATCTCCTCGTCGATCGGGTCAGAAGCCGAAGCCGGGGGCCGCCGAGGCGCCCCCCTTCTTCTGCTTGCGGTTGGGTTGCGGGGCCGGAGCCAGCTGGACCGGCGCGGCCGGCTGGCTGGTCGGGGCGGGCGAGAAGGCGCCCACCGAAGGCTGGCCGTCCGCCGGCGCCATGCTCGGCTTGGGACGGTCGGTGCCGCTCCGGGCGCCGCCGAGCGAGCCCAGGAAGACACGCTCGAAGTCGTTCGGCGCCTTGTAGCCGTCGGTCGGCAGGACGATCTGGTTCGCGTTGACCGGCTTCACCAGATACGGGGTGATCACGATCACCAGCTCGGTCTCGTTGCGCTGGAAGCCGTTCGAGCGGAACAGCGCGCCCAGGATCGGCACGTCGCCCAGCCCCGGGGTCTTCGAGATCGAGTTGTTGTGGTTGTTCGACAGCAGCCCGCCGATCACCATGCTCTCGCCCGAGCCGAGCTCGACCGTGGTCTCGCTGCGGCGCGTGGTGAGCGCGGGGATGGTGACGCCGTTGAGCTGCACCGCGCCGGCCGAGGAAAGCTGCGACACTTCGGGGCGCACGCGCAGCGAGATGCGGCCGTCCGACAGCACCGTCGGGGTGAAGGCCAGGCTCACGCCGTACTGCTTGTACTCCACCGTGGTGGTGCCCAGGCCCTGCGCGACGGGGATCGGGATCTCGCCGCCGGCGAGGAAGTTGGCAGTCTCGCCCGAGCGGGCGGTCAGGTTCGGGTTGGCCAGCGTGGTCACCTGGCCGATCGTCTCGCCCAGGTCGATCGCCGAGAGCACGTCGAGGCCGAACAGCTTGCCGGCCAGGCCCATGGTGGCGTTGTCCGCACCGCGGGTGATGTCGGCAAGGCCGCTGGCGCGCGGATTGAGGAACTGGCCGGTCGACGGATCATAGGCGCCGGTGATCGTCACGCCGTTCTGCGTCATCGTCGCGGTCGGGTATTTGGCGAGGTCGGCGGCAGTGAACGAGCCCGGGCTGCGGCCCTGGGCCAGGCCGAACTGGAACCCGCCGGTCGAATCCTTGGTCGAGAAGTTCACGCCGACATTCTTGACGAAGCTGCGGCTCACCTCGGCGAACTTCACCTGGAGCTGCACCTGCAGCGGCGTGGCCATCTTCAGCCGGTTGATCACGGCGATCTTGAGCTGGGCGGCGGCGTCGTTGACGTTGACGCCGGGGTTGAGCAGCCCGGTGACCAGGCGCTGGGCCTGCTCGCTGTCCTGCGGCGAGCGCACCGTGCCGTTGAGCACCGCGATCTGGCCGACCGTGGTCACCTGGATGTCGGTATCGGGCATGGCGAGCCGGATCATCCGGTCGATCGAGGTGATGTTCTGCGCGACGCGGACATTGGTGGAGAACACCACCGCGCCCGAAGCGCTGGTGGCGAACACCGTCGCCTCGCCGAATTCCTTGCCGAACAGGTGGATCTGGCGCGGATTGTTGACATAGACGTCCGCCACGCCGGGGTTCGACGTCCAGACGTTCGCGACGTTGGCCGGGAGCGTGATCAGCTGGCCCTCGCCGATCGAGAGCAGGATCTCGCTGCTCGGGCGCTGGGTGCCCGAGGGCAGGTTGGCGACGCCGACATTGGCACGCGCCTGGCTCGGGCGCTTGGCCTTGGCGGTCTGGGCGAAGCCGGTCGCCGGCATGCCGACCAGGGCGGTCGACACGATCGCGGCGAGCGAGCGCTTCAGAAGCAGCTTGCCAGTCATGTTAGTTCTTGCCCCCCAGAGCAACGGCGGTCTCGGCATTGCCGCGGACGATGGTCACGACCGGGCCGCGCGGAGTCGCGGCACCGGGATAGCTTTGCCCGGGCGTCGGGCTGCCGGCGACGGCCGCCGGGCCCATGTCGCGCGGCTTGGCCGGCACGGTGCTGCGCTGGAAGCGCGACACGTCGGCGCCGGTGGCGAAGGTGGTCGCGCCCTCCTGGGGACGCGCCGCGACCTTGGCGATCATCGCCTTTTCCTTCTTGGGATCGCCATCGGCCGGAACGTCGACGTCGCCGCTGGCGATCGCATCCTCGAGCTCGCCCTGGTTGTCGGCGATCGAGCGCAGCGACAGCGAGAGCGTGCCGATGGTCTGCGCCACCGCGATCTTCTCGGCGATCTTGGGCGTCGCCTCGACCGTGACGGTCGAATAGGTGTTGACGATCGTGTTGCCCTTGTCGTCGGTCTGCTTGTCCGTCTTCTGGTCGGTGGCGAGCACGCGCAGGTTGCGCAGCACCGTCTCCGAGGCCTTGAGCGCGGGGCCGTCGCCGCCGCCGCTCACCGACTGGGTGAGGATCAGGTCGATCCGGTCGCCCGGGAAGACGAAGCCAGCGACCGCGCTCTGGGTCGAGACGGGCACGGTCACCGCGCGCATGCCGGCGCCGAGCGCAGCGGCGAGGAAGCCACGGTCGCCGGGCTTGACCAGCGCGCCCTGGGTCACCGGCTGACCGGCGGGGATCGGGAAGCGGACGACGGTGCCGACCAGCTTGGCCGGATCCGATTCGCTCTTCACATAATAGGCGCCCTCGACCAGCTCCTTGGGCCAGGGGCGGAATTCGAGCGACTGGGCGTCGAGGATGGTGCCCACGGGCAGCTCGCGCTTGGCGACGAGCACCTCGGTGGTGTTCTGCGGCTGGACGGCCGCCGGAATCGCTCCGGCCTGGGGCGCGGGTGCGCCGGTCATCAGGCTGCGCGCCATGAACGCGGTAATTGCCGCCACGACGAGCGCACCGACGAGCAGGATCAGCTTGCGTGCATCCATTTCGCTATTCCCAAGCCTTCTCAAAAACGCAGACGTTTGTGGTTGCGCCAGCGTTAATTATTCACCCGAACTGGTTAAAAATCGGTTCGCGAAGCACGAGAAGCGCGGCGATTGCGATCGCCACCCCATAAGGGATTTCCACAGGATCCCCCGTTTTTGCCCGCCATTTGCGCTCGATCACCATGATGAGCGTGAGCACGCCGCCGATCAGCGACATCAGCACCAGCATCCACACCAGCGGCTGCACCGGCAGCCACAGGGCGAGCGCGCCGATCATCTTCACGTCGCCGCCGCCCATCTGCCCCAGCGCGAAGGCGCCGACGAAGAAGGCGAAGACGAGCGCGGCCACGCCGGCCTGCAGCGCGACGTCCGGCCACAGCGCCAGCCCGTGCGCCCACCACCAGAGCGGCGCCATCAGGGCGATGGCGGCATTCTTCCAGTTGGCGATCTCACGGGTGCGCGCGTCCTGGATGCCCGCCGAAACGAGCAGCAGCGCGAGCGCGACGAGCAGCAAAGTGACGAACAACTCCCCCATGGAGCCAAAGTCCTAGACGGGACGGCTTATCAAAACGTAACCAAGGGACATGCGTGAAAACCCGGATATCCGCCGTTCCATCCCCGCCGGGGCCAAGGTCCACTATTGGGGAACCCCGGACGGCTGGCATTTGCGCGCCTTCGCCTGGCCGGCCGAGACCGCGACTCCGCGCGGCTCGATCCTGTTCCAGGGCGGGCGCGGCGACATTTTCGAGAAGTATCTCGAGGCGTTCCACCACTGGCACGAACAGGGCTGGACGATCACTTCGTTCGACTGGCGCGGCCAGGGCGGCTCGGGCCGGCTGACCTCGCGCGCGCATTGCGGCGACATCGACAGCTTCGACACCTTCATTGCCGATCTGCGCGCCTTCTATGCCGAATGGGAGGCCGCGACTCCGGGGCCGCACGTGGTGATGGGCCATTCGATGGGCGGCCACCTGATCCTGCGCGGGCTGGTCGAAGGCGCCATCCGCCCCGATGCCGCGGTGATCATTGCCCCGATGCTCGGCGTGAAGAGCGCGCTCGGCCCCTTTGCCGAGCGGGCCGCGCGCATCCTGGGTGGGGTGGGGGACAGCACCCGCCCGGCCTGGAAGAGCAACGAGAAGCCCTACACCACCGAAACCCGCGCCAATCTGCTCACCCATGACCCGGATCGCTATTCGGACGAGATCTGGTGGCAGCAGCACAATCCCGACATCGTCACCGGCCCGCCCAGCTGGCGCTGGCTGATCCAGGCGTTCAAGTCGATGCGCGAGCTGGCCGGCAATCCGAAGCTCCGCAAGATGCCGGTGCCGCTGCTCGCCGTTGTCGCCAAGGCGGACGGGCTGGTCGATGCCAGGGCCGCGCTCCGGATCGTGCCCAGGCTCCCCGACGCCCGCATCGTCAGCTTCGGCAAGGAAAGCGCGCACGAGATCCTGCGCGAGGGCGACAAGGTGCGCAACCGCGCGATCGGCGAGATCGACCTGTTCCTCGCCGCGCGCGCCCAGCGCCGCTGATGCGCTACGACGTCGCGATTGTCGGTGCCGGCATCGCCGGCGCCAGCCTTGCGGCCGAGATCGCGCCGCACGCCCGGGTGCTGCTGCTCGAGGGCGAGGACCGGCCCGGCTATCACGCCACCGGCCGCTCCGCCGCCTTCTGGTCCGAAAGCTATGGCGGCCCGGCGATCCAGCCGCTCACCACCGCCTCGGGGCCGATGCTGCGGCCCTATCTGGAACCGATGGGCTCGGTCCATATCGGCCGCGCCGACGAGGCGGAGGCGATCGACGCGTTCCTCGCCGAGTTCGAAGGGACGGGCGTCGAACTGCGCCCGGTCGATCCCCAGGCGATGATCCCGGGCCTGCGCCCCGAATGGACGCTCGGCGTGCTCGAGCCGAGCTGCGAATATATCGATGTCGGCGGGCTGCACGGCGACCAGCTCGCCGCCGCGAAGCGGAGCGGGGCGGAGCTGGTCACCGGCGCCGGCGTCCTCGCCGCCCGGCGCGAGAACGGTGCCTGGAAGATCGAGACGCGGGCGGGGTCGTTCGAGGCGGACATCCTCGTCGATGCCGCCGGCGCCTGGGCCGATCCGGTGGCGGAGATGGCGGGCGTGCGGCCGCTCGGCATCCGGCCCTATCGCCGCACGATCATGCAGCTGAAGACCGATCCCGCGCCCGCGCCGGGCAGCCCGATGGTCGCGCATATCGGCGGCAGCTTCTACTGGAAGCCCGAGGCCGGCGGCCGGGTGTGGCTCTCGCCCCATGACGAGATCGAGACCCCGCCCTGCGACGCCCAGCCCGAGGATATCGACGTCGCCACCGCGATCGACCGGTTCGAGCATGTCGTCGACTGGCGGGTCGAGAAGCTTGAGCACAAATGGGCGGGCCTGCGCACCTTCGCCCCCGATCGCCTGCCGGTCTATGGCTTCGACCTGGCTGCGCCCGGCTTCTTCTGGTGCGCGGGCCAGGGCGGCTTCGGCATCCAGACCGCCCCGGCAGCGGCCAGGCTCGCGGCGGCGCTGCTGCTGGGCCGAACGCCCGATCCCGCGGTGGCGGGAATCGATCCCGCGCTCTACGCGCCGGGCCGGTTTTGAATGGAGGACGCATGAAGGATCTGCTCGCAGCGCTATTGCTCTTCGGCGCCCCTGGTGTCGCATGGGGCCAGGATGCCGCGCGGATCAGCTCGCCGCTCGGGGTCATCACGACGATCGATGACGGTGCGGTCAGCCGGGTCAAGGTCTCGGTTCTCGACGATGGCAAGGTCCTCGAATTCCGTGCGGTTGGACCGGAGAATGTCTGGGTCAGCTATGCGATCGACGTGAATGCAGACGGCAAGGTCGATGACAGGGCCGATCTCCTGTTCGGAGCCGATAACGAAGGCGGGGCGTGCGCCGCGTATCAGCTGGTGATCGAGGAAGGTGCGACCACTCCTTGCGGGGAATTCAGGACCAGGGGGCGCTATTCTGAGGCGACCGAAGGGGGCGCCCGCACCGCGATCTGGCGGATTCCGCATGGCGAGCTGGCGCGGGATGGCAAGCGCTTCGGCTTCACGGTGCTCTATGCCTATCCCAATGCGAATTATGCCGGCTCTCCTTTCCTCTACGCATTCGCCGGAACTGGCCGCAGCGGCTCTTGACCGGGGCGCCCCTTCCCCTGCACCTTTCGGGGGCTAACTCAGGTTAGTCGTTCGAGTCCGGGAGAAACCCAATGGCACACAAGTTCGTGATCGAGCAGAACAAGGCCGGCGAGTATGTCGCAAAGTTCAAGTACAACAGCGAAGTGATCTTCTGGACCGAGGGCTATTCGAGCAAGGCGAGCGCCAAGAACGCGATCGAGTCGATCCTGAAGAACGGCCCCACGGCACCTGTCGAGGAGGGCTGAGCCCTTCCCAGGCTCCGTTCCCCGGCGCAGGCCGGGGCCCAGGGTTTCTCCGCCGGAGTGCATTTAACTCTGGGTCCCGGCTTTCGCCGGAGAACTGGGGGTTCAGAGAGCGAGGCATGTCGGTGAAACTGCGAGCCTCTCGCGCCGGGATTCTGTTGGCAGCGCGCGCGCTTCTCACCACGATGGTCCTGGCTGGGTGCCAGCCGGCGCCCAGATTGGTGGATGGCTGCTATTATCTTGGCGAAAGGCCTGTCATGCGACTCGCGGGCAGGGACGGCAGCCTGTTTGTCCCAGGCGTCGTGTGGGACTTCCGGATGACGCAGGCGGGGGCCGAGATACAAGTCACGCCCGGTTTCCTTTTCGATAGCAGTGCTGACGCCGATCTGCACAGCGTTGCCGAGGATGCGCCGCAGCATTTCGAGATCGAGCGTGATGCGCGCGAACCAACCCTGGTGGTCCATCATGTCGCATGGGGCGATAGCGAGCTGAAATTGGGCCCGGCCTGCTAGGCGCCCGCCGATGCAGGATTTCGGGTCGCTGCAAGCGGCGCTGGCATACCTAATCGGACCATTCGCCGTCTTTTCCTCGCGCCGCCGCATGGGCAGGCTGGCTGCCTCCAGATCAAGGGGATCCGATGGAAATTGCACGCCGCGCGTTGCTGATGGCAGGGATCGCCGCTTGTGTGCCGCTGCCCGCATTTGCCGGCGCGGCGGTAGCCGAGCCGCTGGTCGTGCTGGTCTCGCTACCGGTCTGGTCGCCTCGCATGGGCCTCGAAACCCCGGATTTCGCGCTCTACGCGGATGGCACGGCGATCTATCGCCACGGCGAAGGTTTCCGGATGGTCCGGCTCGAACCGTCGGAGCGTGACGCGCTGGTTCGGGACTTGAACATTCCCGTGCAGGCCGGGCTGGCCCGCCACTACGAAGCGGAAACCTGGACCGACGGCAGCAATGCCACGCTGTATTTGTATGGCTCGGGGTCTCCGCACGTGATCTCGGTCTATGGCGAGCCGTCGATCGCGCGGGTGCGTGAGAAGCTGCCGCCGCTGGTCGTCGCCGCCTATGATCGGCTGGCGCATTTCGATCCTCCGCGTGCCACGGCATGGATGCCCGAGCGGATCGAAGTGGTGCTGGGCCTCTATGACCCGGTGCCGGAAGGCGCACCGCTTGCCTGGCCGCGGGGCTGGCCCGGCTTGAACGATCCGCGGACCGTGCACTGGAAGGATGGCCGGCACAGCCTCTATCTGCCCTTGCAGGATCTGCCCGCGCTGGATCGGCTGCTCGCGCGCAAGGCGCCAGGGCAGCCGATTGCGATCGACGGCAAGTCCTGGATGCTCGTCCCGCGCTTTCCGTTCCCGGGCGAGGGGCGCTGGATGAAGCGGGAACGCGCCTGGGGCGGCCTTGCAATGTAGGATTTCGCCTGCTTGGCTTTCGCGGCCGGCATCGCAACCGGCCGCTCTTTGATGCTGTTGGAAAGATAGGATCACGCCCGCGCAAGCATGTTGCGGGATGCGTCGCGCTTGCGGGAACCGTGTCAACTTAAGCGCCGCGAAAAACGGCTTCTGGCGTGAACTTCGTGTACTTTGGCGAGTCGCCGGGGCGCGGGGCGTAGGAAACCCCGCGCGGCGCCTCACCAGTTGAACATCGTCCCGTCCTCGAGCCGGTTCACCGGCAGATAGGCGCGCTTGTACTCGTACTTGGCCGCCAGCACCTCGTCGATGTCGATGCCCAGGCCGGGCTTGTCGCCCGGGTGCATCAGCCCCTGGTTGAAGCTGTAGGCGTGGGGGAACACCGCGTCGGTCTCCTCGGAGTGCCGCATATACTCCTGGATGCCGAAATTGGGCACCGACAGGCCGAAATGCAGCGCCGCGGCCATGCACACCGGCGACAGGTCGGTCGCGCCGTGGCAACCGGTGCGCACCTGGTAGAGATCGGCCAGCGCCGCCACCCGGCGCAGATGGGTGATGCCGCCGGCATGCACCACGGTCGCACGGATATAGTCGATCAGCTGCTCCTCGATCAGCTGCTTGGCGTCCCAGATCGAATTGAAGATCTCGCCCACCGCCAGCGGGGTGGTGGTGTGCTGGCGGATCAGGCGGAAGCCGGCCTGGTTCTCCGCCGGCGTCGTGTCCTCGAGCCAGAACAGGCGGTACGGCTCCAGGTCCTTGCCCAGCCGCCCGGCCTCGATCGGGGTGAGGCGGTGGTGGACGTCGTGGAGCAGGTGGATGTCCCAGCCCAGCGAGTCGCGCGCCTTCTGGAACAGCTCGGGCACGAAGCGCATGTACTTGGACGTGCTCCACTGCGATTCCTCGGGCAGCGATCCCTTGGCCGGCTCGTAATAGAAGCGCTCGCCGGACACGCCGTACGTCGTCTCCATGCCCGGCACGCCCGATTGCAGGCGCACCGCCTTGTAGCCCTGCTCGAGATATTCGTGCGCCCGCTCGATCGTTTCGGCGGTATCGCTACCATTGGCATGGCCATAAACCATGCAGCCTTCGCGCGCCGCGCCCCCCAGCAGCTGGTAGACGGGCATGTTGGCCAGCTTGCCCTTGATGTCCCACAGCGCCATGTCGACCGCCGCGATCGCCGTCATCGTCACCGGGCCGCGGCGCCAGTACGCGCCCTTGTAGAGATACTGCCAGATATCCTCGATGCTGTGCGCATCGCGGCCGATAAGGCAGGGAATCACATGGTCCGTGAGATAGCTCGCCACCGCCAGCTCGCGCCCGTTGAGCGTCGCGTCGCCAAGGCCATATACGCCCTCGTCGGTCTCGATCTTCAGCGTTACGAAGTTGCGGCCGGGGCGCGTCACGATGACGCGGGCGGCAGTGATACGTGGCAAAACAACATCCCCTGGAAGTGGTCAGGCCAATATCGACTTGTATGACCTATCGTGTCAACCTACGAGACTGTGTATGACGAGGACGCAATGAAGATTACCGGCAACAAGCTCTACCAGCGCGTAGCCGCCTCGATCACCGAGGCGATCGAGGGCGGGCGCTGGTCGCCGGGCTCCCGCCTTCCCGGTGAGCGCGACCTCGCCGAGGAATACAAGGTCAGCCGCCCGACGATCCGCGAGGCGATGATCGCGCTCGAGATGAAGGGCTGGATCGAAGCCCGCCACGGCTCGGGCCTCTATGTCACCAAGCGCGACCATGGCAGCGGCGAGCGCGCCGATGCGCTCAATTTCGACGTCGGCGCCTTCGACCTGACCGAGGCGCGCATCCTGTTCGAGGGCGAGGCCGTCGCCCTGGCCGCGGTCTCGATCACCGACGAGCAGCTTGCCGAGCTGGATGCGCTGCTGGAGGAGATGGCTGCCGACGACTCGAACGAGCCGTCGGTGATGGACGCCGATCACCGCTTCCACCTCGCCATCGCCAATGCGACCGGCAACGCGGCGATCCGCAGCGTGGTCGATTATCTCTGGGACCTGCGGGTCAACTCGCCGCTCGCGGCCAACATGTTCGCCCGCGCCAAGCGCGGCGGCATCACCCCGCGGGTCGAGGAGCATCGCCCGATCCTCGATGCGTTGAAGGCGCATGACCCGCATGCGGCGCGCAACGCGATGCGCCGGCACCTGCGCGGCGTGGTCGACGATCTGCTCGAGGCCACCGAGCTCGAGGCGATGCAGCGCGCGCGCAACGAGATCGAGACTCGGCGTGACAGCGTCGCGCGGCGCCTGAAGATCGGGTCGGCCTGATCGCCCTTAGGGTGGCTTGACACCGATTACCTTAATGTTGAGATTGGCCTGACCAAAAGGAGAGGCCAATTGAACAAGCTGTCGCGTGCGCCGTTCGGCGCCGCCTGTCTCGCGTTGCTCGCCGCCCCCGCGGCGACGGCCCAGTCCGCGGCGCCGGCGCCACATGGCCCGGTCTACGAGACCGCCCCGCCGATGGACGCGACGATCGAGGGCCGGCTGATGCCCCAGCTCGCCGGGCTGCTCCACCAGCTGCTCCGCGAGAAGCGGGGCATGCGGCTGGACGGCGTGCCGGTGTTCGACAGCGGCGACAAGTTCCTCCCCGGCAAGATCGCCTCGGGCCTCAGCTATCTCCTGCTCGACACCCCGAAGGGCGATCCGCGGCTTGTCGAGTATCTCGCCGGCTACCGCGACATCGCCGACCTGACGATCGACGATCCCAACGATACCTGGGGGATCTATTACTACATCTCCGCCCTCCACGACCTGAAGCGGGCCGGCCTGCTCGACCAGGCGGTGCGCCCCGAGACGCTCGCGAAGCTGCGGCAGAAGCTCGACTGGCGCCGCTTCGTCGATGCGAAGTCGCTCAGGCTGCTTCACGACCTGCCGAACAATTATTACGGCGTCGCCTTCAGCGTCGCCCGGCTGCGTTACCTGCTCGGCTGGGAGGACGAGGCGGCGTCCAAGGCGCTGCTCCAGCGGATGATCGACCATTATCGCAGCTATTCGGGGCAATATGGCTTTGCCGACGAGACCGATGGCCATGGCCGGTTCGATCGCTATTCGGTGCTGCTGATCGGCGAGATCGCCCAGCGCTTCATCGAGACCGGCATGACGCCGACCCCGCAGGTCAAGGCCTGGCTGCGCAAATCGGCCGACCTGATGCTCCACCGCGCGACGCTCACCGGTGAGGGCTGGGAATATGGCCGCAGCATCGGCACTTATGGCGAAACCGCGTTCCTCGAGGTGCTCACCGCTGCGGCGAAGCTGGGCGTGCTCGACAGGCGCGAGCGCGACATGGCCTATGCGCTCTCCAGCCGCATCGCCGCGCGCTATGCCGATTTCTGGCTGAACCCGGCGACAGGCTCGGTGAACCTGTGGGACGATGGCCGCCGCACCGATGGCTATCGCGGCAAGCACCGGATCCTGGGCGAGAATCTCAGCCTTGCCCGCCAATATATCTACACCAATGCGCTGTGGAACGGCCTCGGCTACAAGGGCACTGCGCCGTCGCCCGGCTATGCGGCCTGGCTCCGGACGTTGCCCGCCGCCCGCTTCACCTGGTTCGCGCGCGGCGACCAGGACCGCGCGCTGCTCACGCTGCGGGACGGCAATCACGTCATCGGCCTGCCGATCATCAACGGCGCCGAGGACCAGCACATGCACAATCCCTATTTCCCGATCCCCTTCGCGGGCGGGATGCTCCAGGGATCGGCCGACGCCAGCTTCCCGCAGCTCACGCCGCGCTTCGCGCTGGCCGACGGCAGCGTGCTGATGCCGCTCGCCTGGTTCCGCGGCGTGACCTGGAAGCGCACGGGCAACCGCACGACAGTCGGCTGGCGGCAGGATGCGATGGACCGGATGGGCGGGAACGCGCCGGTCGCGGACAAGCGCCTCACCGTCACGACGCGCTACGAATTCGCGCCGGGCCGAATCACTCGCACCGACGTCTATCGCGCGGCCGTGCCGATCGACCTGTCCGAAGTGACGATGGAGTTCGCCAGCTTCTCGGGCGATCCGCGCAGCACCGGGCCGGCGGCGGTGGCGTTCGGGGCGGGGGAAGTCACCGGATTCTCGGCGACAGGATATGAAGGCTGCACGGTCGGCCCCGCGGTGGGCAAGGAATATCGCGCGCCCACCGGCGCCTTCGCCTCGCTGGTCCGCTGCCGGCTCGGCGCCCGGCGGCTGGCGGCGCCGCTCACGCTGAGCTGGACGCTTCGCTACAAGTGACGAACGTTACGATCATCGTGCACTGTGCCCGCCCAATTGGGTTGACACCGGTGCCAAATTGGCCTTACCACACCGCCTGACCCGAAAACGGGCGCTAAAGATACTGACGGGGAGAGTGCATGCCTGGGACCGTTTTTTCCGCTTTCGGACGTAATTCGCTGCGCCTCGCGCTGCTGGCATCCGCCTGTGCGGTGATGCCCGCCTATGCGCAGACGGCCGGCGCCGCGTCCGATGCCGCCCAAGCGGACGGCGCGGCCCCGCAGGAGGAAAGCCAGGCGATCGTCGTCACCGGCGCCCGGGCCGAGCAACGCAGCTCGATCGACGTGAAGCGCAACGCCGACGTCGTGCTCGACGGCATCGTCAACGACGAGATCGGCGCGCTGCCCGACAACAGCGTCGGCGACACGCTGGAGCGCATCACCGGCGTCTCGGCCGACCGATTCAAGGGCAATGCCAACGAGCTGTCGGTGCGCGGCCTCGGCCCGACGCTGAGCTTCTCCACCTTCAACGGCCGCGAAGTCTCCACCGCCGGCGCCGACCGCTCGGTCGCCTTCCAGCAATTCCCCTCGGAGCTGGTCAACGGCGTCATAGTCTACAAGACGCAGCGTGCCGACTTCCTCGAGGGCGGCATCGGCGGCGTGATCGAGCTCAAGTCGATGCGCCCGCTCGACTATGGCAAGTCGCGCTTCCAGGCCGAGTTCCGCGGCTCGTATCTGCCCAAGGACGACGACATCATCGGCCGCGACGGCCTGGGCTACCGGGCCAATGCCAGCCTGGTGAAGCAATTCAACACCGGCATCGGCGAGTTCGGCATCGCGATCGGATATCAGCGCCAGGACGTCGCCGCGCCGGAGGACTATTACAACGGCAACGCCGCCTTCGTGCCGTGCAACACCTCGGCCAGCAACGGCACGCTGATCTCGACGAGCACCGCGGCGAACAACGCCGCCGGTGCCGCGGTCAACTGCCAGTTCGCCGCAGCGCCGCGCGCCGGGATCGGCGAGACGGTCGGCACCACCTACTACGCCACCCAGTCGCGCAACTTCCGCCAGCAGAACACCCGCGAGCTGCGCAACGCCGTGATCGGCGCGCTCCAGTGGCGCCCGGCGCCCAATCTCGACATCGCGATCGACGGCCAATGGTCGAAGCGCGAATCGACCGAGGACCGCAACATCCTGTCGATCGCCGAGGCGCTGCGCGGCATCAAGCCGATCCTGATCGGCAACGGCAGCAACGGCTACTCCGAAGGCGCGCTGATCAAGTACAGCGGCAATTCGAACATCGAGAACCAGCTCGAGCTGCGCGAGCGCGACGAGGAGTACAAGGGCGGCGGCGCGACCATCACCTGGAAGCCGGGCAACTTCACCCTGGTCGCCGATGGCAGCTTCTCGGACTCGCACCGCACCGAGACGCAGAAGGCCACGCGCATGCGCTCGACCACGCGCGTCGGCTATGAGCTCGACTATACCGAGAGCCCCGACGTCCCGCGCGTCACCTTCCTCAACTTCGACGTCAACGATCCGGCCGCCTTCGGGGCCAATGCCGCGACCGCGGTCTATGCCCGCAACCGCTTCGTCACCAACCGCAAGGACAATATCTGGGCGGGCCGCTTCGACGGCGAGTACAAGTTCGCCGACGGCAGCTTCATCACTGCGATCAAGGCGGGCGGGCGCTATTCCGAGCATCACCGCACGCTCGACAACAACCGCAACACCGATGTCGGCACGATCGTGCCCTATGGCAGCTTCACGACCCCGGCGCAGGTGATCAACGCGGCCAATGCCAATTGCCGCAAGGCCTTCCCGACCAAGGACTATTTCCCCAGCACCAGCACCAACCTGACCAGCTGGGCGACCTTCGACAACCAGTGCCTCTACCGCACCTTCACCGGATCGGACGCGCTGCCGCTGCCGGCCGAGAGCCGCGACCCGAGCGACCTCGACATCCGCGAGCGGATTAAGGCCGCCTATGTCATGGCCAATTTCGCCGGCGGCGACGGGTTCGTCAGCGGCAATGTCGGCCTGCGCTATGTGAAGACCAACATCACTTCGATCGGCTATCGCCTGCCCTTCAAGGTGACGATCGACACCGCTGCCGACAATTTCACCGTCGGCCCCGATCCCACCGGCGCGATCCAGACCGACACGCTGAAGGGCGACTATTCCTACTGGCTGCCCAGCCTGAACCTCAGCTTCAACCTGTCGGACAAGATCAAGCTGCGCACCGCCGGCTATCGCGCCCTGTCGCGCTCGCCGATCGAGAGCTTCGGCGCCGGCATCGCGCTCAACCCGCAGACCGCGGGCACCGGCGGCCCGGCCAATGTGATCTTCAACCCGACCAGCGGCAATCCGAACCTGAAGCCGATGCGCGCCTGGAACGCGGACGTCAGCCTGGAATTCTATCCGAGCCGCGACACGCTCTTCTCGGTGGCGGGCTATTACAAATGGCTGCGCGGCTCGGTGATCTCGCGCTCGGCGGGCATCCCGACGACGATCAACGTCACCACCATCGTCGATGGCGGCGCGCCGACCCAGGCGAGCTACAACGTCAACGTCATCGCACCGTCCAACGATCCCGACATGCGCCGCCTCTACGGCGTGGAGTTCACCGGCAGCCACAATTTCTCCTGGCTGCCCGGCATCCTCAGCGGCTTCGGCGTCAACGGCTCGCTCAACATCGCCTGGGCGAACTTCGAATATCCCGACACCTCGACACTGGCCGCCTATCTCGATCCGGCGAACCTGATCGGCCTGTCCAAATATGTCGCCAACGGCACGGTCTATTGGGAGCGCAAGGGCTTCTCGCTGCGCGCGATGTATCGCTACCGCTCGCATTACTACAAGCCGAACGGCGGCACGAACCGCAGCGTGCAGGATGCAGGCTATCTGAACCTCTCGGCCCAGTATGACGTGACGAAGAACATCCAGCTCAAGCTGCAGGCGCTCAACGTCACCAACACCAAGGACGTCTTCTACAAGGGCGGATACGACTCGATCGCCGAGGTGAGCGAGAGCGGACCGCAATATTATTTCGGCTTCCGGCTCCGCTACTGATTTCGGGAAGGATATCCGATGCGCCGCAGCCCCATTTTTCTCCTAGTCCTGGCTGCGGCGCTTGCGCCGCAGGCTGCCTCCCATGCCGGGAACGCCTCCCCTGGCCAAAACACGCAGCAGCCGGTCTGCGACGGCGCGGAAGGATATTCCGCGGCGTTCGGTGGACGCAGGACCTTTTTCTTGGCGCCGGACACGATGCTCCGGCTCAAGGCGGCGATCGCCACCGATCCGGCGGCCAAGGCGGCCTATGACGCGCTGATCGCCCGCGCGGAGAAGGCGATGGCGCGGCCGCTCTATACGGTCGTTGACAAGAAGGCCTCGCCGCCGTCGCGCGATCCGCACGACTATCTCAGCCTGGCGCCCTATTGGTGGCCGGATCCGAGCAAGCCGGGCGGCCTGCCCTATGTGCGCAAGGACGGCGAGATCAATCCGGACCGCAACACCGACAAGTTCGACGTGAGCGACCTGGAGGGGATGAGCTCGGACGTCGAGACGCTGAGCCTGGCCTATTATTTCTCCGACAATCCCCGATACGCCGGCCGCGCGGCGAGCCTGGTGCGCACCTGGTTCCTCGATCCGAAGAGCCGGATGAACCCCAACATGAACTATGCCCAGGCCGTGCCCGGGCGCGAGGAGGGGCGTGCCGAGGGCGTGCTCGACACTTCGCGGCTCGAGCGGGTGGTCGAGGGCATCGGGCTGATCGGCACGTCGGGCAGGCTGACCGAGACGGAACGCAAGGGCCTGGAGACATGGTTCTCCGACTATCTCGACTGGATGCAGTCGAGCCGCAACGGCAAGGCCGAGAATGCCGCGAAGAACAATCACGGCATGTGGTTCGACGCGCAGACCGCGCAGTTCGCGCTGTTCGCCCGGCGGCCCGAGATGACTAGGGCGGTGGCCGAGGCGTTCGCGAAGAAGCGCATGGCGCCGCAGATCACGGCCGAGGGCAGGATGCCGCTCGAGCTCGCCCGCACGCGCAGCCTGCATTATTCGATCTACGCGCTGCTCGCCGCCTATGACGTGGCGGACATGGGCAAGTGCGTCGGCATCGACGTGTGGAACCGGCAGGAAGACGGCAAGAGCCTCCGGCTCGCGACCGATTTCCTCAAGCCCTATTACCGCAAGGTCGCAAGCTGGCCGATGCCCGAGCTGCGCCCCGATGCCGGCGAGCTCGACGAGCTGCTGCGCCGGGCGCGCGGGGCCTGGGGCGAGGGCTATCCGCTGGCGAAGGAGACCGAACTGAAGCGGTATTTCGGCGCCGCGCCGCCGGTGGGCGAGGGGAAGAATCCGGGGTGATCTCCCAATTCCTCCCCCAGCTTGTCTCGGGGAGGGGGACCGCCGCCGAAGGCGGTGGTGGAGGGGCGCGGCGCTTGCCGCCGCTCCCTCGCCGGCCCCTCCACCATTCGCTTTGCGAATGGCCCCCCCCCCCGAGACAAGCTCGGGGAGGAATTTTAAGGTTTCACTTTGCCGCGCAGGTCTTCTGCGCCGCGCCTACCACATAGGGCTGCTTGGCCAGGTCCGCCGCCGTGTCGTCCAGCCATTTGCGGAACTCGCGCTCGGTCTTAGGCGCGCCCGGCTCCTGCACCCAAGCCGCGCCAAAGGCGTAGCGGAGGTTCCGCGGATCGCAGAACTGGACATAGAGCGACTTGCCGTCGGTGCCGGTCGAGGCCGCCTCGTCCGCCGGGTAGAACAGGGCGATGCCGAGATCGTCCCTGGCCAGGCTCTGCTGGCCCCAGGTGGCGAAATAGCGCCACTTGCCGCGCTTCGGGCTTTCGATCTTGGTGACGCCGTCGTGCAGCGTCAGCCCGGCGATCATCGCCGGCACCTTGCCGCTCACCCGCGCCTCGACATTGGTCAGCCGCGATCCGGCGAAGATCCGGTAGGTGGTCGAGAGGTCGGCGCCGCCGCCCTCGCCGGGGAAGCCGGTGTTGGTGACCAGCACCGTCGCCGCCCGATCGGTGTTGAATATGCGGGCGCTGATCTTCGCCTTGCCGAGCTGGGTCGCCGTGCCGTTGCGCAGCACGCCGATTCCACCCATGCCGAGCGACTGGTCGACCTGGAAGATGTCCTGCCCCCAGGGCGCCATCGAATGATAGTCGTCCTTGCCCATGCCGATCGTCGGCAGCACGTTGCCGGGCAGCTTCTTGCCATAGATGTCGGGCACGTTGCGCTCGTCGAGATACAGGCGATAGGCGACCTTGTCGCTCTCCCAGCCCGGGCCCTCCATCGCGATCAGCCCGTCATGGATCTTGTGATCCGCCGGCACGTCGAGCCGCTCGACCAGCCTGTAGCTGCCATCGGCCTGGCGGACGTTGAGCGTCGCCAGCGGGGCGGGCGGCGCGGCGTCCTGTCCGGCCGCAACCAGCAGCGGTGCGGCGAGGAGCCAGAGGGCGTGCTTCATATGTCTTCCTTACCTCGTCAGATCATAGACCGCGGCGCCGGCGAGCAGATACGCGCCCGTGCCATAGAATTGCGCATCCTCGGCCTTCACCACATCGGGCCGGTCGCTCACCTGCTGTACCCAGCCGAGCATGCCATTTGGCTGAACGGCGCGTTCGAGTGCTGCCCAACCCTTTGTAACCGCAGGAAGATAGGTCTTGCGATCGAGAAGGCCAGCCTTGATTCCCCAGGCCAGGCCATGGACGTAGAAGCCGGTGCCGCTCGATTCGTCCTGCGAGCGGTTGGGGGCGGCGAGCAGCGAGGGCGGCCAATAGCCATTGCCGCGCTGGAGCTTGACCAGCTTGGCGGCCATATCCCGGAACAGCTTGACGTAATAAGGCCGGCGCGGATCCTTGGCGGACATCTCGGGGATCATCCGGGCGAGGCCGGAGAACACCCAGCCATTGCCGCGGCTCCAGAACAGCTTCTCATTGTGCGCGCCGCGCTGGTCGAAGAAGCGGCTGTCGCGGAAGTACAGCGCCTCCGATTTGTCGAACAGATAGTCGGTGGTCGCGCGATATTCCCGGTCGGCAAAGGCGGCGTAGCGCTTGTCCTTCGTGTCCTTCGACAGCGCCCAGAGTGTCGGCGGAGCCATGAACAGCGCGTCGCACCAGCACCAGCGGGTGGTGCATTCGGGGTCGCCGCCGGTCGGGGCGATGAACTTCAGGTCGTTGGTCTTGGGCGCGGCGAGGATCTGGTCGAAGCTGGCGCGCATCGGGGCGAGCGCCTGCGCGCCGGCGCCGTGGCGCGCCGCCCAGATCCAGGCGGCGCCGATGATATGGTCGTCGGCATGGTAGAGCCGGTCGCCCAGCCGCCAGCCTTCCTCGCGGCCCTTGGACAGGATCGCATCCTTGTAGCGCACGCTCTTCGAGCGGTCGGCCACGCTGGTCAGCGCTACCCAGAAGGTCGCCTGCTGCCAGTCGCGGGCGCGCTTGGTGCTGGGCCGGGCGGCGGGCATGTAGCTGAGGTCGTCGAGATGGGTGAGCTGCCAGTCGGCGACGCGCTCAAGCGATGCCATCACCTGGGCGCGGCTGGGCAGGGCAGGCACGGCCGTGGCGGCGGGGGCCGCAGGGGCGGCGGTGCCGCTGGTGCTGGTGGCGAGGGCGGCGCCGGCCAGTGCGGCGGCGAGCTTCAGTGTCATCCGATATCCCCATCTTGCTACCGCTGTCATCGCGATATGCCCGGACGATGTTGGTCCGACGTGTTCGAGTCAAGTGGTAAGGCCAATTTCATGGCGATCGGCTTGCCAAGGGTGACGCTACGGCAAGCGCGGATTCCGCGAAAAGCACGGTTTTCCGGGGATTTGAGTCGCTTCGGCATGGGGTTTGCACTATGATGCAGGGCATGTCCGGCACCGCGCTTCCCTATGAATTCCCGATCGACGTCGCCCAGGACGATATCGACTTCATGGGGCATGTGAACAACGCGTCCTATCTGAAGTGGGTGCAGGAAGCGGTGATCGCCCATTGGCAGGCGCTGGCGCCGGTCGAGGCGGTGGCCGAGCATCTCTGGGTCGCGCTCAAGCACGAGATCACCTATCGCAAGCCGGCGTTCCTCGAGGACGACGTGGTCGCCACGGTGCTGCTCGAGAAGGTCCAGGGCGCGCGCGCCTTCTACGAGACGGTGATCCGCCGCGGCGGCGAGGTGCTGGCCGAGGTCAAGTCGAGCTGGTGCTGCCTCGATGCCGAGACGCTGCGCCCGGCGCGGCTGGCGCGCGACGTGATCGACAAGTTCTTCGTCAAATCCGACGACTGACGGTCCAGAGTCCCTTAACTTTTCCCTGCGAGAGCGGCGCCATGTACCGGGTTGCCTTCCGTAAAGAGCTGAATCTGCTCGATATCGAGTGGCTCGCCATGTTCGAGCCCGATGCCGTGGGCGACTATGCCCGCCGCCTGCGCGACCAGTTCGATGCCGAGGGCTTCGCGCCCGGCTATCTGCTGCGCATGGACATGCGGCGCAGCGGCGTGCAGGCGCAGGAAGCCGTCGCGGCCTTTCGCCGCCACTTTGCCGGCTTCCCGGTGGCGAGCCGCATCGCCGTGGTCACCGAAAGCGCGATCGCCCGGATGCAGATCCGCCGCGAGATGACCCAGCCCTATCTGCGCATCTTCGGTCGCGCCGAGAGCGCGCTCACCTGGCTGCTCCGCCGCGGCTGAAGCGCACGATGAACGGGCGCGCCGCTGCGGCGGGCCGCGCTCGTTCGCCGTGTGACCGACTTCCCGTCCCGCTATGCTCGCGCGAGCAGGAGGACGATCATGGTTCGAATGGGTACGGCCATCCTCATCGGCGCGGGGCTGCTCGCCGCCGCGCCTGCCCGGGCGCAGGACATGGTCAACGTCTATCTGATGGACGGCGGCGCCTTCAACAATGCGCTGAACGCCAGCACCATCGTCTCGCGGACCAAGGCGCTGCTCGGCAACAAGGCGGAGCCCGCGCCCCGGCAACCCGCTAAGCCCGTGCCCACGCCTGCCAAGGCGTTGCAGTTCACCTCGACGCCCGAGGCGACGGCGATCCCGGCCATGGCGGCGGCCTATCCGGCGGCCAGGCGCGGCGAAGTCGCAGACGTCTTCCGTCAGCTGCTCGGCAAGTTCGGCGCGATCGAGAAGATGTTCGGCCAGCCGCACAACGACCTGCCGACCGCGCTCGCGCTCTATGTCGCCACCAGCTACGAGGCGGTCACCGGCGTGGAAGTGAAGCCGGACCAGGCCCGCCCGCTCATCGCGCAGATGCGCACCCTGCTGCAGAGCGGAACCGGGATCGCCGGCGCCTCGGATGCCGAGAAGCAGAAGCTCTACGAGATGTTCGCGGTCACCGGCATGTTCACCGCGACCGCTGTCCTCGAGCTCAAACAGAAGCCCGATCCCGCCGCCAGTGCCCGGCTCAAGGCGTCGGGCCGGGCCAATCTCGCGCGGCTCGGGCTCGATCCCGATCGCATGCGTTTCGGCGCCGAGGGCCTGTCGAGCCGCTGATCGGCCAGTCTATTCGGTGAGTGGCAACAGGATCAGCGTGATCCGGTCATGGCCGACCGCGATGTCGAGCGTCTGCCCCGCCACCACGTCGATCGGCTCGGGAAAGCTGTGCAGCACCTGAAGCCAGCCGCCATCGGTGTAGCGATCGGGATGGTTGTCGAACGACACGCCTTCCCACAGGTCGATGTGCATCCACTGGACGATGCCGATCGCGCGCGCGCTCGCGGTGACCGGAATGGACAGCCGTGCGAGCGTGGCGTCGTGCTTCTTCTGGGTGAGATCGAGGCGGACGAGTTCCAGGTCGCCCGACAGGCGCTCCCATCCGGTCATCGTGCCGTGGATCGGCAGGCGCTGCGGCGCGAAGGCGGTGAAGGCGGAAAGATCGAATCCCGAGACCGCGCCGACAAAGGCATAGTCGGCCAAATTCTCGCTCGCCACCAGGCAGCCCATCGCGCTCGCCGCGCGCGGGATCACGATCGCCTCGGGCGCGAGCAGCCGGCGATGCGCGTCCTCGAAGGTGTCGAGCACCTTCTCGGTCAGCAGGTCGCTCGACAGGATCTCGGAGACCAGGATATCGGCCGGTGCGTCGAGTTCCGCACCCACGGCGAGTTCGGTCGAAGGCTTGGCGTGGACGGTGACGCGGTCGGCATAGCCATTCTGCGCGACGATGCGCTGCGCCATCTCGGCGATCATCGGCTCCATCTCGCACGCCACCACCTTCCGCGCCCCGGCCCGCGCCGCCATCAGCGAGAGCAGGCCGCTGCCCGCGCCGATGTCGAGCACCCGCGCATCGGGACCGGTGACGCCGATCGCGGCCTTGATGGCGTCCTCGAACGCATCGTTGCGCGGCACGTCGTTCATCATCGGGATGTGCCAGAAGGGCACCGATCCCGAGCCGAGCCGCCGGACCTGGTGGCGCAGGTGGAGATTGTCGGGCTGCAGCGCGAGCGCGCGGCGGAAATGTTGGAGGGATTCGAAGTTTCGACCGGCATCGGCCAGTACCACGGCCAGATTGCCGATCGCGATCGCATTGTCGGGATCGACCGCAACGGCGCGCTCGAGCGTGGCGATCGCCTCGGCGGTTCGGCCGAGCCAGTGGAGCGTCAGCCCCTTCTCGTGCAGCGCCACGGCATGGTCGGGCTCGATCGCGAGCAACTGGTCCCAGGCGGTGAGGGCATCCTCGGGGCGAGTGAGGCGCCCGAGCAGGCCCGCCAGCAAAGGCAGTACGTCCACCGGGCGATAGCCCTGGGCCAGCACCTTGCGATAGCCGGCCTCGGCGGCTTCGAGCTGCCCCTGCTCGTGCAGGGCCATCGCTTCGGCGAGCGCTGCGCGTGCCTCGGTCAGGGGATCAGTGGAAACCGGATCGGTCACGTCGTTCTTCCTGGAATATCAATGTCGAGGCGCAGACCGTCCGATAGGCCAATCGCCGCCGCCGGTCACATCCCGATTGCGGCGTCGCTTGCGAGCTTGTCGGCGCGCTCATTGTCCGGATGGCCGGCATGACCCTTCACCCAGACCCACTTCACCTGGTGCGGCTTGGCGGCGGCGAGGAGTTCCTGCCACAGATCGGCATTCTTGACCGGCTTCCTGTCCGCCGTCTTCCAGCCATTCTTCATCCAGCCGTGGATCCACTTGGTCAGGCCGTCCATCACATAGCGGCTGTCGGTGGAGAGGGTGACGCGGCAGGGGCGGGTGAGCGCCTTCAGGCCCTGGATCGCCGCCATCATCTCCATGCGGTTGTTCGTGGTGTGCGCCTCGCCGCCCGAGAGTTCCTTCTCGGTCGTCCCCATGCGCAGCACCACGCCCCAGCCGCCCTTGCCGGGGTTGCCCTTGCACGCGCCGTCGGTGGCGATTTCGACATGTTGCAGTTCGCTCATGCGAACAGCGCGTCGCCCTTCTCCACGTAGAAGTCCAGCCGGCGCAGATAGGCGAGCGGATCTTTCCTGGTGACAAGCGCGTCGGCCGGCGTGTTGAGCCAGTCCCAGGCGCGAGTGAGGAAGAAGCGGATCGCGGCGCCCTGGGCCAGGATGGGGAGGGCGGCGCGCTCGGCGTCGGACAGCCCGAAGCTGGCCGTGTACCCTTCGATCAGCGCCGCGCCGACCTCGGGGGAGAAATTCTCGCCCCGCGCGTCGAACGCCCAGGCGCCATGCATCACCGCCAGATCATAGGCGCGGATATCGGTGCAGGCGAAATAGAAGTCGATCAGTCCGGTCACTCGGTTGCCGAGCATCAGTACGTTGTCGGGGAAAAGATCGGCATGGATCGCGCTGGTCGGCAGGTCGGCCGGCCAGGCGGTGAGGATCGCGTCCAGTGCGGCACCCGCGCGGTCGTGGAGGCCCGGCTGGATGCCATCGAGATCGCGGCCGCAGCGCTCGAACAAGGGGCGCCATTCGGCGACGCCCATCGAATTGGGCCGGTCGAGCGCGAAGTCTGCGGCCGCCTTGTGCAGCTTGCCCAAGGCCTCGCCCGCGGCGCGCGCCTGGGCAGGCGTGGGGTGCGAGACGGACACGCCAGACAGGAACTGGATCAGGCAGGCCGGGCGGCCCTCCAGCTGGTGGATCAGCGTGCCCTCGCGGTCCGGCACCGCCGGCGGCACGGGCAGGCCCTTGTCCGCCAGATGCTCGAGCAGCGCCATGAAATAGGGCAGGTCGCCCTCGGCCACGCGCTTCTCGTACAGGGTCAGGATGAAGCGGCTCTTCGTCGTGTCGACGAGATAGTTGGAGTTCTCCACCCCCTCGGCGATGCCCTTGGCCGAGGCGAGTTCGCCCACGTCGAACTTCTCCAGAAAGTCCGACAGCGCTTCCGCCGAAACCTGTGTGTAGACCGCCACGCTGCCCCCTCTGAACGTCATCCCCGCGAAAGCGGGGACCCATCTCCCGGATAGGCCGCGCATACAACAGCAGTTGTACTTGGGGCGAGCAAAGGAGCTGGGTCCCCGCTTTCGCGGGGATGACGGGTAGGGGTCAGGCCGCTTCCAGCCCGCGCGGCAGCTTGAAGACGACGTTCTCGGGCACCGTCTCGACTTCGCGCTCGCTCACTTCGAAGCGCTCGGAGAGCTTGTCGACCAGCTCGCGGACCAGCAGTTCGGGGGCGGAGGCGCCCGCGCTCACGCCGACCGTGCCGACGCCGTCGAACCACGCCCAGTCGATATCCTCGGCCCGCGGGATCAGATAGGCGGTGGTGCCCTGCCGCTCGGCGACCTCGACGAGGCGCAGCGAGTTGGAGGAGTTCTTGCCGCCGATCACCAGCATCAGGTCCACCGACGATGCGATCGCCTTCACCGCGCCCTGGCGGTTGGTGGTGGCATAGCAGATGTCGTTGGGCCCGGGCGCCAGGATCGCGGGGAAGCGGCGCCTGAGCACCGCCAGGGTCGCGGCCGTGTCGTCCACCGAAAGCGTGGTCTGGGTGAGGAAGGCGAGGGTGGCGGGATCGCCGACCGTCACCCGCTCGGCATCTTCCGGCGTCTCGACCAGCGTCATCGCGCCCTCGGGCACCTGGCCGAAGGTGCCGATCACCTCGGGATGGCCGGCATGGCCGATGAACAAGATGTGGCGCCCCGCGCTCACCAGCCGCTCGGCTTGGCGATGCACCTTGGAGACGAGCGGGCAGGTAGCGTCGAGATAGTCGAGCCCGCGCTCCTCCGCCTTGGCCGGCACCGCCTTGGGCACGCCGTGCGCGGAGAACACCACCGGCACGCCGTCCGGCACCTGGTCGAGATCCTCCACGAAGATCGCGCCCTGCGCCTTCAGGCTGTCGACGACATATTTGTTGTGGACGATCTCGTGCCGCACATAGACGGGCGCGCCATATTTCTCGATCGCCAGCTCGACGATCCGGATGGCGCGGTCCACCCCGGCGCAGAAGCCGCGGGGCGCTGCGATCAGCAGCTCGAGAAAGGGTTTCGGATTGTCGGCCATAGTTCTGCCGCGGCTCTACGCGATTGCTTGCGCGGGCTCAACGCGGTTCCTATGGTGCGCGCCGCTTTGGACCCGATCTGGTCCCGTGTGTTTGAAAGGGTTTCCATCTTGGTCCGCAAGCTCGCCGTTGTCGCCCTGATCCCGCTCGCGCTCGGCGCCTGCGCAAAAACCGGCGAGATCGACGCCTCCGGCGGCGGCGCCGGCATCACGGCGATCCGTTCGGCCTGCCCGCATGTGGCGATTCCCGCCGGCACGGGCGACATGACCATCTTCAATCCGGGCAACAGCCGCGAGGCCAGCGCGATCGACGTCAACGCGGTGATGACCAACGTCACCTCGACTTGCGACGATGCCGGCCAGCAGGTGGTCACCACCGTCAAGTTCGACGTGCTGGCCCGCCGCCAGAGCGCCGATGGCGCGCGCGACGTTAGCTTCCCCTATTTCATCACGGTCGTCCGCGGCGGCAGCTCGGTGGTCGCCAAGCGGATCAACCGCGTCACCGTGCATTTCGAGCCCGGCCAGCTGCGTGCGCAGACCAGCGGCACCGCCACCACCTATGTCGAGCGTAGCGCCGCGACGCTGCCCGACGATGTCCGCAAGCGCCTGACCCAGAAGCGCAAGGCCGGCGACGAGGCTGCGGCGATGGACCCGCTGGCCGATCCCTCGGTCCGCGGCGCGGTGCTCTCCGCCACCTTCGAGGCGCTGGTCGGCTTCCAGCTGACCGAGGACCAGCTGAAGTACAACGTCACGCGGTAAGATCCTTCCCCTCCCTGGAAGGGAGGGGATCGAGGGGTGGGTAGAGGCCTGGTGGTACGGAACCGTATCGCCGGGCCTTTCCGTATCGCGAGCATTCCACCCACCCCCGACCCCTCCCTTGCAGGGAGGGGAGTTTAAGAGCGTTTGGTCGTTGACTCGAATCACCCTCACGGCCAAGGCTGCTCCCCGTCGACAGGCACGCGCGGGAGAGTGTGGGGTCCCTTCCAATCGTAGCCAGCTTGCTGGCGGTTCGATTGGAACAAAAGGAATCCCACCGCCGAAGGAGCAACCGCCCCGGAATCTCTCAGGCACAAGGGACCGCGCGTACACGACACTCTGGAAAGCGGACGCGGCCAGGCCACGTCCCACCGAAGGGGTAAGCCAGCATGCTGGCGAAAGCTCTCAGGTTCCGTGACAGAGGGGGCGATGGAACGGCGCGCGAGGATTCCGTGCTGCTCCGTCGAATCCCCTTCGAATCCGGAGCGTGCCCGATGAGCCAGCAAGTCCAGGACCAGACCCTGAGCGGCGATCCCGAAGGCGGGGAGGGCGAAGCCGAGCTGCTCACGCTCCCGCTCGACCAGTGGCACCGCGCCAGGGGCGGCCGCATGGTTCCCTTTGCCGGCTATGAGATGCCGGTCCAGTATGAAGGCATCATGGCCGAACATGTCTGGACCCGCGAGCATGCCGGCCTGTTCGACGTGTCGCACATGGGCCAGCTGACCTTCACCGGCGAAGGCGTCGAAGCCGCGCTCGAAGCGCTGATGCCCGCCGACATCCAGGCGGCGAAGTTCTCGCACCCGGTCTATTCGCTGTTGATGGCCGAGAATGGCGGCATCCTCGACGACCTGATGCTCACCCGCATCCAGGACGGCGAAGTCTACATGGTCGTCAATGGCGCCTGCAAATGGGACGACATCGCCCATTTCCGCGAGTTCCTGGCCGACGAGATCGGCCTCAACCACATGGAAGACCATGCCCTGCTCGCGCTGCAGGGGCCGGAAGCCGCCGTGGCGCTGGAGCGGGTGATTCCCGGCGTCTCGGCTCTGGTCTTCATGCAGGGCGCCGCTTTCCAGTGGCAGGGCCATGACCTGTGGATCAGCCGCTCGGGTTATACTGGCGAGGACGGCTTCGAGATCTCGGTGCCCGCGGAGGGTGCTGAGGCGCTGGCCGACGCGCTCACCGCCCAGGCCGAAGTCAAGCCGATCGGCCTGGGCGCGCGCGATTCGCTGCGGCTCGAGGCGGACCTGCCGCTCTACGGCCATGACCTCGATACCGAGACCACCCCGGTCGCCGCCGCGCTCGGCTTCGCGCTCAAGAAGCGCCGGCGCGAGGAAGGCGGCTTCCCCGGCCATGCGCGTGTCATGCTCGAGCGCGAGAACGGCCCGATCCTCAAGCGCGTCGGCCTGATCGTCGAGGGCCGCCAGCCGGTCCGCGAGGGCGGGCTGGTCGTCGATGCCGACGGCAACGAGGTCGGCAAGGTGACCTCGGGCGGTTTCGCGCCGACGCTGCAGAAGCCGATCGCCATGGCCTATGTGCCCGCGGCCCAGGCCGAGCCGGGCACGAAGATCACCCTTGCCCAGCGCGGCAAGATCCATTCGGCGGAGGTCGTGAAGATGCCCTTCGTCCCCCACCGTTACGTCAGAAAGGGAGCCTGATGAGCCGCTATTTCACCGAAGATCATGAGTGGATCGACGTCGACGGCGACACCGCCACGGTCGGCATCACCGAATATGCCCAGAGCCAGCTTGGCGACATCGTGTTCGTCGAGGTCCCGGAAGAGGGCAAGGAAGTGAGCAAGGGCGACGACGCCGCCGTGGTCGAGTCGGTCAAGGCCGCTTCGGACGTCTATGCGCCGGTCTCGGGCACCGTGATCGAGGGCAATGAAGCGCTCGCCGACAATCCGGCTTTGGTCAACGAGGACCCCGAGGGCGAAGGCTGGTTCTTCAAGCTGACGCTCGCCGACACCAGCGAGCTCGACAGCCTGATGAACGACTCCGCCTATCAGGAATACGTCTCGAAGCTGTGACCTTCTAACTCCCCCTCCCTTCCAAGGGAGGGGGCCGAGGGTGGGTGCCTCTCCGCGAACGAACCGCTTGGGGCGCTCACCCTCCCCCAGCCCCTCCCTTGGAAGGGAGGGGGGAGATTTTGATGCGCTACCTGCCCCTTACCCAGCCCGATCGCGAGGCGATGCTTGGCGTCATCGGCGCGAAGTCGATCGACGATCTCTTCGTCGACGTTCCCGCCAGCGCCGTGCTCGATGGTCCGATCCCCGGCCTGCCGATGCATGCCAGCGAGCTCGCCGTCGAACGCCACATGACCAAGCTGGCGGCGAAGAATCTCGCCGCGGGGGCAGCGCCCTTCTTCCTCGGCGCCGGCGCCTATCGCCACCATGTGCCGGCCAGCGTCGACCACATCATCCAGCGCGGCGAGTTCCTCACCGCCTACACGCCCTATCAGCCGGAAATCGCGCAGGGCACGCTGCAGATGATGTTCGAGTTCCAGTCGCAGATCGCGCGCCTGCTCGGCTGCGACGTCGCGAACGCCTCGATGTACGACGGCTCGACCGCCTGCTGGGAAGCCATCACCATGGCCCGCCGCGTCACCAAGCGCGGCAAGGCGATCCTCTCGGGCGGCCTCCACCCGCATTATGTCTCGGTCGCCGAGACCATGGCCAAGTTCACCGGCGACCAGCTGGTCACGTCGCTCCCCACGCTGAGCCCGACCCCGGACACCGATGATCTGATCGGCCAGATCGACGACGACACCTCGTGTGTCGTGGTCCAGTATCCCGACATCCTCGGCCGCATCGCCGACCTGTCGAAGCTCGCCGAAGCGTGCCACGCGAAGAAGGCGCTGCTCGTCGCCGTGGTGACCGAGCCGGTGGCGCTCGGTGCGATCAAGGCGCCGGGCGAGATGGGCGCGGACATCGTGGTGGGCGAGGGCCAGTCGCTCGGCGTCGGCCTGCAGTTTGGCGGGCCCTATGTCGGCCTGTTCGCCTGCTCGGAGAAGCTGGTCCGCCAGATGCCGGGCCGGCTCTGTGGTGAGACCCAGGATGCCGAGGGCAAGCGCGGCTATGTGCTGACGCTCTCCACCCGCGAGCAGCATATCCGCCGCGAAAAGGCGACCTCGAACATCTGCACCAGCTCGGTGCTGTGCGCGCTCGCCATGTCGGTGCACATGACGCTGCTCGGCGAGAAGGGCTTGCGCCAGCTCGCCGTGGTCAACCACGCCACGGCCTCGGCCGCAGCCGACCGCCTGGCCCAGGTGCCGGGTGTCGAGCTGGTCACCCCGACCTTCTTCAACGAGTTCACGCTGAAGCTTTCGAAGGAAGCCCGTCCGGTGGTCCGCAAGCTCGCCGATCAGGGTATCCTGGCCGGCGTGTCGCTCGGCCGTCTCTATCCGGGTGCGGGCGATCTGGCGAACGGCCTGATTGTCGCGGTGACCGAAACCACTACGCAGGAGGACGTCGAGACGCTTGCCTCCGCGCTTCAGGAGGTGCTGGCATGAGCACGATCAACCAGTCCGGCTGGCGCCCCACCACTCCGGAAGCGGGCGAGGCCAGCGACATCTCGACCTTCACCGGCAATCGCGCGCTGATGCTTGATGAGGCGCTGATCTTCGAGATCGGCTCGTCGCAGACTACCGGCGTCGATTTCGGCGAAGTCCCCGCGGCACCTTCGCGCCTCGGCGGCCTCGAGCGTAATGCCGAGATCGGACTGCCCGGCCTGTCCGAGCCCGAGACGGTGCGCCACTACACCCGCCTGTCGCGCCAGAATTATGCGATCGATCTGGGCCTGTTCCCGCTCGGCTCGTGCACGATGAAGCACAATCCGCGCCTCAACGAGCGCATGGCCCGCCTGCCGGGCTTCGCCGACATCCATCCCCTTGCACCCGTCGACACGGTGCAGGGTGCGCTGGAAGTGATCGATCAGCTCGCCCACTGGCTGATCACGCTCACCGGCATGCAGGCCGTGGCGATGAGCCCCAAGGCCGGCGCGCACGGCGAGCTTTGCGGCATCCTCGCGATCCGCTCGGCGCTCGACGCGCAGGGCCAGCAGGACCGCAAGATCCTGCTCGTCCCGACCAGCGCGCATGGCACCAACCCGGCGACGGCAGCGTTCGCCGGCTTCTCGGTCGAGGACATCCCCGCCACCGAGGACGGCCGCGTCGATCTCGAAGCGCTCAAGGCGCGGCTGGGGCCGGACATCGCCGGCGTGATGATCACCAACCCCAACACCTGCGGCCTGTTCGAGCGCGACATGAAGGCGATCTCGGACGCGGTCCACGCGGCGGGCGGCTATGTCTATTGCGACGGCGCCAACTTCAACGCGATCGTCGGCCGGGTGCGCCCGGGCGATCTCGGCGTCGATGCGATGCACATCAACCTGCACAAGACCTTCTCGACCCCGCATGGCGGCGGCGGCCCGGGCTCGGGCCCGGTCGTGCTGTCGGCGGCGCTGGCGCCCTACGCGCCTTTGCCCTTCGTCGAAAAGGACGGCGACAAATTCCACCTCGTCGAGGAAGAGACCGCGGGCGAGCATCATGCCGGCACCTTCGGCCGCATGACCGCGTTCAACGGCCAGATGGGCATGTTCACGCGCGCGCTTACCTACATCCTGTCGCACGGTGCGGACGGCCTGCGCCAGGTCGCCGAGGATTCGGTGCTCAACGCCAACTATATCCTGCGCTCGATGACCGACGTGCTCGACGCGCCCTTCGCCAAGTACGGCCCGTGCATGCACGAGGCGATCTTCAGCGACAGGGGCCTGCCCGAGGGGCTCTCGACGATCGACATCGCCAAGGGGCTGATCGACGAGGGCTATCACCCGATGACGGTCTATTTCCCGCTCGTCGTCCACGGCGCGATGCTGGTGGAGCCGACCGAGACCGAGTCGAAGGCGACGCTCGACCAGTTCATCGGCGCGTTCCGCAGCGTGGCTGCTCGCGCCAAGAATGGCGACCCGACGATCAAGACCGCCCCGCACTTCGCCCCGCGCCGCCGCCTCGACGAGACGCTCGCCGCGCGCAAGCCGGTGCTGGCGTGGAAGCCGCCGGCCAAGGCCGAGGCTGCGGAGTAACTTGCTCTAGCCCCTCCCCTTCAGGGGAGGGGTTGGGGTGGGGGCTGTCAACTGGCTCCCCGTCTCGATGGGATACCTGCCCCACCCCAAACCCCTCCCCTGAAGGGGAGGGGCTTATTACCGGTCCCGCCACAACCAGTCCGCCGGCAGCCCAAGCCGCTCGCTTGCCTTGGCCGGCGGCGCATCGAGCAGCGGCACCCGGTTCGCTACCCGTGCCACCGCGCGGACCAGTCGCCGCTCGAACCGGCGCAGCCGCCAGTCCTCCAGGCCGAGCCGCTCGATCAGCGCATCGGGCAGCAGCGACACCGCGGCGCGCAGCAGCACATGCTGGAGCGGCCGTGCCACCCGCGGCAGCGCCGGCACCGCGCGCATGATCGCCAGGAATTCGTGGATGATCGGCGAGGCCACCAGCCGCGCGTCCATCTTCGCGAACAGCGCCGCCATCTTCGCCTCGCTCGCCGGCGCGCCGGTCGCGCCATAGAGCCGCGCCACCACCGCGCCTTCCGCCAGCGCCTTGTCGCGCTCGCGATAGCTCAGCGCCTCCGCATAGGCGTGATAGGCGCGGATGAAGCCATAGGAGGCGGTCGCCTGCACCCAGTCGAGCAGCACCGGATCGTTCGCGCGATAGGGCATGCCCTCGCTGGTGACGCCCGTCACCCGCTCATGCGCGCGGACCACCCCGGCGATCATCGCCTCGGTCCGGCTGCGCGGGCCATAGACGCTCATCATCGCCGCCAGCCCGGTGCGGCGCAGGCGGGTGAGCGCATCGGTGCGGAAGCTCGAATGCTGCCACACGCCGTCGCGCACGCCGGGCTCGGTCAGCTCGAGGATCACCGCCGCCACGCCGCCGACGAACAGCGTTACGGGATTGCGGAACACCCGCCACGATACCGAGTCCGCCGGCACCAGCGCCGGCTCGCCTCTGGGCGCGGCAAAGTCGAAGTCCATGCCCGGCGCGCTGCCCATCATCTCGCCCGCCGCCGCGCCGATCCGGCGGAGCATGGGCGTGGGAAGCGAAAGCGCGGCCATGCCGGCTCAACGCCGATAGCCCCGGAACCGTTCAAAAGCGGATTGCCCGCGGGCGACGGGCAGCGCAGCCTGCGCGCCAAATCCATTGGGGGATTCGACATGAAGATCGCACTGCTCGCGGCCGCCTTTGCTGCCGCCACCTTCTCGCTGCCCGCCCATGCCCAGGACGGTGCATTCGTCGGCGAAGTCCGTCTGATCGCCTTCGACTTCTGCCCGGACGGCTGGGTGGAGGCGGACGGCCGGCTGCTGCCGATCCGCGGTCAGCAGGCGCTCTTTGCGCTGCTCAGCAACAGCTATGGCGGCGACGGCGCCAATACCTTCGCGGTGCCCGATCTGCGCAAGGCGATCCCGCAGCCGGTGGTCGATAAGGAAAAGCGCATGCGCTACTGCATCGCGTTCCGTGGCGACTTCCCCCGGCGCCCTTGAGCGCCGGGCCGAGGGCTCAGATCCAGCGCCGCACGGCGGACTTGTAGCTGAGATAGCGCTCGCCGAACTTGCCGGCGAGGTACAGCTCCTCGCGCTCGATCACCTCGCGCTGGATCACCAGCAGCAGCGGGATCAGCAGCAGGAGGGTCACCAGGCTGTCCATCCAGACCGCGATGCCGGCATAGGCCAGCGCCATGCCGAAATACATCGGATTGCGCGACCAGCGATAGACGCCGTCGGTGACCAGCGCGGTCGAGCGCTTCCACGGCTTGGGATCGGTGCCCACGGCGCGGAACAGCCCGAGGGCGGACAGCATGATGCCCACGCCGAGCAAGGTCGCCAGCGAGCCCAGCCCGCGCTCGGTCGCGTGGTTGAGCGGCAGGTCGGGGCTGCCCAGCAACTTGCCGAGCGCCAGTCCCACCACCAATGTCCCGATGAAAGCGGCCGGCGGCGCGAATTTCACGCCCGCACTATCCTGATCGACGTCCATGAACCCTCCGGGCGCCCTGATGGACCGGCGTGTCCGCATGCGCAATCCTCTTGCCTTTGCCACGCAACTCGGCTGGCATGGATAGTGTATTGCTTGTATAAGTCACTTTCAAGCTCCCGGGGGAAATGATGCAAGGCCAGCACAATCCGCTGTTCAACCTGATTCCGATCGCCATCGTCCTGGTCGTCGTCGCGCTGCGCATGCGCCGGCTGACCCGGGAGCGTCCGCTGAAGGTCGAGTGGCTGTGGGTCGTGCCTGCCCTGTACGTCGCGATCGCCGGCTTCACCTTCTGGAACATCCCGCCCGCGCCGATGACCTGGGCGATCGCCGCCGCTGCATTGCTCGCGGGCGCCGCGCTCGGCTGGCAACGCGGCCGGATGATGCACATCAAGGTCGATCCGGAGACGCACGAGATCTCGCAAAAGGGCTCGCTCGCCGCGATGGCCTTCATCGTCGTCCTCATCCTGATCCGCATGGGCGCGCGCAACGCCGAATCGCTCGGCATCCCCGGCATGCATTTCGACGTGATGGCGATGACCGACGTGCTGATCGCCTTCGCGCTGGGCATGCTGACGATGCAGCGCGTCGAGATGTTCCTGCGCGCCCGCCGCCTGCTCGAGGCAGCGCGCGCGGCATGAAGCGGCACGCGCCCGCCACCGAGCGTAACCGCGATCCGATCGCCGCGGTGCTCGCCGGGGAACTGCCGGCGACGGGCAAGGTGCTGGAGATCGCCAGCGGCACCGGCGAGCATGTCGCCTGGTTCGCCGCCCGCTTTCCGGCGCTGAGCTGGCAGCCGAGCGATCCCGACGCCGACGCGCTCGCCTCGATCGCCGCCTGGAGCGAGGGGCTTGCGAACATCCTGCCGCCGCTGGAGATCGATGCGAGCACCGGGGATTTCCCCGCGGCGGATGCGATCCTGTGCATCAACATGGTCCATATCAGCCCCTGGAAAGCGACGCTCGGGCTGCTCGCCGGAGCGGGGAAGGTGCTGGCGCCGGGCGCCCCGCTGATCCTCTACGGCCCCTATCGCCGCGAGGACGTGGAGACCGCGCCGTCGAACGAGGCGTTCGAGCTGTGGCTCAAGGAAAAGGACCCGCGCTTCGGGCTGCGCTACGTCGAGGCGGTGAGCGCGGCGGCGGCGGTGCAGGGGCTGGCGCTGGCGCGGCTGGTCGAGATGCCGGCGAACAATCTGATGCTGGTGTATCGGAAATAGCCGTCATCCCGGCGCCTTCCTCCGTCATCCCGACGAAAGTCGGGATCTCGTGCGGCTCTTCTCCCGCCCTCGCCTGAGATCCCGACTTTCGTCGGGATGACGGCTTGGGGTGAGGGAGACGGCTGGTGCGGGGCGGCGGAAGTCTGCCCCAACATCCCTAAACCGGCTCCATCTCCGCACTCGTCACCGCCGGCCCCACGCCGCGCTTCCTTTCCCGCCACACGATGTACAGCCCGCTGGCGATGATCACCGGCGCGCCGAGCCAGGTCCAGCCGCTCGGCCACATGCCGAAGATCGCCCAGCCATAGAGCGTGCCCCAGATCAGGCTCGAATAGTCCATCGGCACCACCGCGCTCACCGGGGCGTGGCGCACCGATCCGGTGAGTGCCAGCTGACCGACGCCGCCGATCAGCCCGATCCCGACCAGGATGCCCCAGGTCGCCGGATCATGCGGCCTGAACTGGAAGGCATAGGGGATCGCCAGCACCGGCACCGACAGGACCGAGAACCAGAAAACCGTCGTCCCCGTCGCCTCGGTCTTGCCGATCTGCCGGAGCAGGATCGCGACGATCGCCACGAACAGCGCCGCGAGCAGGCCGACCACCGCGCCGAACAGTGGCACATGCGCGCTCCATGGCTGGGTGACGATCAGCACACCGAGGAAGCCGACCACCACCGCGCCCCAGCGATGCCAGCCGGTCGGCTCCCTGAGCAGCACCGCGCCCAGGATCGTCGCGAAGATCGGCACGGTGAACTGGAAGGTCACCGCCTCGGCCAGCGGCAGCAGCAGCACCGCGCCGAAGGTGAAGATCATGCCGGTCAGGCCCACTGCGGTGCGCGAGACATGCGCGCCGAAGCGCCTGGTGCGGATCGATCCCAGCCCGGGCCCGGCCGCCACCCAGGCGGTCACCAGCGGCACTGCCCAGAACTGGCGATGGAACATCGTCTCGACCAGCCCGGCACCGCGCGCCTCGGCCAGCTTGATCAGCGCCGACATGGTCGCGAGGCAGGCGACCGCGAACAGCCGCAGCGTTATGCCCTTCAGGATATGATCGTCGCCCACCCGAGCGCGCTAGGGAAAACCGCGCGCCGGGGCAATCGCGCAGGCGGCGTTCAGCTCTGCTGGTAGGTGAGCCAGCCGGTGATCCGGTCGCCCTGTTCATGGGGCAGGCTGGTGATGCCGCGCAGCACGTGCAGGCCGATCGCGCACCGTTTCTCGGGCCGCGCCCGCGCCATGCGTGCCGCATCGCCCCAGGTTTCGAGGTCGAACTGGCTCATCCCGCCGCGCCGCATCGCCGTCACCAGGGCAACCGCGTCGGGCCTCGCGATCTCCTTCCTGGGGACCTTGCGATGGACCGGCTTGTCGCGTCCCGCCGCCGAGGTGGTGATCTGCGCGGCGGCAAGCTCGACCAGCCGTTCGGACACTTCGGGCGAATAGATGCCCCCGCTCGTGATCGTCCCCATCACATAGCGGTCGCACAGGGCGACATCGCGCTGCTGCAGTGTCTCGATCAGCTGGATCTCCATCTGGCGGTAGAGGTTGAGGTCGCCATGCGGTGCCTGGACGAACTCGTCGCGGTGGCGGAGCGTCGAGGCGCGCATCCAGGCGAAGCTCTCGCGACCGATCTGCTCGCGCGTCGCGCCTTCGCGGACCCGCTTCGAGACCATGGCGGTATAGGCGGCGAACTCCTCCGGGTAGCTGTCCTGCAGCGCTTCGAAAAAGACCTTGCCGGTGCGGTCCTTGAGCATCGATTCGGCGATGCCTTCGGGCGATTGCGCCTGTTCCTTGAATTGCGTGCCGAACCACCAGGCCCCGCCTATGCCCAGCGTGGCGAGCAGCAGCAGGACGATCCCGATCGCCAGCCCGGTGCGCGAGACTTCGCGCGGCGCCACATCCCGTTGTTCCATGCCCCGATTCCCCCTGCCGACCAGTAGAGCCGGCCTGCGGCGTCGAATCAAGCGGCGGGCTCGGGAGAGAAGGCGCTGGCAAAATAGGATTTGATTTGTCACCACGAGGCTGGCCCCGCCGGTGCTTCGCGCACGCGATGGGGATTCAAGAGATTCAATGAATCCGGGCTCGCTTGCGGCGGGCGCGCCACGACTTTAGAGGCACGGCCATGATCAAGCATGCGCTCAACGTCACCCGCGAAGGCGACTTCGCCCAATGGTATCAGACCGTCATCACCGAGGCCGACATGGCCGAGGAGAGCGGGGTGCGCGGCTGCATGGTCATCCGGCCGTGGGGCTATGGCATCTGGGAGCGGATCCAGCGCCTGCTCGACGACCGCATCAAGGGCGCGGGTTATGACAACACCTATTTCCCGCTGTTCATCCCGCTGAGCTATTTCGAGAAGGAAGCCGATCACGTCGAAGGCTTCGCGAAGGAGATGGCGGTCGTCACGCACCACCGGCTGATCTCCGACGGCAAGGGCGGGCTCACCCCCGATCCCGCCGCGAAGCTCGAAGAGCCGCTGATCGTGCGCCCCACCTCGGAGACGGTGATCGGTGCTGGCTTCAGCCGCTGGATCCAGTCGTGGCGCGACCTGCCGGTGCAGATCAACCAATGGGCGAACGTCGTGCGCTGGGAAATGCGCACCCGCATGTTCCTGCGCACCAGCGAGTTCCTCTGGCAGGAAGGCCATGCCGCCTATGCCAGCGCCGAGCAGGCGCGCGAGGAGACGCTGAAGGCGCTGGAGATCTATCGCAGCTTCGCCGAGGATTGCGCGGCGATGCCCGTGGTTGCCGGCGAGAAGCCCGAGAATGAGCGCTTCCCCGGCGCCGTCTCGACCTACAGCATCGAGGCGATGATGCAGGACGGCAAGGCGCTCCAGGCGGGCACCAGCCACTTCCTCGGCACCACCTTCAGCCAGGCGCAGGACATCAAGTTCCAGAATTCGGAAGGCCAGCAGGAGCTCGCCCAGACGATCAGCTGGGGTATGTCGACCCGGATGATCGGCGGCATGATCATGACGCATGGCGACGACGACGGCCTGCGCGTGCCGCCGCGCCTGGCGCCCTGGCAGGTCGTGATCGTGCCGATGCTGCGCGACAATGACGAGGACGCCGCGCTGATCGACTATTGCAAGTCGCTGCAGCAGGAACTGTCGAAGCAGTTCGCGTTCGGCGAGCCCGTGCGTGCGCTGCTCGATCTCAAGGCGATCAAGGCCGTCACCAAGCGCTGGGGCTGGATCAAGAAGGGCTGCCCGATCGTCATCGAGGTCGGCGGTCGCGACATGGCCGGCGGCAACGTCTCGGTCACCGTCCGCACCGATCTCTACAAGGAGGACGGCAAGCTCAACTCGCAGATCGTCGCCCGCGACGCATTCCTGGGCGATGTCGTCGGCACGCTCGAGACGGTGCAGAAGGCGCTGTTCGAGCAGGCCAAGGCCCGCACCGACGCCAACATCGTCCGCGACGTGACCGACTTTGCCGGGCTCGAGGCCTATTTCGAGAATGCCGGCAAGTTCCCCGGCTGGGTCGAAGTCGAATGGTCGAAGCCGACCGGGACCGAGCTCGACAAGGTGGTCGAGCGGATCAAGGCGCTCAAGCTGACCTTCCGCAACGTGGCGAGCAACGCGGCGCCGGCCACCGGCACCTGCATCTTCACCGGCGCGCCGGCGATAGAGCGGATCCTGGTCGCGCGGGCTTACTGATGCGCACACTTTTCGCCACGTTGCTCTACCAAGAGCCGCTCGGCGACGATGATCTCCTCGACGCGCTGGAGGATTCCTGCCTCCAGCTCGTCGAGGACGACAGCGCCGGCCGCCGCTGGTGCCGCGAGAACCATTATCGCGGGTACACCAGCTACGCCTCGCTCGACGACCTGCCGATCCGCGACCCCAATTTCGCGGACCTCAAGCGCCTGCTCGACAAGCATGTCGCCAAATTCGCCAAGGCCTGCGCCTTCGATCTCGGCGGCAAGAAGCTCAAGCTCGACAGCCTTTGGGTGAACGTGCTCGACGGCAAGGGCGGGCATGGCGCGCATATCCATCCGCACAGTGTCGTCTCGGGCACGCTCTATGTCGCGTTGCCCAAGGGTTCGCGCGGCCTCAAGCTCGAAGACCCAAGGCTGGCGATGATGATGGCCGCCCCGCCGCGGCTGGAGGATGCACCCGAGGCGCTGCAGAGCTTCATCGAGATCATCCCCGAGCCCGGCACCGTGCTGCTCTGGGAAAGCTGGTTGCGCCACGAGGTCCCGGCCGGCGCGGGCAAGGAGCCGCGGATCAGCATCAGCTTCAACTATCGCTGGGGATGAATGGCCGGCGCGCCTTCCTTGCCGGCGCGCTGAGCCTGCCGCTCGCGGCGAAGGCGGGCGAGGCATGGGACGCGGTGGTCGATCCCGCCACCGGCACCCTCGGCAAGGCACTGGCCGAGGCGGAACGGGCAGGGCGTCCGTATCGCATCCTGCTCAGGCCCGGCATCTTCACCGAGAAGCTGACGGTCCGGGCAGCCGGGGTGACGATCCAGGGCTCGCCGGGCACCGTGCTCGAATACGGTACCGCGGCCGGCACGCCGAAGCCCGGCGGCGGGACCTGGGGCACCGGCGGCTCGGGAACGCTGACCATCGCGGCGCCGGACGTCACCCTGCGTGGCCTGACCATTCGCAACAGCTTCGACTATATCGGTGCCCGGCGTGACGGTTCCGGCAACGGCGCCCAGGCCGTGGCGCTGGCGATCGGCCGCGAGGCGGACCGCACCGTGGTCGATCGCTGCACCCTGCTCGGCTATCAGGACACATTCTACCTCCACACCCGTAGCCTGGTCACCGACAGCCGCATCGTCGGCGGGGTGGACTTCATCTTCGGCGGAGCCGCGGCGTGGTTCGAGCGCTGCGAGATCGTCACCCGCTATGTGCCGGGTGCCGAGAGCTTCGGCTTCGTCGCCGCGCCGAGCACCCCGGCGGCGCAGGAGTTCGGGCTGGTCTTCGCCGATTGCCGGCTGAAGCGCGAGCCGGGGGTGCCCGCCAACTCGACCTGGCTCGGCCGGCCCTGGCGTGCCGGTGGCAACATGGCGCTGCTCGGCCAGGCGGCGTTCCTGAACTGCTGGATGGACGCCCATATCCGGCGTGAGGGTTGGACCTGGATGGGCTACAAGGGTGCCGACGGCGACAAGCGCCGCCTGACCCCGCCCGAGGCGCGGCTCTACGAATATGCGAGTAAGGGACCGGGGGCCGGCGTGGCAGGGGCCGACCGCAAGCTGCTGACGGCGGAGGAGGCGCGCCGCTTCACCCGGGCGAATGTGATCGGCTTCTAGACCCCAGTCGTCGGGGTGACGGATCTGGTTGCAATGTAGGATTTCGTCTGTTTCCGTACTGGGCGAATGAGCGCGGATGCTCGTCGCACCCGTCCGCTTTGGTCGCCTTCCGGGCGGGGTCCGTCGTGCAATGCGGGTATCGGGCCGAACCCGACGCTAGCGCGCACTGTCCTTTCACAGGAGTGACCATGCGTTCGATCCCCGTCGCCGTGCCGCTCGCGCTGGCCTTGCTCGTATCGCCGTCCGCCGCGGCGCAGTCCCTTGGCGGTCTTCTGGGCAAGGCGACCCGTGCCGCCCGCGCTGCGGCCGATGTAAGTCGGGTCGTCGGCTCGAAGGAGGGCGAGGCCGAGGACGTGACCATCACGCCGGCCAGCCAGCCTGACGCCCCCGCGGACAAGCCGGGCAAGGCCCCCCTCAACTATCCGGCGACCGGTGTGGAGCCCTATCCGCTCAACATCAACGAGCAGGTCTACAGCCCGCGCGACTATAAATTCTCCGCAGCCATGGAAGCGGAGAAGAAGGCGTTCGACCTGTTCGGCCGGGTGTCCTGCAATGATTGCGAGGGCGGCTATGACTATGAGGACTGGCCCCAGCGCCACCTGCCGAACAAGGGTGTGTTCAACCCGTTCCCGAAGTTCGTTGAAGGGCTCGCGCTGAACCAGAGCTGGTCATGGAAGAGCCGCGCGGCGACGGGCAGGCTGACGGTGACTTCGGAAGAGCCGGTGGGGCCCTTCAAGTGCAAGCAGGTTCGCTGGGAGCTGACGCGCGGCGCCAAGACCGTATCCCGTCCGAGCCTGTTCTGTAAGGTGCGTACGGAATTCGCCGAGATCTTCTGATCTCAGCAGATCACCAGGGTGAGCTGGCGGACCAGGCTGCGCTCGATCGGGTCGTCGAAGCGGCAGCCGATATGGGCACCGTCGTTCCATATCACGGTGGCGGGCACCGGCTGGTCGTCGCGCAGGGCCAGCCACACCCGGTCGCCTTCGCCATGGGCGACGGCGCAGGCGAGCCGGCAGCCATAGACCGAGAGGTCGTGAAGCATCGCCTCGACCGGGCGGTTGCCGCGCTTGGTGACGGTGGCGCGGGTGACAAGGATGCGATGCCGCGTCGCCCCGCGCTGTTCGACAAGCGCGGGCGCCACAGCCCGATATTGCGAGAATTTGGTCGCCATTCTCTCTCCGCCCCGGCGCGCACCCTGCCTTGGACGGTTTAACAAGCACTTAAGGCGATCAGTGATCCGGCCTCAGCACCAGATTGCGGGCGTGGGCGACGCGAACCTTCTGCATCTTGCCGGGCCGTTGCGGTTCCCGGGAGCAGACCTGGAAGTCGCCATAGACGCTTGTGCCGAACAGGTCGCCTGCCGGGAGCCAGAGCCGGCGGACATTGGCCGGGAGCTGGGCGAGCGAGAGATCCTGATCGACATCGACGCCGAGCATGCGCCGAGTGCCGATGACCCAGATGCGCAAGGCGGGATTGCCGTTCGCGGCGAATAGTCGGCCATGTACGGTTCGGCATTGCGGCTGCACGGCTAGCGCGAGCGCGGCCAGCGTGGCGATCATGATTGCTCCTTCAATATCGCCTCGACCTTCGCCGCCAGCTCCCGCCCGGCGTGCAGCCCCAGCTTGCTCCGGCGCCAGAGCACGTCCTCGGCGGTGCGGGCCCATTCCTGGTCGCGCATCCAGCGTATCTCGGTGGCGGTAAGCCCGGCACCCAGGTCCTCGCCCAAGTCGGTCACGCCCTTCAGCATGTCGCCCAGGCAGCAGCCATAGGCATGCGCCATGCGCTCGGCCCGCGCGTCGCCCAGGAAGGGCCAGCGGGCTTTGGCTTGCGCGACGAACTTGTCGAAGTCGGCGATCGCGCCACCGGGGAAGACCCGGGCGCGGGTCACAGGCTCGACCGTGGCGCCCAGCACCGGCCCGATCTTCGCCAATGCGTCCTCGGCCAGGGCCCGCGCCGTGGTGATCTTGCCGCCGAAGATCGAGAGCAGGGGTGGGCCGTCCTGATCGAGCTCCAGCACATAGTCGCGGGTCACCGACTGCGCCTTGGCCGCTCCGTCATCGTGCAGCGGCCGCACGCCGGACCAGCTCCAGACGATGTCGTCGGGCGTGACCTGGCGGGTGAAATAGCGGTTCACCGACTCGCAGAGATAGGTCTTCTCCTCCTCGGTGCACATCGCATCCTCGGGCCGGTCGACCTGGATGTCGGTGGTGCCGATCTCGGTGAATTCGCCTTCATAGGGGATGGCGAAGACGATCCGCCGATCGGGCTGCTGGAGGATATAGGCATGGTCACCGTCGAAAAGCTTGGGGACGACGATGTGGCTGCCCTTGACCAGCCGGATCTGCGAATGATTAGCGATAGCCAGCGTGTCGAGCAGCTTGCGCACCCAGGGACCGGCCGCGTTGACCAGCCCGCGCGCCTCGACGGTGCGCCCGTTGGACAGCTCGGCGCGCCAGCTTCCGCCCTCGCGCCGGGCGCTCAGCAATTCGGTGCGCGTGGCGATTTCGGCGCCGTGGGCGGCGGCGTCCACGGCATTGGCCAGGGTGAGGCGGGCGTCGTCGACGCGGCAGTCCGAATAGACGAAGCCGCGATGCGCGCCGGCGAGCGGATCGGTGAAGGCCTTGTCCCTGGCGGTCAGGTCGCGGGAGCGGGGCAGGGTGGAGTTGCTGCCGATTGCCAGCGCGTCATAGAGATAGAGGCCGGCCCGTACCATCCACCAGGGCCGCAGCGCATGGGCGTGCGGCAGGACGAAGGTGAGCGGGCGGATCAGGTGCGGCGCTGCCTCGAGCAGCCGCTCGCGCTCGTGCAGTGCCTCGCGGACCAGGCGGAACTCATAGGTCTCGAGATAGCGCAGCCCGCCATGGATCAGCTTGGTCGAGGCCGAGCTGGTATGGCCGGCCAGGTCGTCCTTCTCGACGAGCAGTATCTTGAGGCCGAGCAGCGAGGCCTCGCGGGCGATCGCGCACCCGTTGATCCCGCCGCCGACGATGAGCAGGTCATATGTCACGGTGCTACGCTACGGCGTTGGCATGCGGCTCGCGAGTCCTTATCTTGGGGTCCAATGGCAAAACCAAAACATAAAGCAGGGCTGCCCACGCGGCAGCAGATTCTAGATTTCATCACCAATTCCGACACGCCCGCCGGCAAGCGCGAGATCGCCAAGGCATTCGGGCTGCACGGGCAGGACAAGATCCTGCTCAAGGCCTTGCTCAAGGACATGAGCGACGAGGGGCTGATCGACGTCGCCCCGGGCCGCGCCTTCCACAAGATGGGCGGCGTGCCCAAGGTCACCGTGCTGCGCATCACCGATGCCGATGGCGACACCACCTGGGCGGTGCCCGAGCGCTGGGAGGCCGAGGGCGTGCCCGTGCCGCGGCTGCGGGTTCGCGAGGCGCGCGGCAAGCGCTCGGCGCTGGCCATCGGCGACCGCATCCTCGCCCGCACCGAAGAGGCCGGCAACGGCTGGATCGCCCATCCGATGAAGAAGCTCGCCCGTGGCGAGGAACTGATGCTCGGCGTGCTCAAGGAAGAGGCCGGGCGGCTCTGGCTGCAGGGCGTCGAGAAGAAGGAGCGGCGCAACTGGCCGGTCTCCGATGCCGGCGGTGCCGAGCAGGGCGATCTCGTCCTCGCCGAGAAGACCGGCCGCCCGCCGCGGATCACCGCCAAGGTGGTCGAGATTCTCGGTGATCCTTTCGCCCCGCGCAGCTTCTCGCTGATAGCGATCCACCGGCATGGCATCCCCAATGTCTTCTCCGAGGACCTGCTCGACGAAGCCGAGCGGGTGTCGAAGACCGACCTTGGCAAGCGCGAGGACCTTCGCCACCTGCCGATCGTCGCGATCGACCCGGCGGACGCGCGCGACCATGACGATGCGGTCTGGGCCGCGCCCGACGACGATCCGAAGAACGAAGGCGGCTGGAAGGCCGTGGTCGCGATCGCCGACGTATCCTTCTACGTCCGCCCCGGCTCGGAGCTGGACCGCGAGGCGCGGAAGCGCGGCAACTCGGTCTATTTCCCCGACCGCGTCGTGCCGATGCTGCCCGAGATCCTCTCGGCGGAGGTCTGCTCGCTCAAGGAAGGCGAGGACCGCGCGGCACTGGCCTGCCATCTCCAGATCGGCAAGCATGGCGAGCTGAAGACTTGGCGCTTCACGCGTGCGGTGGTCAGCATTGCGGCGAATATCGCTTATGAGGACGCTCAGGCGGCAATCGACGGCAAGATCGAGCATCCGCTGACCGAGGTGGCGCTGAAGCCGCTCTGGGGCTGCTGGGCCGCGCTCAACAATGCGCGCGACAAGCGCGAGCCGCTTGACCTCGATCTGCCCGAGCGGCGGATCGTGCTCGACGAGATGGGGCGTATCCTCTCGGTGGCACCGCGGGAGCGGCTCGATGCGCACAAGCTGATCGAGGATTACATGATCGCGGCGAACGTTGCGGCGGCGAAGGCGCTGGAGGCCAAGAAGGCGCCGGTGATGTACCGCATCCACGAGCCGCCGGCACGGGAGAAGCTCGTCGCGCTGCGGGAATATCTCAAGACCTTCGGCATCGAGTTCGCGCTCGGGCAGGTGATCAAGCCAGCGACGTTCAACCATATCCTGAAGCGCGTCGGCGAGAGCGATTTCCGCGAGCAGGTGATGCAGCAGGTGCTGCGCAGCCAGATGCAGGCTTCGTACGGGCCGGCGAACCATGGCCATTTCGGCCTGTCGCTCGGCAGCTATGCCCACTTCACCTCGCCGATCCGCCGCTATGCCGACCTGATCGTCCACCGCTCGCTGGTCCACGCCTATGACCTTGGCCCGGGCGGGCTGACGCAGGACGAGGCCGCGACGATGGAGCGGATCGGCGAAAGCATCTCCAGCCTCGAGCGCCGGGCGATGGAAGCCGAGCGGGAGACCATCGACCGCTATGTCGCTGCCTATCTCGCCAACCATGTCGGCGAGGTGCTGGAGGCACGGATCACCGGGGTGCAGAGCTTCGGCTTCTTTGCCACCGTCGACGGCGTCGGCGGGGACGGGCTGGTCGCGGCGCGGGACCTCGGCACCGAATACTTCCGCTACGACGAGGCCGGGCAGCGGCTGGTCGGCGACGAGAGCGGCGACGCGTTCACCATCGGCATGCGGCTCCAGCTGCGGCTGGTCGAGGCCAATCCGGTCTCGGGTGCGCTGCGCTTCGAACTGCCCGACGGCAAGGGCTCGGCGGGACCCTCGGCGTTCGAGCGGGACCGGGTCCACAAGGGCCGTCCCCGTCCGATCAAGCGGCGCGGCCGGCCGGCCAATATCCGCCATAATGGGAAGCGGCGTTGATCTGGGTTCATTGACCCCGAGGCGGGGGCCTTTATGCTCCCGCTTCCACATTCCCGGGGGAATCGACCCAATGCTGAAGCCCATCATCCTCGCTCTCGCGTTCGTTGTCGCCCCGGCTCTGCCCGCCGCTGCCCAGACGGCGCCGGCGCCCGCTGCCCAGGCCAAGCCGACCGCGGCCGACTTCGCCAAGAACATGCAGGGCGCCGTCGGCCAGACCTTCGAGGGTGGTATCACTCTCAAGGCCATCACCGCGGAAGCCAACACGCTGGTCCTCACCGTCGACGGCCCCAAGGGCTGGCGCACCGGGCTGACCCCCGCGGACATCTCGACCGCCCTGGTCGGCGGCTTTTGCGGCACCGCGCCGCAATTCTTCGACACCGGCGTCTCGATGCGGGTCGACTCGCTCGACGACGCCAAGCTCGCCAAGGGGCCGGTCGTGACCAAGTGCCCGCCCGCGCCGGCGCCGGCTGCCACGCCCGCCGCACCGAAGTGATCCCGGCTTCCGGCGCCCCGGCGATCATCGGGGCGCTGGCCGCAGGGGCACGGCGGCGGATCCGCGCCCATTTCTTTGCCCTCCACGCGGTGACCGCCGAGGAGGCGGTTCCCTTCGTGCCGCAGCGGCCCGTCGAGCGCACCCAGTTCGAGCGCATGCGCCGCGCCGGGATCGTCCGGGACGCGGGGCCGGGCCGCTACTGGTTCGACATCGTCGCCTGGCAGCGGAGCCAGGAGCGCACCCGCGCCTTCCTGGTCCCCATCGTCATCGCCTTGTGCCTCCTCGCCGCGGGGCTGATCACCTTACTCTACTGAGAAGCTGAGCCCGGCATTTGCCTCGAGCCGCTTGACCAGCGGCTCGGGCATCAGGCCGCCGGCGGTCCAGATGCCGCCCTTGCCCTCCGCGGGCACGTCGCGGAGCAGGCAGAGCGCGCTTTCGGCGATCATCTTGCTGGTCGAGCCATAGCCCGGATCCTTGTCGCCCTTGACCGTTGCCGACAGGCGCTGGCCGTCCGGCATCTCGGCAACGAAGACCAGGTCGTAGAACCCCGTCTCACGCTCTTCCTTGCTCGGGCCCTCGCCCGGCGCCGGGCCCTTGTCGGCCGCCATCGGGTTGATCTTGGCCAGCGCCTCGGCTGCAGCCTTGCCGATCTCGCCGAGCCCCGGGACGATCAGCATCTCGTCATACTGGAAGTCGGCGCCATAGGGCTGGCCAGCGAGGAAGTTCGAGCGGTGGACGTTCTTGGTGTTGATCACCGCCATCATGAAGGGCGCTACCCAGGCATCGACCGCCTCGTCATGATAGGGGACCATACCGTTCGGCTGGTGCGGCCCCGCGAAGCCCGGGGTCAGCGCAAAGGGATCGATCATCAGCTTTAGGATCGAGGGATCCTTGGCCGCGGCGGCCATCGAGGCCTTGCCGCTGGCGAAGGTGCCGCCGGAGAAGGTGCCCTTCATCGCCCGCACCCGGCCCTTCACCCGCGGCGCGGGCTTGCCGAAGCGGGCGATCGCCGCCTGCTGCGCGGTCCACACGCCGAGATCGAAGGGGATCGAATCGAAGCCGCAGGAGAAGACGATGCGCGCGCCGCTGGCCTTGGCGGCGTCTTCATATTTGCGGATCATCTGGCCCATCCAGGCGGGCTCGCCGCACAGATCGACATAGGCGGTGCCGGTCTCGACACAGACGGCGAGCAATGCCTCGCCATAGAGCTGATAGGGGCCGACGGTGGAGATCACCACCGAAGCGCGGGCGACCATCGCCGTGAGGCTGGCGGGATCGTCGGCATTGGCGGTGAGCAGCGGCGTATCCGAAGGCGCGCCGATCTCGTCGCGCACTTCCTGCAGCTTGGTCAGCGAGCGGCCCGCCATCGCCCATTTCACGTCGGGATAATGGCCGGCGAGATATTCGGCGACGAGGCGGCCGGTGAAGCCGGTGGCGCCATAGACGATGATATCGAATTCGCGGTCTGCCATTTTCCCGGTTCCTGCTCCTCGGCGTTCAACCGTCTGGTCGAACGATTCATTGAATCTCTTGAATCGCTCTTATTAACGCGTGGGAGAGCGGCGGGCTGCCGATTCCCCGATCACGGGCCTTTTCGAGCGTTGGGCAGTGAAGCAGAGGAAATCCTATTTTGGAAGAGGCGGTATGGTGATTTGCGGGTCTGTCGTGGCTGAATCCACTCCCCTCCCTGCAAGGGAGGGGCTGGGGGTGGGTGGCGAGCGCAGCGAGCTCAGCCACGCGGCCGCGGAGAAAAGAAAAGGCCGGGCATCGAGCCCGACCTTATTCTAACCCACCCCTGACCCCTCCCTTGCAGGGAGGGGAACTAGGAGAACCGTCTAGTCCTTCGCCTCGCGGAGCGCGTTCCACAGCGTCTTCACTTCGCGGTTGAGCGCGCCGAGCTCCTCGCCCTTCATGCCGGAGCGGACCAGCAGCTCCTCGGCCAGGCAGCCGCAATCCTCGCGCATCCGGGCGCCGCGCGGGGTGAGGCGGACCTGGACCTGGCGCTCGTCCTCGGGATTGCGCTCGCGGGTGACGAAGCCGGCGGCCTCGAGCCGCTTCACCAGCGGGGTGATGGTGCTCGATTCGAGCGCCAGCCGATCGGCGATCGCGCCGACGGTGCGGCCGTCCTGCTCCCACAGCGCGTGCAGCACCAGATATTGCGGATAGGTGATGCCGAGCTGGTCGAGCATCGGCTTGTAGGCGCGGGTGATCGCCATGCTGGTCGCATAGAGCGAGAAGCAGAGCTGGTCGTCGAGCGGCATCGCGGCGGGCATGTTCGTCTCCTTGGCGGAACCAATATCATCAAAATCTATATCGCGATAACGATTTTGCTGGACAAGCCCCGACTCAGCCCCTAGCTAATGCTTATCGCGATAACTGATATCGCGAACCAAATGAGGAGACCGAGCATGTCCGTCAATGTCCTGTACACCACCCGCGCCACCTCGAACGGCGGCCGTGACGGCGAATCCCGCAGCGAGGACGGGCGCTTCGTCGCCAAGCTCTCGACCCCGAAGGAACTGGGCGGCGCCGGCGGCGAGGGCACCAATCCCGAGCAGCTGTTCGCCGCGGGCTATTCGGCCTGCTTCATCGGCGCGCTGAAGGTCGCCGGCCAGCAACTGAAGCTCAAGGTTCCGGCCGAGACGACCGTGACCGCGACGGTGGGCATCGGCCCGCGTGCGGCAGGCGGCTTCGGCATCACCGCCGACCTGGAGATCAACCTGCCCGGCGTCGAGCGGGCCGATGCGGAGAAGCTGGTCGAGGCTGCGCACCAGATCTGTCCTTACTCGAACGCCACCCGCAACAATATCGACGTGGGCCTGACCATCGCCTGAAACATCCCCGCTCCAAAGGCCCTGCCGCCCGGGAAATACGGAACCTCCGCAATTTTCCCGGGCTGGCGGGGCCCTTAATCTGCGCAAAAGTGAAGGCTGCAGACATGTGGTAAATCCGCCATAAGCGAGTCGACATGACGGGCGCCCGACGGCCTGGGCGGGGGAAGGAAGCGATGGACATCGCAACGGCCGAGGACAGCGGGGCAAGGGGGAGCATTGCAGCGGATCGCTGGGCGACCGGATTGCTCCTCGTCTCGATCCTCTGCCCGGCCCTGCCGATCCTAGGCTGGATTTTCGCCGTCCCGGTGCTGCGCGGGTTCGGCAATCCCCATTACGCCATCGCCCCGCTCACTGCCTCTCTGTTCCTGCTGATCGCGATCGGAGCGCTGCTGGCGCACCGCGGTGCATGGAATGTGGCGCGGGCGGTGACTGCCGTGCCCCTGGCGCTGCTGCTGCTGATCGTCGTGCAATATGCCGCGCGGCTCGACCTGGGTCTCGAGCGGCTGCTGTTCCCCGGGCAGGTGGCGGCGCTGCAAGTGACCAACCACGGCATCCCCGGCCTGGGCGCGGTGGCGATCTTCATCCTCAACTGCATCGCCATCCTGCTGATGACCAGCCGGTCGGCCTTCGCGCGCACCTGGGTGGTGCTGCTGGCGAGCGCGAGCCTGGGGCTCTCCGTACTGACCATGACGATGACGGTCACCGATCCGACCAACCTCTCGCCCACCTTCATCGGCCGCTCGACCGCTTCGGCGCTGCCCAACTTCACCATGGCGCTGGCGATGGTGCTGCATATCCTCAACGAGAGTGGGCTCAACGAGCGCGGGCGGCAGCAGGAAGAGCTGGGCTTCGAATATACGCTGCTGCGCCAGCTCTCCCCCGCGATCATCGTGCTGCCGGTCTTCCCATCGCTGATCGCGCTGCTCAGCGTCGGCGGCCGGCTGCTCACCCATAACGAGGCCCATTTCCTGGTGGTGGTGGGCAATGTGCTGATCGTGCTGCTGCTGCTCGGCATCGGCCTGCGTCGCGCCAAGCAGCAGAACGAGGCGGTGCTGCTGCGCGAGCGGCAGCTCCGCTCGATCCTGGCCGGCGTGCCCGACGCGGTGATCGTGATCGACGGCGAGGGCCGCTCGAAAGACTTCAGTGCCGCCGCCGCCCGGCTGTGGGGCGTGCCTCCGGAAATGGGGCCGGGCTGCAACATGGCCGATTATCTCGGCGAGAAGGAGCGCGACAAGCTTGCCGGGCTGCTGGCGCGCAAGGCGCCGGAGTTCCTGCTGACCGGCGAAGGCGTGCGCTTCGACGGATCGCGCTTCCCGCTCGAGCTGCGCGGCGCGCTGCTCCAGGGGATGGACGACGAGACCTGCTTCACCCTGTTCGCGCGCGATCTTTCCGAGAAGCTCGCCGCCGAGCAGCATGTCGCACGGCTGGGCGCGCAGCTTGCCCATGTCTCGCGCCACAATGCGATGGGCGAGCTGGCCGCCGACCTGGCGCACGAGCTGAACCAGCCGCTGACCGCGGCGGTGAACTATCTGTCGGCGGCGGGCTTCGTGTTGAACCAGCACGAGGATCAGGGGCCGGCGCCCGAGATGGTGGAGCAGGCGCGCGGCCAGGTGGTACGCGCCGGCGAGATCATCCGGCGGATGCGCGAATTCGCCCAGCACCGCGACGTGGAAAAGCGCGTCGAGCCGCTGGTGCCGATGATCGACGATGCCATCCAGCTGGTGCTGGCCGGGACCAGCGCGCACCATGTCGAGATCGAGTTGGCGGTGGAACCCGAGGACCTTTGCGTGTTCATCGACCGCATCCAGGTGCAGCAGGTGGTGGTCAACCTGTTGCGCAACGCGGTCGAGGCGATCCGGTCGAGCGCGCCGCATCGCGGGCGGATCGTGATCGCCGCCTATCGGAACGACGAGGAATGGGTGGAGATCTTGTTCCGCGACGACGGCCCGGGCGTGCCCGAGGCGATCCTCGACCAGCTGTTCGAACGCTTCACCTCGACCAAGGCGGGGGCCGGGATGGGCATCGGCCTGTCGATCTCGCGCCGCATCGTCGAGGCGCATGGCGGCACGATGAGCGCGGCCAATGGCGAGGGCGGCGGCGCGACCTTCTGCTTCACCCTGCCGGCGGCATCAATGGAGGACCAGGAGATCAGCCGGCCTGTGCCGTGAAGCGCTGGACCGCCCAGTCGATGAACAGCCGCACCCGCGGGGACAGCTGGCGGCTGCGCGGATAGAGGATCGAGATCGGCGCGCTGGGCAGCGGATGCTCGGCAAGCACGCGGACCAGCCGGCCCTCGGCCAGGTCGCGTTCGATGTGGAAGACCGGCATCTGGGCGAGGCCGAGCCCGAGCAGCACCGCGTCGCGATAGCTCTCCGTGCCGGTGACCGAAAAGGGCGAGGCGACTTCGATCCGCTCCACGCCGTGCGGGCGGACGAACTCGAAGGGTGTCAGCGCGCCGGTGGTGAGCGAGCGCAGCGACACGGCCTGGTGGTGGGCGAGGTCGGCGGGCGTCTCGGGCGTGCCCTGGCGGGCGAGATAGGCGGGAGCGGCGACGGTGATCCGGTCGAGCATCGTCACGGTGCGCGCGACCAAGTCGCTGTCGGGCAGCGCGCCATAGCGCAGCACGCAATCGACGCCCTCGCGCACGATGTCGACCCAGCGGTCGCTCTCGCTCATCGAGATCTCGATGCCGGGATGCTGATCGAGGAAGTGCGGGATGCCCGGGAGCAGGAAGTGGCGGGCGATCGTTCCCTGCACCTCGATCCGGAGCATGCCGCGCGGGACGGCGCCGAGAAAGGCGCCCTCGGCATCCTCGATATCGTCGAGGATCGCGAGGCAGCGGCGATAATAGGCCTCGCCGTCGAGCGTGGGGCGGACGGTTCGGGTGGTGCGCTGGAGCAGCCGCACGCCGAGCCGCATCTCGAGCTGCTGGATCACCTGGGTCGCGGTCGAGCGCGGCAGGTCGAGATCGTGCGCCGCCTGGGTGAAGCTGCGCCGGTCGACCACCCGGGTGAAGAGCCGCATCGCGTCGAGTCGGTCCATTCCACTATTCCATCAAAACGAACAATGTTGCCGTATCTAGGCTGATTATCTTGGGTCCGCCAGCAGGCATCTAGGCATCACCGCTCGGGACGGTCCCGGGCCAAGTGGAGATGCGAAGATGAACACGGACAAGAAAGTTGCGATCGTCACCGGCGCTTCGCGCGGCATCGGCGCTGCGATCGCCGAGCGGCTGGCGAAGGACGGCTTCACCGTCGTCGTCAACTATGCCGGCGGCGCGGCAGAGGCCGAGGTGCTGGTCGCGAAGATCGAGGCGGCGGGCGGCTCGGCCATCCCGGCCCAAGCCGATGTGAGCGATCCGGCGGCGGTGGCCCGCATGTTCGACGCGGCGCAGGCGGCGTTCGGCGGGGTCGACGTGCTGGTCAACAATGCCGGCATCATGAAGCTGGCGACGCTGGCCGAGAGCGACGACGCGCTGTTCGACAGCCAGGTCGCGATCAACCTGAAGGGCAGCTTCAACACGCTGCGCGAGGCAGCCAGGCGGCTGCGCGAAGGCGGGCGGATCATCAACCTGTCGTCGAGCGTCGTCGGGCTGCGCCCCGCCAGCTACGCGGTCTATGCCGCCACCAAGGCGGGGGTCGAGGCGATGACCCATATCCTCACCAAGGAGCTGCGCGGCCGCAACATCACGGTGAACGCGATCGCCCCCGGGCCGACCGCCACGGCCTTGTTCCTCGACGGCAAGCCCCAGTCGGTGATCGACACGCTCACCAAGGCCGCGCCGCTCGAGCGCCTCGGCCAGCCCGAGGACATTGCCGGCGCCGTCGCCTTCCTCGCCGGCCCCGACGGCGGCTGGATCAACGGCCAGGTGCTGCGCGCAAACGGCGGGATCATCTGATCCCGAACCTCTTCCCAAGCTCTTATCTTCGAAAGGAATTTCCCATGTCGAACAGCAAGATCATCCTCATCACCGGTGCCTCCAGCGGTTTCGGCCGCCTGACCGCCGAGGCGCTCGCCCGGGCCGGGCACATCGTCTACGCCTCGATGCGCGACGTCGCCGGGCGCAACGCGAAGAATGCCGCCGAGCTGGCCGCCATCCCGGGCAGCGACCTTCGCCCGATCGAGCTCGACGTCCAGTCCGAGGCTTCGACCGAGGCGGCGGTGGCGAAGATCATCGCCGAGAGCGGCCGGATCGACGTGCTCGTCCACAATGCCGGGCACATGATGTTCGGGCCGGCCGAGAGCTTCACGCCGGAGCAGTTTGCCCAGCAATATGACGTCAATGTGCTGGGCACCCAGCGGGTCAACCGCGCCGCGCTGCCGCACATGCGGGCGGCGAAGCAGGGGCTGCTGGTCTGGGTGTCGAGCAGCAGCTCGGCGGGTGGCACGCCGCCCTATCTCTCGCCCTATTTCGCGGCCAAGGCGGCGATGGACGCGCTGGCGGTGCAATATGCCCGCGAGCTGAGCCGCTGGGGGATCGAGACCTCGATCGTCGTGCCCGGCGCCTTCACCAAGGGCACCAACCACTTCGCCCATTCGGGCAGCCCGGCGGATGCCGCGCGGCTCGCCGAATATGAGGCGGGTCCGTACAAGGACTTCGGCGCGATCATCCAGAAGGCGTTCGGCGAGATCGTGCCGGAAGACGCTGATCCGGCGGGCGTGGCCGAGGAGATCGTCGACCTGGTCGGCATGGAATTCGGCACCCGGCCGTTCCGCCTCCACTATGACCCGAGCCAGGACGGCGCCGATGTCACCTTCGGCGTGATGGACCGGGTGCGCGCCGAGATGCTCCACCGCGTGGGCATGTCGGACCTGCTCAAGCCGGCCAGGCTGGTCTGAGCGCCTCCGTGATCAGGAAAGGGCCCGCCGGCGTGCGGGCCCTTTTCGCGTCAGGCCGCCTCGTTGAACTGCAGCGCGGCGAGACGGGCGTAGAGGCCGGCCTGGGCGACGAGCTCGGCATGGGTGCCGGTCTCGACGATGCGGCCCTCGTCCATCACGATGATCCGGCCGGCGGCGCGGACGGTGGCGAGGCGGTGGGCGATGACCAGGGTGGTGCGGTTCTCCATCAGCCGCTCGAGCGCGTCCTGCACCAGACGCTCGCTCTCGGCGTCGAGCGCGGAGGTGGCTTCGTCGAGCAGCAGGATCGGGGCGTCGCGAAGCAGGGCACGGGCGATGGCGATGCGCTGGCGCTGGCCGCCCGACAGGCGGGCGCCGCCTTCGCCGAGGAAGGTCTCGAGCCCCTCGGGCAGGTCGCGGAGGAAGTCACTGGCGTTGGCGGCCTGGGCGGCGGCCCAGATCTGCTCGTCCGAGGCGTCCCAGGCGCCGTAGCGCAGATTGTCGCGGGCGGACGCACCGAAGATCACCGTCTCCTGCGGCACCATCGCCATGCGGGCGCGGACATCGGCCGGGTCGGCGGACTTGATCGGCACGCCGTCGATCCGGACTTCGCCGCCCTCCGGATCGTAGAAGCGCTGGAGCAGCTGGAACAGGGTGGACTTGCCGGCGCCCGAGGGGCCGACGACTGCCACCGTCTCGCCCGGGCGGACATCCAGCGAGAAGTCGCTGAGCGCCGAGACCTCGGGCCGGGTGGGGTAGCGGAACGTGACATGATCGAACGTCAGCGCACCCTGGGGCGGCTGGGGCAAGGCGACCGGCTTGGCCGGGGCGGCGATGTCGGGCTGTTCCTGGAGCAGCTCGGCCAGGCGGCTGGCGGCGCCCGAGGCGCGCAGCAGGTCGCCATAGACTTCGGTCAGCGTGCTGAACGAGCCGGTGACGAGACCCGCGGTAAGCACGAAGGCCAGGATCGATCCGCCCGAGGCACGGCCGGCGGCGACATCGGCGACGGCGGCCCAGACGATCAGCACGATCGCGGAGAACAGCGCGCCGATCACCAGCGCGGTCATTACCGCGCGCAGGCCGAAGCGGCGCTTGCCGGCCTCGAAGGTGCGGGTGACGGCGCCCTCGAAGCGCTCGCCCTCGCGCGTCTCCTGGCCGAACGCCTGGACGATGCGCATCGCGCCGAGCGTCTCCGAGGCGATAGAGCCGACATCGGCGACCCGGTCCTGGCTGTTGCGCGAGAGCTGGCGGACGCGGCTGCCGAGCCAGACGATCGGCAGGATCGTGATCGGGATGCCGACGATCAGATAGGCGGCGATCTTGGGCGAGAGCGCGAAGAGATAGATCACGCCGCCCGCGCCGGTGAGCAGGTTGCGCAACGCCATCGACACGGTGGAGCCGACCACCTGCTCGACGATCGCTGTGTCGGCGGTGAGGCGCGAGGCGATCTCGGACGGGCGGTTCTCCTCGAACCATTTCGGCGGCAGGCGCAGCAGGTTGCGGTGCACGGCGATGCGCAGGTCTGCAACGGTGCGCTCGGCCAGCCAGGAGACGAAATAGAAGCGCACCGCGGTGAACACCGCCAGCGCGAGGACGACGAGCAGCAGCCCCTCGAAATAGATGCCGATCCGGCTGGTATCGACGCCCGCAGCAAAGCCATGGTCGATGATCAGCTGGAAGGTGCGCGGGATCAGCAGCGTCGTCACCGACGATCCGAGCAGCGCGACCACCGCGATCAGCAGCTGGAGCGGATAGCGCCGGGTGAAGCTCCACACGACGAGCAGGTTGGAGAGCTTGCGCTTCTGCGGCGCCGGCGGGACGGGTTCGGCCATGCGGGGCGGACTAGCGCGATTGCGGGGGCAGGGAAACTGTCGTTTGGCGGAGGATCCTTACCGCGAATTCATTCAAAGCGTGGGATGCCGGTTTAATCGTGCGTGCAGAGAGGGTTACTCCGCCCTTGCTGCGATTTTCGTAACCCGGGTACGGGAACCTGTCCTCAATTTGTCGCATTCTGATACCGGGCGCCGTTGCACCGCAGCACCGCTCGCCTATAACGCTAACATAGCCGCCGCCGTGATGGGGAGGGGGACGGCGGAAGGGACGCAATGCTGTACGACGCTTATGAGATTCAGCGCTCGCTTCTCGCAGGTGCGAGCGCGCTGGCCAATTTCTCCGCCGGGCTGCTGAACAATCCCGCCAATCCTTTCGCCTATTTCGGCGGCGGGCCGGTGATGGCCTCGGCGCTCGAGGTGTTCGCGCATGCTTCCGCACCGCGCGGCAAGCCCGAGTTCGCGCTGGATCATACCGAGATCGACGGCAAGCAGGTCGACGTCCATGAGGAGATCGTGCTGCGCAAGCCGTTCGGCCAGCTCAAGCGCTTCGTGCGCGAGGGCGTGGAGGGCGGCCCCAAGCTGCTGATCGTCGCGCCGATGTCCGGCCACTATGCCACGCTGCTGCGCGGCACCGTCGAGCGGATGCTGCCGGTGGCGGACGTCTACATCACCGACTGGCGCGACGCGAAGCTGGTGCCGACCGCCGATGGCCGCTTCGACCTGGACGATTACATCGATTACCTGGTCGAGTTCCTCGCCTTCATCGGCAAGGACGGCGATCCGCGCCCGCACGTGCTGGCGGTGTGCCAGCCCTCGGTCCCGGCCTATGCCGCCGTCGCGGTGATGAGTGCCGACAACCATCCCAACCGCCCGGCGACGCTGACCATGATGGGCGGCCCGATCGACACGCGCGAGGCGCCGACCGCGGTCAACACGCTCGCCACCGAGCGGCCGTTCAGCTGGTTCGAGCAGAACGTCATCGCCACCGTGCCGATGACCTATGCCGGCGCCGGCCGGAAGGTCTATCCGGGCTTCCTGCAGCTCGCAGGGTTCATGACGATGAACCTCGGCAACCACATGATCAGCCATTGGGAGATGTTCAAGCATCTCGTCCAGGGCGATGACGAGGGCGCCGAGTCGACGATGAAGTTCTACGAGGAGTATCGCTCGGTCTGCGACATGACCGCCGAATTCTACCTCCAGACGATCGACCTGGTGTTCCAGGCGCATGCGCTGCCCAAGGGCGAGATGACGCATCGCGGCCGCAAGGTCGATCCGGCGGCGATCAAGGACGTCGGCATCCTCGCGATCGAAGGCGAGAAGGACGACATCTCGGGCATCGGCCAGACCAAGGCGGCGCTGACCATCGCGACCGCGCTGCCGGATTCGCTGAAGCAGTACCACCTCGCCCAGGGCGTGGGCCATTACGGCATCTTCAACGGCTCCAAGTGGCGCAACCGCATCGCGCCGGTGTTGGTGGAGTGGATGGCGACGCACAAGGGCTGAGCGTGCTCAAAGCCCTCTCCCCATCGGGGAGAGGAACCCCAGGCCGCCGGCCATCTGCTGCTCCTGCTCCATACGCTGCGCGCCTGGCAGGATGAGCTGCGGGCCCATCACGCGACCAAGCTGCGCTGGGTGACCCCGGTGCCGATGGGCGCCTGCCGATGTCGCGCGCCTATCTTCCAACCCGACGGAAACCCCCGGATCGAAGCGGAACCTGCTTGCACGGCGTACGGCCGCATGGGAAGTTCCGTGCGAGAAAAGGGGGATATTACAGTTATGTGGCGGAATGCTCTCACACGGAGGCCGTGCGTCCCCGCGCTGGCCCTTGGCCTCGTCTCGATGGCCGGGGCGTGCAGCGGCGGTGGAGGATCGTCGCCCGCGCCCGCGCCCGTCAACCACGCGCCCAGCTTCACCTCCGCCGCCAGTATCTCGGTCGCGGAGAACACCGGCGGTACCATCTACACGCCCACAGCCAGCGATTCCGACGGCGACACCGTCAGCTTCGCGATCACCGGCGGCGCCGATGCTGCCGCCTTCACCCTGGCCGGCAATGCGCTCACCTTCGCCTCGGCGCCCAATTTCGATCGGCCGACCGACGCCAATACCGACAACAGCTACGAGATCACGCTCACGGCCTCGGACGGCAAGGGCGGCACGGCCACGCAGGCGCTGAGCGTCAAGGTCACCAACGATCATGAGGGCGTCAACCTGGTGCGGATCGGGAGCGGCTTCGGCGCCGATGCGGCGATCACGCCGCGCCGACGGATGAGCGGGCTATTCATCGTCTCGCAGGACGGTACGATCCATCTGGTCGATGCCGCCACGGGGGCGGTCCGCAATCCGGGCAATGTGTTCAAGCCGGGCGAGACCGGCCGCGTGCTCGCCGTGACCGACTTCAACTTCTACGGTGCGGTGATGCTCGACATTGCCGGACGCGGGGTGATCGTGCGTTCGATCCCGCTGCCGGAATCGATTGCGCAATATACCATCGACCGCGACCTTGCCGCGGCCTCGACGCTGGCGCCGCGCGGCGCGTTCTTCGTCGGCGGGGATGGCTTCCTCTACGCTGCGCTCGGCGATCCCGCGGGCGCTCTCGCCCAGGATGCCGCCTCGGGCTATGGCAAATTCTACCAGGTGCAGATCGATCCCTATTGTGGGGCGTCGACCTTCACCTATTGCCTGTCCACCGGCCTGTTTGGCGACGGCGTCCATGCGCCGGCGGGTGGCGGGAGCTATTCCGGCCAGAGCTTCCTGCTCGATCGGGGAACCGACCAGCAGGAGGAGATCAGCTATTTCAACCAGAATGCGCGACCGATCGATTTCGGCTGGCCCTATCGCGAAGGGACGTTCGAGCGCGTTGCCAATCCGCCGGCGGCGGTGATCGGACCGTCGCTCACCTATGGCCATGGCGAGGGCTTCTTCGCCGGCAAGGGGATGACCGGGGGCGCCTTCTATCCGGGGCCGATCGCCAGCCTGGCCAACAAGATCCTGGTGACCGACGAATCGGGCAAGGTCTTCGCCTTCCCCGCGACCTTCCTCGCCGACGGTATCCTCCACCGCGCCAGTGAGATGGAGAACCGCACCGCCGATTTCGCCCCGGCGACGGGCGTGATCGAGCGACCGGTGGGAATCGTGTGCGACTATGCCGGCCGGTTGTTCGTGCTCGATAGCGATGGTGAGCTGTACGGCACGAATTGAGCTTAGGGTCAATTATACTCGCTCGTCGCGACCACGCTCCACACCAGCCAAGCCACCGCCGCCCAGATCGCGATGATGATCAGCACGCCCGGCCAGCTGACCGGGCGCTGCGTCTCGATCTCGGCGCGGGCGCGGTGCTCGGCGAAGAGGGCGGGCGGGATCAGCTTCTCGAACAGCCAGACCCCGAGCGGGATGACGATCGCGTCGTCGACGAGGCCCAGCACGGGGATGAAATCCGGGATCAGGTCGATCGGCGACAGCGCATAGGCGGCGACCAGCAGGCCGACCAGCTTGGCGACCAGCGGCGTGCGCGGATCGCGCACCGCGAACCAGACGGCATGCGCTTCGGTGCGGATGCGATGGGCGAGCGAGGGGCCGGGCATGCGCTTGGCGTGACGCGGGCGGGGCGATGGGTCAAGTCCAAGTCCATTCGTCATCCCGGCTTTCGCCGGGATGACGGAAGTAGGGGCGGGATGATGGTTATCGCGCGGGAAGGCGATGAGGCGGTCAGGAAGCCGTAGTCGTATCCACCACTGCGTGGCTGCCTTCCTCGTCGCCCTTGATCTTGCCGCCGAACAGCATCTTCACCATGCCGCCCAGCGACATGTCCGCTTCCCACAGCTCGGCGCTGTCGATGTCGAAGCGGAGCAGAGCGAGGTTGGGGTCGTCCTTGCCGCCCGGAAACCAGGCCTCGACATGGCGGTTCCACAGCTTGTCGATCTGGGCGAAGTCGTTGTCGACGCGGAGATCGCCGTCGAGGCAGGCGAAATAATCATGCCCCTTGGCGGCGAAATGCACCATCGCGCGGCCGCCGGGCGTCAGGCGGTTGTCCTTGCCGGCGAAGAAGAACAGCGTATCGACCTGGTCCGCGTCGAGCTGCGCGGTCAGCGGGATATGGTGCTGCTGGCTGTCGATCAGGCCGACCATCACGAACGGGCTGTCGGCCAGCTTCTTCCAGAGATGCTGCTTGAGTTCGGTGACGTCGGCCATGATGCTCTCCATATCGGGGTGTAGGGAGAGAACCGGCAGGAGGCGTCAGGCGTTCCCATAGGCCGCGGCGGCACCGATCAGCTCGAGATCGTTGCGGTTGACCAGCGCCACCGGCACTTCGGACAGCTGGCGGCGGAAGGCGGCCTTGCCCTCCATGCGGCGGCGGAAGGCCGGATCCATCAGGTGCGGATGGAGCGCGCGGCTGATCGCGCCGGTGAGGAACACGCCATCCCAGGCGCCGAAAGCCAGCGCGAGATCGCCGGCGAAGCTGCCGAGATGCTCGACGAACATGCGGACCACTGCCGCCGCGGTGGTGTCGCGCGCGGTGTGGCGAGTGACCTCCTCGGGCGATCCGGGCTTGGCGCCGCCCGACAGCGCCTCATAGGCAAGGCACAGGCCAGGCGCGCTGATCAGCGTCTCGACATCGAGCGGATGGCCGCGGGCGCGGCAGAATTCGGCGAACTTGCGCTCGTCTGCGGTCTGCGGAGCGAAGGCGACATGGCCGGCTTCGCTCTGCACGGGGATCAGCCGGTCGCCCGCGCTGATCAGCGCCGCGACGCCGAGCCCGGTGCCCGTGCCGATCACGACATAATTGCCGCCGGGCGCGACGGGGCGGATCGGCGGGCCGTGCAGCGCAGTGAAGGCGCTGGTCGGCAGGGTGGTGAGTGCCAGCGCGTTGGCCGCGCATTCGTTGAGCGCGCGCGGCGGGGCGCGCAGCACTGCCTCGACGCCGGAGAGCGAGATGTACCAGCGGCTGCCGGTGAGGTTGATCAGGTCGCCGCGCGCAGCGCCGGCCACCGCGAGCACGCTGGGCAGGCGCGCATCCTGCAGGCCGAGGCCGTTGAGATAGGTGACGAGCGCGCTGGTGAAGGTGGGATGCTCGCTGGTCGAGAAACGGCGGATGTCGCGTGGCGCCAGCCCTGCGTCTCCGCCGGTCAGCCCGAATCGCACCGATTGGCGGCCGATATCGGCCACCAAAGCCAAGCCTTCGCCCATGGGCGGCATCCCTCTCTTTGCCGGCTCCGCTTTGCGAAGTCCGAAAGCTGTTATCGCTAACACTGGTTACAGAAGCAATAAGGTTGCGATTGGCAGCGTTGTCAGGAGGGTAGGGCGAAGAGAAGGCCGGGCGCAAGCCGGTTTTGTTACAACGTGTGTTGCAGCGGATGAAGGCGGCGGGACCGTTCAGGAAGGTCCGGTGGCCAGCCAATTTGTGCCTGATCCTTGCGACCTTGATCCTCAAGGTCGTGGAGGTGGCGCGCTTCAAATAAGCATGACGGGAGGGGTTCGGCCCCCCCCCCGGGGCCCCGAACGATTTTGGCCCCCGCTGCTGGCACAGCCGAGGCCCATATCAACGGAGCTGGTCCAATGACACTTGCAAGACCTCCATGGCCCTGCAGGCGTCAATTTTCGATGAGGCCTTACAGCACCTCGAACAGGCCCGCCGCGCCCATGCCGCCGCCGATGCACATCGTGACGACGACATACTTCGCACCGCGGCGCTTGCCTTCGATCAGCGCGTGGCCGGTCATGCGGGCACCCGACATGCCGTACGGATGGCCGATCGAGATCGCGCCGCCATTGACGTTGAGCAGCTCGTTCGGAATGCCGAGCTGATCCTGGCAATAGAGCACCTGCACTGCGAAAGCCTCATTGAGCTCCCACAGGCCGATATCGTCCATCTTGAGGTTGTAGCGCTCGAGCAGCTTCGGGATCGCGAAGACCGGGCCGATGCCCATCTCGTCGGGCTTGGTGCCGGCAACGGCCATGCCGACATAGCGGCCGAGCGGCTGCAGGCCGCGCTTCTCGGCGAGCTTCTCTTCCATCAGCACCGAAGCCGACGAACCGTCCGACAGCTGCGAGGCGTTGCCTGCGGTGATCGTGCCGTTCGGCAGCACCGGGTTGAGCGCCTGCAGACCCTCGATCGTGGTGTCGGCGCGGTTGCCCTCGTCCTTGGCGAGGGTGATTTCCTTCTGGGAGACTTCCTTGGTCTCCTTGTTGACGACGTTCATCGTCGCGGTGACGGGCACGATCTCGTCGTCGAACTTGCCCGCGGCCTGGGCGGCGGCGGTGCGCTGCTGCGACTGGAGCGAATAGGCGTCCATCCGGTCACGGCCGATGCCGTAGCGGCTGGCGACGACTTCGGCGGTCTGCAGCATCGGCATGTAGATGTCGCCGTGCATCGCGAGCAGCTCGCGATCGGGCTCGACGCGCATCGCCGGGGTCTGGACGAGCGAGATCGACTCGAGGCCACCGCCGATGGCGATGTCCATATTGTCGACGATGATCTCCTTGGCGGCGGTGGCGATCGCCATCAGGCCCGAGGCACACTGACGATCGACCGACATGCCGGCGACCGAGACGGGCAGGCCGGCGCGCAGCAGCGCAGTGCGGGCGATGTTGCCGGCGGTGCTGCCCTGCTGGAGCGCGGCGCCGAACACGACGTCCTGCACTTCCGCCGGATCGATCCTGGCGCGCTCGACGGCGGCGCGGATCGCATGGGCGCCGAGCGTCGGCGCCGGCGTGGCATTGAACGCACCGCGATAGGCGCGACCGATGCCGGTGCGAGCGGTGGAGACGATGACTGCGGAGCGAGACATGGTGGTTCCTTCTCTTGGGATCTCAAACGTAGACGAGCGCGATCCACTCGGCGATCAAGGCGGGCTTCTCCTCGCCTTCGATCTCGAGGGTATATTCCTGGACCTGTTCCCAGACGCCGGGCTTGCGCTCGGTGAACTTGAGCAGCTTGAAGCGGCCGCGGACGCGCTTGCCCGAGCGTACCGGCTGCATGAAACGGACTTTGTTGCCGCCGTAATTGACGCCCATCTTCACGCCCTCGATGGCGGGGGCGTTCGAGCGGGCGGCGAGCATCGGCATCAGCGAGAGCGACAGAAATCCGTGCGCGATCGTGCCGCCGAACGGGGTCTGCGCCGCGCGGACGGGATCGACATGGATGAACTGGTGATCGCCGGTCGCCTCGGCAAAGGTGTCGATCATCATCTGGGTGACTTCCACCCAGTCGGACACCCGCTCGGTGCCGATGCTCTCGGCCATCTCCTGCACCGTGATCGTTTCCACCAGGGAATCCTCGCGCATTTGCTGCATTGCGGCCCATCTAGGGGCGCACCATGGCCTCCTGCAAGCCTCGGCCGACCGGAAATTTGAAATGGGCGGTGGACGTAACGTAAGCCATCGGAAAAGCTCCGGACCCAATATTCTAAAAGTCCCGAAGCGGGCCCGCGTCGTGGGTGCGACTCGCGCAAGTGCTTGACGCGGCGGCGATCCGGCGGCCCATTCGGAGCGGGGACGAATCGCATTTGCGCGAAGAGGGGGACAAGATGCGGAAATTGGTGGGAGCCGGTGCGGTGGCGCTGGCCGTGATGCTGGCGGCAACGCCGGCCGGGGCGGACGACGCGCCCAGGGCGCCCAAGGCCGAGGCGAACGCGACCGGGAGCAAGGCGGACAAGCTGCCGCCCAGCGCCGAGGCGTTCCTCAAGTCGCTGCACCCGCAGACCGGCGATATCCGCATTCCCGAAGCCAAGGCGGTGCTGCATCTTGGCGAGCGCTATTATTTCCTGCCGCCTGCCGAAGCCAAGCGCGTGCTGGTCGAGGCCTGGGGCAATCCGCCGAGCCAGGGCGACGGCGTGCTCGGCCTGGTGATCGAGCAGGGCAAGACCATCTTCGATTCGCCCTGGGCGGCGGTGATCACCTATGAGGACACCGGCCATGTCTCCGACTCCAAGGCGAAGGAGGAGGATTACGCATCGGTGCTCAAGTCGATGCAGGAGAGCCAGGAAGCGGCCAATCCCGAGCGGGAGAAGGCGGGCTATCCGGCGATGCACCTGGCCGGCTGGGCGCAGCCGCCCTCCTATGACGCGGCGAGCCATTCGCTGATCTGGGCGCGTGAGCTGCAGATCGCCGGGTCGAACACCAATGCGCTCAACTATGACGTGCGCCTGCTCGGCCGCACCGGCGTGCTGAGCCTCAACATGCTTTCCGAAATGCCGCTGCTCGGCGACGTGCGCACCGCGGCGCAGGCGTTCGGCCAGTCGGTGACGTTCGAGCAGGGCGCGACTTATGCCGACTTCAACGCATCGACCGACAAGGCGGCCGAATATGGCCTGGCCGGGCTGGTCGCCGGCGGTGTCGCGGTGGCGGCGGCGAAGAAGCTGGGCTTCCTCGCGATCATCCTGAAGTTCGGCAAGGTGATCCTGGTCGGCATCGCCGCTGCGGGCGCAGCCATGCTGGCCTTTTTCCGCAAGCTGTTCGGCCGCAACCGCGAGGAAGACGAGATCTAGACTCGGTCTCCATCGGGGGATGGGCGGGTGCTCATCCCCCGCTATTGGCGTGGAGAATGTTGCCGTCCGGATCCTTGAACCAGATGGCGCGGAAGTCGCCCTGGATATGGACCCCGTCCTCCACCCGATCGAAGCCGTCGGGGTATTCCTCCAGCCTGACGCCCTTGGCGCGCAGGTCCGCTGCGATCGCCTCAAGGTCGTCATGGACGTCGAACACCACCGCATTGGCCTGGTTGGTGCCGGCAAAGTCGCTGCGATAGACGTTGAGCAACGTCACGCCGGTGCGGATCAGGAAGACCTCGCCATGATCGGCGGCGAGCGGCAGGCCCAGCGTCTCGGTGTAGAAGGCCTTGGCGACGGCGACGTCGCGGCAGGGGATGATCGCGTGGCTGCTATGGTCCTTCAGCATGGCGGCTCCTTTCAGGCCTGATGCTCTGCCGGATAGGGCAGGATCAGCTTGCCGCTGGGATCTGCGGTGTAGCTGGTCTGGGTCGGGTAGGGGATCGAGATGCCCTCGGCGGCGAACTTGCGGAGGATGCCGAAGATGATCTTGTCGCGCACGATCTGGGCATGGGGAACGTCGTCCCCCTCGACGTCGAACTCGATCATGAAGTCGATCGAGCTGGCGCCGAAGCCCTCGGTGCTGGCACGCGACAGGGTGCCGCCGGCCGCCTCGACGATTTCCTTGAGCATCGCCGGCAGCGCCTCGAGCGTCTCGACCGGGGTCTCATAGGCGACGGAAACCGGCAGCTTGGTGCGCGTGTGGTGGCGCAGCGACAGGTTCTCGATCAACTTGTCGAGCAGCTGCTTGTTCGAGAAGATCAGCTCCTCACCGACGAACGAGCGGATGCGCGTGCTCATCAGGCCGATCGACTGGACGGTGCCGCTGTTCTTGTCGAAGCGGATCTTGTCGCCGACGCGGAAGGGGCGGTCGAACAGGATCGTCAGCGCGGCGAACAGGTTGGCGAAGATGCCCTGCGCGGCGAGACCGATGGCGATGCCGCCGACGCCGAGGCCGGCGATCAGGCCAGTGACGTTGACGCCCAGATTGCCGAGCACCATCACCGTGGCGATCGCGAACAGCACCACCGTGATCAGGATGCGGATGATGCCGAGTGCGCTGGCCAAGCCCGAGCCGTGGTAGTTGTCGGCGGTCGTCTTGTGCTCGATCGCGCCGAAGATCAGCTCGCGCAGCCAGATCGCGCATTGGAACACGGCCGAAATGGTGAAGAGGAACTCGACCGTGGCCTCCACCATCGGCGGCGGGCCGGCATAGCCGGTGACAAGCCGGATCGAGGTCATCAAGATGAAGAAGTTGCCGGTCTTGGCGACGGCGCGGCCGATGATCGAATACCAGTTGGCGACGCCCTCGCCGCGCCGGCACAGGCGCGCGCCCCAGCCCTTGATCGCCTGCAGCACGAAGAACACCGCGATGGCGACGCCGGCGGCGATCAGGATCTGGAGCCAGTGCGATTGCGCCCAGGCCCAGCTGTCATTTGCGAAGGTTTCGGCCTGAATCTGAAGATCCTCGCTCTGGGGGAAACCATTGGCGGTGCGATTGATAGTCATGCGGCCTTTCGGGGCTGTTGGTGCGCGGCAAGGCCTTCGAGGAAGGCGATCAGGCCGCGTTCGTAACGATTGAGCCAGCGCGTGGCACGCGGCAAGTGGCATGCTGCCCGCCATTCCGCCTGTGCCTCGCGATCCTTGGCGAGATCGACCAAGGCGGGATGGACGTAGGATTTGCGGGCGATGGCGGGCGTGTTGCCCAGCGCCTCCGTCACCGGCTCGAGCATCGCCTTGAGGCCGACATGCTCGTCTGCCCCGGCCAGCGCTCGGAAGGCGATGACGCTGGCGCCCCAGGTACGGAAATGCTTGGCGGTGAAGTCCTCGCTGGTGGCCTCACGGATATAGGCGTTGACGTCGGACGAAGTGACAGGGTGCGCCTCGCCGGCATCGTCGAGCCAGCGGAACAGATGCTGGCCGGGCAGGTCCTGGCACTTCCGGACGAAGCGGCTGAGCGATCCGTCGGTGATCGTCATCACCCTGAGCTTGCCGGACTTGGCGCGGAACTGGAGGCGGAGCGTCTGGCCCTTCACTACCGCATGGCGCTTGCGCAACGTGGTGGCGCCGAAGCTCTTGTTCGCCTGGACATATTGCTCGTTGCCGACGCGGATGCTGCCGAGATCGAGCAGGCGGACCACGGCGGCCACCGCCTTCTCCTTGCACAGGCCGCGCAGCTTCAGGTCGTGCTCGACCCGGGCACGGAGCTTGGCGAGATGCTCGCCGAAGCTGGCGCAGCGATCATATTTTGCCGCTTCTTGCGCTTCGCGGAAGCCGGCGTGGTAGCGATACTGCTTGCGGCCCTTCTCGTCATAGCCGGTCGCCTGGATATGGCCGCGCGGATCGGGACAGAACCAGGCGTCGTGATAGGCCGGCGGCAGGCCGATCGCGTTCAGCCGGTCGATCGCGTCGCGGTCCTTGATGCGCTCGCCCTCGGCATCCCAATAGCCCCAGCCATGGCGCACCTTGCGCCGCGTGATCCCGGGTTGCTGGTCGTCGACATAGACGATGTCGGTACTTGGCATGGGCCTCCTCGCTATGGCCCGGTCAATGCGCAGGCCATCGCTTCGTTCCGGAACCGGGCGGTGGGCGGCCGGTTCATCGGGAGCAACCGAGGAGCCTTGCCATGACCGATCTCTCCCATGTCCGCGTTCTGATGATGGCGACCAACGGCTTCGAGCAGGACGAGCTGATGCTGCCCCGCCAGGCGCTGATCGACGCCGGCGCGCAAGTGACGCTGGCGGCGCTCGATACCAGGCCGATCATCGGCGAGAAGGGGGGCGAGAAGGGCGAGAGCATCACGCCGGACACCACGGTCGACGAGGTCGATACCGACAATTACGACGCGCTGGTGCTGCCCGGCGGCGTGGCCAATCCCGACAAGCTGCGGATGAACGAGCGGGCGGTGGAGATCGTCGGCGAGTTCATGGACGACGAGAAGATCGTCGCGGCGATCTGCCATGCCCCCTGGCTGCTGGTCGAGGCCGATGTGGTCGAGGGGCGCGAGGTGACCGGCTGGCCCTCGGTGCGCACCGACCTGGCGAATGCCGGCGCCGAGGTGGTCGATCGCGAAGTGGTGGTCGACGAGAACCTCATCACCAGCCGCAAGCCGGACGACATCCCGGCGTTCAACCGCGCGGTGATCGAAGCGCTTCAGAAGGTGCCGGCGGAGGCCTGAAGGTTCCCCTTCCGCTTGCGGGAGGGGCTAGGGGAGGGGTTGTTCCTTCCCGATGCTAGGTTTCGACAACCCCTCCCCCGACCCAGTGCCGGGTGAACAGCGCCCCGCGCTGTTCAGGCCATGCCGGGGGCATGGCCGACCCGGCACTCGCAAGCGGAAGGGGAGTTTCAGGGTATTCACCCATTTCTGCGCCGGGCGCTCGACCAGATGGTAGAGCGCCACCGAGGCGAGCAGCACCAGCACCAGGAAGCCGATCACCAGCGGCCAGGGCACGGCGCTCGCGTCGCGGACAAAGGCCAGCTTGAAGGCGAACCACAGGAGATAGTGCGAGAGATAGGTCGCGTAGCTGATCTCGCCGAGATAATGGATCCAGCCCGCCTCCAGCGGGTTGCCGCGCCGGGCCGAGGTCAGCGCAAGCGCGAGCAGCAGCGCGGCGAACAGGGCGGGGGCGGCGAGGGTCTCGGGCAGGCCTGCAGCCCAGCCGATGGCGAAGGCGAGGGCGATCCCGCCGCTCATCAATGCAGGGAGGCGCCAGGCGTCACGCCAGCGCAGCCACAGCGCGGCGACGGCGGTGCCGGCGGTGAACTCCAACAGGCAGCGGATCAGGCCGAGGCGGGTGATCTCCTGCCCCAATGCCCAGGCGCCGCGGCTGGCGAAGATGCCGTGGAGCAGGGCGAGCAGCGAGGCAATGGCGGCGATCACGGCCCAGCTCGGCATGCGGCGCCAGTCGATGGCGAGGGCCAGCAGCGGGAATAGCAGATAGGCGGCAAGCTCGCAGGAAATCGACCAGGCCGGGTCGTTCCAGGTGAGGTGCGGGGTGAAGCCCCAATTCTGGAGCAGCAGGATGTGGAGCGGCAGCTCGTGCCAGGGGAACTGGCCGCTGCCCCGGCCGGTCAGCTCGAGCACGGCGGCGATCGCCACGCCGAAGCCGAGCATGACGAGATGGAGCGGCCAGACCCGGGCGACGCGGCGCTGGAGGAAGCCCGGTACCGCGGCGATCCCGCCGGTGCGGAGGCGCTCGCTCCACGTCATCCAGATGACGAAGCCCGAGAGCAGGAAGAAGAAGTCGACCGCCAGATAGCCCTTGGCGAGCAGGTGCGTCTCGGGATCGGGCAGGCCGAGCGCGAAGCGGATGTGGAAGAACACCACGAACCAGGCCGCGATCCCGCGCACGCTGGTCAGTGCCCTGAGCTCCGGCCCCCTCATGCCAGTGCCGGCCTGGCCCTGCGCAGCGGGCGCCAGGCGGATTCCTCGCGCTTGCGGGCCATATAGGTGTCGAGCCCGATCTGGGCGCCGATCAGCATGTAGACGAAGGGCTGGAAGGCGATGGCGATGAAGGTCGCGCCGAGCATGTAGACGATGTGCGCGGTCTGCAGCGCCGAGGCGAGGGGGGCGACCCATTCCTGGCCGGGCTCGGGCTTCCGATAGCGCTGGCGCAGCACTTCCATGCGGAAGATGCCGAGGATGTTGATGAGCAGCCACAGCGCGAGGCCGGGATAGCCCTGCTCGCCGAGCATCTCGAAATAGGCGCTGTGATAGGCGCGGGCGCTGTCGACCTCGAGGCTGCGGTCGATCTTCTGCTGGCCGGCGCCTTCGCCTTCGACCGCTACCTTCTCGTAGCGGATCTTGTTCTGGCGATAGGCCTCGAACCCGCCGCCCATCGGATGGGCCTTGGCGTAGTCCATCGTCCATTGCCACACGGCGAGGCGGGTGGAGGCCGAGGCGTCGGCCTTGTAGGTCTTGATCGTCCCCATCCGCTCGGTGAACGAACTGGGCAGGAAGGGCACGGCGGCGAGGCCGAGGCAGCCGAGCGCGGTGAGGTAGACGACCTTGCGCTTGGCATCGCGGATCATCAGCAGCGCGACCAGGCCGATGCAGAGCAGTCCGGTGCGCGTCGAGGTGCCGACCGGGATGAGCAGGCAGGCGAAGATCAACGCCAGGCAGAAGCACTTCACCTTCCAGTCGGGCGGGAAGATCGTGCCGAAGCGCATGAACCAGACGATCAGCGGGATGATCGCGATCGCCACGGTGGAGATGGTCGAGCCTTCGTAGAGGCCCGAATTGTTGGCGACCATCAGGTTGAGCTCGCCATAGCCGCCGCCCGAGCCGAGCGTCTTGATCCCGCCGACGATGATGATCGACGAGGCGGACAGGATCATGAAGAGCAGCAGGCTCTCGATGCGCAACTTGGTGCGCAGCGTCAGCGGCAGGAAGGCGGCGAAGGCGAGCGCCTTCCACACCCAGTCCCACTTGTCCAAGGCCTCGACTTTGAAGTCGGCGTTGAGCGTGGTGTAGAAGCAATAGCCGAGCAGGGCGACGATCATCAGCTGTCGCGGCGCGACGCGGACGTCCTTCTTGTCGTCCATCGCCAGCCAGCCGAGCACCGACAGGCCAACGGCGATCAGCGAGATCGGCACCGAGTTGAGCAGGAGGTAGGTCAGCCGCTGCGGCGAGACGATGTCGATATAGGCATAGACCAGCACGAAGATGAACGGCTTGCGGAAGCCCATCCCGAAAAAGGCCAGCAGGAAGGCGACGAAGACGAGATCACGCACCGGGCTTGCCCCATCGGCTGGGCTTGGCCTTGGAGGCTTGATCCTTGGGGCCGGGCTTGTGGTCGAGATCGGGGCGGCGCAGCAGCAGGAAGGCCGCGAGCAGCATCAGCCCGTGCGAGATCGCGAGCGATAGATTGTCGATCATGGGCCCGTTGCCGCTCCTGCTTGTGGGGACGGCATAGCGGGATGCGGTTGACGCCGCGTTAAGTGCTCGCGTGGCATGGGAGCATCCATGCGGATTCTCCATATCCTCGATCACGGCCTGCCGCTGCACAGCGGCTATACCTTCCGGACGCGTGCGATCCTGAAGGCGCAGATGGCGCGCGGCTGGGACGTCGCCGCGGTGACCAGCCCGCGCCACGGCAAGTTCGACACCGACGAGGAGACGATCGACGGCATCCGCTTCTACCGGACGCCGCGAGTCAATTCGGGACCGCCGGTGATCGGCGAGCTGCGCGAGGTCTCGGCATTCGCAAAACGCATCGAGGCGGTGGCGAAGGCATGGCAGCCCGATGTGCTCCACGCCCATTCGCCGGTGCTCGGCGCGATGGCGGCGCAGCGGGTGGCGAACAAGCTGGGCCTGCCGCTGATGTACGAGATCCGCGCCTTCTGGGAAGACGCCGCCGTCGGCAACGGCACCGGCACCGAAGGTAGCTGGAAATACCGGGCGACGCGCTGGCTGGAGACGCGGGCAGTGCGCAAGGCCGATGCGGTGGCGGTGATCTGCGAGGGGCTGAAGGGCGACCTGGTCGCCCGCGGCGGGATCGATGCGGGCAAGATCATGATCTCGCCCAATGGCGTCGACCTGGGCCTGTTCGGCGAGCCCTTGCCGCATGACACGGCGCTGGCGAAGGAGCTGGGTATCGAGGGGGCCGAGACGATCGGCTTCATCGGCAGCTTCTATGACTATGAAGGCCTGGAGGTGCTGATCGAGGCGATGCCGCGGCTGGTTGCCCTGCGCCCGAAGATGCATCTCGTCCTGGTCGGCGGCGGGCCGTGCGACGCGGCGCTGATGGCCCAGGCCGCTGCATCGCCGGTCGCCGATCGCATCCACTTCGTCGGCCGCGTCCCACACCAGCAGGTCGAGCGCTATTACAGCGTGATCGACGTGCTGGTCTATCCGCGCAAGCATATGCGGTTGACCGACCTGGTGACGCCGCTGAAGCCCCTGGAGGCCATGGCGCAGCGCCGGCTGGTCGCCGCGTCCGACGTGGGCGGGCACCGCGAGCTGATCCGCGACGGTGACACCGGCACCCTGTTCGCTCCCGACAGCCCCACGGCGCTGGCCGAATCGCTCGCCAGGCTGTTCGCCGAGCGCGACAGCTGGGACGCGCGGCGCGAACGCGGGCGGCGCTTCGTCGAGACCGAGCGCAGCTGGGCGACAAATGTCGGCCGTTATGACTCCGTTTACCAAAGACTCGCCAAAATCGGGGCCATGGAAGACTCGTGGTCGCACACGTCCGTGGTGAGCGCATGAACCTGCCGCTGGCGCCTTTGATCGCCGCGGTCGCGGGTGGTCTCGCTGCGCTTGGCGTTGCGATGATCCCCGTGCCCGCGCTCGAGGCGCTGGTGATGGACTCCGGGCTCCCTTCCGTTCTGGCGATGGCCGAGCCGCCGCTGGGCACCACCGCCCGGCTTGCCGTGGCGCTGGGTGCGGGTGCGTTCGTCGGTGCCTTCATGTGGCTCTCGGCCTTCATCCTGCTCGGCTCGCGCGGGCTGACCATCGGCGAAGCGGCCGAGGCGGAGAGCGATCCCGAGCAGGTGCCGCTGCCGGTGCTGCGCCGTGCCGACGCCCATCCCGACGCGCCGCCGCGCCCGCCCTTGCTCGCCACCCGCGACCTGGGCCGGCCGTTCCTCGAGGTCCGCGCCGCCGTGCCGGTGGCCGAGCCCGAGGAGGAGCGAGTCGACTTCGACGCGATCTTCCCGCCGCGCGCGATCACACCGCCCAAGGCGCCGGAACCGGTGGTCGCGATGGCGCCCGAGCCTGTGATCGAACTGCCGGCGCCCGTGGTGGTCGCCGAGCCCGAGCCGGTGATCGAGGCGCCCAAAGTACACGAAGTACACGCCAAAGCGGTGTTCGAGCCCGAGCCCGAGGCGGCGGAAAGTCACAAAAGTCACGACATCCACGCGCGCGAGGCCGAGCCGCTCGTCGAGCAGGAGCTGCCGGTCGACCTCGGCCAGCCGCTCTCGGCCTTCGATCCGCAGGCGATCCCGGTAGTGCCCAAGCCGGCGCCGGTGCCGCTTGCGCCGCTGCGCCGCCAGCCGCGCCCGTCGATCTTCGACGAGAGCGAGCGCTTCGAGATATTCGAGCTGACTCCGCCGCCCCGCCGGCACGTGCCCGAGCCGGTGGCCGAGGCGCCCGCCGCCCCGCCGCGCGAGCGGATCGTGCGGCCGGAGACCGATGCCTCGATCCACGCGCTGCTCGAGCGGCTCGAGCGCGGCGTGGCCGACAAGCAGATCGCGGCGACCTCGCGGGCGACGGCCAAGGCGCATGAGCGCGGGCTGGAGGAAGCCCTGGTCACGCTGCGCAACCTGGCGCGGCGCACGGCCTGACCTCCTTCAGGCTTCTTGCGCCTTTCCCCGGCGAAGGCCGGGGCCCAGCCTTGAAAGTCATGCGCCTTGGCGCGTCTTCGCCGCGCACGCTTAGTCTGGGCCCCGGCCTTCGCCGGGGAAAGAAGAGGGCGAGGAACTATCGCCCCTCCTCCACCGTCAGCACTTCCAGCGACACCGTCACCCGGTCCTCCGCGCGGCGGACCTGCTCGACGGCAAGGTCGGCGACCAGATGGCCGCGCAGGCGGATATCCGCATCGGGCAGGCCCGCGATCCAGGCGTCGAGCGCCGGGGAGGGCGGGGCGGCGAGGCTGAGCAGGTGGCGCGCGCCGTTGAAGGTGGCGCTGGCCCAGCGCCGCCAGTCCGATTCGACCAGCGCCACCGGGCAGCCCGCCGCTTCCGCATGCGCCTCAATCGCGCGGCGGAGCAACGTCTCCGCGTCGGGGCCGCGGCTCATCGGCCGGACCCCGGGCGCTGGGGCTGCTGTTGTTGCTGTGCCAGCTTCTGCGCGGCGAGGAACGCCTCGACCCGCGCGGTGATCTTCGCACCGGGCTCGCGGCCCATGCGCAGGTCGAACACGAAGCGCGGATCGCTGACCGCGAGCCTGCCGAATTTGGTGGGCGGCATGTCCGTCGCCCGGAGGAATTTCTCGATCTTGCGATGCACCGACATCCGTTCGTCTCCCGTCCGATTCGCTGAAGATCGTTCTCACTTTGTTCCTTATTTCCTACTTGTCTAGGAAAAATCCTACGGGTATGGAGGCGTAATGGAACCGGAGGCGCAACGAGCCGCGCTGGAGGCGCTGATCACGGAAAACGGCACGAGCCTTTCCGAGCTTTCGCGGCTGCTCGGGCGCAATGCGGCCTATCTCCAGCAATATCTGGTGCGGGGCACCCCGCGGCTGCTGAGCGAGGCGGACCGGGCGCTGCTCGCGCGCTATTTCGGCGTGGCCGAGGCGCGGCTGGGCGGACCCGAGCAGGAGGGGCTGGTCGAGGTGGCGCGGCTCGACGTCGGGGCGTCGGCGGGGCCGGGCGGGCTGGTCGAGGGCGAGGCGCGGCGGCGGCGTGGGGCGCAATTCTCGCCCGAGCTGCTGCGCGCGCTGGGCGTGCGGCCCGAGGCGGCGTCGATGATCCGGGTGCGCGGCGATTCGATGATGCCGACGCTGGAGGATGGCGACGAGATCCTCGTCGACCGCGACCGGCGGCGGGTGGAGGGCCGCGGCGGGGTGTTCGTGATCCGGCTCGACGGCGAGCTGATGGTCAAGCGGCTGCGCACCGGGGTGGGCGGGATCGAAGTGATCTCGGACAATCCGGAGTGGGAGACGCGGATGGTGCCGGCCAGGGCGCTGGACGTGGTCGGGCGGGTGGCGTGGCTGGGGCGGGCGGTTTAGCCTGCGTCACTCTGGCCTGAATTTTCCCCGGGGGAAGGCCGGGGCCAAGTCTTGAAAGTCACGCGCCTTGGCGCGTCTTCGCCGCGCACTGCTTAGTCTGGGCCCCGGCCTTCGCCGGGGAAAAGGAAAAGCGGCCGACCTACCGCCCCACCCGGACCCGATCGACCAGCCAGACCAGGACCAGCAGCGCCACGCCGACGCCGAGCCCCACGACGAACCCGAACGAGGCCTCGCCCCGGGCGATGCCGACGAACACGCCGACGAGCAGGCTGAGCGCGAGCAGGAAGCCGCCGGCGAGGGGCGTCTTGGAGGGAGTCTTGGCCATCGCCACCCTCTGCCACGTCCCGGGGCGGGACGCCATATGTGCCATGGCGGGGCAGGCGATACGGCGGATTCGGCATGGTTACCGCAAATTGACTCTCGTGTGGCGCCGAAAGCGGGGAATCGCAGGAAACTGGCACGGCTCGTGTAGCGAACGCGCGCATGAACATGATGCCGTATCTGGGCGATCGCTGCGAAATCGCCGACGCCAACGAACTGATCGCCTGCTTCGGCGAGCTCGCCGGCAGCGAGGCGGCCGCGCGTGCCGACCGCAGCCGCGACCTGGGCAACCATATCCATTTCTGCCGCTGGCGCCAGATCGAGCGGCTGATCGTGCTGATGTCGGTCGGCAGGGCCGTGGGGACCGTGCACTAGGGGATTCTAAGCCCTTCCCCTTCAGGGGAGGGGTTGGGGTGGGGGCTGTCAATGGGCTCTCGGTCTCGATGAGATACATGCCCCCCCCCAAACCCCTCCCCTGAAGGGGAGGGGCTTTAGAGGCAGGCACGGACCCGAAACCACCCGGCGGCGTTCATGCCGCGATGAACACGCCCCAATTGCTCTCCGTCGGCGTGCTCGTCGGCATGATGCTGCTCTTCATCTGGGGACGTTTCCGCTACGACATGGTCGCGGTGATCGCGCTGCTTGCGGCGCTGGCGCTGGGCATCGTCAGCCCCAAACAGGCGTTCACCGGCTTTTCCGACGACATCGTGATCATCGTCGCCAGCGCGCTGGTGCTCTCGGGCGCGGTGCAGCGCTCGGGCGTGATCGAGCGGGCGATGCTGTTGCTGCAGAAGCGCGTGACGCATGTCCGCTCGCAACTGCTGCTGCTCAGCGCCTCGGTCGGCTTCGCCTCGGCGCTGGTCAAGAATATCGGCGCGCTGGCGATGATGATCCCGGTGGCGCTGCAGATGAGCAAGCGGGCGAACGTCTCGCCGGCGGCCTATCTGATGCCGATGAGCTTCGCCTCGCTGCTCGGCGGGCTGATCACGCTGATCGGAACCTCGCCCAACATCATCGTCAGCCGGGTGCGCGAGGAGATGACCGGCCAGCCCTTCGGCATGTTCGACTATGCGCCGGTCGGGCTGGGGCTCACCCTGGTCGGGCTGGTCTTCCTGCGCTTCGGCTACCGGCTGCTGCCGCGCGACCGCCGGGCGGCGCCGACGCTGGGCGAGGCGATCGACATCCAGGACTATGTCACCGAGGCGGAAATCCCCGCCGGATCGCCGGCTGTGGACGAGACGGTCGCCGAATTCCGCGAACGGCATGACGGCGAGATCACCGTCACCGCGATCCTGCGCGCCGGCATCCGCTCGATCCCGTTCCCTGACGCCGTGCTGAAGCCCGAGGACGTGCTGATCCTCGCCGGCCCGCCCGACAGCCTGGAGCGGGTGATCGCCAGCGACCGGCTGGAGCTGGAAGGCGCGCACCGCGAGACCCCCGACGGCTCCAGCAGCGAAGTGGGCGTGATCGAGGCGGTGATCGGCACCGAGAGCCCGTTGATCGGGCGCACCGCCGGGCGGCTGGGGCTGCACGAGCGTTTCGGGGTGAACCTGATCGCGGTCTCGCGCCGCGGCGATCGGCTGGCGCGGCGGCTGGGCGACGTGGTGCTTGAGGCGGGCGACGTGATCGTGCTGCAAGGGCCGCTCGACCTGCTGTTCGAGCGGCTCGGCGAGCTGGGCTGCCTGCCGCTTGCCGAGCGCACCCTGCGGCTGGGCAGCGCGCGCAAGGGGCTGTTGCCGCTGGCAATTCTCGGCGCGGCGATGGCGGCGACGGCCTTGGGCTATGTGCCGGTGGCGGTGGCGTTCTTCGCGGCGGCTGGGCTGACCATCCTGCTCGGCGCGCTGCCGGTGCGCGAGGCCTATGACCATATCGAATGGCCGATCCTGGTGATGCTCGGCGCGCTGATCCCGGTCTCCGATTCGCTGCGCACGACGGGCGCGAGCCAGATCATCGGCGACGGGCTGGGCCAGCTTGCCGCGACCCTGCCGCCCTGGGGGGCGGTAGCGCTGATCCTGGCGGCGGCGATGGCGGTGACGCCTTTCCTCAACAATGCCGCGACCGTGCTGGTGATGGCGCCGATCGCCACGACCTTCGCGGGCGAACTGGGCTATCGGCCCGAGGCGTTCCTGATGGCGACCGCGGTGGGCGCGGGCTGCGACTTCCTCACGCCGATCGGCCACCAGTGCAACACGCTGGTGATGGGCCCGGGCGGGTACAAGTTCGGCGATTATGCCCGGCTGGGTGCGCCGCTCTCGCTGATCGTGCTGGTGGTCGGCACGCCGCTGATCCTATGGGTGTGGCCGGTGCATTGAGTTTGGAGTCGCATATGGAACGGATGGCACGGATCGAGCGCGTCGGCGGGCCCGAGGTCATCCAGTGGGTGGATGTCGAGCTGCCGCCGCCGGGGCCGGGCGAGGTGCGGATGCGCAACACCGCGGTGGGGCTGAACTTCATCGACACCTATCACCGCTCCGGCCTCTATCCGGTGCCGCTGCCGAGCGGGCTCGGCGGCGAGGCGGCAGGGGTGGTCGAGGCAGTGGGCGAGGGCGTGACCGAGTTCGCGCCCGGGGACCGGGTGGCGACCTTCGGCCCCGGGCTCGGCGCCTATGCGACCGCGCGCAACGTGCCGGCGAAGCTGCTGTTCGCGCTGCCGGACGATATCAGCGACGAGACCGCGGCGGCGGCCCTGCTCAAGGGCGGGACGGTGGAGTTCCTGGTCGAGCGCTGCGCCCGGGTCGAGCCCGGCTGGACGGTGCTGGTCCATGCCGCGGCGGGCGGCGTCGGGCAGATCGCGGTGCGCTGGCTCAAGGCGATCGGCGCGCGGTGCTGGCGACGGTGGGCAGCGCCGACAAGGTGGCGCTGGCAGTCGAGGCGGGCGCCGACGACGTGCTGGTCTCGCGCGGCGAGGGCGTGGCCGAGTGGGTGCGCGGGATCACCGGCGGCGCCGGCGTGGAAGTGGTGTTCGACGGGGTCGGCAAGGCGACCTGGGAAGCGTCGCTGGCGAGCGTGCGGCGGCGCGGGCTGGTGGTGAGCTTCGGCAATGCCAGCGGCCCGGTGGACGGCGTCGCGCTGGGGGCGCTCGCGAAGGCGGGGTCGGTCTATGTCACCCGGCCGACGATGTTCGACTACTATGTCACGCCCGAGGAGCGCGCGACGGGCAGCGCGCGGCTGTTCCAGATGCTGCGCAGCGGCGCGGTGCGGGCGGACATCGGCCAGCGGTTCGCGCTGGAGGATGCCGCGGACGCGCACCGGGCGCTGGAGGCGGGGAAGACGACGGGGTCTACGGTGCTGGTGCCCTGAGGAGCCGTCATCCCGGCGAAAGCCGGGATCTCGTGCGGCTCCTTCCCTGCGCTACTGCCTGAGATCCCGGCTTTCGCCGGGATGACGGTTATTGTGCCAGCACCCCCACCACCGCCTTCACTTCCATGAACTCGGCCAGGCCGAACTTGCCGTGCTCGCGGCCGTTGCCCGACTGTTTGTAGCCGCCGAAGGGCAGGTTCGGGTCGGGCTGGCCGCCATTCACATAGACCATGCCGGCGCGCAGGCGCGGGGCGACGCGCTTGACCGCCTCGCCGCTGCCGAAGACCACGGCGGACAGGCCGTAATCGGTGTCGTTGGCGATGCGGACGGCGTCTTCCTCGTCCTCATAGGGGATGATCGTGACGACGGGGCCGAAGATCTCCTCGCGGGCGATCGTCATGTCGTTGCGCACGCCCGAGAAGAGGGTGGGGCGGACGAAATAGCCGGTCTCGACGCCGTCCGGCCGGCCGGGGCCGCCGGCCTCGAGCTTGGCGCCTTCCTCCATGCCCTTGGCGATCAGGCCCTGGACCTTCTCCCACTGGGTCCGGTTGACCAGCGGGCCGATATGGCGGCCTTCCTCGCTGGGGTTGCCGGTCGCCGTCGCCTTCATCACCTCGGCAGCGGCGGCGGCGACCTGGTCCTGCAGCCCCGCGGGGACGAGCAGGCGGGTGGGGGCGATGCAGCTCTGGCCCGAGTTGAGCAGCACGCTGAACAGCGTGGTCTGCACCGCGCGGCCCATGTCGGCGCCTTCGAGCATCAGCGCGGGCGACTTGCCGCCCAGCTCCTGGTGGACGCGCTTGACCGTCTCGGCGGCGTTCTTGGCGACGAGCACGCCGGCGCGGGTGGAGCCAGTGAAGCTCACCATGTCGACGCCCTTGTGGCGGCTGAGCGCGGTGCCGACGCCGGGGCCGTCGCCATTGACCAGGTTGAACACGCCCGCAGGCACTCCGGCGGCGGCGAGCACTTCGGCGAAGATCATCGCGCAGCCGGGCGCCTCTTCGGAGGGCTTGAGCACCATGCAGCAGCCGGCGGCCAGCGCAGGCGCGACCTTGGAGACGATCTGGTTGAGCGGCCAGTTCCACGGGGTGATCATCGCCACGACCCCAATGGGTTCATGGACGACCAGGGAGTTGCCGATCTGCTCCTCGAACTGGAAGTCCTTGAGCGCGTTGGCGGCGGACATCAGATGGCCGAGGCCCGAGCCGACCTGCGCGGTCTTCGCCAGGCTGATCGGCGCGCCCATCTCCAGGCTGATCGCCTCGGCCATGTCGCCGGCGCGCTTCTTGTATTCGGTCAGGATCGCCTCGATCAGCGCGACGCGTTCCTCGACGCTGGTGCGCGAGAAGCTCTCGAACGCCTTGCGCGCGGCGGCCACCGCCTTGTCGACATCGGCTTCGGAGCCGAGCGTGATCTCGGTGACGGCTTCCTCGGTCGCCGGGTTGATCACTTCGTGCCGGGTGCCGCCCTGGCTCTCGACCCACTCGCCCCCGATGAACTGCTTCAGATAGCTGCGCATCCCTCTGCCTCTCCGATTCGAACCTGCGGTATGGAGGCTAGATGGCCAGTTGCCATTCGCAACGCAAGTGGGCGACTCAGCCGGGCTGGATCATGAACACCTCGCCGGCAAGATCGACGATATAGACATTGCCCGCGCCGTCGACGCCGAACGAGGCGAGCTGGTTGATCGCGCCGGCATCGGGGGTGAAGTCGATATTGCGGCGCTCGTAACTGGCGTTGGAATAGAGCTGGCCCTGGACGAGCGATGCATAGGGCAGCGTCCAGATATTGCCGCTGACGAAATCGCCGAAGATGTAGCTGCCGCGCAGCGAGGTGACCGGCCCGCGATAGACATAGCCGCCGATGATCGAGGCGCCCTGCTTGGGGCCGCTGCCATGATCATATTGGGTGACCGGGGCGGTGAGGCCGGCCGGTGCGGTGCCGTTGAAGGGCTGGGTGCCTTCGAGGAAGCGCCAGCCGAAATTGAGGCCGGGCTGGCCGATCGGCGCGAGATCGACTTCCTCGATCGCGCCCTGGCCGACATCGGCGATGACCAGCGTGTTGCCGTCGAAGCTGTTGCGGAAGGGATTCCGCAGGCCATAGGCGAAGATATAGGGATCGCCGCCGCCGGCCGCGAAGGGATTGGCCGGCGCGGGCGCGAAGGGCGTGGCCGCGCCCGGCGTGGTGTCGATCCTGAGGCGCAGGATCTTGCCGAGGCGCGAATTGACGTTCTGGGCATTGTTGCCCGGATCGCCGCCGCCTCCGCCATCGCCGGTGGCGTCGTAGAGCAGTCCGTCGGGCCCGAAGCCGATCCAGCCGCCATTGTGATTGTCCGCGCCCGGATGCGGGGTGGATAGGACGAGGCGATAGCCGGCGGTGCCGATCGTGTACTCGCGGATCTCCAGGCTGCCATCGGGCGCGACGGCATGGACGAACACCACGTTCGAAGTGGCGAAGTCGGGACGGGGCGCGATGCCGAGCAGGCCACGCTCGCCGCTGGTCGAGAGATTGCCCGCGGTGAAGGCGAGTGCCTTGGCGCCGGTCGCAGGCGTCAGGAACCAGACATTGCCGCCCTTCTCGACCACGAAGACGCGGTTGTTGTCGCCGGGCACCGCCGCGACGAACAGAGGCTGGCTGAAGCCGGTGCCGACGCGCTTTACCGCGATGCCTTCCTTCGAATCGGTGACGGTGACCGATAGGTTGAGCGTCGAATTCAGGCTGGCGTCGCTGGCGCGCAACTGGACCTGGTAGACATTGTTGGCGTCGGCATCGCGCGGCGTCTCGAAGCTCGGCGCGGCGACGAAGCTCAGCGCCCCGGCGGCGGTGATCGTGAAAAGCGCGGCATCGGCGCCGCCGGCGATCGCGAAGGTGACCGGATTGCCCTCTGCATCGGTCGCCGTTGCCTGATAGGCCAGTGCGGTGTTCTCCGCGACATTGGCGGTGGCGGGCGAGGTGAAGCTGGGCGCGGTGTTGGCGGCGGTCGGCGTGGGCGTGGGTGTCGGCGTGGGGCTGCCGCCATCGCCTCCACTCGAGCAGGCGGCGAGAAGCAACAGGCCGGTGAGCGGGGGCGTGATACGCATGCGGGGTCCTCCCTGAGACCACAGCCGCAACGCGGGGCTGGCAGGGCCGTTCCGCCGCATCAACAATCGGTGCAAATCCCCGGCTAATTCACTGCATCGCAACATGGATGTCATGATCGCAGGCCATCGGCCCTGCCCGAGGGGACAGCCGAAACGCCTGGTGATCGGGATCCGCCCCGTCCGTCCGCCACGTGCTGCTCGCCTTCGTAGCCCGAGCAGCCGTACCGGCGCAGGCGAGGTCGTCTGCCACTGCGCCGACAAGTTAAAAGGGGGATGCGCCCGGTCCTTAGGGGCCGGGCGTGTTTTTACTTCCGGAACGCGCTCAGCACGGTCAGCAGGCTGGCGAGATTGTCCGCCACGCCGCTCTGGATGATCGGATCGGGCGGGCCCGGGGTGGCGCCGAGCGAATAGATCTGCATCACGCCCTGGTTCGCGGCGGCCTGGCCCAGCGTGTTCTGCTGCTGCTGGGCGTGCACCGCATTCTCGAACAGGATGCCGGTGCTGTGCGCCATGGTCTGGTAGACGCTGCCCATCGCGAAGGCGGGCGCCTCGCCGAGCACCTTCACATCGGTCTGGGTGATTGCGTCGGTGATGGGATCATCGAGGCCATGATGTGCCATGCTGCTTCCTCCGGATATCTGCCCCAGAAGAGGGTGCGGGCAAGGCGCCGGCAAGGCAACCGGGGATGTCGCCGTTTCGGCTGATCCCGCCGGGCTGTCCCGATCGACCACAGGGTTCAGGCGTACCGGACGGTACGGCGAATGTTTCCCAAAAATTTCCGCAAAAGCAGTTTGGCTCCGGAACGGTCCTATAAAGTCAAAACTACAAGATTTGCGCATTTAATGGGGAAGGGGCTCAAGTGAAATTACGGTATCTGTTGCTTGCCTTTGCGGCGAGCTGTGTCGCCACGCCTGCGCTGGCGCAGACCGAGACCGCGCCGGCGGCAGGCACGGACGGTGCCAAGCCTGCCAAGGCAGCGACGCAGGACGTGTTCTCTACCGGTGTCGCCAAGGGCCGCGACCGGCTCGACAGTGCCACCTCGACCAGTGCGCTGAAGGCGAGCGAGAGCGAGAAGCTCGGGCCGCGTCCGCTGGCCGACATCCTGCGCACCATGCCCGGCCTGCGCGTCGAATCCGCGATCGGCGAGGGCAATGCCAATTACACCGTGCGCGGCCTGCCGCTCGCGGCCGGCGGCTCCAAGTACATGCAGCTGCAGGAAGACGGGCTGCCGGTGCTCGAGTTCGGCGACCTGTTCAACTTCGGCGCCGACGTGTTCCTGCGCGCCGACTTCAACCTGGCCGCGGTGGAATCGATCCGTGGCGGCTCGGCCTCGACCTTCGCCTCGGATTCGCCGGGCGGCCTGATCAACCTGATCTCCAAGACCGGCGACCAGCCGGGCGGCGCGGTGCAGGTCACCCGCGGGCTCGACTATGGCGAGAACCGCCTCGATGCGGACTATGGCGCGAAGCTGAGCGAGAACCTGCGCTTCCATGTCGGCGGCTTCTATCGCTGGGGCGAAGGCCCGCGCGAGATCGGCTTCACCGGCTATCGTGGCGGCCAGATCAAGCTCAACGTCACCCGCCAGTTCAGCAACGGCTATATCCGACTGCACGCGAAATATCTCGACGATCGCTCGCCGACCTTCGCGCCCTATTATTTCAAGCTGACCGGCACCGATGCCAATCCGGTGATCGCCAACCTGCCCAATTTCGACATCCGCAGTGACTCGGTGCTCTCGCCGTACATCAGCGACGTGACGACGCTGGACGGCAAGAACCAGCTGCGCCGCTTCCCGGTCAAGGACGGCATGCACCCCAAGTCGAAGGCGATCGGGCTCGAGGCGCAGTTCGACGTCGGCGGCTGGACGATCAGCGAAAAAGCGCGATTCTCGAAGAATTCGGGCGACTTCCTGCGCGTGTTCGCCAACTCGGCGGACACGGTGGCGAACTTCGCCGCGTCGCAGGGCGGCGCCGGCGCCACCGCACGCTACGCCACCGGCCCCAAGGCCGGCCAGCTGGTGCCGGCGAATGCCAACGGCAACGGGCTGCTCGCGCTCTACTACATGGCCGAGACCCGCGCCCGCTCGCTCGACAACTTCACCAACGACCTGCGCGCCACCCGCGTGTGGAACGTCGGCAAGGGCAAGCTGACGATGACCGCCGGCGTCTACAAGGCGATTCAGACGCTCAATTCCGAGTGGCTGCACTCGGCGATCGACGTCGATGTCGCGGGCAATGGCGAGACCGCGATGGTCAACATCTTCAACGCGGGCGGCGTGGCGCAGACGCAGAACGGCTTCTTCGCCTATGGCCGCGGCCGCACGAGCAAGTTCCGCCGCATCTTCGACGTGAAGTACGACGTCACCGCGCCCTATGGCTCGGTCAACTATCATGTCGGCAAGGTCTCGGTCGGCGGCAGCCTGCGCTACGACATCGGCAAGGTGCGCGGTTCGCTCTACGGCGCCGACCTGGGCGGCCGCGGTACCGGGCTGATCGCGTATGACGTCAATGGCGACGGCGTGCTGACCGGGCCGGAGAACAGCGTGGCCTGGCTGCCGCTCAGCCAGCCGGCGCCCGTCGACTACAATTATGGCTATCTGAGCTATTCGACCGGCATCAACTGGCGCGTCGCGGAGCCTTTCTCGGTCTTCGCCCGCTACAGCAAGGGCGGCCGCGCCAATGCCGACAAGATCCTGTTCACCCCGGTGGTAAGCGCGACCACCGGCGACGTGGCGAACGCCAGCGACAAGTACGACGCGGTCCGCCAGCTCGAGGGCGGGTTCAAGTTCCGCAAGGCCGGGGTAACCCTGAACGCCACCGCGTTCCTGGCCAATGCGGACGACCACAACGTCCTGAACGGCTCGGCCAACCAGACCATCCGCAGCTACCGCGCGCATGGCCTGGAACTGGAGGGCAGCTTCCGCGAGGGGCCGTTCAGCATCACCGCGGGCGCCACCTATACCAAGGCGAAGATCACCGAGGACAAGCTCGACCCGACGCTGACCGGCAAGGAACCGCGCCACCAGCCGGCCTGGACCTTCGCCGCGACGCCGCAGTTCGAGACGAAGCACTTCACGGTCGGCGCGAACGTGGTCGGCCTGACTGGCAGCTATGCGCAGGACAGCAACCTGCTGCGCATGCCGGGCTTCACCGTGGTGAACGCCTTCCTGCAGGTCCGCCCGCTGCCGCGGGTGCAGCTGATGCTCAACGCGAACAACCTGTTCGACAAGATCGGCTTCTTCGAGATCTCGCAGAGCACCGTGCCGGCCAATGGCATCGGCTCGGGCCGGGCGATCAACGGCCGGACGATATCGGGTTCGCTGCGCTACGATTTCTGAGGCGCGGCGATTGGGGGGAGGGGCGCTCGGGGGGGACCCGGGCGCCCCTTTTGCATGCCGGGGATCAGGCGGCGCCGAGCTTGCGCGCCGCCTCGAGCAGTTCGGTGGGGAACATCGCGACGATCGTCGAATTATGCTCGACGCCGATCTCGGTGAGCGTCTGCAGGCGGCGCAGCTCGAGCGCGCCCGGGCTGGCGGCGATGACGCTGGCCGCGTCGGCAAGGGTGCGCGCGGCCTCCTGCTCGCCTTCCGCCTTGATGATGCGGGCGCGCTTCTCGCGGATCGCCTCGGCCTCCTTGGCGATGGCGCGCTGCATTCCAAGCGGCGATGCTGGTATCTGCAGCTGCAGGCAATGCATGCGACTGCCTTGGCATGGTTCGTCCGCGCAGGAAGCGGCTTCCAAAGCGCGCGGGTTGCCCGTATCCAATCAGCAACTTAACGGCGACTCTTGGGGGGGACCTTGTCGCGCGGTTGCAATCTGACGGGCGCGCTCTGATGGGCAGCGCGCTGGTGGCCATTTTCACGCTGTTCAAGCTCGGCAAGCTGGGCGGGACTTTGCTCACCATGATTCTGTCGATCGCGGTCTATGCCTCGATCTTCGGCTGGGCCTATGCCGTCGGGTTCGTCGGGCTGCTGCTTGTGCATGAGATGGGTCATTTCCTCGCCGCAAGACAGCGCGGGCTGCCGGTGAGCGCGCCGACCTTCATCCCGTTTGTCGGCGCCTGGATCCAGCTCAAGGACCAGCCGATGGACGTCGAGACCGAGGCCTATGTCGCGGTCGCCGGGCCTCTGGTGGGTACGGCCGGGGCGATCCTCGTCTATTTCTGGGCACGTGCGACGGACAGCGACCTCCTGCTCGCAGTCTCGTACAGCGGCTTCTTCCTCAATTTCTTCAACCTGATCCCGCTCTCGCCGCTCGACGGCGGTCGGATCACCGCGATCCTGAGCCCGCGCATCTGGTTCATCGGCGCGCCCCTGATGCTGGCGCTGATGCTGTGGCGGCCCAGCCCGCTGCTGTTCCTGATCGCGATCGCCGCCTTTCCGGCGCTGCGCCAGGCGTGGAACTATGATCCCAAGGCACCCGAGAACCAGGCCTATTACAGCGCCTCGGGCGAGACCAAACTTCAGTACGCGATCATCTATCTGGGCCTTGCCGCTTTCCTGGCGGTGATGACCCAGCTGACGCATGAGATGATTCAATAGGGGGAATGCAATGACCGACGCGACGATCGAGCCACCCGAGTTCGAGACGATGAACCATGACGACGTGATTGCCCAACTGCGCGCGCAGCAGAATTTCCCGCTGGCGATCATCGCCGGCCTGGCTGCAGCCATAGTTGGCGCGATATTGTGGGCGGTGGTGGTCTATGTCACCAATTATTCGACCGGATTGATGGCGATCGTGGTCGGCGCGCTGGTCGGCTATGCGGTGCGCGTTACCGGCAAGGGCGTGGACCAGCAGTTCGGCATCCTCGGCGCGGTGCTGGCGGCGTTCGGCTGGGCGCTGGGCACGGCGCTGGCCGATGTCGCAATGGTCGCGCAGCTGGGGCATGCCGAGGTGACGGCTGTAGCGAGCCAGCTTGGGCTGAGCGGCACGGCGCAGCTGTTCATGGAAGCCGCCGATCCGATGGACCTGCTCTTCCTCGCGATTGCGGTGTGGGAAGGCTATAAGTTCGCGTTTCGCTACCGGCTCTGAGCCGGACGCGGGAAGCAACGAAAAGGGGGCGTCCGGACCTTTCCCGGACGCCCCCTTTCTTTTGCCGAAGGCCTTGCGCTTACGCGCTGTAGTACATGTCGTACTCGACCGGCGACGGAGTCATCTCCCAGCGGGCGACCTCGCCGCGCTTGATGTCGATGTACGCCGCGATCTGGTCCTTCGAGAACACATCGCCCTTGAGCAGGAAGTCCTGATCGGCTTCCAGGCTGTCCAGCGCCTCGCGGAGCGAACCGCAGACGGTCGGGACCTGCTCGAGCTCTGCCGGCGGCAGGTCGTACAGGTTCTTGTCCATCGGGTCGCCCGGGTGGATCTTGTTCTGGATGCCGTCGAGGCCGGCCATCAGCAGCGCCGCGTAGCAGAGATACGGATTGGCCAGCGCGTCCGGGAAGCGGAACTCGACGCGCTTCGCCTTGGTGCCAGCACCGTACGGGATGCGGCACGAAGCCGAGCGGTTGCGCGACGAATAGGCGAGCAGCACGGGGGCTTCATAGCCCGGGACCAGGCGCTTGTAGCTGTTGGTCGACGGGTTGGTGAAGGCGTTGAGCGCCTTGGCGTGCTTGATCACGCCGCCGATGAAGTAGAGGCACGCGTCCGACAGGCCGGCATAGCCATTGCCCGCGAAGGTGTTGGCGCCCTTTTCCCAGATCGAGATGTGGGTGTGCATGCCCGAGCCGTTATCTTCCTTGATCGGCTTCGGCATGAAGGTCGCGGTCTTGCCATAGGCGTTGGCGACCTGGTGCACGACATACTTGTAGATCTGCATGCGATCGGCGGTCTGCACCAGCGTGCCGAAGGTCAGGCCCAGCTCGTGCTGCGCCGCGGCGACTTCGTGGTGATGCTTGTCGCAGGGCAGGCCCATCTCGAGCATCGTCGCGACCATCTCGCCGCGGATGTCGACGGCCGAGTCGACCGGCGCGACGGGGAAGTAGCCGCCCTTGGCGCGCGGGCGGTGGCCGAGGTTGCCGGCCTCATATTCCTTGCCCGAATTGCCCGGCAGCTCGATGTCGTCGATCGCGTAGTACGAGGTCGAGTAGCTGTTCTCGAAGCGAACGTCGTCGAACATGAAGAACTCGGCCTCGGGGCCGACATAGACGGTGTCGCCGATGCCGAGCGACTGAAGATACGCCTCCGAGCGCTTCGCGGTCGAGCGCGGGTCGCGGGCATAGAGCTCGCCGGTCGAGGGCTCGACGATGTCGCAGACCAGGATCAGCATCGGGGTGGCCGAGAACGGATCGATCCACACCGCGTCCAGATCCGGCTTCAGGATCATGTCGGACTCGTTGATCGCCTTCCAGCCCTCGATCGACGAACCGTCGAACATCAGGCCGTCGGTCAGCTCGTCCTCGCCGATCACGCCGGCGACCATGGTGAGGTGCTGCCACTTGCCCTTGGGATCGGTGAAACGCAGATCGATCCACTCGATCTCGTTTTCCTTGACCATCTTCAGAACGTCGCTGGCCGAATTCGCCATTGTTAAGCCCTTTCGCTCTCTTTCATTGACCCGACGAATCGGGAAATAATGTTGCCCTTCGCGGCGCTACATCGTCGTGATGTTGCGTCGCGTCAAATGGCGTTCTCGTTGCGCTCGCCGGTGCGGATGCGGAGCGCGGTCTCGACGGGGATCACGAAGATCTTGCCGTCGCCGATGCGGCCGGTCTGCGCCGCGGCAGCGACCGCCTCGACCACGCGGTCGGCAAGCGAATCCTCCACCACCACCTCGAGCTTCACCTTGGGGAGGAAGTCCACGACATATTCGGCTCCGCGATAGAGCTCGGTATGGCCCTTCTGGCGGCCGAAGCCCTTGGCTTCGGTGACGGTGATGCCGGAGACGCCCACTTCGTGGAGCGCTTCCTTCACTTCGTCGAGCTTGAACGGCTTGATGATCGCTTCGATCTTTTTCACGGTTTCCCCCGAGGCACATGAGGCTTGCCTATCCGCGCGTCTGGCAAACTTCGTGCCAGTGCGAGGACTCGGCTCGCCCTCTCGGTTGCACGCAGTGCAGCAGTTTAACAAGTGCCTATCAAATGAGCAGCGGGCTGCGCGGTGCCGGATTTGGGGGCAGTAGCACGTTGCGGATACGAAACGGGATGACTGGTCGGTCTGTTTGGGAACCCGATCGCGACCTGCCGCGTTGTACGCCGTTCGAGCGTACCGGGGTGTGACCCAATGCAAGCAATGCCGATGGACCTGCCCGCCGAGTTGCACCGGCGGGGGAATGACGTGCCGAATGGCGATGTGATCGTCGCCACGGGGCCGCTCGTCATCATGGCGCAGGGGCTGCTGGCGCTCGATCCGGAGGCGCGCAAGACCTGCTGGATCCATAGCGAGGCCGGAGATCTGGACGCGGCGGGGGCGGAGGCGCAGCTCGAATGCTGGTCGCATCTGCCGGACAAAGATCTCTCGCACTGAAGTGCGCGCCGCGCTGCGCGTAAGAGGGTTTCGCAACTATTCAGCGACCAAGTCCGACTGGCCTGCGACGAACAAAGACGATATCCAGCCCGTGGCTGCAGGGGAGGCGGCCGTTTCCTTTAAACAGGGCAGGAAAGAACGATCATGAACCTCCGCGCGATGTTCGGCGCCGTCCTGGCGGCCGGGCTTCTATTCTCCGCGGCGCCGGCACAGGCGCAGTTCGGCAGCATCGGCAAGCTGGTGAAGAAGGCGGGCATCGGCATGCCCAGCCTGCAGAAGGAGCCGATCACCACCAGCCTGCCCGACGCCAAATGGGGTGAGGAAGGCAAGGACGGCTTTGTGCCGCGCGAGCCGAAGCGCGGGCTGATGCAATTGCAGCGCACGCCGGGTGGCGGTTTCGTGCTCCAGCCGGGCTATTACAGCTTCCACGACCAGAGCTATTGCCTGAAGGCCGGCACCCACGGCCCGGGTGGCGGCGACGGCTATCTCTATGCGCCGCCCAAGGGGCCGGCCGAGGACGTGGTGATGTCGGTCGTCCGCAATTCGGTGAACCATCCCGAAATCCACCAGCACGACATCCAGACGCTGCTCTGGGCGATCATCGCCCGGGCCAAGTTCGAGGACCTGTCGAACGAGCACAAGGCCGTCGCCGCCCGCCTGCTCACCCCGCGCCAGCTCGCCTCGCTCAACCGCAACGCGCTCGACATGCTGAGCCAGGGCCCGATCGCCGACAACCTGCCGAGCGGCGTGCGCCAGGCACTGCGGGCCGAGGCGGACCTGCGGCGGATGCTGGCCTCGCCGGGCAGCAGCTATGCCGATCTCGAGCGCGTCGCGGTGCTCGCCGGCATGGCGGGCGTCGGCCCGGGCAGCAGCGACGTGCCGGAGGGCCGCTGGAGCCTGCACCCCGACGGCTATTACGTCCGCTATCTGCCGCAGGGCTATACCAACACCGTGGTCGAGATCTGGGTGCCGCAGGGCAGCCCGGCGGTGGGCAGGGAATATGACCCGGCGACGCACATCGCGGTGCCCGGCAACACCAACCGGCAGCGGCTCATCCAGTCGGGCCGGCCGTACCAGTCGTAAAAGATGCAAGGGGAGGGGCGGTGCGGGCCGCCCCTTCCTTCCGCCTCAATAAGGCGGGTTGTCGAGGCCCTTGGGGCTCTTGGTGAAGATCTCGCAGCCGTCCTCGGTGATGCCGATCGAATGCTCGAACTGGGCCGAGAGCGAACGGTCGCGGGTCACCGCCGTCCAGCCATCGTCGAGCAGCTTCACGTCGGCGCGGCCGATGTTGATCATCGGCTCGACGGTGAAGAACATGCCAGGGCGTAGCTCCGGACCGGTGCCCGGGCGGCCGACATGGACGACCTCGGGCGCGTCATGGAAGATCTGGCCGAGGCCGTGCCCGCAGAAATCGCGGACCACCCCGTAGCGATGCTTCTCGGCATGACGCTGGATCGCGTTGGCGACGTCGCCGAGATGGTTGCCCGGCCTGGCCTGCTCGAGGCCGAGCATCAGGCACTCATAGGTCACGTCGACCAGGCGGCGCGCCTTGATCCCGACATCGCCGACCAGGAACATGCGGCTGGTGTCGCCGTGCCAGCCGTCGAGCGTCGGCGTCACGTCGATATTTACGATGTCGCCGTCCTTCAGCGTCTTCTCGCTGGGGATGCCGTGGCAGACGACATGGTTGATCGAGATGCAGCAGCTGTGCGTGTAGCCGCGATAGCCGAGCGTGGCGGGCACGCCGCCGGCGGCGATGGTCATCTCGCGGACGATGTCGTCCAGCTCGGCGGTGGTGACGCCCGGCACGACATGGGGGACGAGCGCGTCGAGGATCTCGGCGCCGAGGCGGCCGGCGCGGCGCATGCCCTCGAAGCCTGCCGGGCCATGGAGCTTGATCGCGCCATCGCGGGCCTGCGGCATGTCGGCGGTTACGGTCACATATTCGGTCATCGAGGCGATATAGGCCGGTCGGCCAGCTTTTTCGAGAGGCAGAAACACCGGTTCGGACCCTAGTCGCGGGCCCGGCTTGTGGCTATGCCGGGGGCATGGGCGAACGCATCTGGACGGCTGGGCTGGTGGTGATCGGCGACGAGATTCTCTCGGGCCGCACCCAGGACAAGAACATCGCCCAGATCGCGACCTGGCTGAACGTGCAGGGCATCCGCCTGGCCGAGGTACGGGTGGTGCCCGATGTCGAGGCGCGGATCGTCGAAGCGGTCAATGCGCTGCGCAGCGGCCATGACTATTGCTTCACCACGGGCGGGATCGGGCCGACGCATGACGACATCACCGTCGATGCGATCGCGGTGGCGCTGGGCGTCGGCGTGGTGATCCACCCCGAGGCGCGGGCGGTGCTGGAGCGCTATTACGAGACGCGCGGCGGCATCACCGATGCGCGGCTGCGCATGGCGCGGGTGCCCGAGGGTGCCGAGCTGATCCCCAACCGCATGTCCGGCGCGCCGGGAATCCGGGTGGGCAATTTGTTCATCCTCGCCGGGGTGCCGCACATCACCGCGGGCATGCTCGATGCGCTGACCGGCACGCTGGAGGGCGGCCGCCCGGTGCTGTCGCGCACGATCGGCGCCTGGGCTGCGGAGAGCGAGATCGCCGACATGCTGGGCGCCACCGAGCGCGCCTTCGAAGGCGTGGCGATCGGCTCCTATCCCTTCTTCCGCGATGGCAAGACCGGCGCGAACTTCGTGATCCGGGCGACCGAGCAGGCGCTGCTCGACGCGTGCGGCGACGCGCTGATCGCGGGGCTGGTTGCCAAGGGGCTGGAGGCGTTCGAAGGCGGGATCTGAACGACCCGCCGGCGGACACATTGCACGCGGATGTTCGCTGGGATCGGGCCGAGGATTGACTCGCGTGTGGCTTTATATAACAAGATATATAACGCTGTATGGAGTTTCGGAATGGACGTGATTCGCGAGCAGGGGATCGGCTTTCTCGGCAGCCGGCTGAAGCGGCTCGGCGAGCGGATGCAGGCGGGTGCGGCGCGCGTCACCGCCGATGCCGAGCTGCCGGTGCAGCCCGCGCACATGGCCTTCCTCGCCGCGCTCGACGGCGAGGCGCGGACGATCGGACAGCTCGTCCAGGCGATCGGGATCAGCCAGCCCGGCGTGACGCGGGCGATCGGCCAGCTCGTCGAGCTTGGCATGGTCCGGTCGGAGCAGGGCGAGGACCAGCGCCAGCGGACCATCTCGCTGACCCCGGCCGGCGAAGCGGTGCTGGCGCGGGCGCGGGTACATGTGTGGCCGAAGGTGGAGGATGCGGTCCGCATGCTGCTCGGGGAGGACGCGGACGCTTTCATGACACAGATCGCGCGGCTGGAGACCGCGCTGGCGGCGACTCCGATCGACGTGCTGGCCGCCCGTTCAAGCAGCGAAGTGCTTGCGATCCGGGAATATAGCGACGCGCTGGCGCATCATTTCCGCGACATCAACGCCGAGTGGATCGATGCGATGTTCCGCATGGAAGAGACCGACCGCGAGGTGCTGGACGATCCGCGCGGACGGATCCTCGATGGCGGCGGCGCCATATTGTTCGTCGAGGCGCGCGGACTAGGCATCGTCGGCGCGGGCGCGCTGCAGCGCTCGAAGGATGGCGGGCTGGAGCTGACCAAGATGGGCGTGCGGGCGAGCGCGCGCGGGCTGAAGGCCGGCGAGTTCCTGCTGGCGGCGCTGATCGAGCGGGCTCGGGAGATGGGCGGCGATCCGCTCTATCTGCTCACCAACGCCAAATGCGCGGCCGCCATCCACCTCTACGAGAAGCTCGGCTTCCGGCACGATGCCGGGATCATGGCCCGCTATGGCGCCCGCTATGAGCGGTGCGACGTGGCGATGCGCTATTCGGGTCCCGACGGCGCCTAGCCCGGCGATATCGCGTATCTTCCCGCCCGGGCGCGCGGCATCCGGACGGAGGGGGAGGCAAGCAAGCCGATAGTGGGCGGCTTACCTCCCCCTCCGTCAGCCTTTGGCTGACACCTCACCCTGGCAGGAGAGGATCGAAAGGGGGCAACTCGTCCTGCGTCGTGAACTCATGAACGGCCGCTTTCGGCAGAAGGGCTGAGCGTCCGAGATTAGGTGGTTTGCCGACCGACCGCTTCTGGCGAGCAGACCGTATAGCTGACGCTCAATACAATTGATCCACGGCATCTTTAACAGCGTCGGCAAGGCGTCGGTCTACTGTCGACGCGGTAAACGACCGCGCGACACATTCGAATGTCGTGTCGTGGAACGGGAAGATGAAATGCTTCGCGGCAGCATAGGCGCTCAGGTCGTGATAGCGATGAACGCTGTTCATCCGCTCAAGCTGCGCGATCCAGGGTGAGTCGACAACGCGCATCGCGCGATACGGCTGAAAACCGCTTCCATGAAGCGGGTGCCCTTCGAATGTCTCGTCGTTCGGGGCTCCGAATAAGCTGGACAATAGTCGCTCGAAACGAACGTGACCTACTCGTTCGTCATCGTCCGGCAGGAGGAAAAACAAGGCGGAAGTTTGGTCCGATTGAAGAAGTGTCGGGAGCGGGGCTCCAACGTCCCACGATACCGGGCAGTCGCAAAGGACAGCGTATGGGCGGCCCTCTGCCGCAGCCAGTCGGCGCTCGGCGTCTAAGAGCCTCTCATATGCCGCCTCGTATGCTTCCATTTCGCCGCCGACATGTTTGGGCGCGAGGGTCCGCACTGCTCGCCCCAGCTCATCATTGGCGACAGCGAGAGAGGCTTTCAGTTCTTGGATTGTCGGCTCGGTCATCGACTGCTTCTAGCGCCACCTTCAAGCCACTCCAACGTCTACAGGTGGGGCGTTAGCCGCCAGGCTGCTATTATGAGTCTATGGCTTAGTTGAGATCCTGACGCAGGAAGCGGAGCTGCGTTGCCGCGCCTGCGGCGACGATCCAGGCGGTCAGTGCCCAGAAGGACGTCGTCCAGGACATCGACAGGATCTCGTTCGGCCCGAACGGGATCACCGCGCCGCCCTTCGCCCAGGCGCCCAGATTGGCCATGTGGTAGAAGGGCAGAACCTTGACGAGCCAGGCCGTCAGCGCCGGCGCATAGCCGTGGAAGAAGATCGCGATCAGCGGCAGCATCCCCTCGATCACGACGATCGCGATCGACAGGATCATCGTCGCGAGGATCGACTGGGTCAGGATCGCGAACAGTCCGGCAAAGGCGATGGTGTAGATAATCGGCAGCAGGGCATGGGCGCCTGCCTTCCAATGCGCCTCGGCGACGGCGGCGAGCGTCACGCCGGCGGGGAGCTGGCCGTCCTGGAGCGAGCCCAGCCAGCCGCCGAGCAGCATGATCAGGTCGGCGGCGACCAGGGCGATGACCAGGAAGCCGAGCGCCACGGCCCATTTTGCGGCGATCAGCTGCCAGCGGGTGCGCGCCGGGATGATCAGCTTCCAGGTGTTCCAGCCATATTCGCCGGCGAACACCACCGCGGCGAAGCCGGCGATGAGGAAGCGGCCGGGCCCGGAGGTGGGGATCTTCCAGAGCATCGCGCTGTCCTGGATCCACTCGGCGGCGGACTGGGGCGGCCCCGACTCATGCGCGGAGAATGCGCCGTAGAGCAGCACCCCGATCATGATCAGGGCGATGGCGATCGGATAGATCCAGACCATCAGCCAGGTGGCGCGGTGACGGCGGAGCTTCAGCGCCTCGGCGCGGACGGCGTCAAGCATCGGTGTCCCTCGTCATGGTCAGGAAGATTTCCTCGAGGCTCTGGTCGTCGGGGCCGACCCGGAACACGTCTGCGCCGGCCTCGACCAGCTGGCGGACGATGGCGGGTGCATCGGCGCGGGGCGCCTGCACCCTGAGGCCGTTCTGCGCGCGCTCGACCGGCCATTTGCCCTGGAGTGCCGTCTCGGCAGTGCCGAGCGGCTCGGCCTCGACGCGCAGCGCCTGGCCGTGATCGAGCAGGTCGCGGATCGTGGATTCGCGAAGCAGTTTGCCCTTGTGGACGATCGCCACGCGGTCGCAGATCTGCTGGACTTCGTGGAGGAGGTGGCTGGAGAGGAACACCGCCTTGCCGTCCGCCGCCAGGCCGCGGAGCAGGTTGCGCATGTCCTGGATGCCGGCGGCGTCGAGGCCGTTGGCGGGCTCGTCGAGGATCACCAGGTCGGGATCGTCGAGCAGCGCGGCGGCGACGCCGAGCCGCTGCTTCATGCCGGTCGAATAGCCCTTCACCTTGCGCTTCGCGTCGTTCGCCAGATCGACGCGCTCGAGCACCTGCTCGATCCGTGCGCCGTCATGGCCCTGGGTGCGGGCCAGCACGCGCAGATTGTCGCGGCCGGAGAGGAAGGGATAGAAGGTGCCGCCATCGACCAGCGAGCCGACCCGGCGCAGCGCCTGCTTGTCGGAGACCGGCCGGCCGAACAGCAGGGCCTCGCCGTCGGTGGGGCGGATCAGGCCCAGCGCCATGCGGATCGTGGTGCTCTTGCCGGCGCCATTGGGGCCGAGAAAGCCATAGACTTCGCCGTGGCGGACGCTGAGCGACACGTCGTCGACGGCGCGCTTGCCCTTGGCGCCGCGGCCATAGGTCTTGCCGAGCGCGCGCAACTCTAGCGCGGGCGTGCCGCTGGGTTCGCTTGTGGACACCGTGATCCTTTCCCCCGGGCGCCAGGCCGGCGCCGCTGGCGGGGAATGTGCATCAGCCAGGGTGTGTTGGCAAGATAATACGCGAGTGCCCGATTCCTTGGTTTCTCCTCATCTCCTGCACAGGCCCGGCATGGGACGGTGGTAGATATCGTGGGATTGGAGGAAGGCGAATGACTGGATCGAGCCAAGGGAATGGCGGTTGGGGTTATCGCGCCGGGGTCGGCGTCGCGGTGGTGACGTCCTTCCTGACCGTGTGGACCACGATCGTGCGCGACGACGGGAACGGGATGAGCTTCTTCCTGCTGATCCTGGCGGCGATGACCGGGGCGTTCGCCGCCTGGTTCCGGCCAGCGGGGATGGCGCGGACGATGCTGGGCGTGGCGGTCATGCAGGCGTTGCTGGCCCTTGCGATTGCGACGGCGCCGGTGGTTGCGCGGGTGCCGGGCGAGTCGTCCAAGGCGCTGCTGTTCGGTGGAGTGTTCGCGGTGCTGTGGCTGGTGTCGGCGGCGTGCTTCCGCGCTGCCGCGGTCAGGGCGCGGACCGGCTCTGCAGATAGGCGATGATGTCGGCGCGGTCGAGCGGATCGGCGATGCCGGCGAACTGCATGTTGGTGCCCGGAACCACGGCCCTGGGGTTTGCGATCCAAGCATCGAGCGTCGCGGCGTCCCACTTGCCGCCGGCGTTTCGCAGCGCCGCAGTGTAGCTGAACCGCTGGCTGTTCTGCCCCATGGGCTGGCCATAGACGCCGTAGAGATTGGGGCCGCCGAGATCGGGCGCGCCGGGGCTGATCCGGTGGCAGGCGGCGCACTGGGCAAACTTGCGCTCGCCGATTTCCGCATCGGCTACTTTCAGCAGCGCTGCCAGCGTGGGTTTGGGGCCGGCCTTGCGCAGGCGTTCCTCGTGCTGGTCGCCGGAGCAGGCGGTGAGCGCGAGGATCATCAGCGCGAACGGAAAGCCATGCGTGGACATGGCGGCGGACTAGTCGGCCCTCGGTGCTATCGCCATGGGGCGAATTGTCCCGGTCGGACGGTGCGCGCCTTCGCCCGAGATCCCGCCCCGGATCAAGTCCGGGGCGGGATGACGGTTGGGACTTACTTCGTCAGGCCCTTGAGCAGTGCCTTGTAGTAAGTGATCGACGGGGCGATCTCGCTCAGCGGGGTGCGCTCGTTGAGGCCGTGGGCGAAGCTGTCCGAGCCCTTCATGAAGATCGGGCTGACGCCGTAGCTCGGCACGCCCTTGGCGCGGAACCACATGGAATCGCTGGCGCCGGCCGACATCGCCGGGACGATCGGCACGGCGGGGAAGCGGGCATGGATGCCGTCCGACACCAGCTTCATCAGGTCCGGGCGCAGCGGCGAGGCGGGGCTGGCGATGCTGCCGCTGTCGAGCGTGCGGATCTTGAGCTCGGGATCGCCGACCACCTTGGTCAGCGTCGCCTCGACCGCGGCGACCGAGGTGCCCGGGAAGATGCGGCAATTGATGTTGGCGGTGGCGCGCTGGGGCAGGGCGTTGGTGGCGTGGCCGGCATTGGCCATGGTCGCGACGCAGGTGGTGCCGGTCTGACCGATCAGCCCGGGCTCGGAGCGCAGCGTGGCGAGCGCCTTGGGGTCCTGCTGGTTGGCGAGGAAGGCGCGCATCGCCGCGGCCATCTCCGCGTCGGCGGTCTTCGCGCCCTCGACGAAGCCGGCGCGGGTGATCTCGTTGATCTCGCCTGGGAACTGATAGGCCTCGATCTTCGCCAGGGCATGGGCGAGCGAATAGATCGCATTGCTCTTGCCCGGGGCGCTCGAATGGCCGCCCGGATTGGTGAAGGTCAGCTCGTAATCGGCATAGGTCTTCTCGGCGCCCTGCAGGCCGAAGATCTCGGGCTTGCCATTCTCGTCGAGCGCGCCGCCGCCGCCGTCGATGTTCAGCAGCAGCTCGCCGTCATGATAGAGCTCGGCCAGCGCGGCGGTGGTCTTCATGCTGGTCTCCTCGTCGCCCGAGGCGAGGAGAATGATGTCGCGCCTGGGCTTGTAGCCTTCGCGCTTGAGCTGGATCAGCGTGGCGACCATCGTCGAGAGGTCGTACTTCATGTCGGTCGCGCCGCGGCCGAAGATATAGCCGTTCTCGACGATCGGCGTGAACGGATCGCGGGTCCAGTCCTCGGGCTTGGCCTCGACCACGTCCATATGGCCGGAGATGTAGATCGGCTTGGCCGCCTTGTCGGTGCCCCGGTAGCGCGCCGCCATCCAGGCGGTGTCGCCGAGCTTCTCGATGCGGATGTCGGCCGCGTCGAAGCCGCCGGCGACGAGCTGGTCCTTCAGGTAGGCGGCATAGTCGGGCGTCTGGTTGCCCGGGCCGGCGACGGTGCGGAAGGCGAGGCCGCGCTTGAGCAGCTCGAGCGCCTGGGCTTCCGCCTGGGGGTTCTGCTGCGCCTGGGCGGCGGTGCCGGTAAGGATCGTCGCGACCAGTGCCGCACCTGCAAGAACCCGCATCATTCGTTCCCCTGTTACCTTTGCGCAACGCTAGCGCCGGGAAGCACAAGGGCCAACTTGAATTTGGGCGGCGTTGGGCGTAGTGCGGCGCCGCAGCCGGGGGACCGTTTCCGCCCGGCGAAGGAGAAATGACGTGTTGGTCACGAGCGCCCTGAACGGCCTTATGCCCTGCGTCGCTTCGTTCCTGTAGAGCTCGCCTGAGCGCTGCCGGAGCCGAGCGGCGCTTGCAGCAGTCCGTATCTTAATTCGATCAGAGATGCGTTCCGGCCGATGCCGCGGCGCGCGCTTGCGCGTGCCGTCCGCTGCGTCCGGGCGACTACGGGAATTTATGCACGAACATCAGATCGTCCGGCGGATGCTCCGCCGGACCGGCCGGAATCTTCCGGCCACGGCGCCGCTCGCCAAGGCGGTGCTCGAATGGGCGCAGCCGCATGTCGAGTGGCTCACCGGCTCGGCCGTGGAGAGCGAGACTATCGGCTGGGACGCGCTGCTGGCCGCGACGCTGCGGTGGCGGCCGGTGGGCGAGATGCGCCCGCAGGTGCTCCAGATCGCCGACGAGCTGTCCGCGATGCTCGGCTTCGGGCCGCTCGACCATGGCTTGCTCGAGCTGATGATCGCGGCCCGGCGGGTGCCGCGCGTCTATGGGCTGGTCGAGGCGATGTGCGGGGCCGGCATCGACCTGCCCGGGCTGCTCGGAGAGCTGGCCGGGGCCGAGCCGGTCGATGCCGGGCGGCTGGCGCGCCGCTCGGCGGCGGTGCGGCTCGGGCTGCTCAGTTTCGGCCACGACTATCAGGGCCGGGACGAGATCAACCTTAGCTGGTCGCTCGAGCGGGTGCTCGACGCGGCGCCGCGGCCGGGCCGGCCGCTGCTCGAGGCGCTGGCCGGCACCTGCCAGGTCGCCCGGCTCGGCCTTGACGACTTCGCGGTGGAAGAGGCGGACTATCTGGTCCGGCTGCTCCGCGGCGCGCTCGCCGAACAAGCCGCGGGGATCAACATCCTGATCCACGGGCCGCCGGGCACCGGCAAGACCGAGTTCGCCCGCACGCTGGCGGCGGCCGCCGGCGCGCGGCTGCACGCAGTAGCGGAAGCCGACGAGGACGGCGAGGAGCCCAATCGCTGGGCGCGGATCGCGGCGATGCAGCTGTCGCAGCGGGTGCTCGGCGGCGGGCGGGACGCGGCGCTGCTGTTCGACGAGATGGAGGACCTGATCGGCGAGTCCAGCCCGAGCGACGGCGACTGGTTCCAGAAGCGCACGGGCAGCAAGGTGTTCGTCAACCGGATGCTGGAGACCAACAAGGTGCCGGTGATCTGGACGACCAACGCAATCGGCAATGTCGACGGGGCGATCCTGCGGCGGATGAGCCACGTGCTGAAGCTGGGCCTGCCCTCGCGAAGCGCCGGGCAGCGGATGCTGGCGCGGGTGGCGGCGGACGAAGGCGTGGCGCCAGGGGCGGGGTTCGAGCGGCTGCTCGATGCCGCGCCCGAGGCAGCGACGGTGCTGCGGGTGGCGACCCGGGCCGGGCGGCTGGCGGGCGAGGCCGATGGCGGGGTGCGATCGGCCGAATCGCTGGTCAGGGCGCTGCGCGGCGACGAGCTGCCTTTGGCCGGGCCGGGCGCGCTCGACGTGACGCTCTACGAAAGCGATCCGCCGGTGGCGGAGGTGATCGAGGGCATCGCGCAGGCGGGCGCCGCCGATGTCTCGCTGCTGCTCACCGGGCCGCCGGGCACGGGCAAGACGGCGCTCGCCTGGCATCTGGCGCAGCGGCTCGACCGGCCGCTAGTGGTCAAGCGCGCATCGGACCTGCTGTCCAAATGGGTCGGCGAGACCGAGGCGAACATCGCCGATGCCTTTGCCGAGGCGCGCCGCCGGGGTGGGGTGCTGCTGTTCGACGAGGCGGACTCGCTGCTGTTCGACCGGACCACGGCGCAGACGAGCTGGGAGGTCGGGCAGGTCAACGAGCTGCTCACCTGGCTCGACCGGCACCCGCTGCCGGTGGTGGCGGCGACCAACCATCCGGGGAAGCTCGATCCGGCCACGCTGCGGCGGTTCGTGTTCAAGCTGGGCCTGCGCCCGCTGGGGGCGGAGCGGGCGGCAAGGGCGTTCGAGCGCTTCTTCGGCATGACGGCCCCGGCGGGGCTCGACGGGCTGACCCCCGGCGACTTCGCGGTGGTCGCGCGCCAGCTGCGGCACCGGCCGGCGCGGGGCGCGGCGGACATCGCCGGGCGGCTGCGGGCCGAGGCGGCTGGCCGACCGGGCGCGGCGTCCCCGATCGGATTCTAAGCGGGCGTCTTGCTCTTTCTCCCCTCCCTTGCAGGAAGGGGAATTGGGTGCGCGTTAGACCGCCACCTGCTGCGCCACCCGGCCTTCCTCGCCGAAGATGCGCAGGTAGCGGGCGATCTCGGCGGGGGTGCCTGTCGCCTTGGCGGGGTTGTCCGAGAGCTTGACCGCCGGGCGGCCATTGGCGCTGGTCACCTTGGCGACGAGCGAGATCGGCTCGAGGCCGTGGCCGCCGGCGGGGTCGCAGCCGCGGAAGTCGTTGGTGAGGTTGGTGCCCCAGCCGAAGCTCATCCGGACGCGGCCGTGGAAGTGGCGATAGGTCGCCTCGATGCTGTCGACGTCCATGCCGTCGGAGAAGATCAGCAGCTTGCTGCGCGGGTCGCGGCCGCGCGCCTGCCACCAGGCGATGATCTGCTCGCCGCCCTCGATCGGCGGCATCGAATCGGGGCGGAAGCCGGTCCAGTCGGCGACCCAGTCGGGGGCGTTGCGCAGGAACGCGGTGGTGCCGAAGGCATCGGGCAAGGCGACCAGGAGGTTGCCGTCATAATGGGCGCGCCACTCCTCCAGCACGCGATAGGGCGCGGTGGCGACCTGCGCGTCGGTGTCGGACAGGGCGGCAAGGACCATGGGCAGCTCGTGCGCATTGGTGCCGATCGCCTCGAGGTCGTTGTCCATTGCGAGCAGGACGTTCGAGCTGCCGATGAAGCGGTTGCCCAGGCCTTCCTTGAGCGCCTCGACGCACCAGCGCTGCCAGAGGAAGCCGTGACGGCGGCGCGTGCCGAAGTCCGAGATGACGAGATCGGGGAGCTGGCGGAGGCGCTCGACCTTGTCCCACATCTTGGCCTTGGCCCGGGCATAGAGCACGTCGAGCTCGAACCGGCCCTTGCCTTTGAGCGCGGCGCGCGAGCGCAACTCGTTGACGATGGCGAGCGCGGGGATCTCCCACATCATCGTGTGCGTCCAGGGGCCGGCGAAGTGCAGCTCGAACTGGCCGTCGACCTTGTGGAGGTCGTATTCGGGCAGCTGGAACTCGGCGAGCCAGGCGATGAAGTCGGGCGCGAACATGCGCTGCTTGCCGTAGAAGCTGTTGCCGGCGAGCCAGATCAGCTCCTTCTTCGAGAAGCGCAACGTGCGGGCATGATCGAGCTGGGCGCGCAGTTCGGCCTCGTCGATCACCTCGGCGAGGCGGACGGTCTTTGTACGGTTGATGAGGGAGAAGGTCGCCTGCACCTCCGGGTGGAGGTGGCGGATCATCTGCAGCATCAGCAGCTTGTAGAAATCGGTGTCGAGCAGGCTGCGGACGATCGGGTCGAGGCGCCAGCCATGATTGTAGACGCGGGTGGCGATGTCGGTGACGGGCAAGGCTTCCTCCGGATATGGCCGGTGACGATAGACGGGGCGGGGCGGCTCAGCGAGGGGGCTGGTAGCGATAGAGTTCGGCGGGGCGGAACGAGGCGCCGGTCTCGCGCTCGCCGGTAGGCGCCAGCCAGCCGCGATCGAGCATGCGGCGGCGGAAGGCTGGCTTGTTGAGGCGGGTGTCGAGGATCGCCTCGTACACATCCTGTAGCGCGCGCAGGGTGAAACGCTCGGGGAGCAGGGCGAAGGCGATGCCCGAATAATCGAGCTTGCCGCGCAGCCGCAGCACCGCGACGCCGAGCATCGCGCCATGATCGAAGGCGAGGGCAAGCGGTTCGCCTTCGGCCAGGCGAGCCTCGACCGGGCCGCCGGTCTCGCCCTGCCAGGGCACGGTCAGGCGGGCGAGCGCGAGCTCCTGGGCGGCCTTCAATGCGGCGGCAAAGGCAGTGGCGGGGATCAGGGCGAAATAGGCGACGCTGATGATCCGCATGCGCGGGTCCCGATCGACCGCGCCGAAAGTGTAGAGCTGCTCGACATAGGCATCGGCCATGTGCGCCTTGTCGGCGAGCAGGCGGTGCGCGGCATCGTCGAGGCTCTCGCCGATGCCGACGAATCCGCCGGGGAGCGCCCATGCGTGCTGGAAGGGGTACTGGTCGCGGCGGGTGAGCAGCACGGCTGGGGCGCCGTCGATCACGCTCATCAGGATCAGGTCGACCGCCACCGAAGGGCGCTCGAATGCGGCCGGGTCATAGCTTTTGAGGAAGGCAGCTTCATCCACGCGCATCACCCTTATATGCGTTATGCACTTTACTTATTCGCGTTGCGCGCATAAGTAAAGTGGCATGAATGGGAGACAGGTAATGTCGAGCTTCGTGATCGTGGTGGACATGCAGCGGGATTTCGTGGCGGCCGATGGCGCGCTGCCGGTACCGGGCGCCGAGCAGATCGTCGCGCCGATGCGGGACTGGCTGGCCGGGTTGCGGCCCGATGCGGTGGTTGGGGTGCTGTTTACCTTCGATACGCATATGCCCGCGGTCTATGCGGTGTCCGAGGAGGCGAAGCAGTTCCCGCCGCATTGCGAGAAGGGCACGCCCGGCTGGGAGCTGGTGGTAGATCCCGGTGCGGTGGATCCGGCGATCGCGACCTGGCGGCTGGAAAAGGGCGTGTTCGACATGTGGGCCGAGCCGGGACTGGTGGTCGAATCGATCCGCGGGGAGGGTTCGGTCGATCGCGAGGCGTTCTTCTCGGGGCTGTTCCGCGGGGAGATCGACGAGGTCATCGTGGTCGGTGTGGCCGCCGATTATTGCGTGCGCTGGGCGGTCGAGGGGCTGATCGACCGCGGCTTCCGCGTGACGGTGCCGGCTGGCCTGACGCGCGGCATCGCCCGGCCGATCGACCAGGTCGCGGCCGAGGAATGGACCGGCGCCGATGTCGCGATCGCGGAGATGGCGTGATGGATGACGTCCGGCTCTCCAAGACGCTGTCGCTATGGCTGCGCCACCAGCCCGAGGCGGGCGGGCTGACGCTCGATCCGCAGGGCTGGACCGAGGTGGATGCGGTGCTGGCAGCGCTCGCCCGCTCGGGCACCGGTCGTGGCTGGGACGATCTCCTTCGGGTGGTCGAGGAAAGCGACAAGCAGCGCTTCGAACTCAGCGCCGATACCGCGCGGATCCGGGCGCGCCAGGGTCATTCGGTGGAAGTGGCGCTCGACTGGCCGCGTGCCGACCCGCCGGAACTGCTGTGGCACGGCACGGTCGCGCGCTTCCTGCCGGCGATCCTGGCCGAGGGGCTGAAGCCGATGCGGCGGCATCATGTCCATCTGTCGGGCGATCTCGACACCGCGATGCGGGTGGGGCGGCGGCGCGGGGCGCCGGTGATCCTGGCCGTGCGTGCGGCGGCGCTGGCCGCGACGGGCCGGGACTTCTTGCTGACCAGCAACGGCGTGTGGCTGACCGAAGCGGTGCCGCCCGCCTTCCTCGAGCCCTGGGAGCCGAAGTGATGCGTGCCGATCGCGTGCCGTCCCTATGGGAGTGGCTGCTGCTCTGGGTGTGCCTGAAGCTGCTGTTCCGCAGGCGCCGTCCGCCGCCGCATCACCTCAAGCTCCGGCATTGAGCGGAGCGGGTTGACAGAATCGGCAAAAGCGGGGATTTCGGCGGGCCCGAGCGGGTATGGTGAAATGGTATCACAGGAGCTTCCCAAGCTTCTAGCGCGGGTTCGATTCCCGCTACCCGCTCCAATCTCTCCTCAGATCTGAATCACTTGAGCTGCGTCGGCGGTCGATTCGACGCGCCTGGTTCCCTTGGGTAATTACTCGGACTATTGTGTGCGCCATGCTCCGCTGGCTCTCCGCGCTCGCCCTTTTCCTCGCCACCCCCGCGCTGGCGCAGACGCCGCATCTGGAGGGCGGGCGGCTGATCGTCGACGGCAAGCCGTTCCTGATCCGCGGGGGTGAGCTGGGGAACAGTTCGGCGACCGACCGGGCGTGGCTCAAGCCGCACTGGCAGCGGCTCAAGGCGCTGAACCTCAACACGGTGCTGGCCCCAGTGACCTGGGAGGCGATCGAGCCGGAGGAGGGGAAGTTCGACTTCTCCAGCCTCGACTGGCTGGTCGAGGATGCGCGGGCGAACGACATGCGACTGGTGCTGCTGTGGTTCGGGGTGTGGAAGAACAGCATGTCGACCTATGCGCCGGCCTGGGTGAAGCGCGACGGCAGGCGCTTCCTGCGCTCGACGGGCAAGGACGGGCAGTCGCAGGACATCCTCTCGGTATTCGGCAAGGCGACGCTCGATGCCGATGCGCGGGCGTTCGCGGCGATGATGCAGCACCTCAAGGCGATCGACGGGGACCGCCATACCGTGCTGATGGTGCAGGTCGAGAACGAGATGGGCTTCCTGCCGACCGCGCGCGAACATGGGGCGCTGGCGGATGCGGCCTTCGCCAAGTGGCAGGGCAGCGAGGAGGCGTTCACCGCGCATCACTATGCGCGCTTCGCCAATGCGGTCGCCGAGGCGGGGAAGCGCGAATATCGGCTGCCGATGTACGTCAACGGCGCACAGGGGCGGCCGGGCAAGCTGCCGGGCGAGTATCCGAGCGGCGGGCCGCTCGCGCACCTGATGCGGGAATGGAAGCAGGCGGGGCCGGCGATCGACATGCTCTCGCCCGACATCTACTTCCCGAACTTCGCAGGTATCACCGATGGCTATGTCGTGCCCGGGAATGTGCTGTTCGTGCCCGAGGCGAACGAGGCGGGCGATCCGCGCGCGCCGGCCAATGCGATGCGCGCGATCGGCAAGCATGGCGCGATCGGTTTCAGTCCCTTTGCGATCGAGCAGATCGCCGACAAGGACCGGCTGGGCAGCTTCTATGCGATGCTCGGGCAGCTGACCCCGGCGATCTTCGCGGCGAAGGCGCGCGACGGCTTCTCGCCGGTGGTGAGCTTCGAGGGGGTGGTCGACAGCAGCCCGCAGGTGGCGACGCTGGGCGGGTACAGGCTGACCGTGGGCTTCGTCGATCCCTGGACGCCGAAGGACAAGCAGGCGCCGGCCGAGCATGGTGGAATCCTGCTGTGGCTGGGCGGCGAGGACTACCTCATCGCGGGCAGCGGGATCACGGTGACCTTTGAACCGCGCGTGGGCCTCGATTTCGTCGAGGAGGGCAGGTTCGTCGACGGCAAATGGGTCGCCGGGCGCAGGCTCAATGGCGACCAGACGCACCAGGGCCGGCACGTCCGCCTGCCGCCGGGCCAGTTCGGCATCCAGAAGGTGCGGCTCTACCGCTATTGAGCCATTTCGTATCCCGAGCGTTACGACCGGGATGGAAAGACTCTGGTTCATAACCAACCCCGGATCGGGATCGACCACCAAGGCCAAGTGCGATGCGCTGGAGGCCGTGTTCGAGGAACGCGGGCTGACCCTGGTCGGCCGCACCGAATTCCCGGCGGAGGAGATTCCCAAGGGGGCTTCGCTCACCCGGAAGAAGGTGGACACGGTCGTGCTGTTCGCGGGCGACGGGACGATCAACACCGCCCTCTGCGCGCTGGCCAGCTGGAAGGGCAGCTTCCTGATCCTGCCGGGCGGGACGATGAACCTGCTCGCCAGGTCGCTGCATCCTACGCTCGACCCGAAGAAGATCATCGAGGCGGCGCATGACGAGACGACGCGGGTGGCGCTGCCGTTCATCGAGGCGGGCAAGCATCGCGCCTTTGTCGGGCTGATCCTGGGGCCGGCGACGGCGTGGTTCCGGGCGCGCGAGGCGGTGCGCAAGGGGGCGATCAAGAAGCTGTTCCAGGCCGCACATGTCGCGTGGAACAGGACTTTTGGGGGAAGTGGGATACGGATTGCGGGCGTGCCTGCGCTCAAGGACAAGTATCAGGCGGTGTTCGTGCGCCCCGAGGAAGGGGAATTGCACGTCGCCGCGGTCGATGCGCGTGACTGGGGCTCGATCGTGCAGCTGGGCTGGGAATGGCTGACCGGCGACTGGGTCGCGGCGCATGCAGTGAGCGAGAGCCTGACCGACAGGCTGAGCCCGAAAGGGAACAAGCCGGTGCTCGCCTTGTTCGACGGGGAGCCGGTGTCGCTGGCACCAGGCACCGCGATCAGGTCCGGCATCAGCCGCAAGGCCTTCATCGCGACACGCGAGGAGCTGGGATGACGCGTCTCTTCCACGTCAGCGACGTCCATTTCGGGCGCGAGGACCGCGCCGCGGTCGACTGGTTCGGCGCACGGGTGAAGGAGGAGCAGCCCGATGCCGTGATCATGACCGGCGACCTGACGATGCAGGCGCGGGCGAAGGAGTTCTCGGCGGCGGCGAAGTGGCTGAAGGAACTGGGCCGGCCGGTGACGGTGGAGGTGGGCAATCACGACCTGCCCTATTTCAACCTCTGGGCGCGGTTCGTGACGCCGTACAAGCGCTACCAGGCGCTGGAGCAGATGATCGAGAAGCCATTGGACGTGAAGGGCGTGGCGGTGGTGCCGCTCAAGACCACGGCGCGCTTCCAGTGGCGGCTCAACTGGTCGAAAGGGCATGTCAGCACGCGTGCGCTGCAGGAGGCGCTGGCACTGGTCGAGGCGGTGCCGACGGGCGGCCTGGTGTTCGTCGCCTGCCACCACCCGCTGGTGGAGGGCGGCACGCTGGCGACCTCGCACACAAGGCACGGCGCCGAGGCGCTGGACGCACTGGCCGAGGCGGGGACGCATGCGGTGCTGACCGGCCATGTCCATGATCCGTTCGACATCGAGCGCGAGGTCGGCGGGCGGACCGTGCGGCTGATCGGCGCGGGGACGCTGTCCGAGCGGGTGCGCGCCAAGCCGCCTTCGTTCAACGAGATCACCGTGGAGGGGGCGAGCTTCTCCACCCGGGCGCGGTTCATGGGGGAGGGGAGTGTTGCCCTTTGACCGTCATCCCGACGAAAGTCGGGATCTCGTGCGGCTCTTTCCCCGCGCCTTCGCCTGAGATCCCGGCTTTCGCCGGGATGACGGTTTGGGGCGGGATTACGATTGGGGTGGGGTGACGCTATCGCTTCGAGATATCCTGGCCGAACACCAGCAGATTGCCGTCGGGCGCCACCACCATCAGCTCACGCTGGCCGTAGATCTGGTCGATCGGGCCATAGATGTCGCCGTCGTTGAGCAGTGGCGCCTTGGGGGCCAGCTCCGCGGCGACCGCGTCGACGTCCTCGACATCGACATAATAGCAGAAGCGGCGATTGCCCGGCGGGGCGCCGTCGTCGCCGGCGTTCTGGAGGATGCGGAAGGCCGCCTGCTCGCGCCGGACATAGGCATAGTTGGTGGTGCGGAAATAGAGTTCGAAGCCGAGCACCTCGGTGAAGAACCAAAGCGCCTTGTCGAAGTCCGGCACGTGCATGAACGGCGTGATGCGGTAGAGATTGGCCATCGTTCACCCTCCCGAAGGCGCGCCCCATTGCCGGGGCGGAACGATAGCGCAATCCGGATACGTCGTTAAGCGCGGAACAACTGTAATGGCCCGCGCCCGCCGGTGCTCCAGGTCGACCAGTTGGGGAAGACATAGGGCATGTCAGCATCGCTGACGCCGTGCCAGCGGGCGATCGCGCCGATATATTCCTCCTGCGCGACGGCGGGGACGAAGCGGCCCTCGCTGCTGACGTCGGTCGCGCCGCCGAGCACCGGGTCCGGATAGGCGCCGAAGATGCCGCCGGGCGTGACGTTGCCGCCCACCACGAGGTGGTTGCCGCCCCAGGCATGGTCGGTGCCGTTCTGGGCGTTGCCGCGATAGGTGCGGCCGAAGTCGCTCATCGTGAAGGCGGTGACGTTCTCGGCCATGCCGATCGACTGCATCGCGCGGTGGAAGCCGGCCAGCGCCATGGCGAGGTCGCCGAGCAGATTGGCGTGGGTGCCGGTATCGTTGGTGCCGCCGTTCACCTGGCCCGAGTGATTGTCATAGCCGCCCTGGCTGACGAAGAAGCTCTGGCGGTTGTGGCCGAGCGAGCCGCGCGCATCGATCATGCGGGCGACGCGCATCAGCTGGCGGGCGACATCGCTGGTCAGCGCGGCGCCGGTGGTCGGGTTGACGAAATAGCCGTCGAGCGCGCTGGTCGCCGAGATAATGCCGTTGGCGGTGGTCGCCTGGGCATAGCTGGCGTTGATGTCGCGGGCGCTGGCTTCGGCGACGGCGCCCAGGCCGGTGGCCGAGGAGAAGGTATCGAGCGCGCTGTTCTTGGCGGTGTTTGCCGCGCTGGTGCCGGTCGAATAGCCCGAGCGGCCCAGCGTGCCGGTGGAGGGCAGCACCAGCGCCGAGCTGGTCTTGCCGATCACCGCCAGGTTCGAGCCGGCGATCGAGATCATCGACGGGATCGAGCTGGCGCCCATCCGGTCGGTGAGGCGGCCCATGAAGCCGTCGGTGGCGAAGTCGCGGGCGCGCAGGCCCTGCCAGTGCGCCTGCTCGTCCGAATGGCTGAGCAGGTTCATCGGGCGCAGATCGGCACGCGACTGATAGGTCGCCTTGGTCAGCGGCGCGTAGAGCGTGCCGGCGTTTAGCACCAGGCCCAGGCTGCCCTCGTCCCAGATCGGGCGAAGCGCGGCCATCGCCGGGTGGAGCGCATAGGCAGTGCCGGTGAGCGCGGTGAGCCGGCTGGCGGCGATGCCCACGCTGCCGCGCGCGGCGAGATAGGCGGCGTGCCGGGCATCGGTGGGGATCACCATGTTCCAGCTGTCATTGCCGCCGAACAGGAACACGCCGACCATGGCGCGGTAGCTGCCGTTCGGGGCGGCCATCGCGGTGGTGCGGCCGAGCTGGCCGATCGCGGCAAGCGCGCCGGCGCCGGCAGTGACCTTCATGAAATCGCGTCGGGAAAAAGTCATGTCCGGGCTCCTCAGCGATCGACCAGGAACATCGGGCTCGAGGCCGCGACGTAGAGCATCATCTGGGCGCGGCGGCGCGCCTGGATGGTGGCATCACTATTGGTGATGGCGGTGGCGGCGGCCTTGAGCTTGTCCTTCTGCGCCTGGCTCAGCGTATTGGCGAAGAGGGTCAGGTCGATGCGCGCCACCATCGCGTCGAGATCGGTGCCCATCGCTTCCCAGGGCGCCCAGAGCGGCTGGGTGAGCGAGGACATGGGCAGGCCCGAATCCAGCGCATATTCGCTGCGCGTGGCATCGCCCGAGACGGTCCAGTCATAGACGAAATTATGCCAGCGCAGCACGTTGGAGGTGTTGAGCAGCTTCGAGGCCGGGCTCTTCAGCGTGGTCGAGCCGGGCAGCGGGAAATCGTCCGGATAGAAGTTGAACACCGAAGGCGCGCGGAACACCGGCTGGCCCAGGGCGCTGTCGCGCGTGACGAAGACATAGCCGTCGGTCGCGAAGCCGATCGCGCGGGCGAGACCGGTCATCAGCAGCACCGGCTCCTTGAGCTTGCCGCTGGTCGTGGTCGGCGCGCTCCGCGCCTCGCTGTCGAGCAGGACCGCGCGGACCACGGCCTTCATGTCGCCGCGCGTGCCGGCGCCATTGTCGGCGAACACCGCCGCCACGCGGGCGACATAGGCCGGGCTGGGGTTCGCGGTGACGAGATGGACGATCATGTGCCGCGCGACGAAGGGCGCGGTGGAGGGGTTGTTGAACGCGGCATCGACCACGGCGGCGACGCTGGCGTCCTGGCTGGCGCCCGCCGACACGCTGGTGCCGAGGAAATTCTTCTGGGTGCTGTCGTAGCGGTTCGCGACCTGGATCATCGGTCTGGAATAGTCGCGGGCATTGCCGTCGGTGATCGCGGCGCCGCCGACCCGGGCATAGGTCCAGCCGGTGAGCGCCTTGGCAACGCCCTTGATGTCGTCGGTCGTGTAGTTGGGAATGGCCGCGCCGGCGCCGTCGCGCTTCAGGCTGCCGTCCATGTTGAGCGCGTCCGGGCCCATCGAGAAGAGCTGGAGCAGCTCGCGGGCGTAGTTCTCCGACGGGCCCGACTTGTTGCTGTCGGCCATGTCGAGATAGTCGCCCATATAGCCGAGCATCGTGACCTGGCTGAGGATGTCGCGATAGTTGCCGAAGGCGTTGGCGAGGAAGATCTGGTTGAACGCAGCGATGCCGGCGGTCGAGTTCACCTCGGCCTCGGAGGCGACGACCATCTGGCCGAGCGCGAAGGCGGTGCGCTGGCGCAGCTGGTCGGATCCCGCGACGGCATTGGCATAGAAGCGCATCGCCACCGGCGTGCGGCTGAAATGGGCGCGGCTGCACACCGTGTCGCCGCTGACGCAGAAGTCGCGGCGGACCTCGACGGCGAGATCGGCATAGGTGCTCGAAGAGGCGGCGAGCTGCTCGTCGACCCAGCCGGCGGCGCCGAGCGACTTGATGCGGGCGATGAGATCGGGCGTGGGGCCGAAGCTCGCCTGCTTGGCGAGACGCGCGGCGTCGCCATCGGTGAACACCACCGGGGTGGGCGTGGGGCTGGGCGCAGCGACCACGCCGCCGGCGCTGCCGCTCGACGACGAGCCGCCCCCGCCGCCGCCATCACAGCCCGCGAGCGCGAGCAGACCGAATGCCGCGCTGAGCACGGCCAGTTTGCGTTGTACGAACACCCGAAGTCCCCCGAGGCCGCGGAAAAGCCGCGACCTGCACGTCTTTGAATAATTTAGCGGGAAAATCGGGACAACCTGCAGAAATACCTAAGGAAATCTTCATCGCGATTGCGCGGCGCGCAAACGCCGCGGGGCAGGCCGATGGTTGCGGAATCGCAACGGTGCGCGTGACGACGAGGCGAGGCTTGCGCGGGACGGATGGCGAAGGCGATTGACTCGCGTGCAATTCCGTCTCATATTTCTGTTATGACAGAAATTACGGACAATGCTGTTCAGTTGCCGATCGCGGTGCAGCAGTTCGTGCTGCACTGGGGCGAGATGGGCGGGCAATGGGGCGTCAACCGCTCGGTCGCGCAGATCCATGCGCTGCTCTATCTCTCCGACCGGCCGCTGAATGCCGAGGAGATCAGCGACACGCTGCGCATCGCGCGGAGCAACACGTCGAACAGCCTGAAGGAACTGCTCGGCTGGAAGCTGATCCGCCGGGTGCCGGTGATGGGCGACCGGCGCGACCATTATGAGGCCGAGGTCGATCTGATGCAGATGCTCACGCGCATCGCCCAGGGGCGCAAGGAGCGCGAGATCGATCCGGCGGTGGCGGCGCTGCGCATCTGCACCGAGGAAGCGAAGCGCGACGCGGCGATCTCCGGCACGGCGCGCGAGCGGATCGTGGCGATGCAGGACTTCGTCGTGACGATCGACGATTGGTACCAGCAGATGATGAGCGTGCCGCCGGGGCGGCTGATGATGCTGATCCGGCTGGGCAAGAAGGTCCTGGCTTTCCTGCCCAAGGGCAAGAGCGCGTAGCGGAAGGGAGTGGTCCCATGGGTGCGGCAATCGGATATGCGCCGGGTTCGCTGGCCCGTTATGCCGATTGGCATCGGGCAACGGCGCCGCGGCTCGACGACGAAGCCAGCCCCTTCGCGCGGCTGCTCGGCGAGCGCTGGCTGTTCCTGCCGCCGGCGACGCGCCGCCGCTTCCTGCGCAAGATCAGGGCCGGTGCCTGCGTCTCCTATCTGGGCGAAGTGGCCGAGTGCCGGATGAGCCTTGCCGGGCGCGTGCTGGCGCAGGTGGCGCGGCTGATCGGCGGGCCGCTGCCGCTGGGCACGGATATCGGCGTTTCGGCCAGCGTCAGCGTGACGGCGGATGCCGAGGGACAGGGCCAGTACTGGACGCGGCAATATGGTCGTGCACAGGGTTTTCCACAGGTTATCCACAGCGCCAAGCGCTTTGCCGGGCCGACGGGAATCGAGGAATATCTGGGGCTTGGCGTGGGGATAGCGCTGCGGCTGGAGGAGGCGGGCGGGGCGCTGCTGTTCGTCGGCGATCATTATTTCCTCAAGCTCGGCAAACTGCGGGTGAAGCTGCCCGGTTGGGCGATGCCGGGCCGGCTGACGGTGGGGCATATGGACATCGGCGGCGGGCGCTTCGTGTTCAGCCTCGACCTGGTGCATCCGCTGCTGGGCGAGCTGGTCCACCAGCTCTGCGTGTTCGCGGATCCGGCGGAATGAGCGGGCGGGGGCCTCTCGCGGCGGTCGCCTCGGTGCTGGCTTCGGCCGTGACCGGCGCGCTGCTGATCACCCTGACGGCGCGAGGAGCCGACATCGGGTTCTTCTTTTTCTGCCTCCTCTTCGCGCTGGTCGTCGCGTTCGGGCATGCCGTGTTCCTGGCATTCCCCCTCTACCTGCAATTGCTCGACCGCTGGCCGCTGCGCTGGTGGAATGCGGGGCTGGCCGGCCTGCCGATCGGTGCCATGCCGACGCTTCTGCTCGGCCTGGTGTTGCGGCTGGACCTGGAGCCGCTGCTGTCCGGCGTGGCCTGTTGCGGCGCTTCGGGACTGGTCGGCGGGCTGGTCTTCTGCCTCGTGCGGGGTGAGGATGTGGTCGTGCAGGAAGGCGGCGCATGAACGACGCGGGGCCGATCATCCTGTTCGACGGCGTATGCGTGCTGTGCACCGCGAATGCGCGCTTCGTGCTGCGGCATGACCGGCGCGGGCATTTCCAGCTCGCCTCGGTGCAGAGCGAAGCGGGGCAGGCGCTGTGCCGGCGCTTCGGGGTGGACCCGGACGATCCCGACACGATGCTGGTGATCGAGGGCGGCCGGGCACGGCGCGACAGCGACGGGGTGCTGGCGATCGCCGAGGGGCTCGGCTGGCCGTGGCGGGCGGCGGGCGTGCTGCGCGTGGTTCCGCGGCGTTGGCGCGATGCGCTCTACCGCCGCGTGGCGCGCAATCGCTACCGGCTGTTCGGCAAGCGCGAGGCCTGCTGGGTACCGAGTGCCGAGCAAAGGGCGCGCATCCTGTGAGCCGTATCCTGGTCATCGGCGGTTATGGCGGGTTCGGGGCGCGGCTGAGCCGGCGGTTGCTGGCGGCCGGGCATCAGGTGCTGGTGGCGGGGCGGAGCCTCGACAAGGCGGCGGCGTTCTGCGCGGGGCTGGAGGATGCCGAGCCGGTGGTGGCCGACCGGACCAACGGCATCGGCATGGTGCTGGCGCGCGAGCGGCCGGACCTGGTGATCGATGCAGCCGGGCCGTTCCAGGGCAGCGGCTATACCGTGCCCGAGGCGTGCATCGCGATGCGCATCCCCTATCTCGACCTGGCGGATTCGCGGGAATTCGTGGCTGGCATCGGCGGGCTGAACAAGGGGGCGCCGGTCACGGTGCCGATCGTCAGCGGTGCGTCGAGCCTGCCGGCGCTGTCGGGCGCAGTGGCGCGGCAGCTCGCGCAGGGGCTGGCGCGGGTGGAGCGCGTCGAGATCGCGCTCAGCGCGTCGAACCGGGCGGTGGCCGGGCTGGCGGTGGCGGAGGCGATCCTCTCCTATGTCGGCAGGCCGGTGCGCGTGTGGCGCGGGCAGCGCTGGGCGCAGGCGACGGGCTGGCAGGCGCTGCGCCGCGAGACCTTCGCCATCCCCGGCTGCGCGCCGCTGCGCCGCTGGGTCGCGCTGGCCGATGTGCCCGATCTCAGCCTGATGCCCGACGCGCTGCCGGGCAAGCCGGCGGTGACCTTCCGCGCGGGAACCGAGCAGGGGCTGCACATGCTCGGGCTATGGGCGATGAGCTGGCCGGTGCGCTGGGGATGGATCGGCGGGCTGCGCTGTGCCGCGCCCTGGCTGCACCGGCTCCAGCGTGTCACCGGCTGGGCGCGCAGCGACCGATCGGCAATGACGGTGACGCTCGCCGGCTCGGGCGTCGAACGGCGCTGGACTCTGATCGCCGAGCAGGGCGACGGGCCGGAGATTCCGACGCTCGCCGCGCAGCTGCTCGCCGAGGAAGTGCTTGCCGGCCGCGTGGCGCCGGGCGCGGGGGACGCGAGCGGGCTGCTGACGCTCGACCAATTCGCGCCGTTGTTCGCCGGACTGGCGATCCGGACCGAAGTGACCGAGCGCTCGGTCGATCCGCTCTATGCCCGGGCGATGGGATCGCGCTTTGCACGGCTGCCCGAGGCGGTGCGCGGCATGCATGACTTTATCGGCGATGCCGGGGCTTCGGGGGAAGGGGAGGTGCGCCGCGGCAAGGGGCTGGCCTGGCTGGTGGGACGCGCGATGGGCTTTCCGCCCGAAGGCAGCTGGCCGTTGCGCGTCACCTTCTCGGCGCGGGACGGCAAGGAGCGCTGGACGCGGGATTTCGGCGGGCATGCCTTTTCGAGTGAACTCAGCCAGGCGGGGCAGGGCGTGGCCGAACGGTTCGGGCCGCTGCGCTTCGCCTTCGACCTTCCTTCGGATGGGGACGGGCTGAAGATGGTGCTTCGCGGCTGGACGGCATTCGGCGTGCTAATGCCACGCTGGCTGGGCCCGCGGATCGACGCGCGCGAATGGCAGGAGGACGGGCGCTTCCGTTTCGAGGTGGCCGTGGCGATGCCGCTGCTCGGGCCAGTAGTGCGCTATACTGGCTGGCTGATGCGGGGCTAGGCCGCCGCAGCATGCCCTAGCGCAGCCACTTCGCCATTTGCGGATAGACTGGCAGGCCGAGCGTCTCGGCCTGATGCGGCTCGGCGGCCATGCCATAATATTGGAGCATGGGCGGGCCGGGCCCCTTGCCGCTGTCGAACGCGATGGCAAGGGCCTCGCCGCCGCCGAGATATCCATCGGCATGGAACAGCGCGCGCGTGTCGATGCCTATCGCGCGGGCGGCGGCATAGGACCAGGCGATTGCCGCCATCTCCTCGCCGGGATCGCTCTCCACGTCGCAGAGCGTCGGGCGCAGGGCCGGCTCGGTGCAGGCGATATGGCCCGCCTCGTGGAGCAGGTCGCCGGGATGGAAGGCGCGCTCGGGATCGAGCACCAGCCCGCCGTCGCGCACCTCGATGCCGGGCAGGAAGCTGTCGCCCTCGATCCTGCCCTGGGTCACGGGGATGCCGATCTCGTCGAGAAAGGCGAGGATGCGAAGTGTGTCGGGGTGGTCGAGCGCCATGGCGCAAGGCTAGCCGCGCGTTCCCCAAACGAAAAGAGGCGGCCCGCTGCCGGACCGCCCCAATTCGTTGGCAGTTGCCGAGGCGCTTAGCGCTTCGAGAACTGGAAGCTGCGGCGGGCCTTGGCCTTGCCGTACTTCTTACGCTCGACCGTACGGCTGTCGCGGGTCAGGAAGCCTGCGCGCTTGACCGGGGTGCGGAGCGCCGGCTCGTACTTGGTGAGCGCCTGGCTGATGCCATGCTTCACCGCGCCGGCCTGGCCCGAAAGGCCACCGCCCTTGACGGTGCAGATCACGTCATACTGACCTTCGCGCTCGGTGATGCCGAACACCTGGTTGATGACGAGGCGCAGCGTCGGACGCGCGAAATAGACTTCCTGGTCACGACCGTTGATCGTGATCTTGCCGGTGCCCGGCTTCAGCCAGACGCGGGCGACGGCGTCCTTACGACGGCCGGTCGCATAGGCGCGGCCGAACTTGTCGAGCTCCTGCTGGCGCAGGACGGCCGGGGTCGACGGCTCGTCGATCTGGCCGGCCAGATAGGCATCGGCCTGGCTGTTCGCCGAAGCCTGAGCCTCAGCGGCCACGGCCTGCTCACCGGCGGCGATGGCGCCGAGATCGGAAAGGGACTGGCGGTTGTCGGACATTATGCGCCCACCTTGTTCTTGCGGCTCATGCCGGCGATGTCGAGGACCTCGGGGTTCTGCGCCTCATGCGGGTGCTCCGAACCATTGTAGATGCGCAGGTTGCGCATCTGCTGGCGACCGAGCGGACCGCGCGGGATCATGCGCTCAACGGCCTTCTCCAGGACGCGCTCCGGGAAGCGGCCTTCGAGGACCTTGGCGGCGGTGATGCCCTTGATGCCGCCCGCATAGCCGGTGTGCTTGTAGTACACCTTCTGGGCCAGCTTCTTGCCGGTGAAACGGATCTTGTCCGCGTTGATCACGATGACATTGTCACCGCAATCGACGTGCGGGGTGAAGCTCGTCTTGTGCTTGCCGCGCAGCACATTGGCGATCACGACCGCGGCGCGGCCGACGATCAGACCGTCGGCATCGACGATGTGCCACTTCTTCTCCACCTCGGCCGGCTTGGCCGACTTGGTGGTCTTCATCAGCGCCTTCATGGGCGAGACCTTTCGAGTATGAAACGCAACGCGCCGCCGTTTCCGGCAGCGCGGTTGATGGCCCTCTGACGATTCGGATTGGAAAAGTCAAGAAAAGCGCGGGTTTGCTGACGGGTATCTGGATACCTAAAGGCGATTTGCCCTCAGCGGAGCCAGGTGAGGGCCAGCGTTTCGACCGGAACGTCCTTGCCGTCGATCTTCGCGGTGCGGCGGTTCTCGAAGCGGAGCGGCATGCCGCTGGGCAGATCAATCAGCGTGGTCGAGGCTTCGCTGAGCAGCATTTCGGGCATCATCTGTTCTAGTTGCTGCTTGCGGGCGGCCTTGTCCGCGGGCGCGAAACGGTCGACGGCGCGGGCGAGCAGCTGCTTGAACGAGTCCGGATCATATTCGGTGCGCGAGGTGAGCGTGGCGGTGCGGCCAGGCTCGGCAGCGGTCATGGTGACGGTGACGTCCATCGCCACGCTGCCGCCAAGCAGCGGCACCGGCTGTTCGATCGGCGAGCGGATCACCTCGCCCGGCTCCATCGACAGGCCGCCCCCGCCGAAGAGCGGTTCGACGTTGCGCAGCAGCATCGAGGGCGCGGTCTCGGCGGTGAGGCCGGCGAACATCGCCCGGACCTGCGGCAGGACCTTGTCGCGATCCGCGGCGGGGATCATGGTGGTGGCGGCCTCAACCGCGGCCATCACCCGGGCCTGTGCCGCCGGCCAGTCGTGGACGCGCAGCACATTGCCCTCGGCATCAAGCTCGAAGGCGATCGGCTCGCCGGTGAACGGCGCGACCATGGGCGCGACTGCCGGCGCGCGCATCTCGGGCGGCAGTGAGGCGGCGTCCATCCGCCAATAGGCGAGGAACCCGTCGGCCGTCTTGGCGAAGCGGAGCTCCTCCACCCAGTTCGCCACGGCGGCGGGCCGGCCCGGGCGCGCGGCCCGATCGCGGACGACGCGGTAGCGCAGCGGCGTATCGAGCGGCGGGTTGAAGACGATGTCGATCGTCGCCGGCTCGGCCGTGCTGCCGGCCTGCGCCGCAGCGGGCATGGCTGGCGTGAGGCAGGCGAGCAGTGCGGCGGCTGCTCCGGCGAGAATCGAGCGCATGGATTTCCCCTTTGTCGCGGACACGGCCATGGGCCCGGCGGCAAGTCAATTCCCGTCGGCGACCGGCTCGACCGTGAGAAGCGTGGTGCTGACCTTTTCCAGCCCGCCGGCGCGGATGCGCAGGGTCTTGCTGTTGCGGGTGATCAGCCCGGTGCGGGGATCCATTTCGGTGATGCGCTCGAGCGTCACGCCTTCGCCGGTGGCATTGACGGTGCTGCGCACATGCCCGCCCGGAAGCGCCGTGACCGTCCGCATGCCGTCCAGCGGCGCGGTGCCGCCATAGGTCGAGCGGCCGGGCAGGCGGACCGGGGCGCTGCCGGGCGTCATCGCCTCGTCGGGGATCACCGCCAGCACCAGCGAGGCGAGCATCGCGCGCTGGCGCTCGGCCGGCATTGCGCGCAGCGGCGCGGCGATACGCGCCGCGAGCTTTTCGCGCTCCAGCGGGGCGAGGGTACGGCGCGCGGCGGCGGCCTCGGCGACGCGCTGGCAGAACCGGTCCCACAGCGCGGGCATTTCGTCGATCGCGGTGACTGCGCCGGCACGATCGAGATGGAAGAGGATCGTCCGACCGGCAAACGCGCCGAAGCCGGCTTCATAGAGCGCCCCGCTGGTGTCGGTCGTGTCGCCGGTTGCGGTGCGCAGGGTCACCTCGGCGCGATAGCCTTCGCCCTCGCGCAGGAAGCGGAGCGCGCGCTCCATGCGATAGATGCGGGCATCGTCGCGGCGCTCGGTGACCACGTGCATCGGCGCGTCGAGCGGCGGGGAGAAGCCGGCCACGCTTGCCTGGAGGACAATCGCGGCGAGCAGCATCAGCGCGTCTCGGCTTCCACCCAGGCGCCGACATCGGCACCGGCAGTGGCGGTCCAGCTCTCGATCACCGGCAGCTCATAGGGATGGAGCGCGGCGATCCGTTCGCGCAGGCGGTTGGCGAGCATCGGGCGGGTCTTGAACAGTACCGGCACTTCCTCGGCGCGCTCCAGCTCGCCGTGCCAGAGGTAGAGCGAGGTGCAGGGCGCGAGGATATTGGCGCAGGCGGCGAGGCGCTCGGTCAGCACCGTCTCGGCGACGCGCTCGGCATCCGCCCTGGTGGCGAAGGTCACGTAGAAGAGCGCGAGCTCGCTCAAGCGCGGTTGCTGCCCGCGACATGGGCGCCCCAGACGGTGGCGATCACCACCAGCGCGCCGGTGAGTTGGTGGAGCGCGGCGAGCCAGATCGGCATGCCGGCCATCACCGTGGCGATGCCGAGCAGGATCTGGGTGCCGAAGGCGCTGTGGATCGCGATCGAGGCGCGGCGGTCGGCGATGCGCACCTTGCGCGAAAGCACGACCAGCGCCGCCACCGTCACCCAGGCCCACCAGCGATGGATGAAGTGCACCACTGCCGGATCGGAGAGAAGAATATGGCCGAGGCTCTGGCCGGCCTGGCTGACGCCGGGGAAGAACCGGCCGTTCATCAGTGGCCATTGGTCGGTCACCAGCCCGGCGCGCAGGCCCGCGACCAGCGCGCCGTAGAAGAGCTGGATGGCGAGGATGGCGAGCACCGCAGTGGCGAAGCCGGTGAGGCGGGCCGGACGGGCGCGGGAATTGCGCTTGAGCGCCAGCAGGTCGAGCGCGGTCCAGACGATGCCGCCCAGCGTGAACAGCGCGGTCATCAGATGCGCGGCGAGCCAGAAATGATCGACCGCGGTGCTGGTCTTGTTGAGGCCCGACTTGACCATCCACCAGCCGAGCGCGCCTTGCAGCCCGCCGAGCGCGAGCAGCGCAACCAGCCGCCAGCCATAGCCTTTGGGGATGGCGCGGCGGATGGCGAACCAGATCAGCGGCAGGGCGAAGGCGAGGCCGATCACCCGGCCGAGCAGCCGGTGGAGATATTCCCAGAAGAAGATGTTCTTGAACTCGGCGAGCGTCATGCCGCGGTTCAGCTGCTCATATTGCCCGATCTGCTGGTAGCGGGCGAACTCGGCCTGCCACGCGGCTTCGGTGAGCGGCGGGATGGTGCCGGTGAACGGCTTCCACTCCGTGATCGAAAGGCCGGATTCGGTGAGGCGGGTGATGCCGCCGATCACCACCATCAGCACGATCAGCGCCGCGACGGCGAACAGCCAATGGGCAAGGGCGCGGGGGCGAGCGGAGGCGGGAAGCGAAGTCATCTGCAGCACGGGCTGAGGTGTAGTTCCGAAGATGGGCGATGGCGAGTCCTGCGCCCGTCCTGCGCGCACGGCTTTGACCGACGGCAAATCCGGCGCCCTGCGACAGATCGGAAACACATGTGCTATTGATATGATAATTAATCGTGATGTACGTCTGGGGCGCTGCACCGGCAAGGACCGGGCAGGATCCGGCGCCATTGGCCGGAGAAGTGAGAGGGGTACGCCATGAAGCCTGCACATATCGGCCGTTTCCTGAGCCGCGCCTGCGGCGCCGCGATCGCGCTCGCCGCGACGGCGCTGCCGGTCCACACCGGCGCGCAGACCGTGCCGGGCGTGGTCAAGCCGCAGCCGACGCGGCCGAACGTGGTCGTCATCCTGCTCGACGATGTCGGCTTCTCGGACGTGGGCGCGTTCGGCAGCGAGGTGCCGACCCCGAATATCGACGCGCTGGCCAAGGGCGGGCTCTCCTTCACCCAATTCTACAACAGCGCGCGGTGCAGCCCGTCGCGTGCCTCGCTGCTCACCGGCACCTATCCGCACCAGGCGGGACTCGGCCATCTCGAGGGCGTCGACGTACCCGAATCGCAGGGGCTGAAGAGCAAGCTGCTCGACCGGGTGGTGACGCTGGCGGAAGTGGCGAAGTCGGCCGGCTACTACACCGCGATGGCGGGCAAATGGCATGTCGGCATCGGCCACGGCGTCGGGCCCTGGCAGCGCGGCTTCGACCATTCGCTGACCACGCCCTATGGCGAGCTTTATTATCCGAACCAGCCGCAGCCGATCGCGCAGAACGTGTTCATCGACGGCGAGAAGGTGCCGGCCAATTCGCCGCGGGTGGGCACGGGCGACTGGTATTCGTCGGACATGTTCGTCGACTGGCAGACCAAGTTCTTCAAACAGGCCGAGAGCGAGCACAAGGCCTTCTTCCTCTACATGCCCTTCACCGCGGCGCACTTCCCGCTGATGGCGCCGGCGGAGGACGTCGCGAAGTTCAAGGGCAAATACATGCGCGGCTGGGACGTGATCCGGCGCGAGCGGTTCGAGAAGCAGAAGAAACTGGGGATCATCGCCGCCGATGCCGAGCTGCCGCCGGCACTCGCCAACAGCTATGATTGGGACAAGCTGACCGCCGAGGACAAGGAGCGGTTCGACACGCTGATGGCGGTCTATGCCGCGGTGATCAGCCGGGTCGACCGTGCGATCGGCACGCTGGTCGAGCGGCTCCGGGCGTCGGGCGAGCTCGACAACACGCTGATCCTGTTCATGTGCGACAATGGCGGAAACGGCGAGAGCGGACCCGATGGCCGGCTGAACGGCAAGGGCACGCCGGGCAGCGCCCAGTCGGTGGTGTGGACCGGCATGAACTGGGCGACGATGCAGAACACGCCCTTCCAGTATTTCAAGCACTTCACCGAGGAAGGCGGCATCGCGACGCCGCTGATTGCCTATTGGCCCAAGGGCATCGCGGCGGAGCAGCGCGGTACGAAGGTGACTGCGCCCGGCCATCTGATCGACGTGATGCCGACTCTGGTCGAGCTGAGCGGCGCGACCTATCCAACGAAGTTCAACGGGCACGATATCGTGCCGATGCAAGGCCGCTCGATGGTCCCGGCCTTCACCGGCAAGCCGCTGACCCGCGACAAGCCGATCTTCTGGGAGCATGAGGGCAACCGTGCGGTACGCGATGGCCAGTGGAAGCTGGTCGCCCGCTTCCAGCAGCCCTGGCAACTGTTCGACATGGCGAAGGACCGCGCCGAGATGCACGACCTCGCTGCCGCCCAGCCCGAGCGGGCAAAGAAGATGGCGCAGCAATGGGATGCCTGGGCCGCGCGCAGCTATGTCGATCCGTGGCGCGAGGAATATGACCGCAACGGCAACGGCCAGCCCCGGCAGAACTGGGGCGGCTGGGAGAAGATCGCGCGACCCTATGCGCTGAAGCCATGACGCTATTCCAATTTTAGCGATTCGCGCGCGCCGGGCTTGCGCGCATAGTCCGGCAAAACGGGTCGGCAAGGGGGATCGCACATGGGCAAGCGTCTGACGCGGCGGCAGGCAATCGGCGGGGCGGTGGTGGCGGGCAGCCTGGCGAGCTGGCCCGGCCTCGCCACGCTGGCGGGGGCGTCGACGACGCTGTTCCGCGAAGTGCTGCTGATCGATGGGACGGGCAGGGCGCCGCGGCTCGCCAATGTGCTGGTGGCGGACGACCGGATCATCGGGATCGAGCCGCCTTCCGCCACGGGTGACGCGACGCGCGTCGTCGCCGGTGAGGGGCGGGTGCTCGCGCCCGGCTTCATCGATATGCACAGCCATGGCGACCCGCTCGAGGACAGTTACGAGGCGTTCCTCGCGATGGGCGTCACCACGATCACGCTGGGGCAGGACGGCAGCGGGCCACGGCTGGGCAAGGACCTCGATCCCCGACCCTGGATGCAGGCGGTCGACCGGGCGAAGATCGACGTCAACGTCGCGCTGCTCGCCAGCCATGGGACATTGCGCCGCGCGGCTGGCGTGGCGGATACGGTTCGCCGTGTCGATGCCGCGGGACTCGCGCGGATGGCGGCGCAATTGGAGGCCGAGCTGAAGGCGGGGGCGTTCGGCCTGTCCTATGGCCTGGAATATGTGCCGGGCATCTATTCGGAGACCGCCGAGCTGACCAATCTCGGCAAGGTCGTCGCGCGCCATGGCGGCGTGGTGATGAGCCATATGCGTTCGGAGAATGACGAGGAGATCAAGGCCTCGATCGACGAGCTGATCGCCTCGTCATTGCCGGCGCGGCCGCATATCTCCCACCTGAAGGTGGTGTTCGGGAAGGGCGAGGCGCGGGCGCGCGAACTGCTCGCCTTCCTTGCCGAGAAGCGCCGCCAGGGGATCGACCTGACCGCCGACCAATATCCCTATGAGGCCGGCTATACCGGTATCGCGATCCTCTTCCCGAAATGGGCGCTGCCGCCGACCGACTATGCGAAGGTGGTGGCCGCGCGCCGGCAGGAGCTGCGCGACTATCTGGTCCAGCGGATGACCCGCCGGGGCGGGCCGGAAGCGCTGCTGATCGGCACCGCGCCCTATGCCGGCAAGACGCTGGCCCAGGCGGCGCAGGAAGCCGGGCTCCATTATGCCGACTTCCTGATCAAGATCGGCCCGCAGAGCGGATCGGGCGCGCATTTCACTCAGGACAAGGCACTGCAGGACGTGCTGCTGGTCGATCCCTTCGTCGCCTTCTCGACCGATGGCGGGCCTGGCATGCGCCACCCGCGCGCGACCGGCACCTATGCCAAGCTGATCGAGGAATATGTGGTACGCGACCAGAAGCTCAGCATCGAGGAGATGGTGCGCAAGGGCACCGGCTTCCCCGCGCATATCCTGCGGCTGGCCGATCGCGGGGTGATCCGCCCGGGGATGAAGGCGGACCTGATCCTGTTCGATCCGAAGCGGGTCAAGGCGCGCTCGACCTATGTCGATCCGTTCGCAAAGGCGGAGGGGTTCGACCTGGTGATGCTGGGCGGCACGGTGGCCTATGAGGGTGGCGTGCGGGTAGGCAAGAGCGGGCGACTGTTGCGGGCGCGCTAACCGCGTTTTCCCACCTGCTTTTCCCCGGCGAAGGCCGGGGCCCAGACTAAGCAGTGCGCGGCGAAGACGCGCCAAGGCGCGTGACTTTCAAGTCTGGGCCCCGGCCTTCGCCGGGGAAAATCTCATTTCGAACCGGCGCCCTTCGCCACCGCCTTGCACAGCCCGTCCGTCGCCAGCGCCACACGCGATTCCGGCATGTCGCGGTTGGCGGGGGCATTCTCCACTCCGCGCGTCTCGGTGTTGAAGGTGAGCAGGCTGCCGATGTGCTGGTCCGGGCACAGGCTCAGATAGGCGCGGAAGCCGTTCTGGTCGCCGTTGTGGCCGATGATGCGGATGCCGTCTGCTTGATCGAGGAAGAAGGACAGGCCGCTCCAGGTGGTGCTGGCCATCCGCCCCTGGGTGAAGTCCTCGCCCGCCGAGATCTGCGGTTGCCACATCTCTTCGAGCGAGCTGCGCTTGAGAACCAGGTCGTTCGTCGGGTCGCCGAGCAGGAAGGCGATGTACTTCGCCATGTCGGGCAGCGGTGCGTTGAGGCCGCCGTTCGACACGGTGACCCCGGTATCGGCATCGAAGGGTGCCGCCACCCGCTTGCCGTCCCGGATGTAATAGCTGTGGGAGCGGTGCGGCAGGAGATAGGGCGGCGTCCGGTCGAAATAGCTCGAGGTCATGCCGAGCGGGCGCAGGATGTTCTTGTCGACATAGACTTCGAAATCCTCGCCCGAGAGCCGCTCGATCACCTGGCCGAGATAGACGATGCCCGGGTTCGAATAGCTGAACCGGCTGCCGGGTTTGAACTTCACTTCGGTGTACGGAATCATCGCCTTGAGCTGCTCCCAGCCCGGCGGCTCGAAGGGCTGCCACTCCTTGTCGCGCCACGGCCAGGTGCCGTTCCGGAAGCCCGCGCTGTGGCTCATCAGCTGGCGGATGGTGATCGCGCTCGGATCGCCGAACGGATCGTGCACCCCGGCCAGCTCGGGCACATAGCGGATGATCGGATCGTCGAGCTTGAGCAGCCCGCGGTCGCGCAACTGCATGATCGCGATGCCGGTCATCGACTTGGTGATCGACGCCCAGTGATAGATCGTCGCGGCATCGACGGGCACATGCGCATCGGCATCCTGCTCGCCGATATGGTCGGCCACGATCGTGCGGCCGTCGCGGACCAGGTAGAAGCTGCTGCCGGCGATCCCGGCCTTGGCCACCTCGGCCCGGTGCAGCGCGCGGAAATCGGCGACGGCCTTATCGAGCTCGCGGTCCTGCGCCGCCGCCGGGGTGGCGGCGAGGGCGAGCAGGAGCAGCGCGGCGCGCCTCATGCCGGCCTCAGCGTTGTGCGGCTGGCGGCGCGGGCATCGACCGCGGCACGGCTGAACGGCATGGGCTGCATCTGGCCGTTGGCCCAGTTGCGATACTGGTCGCGATAATGGGGCGAGCGCGGATCGATCGACTGGCCGGGCAGGATCAGCATCAGCGAATTGTCCCAGGCGCCGACATCGATCACCTGGAGATAGGAGGCGCCGCCACCGACCTGCCAGCTCGACGAACCGAGCCAGCGCGCCATCACCGTATAGCCGTCGCCGCCCGAGCCTTCGCCCTCGATTGCCGGGAAGGCCCGGGCGATGGCGGGGATCGCCGAAAGCGGGTGGCGCAGCCGAACCTGGTGGAGCGTGCCATAGCGCCAGGCGGCAGGATCGGGGCCGAGCCTCTCGCGGGCCGAAGCCCAGGCCGAGACCAGCGCCGCATCGAGCATCGCGTCGCGCGCGGCGGCGGGGTCGGTGCCGAGTCGCGCATCGGGCCGGGCGAGCAGCTCAAGCAGCAGCGACGGGGCGATCGAGGGGATCAGGCCCTTTGCCCGCGGCGGGACGATCGCGGCGAGCATCCGCTTGCCAAGATCGCGCCAGGTCATCTCGAACAAGGCGGCGGCGCCACTGTCGCGGTCGATCCGGGCATTCCAGGCGCGCAGCATGTCGACCGCCGGCTTGGCGGCAGCGGAAGGGGTCGCCGGCAGCAGCGCGAGGAACTGGCGGGCAGGCGTCGACAGAGTGTCGTGCTGGAGGGCGACGCTGTCGGCGAGCGTGTGCTTGTCCTGTGACTTCAGCACATCGGCGATCCGATCGTAGCGATAGGGATCGCGGAAGGAGAAGGCGGGAATGCGGTCGCGCGGCCAGTCGGCGGGCAGGTTGTTCTGGTTGGCCGAGGCGAACCAGCCTTTCGCAGGATTATACTCGCTTGGCAGCGACTCATACTTGCGGAGGCCCGTCCAGTCGTAGCGGCCGTCGCCGGGCACTGGGAGCAGTCCGTCGCCCTTTTTCCGCACCGGCGCGAAGCCGATCACCTGCCAGCCGGTGTTGCCCTCGACATCGGCATAATGGAAATTGGTCGGCGAGGGGTGCAGCTCGAAGGCCTTGCGCAGGCTCTTCCAGTCCTTGGCGAGGTTGATCGCGATCATCGCGAAGGCGCCGTCGCCGCCCGGCTGCATCGCGATGGTGGCGAGCGCGGTAGCGCGGCGCTTTTCCGGGTTCCAGGAGAGGACCGGGCCCTGCACCGAATAGCGAAGCGTAACCTTGGCGGGCGCGCCGCCCTTCACCGCGATCGCTTCCTCGACCTTGTCGAACCGCTTCCAGCCGCCATCGTGGCGGTAGCGCTCGGGGTCGGCGGGATCGAGCTCGAGGATGAACAGGTCGCCCTGGTCGATATGGAAATTGGTGCGGCCAAAGGCGAAGCGATCGGTATGGCCCTGCATGATGCCGGGCAGTCCGGGCGCGCCACCGCCGATCAGGTCGAGCCCCGGCGCGGTCAGATGGGCGATGTGGCGCGGGCTGAACCCGCCGATGCCGAGATGCGGGTCGTTCGCCAGGATCGGCCGGCCGGTGGCGGTGCGCGACGGCGAGACCGTCCAGGCATTGCTGCCGGCATTGGCGCGCTCGGCCGAGGCGGCGGCGGGATCCTGGCCGGTCAGCTCGGCCCAGGGCAGGCCGTCGATATTGAGCACGCCGAGATCGGCCGGGCTCACCGCACCGGCATCGAGCCCCTCGGGCACCTGCATCTTCCAGGCCGGACGGAGCGGCGCGATGACCGCGTCGAGATCGAGCATGCCCATCGCGGCGAGCTGGGCGCGGCGGACCTCGTCATCGACATTGCCGCTTGCCGCCTCGCGGGCACGGACCAGGTCGCGCAGGCCCCAGCGGATCGGGATGACCTGGAGGATGCGATATTCGAGCGGGAGCAGCGACGGGTCGGCGATCACCTCGTCGATGCGCGCGTTGATCCCGGCGATATAGGCCTTGGCGCAGGCGAGCACGTCGGCCGGCACGCGGCGCAGCTCGGCGTCGATGTCGCCGCGATAATGGAACAGCCGGGCGTTGGCGTCATGCCTGGCGAAACGGGCGCCGAACGCCTCGGCGAGGCGGCCGAGCTCGCGGCGATGCGACAGGTCGATCTGGAACAGCCGGTCGCGCGCGACGACATAGCCCTGGCCGAAGAATGCATCGGGGATGGTCGCGGCGCGGATGTGCGGCGTGCCCCATTCGTCGTCGACGATCTCGATCGGCGCACTCGCGCCGCGGACGCTCTGCTGCTGGGTGGTGACCAGCCGTGGCCTGGCCGCTGCGGCGGCGCTGGTGAGAAGCGCCGCGCTGGAGCTCAGCAGGAAGGCACGGCGGTTCAGCATCGACTATTCCCCGGGTATCGCTTTGATCGGGGAGGGTGATGGGTGCGGGCGCACCTGTCCATCGGAACAAAGGTTCGACGGACATAACCTCGGGCTATTGGGGCGCTTCATCTAGCCTCTCCCCTCCGGGGAGAGGGTTGGGAGAGGGGCATGGACTGAGCGTTCAGGGTCGGCGGGGGTGGGCAGGACACACTGCCCCGCTCCCCGACCCACTCCCCGCAAGCGGGGAGAGGGAGAAGGGTTACGCCCTCGCCCCGTCGCTCACGGCCGTCTCGTTCCAGCGCAGTGCCTTGAGCACCGTGTCGACGATATTCTCGGCCTGGAGGCCGGCCTCGGCATATTGCAGCTCGGGCTTGTCCTGGTCCTGGAACACATCCGGCAGGCGCATGGTGCGCAGTTTGAGGCCGGCGTCGATCAGGCCCTGGTCGCTCGCCATGGTCAGCACGTGCGCGCCGAGGCCGCCGATTGCGCCTTCCTCGATCGTCACCGCCACTTCGTGCGTGGTGAGCAGGCGGCGGATCAGCTCCTCGTCGAGCGGCTTGGCGAAGCGCAGGTCGGCGACGGTGGTCGACAGGCCCCTGGCCTCGAGCGTGTCGGCGGCCTTGAGCGCCTCGGCCAGGCGCGTGCCGAGCGAGAGGATCGCGACGGTCTTGCCCTCGCGGACCACGCGGCCCTTGCCGATCTCCAGCTGTAGCGGGACGGCGGGCAGTTCGACGCCGGTGCCGTTGCCGCGCGGATAGCGCACGGCGATCGGGCCGCTGTCATGCAGCGCGGCGGTGTGGGTCATGTGGACCAGCTCGGCCTCGTCGGCCGCGGCCATCACCACGAAATTGGGAAGCGTCGCCAGATAGGTGACGTCGAAGCTGCCGGCATGCGTCGCGCCATCCGCGCCGACCAGGCCGGCGCGGTCGATCGCGAAGCGCACCGGCAGGTTCTGGATCGCCACGTCATGCACGACCTGGTCGTATGCGCGCTGCAAGAAGGTCGAGTAGATCGCGCAGAAGGGCCGCATGCCCTGCGCGGCAAGGCCGGCGGCGAAGGTCACCGCATGCTGCTCGGCGATGCCGACGTCGAAGCTGCGATCGGGGAAGGCCCGAGCGAAGCGGTCGACGCCGGTGCCCGAGGGCATGGCGGCGGTGATCGCGACGATCCTGGGATCGCGCTTGGCTTCCTCGATCAGCGCGTCGCCGAACACGTTCTGATAGGCGGGCGGCCCCGGCGGCGCCTTGGCCTGGGCCCCGGTGATCACGTCGAACTTCTGGACGCCGTGATACTTGTCCGCCGCCGCCTCGGCCGGGGCATAGCCCTTGCCCTTCTTGGTGACGACATGGACGAGGATCGGGCCCTCCGCGCTGTCGCGGACATTCTCCAGCACCGGGATCAGGTGGTCGAGATTATGGCCGTCGATCGGGCCGACATAATAGAAGCCCAGCTCCTCGAAGAGCGTGCCGCCGGTGACGAGCCCGCGGGCGAACTCCTCGGTCTTGCCCGCCGCGGTGGTCAGGCGGCGCGAGAACTTCTGGATCGCGCGCTTCGCAAGGCTGCGCAGGCCCATATATTCGGACGACGAGACCATCCGCGCGAGATAGGCGGAAAGGCCGCCGACCGGCGGAGCGATCGACATGTCATTGTCGTTGAGGATCACGACGAGGCGATTGCCCGCTGCCTCGGCATTGTTCATCGCCTCATAGGCCATGCCGGCGCTCATCGCGCCGTCGCCGATCACCGCGATGCCCTTGCCCGGCGTGCCGGCCAGCTTGTTGGCGACCGCGAAGCCGAGCGCGGCCGAGATCGAGGTCGAGGAGTGCGCGGCGCCGAACGGGTCGTATTCGCTCTCGCTGCGCTTGGTGAAGCCCGACAGGCCACCGCCCTGGCGCAGCGTGCGGATGCGGTCACGCCGGCCGGTGAGAATCTTGTGCGGATAGCATTGATGCCCGACGTCCCAGATCAGCCGGTCGTCGGGGGTGTTGAAGACGTAATGGATGGCGACGGTCAGCTCGACCACGCCGAGGCCGGAGCCGAGATGGCCGCCGGTGGTGCCTACCGCGCTGATCGTCTCGGCGCGCAGTTCGTCGGCCAGCTGGCGGAGCTGGTGCGGCTGGAGCTTGCGCAGGTCATCGGGCGTGTCGACGGTATCGAGCAGCGGCGTGCTGGGTAGATCGGCCATCCGACTGCCCTTACTCCTCCGTTTTCACGAAGTCGAACGTTGCGGTTGTGGATTTTTGGTGCAGGCGGCGCCCTAGGAGAGCGATCAGTCGCAATCCGCGCATTTGCCGCGCACTTCGATCACCGGGCGCTCGGGCGAGAAGCCCGTGCCCTTGGCGGCGGCGCGCACCGTCTTGGTGATCGAGTCGTCGTCGATATGCGTGGTCTGGCCGCAGCTGTCGCAGACCAGGAAGATGCAATCGTGCAGGCAGTCCGGGTGCGTGTTCGCCATATAGGCGTTGGCGCTCTCGACCCGGCGGGCGAGGTTCGAGCCGACGAACAGGTCGAGGATACGGTAGACGCTGTTGGCGGCGACGCGGCGGCCCTCGGCCTTGGAGACGGCCTCGGCGATGTCATAGGCCGAAGCCGGCTTGTCGAAGCCGGCCAGCGCCTCGAACACGCGCTCGCGCATCGCGGTCCATTGCTCGCCGGACTTCTCCAGCGTGCTCTGGGCGACCTTGGTCAGCTCGTTGCCGTGATGCTCGTGGTGATCGTGCGCGTGCATGGTTTCAATGTAGGCCCGCGGGGCCTTTGCGGCAAGCTCAGTAGGTGGCGCGGCGGTTCAGGTCGTGGCCCAGCGCGACCAGGCTGACGCCGACCAGCGTCCAGAAGATCTCGAAATCGCCGTGCGGCAGCGAGAGCGCGCCGCCCATGATGCCCAGGCCGAAGGCGCCGACGATCGCTGGCGCCATATAGCCGTGCGACATCACGCCCTTGACCAGCGCGAAGGCGCCGAAGCCGATCGCGAGGGTCAGGCCGACCTCGTGGATCGCCGGGTTGAGCAGGCCGCCGGCCGAGGAGATGACGGTGAGCAGGATGGTGGTCGTGACGCAGTGGACCAGGCACAAACCGCTAATCCCGATCGCGATACGATCGAGACGCGCATCAAGCTTTCCCCATACATGGGCCAGCGGGAGACTCACCGACATGAACGGGGATATAGGGCAAGCGGGTTAAAGATACAACATAACATCGCGACTTCTTCGTCATCCCGGCGAAAGCCGGGATCTCAGGCGGCGGCGCGATACGGCACGAGATCCCGGCTTTCGCCGGGATGACGGAATAAGGAGGGGTGTCAACCGAGCAGCCCGTGGCCCTTCGCCCAGGCGAGGAACAGCTCTGGCCAGGCGTGTGCCGGCTTGCCCTGGGTGCGGGCGCCCCAGCCGAAGCCGTGCCCGCCCTGCTCGAAGATATGCGTCTCGACCGGCACCTTTGCCGCCTTGAGCGCGGCGCGGAAGAGCAGGCTGTTCTCCACCGGGACGACGTCATCGTCCTCGGCATGGACGAGGAAGCAGGGCGGCGTGCGCTTCGGATCGACTTGCTTGTCGGGCGAGTAGAGCTCGACCTCGGTCGCGCTCGGCGTCTTGCCGATCAGCTGGGTTCGCGAGCCGGCATGGGCGAAGGGCGGCGCCATCGTCATCACCGGATAGATCGGCGCGGCCAGCAGCGGGCGGGCGCTGACCGCGTCGATCGCGTCCTGCATAGGGCCGACCGCGGCGTCGATGCGGGTCGCGAGATCGGCGCAGAGATGCCCGCCGGCCGAAAAGCCCATTGCGCCTATCCGCTCGGGATCGACCTGCCATTGCGCGGCCCGGTGGCGGATCAGCCGCATGGCGCGCTGGGCATCGGCAAAGGGCACGTTCCAGCTGTTGCGCCACGGGTCGCCGGGCAGGCGGTAGAACAGCACGAAGGCAGTGATCCCGCGCGCGGCGAGCCAGGTGCCGAGCTCATAGCCTTCCTTGTCGACCACCACCCGCGAATAGCCGCCGCCCGGGATGACGAGCATCGCGGCGCCGTTCGGGTTGGCGGCGCGGAACACGTCCAGCCGCGGCGTGCGGATGTGGTCCATCGCCCGGTCGGGGAAGTTCGGATCGGGATTGCGGACCAGGACATGGTCCTGAAGGCCCTTGTCGAGCAGGCCGGGCGCCTCATTTGGCCAGATCGGGAAGCTGGCATCGGGCTTGACCGGGCCGGACGGCGCGCCGGTCGCTGCCCTGGTAGCGAGCGGGAGGAGCGGGCCGGTCAGGCCGGCGGCGAGCAGGTCTCGGCGATCCATGATGCCGGTCTAGCCGCAAGCAGGACGTAAGGGAAAGGGGCGCGGGTAGGCCGGGTGACGCTCTAGGGTACGCCACCCGGCCACGCCCGCATTTCCTATGTAGAGGATTTGCGGGCAGTTACCAGTGTCGTGCGCCGGTCGGCAGCGCCGGCGCGCCGAATCTCATGCGTGCTGGCCCAGATAATGGGCCTGCGCGGCTTCCGTGGCGTTGATCGCGAGGATCGAGCGCGCATCGGCGGCGGTGCGGACGCGGCCCGAACGATCGGACGCGGCATCGAGCACCCGGTCGAGCAGCGCCTGGCCCTCATGCCACCAGCCGATGCCGCTGGCCGCGTTGAGATGCCCCTGCGGGCCGGCATCGACGAAGAAGCTGCCCCAGCGCTTGGCGAGATCGCGGGCGCGGTCGATCGAGATCCAGGGGTCGTCCTGGCTCGCGACGGTGATCGAGGGGAAGGGCAGCGGCTTGGCGGGGACCGGCGCGAAGCCGGCCAGTTCGGGCTTCACCTCCGCCCGGTCGACATCGGCCGGGGCGACGAGCAGCGCGCCCGCCACCGGCCAGCCAAAGGGCTGGGGCGAGAGCTCGGCCCACCAGGCGACGGCGAGGCAGCCGAGGCTGTGCGCGGCGAGCACCACCGGCGCCTGGGCGCTGCGGATCGCCTGGTCGAGGCGCGTCACCCAGGCGTTGCGATGGGGCGTGTCCCACATGCCGAGCTCGACCCGGCTGGTGTCGGGGCGGGATTGCTCCCAGAGCGTCTGCCAGTGCGAGGGCCCCGAGCCACCGAGCCCGGGGACGGTGAGGACGAGCGGGGAATGGTCGTCAATCGGAGCGAAGATGGTCATCGTTGCGCACTCCAAGGGAGAGCAGGCCGGAGTGCGCAATTTATTCCTACTAATTAGATAGGCAATAGGCGCTGCGCCGGGGCGAAGGCCGGTTGCGCCGAGCCGTTGATCAGGGGGTTTCGTAGAGCGTCTGCTCCGCCGCGCGGCGCTTCTGCAGGCCGGGCATCACCTTGCCGTCGGCATGATCCCAGAGCGGAAACTGCGCCGCGGCGCCGGCATAGTCGCCCTGCTTGTGGAGCTTGAGCAGCGTGCTGCTCGAGAGATTCCCGACGCCGAGATTATAGGCGAAGTCGACCAGCGCATCGAACTGGTTCTGGCTGGTCGGCGCGCCCCCCTCGAGCAGCGACGAGACCTGGGCGGAGAAGCTGGTGAGGCTCGACTGCAGCCGCGCGTCGCACTGGGCCTGGGTCCACACCGTGCTCTCGGTGATGTCCGATCCGGTGGAACCCCAACCGATCGTCCAGGGCTCGCCGCCGGTGCCGGGATCGGGATAGGCCTTGAAGCTGCCGTCCGCCTGCTTCTGGGCGCAACCTTCGAACTCCTCGACGAGCGACACGCAATTCTGGCTGGGCGTCATATCCGGCTCTCCCCTTGTCGCGCCATCCTGCCCCAGCCGCCCGGCAAAGGCGCGCGGCTTTGCATCCGAAGCGGTTGCACCTAAGGAGCCTCCATGCCCAAGCAGCGTGCCGACCAGATGCTCGTGGATCGCGGCCTTGCCGAGAGCCGCACCCGCGCCCAGGCGCTGATCATGGCCGGCCTGGTCTTCGCCGGCGACCGCAAGGTCGACAAGCCCGGCCAGCAATTCCCCGAAGAGACCCAGCTCGAGGTGAAGGGGCGCGACCATCCCTGGGTGTCGCGCGGCGGGATCAAGCTCGCCCATGCGCTCGACCATTTTGGCTGGGACGTGACCGGGGCGGTGGCGATCGACGTCGGCTCCTCCACCGGCGGCTTCACCGACGTGCTGCTGAGCAAGGGCGCCGCGCGCGTCTATGCGGTGGACAGCGGCACCAACCAGCTCGCCTGGAAGCTGCGCCAGGACCCGCGGGTGATCGTCCACGAGCAGACCAGCGCGCGCATCCTGACCGAGGCGCATATCCCCGAGCCGGTCGACATCATCGTCTGCGACGCGAGCTTCATCTCCCTTGCCAAGGTGCTCGAGACGCCGTTCCGCTTCGCCAAGCCCGGCGCGCGGCTGGCGGCGCTGATCAAGCCGCAGTTCGAGGCGGGACGCGGGGAAGTGGGCAAGGGCGGGGTGGTCCGCGATGCCGCGGTGCACGAACGCGTCTGTCGCGAAGTGTCCGACTGGGTCGCGGCGCAGGGCTGGACGGTGCACGGCATCACCACCAGCCCGATCACCGGGCCCGAGGGCAATGTCGAATTCCTGATCGGCGCGACGCGGGAGTGATGCATCCAATCCTCCCCCGCCAGGGGGAGGATAGAGATGATCGAAAGCTGGAAACATAACGGCAACGCTTGCCTTTCGGCGCGCTGCAACATAGCCCTTGCGCCCGCAGGAAATAACCGGAGGCCGCATTGAGGGAAATCGCATCGAAGGGGCAGCTGAGGCTCGCCTATCTGCGATGGGCCGTGGTCACGGTGCCGTTCATCCTGCTGCTCGGCTTCACCTCCGCGCGGCTTGCGCCGTCGGGCAGCGACAATCCCTGGTTCGCGCGGCTGGCCAAGCCCGCGATCATGCCGCCCGAATGGGCGTTCCCCGCCGCCTGGACGACGCTCTACATCCTGATGGGGCTGGCGCTGGCGATGATCATCAACGCGCGCGGATCGACGCTGCGCGGTCCGGCGCTCGTCGTCTTCGCGGTGCAGATGGCGGTGAACCTCGCCTGGTCGCCGGTGTTCTTCGGCATGCACCAGGTGGTGGCGGCGCTGGCGATCATCGGCGCGCTGTTCGTGCTGGCGCTGATCACCTTCCTGCTCTTCGCCCGCATCCGCACCCTGGCGGCGCTGTTGCTGGTACCGTATCTGGCCTGGATCGCCTTTGCCGGCGTCCTGCTCTATCAGATCCACGAGCTCAACCCGAACGCCGGAAGCCTTGTATCCGCGCGTCCGGCTGACGAAATACAGATCAAGTGATCGCGTAAGGAACGAGACATGCAGACCGACAACCGCCTGTTCGACGATTTCGTGAAGTTCGTGAACGGCGCGGCAGGCACGCTGGCCGGCGTCGCCCGCGAGACCGAAGGCGCTGCGCGCGAGCGCGCCCGCGAGTGGATCGGGGGCATGGACTTCGTCAGCCGCGAGGAATTCGAGGCGGTGAAGGCGATGGCCGTGGCCGCGCGCGACGAGAATGACGCGCTTGCCGCGCGCCTCGCCGCGCTGGAGGCACAGCTGGGCGGCGGAAACGCCGCGGCGGCGGCTCCCAAGGCGGCCAAATCGCCTAAGAAGCCTACGGGACAAGCATAAACACCTTGTCCACAGCTTTTGCGCAGGGTTGCGAACCCTGCGCTTGTGCGGGCCCGGTACGGTTGGCAGATTCTGGCCAAGCAATCCGGCCCCAGTGGAGAAACTGATGCTCGACGAAGCGGAATTCGACCGCGACGACGCAGCCCCTATCGACATGCTCGAAAGCTATTTCGCCGCGCATGGCTGGACCCACAGCCGCGAGGACGACGAGATCGTGGCGAAGGTCAAGGGAAGCTGGACGGAGTATGAGCTTCGCGCGATCTGGCGCGAGGATGACGGCGTGCTTCAGTTCCTCGCCTTCCCGGACATCCGCGTGCCCGACGAGCGCCGCGCGGCGGTCTATGAGACGATCGGCCTGGTCAACGAGCAGCTGTGGATCGGCCATTTCGAGCTCTGGTCGCAGAGCGGCATCCTGCTGTTCCGCCATGCCGCGATGATCGACGGCGACGAGCCGACGCTCAGCCTCAACCAGGCCGAGCTGCTGGTCGAGAGCGCGATCGACGAGTGCGAGCGCTTCTATCCCGTGTTCCAGTTCGTGCTGTGGGGCGGCAAGACGCCGGCCGACGCGCTGGCTTCCGCGCTCATCGAAACCCAGGGCGAGGCGTGAGCGCCAGGCCGGCTGCGTTTTCCTGCTCCCCGGCTTTCGCCGGGGAACGGCTTCGTCTGGCACGGATCGGAAATGACACTCTCTAGTCTCTGGCTGGTCGGCTGCGGCAACATGGCCGGCGCGATGCTGCGCCGCTGGATCGAAGCGGGAACGGTGGATCCCGCCAAGGTCTTCGTCGTCAACCGCCAGGACCGCGACCTGCCCGCGGGCGTGCGCCAGGGCCGCGCATTCCCCGAAGGGCCGTTGCCCGACGCGGTGATGCTCGGCATGAAGCCGCAGCAGATCGACGAGATCGCCGCGACGCATGGCGCCCGCATCGCCGGCGTGCCTTTGCTCATTTCCATCCTCGCCGGCGTCGAGCTGGCTTCGCTCGCGGACCGGTTCCGGGCCGGGGCGATCGTCCGCGCCATGCCCAACCTGCCGGTCGCGATCGGCAAGGGCGTGGTCGGGCTGGCGGGCGACCGCAGCGACGCCGTCGACGCGCTGATGCAGCCGCTCGGGCTGGTCGAATGGGGCGACGAGGCGGCGCTGGACCGGCTCGGCGTGCTCGCCGGTTGCGGACCGGCGTTCGTCTATCGCTTCATCGACGCGCTCGCCTCGGCCGGCGTGTCGATCGGCTTTGGCGAGGAGCAGGCGCTGCGCCTTGCCGTCGCCACGGTGGAAGGGGCGGGGCTGCTTGCCGCCCAGGCCGATGCGTCGCCCGCGGTGCTCGCTGACCGGGTCGCCAGCCCCGGCGGATCGACCCGCAAGGGGCTCGACGTGCTCGACGCCGGTGATGCGATCAAGGCGCTGCTGCGCGCCACGCTCGATGCATCGGCGCGCCGGAGCGCCGAAATGGCCGCCGCCGCCCGCCGCTGACCGGAATCCTATAATCCTCCCCCGCCAGGGGGAGGTGGCGCGCGTAGCGCGACGGAGGGGGCGGTGGACGAGCCGATTGTTCGCAGCTTACCTCCCCCTCCGTCAGCCCTTGGCTGACACCTCCCCCTGGCGGGGGAGGATTGGATTTGGTGCGCCGTGCCCTTGCGTGTTGCGTCCGCTTACCGGAACGCCCGCGCGCCTCCGCCGTTGTTCCGCAGATAGCGAAACATCGGAGGCGTAGCATGACGACCACCACCGCGACCCGCGACAAGAGCGGCCGCTTCACCGGATCGAAGCGCACCAGCGCGACCAGCAATCTCGGCGTGATCGCCGGCGCCGCGGCGGGCGGCATGGCGCTGGGCGTGCTGGCGCTGCTCGGGCGCAAGGCGGTGGTCCAGGCGCCGACCGCGCTCGCCGGCAATTGGGACGAGGCACTCGCCACCGAGCATGAGGCGACCCGCAAGGTGTTCGACCAGATCGAGGCGACCGACGAACGCTCCACCACCAAGCGCAACCTGCTGCTCGCGCATCTCAAGCACGCGCTGATGAAGCATGCGGTGGAGGAGGAGAACGTCATCTACCCGGCGCTGCGCGAGGCCGGCCAGCGCGACGCTGCCGACGAACTCACCAAGGAACATGGCTATGTGAAGCAGTATCTCTACGAGCTGGAGAACACGCCCACGGCCTCGCCCGACTGGATCGCCAAGGTTCGCGAATTCCGCGCCGCGATCGAGGAGCATATGGAGGAAGAGGAACTCCGCCTCTTCCCGATGCTGCGCGCCCGGCTGAGCGACGAGAAGAACAAGGCGTTGACGCTGTCGATGAACAAGGAAGGGTTCAAGGTGGCCTGAGGCCGTATCGACATTCAGCGAGGGCTTGTCGGAGATGTATCCTCCCCCGCCAGGGGGAGGTGTCGGCCTTTAGGCTGACGGATGGGGAGGTGAGCAGCCAACTATCGGTTCACTTACCTCCCCCTCCGTCGCGCTACGCGCGCCACCTCCCCCCCTGGCGGGGGAGGATAGTTGAATGTCGACACGCCCTGAGGCCATTCCCGCTGTGACGGCAGGAAAAGGATAGCGCTAACAATTGCTTGTCGACAGGCGGTGCCGTTTCGCTAGAGGAACGGCATGCGCACGCTCCGTTTCCTGCTCGCCGCCAGCCCGCTCGTCCCGGCTCTTCTCCTCTCCGTTTCGCCGGTCCGGGCCGGGCCCGCTGCCGCCCAGGCACCGGTTGCCGCCATCGAAGCATGGCTGGCCCGGCCCGATGCAGCGCGGCGGATCGACGATCCCGCGCTCGCCCGCCCGCTCAGCCGCGCCGAGGCGGACCGCGCGCTGGCGCTGCTTGGTGCCGAGCATCTGCGCGCGACCGCGGCGCGCTATGCCGATGCGGTCGCCGCGAAGCAGATCACCATCGGCGACAAGACGCTGAAATGGGAAAGCAAGACCTTCGGCAACGCGGCGCCGGGCAAGCGCAGCCTGTGGATCTCGATGCATGGCGGCGGCAATGCCGAGCCGGCGGTGAACGACCAGCAATGGCGCAACCAGATCCGCCTCTACGAGCCGGCCGAGGGCATCTATCTCGCGCCGCGCGCGCCGACCGATACGTGGAACCTGTGGCACGAAGGGCATATCGACCCGCTGTTCCAGGCGCTGATCGACGCGCAGGTGGCGATCAACGGCGTCGATCCGGACCGCGTCTACCTGATGGGCTATTCGGCGGGCGGCGACGGCGTGTGGCAGCTGGCGCCGCGCATGGCCGATCGCTTCGCCGCGGCGGCGATGATGGCGGGGCATCCGAACGAATCCTCGGTGCTCGGCCTGCGCAACCTGCCCTTCGCGATCTTCATGGGCGGTGCCGACGCGGCCTATGACCGCAACAGGATCGCCGCGGACAAGACCGCCGAGCTCGACCGGCTGCACGCCGCCGATCCGGACGGCTATGTCCATATGTCGCGCATCTATCCGGGCCTGCCGCACTGGATGAACCGCAAGGACGCCGAGGCGCTGCCCTGGATGGCCGGCTTCACCCGCAACCCTTGGCCGAAGCGTATCGTCTGGCTGCAGGACGACGTGACGCACGACCGCTTCTACTGGCTGCACATCCCCGACGCGGCGGCGGCCAAGGCGGGCGACCAGATCGTCGCTTCGGTGGAGGGGCAGGTGATCACCCTGACGGGCACCGTCCCGGCAGGCACCGAGCTGCGCCTGTCCGACCGGCTGCTGAACCTCGACCGGCCGGTGAAGGTGATCGTCAACGGGCGGACGGCCTATTCCGGCAAGGTCGCGCGGACCGGGCTGGCGATCGAGCAGTCGCTGCGCGAGCGGGGGGATGTGGCTTCGGTGGCGACGGCGGTGGTGCGGGTGGATTGAGGGGGATGGCGTTAGTCGACGCCTCCCTTGCGGCCATACCATCCATCATTTGAATGATCGTCATCGGGTCGGAAGCGGAAGGGCAGTTTTCGTGCGCTGACCCTTGTCGACCGTTCCCGGTGAACATGTAGAAGCGAACGTTGAAAATAAGGCTTTTCACTCGCCTGTTGATGGATTGTCTTCCTGTTGCGAAAAGCGCCGTGTTGCGGCAGCTTGTTATACATGAGCCTGACCATCCCAAGCTTCATGGTTTTCGTTTGCATTGGCCTTCGGGTTGGGAGTGCATTCCCACAGCTCCAGGTCAGGCTTTTCGGAACGATAACGCAGCTCTTCGGGCAATCGAGCCGGCCAACCTCGCAGGCCGCATTGTGGGAGACGGGAGGGGCGGCGGCGCCGGCTTCCTTCCCCTTCCAGTCTGCAGCTTCCTGCAATTTCGGGACTTTCCCCGGGGAAGGAACCTTCCCAGCGCAGGGGTGTTGACTTTCATGTCAACAATCGCGCAACTTATCGATGCTGAAATTCTGCACCAATACCGCGCCGGAGTGAAGGTGTATGACAGGCATGTATATGGGCTGCAGCCGTTCGTTGATTTCGTAAGGGGCGATTTGCAGGGGCTGTCTTCGAGCTGGACCGTTCAGGAGACGCCGGCGGAACAGATTGCGGCATTTCTGGCGGATTTCTGCGAGGGAGAGGTTCTTGAGATCGGCCCGCACCTCAAATCGCTCATGCACCTTGGTTCTGGCATTTGGGAGTTGAAGACTGCGGATGTGCGTGTCTTTGGATGGTTTCCTCTCAAGGACGTGTTCATCGCCGATGACGGCGGGCACGCCGGGGACATCAAGGTGAACAAGCTTTATCCGACCTATTGCAGCAATGCGGTCGGCCGCCGGTCCCAGGGCCTGCTGGCGGGCCTGCCGTTCATTACTGGAAGTGATCCGAACAATGTCGTTTCAAATTACTCTTTCCCCTAGCCGGTTCGCCGCGGCCCGGTTCATCGCCAGGGTGCGCCGGGCGCTGTTGGCCGCCCTCAATGAAGAGGGGCGCGAGCGTGGCCTTACACAGGCGGAGATCGCTCGGACGATCGACGTCCACCGTTCCGTCATAACGAGGGAATTGAAGGGCAGGGCGGACATTTCCCTCGGACGAGTGGGGGAACTGGCCTTTGCGATGGGGCGAGAGCCGGTCCTGGAATTTCGTAAGCCAACGACCGCGGACTTGGAGAGTAGTTGGGGGGATGCCTCTATTGAGCGCCCTCACACCAGGGCCCATTTCGACTTTGGTGATGAGGGTGGTTTCCAGCCCCCCGCCGGATCGCGGACAAAGTTTGTGGACGTTGTAGAAGGATGATTTTCCAGAGCAGCTTGCCGAGCGGATACACGATATTCTGCGATGACATCCGACATGAGGTGGGTGGAAAACTTACCTTGGTTGGCGTGTATTCCGGGGAAATGATTTATAATGGCCCCGCGCCCGGTCGTGCGCCGGTTTTGGCTGCGCTTGTCACGTTGCGCGTTGCGCCTGTTCACCCCGAGCTCGACGTTTTGCTTCGCATAACCTTCGAAAGCGCGGTGGGCGAACGCCTGCTCGGCGAAAGTCATTTCAAGATGGCCGAGAAAACGAAAGCGGACCTGGCGCCGCTGCCGCTTGATGCTGGCACCACCAATCGCTTTGGCAGTCTTCGGGTCCCTTGGCAGGCGCGGAACGTCAAGTTCGAATCGGCGGGGCGCGTAAAGGTCCGTGCCTATATCGGAGACGATGAAGTTCACCTGGGAGCACTGAGGGTTGGCTTCGCCCCGCAGGCCGACGAAGCAGACACTGCCACGGGCTGATCAAGCCCAGAGCGATCCGATATGAATGTCCGGAAGTGTAGCGCGAAGCAGGCAAGCATGGCGCGAGCGCCAAAGCCGTTGTCCGCATTCACGATCCAAGTGGCGCAATCACCTCCGGGCTTCACCCCGCCGCCAACCGCTCCACATAGCCGCACAGCATATCCGCCAGCGCGTCCGACCACGCCACGATCTCCGCTTCGGTCCGCGGCGTCTCGGAGAAGCTGCTGCCGACTTCGCTGAAGGTCATCTTGATCAGCCGGCCTGCCAGCATTCGCTGGTCCTCCGGCACTTCGGGCAGGGTCTCGCGCAGGAAGGTGCGGAAGATCTCGGCGTTCTCCGCCTTGGCGGCGATCGCCTCGGGCGCGTCGCGGTAGAGCGGGGCGGCGTCGCTCAGCGCGGTGCGGATCGCCGCTTCCTCGCATTCCGAGCGGATGAAGGCATGGACCAGTCGGCGCAGCCGGGCGAGGGGCGGGGTGGCCCGGTCCTCGAGGATGCCGCGGAGCAGCGCGGAGGTGCGCTGCCATTCGTCGCTCTGCAGGCGGAACAGGATCGCCGCCTTGTTGGGGAAATACTGGTAGAGCGAGCCGACGCTCACTCCGGCGCGCTCGGCGACTCGCGCTGTGGTGAAACGCTGCGCGCCTTCCTTCGTCAAAACCTGAACAGCGGCGTCGAGCACCGCCTCGACCAGCTGGTTCGAGCGGGCCTGTTGGGGGTTCTTCCGCGAGGCGACGTGGGTGGTCCGGCGGTCGGTCATCTGGGCTCTCCGCCAATGCGAATAGTCAAAGCTGACGAACTAGTCGTATTTTCCGGTCCGGCAGGCAAGCCCCTGCTTCCACATGGAGAACCCAAAATGACGACGCTTTCCGGCGCCCCCGTGGCGCCCCTGCTCGCGCGCCTGTTCGCCGAGGTCGATGCCAATCCGCCGGCACAGAGCCCGGCCTTTGCCGGCACCACCGCCGAGCAGCATCGCGACATGATGCGCAGCAAGACCCAGTACCGCGACTTCTATGCGAAGCTCGCCGATTTCGCCCTGCCGGTGACGCCCGAGGTGGGCGGGCTGCTCTACATGCTGGCGCGGGCGACGCGCGCCACCTCGATCGTCGAGTTCGGCACGTCGTTCGGCCTGTCGACGCTCCACCTCGCGGCGGCGCTGCGCGACAATGGCGGCGGCCGGCTGATCACCAGCGAGTTCGAGCCGAAGAAGCTCGCCCGCGCCAGGGCGAACCTGATCGAGGGCGGCCTGGCCGACCTGGTCGAGTTCCGCGAGGGCGATGCGCTGGAGACGCTGGCGGTCGATCTGCCGGAGACGATCGACCTGGTGCTGCTCGACGGTGCCAAGGCGCTCTATTCGGACATTCTCGACCGGCTCGAGAGCCGGTTGCGCCCCGGCACGATCCTGATCGCCGACAATGCCGATTACTGCCCGGAATATCTGGAACGGGTCGGTTCGGTGGTGAACGGGTACATGTCGATGCCGTTCAATGACGAGGTCGAGCTGTCGATCCGGCTGTGACACTCAAAAGCCCCTCCCCTTCAGGCGAATAAGGTGAACAGCGCCCCGCGCTGTTCAGGCCATGCCGGGGGCGTGGCCGGCCTGATGCGCCTGAAGGGGAGGGGCTTATAAAACTACCGCCCCAGCATCGCCACCACCTGCTTCTCGCTCTCCGGCACCAGCCCCTCGAGCACCGCCCAGAAGCCGCCCACCGCGCCCGGCCCGGCGCTCGAATAGGCCGCCGCCATCTTGCTGCGCAGCGCGTCGAACAGCTCGCCTTCCAGCTTCGCGCCGGCCGGGGTGAGGCGCAGCAGGCGCTGGCGGCGGTCCTTGTCGCCGGTGCGCGTCTCGACGAAGCCGCGGTCGCCCAGCTCGGTCAGCACCCGGCCGAGCGACTGCTTGGTGATCGACAGGATCGCGAGCAGCTCGCTCACCGTCAGGTCCGGCTTGCGCGCGATGAAATAGAGCGCGCGGTGATGCGCGCGACCCAGGCCCTGTTCGGCAAGGCCCGCATCGATCGAGCGGGTCAGATGGGCGTACCCGAAATAGAGCAGTTCGACGCCGCGCCGGATCTCGGGCTCGCGAAGGAACAGCGGGGATGCAGGAATTGGGGCAGCCATGTTGACGCTTTCTGCCACCGCGCCTAACTCGCTGCAAGCCGCTGTAGGCAGAGTCGGGAAGAGGCAAGATGCACGACACCACGATCCTGGATTTCGAATTCGAAGCGCACCCCAATCCGGTCGGCGATGCCGATCGTGCCGCGGTGCTGGCGAATCCTGGGTTCGGCAAGGTGTTCACCGATCACATGGCGGTGATCAAATATTCGGCCGAGAAGGGCTGGCACGACGCGAGGATCCTGCCGCGCGGCCCGATCCAGGTCGATCCGGCGACTGCCGTGCTCCACTATGCCCAGGAGATCTTCGAAGGCCTCAAGGCCTATCGCACGCCCGATGGCAGCGTGACCCTGTTCCGCGCCGGCGAGAACGCCCGCCGCTTCCGCGAATCCGCCGAGCGCATGGCGATGGCACCGCTGCCGGACGAGCTGTTCCTCAGCTCGATCCGCGAGCTGGTGAAGGTCGATCAGCACTGGATTCCGGAGATCGAGGGCGGCTCGCTCTATCTGCGGCCCTTCATGTTCGCGAGCGAGGTGTTCCTGGGCGTGAAGCCGTCGAGCGAATATCTCTACATGGTGATCGCCTCGCCGGCGGGCGCCTATTTCAAGGGCGGCGCGCCGTCGGTGACGCTCTGGGTATCGGAGCATTACACGCGGGCGGCGCCGGGCGGCACCGGCGCGGCCAAGTGCGGCGGCAACTATGCCGCGAGCCTGATCGCGCAGAAGGAAGCGATCGGCGAGGGCTGCGACCAGGTGGTGTTCCTCGATGCGGTCGAGAACCGCTATGTCGAGGAGCTGGGCGGGATGAACGTGATGTTCGTGATGGACGACGGCTCGATCGTCACCCCGCCGCTGGGTGGCACGATCCTGCCCGGCATCACGCGGGATTCGCTGCTGACGCTGGCGCGGGCGCAGGGGATCGAAGTGCGCGAGGAGCGCTATTCGATCGACCAGTGGAAGGCCGATGCCGAGAGCGGCAAGCTGCGCGAGGCGTTCGCCTGCGGCACCGCGGCGGTGCTGACGCCGATCGGCAAGGTGCGCGGGCGCGGCTATGAGTTCGTGATCGGCAATGGCGGTCCGGGCATCCTCACCGAGAAGCTCCGCGCCGAGCTCGGCGGCATCCAGCGCGGCACGGCGGAAGATCCGCACGGCTGGGTTGAACGCATCGGCTAAGTCCCTATAAGCGCCCGCTCTGCTGGGGCGTAGCCAAGTGGTAAGGCAACGGTTTTTGGTACCGTGTACCGAAGGTTCGAATCCTTCCGCCCCAGCCAACCGAATCCTCGTGATTCGGCTTTAACACACTGAAACAGATATCAATCTCGATCAGCTGCTTCGAAATTCAGTTGGACCCGGTTGGACCGGGTTCGCCTGGATTCGACGGCTATTGTATCCCGATTTGTATCCCGATTTTTAGTGTGCTGGGGCCGGCTGGAGTCGGTTATGGCACGCAAGATTAAGGACCTGACGCCGAGCGCAATTGATGTGCTGTCGAAAGGGTGTATCCCGGATTCACAAACGCCCGGCCTTTCGATCGCGGTGCTTGGGAGCGGGAAGAAGGTCTGGAGATACTATCGTCGGCTGCAGGGCCGCGATGGCTTCTTTAAGCGCACGCTCGGGCAGTTTCCCGCGCACAGTATCGCTGACGCGCGAGCTCGAGCGCGAGTGTTCAACGAGCAAATCGAGGCGGGCGTCGATCCGAGAGAAGTTGAGCGAGCCGAAGCCGCAGAGCGTGCGGTGCAGTATGAGGTCGCGCGGGCGGCCGCACTCCGTGCGACAATGACCGTAGCTAGGGCGCACGAACTGTACATGGTTGCGGTGGAGCAGGGACGAGCCTCACGCGCCAAGCGGAAGAACAAGCCACGCACCATCACGGACAAGCTTTACATCTATGCGACCGACATTGCGCCGGCTCTCGCCGACCGGGTGATCTATGACGTCAGTGAAAGAGACCTTGTTTCCCTTGTCCAGGCGAAGGGCGAGCGGGCGCAGGTCCGGGCGAACCGGCTCGCTGCCGAACTGAAGGTCTTCTTCGGTTGGGCGACGTCGCTCCGCGGGACCGTTGTCGGGTTGGAATCCGATCCATCGCGGCGTCTTGGGGATTTGCGGTTTCCAGAGGAGCCCCGCTCGCGAAAGCTGAGCCTGGAGGAAATCGAATGGTTTCTGTGTGCTGTCGCGCAGGAGGAATGTGATCTCCGTCGTGGGATGATCCTCTGGCTCCTCACCGCAGCGCGCATTTCGGAGGTTGTGCGAGCCCGTGCTGACGAAGTTGTCGACGGAGTTTGGACGGTCCCTGCGAGCCGCGCGAAGAACTCTATGGCTCATAGGATAGCGCTGGGCCCTTGGGGCCAGCGCCTGATGCGAACCAATAATGAATGGGTGTTCCCCGCTGAGCGGGTCGATGGGCCGCGACGGTCGGGATGGTACAAGGCGCGAGACCGGGTGCATGATCGAATGGAGAAGCTCGCAGGGCGGAAGCTCGAGAACTTCACCCCCCATGATTTCCGCCGCACTGCTCGCTCAAACACTAAGCGGCTGGATGTGGACTTCGAGACTGCCGAAGCGATGATGAATCACGTCAAGAAGGGCCTGGAGCGTACCTACGATCTCTACGAGCTCGAGGAAGAAAAGCGGGCTTGGTTCCTGAGATGGGAGAATGAGATATTGGGCCTAGCCCGTAAGGCAGGCGTCGCCGATCTGCTCGGCTGCCCAGCACCCAAAAGTGCGAACGACAATGACCTCCTCGCCGAGAGAGGATCAGCATAGACGGGAGTAGTTCGGCTGGGCGATGCAAAGGGGCCATAGTGGGGTTCGCGGGAGGAATCCTAGATCCTCGAGCGCACGGAGGTGCCGGCCGACTGTGGGATGGCTGAGACGCAGCGAGCGGGCAGCGCCGCCCAGCGTGCCGGCCCGCACCACGGCTATGAAGATACGAACGTCGCTCCACTCCATCCCATGTCCTCACGCGTAGTACTGCGGGGTAGAGCCCGGCATCTCTTCGAATAATCGCGCATCGATCTTTCTGCCTTTCCGCCTCCCCATCCCTGCCGATTGCCAGGCTGGCACCATGGCCGAAGTCAGGGCCGACCGCAGCGAGAGGGGCACAGGCTGAAGGGAATTTCGACAGAAAAGTTCGACATTGAGTGACCAACATCGCTTGCCGCGCGAATAAGAGGTCATGCGCTCGGACTTTCTGTCGACATTTATCTCAGCATCGCCGCCTGGCACGGCGCCGGTCAGTCATGAGCGGCCATCCCGGACCGCACCGGACAGCTGGAGCAGCCTCATGGAAGCTGCCAGAATGGCCATGGCGGAGCGTATCGCCGACTCCTCAGGGAGACATCGGAATGGCTGGCGCGCTACTTCGAGCGGCGGCTGCGGCTGGACGTATGGCTAAGCTCATAACGGCAGCTTCTATCTTCGATCGTCTTAAACCTGTCAGTCTGCAACCGGCCCCTAAGTCGCCGTTGTGAACGGGTTCAGGATAAGAGGTCCGGGCGTAATGACGCCCGGACCACAGTTTCTCGCGGCGAGGTCAGAACCCGTACGAGAGACGCAGGTAGCCGAACTGACCCGGCAGGTCGTAGGTGGTTGGATCGAAATTTGCGCTGTCGCACGTGAAGCATTGCGGCGGATCGCGGTCGAACACGTTGTTCACCCCGGCGGTGAGCCGTAGGCGATGATCCATCCAACCCGGCGAAAAATAGAGCTGGACGTCCCCATAGAAGACATTGCCCATGCGATGCACGCCGTCACGCTCGTCGACCGAGGAGATGTATCGTCCTGTGAATGAAATGCCGTAGGCCGGCGCCGACCAGTCGATCGTGCCGTTCAGCTTGAACTTCGGATAGGCCTGATCCGGGCTCCCCCGCTCGGTACCGGCATATTTCTGCGTCGGCGCGTTGAGGTCCGAAGGCGGTACGATGTTGTATTTGATCAGATGTGCCGCGTTGACGTTTAGCCCGACGGATCCACCGCCGAACTGGGCGGAACGAAAGGCCAGAGTCCAGTCGACACCCGAGGTCTCGATCGCATTGAGGTTGAGCAACCGCGCATTGATTGAGGCTACTGCACCGCTACCGGTGCGCGTGATTGCCGCGCAACTGACCGGATCGGCGTTGAACGCACAACGCGAGAGCGTGAGCGTCGCCGGGACCGAGTCGATCGCATTGCGCAATTTGATGCTGTACCAATTGACCTCAAGGCTCAGCGCGCTGGCAAAGCCGCCGCGTGCCCAGCTCGGGCTGTACACGCCGCCCGCCGTCCAGGTCTCCGCGGTTTCCGGCTTCAACGCGGTGTTGCCTTGCGAAAAGACGCCGAGCTGGCCGCCTGTGGGTTCGGCATAGCTTCCATTGGCCGGAACGCCGTTGGCAATGCAATTGGAGCGGACGGTTGCGTTGGTCTGGAAAGAACCCCCCGGTGCGCTGGTGCACGGGTCGTCGATCGTCGCGTCGAAGCGCGAGGGGCCGGCATAGAGCTCGCCGATGCTCGGCGCGCGCAGACTCTCCGCATAGCCACCGCGGAAGAGCAGGTCCGGCACCGGCTTCCACAGCCCCGAGGCCGTGAAGGTGGTGTTGCTACCGAACGACGAATAGTCGGAATAGCGCACCGCACCGCTCAGTTCGAGCGAGTGGAAGAAGGGCGTGTTCGCCAGCAGCGGTACACGAAGCTCGCCATAGACTTCGTCGACATTGAACCCGCCCCGCGCCGGGCTGGTCGGCACGTCCGCGCCAAGCCCCGCGACGATGATCGGATCGGGATCATAGCTGGCGTGCTGGTCCCGATGCTCATAGCCGAGGGCGATGCCCACCGGACCGGCAGGCAGGTTGAACAGCTCACCCGACAAATTGGCCGTGAAGTCCCATAGCCTCTGGCTGCTCTTGTCCCGCTCGTCGAAGGTGACGTAGTCGAGCATGGCTTTGGTAACTGAGCCGGCGCCGCCGAAGATATTGAATGGCACGCAGCTGCCGGTGCAGGCAGCGACAGGTCCGAGCGCGCGGGCGAGGTTCTGCGCATTGACGTTACCGGTAAACAGCTGGTGCGCGTCGTTGATCCCGTAGACGCCATTAACGTCCCAATACCATTTATGGTCGCCGAGGTCGAAGGAGCCATCGAACGTGAGTGTGGCGGAAAGCGTGTCGACGGTCTGGCTGAACACGCGCTGCCCCGCCTCGACGAAGCGGCGGCGCACCGTCGAATAATTGGCGGGCGACCCGTTGGCACCCGGCGAGAGCGTGACGCCGAAGGGATTGTAGGGATTGGTCGCGTCGATCGAGATCGTGTCGAGCAAATTGCCGTTGCCCGCGTCGGGACCGACGAACAAGGGAAGGAACGCTGCCTTCGTGGTCGACTGGCGGTGGTTGGCCACCAGCTTGGCGCGCATGTTGATGTTCTCGCCAATTTCCTGCTTGAAGTTGACGAAGCCGCCATAGCGCTCCGATGGTGTCAGCAGGTAATTGAACGGGGCGAAGTTGAAGGAGTCGTTCGCCGACGAATAGGCCCTGAAATCGGCGGGATAGACGGGCTTCCGCCCAATAACCGGCGCAACTAGCGTCAGGCTCTGGCCGAGCACGTCGAAGCGGCCATTGGGTATCGCGCTTGAGCAACCTCCCGCGGCGCAGCTTGTCGCCCCAGGGGTGGGGAACTGAGAGATCGAGCGATCGGCGGTGCTGATGCCTTCCTGCTTGGTATAATAGCCGCCGAATACTACCGATGTTCCAGTATTGATGGACTGGATGCCGTAGCTCGCTTCGTAGGTCTGGGTATGGCCGTCGCCCTGGCGGTAGGTCCCGAACTGCGCCGAGGCGCGCAGGCCCTGTTGGCCTTGCTTGGTAATGATGTTGACCACGCCCGCCACCGCGTCGGTCCCGTAGAGCGGGGATGCCCCGGACTGGAGCACTTCGACGCGCTCGATCATGCTGGTGGGCAACGCATTGAGATCGACCGAGGCCGGAATGCCGCCTGCCGCCGTACCGTTGACATAGCGCAACCCATCGACGAGCACGAGCGTGCGCTTGGCAGCGAGGTACCGCAGGTCAATTTCTGCCGAGCCCGAGCTCACGCCGGTTCCGTCGGGCGGGCCGCCGATATTGCCTGCGTTGTTTACCTTGGTGTTCAGTCCGCCGCCGGCACTTGGCAGGCGCTGAAGGACGTCGGCGACCGAACTCAGGCCTGTGCGGGCAATAGAAGCCTCATCGACCGTGGTTACGGGTTTGGCTTGATCAAGCGGACTTCGTCGGATGCGCGACCCGGTGACGACAATTTCCTCATCGGTCACCTGAACATCACCGGTCTGTGTCGTCTGCGCCCGGGCGGGCATCGCCACCAAGGCAGTGGCAAGCGCCGTAGTTGCGATGCCGACATTCTTCCACAACATGATATCGCGCATGGTCGATCCTCCACTGGGCCTTTGGCGAGACATCCTCTTTTTTGTTGGTCACAGTAGAGAAACAAACGGTAGGCTTTCCCGCAATGGCAATTGGGTGAAAGTGGCGCGATCATTCGGTAAGTGTGGCTTTGGCGTTACAGCGGGAAGTACAAGTCAAGATGGATAGGCGCGGTCAAATTAAACGCATTTCGCTGTAGAATTGCGACCGGTCTCCGATCCGCAACCACTGAGCGGGCAGGGATTTTTCGGGCGCCGCCGCGACACCTTGGGACTGGAAGGAAGTTATATCCGGATAGGCGCCCGGCAATGGCAATTTCTTCAGGCGTCGCGTAGCCTCGCGATGGGATCGACCGCGCGTTTCCGGACGAAAGGGGGGCGTGCTGAATTGCGGCTTTGCCTCCGCTCTCCGGGGTGCGGATCAGCTCGATGTGCGATATGTCGTTGGCCCGGACAATTTGGTCAGCTGCGAGCAGCATTCTGTCCGCGGGTGTCGGCGGAAGGGGCGGCGATATTAGGACTGCCCGATCCGCGCCAAACGATCTCGCGCTCCAACTATTTGACTGATTGCGGCGTCAGAATGCCGACGAACTCAGAATTGCGTTACAGCTTCTCCTGCCTGATTTGTCTGGGTCAGTGAGGCGCCGATCTGCGGCGATAACCGGGTTGAGCAATTTGGACAGGGATAAGGTGGTCCGGACCTGGTTCTGCGAGGAGGTGCTCCCCCTCGAAGGAGCGCTGCTGCGCTTCATCCGAAGAAACTGGCCGGCTGCGGACGATGCGACTGATCTAATGCACGATGTCTATGAGCTCGCGATCACCGGCGCCCGGAATGCGATCCCCCACAATACGGCAGGCTTCCTGTTCGCCGTCGCACGCAATCACTTGATCAACCGTGCAAAGCGGGCGCGCATCGTCTCGTTCGAACTCGTGGCCGACCTTGAGACCGTTGCGACGGAGATCGACATCTTCGAAGCGGAACGCCAGCTGCACGCGCGCGACACGCTGCGCCGGGTGCAGGCGGGCATCGACAAGCTTTCGCCGCGCGTCCGGGAGATCGTGCTGCTGCGCAAGGTCGAGGGGCTGGACGTCGCCGAAACCTCGCAGCGGCTCGGGATCGGCAAGGATGCGGTCAACCACCAGCTTGCGATGGGAATGAAGGCGCTGGCAGACCATATGCTCGGCGGGGCGGGCAAGATCGTCAGGCGCAGATATTCGGCACAACGGACGAAAAGGGGCGAGTCGTGAGCGACGCCGGTTCAACCAGAGACCGCGCCGCCCGTTGGATTCTCGCGCGCGAGCAGGGCGACTGGTCCGATGGCGATCAGGCGGCGCTGGACGCCTGGCTCGAGGAATCCGATCTGAACAAGGCGGCCTATTGGCGTCTCGAACACAGCTGGAGAGAGGCCGATCGCGTTGCCGCGCTTCGGGGCGGCGCCCCTGTGACAGGGGGCGAGCGTGGATATGCTTTCCGGATGCGGCCGGCATTCTGGGGCGGCTTGACCGCCCTTGCCGCCTCGATGGCTGCAGTCATCGGCGTCGTCGTTCATGACGGGCACCGTGGAAAAGCCGAAACCGGCAGCATGGCGGCCGCTACCTTCGCGACGGAAGTGGGCGGACATCGACTGGTCGGGCTCACCGATGGCAGCCGCGTGGAGCTGAACACCGATACCCGGGTCAGGACGGCGATCGGCGGCGGGAGCCGCGCCGTGTGGCTGGAGAAGGGCGAAGCGTTTTTCGAAGTGGCGCACCGCGACGGATTGCCGTTCGTCGTGCACGCCGGCCCCCGCGAGATCACGGTGCTCGGCACCAAGTTTTCCGTACGCCGGGTGGGGGACAAGGTGGTGGTCTGGGTGCGCGAGGGCCGCGTGCGGGTCGACAATGCCGAGCATGCGAGCGCGGCACGTTCGGCGATCGTCGCCGCAGGTGGCGTGGCGCTGAGCGACGGTGCGGCGACGCTGGTGACCGCAGCTTCGCCCGAGCGCCTCGATCAGGCGCTGGCCTGGCGGGAAGGCATGCTGGGCTTCGATCACGAACGGCTTGGCGACATCGCCCTCGAGTTCAATCGCTACAATCGCAAGAAAATCGTCATCGACGATCCGGCAGCGTCGAATATCCGCATCGGTGGCACTTTCCCGGCGTCGGAGCCGCGCGCATTCGCGCGGCTGCTCCGTGATGCCTATGGTCTCGAGATCGCGGAAACGGACACGGAAATCAAAATTCAGAAAAGTGCATTACAGCCGACGGATCATTGATTGTCCTAATCCCTGGAGACGGGCGGCTATGGAGCACCCGCGCAAAAGGGGGAAGAGGATGAGGTTCACCAGCCTCGCTGCGGCGCTTGCCGCTAGCACCTGCATGTTCGCGATTGCGGCGCCGGCCCAGGCGCAACAGCGAAACTTCGATATCCGGCCCGGTACGCTGAAGACGGCGCTGGACGCATTCGCCCGGCAATCGGGCAGGCCGGTGATCTACCGTGTCGAGGATATTGCAGGCCTGAACAGCGCCGGGTTCCGGGGGGCTGGTTCTCCCGAAGATGCCCTGGCTGCGCTGCTGCGCGGCACAGGATTCGGCAGCCGGAACGGCGAGGCTGGCGCGATCGCGATCGTCCGCCTGGGAAACGGACAGGCCGCCGGCGCTAGTTCGCCTGCCCGGGAAAGCGCCCAGGCCGAAACGCCCTCGGAGGCAGCCGAGCAGGAAATCGTGGTCACCGGAATCCGCGGGTCGCTGCAGCAATCGATCAATGTGAAACGGGGTGCCGACAGCATCGTCGATGTGATCACCGCCCAGGACATTGGCAAGCTGCCCGACCAGAATGTCGCGGAATCGCTGAGCCGCGTGACGGGCGTGCAGATCAGCCGGCGTGAAGGCGATGGCTCCAGCTTCACGATCCGTGGCATTTCGCAGAACCGGCTGGAGATCAACGGCCGCAATTTTATCGGTCCGGGCAATGGCGGCAATGCCGCGCTGGAGACGATCAGCCCCGAAATCCTGTCGTCGATCGTGGTCATAAAGTCGCCCACCGCCGACATGCCGGAGGGCGCGCTCGGCGCGACGGTCAACCTGCGCACCAAGCGTCCGCTCGAGCTCGCGCGCTTCGTCGCGGCCGGAAGGCTCCAGGGGGCCTATGCTGATCAGGCCGACCATGTCGGCTATCGCGGCTCGGCGCTGGTCTCCACCAAGCTCGGCGACCGGTTCGGCGTGCTTGCCAGCGTCGCCTATTCGGACACCAAGACCCTGGGCTACAGCTTCGACAGTGGGGGCTGGACCCAGACCGGCGCCATAGACGGCAATGGCGACGGGGTCGACGACCCCGGGCTCTTTCGCCCGAACCGTTTCATGGCGCGCATATTCGACCGCACCGAGAAGAGGCTGACGCTCAACGGCACCGCGCAATGGCGGCCGACGGACGAGTTGGAGATCATCCTCGACGCCACTTACAATCATCTCAAGCGGCGTCGGAACAGCGTCAACTATCAGGTGCTGTTCAACAACAACGACACGACCGCCACGGTGAACGGCAAGAGCACCGTGGTTGCCGGCACCTTCACCGGCGTAACCGTCCGCCCGCTGATCTATGACGAGCCGACCGACCTGAAATCGACGCTCCTCGGCGGATCGGTGAAATGGGAAAATGATCGGGCGCGCGTCACCGTCGACATGTCCTACAGCCGCGGCAAGGGCAGCGATGGCGGTCCGGGCGCGTCTTTCGCCTATGTCGTGGTTCCGCGCGCCGGGAACGTGGCGAGTGCCAGCTACGACTTGCGCGGCGGCAATGCCGTGCCGGACCTGTCGATATCCGCCAACTTCAACCCGAACGATCCCGCGCAATATCAGCTGCTGTCGATCTTCGACTATGATGCCGTAACCGACAACAAGGGCTACGATGCGCGGCTCGACTGGAAGTACAAGACGGAGTGGGGAATCCTCGCCTCCGTCGAGACCGGAATGCGCTACGAGCGCGTCGAGCTGCTCGCCGCAGATCCGCAGAACCTGCCCGTGGCAGCAAGCCTTCTGGGCAAGGGGGATCGCAACGGCGATGGGATCCTGACCGTCGATGAGTTGCCCGGACTGAGCTATGGCCGGGACTATGGTGCGTTCTTCCCGGGTGTCGCCGGAAACTTTCCACGCGATCTGCTCGGCGGGGCGCTCGACAAGCGTGCTGCCCGTGCAGGACTGGGCCTCGCGGCTCCCAATCCCTATGACACCAGCATCACGGTGGGGCCGACGTCGATCAAGGATGTGACGCAGGAGACGCTCGGCGCCTATGTGAAGGCGAATTTCGAGGGCACCCTGGGCGCTGTCGACTATACCGGCAACGCCGGCCTCCGCTATATCGAGACCGCCCGCTCCACGTTGGGCTATTTGTCGGCGACCCAGACCAACGTGATCAAATCGGACTTCGGCTACTGGCTGCCGAGCGCCAATCTGGCGGTCAATTTCAACAAGGACCTTACCCTGAGGCTCGCCGCCGCCAAGGTGGTCTCGCGGCCGAGCCTCAACCAGGTCAGCGTCAGCTTCGTCCCCAACACCGTCTCGATGACCGGATCGCGCGGCAATCCCGGTCTGCGGCCGTTCGAGGCCATGCAGGCCGATGCCACGCTCGAATGGTACTTCGCGCAGGCGAGCTCGCTGACCGGGGCGGTCTTCTACAAGAAGGTCGATTCCTTCACGGTGAACACGGTCAGCCGCGAATTCGTCCCGGGCTTTTCGGAGCGTTTCGGGTTGTTCGACATCTCGCAGCCCCAGAATGGCGAGGATGGCAGCATCAAGGGGTTCGAGCTTGCCTATCAACAGGCCCTGCGCTTCCTGCCGGCGCCGTTCAACGGCCTCGGCATCCAGGCCAACTATACCTATGTCGACAGCCGCACGCCGCTCCGGGACGCGATCACCGGCGAGCGCCTGCCGCTTCCGGGGCTCTCGCGCGACAGCTTCACGCTGATAGGCTATTTCGAGGACAAGATATTCTCGCTGCGGGCGGCCTATACCTATCGCAGCGCCTATCTGAACAGCGTCGGCGCCGCCGCGAGCGGCGGAAACAACTATGTCAACGGACGCGGGCAGCTCGACGCATCTGTTCAGATCAACCTGACCCCGAATTTGCGCCTGACGCTCGAGGGGATCAATCTCACCAAGGAGATCGACTCCCAGTATCTGGGTGAACGGGATCGCCTGACCTTCTCGGCGCGCGAGGATCGCCGCATCTTCTTCGGCCTGGCCGCGAGCTTCTGAAAAGGGACGAGAGGGGAACATGATCGAACGTACACTTCGCCGCGTCCTGGCTGTCGCCTGTGCCACGTCTTTCACCCTGGCCCTGGGCGTGCCGGATGCGGTGGCGGCGCCAAGGCGCGCCGATATCGTGATCTATGGCTGCACCTCCGGGGGCGTGATCGCCGCCATCGAGGCGCGGCGCCTGGGGCGATCCGTGCTGCTGGTGTGTCGAGAAGACTATCTCGGGGGCATGTCGACCAACGGCCTGGGATGGTCGGATACCGGCAATCATCGCGCGATCGGCGGTCTGTCGCTCGAATTCTATCGCAAGGTGAAGCGCCATTATGACGACCCGAAGATATGGGTGCACGCGCCCCGGCCGGTGCGCGCCGAGAACTTCGTCGATGGCGAGGCGATGTGGCAGTTCGAACCCGGGGTCGGCGAACGGATCTACGAAGACTGGGCGCGCGCGGCAGGGGTGACGATCGTCCGCAACCAGCCGCTCGACCGCTCGAAGCGCGGGGTTGAGGTCGCGAACCGGCGCGTCGTCGCTTTCCGTTCGAATACGGGGCAGCGGTTCGAAGGCAAGGTCTTTATCGACGCGACCTATGAAGGCGATCTGATGGCAGGCGCCGGGGTCCGGTTCACGGTCGGCCGGGAGGCCAATGCGGCTTATGGCGAGACGCTGAATGGCGTGCAGCTGAAGAACACGACCAACCACCAGTTCACGCTCGACATAGACCCCTATCGCGTTGCGGGGGATCCTTCCAGCGGCCTGCTGCCGCGGATCAGCGCGGAGCGCCCGGCGCCGGATGGCAGCGCGGATGCCAGGATTCAGGCCTATACCTACCGGATGTGCCTGACCGACGTGCCGGCCAATCGGGTGGCCTTTTCCAGGCCGCGGGGCTACGACGCCGGCCAATATGCGCTGCTCAAGCGCTACATGGACGCGGGCTATCGCGACTTCTTCCGCAAGTTCGACCGGATTCCAAACGGCAAGACCGACACGAACAACTTCGGCGCCTTCTCCTTTGACAATATCGGCATGAACTATCGCTATCCCGAGGGTAGCGACGCCGAACGACAGGCGATCGCGCGCGAGCACACGCGCTATCAGCAGGGGCTGCTCTGGTTCATGGCGCATGATCCCGACGTGCCGGCGGATACGCGCACGGAGATGTCGAAATGGGGTCTCTGCAAGGACGAGTTCACGCGTAATGGCCACTGGCCCCGCGAAATGTACGTGCGCGAGGCGCGCCGCATGGTATCCGACTTCGTGATGGCGGAGCGGCACCTGCGAGGCGCAAGCCCGACGCCGCGGCCGATCGGGATGGGCTCGTACAACATGGACTCGCACAATGTGCAGCGGATCGTCGACGCGAGCGGCTTCGTCCGCAATGAAGGCAATATCGAGATCAGTCCCGGCCGAGCCTATCCGATAAGCTATGACGCGATCGTCCCACGCAGGAGCGAGGTCACCAATCTGCTCGTACCTGTGGCATTGTCGGCCTCGCATATCGCCTATGGGTCGATCCGGATGGAGCCGGTCTTCATGATCCTGGGCCAGTCGGCATCGGTCGCAGCCTCGATCGCTATCGAGGATCGATCGCCCGTTCAGGATGTCGATTATTCGAAACTTCGCGCGCAGCTTGTGCGCGAGGGGCAAATCCTCGACCTCACGCAATAGTGCCGACACAGCATTAGGCCAGCCTTGAATCTGTCCGGGTTCGATTGATGCCTCATCAAACTGGAAGATGGCGATGTCGAACGCCTGACCGCCATCTTTGAGCCGCCCGCGCCACATCTACCGCGCGTTTGCGCTGGCTGCGGCCGTTGATGATAGGCGTTTGCGGGAGGGGGCGTGGTGGAAGGCGCGTCCCTTTGGGAGGACGGCTGCCCGCCCCTGCGCTGAATCTTGGCCCTGAGGGGTGTTGATCGGCTGCGGGCAGGGAAGGGTGCGGGAAAGAGGATGAAGGTGAAATGAAGGGTGCCGGTCGGCAGCTTTGCGCCCCATCTAAGACGTAGGGGGACGGATACTAAGGATGCCCAAGGTTGAACGGCGTGGCCCAGTAGATGTAGGCATACTATTCACGAGGACGGCCGAGTGGTTGGAATGAGCGATATCCTGCAATCTGCGATCGCTTCCGTGATCGCGCGTGCACCTGAGTGGATCCGCCAAGAGTCGGCTTCCAAGGATCACGCCATACGTAAACGAGCCGAGGAAGCGCTGGCTGCCATGATCGCCGGCACGCTTGGAGAAGCAAGCGAGCCAAAAACTAAGCCGCGTCCGATATAAACTAGGCGTCCTTCATTGCACGCCGGGCGGGATAAGGCATCTCGTTGTCGCAGCCCATCATTGACGGCTTTCGGGCATCGCACTTATCACGCTAAACCACTGACATTAAGGCGGAAGCGTCGGGCGGGTTCTGGCTTTACCTAGCCAGCACGGGAATGCCCGAGATTGGGAGCTTGCAGGCGGGCAGCTTGACGGAAGCTGTCTTCGAAAGCGGACATTGTCATGGGTCCGTGCAGCCGCTTATGTTTTGCTTTCGACCGGGAACCAGCATGCACCAGACACTAGTCGCGAAGCTCATCGCCTGCGTTGCCCTCCTGTTGCCCGCAACAGCTGCTACCGGCGACGAAGCGATCGACGGCCGTTTCGATGTAGGCGGGCGCTCCATACGTCTAGCCTGCAAGGGCACAGGCAGTCCCTCCGTGGTCATCGACGCGGGAATGGGAACCGCGCCTGTCGAAGACCCCGGCTGGCAGGCCATCGCCGACCAAGTAGCCTTGGTGACGCAGGTCTGCCTGCACGATCGCGCCGGTCTCGGGGGGAGCGATCCGGCACCGGCAGGCTCGCGCTCCAGCCTGGATTCCGCAAATGACCTTCATGCCGCGCTGTCCTCAGCCGGGATAAAGGGTCCCTATCTTCTGGTCGGCCACTCCGTGGGCGGGCTGCATGCGCAGGTGTTCGCAGCCAAATATCCAGCCGACACCGCCGGGCTCGTGCTCGTGTCGACGACCCATCCCGATCAATTTTCGAAATGGCTCGCGCTGTTGCCCGCGCCCGCTCAAGGGGAGGAACAGGCCGTCACCCACGCACGCGCCTTCCTCATCAGCATGCAGACAGATCCGAGCAAGAACGAAGAACGCCTGGATATGCGAGAAAGCGCCAGACAAGCACATCTCCTCACCTCGCTCGGCAGCAAGCCGGTCATCATCGCTACGCACAGCCCCCGCTTCCGGATGGTGCCCGGATTGTCGGAGTCGCTCGCAGTCAAGCTGGAAGACGCAACGCAGCGCATGCAGCGCGCGTACCTGTCGCTGTCGGCCAATGCGCATCAGAACGTCGCCGAACGCGCAGGCCATGGCCTGCCGCACGAAGCACCGAAGTTCGTAGTCGACAACATCCTCCAAGGCGTCGCGGCGGTCCGGGAACAGGCAGTTCGATAATGGGGCGTATGGCCGTCGCGCCTTGAGCCCGGCGCGAAAGCGTCCTGGCCTAGTCCGACGGAACCTGCCAATCCGTACCCAGCCCAAAATGACTAGCTTAGTGTCGAAGTCTCGATTGGCGGCGGTCGGACCGGACATTGTGAACCTATGTTCTAGTTCCCGGCAATGCCCGCCAGCCTCCCGCGGCCGTCGTTCCGGCATTCGCCAAGCGCTGCCGCATCTGGTGCATCAGGAAATCCGAACGCCCTTTCCACTCGGTGCGCACGATCGGCTTCTCGTAGAGCAAGACTGCAATCTCGCGATCGGGCGCGTCCGCCGCGACGGGTCGCCGACACGCAATGTTTCAATCCATTGGGCGACACGAAGTCCGTTGGATAGAAAATCCGGGAGGGGCCGTCAGGTCTGCGCTCTATCGCCGCATTACTGCCCGGAGCCCGCCCCCGGCAAAAGCGTAAAGGCGGCGTTCGGCACTCCGATTTGCTCTGCAAGCGCGAAACGATTAGAATCGAATCTTCATCGATCCGTCCGCGGCGCCGAGGGAAAAGCGACGTACGTGGTGCCGGCAGGGCAGGAACAGGGACGCTGCGGCTTGGGGCGCGTCGTGCATCGGATTGGCACGGCAGATGGTAATTGCCACAGCGCAGGCGTTCGCCGAGGCGGCGGCCACAGCCGCGACCATCAGGGATCTCTTCGCCCTGCTCGACGCGATCACGCGAGAGATGGGCTTTCGTTATTTCGCGTTGACGCATCATGTCGATGTGCCACGGACGCCCGGACCGGTAATTCGCCTGCACAATTATCCAGCCGAATGGGAAGCGTTCTTCGATGCCGAGGGGCTCGGCCGCTCCGATCCGGTGCACCGAGCGAGTCACCTTCGCAATCTCGGCTTCCCCTGGGCGATCCTTCGCGAGCTGATCGAAATGACCCAGCGCGACGAGGAAATCATCGCGCGCTCCAGGCGCGCGGGGCTTGCGGACGGCTATACCGTGCCAACGCACATCCCGGGTGAGGCGGAAGGATCCTGCTCGTTCGCGACCGTTACCGGGCGCGGCTATCGCATGGAATGGTTGCCGCTTGTCCAGTTCGTCGGCACTGCCGCCTTCGAAGGTGCGCGACGTCTTTCCGGCATCCGGCGCCTGGATCTGCATAGGCCAAGGCTCAGCGACCGCCAGCTCGACTGCATCTACTGGGCAGTCAGGGGCAAGTCCGAGTGGGAGACGGCACAGATACTCGGCATAGGCTATGGCACGGCGGTCCAGCACATGAAGGAGGCGCGGAAGCGCTACGGCGTCTTCAACAAGACGCAGCTCGCGATTCATGCCCTCTACGACGGGGCGCTCACGTTCACCGATGCGATGCGGAAGTAAACCTCCCCATTTCTGGGGAGTGGTCTGGTTAGACCGACAGGCACAGCATCGGGCTCCCACAACCAGGGGAGCCAGAAGATGCTGTTCACCCAAGACCAAAAGCACGCCGCCGGCGATGCCGTAATGCGCGCAATGTTCGAGGCAAGGAAGCGGGTCTTCGTCGACCTGCTCGGCTGGGACCTGCCGGTTCTCGCCGACAAATACGAAGTCGACCAGTATGACGACGCGCATGCCAGCTACCTGATCCTCGCGGACCAGGCACAGCGCCACCTTGCCTCCGCGCGCCTGTTGCCGACCACCCGACCACATCTGCTCGGCGAGCACTACGCAGAGCTGTGCGACCAGGCCCCGCCGAGCGGGGCCGGCACTTGGGAGATTACCCGCTTTTGCCTTGACCGATCGCTGCGGGCTACCGAGCGGCGGCGCTGGCGCGACGCCCTGGTCACGGCGCTCGCCAGCTATGCACTGACCCATAGCATCACCTGCTATATTGGTGTCGCCGAGCAGAGCTGGCTCGAGCAGATCCTGAAGTTCGGCTGGCGTGCCCGGCGCCTCGGCGAGCCCCGGCGCGTCGGGACGAAGCTCCTCGGTGCGCTCGAGATCGAGATCACCCCGGACACCGCCGCACTGCTCGCCGCCAATGGCATCCTGGCACCGGCGAGCTCGTTCCGGGCCGAGGCGGCGTGATGGCGAACCCGGTACCAGCGCCGCACCAGGCGGCCGATTCGCTAACCCCGATGGACCCCGCCCGCCAGTTGCTCGGCCAGGGCTATCTCGTCCTCAGGGGCGCGTTTCCCTCGGCGGGGATCGAGTCCCTGAGCGCCGACCTCGCCGACGCCTTCGAACAGACGCCCTTCTGCCAGGGCGGCTTCTACGGCGAGCGCACCAAGCGCTTCGGCCGGCTGCTCGCCCGCAGCACCCATGCTGCCGACCTGGTGCTGCACAAGGAGATGCTGGGCATCGCCGAGCAGGTGCTTGGTCCGTGGTGCGACTGCCTGCAGCTCAATCTGACCCAGGCTATCGCGCTCTACCCCGGCGCGCTGCCGCAGCTGCCACACCGCGACCAGGACATGTGGCGGGGCGCCATCGGCGAGACCGAATACCTTCTCAACGTGATGTGGCCGTTCACGCCCTATCGCGAGATAAACGGTACGACGCTTATCTGGCCCCATAGCCACGGACCCAGGGCGCTCGCGCCCAACCCCGACGCCGCGCCGGTCGCGGTCGAACTCGACCCGGGCGACGCGCTCATCTTCCTCGGCTCGACGCTCCACGGAGCCGGCGGCAACACCACCGAAACCGTTCGCCGCGGCGCGATCATCAGCTACTGCCTGGGCTGGCTCAAGCCCTATGAGAACCAGTGGCTTGCATATCCGCCCGAGACCGCGCGTCGCTTCCCGCCGGAGCTCGCCCAGCTCGTCGGCTACCGCCAGCACCGTCCAAATCTCGGCAACTATGAAGGCCAGTGTCCCTCGATCTTGCTCCGCGAGGCAACGACCCGCTCGATCGGGGCGATTGATGCGCTGCGCCCGGACCAGCAGGTGCTGGTGGCTGCACACGTCTCCGGCCAGCGAGGCGGAGACCTGCAATGAGCCCCGGCGCAACTTTCGAGCGCGTCTACCGCGAGCTCAAGCGCATGCTTGTCGAAGGCGAGCTGCCGCTCGGAACTCCGATCGAACCCGCAATCATCGGCAAGCAGATTGCCTCGAGCATCACGCCTATCCGCGACGCGCTCCACCGCCTGACCGGCGAACGCCTGGTCGAGGCGCCCAATCATAATGGCTTTCGCGTGCCCTTGCCGACGGAGGCAGGACTACGCGATCTCTACAGCTGGAATGGCCTTGTGCTCGAGCTCGTAGCGAAGCGAGCCGAGATGTCGCAGCATCAGAAAGCCGTCGTCTCGCCCCGCACGGATGCCGACATCGCAACGTCGACCGCGACGCTCTTCCTCGAGATCGCCCATTCGGCCGGAAGCAGCGAGCTGACCGGCGTGGTTTCGTCACTCAATGACCGCTTGGCAATATTCCGCGCCGCCGAGAACAGTACGCTCAGGTCGACTGCAGAAGAATTCTTGGGTCTCTTGCAAATTATCGCCTCCGGCGACCGGAGAGCGCTCACAGGCGCGCTCAAGCGATATCATCGGCGCCGAATTGTTGCCACTGCTGACATCATGGTGTTGGCTGCTGGTCTCGGATCGTCTGATCATCGCCGTAAGTGAGCGTCCTTGTGATTTAAACCGACCGGGTTGTCGCAGGCGAATGCCGGGAATTGGCATTTGCGCGTGCGCTGGAAATTTAGTCCGTTCTGCGTGAGCCTGCGAAAATAAAGCAGCAATATAGTTGTGAATAGATGAATGCGGCCGGGTGGCCACCACTATGTCCAGGCTTCGGCTAAAGGTGATGGCGCACGCCCAAGCGTGCTTTTCCCGCCCGGTTCTTAATCGGCATGGAAAACTTGCCCAAAACAATCGAATTATAAATGGATTATAATGTTCTCATAATCGAGACGGTCGCTACATTGGGTCTGGTCATGGCCATGACGTTTCTCGTGAATGGAGGAATGCCATGAAAATCGAACAGACCATCGAGCTCGGTGTCGTGAGCACCGACACCAAGGGCCTTCCGGTCGGCGCCGTCGACACGGAGTTCAGCCATCAGAAGCCGATCGGCCTCAGCGACGACTGACGGACCTGGCGCGTGCCCCAAAAGGGCGCGCGCCCTTCCGGCGCAGCATCATGCCGCTCACCCTCCGCCCCGGACTGTCGTGGTGCATCTGCGCCGGCCAGGCCGTGTTCCTGGACCTGACGTCCAATCGCTATTTCTGCCTGCCGGAGATCCCCGACGGGCTGTTCCGGCGCTGGGCCGCAGGCGAGCCGCTGCCGCCCGACGTGCTGGCGCCGCTCATCGACTGCGGACTGCTCGAGACAGGGGACGGCGGCCGAAAGGCCGCGACGACGCACCCGGCCGCGACGCGGGACTTTGCCCTCGACAATCGGCGCAGCAGTTCGACCACCGATGTGGTGGCGGCGATCGCCGGGCAGCTCCGGGCAGGCTGCTGGCTGAAGCTGCGGTCGATGGCCAGTATCGCCGCCCGCCTCGCGGGTGAGCGTCCCGCCACCGGTGACGCTAGGAACGAAGCAAGGCTGCGCAAGGTCGCGGGCGCGTTCGTGACCAGCGCGATGCTGCTGCGCGCCAGCGACCAGTGCCTGCCCCGGGCGATCGCGGCGCGGCGGCTATGCCAGAGGCACGGCCAGGCGGCGGCACTCGTGTTCGGGGTGCGCCTCAATCCCTTCGCAGCCCATAGCTGGGTCCAGTGCGACGACGCAGTGGTCGTCGGCGACCTCGAGCATGTGCGGTTGTACACACCGATCCTGGTGCTGCCATGAGACCGCGCTACCTCGTCCTCCTGTCGGCCGGCGCAGACCTCGCCGAGGCCGCCGAGCGTATTGCCGGGCGGACAGGATTGCGGCTGGCGCGATCGGCGCCACGCTTTGCCGTGCTGGTCAGCGATGCCTGCCGGTGCCTCGAAGTCGATCCCCAGGGCGTGGTGATCGGCACGCTGTTCCACCGGCACGGGCCCGCGCGCGTCATCGAAACCCTGGGCGAGGCGGAGCGTAGCGCGCTGGCGCAAGAAGGCCATGACGCGCTGCTGCGATCCTTCTGGGGCGGCTATGTCGCCGTTCGGGCACGCGGCGATGAGCTTCAGATCCTGCGCGATCCCTCAGGGGCGCTGCCCTGTTACAGGGGGGTGGCGGGCGATCTGGCGATGCTCGCATCCGATGTCGAGCTCCTGGAGATGGCGGGATGCGCGCCGGGGGGCGTTGCCTGGGACAGGCTGGGGCGAATCCTCTATTCCTGCGGTCTTCCCATCGTCGAGACGGCGCTCGGCGGGATCACGACGCTGCTTCCCGGCACCGGCGTCGCGCTGCGGGGCCGCTCCGAGCGATCGCTTCCCGGATGGTCGCCCTGGGATTTCGTCGCGCCCTGCGCCGGGGAGGAGTCCTTCGCCACGGCCGAGCGTCTCCGCCGTGTGGTCGAGCAGTGCGTCGCCGCCTGGGCATCGCTCTATCGGCACCCGCTGGTGAGCCTCTCCGGTGGCCTCGATTCCTCGATCGTCACCGCGAGCCTTGCCCGGAGCGGGAGCAGCGCGACCTGCATCACCATGTTCACCGACGACGTGGCCGGCGACGAGCGCGGGTTTGCCCAGGCAGTGAGCAGCAGCCTCGCGCTGCCGCTCGTCGAGCGGCGCTACGACCTGGACGCCGTGGACCTTGGTCACGCGCTCGGGGCGCATCTCCCACGGCCGCTGGGGCGGGCGGAGGCGCAGCCCTATGAAAAGGCGCACCGCGAAACCGCCGCCGCTATCGGCGCGGACGCGTTCTTCACCGGGAATGGCGGCGACAATGTCTTCGGCTTCTCCCAGTCCGCTGCCGCCCTGGCGGACCGGGCATTGCACGAAGGGCCCGGGGCAGGCGCGTTCGCGACGTTGCGCGATATCTGCCGGCAGACCGGCGCAGGGCCCCTGCGGGTCACGCGCGCGGCGGTGGCGATCGCGAGGCGGCCGGCCGCCTATCCGTGGAAGCCGAGCCCCGCCTTTCTCCACCCCGACCTCATCGCCTCGCTGCGAGGTCTCGAGCTTTCGCATCCCTGGCTCGAAGCGCCGCCCTGGGCGCTGCCCGGCAAGGCAGCGCACATCGCCGGGATCGCGCGTGCGCATCCGACGCTCGAGTCCGACCGCAGCCGGTTCGCGCCGGTGATAAACCCTTTGCTGTCGCAGCCGGTCATCGAGGCCTGCCTCGCCATCCCGAGCTGGCAATGGCGCGAGGGCGGGCGCGACCGGTCGATGGCGCGGGCGGCCTTTGCCGACCGGCTTCCGCCCGTAATCGTCGAGCGGCGGGTCAAGGGGTCGCCGGACCCGTTCTGCGGCGAGATCATCCGGCGCAGGGGCAAGGAATTGCGCGAGCGGCTGATGAATGGACTGCTCGCCAGGCACCGAATTCTCGATACGCGCGCGATCGAGGAGGCTCTGCGGCCGGATCGACTGACGGCCGGGGAGGAGAATGCGCGCCTGCTCGAGCTGATCAATGTCGAGGCATGGGCGACCGCATGGTCGTCGCGTTCCATCGGCACGACGGTCGCCGGCCCGGGCACCACATGACCTGAACAGGAGAAAGAAGATGCGTACCGAAGAGACGAAGCTGGTCGAGCTCGGCAGCGTCAGCGCCGATACTCGCGGATCCGTGATGGGGATCGCGGACAACGAGTTCGGATGGATGCGGCCCCTGGGCCTGCACGACGATTGACGCGGGGCGAGCGGGCGCCGAGGCGCCCGCTCGAACCTGACTGCTTCAGGGGGGCGGCGCCGCGCCGTCGGGAGCTTCTACCGGACCCGACCGGGCGCGCCGCAGCGCTTCCCAATGCGCGATTTCCTGCGGGCGACCGGGTGCCTTCACGCCGTTCAGCCAGAAGTCGAACCAGTCGATCGCGCGGGTATAGACCGCGAGCCGGTGCGCCGGCTGCCATTTGACGTGGTGCTCGCCAGGAAAGACGTAGAGATCGACGGGACGGTCGAGCTCGCGCAGCGCCGTGACGCTCTGCAGTGCGACCCAGAATTCGTCGTCGGCCAGCTGTGCGAGGACAGGCGCTCGTATCTCCCTGGCGTTGCGAGAGACGGCGAACTGCCGCCAGAAGGCCCTGGCTTCCGCGCTGTCGTCGACCGTCTTCGGATAGCCGATGAACGCGAATTGCCGCGCCGCCCGAGGGCCGACCCGGAGCGCGAGGTTGGTATCCCAGCAGCAACTGCTCGTCGCAAAGGCCGAGAACAACCTGCTGTGGAGCAGCGCATACTGGACCGTGGAGGAGCCGTCGCTGAGCCCGGTGATCCCGATCCGCCCGGGATCGGCGATGCCGCGCGCGATCGCCGTTCGCACCGCGGTCTCGATCGCCTCCAGCACGCTGCGGCGGTCGGCGAAATCCTTGAGATTGACCTTGTCCACTTCGAGGATGTCGGTGGTGGATTTGAAGCCGATGGCGCGCGGCCGGTCGAAGCTCAGCACTGCGAAGCCGCGATTGGCGAATGCCTGGATCGGATAGTCGTCGCCAGTCCCGCCCCGCAGGAAGCCGCGCGAGTTATACTGCACGACGACCAGCGGATAGCGCCGTCCCGGCACGTAGCCGACCGGAAGGACGAGGTCGGCGAAGGATTCCGCACCGAAGCTGTTCCGCGAGCGCAGTCGTTCGACCTGGCCCAGCTTCAGACTTGCGAATTCGGGGTTGGGATCGAAGAGCAACGTGCGCCTGCCGCTCGCCGGATCGAGCCGCTCGAGCCGGCGAGGCTGGAGCGCCCCCTCGCGCAGGCAGACGAGTGTCTTGCCCGAGGGTACGCAGCCGAGGAACAGGTCCTCGGTGCCGTAGAGCCGGCGCACGGTGCGTGCGCCCGGTGTCCATTCGTAGATTGCGGTGACGCCGTTGGACCAGCCTTCGTGGCGCCGGAACCGGACCTTGCTGCCTGTCCACCAGGGCTGGCTCGCATCGGCGCAGGCCGGCGCGCCGCACGATAATGTGTGCGTACGGGTCGTCACGACCAGCCTGCCGCGCGCGGCATAGAGCGACCTGGCCGGGACCTGCAGCCACGCCCGGTCGCCGACCGGGGAAGTCGCCTCGCTCCAGCTTCCTTCCTGCATCGACGAAGTGTCGAGCAGGCCGGCTTCCTCGGGCGTTGCCGCACGCACAGTCCCGCTCGCCAGGTCGAGGTGCGAGACCATGCGCGCGATCGGTGCCTCCGGGAACGGCCGGCTGCTCGCCGCCGGCACGAAGCGATCGTCATAATGGAAGCCGGACAGGCCCTCCCGGTCGATCGCGGCGAGCGCGTCCCGCAATGCCGGACGGGTCGCATAGACCACGCCCCGCCCGTCGGCGGTGATGCGGAAGTCGTCCACGTCGTCGGCGCTGCTGGTGATCGCCGCGCCGCCGCTGCCGTCCGCCGGGGCTCGCCACAACTGGACGACGCCCCGGTCGCGCCGGCGGTAGACGATCGATTTCCCGTCGGGCGACCAGCGCGGCGTGACCGGGTCCGCGTAGCCGCTCGGGAATCCGGCAGCGCCGCGGGCATCGAAGCGCAGGCGCATGAAGTCGCCGCCGCGGTCGACCACCTGCACGGTGCCGCTTCGAAGATCCACCACCAGCATCGCGAGGCAGAAGCCGTTGGCGACGGGATCGCCGCGGCGAAGCTGGAAGGCGGCACGGGTGCCGTCCGGCGATACGGAGAACAGGCCCTCGTCCTGCTGGTTGGGATCGACCGGCCCGATGTCGCGCAGGCGGACCAGGTCTTCCGGCACGAGGTTGCGGACCGGAAAGCTTGCCCCGGACGGCAACAGGTCGCTGCAGTCCGGGGCGGCCCAGGCCGCCGCGGGCGCCAGGAGCGAGGCGGCGGCGGCGAGCGCCAGGCGGTGGCTCACCATTGCTTGGTCACCGAGAAGCTGACGAACCGTCCGATCGGCGACTGGTTGGTCGAGTCGAAGGGGATGGACGATGCCGCCGCGTTTCGGATTCGGTCCGGCTGCTCGCCCAGCAGATTCTGGAGGTTGAGCCGGAATTCCAGATTGGCGAGCGGACCATGCTCGATGGCGGGGCGGATGGCGCCGCTCAGGTCCAGCGTGGTGAAGGCGCCGATCCTCTCGACCTGGGGAAAGCGGTTGTCGAGCGTGCTGCCGACATAGTTGAGGGAAGCCGCGAGCTGGAGACCGCCGCGCTGCCAGCTGGCCGACCCGTGCGCGCGAAAGTGGGGCGGCGTGAAGATCAATCCGGCGCGGCCTTCATAGGGTGCGCCCGCGACCGGCTGACGCTTGCCGTCGAGATAGCTTGCCGATGCCGCCAGCTGGAGCTGGCCGCCGCCCTCGAGCGCGGCGCTATAGTCGATGGCGAGGTCGACGCCGCGGGCATGCTCGCGTGCGGTGTTGCGCAGGCTTTCATCGACCACGGCCGCGACCTGCGCGGGATCATAGGCCACGCTGCTCTGGTTCTCGAGCCCGAGGGGCGCAGCCGCGATCAGTTGCTGCAACAGGCTCGCGCTGGGCCCAAAGGTGACGAAGTCCGCGGCGACTGGATTGGTCAGCGCGGTGGTGAAGTCGCTGACCCCGCTTGCGATGCGGCCGCGATAGTCGATGTCGAAATAGCTCGCCTCGATGCGCAGGCCGGCGAGGAAGCGCGGCCTGAACTCGATCGACAGGGTCGAACTCGTCGCCCGTTCCGCGCGCAGATCGGGATTGCCGCCGGCCAGGAGCAGGACGGTCGAGCCTGGGGGCAGCGGCGGCACCGGCTGCGGCGCGAAAAGGCTTTCGTCGAGCAGGATGGCTTCGCGGGACTGGTTCACCTGCTGCAGCGTCGGAATCTTGAACGAGCGGCCCCAGCTATATTTCAGCGTGATGTCGGGATGCGGCGCATAGACCAGGCCGAGCTTCGGCGTGGCGACGGCGTCGATGCCCTTGTAGCTTTCGTAGCGGACCGCGGCGCTCAGCCGCAGCGCGTCGAGGAAGGGCATGCGGTTGGCGGCACCGACCAGCGGCACCGACAGCTCGCCATAGCCGAACAGGCTTTCCCGCCGCTCGACCGCATCGCGCAAGATCTGGGTCGCGCCGCCGCTGGTCGCCCGGACGTTGAAGGCGAGCCGGAAGCGCCGATAGCCGCCGCCCAAAGCGAGGCGTACGTCGCCGCCCGGCATGCGGACGAGCGGCCCCTCTGCGCTTGCCTCGAAATTGGTGAGATAGTCGTCATAGGCCGTGCGCCCGACAAGCAGGGCACCATTGGTATAGCGCAGCGCGGTGCTGACGGTGGCGCTCTCGCCCTGGGTCGCCTCGAGCGTCGCCTCCCAGCCGCCGCCGGGCCGCAGGTGCAGCGACGGCGTGATCGCGTAGGAGCGCACCACCGGAAGATTGATCTGCCCGAAATAGGTGACGGGCGCGGTCACGGAGAAGACATTGGTCTTGCGCGCGCGACGATCGGCGAGCTGGGCGTCCAGCTCGAAGGATGCCCAACTCGCGAGTTCCTGGTGGCCGGCAAGCACGCCGCTTACCTGCCGGCTTCCCGTGGCGATCATCTGGGTGGGATGGAGGCCGCGCGAATACTCCCGCTCGTCGGCGTAGATCGGGGTCGCCTTGCTATAGTCGAGCGCGGCCATGAAGCCGCCTCCGGTCCAGCGCTTGCCACCGACCCCGGAATATTGCTGCTGGACATTGCCGCCTTGCGTCGAGGCACCGACGCGGGCGCTGGTCTGGAGGCCGTCATAGTCGCGGCGCAGGATCAGGTTGGCGACGCCGCCGACCGCGTCCGAACCGTAGAGCGCCGAGGCGCCGTCGGTAATCACCTCGATGCGCTCGAGCGCGGCGAGCGGGATGACCGAGATGTCGACGCCCTGGTTGACGGCGTCGTAAGGAAGGCGGTGACCGTTGACGAGCGTCAGCGTCGCGTCCGAGCCCAACCCGCGAAGGTTGAGCGTCGTCGCGTTGTTGATGTTGTTGTAGCCGCCCTGGTCACCGCCCCCCGCGACCCCGGGGTTTTGCCCTCCGGTGAAATTCTGCGGAATGATCCGCGAAACGCTGGCGAGGTCCGGCAGTCCCTGTTGTTCCAGGCTCCGGCGCGTCATGACGATGACGGGTGATGGCCCGGTCGCTCCGCGGATGCGGGTGCCCGTCACCATGATCGCCGCGTTGTTCGCGCTGCGCTCCGCTGCCTCGCCCGGTTGGGGACGCACCCGCACGACGAGCGCCCCGGCCTGCTCTTCGACAATCAGCCCGCTGTCCCCGAGGGCGAGGCGCACGGCCTGCGCGATGGTGAATTGGCCCCGGACCGCCGGCGATCGCTTGCCGCGGACGTCGTCCTCGGCGAACAGGATCTCGCGGCCGCCCAACCGGGCAAGCGTGCGCAGCGTCACGCCCAGGTCCTGCGGCGGCAGCTCGAAGGCGATCGGAGCCTCCTGTGCGCTCGCCGGCATGATCACCATGTTTGCAGGGATCGCCGTCGCGCCGAGCAGCGCGGCGCAGAATGCTTTTCTCGAGACTCTCATTTCCACCCTCCCAAATCGCCAGCTTCGTGCGGCGTTGGGCGGATTGACGGGCGAGACGGCGAATCACGGGGTCGGCTGCGAAAATATTTTTCGACAGCGGACGGTGCCGTAACGACCCGGAGATTCGTCTCGGCGCGAACGGCTGGGCGGACGGCCTGCGCAACGGTGGCCCGCACCTCGACGTCAGGCCCTGTTCTTGACGGCCCGGCATTCTTCCGAACAAAAAGGGAACGAATCAACCCTTTGTCGAGTCGTGGACCTTCATGCGGCAGCCAGCTGTCATCGCCGATCTGCGTTCGCGCATCGCCGCCATCGAAGGCGTCGGGCAGCGGCATGCGGCGGTGCCGTTCGGTCTCGCGGCGCTCGACGATCGGCTCCCGGGCGGCGGTCTGGCGATGGGCGCGCTCCACGAAGTCGCCGGCAGCAGCGCGTTGTGCGACGATGCCGCAGCCACCGTTTTCCTTGCCGGCGTCCTCGCCCGGATCGAGGGCCCGGTCTTCTGGTGCCTGAGATGGCGCGATCTTTTCGCGCCGGCGCTCGACCTGGCCGGCCTGCATCCGGACCGCGTCATCCATGTCGAGGCGGGCAGCGACACCAACGTCCTGCTGGCGATGGAGGAATGCCTGCGCCATCCTGGACTGGCTGGGGTGGTCGGCGAAGTCGCCAAGCTTTCGACCACGGCGTCGAAGCGCCTGCAGCTCGCCGCCGAGAGCTCGGGTACCACGGCCTTCGTTTTCCGCCGCGCCTCGCCGGTCGATGCGATCGCGGAAGGCACCGCGGCGGTCACCCGTTGGCGCGTGCTCGCCGCGCCCAGCGAGCCCCTGGGCATCCCCAGCCTCGGCCGCGCCCGCTGGGACGTGCGGCTCGAGCGGGTGCGCGGCGGCGAACCCAGGTCCTGGATCGTGGAGGCCTGCGATGCGCAGGGTCGTCTCGCTCTACCTGCCAAGCTGGTCGACCGACCGGCTGCGGCGGAAGAGCGGCGCCTCGCGAGCTGAGACTCGCGACGCCGCACCGGCCGGCGACCGGCCGCTCGTCACTGCGCTCCCCGACCATGGCCGCAAGATCGTCGCCTCGGTCGATGCAGTTGCGCGCGCCCTGGGCATCACCCCCGGCATGACCGTCACCAGGGCGCGCGGCCTGGCGCCCGAGCTGCAGGTCGTAGACGCGGACCCTGAAGGCGACCTCGCTTCGCTCCGGCGCCTGGCGCTGTGGTGCGGCCGCTATTCGCCCTTCGTCGCGCCGGACCCGCCAAACGGCATCTGGATCGATATCAGCGGCTGCGCCGCCTTGTTCGGCAGCGAACGCGGCCTGCTCAAGGACCTGTATCGCCGGGTCGCGCGGGCCGGCTATGCGGTGCAGGTCGCCGTCGCGGACACGCCGGGCTGCGCGCACGCGGTCGCGCGCCATGTTCCCGCCGGCCGCCCGACCACCATCGATCCCGGCAACCAGCGAAAGGCCATGGCGCTGCTGCCGATCGCCGCGCTCCGGCTCGAGGATGACATCGTCGAGGGCCTGCGCAAGCTCGGCTTCGTGTCCGTCGAGCAGCTGATCGATACGCCGCGCGCTCCGCTCGCACGGCGGTTCGGCCGTATCCTTCACCAGCGCCTCGACCAGGCGCTCGGCCATGCCCCCGAGGCGATCGAACCGATCTTCCCGCCGCACGTCCCGCGGTGCCGCCGCGGGCTTCTCGAGCCGATCGCGACGCCCGAAGCCTTCGCCAGGGTGATCGGGGACCTCGTCGAGGACCTGGGCGGGCAGCTCGTACGCATGGGCCATGGCGCCCGCCGGCTCGACCTCTATTTCCACCGCGTCGATGGTCGGGTCCAGGCGATCCGCATCGGCACTGCGGCTGCCAGCCGCGATACCGCCCATCTCGCCAAGCTGCTCGTCGCGCGCGTCGACCAAATCGAACCGGGGCTCGGGATCGAGGCGATGGCGCTGGTGGCGCCGCTTACCGAGGCACTCGGTCCCAGCCAGAGCGACCTTGCCCGCGCGGGAAGGCGCGAGGCGGATATCGGCGGCCTGATCGACGCGCTTGCCAATCGATTCGGCCAGCATAGTCTGCACCGCGCGGCGCCGCATCCAGGCGGCATGCCCGAGCGCTCGGTCTCGTCGGTCCCTGCGCTCGGCCAGGCTGCCGGGCTTCGCTGGGCCGACGACCTGCCGCGCCCGGGCAGGTTGATCGACCCTCCCCAGGAGATCCAGGTCACTGCCATGCTTCCCGACCATCCCCCGGCAATGTTCGTCTGGGGGGGCCGGCGCTACCGCGTCACCCAGGCCGATGGTCCCGAGCGGCTGCACGGCGAATGGTGGCGCGAGGCCGGCCAGGAGGCCGAGACGCCCTATGCGGTGCGCGATTATTTCCAGGTCGAGGTCGAAAGCGGCGGCCGCTACTGGATCTTCCGGCTGGGACAAGGCGAACGGGCGGCCACCGGCCCGATGACTTGGTTCATTCATGGCGCCTTCGCCTGATCGTGCCGTGACGGCTCAGGAGCCACGACGGCATAAGCCGGTCCCGGGCGAGCGCATGCCGGTGCGCCGCCTGCGTTCCGGCGACGAGCCCGGCGATACGGCGAAAAATTTCTTCAAAAGGGCTCTTGAAGCCGCCCCCGCGAAAACCATCTACGCGCCGCCGGACGCGAAATCTCGGTCCGGCAGGACCTGAGGGCACCGGCTCTCCCGGTGCGCCTCGTGCTCAAATTGCTCATATGGAGGGTTTGGATATGAGGACCGCTTTCGACTTTTCTCCCTATCGCCGCTCGACGGTTGGCTTCGACCGTCTGTTCGACCTGCTCGAGGCCGGAGCGCGCGGCGAGACCGACAGCTACCCGCCGTTCGACATCGAGCAGGCCGGCGAAGACCGCTATCGCATCACCTTGGCGGTGGCAGGTTTCCGTCCCGACGAAATCGAGATCGTGGCGCAGAGCAACCAGCTTACCGTGACGGGCCGCAAGGAAGAGGAGGACGGCGATACCGGCCGCTTTCTGCACCGCGGCATCGCCACGCGCGCCTTCGAACGCCGGTTCCAGCTGGCCGACTTCGTTGTCGTCGAGGATGCGCAGTTCGACAATGGCCTGTTGCGGATCGCGCTCAAGCGCGAGGTCCCCGAGGCGATGAAGCCCCGGCGCATCGCGATCGGCGGCACGGCTTCCGCGCCCGCGAACGACCGGCTCGCGGGCCCTTCCGCGCAGGAAGGCGAGCCCGCCGACCGGGAAGCGGCGTAAGCCTGCATGCCCGCCCGGCAAGGGCGGGCATGTCTCGTCCGACAAGCATCGAGGAGGATCGACGATGACCTTGAATTTCCTGGGGCTGCTGCGCCGTCCGCGGGAACTGGTCGAGCGTCCGCAACTCGAGCCGGAAGTCAGGCGCTCCATCCGGGAGTCCTCGGTCTGCGATGCCCCTTCGGTCCGTTCGCGACCCAGGTTGCGCAAGCCGCCCGAATTGCGCGATCGCGTCCCCGCGGGTGACATGCCGGCAGCGCTCCGGCAGCTCGACGCGGGGCATCCGGGAGCCGCCTGACATGGCCGGTACGATTGCCCCTGAGATCGTCGCGTGCATTGCGCGCGGCGGCCAGCCTAGCGAAACCGAGTTGGAGCGGGTGGCGAAGCGAATACGGTGCGACCTCGAGACCGCGCTCGGGCGCGGCAGATGGCCGGGGCCGTCGGCACGGGACCGGGTGGCCACGGAGGCAATCCGCGTGGCGCGTGCCGCCCTGGAGGGTGTTCCCTGACGCAAGACGCCGGCTGGGCTCGCCAGTGGCGTTCGAACTTTCGGGAACAGCGCGCGGCCCGATCGGCCGCGCCGGAATTTGGCGAGGCTCCCGCGCCGCACAAGATTGACGGTGCCGAGCAAGACCGCCGCGCCGGGCAGCGAGACGACCGCCGGGCGTGTCGCTGCCCGAGCCGCCGGCGTCGACAAGACGACCGATATCCGAGGATGGAATCGACTTGCGAGGCCGGAACATATAAGGAACATTGTTCCTCTTGCCGGCTCGTACCATGTCCAGCGCCTCCTATGTCGAACTCCAAGTAAGCACGCATTTCAGCTTTCTGCGCGGCGCCTCCTCGCCGGAAGAATTGTTCGCCGCGGCGGCACTGCTCGGGCTCCCGGCGCTGGGCGTGGTCGATCGCAACTCGGTCGCCGGCATCGTGCGCGCCTGGGATGCGCAGAAGACAACTGGCGTTCGCTCGATCGCGGGGTGCCGGCTCGACCTCGCCGACGGCACGGCGCTGCTCGTCTATCCGAGCGACCGCGCGGCCTGGAGCCGGCTCACCCGGCTGCTGTCGATCGGCAAGAGCCGCGCCGGCAAGGGCGCCTGTCATCTCGACTGGAGCGACGTCGAGGAATGGAACGCGGGGCTGATCGGCATGTTGGTGCCGGACCGGGCCAATGCCGATACTCAGGCGGCATTGGACCGGACCAGCCGGATCTTCGGCGATCGCGCCTATCTCGCCCTGTCGCTTCGTCGCCGTCCGCGCGATCCCGTGCGGCTGTGCGACTTGGCGGAGATGGCCGCCCGGGCGCGGGTCGCGACGGTCGCGACCGGCGACGTCCTTTATCATGCGCCGGAGCGCCGGCTGCTCCAGGACGTCGTCACCTGCATCCGCGAGAAGTGCACCATCGACGAACTGGGCGAGCGGCGCGAGGCGATCGCCGATCGCCATCTCAAGACCGCCGCCGAGATGGAGCGCCTGTTCCGCCGCAATCTCGGCGACACGCGGCCCGTCGCCCGCAGCCTCGAGATCGCCGAGCGCTGCACCTTCGACCTGGAGCAGCTGCGCTACCAATATCCCGACGAGATCCGCGTGCCCGGCCGCACGCCGCAACAGGAGCTCGAGCGGCTGACCTGGGAAAAGGCGCCCGAGCGCTATCCCGAGGGGGTCACGCCGAAGATCCGCGCCCAGCTCGAGCATGAACTCAAGCTCATCGCCCAGCTCGACTATGCGCCCTATTTCCTGACCGTCCATTCGATCGTCGCCGAGGCCCGGCGCCGGGAGATCCTCTGCCAGGGCCGGGGCTCGGCCGCGAACTCGGCGGTGTGCTTCTGCCTCGGCATCACCTCGATCGACCCGGTGCGCTCAGAACTCTTGTTCGAGCGGTTCGTATCGGCCGAACGCCGCGAGCCGCCGGACATCGACGTCGATTTCGAGCACGAGCGGCGCGAGGAAGTGATCCAGTGGATCTACGAGACCTATGGCCGCGACCGCAGCGCGCTGACGGCGGTGGTCTCCCGCTACCGGGCACGCGGCGCGGTGCGCGAGGTCGGCAAGGCGCTGGGGCTGAGCGAGGACATGACAGCCGGCCTCTCCAGCCAGGTCTGGGGCTGGAGCCGGGAGGGCGTCGAGGAGCGGCACGCCGAGGCGCTCAACCTCGACACGGGAGACAAGCGGCTCGCCCTGACCCTCGAGCTGGCCCGGCAGCTGATCAATACGCCGCGGCATTTGTCGCAGCACCCAGGCGGTTTCGTGCTGACCCGCGACCGGCTCGACGAGCTGGTGCCGATCGAGCCCGCCGCGATGGACGACCGCCAGGTCATCGAATGGGACAAGGACGATATCGACGCGCTGGGCTTCATGAAGGTCGATGTGCTCGCACTCGGCATGCTGAGCTGCATGCGCCGCGCCTTCGAATTGCTCGAGGCGGACAAGGGCGTGAAGGTCGACCTGGCGACCATCCCTGCCGAGGATCCGGCCACCTACAAGATGATCCAGAAGGCCGACACCCTGGGCGTCTTCCAGATCGAGAGCCGCGCGCAGATGGCGATGCTGCCGCGGATCAAGCCGCGGACCTTCTACGACCTCGTCATCGAGGTCGCGATCGTCCGGCCCGGGCCGATCCAGGGCGACATGGTCCATCCCTATCTGCGCCGACGCGAAGGCAAGGAGCCGGTGACCTATCCCAAGGAGGAACTGCGCCGCGTGCTGGAGAAGACGCTCGGCGTGCCGCTGTTCCAGGAACAGGCGATGCGGGTCGCGATCGAGTGCGCCGGCTTCACGGCCTCCGAGGCCGACCTGCTGCGCCGGGCGATGGCGACCTTCAAGCTCACCGGCGGGGTCAGCCATTTCCGCGACAAGCTGATCGGCGGCATGGTTGCGCGCGGCTACGCCCATGACTTCGCCGAGAAGACCTTCAAGCAGATCGAGGGCTTCGGCTCCTACGGCTTTCCCGAGAGCCATGCCGCGAGCTTCGCGCTCATCGCCTATGCCTCGTCCTGGATGAAATGCCATCATCCCGACGCCTTTTGCGCGGCGCTGCTGAACGCCCAGCCGATGGGCTTCTACGCACCCGCCCAGATCGTGCGCGACGCCCGCGAGCATGGGGTCGAGGTGCGGCCGGTCGACGTCAATGCCAGCCGCTGGGACTGCACGCTGGAGGAGACGGCGGGCCGGTACAAGGCGGTGCGCCTGGGGCTGCGCCTGGTGCGCGGCCTGGCCAATGACGATGCCGCCGCGATCGTCGCGGCGCGAGGCGACGGCCCCTATGCCGGCGTCGAGGAAATCCAGCGCCGCGCCGGGGTAGGCGCCGGCGCCCTCAACCGGATCGGCGAGGCGGACGGATTCGGCTCGCTCGACCGGACGCGCCGCGCGGGGCTGTGGCAGGTAAAAGGCCTGGCGGATGCACCGCTGCCTTTGTTCGCCGCTGCCGACCGGCGCGACGCGGCCTGGCGCGACGAAGCAGTCGAGCCCGAGGTGCGCCTTATGCCGATGGGCGAGGGCCAGGAAGTCGTGGAGGACTATCGCAGCACGAGCCTGTCGCTGCGCGCCCATCCGCTCGCCTTTCTTCGCGAAGAGCTCGCGCAGCGCAAGATCCAGCCCTGCTCGGCGGCCCGGACGATGAAGGACGGCCGCTGGATCGACCTCGCCGGCCTAGTCCTGGTCCGGCAGAAGCCGGGTTCGGCCAAGGGCGTCATGTTCATCACGATCGAGGACGAGACCGATATCGCCAACCTCGTCGTCTGGACCAACGTCTTCGAGAAGTATCGCCGCGTCGTGCTCGGCGCCTCGATGATCGGCCTGCGCGGCAAGGTGCAGCGCGAAGGGGACGTGATCCATGTCATCGCCGAGCGGCTCGATGACCTGTCGCCGCTGCTGGCAAGCGTCGGCAGCCGCAGCGACGTCGCCGACATCTATCGCGTGTCGCGCGCGGACGTGGTGAAGAACGGCATGGCTCCCGATCCCCGGGATCCTGCCGAGCGCCCGCTCGGCCGCAACCCGCGCGACATCTACATCCCCGACCTCCGGCTGGGCTCCGGCATTATCCCGGGACAGCCGACCGAGGGAATCAAGATCAAGCCGCGCGACTTCAGCTGACAAATCCCGATCGGAAGACCCAGGCTCGCCCCGCGCCCCAGCCGATCTCCCGGGCCGGCGATGGCGCGGCCAGGGCAGAATGCCGCTCGAGACCGCGACACCTGCCCAGCGATGCGCCACTCGGCCCTGGCGAGATCCATCAAAATGACGGCCTGTCGCACCACAGCCTGATCAGGCTGGCTCGCGTCGCCTGGTAGCGCCTATCCGAGGCGGCGAGTCCGACAGCTCGACCCAGACCGGCGCGTGATCGCTGGTCTTCTCCCAGCCGCGCGGACGCTTGTCGACCTCGGCTGCGACCAGCCTGTCGGCGGCGGCGGGGTTGAGCAGCAGATGATCGATCCGCAGCCCGGCATCGCGTTCGAACGCGAAGCGCAGATACTTCCAGAAGGTGTAGATGGTCTCGTCGGGATGCATATGCCGCAGCGCGTCGAGCCAGCCCTGCTCGAGCAACCGGAAATAGGCGGCCTTCACTTCCGGCGCGAACAGCGCGTCGTCGCGCCAGCGGTCCGGGACATAGACATCCCGGTCGGTGGGCATGACGTTATAGTCACCGGCAACGATCACCGGCGCGTCGAGCCCGACCAGCCCGGCCATGTGGTCGTGCAGCCGCTCGAACCAGCGCAGCTTGAAGTCGAACTTCGCGGAAGGCCGCGGATTGCCGTTGGGCAGATAGAGCCCGGCGACGAGCACGCCGTTGATCGCTCCCTCGATATAGCGGCTCTGGACGTCGTCCGGATCGCCCGGCAGCCCGCGTCGCGTTTCGTGGATATCGCCGACCCGGCTCAGCAGGGCGACGCCGTTCCACCGGCTCTGCCCGTGCCAGACCACGTCATAGCCCAGGTCCCGGATCGGCTTTTCGGGGAATTTCTCCTGTGGCGCCTTCAGCTCCTGCAGGCAGACGATATCGGGCTCGGCCAGTTCCAGCCATCTGAGCAGCACGGGCAGCCGCCCGTTGACGCCGTTCACATTATAGGTCGCGATCTTCACAGGTCGGGCAGTTCCTGATCGGCGCGGCCCCAGCCCGCCAGCGCCTTCGAACCCGCGCGGCGAAGGAGCTTCTCCGCATCGCGGATGCAGAAGTGCGAAGGCGTGTCGATCGTCTCCATTTCCTTCCAGGTGATCGGCACCGCGACCGGCGCTCCCTCGCGGGCGCGGACACCATAGGGCATGACCGCGGTCGCGCCGCGCTGGTTGCGCAGATAGTCGACGAAGATGCGCCCCTTGCGCTGTGCCTTGGGCAGGGCGGCGGTGAAATGCTCGGGATCCGCCTGTCCGACCGCGAGCGCCAGCCGGTGCGCGAAGTCCTTCACCTCGGGCCATTCGGCGCGCGGCGTCAGCGGCGCGATCACATGGACGCCCTTGCCGCCGGTGAGCATCGGGAAGGTATCGAGCCCGATCGACTTCAGGATGTCGCGGAAATGGAAGGCGGCGGTGCGCACATTCTCGAAATCGAGCCCGACATCGGGATCGAGGTCGAAGACCAGCCGGTCTGCCTTCTCGACATCCTCGATCCTGGCGCCCCAGCCATGGAATTCGATCGTTCCCATCTGCACGCAGGTCATCAGCCCCGCCGGGGTGTCGATATAGAGATAGGGCTCTTCATGCCCGTCCTTCTCGCGGATGCCGACATGATGGACCGCGTCGCCGAAGCTGCCGGCATCATGCTTCTGGAAGAAGCATTTCTTGGCCCGGCCCTGGGGGCAGCGGACCAGGCTGATCGGGCGCGATCCCAGCCAGGGCAGCATGATCGGGGCGACCGCTTCGTAATAGTCGGCGAGCTCGCCCTTGGTGATGTTGGTCTCGGGATAGATCACGCGCTCGCGGTTGCTGATCCTCACGCCGGAGGTCGCGGCGTCGAGCGCATCCGGCGCCATTTCGGTTTCGAGCACGACGGCCTCGGGCTTCTTGTCCTCGCGCAGGCCGAGATAGCTCGGGTGGCGGAGCGTCCCCTCGTTGGTCATCTCGGTATAGGCGATCTCGGCGACGAGCCGGGGCTCGAGCCAATGCGCACCACGCACTTCCGCCCGCGGCGCCTTCACCGTAGGTTCCTCGCGTTCGAGCGGCGCCATGATCTCCATCAGCCGGAACAGCTCGGCATTGTCGAAGCCGGTGCCGACCTTGCCGGCATAGCGCAACGCGCCCTTTTCATGGACGCCGAGGATCAGCGAGCGGAAGGTCCGCGACTTGTCCGACGGCGTCCAGCCGATGACGACGAATTCCTGCCGCTTGATGCACTTGGTCTTGAGCCAGCCGCCACCCCGCGAACCGACATATTTGCCCGTCGCGAGCTTGGAGATGACACCTTCCAGATTGGCGGCGCAGAACTGGTTGAGGAGCTTCTCGCCATTGCCGACGATATGGTCGGAGTAGCGCAGCCGCAGATTGCCCGCGGGCAGAATCGCGCGGAGTTTCTCCTTGCGCTCTACCAGCGGCAGGCCGGCCAGGTCCTTGCCGTCGAGTTCGAGCAGGTCGAAGGCGAAATAGTCGATGCTGGCCGGTGCGCCCTTGAGCGCGCCCTGCAGCGCCTGGAAACTCGACCGGCCGTTCGCGTCGAGAACGACGGCTTCCCCGTCGATCAGCGCCGAGCCGAGATCCAGCGCGCGGGCTTCGTCGAGAATGCCGGCGAAGCGATCCGACCAGTCCAGGCCCGAACGGGTATAGGCGCGCGCCTCGCCGCCGCCGATCGCAATCAGGGTGCGATAGCCGTCATATTTCATCTCGTGCAGCCACCGATCGCCGGTTGGCACGGTATCGACGAGCTGCGCGAGCTGGACCGGGCGGAACGGCGGTGGCTTGAGCGCAGCCGCCCCGGTGGCGCGGTTTCTGCGCGATCCCGTTGGAAGGCCGGCTCGGCGTGCCATCTTGCCTAGACTCGATTCGGCAGCGGTTCGTTCCCTGGAATGCAAGTCCACGGAAACTCAGGAGAATCGAGAACGTTGGTCTTGCTGGAACAAGAGGAGGCTGAAGTGTCGGACAACAAGACCCTGCGCGCACCGCAAGACAGCTCGCGAGTAGCGATGGGAGAAGATTACGAGGTTGCATACTGGACCGACAAGTTCGGTGTCAGCCGCGAGCGGCTCCAGGAGGCGGTCGATGCCGTCGGCAATGGAGCTGGCGCGATCGAAGCCTATTTCAAGCGGTAGCCCGCTTCACTCGCGGCGCCGAACCGCGGTTGCGCGCGCTTGACCAGGGCCCTGCAGCTACGGTCTGTTCGCTACATGGCGAAGCTCGACATGATGCTGCCCGCAAGGCTGTGGCGGTCTCGCGCCGACTGGCGCGAGGAGCTAAGCCGCTATCCCATGGAGGAGATCGGCGACGGCCCGCTTGCCAAGATGGTCCGGATCGCCCTCAGCGATCCGGACGATGCGCTATGGGCCTATTCGATCACGGTCGCAGACCGGACCATCGTCGGCGACGCGATCCGCAGCCTCATCCCGGAAGAATGAATCGTCACCAGGGCAATTCCTCGATGAAGAGGATCATTTCCTGGAAAGCAGCCCCTTCGAAGCCGATGCCGCCCGCGCCATCGACCAGTGGATGGCGCGCCGCTGCCTCGATCACTGCCTGTGGATCCGACTGGCGCTCTGGGTCATGCGCCTTGGTCCATTTTGCGAGCGCGGTGATCCGGGCATGAAGCGCTGCCCCCGCCAGCGCCTCGTCGGGGAAGCCGGCATCCATCGCATAGGCCTGGAGCGCCATGGCCTGCGAGCGAGGATCGTGCCGTTGCTCCTCGGGCAGCAACGCCAGCACCTCGAGCGCGGCGGCAATCTGCGGCCCGCTCAATCCTACCCCATTGAGCAGTTCGGCTGCGTCGCGGCCATCATCCGCGTCCGAGGTAACAGGGTACGTTTGACAGAACATCGAAGGCTTCCTCGACTACAAGGCCAACATTTGCTGGCGATCGACAAGACCGCGCTTGCCCACTTCCTCGATCTGGAAACTGTGCTTGGGCAGCGCACGCAGCAGGTCGGACTCAGGCTGGGTGAGGTCGAGCCACGCCATGTTCTGCCGTCGCAGGAGCACGGCACCCTGGCGCTCCTGATAGAAGAAAATGTCCGGATTGGCCTCGATCGTGATGATCGCGTAGCTGACGTCGCGCTCGCCCGACGAAGGCCGCCAGATTCCTGCCAGGTAGAAGAAGTTGCCGTCGTCGAGCATGACGCGGAACTTGCGATCGCCGTTGGTCACCTGGAACTCGCTTGCCGGCACGAGGCACCGCTGATGCGGAAAGGACCGGCCTTCGGCGCGAATGAACTTGAACGGCTTGCCCTCGGGCTCCCACGGCTCCAGGCCCCAGCTTGCGTCTATGGCCTGCGGCTTGCCCGTGCGCGGGTTGCGCCGGATGATGATCTTGCGGCTGCCAAAAGGTGCATCCGACTCGAAAGGTCTCGCTTCCATGGCGAGAACATAATGCGAACAGGCATGGCCTGCAAATCGGAGTTCGCTCGTGTGCAATGACTATCGCCTCGAAGTCGACATCGCCTCGATCATGGAAGACTTCGAGGAGCTGGAGATCGCGATCGACACGCCGGAGGGTAAGCCTAACGTCGCTGCGCGCGAGGATATCAAGATCACCGATGTCGCGCCGATCGTGGTCGCCGTCGATGGCACTGCCAGGCACGGCGCATTGGTCAATCGCCGATGGAGTTGGCCCGGCCCGACGGGAAAGCCCGTCTATAATTACCGCGCCGAGGGGCGTGACTTCCTGTCAAACCGCTGCCTGATCCTGGCTGACGGGTTCTACGAGTTCACCAAGTCGGACGATCCCAAGCAGAAGCGACAGAACAAGTGGCTCTTCACCATGCAGGACCATGACTGGTTCGCGATCGCGGGCATCTGGCGCAGGCATCCAGCCGCCGGCGAAGCGTTCACGATGCTGACGCTCGACGCTGGCCCTGACGTCGCGCCTTACCATCACCGTCAGATCATACCGCTCGCGCGCGACCAGTGGGCCGTGTGGCTCGATCCGGCCGTCCCGGCGGCCGATGTCCTCCGCATCCTGCCGCCGGGGAGCTTGGCCGTGCAGCAGGTCCACGGCGCACCGCCCGCCTTGGGCTCACAACTGCTGATCTGAGTCGATACGCCTCCAGCCGGAAGGATGCGGTGGATTGGATGCCGGCGCCGCTAACCGGCCAGCAATCGGGCGAGCGCCTTGTCCAATTGCTGGCGGCTCCAGCTCTGCCGCCCACCGAGCAGGACCGGGTTGGGCAGAACGCCGCGATACACTTCGCGAATGAACGCGGACTCGGACAAGTCGAGATAAGCGGCCGCTGTTCGCTGCCGCTGTTCGCTGCCGCATCATTTCCGGCCAGTCGGGAAAACGCAGGGCAATCTCACGATCGCATGGTACCTCGCCGTCCGGAACGGCGAGACCAACCACACCGGCAACCTTGGCTGCTGCCTCCGCGCCCTTCTCGTTCGGTACCAGGGGCGGAGGCTTCTTCTCCCCAACACGCCGCGCAGGCGGCAATGGCGGTCGCCACGGCTCAATCTCCGGCGCGGAGGCGAGCTGCGCTTCGATCCAAGATTGAACCTCGCTGTCCAGCCATCGCCGGGCCTTTGCGCCCAGACTATGGCCAGGCGGAAACGTGCCCTCCTGAATCTTGCGATAGATCGTCGATGTCGACAGACCGGTGCGCTGACGCACCTCCTTCATGCGGAGAAAGTGATTTCGAGGGGTGTCTGGCATTTGAGCGGCTTTCGGAAACTCATGGGAAGCGGCCTGTGCCCGAGGGCGATGCGAATGACGCATCGCATCGCCAAACCCGGGGCGCCAAACCGTCGTTCCAGGCTCATCTCCGATATGCCGAGCCCAAAGGCACGCACTCGGCGCGGCCGCGCCGACACTTGGAGCTCGCTGATATCATAACCGAATAGTGCGCTCCGCCGCATCCGGACGCACCCCGCCGAAACCTACGCCCGGCCTTTGCGCGAGGCAGTTCACGGCGTTGAAGCGAGATGCCCGGCATCGCCAGGCCGGGCGCGCGCTTGCTCCGCTAGCGTTGCAGGGGCGGAACAAAGCCCATCTCCGCGAATTGCTCCAGCATCTACAAGACAGGGAGAATCGAAATGGGTTGGATCATCGCACTGATCGTCGGCGGTATCGCGGGCTGGCTCGCCAGCATGGTGATGGGCCGGAACGCCTCGATGGGCATCGTCCTCAACATCGTCGTCGGCTGTGTGGGCTCGGTCATCGGCAACTGGCTGTCCGGTCCGCTCTTCGGCATCCGGGGCAGTGTCCAGGAATTCTCGCTGACCGGTCTCGTCATTGCCTTTGTCGGCGCGGTGGTGCTGCTCGGCATCTTCAACCTGGTCCAGCGCAACCGCGTGCGCTGATGCGGGTAGGGCCGCCAGAAATGGATCTGGCGGCCTTTCGATGGACGGGAATTTGCTGTCCGCTCGCTGGCGTGCCCCCAGCTGTGAAGGGATTCGAGGAGCGGCGGGGGCCAGCATGGCGTCCGAGTACGCCGCGACCAGGCTGGGTGCGAGCGGCTTCTCCACCCGGTCATTCTATCCAGTTGCGAAACCGCCCGCGCCCCTGCTGCACAGGCCGCGTTCAGGGTTTGCGCCGCGCTGCCCAGACGAGGCCGGCCACTGCCGTGACAAGCGACGCCAAGCCAAGTAGAAAGCCATCGCTGAGGATAAGCATCTCAATACTCCTTTCACTGGAGTCGAGATATGTTCACTTAACGTTCCAACATTGCAAGCGAGGCTCGCGGTGAGACGTTGCCAGCCAGCGCATGTTTCGGGCGCCAATTCCTAGGCGCCTAATTCTGTCGGCGGGGCTGCCGGCCTGTGTGAAGCGGCGTCTAGAGCCGCCAGCACGCGATCGAGCATTGCCGCGTTGCTCGCCGCCCTGGGCAATTCCCGTCGGGCAAAGACCTGCAATCTGTCGACGTCGCGCTGGGGAAGGCTGAGCTCGATCGGCGTTGTACCAAGTGACGCAGGATCGGCCGCCTGCGCTGCCCTCCCACTGGCAAGGCAATGGTCGAGCAGGCGCTTGCGGTCGGCAAACGTCCAGCCCAGCGTACGAAGCTCTGCCGGGGAGACCGACAGAAGCGCGAGCGCGAACTCCATGATGTCGTCGAACGGAAGCATGAGGCGCACCGTTCGATTTCCGCGCTCGCGCCAGCGTAGGATAGGACCGCGGCTCATGACAGCCGGAACTCACCATCGACGGCACGCCATTCCGCCGGGCGGATGAGATGCGCGTGCGCGATCCGGACCGAATGAAGGGCGGCTTCGATCTCGCGGTGCCAATGCTCGAGGAAACCGAACAGCGCCGGAAAGTCCGGCGCCAGGTCATAGTCCTGCCAGACGAACAGCTGGATCAGGGACGGCGCGTCGGGACGGAAATAACGTACCTCGGCGGTGGTCAGCCCGTGCCCGTTCAGCTGGGCGGAAAAAGCGCGGTCGGTCATGGGCGCGCGGTGCCCGCATCGTCGGACCTGCGCGACGTCGATCCAGGCTTGCTTGCAGATCCATCTCCGCTGCGTCCGGGACCCCGCGACAACAATGGGCTCGCAGGAATTTCCGGGTGCCTGGCTGCCCATCGGGCGAGGATTGCGCGCTCGACTTCGGGTTCGAAGCTCGGATGGGTTACCTCGAACGGGTGGAGAAAACGGGAGACGGGTTGCGACATGGTCGTCCTCCTTTCCTTGCGGTCGCTCCTTTCTCATGGCCTGTGGCCGGTCGGAAATCTTGGTCGTTCGGCGGACTTCGTCAAGAGCCTCGCATTGCGTCAAGCAACTCAGATCATGGACTTTCATGCAGCGACCCGATCCGTGAAAAATTTTCGCTCCGGGACTTGAACGGAAAAATCGAGGTCCCTAATTCGCCGCCGCCCGCCGCTGCTAGGGAGCGTCGGGCACATTGACATCATGCTTTTGCAACTGGAGGTTTTGCCATGCATTTCCGCCCCTTGCACGACCGTGTGGTCGTCCGCCGCATCGAAGCCGAGGAGAAGACCTCGGGCGGCATCATCATCCCCGACACCGCGAAGGAAAAGCCGCAGGAAGGCGAGGTTGTCGCCGTCGGCCCCGGCGTGCGCGACGATAGGGGCAATCTCGTCGCGCTGTCCGTCAAGGCGGGGGATCGCATCCTGTTCGGCAAATGGTCGGGGACCGAGGTCAAGATCGTCGGCGAGGACCTGCTCATCATGAAGGAGAGCGATATTCTCGGCGTGGTCGAGACCCAGGCCGAGCTCAGGCAGGCGGCGTAACCGCCGCCCTCAGACCATCAGGAAGGAAACCAAGGAAAGGAGTTGAGCCATCATGGCTGCCAAGGAAGTGAAGTTTGCGTCGGACGCGCGTGATCGCATGCTGCGCGGCGTGGATACGCTTGCAAACGCAGTGAAGGTCACGCTCGGGCCCAAGGGCCGCAACGTCGTGATCGAGAAGAGCTTCGGCGCGCCGCGCATCACCAAGGACGGCGTCACCGTCGCCAAGGAGATTCAGCTCGCCGACAGGTTCGAGAATATGGGCGCGCAGATGCTGCGCGAGGTCGCCAGCAAGCAGAACGACAAGGCAGGCGACGGCACCACCACCGCGACCGTCCTCGCCCAGGCGATCGTGCGCGAAGGCTCCAAGGCCGTCGCCGCCGGCATGAACCCGATGGACGTCAAGCGCGGCATCGATCTCGCAGTCGGTGCCGTGGTCAAGGACCTCGAGGCGCATGCGAAGAAGGTGAGCGCCAACAGCGAGATCGCCCAGGTTGCGACCATCTCGGCCAATGGCGATGCCGAGGTCGGCCGCATCCTCGCGGAGGCGATGGAGAAGGTCGGCAACGAGGGCGTCATAACCGTCGAGGAAGCCAAGAGCCTGGCAACGGAGCTCGAGACGGTCGAGGGCATGCAGTTCGACCGCGGCTATCTCTCGCCCTATTTCGTCACCAATGCCGAGAAGCTGAAGGTCGAGCTCGACGACCCCTATATCCTCATCCACGAAAAGAAGCTCTCGAACCTCCAGGCGCTCGTGCCGGTGCTCGAGCAGGTGGTCCAGTCGGGTCGGCCGTTGCTGATCATCGCCGAGGACGTCGAGGGCGAGGCGCTCGCCACCCTGGTGGTGAACAAGCTGCGCGGCGGCCTCAAGGTCGCCGCGGTCAAGGCGCCGGGCTTCGGCGACCGCCGCAAGGCGATGCTCGAGGATATCGCAGTCCTCACCGCAGGCAACCTCGTCAGCGAGGATCTCGGCATCAAGCTCGAGAATGTCACGATCGGCATGCTCGGCCGTGCCAAGAAGGTCGTCATCGACAAGGACAACACGACGATCGTCGACGGCGCTGGCGCCAGGGCGGACATCGACGGCCGCGTCGCGCAGATCCGCCAGCAGATCGAAGTCACGACCAGCGACTATGACCGCGAGAAGCTGCAGGAACGGCTCGCCAAGCTCGCCGGCGGCGTCGCGGTGATCCGCGTAGGCGGCGCGACCGAAGTCGAGGTCAAGGAGAAGAAAGACCGTGTCGACGATGCGCTCCACGCGACGCGCGCCGCGGTCGAGGAAGGCATCCTGCCTGGCGGCGGCGTCGCGCTGCTGCGTGCGCTGAAGGCACTCGACGGCCTCAAGGCGGCGAACGACGACCAGCAGTCGGGCATCGATATCGTCCGCCGGGCGCTGCGCGCGCCGGCACGGCAGATCGCCGACAATGCCGGTGAGGACGGTGCCTGGATCGTCGGCAAGCTGCTCGAGGGTGACGACTACAACCAGGGCTTCAATGCTGCGACCGGCACCTATGAGGACTTGGTCAAGTCGGGCGTGATCGATCCTGCCAAGGTCGTGCGTACCGCCCTCCAGGACGCGGCCTCCGTCGCTTCCCTGCTGATCACCACCGAGGCGCTCGTCGCCGAGTTGCCGAAGGAAGAAAAGCCCTCCGCAGTGCCAGCGATGGACTATTGAGGGACAGGGCCCGGCCTTTCGGCCGGGCCCTTTTCGGCTTCGCTCAGGATTGGATCACCAGCTCCCAGCTATTTCCCAGCACCTGAGCGACCGTCGCGATGTACGGCCGAGGCCAAGCATACTGCCAGTACCGAGCGCCAGTTCGATACTCGGCGCGGCCTGGCAGCTCCCCGCCTGGACGGACCGGAAGCGAACGATCGGCCCGGACACGCGCTAGCCGAAGGCGCATCACCTGCTCGCTCGCGCTCCCGAACGGGAGATGCGGCCCTTTCGATGGGCCATGCCCTGGCCTCGTGACATCGGGATGCCGGGCTCTCACTCAAATTGAAACCTCGGCAGGTCGGCCGAGTGTCCCCGAATAGCCGGAAACCGAGCGTGCAGCCTGAACGCGGAGACCGGGACCTGAAAGCGGAGGCCGAGAACTGTCCGCCCCGATCAGTGCACCGGCGCGGGCGCTTGCGCCTCGGGAGCATCCAGCAGGAGATAATCCGGAGTGAAGTCGCCGACCTGGCAGAGCCCGTCCCAGTCCAGGATTTGCAGTTCCCGTTGCTGGTAACCGAGCAATCCTTCGCGTCGCAGACCCTGGATCGTCCGGTTCACATGAATCGACGTCAGTCCGGTCGCATCTCCGAGCTGCTCCTGCGTCATCAGCCAGGAGGCGCAGGCATTGGACGGGTGCGACATGCCCTCCTGACGCAGCTTCACTTCGCACAGGAGATGCGCGATCCGCGACCGCGCATCGCGCCGCCCGATATTCAACAGCCACTCGGCGAGGATGGACGCATTGGCGCCGGCATCGGCCCAGAGCGCCAGCGCGATGGAGGGATGCGCATCCGCCAGCTCCAGCAATGCCGAGCGCGCGATTATAGCTATGCGCACTCCGGTTAGACTCTGGCCATTGGTGACAGAATAGTCGGTGGCGCCATTTTGCGCATCGAGCAGGTCGCCAGGGACATGGATCGCCACGATCTGGCGTGCACCATCGCCCGTGATCTTGTGGCGCATGGCAAAGCCGGAGATGAGAACGCAGCAATGGCCGGCGCGATCTCCCTCGCGCGCGAAATATCGATCCCGATCCACCTCGCTGATGCGATGGGGCAAGGAGGAGAGCGCATCGCGGTCGACCTCGGTGAGCGCTGCACGCCTGCCGAGCTTCTCCACCATCGGACTTAATGGGGTCGCGATGGACATCGGATATTTCCCTGTCTGGGCGAGGATAACCTCGACGCCGGAGCCCGGGGCACGAGAATGGCGATCAATGGGAACGCCTGAAAACCTGCAATCGATCACTCAGATTAGCTCGACTGTGCTCAATCCAGGATAGAATCATCCCGAGCGCGTGTGCGCCCCGCCAGTGGACTTTCGAGGACAATCCCAGTCAAGCTGGCAATGAACCCGGTTCTGCACTGCAGCGCGTTCTGGGCTAATCGCAGCGACTTAACCTATGTCACGACTCGATAGAGGAGCGGCTGCTATATCGGGACCGGGCTCCGGGGGCATATGGAGCACGAAATGGCCAAGGAGAATGACATCGAATATCTCAGCCGCCGGGTCGAGGAGGAGCGTGACAGGGCGGAGCACGCTCGCGACCCCTCCAGCTACCGCGCGCATACCGAGTTCGCTCGAGCGTATGAGCGTAAGCTACAGGCGCTGATTGCCTCTCAGGTCGAGCCGCAGTTCCGGAATGGCCATGCGGTTATCTAAGCGCGCAGAACGGATGGATCAGCAAGCCGGAGAGGTGAAAATTGCGCAGACGTTGCGATGGATAAGGCTGCGCAACGAGCGACGTCGCGCAACGATCTCAAGACGCTCCTGGGTGATGCGCCTGCTGGCGCGCTGATGCGCTCCATGCGGGTAATCGGTGCCGGCGCGACCTTCCGGCCAAATTGCGGCATACCCTCCAGGCGCGCCTTCCAAGCGCTGGTGTCTGGGCCGAAGGTCTTGTGTCGGCAGCGATATGGCGCGTCGGTGACAAGCAGGATGTGCCAACCCGATCATCGCCACCGGACCAGCCCGAACTTCGCAACGCGGATCGTCGGCGTCCGGGTGGCCGCTGAACCGGGAGGAACACTCCGCGTTGTGAAAGTGATGTCCGAGAAGATTTCCGAGCTTCACAGGATGATGGAGGACGCGGCGGAAGCGCTGGACTTCGAGCTGGCGCGCAAACTGCGCGACCGGATCAATCTCCTGCGCGGCGGTGCGTCGGCCGCGGAGGTCGAGGATATCGACACCTCGGGCCTCACGCGGCAGCAACCCGGCGCCATGGGCCTTGGCACGAGCCAGCAGAGGATCAGGCCACCGGCCGGCTGGCGCCCTCCACCGAAGCCCGACCCGATGACGAAGGGTAGCAGTCGCAAGCGCAAGCGTCCCGGCTGAGCGGGTATGGGCGGCGAGGCCGGGTCTCAGTCCCCGCCGCCCTGACCACGCAGATAGGTCGCGACGGCATGTTCGTCGCTTCCGACCGCGCTCACCGCTTCCTCCAGCTGCGCGCGCGTAACATTGAACTTGTCCGCCCATTGCCCCGTCAGTTCCTCGGATCCGATCTCGACCCGGGGGCGGTCTTCCTCGGGGCATTCGCGCGGAGCGGCTGCGGCGGCGGCTGCATCGAGCCCTGCGGCCGCGTCTCCATCGCTGGGTAAGTGCCGTTCCTGTTCCGGCGTCGCACCGCTTCCCGCGCGGTCATTCGTCAGACCTGTCATCTTCTCAGCTCCTTCCGTAGTTTCGCCACCGCGGACGTCCCGCAGACGGTCTGGTCATGCACTGTCCGGTTCGGCCGGCTCGCCCTCAGGCCGGCGCTGGCGACAGGGGACCGGGCGCGCGCGCCTCGAGGTCGAAGCGGTCCCCCTCGCTCAGGACGTGCAGGCGCACATCGTGCATCGAAAGCGTCTTGTCCGGGCTCGCCTCCGAAATGTTCGAGCGAGTCACTTCCGCGCCATCGACGATGTAGACGGCCCCGGCGCCGAGCACATCGAATGCGCTGCCTTCCAGGAGGATCGCGGTGTCCTCGTCGATACCGATCCCGAGTACCCGCGGGTTCTGGGCCACCGCTCCCAGCAGGCGTCCGATACGCCCGCGTTCGGCAAAATGCTGGTCGATGATGACGTCGCGCACCAGGCCCAGCCCCGGCGCCATATGGAGATCGCCGATCCGGTGCGACTCCTGGCTAGCACCCTTGACCAGCATGGTCTCGCTCATGACCGACGCGCCCGCCGAGGTGCCCGCCACCAGGCCGCCGCGAAGGTGCAACTCCCGCACCATCTTCTCGACCGGCGTATCGCCGATCTGGCTGGATATGCGCAGCTGGTCGCCGCCGCTGAAGAAGATGCCTGCGGCGTCCGCGAGGATGTCGGCCGCTCCCGACTCCAGGGTTTCGCCCCGCTCATGGACATAGAGCTCCACGAGTTCGTGCACGCCGAGGTCGCCGAAAGCCTTTTGATAGGCTTCGAAATAGCCATCGGGTTGATGACTGGCGACGGTCGCGATGACGAGCTTGCCGCCTCGCAATCTACTGGCGACTTCGCGAAGGATGCGCTTGTCGCCTTCCTTGTCCTCATGGCCACCGATGATGAGGAGCGGTCCGGGCTCACCTGGCATCGAGCAGTTCCTCCAGTTCCTCGCGATGAACGGCGCCGTGCGCGCGCATCATGTTTTCAGCGTGAACGCCAACGGCGAAATGCTCGCTGTTGTGCGATATTCCGATCCGGCCCACCGCATCGATTGCGATCAGGCCCGCCTCTCCGCCGACGCGGCTAATCTGGCGCAGGGCAGTCGCCACCGCCTTGTTCGCCGGCAGCGTTCGCATCGCCTGGATGGCGTGCGCGGCGAGCATCGTGCGGATTATGCTCTCGCCGTCCCCGGACAAGGCGACGCCGCCGACATCGTCATCTGCGTAAAGGCCGCAGCCGGACAGGGGAGAATCGCCGATACGACCGGGATATTTTCCGGGAAGTCCGCCCGTGGAGGTCGCTGCGGCAACGTGGCCGGTAATGTCCAGCGCCACGCACCCGACGGTGTCGTGCGCTTTGGAATATTCCGAGGCGAGCGGTTCGTCGACCAGCATTTCCTCGTCGGCGCAGAGCAGCACGCCGTGCGCCTGCGCGTAGCGCTCCGCCCCTTCGCCCGCGAGCAGGACCGGCGTGTCGTCCAGCATCGCAGCGGCAGCCAGGATCGGATTGCGCACCCGGGAAACGCCCGTGACCGCGCCCAGCCGCAGCTTTTCTCCATCCATCAGGGCCGCGTCCATCTCGACATTGCCGGCGGCATTGCGCACCGAGCCGATGCCCGCGTTAAAGATCGGGTTGTCTTCGAGCACCCGGATAGCGCACTTCGCAGCCGCGAGCGCGGTGCCGCCCTGCCGCAACACAGTCGCGCCAGCGTCTGCGGCCTCGGCACAGCCCTGGCGATTTCGTTCCAGCAGCGACGCGTCGATCGCCTTTGCACCCCCATGGACGATGATTGCCCAGCGCCTCTTCTCAGCCATAGGCCAGCACCTCCGCCAGCTGCGAAGGTGCGACATCCTGGCAAGTGGTCATATGAGGCGAACAGCCTGGCGAGCAGCTCGGCACGAACGCGCGGACCTGATCCCACACCGCGGCCACCGAGGTCGGCAGGATCACCAGCAGGTCGCCCGGTGCGCCACGCTTGAGCGTATCGGCGACCGCCTCGAACTCGTCCACCACGCGGTGAATTCGCTCGACCGGCATGCCCGCGAGTACGGCGCCGCGCGACATGAGCCCATTGGTTTCACCCGGTGGGCGCCCCCGGCCGTCCGGCGCCTCCCGAAAGACGATCTCATCGAAAATGCCTGCCGCGATCCGGCCCATCTCGATGATATCCTCGTCCCGGCGATCGCCTGGAATGCTCACCATGCCAATCACGCGACGATGCGAAGTGCGCATCTGCGCGATCACCTGACCAAGTGCCACGAGTCCAGCGGGGTTATGGGCATAGTCGAGGACGATACGCATGCCATATGCATCGTGCAGATTGAGCCGCCCAGGGCTCTCTTCGAACGACGTGCCGAACTGTGAAAGCGCGCGGCGGATAGTTACGAGGTCGATGCCCTGGGCAGCGCACATCGCTATCGCGGCAAGCGCATTGGCTATGTTGAATTCCGCCATTCCTTCCAGCGTGGCGGGGATTTCGGCCGCCTTCATTACCTCGAGGCGCTCGCCAGCGCGGTAGATGACGATCGAACCGCCTTGTGCGCCGGGCTCGCGGACCACCGCCATCCCGCCCTCGGCAATATGTCGCCGCAGCCGGTCGGAGAGCAGCAGGCCGCCGCGAAGCGTGAACCAGACCGCAGTGCCTCCGGCGTGACGCGCAATGCGAAGGCACATCGGGTCATCGTCGTTGAGGATGGAGTGGCCGCGCCGCCCCACGCTTTCGGCAACCACGCCCTTGACGTCGGCGAGTTGCTCGAGCGTATCGATACCCTTCAGGCCGAGATGATCCTCCGTGACATTCAGCACGGCACCTACATCGCAGCGGTCGAAGCCGAGCCCTTCGCGCAGGATCCCGCCACGCGCGGTCTCGAGCACTGCGACATCCACCGCCGGGTTGGCGAGAACCATGCGGGCGCTTTTGGGTCCGCTGGCGTCCGCTTCCTTCATCAGATGCCCATCGAAATAGATGCCGCTCGTCGTGGTCATGCCGACCCGCAAGCCGTCCTCGCGAAGGATACGCGCGACCATCCGCGCGGTCGTGGATTTTCCGTTGGTCCCGGTAATCGCGAAGATCGGTATCCGGCTCGCCGCACGGCGGGGAAAGAGCGCCTCGATGACGGGCCCGGCGACGTCGCGCGCCTGTCCGCCCGACGGTTCGAGGTGCATGCGAAATCCGGGTGCCGCGTTGACCTCGACGATACCGCCCCCGGTTTCGCCTACGGGCCGGCGGATGTCCGGTGACAGAAAGTCTATCCCGCACACATCGAGGCCGACTACCGCGGCCGCCTGCTCGGCGATCGCAATGTTGGTTGGGTGGATCGCATCCGTCCGGTCGATCGCGATCCCGCCGGTCGACAGGTTCGCGGTATCCCGCAGGCGCACAACTTCGTGTCCGGAAGGTACGGTTTCCAGCGACTTGCCGGCCTTTCGCAGCACGGCTTCCATCGCTGCGTCCGGCACGATGCGCGTCAGGATGTTTTCATGACCAACGCCGCGCCGGGGGTCGGCGTTGAGTTCGTCGATCAGCTCGCCGATAGTGCGGCAGCCATCCCCGATGACCTGCGCCGGAACGCGCTCCGCCACCGCGGTTACCTTTCCGCCGACCACGAGGATCCGGTGATCGTTGCCCGGCAGCTGGCGCTCGACGATCACGCGGCGGCCATGAGCGGCAGCCAGCCGGTAGGCGGCGCGAAGCTGTTCTTCGGCGACCAGATCGGTGGTGACGCCGCGACCGTGATTTCCGTCGAGCGGCTTGATCACGACCTTTCCTTTCATCCGGGCCGCGGCGAGAACGGCCTCCTCCTCGCTCCGGACAACGACGCCCTCCGGCACCGGCAGGCCCGCCTCGGCAAGGAGGCGCTTCGCCAGATCCTTGTTGCCGGCGATGTCCACGGCAATTTGCGATGTGTGCCCCGTGATGCTGGCTCGGAGGCGCTTCTGCCTGCTTCCGGAACCCAGCCGGATCAGACTTTGGCTATCGAGGCGGGCGACCGGGATGCCGCGACGCTCCGCCGCCTCGACAAGCGCGCGCGTCGTCGGGCCAAGTGCGTTCCGCCGAACCAGCTCCGCCAGCTCGTCGACCGCTTCGGGGATGTTCTGGGAATTGGAACGCGCAGGGACACGCAGCACCGCGAGGCCCGCGACTTCGTTCAGCCCCTCCGGGAGAAGCGAGGCAACCAGGCGCAAAGCGTGGGCGCCGGCCGCGAGGCCAACCGCCTCGTCGCGATAGGCGAACAGGATGTTGTAGACGCCCGGCCGATTGCGAACCGAACGGGTCTTGCCACGGGTTACCGGGCTGCCCGCCAGCGTCTGCAGTTCGAGCGCGACATGTTCCGCCACATGGCCGAGCCAGGTGCCCTCGGCCATGCGACGCACCAACCCGCCGGGCTCGCGATAACTGCATCCGTGGTTGGCGAGCCCCGGCAGGAGCGCGAGAAGCCTTTCATTGAATCCAGGCAATCGGTCGGTCGGCCAGTTCTCAAGCTCGCCCAGATCCACCTGGATGCGAATCATCGGTCGCGCGCTGTAAAGATGGGGGCCGCGATACACGGCTCGCTCCAACACCCTCATCCCGCACGCGCCGGCAGTCTCTGGACGATGCCCAATCGCCCGATGCTCTAACGCAGTCATAGTTGGTTCCTCGGGAACGGCCAGGACCGGCGCTCCTGCAGGCTCAACCGCGTGATTTGGGAAGCGTTCCACGGCGCTGATCTTGTTTAAGCCATTGCGATGAAAAGCCTTTGCGGGATGTCGGGCAACGCTCAGGCGCGGCGCGGTTGGCTGGGCTAGCTACACCGGAGCCGCGCTCGATAGGCCTCGAAGCAGCGCGCGCCGCATCGCAGGCGGATCAGCGCCCCTTCGGCCATGGCGGTGGCGCGTCGGGGATCCTCGGTCACGGCGGGCCGGATCGCCTCGCGGTTCCAGTCCTCGCTGTGTTTGATGTCGAGAACCGCGTGCAACGTGAAGTATCGCGCTTCCTTGGGCGTGAGCCCGACGCGCTTGAGCCCCTGTGCGACGAGCGCCGAACGCCCCGGCGCGGTCAGCTCGATTACCCCGAGCGCACCCACCGAATGCCACGCGTAGCGCCGGTTGGTCGCCATGGCAGTCATCGCATTGGCGAGGCAGAGGCTTTCCCAGATCGTGCTTTCGATCACGGGCTCCACCTGCAAGGTCTCGACCAGCGCATCGAGCATCGGGCCGTGCATGCCCTTGGCGGTGCCATGGCCCATCTCGTCCCAGTAATTGCGTGCCAGTTCGAGCTTGGGCCGCACGGGCAATTTGACCTGGGTCATGGCCACGAGATCGTCGAAACCTGCTTCGCCAGCGGCTTCCTGTTCGAAGAACCAGCGGAGCTGATCACGGTCGGCCTTCTCGGCGAGCCAGGGAAACAGCAGGTCGCCTTGTCCCGGCCCGCTCGCCTTCAGCCCTTCAAACCAGGCGAGAAAACCATCGACATCGGTCGGTGCCTCGGCCGCCTCCTCGGCCACCTCGGCGCGCAGTTCTTCGAGAAATGCGCCTTCCAGCCGCTGCATCTTCACATCGCGCTCGAAGGTCCTTTGCCAGTCGTCGTTCGGAAATCCAGGTTCAAGCCGCTCGCGATTCCAGTGCGCCAGTCCACGCTGAAAGCTGTCGGTCAGGAATTGCGAATCAAAAGTCGTTCGTCGATCTGCACGGGCAAGCACGTAACACTCTCCATGAACACCTGTTTCCCGGCAACGCTGGCATTTGGGCGTCGTTCCGCCACGAGGGTGCTGAGCTGGCCGGTCCGGATTGGAGGAGCGGGCAAGGCGACGGGTGACCGCGGTGCCATTGCTGTGACTGCGCTCCGGCGACGCTAATCTATATTGAGGCGCGCCCGGGCGCCGGCGGTCAAAGCTGCTCGCGATGCATGGAAAGACGATAATCGAACGCGCCCTCGATCTGGCCAGAACCGGAGACTACGCGCGGCTGGACGAGCTGGAGCGGCAGTTGAGGCACGAGGGGTACACCGACATACTGGCCCATCTCGACTCGCCAACCCTGCGGCGACAGTTGCGCGAACTGGGGAACGCCGCCCGGGGAGAGCCGCCGCCCGCGCGCCGGGGGCGACAGCGCGCGACGGCGCCGTCCAGCGGGTGATTTCCGATGTCGCGGGCTCAGAGCGGCTGTTGCCCCGGATAGAGATAGGCGGGATCGAATTCGGCAACCCGCCTGAGGCCATCCAGGTCGTGAATCTGGACACGCCGGTCACGAAAGGTGACGAGGCCGGCTTCACGCAGCTCGCGCAACGTGCGGTTCACATGCACCGAGGTCAGGCCCATGCATTCCGCGAGGTCGTACTGGCTGAGCCAGAGCGTGTAGCCGGTATCGTCCGCCAGACCCACGATCGAAAGACGGACCTGCAGTTCACAGAACAAGGCTGCCACGCGCGCCACAGCCTTTCGACGTCCGAGCGACACCATCCATTCGCGGTGGATTGCCGCATCCAGGTTCGTCGAAAACCAGTATATGTCGGCGAGCCGGGGAAATGCCCGGACGACGGCGCGAATTTTTTCATGCGAGGCCTCGACGATCTCGCATGCCGTCAGCGCCAGGATGCCATGATCCAGCCGCTTCAGCGTGTAGCTGTGGAGGTCGGCGAAATCGCCGGGTATCTGCAATTCGGAGATCTGACGCTCGCCTCCGCGCAGGTCCCGGTAGCGACAGAGCAAGCCGCTCAGCAGCATCGTGCTGCGGGTCAGGGCTTCACCGGGGCGGACGACAGTTGTCCCCGCAGCGATGCGGCGGCGTTCTCCCATCATTCCGCGAATGGCGGCCTCTTCCTCCGCGTCGATCCGGTGCCGGAAGCGTAACCGCGCAAGATGGTTTTCAATCATCGGGAGCCTCGTGCGAAGATTGCCATGCCTGGCACCAACACCGGCCCCTCGTCACAAGTTTCCCGGCCGTGCTACCTTTCGGCAGCCCCGGCGCGCTTCGGACTGATTCAAATCAAGAGGCGAAACCATCGTGGGAAAACTCCGTTTTCGCACAAGACGATGGTTTGTGCAGGGCCTTGGAATGGCGCGATATTTCTTTCACCTCTACAATGATGTGGACACGATCGACGAGGACGGCACCGACTGTCCGAACGATATGACGGCAATTGCGAGGGCGCAGGCCGAGGCGGTCGCCATGGCTGCCGCCTCGATCACCGCGCACCGCCACCTGGTGTTGAGTCATAATGTGCAGGTGCTCGACGAAGCAGGGCGAAAAGTGGCTACCGTTCGCTTTGGCGATGTGGTGACGATCCGGGACTGATTTGTTGGAGTGGACAAAGCCGGAAGGGCATTCGCGCGGAGATCGTGCCGCCGTCCCGGCCGAGGTGCGAAGCTTCCCGCGAACCAGTTCCTGCTGACATCGGCCGCGAAAGGCGGTGCGCGCACGTCACGCAGGCTGCCATCTGCGGCTCGCGGCGATCTCGCCTGCTTTAAGTGACAGCGCCGCATCTCCCGTGTTCGGTAGCGCTTTCCTGGGCGTGACTTTATTGCGCCGCTCACCGAACCCTTTGCGTAAGCGATCGTTTTACAAGGATAATATTGCATGCGTACCGAGCGCGACGAGCAGATGGCTGCTTCTTGACCGGATTTGATCGCCAGGGCCTCGGCTAAGTTGAGCACTTCGCGGACCTGAATTCCGGATTGCATCCAAAACACTCCAGGTACGTTTGGAGAGGATTGTGACGGGGGCAGAATGACAGTCGATTATGGAAGCACGCTGGAGGATATCTTCCCGGGCGACAGCGTGATGGCGCAGACAATGCGCGCGCAAGATTGGGCGGCCACGCCGCTGGGGCCGCCCGAGGCCTGGCCCGAGGCGCTCACGATTCCCCTGCGCATGCTGCTGACCTCGCGCTTCGAGATGTGGCTCGGCTGGGGGCCGGACCTCCACTTCTTCTACAACGATGCTTATATTCCCACGCTCGGAATCAAGCATCCGGTCATGCTCGGACGGCCTTTTCGCGAGGTGTGGTCCGAAGTCTATGAAGACGTCGCCGATCAGGTCGAGCGCGTGCGTGCCGGCGAATCCACCTGGAACAAGGCGCTCCTCCTTCTCCTCGAGCGAAACGGGTATCCCGAGGAGACCTATCACAGTTTCTCGTACAGCCCCCTGCGCAATGCCGACGGGACGGTCGGGGGCATGCTCTGCATCGTCAGCGAGGAGACCAAGCGCATCATCGACGAGCGCCGGCTAGGGACGCTGCGCCAGCTCGGCATGGCGCTCGTGGGCGCCGCGGACGAGGCGTCGGTACACGGCGCGGTCCGCGCGGTGCTCGGTTCCAACCGACGCGATTTCCCCTTTGCACTCTTCCTCGCGCCGCAATGCAGCTTTGCCTGCACCGAGGACGCCGCTGCCTTGCTCGGGTTGAACTGGCAGCACGCCATTGGTGCCGCCGGCGACACGGCCCGCTCGATCGCGCTGGACGCGGACCGGGGCTGGCCGAGCGGAGACTGGGTAAGCCCGCCGCGCGAGGCACTCGCCATCGCCATTTCCGGCCCTTCGGGCGAGAAGGCGCTCGGGACGCTGATCCTCGGCCTCAATCCCAATCGGCCCGACGATTCCGAGATCGGCGACTTCGCCGGGCTGATCGCCGGGCAGATCAGCGGCGCGCTCGCCAATATCGGGGCGCTCGACGCCGAGCGCCGCCGGGCCGACCGCATCTGGACCCATGCCCGCGACCTGATGGTGGTGATCGGCGAGGATGGCCGTATCCGCTCGGCCAGCCCCGCCTGGACGCGCATCCTCGGCCACGCGGTAGAGGACGTCGTGGGCAACCCGTTCGAGCACTTCGTGCGGCCCGACGCCGCTTCCCCGGCGGGCGACGCGCTGCGCGACGCCGCGGCGCAAGGGGAACTCACCGACTACGAGACCCGCATGGAGCGGCATGACGGCGACGACCGCTGGATCGCCTGGCACACGTCGCGGGAAGACGGGCTTATCTATGCCTATGGCCGCGACATCAGCGAGCGCAAGCAGACCCAGATCGCCCTGCGGACCAGCGAGAACCAGTTCCGGCACCTCGTACAGGGGGTGGTCGACTATGCGATCTACATGATCGACACCGAGGGCCATGTTTCGAGCTGGAACGCGGGCGCCCGGCGGATCAAGGGCTATGAGCCCGAGGAGATCATCGGCGCGCATTTCTCCCGCTTTTATACGCCTGAGGACCGCGAGAGCGGCGAGCCGGACAAGGCGCTGGCGACCGCGCGGGCGGAAGGCAGGTTCGCGGCCGAGGGCTGGCGGGTCCGCAAGGACGGCGAGCGCTTCCGGGCGAGCGTGGTGATCGATGCGGTGCGCGACGATGCCGGCGAGCTCATCGGCTTCGCCAAGATCACCCGGGACATCACCGAGCGCGACCAGGCGCAGCGCGACCTCGAAGTGGCGCGCGAGGCACTGTTCCAGTCTCAGAAGATGGAGGCAATCGGCCAGCTGACCGGCGGCGTTGCGCACGACTTCAACAATTTGCTGATGGCGATCCAGAGCAGCCTGGCGCTGCTGCGCAAGCGCCTGCCGGGGGGCGATGCGGTGGCGGTCCGCCTGCTCGACAATGCGACCGAGGGCGCGCAGCGCGGCGCGACGCTTACCCAGCGCATGCTCGCCTTCGCGCGGCGCCAGGAATTGAAGGCGGACCGCGTGGAGGTACCGGGCCTGCTCTCGGGGATGAGCGATCTCGTCCAGCGCTCGATCGGGCCGGAATGGCCTATCTCGACGAGCCTGCCGCTTGGCTTGCCGGCGATCCGGGCGGATGCCAACCAGCTCGAGATGGCCCTGCTCAACCTCATCGTGAACGCGCGGGACGCGATGCCGTCGGGCGGGCAGATCCTGATTTCCGCCGGCGCCCGGGGCGTCCCCGGTCCCGGCACACCCCAGCTCGCCGCCGGACGCTATGTCTGTCTGAGCGTGACCGACAGCGGCGCCGGTATGGACGCGGAGACGCTGCGGCGGGCGACCGAGCCCTTCTTCACCACCAAGGGTGTCGGCAAGGGCACGGGCCTGGGCCTGCCGATGGTCCACGGCATGGCGCAACAGATCGGCGGCACGTTCGAACTTAAGAGCAGCCCCGGCAGCGGCACGACGGCGACCTTGTGGCTCCCCGTCGACACCGCTGAGCCCGAGCTGGCGATCGTGGTCCCGTCCGAGGAGCAGGTACCCGCACTTTCCCGGCTCAACGTGCTGGCGGTCGACGACGACACACTGGTGCTGATCAATACCGCGGCCCTGCTCGAGGATCTCGGACACAGCGTGGTCGAGGCCGATTCCGGCGCTGAGGCCCTCGCGCTGCTAGAGACCCAGGACGATATAGACCTGATCATCACCGACCAGGCGATGCCGGGCATGACCGGTGTGGACCTGCTCGCGGCGGTCAGGGCGCTTCGCCCGGACCTTCCGGCGATCGTCGCGAGCGGCTACGGCGAAGGCGTCGAGATCGGCGACCCGGGGGTCATCCGGTTGAGCAAGCCCTTCACCCAGGCCCATCTCGCGCGCGCCCTCAGCCAGGCCCTGGAGCGCCGCGGCTGAAGATAAATGCGATCTGGCCTCCGCACCGCAGCTCGTGGCTCGGCCAGGAGACCTGTCATTAAGGGAGGATGTTGATGCGTGACGGTGCGGGCTAGCTGGTCGCCCGATCAACGGAGGCTCGCATACCGTGCCCATCTCGCTGCTCTGGCTGCGCCAGGATCTTCGCCTCACCGACCAGCCCGCTCTTGCTGCTGCATTGGCAACCGGACCGGTGCTGCCGGTCTATGTTCTTGACGAGAATAGTGCGGGTGCCTGGTCAATGGGAGGCGCCCAGCGCTGGTGGCTCCACCACAGCCTGAAGGCCCTCGACCTGAGCCTGCGCAGGCGGGGTTCGGCGTTGATCCTGCGCCGTGGCGATACCGTACGCGAGCTGGTCGCTCTCACCCGGGAGGCCGGCGCCGACCGGGTCCATGCGATCCGCCATTATGAGCCATGGCACCAGGAGACACAGCGGACGCTTGCCGACAGGATCGATCTGCACCTGCACGACGGAAACCACTTGCTGCCGCCGGACAGGATTCGCAACGGCAGCGGCGCACGATACCGGGTCTTCACGCCCTGGTATCGCAAGCTCTCCGAGACACTGGAGCCATTGCCGCCAATTCCCGCACCCGATCGGATCGCGACACCCTCAAATGTTCCGGCATCGGAAGACCTCGAGACCTGGCAGCTTTTGCCGCGTGCGCCGGACTGGTCGACCGGCTTTTCCGATTGGTGTCCCGGGGAAAAAGGTGCCTGGCGACGCTGGCGCGACTTTGACGCGCTGCTCGAGCGCTATGCGCACGACCGCGACTATCCCGCGATTGCAGGCACCTCGCGCCTGTCGCCGCATCTTCATTTCGGCGAGATCTCGCCGCGGGCTCTGTGGTCCGCGCTGGCGGAACGCGCGGGATCCGGCGCGGCTACCTTCCGGAAGGAACTGGCGTGGCGTGACCACGGCGCCAACCTTCTCGACCAGATGGCACACTATCCGGATCGAAACGGCCGGGAAGTGTTCGAGCGGCTGTCGTGGCGCAGCGGCACGACAGCGGACAGCGACTTTCTCGCCTGGACGCGCGGCAGGACGGGCTATCCGATCGTTGACGCCGGCATGCGAGAGCTGTGGCAAAGCGGATGGATGCACAACCGGGTGCGGATGGTCGTGGCGTCCTTCCTGGTAAAGCATCTGCTGATCGACTGGCGCCGCGGAGAACGCTGCTTCTGGGATACGCTGCTGGATGCGGATCTGGGCTCGAATGCCATGAACTGGCAATATGTCGCGGGGACAGGCATCGACGCGCCGGTCTTCTCGCGGATCATGGCGCCGCATCTGCAAAGCGAAAAGTTCGACATGGCGAACTATGTCCGTCATTGGGTTCCCGAGCTGGCTGCCCTATCGGACGCGGATATTCATGCGTTGCATTTCGACGGCGCCGCGGTGCCCGGCTATCCGGCGAGGCTGATCGGCCATCAGGAGGCACGTGGGCGTGCCCTTGGTGCCTGGCAGGCGCTGGGTGGCTAACCAGAACCGGCAATGAGGCCGGCGAGCAACATCCCCGAACGCCAGGCGGCCTCGGCGCCCGGGCCGATCAGCCAGTCGCCGCACGCGCCGAGGCCGATCCGGGGATTCCAGAGCGCCCCTTCTCCTGCGGATCCGGAAATGCCGAAACGCCAGCGATGAACGTCGGCCGCGGCTATGTCGAGAGCGGCACGCCCGACCAGGCGCTGGAACGCGTCCCGTAGCGCTGCCTGCACCAGGGGCGGCGCATCATCGAGATGCCGCCGGCTCCAGACGGGGCAGGCGTGCACGGTCCAGGCCTCGGGGCCGGTCCGGCCCGGCTTGGTGGCTCCGCACGCGGCGAAGCGCACAATCTCTCCTGTCGCGAATGTCGATGGCCCGCCGATCCCGCGTGCGAGTGCAAACATCGCCGACCAGCAAGGGGCGGAGGGAGCGCTGACTGCCACCGCTGCCATGCGCAGGTCCTGTAGCGCCAGAAGCGGCGCTGCCTGTTCCGCAGGCAATGCAATGACAACTGTGTCGAATGGCCCGAGTCTTCCCTGGTCCCGAACCAGGTGCCAGCCACCAACGTCGCGTGTAAGGCCGCGGACAAAGCAGTCGCTAGTCACCGGGAGCTCCCGCGCAATCGCCTTGGGCAGGGAATTCATTGCGGGGGTGCCCGTCCAGGCTGCCTGCCCGCCCTCGGGCCAGTGCGCCGCCGCGCCTCTCGTCCCCCAGCTCTCCAGCCAGCTGCGAAAATCAGGGCCTCTGCCGTCGAGGGCGGGCGCGCCATGGTCAAAGCTCGCCATTCCTGCGCGCGTCTCCAGACGGCGGGTTGCAAGCCTTCCCCCGGGGCCGCGTCCCTTGTCGAACAGGAAAACGCGTAGCCCCAAAGCCTGAAGCCGGGCGCCACAAGTCAATCCAGCGAGCCCGGCTCCAATGATCGCCACCCGCATCGATCGTCTCCGTCTCGCCGCGCTTCCGGGCAGCCGTGCCACCGGCGCACCAGCACTCCAACCTGACCAAAAGGGCAATGCTTGGATTGCTCGCTCCGAGGCGCTACGCTTCGCTCATGGTGATCCTGGACATGATCGAGACCAGCGCGACCGCCGCTGTGATCAGCAACCCGCGATTGCCCGACAACCCGATCATCGCGTGCAATGCTTCGTTTCTGGCCCTGACCGGCTATTCGAAAACGGAGGTTCTTGGCCGGAACTGCCGCTTTCTCAGCGGCCCGGGCACCGAACCGGCACTCAGCGAAACCCTGCGCGCCGGCATCCGCGCGCGTCAGCCCGTCATGGTGGAAATCCTGAATTACCGGAAAGACGGCTCCAGCTTTCGCAACGCGGTCATGGTGGCGCCGATCTTCGACGCCGACGGCGAAGTGGAGTATTTCCTGGGTTCGCAGGTCGCTCTGGCCGATCCCGAAGGCGCGGACCGGCCGCAGCGGAGTCTGGCGCGCGAGCGCGTCGCCAGGCTCAGCCCAAGGCAGCGCGAAATCCTCATGCTGCTGTCGACCGGCAAACTGAACAAGCAGATCGCGCACCTGCTCCAGGTCAGCGAGCGCACCGTCAAGATGCACCGGGCTGCGTTGCTGGACGCGCTTGGCGTCACCTCCAGCGCGGACGCAATTCGCATAGCCGTGGAAGCCGGCTACTGAGCAGCTGCCCCTAAGTACATCTGGTGGTGCGGTTCAGCCGCCCTAGCTTCGATCCCGTTCAACACCCCGCGACGCCCTGGCTGGCAGCGTGGGGCCAATGCCGGGAACCTGCATGCCGCACGACAGCGCCGCGCCACGCCCAGAAACCGAAGGCGGCAAGATCCTGTTGCTGGCCAATCCGCGCGGCTTCTGTGCCGGCGTCGAGCGGGCGATCGCAGCGGTCGAGGACGCACTCACCCTTCATGGCGCACCGGTCTATGTGCGCCGCCACATCGTCCACAACCAGCATGTCGTCGACCGGCTGATGGCGCGCGGCGCCATATTCGTGTCCGAGCTGGCCGAAATTCCGGCAGGCGCCGTCACGATCCTGTCGGCGCATGGCGTCCCGCAGGCCGTTCTGCGCGAGGCGCGTGAACGCGGCCTCCGGACGCTCGATACGACCTGCCCACTGGTCGCGAAGGTGCATGCGCATGTGCTCGACGAATATCATGCCGGCCGCCATGTGCTGCTTATCGGTCATCAGGGGCATCCGGAGATCATCGGCACGCTGGGACAGGTACCGCCAGGCGCCATCTCGGTGGTCGGATCCCCGGCAGACGTGAGCGGACTGGGGCTCGCCGACAATATCGCGGTCGGCTATGCGATCCAGACGACCTTCGCGGCGCATGAGGCGGCGACCATCATCGCCGCCATCAAGGCTCGCTTCCGCGACGTTTCGGTCCCGCGCGCAAGCGACATCTGTTACGCGACCTCCAATCGCCAGGAAGCGATCCAAGCCCTGGCGGCGAAGGCGGGTCACGTGATCGTGGTCGGCGATCCTCTGTCCTCCAATGCGCGACGTCTCGTCGAAGTGTCTTTGGCAGCCGGGTGCCCGGATGCCCAGCTCGTGCCCGATGCCCAGTCGCTCGACAGCGGCCGCCTGGCCGGCGTCGACATCGTGGCACTCACCGCAGCTGCTTCAGCGCCCGGCGAGGCAATCGGGGCCGTTGTCGATCGCCTTGAGACGCTCGGTTATGTGGCGCAGGAGACTGGCGGAAAGATCGAGGCGGCCTCATTCAGGCCGGTGCCGATGACGCCGATGGATGAAATCTCGCTGGATGCGCGCAGCGAGGCCGTCCGGCGTGACGTCGAGCGTTGTCTCGAACGCGTCCTCGTGCCGGTTTCACCAGGCGCTCAGCCGCGGCTCTGCGATGCAATGCGCTACGCGGTCCTGGGCGGCGGCAAGCGGCTTCGCGGCTTGCTGACGGTGCTCGTCGCCGAGATGCTCGGCGCGGAGTACCGGCATGCGATCTGGATCGCCGCGGCGATAGAATGCCTCCATGCGCAGTCGCTGGTGCATGACGATCTGCCCTGCATGGACAATGACGATTTCCGGCGCGGGAAGCCCAGCCTGCACCGTGCCTACGACGAAGCCACTGCCGTGCTTGCGGGAGACGCGCTGCTTGCGCTCGCGTTCGAGATGCTGGCCGACGAGCGTGCGCATTCCGATCCGGCGATACGCGCGGGTCTTGTCAGCGCACTTGCAAGGACCATCGGCAAGGATGGGCTGGCTCTGGGGCAGATGATGGACCTCTACCCCGACATCGACGCCCCGGCGGCTGAGATCGAGCGATGCGAGCAGCTCAAGACCGGCAATCTGCTGGGTTTCTGTGTCGAAGGAGCCACGCTCATCGCGGGCTGCGACGGCGCGGATCGCGACCGGCTTTTGCGCTTCTCGCAGAAGCTCGGCCTCGCCTTCCAGATCCGGGACGATATCCTCGACCGGGTCGGCTCCGCAGCTGAAATGGGCAAGCGCGTCGGCAAGGACCGGGCTGCCGGCAGACGCACGGCGATCGAGATTCTGGGGCTGGAAGGCGCACGGCACCGTTCGGCATCGCTCGCCCAGGCGTGTCTGGAGGATCTCGAGCAGTTCGGCGCCCGCGCCGACCGGCTTCGCGAGATCACCGGCTTCGCGATTTCGCGCACCCATTGAGCTTCGGGCGATATGCCCGGCAACGCGTCCTCCAGAGCTGGAATTTTCTCCCATGACCACTGCCCTGATCATCGGTGCCGGCTTTGGCGGGCTTGCGCTCGCCCTGCGCCTGCAAAGCGCGGGCATCGCCACCACCATCGTCGAAGCCCGCGATCGACCGGGCGGGCGGGCCTATATGTGGCAACGCGATGGCTTCACTTTCGACGCCGGGCCGACCGTGATCACGGATCCGGACTGCCTGCGCGAGCTCTGGGCGCTGTCAGGCAGTCGCATCGAGCAGGATGTCGATCTCTTGCCCGTATCGCCCTTTTACCGGCTGCTGTGGAATGACGGTTCCCGGTTCGACTATTCCAACGACGAGGCTGCGCTCAGGGCCGAGATTGCCCGTTTCGCGCCGGACGATATCGCCGGCTATGCGCGCTTCCTGGCCTATTCCGAAGCAGTGTACCGGACCGGCTATGTCGAGCTTGGTGCAAAACCTTTCCTGCGGCCGGCAGATATGGCCCGCGCCGCCCCGGCCCTGGTACGGCGCCGCGCCTGGCGCTCGGTCTATGCGGCTGTCAGCGAACACATTGCCAACGAGAAGCTGCGACAGGCTTTTTCCTTCCACACTCTGCTGGTCGGTGGAAACCCGATGCGCACGAGCAGCATATATGCCCTCATCCACGCTCTCGAAAAGCGCGGAGGCGTCTGGTTCGCCAGGGGCGGGACCAATGCGCTTGTCAGCGGCATGGCGCGGCAGTTCGAGCGCCTTGGCGGAACGCTGATCCTCTCCGACCCGGTCGAGCAGATAAGCCATGAGGAGAGAACCGTCACTGGCGTGCGGACACGCAGCGGCCTTGTCCTCAAGGCGGAAACTGTCGTCTCCAACGGAGACCTGGTGCACAGCTACGGACTGATTGCGGGCAGCCGCCACGCCGCAGCGAAGGCCCGCGCTCTGAAGCGCAAGCGCTTCTCGCCGAGCCTGTTCGTGCTGCATCTCGGCCTGCGTGGCAGTCTGCCACAGGTCGCACATCATACGATCCTGTTCTCCGATCGCTACAAACCTCTCCTGGAGGATATCTACGATCGAGGTCGCCTGCCGGGCGACCCGTCCCTCTATCTGCATCATCCAAGCGCCACAGACCCTTCGCTGGCTCCTCCGGGGTGCTCGACGCTGTATGCGCTCGCGCCGGTTCCACACCTCGGCGCGGCCGATCCTGACTGGCAGACCTTCGGCATGAACTACCGGGAAACCGTGCTGGACCGGATCGAGCAAACGCTCATCCCGGATGTACGCAGCAGAATTGCCACTGTTTTCCATTACAGCCCCGCCGACTTCGCGGCCGATCTCGGCGCGCATCTGGGCAACGCCTTCAGCCTCGAGCCGCTACTGACGCAGAGCGCGTATTTTCGCGCCCATAATCGCGACGACCATTTTCCAAACCTCTATTTCGTCGGCGCTGGCACGCATCCGGGTGCCGGGATCCCAGGCGTCGTTGCAAGCGCCAAGGCGACGGCGTCCCTGATCCTCGACAGGCATCGCCCCGGCTCGCGCTAAGCGCGCAGATGAAGACGACCTTGCGACGGCACCCTAAACTCAGTGTTGGTGAGAAACCGGCTTCGGTAGCGGACATCCAAACGGCGCATCATCCGAATCCGCCGGCGCCCTGGTCCGGGCCGATCGCGGCACTGGCCCCGCGTCGGCCCGGTCCATACGAAACTGCCCCGTCCTGCCGGAGTTCCGGTCCTCGACGCCGATTTCAGAAAACATTGTTGCTCCGCATCGGGCTCGATCAGCTTCTGACATGAAGCGATCAGGCCGAGGGTGCGACGGTGACCTCAGGCAATGGCGAGCAGCGCGAGGTCAGCGTCCTCGAGCGAATGAAAGCGGACAAGGCCCCCGGCGGGGCCCTCCGGGTGAATGGAAACGGGGGAGGCCAGCCGATTGCTCTCGATCCCTTCTCGCAGTTTATCCCACTCCGCCGGCGTCAGCGAGAAAAGAGTCGATCCGTCACCGCCAATCTGTTTCATTGCTGCTCCCTGTCCTGTGTCCTTCGAGCCACGTGCCGCAAATCTCCACGACATCGAACGGTTCGAACGGCCAGCGCGCCCCGCGCCGTCGTCCTCGCCCGATATCGCTCCATTATCCTGCCGGGCCATTGGCGCAGGTCAAGTCGAAGCCGCCCGCCCGGTCCTGAAATTTGGCCCTCCAGCGGGTCCTGCTCGATGTGGAGCCATGCAACGGGTTCGCTCCGGCTGCCGCAGGCGCGCCGGCCCGGTGAATGCGCCAGACGCACGTCCGGACAGTCTCTCAAAGGCCAAGCCCGGCCAGCGCTTCGCGCAACTCACTCGCGCGGAACGGCTTGGTCAGCCGCGACAGGTCCGGGGCGATTTCCTCGACATCGGCATAACCCGACACGATGAGGCAAGGCAGCCCGGGCCGAATCGCGTGGACAGCCTTGGCGAGCTGGGTCCCGTCCATGCCTGGCATGAGATGATCGGTCACGAGCACCGTAAATTCCTGGCCGCCCTCCAGGCGTCTGAGAGCGACCTCGGCGGATTCCGCCTCCACCACGTCGAAGCCGCATTCTTCCAGCATATGCGCGGTGCTCGCACGTACCGCCTCCTCGTCGTCGACGAGCAGGGCTCGGCCCCGGTGTCCTCGTTCCGTGACCACCTTCGCGGTGCCTGCCGGCAGTGGTATCGAGCCCTCTGCCGCGGCGGGCAGCCAGATCTCGACATTGGTACCAACCCCTGGTGTGCTGAAGATGCGAATGCCACCGCCCAGTTGCTGCGCCAGGCCGTGGACCATCGAGAGCCCGAGACCGGTGCCCTTGCCGATACCCTTGGTGGAGAAGAAAGGTTCGATGGCGCGCGCCAGCGTCTCGGGATTCATGCCGCTCCCGGTATCTGCCACCGAGATCATCACATATGGCCCGGGTCGCAGCTCGCCCGACTCCCTGCCTGCCACTTCGCGCGAGGCGGCGCTGATGCGGAGCGTGCCGCCATCGGGCATGGCATCTCGCGCGTTCACACTCAGGTTCAACAGTGCCATCTCGACCTGATTATAGTCGGCCATGGCCGGAGGAAGGTCACTGGGCGCCTCGACCAGCACCTGAACCTGCGGGCCCGTCGTGCTCGCGACCAGGTCGCCCATGCCGGCGACAAGGGCTGCCACATCAATCGCCGTCGGCTGGAGTGGCTGTTGCCGCGCAAAGGCCAGCAGGCGCTGCACCAGGGTACGGGCGCGCTCTGCCGACTGGAGTGCGCCTGCCACGAGCCGCTGCTCGCGCTCGTTGCCGAGCTGCTTGCGGCTGAGCAAGTCCAGCGAACCGATAATCGGGGTCAGGAGATTGTTGAAGTCGTGCGCGACGCCGCCGGTCAACTGGCCGAGCGCCTCGACCTTCTGGGACTGGCGCAGCTGCTCCTCCGCCTGGGCAAGGCGGTGCTGCTCGGCGATGCGCTCGGTGACATCGTGTACGATCTGATAGGCGCCGATTTGCCGGCCCGAGCCATCGCGGAGCGCGTTGAAATTGATCTCGAAGAAGCGTCGCTCGCGGTCCGGGTCACCGAACTCCTCGACAATCGTGAATTCCTCACCGGCAAGCGCCCGCCCCCAGGTCCGCCGCACCTGCTCGCGGTGTTCGGGTAGATCGGCCAGCACATCGAGCATCGAGGCGCCGATACGAGGTGTCACACCATAAGCCGCCTCGAAGGCCCTGGCTGCGGCGCGGTTCACCGCCAGCCAGCGATAATCGAGGTCGGCGACAAAGATGATCGCGGTCGTGTTCTCTACCACGTCGGCAAGGAGCTTGCGCTCGGCCAGTCCCTCGGCCACGCGCAGTTCCAGTGTCTCGTTCAGCTCGCGCAGCGCGCGCTCGGTCCGCTTGCGCGCGGTTATATCGATGGCAGTGCCGATTATGCGGACGCACTTACCTTCCTCGAATACCCCGCGCCCCTTGGCAGCGACCCAGCGGACTAGACCGTCCTCCTTGCCGATCGTGCGATACTCGACGTCATATACCGCGCGGCGCTCGGGATCGGCAGCGGCAGCATAGGCCGCAACGACAGCTTCAAAGTCGTCGGGATGCAGACCAGCATAGAAGTCCTTCATCGAGATCGGGACGTCGGGCGAGATGCCGAACATGGCCTTGAGCCGCGGCGGCCAGAACAGGGTTTCCGCGACAATATCGACGTCCCACTGCCCGATCTCTGCGGCGTCCAGCGCAAGACGAAGCTGCTCCTCGCTCGCTCGAAGACCGGCTTCCGCTGCGACCCGCTCGACATGGGCCCAGGAACGGCTCGTCACTTCGCGCATGACGGTCAGCTCATAGTCGCTCCAGCGGCGCGGCACCTTGTCGTGAATGGCCATCAGGGCAGTCAGGCGGCCGTTCTTTACCAGTGGCATGCAGACCGTCGCGGCGACCCCGATATCCTGGAAGGTCCTGGCCTCCTCGGGCGCGATCTCGATCATATTGTCGTTGATGATCAGCGGTCTGCCGGCGCTCAGCTCCGATACGGCAAGCCGTCCGAAATCGGCGAGGCTGTAATGGCCCAGGATCGAGGGTGAGCCCTCAGCGTGCCAGTTTCCACGGATGGTGAAGCCATTGGCATCCGGGTCCATGTCGGCATAGGCGCAGTTGGTTACCGCCAGATGCGCCGCGACCATGCGCACGGTAACCGAGAGAACCTGCTGGGCGTCGTGCAACGGCGTCACTGCCTGGCTGAGCTCGTCGAGGAAACGATACAGTTCTTCGCTGCGCGCAAGCCGATGCTCGGCGAGGATTCGCTGCGTGATATCGAAGACCAGCGCGAGCATTCCAACCGGTTGTCCGGCCCCATCACGAATGGGGAGGTATTCGAGGTCCATCCAGACCTTCTCGGGATGACCATATCGCCACAGTTCGAGTTCCTGGGCATGAAAGCTGAGGGATTCGCCGCGCATCCCGGCGTCCAGCACGCGCGCATTGAACGCGCTCGCCTCCGGCCAGGCTTCGAGCAACCTGGCGCCAAGCGCTCCCGGATGCCGAGGCCCGCAGACCTCCGCATAGCCGTCATTGTAGAGGAGAATGCCATCCGAGCCCCAGAGCAGCGCCATGGGTACCGGGGACGCCAGAACGATCTGGACATGCGCCAGCAGCTCTGTCGGCCACGCCTCGATGGCACCGAGCGACGTGTCGCTCCAGTTCATCGAGCGAATGAGGTCGCCGGTGCTGCCGCCGCCAACAAGGCCGGAAGGTGTCACGATCTCGTCATCCCCCTCTGGCCGCGACGACCGTCACCAGCCAATATCTGCTTGATATTACAGCATCTCAGTCATCGGGCCAGCCGTCGTGGCTAGCCCGTCGGCGGGGAGGATGCAGGCCCGCAAGCGGCGGCACGCTTGCCCCCCCCGGCCGCTACAGGGCGAGCATTATTACAACGCCAGTCCGTTATCCCGTACGCAGCGGAGCTGTCAGCCTTCCTTGTGCCCGAAGCCCTGTTCGACAGAACGCTCGCCGGACGAATGGCGATCGAGTGCGATGCGGATACGGTCCGCGAGCTCCTGGCGGCGATAGGGCTTTCCGATTACGTCGAGGCGGCTGCCGCGCGGAATGTCGGCGACCAGGTCCTCGTTGTAACCCGTGGTCATGAGGATCGGCGTCTCTGGCCGCAGCGCCTGGAATTGCTCGACCAGTTCCAGGCCGCTCATCCCGCCCGGCATCACGATATCGGTGAACAGGAGATCGACTTGCCGGTTCCCGAGCAGGGCCAGCGCCTCCTCGCCGCTCGATACGACCAGCACAGTATAGCCGAGCGCCTCGAGCTGTTCCTGGGCGAGCGCGCGTACGTCGTCGCTGTCCTCGACCAGCAGGATCGTCTCGCTGCCGCCGGTACTGGCCCTGTCGACACGCGGCGCGGGCGCCGCGACGCTCTCCGTGCCCGCCACCGGGAACAGCATGCGGATAGTGGTGCCGCGGCCGGGCTCGGAATCGATCTCGAGCCGACCGCGCGATTGCTGGACGAAGCCGTGCACCATGGCGAGGCCGAGACCGGTACCGCGCTCGCTGCCCTTGGTAGTGAAGAAAGGCTCGGTCGCGCGCTGGCGGACTTCCTCGCTCATGCCTGCCCCCTCGTCGGTGATCGCGAGCACGACATAGTCGCCCTCGGGAAGCTGGTGCGCGGCGGCATTGCCGTTGAGCTTCCACAGTTCGGTCGCGATCGTCACCTTGCCGCCCTGGGGCATGGCGTCCCGTGCGTTGATGAGCACGTTGAGCACTGCCATTTCCAGATGAGTCGGATCGATGTCGATCTCGGGCAGGCGGCGCTCGAGCGTGGTGATCAGGCGGACCTGTGCTCCGACGGTATTGTCGATCAGGTCGCCAAAGGCGTGGATCAGGCCATTGAGATCGGTGCGCTTGGGCTCGAGGCGGGTCTTGCGGGCAAAGGCAAGCAACTGCCGGGTCAGCTTTGACCCGCGGTCAGCGGCACGTGCGGCGTTGTCGATCAGCCGGTGCTGCCGCTGGGTCAGCGTATCACCGTGCAGCAGGTCCAGATTGCCCGCGACGACCTGAAGCAGGTTGTTGAAGTCATGGGCGAGGCCGGCGGTCAGCTGGCCGATCGCCTCCATCTTCTGCGCCTGGCGGAAGGCCTGTTCGGAGGAGCGCCGGCGCGTCACGTCGAGCTGGCTGGCGAAGAAATAGATGAGCTGGCCATCGGCGTCGTAGACGGGCGCCACGAACACCGCGTTCCAGAAGGCCGAGCCGTCACGGCGATAGTTGAGGATCTCGATCGAGATCGCTTCCTCCGCGGCGACCGCGTCGCGGAGTTCGCGCACCGTCTCCCGGTCGGTGTCGGCGCCCTGAAGGAAGCGGCAATTGCGCCCGACCACCTCTGCCTCCGCATAGCCGGTCAGGTCGAGAAAGGCCTTGTTCGAAAAGACGATCGGGTTGTCGTCCTGCCGGGGATCGGTGAGGATCATCGGCATGCGTGTCATCTGAAGCGCCGCGAAGAAGACGGTGCCACGCTGGTCGAGCCCAGGCTCGGCCACGGTGGAACGCTTCCAGTGCCGCTCCCCCTTGTTGCCCGTCGGGCTGTACGACGTTGGGTCCTTGAGATCGCCCGCCGGCTCGCCGGTCGCTTGCTGGGCAATATCGGCTTCGCCGTGGTCCTTGCTCGTCACCCTGATCCTCGAAGAAAATCTCTGATAAGAATGTTCGCGGCGCGTTTCGGTTTCCAAGGCACCTGCAGGTTGGCCGGAATCCAAGGCCAACTGCGGGCAGGCGATCCGAAACGACAGCCGCGCTAGCCCGACGGCCCCCCGGCATGTGCGCGCCCGCCGGTCTCCACCACGCCGGTCAGCTCCAGCATCTCGGCCGGCGCGAGTTCGCGGACGAGCAGATCGGTCGTGCATTGCCGCGCCGCCTTGTCCGGGCGCCAGCGCAGGAAGCGGGTCGCATGCCGGAAACGCCCGGCAGTGACCTGGTCGTAGACGAATTCGGCGACGAGATCGTGGCCGAGCGCGATATAGGCGGCGGTCTTCGCCGGGTTCCAGCGGCTGGGGCCCCCCGGCGCCCTGCCGGTGAAGCCGGGCCCGCCTTCGTGCGAAGCGAGGGCCTTGGCCAGCGCCTCGCGCTCCTGGCTGCCAAAGGCCGAACAGAATCCGACCAGATCCAGTCGCCCTGCTTCGTCGAACAGCCCGAGCAGCAGCGACGCGACGCCGCCCTTGGCGGTCTTGCGATAGCCGCCGACCACGCAGTCCGCGGTACGCAGCTGCTTGACCTTGCGCATTGCTCGGGCGCCGGCAGCATAGGGCTGGCCAAGCGGCTTGGCGACGACCCCGTCCAGTGCCCCGCCGCTCTCGGCGAGCCAGGTCCTGGCCTGATCCAACGCGTATGATGCCGGCGACAGGACGAGCGCCGGGGTCGCGAAGCGCGTCGCCAGCGCCTCCAGCGCCGCGCGGCGATCGCTCAAAGGTTCGCCGGCGAGCAGCCGGTCCCCGATTTCCAGGCAATCGAACAGGATCAGCCGGGCGGGCGTCTCGCGCGACAGTCTGGCGATACGTGACGCCGCCGGATGCAGCCGGGCCTGCAGCGCATCGAACGACAGGTGGGTACCGATGGGCACGACCAGCTCGCCATCGAGCAGGAGATGCGTCTCGTCGAGCCCGCGCACGGTTTCGAGCACTTCCGGGAAATAGCGGCCGAGCGGCTTACCCGACTTGGACCAGATCTCGACCCTGTCGCCGTCGCGCGTCACGATCGCGCGGAAGCCGTCCCATTTGGGCTCGTACTGCCAGCCCGGCGGCTCGGGCAGCGCCTCAACCAGCAGCGCCTCCATCGGCGCGATGGGCGCGACGGCCGGAGGCGCGTCGCCCGCATTCGTCTTCAGGGATTTGCGTACAGCCATCGGCACTCCTCGCCTCCCGGGGACCAACTGTCGGGCGCCCGATGCGTTTCGCGGGACGTCGAGCCAGGCTTCGCGCGTGTTCCGGACGCCAGCCCTTGCGAGTCTGTCTTGCTCCGCTTGAACGGAAGCACGGCCGGCTGCACGTTCCGGCACGGCGCAGTGTTGCCAGTCTCGTCATCCCCCGGGGCGGATCACGATCCCCTTTCCGAGAGGCTCTACCTCGAGCCGGTCGAGCTGGGCCAGCAAGTCGCCGAACATGTCGTCCTCGGCGATGGGGATCGCACCCTCGAAGGCGGCGCCGAGCCGGTCCAGGTCACGCCGGGTCAGCAAGCCGATGGCGACGATCGGGTCGAGGCGATGGTTGTTGCGGGACATGAGCGAAAAACGGATTGCGCCACGCAAATGTCCCGCAGCCCGTCGCATTCTCCTGCGGCCGCTTGGACGGCCCGGATACCGGGCGCGAGACAGGGAGTTTCGTTCACATTATGTTCGAATTCTTCGGCTCGGGGTTCCTCATGTCCATCACCCGCACGCCTTCCCCCGAGGACGCCGTCCTGCTCGTTAATGGGTTCCAGCCGGCGGCGAACTCCAATCGTCCTAATGCAGGTTAGACCGGTCAGAAATTCAGGAACATCGTCGGAAAGCGCCGGTTCACCGAACGCGGGTTTGTGCTCGCGCTGGTTGAGGTGATTGGATGACGACGGTTGCCGCGAAGGCCAACCTTGCAGAAGTGAGCGCATTCACGCTTGCGGTGCGAGAAGCGTTCTCGCGCGGCGTGAAGAAACTCGCCGGCTTCGAGGTTGGCGAGCTGTCGGTCGACATCTGCACCGCTTCCGATTCCCTGTGGGTCGTAGTTCGGCGCGAGAACCGGGGCGGCCTTGCGCTGCGTGCCGCATATCTCATGGTCGACTTCGAGTGCGTCAGCCTCAAGCCCGAAGCCGGCGAGGCCGCCCGGATCAAAGTCGATAGCGTTCTGGGTACGCATCTCCTGGTCCTTCGCGGCGGCATGGATGCGCTGGAGCATATGCGGATGACGGTGCGGTTCACGCCGGCCGTGAAGCTGCTGTCGCCATACGTGCCGCGCGATCTCTATCCGCTCGACGCCGACGACGATCCCCTCGGAGCCACCGGTATCATCGAGGCGGGGCAGCGCGGATTGAACGCGGGCATCGTCTATTTCCGGATCGAGGAGCCGGCCTTTGGCAACGTCCTCTATTTCCAGAACCTGACCGCGCTGAATCCCTATTTTCTCGCGACGAAGACCAAGCCGGACGGAGTGGTCGGCGGCAACTGGCCCGAACTCGGTTATCTGCCACCCACGCCGCCGCAGAACGGCGTCCCGCCGGCCAACCCGCTTATGCCGGGCGAGGAAGTCACCCTGTCCGACGCCATCCTGGTCTTCCGCCACGAGGCGCCGCGCCACGAGCGGGAATCGGCGCGCCAGTTCCTCCAGATGCTCGGCACCGCGTACAGGTCGATCGAGCTGCCGCACACCGAATATCGCGACTGGATCAGGCGCGCAGAACGCACGCTCCGCGATCTCGATCAGGCACCCGAAGCCACGATCCGTCATTACGGCCACCGCTATGTTCACCCTTATACCGCTGCCGAATATCCTGACATCATGGTACAGATGTCGATCGTCGCGGCGATCCATGATTGGGGGAAATGGCACGGCGAACCCCATCCTCTGGAGCAAGAGTTCAAGGCGGGCCTCGACAAATTCTACGACACCAGGCTCGAGGCTCTGCGGCGCCACCTGCCCAATGTCGGCGCGGACAAGGATCCGGACGCGGTCGACAGCTGGTATCTCTACCATCCGATGCTCAATCTCGGGCGGCTGGCACTGGATGGGGATGCGGCCGCGCGCCGACTGTTCCTCAAATCGATCGGCTACGGGATCAAGGCCGCGCATCATTTCGGTTATGAATGGCCCGTCCAGTACAAGGTCACGGACTTTTCGGTGATCGTCGAGGTCGCGGGCGCGGACGGGCGCGGCCAGACCGATGTCGGGGGCGTCTATGCCTGGGTGATGCTCCAGGCATTCGAACTGACCGACGACAAGCAGTATCTCGACGAGGCCCGCGCCGCAATCGACGCGGCGATGGGGCTGCGTTTCGACGTCAATTACCAGGCCAACCTCACCGCCTGGGGTGCTGCGGCCTGCATGCGGCTGTGGCGGATCACGAACGAACCGGTCTATCTTGAGCAAAGCTACGTCTACCTCGCCAGCTTCTTCCACAATTGCGAAATCTGGGAGAGCGAGCTCGAACTTGCCAGGCACTACAAGAATTTCCTGGGCGTCACCTGCCTGCAGGACGCGCCCTATATGGCCATCTACGAATGCTTCGATTCGTACACGGCATTCGAACTCTACCTGAGCGACAGCGGCCCGGATCTGGAGCCGGCCGCCCGGATGCTGATCGCCGAATATTGCAAATATGCACTCGATCGCGCCTGGTTCTATTATCCCGACGCCCTGCCGCCCGAGGCGATCTCGCCCAAGCAGCGCGAGGCCAACGGACATGTCGATCGCACGTTGAGCTTCCCGCTCGAGGATCTCTATCCGGACGGCCAGCCGGCCGGCCAGGTCGGCCAGGAAGTCTATGGCGCCGGCGCGGCGTTCGTCTTCGCCACGCGCGCCTTCCACCAGGTCGAGGGCGCGCCGTTCCGGCTCTACTGCGATCACTTCGTTCGGGCGCGAGAGCGCACCGGCGACCGCGCGCTGACGCTGACGCTCGACGGCGGCGAGACCTGCAGCGCGGGACTGAGCTTCGTTCGGCTACCGCGGCGGAAACTGCCGGGCCTGCGCGTGACGACCGCGGGCGGCGACGTGCTGCGGGCGCACACCCAATCCGCCGATCGCGTCGATTACCGCGTGCCCGCCAATGGCCGCGTCATCCTGACCTGGGAGTGAGACGATGGGAGACGCTGCCGCCACCCCGTCGCTCACCACGTTCGCGCGCCGCAACCTGTCCGATCGGATAGACGTGCTGACCGCCGACGGGTCCGCATGGATCGGCTCACACTGGCTCGAGATCGTCGTCGCGCTCGTCGCCGGCGCGCTGATCTTCGTCCTGCTCCAGTTCCTTAAAGGCTGGGGTCTGCGGCTCTGCAAGAAGGGCCAGGGCGTCGCCACCTGGTACAGCATTCTGGGCCGGGCACTGGCCAGGACCGGCCAGTTCTTCATCATCATGACATCGGCGCGGCTGGTGAGCGGCTATGCCGGTCCGCCGCCGGCGGTCCAAACGACAGTCGCGTTCCTGTTCACGATCTCGGCGGTGTTCCAGGCCGCGATCTGGACGCGCGAGATCATCTTCGGCGCGATCGAGCATCGCACCCAGGAACAGGGGTATCGCGGCCAAGGCCTGGCCAGCGCGCTCGGAATCATCCGTTTGCTCGTCACCATCACCCTGTTCGCGGTCGCAGTCATCGTCGTGCTCAGCAACCTGGGCGTCAACGTCACCGGCCTGATCGCCGGGCTCGGCGTTGGCGGCATCGCGATCGGCCTCGCCGCGCAGGGCATCTTTGCCGACCTGTTCGCCGCGCTGGCGATCATCTTCGACAAACCTTTCCGGCTCGGAGATTCGATCTCCTATGACAAGGGCGCCGGCTCGGGCGAAGTGATGGCAATCGGGCTCAAATCCACCCGTATCCGCGGTCCGAACGGCGAGGAGCGCATCATCGCCAATCGCCGACTGCTCGATTTCGAGATCCTCAATACCACCCGGCGCGCGCGCAACCGCTTCAAGTTCGATTTCCATCTCGGCTACGCAACGCCGCCGGAATTGATCAGGCGGCTGCCATCGCTGTTCGGCGAGGTCGTCGAGAGCGAGGGCTACACGCTGGTCCATGGCGGCGTGAACGGGTTTTCGGACAACGGCCTGAGCTACGACGTCGAGTTCGAATCGATCGAAACCGATTTCCCGCCCGAGGCGCGCGACAGGGTCGCGGCCGCGCTGCTCGCCTGCCTTCGCGATAACCAGGTCAGCTTTGCCTACCCGACGATGGTGAATCTGCTCGCGGAAAAGACCAAGCCGACACCGCCCGCGACGGTCCGCGATGAAGCGGCGTGAACGCGGGAACCGGGCCCTGCCAACCCTGTCGACTCAAGAGGAGTGAAGCGATGACCGATCCGGCCGAACCGCCCGTCACCAACCTGTCCGATGCGCATACCGACATGCCCGGGCTGGACGGCCGAAAGGCGATCATCACGGGCGGGACCACGGGCATCGGCCGCGCCATTGCCGTGCTGCTCGCCTCCGAGGGTGTCGATGTCTTCATATGCGGGCGCGATCCCCAGCATCTCGAAGATGGCCTGCAGCGCATCCGCGAAGTCGGCCGGGGCGACGGGATCAATATCGACCTCGCCGAGATCGACGGCGTGGAGCGCTTCGTCGCAGCGGCCAAGGAGTATTTCGGTGGCGGCTTCGACATTGCGATCATCAACGCGGCGATTCCGGCCAAGGGGCTCACGACGATGCGCGCCGACGAGCTTCGCTACGCCATCGCCGTCGACTTCACGGCCTATCTGACAACGGCCTATGCGGCGGTCGAGGTGATGCGGGATCACGGCGACATCGTCTTTATCGGCTCTGTTTCCGCGCACCTGCTCGGGGCCGAAGGCAGCGTGTATGCCGGCATGAAGGCCGGCATTGCTGGTTTTGCCGAGGCGGTGCGCAAGGAACTCGGGCCGAAGGGCATCAAGGTCTGCAATATCGAGCCGGCGAAGACCGGCGCGGATTTTCAGTATCCGAGCTTCACGGCTGAGGAACAGGCGGAGGAGAATCGCAAGGAGACGATGCTGCGCGCCGAGGACATCGCGGTCGGCGTGCACTACGTCCTCACCCAGCCGCGCCGTTCGGTAGTGCAGCAGATATCGATCGCGCCGCGCGCGCGGGGTGCGGAATGAGCGCCTATGCAGTCGACCGGCTGATCTTCGGTCCCGACGATGTAGATCTGTCCCGGTCGCCTCTGGCGGGGCATTTCGATGCCGAGACCTATGTGCTCGGCGCATTCAATCCGGCACTGACGCGACTGCCCAACGGCAACCTCGCGATCTTCGTGCGCGTTGCGGAAGCACTGCGCAGGCCGATCTTCGACGGGCAAATTCATGCGATCCGCTGGGAGGCGGGAAAGTATGTGCTCGATGCCTGGCCGCTCGAGCTCACGGACACCTCCGACCCTCGCAAGTTCCTGATCCGCGGCGGGCGCTGGAAGGTGATGGCGCTGACCTCGCTGTCCTGGATCCTGCCGGTCGAGCTGACACCGGACGGACTTGAGATCGTCGCCGTCCACTATGGCAAGGCTATCGCACCGCAAGGCAGCTACCAATGCTACGGCATCGAGGATGCGCGAGTGTCCAGGGTGGGCGATCGCTGGCTCATGACCACCTGCTCGGTCAGTCCCGAGCGCCATTCGACCACGCTGTACAGCTCGGGCAACGGGCTCGATTTCGCCTTCGAGGACATCATCCTCGATCACCAGAACAAGGACATGCTGATCTTCGAGGGCCTGATCGGCGGCAAATACTGGGCCCAGACCCGGCCGCTCGGCGACCTGTACTTCACCTACCCGCCCGGCAGCGAATGGCGTGGCGGACCTTCGATCAATCTCGCTACCTCGCCCGATGCCCTCCACTGGAAACCCCATATCGAACCCGGCATCCGCCCGCACGCCACCACAATGCATACTGCCCGCATGGGCGGCGGCACCCCGCCGATCCTGACCGATCGAGGCTGGCTGACCTTGTGGCACGGCGTCGAGCCCAAGGAGATCGTCGGCATCTATCGCACCTACTGGTCGATCCTCGACCGTGACGATCCAGCGCGGGTCGTGCGAACCGAGCACATGCCGTTGCTCGAAGCCGCGCCGGAGCTCACCCGTCCTCTGGAGGACAAGATGTACGTCCGCGACGTCGTGTTCACGACGGGGATTGCGGATGCCGAGGACCATTATGTGATCGCATCGGGCGAGGCCGACCTGGCGTCGCGTATCACCCATGTGCCGAAAGCGGCCTTCGCCTGATATCACCGCGTCTCCAGCCGGATGGTTCACCGGCAGTTCCGGCCGGGATGGTGCGCCCCGGGCGCAAACCCCGATTGGGTACATAGCCAGGGCACCATCCCTGCGCCCGAGCGCCTCAACCTTGCGCGGAGCAATAACCCTGACCGGCGGTCAGCCGCTCGGGCCCGGTCCCGTACCCCCGGCCACGATATCCTCTGCGGAGCCCCGGATATGGCCGGGCTCGATGCTGTAGCTTCCGTCGACCGAGCCTCCCGATGCGTCGGCGCGCTCCCCGCGCGCAAACTCGGCAGCCCCGGCACTCGACTCGCCGTCGCTCACCTGCGCGAGCGGGTCCTCCTCGCCGGTCTGGGGAATGCCGTCGGCATCCTGGCGCTCCGCATCGGCCGAGGTGGCCGCATTGGCATTGCCGGCGCTCTCGTCGGCGGTGCCGGCATCCCGACTGTGCTCGGCATTCTCGCGAAAATCCTGCGGCCCCGGCTCGCCGGGAACATGATGGGTCATGACATCTCTCCTTGGGATTCTCGCCGCGCCGCCCAGCGCGTGTTCTGCCGCTCTCAGGCAGCCTCGCGCATCGCATCGACACCCGCACGCCACAGGCTGCTCTCGAGCGGGGGCAGAGCCGCATCCGCCTCGTTCAGGCGCCAGGCCTGGTCGAGCAGGCGCTCGGAGCACATCACGTGACGGTCGCGCTTCTCGATGGACTGCGCGGCCTTCGCTCGGCGAAGCTCCGCTTCCGATTTGGCGATGAGGCGGTCGATCTCGGTCATGGCATGCTCCGTGCCCCCACCAACACAACGAGGCGGGATCGAGCAGGTTCCTGATCGACGCCAGGGCCATCCGCCATGCACTTGCTCCGTTCGTCGAGGGCGGGCGATTTCAAAAAACATATGCGATCTCAGAATCTTGTGATTGAAATGACGGCCTGCGCGTCCCACATCCCGGCTATCGTCAACAACGGAAAGGAGGTGGTCGGATGTCTCATTGTCACATGCCGCGCGCGGCGGGAATTCTGAGCATGACCTCCACCGCGGGGGTCCGGTTCGGCTGAGCCGTCCGCGTTCGGATGACAATGGAAGGGCCGTCCGAAAGGGCGGCCTTTCGCTTTTCGGGTGGCCGGCACTCGCGCCCGCTGCCGCGCGTTCTCGCAAAGGAAGGATCGCACATGGCCAATGGCTGGGCGCAGGACGGCGCCGTCCAGGAGCAGATCGAGGACACGTTCACCGACGCGGTGAGCCTTGCGCGTGCGAGGCTCGCAACCGGTGAGGGCTCCCGCACCTGCCAGGATTGCGGGGAGGAAATTCCCGAGGCCCGGCGCAAGGCGCAGCCGGCGAGCCGCACCTGCATCGCGTGTCAGTCGGACCGCGATGCCGCGGTCCGATCGACCGGGATCAACCGGCGGGGCAGCAAGGACAGCCAGCTGCGCTGATGGCCGAGGCGATGCGGCACGCGGGCAAATATCCGGTGACGCCCGACGGCCGCTATTTCGTCGTGCGCGGCCGATTGAGGCGAATGGCCAATCCGGACGTGGCCGCGCACGAGCGCGATGCACTGGTGCAGGCATAATGGCGGCGCGCCCGGCGGTATTGTAGTCGAAGCGCCATCACGATGGCCGGGCGCTGGCCCGCGCCGCGGTCGATCGGGCAAAGCGCGCCCTTGGCGAGCGTGGGCGGGTCTGGTGGGCGGACGAAGCTTCCGACTTCAACCGTTATCTCGTGCGCAACATGCCCTATGCCGCGTGGTTGGCCAAACTGGGGTGTCGCCGGGCTGAAAGCTTCAAGGCCCGGTCGGTCAGCCGGCAGGCGACCCGGGTTCACGCGGCGGCACGTCGTCCGCGCCTTCCGCCGGGGTCTCGGCGGACTTGGCGGAAGGATCGGTTTCCGTACTGCCCGGATTGACGCGCTCGTCCTCGTTCGGGCCCTGATCGCGCTTGTCGGTCATGTATTCTCTCCTGCCGCGGGTTCGGGGTAATCCTCAGGCTTCACGATGCCGACGCCCGGCCGATCCTCGACCCTTTCGGGCTTTAGGCTCCCTGGTGTCTGCTCGTTCGGGTCCTGGCCCGCATCGGCGGGCGGTTCTGAAGGATCGCGGTCCATTGCATTCACTCCTTGCCCGAGCCGGGTTCGGCCATGCCGCGATGCATCTCGGCGAGCATCGACTGCGGTACCACCCCCGATCCGGCGACCTGAAGCTTGTTGGAAAGGCCAGAGACGATGTGTCCCTTGCCTGCCATGAGCGCGTCCCAGCCATCCTTTGCGACCTTGGCGGGATCGGCCTTGTCCTGCTGGCCCACCTTGGTGTCGAGCATCTCCGCCCGTGCGAAGAACTCGGTGTCGGTCGGCCCCGGCATCAAGGTGGTGAGCGTGACGCCTTCCACCTCCTTGATCTCGTTGCGCAGCGCCTCGGTGAAATTGTCCACGAACGCCTTGGTCGCGTTGTAGACGGCGTTGAAGCTGCCCGGGATATAGCCGGCGATCGAACCGGTCACGAGCAGCTTGCCCGAGCCCTGCGCGACCATCGTCTGCAGTGCCTTCTGGAGAAGGTAGACGGTGCCGGTGACGTTGGTGTCGATCGAATGGCGCCAGGTCGCGACGTCCTGCTCGAGGAACGGGCCGCCCGTGCCGACCCCGGCATTGGCGCAGACCAAGTCGATCCGCCGGCCACCGGCTGCGGCGAGCAGCGTATCGACTCCGTCGATGGTGGCCAGGTCGGCCTGGACCGACTGGACGTCGGTGCCGAACTGCCGGAAATCCGCCGCCGCCGCGTCGATCAGCGGCTCGTCGGCGACGACGAGCAGGTCATAGCCCTGCTTCGCGGCCAGCGTCGCCAGTTCAAAGCCGATGCCGGTCGACGCGCCGGTCACGATCGCTAGCTTGTTCGCCATTTCGCCTACTCCGCTGCGAGCGCCAGGCCGGGCTTGAGCACGACCTTGGTCACTTCGTTCTGGTTGTCGTGGAACATCTTGTAGCCATCGGGTGCCTGCTCGAGCGGCAGGGTGTGGCTGATCAGGAAGGTGGTATCGATCTTGCCTTCCATGATCGCGTTGAGCAGCCCGGGCATGTAGTGCTGGACATGTGTCTGCCCGGTCTTGAGCGTCAGCCCCTTCTCCATGAACGCGCCCAAGGGAAACTTGTCGACGAAGCCGCCATAGACTGCGGGCATCGAGACGCGGCCGCCCTTCCTACAGGCATGGATCGCCTGGCGGATCGAATGGGTGCGATCTGTGCCGAGAAAGGTCGATGCCTTTATCTGGTCGATGACATTGTCGACGAAGAAGCCGTGCGCCTCGAGTCCGACGGCATCGATCACCGCATCGGGGCCGATCCCGCCGGTCATCAGCATCAGCGCCTCATAGGTCGCGCTTTCCTCGAAGTTGATCGTCTCCGCGCCGAAGCGCTTCGCCAGCTCTAGCCTGTGCGGGAAATGGTCGATCGCGATCACCCGCTCGGCGCCCATCAGGAACGCTGACTGGACCGCGAACAGACCGACCGGGCCGCAGCCCCAGACCGCCACCGTGTCGCCAGGCTCGATCTGGGCGTTCTCTGCCGCCATCCAGCCAGTCGGCAGGATGTCCGAGAGGAACAGGACCTTCTCGTCCTCGACGCCGTCGGGCACCACGATCGGGCCAACATCGCTGAACGGCACGCGGACATATTCGGCCTGGCCGCCGGAATAGCCGCCCGTCATGTGGCTGTAGCCGAACAGCCCGGACATCGGCTGGCCATAGGCTTCCTGCGCGATGTCCTGATTGTCGGCAGGCAGACCGTTGTCGCACGCCGAGTACTGATGCTTGCCGCAATGATAGCAGCTGCCGCACGCGATGGTGAACGGCACCACGACGCGCTGGCCCTTCTTCAGAGTCGATTTGGGACCCGTCTCGACCACCTCGCCCATGAACTCATGGCCGAGAATGTCGCCGGCCATCATCGTCGGGATATAGCCGTCATAGAGGTGGAGGTCCGAGCCGCAGATCGCGGTGGATGTCACCTTGATGATCGCGTCGCGGGGATTGAGGATCTCGGGATCGTCGACCGTGTCGACGCGGACGTCGTGCTTACCGTGCCATGCCAGTGCGCGCATCAGCGTGCTCCCTCTTCAAAAAGACGCGCGCGCATCAGTTCTTCCCCTCGTTCTGGAGACGCTGGTTGCGCGCGCCGGTGGCGATCTCGCCGGTTTCCATCAGCTGCTTGAAGCGGCGCAGATCGCGGCGCGCCTGGATGGCGGGCTCGCGCTGGAACATCTTGGCGATGAGCTTGCCGATCGTGCCCGCAGGCGGATCGTAGAGGATCGTCGCGGTGACGATCGTGCCGCGACCGCCCTGGGCGTCGCTGAAATCGATCCGGCCGCTATTGGGCACGTCGGCGCCCTCCTCGGACGCCCAGGCGATGAAGCTGCCGTCCTGTTCCTCGGTGATCGCCGCCGTCCATTCGACCGTCCTGCCGCCCGGTGCCTTGACCACCCAGTGCGAGCGCCGGTCGTCGAGCGTTTCGACGCGCTCGACATTTTCCATCACCGTCGCGAGATTGGCGAAGTCGCGCCAATAGGCGAACAGCTCCGCCCGCGGCCGATTGATCGTCACGGCGCGGCCGACCAGCATGTCGGCATCGCCCTGGCTGGGCTTGTCGATAAGTGCGTCGGTGGCGGCGTCCGCCGCCGCGCCGACATGCTTAGAGGCCGCGAGGGGCGCATCGTCCCTCGACCGGAGCGAATCGCTCATCGGGCATCTCCTTAGATTATGCCGATAGAACAAAGCGATGACGCCGACGTTCCGCCGAAAAGCGCCGATCGCCGATAAACTGGCTCGGTGCTCAGCCAGGTCGCAAAGATGGGTCGGATATGCGTGCGAGCGGCATGGTTAAGCAGTGCAGGCCACCGCCACAGGCACCGAATTGCGAGATGTCGAGTTCGACCGGGTCGAAGCCGGACTTCAGGAGCAGTGCGGACAGTCGCGGCTGTCCCGCCGCCACCAGCACGGCGTGGCCGTCCAGGGACACGATATTGCAGGCGAGCGCGCGCGCCTCGGCGTGGCACGCATCGAGCAACCGGATGCCGCGCGCGCGGACCGCATCGAGGAACTGCTGCGGCAGCGCCTCGATACAGGCCAGGGCGTGACGCGCATCGAGCATGCAGAAGATCGTGTCGAGATGGAGGTGATAGGCATCGAAGTGACAGAGGATCACGTCCCAGCCATGCGCGCGGAAGACGGTCGCCAGTGCTTCAGCACCGTCAGGACCGGTCCGCTCCCCCGATATCCCGATGATCGCAAGTCCTTCGCGCGCGACACAGACGTCACCGCCCTCGATCGCACCCCCGGTCACCCGATGCGGCCGCATGCCCAGGGAAAGAAGATGACGCTCGACATGCCGCACCTCGCGCCGCCGATGCGGCATTGCAGGATTGAGCAGCACAGGCCCCCAGGGCGTCGTCACCGCGCAGTCGCGCGTGAAGCAGAGGTCGGGCAAGTCTGGCGCCGGCAGGATCTGGTGGCAGCGCACCCCGCGCTCTTCCAGGACCTCGCGAAGGCGACGATGCTGGCGTATCGCCAAAGCGGTGTCGGTCGAAAAGCCGCGCTCGAGGCTCTCGCGCGTCGCCGAGCAGCACGGCACGGGACTCAGATAGGCCGGGCCGCATAGGAGGACGTCGGTCAGCCGATCGCATTCGCCGCGCACGGTCCAGCGCGCCGATGCTGCAACCCGGTCGGTGGGAACACGCAGGAACTCCGGTCTCATTCAATCATCCCGTTCGCGCGTGAAGATCGCCGAAACCACCGCGATGCGATCGACCTCGGCATAGGCGTCGCGCTCGAGTTCTTCGCCGAACACGTCGGGATCGATCTCGGCATAGTCGAGGGTGCAGCCATGCCGCCGGGCGAGCGTGGCGAGCTCCGGCTCGAGCGCATCCTCGCCGCGGACGATAGCGCTGCCGGTATAGAGGATCAGCCGGCCATCGCGCGCGAGCCGGGGCAGCGCCGCTCCTGCCATGTCGATTGAAAGCGCGGCGCCGTTCAGGCCGCCACCATCGCGATAGGCGCGGGCATCGTCGTCAACGATATAAGGCGGATTGGCGACGGCCAGATCGATGAATCCCGCAAAGCCGGCGAGCAGCGAGCCCTCGCGCAACGCGACCGTGATGCCTGCAGCGGCGGCGTTCGCCTGCGCGAGCTGCAGGGCTGCGGGGTTGATATCCGTCAGCACCAGCTCGGCATCCGCGATCTGCCGCGCGGCGACGATCCCGCCCACGCCCGCTCCGCTGCCGATATCGACGACAGTCGCGCCGGGCAGGCAGCGCGATCGCTCGAGCTCGGCGCGGATCAGGCGCGCGAACCGATAGCTATCGGGCCCGAAGAAGACCGAATCGCGGCTGGTGGTCGGGTAGGCGGAGTGGAGGTAGAGATCGTCTTCGAGCGTCGCGACCCGCAAGCGGCTCTTCAGCCGGTCGCCCACCCGCTCGATCGCGCCGGCACGCGTGAGCAGCATCTCGATCTCGGGATCCACGCTGCCGGCGGTGAACGGCAGGCTCCACCCCAGCATGGCCGTAAGCGAGCAGGCCCTGCGACCTGGATCGCGCGCGAGCACGCGGGCATGCGTTGCCGGGGTTGGCGGCACGAAGCGATATCCCCGGGCTCGGAGCGCCCGGAGCAGCGCCTCGAGATCCTCGGTTCGGCTTTGCTCGATGATCTGGTCGGGTTGCTTCATCGTACCGTTCCAACACGGTGCTTTGATCGCCGTTCCGATTGGCGTGATTTTTCAGCGCCTTGCGCATGCGGAACGCGCGAGCGCGCCGGTCGTTGGATTGGCCCAGGACAGGGAGGCATGGCAATTTGGGCGACTCCACTCATCGCTGGCCGGCCAGGCTATGGCTCGTGCGGCATGGCCAGAGTGCCGGCAATGTCGCACGCGACGAGGCACACGCGGCCGGCCTGGAGCGCATCCCGCTCACCCTCCGGGACGTGGACGTACCCTTGTCGGCATTGGGTGAGCAACAGTCGGAGGCGCTCGGCCGCTGGTTCGCGCAGGGAAACGGCCACGGGCTGCCCGAGGTGATCCTTGCCAGTCCGTATGTGCGCGCCCGAGAGACGGCACGGCGGTTCCGCGACGCTGGCGGCGCCGATCCCGACGAGCCGGTCTGCGTCGACGAGCGGCTTCGCGAGAAGGAGTTCGGTATCCTCGACGGACTGACCACCGCGGGCGTCGCGGCGCAGGAGCCGCAACAGGCGGAGTTTCGCCGGCTCCTCGGGAAATTCTATCACCGCCCGCCCGGCGGCGAGAGCTGGGCCGACGTCATCCTCCGGCTTCGCAGCCTGCTCGACACGGTGTCGCTGCATTATGGCGGACGCCGCGTTCTCATCGTCGGACACCAGGTCGTCGTGCTGTGCCTTAGATATGTCATCGAGAATCTGAGCGAGGCCGAGATCCTCGCGATCGACGCCGCCGGCGACGTCGCCAATTGCTCGGTCACCGAATATGCGTTCGACGCGGCGATGGGAAAGGACGGCGGGCTCCGGCTCGAGCGCTACAATGAGGTCGCACCGATCGAGGAAGATGCGCAGGCCGAGGTCACCAGCGCGCCTGACGCCGTGGTGGGTGCGCGGGGATGAGCGAGATCGACGCGGACTGGCTGACGCGCCACCCGCTGCCTGCAGTCGAGGACGATACGAACAAGAATGCACGCGGCCGGGTACTCGCCGCCGGAGGCTCGACCATGGTTCCCGGCGCGTTGCGACTGACCGGCGAAGCGGCGCTGCGCGCCGGCGCGGGCAAGGTGCAGCTGGCGACGGTCGATCCCGCTGCGCTGCTTCTCGGGATGGCGATGCCGGAGGCGGCGGTCTTCGGCCTTCCGGCCAATGAGGAAGGTGAGCTGGCGGCCGATGCCGGCGGCGGCCTCGCAAAGCTGCTCGGCCGCTTCGACAGCCTCGTCCTGGGACCGGGCATGGGCGAGGGATCGGCTGCGGCCCCGATCCTGCGCCGCGTCCTGGCAAGCGACGAAGCCGCGGTTCCCATGGTGATCGACGCAGCCGCCATTGCCGGCGCCCGCGGATGCGCGGAGGGAATCCGCTCGCGCGGAAAGGTCGTGTTGACACCCCATCCGGGAGAAATGGCGGCGCTCATGGAATGCGACGACGCGGAGGTGCGCGATCGCCCAACCGCCCTCGCGACCCGGGCCGCCGAGCGCTTCGGCGCGGTGGTGGTGCTGAAGCAGGCCGAGACCTGGATCGCCGCGCCGGGCGAGGAAGCGCTGCACTATCGCGGCGGCGGGCCGGGCTTGGCGACGGCTGGCTCTGGCGATGTCCTGGCCGGAATCCTCGGCGGCCTGCTGGCTCGCGGCACGGCGCCGAGCGTGGCTGCCGGTTGGGCCGTCTGGCTGCACGGCGAGGCTGGCCGCAGCCTCGCACGGCGCGGATCGACGGGCTTCCTGGCGCGCGAGATCGCCGGGCAGGTTCCCGCCCTTATGGAACGGCATGCGAAGCCATGAGCGAAGAAGCGATGCCGATGCGCGGTGGATGCCTCTGCGGCAGGGTGCGGTTCGTCCTGCTATCCGATCCCTTCGACGCGGGCTGTGATCGAGGAGCGCTGGCCGGTCTGGAGCGGCGCCGCGGTCACCGCCTCGGGCGTGGTCTTCTCCGGAACGTTGGACGGCTGGTTCAAGGCGGTCGATGCCGATACCGGCAAGCTTCTCTGGCAGTTCCAGACCGGCTTGGGGATCATCGGCCAGCCCACCGTCTTCAAAGGGCCGGACGGGCGCGAATATGTCGCGATCATCTCGGGCATCGGTGGCTGGATCGGCGCGATGATCTCGCACAACCTCGATCCCCGCGATCCCACTGCCGCCAAAGGCTGGGGCAACATGACCGCGGACCTCAAAAGGTGACGAACAAGGGCGCGGGCACGCTGTTCGTGTTCGCGCTGCCGCGCGGCTGAGGCCGGCGCATCCAATCGGCGGGGGCTGAACCAAGAGAGACCGGAGACCAAGATGAGCATTCTCGACAAGGCTATTGCCGCGATCACTCCGCCGGAGAGCGACGAGGCGCGTGCCAGGGCCCGGCAGAAAGCCGAGGCGGCCGCGACCTCCGCAACCTGGCTCGCCCAGATCCTCGGGCATCACAAGGAAATCGAAGCGCAGTTCGCTGCTGTGAAGGCGGCAGGGGACCCCTCCAGCCGTCGGGCGGAACAGGAGAAGCTCGGCCTGCTTCTCACCGGTCATTCGCTGGCCGAGGAAGCGGCGGTCTACCCAGCTCTGGCGGCAGACCATCAGGTCGGCCATGCCGAACTCGCCTATCAGGAGCAGTCGGCGGCCAAGATGGAGATGGGCCTGCTCGAGCGGCTCGATCCGATGAGCGACGATTATCTCGACAAGCTCGAACATATCCGCGGCGCCGTGGCCCACCATGTCTATTCGGAGGAAGGGACCTGGTTCACCGAGCTCGCCGAGAGCGCGGATGCAGCCGAACAGGCGCGCATCGCCGAACGCTATTCGGAGGAATATGCCCGCTATATGGGGAGCGTATCGTAAGTCGGATCGGCCGCGCGGCGTCGGGTCGCGCGGCCTGACCATCCGCCTCCCGCCGCTACCCTTCGCTCCGGACGCGCAACAAGTTCGGAATATGTCGAAAGACAACCCTCGGCGCCGTCGCTATCACTTCTCCTCAAGCATCCGGCGACGTGCCGGGCGTACTGGGAGGGCGCCCGCGCACGACCCGTGGTTTGCCGAGGGCGGCGCGGCTCACCTCTCGAAGTTGTCGTCGCAGGGATCGGCTATCGAGGTGCTGAAGCACGTTCGAATAGCCCTCGGCGTTCAACTGACGTTCGATGCGTTCGATGCTTTCCCCGGCACCCGCCAGTTCCAGCGCGCGTTCGATCAGGCTTTTTCCATGCATGCGGGATGCATGCGCCTGCGCAAGCTGCTTCACCCCAACCTAGGTGAGGCTGCCCGCGCGTCTCGGGCCGAAATGAGCCAGGCGCGCGGGCAGCCGATGCCGCTGGTCACTCATCGGCGGGGGCGAGGAACGCAGCGGCATCGAGGTCGACGGTGAGCTCGCGGTCCCAGAAGCGCAGCGATCCGCAGCGCTCAAGAAACGCCGAGGCGTCGCCCTCGAGAGTGAGCGGCATCATCGCTTCGTCCATATCGGCTTCCTCGATCCCGGCCTTGCGCAGCAACGGTACCGCTTCCGGCGTGAAGCCGATGAACTTGCAGTGGCCGAAGGCGTCGGCGACGAAGTCGCGGCTCGCCGCGTCCCGCGACAACAGGCTGGCGCCCTCTTCGGACAGGACCAGCACCACCGCGTCGTAGAGGACGGACGGGCCACCATCGATCTTCTGCTTGCCCTCGACCAGCGAGCCGTCGTCGAGCACGACCCCGCCCACCTTGGGCGTGACCAGTTCGAAGACGGCAGGAAGCGCCGCGACGGCCTTGGTGAGCCCATTGATGAGTTCGGCCGACGCTCCATCGCTCACCAGGATGCCGAGTTTGCGGCCCGCGAAGCTGCCGGGTCCACGCTTTACGATGCTGAGCGCGTCCGAGGGCGGCAGGTCGGCGCGCAGCGGCGCGGCGGGCTTCGCTGCCGGTGGAAGCGTCTGGAGTCCCAAGCCGGCCGCCACGACCGTGGCGAGCTTGTTGTCGATATTGCGAAGATGCCCGACCATGCGTTCGCGGATATCGACGCGCACGCACTTGGACAGCTCGAAGACGAGCGCGTCGCCGATGTGCTTCTGCTCGATCGGCGTCTGGCTGACGAAGAATTGCCGTGCCTGGCTGTAATGATCGGCAAAGCTTTCCGGCCGAAGCTGGACCTTCGCTCCGCTCTCCTCGGCCGGAAAGTGCCGATAGCCGGTCTCGGGATTCTCGCGGGGGCCGCCCCAGCTATTGGGCTCGTAGTTCGCGCGTCCCTTGGGATTGCGCATCGCCATATGGCCGTCCTGCTGGAAATTGTGGACCGGGCAGCCGTGCGGCTGGTTGATCGGGATGTGCGTGAAGTTCGGCGATCCAAGCCGTTTGAGTTGCGTATCGAGATAAGAGAAGTTGCGGCCCTGGAGCAGGGGGTCGTTCGAGAAGCCGATCCCCGGCACGACATTCTGGGTGCAGAAGGCGACCTGCTCGGTCTCGGCGAAGAAATTGTCGACCAGTCCGTCGAGCACGAACTTGCCGACGATCCGCACGGGCACCTGCTCCTCGGGAATGATCTTTGTCGGGTCGAGAATGTCGAACTCGAATCTCTCCGCGAATGCCTCGTCGATTAGCTGGACGCCGAAGTCCCATTCGGGCGGCGTGCCCATGTCGATCGCATCCCAAAGGTCGCGGCGGTGGAAATCGGGGTCGGCACCATTGATCTTCACCGCCTCGTTCCAGAGCACCGACTGGAGCCCGAGCCTCGGCTTGAAGTGGAACTTGACGAAGGTCGATTTGCCTGCGGCGTTGATCAGCCTGAAGCTGTGCACGCCGAAGCCCTCCATGAAGCGGAACGAGCGCGGGATGGCACGGTCCGACATGGTCCACATGATCATGTGCATCGCCTCGGGCGTGAGGCTGATGAAGTCCCAGAAATTGTCGTGCGCGGTCTGAGCCTGGGGAAAGTTGCGGTCGGGCGCCGGCTTTGCCGCATGGACCAGATCGGGGAACTTGATCGCGTCCTGGATGAAAAAGACCGGGATGTTGTTGGCGACCAGGTCCCAATTGCCCTGCTTCGTGTAGAATTTGCAGGCGAAGCCGCGCACGTCGCGCGCCAGGTCGAACGAGCCTTTGCTGCCGGCTACAGTCGAGAAGCGGGTGAACATCGGCGTCTGTTCGCCCACTTCGGTGAGAATGCGCGCGGTCGTGAATTCCTCGAGCGACTCCGTCAACGTGAAGGTGCCATGGACGCCATAGCCCCGGGCATGGACCACCCGCTCCGGGATGCGCTCATGATCGAAATGGAAGATCTTCTCGCGAAAATGAAAGTCCTCGAGCAGAGCCGGACCACGCGCGCCGACGCGCAAGGTGTTCTGGTCGTCCGCCACCGCCACGCCTTGCTGGGTGGTGAGCGTCTCCTGGTCCTCGCCGGCCAGCTGATGCAGCTCACCACCGTCGCCGATCTCGGTTGCATATTCGGCAGTTTGTTGCTCGATCACCTTGTCATTGGTCGGCCCGGCCATGGTGCACTCCCTCGATTTCGCTGGCTGCCGACAAACCGATCGGAATTAACGCAGTTGCAAAAAATCTCTTTGATTGATTTGAGTTAGGGCGATTTCACTCGTGCCACTTCAGCCGGGTCACGGGCGGAGCATCTCAGCACGTGGCAGATCTCAGAGATCTCGCCGAGCGCGCAAAGAAGGCTCCAATCGCGACCACGCGCCGCTACGCTAGTCGGGGATCAGCGTTTCCAGGACTTCCGCCAACCCGGCGAGGCGCGCGCCGGGATCGTCGATTGCCTCGGCCAGTATCAGCCGGTCGTTCTTGGGTACCAGGCCTGCCGCGGCGATATCGCCGGCGAACCCCGAATGCGGCGTCAGCGCGATCGCGGCGGGACCGGCGTCGATCCGGGCGATCAGGGCGTGTCGTGCGAGCAGCCTAATACGCGCGACGTCGAGCAAGCTGCGCGCTTCGTTCGGCAGCGCCCCGAACCGATCCTCAAGCTCGGCCTCGAACATATCCAGCGCGGCGGCATCGGCGATCCGTGCCAACCGGCCGTAGAGAACGGTGCGAACGTCCACTTCCGGCACCCAGGCCTCGGGCAATCGCCCGAAGATTCCGAGATGCAGCTCCGGCCGCCAGCGGTCGACGACCTCGCCGCGCGCGGTGCGCAGCGCGCCTTCGAGGAGATGCTGGTAAAGGTCGGTGCCGATCAGCTTCATATGGCCAGCCTGGGCCTCGCCGATCAAGTCGCCGGCACCGCGCATGTCGAGGTCGCGTGCGCTGATCGCGAAGCCAGCGCCGAGTTGATCGAATGCCTGGAGCGCCCGCAAACGCTTGAGCGTCGCCTCCGCGATCGGATGCGCGGGATCGGTCAGAAGCTGGATTTGCCCGCGCCTGCTGCCGCGCCCGACCCGGCCGCGCAGTTGATGCAGTTGGGACAGCCCGAACCGGTCGGCGCGCCAGACGATCATCGTGTTCGCGCGCGGCACATCTAGGCCCGCCTCGATGATATTGGTGGCGAGCAGCACGTCACCGTCTCCGGCCGCGAAGCACACCATCGCCTCGTCGATCTCGGCCGCCGGCATCTTGCCGTGCGCCTGGCGCACAGCAAGGTCCGGCACGAGGCGGGCCAGCTTCTCCGCCATCGGCGCCATGTCCTCGATACGCGACACGACGACGAAGCTCTGACCGCCGCGTCCTTTCTCGCGAAGCAGCGCGGTACGCACGATCGTTTCGTCGAAATCGCCGAGACTGGTGCGGATGGGCTGTCGCCGTGCCGGTGGGGTCGCAATCACCGATAGTTGCTGGAGACCGACCAGGGCGGTCTGCAACGTGCGCGGGATCGGCGTCGCGCTCAGCGTCAGGACATGGCAATTCGCGCCGAGCGCGCGCAACCTGGCCTTGTCCGCCGTGCCGAAGCGCTGTTCCTCGTCGATGACCACGAGCCCGATGTCGCGATAGACCGTACCCTTGGTGGCCACCGCCGCGGTGCCGATCACTACGCTGATCGATCCGTCTGCGAGTCCGGCCTTCACCGCCTTTTTCTCCGCCGCGCTCGACAGGCGCGAGAGCGCCGCGACCGAGATGCCGGTACCCTCGAAGCGACGAGAAAAGACTTCCAGGTGCTGGCGCACAAGCACGGTAGTCGGCGCTGCCACGACGACTTGCTTGCCGGCCAGGGCGGCAAGTGCCGCAGCGCGTAGCGCAACCTCGGTCTTGCCAAGGCCGACATCGCCGATCACCAGCCTGTCCATCGGCTTGCCGGAAGCGAGGTCGGCGCGGACCGCGCCGATCGCACGCGCCTGGTCCGGAGTCTCCGTATAGGCGAAGCCTTCGGCAAAGCGCTCATAGGCTACGGGATCTGGCACCAATGGCTCGCTAATGCGCTTCGCCCGTTCGGCAGCGAGTTCGGTCAGGGCGACGGCGCTTTCGGCGATCGCGGTGTCGATCGCGGCGCGGCGTTTCTGCCAGCTAGATCCGTCCAGCTTGTCGAGGGAGACCGCGTCGGCGTCCGCGCCGTAACGCCAGATCCGGTCGGCGTCGGCTACCGGGACGAGGCGGCGTGCCCCTGCGGCATAGTCGAGCACGATCCCGTCGCCAGCATCTTCGCCATCGACGACGAGGGGCTCCAGGCCGGCGACCACGCCGATGCCGAAATCCTCATGGATCACGACGTCGCCGAGGCTGATCTCGGTATCCAGGCCCTGCAGAGGATGTGCCGATGCGCCCGAGCCGGCATCCACACTCGCGCGGCTGCCGAGCAGGTCGGCCGCTGCGACCACCACGAGCCCCGGCACGCGCCAGCCGCGCTCGACCGGCATGACGAGCGTGGCGATGGAGCCGGGCGCCGCCGCTCGAGCCTCGCTCCAGCTTCTCAACGCTTTCGGTTGCCCGAACCGGGTCCCGAGGCGAGGGGAGAGGAAGCGCAGGTCGCGCTCGCCTCCGACCAGGATGATAGGATCGCCCCGCGCGACCGCCTCCTTCACGAAGTGCGCGAAGGCTCGCGCTGGCGCCCGGTTCGAGGCAAATCGTGGCACGTCGCCTTCCTCGGTCGCCACCAATTCGTTGTGGTCTCGCCCGGCCAGCGCGGCGTCCCATTGGGCGGGGCTGACTACCCGTTCGGCTCGCCCGGATGATCCCGCATCGGCGGCGAGGGCGAGGAAGCGATCTCGACGAAGGGTGACATCGGGATCGAACACGATAGCAGCATCGGGGAGGTGGTCGAAAAGGGATACCGCGTCCATGCCGAGCTCGGGCTCGGCTGCGCGTCCGATTTCCAGCCGGTCGAGCGGTTCGGTGCTCATTTGTGTCGCAGGATCATAGGCGCGGATCGCCGCGATGCGTCCGTCGTCGACTTCGATGCGCGCAGGCAGGCCGGCATCGGCCGGGAAGATATCGACGACCTGGCCACGTACCGCCATTTCGCCGGGCTCGTCGACGCGCTCGTCCGCGATGTAGCCGAGCGCGGTCAGCTCAGCCTGGAGCGTCGGCAGGTCGAGCACATCTCCCTGCGTGAGGACCGGGGGCACCACTTCGAAGGCAGCGGGCGGCGGAAATAGTCGTGCAGCACCTTCGGCAGTCGTGACCAGCGCTACGCGCTTGCCTGAAGTCGTGGCGAGGCGTGCCCGGTGCAGCGCCGTGACGCGCCGACCGATATTGGCAGGCGATGCTGGCGCCGCGTCTCCCGGCAGCGCGTCGCTCGAAGGGGTGTGGAGAACGGCCGTGTCTGGTGAGGCCGCCGCGAGGGCACGCCAGACGGCCTCGGCGCGCTGCTCGTTCGATGCGACGAAGAGGATGTCGGTCTTCCCCAGCGCCTCTGCCAGGCGAGCCGCGGCAGGGCCAATGGGAAGAAGCTCGGTCGCGCCCGCCGGCGCGCTGGACGTGTTCGTCACCGGTGTCGGAAGGAAGCAAGAGCGATCATGTCGCCAGAACCGGCGAGTGACGGCAAAGGTCCGCGTGCCGTAAGCTGCTAGCGCACGGGATTCCGCACGGTCATCGGCGGACGGGCAAGTGGGAAGCGGGCAGCAATCGTATGCTTACTCCATAGCTCGTGGGTAAGCGGCACCTGGCTGCAAGCACTTGGAATATGGAGAAACTGGCGCGGTTTCTGCGATTGATTCGCAGCCGGAACCAAAGCTTTCTCAGACGCTTCAAGCCTCGACCAGGGCTGGAGATGAGACATGGCTGAGTTCACGGATGCAATCGCGTTGCTGAAGGCCGACCATCGCAAGGTCGAGGACCTGTTCGAGCAATATGAGGGAGCCGGCGGTTCGGCGGCCAAGAAGAAGCTCGCGCACCAGATCTGCGTGGAATTGAAAATCCACACCATGATCGAGGAGGAAATCTTCTACCCCGCGTTCAAGGGCAAGATCGAGGACGACATGCTCGACGAGGCTTATGTCGAGCATGACGGCGCCAAGGTGCTGATCAACGACATCGAGGCCGGCAGCCCCGAGGACGATTTCTACGACGCCAAGGTCAAGGTCCTATCCGAGGAGATCAAGCACCACGTCCATGAGGAGGAAATGCCCTCGGAGGGCATGTTCGCCCAGTGCCGCAAGACCGATGTCGACCTGGTCGCGCTGCGGGATGTGATGCTTGCGCGCAAGCAGGAGCTGATGGCCCAGGAAAAGTCGGCGGGGCTCCCGCTGGCACAGCCGCACGCCGTCAACCTCATCGTCGCCTGACCACGACTGGATGCTGGCCCCGACCGAGCCCGCCGAGCGGGGCATTTCGCTCGACGCCTGCCGTGTACGCAAGATGGCGCGTTCCGCTCATGCCTTCGTGCGCGGCAGCACCGACCTGTTCTACAACTGGCTGAGCGTCGCGGATCTTGCGAAGGATATCCCCCAGGGACCTCCGGTGTGGATCTGCGGCGACTGCCATCTCGGCAATCTCGGCCCGCTTGCCGATGCCGAGGGCCGGATCGATATCCAGATCCGTGACCTGGACCAGACGGTCATCGGCAATCCCGCCTATGACTTGATAAGGCTTGCATTGTCGCTGGCATCGGCTGCGCGTGGCTCGGACTTGCCGGGCATCGCGACGGCGCGGATCGTCGAGGCGATGATCGATGGCTATACGCGCGCCCTCGATCTGCGCCGCGCGCCCGACGAGACGCTTCAGCCGCAACTCGTCCGCGCGGTGCACAAGCGTGCGCTAGGGCGGAAATGGCGCCACCTCGCGCGAGAGCGCCTCGACGCGGCGACCAAGCTGCCGATCGGCAAGCGCTTCTGGAAGCTCAGCGACGAAGAGCGCGAGGGGATCGAAGGCATCTTTGCCGAGCCGGAGATCGTCTCGCTGCTGCTGCGCCTCAGCGCGCGCAACTCCGCGCGCCGCCTGCATCTGCGTGACGCGGCCTATTGGGTGAAGGGATGCAGCTCGCTGGGTGCCGGCCGCTATGCCGCCTTGGTCGAAGTCGAAGGCAATTCCGGTCGCCGGACGAGCGCACTGATCGACCTGAAGCAAGCCCTTGCCCCGATTGCCCTGAAGGCGCCCCGGACGCGGCTGCCGCGCGACAATGCCGAGCGGATCGTCGGCGGCGCCCGAGCACTGTCGCCCAATCTCGGCGAGCGCATGTTGCCGGTGCGACTCCTGGGGAAGTCCTATGTGTTGCGGGAGCTACGGCCGCAGGATCTCAAGATCGAGGCCGATCAGTTCACCCGGCCCGAGGCGATCCGTGCCGCTTATTATCTCTCCTATGTGGTCGGGCGCGCGCATGCCGGCCAGCTGGACAACGATGCCCGGGCTGCCTGGGTCGAGGAACTTCGCGCGACTTCGTTCGGCAACCTGGACGCACCGCCCTGGTTGTGGCGCAGCGTTGTAAAGCTGATGGGCAGGCACGAGGCGGCCTATCTCGAGCATTGTCGCCGGTACGCGGTCGGTGGCGGCTGACCGGGCACCCGTCATCCAAGGGCCACTGACTCAGCCCGGCATCGCGCGGCCGAAGATCAGCGCAGCCGGCGGCGATTCTTGCGGACCTTGGCGCCGTACGCCCGAACGATATTGCGCGAGATCGCCCGTGGGCTGTTGCCCAGCCCGCAAGTCATGAGCGCCAGCTGGATTTCAGCTGCCGCAGTCAGCTTTTCCGCCACCATCAACTGGCTTTCGCGCGCCGCGGCCGATCCACCCGCGGCGATCTTGGCCGATCGCATCGCGATGACGCTGGTGGCGTCCATACCGAGTCGCCAGCTTTCCAGCCCCAGGGACCACCAGCCCAAGATTTCCGACATGCGCACCTCCGCCACTCGATACCCTCAGAACCAGCCAGAAGAGGATATGGGCCCCGACAGCGCAGAATTCTGCGTGATAGGCTGTGGCGCCCAGGGAGCTGTCGTTAGATCGGCCGAATTGCTGCGGCCCGTCGCAAAAATCCAGCGGAACCAAGTGCTAAGCGGGCAGTTCATGCTTCCGAGATCGCAATCCACCCCCCGCTCAGCGGTCTCACCGAAATCGACCCGCCGGCTTCCCCCCAGCCGGCGGGTCTTTCATTTTCGGGGCATTGGCGCCCCTTGAAGCCAAATCCCGCCTGTGCCGTTCTCTTGCCGATGCTGGTCTTTCTCGATTTTGAAGCCTCCTCGCTCGCAAAGCGCAGCTACCCGATCGAAGTCGCCTGGGTGTTCGAGGACGGGCGTTCGGAAAGCTTTCTGATCCATCCGGCGCCGGACTGGACCGATTGGGACCCCGCTGCAGAGGCGATCCACCGAATCCCGCGCGAGACGCTCGTGGCCCAAGGCACGCCTTACGATGAGGTCGCCCATCGCATGATCGAGGAGCTCACGAGCCATGACCTCCTCGCGAGCGCGCCCTCCTGGGACGGCAAGTGGATGAGTGCGCTGCTGCGCGCCGCTGGCTTGCCGCGCCACAGCTTGCGGTTGCGCGACACCGACGACGCTCAGCGTGAGACCGCCAGCGCGATCCTCGCACCGTTGGTACCCGCGGGAGAACTGGAAGGCCTGGTTTCCGGGTTGCTCGCGCGCAGCGAAGCCGTGAGCCGGCATATACCCGCGCACCGGGCGCTTGCTGATGCGCAGGTCGAGCGTGCTCGGTGGATCGGGGTCCGAAGCGCGGCGGAGGAGTTGGGCCGGCAGCTGCGGGCAAATGGCTGAGAGGCGTAGATCCGATGCCAAGGCCTATCCGGTCACGCCCGATGGCCGGTACTTCGCCGTGCGTGAGCGACTATGGCGAACCACCAATCCCGATCTCGAGCCAGAAGTCCGGGACCAGTTGGTCCGCGAACTGATGAGCGCCAGGCGCGCGGTTGGCGAGGCGCGCCGCGGTCAGGATAGTGATGCCGAGGCCGAGGCTCGCGCCGCTGTCGACAAGGCAAAGCACGCCTTGGGAGAGCGCGGTCCAGTTTGGTGGGACGATGGTGCCCCGGACTATAACCGCCATCTGGCGCGCAATACGCCCTATGCGGAGTGGTTCGCTGCGCTCGGCAAACAGGCCTAGGGGTTCTTCCGCAACTGCAGCCTAGGTCAGATCGGATTATATCCGATATGGACAGACAGGAGGCGCAAATGGTCGATAGCGCATATTTCGCGCAGCGCGCGGACACAGCACGCAGCGCTGCTATGAAAGCCAAGGGCATGCCCAGCTTTCGCGCGCACATGGGAATGGCACAGGAATATGAGCGGCGCGCGCGTGGCTTCGCGCAGCGCCACGCCGACGCGGTCGTGCTTGGCTAGGGTCGGAAGTGCGGGCTCAAGGAGCCCCCACTTCCGAGAAAGGTTAGATCCGTCCGCGCAGGACGTTCGCTGCCATGATGGCCGCGATCCCGGCGAATGCCGCGCTGGTCCAGGGACGCTCTTTGGCGAAGCCCTTCACCTTCTCCGTCAGTGGGGCATCGCCTGAAAAATGCTTCAGGAACGCATCGGTCAGCGCGGTCTTCCCGGTCGAAGCCGGGGTCGTGGTAGCGGTAGTTGCTTCGGCCATCCGTATCTCCTGGTTCTGAATTGAAGCGGTTGCCGTGGCTCAGGCCTCCGGCTTGTCGTCCTTGGGGCCGGGCTCGCCCGGCTGGGCTTCCGCCTCCGGCCAGCGGCCATCTTCGGTCTTCGCCGTGCCGGTCACATTGCGGGAATCGCGGGGCTCGTATTCGCCGCCCGGGCCTTCCTGCTCGTCGCCGCTCCAGCGCCCATCGGGCGTATGCGCCTTGCCCGTAACGTTGCGCGAATCATTGGGTTCGAGTTCGTTGCCGCCAGCCATATGATCTGTCCTTCCATGTCACGAGACGCGGCTCTCGATTTCAGCTCTTCGTGCTGCGGCGCTCAGCCGCTCGGCCCAGGTCCCGTCTCGCCGGCGACCTCGATATCCTCCGCGGAGCCGGGAATATGGAACGGCTCGATACTGTCGCTGGTGTCCGTCCTGTCGTCGCGCGGCGGCGTGTCCGACCCATCGGTGGGCTCGGCGACGCCAGGCTCGGCCGGCACGCCGTCGCTGTCTGTATTAACGGCAGCCAGGGCATAGCCCGCGCTCTCGTCGGCGATATTGGCGGCTTGGCTCCGCTCCGCACTCTCGTGGAAATCGCTCGGCTTCGCTTCGCTCGGTTCGTGATCGGACATGGCTAGTCTCCCGCCATCTCAAACCATCTGCCCGACGGTCGCGTTCCCTGGAGGTAGCAGGATCGCGCGCCCAAATTTCCTTCGACCTTACAGCGGCTTGCGATTGAATTTCGGGCGAGTGGTTCCCAAATCACGACCATCGTCAACAACGGAAAGGAGGTGGTCGAATGTCTCATTGTCACGCGCCGCACGCGGCGGGATTATCGAGCATGGCTGCCACCATGGGAGCCCGGCTCGGCTGAGCCGTCGCGCCACGGCACGACAATGGAAGGGCCGTCCGCGAGGGCGGCCCTTCGCTTTTCGTGGTAGCATCCTTCGCTGCCCCAAGGTGCCGTAGGCATTCGGAAACTCGCGTGAATCGAACGCGTTAAGCGCTCGAAGGAGAGAGACAATGGCCGACAACAAGACCGACACCGGCTCCCCGGACCGCGATCGCATTAGCCTGTCCGAGGACTACGAAATCCGCGATTGGACCGAGAGCTTCGGCGTCTCGGAAGAGCGCCTGCGCAAGGCGGTCTCGGCGGTCGGCAACAGCGCCGACGCTGTACGCGCCTATCTGAATAAATAGACGGAAACCGTCGAGGCCTGGCCTAGACGGACGAAGGCGGAGAGCAACTCAGAGCTCTCTTCATGTCGGAGCGTCGCCGCCAGAGACGGTGGCGGCACTCTCGCGCTCGGGGCGAGGCGATCAAGGCCAGTCGCGTGGATGGGCTTGTGCCGAAGCGACTGGAACGACAGCGAACTGCCTGGCGCCATCGACCGCTTTACGTCGCACCTTTTGCCCGTTCGGAACGTGACGCTTCCGCCAGCCGGAATGGTAAGTTTCACTAAGAGGTGTGCCAACGCATCCGCTCGAATTCACGTGGACAAGTTGGCATACTAGTAGTATATGCCGACGGGTCGGAAAGATAGTTTGGATTTAGTCGAAGAGAACTCACTCCATGTCTGCATGTTATTTTTAGGCTATATCTGTGGGCATGAATTATGTTGAGTTACTTTTTACGGAAGAAGTTTCAATTTGATATCAAATTTTATTTAGTTCTCTTCTGGCACCATTTTCCCAGTCCGGTGACGTCCGCAAGAGTCGCGTAAGTGGCTGGTTTAAAAGCATTTTTCCCAATATCTTTCCGACGGGTTTGGGCGGGTCCGCGGACATGCCATCAATTTTGGTGGTATAAATCGGCGGTGGATTCGCCCGTTTTCGGACGGAGATACCACCATGGCTGTTACCGCACTCGCGATCAGAAACGCCCGGCCCAAAGCCAAGCAATACAAGCTCGGAGACGGGCGCTACCTCTTCCTCCTGGTGATGCCGAACGGCGCCAAATACTGGTGCTTCCGCTATCGTTTTCTCGACAAGCAGAAGGTCATTGCGCTCGGCGTATGGCCCGAGGTCAGCCTGGCCGATGCCCGCGTGAAGCGCGACTCTGCACGCAGGATGATCGACGACGGTGTCGACCCTATGGTCGAGAAAAAGCGCCGGAAGCTTCGCGCCCAGATCGGCGCGAACGTCACCTTCAAGGGCGTCGCCGAGGAGTGGTTCGTCAAGATCACCCGGGAGGAGCGGGCCGAGGGGATAGTAGAACCAGCCGCGGTCGAGCGCATGTCGGCAATATTCCGATAGCAGCAACCGCACTGCGGGATCGAGGTCCGGGCCGCTGTCCTCCAGATAGCGTTCAAAGGCGGCGAAACTGTCGAGGCATTCATACATCGCCATGTACGGGGATTGGGGATGGGCAGGGAATCGGGTACCGCTCCGATTTTGCTTCACGTGCCAGCTGCCGGCTCCATGGATCTTCCGATCGTGATCGATGCCGCCGCCGCGATCGGCGGCGCGCGCGGCTGTGCCACACCGTCCGGGCCAGAGGCGGGTACGCCCCATCCAGCGAGGTGGCGCTGCTGCCTGGGCGGCATGGCTGCATGGCGAGGCCGGCCGGTGGTTGGCGGCACACGCGCCGACGAAGCTCGCATGGGGCCGGGCGAGATGAGTCTGGACGCCCGCACGATCCTCGCATTCCCGCGCGGGGGATTAAAGGCCGGCATCGCCTACAGCCCAATGCAACAATGAAGCTGCTGCCGGGAAAGCCAGGCAAGGGACGCAGGCAGCGGCAGGTTTCGTCCGCTGGCCTGATTGCAGGACGCTTGAGGGTCCGGAAACCGCACTGTGGTTCGAGGCGCCTCGCTCGTCTTCCTCAAGCCGGGAGGTTGGATCCGCTCGCATAGTAACAATTGCAACGTCCTCGCCGGGATGGAAAAAGGGCCAGCATGAACGACCAGGTGATTCAAATCCGACGCGATGCCGAGACGATCGCGCATATCGAGCGCATCGAGCAGCGGCTTCGCTGGCTCGCTTCTTGGACGATCCACAACGCCAATCATCTTCGCGACAGCCGTGACGGCCTCAAAGTCGGCGGGCATCAGGCCAGCTGCGCCTCGATCAGCGCGATCATGGCGGCACTCTATTTCGGCGCGCTCGGACCCAATGACAAAGTTGCGGTCAAGCCGCATGCCGGCCCGATCCTCCATGCGATCCACTATCTGCTCGGCAACCAGTCGCGCGAGCAACTCGAGCGCTTCCGCGGCTTTGGCGGTGCGCAGAGCTATCCGTCGCGGACCAAGGACCAGATTCCGGTAGATTTCTCGACCGGCTCGGTCGGCCTGGGCGTGGCGATCACGGCCTTTGCCAGCCTGGTCCAGGACTATCTGATCGCCCATGGCTGGAAGGACCCGGACACGGCGGGCCGCATGATCGCGCTGATGGGGGATGCCGAGCTCGACGAAGGCAATATCTACGAGTGCCTGATCGAAGCCTACAAGCACGACATCCGCAATTGCTGGTGGATCGTCGACTATAATCGCCAGTCGCTCGACGCGACCACGGCCGATCGGATGTTCAACCGCTTCGACGACATGTTCGCGACCTGCGGATGGCGCGTCGTGACGCTGAAGCATGGGCGTTGGCAGCGGGAGGCATTCGAACGGCCGGGCGGGGCGGCGCTTGCGCGGTGGATTGATGCCTGTCCGAACGCGGATTACGCGGCGCTCACCTATCAGGGCGGCGCGGCGTGGCGCGCCAGGCTGTCCGTGGACCTGGCGGGCGAGCAGCAGGCACTCGACCTGCTTGCGAGCTTCGACGACGCAGCGCTGGGCGAGCTGATGACCAATCTCGGCGGCCATTGCATCGAGACCCTGCTCGACGCGTTCGATCGTGCCCGGGACGACAAGCCGACCCTGTTCATCGCCTATACGATCAAGGGCTACGGCCTGCCCTTCGCCGGCCACAAGGACAATCACGCCGGCCTGATGAACCCCAGCCAGATCGCGACGCTGCGCGACGCGATGGGCATCGCCGAAGGGGAGGAATGGCAGCCCTGGGCCGGCCTGGGCGACAATGCCGCACGGGCACTGGAGGACTTCGTCGCCTCGGCGCCCTTCGCGGCCGAAAGCGACCGTTCGGGCGCGGCCAGGATCACCGTTCCCGCGATCCCGACGCCCGAGGGCACCATGTCGACGCAGTGGGCGTTCGGGCGCATCCTCCACGACCTTGCCAAGTCGGGCGATCCGCTCGCCGACCGACTGGTCACGACGTCGCCGGACGTGACGGTATCGACCAACCTGGGAGGCTTCGTGAACCTGCGCGGCCTGTTCCGCCGGCAGGAGCTGAAGGACGTCTTCCACGCCTCGCGGATCGTCTCGGCGCAGAAATGGGCGGGCCACGCCGCGGGCCAGCACATCGAGCTCGGCATCGCGGAGAACAACCTCTTCCTGATGCTCGCGGCGCTCGGGCTTTCCGGGAGCGTGTTCGGCGAGCGGCTCCTGCCGGTCGGCACCGTCTATGATCCGTTCATCGCCCGCGGCCTCGATGCGCTCAACTATGGCTGCTATCAGGACTCGCGCTTCCTGCTCGTCGCGACGCCTTCGGGGCTGACGCTCGGGCCGGAGGGCGGCGCGCACCAGTCGATCAACACGCCGCTGATCGGGATGGGCCAGCCTGGCCTGACCTGCTTCGAACCCGCTTTCTCCGACGAACTCGCGGCCTGCATGGAATGGGCGTTCGGCCATCTCCAGGAGGACAAGGGCGGCTCCGTCTATCTGCGTCTTTCGACGCGGGAGCAGGCCCAGCCGCATCGCGAGGACGATAGCTGGCGCCAGGACGCTCTCAAGGGCGGCTATTGGCTCCGGCGTCCGGCGGACGGCGTCGAGGCGGCCATCGTCTATTGCGGCGCCGTCGCGCCCGAAGCGCTCCAGGCCTGGGCGGAGCTCGCCGACGATATCCCCGGCCTCGGCCTGCTGGCGGTGACGTCGCCCGATCTGCTGCACCGCGACTGGAGCGCGGCACGGGCGGCGCGCTGGGAAGGCCGGGGCGCGGCGCGAAGCCATATCGAGCAGTTGCTCGCCCCGCTCGCGCGCGGCGCCGGCCTGGTCACGGTCATCGACGCGGCACCCGCCGCCCTGTCCTGGATCGGCGGAGTGATGGGGCACCGCGTCAGCCCGCTCGGGATCGACCGCTTTGGCCAGACCGGAGATCTTCCCGACCTGTATCGGGCCTATCGCCTCGACAAGGACGCCATCCACGACGCCGCGGCCGAGCTGTTCCTCTAGGTCGGATCCGGGGATGACTTCCCGCCGTCGTCCGGACGCGGCGGCGGGGAGGGGGCTGGGCCGCCGCGCGCCGTTCCCAATTCCAGGGACTGGCTCATGAAGTCTGCAACACGCTCGATGCCGAGCGGAGGCTGAAGACCGGATTCCGGGCCTTCGCGGCATGACCGCTCTCGCCCAAGAGCCCTCGCCGCAGAACGGGCGACCTCCAGGAAAATTTTGCACCGCAATGGCGGAAAACCGGCCCCGACGGCTCCCAAGGGGCAGCGCACGCGCGCTGCGACTGGAGCTTTGGGGGGTATATGAAATCGGATCGTTCGGTTCTGTTCGGTGGTTCGGCGATCGCCGCGATCACGATCGCAATGGCATCGCCGGCGCTTGCGCAGGCGCAGGGCAGCGCAGTGCCCGCCCAGACCGGCGAGCGCGCCGTGGGGGAAGGCACGGTCACCGGCGTGATCGCGAAGGAAGTCGGCGGCGACACGCTGCGCGACGCCGTGATCACGGTCGATGCCGGGGGCAAGCAGTACAAGGGCGTTAGCGACGAGGACGGGTCCTACACGGTACGCGACCTGCCGGCCGGCCCGGCCACGGTGACGGTCGAATTCGTCGGCTATGTCACCCAGACCCAGGACGTGGTGATCGCGCCCGGCGGTACGGCCCGGCTAGACTTCAACCTGGCGCAGAGCGGGCGGGGCGGCCAGGCGGCGCGCGAGAACGAGATCATCGTCAACGGCGAGCGCGAGGGCCAGGCCAGCTCGATCCAGGCGCAGCGCCGCGAAATGCAGATCGCCGACATCATCTCGACCGAGGCCTATGGCGACGTCGCCGGCGGCAATCCGGCGGAGATGATCAAGTACATGCCCGGCGTCGACGTGGACGGCACCAACGGCACCGCGATCTACGCCTCGCTGCGCGGCCTGCCGGGCGAGTTCACCCGCACCCAGCTGAACGGCATGGACGTGATCTCGGCCAACGCCAACTCGCCCACCGGCTATGCCAATTCGGCCGCGGCGGCGCGTGTGTTCAGCTATGAGGCGATCGGTGTCTCGGCGATCGATTCGATCGTGCTCTACAAGACGGTCGGCGCCAACCAGAATGCCGACGCGCCGGCGGGCATCGTCGATCTGCGCACCAAGCACGCCTATAACCGCAAGAAGCCGGTGCTGACCTTCTCGCTCAGCGCGTTCACGTCGGACGACATGCTGGACAAGTATCGGCATACCGGGCCGAAGTCCGACGGCTGGGGCGGCAAGCGCTTCCTGCCCAATGCGAACCTGTTCTTCGCCGACAGTTTCTTCAACCACCGGCTGGGTGTGATGTTCTCGCTGGGCTTCAACGACCAGTATCTGGGCTACGAGCAGAACACGATGAGCCGCAGCTACGCGCCGACGGCGAAGAGCCCGTCGCCGCTGGCCTTCACTGCCTATGAGACTGCCGCCAACCCGCGCCAGACCACGCGGCGCACCGGCTCGCTCCAGCTCGACTTCAAAGCGAACGACAAGCTGAACTTCGGCTTCCTCGCGATCGCCTATCGCGGCGACGTGTACCAGAACACGACCGGCGACGTGACCTACACCACCGGCGCGCGCAATGGCGTGATCGGCGATCCGCTGAGCAACTTCACCACCACCACCGGTGCCAAGATGACGGTGAGCGGCGGCGGGCAATACAAGGTCAACAACGGCAACATCCTGGCGCCGAGCTTCGAATGGAAGAGCGGCAATTTCCACCTGGACGGCAGCTTCGCCTATTCGGACAGCCACAGCTATTACGACACGCCGCACCGCGAGCAGGTGGGCACCGCGCCGACGCTGACGCTGTCGGGCACACCGCAGTTCAGCATGGTCAAGAACAGCCGGGGGCTGATGGGTACCGACTGGACGGTGACCCAGACCGCCGGCCTCGACTGGTCGAACCCGGCCAACTACACGATCAGCGCGCCGCAGATCCGCACCAGCGGCGGGCAGGACGCCTTCATCTACGAGAAATCGGGCCAGATGAATGCGCGCTATGAGGGGCATCTCGGCAATGTGCCGCTGACGCTGCAGTCGGGATTCAAGATCAGCAACGTCAACTACCGCTTTGGCGACGACACCTTCCTCGACAGCATATACAACTATGTCGGGCCGATGACGAACGCGCAGTTCATCCAGGCGTTCGTCAATCCCTATCAGCGGACGGTGTACGATCAGTCGGGATCCTACCATTATTCGCTCTCGGGATCGAACTATATCCCGACCTTCGACACCCACAAGCTCTATCTCGACTTCGCCAACAACCCGAGCAATTGGTCCAAGGCGGTGCCGACCGCAGCCAATTACGCGGCGGCGGCGTACAACAACAAGACGCGGTTCCAGGAGAACATCAAGGCGGTCTACGGCATGGCGACCGCGGAGATCGCGCCGCGGCTGAAGTTCCGCGCCGGCCTGCGCGCCGAATGGACCAGCAACACCTCGTTCGGCTACACCCAGATGCCGGCGGCGGAGCTCAAGACGCACACCGATCCGGCGACCGGCAAGGCCTGCGCGGTCGCCACCACCGGCATCGCCACCACCATCCCCTGCGTCGACATCCAATATGGCAGCAACGGGGTCCAGAAGACGACGGGCAGCTATTTCAACCTGTTCCCCTCGGCCTCGATCAAGTGGACCTTCGGCGACAGCAACGACATCGACGCGGGCTACAGCCACACGATCCTGCGCCCCGGCCTGAACGCGACCGCGGGCAATGCCAGCTATGATCCGCTCGGCGGCGACCTGGGTACCGGGCTGATCACCATCCCCAACCCGGCACTGCAGCCGGCGACGTCGGACAATTTCTCGGCCCGCTACTCGCGCTATTTCAAGAGCGTCGGCCTGTTCAACGTCGGGGTCTATTACAACCGGATCAAGGGCCTGGCGGTCGCCCAGGCGAACCTGACCGCCGACGAGGCGGGCCCGGCCGCGACCCAGGCGCTGGCGCAGCTGGGCATCGACGATCCGACGGGCATCCTGTTCACCACCTACAAGCAGGTGAGCCTGGTAACCATCAAGGGCATCGAGGCGAGCTTTCAGCACAGCTTCAGCTGGCTGCCCTCGCCGCTCAACGGCCTGTCGGTGCGCGGCGCCTTCATGCACAACGAGCCCAACACGCACGGCGACGACCCGCTGCTGCGCCTGGGCAACAATATCGGTTCGGCCGCAGTGATGTACGAAAAGGGGCCGGTGCGCTTCTACGTCAACCTGCTGTGGAACGACGACAAGCTGCGCTCGACCACGCCGAGCTGGTTCCAGGCCCGCACCGACCTGAGCGCGAACCTGCGCGTCAAGGTGAACAAGCATTTCGAGCTGTTCGGCACCATGTCGAACCTGCTCAACAAGCCGTACAATGTCGTGGTCCCCGGCAATGCCCCGGGCACGCAGACCGCGGATCCCACGCTGCCCAACCACACGGCGATCGAGAACTGGTTCGGCCGCTCCGGCACCATCGGCATCCGCGGCCGCTTCTAGAACCCTCATGCCTGGCCGGCGCCCAATCCGTCGAGATCGAACTCGAGTTTTGGCGATTGGGCGTCGGCCTGCGCGCACTCCTAACCTTCGATACCGGAGATAACCGAATGACCCTCGTGCTCGATCGCCGCAAGCTGCTTGCCGGGGCCGGCGGCCTTGCCCTGTTCGCCGGGCTGGCGCCTGCCTCCTGGGCGGCGGCGGGGTTCAGCCGTTATCCCTTCTCGCTGGGCATCGCCGCAGGCGATCCCTGGCCCGACGGGTTCGTGATCTGGACCCGATTGGCCCCCGAACCGCTTGCCGAGCATGGCGGCATGCCGATGGTCGCCGTGCCGGTGCGCTGGGAAGTGGCGGAGGACGCGCGCTTCGCGCGGATCGTGCAGAAGGGCGAGGCGGTCGCCCGGCCGGAGCTCGGCCATTCGGTGCATGTCGAGCTCGCCGGCCTCAAGCCGGGCCGGCCCTATTGGTACCGCTTCCTTGTCGAGGGCGCCGAAGCGAGCCCGGTCGGCATGGCGCGCACGGCCCCCGTCACCGGCGCGGCGGTCGATCGCCTGCGCATCGCGGTCGCCGGCTGCCAGGCCTATCCGCAGGGCTGGTACGAAGCCTGGCGCCACATCAGCCAGGAAAGCGATCTCGACGCCGTCTTCCACTATGGCGATTACATCTATGAAAGCGCGATGCATCCGCCGACGAAGAACATGCTGATCCGCGATGCGGCGGGCAGCCTGGTTTCGCGCGATCATTTCGGAGACGAGATCTACAGCGTCGACGATTATCGGCGGCGCTATGCCCAGTACAAGAGCGACCCGGACCTGCAGGCGGCGCACGCCGCGGCGGCGTTCGTGATGTCGTTCGACGATCACGAGGTCGACAACAACTGGGCGAGCAAGTTCGATCAGGACGGTACCCCGCCCGAGGCGTTCCTGCTTCGCCGCTACGCTGCGATGCAGGCCTGGTACGAGCATATGCCGGTGCGCCGGGCGCAGATGCCGGGGCCGGGCGGGATCACCATGTATCGCCGGCTCGACTTCGGTTCGCTGCTACGCATGCATGTGCTCGATACCCGCAGCTACCGCGACGACCAGCTCTGCGAGAAGCCGGGCGAGACTGCCTGCCGCGCCACCGACGGGCCCGAGGCGACGATCATGGGCAAGGCGCAGGAAGCCTGGCTCGACCAGGGGCTCGCCAACAAGGCGCGCTGGAACCTGATCGCGCAACAGGTCTTCGTCATGCCGCTCTATGGCGCCGGCGCCGATGGCGGGCGGCAGCTGCGACCCGGGCCGGATACCTGGAGCGGCTATCCCGCCTCGCGGGCGCGGCTCGTCCAGTCGATTGCGCGCCACAAGCTCAGCAATGTCGTCATCGCCACCGGCGACGCGCATATCCATGCGATCGGCACCGTGCCGATGCGCGACGATGCACCGGATGGCCCGGCCGCGGCCGTCGAGTTCCTCGCCACCTCGGTCACCTCGGGCGGGGACGGCACGCCGGGCGAGATCCCGCGGCACAAGGCGCTGCGCGAGGCCAGCCCCAATGTCGCGCTGCTCAACAACCAGCGCGGCTATCAGATGTTCGATATTACCGCGAAGGATTGGCGGACGGACGTGAAGGTGCTGGACCGGGTCCAGTCGCCTGGCGGGACGCTCAGCACGCTGGCCCGTTTCGCGGTCGAGCCGGACAAGGCTGCGTTGCATCGCCTTTGATCGCTACCGGGTATGGGCTGCCCGTCCGGCTCGAGGCGCTTCCGCCATCGATTTCACGATGCGCGGAAGCGTCTGCCAGCAATCCACGTACCGATGGCCTTGGCGACGCGCAGGTCCCCGCCCAAGCCGCGGCCAGTCCCGCCCCGCTCCCTAGAACCTCGCCCCCGCCCTTATGCCTATGGTCCGCGGCGTGATCGGGACGATATAGGGGCGCTGGTCGCAGGCGCCGCATTGCTGGAAGCGGGAGATCTGGCCGCGCTCGTCCCAGATATTCTGCGCGAACAGCTCGAGGCTGTAGCGGGCCAGCTCGAAGCCGAAGGCGAGGTTGCCGGTCGTATAGGCCTCGATCCGGCCAAGCGCGGCGGCCTTGGCGACGCGGATGTCCGACGAGGCCGAGCTCTGGTGCGCGATCAGCCCCTGCACATAGCCGCGGCCCGATCCCAGCGGGACCGAGTAGCGCGCGGTGCTGCTGATCTTGAAGCGCGGGGTGATCGGCAGGCGGGTGCCGCTGGGCGCGAGCACGTCGCTGCCGTCGCCGATGCAGACCTGCGTCGCGCACAGGTCCTCGCGTGTCTTGGCATCGGTGTACGATCCCGCGACGGTGAGGTTGAGCCCGCCCAGCGAGAGGTTGGCATCCATCTCGGCGCCGCGGATGCGCGCATCGGGTCCGTTCTGGATGATCGTGAAGCTGTTCGGCCCGAGGAACGAGAACTGGAAGGCTTTCCAGTTCTGCTGATAGATCGCGCCGTTGAAGCGCAGCTTGCCATCGGCCAGCGTCGTCTTCCAGCCGAGCTCGTAATTGTAGAGCGTGTCGGTGGAATAGGGCGCGACGTCCCCGCGCCGATTGATCCCGCCGGGGCGGAAGCCGCTGGAGGCGACGGCGTAGAACAGCAGGTCGTCGGTCGGCTTCCAGGTCAGGTTGAAGCGATAGGTTATGCCCTGGTCGATCGTCTTCTTGGGGATCAGCTTGCCGCTGGCATAGGTGGCGAGATTGGTGCACGGCCCGCCCGCCACCATCGCGGGCAGCAGCGTGTTGGTGGGGCTGCCGTCGAGATAGGCGTCGCGCAGCGTCCTGCCATCGGCCATGAAGCAGCTCGCCACGCCGGTGCGCGAGCTGCCGGCGGCGTTGAACGGCGATGCGCTGTAGGGGCGCCCGTCGCCGGGATCGACGCCAGGGTTCCGGCCGAAGCCGAAGAAGCCGATCAGCGAGTTGTCATAGATGTAGACGCGCGCGCCCGCGGTGAAGGTCAGCTTGGGCGAGATGTCGAAGCTCGCTTCGCCGAACATCGCGTAATCCTTGTCGACGCGGTGCTGCTGGGTAAGCCAGAGTGTCCCCGGCGAGCCGTTGACCGATACGGCGGTACCGAGGCCGGGGATCTTGTAGTCCTGGTGGATCAGGTTCGACTGGCGCTGGTAGAACATGCCCGCCACGATCCGGAAGCGATCCGTCGAGGGCGAGGCCACGCGCAGTTCCTGGCTGGTCTTCTTGAAATGGTCGGTGCCGATCACCCACTGGCGCGGGTCGATCGTGTTGCCCGCATTGTCCTGATAGTAGAAATAGCCGGCAAGCCCGCCGACCGAGGCATAGAGATTGTCGTAAGCCTCGGAATAGTCGGTATAATCGGTCGCCGAATAGGCCTTGCGGTCGAGATAGGCGCCGGCATAGGTCAGGTCCCAGTTGCCGATCTTGCCCTCGATCGTCAGCGCGCCCTGGATGAAGCGGTCGCGGCGGCTCTCGGGATAGAAATGCTGGACCTGAAGGTCGCCGACCCGCGGGTCGAACGCATAGCTGCCATGCCCGCGCATCTCCTGGTAGAGCACGGTCGGCGTGACCGTCCAGACATCGTCGAGATCGACCTTGAGCGCGGCGCGGCCGCCCCAGGTATCGGTGTCGTTGTAGTTTTTCTTGACGAACGCGTTGTTGTTGACAGTGATGCCGCCGGGCGTCGGCAGGAAGCTGCGCGTGCCGGGGACATTGTCGATATAGCCGGCGTCGCGCTGGTAGAAGCCGACGACGCGGAGCGCCGCGAAGCTCGACAGCGGCGCGTTGATCATGCCCTCGATCTTGCCGCCCTGGCCGCCATGCGCGACCGTATTGCCCTCGACATCTACCCGCCCCTCGAACGCCGAGGTGTCGGGCTTGTTGGTGATGATGCGGATCGTGCCCGCCTGGCTCGACGCGCCATAGAGCGTGCCCTGCGGCCCGGCGAGGCTCTCGATCCGGGCGATGTCGTAGATATGGACGTCGAGCGTGCCGCCGATCGTCGTGACCGGCTGCTCGTCCAGATAGCTGCCGACCGAGGGCAGCGAGCCCGAATGGTTGCCGTCGCCGCCCGAGGCCACGCCGCGCATATAGACGGTGGTGACGCCGGGCTGCGAGGTCTGGAACGCCACCGAGGGCAGCAGCTGGGTGAACTCGTTGAAGTTCGAGATATTGAGCTGGTCGAGCTTGCGCGTGCCGATCGCCTGGATGCTGATCGGGACCGACTGGATATTCTCGTCGCGCTTCTGCGCGGTGACGACGATCTCGTCCTGATCGGGGGGAAGTTCGGAAGAGGTTGTCTGGGTACTCTGGGCTTGCGCCATGGCGGGGAGGGACAGGGCCGTCGAAGCGAGCAACCCGGAAATCACGGCACGGCGCACGGATAATATCATCGCAGCCCCCAGTGTAATCTCAATGTCATGGGAGACTGTGCTGCGATGCAGCAGCCGTCAATCGGCGTGCCGGAAACGCGTGTGAAATCTTGGGGACCGTGATGTTTCTGCAACGTTACAAGTTGCCGGGCACCTGCGGATAGGGATCGACGACATCGCCCAGTGCGGCGACGAGCGGATCCAGATGCGGCGCAAAGGGGCGCCAGGCGCTGTCCCCGCCGGTGAAGATCGGCTGGCGCACCTGCTCGGAGCTCGCGGTTCGCACCGCGCGCTCGGTCTCGTGAAAGGCAAGGCAGCCGGGCTCGAACCCGACGCCACAGGCCTCCAGCAACCGGCGGACCTCGGTCTCAGTATCCGCAACCAGCGCCTCATGGATCACGCGATACGCGCTGCCCGGCTGGACGCGGTCGAGATGCGCCATCATCCGCACATAGTCGCGATAATAGCGGCCCATATCGTCGAGCGCATAGCTGAACGCCTGGCCGCGCGCGAAATGCTGCTTGAAGTTGGAGAAGCAACAGGCACGCGGCTCGCGGCGCGCGTCGATGATCACGGCGTTGGGCAGGATCAGGCGGATCAGCAGCACATGCGCCCAGTTGTTGGGCAGCTTGTCGATGAAGAAGGGCCGGTCGGTCCTGCGCTGGACCGCGGTCCTGCGAAGATATTCCTCGCCAAGGTCTCGGGCCTGGTCTCGCGTCAGCTCGGCCAGCCCGTGCGGGTAATTGGGGATGCGGCGGGCGAGGGCGGGCAGGTCGGGAAGCTCGGTCGTCCCTTCGATCGCGCTGTGGCTGGCGAGGATCTGCTCGACCAGGGTGGAGCCTGCGCGGGGCATGCCGAGGATGAAGATCGGATCGCGCGCATCGCAGCCCCAGCCGGCGCGATCGGCGAGGAAATCGCCGGTGGCGAGCGTGATGCAGTCATCGACGAAGCGCTCGGTCTCGTCGGCATCATAGACGAGCTGGGTGCGGCGCAGCCGGTTGCCCGCGGCATAATGCGCAAAGGCACGGTCGGCCTCGCGCCGGTCCTCGAATGCCTTGCCCAGCGCGAAATCGAGATGGAAGCGATCCTCGTCGCCGATGGCGCTGTCGGCCAGTGCGGCTTCCATCGCCGCGATGTCGGAATCGTCGAAGCGCACGGTCTTGAGATTGGCGAGGCTCCACCACGCTTCGCCCAGTTCGGGGCGCAGCGCAATCGCCCGGCGATAGGCGGCGATGCCGTCGGCCTGGCGGCCCACGGTCTTGAGCATATGGCCATAGCTCATCCACAGCTTGGGCTGGTCGGGTGCAGTGGCGAGCACATGCTCGTAAAGCTGGATCGCTTCCTCAAATGCGCCCAGCCGGCCGAGCGTGGCGGCCTTGAGATTGGCATGGCCGGGATGATCGGGCTCGGCGGCGATCAGCTGGTCGAGTTCCTCGAGCGCCTCGCTCGCGCGGTTCTGGCGGTAGAGCACCAGCGCGAGATTGGCGCGCGCCGCGGTGAAGGCCGGGGCGATCTCGACCGCGCGGCGCAGCAAATTCTCGGCATCCTTCAGCCGGCCGATCCGGCCGGCGAGTTCGGCGAGCATGCGGATCGCGCGGGCATCGAAAGGATCGCGCTTGAGATAGGCCTTGAGACCCCGCTCGGCTTCCGGAAGACGATTGTCGTGCAGCGCGAGCGCGGCGTCCAGCAGGTCGGGAGGAAAGCGCGTCGCCAGCATCGCGCGATGTGACCACGCACGCGCCGCGCGATCAAGCGGGAAGACGCGTTGGCCTGGGCCTTAGGGTTGGCCATTCCAACGGCGGCGAATGCAATGGCATTGCGTCGAACAGCGTGTATGCTGCCGGCCTCGCTCACCGTGCAGAGGATCGGTCAATGGAAGACCTGGCGTTGCTGTTCGCACTCTTCTTCGGTTTCAACACGCAAGTTGCGGATATGTGCCCGAACGGCGGCGGCAACTGCTGAGCCCGTCGGTCGGGGCGGTTATGCCGGTCGCCGGGCGCGCGATCATCGCCGTCACGACGGCGTGAGCGACACGCTCTCTCCGCCACGGCGCGCGCTCGGCTTCTGGCCGACGCTGGCGCTTGTGGTGGGCAACATGATCGGCTCGGGCATCTATCTGCTGCCCGCGACGCTGGCGCCGCTCGGTGCCAATGCGCTGATCGGCTGGGGCGTGACGATCCTCGGCGCCATGGCGCTGGCCTTCGTGTTTGCCCGGCTCGCGGCCCGGATTCCCTGTGCCGGCGGCCCCTATGCCTTTGCCGACGCCGCGTTCGGGCCGGCGGTGGGGTTCGCGGTGGCATGGAGCTACTGGATCCTGGTCTGGGCAGGCAATGGCGCGCTCGCCATCGCGGTGGTGAGCGCGCTCAGCGTGCCGTTCCCTCGGCTCGGCAGCGGCATGCCTGCGTTCGTCACGGCGCTCCTGTTGATCTGGGCCGCCGTCGCCGTGAACATCCGCGGCGTCGCGCTGGCCGGGCGGATCCAGCTGGTGACCGCAGTGCTGAAGCTGGCGCCGCTCGTCGCGGTGGTCCTGCTCGCCTTCTGGCTGCTGGCCCGCGAGGGCAGCGCCGCGATCGCCGCCAATCCGGCGGTGCCGATCAGCGCCAACGCCATTGCCGGCGCGGTGGCGCTCACCTTCTGGGGCTTCCTCGGCGTCGAATCCGCGACTGTTCCCGCCGACAAGGTCAGGAACGCGGCGCGGACGGTGCCGCTCGCCACGCTGCTCGGCACGGCGCTGACCGGAATGGTCTATGTCCTGGTCGCGGGTTCGATCGGGCTGATGATGCCCGCGGACGTGACCGCGGCCTCGCCCGCGCCGCTCGCCGAGTTCCTTGGCCGCGCATGGGGGAGCGGAGCGCTGCAGGTCGTCGCCCTTTTCGCCGCGATCAGCGCGCTCGGAACGCTCAACGGCTTCGTCCTGCTGCAGGGCGAGATGCCCTGGGCGATGGCGCGCGGCGGCGTCTTCCCGGCCTGGTTCGCCCAGGAGAGCCGCCACGGCACCCCGGCGCGCGCGCATCTCGTCTCGGGCGTGCTGGTGACGATCGTGATGGCGCTCAACTATACGGGATCGACCGGCGCGCTGTTCGCCGAGATCGCGACGATCAGCCTCGCCGCCGGCATGCTCGCCTATTTCGTCAGCGCGCTGGCCGGGCTCAGGCTGCTTGCCGGCGACCGCCCGGCCCAGCTGGCCGCGATCGCCTCCGCCGGCTTCGTGCTGTGGATGATCTACGGGCTCGGTCTGCACGCCAATGCATGGGGCCTCGGGCTGCTCGTGCTTGGCATCCCGGTATTCCTCTGGGTGCGGCGAGGCCGGTCAGATCGGCAATAGCCGCCGCACCAGCGAACGGTCGCGCAGGATCTCGTGCGCGGCATTGTGCCCGGGCGCACCCGTCACGCCGCCGCCCGGATGCGTGCCCGACCCGCACATGTAGAGCCCCGAAACCGGTGCGCGATAGTCGCCATGCCCCAGCACCGGCCGCGCCGCCCAGAGCTGGTCGAGCCCCATCGTGCCGTGGAAGATGTCGCCTCCGATCAGCCCGAACTTGCGCTCGAGGTCGAGCGGCGAATGGATCTGCCGGGCGATCACGCTCGCCTTGAAATTGGGGGCGTGGTCGTTGACCGTGTCGATGATCAGGTCGGCGACTTCCTCGCGTGCATCGTCCCAGCTGCGCCCGTCCGGCAGCTGCGGCGCGAATTGCTGGCAGAACAGGCTGGCGATGTGCATCCCCTCGGGCGCCAGACTGTCATCGACCGTGGTCGGCAGCTTCATCTCGACGATCGGCTTCTTCGACCAGCCCTGCGCCTTCGCGTCGTCGAATGCCTGGTCCATATAGTCCATGCCCGGCGCGATGATGATCCCGGCGGTGTGATGCTCGGCCTTCTCCTTGCCGCGCAGCACGCTGAAGTCCGGCAGCTCGCTGAGCGCGACGTTCATCCGGAAGGTGCCCGAGCCGGTCTTGAAGCTCCGCATCCGCTTGTTGAAGTCGGCGGGCAGGTCGTTGGTGTCGAGCATCTGGCGATAGAGCATCGCCGGCCCGACATTGGCGGCGACGATCCCCGCGGCGATCTCTTCCCCGCTCTCCAGCCGCACGCCGGCCGCCTTGCCGCCGTCGACAAGCACCTTCGCGACCGGCGCCTCCAGGCTGATCTCGACGCCGGCATCCTCGCAGGCGCGCGCCATCGCCTGGGTGATCGCGCCCATGCCGCCCACCGAATGGCCCCAGGCGCCGAGCTTGCCGTTCACTTCGCCGAAGACGTGGTGGAGCAGGACATAGGCCGAGCCGGGGGTCGACACCCCGGCATAATTGCCGACGACCGCGTCGAAGGCGAAGGCGGTCTTGACGTGGTCGTCCTCGTACCAGCCGTCGAGGAAGTCGCGCGCCGACTTGGTGAACACGTCGAGCAGGTCGCGCTGCGCCTCGATCCCCATCTTCGACAGCGGCCAGCCCTGGGCCGCGCCGCTCAGCAGCGCGCGCAGCCCGCCGCCGGCATTGGGGGGCGTCTTGAGCGCGAGGTCGCGCAGCACCTGGGCGACCTTCTCGAGCGCGGCGTCATAGGCCGGATAGGCGTCCGCATCCTTCTGCGAGAAGCGGGCGAACTCGGCCTGGGTTCGCGCTGTGCCGCCGCCGAGCTTGAGATAGGTGTCCTCGAACGGAAAGAAGTTGCTGATCGTCCGCTCGATGATCCGGAAGCCGCGCGCGTGCAGCTTCATGTCGGCGATCACCTTGGGCCGCAGCAGGCTGACCGTGTAGCTGGCGGTCGAGTTGCGGAAGCCGGGATGGAATTCCTCGGTCACCGCCGCCCCGCCGACGACGTGCCGGCGCTCGAGCACGCGGACCTTGAGGCCTGCCCGGGCGAGATAGAAGGCGCAGACCAGTCCGTTATGCCCGCCGCCGATGACGATCGCGTCGTATCGCTTCATGCTTCCTCCCCGAGACTCAGATGGTGCGCGGCCGGCGCGACCAGCCCGGTGCCGGCGCGCGGTGCAGCCGGGCTTCGGGGATGATCGCGCGGACCTTGGCGGCGAAGCTGCGCAGGCACACTTCACTCGCGCCGATCGGCCCGGCGGTATAGCTGCGCGACGCCATGCCCTGCTGGACGCGCTCGATCAGCCAGGTGTCCTCGGCGTTGACGACGCGGTTGATCCGCCAGTTGGCGTAGCGGACCAGCTTCATCTCCCTGCGCCCGTCCGGCAGCGCGAAGGCCATCTCGCGCAGCACGCAGCTGGTCGGCGATACCGGCAGCCACTGCATGAAGTCGATCTGGTCGGCATAGATGTCGAACGCCATGTTCGGCCACAACTTGTAATAGAGCCACAGCCGCTGGTTGGCCTCGGGCAGGTGATCGACGCGGGGCAGATGGCGCTGGTAGAATGCCTCCCACGGATTGGCCGAGGCGCGGTCGACGAGCTGGCCGGACATCTTGTCGACCCAGCCCGAGGCCTCGATCGCATAGGATTTGCCGAACAGCCGGGTCAGCCCGTCATGCGCGACGGGGATGTGGAGATTGTCCGAATAATTGTCGCCGACATTCTTCCAGTTGACCGCGCGGTCGCGCGTCCGGACATCGCCGATCCGCCGCATCGCCTCGAAGCGATAGGGTGCGATCTCCGCCTCGTAGGGCGCCATCATCTCGGCGACCGACGGCCCGCCGTCATCCTCGAGCCGGACGAAGACGAAGCCCCGCCAGATCGACAGGTCGACCGGCACGAGCCCGCTCGCCTCCATGTCGAGCGCCGGATAGTCCTGCCGCATCGGCACGCCAGACAGCCGCCCGTCCAGCTCATAGGCCCAGGCGTGATAGGGGCAGATCAGCTTCCGGGTGCAGCCACTGTCGCCCTCGACGATCCGCATCGCGCGGTGGCGGCAGACATTGTGGAAGGCCCGCAGCACGCCGTCGCGTCCGCGCACCGCGACCACATTCTCGCCCAGATAGGAAAGCGTGCGCCAGTCGCCCGGCTCGGCCAGGTCGCTCTCGTGGCAGAGGATCTGCCAGGACGGGCGCAGGATATGCGCGATCTCGAGCTCGAGGAACTCGGGATCGGTATAGATCCAGCCCGGCAGCGACCAGTCGGCATCGGGGTCGCGACCCGGTTCGGGCAAGGGGGCGAAGGTTGCCATGGCCGGCTCCAGGCGTTGCTTGTTGTACGATCGTATAATAGGCTCGCACGATGAGCAAGCCCGGCTTCACCCGCGCCGAACCCGATGCGCGGCGCCTGTCGCTGATCGAGGCGACGGCGCGCGTGCTGGCGCGCGACGGGGCGAGCGGTGCGTCGGTGCGCGCGATCGCACTGGAGGCGGGCGTCTCGCCGGGGCTGGTCGCGCACCATTTCGGGGGCGTCGATGCGCTGATCGCGGCGACCTATGCGCATGTCGGCGAGCAGGTCTCGGCAGCGCTCGAAAGCGCGATGGAGGCGGCCGGGGACGATCCGCACGCGCGGCTGCTGGCCTATGTCGCAGCGAGCTTCACACCGCCGATTGCCGACCGTGCGCTGCTTGCCACCTGGACGGCATTCTGGGGACTGGTGATCGCGCGCGGCGAGATCGCGGCGCTCCACGACGTGCAATATGCCCGCTATCGCGAGGGGCTGGAGGCCTTGCTGGCCGCATGCGGTCTCCGCCCGGCTGCGCGGCGCCGCGCGGCGATCGCGATTGCCGCGCTGGTCGACGGCCTGTGGCTCGAGCTCTGCCTTTCTCCCACGGTGCTCGATGCGGACGAAGCGCGCGCGATCGCGGAAGCGCAGATCGCCGCGTTGCTCGAAGCCTGAAGGCCCCGGGCACCAGGCCCAGGGCTACAGGCCGTGGTTGCGCGCGAAGCGCTCGAACAGGCCCGGCCAGGGATGCTCGCTGCCTGCCTCCCTCAGGGGCAGGCCATGGCCGCCCTTCTCGAAGATATGCAGCTCGGACGGGATCTTCGCGGCCTGCAGCGCGGCGAACATCATCAGGCTGTTGGCAGGGCTGACCACCGGATCGTCGGCGGCATGCGCGACGAAGGTCGGCGGCATGTCGGCGGGCAGGCCGGCCTCGGCGGAGAAGCGGGAGATCCGATCCGGGCTGGTGTCACTGCCCAGCAGCTCGCGCTTCGAATGGGCATGCGCATTGGGCTCGGTCATGGTGATGACCGGGAAGAACAGCCCCGCCACCGTCGGCCGCGCCGATTGCGCATCGGCGGCATCGACCGGTTCATAGGTCCTGAGCGCCGGGCGGCTGGCCAGCCGTGCCGTGAGATGCCCGCCGGCGGAGAAGCCGATCGCCGCGACCCGGGCCGGATCGATCCGCCATCTCGCTGCGCCCGCGCGGATCAGGCGTATCGCGCGCTGCGCATCCTGCAATGGCACGTCGGCACCTGCGGCCCAGCCGTCATGCGGCAACCGGTACAGCAGCTCGAACACGGTGAAGCCCCGTGCGGCGAATGCCCGCGCAATCCCCGATCCCTCTCGCCCCAAAGCGACACGGGCATAGCCGCCGCCCGGGACATAGAGCAGTGCGCCGCCATTGGGCTGTGGCGCGGGCACGACGTTCAGCATCGGAGTCGCAACATGCGGCCAGGCGATGTCGTCCGCCGGGCCGTTTGCCGAGCGCCGCACCGTCTCGTCGCGCACGTTCAGCCCTTCGCCGCCCGGCGGCGATCCCGGCCAGATCGGGAAGCGCTCGATCGGCCCGGCGACGGCGGAAAACGGCATCGCCGTGGCCAGGGCCGATCCGGCGATCAGGGTTCTGCGGGTGACGTCCATGTCGCGTGGGCCTCTCGTTCGCGGTAGCGCTATTGCTTCTGCAGTGCCTTGAAATCGTCGATCCAGGCATAGTTGAATGCCGCGCTGCCGTCCGGATTCCGCTTGGCGGAGCGCCGGACGACGACGCTGTTCAGCTGCCATGCGGCAGCGCCCGGGCTGAGCTTGTCCGCTGGCGCGGCGCCCTGGGTGAACGCGATGGTGGCGACGGCGAGGCGGCCGGTGTCGCGAAAGACCTGCATCTGGTTCGCCACGAAATGCTTGCGGCTCTCCAGCCAGGGGCTCTGCGACAGGAACTCGTCCCACTGCGCCTTGGAGAAGGGCGTCTCCAGCGAAGCTTTCACGATCTGCCAGTTCTGCGCGTTGCGTGGCGCGCCATATTTGTCGGCGAACGCCCTGGGGATCTCGCCGCGCATGTTCTGCTCCCAGGCCTTGACCAGCGAGAAGTCGGTCACGACGAACTTCTGCTCGGGGCGCAGGCGCGGCAGGATGTACTTCAGATAGGCCTTGGACTCGTCGACTTCGCCGACATGCGTCTGGATCGCCACGCCGTCGATCTCGGGGGTCGCCTTCACGAAGCCCATCCAGCGCTCGACCGCCTTGCTGCGCTCGGCCGGCATCTCCAGCCGGACGAGCGCGCCCATGTAGAGGCGCGTCTTGCAGGCTGCGGCGCAGTTCTTCGCGCGGTGGGCGATCACCTGCCGTGCGACCGCTTCGTAATAGGCGTTGAAGCTTTCGTCCCGGTTCTTCTCGGGGACTTCGAGAAAGGGATCGTTGCCGATCACCAGCACGTCGACCTTGCCGGTCACCAGCGCCAGCACCGCATCGAGCCGAGCGACCTCCTTCCGCCAGGCGTCACTGCCCAGCTGCGGCGGGATGGTGCCGACATAGCCGAGCTTGAGCGACAGGACAGTGCTGTATCCCCGCTCGGAGGCCTCGAGGATCTTGTTGAGCACGCCGTTGCTGCCGACGCCGCGATCGAGCTGGGGCAGGGGCAGCGACATCCGCACCCATTTCGCACCGGACCTTTCGAGATCGCGATAGTCGAGCTCGCCGAACTGGTCATTATAGCTGGCACCGAGCGCGCCCTGGGCATGCGCGGCGGGTGCGATGGCAGCGCACTGCAGCGCGGCGCCGATCCTCAGGACCTTCAACATTTTGCCTCCCCCTTTGAGATCTGTCGAACTGCCGCGCGGGCCGCGGTCGGATCATTGCAGTGCCTTGAAATCCTCGATCCAGGCGTAGTTGAACGCGGCGCTGCCATCCGGATTGGGCCGGACAGTGCGCGCGGCGAAGACGCTGTTGAGCAGCCAGGGCGTCGTGTTCGGGCCGAAGATCCGGCTCATCGAGCTGCCCTGCCTGAAGCCATAGGCGGCGACGGCAAGGCGGCCGGAATCGCGGAAGATCTTCATCTGGTTGCGCAGATAGTGTTTCCGGCTCTCGAACCACGGGCTCTGGGCAAGGAACGCGTCCCATTCCGCCTTGGGGAACGGGTTCTCGAGTGCCGTCTTGATGAGCTGCCAGTTCTTGGTCTCGCGCGGCAGATGATGGGCATCGGCGAACCCGGCGGGGATCGCCGCCTGCATGTGCTGCTCCCACCAGCGAACGATCGAGAATTCGGTGGCGATGAACTTCTGGTCCGGCCGCATCCGCGCGACCACATAGTCGACAAAGACCTTCGAGCCTTCGATCTCGGGCAGATGCGGGTGGATATCGACGCCGTCGATCTCGGGCGTCGCCTTGACGAACGCCATCCAGCGCTCGGTCGAGGGCGTCCGGTTGATCTCCAGGTCGAGCCGGTTGAGCGCCCCCATGTATAGCCGCGTCCTGCAGCCTTTGGCGCAATGCTGCTTCTGATAGGCGATCGCTCGGTCCGCCATCGCCTCGTAATAGGCATTGAGATCGAGGTCGCGGTCCTCGCGGCGGCTCTCGATATAGGGCTCGTTGCCGATGACGAGCATGTCGACCTTGCCCATCACCTCGGGCAGCACCTGGTCGAGCCAGGCGATCTCGCGTGCCATTTCCGGGCTGCCCGGCCTGGGGAAATCCTGCCGGTTGCGCGGGAATTTCAGCGACAGGATTGTGCGATAGCCGTGCGTCGCGGCGTCGAGGATGGCCTTGACCGCGCCATGCTCGGCGGCGGGCACGCGGTCCAGCTCGGGCATGGTGACGAAAAGCCGCACCCAATGCGCGCCGGCCTTTTCGAGGTCGCGATAGTCCACGTCCTCGAAATGCTCGTTGTAGTTCGCTCCCAGCGTGCCCTGGGCCTGCGCCGCACCGCTGGTCAGCAGCGCCGCGCAGAGTGCGAGGATCTTCATGCGGCTCATTTCGCGACGGTCTCGGGGGGGGCGAGATAGGCCTTGGCCAGCCCGCCCAGATCGATGACGAAGGAGTCGAGCACCACGCCGGGATCGAGCGCATAGACGCGCAGCCGGTGGTCGCCGGCGGCGAGCGCCGGCCAATCGGTGACCGAAGTGATCGCGTTGCGCTCGACGCCGTCGCTCCAGTCGCGCTTGGCCTCGGCATCGACCAGCTGGATCGGCCCACCGTCGATCGACACCGCGTAGCGCAGCCTGGTCTCGGCATTGAGTGCGAAGCTCGGCATCAGCGTGGTGCGGAGCTTCGCGGCGCCGGCATTGGTCACCCGGAAGCGATATTCGGCATAGGGCGCGCGCGCCGGATCGCTCGCACTGGGCAGATCCACGCTGCTCTGCAGCGCCCGGCCCGAACGGCCAAGGCCGGGCACCGCCTCCCAGCCGCGCCCGGCGACCGGCTGCAGCTTCGCGTAACGTTGCGCAGAAAAGGCAATGACACCGGTATCCTCGACCAGCATGCCCTTCGGCGCCGTCACGTTGTGTGCGATGATCGCAATGTTACGGCTGGCCCCGGCGGCGGACACGGTCACGCTGCCGGTCGCGGTCTCGCCCGCCTTGAGCTTCGACCAGTCGATCGAGACCCAGAGCCGCTGGTCGCTGCCCGGCTGCGCCTCGCGTTCGATCCGGATCCAGGGCGCCGAAGGCTCTGCGGCGATGTCGAGCGTGCCGGCGCCGGTGTTGAACGCGTCGATGAAGTGGCGCGCGTCGGTGGCGCGCTCGAACTGCGGCAAGCGGTCGTTCGCCGCCTTTGGATTGCGCCAGCGCTGGACGCGAAGCGCAGTGTCGGCGGCTTCGAAGGTCTTCGCGCGCTGCGCCGTCCAGGCATCGATCGCCCCTTCGACGGCGACACCCAGACCCGGCGTAGCAGCCGGCGTCACATGCCCGACCGGCGGGGCGTTGAACACCGACTGGTAGCGCGGCTCGTCATGCATGAAGTGCGCCCAGCGCCCATCGCCGATCTGGTTGTAGGCGGCGGTTGCTTGCTTGATCCGGCGATAGGCGCCGGCCGAGCTCTCGGCATAGAGATTGGCGCTGGCGCGGCCCTGGTGCGCGTAGAGGAAGCTGCGGTCGGCATCGAGCATCTTCACGTTCATCATCGCGCTGCCGCGCACTGGATAGAGCACGAGATGGTAGAAGCCGTCGCGCTTCTCCGCCGGCAGCTTCGCGGCGATCGCCTCGGCGCGGCTGTCGAGCGCGCGGAATTCGGCGGTGCGCTTGCCCGCTTCGTCGCCGTACGCGACCGGCGAGAACTCGGTCGGGCGCGGCGCGGTCTCGGCGTCGTTCCAGCCCATATGCTCGGGCTTGCGATCATAGTTGAGCCGGTAGAAGTCGTCGAGCAGCGCGGCGATCGCATCGGCCTGTTCCGGCCCGAAATTCTCGGTCGCCCAGCGCTTCAGCCAGCCCTGCTGGCCGAGCTTCGCGGTGCCTTCATAGTCGTAAGCCAGGTCGAGGAAATAGTTCAGGCCCTTCTCGCCGGGCTTGATGTCACCGACATTGACCACCCAGAGGCGCCGGGAATTGGTGGCGTACGCCTTGCCCATCTCCTCGCCGATCAGTGCCGGCGGCGTCGTGTCGAGCCACAGATAGTCGTTGGGCACGCCCCAATAGGAGATGTGGTAATAAACGCCGCCGCCGCCGGGGCGCTGCTGCTCCGCCTTGGTCGAGAGCTGGCGGATATAGCCGTAATTGTCGTCCACCCAGGCGAGGGTGACGTCGTCGGGCACCTTCATGCCCTTGCGATAGATGTCGAGCACTTCCTTGTAGGGCACGAAGATCTGGGGGACCTTGGTCGGGTCCTGGCCGACTTCGGTGAATAGCCCGCGCTGGTCGCTGACCACCTTCTCGAGCAGCCGGACGCCGTCGAAGCCCTTGTTCATCTCCGCCGGGCTGTCGTGGATGCCACGCATGCCGACCGTGTAGACATTCTCATACTGGTGATTGGCCTTCACCCGGTCGCGCCAATAGTCGAGGATGTTCCTGCCGTTCTTGGCGTAGTTGAATTCGCCGCGCTGCTCGAAATTCCACTCGGCGACATTGTCGCGCAGCATCGGCTCGGCGTGGCTGGCGCCCATCACGATCGCATAGCGGTCCGCCATCTCGGCATTGCCCGCGACCTGGTTGAAGGCCGAGCTGACCTTGTGCATCGCCGGCCACAGGAAATTGGCGCGCAGGCGTAGCAGCAGCTCGAAGACATGGGCATAGGTGGTCGGCCCCATGTCGCCGGTCGGATCGTTCGCCGTCGCCCAGGGGCGGATCGACCAATCCTCGTCATTGATGAACAGGCCGCGATAGCGCACCGAGGGCGAACCCTGGACGATCGCATTGCCGTCCAGGCGCAGGCTGCCGCGCTTTGCTGGCGTGACATTGGCCCACCAGACCCAGGGCGACACGCCGATCTGCTCGGACAGGCGGAAGATGCCGTAGGCGGTGCCGCGCCGGTCCGCGCCGGCAACAACCAGCGCGCGGGCGACGCCGGGCAGCGGATTCTCTACCAGCGCGATCGTATAGGCCTCGCTCTGGCCCGCGACCCTGTCGACCGCGATGCGCTTGTCCGCGATCAGTTGGTCGATCACCGGCGAGCCGCCGATCGTGCCCGCCAGGATCGCGAGACGTCCGCTCGGTGTCGCTTCCGAGACCTGCGGCTTCACCCCCGAAACGCGCTCGACATCGCCGGCAAAGGCACGCGCGGCGATCCCCACCACCGGCGCGTCTCCGGCGCTGACGAAGATCGTCGGCGCGGTGCCCCCGGCGACCAGGTCGAAGCCCGGGGCAGGGGCGGGCAACCGCTGCGCCAGCGCCTCCGCCGGCATCAGGCCGGGAACAGTGGCGGCAAGGCTCAGCGCGGCCAGGATGCGGACAAGGGCCAATTTACTCTCCTGCTTATCGTTGTGGGGCGCGACCGCGCCTATTTCAGATACGGCCCCGTGGCGTTCCAGCCGATCTCCGTGGCGGCGAGCGTCCAGCTCTTTCCGCGGTCGCTGTTGCCCTGGAAGAACAGGAAGGTGCGGTTGCCGTACTGGAAGATGCCGGGATGGCCCGATTCCGAGCTGTTCCAGCTGCCCTTCGGCCCGTTGGCGAGGAAGGGCTTGTCGGAGAGGCGCTTCCACTTCACCCCGTCGGTGCTCACTGCGACACCGATCTGCTGGGGCTCGTTGTTATAGCCGCCGGCGTAGAACATGTAGAGCTTGCCGCCGCGGCGGATGACGCTCGGCGCCTCGATGCAGTTGCGCTCCCAGGGCAGCTCGGGCTCGAGGATCGACTTGTCGTTGTTGATGTTGGTGAAGTCGCCCCGGGTGAACTTCGAGCCGAGTGGCGCGCTGGCGACGCCGACCTTCTGCACTTTGAACTCGGGATCGCGGGTGGCGTAATAGAGCATCAGCCGGTCGCCCTGGACAAAGGCCTCGGCATCGATTGCGCGGCCGACGCTCCACTTCGCGGTGGCGGGATCCGGATGGAAGACCGGGTTGCCGGGATCGCGCTCGAAGACGATGCCGTCCGACGACCAGGCATGGTTGATCGCGTCCTTCTCGCGGTTGCCATAGGTCTGGTAGAACAGGTGGACCTTGCCGCCGATCACCACCGCGCCGGGTGCGGCGATGCCGTTCGCCTCGGGCTGCTGCTTCGGCAGGATCTCGCCGACCTTGGTCCAACTCTTGAGGTCGCGGCTTTCGGCGATGCCGATCGCCAGACCCTTGGGGAAGTCCTTCACGCCGACCGGATTCACTCGCGGTGCCGGGAGCGTATAGTACATCAGGAAGCGCCCGCCGAAGCGGATGACCGAGGGGTCCTTGGCCCAGGGCGTGCCCAGCCGGCTGCTGTCCGAATAGCTGGCGATCAGCTTCGCCTCTTTCACCGGCGCGTCCTGCTTCGGCGCCTGCTGCGAAACCGCTCCGATCGGGAAGGCCGGGAGCCCCGCGGCGAGCCCCGCGCCGGCCAGGAAAACATGCGCTCGGCGCGTTCTGATGCTCATTCAGACCCCTCCTTGTATTGGTCAGGCCAATATAGTAACATTTATCTGACCAATCTAGCCGGAATCGTACAGGGTCGGCAATTGGCGAAAGCGTCAGGGGGAGAAACTATGTCGCGCTATCTGCTGGGAGGGTTGGCCGGCGCGTTGCTGCTCGGCGGGGCGGCGGCGGCGCAGCAGGGGCCGGTGGAGACGCCGCCGGGCGCGCCGGTCATTCCTTATGCGGATCCGGCTCGGGCCTATCTGTTCGCGCACATGACGCGCGAGCATTATGGCGTGCTCTATTATTCGGTCAGCCTGGACGGTCTGCACTGGCGGCGGCTGAATGGCGGCCAGCCGGTCTTTCCCGAATATCACGGCCATCCCTCGATCACGCGCGGGCCGGACGGGCGCTACATCTTGGTCGGCAACAAGAGTGACAGCGATCTGCTGATCCGCTTCTGGAGTTCGGCGGACCTGATCCACTGGACGCCTTATGGCACTTATCAGCCCGACCTCTCCAAGGTGCGCGGCTTCCGCAATCCGCTCCAGCGCCTGGGGGCGCCCAAGCTGTTCTTCGACAAGCCCACGGGCAAGTTCCTGCTGAGCTGGCACACGCCCAATGTGCCGCATGTGCCCGAGGATCCCGAGCGCTACTGGGCGAGCCAGCGCACGCTCTATGTCCTTTCGCCCGACCTCAAAAGCTTCGACGGTCCGCCCCGCCTGCTGTTCGACTGGGACATCGCGACGATCGATACCTTCATCACGCCCGGCGACGACGGCAAGGGCTATTGCGCGGTGGTCAAGGACGAGCGCTATCCGTCGTACAACTGGCCGACCGGCAAGACGGTGCGGATCAGCTGCGCACCGTCGTTGCTCGGCCCCTATCCGATGCCGGGCCCCTCGATCAGCCCGAACTTCCGCGAGGCGCCGACGCTGATCCGTGCGCCCGGCGGCCGGGACTGGCTGATATATTACGAGCAATATGCAGGCGTTAGCTATGGCGTCTCCAAGGCGCCACGGCTCGAGGGGCCATGGTTCCAGCTGCAGGGCAATAGCGGGGTTGCCAGGTGGAATCGCTTCGAGATGCCTGACGGCACGCGGCATGGATCGATGCTGGAGATCAGTCGGAAGGAATATGACGCGATCGTCGCGGCGTTTCCCGAGGCGGCCCAGCAGTGAACGTGCGTGCGCAGTTCGCGGGAGTGGCCTTTGCCGGGGCGCCGGACAAGGGCGCGCAGGAGCGGCCGCAGCTGGGGCACAACCTCACCTTCGGGCTGCTCCACGCGATTGGCGGCGCGATCGCTGCGGGCGATTATGACGACAAGCCTTTTCCGGCCGAGGCCGAGCTGGCCGGGCGGTACGGCACCAGCCTTTCGGTGACGCGCGAGGCCGTGAAGATGCTCACCGCCAAGGGCCTGCTCGCCAGCCGTCCGCGCCAAGGCACGCGCGTCCGTCCCGTCGCCTGCTGGAGCCTGCTCGACACCGACGTGCTGCGCTGGCTGCTACAACGGCGCCACGCGACCGACGTGCTCGGCCAGTTCGACCAGCTGCGCATCGCCATCGAGCCGGCTGCGGCGGAACTGGCGGCGCGCTTCGCCTGGCCGCGTGGCGTGCGGCGCATCTCCGATTGCCTGGAAGAGATCGCACTGTGCGAGCGACACCAGGAAGAGCCGATCGAGCCGCAGATCGCCTTCCACGCGGCGATCCTCCAGGCCTCGCGCAATCCCTTCTATGCGCAGTTCCAGGATGCGGTCGGCACGGCGCTGCGCATCGCGAACCGGATGCGGCGCAGGGCGGGCGAGCCGGCGCTCGAACTCGCTGCCTATGTGGCGGTCCGCGACGCCATCGCCGGCGGCGATTGGGAGCATGCGGGGGAAGCGATGCAGGCCATCGTCAGCGGCGTTTTCCCGCTCGCCGGCACGACAGGCCAATCCGAGTCGATCGCGGCATTTGGCGGAAATGCGCAGAATTTCGACCTGACATGAAGCACTTGCACGGATTTGTGTCAGGCCTCTGTCTCCATATTGTCAGGCCAATTTTAGTATGATAATTCGGATAGATAAGCACCGAGTGGAACAACTCGGACCATATGGGAGGGGAAGGATGAACTATCGCAAGCCAAGGTTCCTGATCGGCGCATCGGGACTGGCTCTGATCGCCACGGTAGGCACGGCCGCCGCGCAGGAAACCACGGTCCCGCAGTTCGGTGATGTCGGTGAAGAGATCGTCGTCAGCGGCTTCCGCAAGAGCCTCGAGACGGCGCAGGCGGTTAAGAAGGACTCGGACGACATTGTCGATTCGCTGGTCGCCGAGGACATCGGCAAGCTGCCCGATTCCACCGCCGCCGAATCGCTGGCGCGCGTCACCGGCGTGCAGGTCGACCGGCTGAACGGCGAGGCAGGCGGCCTGCGCCTGCGCGGCCTGCCTGACATCACCACCACCTATAATGGCCGCGAGATCTTCACCGCCGAGGGCCGCAACGTGGCGCTCCAGGACTTCCCGGCGGCGTCTGTCTCGCGCTTCGACGTGTTCAAGACCGCGGGCGCCAATCTGGTCGAGGCCGGCATCGCCGGCGAGATCGACGTGAAGTCGAACAAGCCGTTCAACTTCAAGGGCAGCCGCATCGTCGGCGGCATCACCGGGCTGCACTGGCGCCAGTCGCAGGAGTTCGGCATCGACGCCAATCTGCTGGTCAGCAACCGCTGGGAGACTGGGATCGGCGAGATCGGCGTGCTGATCGAGGGCAGCTACACCGACAACAAGTTCGTCGATTCCTACCGGGACAACAACACGCAGATCCTGCGGCACGCCTCGAACGTCGTGGTAAACGGACAGCCCAACTATCCTGCCGTCCGCTATCCCACCCGCGTCTCCTTCCAATATCCGAGCTCGAACCGCTTCCGCCCCTCGGCGGCGGCGGCGGTCCAGTGGCGGCCGAGCCAGGCGCTGGAATTCTATGCCGACTTCCTGTTCCAGGGCTTCCGCGCGGCCGGCGAGTCGAGCGCGCTGCACTTCGACACGGGCAGCAACGCGCCGCTCTACGACGTGACCATGTGCCCGGGCAGCACCGACCTGGTCTGCCAGATGACGATGCGCGGCGCCGGTAACGGCATCACCGGCTACCAGGTCGCCCAGTGGAACAAGACCGACACCTATCAGGGCGGCACCGGCTTTATCTGGAAGGTGCCCGGCGGGGGGCGGATTACCGGCGACGTCGCGATCACCGATTCGCGAAACTGGAACCGCAACATGCAGTTCAACATCTTCACCAATTCGCTCGGCACCCGCGTCTTCAACTTCAACGACCAGTCGGGCGGCGGCGGCGCCTCGGCCTATGTGACCGACATCAACCTGTCCGATCCTCGCTCGTGGCGCATGCTGAACTTCGCGGAGAATGGCGCGGACAATCACGGCCGCAGCTTCCAAGGCCGGCTCGATGCCGATCTGCCGATCGACTTCGCCATCTTCGACCGGCTGCAGGCCGGGGTCCGCTACAGCAATCGCGATGCGGATTCCTACAACGACCCGGCGGAGAACCGCACGCCGGTCCTCGGCGCTACCGATCCGCGGATCCAGTACGTCAACCTGCCGCTCGACTTCGACATGTCGATGATCGGCTTCCGCGGTGACCCGACGGTGCACCCGCGGACCTGGATCACGCCGACCCGCCAGAGCATCATCCACAATGCGGACTATCTGCGCATGCTGGTCGGTCAGCCGGCAGGCTATCCGGCGCTGGGCTGGGTCTATAGCGCGAACGAGAAGGCCTATGCCGCCTATCTCCAGACGCATTACAAATTCCCGATCGGATCGATGGAGCTCGACGGCCAGATCGGCCTTCGCGTGGTGCGCACCACCAACGATGTCAGCGGCACGCTGAAGATCGGCAACGGCGCCGGCACGCCCTATGCGAAGACCAACAATTATCTCGACTATCTGCCCAATGTCAGTGCCCGGCTGAAGCTGTCGCGCAGCCTCCAGGCGCGCCTGTCCTTCACCAAGACGCGTACGCGGCCCGGCTTCGGCTCGCTGAACCCGACGCTGACCGTCAACGATACGCTGTCCTGCGACAACAGCACGAACCCGCCGACCTGCTATCGCACCGCAAGCGGCGGCAATCCGGAGCTCCAGCCGGTCGAATCGACCAACTATGACGCGTCGCTCGAATATTATTTCTCGCGCTCGGGATCGGCGACCGTCCAGATCTTCCGCCGCGACGTCACCGGCTTCATCAACAATGCGACGAGCTTCCTGAACGATCCGGACCTGGGCACGCTCCGCGTCGATCGGCCGGAGAACGGGCAGAAGGGCTATATCCAGGGCGTCGAGGCGGGCTTCCGCACCTTCTTCCGGATCCCATCACTGCCGCAGTGGATGCAGAATTTCGGCATCCTGGCGAACTACACCTATCTCGATCATGGTTCGGAGCTGTCGCCCACCGCTGCCGCGACGCTGCCCGGCGTCCAGCCGCTCAGCGGCGTATCCTCGCACCTGGCCAATGCGCAGCTTTTCTATGACAGCAAGCCGCTGTCGCTGCGCGTTTCGTACAATTACCGCTCGAGCTTCCAGACCTATGGCGTGGTGACCGATCCCGCGGTGACCACCCAGCTCACCTTGCCGACGGTCGAAAAGGGCCGCGGCACGCTGGACTTCTCGGGTTCGCTCAATCCGACGGACAATGTGTCGCTGAACTTCACCATCGCGAACCTGCTGGGCTCCCAGCAGCGCACCTACCGTGCGTTCAACGCGAAGGGTGACACCTACGCCGCGCAGGTCCGCTACCTCGAGACCGTCTACCGCCTCGGCGTCCGCTTCCGCTTCTGAAAACCGACTCCCCGTCGGTAACTTTGGCGCCGCATGGGCCAACCCATGCGGCGTCCTTTCCCGAAAACCCCGCCCCGCCGGAGCCCTTTGCTTCCGGCGCAGGAGAGCCGTGCCGTCCACAGTTCCGCCGATCGAATGAGGTGACCCGTCCCAAGTGACTTCGAGGCAAGGTGGCAGGTTGCCCGCTCCTGCCGCCCCGATGTGAACCGCGGGAAAACAGGAGAGCGATATGATCAGGCGATCACAGAATCAGCATAACCGTACGCGCACCTTCGGCCGCACCGCGCGGCTCCTCGCCGGCCTTGCCCTTGTCGGCGCATCTGTCGTCGCGGCCCAGGCCCAGACCCTGCTTGCCGCCAATTCCCGCTATCCGCGTATCCGCCTGCTCCCCAATGGCGAACTCGTCGCCTCGGTGCTCTCGTTCACCGGCGATGATCACATCAAGATCTTCTCCAGCACCGACAGCGGCGCCTCCTTCACCCAGGTCGGCACGATCAACGACCCGGAATTCCAGACGCTGAAGGCAAGCAGCCCCAGCCTGTTCCGCGTGCCGCAGACCGTGGGATCGCTGACCGCCGGCACGCTGATCCTCGGCGTCGTGGTCGATACCCAGAAGACCGCGAGCAGCCTGGCCAAGATCAACATCTACAAGAGCACCGACAACGGCCGGAACTGGAGCTTCGTCTCGATCGCCGTCCAGTCGGCCAACAGCCAGGGCCTGTGGGAACCCGATTTCTCGATGGCCACCGACGGCGCGATCGTGATGCACTATGCCGATGAGAGCAGCCCCTGCTGCAGCCAGAAGATCGCGCGTCGGCGCACCTATGATGGCGTCCACTGGATCGACCAGACCAACGACGTCCAGCTTTCCAACAGCAATGCCGACGCGACCTGGCCGCTGCGCCCCGGCATGCCGGTGGTGTCGAACCTCGCCGACGGCACGCGGCTGATGACCTATGAGATCTGCGGCCAGGCCGCGCCGCTCAATTGCGCGAGCTACTATCGCACCTCGAGCGACGGCTGGAACTATGGCCCTGTCAACGTGATGGGCACGCGGATGAAGGACTCGCTGGACCGCTTCTTCTCGAACACGCCGGTGAACAAGGTGCTGCCCGACGGCTCGATCCTGTGGATCGGCCAATATATGCGCGTCGCCGATGGCTCGCCCTCGGGCCTGAACGGCACCGTGCTGTTCAAGAGCGCGAGCGGCAATCCGAACGGTCCCTGGACCACGCTGGCCGCGCCGGTCACGCTGCCCACTCCGGTCACCAATGGCTGCGAGGGCTTCTCGCCCGGGCTGCAATGGGTGGGCACCGGCGCCACCTTTGTCGAGCTGCAAACGCGCAACGTGGGCGGCGTATGCAATGTCTATTTCGCGAGCGGGCCGAGCAACTAAGGCCTGAAGATCGGGATCGGTCGCTGCCTGTCGGTGGCCGGTCCCTCGCATCGGAATCGATCGAGAGAGAGCAGTCATGCAGAGCCTGGCGAATGCGACGCGCGGCCGGCGCTGGCTATGGGGTGCGGCATTCCTGCTTCCCGCGGGGATCGCGCTCGCTTGGATGGCATGGCCGTCCGAACCCGCGTCCCGGGAAGCCGGCGTGGTCACGATTGCGGACAGCGGCTTGCAGCCGGCAGCCACCCCCCTTCCGGCGCCACTCGCCACAAAACGCCCCCCACTCACCCCGCAGCGCAATTCGGAGCTGGCCGACGCGAACCAGTATCTGGTCACCCGCGAGGCACGGGATCGCGCCTGGGCAAGCCGCAGCGAGGCGCGCCTGCTCGCCTTTCTGCGCGGTCTCGCCCATGTCGATGCCCGCTCCCTCGCGGCCAGGTGCTCGACCAGCCTGTGCGAAGTCTCGGGCCTGGCGGAGGAAGACCCGAGTGGGTCGATGAACCCGGCCTGGGAGGTGCTCGAGCGCGACACCGCCAGCGCCAGCCTCCAGGCAGAGGGGCTGGAACGCGACGCGACGACCTTCGGGACCGGCCGGGTGCGGGAGGCGTTCGTCATCTACTACCGGCGCGCCCCGGTCCCAAAATAAGCTGCGGCCGCCTGCAGGATGGCAGGCGGCCGCATCCTATCCCGCCTATTTGAACAGTTTCAGCGGGATCGCTTCGCCCATTTTGGTCTCGCCCGCGCCATTGGGGTGGAGATTGTCCCCGCCCTGCAGCGGCGCGGCGAGCCGCTTCGGGTTGGCCGGATCGGCGACGACCTTCTCCATGTCGACCACCGCGTCGAACGTCCCCGAGGTGCGGATCCAGTCATTGACCTCGACGCGCAGCGCTTCGCCCGCCGGGGTCTGATAGCCCGCGCCTTCGAACGGCAGGATCGTCATGCCGATCACCTTGATGCCATGCGCATGCGCGCGCTGGACGAGCTGGCGGAAGCCCGACTTGAGGTCCTCGGCGCTGACCACCGGGCCATTGTTGCGGCCCGATCCGCCGATGTCGTTGATCCCTTCGAGCACCACGACATGCGTCACCCCCGGCAGCGCCAGCGCGTCGCGGTCGAAGCGGGCGAGCGCATTGGGGCCGGCACCGCTCGACAGGATACGGTTGCCCGAGATCGCCTGGGTCACCACCACATGCGGCATGCCCGCCGCGGCGAGCCGCCGGCCGAGCACATCGCCCCAGCGGCACACCGGCACGGCATCGTCCGCGCAGCCGGTATTGTCGGTGATCGAATCGCCATAGGCGACGATCACCGGGCGCTGCTTCGCGCCCAGCACATCGACTCCGGCGAGCAGCGGCCGCGGGCCCGACTGGCTTGCGGGCGCAAAATCCTTGTCGGTGAAATCGCCGGCCGGCGAGATCGCGGTCTTTGCCCCGCCTGCGCCGTGCACCGTGTCGATATCGACCTTGTCGGGCATGTAGAGCGAGACTTGGATCAGGTCGAAGGCCTTGACCGGCAGCGCCACCGGATCGCTCACCAGCGGCGCGCCGTTGCGCAGCCTGCCTTCGCCTTGCCCGTCGAACGTCACGCGCACCGGCTTGCCGCCGGCGATCCGCACGCTCGCCGCGCCGATCCGCATCGCCGGGCCATAGTCGTTCGCCAGCCGGATGCGGATCTTGCTGCCGGCCGCGCCGACACGCACCTGCATGCGCAGTGTCGCATTCTCGACGGAGACGCGCTGGGCGGGCTGGGTCGCCTGCCACATGCTTGCCGTCCAGGCGGGAGTCCAGGTGTCGGGGCCCGGGCGGGCGTCGGCCGGAACGGCTGCGAGAAGGAACGGCGCGATCAAGGCTCCGCGTGGCATCCAGTGCATATGTCTCCCCTAGGCTGTTGGCAGCAATATTATCTGATCAGTCTTATATTGCTTTTTGCACGCGCATGGAATGCCAATTATGGGCTGGGGCGGCCCGCCACGGACAGCAAAAAGCGGACGGACATGCGCCCGCCCGCTATTTTCATTTGCTTCAGAAGTTCAGGTTGGCGTTGATCCCGACATAGCGGCTGTTGTCGCGCGGCACGAAGCGGGAGCCGCCCGCCACCGCGCCATAGCCGATCGCTGGCGAATAGTGCTGGTTGGCGATGTTCTTGATCACCGCGCGGATTTCCCAGCCCTTGCCGGCATCGCTCACCAACCCGACCGAGGCGTTCCAGATGCCATAGGCGGGCTGGACCGTGTCGGGAGTCTGGGTGATCGAATATTGGGTGTCGTCCTTCCAGCTGAAGTCGGTCTGGAGGTCGATGCCCAGCGTGTCGGTGACCGGCACGCGGTAGCCGCCATCGACGTGGAACTTCCACTTCGGCGCGAAGGGCAGGGGCTGCCCGTCGACATTGGCGCAGGCGCCGCCTGCCGAGGCGGGGCAGAGGAACTGGTCGATATGCGCGTCATTGTACGCGAAGGCGCCGCTCAGCCTCAGGTTGCGCACCGGCCGCAGGGTGATATCGCCCTCTACGCCGCGCGACGAAACGTCTCCGGCGTTGATCAGGCGGGTGACCAGCGTGCCGAGATAGGTGTCCTGGAAGTTCGCCTGGAACCCGTGGAACTTGGTCAGGTAGGCGGCCAGGCTGTAGGTCACCGCGCCGTTGCCGCTGCTGCCCTTCAGGCCCGCCTCGAAGCTGTCCGAGGTCTCGGGCGCCAGCGGGTTCACGTCGAACGCCTGCATGTTGAAGAAGACGTTGTAGGCGGGGCCCTTATAGCCGCGCGAATAGGTGGCGTAGAGGTTCAGGCGGTCGCTCAGGTCGTACTGCAGGCCTGCGCGCAGGCTGAAGTCGGTCCGCTTCGTGTCGCCCGAGCTCGAATAGGAGGGACGGATGCCTGCCACGCCGGTGGCCGTGGTCGCGACGCGGGCGTGCTCATAGGCGAGGTCGTCATGGATCAGCCGCCCACCCAGGATCGCGCGGAACCGGGGCGTGATGTTGATATTGGCCTCGCCGAACACCGAATAATTGTCGAGATCGGTGCGGTAGTTGGCGACGCCGAGGTCGAAGACGGGCGCGCCGGCGACGAGGCGGGTGACGCCGCGCTGGTAGCGCTCGCGGGCGACGGTGTGGAAATAATAGAGGCCGACGACATAGTCGATCAGCTTGCCCTTGGGCGAGGTGAGGCGAAGCTCCTGCGAGAACTGGTCGGAATCGACCGTGCCGATATCCTCGCCGCGGGCAGTCGCGGCGGTGAGCGTGCCGGTGCCGTCCCAGTCCTGGTGCTGGCGGTTCTTCCAGCCGCGATAGGCGGTGATCGCGGTCAGCGTGTGGTCGCCGATGCCGATCTCGGCAGTGAAGGAGCCGCCGTAATTTTTGTCGCGCACGTCCGCGTCGAAGCTCGGCGCGACCCGGGTGTTGTTCGCGTTCGGCACGATGCCGGAGGAGGCGAGGATCGCCGCGAGGTCGGCGTTGGGCGTTACAGTGCCGGTGGGATAGGCGACGCGCGAGGTCGCGATGAACACGCCGGTCGGCACATTCTCGTAGGTGAAGACATAGTCGCCCGCGAGGGTGAACTTCAGGTTCTGCGCCGGCTGGTAGACCAGCTTGGCGCGGCCGCCCTGCCGGTCATAGCCATTGACCCAGTCACCGGTGGTGACGTTGCGGACATTGCCCTTGAACCCGCCGACCAGGCCGGTGACGGCGAAGCCCCAGTCGTCGCCGATCGGGCCCGAGGCGCCGAGGCGGACGCGGTATTCGCCGCCTTCGTAGAGGCCAAGCTGGGCGTTGAAGCCGAGCTGCTTGGCGGGCTCCTTGGAGACGATGTTGATCACGCCGGCCGAGGCGTTCTTGCCGAACAGCGTGCCCTGCGGGCCGCGGAGGATCTCGACGCGCTCGATGTCGAGCAGGTCGAGCGTCGACTGGCCGGGACGGGCGAGGACGACGCCGTCGATCACCGTTGCGACCGACGGCTCGACGCCGGGCGAGGTGGTGATCGTGCCGATGCCGCGGATGAAGGTCGAGCGGTCCTTGTTCGACGATCCCGCGCGGAAGTCGAGCGTCGGCACCGTCTGGGCGATGTCCTGCAAGGTATTGAGATTCTGGGCGGCGAGCGTGTCGCCCTTCAGCGCGGTGATCGCGATCGGCACATCGGTGAGCGACTCCGTGCGGAAGCGCGCGGTGACGACGATCTCGCCATTGTCCTGCGCCGCCGGAGCCGCATTCGTCTCCTGCGCATGCGCCGGCGCGAGGGCCGCCAGGGCGCTCCCCGCCAGCATGGCCAGGCGCGACGCCGAGCGGACCCGACCATATCCCTTTCGTTGCATTGTTCACTCCCTGAGGTTCCGGGAGAAGATATCCTACCAATTCGGTAGGAAAATAAACTTTTGCTTTGGGGGACAGCGGGCCGGGCTTCGGGTCAGGGCCTGGGCGGCTGGAGGAAACGTGGCGGGAAGGGTGCGCCGAGCGGTCCCTTCGCATTCCGAAGTTCATTCCGGCCCCCGGCATCGGCGCTGAGCGGGATCTGCATGCCGCCGGTTTCCTCGAGAATCCCGAACAGCCGCTCGCTCATCCGCTGGGCGAGCGCCTCGTGCCCCGGCCTCGCCAGGAGATTGTCGGTCTCGTGCGGATCGGCGGCGAGGTCGTACAGCTCGTCCAGGTCCCAGATGCCGTGGAAGTGCATGTATTTGTAGCGGTCTTCGCGCAGCGCGTGGACGGTGGGGGTCTGCGGGAAATTGCGTTCCCAATAATATTCGTAGAGCAGCTCGCTGCGCCACGGCAGCTGCTTCTGCCCCCGCGCCAGTGGCAGCATGTTCGCACCGGCCAGCCCGGCAGGTGCCTCGAGGCCCGCTGCGGCAAGCATCGTCGGGGCGATGTCAATATTGGCGACCACCTGTTCCACTGCGCCGTGCCCGAACAGAGCGGGGCAGCGCGCGAGCAGCGGCACGCGCATCGATTCCTCATAGGCGGTGCGCTTGTCGATCAGCCCATGCTCGCCGAACATGAAGCCGTTGTCGCCCATATAGACGATCAGCGTGTCGTCGAGCTCGCCGCGCTGCGCGAGCAGGTCCATGATCCGCGCCAGCCCTTCGTCGACCGCGAGCAGCGTCTCCATGTAGCGCTTGTAGTAATCGGCGACATCGAGCGTGCCGTGATAGGCGAAATCGACGCCGTGCCAGCTGTTGCGCTGGTTCTCGACCCACATCGGCCGGCCGGGCACGCCAGGCTGCATCGAGGCCGGGTAGCGGAACGTCTCCTTGTCGTACTTGCCGGCATGGCGCGGCGCCGGGATGAACTCGGAATGCACTGCCTTGTGGGCGAGGTGCATCATCCAGGGGCGCTTGCCGTCGCGCTTGCCGATCCAGTCGAGCGCGTACTCGGTGAGCTCGTCGGTGATGTAGCCCTTTTGCGGAACAGTGTGACCATCGACGTTCAGTCCGTTCGCATCGGGCAGGTAGCTGCCCTGGCCCTTGAAGCTCACCCAATGATCGAAGCCCGGCTGGGGCGCGTCGGTCTCGGCGCCCATGTGCCATTTGCCGATAAAGGCAGTCTCGTAGCCGGCCTCGCGCAGATACTCGGGATAATAGACAAGGCCGGGCGGGATCGGGTGGTTGTTGTCCACCACCCGGTGCTGGTGCGCATAGAGGCCGGTGAGGATCGAGGCGCGCGACGGCGAGCAGAGCGCAGTGGTGACGAAGGCGTTGCGGAAGTGGACGCCTTCGCGCGCCAATCGATCCAGTGTCGGCGTCTCGCCGAAATCCTGGGCCTTCATGAAACCCATCGCGTCGTAGCGATGGTCGTCGGTCAGGACGAAGAGGATGTTGCGCGGCTTGACGCCGGGCAGACGCTTCAGACGGCGTTGCTGGCGCCGCTCCCGTCGGTTCGCCTTGGCCTCGGCCTGCCAGGAATAGAGCCCGAACGCGCCGCCGCTTCCCGCCAGCAATACCCCGCGGCGATCGATCCTGTCCGTCATCCCGTCACCTCATTACGTGCGCTGGAAACAATGGCGTCAATGCGCCACGACGATATCGGACCCGGCATCGCGCTCGGCGCGGCGGATGCGCGGCAGCAGCAGATGGATCCAGCCGAGGGCGAGCAGATAGGAGATGCTGGCGAATAGGAAGAGCGGCAGATAGCCGAGCCCCGCCGCCAGCACCGCGCCGGCCACCTTGACGATCGCCATGCCGCCGACATTGCCGCAGAATGCACCGAACGCGGTCACCCGGCCGACCTTGGCGCGCGGCGTCACATCGGCGATCGTCGCGAAGAGCGTGGTGGAGAAGGCCTGGTGCCCCGCCATGGTGAGGGCGAGGATCGCCGTCGCCTGCCACAATTCGCCGGTATAGAGCGCCAGCGGCACCGGCAGCACCAACAGGCCCGAAAGCAGCATCGCGCCCTTGCGCACCCGGTCCAGCCTTGCCCCGCGGACCAGCAGCCGGGTGGCGAGCGTGCCCGCGATCATCGCACCGATCGCCGAGCCGGTATAGGCGATCGCGAGCGGCGGGCCGAGCGCGGTGCCCTGGAGGCCGAACTGGCGATGGAAGAAGTCGGGCATCCAGAACAGCATCAGCCACCAGGTCGAATCCGACAGGATCTTGGCGACGGCGATCGCCCAGGTGCGGCGCTCGCGGAGGATCGGGCCATAGACCGGTGCGTCCGCCGCGTCGGTTGGTGCCGGGGTGTCCTCGAACTTCACGCCGCGGACCGCAACCAGCCAGGCGCCGGCCCAGACAAGGCCGACCACCCCGGCGAAGACGAATGCCGCGCGCCAGCCATAGCCGGCGGCGAGCAGCGGGATCAGCAGCGGGGCGAGGATGCCGCCGAAACTGTTGACGCCGTTGCCGATGCCATAGCCGGTCGAGCGCAGGTGCGGCGGGAAGATCGTCGCGATCGTCTTGATGCCGCTCGGCGTGCCCATCGCCTCGGTCGCGCCGAGCGCCGCGCGGACAAAGGCGAACTGGCCCATCGTCACGGCCCAGGCATGGCCGATCGCGGCGAGGCTCCATGCCGCCACGCCGAGCGGATTGGCCCATTTGACCCCGGCCCGGTCGACGATCCAGCCGGTGAACAGGAAGGCGACCGCCGCCGATCCCTGGAACCAGGCGGCGAGCGTGCCATAGTCATTGTCGCTCCAGCCGAGATCGGCGGAGATCACCGGCTTGAGCACCGAGATGATCTGGCGATCGACCAGGTTGAGGATGCCCGCCACCAGCAGCAGCGCGAACAGGGCCCAGCGGCGTCCCGGCGACAACGTCATGCGAAGCTCACCTGACGGCCGCCCTGGACGAGCGGGATGGCGTTGCGGCGCAGCTGCCTGGTGCCGGGGTTGAGCATTGCCTCGGCGGTGTATTGCGCGAGATAGACGCGGCGCGGCCTGTCGGTGCGGTTGGCGCCGGTGGCGTGCGGCGTCAGGCTGGAAAAGGCGACGATGCTGCCCGCTGGCACCTCGATCGCGACGCTGTCCGCTTCGTCGACCTCGGCGGCGAGGTCGTTGCTACCCTCGCGCTTCACATGGGGGACGATGCCGCGCAGATGGCTGCCCGGCACCACGCGCACCGTGCCATTGTCGACCGTCGCATCGTCGAGCGGGCACCAGCAGGTGAGATAGGGCAGATGGTCGGCGGGTCCGCCATAGCCGACGACATAGCCCGAATCCTGGTGCCAGCTGAACGGCAGGCCACCCTCGGGCCCCTTCACGACATATTGGTCGAAGAAGAAATAGGCGGTGTCGCCGAGCGTCGCCCGGCACAGCTCGGCCAGTTGCGGGCTGAACAGCATGCGCCGCAACGCCGGCTGCTCGCGCTGGCATTCATTGGCGAAATAGCGCCGGCCGCGATGGCTGATGCCGAGCGTGTCGGTGCCGGCGGCGTCCATCCGCGCATCCTCGCGCGCGACAAAGGCGTCGCACTGCGCGCGCAGCAGCTCGAGCAGCTCGCCCTTCAGCAGGCCTTCGAACACGGCATAGCCCTGTTCCGCGAACTGCTCTGACTGGCGCGCATAGCTCATGGGGCGGATGCTAGGCCGCGGGTGCGGCGGGGCCACCAAGAAAATCTATCAATCCCTAGTTGTGCGATGGGGATTGCGGGGCTGGGCTGGCGAGAGGCTATCTTGCCGTCATCCGCGCGAAGGCGGGGATCCAGGGCCAGGTACGAAACCTCCGCGGTGCGTTTCGGCGGCTTCGTCGATCGCCTTGCTATTCCGCCGGCTGTCCTTCGCTACCCTGGATCCCCGCCTACGCGGGGATGACGGAGGAGGGGCGCCTGGTCGCGACTTGATCAAAGGCGTTCCCCTCCCGCAGGCGGGAGGGAGCCATTGGGACGGGCGTTTATCCCAGCGGGCCGTGATCGAGCCGGGGCAGGACGTGGCGGGCGAACAGGTCGGCTTCGGCGGCGTGGGGATAGCCCGACAGGATGAACGCCTCGATCCCCTCCGCCTGATAGGCCTGGAGCTTGGCGAGCACCTGGTCCGGATCGCCGACGATCGCCGCGCCGCAGCCCGAGCGGGCCCGGCCGATCCCGGTCCAGAGATTGTCCTCGATATATTCGCCGCCCGCCGCCTCTCGCAGCTCCGCCTGGCGGCGCACGCCCGCCGAGCTGCTGTCGAGCGAGTTGGCGCGGATGCGGGCACCGGTTCCGGCATCGAGGTGCGAGACGAACCGGTCGGCGGCGGCGCGCGCTTCTTCCTCGGTCTCGCGCACCACGACATGGACGCGGTAGCCGAAGCGCAGGCTGCGGCCCTCCTTTACCGCGCGGGCGCGGAGGTCGTCGATCGTCTCGCGCACCGCCGGCAGCGTGTCGGGCCACATCAGATAGACGTCCGCGCCCTTGGCGGCGGCGTCGCGCGCGGGTTCGGATAGCCCGCCGAAATAGAATTGGGGCGCCCGGCCCGAGACGGTGGCGATGCGCGGCGGCTTGAGCTTCAGCTTCCAGAACTCGCCATCGTGGTCGAGCGGCTCGCCGTTGAGCAGCGTGCGCAGGATCGCCATCGCCTCGACCGTGCGGGCATAGCGCGGCGCGCTGTCCAGCGTCTCGCCGGGCAGGTCGCTCGAGATGATGTTGATCGCCAGCCTGCCGCCGAGCATCTGGTCGATCGTGGCGATCTGGCGGGCGAGCTGGGGCGGCCAGTTCTCGCCGATCCGCACCGCCATCAGCAGCCGGATACGGCGGACCCAGGTGGCGATCGCGGCGGCGAAGGCCGTGGTGTCGATGCCGAGCGCGTAGCCGGAAGGCAGCAGGATATTGTCGAAGCCGAGGCTCTCGGCCTGCAGGGCGATGTCGCGGCAATGCTCCCAGCTCGACTGGAGCCGGGGCTCGGGGACGCCGAGAAACTCGTAGTCATCGTCGCACAGGGCCGAGAACCAGCTGACTTCGCACCTGCCCATAGAAAATCTTCTCCCGTTGTCCGCCGGGCCAGTCTTGCGCTTCCCCGGCGGTTCGCGCCAAGAAGTTTAATCCCAGCACGGGCATAGGAATTATGGTCGAGACAATCCGCTACGGCATCGTTGGCACCGGCATGATGGGCTGCGAGCATATCCGCAACATCCGCCTGATTCCGGGCGCGAAGATCACCGCGATCGCCGATCCGGTCGAGGCGTCGCTCGGCTGGGCCGATGCGTTCCTGGGGGAGGAACGGCCCGCCCGGTTCCGCTCGGTCGAGGCGCTGGCGGAGCAGGGCGAGATCGACGCTGTTATCATCGCCTCGCCCAACAACACCCATCGGGACGTGCTGCCGCCGCTGCTCGACCGGGGCGTGGCGATCCTGTGCGAGAAGCCGCTGGCGACGACCATCGAGGATGCCCGCTGGATCGTCGAGCAGGCCGAGGGGCGCGCCGCGCCGTTCTGGACGGGCATGGAGTATCGCTACATGCCGCCGGTCGCGCGCTTCGTCGAGCAGGTCCATGGCGGCCGGGTCGGCAAGCTGCAGATGGTGTCGATGCGCGAGCATCGCTTCCCGTTCCTGCCCAAGGTCGGCGACTGGAATCGCTTCGCGCGCAACACCGGCGGGACGATGGTCGAGAAATGCTGCCATTTCTTCGACCTGATGCGGCTGATCACGCGCAGCGAGGCGGTGCGCGTCTATTGCTCGGGCGCGATGGACGTGAACCACCGCGACGAGCGTTATGGCGGCGAGACGCCGGACATCCTCGACAACAGCTTCACCGTGGTCGATTTCGCCGACGGTACGCGCGCGATGCTCGACCTGTGCATGTTCGCCGAAGGGGTGGAGCATCAGGAGGCGCTGTCGGCGACGGGCGACCGGGCGCGGCTCGACGTGCTGGTGCCGCCGGGCGAGCTGGTCTTCTCGCCACGGGTGCCGCTGCGCGCACCCAAGCAGGTGGAGCGCGAACTGGTGGCAGTCGACGAGGTCGCGATGGCGGCAGGCTCGCATCACGGCGCGACCTTCCACCAGCACGAAGCCTTTGCCCGGGCGGTGCGCGGGGAAGGCGCGGTCGAAGTCACCGCGCGGGACGGTCTGCTCGCGGTCGCGATCGGTGCCGCTGCCGAGATCAGCGCGCGGGAGCGCCGCGTCGTCGAGCTGCGGGAGTTGCTGGGCGCCTAGCGTGGAACGTGCCTGATCCATGTGAATCCCGGCGGTTTTGCAGGAACCCCGATGCCGGGCACCGAGTTCTCCCGGGCATATGCGACCATGCAGGGAGGACGCCATGTCGAAGTCGATCATCGAGCGCGGGCTGGAGCTGGCCAATACCGGCGCCTATCGCCGCATCGAGGAGATCGAGCGCGAAGTGTCGTTCGAAGGCTATTCGAATGCTGCGCAGCATTTCTCGGCACCCACCTTCCGCAAGCAGCTCCGCAACCTGATGCAGTCCTCGCGTGCCGCCCGCATATCTTGACCTATGTTGAAGCCAGCGCCGGCGATCGCGTCCACAACGGGCGCATGCATGGAAAGACCCTGATCGAGCGCGCCATCGAACTGGCCAAATCGGGAAGCTATGAACGGATCGATCAGATCGAACGGCAGTTGAATGCGGAAGGCTATTCGAACGTCGCGTCGCATCTGGACGGGCCGTCGCTGCGCCGGCAGCTCAACCAGCTGAGCCGCGCCGCGCGGGGCGAGCCGGTGCGGGCGCGCGGGCGGCCGGTGGCGCCGCGGGTGCCTGACGGAGGAAGCGATGGAGCAGAACCCTAAGCCGAACGACCAGCAGGGGCCGCCGCCGCGCGAGGGCGCGGCCGATGCGCTCGCCGGCGCCGAGCCGGACGACATCCCGATGACCGGCGAGGAGGATCCGCTGGCCGAAGTGAGCGACGGCGACTTCTCCGAGGTGGTCGCGGAATTCGCGCGCTCGGAGCACAAGCGCAAATAGGGCGGCCCGCCGAGGCGCGGCCGCCCTTTTCGGGCCTAGAGCTTCAGGCCCTTGGCCATGTTGAGATGCGCGGCGACCGTGGGGCTCAGCTTGGTCGCGAAGTCGCGCAGTGGGGCCGGCACATTGGTGTCGGCGGCATTGACCTTGAGCGCGGCGAGCGTCTTCTCGTGCGCATCGACCTGGGCGGCGGCATAGGCCTTGTCGAAGTCGGGCCCCTTGAGCGGCTTCAGCGAATCCAGCGTCTGCTGCTGCTCCGCGGTCAGCGTGGGATCGGGGGTGATCGCGCCGGCGGCGGTCTTGAGCTTGGCGGTCGATTCGGTGTGCGCCTTGATCATCGCCGCGGCGAATTTCTTCACTGCCGCCGACGCGGCCTGCCCTTCGGCGAGCTGCGAGCTGGCGATCTCGAAGGCGTCGCTGGACGCTGCGGCATTGGCGAAGGCCTGGCCTGCCGAGACTGCCGGCGCGGGCGCCATGTCCGTGCCGTTGGCCATCATCCCCATGTCGGTGTTGGTGGTCGTGGTCGTCGTGGTGGTGTCGGTGCTGCTGGTCTCGGTCTTCGAGCCGCAGCCGGCGAGCGCGAGCGCGGCGGCGCCCAGTGTCATCCAACGAACTATTGGCATCCGTACCTCCCTGGCATGGCCCCGCAAGGAGGGGCTGTCAGGGGAACGCCCACCTTTATCGCCCGTTCCGCCCGAACCCTTTGATGGTGCGTGCGTTCTGCAGGGGCGCCGTGTCGGCGCATGGACGGGAGGAAGAGATGAGCATCTTCGGCAACATCATGGGGAAGATCTTCGGGCACAAATCGGCCACGCCCGCACCGGCCCCCGCACCCGAGCCTGCCCCCGCCGAGGCGGCGGCTGCGCCGGCCCCCGCGCCGGTGCCCGAGCCGGCCGCGCAGGTCGATGTCGGCGCGGTGCTTTCCGAGATGGCCGAGATGAAGGGCGGCGGCGGCAACTACCAGACGTCGATCGTCGACCTGCTCAAGCTGCTCGACCTCGATTCGAGCCTCGATGCGCGCAAGGAGCTCGCCGAGGAATTGAACGTGCATGCGGGCGAGCATGGCAGCGCCGAGCAGAACATCGCCTTGCACAAGGCGGTGATGGCCAAGCTCGCCGAGAATGGCGGCGTGGTGCCGGACAGCCTGCGCAACGCCTGACGTGCCTGCCGGGACCGCTGTCCCGTTCGCTCAGGCGGCGAGATAGCGGTCCAGGAACTGCTGGTGCCCCGGCATCTGCGCCACGCTGCGCGCGATGCCGGACTTCAGCTCGCCGAGCGCGGTCTGCAACTCGCCCTCTACGATCATCCGGCCCATGTGATGATGGCTCCGCGGCTCCAGCCGCTGGCCGAGCATCACCTGCACCCAGCTGTCGACCCGGAACAGGTCGTCCGATGCCTGCCAGGCGATCGCGCCGTCGCGGAACGCCTCGATCCGCTCGGCGAGCGAGTCGGGGATCTCCATCGTCCGGCAATGATCCCAGAAGCCGCCGTCGTTCCGCTGGTTCAGGTGATAATGGAGGATGATGAAGTCGCGGATCCGCTCGATCTCGACATGGCTGAGCGCATTGAACCGCGCCGCGACGCCTTCGCCGATCCCGCCGAACGGGAAGAGCTGCACCAGCCGGGTGATCGCGATCATGATCAGGTGGATGCTGGTCGATTCCAGCGGCTCGACGAAGCCGCTGGCGAGACCAAGGGCTATGACGTTCTTGTCCCACACTTTCTTGCGGCGGCCGGCCTTGAAGCGGATCAGGCGCGGCTCGATCAGCGTCTTGCCTTCGATCCGGCTGTCGAGCAGCGCGCGGGCCTTTTCGTCGTCGAGGAAATCCTTCGCATAGACCAGCCCGTTGCCGACCCGGTGCTGGAGCGGAATGCGCCATTGCCAGCCCGCCTCATGCGCCGTCGCGCGGGTGTAAGGTACTGCGGGGCCTACGGATTCTGTCTGCACCGCAAGCGCGCTGTCGGTGGGGAGCCAATGGCCCCAATCCTCGTATCCGGCGTGCAATGTCTGCTCGATCAGCAGGCCGCGAAAGCCGGTGCAGTCGATGAACAGGTCGCCTTCCAGTCGCTCGCCCGAGGCGAGCTTGAGGGCGGTGACGAAGCCGGTTTCGGGGTGCTGTTCGACGCTTTCGATCTTGCCCTCGATACGGTTTACCCCCTGCGGTTCCGCGAAAGCGCGCAGAAACCGGGCATAGCGGCCGGCATCGAGATGATAGGCATAGTTGATGTGCCCCTGCTCGGGGATGGCGAAGCGTTCGGCCTTGGCGGCCTGCAGCTCGAAGCAATAGTCGCCGAGATCGCCGCCCCAGCCTTCCGCGCGCGCCTCCAGCCAGAAATGGTGGAAGTCGCCCATCCAGGTCGATTTGCCGATCTGGCCGAAGCTGTGGATGTAGCGGTCGCCCTCTCGCGCCCAGTCCTCGAACAGGATGCCGAGCTTGAAGGTGGACAGCGTCTCGCGGAGGAACGCCTTCTCGTCGATGCCGAGCAGCTGGTGGAAGGTGCGCGCGGTGGGGATGGTGCTCTCGCCGACGCCGATCGTGCCGATCTCGTCGCTCTCGACCAGGGTGATCTCGAGCAGCGGCCCGAGCGTCTTGGCGAGCGCTGCCGCGGCGATCCAGCCGGCGGTGCCGCCGCCCGCGATCACGACGCGCCTGACCGGTGCCTGGTCCATCCCCGTTCCCCTTAGCGATTGAGCTTGTTGATGATCTGCGCGCGCAAGCGCCGTGCAGACGTTGCGTCGATCGGCGCGAGCGGTCCCTGGGCATGCGCCGGCAGATGCGCCGCGGCCTCATCCGCGGGACCGAAGACATAATAGTCGAACATCGCCCGCCACGCCGCCTTCTCCGCCGGCGAGCGGTCGCGCAGGCTAAGCATCGCGTGGAGCAGGGTGGTCTGCGGCGTGTCGAGGAACGCCGGCGCCTCGTTCCACCAGTAATTGACCAGCACGTTGAAGCGCGCCAGCGCCTCGACATGGTGCCACCAGAGCGCGGGGTAGAAGAGCAGGTCCCCCGGCTCCAGCTCGGCGACCTGCGCCGCGGCCATCGCTTCGCGGAAGCGCGGGTGGGCGGCGAAGTCGGGCGCGGCGAAGTCGACCATCGAGATCACCTGGCCGCCGGGGGTCGGCTCGAGCGGGCCGGGATAGAGATTGGCGACCTGGTCGGGCGGGAACAGGGTGAAGCGCCGGCGCCCGGCCGCGCAGATCGCCATGTTGTGCGACATGTCGTGATGCGCATGCGCGGTGGTGCGGTTGCCGATCCAGATGCTGGCGAGCACGCCGTGCGCGAACATCGGATCGCCGAGCGGCAGGTCGTTCTCGGCGCGGAAGCCGGGCAGATAGCGGTCGAGATCGGTAGAGCCGATATAGAGGCTCTCGGGATCGGGCGCGTCGAGCCCGGCGCGCAGCCGTTCGAGGAAATCGGTCATGCCGACCCGGGCGCCTTCGAAATTGAAGCCGGTCAACTGGGGATTATAGTGGAAGCGGCCCTGGATCGCGGGGGCTCCGGTGAAGCCGACCACCGGCTGGCCGGAATCGAAGCGCTCCAGATAGGCGATGACGGCGGCGTCGCCCTCGCGCGCGGCGGCGACCAGCGGCCAGTCGCGCGCCACGCCGCGCAGGATCACCGGCGCCTGCGCTTCGAGCAGCTCGGCATAGGGAATGGCGCCGAGCGAGACGCCGTGCAGCTCGCGGACCCGCGGGGCGCTGTCCGCGACCAGGTTCACGCGCTTGCCACGGTCTTGCGCTCGATCAGCCGCGACATGTTGCCGAGCGAGGCGGCGATCAGGAAGGCGGGGCCGAGATAGCCGGCGCGGTGCAGTTCCCCCAGCTGCGCGGCATCGAGCGCGTCGAGCCGCTCGGCGGCGAGCACTTCGTGATCGGCGATCATGTAGCGGCGCTCCTCGTCGAGCATCAGCTCGAGCGCGACCGGCTGGATCAGCCCGAGCGCATCGAACGCGGCGTACATCGCCGCGGCCTCGCCCATGCCGACATGGATCGCGGCGAGGATGCGGCCGACATGGTCGAGATAGCGGGTCTGCCCGCCCTGCGGCAGGAACAGCGGTTCGCCGTCCTCGGCGTCGACCCGGGGGTCGTCGAAGTCGATCTGAATCACGGCGCCCGCGCCCTCCTCGGTCAGGCCGATCAGGAAGGGGCCACGCTGGAGGATCAGCGGGATGTGGCGGCTCGCCCAGCGATCGCCTTCGAGGAACAGATTCTCGTCACGGTCGAGCCCGAGCAGGGCGACCGCCTGGAGGCCCTCGGCGGGATCGCGGTTGAACAGGATCGGGAAGTCGCGCTGGGCGTCGGCGAATTCGGTGGGGAAGAGCAGCGCCTGGTTGACTGAATCGCCATAGGCGGCGCCGTGGCGTAGCGCGACGCGCAGATCGGCATGGGCGACATTGTCGAGCGCGACCGGTCGGGTCATCGTGATGGAAATCCAGCTGTGGAAGGCCAGCATGGCGCAAAGCGCGCCGGGCCTCAATCATCAGGAGAAAGGGGCCGCCGCACATGGCGGCAGCCCCAGTTCCCCCTTTTTATCTCCCTCTCCCCCATCGGGGAGAGGGTGGCGAGGTGTCGCCGAAGCCGGGAGAGGGGCAGTGCGCCGTCCCCTCGATATGCCCCTCTCCCCGACCCTCTCCCCTGATGGGGAGAGGGAGAAGGGGCTTCACCTCGCTACCGGCTACGATCAGAACTTGAAGCGGGCGCCGAGCAGGAAGCGCCGGTCGAGCTCCTGCGCGAACCAGAGCTGCTTCTCGTTGCGGGCATAGGTCCGCACCGCGGTCTCGGTGAGGTTGATGCCCTCGAGCGTCACGGCGATGTTCGGCGTGAACTCGTAGCTGATCGTTGCATCGAGCTGGCCGAACGGTGCGGTGAACTCGGGGTTGCGCGAGCCCTGGCGGTTGATCCCCGAGAGGAACTTGTCGCGCCAGTTATAGGCCACGCGGGCCGAGAGGCCGTGCTTCTCGTAGATCAGCGTGCCGCTGAACGTGTCCGACAGGCCGAGCAGCGCGAACTGGTCTTCCGCCGGGTTGGCACCCAGATTGAAGCCCACATCGCCCCGCACCAGCGTATAGGCCGCCGCGATGCCGAAGCCCGTCGAGCCGAGGAAATACTGGCCGGCGAGCTCGACGCCGTAGATCTCGGCGTCCTTGTTGTTGATCGGCCGCGTCACCTGGAACTGGTAGAGCGGATCGCTGGCGTTGCCCGACAGATCATAGGTGTTGTTGATCGACTGGACGAAGGAGTCGTTCAGCGACCGGGTTGCCGGGTTGTAGTTCGCCGAGAACTGCGCGGTCGCCGCCGCCACCGATCCGGTTGCCTGGATCAGCGCCGACATGACGAACAGGTTCACGTCGCTGACATCCGCGCCGAGGCCGCCCAGCGCGGTCTTGGCCTGGCCCGAACGGCTGCCCGCCGCGCCAGAGCTCGGATCGCGAAGGCCGAACAGGTCGGACGTGAACTGGCCGTTACCGATGAAGTTGCGCACGCGCTTGTCGAAGAACGCGACCGACACATAGCTGTCCGGCTTGAAATACCATTCCAGCGAAGCGTCGAAGTTGTCCGATTCGAGCGGGCGCAGGCGGGCGTTGCCGGTCGATGCGCCGGGGATGCCGCCATTGTTGGTCGGACGCGGCGGACCGCCGACCGTCGTCGCGGTGTAGAGGTTGTTGTAGTTCGGCCGGGCGATCGTCTTGCTGTACGACAGGCGGCCGATCAGGTTGGGTGCGAACTCGACCTGGAAGTCGACCTGCGGCAGGATGTTGCTGTAGCTGCCGCCATCGACGACGAACTGGGTGTTGTTCGAGATCGACACGGTGAAGTCGTTGTCCGACACCCAGGCGATGCCCGCCGGGATGGCTTCGAGCGAGGTGGTGGTCGACTTGGTGTGCTCGTAGCGGACACCCGCGACGAGGCGTGCCGGCGCACCGCCCAGCTCACCCTTCCAGGTCAGCTGGCCATAGGCCGCCCAGATCTCTTCCTTGACCCGGTTGTCCTGGCTGCTGGTGATGCCAACCGCCTTGCCCAGGCCCGCATAATAGGGCGAGAGGATCGAGTAGAGGTCCGAGGCGACGCCGCGGAAGGCGATCTGCGATTCGGGATCGCCGCCCGGATTGAACTTGTGGAACTTGCATTCGAGGCAGAAGGCCTGGAGCGCACCCGGTGCCCGTGCCTGGACGTCGCCCGGGCTGGTGATGCCCCAGTCGCCCAGCGTCTGCTGGGTGGCCTGGAAGGTCTGGTGCATGTCGGTGGTGCGATAGTTGCCGCCGAAGTCGAAGCGGCTGTCACCGCCCAGATCCCAGCCGAAGTCCGCACGCAGCTCCTTCACCTTCTGGCGCTGCGTCGAGCGGAAGGTGCGGCCGACCTGCGAGCCGACATCGTTGACGTCGAGCGGGCCGCTCGCGCCCAGGGTGATGTCCTGCTGCGGGATGCCGTTCGAATAGTCGACCGAGTGCGCCGACACGACGTTGGCGCCCATGCCGACCAGCGTCGACGAGTTGCCATTGGCGTTGTCCGGCGTGCTCGACGAGGTCGAGATATGGCCGTCGAGCTTCAGCGAGAAGTTGCTGGCGAACTGCCACTCCAGGTTGAGGCCGTAATCCTCGAGCTTGCCCTTCTGCGCGCGCGACTGGGCCTCGAAGCCTTCGTCCTTCTGGCCGTTGATCGTCTCGTGCAGATATTGCGCGGTGGCGACGGTGGTGTTGCCGTCGAAGGTCACCACGTCGAACGGGCGGCTGAACCAGTTGGAGAGGTCCGAGCGGGTCTCGCGCTGCTTGTTCTGCGCGAAGAGCGCATCGGCGGTGATGGTCAGCGCGTCGGTGGGCCTGAACTGGACCACCGCCTGGCCGTTGATGCGCTCGCGCGAGCCCTCGGCATAGTGGTAGCGGCTGTCGTTCGGGATCGCGACGAGCTGGTTCGGGTTGGTCGGCGCGTTGTTGACCACGGTGCAGGTCGGCCCCGGGGTCGAGGTCGGGCAGGCGCCGCCCGACCGGGCGAAGCCGCCGGTCAGGAAGGTGCTGTAGGGGATGATGTTCCAGTCGTTCGACGTGGCGGCGATCGAAGTGTAGTTGCGCTTCTGATAGCTGCCGAACAGCATCACGCCGAAGCGCTGCTCCGGATCGCTCCAGCTGGCAACGCCCGAGAATTCCGGGGTGACCTTCGAGCCGCAATCGATGCAGTCGTTGACGCTGGTGTCATAGACCGCCTTGGCGCCGATGCTGCCGTGCAGGCCGGTCTTGTTGTCATCGAGCGGCTTGCGCGAGACGACGTTGATCGTCGCGCCGATGCCGCCCGAGGGAACGGCCGCGCGGCCGGTCTTGTAGACTTCGAGGGTGCGGACGCCTTCGGTCGCGAGGTTCGAGAAGTCGAACGAGCGGCTGGTGCCCTGGGCGCCGTCCGAATTCTGGTCGCCGCCGACGACGGACACGGCAGCGGTGGCGAGCTGGCGGCCGTTCAGCGTGACCATGTTGTAGGTCGGGCCGAAGCCGCGGACAGTGACCTGCGAGCCTTCGCCATTGGTGCGGTTGATCGACACTCCCGGGATGCGCTGCAGCGATTCGGCCAGGTTGGTGTCGGGGAACTTGCCGATGTCCTCGGCCGAGATCGCGTCGACGATGCCCGGCGCCTCGCGCTTGATCTGGATCGAGCGCTCGAGGCTGGCGCGGATGCCGGTGACGACGATCGCGCCGTCGTCCTGCGGCGTCTCGGCGACCTGGCCGCCGTCGCTGGCCTGCGCACTGACAGCGTTGTCGGTCTGCGCATGGGCGAAGCTGGGCAGGGCGAGCCCGACGGCAACGGCGAAGATGGATGCGGAACGCGCAAGTATAGGCGTGCGCTTGAAGCTAGTCATAACCCCTCCTCAGCGCGCCCCCTGTTAGGGCGCGACATTTTATTATTTACGGGCGAGCGAAATGCCTCCCGGATGTTATCGCTATCATCGACAATCCGTCTGTCAATCGGGTCGAATAAATTGGAACCGCTTCCACGTGCGGATTGATGCAAACTGTTGCATCGCTGCGACAGATTGTGACGAGTCGTTGCCCGGTTTTGTGGCGCAGGTTGCTGGAGAGTCGGGCTTTTTCGGTCCGGATCGGTGCCGTTCGCCGCTGCCGAGTCGGCGCAGTCAGGCGTGGAAGCGCGTCCAATCGGCGAGCGGCGCGCGTTCGACCGGGAAAAGATTGATCGGCGCCTCGGGATCGCGAAAGCCGATCGCCATGCCGGTGAACAGCAACTGCTCCTCGGGGATGTCGAGAAAGCTGCGGACCGTGGCGTGGTGGACCGACCAGGCTTCCTGCGCGCAGCTGTCGAGCCCCGCTTCGCGCAGGAGCAGCATCAGCGTCTGGAGGAACATGCCGCAGTCGGACCATTGCGGCGGCCCGTGATCGCGGCGCAGCGTGCAGAACAGTCCCACCGGCGCGCCGAAGAACTGCCAGTTGGCGGCGAACCAGCGCAGGCGCGCCGCCTTGTCCTCGCGCGGGATGCCGAGGCTGGCGTACATCGCCTCGCCGACCGCGAAGCGGCGGTCGCGATAGGGGCTGCCGAGCGGCTGGGGGTAGACGGGATATTCGGGCGGGTCACCGAACGGGGCTTCGGCAAGCCGGGCGCGCAGGACCGCCTTCAGCCGCGCCATCGCGTCGCCGGACACGACATGGACATGCCAGGGCTGGAGATTGCCGCCCGAGGGCGCTCGCCCGGCGCGCTCGATCAGCTCGGCGAGCAGGGCGATGTCGACCGGCTTGTCGAGGAACGCCCGGACCGAGCGGCGGCTGGCGACGGCTTCGCTGACGTTCAAAGCGACCGCCCGATCACTTCCTTCATGATCTCGTTGGTGCCGCCATAGATGCGCGACACCCGGGCATCGCGCCACAGCCGGGCGATCGGATACTCGTTCATGTATCCGGCCCCGCCATGGAGCTGGAGCGCGGCGTCGCACACCTCGCCCTGCAGGTCGGTGTGCCAGAGCTTGGCGGCCGAGGCCTCGACCGCGGTCAGCTCGCCGGCGACATGGCGCCGGATCGCCCAGTCGAGATGCGCCCAGCCGACCTGCAGCTTGCTTGCCAGGTCGGCGAGGACGAAGCGGGTGTTCTGGAAGTCGAACACCGTCTTGCCGAACGCCTTGCGCTCCTTGACGAAGCCGAGCGCCTCGTCGAACGCGCGCTGCGCCGCGGCCTGGGCGCCGACCGCGATCGACAGGCGCTCCTGGGGGAGCTGGTTCATCAGGTACGCGAAGCCGCGCCCTTCCTCGCCCAGGCAGTTGGTGATCGGCACGCGGACATCGTTGAAGAACAGCTCCGACGTGTCGGCACTATGCTGGCCGATCTTGTCGAGGTTGCGCCCGCGGGCGAAGCCTTCGCGGTTCGCCTCGACCAGGATCAGCGAGATGCCCTTCGCCCCCGCCTCGGGATCGGTCCTGGCGACGACGATGATCAGGTCGGCATTCTGGCCGTTGGTGATATAGGTCTTGGAGCCGTTGACGACATAATGATTGCCGTCCTTGCGCGCGCTGGTCTTCACGCCCTGCAGGTCCGATCCCGCGCCCGGCTCGGTCATCGCGATCGCGGTGACGACCTCGCCTGAGATCATCCCCGGCAGCCATTGCCGCTTCTGTTCCTCTGATCCGTAGTGAAGGATATAGTCGGCGACGATGTCCGATTGCAGCGTGATCCCGGCCGACGAACCCGACCAGGCCAGCTCCTCGCCGACCACGGCGTTGTAGCCGAAGTCGAGGCCGAGCCCGCCATATTCCTCGGGCATGGTCGGGCAGAGCAGCCCGGCCTCGCCGCAATCGCGCCAGAACTGGCGATCGACGATGCCTTGCTCCTCCCAGCGCTCGAGGTTCGGCGTCAGCCTGGCATCGAAGAACTTGCGCACCTGATCGCGGAACAGCGCGTGGTTCTCGTCATAGGCGGTGCGGCCATTGGTGTTCAGCACATCCCGTCTCCCTTTGTGGTCTCAGGCCACTTCGACGACGCGCGCTGCCGGCGCGGCGCTGCGATATTGGTGGAGCGGCTTGCCCTGTTCGGCAAGCGCGCGCAGCAGCGGGGAAGGAACGTGTCCCATTTCCTCCAGCGCCTCGGCGATCTTCGCCAGCCCCACGCCGTCCGCCCAGAACAGCGGCCCGCCAGTGAAGACCGGCCAGCCATAGCCATAGACCAGCGCGACATCGACGTCGGAGGCGCGGATCGCCACGCCTTCCTCGAGGATCTTCGCGCCTTCATTGACCACCGGGTAGAGCAGCCGCGCGACGATCTCCGAGTCGCTGAAACTGCGCTGCACCACCCCGGCCTTCGCCGCGAAGTCGCGGATCACCTGCTCGGCGACCGGCGAGGGCGCGGCGCGGCGCTTCTCGTCATAGTCATAATAGCCGCCACCCTTCTTCTGCCCCCAGCGGCCCATCTCGCACAGTATTTCCACCACGCTCGACGAGCTGCTCGTCGCGGCATCCCAGCCGATCACGTCGAGCCCGACCAGGTCGAGCATTGCGAACGGCCCCATCGGGAAGCCGTAATCGAGCATCACGCGGTCGATCTCCCAGGGCAGCGGTCCTTCGAGGATCAAGGCTTGGGCGGCGGCCATGCGCGGCGCCATCATCCGGTTGGCGATGAAGCCGTCGCACACCCGGCTCAGCACCGCGACCTTGCCGATCCTGCGGCCGATGGCCATCGCCGCGGCGACCACTTGCGGGTCGGTCTCGGCCCCGCGCACCACCTCCAGCAGCTTCATCACATTGGCCGGCGAGAAGAAGTGCATGCCGACCACGCTTTCGGGGCGCTCGGTGGCGGCAGCGATCGCATCGACGTCGAGGAAGGACGTGTTGGTGGCGAGGATCGCGTCCGCCTTGGCCACCTTGTCGAGCCGTGCGAATATCTCCTGCTTGAGCGACAGCTTCTCGAACACCGCTTCGATCACCAGATCGACGTCACCGAGCGCCTCGAACTCCAGGCTCGGGGTGAGCAGGGCCATGCGCTGCTCCAGCTGCTCTGCGGTCATCCGTCCCTTGTCGACGGTGACCTGATAGTTGCGCCGGATCGTCGCGACGCCGCGATCGAGCGCTTCCTCTGCCTGCTCGACGATCGTCACCGGCAGTCCGACATTGAGGAAGTTCATCGCGATGCCGCTGCCCATCGTGCCCGCGCCGATCACGCCGACGCGCTTCACCGGGATCTCGGGCAGATCTGCGGGCAGGTCCGGCACCTTGGCGGTCTGGCGCTCGGCGAAGAAGAAGTAGCGCTGCGCGGTGGATTCGCGGCTGCGAAACAGCTCCCAGAACAATTCCGCCTCGCGCTTCATGCCCGCTTCGAAGGGCAGGGTGACCGCCGCCTCCACCGCCTTGATGATGTTCTCGGGCGCCTTGAAGCCCTTGAAGGCGCGGGCATGCCTGGCGCGGAACGCATCGAACAGCGCGGGGTCCTGCCCGGCGATCCTGTCGGTCCGGTCGCGGATGCGGGTTCGCGGGGCGTCGAGCTTGCCCATGAGGAACGCCACCGCATCCGCATGCAGTGCGTCTTCGCTGGTGATCGCATCGACCAGTCCCATCGCCAGCGCATCCCTTGCGCGCACCGGCTTGCCGATCGCCATCATCTCCAGTGCCGCCTCGGCACCGACCACGCGGGGCAGGCGCTGGGTGCCGCCGGCACCGGGCAGCAGGCCGAGCGCCACTTCGGGCAGGCCAAGCTTCGCCGAAGGGGTGGCGACGCGGTAGTCGCACACCAGAGCCGTCTCCAGCCCGCCGCCCAGCGCGGTGCCATGGATCGCAGCGACCACCGGCTTGGGTGATCCCTCGATCAGCGCGAGCACGTCGTGCAGCGGTGCGCCGGTCGGTGCCTTGTCGAACTCGCTTATGTCGGCGCCCGCGATGAAGGTGCGTCCGGCGCAGATCAGCACGATGCCCTGCACCGCCGCGTCCTCGATCGCCGCTCGGAAGCCCTGGTCGAGCCCGTCGCGCACCGCTGCCGACAGCGCGTTTACCGGCGGCGAGTTGAGCGTGAGCGTCGCGATCCCGTCCGCAGTGTCGAGCTGTGCGACCGAATTTATCTGCATGACTAAATTTCCTCTCGCGCTTTGTTTCGTTCGCATTTATTCGGATAATTAAATCGAAGAACAACTAGCGGAGTGGATGGGCGTGGGCAACGGGGAACGCGATCTGGAAGGGCGCGTGGCGCTGGTGACGGGTGCGTCCTCGGGACTGGGCGCGCGGTTCGCCCGCGTCCTGGCCACGCGCGGTGCCCGGCTGGTGCTGGGCGCGCGCCGCGAATCGCTGCTCGCCGACGTGCGCGAGTCGATCGAGGCGGCAGGTGGCCATGCGCTCGGCGTGTCAATGGACGTGACCGACGAAGCCTCTGTCCGGGCGGCCTATGACAAGGCGGAGAACGCCTTCGGCCCGGTCGACACGGTGATCGCCAATGCCGGGATGAACATGGAAGGCCCCGCGCTCGACCTCGATGTCGCGGCGTTCGACCAGGTGATGGCGGTCAATGTCCGCGGCGTGTTCCTCACGGTGCGCGAAGGGGCTCGGCGGATGATCGCAGTCGAGGCGGACGGGCGGATTGTGATCGTCTCATCGATCACCGCGCAATCGGTCTCGCCCGGCCTTGCCGCGTACAGCGCCTCCAAGGCCGCGGTGCTCCAGCTCGGCCGGGTGCTGGCGCGCGACTGGGCCAACAAGGGCGTCAACCTCAACATCCTGTGCCCCGGCTATATCGAGACCGATCTCAACGCCGACTGGTTCGGCACCGAAGCCGGGCACAAGCAGATCGCCAAATGGCCCCGCCGCCGGCTGATGGAGGGCGACGCGCTCGACGGCGCGGTCGCCTATCTCTGCGGCCCGGCGAGCCGCTTCGTCACCGGATCGGTGGTCACCGTCGATGACGGCCAGTCGCTCTAAGGGAGAAAAGTCGATGATCCGCACCCGTTTCACCGAGGCTTTCGGCGTCGAGCATCCGATCGTGCAGGGCGGGATGATGTGGGTCGGCACCGCCGATCTCGTCGCCCCCGTCGCCGAAGCCGGTGCGCTCGGCTTCCTCACCGCGCTCACCCAGCCGACGCCCGAGGCGCTGGTCAAGGAGATCGCCCGCGTCCGCGACCGCACCGACAAGGTCTTCGGGGTGAACCTCACGATCCTCCCCTCGATCAACCCGCCGCCCTACGCCGAATATCGCCGCGCGATCATCGAGAGCGGCATCGCGATCGTCGAGACCGCCGGCTACAAGCCGCAGGAGCATGTCGACGATTTCAAGGCCGCCGGCATCAGGGTCATCCACAAATGCACCGCCGTCCGCCACGCGCTGTCCGCCGAGCGGATGGGCGTCGATGCGATCTCGATCGACGGCTTCGAATGCGCTGGCCATCCGGGCGAGGACGACATCCCCGGCCTGATCCTGATCCCCGCCGCTGCCGACAAGGTAAAGGTCCCGATCCTCGCCAGCGGCGGCTTCGGCGACGGCCGCGGGCTCGCGGCGGCGCTGGCGCTGGGCGCCGACGGCATCAACATGGGTACCCGCTTCTGCGCCACGCGCGAGGCGCCGATCCACGACAATTTCAAGGCGGCGATGGTCGCCAATGACGAGCGCGCGACCGCGCTGATCTTCCGCTCCTACCGCAACAGCGCCCGCGTCGCCCGCAACCGCATCGCCGAACAGGTCGTCGCGATCGAGCGGGAGGGCCGCCCGTTCGAGGACGTCGCGGCGCTGGTGAAGGGCGCGCGCGGCCGCGAGGGGCTCGAGAGCGGCGATACCGATCACGGCATCTGGACCGCCGGCATGATCCAGGGACTGATCCACGATGTCCCCACCGTCCGCGAACTGGTCGAGCGGATCGTCGAGGATGCCGAGGCAATCATCGCCCGGCGCCTGGCGGCGATGCTCGTCCCCGAACCCGTCGCCGCCTGAGGAGACTCCGCATGGACATGAACTGGACCCAGGCCGAGCTCGCCTTCCGCGACGAGGTACGCGCCTTCCTCGTCGACAAGCTCACCCCCGAGATCCGCCGCGCCGGCACGCTGGCGACCAGCGTCTATCCCGATCACGAGGCCAGCATGGCCTGGCAGCACATCCTCCACGCACGCGGCTGGGCCGCACCGCACTGGCCGGTCGAGCATGGCGGCTGCGACTGGACGGTGGCGCAGCATTACATCTTCAATCGCGAGCGGATCGCGGCGGGGGCGCCCTCGCTCTCGCCGATGGGCATCCACATGGTCGCGCACGTCATCATCCGCTTCGGCACGCCCGAGCAGAAGGCGTATTTCCTCCCCCGCATCCTCACCGGCGAGGTGTTCTTCTGCCAAGGCTATTCGGAGCCCGGCGCGGGATCGGACCTCGCCTCGCTCCAGATGCGCGCCGAGCCCGACGGCGACGATTTCCTCCTCGATGGCTCCAAGATCTGGACCACCCACGCGACCGAGGCGAACTGGATCTTCTGCCTCGTCCGCACGTCCAAGCAGGGCCGCCCGCAACAGGGCATCACTTTCCTGCTCGTCCCCATGGACCTGCCTGGCATCGAGGTCCGCCCGATCCTGATGACTTCGGGCGAGCATGTGCAGAACCAGATCTTCTTCGACAATGTCCGCGCTCCGCGCGCGAACGTGCTGGGCGAGGTCGATGCCGGCTGGTCGGTGGCGAAATATCTGCTCGAGTTCGAGCGGGGCGGCTCTTACGCGCCGGCGCTGCAGGTGCGGGTGAGCGAGATCGAAGCTGCCGCGGGCGAGCGGCTCGACGACCCGCTCTTCGCGGCCCGGCTGGCTGAATTGCGCATCCGCATCGACGTGCTCGAGATGATGGAGCTGCGCCTGCTCTCGGCCAGCGAAGGCGCCAGTGTCGGCGCGCTCGCCTCGATGATGAAGATCCTCGGCACCGAGTTGGCGCAGGACCTGGCGGCGCTCCACCTCGAGGCGGCGGGGGCGGAGGGGCTGGCCTATCAGCCGCACGCGGTGATGCCGGGCGGCGCGGTGCCGGCCTATGCCGCGCCGGCGGACGGCTATGCCACCGGCGCGCCGTGGCAGGCGCTGGCGCCTTTGCGCTACCTCAACGAGCGGGCGGGTTCGATCTATGCCGGGTCGAACGAGATCCAGCGCAACATCCTGGCGAAGGCGGTGTTGGGGCTATAGCCGCCCCAACCGCTGTGCCCGGCAACGCCGCCCCAAACCGTCATCCCGGCGAAAGCCGGGATCTCGTGCGGCTCTTGTCCTGCCGCTTGTGCCTTCGCCTGAGATCCCGGCTTTCGCCGGGATGACGGCTATTTGGTTTGCCGGTAGTAGGATCAAGCAGCCCGCATCAGCGCCGCATAGCGCGCCACCTGCGCATCGGTGCTGCCGAAGCTCTGCGCGATCACCGTCGCTCGCTTGAAATAATGCCCGACCGCCAGCTCGTCGGTCATCCCCATCGCGCCGTGGAGCTGCACCGCATTCTCGCCGATGAAGCGCGCCGCCTTGCCGATCGTCGCCTTGGCTGCGGCGACCGCGCGGGCGCGGGTCTCGGGCGGGGTGGGGAGGTTGAGCGTCGCGAGATGGCTCGCGGACACCGCCTGCTCCAGCGCCAGGAACATGTCGACCATCCGGTGCTGCAGCGCCTGGAAGCTCGCCAGCGGTTGCCCGAACTGGCGGCGCTGCTTGGCGAACGCCACGGTGTCGTCGAGCATCCGGCGCAGCACCCCCACCGCCTCGGCGCAGAGCGCGGCGCGGGCGGTGTCGAGCACCGTCTCGATCAGCAGACCGGCGGTGCCCGGGGTGCCGAGCAGGGCTTCGGCGGGCAGGTGCACGTTGATGTCGAGATCGGCGGCCGGGCGGTCGTCGATCAACTGGTAGCCGTGCAGGGTGATGCCGGGCGTGCCGCCTTCGACCAGGAACAACGAGGGTCCATCGCCCGAAGTGCGCGCGGCGAGGATCAGGTGGCTGGCCCCCGGCGCGCCGATGACGACCGGCGCGTGGCCGGTGAGATGCCAGCCGCCCGGCGCCGGCTCGGCGGCAAGTGCGGCGGGCTCGAGCGAGGCCGCGATGCGGACGGCGCCTCCGGCGATTCCGGGGAGCAGCTCGGCATCATGCGCCTGGAGCAGCGCGCCGCCGATCACCACGGTCTCGAGAAAGGGCTCGGCGACCAGTGCCTCGCCCAGCGCCTCCATCACCACCATCGTCTCGACCGGCCCGCCGCCCAGCCCGCCCGCCGTCCCGGACAGCGGCACGGCGAGGATGCCGAGATCGGCCAGGCCCTGCCACAGCGCAGCGTCCTGTCCGCGCCCGGCGCGCACCCGCGCGCGGCGCGTCTCGAAGTCGTATTGCTCGCGCAGGTAGCGCTGCAGCATGTCGCGCAGCATCGTCTGGTCTTCGGAAAGCTCGAAATTCACCACCGGTCCTCCACCGGTAAAGCCTTGGCGAAGCAGGCGGATGCGGCAACTGCGAGAAGTGCTAGGGCGGGTTCGGTGCGACGCCGTCTGTTTCTTCTTCGTCACCCCGGCCTTGTGCCGCGGTCCACCAAGCCTCACCCCATGCGGCAGGAGCCTCTTGTCCGGTAGGCGTCTCACGGTGGACCCCGGCACAAGGCCGGGGTGACGGTGGGCGGAATGGTTGGTGTGCCTACCGCGCGCTGACGAACCCCAGCCCCGCCGCGATCTGGATCGCCTGGGCCCGCCCCGTGCTGCCCAGCTTCGAGCCGGCGTTGCGCAGATGGAAGCGCACCGTCGAAGTCGAGAGCGAGAGGATGATGCCGATCTCGCCATCGGTCTTGCCCGCCGCCGCCCAGCGCAGGCACTGGACCTCGCGCCTTGTCAGCACCATCGGCGCGGCGGGCGCGCGCAGGCGGGACGAGGCCTCGGCATGGCTGGCGACCAGCTTGAGCGCCAGCCCCTGCAGCCGCACCGCGTGGTTCGCGAACACCGTCTCGACCGCGACCGGCTCGCGCGCTGCCCATACCACCGCGCCGACGATCGCGCGCGGCAGGTGCACCGGCGCGATGATCGCCGCGGCGATGCCGGTGGTCGCGGTCACCTGGCGGCAGTCGATCGCGTCGAGCAGCGCGCTGGTTCGCCAGGTGCCGAGCTTTCCGCCGGCATAGAAGCACGGCTCCGCCATCACCCGCGCGGCCTGGAGGAAAGGGGCGTGCAGCGCGAGGCGGCGATTGTGCCAATAATGGTCGGTCGGATCGAGCCACTGGAAATGCGTCTCGGCATAGGGACGGCCATCGGCGTCGCGCATCGGCTCGGGATCGGCGATGTCGCCCTGCGCCGCGACGAAGGGCAGGCCGATCTCGATCCCCGCCTCGCGCACTGCCTCGATCAGCGAATTGGTCTCCGCCCACGCCCGGTCGCGCTCGATCGCCATGCCTCTCTCCCGAAACCCTGTGACGGGTACCAGCTTGATCTGTTCTGCCGGCAGGCGATGGTCTGCAGCAAATAAACGGGCTCCGAAAGCCGGAAAACGGAGCGAAATGGGAGAGTTGGATGACGCGGTTTCGTTTCGGATCGGCGATCCCCTTCCTGTTGCTGTTGGGTGGCTGTGACTGGGGTTCCAGCGTCGATCTGCGCAATGAATCCGGAGCAGTCGTGGCCGAGCAGATCCGCAAGGTCGCGACCGGTAGCGACTTCGCCCAGCCCGGGCGCTGGGAGACGAAGATCACCCTCAACCAGGTCGACGCGCCCGGCATGCCGGCGGCGTTCACCGAGAAGCTCAAGGCGCAGATGCGCCAGCCCCAGACCGCCGCCAGCTGCCTCACCGCCGAGGACGTGAAGAAGGGCGCCTTCTATGTCGGCGAGGAGAACAAGGCCTGCCGCTACGAGCGTTTCGCGATGGGGAAAGGCCGGATCGACGGGGTGCTGCGCTGCACCGACCAGATGGGTACCCGCTCGATGGCGATGTCGGGCAGCTATGGCCGCGACACCTACAAGCTCGTCGTCACCACAGACAGCCAGAGCGCGCAGCAGGCGGGCGCCGCGGGCAAGGTCTCGGTGACGATGACGATGGATGCGCGGCGTTCGGGGCAGTGTTTGGGGACGGAAGGAAGGCCGCTGACGCGGTTGTAGGGCATCTATCCTCCCCCGCCAGGGGGTGGGGGGGCCAGCGAAGCTGGTGGAGGGGGAGGTAAGCTACGAATTATCGATTCGCTTACCTCCCCCTCCGTCGCGCGGCGCGCGCCCCCCCCCCCTGGCGGGGGAGGATATGAATAGCGGCGCCGCTGTTCGCCACCCAAACCTGCCACGTTCGCCAGCTTGTTGCCCCGCCGCCTTCCCAGCATTTTCCGATCAAATGCCGGCACATGCGGCTTCCGCACGATGCCCGGCGACATGGGAGAGGTGCGATGGCCAACTGGACTGCCCTGCTCGCGAGCGCTGCCATACCGCTGGCGCTTGCCCCCGCCGCGCTGGCACAGACCCAGCCGCTGCTCGACGAAGCCGCGATCCGTTCGCCGCTGGCCGCGGGCTGCAACGGCAAGTCGGATGCGACGCCGCTGCCGGTCGATCCGCGCACGCTGATCACCCCCAGCGTGAACAGCAATCCCAACGGCGCGGTCCGCTTCAATTCCTTCTTCACCGATCTGCACAATCCGCCGGCGCCCTATGTGAAGCGCCTGCCGCCGCGCCCCACCACCTGCGGCGCCTGGCGCGCCAGCGTCGCGCGCGGGCGCCAGAACCTCGAGACCCGGCAATATTTCCTGCCCTTCTCGCTGGCGCAGGACTATGACCGGCTCTGGGCGGTCTGGGGCCTCAGCGCCAAGCCCGCCGACTTCAACGAGCAGGTCGAGAAGCGCTACGGCTTCTATCCCTCGCCGTTCCGCAACCCCTATCCGCTCCCCGGCGAGGATCCGAACAGGACCAATGGCGGCTCGGGCCAGCTCCCGCTCGGCCTGGTCCAGGGCAAGGGTGATGACGGCAAATGGACCAGCACGATCACCGCCTCCTGCTCGGCCTGCCATGATTCGCGGCTGGGCACGACGAACGAGGCGGGCTTCACCTGGGGCCTGGCCAACAGCGCCAATGATGCGGGCCTGCTCGCCTCCGACCTGTTCCGCACCAGCCCGGTCACCTGGCTCGGCCTCGCGCTGCCGATCCCGTGGAGCGACGGCCGCGGATCGAGCGACGCGATCGGGCTGATCACCCTGCTGCCTGCGCTGTTCGACATGGACACGCTGCAGCTGGCGCCGAGCCTGCTCGAATATACGCCCGACACGCCGGCCGGCGGCATGACCAAGGCGCCCAACTGGTTCAACCGCGCCTTCAAGACGCGGCAGTTCTGGGACGGCTCGCTCACTTCGGACAATGTCCATTCGGAAATGGCGTTCGGCGTCGCCTCGATCACCCGCGACGCCTCGGGCCGGCGCGCGCTCGATACCGAGTTCGAGGACATCAACAACTTCCTGCTCTCGCTCTCGGCACCCAAATATCCGGGCACGATCGACCGGCCGCTGGCCGAGCAGGGCGCGGTGGTGTTCCATGAGCGCGACCTCTGGGCGAACGGCGCCAATGTCGAGATTCCGCGCCAGCCGGGTAACGGCTCCTGCGCGAGCTGCCACGGCGTCTATTCGCCGCGCTATGCAAACGACACCGCCTATCTGCCTGATCCGCGGCTCAAGGGCCTGCCGGGCAACGTCACGCCAATCGCGACGATCCAGACCGATCCGCGCCGCTTCAACCTGTTCGCCGACCCGCGCCAGCGCCGGGCGTGGAACAGCAGCTGGTGGGCGTACAACTCACTCAGCCCGAGCTGGTATGGCTATCCGGTCGAATCGCTGCTCGCGAGCTCGATCCGCCGGGTCTATCGCGCGGTCTATGACAATGGCGGGCCGATCTACTCGCCGCTCGGGCCGAATGAATGGGTCGAGCCCAAGGGCTATGTCTCGCCGCCGCTCTATGGCGCATGGGCTTCGGGCCCGTTCCTCCACAATGGCAGCGTGCCCGATATCTGGGGCATCCTGAAGCCGGCGGACCGCCCGGCGGTCTGGAAGCGGCCCTATTCGCCCGCCGGCATCGGCGGCAAGAACCAGGGCTATGACTATAGCTACGCCTCGTACGATTTCGCCAAGCTCGGCTGGAAGTACGAGACGCTGAACTGCAGCAGTTCGGCTTCGGTCCCGCCCTATCAGCCCTGCAACGGCCAGGCGACGCCGGATCGCCTCTACTCGGCCTTCTCCAATGCGGCGGCGGGGTATCTGAACCTGGCGTACCAGACGCCGCCGCCGATCACCGACCAGCAGATCCGTTCGCGCATGAGCTTCAACAGCAACCTCTATGGCGACGGCAATGGCGGCCACACCTTCACCCAATCGCTCACCGACACCGAACGGCTGGCGCTGATCGAGTATCTGAAGACGCTGTGAAGGTGCTTAGGCAGCGTCGTGCAGAAATCCTCCCCCGCCAGGGGGAGGTGGCGCGCGCAGCGCGACGGAGGGGGAGGTAAGCGAGCCGATGGTGCGTTGCTTACCTCCCCCTCCACCAGCTTCGCTGGTCCCCCTCCCCCTGGCGGGGGAGGATTGAAGATGGCGGGGATGACGGTGTTTAGCCGACCGCGGTTTCCGTCGCCGCTTCCCAATACCGATCCCGCAACAGCCGCTTGTACAGTTTCCCCGTCGGATGCCGCGGCAGCTCCGCGACGAAGTCGATCCGCCGCGGCTGCTTCACGCGTGAGAGCTGCGGCGCCAGCCACTCGGCCAGCTCCTCGGCCAGGGCAGGGGAAGGGGCCACGCCCTCGGCCGGCTGCACCACCGCCACCACCTGCTCGCCCATATCGGCATGCGGCGCCCCGATCACCGCGACATCGGCCACCTTGGGGTGCAGCACGAGCAGATTCTCGATCTCCTGCGGATAGATGTTCACCCCGCCCGAGATGATCATGAAGCTCTTGCGGTCGGTGAGATAGAGATAGCCCTCGTCGTCGACATGGCCGACATCGCCGAGCGTGGTCCAGCCATGCTTGTTCGCGGCCGCCTCGGTCTTCCCGGGATCGTTGTGATAATGGAAGCCCGGCCCGCCCTCGAAATGGACCAGGCCCGTCTCGCCCGGCGCCAGCGGCTCGCCTGCCTCGTCGCAGATCCGGATCGTACCGAGCACCGCACGGCCCACCGAACCCGGATGCGTCAGCCAGTCCTTCGCGCCGATCATCGTCAGGCCATTGCCTTCGGTTCCGGCATAATATTCGAGCAGCACCGGCCCCCACCAGTCGATCATCGCCTGCTTGACCGGCACCGGGCAGGGTGCCGCGGCGTGGATCGCCATGCGCAGCGATGTCAGGTCGTGGCGGCTGCGCGCTTCCTCGGGCAGCTTGAGCATGCGGATGAAGTGGGTGGGCACCCACTGCGCATGCGTCACCCGGTGCCGCTCGATCAGCGCGAGCGCGCGCTCGGGGTCGAACTTGTCCATCACCACCACCGTGCCGCCCAGCCGGTGCACTGCCATGCACCAGCGCAGGGGGGGCGGCATGATAGAGCGGAGCGGGGGAGAGGTAGATCGTGTCGGCATCCACCGCCGCATGCCGAGCGATGCCGACCATCGCATTGGGCATGGTGATGTCGGTCTCGGGCAGCTGCGGCCGGATGCCCTTGGGCCGGCCGGTGGTCCCCGAGGAATAGAGCATGTCGGTGCCGGCGCGCTCGTCGGGGATGCGCGTCCTCGGCATCGCGCCGGCCTCGGCTTCCCAGCTGCGGAAGGGCGGTACCGTGCCGTCGAGCATGAACAGCGCGACGTCGTCCAGCGCCACCTCCGCGGCAACCGCGCTCGCCACCGATGCCAGTGCGGCCGAGGAGATCAACGCCCGCGCGCCGCTGTCCTTGAGGATGAACGCCGCTTCGCTCGCAGTCAGCCGCGAGGAGACCGCGACGAAATACAGCCCCGCGCGCTGCGCGCCCCAGGCGATCTCGAGGAAGCGGAAGTGATTCTCGAGCAGCACCGCCACGGCGTCACCCGGCTGGAAGCCCAGGGCGCGGAACAGCTGCGCGGCCTGGTTCGAGCGCGCCTCCAGTTCGCCATAGCTCAGGCTCTCGCCCGTCTCGGCCAGGATCAGCGCGGGCTTCTCCGGCGCGGTTTCGGCGTGGACGCAGGGATGCATTCGGCCCTTACTCCTCTCCTCGGAAGCGGTTTCCGCTCTCCGATGCGCAGCATAGCCGAACCGCGGAAATGCGCTGCTATCGCTAGTGATAGTTCCGCGCGGAGGTGCGCACGGCGATACCGGGCGGGCGACCAGGGAGAGGAAGATGGCGCCACACACGCCCGTGATATTGGGCATCGGGGAATCGATCGACCGCCCCTTCGCGATCAGCTCGGCCAGGGAGCCATTGGCGCTGATGGCGGACGCAGTGCACGCCGCCGGGGAAGATGCCGGCGGCGGCTTGCTCGCCCAGGTCGATGCGCTCGACGTGGTGAGCATCGTCAGCTGGCGCTATTCCGATGCTGCAGCGTCCTTGTGCGCGGAACTCGGCATCGCGCCGGCCTTGCGCGCCAATCACGCGGTTGGCGGGGAATCGCCGGTCCGCCTGATCCACGAAGCGGCGCTGCGCATCGCGCGGGGCGAGAGCAAGGTCGCGCTGGTCTGCGGCGCCGAGGCGCAGCACAGCGCAGCACGGGCGAGGCGCGAAGGCGAGATGCCGCCCTGGACGCCCTTTGCCAGGGACGCGCCCTCGCCACTACGAGGCGCGGACATCGCCCACCCGCTGGCGCTGCGCCACGGCCTGTCGACGCCCACCCAGGTCTATCCGCTGTTCGAGATGGCGAGCGCCGCCGCCTGGGGCCAGAATCCTGCCGAGGCGCGGGCGGAATCGGGCACCCTCTGGGCGCGCTACGCAGAGGTCGCCGCCGGGAACCCGCGCGCCTGGATGCGCAAGGCGCCCTCCGCGGACGAGATCGTCACGCCCACCGAAGCCAACCGGCTGATCGCCTGGCCCTATACCAAACTGATGGTCGCCAATCCGGCGGTGAACCAGGGCGCGGCCGTGATCGTCGCCAGCCTCGAAGTCGCGCGGGCAGCCGGCATTCCCGAGGACCGCCTCGTCCATATCCTCGGCGGCGCAGCGGCGAGTGAGCCGCGCGACTTCCTCGCCCGCGACGGCTTTGCCGGCAGCCCCGCGCAGGACGCGGTGCTCGCCGCAGCATCCGCGCTGGCGCCCCAAGGCTTCGACGCGCTCGAACTCTATTCCTGCTTCCCCTGCGTGCCGAAGATGGCGCGACGCAGTCTGGGCCTGGGCTCCGATGTCGAACCTACCGTCACCGGTGGGCTTACCTTCTTCGGCGGGCCGCTCAGCAACTACATGCTGCACGCCGCCTGTGCGATGGTGCGTGTGCTGCGCGGCGGCGGGACCGGGCTGCTCTACGGCCAGGGCGAGTTCGTCACCAAGCATCACGCGCTGGTGCTTTCCGGTGAACCCGGCGCACCGATCGCCCCGGACTATTCGGTCCAGGCTGCAGCCGACTCCCGGCGCGGGCCGGTGCCCGAACTGGTCGAGCCCGAGCCCGGCCCGGCGACGCTCGAAAGCGCGACGATCCTCTATCAGCGTGACGGTTCGGTCGATCGCGGCGTGGTGGTGCTGCGCACCCTCGACGGCGCCCGTACCCTCGCCACCGTGCCGGCCGAGGATCGCGAGACGCTCGCCCTGATCGCCGGCGATGCACGCTTTCCGGTCGGCCTGATCGGCACGATCACCGAGCAAGGCGCGTGGAGCCCCAAATGACCGCCACTCTCTATCACTGCCGCGACGCGCGCTCGTTCCGGGTGCTCTGGATGCTCGAGGAGCTGGAGGCGGAGTACCGGCTCGAACTGCTGCCCTTTCCGCCGCGCGACCGCGCGCCCGAATATCTCGCGCTCAATCCGCTTGGCACGATCCCGCTCTTCCTCGAAGGCGATGCCCGGATGACCGAGTCCGCTGCGATCTGCCACTATCTGGCGACGACGCGCGGCGACGGGCGGTTCGCGGTGGGCCCGGGCGAGCCGGGCTATGCGGCCTATCTCGACGCGCTTTCCTTCGGCGAGGCGACGCTGACCTTCCCGCAGACCCTGGTGCTGCGTTACGCGATGTTCGAGCCGGAGGCGCGGCGCCTGCCCCAGGTCGCCGACGATTACCGCCAATGGTATCTCGCCCGCCTGCGGGGCCTCGACGCGATGCTCGCCTCCGCCGACCATGTCGCGGGCGATCGGTTCACCGCGGCGGACATCTCGGTCGGCTATGCGCTGATGCTCGCCGAGTTCCTTCGCATCGGCGATGGTGGCCTGTCCCGCATCGCCGCCTATTGGGAGCGATTGCGCACCCGCCCCGCCTTTGCCCGCGCCAAGGCGGCCCAGTCATGAAAATGCTGGAGGGAATCCGTATCGTCGACATGACGACGATCGTCTTTGGCCCCTACGCGACGCAGATGCTCGCCGACATGGGGGCCGAGGTGATCAAGGTCGAGGCGCCGGGCGGCGACCAGACCCGGCAGTTCGGTCGCTCGCGCGCGGCAGCGCGGCAGATGGGGCCGGTGCACTGCACGCTCAACCGCGGCAAGCGCGCGATCGCGCTCGACCTCAAGGTGGGTGAAGACGCCGAGACGATGCGCCGCCTGCTCGCCACCGCCGACGTCTTCATCCACAATGTCCGCGGCGAGGCGATGGAGCGACTGGGCTTCGGATACGAGGCGGTGCGCGGGCTGCGCGGCGACATCGTCTATGCCCATTGCCAGGGCTTCGGCTCGGGCGGACCGTATGAGGGGCTCCAGGCCTATGACGACGTCATCCAGGCGGCGACCGGCACCGCGACTCTGCTGCCCCGAGCCGATGGCAATCCCGCCCCGCGCTATCTGCCCTCGCTGATCGCCGACAAGGTTGCCGGGCTCTACGGCGCCCAGGCCGTGCTCGGCGCGTTGGTCCACCGGTTGCGCAGCGGGGAGGGGCAGTTCGTCGAGGTGCCGCTGTTCGAGAGCTTCGCGCATTTCATGCTGCAGGAGCATCTGTTCGGCGCCGCCTTCGATCCGTCGCTCGAGCCTGCGGGCTATCCGCGCCAGATCGACCCGAACCGCCAGCCTTTCCCGACCGCCGACGGCCATGTCAGCATCGTGCCCTATACGCCGGCGACGATCGCCAAACTGTTCGAACTGCTTGGCGCGACGGAGGTGTTCGAGGACTCACGCTTCGCCACGCCGATGGACCGGTTGCGCAACATCAGCGCGCTCTATGGCGAGATCGCGCGGTACACCCCGGCGAAGACCAGCGCGGAGTGGGTGCGGATACTCAACGCCGGCGGTGTGCCCTGCATGCCGGTCCGCGATCTCGACGCGATCCGCGAGGATCCGCATCTCGCGGCAACGGGCTTCTTCCGCGCGCGGACGCATCCGGAGGAGGGGGCGTATGTCGAGATGCCGCTGCCGATCCGCTTCGGGGTGCGGGACGTGCCTGAGGGCGCGGTGCCGCCGGGCATCGATGCGGACGGCGACGCGATAAGGCGCGAGCTGAGCTAGCTCTTCTCCCTCTCCCCACCGGGGAGAGGGCTTTAAGCCGCCACCCGCGCCTTCGCCGCCGCCAGGATCATGTCGCTGGCCTTCTCCGCGATCGCGATCGTCGGCGCGTTGGTGTTGCCCGAGACGATCCGCGGCATGATGCTCGCATCGACCACGCGCAACCCCGCCACGCCGTGCACGCGCAGCTCCGGATCGACCACCGCGCGCGGGCCATGCCCCATCATGCAGGTGCCGACCGGGTGGTAGAGCGTCGTTCCAGCCCGCCGCGCATGGGCGAGCAGCTCTGCGTCGCTCTGCAGCTCGGCGCCCGGCTGAAGCTCATGCTCAATGAAGTCGGCGAGGGGCCGCTGCGCCGCGATCCGTCGCCCCCAGCGCAGGCCGGCAACGATCACTTCCTGGTCGAGCGGATCGCTGAGGTAATTGGGCATGATCCGCGGCGGTGCCAGCGGATCGGCCGAGCGGATGCGCACGCTTCCGCGCGATTCCGGGCGTAGCTGGCAGGCGGCGATGCTGATCCCCGGCAGCTTCTCCAGCTGCATCTTCTGCAGCCGCGCCAGCGCATCGCCGTCCACCGTGGCGGGCAGGATGTGGAACTGGATGTCGGGCGAGGCGAGATCGGGCCGCGAGCGGCAAAAGGCTGCGATATGCGCGGCGGACAGGGTCAGCAGCCCCTTGCGCGCCACCGCATAGCGCGCGACTTCGCCGAGCAGCCGGAGGCCGCGACTCAGTTCGTTGACCGAGACGGTGCCGGGCTTGAGCCGGTAATTGGCCGAGATCAGCAGATGGTCCTGAAGGTTCTCGCCGACGCCGGGCAGGTCGCGCACCACGGCGATGCCCTGTTCGCGCAGCACGTCGCCGGGGCCGATGCCCGAGAGCTGGAGCAACTGCGGCGAATTGATCACGCCCCCGGCGAGGATCACTTCGCGCGCCGCATGCGCCACCAGCTTCTCGCCGCCGCGCATGAACTCCACACCGGTCGCCCTGCCCTCCTCGATCGCCACCCGCGTCGCCTGGGCATGGGTGACAACGCGGAGGTTCGGTCGTTCCATCGCCGGATGGAGATAGGCGACCGCCGCCGAGCAGCGCCGGCCGTTGCGCACGGTCAGCTGGTACCAGGCCACGCCTTCCTGCTCCGGGCCGTTGATGTCGCGTTGGGGCAGGCCGAGTGCTTCGCAGGCCTGGACCACTGCCTCGGACACCGGGTGCGAGCCGGCGGGATCGGTCACGCTCAGCGGCCCGCCAGCACCGTGCGTCTCGCAGGCGCCGTGCTGCTGGTCTTCTGAGCGGCGGAAATAGGGGGCGATGTCGTCCCAGGCCCAGCCGGTGCAGCCCATCTGCCGCCAGCCGTCATAATCGGCGCGCTGGCCGCGGACATAGAGCAGCCCGTTGATCGAGGAGGAGCCACCCAGCACCTTGCCGCGCGGCCAGATATGGCGACGGCCTTCGGTGCCGGCATCGGGCTCGGTACGGTAGAGCCAGTTGACCTTGGGATCCTTCAGCGTCTGCGCATAGCCGACGGGGACATGGATCATCAGGTTGGACAGAAACTGCCCGCGCTCGCGCAGGGGGCGGTCGTCGCCGCCCGCTTCGAGCAGCAGCACGCGGGTCCGGCCGTCGGCACTCAGCCGGTCGGCGAGCACGCAGCCGGCCGAACCGGCGCCCACGATCACATAATCGGCTTCGAAACTCTCGGGCATCAGGCTTTCCGGCGGCGATAGAGATAGTTGGCGGGCAGGCCGAGCCGCTTGCTTGCCTCGACCGGCGGGGTGCCGGGGATGGCGAGCCGCTCGAACAGGGCACCGAGCGTGCGGACGGTGCGACGCTCCCAGCCGCGCAGCCGCCATTCCTCGCCGTCCAGCGCCAGCGTCTTGCGTGCCCAGTCGGGCAGCAGCGCGATCGCGGCGCGGACCATCATCCCCTGGAAGGGCCGGAGCGGCAGCGGCACGCCCTTGGTGTGCAGCATGATATCGAGAAACTCGCGGATGATCGCGTGCGGCTCCAGCCGGGACCGCATCGCCGCGAACTGCGCCTGCTGCTCGGCGACCGAGCGTGGCGCCCCATGCGCGAGGAACAGGTCGGCCGAGGGCTTGGCCTCGACATAGGAGCGATCCTTCTCCTCGCGGGTCAGCGTGCGGCAATAGGCCGAATAGGCTTCCATGAAGCCGAAGCCGACCGTGCATTGCACCCAATTCAGCAGTTCGGGATCATTGGCGTGATAGGCCTCGCCATGCGGCGTCTGCCCGCGCACCCGCTCGTGCATCCGCGTCACGCCGGTGATTACCTTGGTGGCGACACTGGCGGGGGCATAGACGCTGACATGGGTGACATAGCCGGTGCGCTGCAGCCGCGTGAGCGGATCGGTAGGGAAGATCGAATGTTCCCACGCGCCGGAGCGCACCCGCGGCTCGCCCAGCTCGAGCAGTACCGCCGCGATCCCCCCGACGAATAGTGCGACGGGGTTCTTGAACACCGCCCAGGCCACCGAGTCTGCCGGGTAGAGCGCCGCCGCGCCTGGCGGATTGGTATAGTCGATGCGCGGCAGGATACGCTTTCCGCCCGGCGCCGCGGCGGGCGCGGGGTCGGGCGGAAGCGGGATGGCCTGCTCGCGCATCGGGTTCAGAAGCCGGCGGTCAGCGAGGCGCCGAAGGTGCGCGGACGGCCGGCATAGCGGACATTGAGGTTCTGGTTGTCGACCACCGAGGTCCAGTAATATTCGTTGGTCAGGTTGCGCGCCCAGATCGTCAGGCCCCATTTCCCGTCGGCGCTGGCGATACCGATGCTGCCATTGACCAGCGCATAGCCCTTGATCCGGAACAGCGGATCCTCGCCGAAGTCGCTGTGCGTCTCGCTCTGATAGGTGGCGTTGGCCGTCGCCTGGAAGTTCAGGCTCGACGAGATCGGCAGGTTGAGCGTCGCGGTGCCGCTGGTCGAGAATTCCGGCGCGAAGGAGAACTCCGAACCGTCGTAATTGGTCGGGATGCCCGCCGCATTGGCGCCGGTATAGTCGGTGATCTTGGTCTTCAGGTACGTCGCGTTCCAGGCGAGGGTTAAGGCGGGCGAGGGCCGCAGCGTGATCTCGCCGTCGATGCCCCAGGCATGCGAGCTGGGGATGTTCACCAACCGCTGCAGCGCGCCGAAGGTTGGATCGGCGACGTAGGAGCTGAACTGCTTGTCGGTATAGTCGTAATAGAAGCCGCTGACATTGACCTGGGCAAAGCGGCCGCCGACCGCCGTCTTGATGCCGGCCTCATAGGCGGTCAGCTTCTCCTGCCGGGCAGGGGTGAACTGCACCGCGCGGTTGGCCGGCACGATCGGCACCACGCCCGACTTCACGCCGCGCGCGATCGAGGCATAGAGCAGGGTGCCGGGCGCCGCCTGGTAATTGAGCGAGAAGCGGCCCGAGAAATTGCTCTCGTCGAGCACCGAATGGACGAGCGTGTCCGAGTTGGTGGCCGGATCATAGGTGGTGCAGCCATCCTTCTGTACCATCGGCGCCAGCACGCCATAGCTCTGGAAGATCACGGCGCGGCCGGCGGTGTTCACGATCGGCAGGTAGTTGCCGTTATAGTCGACCGAGCAGCCGTCCAGCTCGCCATGATCGATGCCGAGGCGTGCGCCGGCATTGATCTTGAAGCCGCTGCCCAGGTCGAACTCGGTGGTGGCGAAGCCGCTATAGGTCTCGTTATAGCCCTTCGCCCGGCCCGCGCCTTCGCGGAAGCCGATGGCGACCTGGGCGGGGGTATAGCCGGCGCTGTTGAACACCGCATTGGTCACCGGATTGGCGAGGATGCCCAGCGCGGCGAGGCGCAGATAGACGACCGAGCTGTTCTCGCCGATCAGGAAGCGGCTGTTCTCGCGCAGATCGTCATGGGCGAAATAGCCGCCCACCGTCCAGCGGAAGCCCGGGCCGTTCCCCTCGAAGCGCAGCTCCTGCGACAAGGACTTGATCCGCGCGTCATATTGGGTCGAGACGATTTCCCAGGGCGCGCCGCTGAAATCGACCACGTCCTTGCGGGTGAAGTCGTTGTATCCGGTCAGCGAGATCACCGAGAGCTGGTCGTTGGGCGACCAGGTCAGCCGCATCTGGGCCGAGACGAAGTCGGATTTGGCGCGCGGCGGCCCCATGCCGGTGGCGAGGCCGACCGTGGCGGCACGTGCCGAGGCGGGCTGCCAGCCGGCGTCGCTCGCGCGGGTCGGCTGGTTGTTCTGCAGATAGGCGAGCAGGGCGGCCGAATTGAAGTCGCCCGGCCCGACGGCGGGGGAGGCGGCGGAGAGCCGGTTGGTCAGGTTGAGGCTGATCGCCTGGCCTGCCTGGGTGTCCGAACGATCGCGCCAGCCCGAGACGGTGATCAGCCCTTCGAACTTGCTCGACGGCTGGAAGCTCAGCGAGGCGCGGGCGCCCCAGCGCTTGACCTTGCCCAGCTTCTCGCCGCGGCTCTGGTCGATCTGCCAGCCTTCGTCGCTATTCTCGTCGCGGCCCGAGATGCGCAGCGCGGCATTGTCGCCCAGCGGCACGTTCAGATAGGCCTCGACATTATAGGTCTTGTAGTTGCCGCCCTCGATCGTGCCGCCCGCGGCGAAATCCTTGCCCGGCTTGGCGGTGATGAAGTCGATCAGGCCGGCGGTGGTGTTGCGGCCATAGAGCGTGCCCTGCGGCCCCTTGAGCACCTCGACGCGCTCCAGGTCGTAGATCGGCCCGCCCGCCATCGAGGGATAGGGATAGGCCAGCTCGTCCTGGTAGATGCCCACGGTCGAAGTGGCGGTGATGTTGGTGGTGTTGAAGCCGATGCCGCGCAGGGTGAAGATCGGCACGCCCGAATAGGCGGGGGCGACCTGCAGGCCCGGCACCGAGCTGGCCAGCGACTCGACATCGGTGATCTGCAGGTCCTTCAGCGTGTCGGCAGACAGCGCCTGCACCGCCAGCGGCACCTTGTTGATCGATTCGGAGCGGCGCTGGGCAGTGACGACGATCTCGTCGCTCTTGCTCTGCGGGCCCTCCGCCCTGGGCGCGGGCGCCTCTTGCGTTTCCTGCGCCAGCGCGGGCACCGCGAGCAGCAGCCCGAGCGCGGATCCCATCAGCAGGCCTGCCTTGATCGCCATATCCCTCTTCCCCTCCATGTCGCCGCGCCGCCCAGGTTTTCGGGGTCGATTTCCGGCTGTTGTTTGTTTGAATAATTAGCTTTAGGGAAGGCGCTGTGCAGCTATCGCATGTGACAGGGGCGGATATGGCCGGCGACACAGAGAACATGCCCTATGAATTGGCCGGGCGGATCGTCGAGCATGGCCGCCGCATGGGCCTGCCGCTGATCGCCGCCTGCGCCGACATCAGCAGCGCCCGGCCGGTGCAGCTGGCGGACGGCACGCCGGTCAGCGCGCTGTTCGAATTCACCCATGATGCCGGGGCCTATTGGGCGCAGGGCGATTTCGCGCTGCGCAACGCGATCGTCTCGGTCGCGCGGCATCTCGCCGAGCCCTTTTATTACGACCAGGGCCGGATCCGCAGCTGGCGCCCCTTGCGCATCGAGCCGCAGATCGAGCGCGAGGCGATGCAGCGCAGCTACCGGGTGGAAAGCGCGATCGTCGCGCCCGTGCACCTGCCCGCCGGGGTGATCGGCGCGGTGGTGTGGGCATCGACCACGCCGGGGCTCGACGTCGAGGCGATCTTCGAGCGCGAGGCTTCGGTGCTGCACCCGCTGGCGCTGCGCTTCATCGCCACCTGCAATGCGGGGCCGGACGCTTCGACCGAGATCGTCCAGCACCGGCTGACGCGGCGCGAGGTCCAGTGCCTCAAGCTCGCCGCGGCGGGGAAGACGGATGGCGAGATCGGCACGATCCTCGGCCTGTCGGTGCCGACGATCCGCTTCCACATGCGCCGCGCGAGCAGCCGGCTGGGCGAGAATGGCCGGCTGCGCACGGTGCAGCGCGCGGTGGCGCTGGGCTTTGCGCGGCCGAACTGACAAGGATGGGAGGTTGGCGCGGCGGTGTCGCGCCGGTTAAGGTACGGAAATGGCAAGCAACGCAAAAGTCCCGGTCGGGCGGATCGAGGCAAGCTCGGCGGATCAGCTGCTCAACGCGACCAGCGCGCTGATGATCGAGCGCAACACCGTCGACATCACCTTCGCGGACATCGCCGAGAAATCGGGGCTCAACGCCGCGCTGATCCGCTATCATTTCGGCAGCAAGCTCGGCATGTTCATGGCGCTGCTCGAGCGCGATGCCGGCGGCACGTTCGACGATCTCGAGCGGCTGGTGAAGGCCGACATGGATGCCGGGCAGAAGCTGCGCCACCACATCCACGGCATCATCAAGGTCTATTATCGCTACCCGTACATGAACCGCCTGGTCGCGGCGCTGGCGGTGGAGACCGACAGCGAGACGGCGCGCTTCATCTCGGAGCGGTTCAGCCGCCCGCTGGCGGCGGCGCAGAAGTCGATCCTCGAGCAGGGCGAGGCCGAGGGGCTGTTTCGCAGGATCGATCCGATGCTGTTCTATTTCTCGCTGATCGGCATGTGTGACCATCTCTTCATCGGCCGCCACTCGCTGAAATATGCGTTCGGCGTCGATGACATCGATGACGATCTGCGCAAGGCCTATGCCGTGCACGTCACCGATCTGCTGATGCGCAGCGTGCTGGTGAAGCCCGAAACCGACGCCTGACTTGCGAATCGCTTAATCAAGCGATTAAACAATGCTCGAGGGCGATAACGCCCCGCGGTTCGAACCGGCTCGGAGAGGAGCGGCATATGGGTGAGTCACTGGTTGCGGAAGCCTCGTCGGGCTGGATCGATTTCGAGGCGATGCCCCGGCTGGGCGATATCCCCGCCTATCACGCTCGGCATCGCCCCGCTGCGGTCGCCACCCGCTTCGAGGGGCGCGATACCGACTGGGCCACGCTCGACCGGCGCAGCGACCAGGTCGCCCGCGCGCTGCGCGCCGCCGGCTGCCGGGTAGGGGACCGCATCGCCTATCTCGGCAAGGGCAGCGACGAATTCTTCGAGCTGCTGTTCGGCGCCGCCCGCGCCGGGGTGGTGATCGTGCCGGTCCAGTGGCGACTCGCCACCGCCGAGATCTGCAAGATCCTCGGCAATGCCGAGGTCAGCCTGCTCTTCGCCGGCCCCGACCAGATCGGCCGCGCTGCCGAATGCGCCAACGACCTGATCCGCGAGACGATCGCGATGGAGGACGGCGCCGAGGGTTTCCGCCGCTTCGCCGACTGGCGCGATGCCGCGCCCGACCAACCCATCCCCGACGATGTCGAGGCGAGCGACGTCGCGCTCCAGCTCTACACTTCGGGCACGACCGGCGAGCCCAAGGGCGTGATGCTCAGCCACGCCAATCTGCTGCGCGGCCGCACCGATTCGATGACGCAGCCCATGCCGTGGAACGAGTGGCTGGAAGGCGACGTCAACCTCGTCGCCCTGCCGCTCGGCCATATCGGCGGCGTGGGCTGGGCGATCGTCGGCTATTTCAACGGCGCGACCTCGATCATCCACCGCGAGTTCGTGCCCGCCGCGGTACTGGAGGCGATCGCCAAGGGCGGCGTGACGAAGATGTTCCTGGTGCCCACCGCGCTCCAGATGCTGCTGATGCTGCCGGGCGTGCGCGACGCCGATTTCAGCCGGCTGCGCTACATCCTCTACGGCGCCTCGCCGATCGCGCTCGAGCTGCTGCGCGAGGCGACCGAAGTGTTCGGCTGCGGCTTCGCCCAGCAATATGGCATGACCGAAACCTGCGGCACGATCGTCTACCTCCCGCCCGAGGATCACGATCCCGCCGGCAACGAGCGGATGCGCGGCGCCGGCCTGCCGATGCCGGGCGTCGAGATCCGCGTCGTCCACCCGACCGAGCGCACCCCGCTGGCGGTCCGCGAAGTCGGTGAGGTCGAGACCCGCTCGGTCGCCAACATGGTCGGCTACTGGAACCTGCCCGAGGCCACGGCGGAAACGGTGGACGGCGGCGGCTGGCTGCGCACCGGCGACGCCGGCTATCTCGACGAGGACGGCTATCTCTACATCTGCGACCGCTTCAAGGACATGATCTGCTCGGGCGCAGAGAACATCTATCCCGCCGAGGTGGAGAGCGCGATCTACGGCCATCCCGCCGTACAGGAAGTCGCGGTGATCGGCGTGCCGCACGCGAAATGGGGCGAGGAGGTCAAGGCGGTGGTGGTGGCCCGGCCCGGCGCCGAGGCCGACGAGGCCTCGATCCTCGCCTATGCCCGCGAGCGGATCGGCGGGTTCAAGGTCCCCAAGTCGGTCGACTTCGTCGAGGCGCTGCCGCGCACCCCTTCGGGCAAGGTGATGCGCCGCGCGCTGCGCGATCCATACTGGGCCGGCCGCGACCGAGGGGTGAACTGATGCTCGATACCGCCCGCCGCACCGGCCAGGACGAGAGCCAGGGCCTGTTCCGCGAAAGCGTCCGCCGCTTCCTCGCCGCCGAGGGTGTGCCGCATCTCGATCGTTGGGAAGAAGCCGGCATCGTCGATCGCGACTTCTGGACCAAGGCCGGGAGCGCCGGCCTGCTCTGCCCGACCGTGCCCGAGGCCTATGGCGGCCCGGGCCTCGACTTCGGCTACAATGCGATCGTCACCGAGGAGCACGCCTATGCGCGGGTGCCTTCGGGGATCACGCTGCAGTCGGACGTGCTGGCCGATTATTTCCTGGCCTATGGCTCGGAGGAGCAGAAGCGCGAATGGCTGCCCGGCATGGTTTCGGGCGAGAAGGTCGCGGCGATCGCGATGACCGAGCCCGGCGCGGGGTCGGACCTGCAGGCGATCCGCACCACCGCGCGGCTCGACGGCAACCATTATGTCCTCAACGGCACCAAGACGTACATCTCGAACGGCCAGACCGCCGATGTCGTGATCGTGGTCGCCAAGACCAACGTCGAGCTCGGCGCCAGGGGCACCAGCCTGTTCCTGGTCGAGGCGGATCGGGCGGGCTTCGCGCGCGGGCGCAACCTCGACAAGATCGGCCTGCATGGCGCTGACACCAGCGAGCTGTTCTTCGAGGACGTCCGCGTGCCCGCGACCAACATGCTCGGCGAGGAGGGGCGGGGCTTCGCCTATCTGATGCGCAACCTGCCCCAGGAGCGGCTGACCATCGCGATCGGCGCCCAGGCCAGCGCCCAGCGCGCCTTCGACGAGGCGCTCGGCTTCGTGAAGGAGCGCAAGGCGTTCGGGAAGACGGTGTTCGATTTCCAGAACACCCGCTTCACTTTGGCCGACCTGGCGGCGAAGCTGCAGATCGGCTGGGCGCATGTCGACTGGGCGCTCGCCCGGCACCTCCGCCACGCGCTGACGCCCGAGGAAGCCTCGGCCGCCAAGCTCTGGCATACCGACACCCAGTGGCAGATCATCGACGCGGCGCTCCAGCTCCATGGCGGCGCCGGCTACATGAACGAGTATCCGATCGCCCGGATCTGGCGCGATGCGCGTGTCTCGCGGATCTTCGGCGGGACCAACGAGATCATGAAGGAAGTGATCGGGCGGGGACTGTAGCCACTTCTCCCTCTCCCCGCTTGCGGGGAGGGGGCGGGGGAGAGGGGCCTATTCCGCCGCAGCCTCCCTCCGAAACCGCCCGGCCCGAGCCGCCAGCAACAGCGTCACCACCCCGACCGCACCGCATACCAGCAGCGCCGGCAGCGAAGCCTCGGGCCCGAACCCGCCGCCGCTCAGCCACACACTCGCGTCGCCACGCGCCACGCTCCGCGCCAGCGAGGGCCCGAAGTCGCTCCCCGACACCGCCGCGCCGAAGACATAGCCCTGGGTGAAGTTCCACGCGCCATGCACCCCGATCGACATCCACAGCCGTCCGGTCAGCGCATAGAGCGCGCCCAGCATGATGCCCGCCTCGAGCGCGATGCACACCACGCTCATCACCGTCGCGCCGGGATTGAAGGCATGGCCGAGCCCGAACAGCGCCGCCGATGCGGCAAAGGCGACCGCCGGCCCGAAGGCGCGCCACAACAACCGCAATATCACCCCGCGCACCAGCAGTTCCTCGACCACCGCCGACTGCATCGCGAGGCCCGCCCCGCGCCATGCCGGCGCCACGCCGTGCCACTCGAAACTGTAGAGGCCGGCCCCGATCAGGATCGTCATCACCGCCACGAACATCGCCGAGCCCAGCCCCAGGCCGATGGCGAGCTGGCCCGCCGCCGGCTTCAGCGCCAGCTCGCCTGGCCAGCGATCCTCGCCCAGCCGCACGAGCAGCGTGTAGATACCAAGCGCGATCAGGCAGGCCGCCCCGCTGGCGGCGAGGCCCAGCACCGGATCGCCCTTGGGCAGCCACTGCTGCACCGGCACCATCGCCACACGCAGCGAAAGTCCGATCAGCACGGCCATGCCGGCCATCCAGGCGACTGCCCGCAGCCAGCGCAGCCGCCCGGGCTGCAGGATGCGCCGCTCGCCAAGCGCGATCGGAATGCCGGAAGAAATGCTCAACTTGTGTCCCCCCTCGAAATGCGAATGCCGTGACGTTTGCCAAAGCGTTCGCAAGGCCCGTGCCACATGCGAAACGACCCGCCGGCGCTGGGGGCGGCGCTGACGGGTCGTGCAGTCTCTGGTGAAATCCGCCGCCGCTTGGCGCTGATCCCCAAATCCGATTGGGGTTCGGCGCCAACTCAAGTCAGGCGACGTCCTCGACCTGGTCGAGATACGCGCCGTACCCCTGCGCCTCCATCTCGGCCCGGGGCACGAAGCGCAGCGAGGCCGAGTTGATGCAGTAGCGCAGCCCGCCACGATCGCGCGGGCCGTCGTCGAAGACATGGCCGAGATGGCTGTCGCCATGCGCCGAGCGGACCTCGGTGCGGATCATGCCGTGGGTCGTGTCGCGCAGCTCGGTGACGTTGGCGATCGGCTTGGTGAAGCTCGGCCAGCCGCAGCCGGATTCGAACTTGTCGGACGAGGCGAACAGCGGCTCGCCCGAGACGATGTCGACATAGATGCCCGGCGCCTTGTTGTAGAGCAAAGGCCCGGTGCCCGGGCGCTCGGTGCCGTTCTGCTGGGTGACGCGAAACTGCTCGGGGGTCAGCGCGGCGATGGCTTCGTCGGTCTTGCGATAGTCGGTCATGCAAATCTCCGTTTCGCTGCGCTATGTGGGGTGCCGCATGGCAAAGAAGAAGCGCTTCCTCACCGCAACCATGGCCGATGGCTATGTGAAGACGATCGGCCCGACCAACGCGCCGTTCACCCACTATTGGCGCATCGTTGCGCACCTGGGCGGCGGCAAGACCGAGGTGTTCTGGGGGCATGCGAAGTCGCTCAAGGAAGCGACCGGCAAGAAGGCGGCGCTGGCCGAAGCGGCGAGGCAGCGCGGCTGGGAAGGGTATGATTTCGAGGTGGTCGAGCTGGTGGAGAGCTGAGGTTTCTCTCTTCCGTCATCCCCGCGCAGGCGGGGATCCAGAGCCAAGCAGGACTGTCCGGGCAGAGTAGCCCTGGATCCCCGCCTTCGCGGGGATGACGACAGGAGGGATCAGACGGGCGCCGAGAACCGTGGCGCTGGCGCAGGCTGCACCACGCCCTCCCGCTCGATAAAAGCACCCCTCGCGCGGTTGTGCGGATGGGCCGGCGCCTCGGCCATCGACAGCACTGGCGCGAAGCAGATGTCGGTCCCTTCCATCAGCGCGCACCATTCCTCGCGCGTCTTCGTCCGGAATACCGCCGCGAGCTTCGCCTTGAGCGCCGGCCAGGCCGCCGGATTCATCTGCGCGTCGAAGTCGGGATCCGCGTCCAGCCCGGTCACCGCGCGCAGCTGGGCATAGAATTGCGGCTCGATCGCCCCGATCGCGACATGCTTGCTGTCGGCGGTTTCGTAGCTGTCGTAGAAATGCGCCCCGGTATCGAGGATGTTCACGCCCCGCTCGTCGCGCCAACCGAGCGTTTGGCGGAATCCCCATACCATGCTCATCAGCAGCGCAGCGCCCTCGGTCATCGCGCAGTCGATCACGCTACCCTGGCCGCGGGTCTTCGCCTGAAGCAGCCCCGCGCTCATCGCAAAGGCGAGCAGCATGCCCCCGCCGCCGAAATCTCCCACCGCGTTCACCGGCGGCGTCGGCTTCTCGCCCGCCCGGCCAAAGGCGTGGAGCGCGCCGGCCAGTGCGATGTAATTGATGTCGTGCCCGGCCGCCTGGGCGAGCGGTCCGGTCTGCCCCCAGCCGGTCATCCGGCCATAGACAAGCCGGGGGTTGGCGGCGTGGAATTCGGACGGACCCAGGCCCAGCCGCTCCATCACCCCCGGCCGGAACCCCTCGATCAACCCGTCCGCCCCCGCCGCAAGCTCGCGGACCCGGGCGATCCCCTCGGGTGACTTGAGGTCGACCTCGACCGGCGTCCGCCCGCGCAGCAACGGGTCGCGCGGATTGGGCGGCTGGCCGGGGCGGTGGACGTACAGCACCTCCGCCCCATGATCGGCGAGCATCATCCCGCAGAACGGCGCGGGGCCGATCCCGCCCATCTCGACGATCCGGATGCCGGTTAGCGGCTGCATCACGACGCTCCTCGTTCCCCTTCCGCTTGCGGGAGGGGCTAGGGGAGGGGCTGTTAATCCCCACCGACGAGACAGGCCCTCCCCCAGCCCCTCCCGCAAGCGGAAGGGGAGCTTTACCGCGGCGCCATCCGGATGCCGCCGTCGAGCCGCACATCCTCGCCGTTGAAATAGCCCGTCTCGATCATGCACAGCGCCAGGCTCGCATATTCCTCCGGCCGCCCCAGCCGCTTGGGGAAGGGGACCGAGGCCGCCAGCGCGTCCTTCACCGGCTGCGGCGCGGCGGCGAGCAGCGGCGTGTCGAAGATGCCCGGCAGGATCGTGTTCACGCGGATGCCTTCGCCCATCAGGTCGCGCGCGATCGGCAGGGTCATGCCGACCACGCCGCCCTTCGACGCCGAATAGGCCGCCTGGCCGATCTGCCCGTCCTCGGCCGCGACGCTGGCGGTGTTGACGATCGCCCCGCGCTCGCCGTCCTCCATCGGATCGAGCGTCAGCATCCCCGCCGCCGACTTGGCGATACAGCGGAAGGTGCCGACCAGGTTGATCTGGATCACCCAGTTGAACGCTTCGAGCGGGAAGTGGCGGATCGATCCGTCTTCCTTCGCCCGGCTCGCGGTCTTCACTGCATTGCCGGTGCCTGCGCAATTGACCAGCACGCGCTCCTGGCCATGCGCCGCCCGCGCCTTGGCGAAGCCGGCATCGACGCTTTCGTCGGACGTGACGTTCACTTCGCAGAACACCCCGCCGATCTCGGCGGCGACGGCCTCGCCCTTTTCCTTCTGCAGGTCGAAGATCGCGACCTTCACGCCCTTGGCCGCCAGCGCCCGCGCGGTCGCGGCGCCGAGCCCCGAAGCGCCGCCGGTCACCACCGCGGCCACGTTGTTATCGAGCTTCATCCATCCCCTCCTATGATCTCAAAGCCGCTCGACGATCGTGACATTGGCCAGGCCGCCGCCCTCGCACATCGTCTGCAGCCCGTAGCGCAGGCCCCGCTTGTGGAGCGCGTGCACGAGCGTCGCCATCAGCTTGGTGCCCGAGGCACCGAGCGGATGCCCCAGCGCGATCGCGCCGCCATTGATGTTGAGCTTTGCCGGATCGCCGCCGACATGCTTGAGCCAGGCCAGCGGCACCGGCGCGAACGCCTCGTTGACTTCGTACAGGTCGATCTCGTCGATCGACATGCCCGCGCGCTTGAGTGCCCGGTCGGTCGCGAACAGCGGCTCTTCGAGCATGATCACAGGATCGCCGCCGGTCACGGTCAGGTTGTGGATGCGCGCCAGCGGTGTCAGACCGTGGGCCTTGAGCGCGGCTTCGGACACGATCAGCACCGCGCTGGCGCCGTCGCAGATCTGGCTGGCATTGGCCGCGCTGATCATTCCGCCCTCGGCGAGCAGCTTGACCGATCCGATGTTCTCCAGCGTCGCATCGGCGCGGATGCCCTCGTCGCGGGTGTGGAGCGCCGGCCCCTCGGGCGTCTCGACTTCCAGCGGCACGATCTCGGCATCGAAATCGCCGCGCTCGGTCGCCGCCGCCGCGCGGCGATGGCTCTCCAGTGCATAGGCGTCAAGCTGCTCGCGGGTGAAGCCGTGCTTCCGGGCCATCATCTCGGCGCCCATGAACTGGCTGAACTGCACGCCCGGATAGCGCGCTTCCTGCCTGGGCGACTTGGGGCCGCCGAGCCCAGCCTGGGCGAACAAGGCGCCGGTCGATCCCATCGGCACGCGGGTCATGCTCTCCACGCCCGCCGCTATCACCACGTCCTGCGTGCCCGAAAGCACCGCCTGCGCAGCGAACTGGATCGCCTGTTGCGAGCTGCCGCATTGGCGGTCGATCGTAACCGACGGCACGCTCTCCGGCAGGCGCGAGGCGAGCACCGCATTGCGGCCGACCTGGAAGCCCTGCTCGCCGCCCTGGCTCACGCAGCCCATGATCACGTCCTCGATCGCCGCCGGATCGATGCCGCTGCGATCGGCGACGGCGTTGAGGACCTCGCCCGCCATGTCGGCCGGGTGCCATCCGGCCAGCCTGCCGCCGCGCCGCCCTCCCGCCGTGCGCGCGGCTTCGACAATATAGGCGGTAGGTGCTGCCATCATCCTGCTCCTGTGTGTTTTCGAATCAGCGGTACCAGCCCCGGCTAACGCGATCAACGGCGTTAATCACCTGACTAAGTAAATAGTGGCCGTCTTTGCGGGGTAACTCTATGCTCGCGCCAAACAGAGTCTGGAGGAGAGGGAAATGACCGCGTTCGACCGCGATTTCACCATGACGATCGGCGGCCAGCCGGTGCCCGGCAGCGCGACGATCCCGGTGCTCAATCCGGCAACCGAGGAAGCCGTAGCGGAAGCCCCGGATTGCACGGCGACCGAGCTCGACGCGGCGGTCGCCGCCGCCCGAGCCGCCTTTCCTGGCTGGCGCGCAACTCCGATCGACCAGCGCCGCGTCGCGGTGGCGAAGATCGCCGAAGTGATTTCCACCAATCTCGACGCATTCGCCCGGTTGTTCACCCTGGAACAGGGCCGCCCCGTCGCCAAGGCGACCGAGGAACTGCTGGGCGCCGCCTTCTGGGCCGCGAGCGTCGCCAAACAGGAAATCCCGGTGCTGGTGAACGAGGACACGCCCGATCGCCGATCGGAGACGCGCCGGGTGCCGATCGGCGTGGTCGGCGGCATCGTGCCGTGGAACTTCCCGATGCTGCTCGGCGTGTGGAAGATCGCCGGCGCGCTGCTCACCGGCAACACGCTGGTGATCAAGCCGTCGCCCTTCACCCCGCTGACCATGCTCAAGCTCGGCGAGCTGATGCGCCCGCACCTGCCGGCCGGCGTGTTCAACGTGGTCAGCGGCGGCGACCAGCTCGGCCCGTGGATGACCGCGCATTCCGGCATCGACAAGATCAGCTTCACCGGTTCCACCGCCACCGGCAAGCGGGTGATGGCCAGCGCCGCCGCCAATCTGAAGCGCGTCACGCTCGAGCTGGGCGGCAACGACGCGGCGATCGTGCTCGGCGATGTCGATGTCGCCAAGGTCGCCGAGCCGCTGTTCTGGTCGGCCTTCGGAAACAACGGCCAGGTCTGCATCGCGACCAAGCGGCTCTATATCCATGACGCTGCCTATGACGCGCTCGCCGCCGAGCTGACCGCGATCGCCAACCGGGTGAAGACCGGCAACGGGCTGGAACAGGGCACCGATCTCGGCCCGGTTCAGAACCGCGCGCAGTATGAGCGGGTCAAGGCGCTGGTCGAGGGTGCGAAGGCGGAGGGGCTGGCCTTCCTCGCCGGCGGCGAGGTGCCCGAAGGGAAGGGCTATTTCATCCCCGTCACCCTGGTCGACAACCCGCCGGAGAGCAGCCGCGTCGTTGCCGAGGAGGCGTTCGGCCCCGTCCTCCCGCTGATCCGCTTCGACGATGTCGAGGACGTCATCGCCCGCGCCAACAACAGCGACTATGGCCTGGCCGGCTCGGTCTGGTCGGCCGACACCGACGCCGCGTTCGCCATCGCCGAGCGGCTCGACACCGGCACCGTCTGGATCAACGAGGCGCAGCACGTCACCCCCTGGGCGCCGTTCGGCGGCCACAAGCAATCGGGCATCAGTGTCGAGAACGGCACCGAGGGCCTGCTCGAATATACCAACGCCCAGACGATCTCGGTGCGCAAGTGATGGAGTACGCGCAGATCCGCTACGAAGTCGTCGACGGCATCGCCACGCTCACCCTCAACCGGCCCGACAAGCTCAACGCCTATTCGATCCGGATGATGGAGGAGATGATCCATGCGTTCGATCGCGCCGATGCGGACGATGAAGTCGGCGCAGTGATCGTGACGGGGGAGGGGCGGGCCTTTTGCGCCGGTGCCGATCTCGAAATGGGTGCCAAGGTGTTCGATGCTGCCGGCGGCCCGGGCTCGCCGATCCGCGCGGATGGTTCGATCGACTATTCCAGCCCGCATGCCCGCGACTATGGCGGCCGCCTGACGCTGCGCATCTTCGAGAGCCTCAAGCCGGTGATTGCGGCGGTCAACGGCCCGGCGGTCGGCATCGGCGCGACGATGCTGCTGCCGATGGACATCCGCCTCGCCAGCGACACCGCGCGTTTCGGCTTCGTCTTCGCAAGGCGGGGCATCGTTCCCGAGGGCGCGTCGATGTGGTTCCTGCCGCGCATCGCCGGGATCGATCGCGCACTCGAATGGTGCATGAGCGGTCGGCTGCTCGGTGCCGAGGAAGCCCATGCCGGTCGCCTGGTCCGCTCGCTACACGCGCCCGACGACCTGCTCCCCGCCGCCCGCGCGCTCGCCCAGGAGATCGTCGACAATGCCGCCCCGGTTTCGGTCGCGCTCACCCGCCAGATGCTGTGGCGCGGGCTCGGGATGGCGCATCCGATGGAAGCACACCGGGTCGACAGCCGCGGCGTGCTGGCGCGCGGCCGCAGCGGCGATGCGCGGGAGGGGGTGATGGCGTTCCTCGAGAAGCGCGCGGCGGTGTTCCCGGACCGCGTGTCGAGCGGGATGCCGGATTTCTTCCCTTGGTGGGAAGAGCCGGGGTATTTCTGATTTCCATAAGCCCCTCCCCTTCAGGGGAGGGGTTGGGGGTGGGGCAGGTGCCTCACCGAGACCGAAGTCTGCGCGGACAGCCCCCACCCCAACCCCTCCCTGAAGAGGAGGGGCTTTTCCAGGTAAGAGGTCGCCCATGAACCCCTCCGAAATCGCCACCCGGGTCGAGAGCTTCGTTCGCGAAACCATCGCCCCCTATGAGCGCGACCCGCGCTGCACCCCGCACGGCCCGTCCGAGGACCTTGTCACCGAACTTCGCGCCAAGGCCCGCGCAGCCGGGCTGCTCACCCCGCACATTGCGGACGGCACCCATCTCACCCACCGCGAGACCGCCCACGTCCTGCGCGCCGCCGGCCTCTCGCCGCTCGGCCCGGTGGCGCTCAACGTCGCCGCGCCCGACGAAGGCAACATGTATCTTCTCGGCCGGGTTGCGACCCTCGAGCAGAAACAGCGCTTCCTCGATCCGCTCATCGCCGGGACTGCCCGCTCGGCCTTCTTCATGACCGAGCCCGCGAGCGACGGCGGCGCGGGTTCCGATCCCTCGATGATGCAGACCACCGCCCGGCAGGACGGCAATCACTGGGTGATCGACGGCCGCAAGGCATTCATCACCGGCGCGCAGGGTGCCAGGGTCGGCATCGTCATGGCCAGGACCGAAGAGGGTGCCACTCTGTTCCTCGTCGACCTGCCCGATCCCGCAATCCGCATCGAGCGGGTGCTCGACACGATCGACAGCTCGATGCCCGGCGGCCATTCGATCGTGGCGATCGATGGGCTCCGCGTCCCCGCCGACCAGATCCTCGGCTTGCCCCACAAGGGCTTCGACTATGCCCAGGTCCGCCTCGCCCCGGCACGGCTCACCCATTGCATGCGCTGGCTCGGCGCCGCCACCCGCGCGCACGAGATCGCCTGCGCCTATGCCGTCAAGCGCCACGCCTTCGGCAAGCCGCTGATCGATCATGAGGGCGTCGGCTTCATGCTCGCCGACAACCGGATTGCGCTGCAACAGGCCTGGCTGATGATCGACTGGTGCGCCGGGGTGCTCGACGGCGGCGCGCCGGGCATCGCCGAAAGCTCGATGGCCAAGGTCGCGGTGTCCGACCTGCTGTTCGGCGTGGCGGATCGCTGCGTCCAGGTGATGGGCGGCACCGGCGTCTCGGGCGACACGATCGTCGAGCAGGTCTTCCGCGAGATCCGCGCCTTCCGCATCTATGACGGGCCGACCGAGGTCCACAAATGGAGCCTCGCCAAGCGCATCAAGCGCGAGACGCTGGCGGGGATGGCGGGGTAGGCCAGAAGTAGAAGGAACTCCTCTTCTTACCCCGGCGAAGGCCGGGGCCCAGACTTGAAAGTCACGCGCCTTGGCGCGTCTTCGCCGCGCACTGCTTAGTCTGGGCCCCGGCCTTCGCCGGGGAAAGCCTAATCCCGAAGCTCCGCGAGGAACGCCCCGACCAGCCCGCCACGCTCTGCAGCCGGCGCCGTCTCCAGCGCATCCTCCAGTGCGGACGCCTTGCTGCCCAGTGCCGCCTGGCCGAACAGCCCGGCAGACCCCGCGAACTTGTGGAGCAGCCCGCCAAGCGTCTCGGCCTCCGTATCGCCCTGCTTGCCCGCAAGGAATGCCTCGGTCGCCGTGAGCAGCTCGGCCTTGCGCGCCGCGAACTTCTCCCACAGCGCCGGCGAGATCGTCATCGCCGGCTCCACCGCGGCAACCGGCGCGGCCGGCGCCTCCGCAACCGCTGGCGCCCAGCGCGCGATCGCGGTCGCAAGATCGGCCAGCTGGATCGGCTTGGCGAGATGCGCTTGCATCCCGGCCTCGAGACAGGCGGCGATGTCGTCGGCATAGGCATTGGCGGTGAGGGCCAGGATCGGCAGCTGCGCCGCCGCGATCCCCGCACCGCGGATCGCCCGCGCCGCGCCGATCCCGTCGAGCACCGGCATCTGCATGTCCATCAGCACCAGGTCGAAAGGCCGCTCCCCGCCGTCCGCCGTCGTCACTGCCTCGAGCGCGGCGGCGCCGTCGGTGACGATCGTCACGTCATGTCCCAGCCGGCCCAGCATCTCCTGCATCAGCAACTGGTTGACGTCGTGATCCTCGGCGACGAGCACGTTGAGCGCGTGCACGGCGCGCTCGGGTCCGCGCGCGACCGCCCCGTCGCTCTCCTCGCCCTCGGCGACGACCAGCGGCAGGCACAGGGTGAAAATGCTGCCCTGGCCCGGCTCGCTCTTCAGCCCCAGTTCGCCGCCCATCAGCCCGGCCAGCCGGCTGCTGATCGCCAGGCCCAGACCCGTCCCGCCATAGCGGCGCGCGGTCGATTGCTCGGCCTGGACGAACTGCTCGAAGATCGCGGCGTGCCGGTCGGGCGGGATGCCGATGCCGGTATCCGCGATCGCGATGTCGATGCCTGCGCTGCCGTCGTCCCGCGTCACCCGGTCCGCGCACAGCGTCACCCGGCCCTGGCTGGTGAACTTCACGGCGTTGCCGAGCAGGTTGAGCGCGATCTGGCGCAGCCGCAGCCCGTCGACCATCACGAAGCGGGGCAGGGCGGGGTCGATATGGAACTCCAGCGCCAGCCCCTTCTGCGCGGCGGCGGGCTCGATCAGCTTCAGGCAACCTCTGAGCGCATGGCGCAGGTCGACGCGCTCAGCACTCACCTGCATCTGCCCGGCCTCGATCTTGGACAGGTCGAGGATGTCGTTGAGCAGCCGCATCATCGCCCGGCTCGAATCGACGATCAACTGGGCATGGCGGTGCTGCTCGGGCGGCAGGTCGCTGGCGAGCAGCAGGTCGGCAAAGCCCAGCACGCCGTTCATCGGGGTGCGGATCTCGTGGCTCATGTTCGCCAGGAAGCTCGACTTGGCCTGCACCGCCGCCTCGGCCCGCCCGCGCGCGGCATCGAGCTCATGCTCCAGCTCCTTGCGGCGCGTGACGTCGCGCAAGGAGGCGATGATCTCGGCCGGCGCCCCCGTGGCGGGATCGCGGACCAGCCCGCAATGCGCCTCGATCCACTGCGCCGGCGCGGTCGGGTCGAGCATATGGGTGCGATAGGTGATCACGCCGCGCTCCAGCTCGCCGGTGGTGAGCAGGTGCTGGAATTCGTACATCTCGGCCCGGTGCTCGGCCGACACGCCGAAGCCGATCTGCTTGCCGAGGATATGCGCTGGCTCGACTCCCAGCACCGGCTCGGTGGAAGGCGAGGCATAGATGCAGCAGCCGTCCAGGTCGAAGCGCAGCACCGCGTCCGTCGCGTTCATCGCGAGCAGCGCCAGCTCGGCCTCGACCACCTGGCGCCGGGTGATGTCGTCGTGCAGCCGGCGATTGGCATCGCGCAGGATCGTCACCCGCTCGCGGCGCTCGCGCGAGATCAGCCAGGCGAGCAGCAGGACGAGCAGCCCGCTGACGATGCCGGCGAGCTGGATCGGCGCTTCGAACCCCCGCGCCCGGTCGAGGCGCTCCTGGAGCAGCCGCTGCTCCTCGTCGCGGATCTGGTTGATCTGCGCGAGCATCCGGGCAGTTTCCTGGCGGTTCGCCTCGCTTGCGAGGATCGACGTCGCCTCCGCTGCGCGATTGGCGCCGCGCAGCGCCAGCGTCTGCTCGGTCTCGACCAGCCGCTGCCGGATCAGCGCGGCGAAATAGGCGACGCGCTCGCGCTGGCGCGGATTGTCGTCGGTCATGTCCTCGAGACCGGCCAACTCGTCCGGCAGCGCGCGCTTGAGCGCCTCGATATTCTTGCGCGCATCGGGATCGCCGGTGAGCAGATAGCCGCGGCGATAGACTTCGGCGCGCAGCGTCAGAATCCGCACGCGCGAGAGGCGGTCGGAGACCTGGAAGGTGTGACGCACCCAATTGTCGGCATTCTGCTTCTGCGCGAACAGCCACACGCCGGAACCGGCCGTGAAGGCGAGCAGCGCCAGCGCAGCGGCCAGAATCCATTGGGAGCGGCGCGTCAGTATCTCGGCCATCGATGCGATCCCTAGGAAAAAAGCCTTAACGCCGTGTTCTGCGGTTTCCTGCAAAACGCCGGAAAGACATAGTCGTCACAAATTTCGGCACAGGGGCGCAACCATATCCGTTCCGAGCGTTATAATTTAGATTGGGATGACGGCGAACCGTGCGGATATGTGAGGAATAATGGCGCGTATCATCATTGCGGATGACGACGAGATCGTCGGCGAGATCGCCCGCGACGCGCTGATCGCGGCGGGGCATGGTGCCGGTCTGGTCAAGGACGGCGCGGAGGCGCTGCGCGTGATCAAGGCGCGCCGGCCCGATCTGGTGATCCTCGATTGCAACATGCCCGAGCTGTCGGGCGTTCTGCTGGTCCAGGAGCTGCGCAAGATGCCGGACTTCGCCGATCTGCCCGTGATGATGCTCACCGGCCGCCGCAGCGAGCGCGACGAGGAGCTGGCGCGCTTCGCCGGCGCCAACGAATATCTCAAAAAGCCCTTCGATCCGGACGAGCTCGTCTTCCGGGTCGAGGAGATGCTGGCAAAGGCGGCCTGAGCCATGGCACGGATCATCTATGTCGAGGATGACGAGCTGGTCGGCGCCGTGGTCCAGCAGGTGCTGAGCGCGGCGGGCCACATCGTCGGGGTGATCAACCACGGCACGCTGGCGTTCGACACGATCGCGTTCAAGAAGCCCGATCTGGTGATCCTCGACCAGTCGCTGCCGGGCATGCAGGGCGTCGACATCCTCAAGGCGCTGCGCCGGCTGCCGGCGCTCTACCTCACCCCGATCCTGATGCTCTCGGCCAAGGGCAGCGAGCAGGCGATCGACGAGGCGATGGGGGCGGGGGCGAACGACTATCTGCCCAAGCCGTTCGAGCCCGAGGAACTGGTCCGCCGCGTCGCCGACGTGCTGCGCAACAACAGTTTCGCGGCACGTAGCGGCTGATAACCTGGTTGGTATCGACGCTCGAGTTCAAGGACCATTCCTGAGCAAAAAAACCTCGTCACCCCGGCCTTGTGCCGGGGTCTACCGGGCGGCGAGGGCCAGACTTGAGGCTCCGGTTCAGCGCGTGCGGCACCGTGGACCCCGGCACAAGGCCGGGGTGACGGTAGAATAGGGGCTGTGACAATCTTTCAATCCTGATTGCCAGACGACCTAATCCCCCTGCCGGCTCTCCGCCGCGAGCACTTCGGCCGCCTGCAGGGCCAGCTCGCGCAGGCGCTTGCTCTGCTCGGGCAGCAGCTTCATCCGCGGATGCGAATCGATCGCGCACAGCGCGCCCAGCGCCTCGCCCTCGGGCGAGATCATCGGCATGCCGACATAGAAGCGGATGTTCGGCGTGCCGAGCACCAGCGGGTTGCCGGCGAAGCGCGGATCGTTCGCCGCATCGAACACGCACATGATTTCCTTGGGATTGGCGATGGTGTGGCCGCAAAAGGAAATATCGCGCGGGCCCGAGGTCAGCTCGGGGCCATGGCAGGCAAGGATATGCTGGGTCTGGCGGTCGATCATCGTGACCACGCCCGATTCGGCGCCGAACAGCTCGGCCACCTCGTCGACGATCACCTGGAGCGCCGGCGAGTGCTTGCCGATCGCGTCGCGGTGCTTGTCCACTGCGGCCTGGCGCTGCTTCTCGCCGCGCAAAAGCGGTGCGAGTGCATGGAAGATCGGTTTAAGCTTGGGCCCCATGGCAGCTCCTTTGCCACAGATTGTTCTAACTCTTGGTGAAGCAGGAAATACGCGCCTGCGCGTGCATTGGATGCAGGATCAGGCCCGGACGAACAGATTTTTGAGCCAAAGTGGTCCGGTCCTGGCCGCATCGCGCCAGTCGCCTTCGTCCTCCGCGGCATCGGGCGTGTAGCCGCGCGGGTCGAACAACTTCACCTTTGCGCCCTTGAAGGCGCCGGTGTTGCGGGTGACCAGAGTGAGCCCATGCTCGAGCGCGGTGGCGGCAAGCAGCGCGTCGCGCGTCTCGGCAAGGGCAAGCTGGCCGCGCCGCCGCGCCACCGCCGCGTCGAGCGGCAGCACATGGCCCTCGAAAGCCGGCAGCAGCTGCGCGTCGATCCAGCTCCGCATCGCAGCGCCCGCCGCCTTGTCGCGCCGTGCCGTCTCCGCCGCGCTGGTCTCCAGCTCGACCAGGCTGATCGCCGAGAGGAACAGCCGCTCGCGCGCTACCCCCGATGCCCAGGCGGTCAGCCCCGCCTCGGCGGTGCCGGCCCGCGCCCTGCGCAGCTCGAAGACGATCGGCGTGTCTAGCAGGAACATCACCAGCGCCCCGGCGGCGCCAGCTCGGCATCGGGCGTGCCGGGGGCGATGGCGAGCAGGTCGACGATGCTCTCGCGCTGGCCGCTCAACTGCCGGAACTGGTCGATGCTCATCAGCACATGCGTCGGCCGGCCGCGGTCGGTGACGAACACCGGTTCGCCCCGCGCGAGTCGCTTGGCGGCGCTGACGTCCTGGTTGAATTCGCGGCTGGTGATGACCTTCATTTCGTACCTACGTACCTAGATTGTCCGCGTTGTCATGTAGGTACGTTACTACTGTGTGCGCTGGTTGCAACACAAAGCGCGCCGCAGCCGGAAAAATGCATCTGCCCCGACAAATTACAGTTGCACGAACCCGCAGCCCAACGCTCCCTGAGGGCCTGCGACAGGTGCCAAAGCGCCGCGCAGACGGAATTTCGGGGGAGGTTTAATGCTCGATCTACTGAACAGTGCCTGGCATGCGTTGACCGATGTGCTCAGTCCGCACGGCCCCGCGGTGAACGCCGCGAAGAGCTATGCGCCCGGTGACTACAGCATCCATTTCTTCCTGCAGCTGGCGATCATCATCCTCGCCTGCCGGGTGGTCGGCTGGCTCGGCCAGAAGCTCCTCAAGCAGCCCCAGGTGGTCGGCGAGATGATCGCCGGCGTCGTCCTCGGCCCGTCGCTGTTCGGCTTGTTCTTCCCCGACCTGCAGCTCGCGATCTTCCCCAAGGAGACGCGCAACGTGCTCTATACCGGCGCGCAGCTCGGCGTCGGCCTCTACATGTTCATGGTCGGCCTCACGCTGCGGCTCGACCATTTCCAGTCCAAGGCGAAGAGCGCCGCGGGCGTCTCGGCCGCCGGCATTGCCGCACCCTTCCTGCTCGCCGCGCTGATCACGCCGTTCCTGCTGACCGTGCCGGGCCTGTTCACGCCGGGCATCAGCCAGTCGAATGCCACGCTGTTCATGGGCGCCTGCATCGCGCTCACCGCCTTCCCGATGCTCGCCCGGATCATCAACGAGAACGGCCTCGCCAACTCGTCGCTCGGCACGCTCTCTCTTACCGCCGGCGCGTTCGACGATGCCGCCTCCTGGTGCGTGCTGGCGCTGGTGCTGGCGACCTTCGGCGCCGGCCCGGGCGTGGCCGTGCTCGCGATCGGCGGCGCGGTGATCTACACCACCTTCATGCTGCTCTGGGGCCGCAAGCTGCTCGCCCCGCTCGGCCGTATCGTCGAGGAAAAGGGCGAGATGACCACGGGCATGCTCGCGGTCACGATGATGCTGTTCTGCGCCTCGGCCTTCTTCATGGACGCGATCGGCATCCATGCGATCTTCGGCGGCTTCCTGATGGGCGTCTGCATGCCGCGCGGCCTGTTCGTCCGCGAGCTCCAGCGCAAGGTCGAGCCGATCGCGGTCGTCCTGCTGCTGCCGATGTTCTTCACCTATTCGGGTCTCAACACCCGGATGGACATGGTCAACTCGGTCGAGCTGCTGCTGATCGCGCTGGGCGTGCTGGCGGTGTCGATCCTCGCCAAGTTCGGCGCCTGCTGGGGCGCTGCCCGCCTTGCCGGCGAGGACAACCGCACCGCGCTCGGCATCGGCGCGCTGATGAACTCGCGCGGGCTGATGGAGCTGATCATCATCAATATCGGCCTGCAAAAGGGCATCATCGGCCCGACTTTGTTCTCGATGCTGGTGCTGATGGCGATCGTCACCACCGTGATGGCCACCCCGCTGTTCGAGCTGGTCTATGGCCGCAAGGCCCGCGAGACCGGCGAGTTGGGTGCCCGCGGCGAAGCCGAGCCCGAGCCGCAGCTCGCAGCCGCCTAAGAGGTCCTCCTCCCCCGTCCCGCGCCCACCCGCGCGGGACGGGTTTTCTTTGTCGGAGACACAGGATGAAACACGCGCTCCTCTGCGCCACGGGGCTGCTCGCCGCCGGCACGGCGCATGCGCAGGACGTGAAGCTCACGCCCACCGCCGAGGTGCGGCTGCGCTACGAGCATGTCGACCAGGACGGGCTGCCCGAGGACGCCGATGCGCTGACCTTGCGCGTCCGCCCCGGCCTGGCCGCGAGCTGGCAGGGCTGGTCGGCGCTGGTCGAGGCCGATGCCGTGGTCGCGCTCGCCACCGGCTATAATGACGGGTTCAACGGCAAGACCCGCTATCCGCTGGTCGGCGATGCCGAGAATATCGAGCTCAACCGCGCCCAGCTCCGCTATGCCGGCAAGGACGGGCTGGCGCTCACCGCCGGCCGCCAGCGGCTCAATTTCGCCGACGACCGCTTCGTCGGCAATGCGCCGTGGCGCCAGAGCGAGCAGACCTTCGATGCGGTGCGCGTCCAGTATGGCAAGCCGCTCGGGCTGAATGCCGACATCGCCTATAGCTGGAACGCGCTCACCGTGAACGGCCGCAAGGGCACGCCCGTGCGGCCCCAGGCGATCGGCGGCGACAATCTCTTCGCGGTCCTCGGCTATGGCACCAGGGCAGGCACGCTCAGCACCTTCGCCTATCTGGTCGACCAGGACGAGGCGGCGCTGCAGGGCTTCCGCCTGTCGAGCCAGACCTACGGCGTGCGCTTCGCCGGCAAGCAGGCGCTCGCAAAGGATGTGGCGCTGGGCTATGCCGCCAGCTGGGCCCGCCAGAGCGACTGGCACCGCAACCCCAATCGCTATGCCGCTGATTACTGGCTCGGCGAGCTGACCCTGACCGCGAAAGCGCTCAGCCTCACCGCCGGCTATGAAGTGCTCGGCGCCGACAAGGGCGTGGCGCTCACCAGCGTCCAGACGCCGCTTGCCTCGCTGTTCAAGTTCAACGGCTGGGCAAGCAAGTTCGCCACCACGCCGCCCAATGGCCTGCACGATCTCTACGGCACGGCGGGCTATGTCTGGAAGAAGGTCGGCCCGCTCGACGCGGTCAATATCGGCGCGACCTGGCATCGCTTCCGCAGCGACCGGCTCGACCAGCATTATGGCGACGAGCTCGACCTGATCGCCGGCGTGAAGCGCGGCCACTACGCGCTGTCGGCTCGCTACGCCCACTACAAGGCGGACCGCTTCGCGACCGACACCGACAAGTTCTGGCTCCAGCTGGATTGGACGCTCTAGGGCAGAAAGATCGATTCACGCGAAGGCGCGGAGGCGCGAAGAAAAAGAGAATTGGTTCGCGCAGAGGCGCAGAGAGCGCAGAGTTACCTTTGCCGCGGCAGCGGCCTCTCCCGGAAACGGCGCGCCAAGGCTGAACCTATCGGTGATTCACGCGCTACGTGTCGACAGGCATCTCTGCGTTCTCTGCGCCTCTGCGCGAACAAAAATCTTCGCGTCTTCGCGTGAACCAATTCTTCCTGGTGCCGCGCACCTGAGATCAGCCGTTGATCGCCCGGATCAGCGCGCGGTGCGTCGGCAAGTCCTCGGTCGCCCGCTCGGAAAACCCCCGGATCCGCGCGAACAGCTTCTCCGCCGCCGCGACATTGGGGAAGTCCCCGCGCCCGCCCGACAGGTCGGTGCGGAAGTCCATCCCGTAGAGGATGTACTGGTAATTGAAGAAGGCGAAGCTCTCGAGGTCGAGCAGGAAGTCGAAGCGGCCCGGCGGCCGGTGGCGCCATTGCCGCAGCAGCTCCTGCAGCGTGTCGGGGATTGAGGCCGGATCGGCATTGTCGCGCCAGAACGGCTCCTCGCGCCGGCTCAGGCAGTAATGCAGCTTGAGGAAGTCGATGATCCGCTCGTAGCGCCCGACGATCAGCTGGTTGAAGCGCTTCGCCGGGGCATCGACCGGGCCACCATGCGGGAACAGCTCGGCGATCATGCCGACAGCGGCCTCGATCAGCAGCACGCCGGTCGATTCCAGCGGCTCGACGAACCCGCCCGACAGGCCCACCGCCACGCAGTTCTTCACCCATTGCGTCTCGCGATAGCCGGGCTCGAAGGGCAGCAGCCGCGCGGAGAAATCGTCATGGCCGATATAGCTGCGCAGCACCTGCGCCGCCGCGTCGTCGGTCATATGGGCGGAGGAATAGACCGTGCCGATGCCCCGCGCGCCCTCCAGCCCGATGTCCCAGGTCCAGCCTGCTTCGTGCGCCGCCGCGATGGTGAAGCTCTCGATCGGCGCGTCGGGATCGCCATAGGGGATCTTGGCGGCCAGCGCCCGGTCGGCGAACAGCACGTCGCGCACCGACTTGAACGGCGCGCCCAGTGCCTTGCCGATCAGCTCGGCGCGGAACCCCGAACAGTCGATATAGAGGTCGGCCTCCAGCGCGCCCAGCTCGCGCGTCTCGACCCGGGCGATCGCGCCGTCTGCGTCCAGCGCGACGTGGGTGAGCAGCCCGGCCAGATGGCGCACGCCCAGTTCCACCGCGCGCGCCTTCAGGATGCGGGCGAGCTTGGCGGCGTCGAAATGATAGGCATAGTTGAGCGGCCCGGAGAACTCGCCCTCGCCCTGCTTCTTGGGCGCCCGCCGGCTTTCGGCGACGCGGTTCTGGATGGTCACGGCCTCGGCAAAGGGCGGCCGTGTCTCGGCATCCTGGAGCAGCCAATAGGGCACCAGGCTGGCGCCCTCGGTGTAGAAGGGCGCCTCGAACGGGTGGAGATAATGGTGGCGTGTGCCATCGGGCTGCGGCGCGTGCAGCCAGTCGTTGAAGCGGATGCCCTGCTTGAACGTCGCCGAGGTGGCGCGGATGAACTGCGTCTCGTCGATGCCGAGGAACTTGAGCGTCGAGCGGATGGTGGGGAAGGTGCCTTCGCCCACGCCGATGATGCCGAGCTCGGGCGATTCGAGCAGGCTGATCTCGATCTGCGCCTGGTCGGCGATGTCGAGGTACCGCGCGAGATAGGCCGCGGTCAGCCATCCGGCGGTGCCCCCGCCGACGATAAGGATACGCCTCTTGCCCATGCGCGGGGAAGCTTAGCGTGGGGGCGGGGGCAACTCCACCCGTGATCCTGCCACCAATCCGTCATCCCACTAATCCGTGATTGCAGCCTTATCCGTCATCCCGACGAAAGTCGGGATCTCAGGCGAAGGCGCGGGGAAGGAGCCGCACGAGATCCCGGCTTTCGCCGGGATGACGGAAGTGGGGCGGGATGACGGTTGTGGCGCGCGGGATGACGAGTGTGGCGTATGAACCGAATGACGGTTGAAGTTGAGCCCGGCCCTCCACTCAACTAGCCTCCAAGGCGCGCCAGCGGAGACTCCTCCATGAAGCTCGACGACACCGCCGCCAGCCGTATCCGCGATCGGGTGCTGGAGATCGTCGATCTCGCCGCGACCTTCGTGCTCGCCCTCGAATGCGCGCTGACCGCAGTCCAGGCCGATTTCGACCTGTTCGGCATCCTGGTGCTGTCCTTTGTCGGCTCGGTCGGCGGCGCGGTGCTCCGCGACCTGCTGCTCGGCGAGCATCCGCCCGCGCCGTTCCGTGACTGGCGCTATGCCGCGCTGGCGCTGGCGGCGACGCTGGTCGTGCTGCTGGCCTCGCTCGCGACCGGCGATGTCGGCAGCTACACCCCGCCGCTGGCGATCGACATCTTCGAGGGCGGTGGCCTGGCGCTCGCTGCGATCGCCGGTGCGCGCAAGTGCCTCGACTATCGGCTCAACAGCGCCTCCGTCGTGATCATCGCCACGGTCAATGGCTGTGGCGGCGGCATGCTGCGGGACGTGCTGCTGGCCCGGGTGCCCAAGGTGCTGCACGAGGATTTCTACGCCACCGCCGCGATCGCCGGCGCGACGCTTATCGTCCTGCTGGTCCGCCGCTTCCAGGTCCGTCAGGACGTGGCGGGCGCGGCCGGCGGCGTGGCAATCTTCGCGCTACGTGCCGCGGCGCTCCTCGGCGCATGGCGGCTGCCGCATCTGCACTAGCCTCGCACCAGCTGCCATTCGCCGCTCGGCAGGCCGTCGAGCGTCCAGTCCCCGATGCTCCACCGCACCAGCCGCAGGGTCGGGTGGCCCACCGCCGCGGTCATCCGGCGCACCTGGCGGTTGCGCCCCTCGCGGATGGTCAGCCGGATCCAGCAATCGGGGATGTTCGCCCGGTAGCGGATCGGCGGATCGCGCGGCCACAACTCGGGTGCCTCGATCCGCTCGGCCAGCGCCGGCAGTGTCGGGCCGTCCTTCAACACCACCCCGGCGCACAGCTGGTGCAGCGCCGCGTCGCCGGGCTCGCCCTCGACCTGGACGAGATAGGTCTTGGGCAGCTTGAACTTCGGGTCGGCGATCCGCGCCTGCAGCCTGCCGTCATCGGTGAGCAGCAGCAGTCCCTCGCTGTCCCGATCGAGCCGGCCGGCCGGATAGACGCCGGGCAGGTCGATCAGGCCGGACAGGGTAGCCCGCGCCGTTTCCGTACCGCGGTCGGTGAACTGGCTGAGCACATTGAAGGGCTTGTTGAGCCGGACAAGGGTCATGCCGCGCCTGTTGCGGAAGAGGTGCGCAAGATGCCGGCATCGATCATAGCGGCCCGCCTAGCGCGGAACCGCCAGGATCGCCAAGCTTCCCTATCCTCCCCCGCGAGGGGGAGGTGGCGCGCGCAGCGCGACGGAGGGGGAGGTAAGCAACCCACTATCGGTTCGCTCACCTCCCCCTCCGTCAGCCTGGCGGCTGACACCTCCCCCTGGCGGGGGAGGATAAGGCCAGTCCTAAAGCGCCCGGAACCGGAAGTCCCTGAACTTCGCCTCGCCCGCACCCGCCGAGTACAGCCCCGGCCGCAGCATCAGGAAGCCGCCGCGGACATTATGGTGGTAGCCCGACACTTCCATCCCCCGGTCGAACCGCTTCCACGTCTTCCCGCCATCGCCCGACAAATGGAAGGCGACGATGTGTTCCCGGTTCGACACCCGCATCCGCAGCCGCCGGCCATAGGGATTGGCTGGCCGCCCGCGCTCCATGCCATATTGATGGGTGACGAACTTCTTCTCGTCGAAGCCGAGCCCGCAATAGAGCTTCTCGTCATAGAAGAGCACCAGCCCCGCGGTGCCGCCCGGCGCGATCTCGATGTCGCATTCGAACTCATATCCGGTGTCGCCCGCGATCAGCAGCAGCGGCGAGGAATCGACCGGCGCCTTGCCCGAGGCCTTCAACACCAGCGTGCCAGCTTCCACGGACACTCTGTCCGCTTCGCTCGGACCCGGCTTGAAGAAGTTCCACTTCCGCCCGAGCGCGAGCGGCCCCGAGAAGTCGTCCGACAGCTTCTGGCCATGCGGCACCCGCGCGCCGCCCTTCGGCTTGCGGATCGGCCTGGACAGGTCGCCGCCGGTCATCCGGAACCAGCCGTCCGCCGTCCATTCGATCGGATCGAGCAGCGCCTGGCGGCCCAGCGTCCAATAGCCGTTCTCGAAGCCGTGATAGACCGACCACCAGCTCCCGTCGGGGGCCTCGACCAGGCTGGCATGGCCGCGCGACCACCAGGCCTCGTCGTTGCGGACGGTGCGGACGAGCGGGTTGGCAGGGCATTGCTCCCAGGGCCCGTGGATCGAGCGCGAACGCGCCGCGATCACCATGTGCCCGGTCGGCGGGCCCGCCGTGCCGCCCACCGCGGTGATCATGTAGAACCAGCCGCCATGGCGGTGGATCTTCGGCCCCTCGGGGGAAAAGCCTTCCACGTCCCAGTCCTCGGGATAGTGCCAGGGATCATAGACATGCTCGACCGGGCCCGCAGTGGACAGTCCGTCCTCGGAAAGTCGCACCCGGTCTCCGCCGGAGAGGAACAGCCAGCGCGAGCCGTCCTCGCCCACCGCGTGGCAGGGGTCGATATGGGCGTGCAGCCCCAGGTCCACGGGCTCGCTCCACGGCCCGTCGATATGGTCCGCCCAGATCACGAAGATCGAGTTGGGGCTGGCCTTGACCGGGATGTAGAGGAAATAGCGGCCGTTGTGCTTCTCCAGGCTCACTGCCCAGACCGCGCCGATGTTCTTGGTCAGCGCGGCCCCCCGCGGCTGCCAGTTCACCAGGTCGCGGCTGTGCCAGATGGTTAGCCCCGGATAGGAATCGAAGCTGGAGAAGGTCATGTAATAGTCCGCGCCGTCCTTCAGGATGGCTGGATCGGGGTGGTCGCCGGCGAGCAGCGGGTTGAGGAAACGCCCGTCGCCCAGGTCGCAGATCCGCTGGTTGTCGAAGCCGCGCTTCCAGTCGGGGACCGGAGCGTCCGCTGGGGCCGCGCTTGGTGTGGCGCCGGCCGCACCCGGCCGGAGGAGGCCTGCGCCGCCCGCAAACATTAGCGCACCGAACGTTCCACGCCGACTGATGTCCATTCCGGATCCTCTCCTGTTTGGACCTTTATGGCACCGGTGTCATTTCAAGGGAAGGGACCTTCGCCGTCGCCAACTTCGGGCACTTCGGCGGACGGTTGCGTCCACTTCGGCGCGATGTCGAATATTTGCTATTAATGTAGGAAATCCCGTGCCTAAAACGCTCCGACGTTTGAGGGGGCGTAATGGGGATGCGGCAAACTACGCTGTCGGTTGCACTCGAGGTGAAGCCCGAGAGCTTCGACCATTTGTCGGGCCTGCTGGACGCCCTGCGCGACCGGCGCAGCCAGAACCCGTCGGGGGGCACCGGCCCCTTCGCCGACTTCCTGACCACGGTGCCGGCGGTGCACTTCATGTCGCTCACCGCCTTTCCGGGGTTCGACTATGATCCGCTCTTCGTGATCGAGGCGAATTTCGACGGCGCGCCGGGCCCCTTCTGGGCCCAGCTCGAAGCCGCCATCGGCCCGGACCTGCGCGCCTTCCTGCGCTGCTGCAAGCGCCCGCTCGACCATACCGGCCCGCTCTACGACGCAGTCACCGCGCCCGACAGCCGTGCCCCGATCGCGCCCTATCTCGAGGCGCGGACGCTCACCCCGACCGTCTATCACCACGGCAATCGCGGCATGACCCGCGACCGTATCCTCGACGAGGGCAAGCTGTTCCTCGGCACCCGCACCGAGCTGGCGCAGAGCAACGATGGCGGGCCCAGCCCCTATCGCAAGCTCACGCCGGTCGAGATCCACGCCAAGCTCCGCGCCGCCCTGCTCCCGCAATTCGGCTGGCTCGATCAGAAGGCGCCGGCGCGCATCCCCTTCACCCAGAGCGTCGGCGACTATCTCCGCCTCGCCTGGTTCGTGCTGCTGGTGGTGTTCGCGCTGTCGATCCCCGGACTGGTGCTCAAGAGCCAGCTCAGCTGGCAATGGTATGTCGGGCTCTGTATCGGCCTGTTCGCGCTGTTCACCGGCATCCTCTACCGGATGGGCAAGCCGCTTCCCGGTACCGCCACGCCCACGCGGTTCAGCTTCCTGACCTTCTTCCTCCGCCACCTGCTCGTCCCCGTGGCGATCGCAGTCGCCGCCTATGTCGCGATCGCCGCCACGCTCAGCGCACCGGTCTGGTCGTGGATCGGGCACAAGGCCTTCTGGCCGGCATGGAAGGACATGGCGATCTGGGCCGCCTGGAGCGGTGCCAGCATCGCGGTGACGGTCGCCGGCATCCTCGTCTGGCTGCGCTGGCTCGAGCGGCGCGACGCCTCGCAGGACGCCCCGCCGGTCGATCCCAAGATGCTGCGCGAGATGGCGCGGCGCGAGGACTGGATCCCGCAGAACCACATGGGCTCGGTCGTCCTGATCAAGCCGGGCGTGCTGCGCGCGATCCTGATCCGCGTCGGCCATCACGGCCTGCACCTGCTGCTCCGCGCCCAGAAGGCGGCGCGCAACGGCTATCTCGGCTCGATGCGCACGATCCATTTCGCCCATTGGGCCCGGGTCAACAACGACAGCCGGCTGATGTTCTTCTCGAACTTCGACCAGACCTGGGAAAGCTATCTCGATGACTTCATCGAGAAGGCGCATGCCGGCCTCACCCTCGCCTGGAGCAGCGGGGTGGGCTTCCCGCCGACGCGCTTCCTGGTGAAGGACGGCGCCAGCCATGGCCGCCAGTTCAAGGAATGGGCGCGCCATTCGATGGCGGTCAGCCGCTTCTGGTACTCGGCCTACAAGGATCTCACCGCGGAACAGGTCGAGCGGAATTACCGCATCGCCTGCGGCCTCAGGAAAAAACAGCTCAGCGAAAAGGAGGCTGCGGCGTGGATCAACGACCTGTGAGCGAGGGCGGCGGCACGCCGAACTGGCATCTCTCCGCGCCGACCAACACCAAGGCCCAGGGCCTGGTGGTAAGCGGCTTCGCCAACCTGCCCACGGGCCGCGCGCTGTTCCTCGAATTCACCTGGAAGGGCGTGAAGAAGAAGGGCGGCGGCGCCTGGGTGGAGGCGCTGCGCAAGGTGGCGCAGGTCACCGACGCCGATGGCCGCGATCCGCGCGCCGTGGCGATGGGCTTCACCTGGTCCGGGCTCCAGAAGATGGGGCTCAACCAGAATGCGCTCGCCTCGTTCGACCGGCCCTTCAAGGAAGGCATGTTCCAGGAGGATCGCCTCCGCCGCCTGGGTGACCGGCGCGGCGAGGACTGGCAGGGCACGGTGATCCCGGGCGGGCCGAAGTGGAGCGGCAACACCCCGCTCGACGATGCCGCGGTGGACGACGAGGCGCGCGCCTTCGACGATCGTGAGGAAATCCGCGAGCAGCGGATCAAGACGCCGGTGACGGTCCATGCGCTCGTCCTGCTCTATTGCGAGCATGACGAGGCGGCCGAGGCCTGGTGCGCCGAGGTCAGCGCGGCGCTCGCGCCCTTCGAGGTCACCGTCTCGCACCACCTGCCGCTCGATCTGCGCCTCGACAAGCAGGGCATCGCCCGCGAGCATTTCGGCTTTGCCGACGGCATCTCGCAGCCGATCCCGTTTGAAGAGGGCACCGTCGTCTACAAGGACGGCACCGAGGTGCCGAAGGATTACTGGAACGGCGTGCCGCTCGGCGAGATCCTGATGGGCCATATGAACGGCCATAACGAGATCGCGCAGGGCCCGGTGGTCGCCGACGGCATCGGCGATACCAGCGGCCTGCCCGAGCATCCCCGGGGCGTCGGCTTCAAGGACCTCGGCCTCAACGGCAGCTATATGGTCGTCCGTGAGCTCAAGCAGGACGTCTATGCCTTCTGGCAGTCGATGCGGGCCGGCGCGGCCTATATCCGCGAGCGTGACCCCGAGGGCTCGGCCCATGTCACCACCACCTGGCTCGCCGAGCGCGTGGTCGGGCGCGACACGCATGGCAATCTGCTCTGCCCGCTCGGTGGCACGATCCCGGTCGAGAACAATGATTTCGGCTTCTGGGACCGCGATCGCCACGGCCATGGCTGCCCGATGGGCAGTCACGTCCGCCGCGCGAATCCCCGGGATGGTCTGGCGCCGACGCCGGCGGACAAGCAGACCCTGCTCGATGCGGCGAACAACCACCGCATCCTCCGCCGCGGCCGGAAGTACGGCAAGACGATCAGCGTGCCGCCGACGCCCGACGACGTCGATCGCGGGCTGCTGTTCATCTGCCTCAACACCGACATCACCCGCCAGTTCGAGTTCGTCCAGCAGACCTGGATCCTCAACCCGAACTTCGCCTTCCTCTATGACGAGACCGATCCGCTGATCGGCCCCAAGGGCACGATGACGATCCCCGAGAATCCGCTGCGCCGGATCATCGACGTGGAGACCTTCGTGCAGATGGCGGGCGGCGAATATTTCTTCCTGCCGAGCATGCCGGCGCTCGATTATCTGGGGTCGCTATGAACGCGCTCACCTCCCGCGACGTGCTGCGCCCCGGCAAGAAGGGGATTGCGCGCTGGATCGAGGGGCGGGTGTTCGCGCTCATGCCCTATGCCTTCGCCTTTTTCCGGCGCTGGAAGCCGGTGGTGAAGTTCGGCGGCATGACGCTCACTTCGCGCTACGATGACGTGAAGGAAGTGTTCGGCACCGATCCGGTGTTCGGCACGCCCTACAAGGCCAAGCTCGACGTGATCATGGGCGGCGAGCCCTTCTTCCTCGGCATGGGCGACACGCCGCTCTACCACCGCGACACCGATGCGATGCGCATGGTCGTGCTGCCGAAGGACCTGCCCGAACTGGGCCGGAAGGTCGAGGCGATGGCCGAGGCGATCGTCGCGGCGGCGCCGGGCCGGGTCGAGGTGGTCGATACGCTGGTGCGCCGCGTGACCTTCTCGGTGCTCGCCGACTATTTCGGCGTGCCCGAGCCGAAGGGCGGCGACCTGCGCGTCTGGGGCACGCGGCTGTTCGAGTTCCAGTTCGCCGATCCCAAGGGCGATCCCGCGCTGCGCGCCGATGTCGACCAGATCGCGCCGGCGCTGCGCGCGCATATCGATGCGGAGATCGCCGCGCGGAAGGCCTCGCCCGGCCGCGACGATGTGCTGACGCGCTGCCTCGCCCTGCAGAAGAAGGGCGTGCCCGGCTTCTCGGATGTCGAGATCCGCACCAATCTGATGGGCTTCATCGTCGGCGGGCCGCCCCAGCCGCCGATGGTCGTGCCCCAGGCGATGGAGCAGCTGCTCCGCCGGCCTAAGGAACTGGCCGCGGCACAGGCGGCGGCGCGGGCAGGGGATGACGATCTGCTCTGGGGCTATGTGGTCGAGGCGATGCGCTTCGATCCGCTCGCCCCGGGCCTGCCGCGCAACGTGCTGGTCGATGGCGTGATCGCCCGCGGCACCGCGCACCAGGCCGAGGTCAAGGCCGGCGACACGGTGCTGGCCGCCTTCGCCTCGGCGATGATGGACCCGCGCCGGGTGACCGATCCCGCCCGCTTCGATCCGCACCGCCCGGCCAGCGATTACATCCATTTCGGATATAGTTTGCACCAGTGCTTCGGCCGGCACATCAACCGCGCGACGCTGCATCTGATGCTCAAGTCACTGTTAAAGCGCGCAAATCTCCGCCGCGCGCCCGGCGGTGCCGGGCGGTTGGTCAAGAACGGCCCCTTCGCGGAGTCGCTGACGGTGGTGTTCGACTGACGGGGCGTCACCCCGGCGAAAGCCGGGGTCTCAGGCGGCAAGCGAACGGCCCGCGGCACAAGATCCCGGCTTTCGCCGGGATGACGATCCTTCTTACCGCCGCGCGCTCGGCCCGCCGCGATAGCCGTTCTGGCGCTCGATCATCCAGCCGGGATATTCCGCCGGCAGCTTGCTGACTTCGTCGAGCCGGGCGAGCTCCTCGGGGGTGAACGCCACGTCCACCGCACCCAGATTGTCCGCCAGCTGCTCGGGCCGCTTGGCGCCCAGGATCACCGTGGAGACGCTCTTCTGATGCAGCAGCCAGCTCAGCGCGAGCTGCGCTACCGAGCGCCCCTTGGCCTCGGCCAGTTCGCGCAGCACGTCGATCACCGCATAGCCGCGGTCCTTGTTCACCGGCGGGAAGTCGAACGCGGCGCGGCGACCCTCGCCTTCGCCCTCGCGGGTGTACTTGCCCGACAGGAAGCCGCCGGCGAGCGGGCTCCACACCATCAGGCCCACGCCTTCGCTGTCGAGCATCGGGACCACCTCGCGCTCCAGGTCACGCCCGGCGAGGGTGTAATAGGCCTGGAGCGAGGCGATCGGGGCATAGTCCTTCGCGGCGGCGATGCCGACCGCCTTCATCACCTGCCACGCTGCCCAGTTGGACAGGCCGACATAGCGCACCACGCCCTTCCGGACGAGGCTGTCGAGCGCGTAGAGCGTCTCCTCGAACGGCGTCGCGCTGTCGAAGCCGTGAATCTGGTACAGGTCGATGAAGTCGGTGCCGAGCCGCTCCAGGCTCTTCTCCACCTGCGCCAGGATGTGCCCGCGCGATGCGCCGGCGCCGTTCGGTCCGGCATGCATCCGGCCGAGCACCTTGGTCGCGACCACCACCTCGTCGCGCGGCACGCCCAGATTCTTGAGCGACTGGCCAAGGATCTGCTCTGACCGGCCCTCCGAATACATGTTCGCCGTGTCGAAGAAATTGATCCCGGCATCGAGCGCGGCCTTCACCAGTGCATCGGCCTCTTCCTGCTGGAGCTGGCCGATCTTCCCCCAAAGCTCGCCTTCGCCGCCAAAGGTCATGGTGCCGAGGCAAAGTTCGGAGACGATCAGGCCGGTGCGGCCGAGCTGGTTGTAACGCATGGATACCTCTGGGAAGGGAGGGAAGAGGCCCGGCAAATGTGGTCGGGGGTGCGCCGCCGCAATGGTAGCGAAGCGCGAAATTTGCGCCGCGATCGCCTGAGTCGAGCTCCGGCAACGGTGTCAGCAAACTCATACAATAAGTTGCGCACCCGCAATGTTCTCGCGGTGCATGGTTAAGGCATTGCAATCACGCAAAACTTATTGGGTGCAAATGTATGAGTTGACAGCCGCGCCCGTCGGGCATAGCCAAATGTGACCGCTAACATCGCGCTGTGCGATGCGAGCTATGGCCCGGAAGAGGCCCTTACAGGAGGGGATCTATGCACGCCCGAGTTGCATCTCGTTCGGCTGCGCGCCGCATGGCAATCATGGGAGCTGCGCTGCTCGCCGGCTCGGCCTGGCCCGCGCTTGCCCAGACTTCGACCACCGCTTCGGACACGCCTGCCCCACAGGCGCAGAATGTGCCCGAGGAAGAGCAGTCGATCGTCGTCACCGGCTATCGCGCCTCGCTCGCCAGCTCGACCAACGCGAAGAAGAACTCGGTCGGCTTCACCGACTCGATCTTCGCCGAGGACATCGGCAAGTTCCCCGACACCAACATCGCGGAGAGCTTCAACCGTATTCCGGGCGTGACCATCGCGCGCGAAGTGACGGGCGAGGGCCTCAATGTCACCATCCGCGGCCTCGGCACCAACTTCACCCGCGTGCTGCTCAACGGCGCGCCGGTGGCGGTCGCCTCGACCGGCCGCACCGACTCGCAGAACACCAACCGCGAAGTCGATCTCGACATGTTCCCGACCGAGCTGTTCACCTCGCTGGTGGTGAACAAGAGCGGCATCGCCGACCAGGTCGAGGGCGGCGCGGCCGGCACGGTCAACATGCGCAGTGCCCGGCCGTTCGATCGCGCGGGCACCCGCGTCACCTATGGCGCGCAGCTGACCAAGAACACCAATTCGAAGGACTGGGGCTATCGCGGCTCGCTGCTCGGCAGCACCACGATGGGTGATTTCGGCATCCTGCTCGGCGTCGCCGGCGTCCACAACAAGGTGCGCAGCACCGGTTTCGAGACCATCGGCTGGACCAATCCCAATCTGAGCACGCCGAACAGCATCGCTGGCACTACGGGCGGCGTCCAGAACGTGCCCACCGCAGCGCAGATCGCCGCGTCGCAGTGCCGCGCCAACAATGCGAGCTGCAACAGCACCGGCGGCGGCAACTGGACCATTCCGGGCAGCGTGCCGGTCAATGCCGGCAACGGGCTGACCACGGGCACGATCATCAACCAGGACTTCCTCCTGGCACAGAACCCCGGCGCCTCGATCACGCAGATCGACAACGGCATCATCCCGCGCCTCGGCCGCCCGATGTTCGAGGAAGGCACCAAGGACCGCATCAACGCGATCGCCAGCCTCGAGTACAAGGGTGAGAGCTTCCACGCCTATGTCGACGGCATGTTCGGCTGGAAGGACAACCAGCTCGAGCGCGTCGACATGAACTGGGTCGGCCGCAACGGCGCGGCGATCCCGCTCAACACCCAATATGACCGCTCCGACTGCACCGCCGGCTGCGTGGTGACCAAGGGCACCTATGCCAACGCCCAGTGGTTCCTCGAATATCGCCCGTTCATCGAGAAGACCAAGTTCTGGGGCGTCAATCCCGGCTTCGACTGGCAGATCGCCGACAAGCTGAAGCTCGATGTCGCGGCCAACTACACCTGGTCGAGCTTCCACCGTGAATCGCCGAGCGTGGTGGTGCTCACCGCGCCCAATTCGGGCGTGACGGTGAACTATGACAATACCGGCGGCGACGTCCCGTCGATCACCACCAATATCGACCTGAACAACCCCGCCAATTTCGCCTGGCCGGGCGGCCGCGTGAACATCCAGGACGAGAAGCGCGAGACCGAGACCAAGGGCATCCGCGGCAACCTGACCTGGGGCGACAGCAGCTTCAACATCAAGGTCGGCGCTGCCTGGGACGACACGTCGCGGCGGATCAACGCATACGACAACAGCCAGGCCTGGCAGAATGCGGTGTGCGGCAACGCACCGAGCGTGTTCCTGCCTTCGCCCAACACCCAGCCGCCGTGCAACGGCCTGGTCCAGCCCGGCGCGGCGCCGGCGGGCTATCCGACCTATCCGGCCTATGGCACCGGCTATTCGAGCGGCGCGACCGGCCCCGTCACCTATGGCGGCTCGCTGATCTCGAACGCGCAGCTCGCCAGCCTGCTGCGCCCGACCTCGGCCGGTTTCGTCACGGTCGACTGGAACGCGTTCAAGGCAGCCTCCAACTATGACGCCTTCCACAACGCCGCGCCCGAGGCCGGCTCGTCGAACACTGGCGCCAGCGGCGGCTATGTCCGCGAGAAGGTGATCGGCGCCTATGCCGAGGTGAATGGCGACCTGCAGATCGGCGACAACAACCACCTGAACTACAATGCCGGCGTCCGCTATGTGCGTACCGACCAGACGATCGGCGGCCGCGTCTCGATCAGCGACCCGCGCAATTCGCAGGATCCGGACGGCGCGGGCCCGCTGCCCAATGCCTGCCCGGGCACCGGCAATCCGCGCGACGGCAGCTGCTACCCGAACATCACCAACTTCGTTTACACCGAGTCGCGCTACGAGAACTGGCTGCCGTCGGTGAGCGGCGCCTTCCATATCGGCGACGCGGCAGTGGTCCGCGCCGCGGTCTCGCGGACGATGACCCGGCCCAATCCGAACACGATGCTGCCGGGCCTCAACTTCTCGAGCCCCTCGGCCGATGTCGGCACGGTCGGCAATCCGTCGCTCGATCCCTATCTGTCGACCAACATCGACCTGGGCTTCGAATATTACACCGGCAAGGAAGGCTATGTCGGCTTCACCGCCTTCCGCAAGGCAGTGACCGGCTTCACCACCAACGGCTCGGTGACGGTGCCCTTCTCGGCGCTGGCGGCGTACGGCGTGACCTTCGACACGCTGACCCCCACCCAGCAGATCGCGATCAACTCGCGTGGCGGCGCGACCGGCGCCACCGTGGTGCTCAACCAGCAGGTCAACGCCACCGGCACGCTCAAGGTCAACGGCCTCGAAGTGAACTGGGTGCAGCCGCTCGACTTCCTGCTCGGCAAGATCGGCCTCAACGGCTTCGGCTTCAACGCGAACCTGACGCTGATCGACCAGACCGGTTCGGGCGCCGCCCCGGCGGTCGCGGTGGGCGTGTCGCCGGTGACGTACAACATCACCGGCTATTACGAGAAGGGCGGCATCAATGTCCGCCTGTCGACCACCTTCCAGCGTGGTTCGGTCTCGTCGGACGTCAATCAGAACGGCATCGCGCTCGCCCGGCTCTATTCGAACGATTATCAGCAGTTCGACATGTCGGCGAGCGTTGACTTCGCCGAGGTCTTCGACCTGAAATGGGCGCCGGAACTCACCCTCGACGTGATCAACCTCACCAAGGAAAAGCAGCGCAGCTACTTCCAGTTCGATAACGCTGCCTTCACGCTCTACGATCCGGGCCGCCAGGTCATGATCGGGCTGCGGGGCCGCTTCTGATCGGGTCGCAAAGGGGAGTGGCGGCCGGGCCTTTCAACCGGCCGCTGCTGCCCCACCCGTCCTCCATGGTGATCTGGCCGCCTTCGGGCGGCCTCTTTTTTCTCCGGCGCTTTCGTGCCGGCCTCAACCACGCTAGCGAAACCGGATGACGCAGGAAAAACTGATCGCCGGGCTCGAACTCGGCGGCACGAAATGCGTGGCACTCCTCGCCACCGGGCCCGATGATGTGCGCGATCGGGTGACGGTGCCGACCACGGATCCCGACGCCACGCTGGCGGGAATCGAGGCGGTGCTCGATCGCTGGGGGTTCGACGCCATCGGCGTGGCGAGCTTCGGTCCCGTCGGCCTCGATCCTGCGCGCAGCGACTATGGTTCAATCACCGCGACGACCAAGCCGGGCTGGACCGGCACCGATCTCGTCCGCCGGCTCGAGGCGCGCTACGGCAAGCCGATCGGCTTCCAGACCGACGTCAACGGCGCCGCGCTGGCCGAAGGCCGCTGGGGCGCCGCGCAGGGCATGTCGTCGCATGCCTATATCACCATCGGCACCGGCGTCGGCGTCGGGCTGGTCACCGGCGGCAAGCCGCTGATGGGCTGGGCGCATGGCGAGGCGGGGCATATGCGTCTGCCGCGCGCGCCGGGCGACAGCTATGCCGGCTGGTGCCGCTTCCATGGCGATTGCCTGGAAGGGCTGATCTCCGGCCCCGCCCTCGCCGAGCGCTTCGGCGTGCCGGGCGATCAGCTGCCCGACGACGGGCCCGAATGGGACCTGTTCGTCCACGATCTTGTGGGCATGCTCCACAATCTCGTCGTCACCGCCGCGCCCCAGCGCATCGCCATCGGCGGCGGCGTGGTGGCGGCCCGCGACACGCTCTTCCCGCGCATCCGCACCCGGCTGGTCGAGAGCCTGGGCGGCTATGGCGCGCTTGCCGAATGGGCAGAGGCCATCGACACGCGGGTCGGCGCGCCTGGGCTGGGGACGATGGCCGGGCCGCTGGGCGCGATAGCGGTGGGGCTGGGTACCAACTAAAGCCCCTCCCCTTCAGGGGAGGGGTTGGGGTGGGGGCCGTCAACGGGCTCCTGCTCTCGGTGAGACACATGCCCCACCCCCAAACCCCTCCCCTGAAGGGGAGGGGCTTCTCCAATTCAAATCACGTCCATCTCCGAATTATAATGGTGCCACGCGAACACCGCCGCCGCGCCGCGATGGGGGCGCCAGGCCTCGGCGATCTCGCGGGTCAGCTTCTCGCTGGGCCGTTCGGCATGGCCCATGATCCGGCCGACCTCGATCTGCACCGCCAGGTCGCCCGCCGGCCAGATATCGGGGCGCCCCTCGGCGAACAGCAGATAGACCTCGGCGGACCAGCGGCCGATGCCCTTGATCCGCACCAGCTGGGCGATCGCTGCCTCGTCGTCCTGGGGCAGGGCGGTCAGGTCGAGCCTGCCGCTGGTCACTTCCTCGGCCAGGCTATGGGCATAGGTGGCCTTCTGGCGCGACAGCCCGGCGGCGCGCAGCTCGTCTGGAGTGGCCCGCGCGACATTGCCCGGATCGGTCAGCGCGCCCAGCTGCGCGGCCATCTTGTTCCAGATCGACTGCGCCGCGGCGACGCTCACCTGCTGCCCGACGATGGTGCGCAGCAAGGTCTCATAACCGCGGTCGCGGATGCGGGGCGGGGGATAGCCGACGCGCCCGATCGCCGCGGCGATCAGCGGCTCGCGCGCGGCGAGTGCGTCGAGCGACGCCCGGAGCTGCTCCGCGCTCAGGCCCATGGGGCACCGCCTTGCGAAGCGCCGCGTTCGGCGGCATGGACGGGGCTATAGAAGGAGAACGTCATGCCCAAGCTTATCGTCGTGACCAGGAGTGGTGAAGAGCGCGAGGTCATGGGCGAAGCGGGCCTTAGCGTGATGGAAGTGATCCGCGAGAGCGGCTTCGACGAGCTGCTCGCGCTGTGTGGCGGCTGCTGCTCGTGCGCGACCTGCCACGTCCATGTCGATCCGGAATTTGCGGCCAAACTGCCCAAGATGAGCATGGATGAGGACGACCTGCTCGATAGCGCCGGTGACCGCGACGAATATTCGCGCCTGTCGTGCCAGATCCCGTTCGGCCCGGATCTCGACGGCCTGCGGGTAAGGATCGCGGAAGAGGACTAATTCTCCCTCTCCCTCCGGGGAGAGGGTAGCGAGTCGTAGCCGAAGCCGGGAGAGGGGCTGAACGGGAGGCGAAGTGCTCGCCTATCGTTCTGCCCCTCTCCCTTCCGCCGCCTTCGGCGGCTCCCTCCCTCTCCCCGGAGGGGAGAGGGAGAAAATCACTGCACCGCCCGCACCCGGATCGAGGCCATCGGCGCATCGTCGGTGTTGGTGTCGGTCTTCCAGGTGACGACCTTGTCCTTGCCGACGGTCACCGCACCGGCCTCGTTGTTCTGGCTCACCAGCTCGGCATCGGTGGTCAGCACGAACGTGCCTTCCAGTCGGGAAAAGGCCTGGCCCATGTCGCCCAGGCCCGCGCCCAGCGCGCTCATGTCGCCCATGCCATTGCCCTTGCCGCCCTCGCGGACATAGCCCGGCGCCTTGATGCGGATCAGGTCCTTGCCGCGCAGCTCAACCGCGATCCACGGCATGACCATCTGGTTGTCGAGATTGTACGGATAGACGAAGCCGTGATCGAGCGTGCCGGAGATCTGGTAGTCGACCCAGAACAAGCCATTGCCGCGATACTCGACGCTGCGATAGCCGGCTTCCTTGGCGATCTCGACCGCGAGCTTGCGGAAATTCTCGTCCTGCTTGGCCTTTTCCTCGGGTGTCAGGGTGAAGTCCGGCTCCTTCTCGGGCGTCTTGCCCTTCTTGCCGGACTTCTCCTTGGCCGCGTCCGCCATGCCCTCCTGCATCGCCTTGCCCATGAAGCCCTGCAGGTCGACCGCCATCACCTCGCCCTTGTAGGAGAAGGTGAAGGTCCGGTCGGCATGGATGGTCAGCGCCGATTCGAACTTGCCCGGCACGAACAGGCAGCTGGCCAGCACCAGCGGTGCGGCCAGCGCGAACAGGGCGGCCCTCAGACGATGCAGCATGTTATCCCCCTTGGCGTTCAGCCGCGGGTGGTCACCGCATAGAGGGCGATCGCCGCGGCATTGGAAACGTTCAGGCTCTCGACCTTATCCGAGATCGGCAGCTTCGCAAGTTCGTCGCAATGCGCCTCGGTGTTCTGCCGCATGCCCTCGCCCTCGGCGCCGAGCACCAGCGCGACCTTGCGCTGCTCGCCCATCACTTCGGCCAGCGTGCCCTTGGCATGGCCGGTCAGGCCGATCCGCCAGAAGCCCGCCTCGGCGATCTCCTCGAGCGCGCGGGCCAGGTTCACCACGCGGCACCACGGCACCTGCTCCAGCGTCCCCGCTGCGGCGCGGGCGAGCGTGCCCGTCTCGCTCGGCGCGTGCCGGTCCTGGGTGACGATGCCGAGTGCGTCGAACGCCGCCGCCGAGCGCAGGATCGCGCCGACATTGTGCGGATCGGTCACCTGGTCGAGCACGATAAGCGGGCGATTGTCGCCCGCCCCCTGTGCCAGCAGGTCGCCCAGCCACATCTCCTCGAGCGGGTCGACTTCGGCGACCAGCCCCTGGTGCGGCGCGTCGCTGGGCACCAGCCGGCCGAGATCGGCGGCATTGGCGAAGGTGATCGGGATGGTCGCCGGGATGTCGAGATTGGCGAGCGCGTCGTGCGTGCCCCAGATCTTGCGCACCACCCGCTCGGGATTGTCCAGCGCCGCCAGCACCGCGTGCCGCCCATAGAAACGCGGGCGGTTCGACGATGCCTGGCTCGGCCGATGTCCACGCTTTGCCATCAATGCGCTCCCGGTGCGGCGTAGAATTCGTCCGATGCCTTGGGCTCGGTCGCCAGCGGCAGGCGCGGCAGCGGCTCGGGGGCATTGGCTGCGTTGACCAGGAAGGCTGCGAGGATGATCGCGCCCTGGCGCATGTCGTCGGCCTTCAGGTGGTCGAAGGTGTCGACATCGGTGTGGTGGACGTTCGAGCCATAGTCGAGCGGATCCTGGATGAACTGGAACGCCGGGATGCCGACCGCGTCGAAGAAGACATGGTCGGTGCTGCCGGTGCGGCCGGTCGCCACCTTGGTCGCGCCCATCGAGTTGAACGGCGCCATCCACTCGCGGAAGATCGGTACCACCGCGGTGTTGCCCTGGGTGTAGATGCCGCGGATTTTGCCCGAGCCATTGTCGAGGTTGAAATAGGCGGCGAGCTTCGGATGATCGGCGCCTGGCTTGATCGGGAAGGCCTTGCTCCAGTTCATGTAGCGGCTGGTGCCGGTCAGCGCCGGATCGACCGGGCGGCTGGCGACATGGTTCTCGACATAGGCCATCGAGCCGAGCAGGCCCTGCTCTTCGCCCGACCACAGCGCGAAGCGGATCGCGCGCTTCGTCTTGATGCCCGAGGCCTTGATGATGCGCGCGGCCTCCATGACCATCGAGACGCCGGCGGCATTGTCCGCCGCGCCGTCGCCCATCGCCCAGCTGTCCATGTGTGCGCCGGCCATCACATAGCCGGCCTTGGCGTCGGTGCCGGGGATGTCGGCCAGGATGTTGTAGGCCTTGGTGTCGCTGTCGTCGTAGCTGACCTCGCTGCTGAGCTCGAGGCTCGGCGCCGTGCCCATCTTGGCGAGGCGGGCGAGGCGGCGATAATCCTCGGCGGCGATCTCGAAGCCGGGCAGGGGCGGGGTGGCGCCGACCTGGAACTGGCTGTTCTGGCCGTGCACCAGCTTGCCGTTGCGCGACGACATCGTCGCGTAGGCAATCGCGCCCTCGGCCTTCAGAAAGGCGTCGCGCTTGGCGGCGAAGGCCATGCGGCTGGCGCTGCTCGGGCGGCGATTCGCGCTGGCGCCGCCATTCTGCAGCTGGAAGGTGTCGGCCTTGTCGAGGTCGGCGTCCTCATAGCGGCGGAAATCGGGGGTGGTCGCGTCGGTGATGTCGGCCGGCTCGGTGAGCAGCACGATCTTGCCCTTGAGCTTGCCCTTGTACTGGTCGAGCGCGGCCTCGTCGGCCATGGGCGCGAGCACGACCTGGCCGGTGATCGGGCCATTGGTTCCCGGCGTCCAGGCGAGCGGCGCCGCGATCAGGGTGAGCGGGCGCGGCGCGATCATCTTTACGCTGGCGTTCTTTGCCGACCAGCCGCGACCGAACTCGAAGCCTTCCTTGTGGACGTTGGCCAGGCCCCATTCGCGGAACTTGGCCTGGGTCCAGTCCTCGGCCTGGCGCATGCCCGGCGAATTGGTGAGTCGCGCGCCGATCACGTCGGTGAGGTACTGGGCGACGCGCATCACTTCGCTGCGGTTGGTGCCCTCGTCGACGATCTTGTCGACGGGTGCGCTCGGCGCGGCGGGGCCGTCCGGGCCCTTGGCGATGGCGAGCGGTGCCATGGCAGTGGCTGCGAGCAGCGTGGCGATGGCGAAGGAAAGTCGGCGCATTGGGCCCCCGGGGAGTATATTATCAGGAAGCGGCGGACGCTATGCCGCGCAAAGACTGTGCGCAAGGCGTTGACAGGGGGCTTCTGCTTCGGCAATGGCCCCCCTCTCGCCGAACGGCGCCATGGACAGGTGGCCGAGTGGTTAAAGGCAGCAGACTGTAAATCTGCCCGTGCAAGCGTACGCTGGTTCGAATCCAGCCCTGTCCACCACCTTCCCGCCAGCGCGAATCAGGAAGGTCACTCGCCCGGGGCGAGCGGAACCGGCAGGTCCTTCACGAAATTGATGTTCCGCAGGCCCAGATGCGCGTCGTCGATCAGCCGCGCTTCGCTTGCCTGCAGCCAGCTGCGGATCGACAGCGCGCCGCTTGCCAGATGGCGGTCGAGCGCCGGGCCCAGTGCGGCGGGCCAATGCCCGACGGCCCATTGCGTCCGCAGCACGGCAGGCGATTCGCCCGCCAGAAGGCGTAACGCGTCGGGCAGGGGGTGTACGTCGATCGGCGCGCACAGCACCGTGTCGAAACCGTTCTCTGCCGCGTGACGCAGCGCGGCGTTCAGGCCGGCCAGCGGCCCATGGCCGCCGGCGGGATTGTCGGGAATCGAAACGAGGCCCGGCCAGTCGCGTCCGCAGCTCACGACCGTATCGGCATGCGCGGCGAGCGCCTCGATCGCATGGGCGATCAGCGGCTTGCCCTCGAGCACCGCCAGCGCCTTGTCGCTTCCGAAGCGGCTTGACCGGCCGCCGGCGAGGACCGCGCCGAGGATTCGCATCAGAAGCGCAGCGTCTCGACGCCCGCGCCGGCGGACAGCGTGCCGGCGCCGGCGGGAAGGCGGACGAGCGTGTCGGCCAGGGCCAGCATGCACTGTGCCGATGCCGACTGGCGGGCGAGGACCCGAACCCCTTCGTCCAGCCGCTCGGCACAGAGGAATGCCTCGCGGTCGCCCGCGGTGACATCCTCGAGAAGCGGGGCGCGCTCCCAGCGCAGCGCCGGCCCCACCCCGCGCCCGCCCAGCGCCGCCAGCAGCGGTACGAGGAACAGCCGGGCGACCGTCATCGCCGCGGTGGGGTTGCCCGGCAGGCCGAGCACCAGCCTGGCGCCGACCCGGCCGAGCCAGACCGGCTTGCCCGGCTTGATCGCGACATTGGCGAAGAGCAGCTCCAGGCCGAGCGGCACCAGCGCCGCCTTGGCGAAGTCGCGGTCCCCACGCGAGGCGCCGCCGCACAGGACCAGCACATCGCTGTCCACCAGCGCCGTCTCTGCCGCCGCGGTGAGCAGCGCCGGATCGTCGCGCACCTGCACAGCGCCAAGGGGTTTTGCCCCCCATTGCCGGGCCATCAGCAGTACCGCTTCGGACAGGCTGTCGGGCACGCCACCGCTCGCCTGCGCCTCGCCGGCAGGCACCAGCTCGTCACCGGTCGCGATCACGCGGACCCGCGGCGTGCGCCACACGGTCAAGGTCGCCGCATCGGCCGCCGCGGCGACGACCAGCGCGCGCGGGTCGAGGAGCCGGCCTGCAGGCAGCACGACCGTTCCGGCCGCCGTGTCCGAGCCACGCGTCCGGACATGCGGCTTGGCGGGAACCGAGCCGTCGAGCGTGAGGGCCGACCCCGCCGCGGTGATCAGCTCGCGCATCAGCACCCGGTCGGTGCCGGCGGGCATCGGCGCGCCGGTCATGATCCGTACTGCTTCGCCCGGCCCGACGGCGCCCGAGAACGGCGCACCCGGATAGGCGGCGCCGATCACCGCGAACCGGCGCAGCCCGGCGGCGAGATCGGCCTCGCGCACCGCGAAGCCGTCCATCGCCGCCAGATCGCGCGACGGTATGTCCATCGCCGCGCGGACCGGCTCTGCCAGCACGCGCCTGCCTGCCTTGGCGAGCGGTACGCGCTCCGTCCCAAGTGGCTGGGCAAGCGCGCCGAGGATCGCCTGGGCGGCATCGAACCGCAGTGAAGCACCGCAAGGCACGCGCTCCTCCTCGGCAATCCGGACATGCTTCATGCGCAGCGCTCCGCCAGTTCCGCGGCGATTCCCGCGCCACTGCTCGCCACCGCCTCGCCGACCAGCAGGAGTGTCGGCTTGTCCTCAGCGATCGCACTGGTGGCGATCGGCAGCAGGTCGAGCCTCGTGTGTAGCAGCCGCTCGCCCGGCAGGCTGATGTCGCAGGCGACCAGCACCGGCGTCGCGCCGTCCAGCCCGGCGGCGATCAGCTGGCGGCTGATCTCGCCCACAGCGCCCCGGCCCATATAGAAAGCGGTGGTGCTGTGCGGATCGGCGAGCGCCGCCCAGTCGAGCGCCAGCGGCTCACCGGCCCGCACATGCGCGGTGACGAACTGGACGCGACGAGCAAGCCCCCGCAGCGAGAGCGAGATGCCGGCCGAAGCCGCCGCAGCGCTCGCCGCGGTGATGCCGGGGCAGATGCGCGCCCGGACCCCAACGGCGGCCAGTGCGGCGATCTCCTCGGTCGAGCGGCCGAATACCGAGGGGTCGCCCCCCTTCAACCGGACCACGCGCTCGCCATCGAGCGCAGCCTCGACCAGCAGCGCGTCGATCGTGCCCTGGTCCTTCGAATGCCGGCCCGATCGTTTGCCGACGGGCACCAGCCGTACATGATCGGGGATCAGCGCCAGCACGCCGGGGCCGACCAGCGCGTCGTAGAACACCACGCTGGCCGTGCGCAGCAGCCGCTCGGCCTTGCGGGTGAGCAGGTCCGGATCGCCGGGGCCGGCGCCTACCAGCCAAACCTCGCCGGGGAGGAAGGTCTCATCCATTGGCGGCACTCCTGTTCTCTTCGAGGATCCGGCGGATCGACGGGCGGCACGAGCCGCAATTGGTCCCGGCGGACAGCGCCGCGCCCACCGCCTCGACGCTGGTGAGCTGCTGGCTGCCGATCGCGGCGACGATGGTCTTCAGGCCGACATCGAAGCACAGGCAGATGATCGGCCCGCGATCTTCGCGCGCGCCCGGCGGGGCGCCGGCGAGCAACGCGGCGGTGGCAGCCTGGCCGAGCTGCTCGACCAGCCATTCGCGCTTGGGCAGCATGCCGCGCTCGGTGCGGAACAGCGCCGCGACCAGCCGCCCCTCGCGCATCACGGCGATGCGGTGCGAGCCGCGCGCGCGGTCGAAGCTCTCGATCCGCTCGCCGCGTGGCAGCCGGGCTTCGATCGCCTGCGCATCGCCGTCGCCCGCCAGCTCGAACAGCGTGCCGCCCGGCACGGTGACGCGGGTCGCCCACAGGCAGTCGGGGCGCTCCATCGCCTCGGTGGTGATCAGGAAGCCGCGCCAGGCGGGCGCCACCGCCTCGATCTTCGCAGGTGTAGACTTGAAGCCGGGCTGGCCCGAATGCGGATCGACTAGCGGACGCGGGAGCAAGCCCGTGCGGCCGCCGGTGGATTGCCGGTCGGTCCAGTGGATCGGGGTGAAGATCTCGCTGCGGCGCTGGCCGGTGCTGCACTGGACGCGGAACAGGCTCGCGCCCTGAGGGGTGGAGACGCGGGCAAGACCGCCATCCTCCAGTCCCTGAGCCGCGGCGTCCTCCGGATGGACCTCGACCAGCGGCTCCTCGCGGTGGCGGGAGAGCTTGGGGCTGAGCCCGGTGCGCGTCATCGTGTGCCACTGGTCGCGGTAGCGCCCGGTGTTGAGCGTCAGCGGCCAGTTGGCGAGCGGTGCGGGCAGCGGCATCTGGCTGACCGGCACCAGCCGCGCACGGCCATCGGGCGTCGGGAAACGGCCATCGGCGAAGGCGTCGCCGCCCCAGCGGAAGGGGACCATCGTCTCATAGTCCGCATTGCCGATTGCGACCTTGTCGCCGAGGTCGAACAGCCGGGCGCCGTCATTCTGATAGGCGGAGAGGCGTGCATGCTCGCGGAAGATGTCGGCGGGGCGGGCATAGGCGAAGTCGCCGGGCCAGCCCATGCGGCGGCCGACTTCCTTGATGATCCACCAGTCGGGCTTCGCTTCACCCGGTGCCTCGAACAGCGCGCGCTGGCGGCTGACGCGGCGTTCCGAATTGGTGACCGTGCCGTCCTTCTCGCCCCAGCCGGTGGCGGGCAGGCGGACATGGGCGAAAGGCGTGCAATCGGTCTCGGCGATCACGTCGGAGATCACCACGAAGGGGCAGCGGGCCAGCGCCTCGCGCACCGCGCCGGCATCGGGCATCGAGACCGCCGGGTTGGTCGCCATGATCCACAGCGCCTTGATCCGGCCTTCGCCCATCGCGCGGAACAGGTCGACCGCCTTGAGGCCGGGCTTGGGCGCGATCGTGGGCGAGGCCCAGAAGCGCTGGACGCGGGCGCGGTTTTCGGGGGCGAAATCCATGTGCGAGGCGAGGCTGGAGGCGAGCCCGCCCACTTCGCGACCGCCCATCGCATTGGGCTGGCCGGTGATCGAGAAGGGCGCCGCGCCCGGCTTGCCGATCCGGCCGGTCGCGAGATGGACGTTGATGATCGCGTTGACCTGGTCGGTGCCACGCAGCGACTGGTTTATGCCCTGGCTGAACAGGGTAATCGTGCGCGGATGCGCGGCGAACAGCTCGTAGAAGCGCCTGAGGTCGGCGGCCGGCACTTCGCATGTCCGCGCCACCGACCACAGGTCGCTTCCCTCTCCAACGCTGTCCCAGAAATTCTCGGGCACGCTGACGCTTGCGGCGAGATAATCCGCGTCGATCAGCCCAGCCTCGCGGCAATGGGCGAGCAGCCCGTTCATCAACGCGACGTCGCTGCCCGGGCGGATCGCAAGGTGCAGGTCAGCACCTTCGCAGGTCTCGGTACGGCGCGGGTCGATCACCACCAGCTTGGCGCCGGCGTCGCAGCGCGCGCGGATGCGCTGGTAGACGATCGGGTGGCACCAGGCGGTGTTCGAGCCGACCAAAATGATCAGGTCGGCCGCGTCGAGATCGTCATAGCTTGCCGGCACGACGTCCTCGCCGAATGCGCGGACATGGCCGGCCACCGCGCTCGACATGCAAAGCCGCGAATTGGTGTCGATGTTGCCCGAGCCGATGAACCCCTTCATCAGCTTGTTGGCGACGTAATAATCCTCGGTCAGCAACTGGCCCGAGACATAGAAGGCGACGCTGTCCGGCCCATGCTCGGCGATCGCCTGCTTGAAGCGCTTCGCTACAAGATCGAGCGCCTTGTCCCAGCTCGCCCGGCGCTTGCCGATCATCGGTTGGAGCAGCCGGCCTTCAAGCCCGACCGTCTCGCCGAGATGCGTGCCCTTGGAGCAGAGCCGCCCGCGATTGGCGGGATGCTCCGGATCGCCCTTGATCTCCACCGCGCGCGCGCCGGTGCGCGTCGCGACGATCCCGCAGCCGACGCCGCAATAGGCGCAGGTGGTGCGGGTCACTTCTCCCTCTCCCCGCTCGCGGGGAGAGGGCCGGGGAGAGGGGCATATCGATGGCGCGTGGCGCTTCCCCCTCTCCCCGACCCTCTCCCCTGAAGGAGAGAGGGAGAAGAGAAATTCTCCCTCACGCCGCCGCCTTCAGCGTGCTTGCGCGGCAGATCAGCACCCGTCCGCCGCTGACTTTGACCGGGATCACCGGAGTGCAACCCTTGTCTTCGCCCTGCGCCTGGCCGGTCGCCAGCGCGATGTTCCAGTTGTGCAGCGGGCAGGCGACGCTGTGGCCATGGACGATGCCCTGGCTGAGCGGGCCGCCCTTGTGCGGGCAGCGATTGACCAGCGCGAAGACCTTGTCGTCGCCGGTGCGGAACACTGCGATCTCCTCACCGCCCTCGACCGGCACGGTGCGGCTGCCGCGCACCGGGATCTCGTGCAGCCAGCCGATGTCGAGCCATTCGCCGATCATGCGATTTCCTCCTGGAGCATGGGTTTGAACGCAGCCATGTGGGCGTGCTGCTCGCGTTCCTGGCCGGCGGCGCGCTCGGCCCAGGGATCGTCCTGGCTGAAGGTCTGCGAATGCCAGAAGCGGGCAGCGAGGGCGTCGCGGCGTTCCGCGTCCTCGACGATCCGGTCTTTGACGTACTGCAGCCCGACCCGCTCGATCCACGGCGCAGTGCGCTCGAGATAGCGCGCTTCCTCGCGGTAGAGCTGGACGAAGGCGGCGGCGTAGTGGAGCGACTCCTCCTCGGTCGCGACCTTCACCAGCAGGTCGGTCGCGCGGACATGGATGCCGCCATTGCCGCCGACATGGAGCTCATATCCGGAGTCCACGCAGACCACGCCGAAATCCTTGATCGTCGCCTCGGCGCAGTTCCGGGGGCAGCCTGAGACCGCCATCTTGAACTTGTGCGGCATCCAGCTGCCCCAGAAGCCGCGCTCCAGCTTGACGCCGAGCCCGGTCGAATCCTGGGTGCCGAAGCGGCACCATTCGGAGCCGACACAGGTCTTCACTGTGCGCAGCGCCTTGCCATAAGCGTGGCCGGAGACCATGCCGGCGGCATTGAGATCGGCCCAGACCGCGGGCAGGTCTTCCTTCTTGATCCCGAAGATATCGAGCCGCTGGCCGCCGGTGACCTTGACCATTGGTGCGTCGTATTTCTCGACGACATCGGCGATCGCGCGCAGCTCCTGCGGGGTGGTGATCCCGCCCCACATGCGCGGGACGACCGAATAGGTGCCGTCCTTCTGGATGTTGGCGTGCATCCGCTCGTTGACGAAGCGGCTCTGCTGGTCGTCCCGATATTCGCCGGGCAGCGCGCAGAGCAGATAATAGTTGAGCGCCGGGCGGCACGAGGAGCAGCCATCGGGCGTCGACCAATGGAGCTTCTGCATCACCTCGGGGATCGAGCGCATGCCCTGCGCGACGATCTCGCGGCGGACATCGTCATGGCCGAAGCTGGTGCATTTGCACATCGTCTTGGGCCCGGACTGGACCGCGTCGCCGAGCGTCACCGCGAGCAAAGTCTCGACCAGCCCGGTGCACGATCCGCAACTCGCCGATGCCTTGCACCCCGCGCGCACCGCATCGAGGCTGCACGCGCCTTTCTCGATGCAGGCGACGACCTGGCCCTTGGACACGCCGTTGCAGCCACAGATCTCGGCATCGTCCGAGAGCGCCGCAACGGCAGCCTTAGGGTCCGTTTGCCCCCCTCCCTGGGCAAAGGCCTGGCCGAAGATCAGCAGGTCGCGGAGGTCGGAAATGTCCTCCTGCTTCTTCAGGAGATCGAAATACCAGCTGCCATCGGCGGTATCGCCGTAGAGAACCGCGCCGACGATGCGGTCGTCCTTCACCACCACGCGCTTGTAGATGCCGCGGCTGGCGTCGCGCAGCACGATGTCCTCGGCGCCGTCACCGCCCGAAAAGTCGCCGGCGGAGAACAGGTCGATGCCCGAGACCTTGAGCTTGGTCGAGGTGACCGAGCCGCGATAGCCGGTGGGCGCCTCGACGAGCCCATCGGCGAGCGCGCGGCACATCTCCCAGAGCGGCGCGACCAGGCCGTAGACATTGCCGTCATGCTCGACGCACTCGCCGACCGCGAGCACGTCCGGATCGCTGGTGACCATGTGGTCGTCGACCTGGATGCCGCGCCCCACCGCCAGCCCGGCCTCGCGGGCAAGCGCGGTCGAGGGGCGGATGCCCACCGCCATCACCACCAGGCTCGCCGGGATCACCCGCCCGTCCTTGAGCTTCACGCCCTCGACATGATCGGTACCCAGGATCTCGGCAGTGTCGGCGCCGGTCAGGATCGTCTGGCCGCGCGATTCGAGCTCGGACTTGAGCAGCCAGCCTGCCGCCTCGTCGAGCTGGCGCTCCATCAGCGTCGGCATCAAATGGAGCACGGTGACCCTCATGCCGCGCAGGGTGAGGCCGTGCGCCGCCTCGAGCCCGAGCAGGCCGCCGCCGATGACGACCGCATCGCCGCCGCCCTCGGCAGCGGCGAGCATCGCGTCGACATCCTTCATGTCGCGGAAGCTGATCACGCCCGGCAGGTCCTTGCCCGGCACCGGGATGATGAAGGGATCGGAGCCGGTTGCGATCAGCAGCTTGTCGTAGCTGACGCTGCGCCCGCTGGCGGCGGTGACGGTACGTGCCTCGCGGTCGATCCCGGTGACGCTGTCGCCCGCGACCAGCTCGATGCCGTTGCCGTCATACCAGTCGCGCGGGTTGATCACGATCTCGTCGAACGTCTTCTCGCCGGCCAGCACGGGCGAGAGCATGATCCGGTTGTAGTTCACATGCGGCTCGGCGCCGAAGATCGTCACCCGATACCGGTTCGGATCGCGGGCGAGCAGTTCCTCCACGGCGCGGCAACCGGCCATGCCGTTGCCGATCACCACCAGATGCGGGCGTTCGATGTGATGCGTCATGCTTGGTCACTCACAGGCTGAAATCGAGCTGGAGCCACAGCTTGCGCGTATCGGTCGCGAAGCTGGCGGCGCGGTAATCGGCATATTTGATCAGGGCGGCGAGGTGCCTGGCCGGCTTGAAGCCGAGCTGCAGATCCCATTCCTCGCCATAAAGGCGCGCGTTCCGGTCGCTGTCGAAGCGGTGATAGGTCGCCTGGAGCGTCACCGTCGGTGCCTTGCCCAGCGCCAGCGCATAGCTGCCCCCGGCATAGAGGTCGCGGATGCCGTCGGCGGGCGTGACGAGGAACTTGTCCGCCCAGCCCTGGAACTTGTGGAGCGTGGCGAGCGGAGTCTGGAAGCTGGTGTTGACCAGCCCCTTGTCGGCACCGAGCACTTCATAGCCGCCGCTCAGCCCGAAGGCCTTCACCTGCAGCTGCCCCTCGGCCAGCCAGTAATCGGCGGCATAGCGATTGGGGTTGTCCCGCCAGTCCGACTGGCGGGCATAGCTGGCGGCGAGCGACAGCTTGGCCGGCCCCAGCGGCAGCGTGGTGGTCGCGCGGCCGCCATAGGTCTGGCTGGAAAATTGCCGCCGTCCGGTCGCGTCCTGGTCGATCAGATAGGCAAAGCCCTTGGCCGTCACCGGACCCAGCTTCACCGTCGCCCCGGCGAAGACATTGTCGCCGCCGATCCCGGCAATCGGGCTCTCCACACCGTAGATCGTGTGCGCCGCCCAGGCATAGGTCAGGTCGATCGCCACTGGCCCCAGCGCCTTGCTCTCGATGCGCACCGCATCGAAGGTCTGCTCGTTCTGCCGCCAGGCGACATTGCCGACGAAGCGCTGGTCATCGAGCGCGATGCGCTGGCGGCCGGCGGTGAAGACGCTGTCCTTCAGACCGCGATACTGGAGCTGGATCCGGTTGATCTCGACATTCTGGGGGTCGGCCACGGTGGGATAGGCGGTCCGCCCGTTGACGCTGCTGTTGTAGCGCTCGACCAGCGCCAGCGTGCCTTCGCTCTCGGCCAGTAGTGCGAAGTCGCCCTGCTTCAGCTCGAATCCGGCGCGGACGCGCAGCGTAAGTGCGTCGGCGTCCTTCGCGATCCCCGCCTGATCGACGCCCTCATAGCGAAGCCGGGCGTCGATCAGCGGCTTCATCTCCTGCGCCGCCGCCGGGGTAGCGGCGAGCGCGAAGGGGAGGAGCGCCAGGCTCCGCATCAGATCCGCACCCCCGCGGCCGCCGCCCAGCGCATCCGCCACTTGCCCTTGACGAAGGTCAGCGCGGCAAGGGCGCCCAGCGCCAGCATCGCGAAGATCAGGAAGCCGGGGCCGAAGCCGCCGGTCACCTGGCGGGCAAAGCCGAGCGAGGAGGCGAGGTAGAAGCCGCCGACGCCGCCGGCCATGCCGACCAGCCCGGTCAGGATGCCGATCTCCTTGCCGAAGCGCTGCGGCACCAGCTGGAACACCGCGCCATTGCCGGTGCCGAGCGCCAGCATCGCGATGACGAACAGGGTAAGTGCGACGCCGAGGCTGGCGGGCGAGGTGCTGACGCCGAGCAGCGCGATCGCCGCGACGATGTAGACGGCGGTGAGCGCCGCGACCCCGCCGACCCGGTCTGCCAGCGCGCCGCCGAGCGGGCGGACCAGCGATCCGGCGAACACACAGGCCGCGGTGCAATAGCCGGCGGTGATCGTGCTGAGCGCGAACTGGTCGCTGAAATAGATGGTCAGCGACGAGGCGAGGCCCGAGAAGCCGCCAAAGGTGACGCCGTAGAACAGCATGAACCACCAGGCATCGGCGGTCTTGAGCGGCTCGAGATAGGCGGCGAGCGGCTTGGGTGCGGGCTGGTTCGGCGCGTCCTTGGCGAGCACCACATAGACAACCAGCACGATCGCCAGCGGGATGCAGACCAGCCCGAGCACCGCGTTCCAGCCGAACGCCTTGGCTAGCATCGGCGCGAACAGCGCGGCGAGCACCGTGCCCGAATTGCCCATGCCGGCAATGCCCATCGCCTTGCCCTGATGCTCGGGCGGATACCAGCGGCTGGCCAGCGGCAGCGCCACCGCGAAGCTGGCGCCGGCGAAACCGAGCACGCCGCCCAGCGCCAGCGTGCCGGCGAAGCTGTGCACGCCCAGCCGCCAGGCGGTTAGCAGGCCGGCGATCACGATCACCTGTCCGATCACCCCGGTGCGCTTCGGCCCGATCCGGTCGGCAAGCAGGCCGACGAGCAGGCGCAGCACCGCGCCGGCGAGGGTGGGGGTCGCTACCATCAGGCCCTTCTGCGCCGGGCTCAGCCCGATATCCCGGGCAATCTCCGGCGCGAGCGGGCCGAGCAGCACCCAGACCATGAAGGCCAGGTCGAAATAGAGGAAGGCGGCGATCAGCGTCGGCGTGTGGCCGCTGCTCCAGAATGCCGACTTCGCCTTGCGCTCCGGGAAGCTGTCGATGTCGGCGCCCCCGCCGATCGCCTCGAAGCCTTCGCGCGCCAGTTCCGCGATCTTCATCCGCTCTGCCCTCCTGTGCCGCAGGCACGAAAAAAGCCACTGCCGATCTCCCGCGAGGGCGGGGATCGGACAGCGGCTTTGCTGAATTCCGGTGGATGCTCGCGCCTACGTCGCCGCGAAGATCCGATATGCGTCACCCGGCCATTCGGGCGACTCGCTTAAGCTGACGCGAAGTGGGTTTCTTCGCAAGTGCAAAAATTTCAGCTTTGTTTCAGTCCGCGCAAATAGGCCTCGAGGTCCTGCGGATCGAAGGCGCGGCCGTCGAAGAACCGGTCGGGCGCCAGGGTCAGGCTGCCTTCGTGCGAGGCGGCGGCGAGGGGGCTGGTCAGCGCGCCCTCCACCTTCATGCTCGCCCCAGGCATGGCGACGCCGCGCCCGGCCAGCGCGCTGCGGTAGAGATCGGAGCGGAACACGCCGGCCGCGGCGCGCTCGGCCTCGGGGCTGGGCTCGACCAGGTTCCAGCGGACGAACTGCGAATAGATCCACAGCGCCTGGCTGCGCCACGGGAAGTTCGCTGCACCGCGGTGGAAGACGGTGAAATTGGGCAGGTCGACCACGTCGCCGCCCTGCATCAGCGGCATCCGCCCGGCCAGCGCCTGGACGATCAGGTCGGCGGGCTGGCCGACATGGTCCGGGCGGGAGAGCAGGGTGGCCAGCTTCTGGCGGTTGGCCGGATCGTCGCACCAGGCGGCGGCGCGGTCGAGCGCGCGGAGCAGCCGGCCGAGCGTCTCGCCATTGGCTTCGGCCCAATCGGCGCGGGTGGCGAGCACCTTCTCGACGCCGCGCTGCCAGATGTTCACCCCGGCGGCGGCGATCTCGCCGATCCCCTCGGCCACCGCGACGCTGCTCCACGGCTCGCCGGCGATGAAACCGTCGATCTCGCCGAGACGCAGCGCCTGGACCATCAGCGAAGGCGGCAGCACGCGCAGCGTCACGTCGCGGTCGGGGTTCACGCCGGCATAGGCCAGCCAGTAGCGCAGCATCAGCGCATGGCTCGAATAGCGGTGGACGATGCCGATCACCGGCTTGCGGCGATGCAGCCCGATCGCGGCGGCGAAGTCGTGCGCGGTGGCGATCGGATCCTCGACCCGGTTGCGCGGATCGGGATCGAGCGCGGCGGCCAGCTCGGCGGATAGGGTCAGCGCATTGCCATTGTCGTTGAGCTTGAACGGCGCGGCGATCGCGCAGGGCGCCTGGCTCAACCCCAGGGTCACCGCCACGGCCAACGGGGCGAGCATGTGCGCGCACTGCACCTGGCCATAGACCAGCCGGTCGCGCACCGTCGCCCAGCTGGTGTCGCGCACCAGCGTCAGCGCGATGCCCTCGGCCTCGGCGAAGCCGCGTTCGCGCGCCACGATCAGCGGGGCGCTGTCGGTCAGCGGCAGGAAGGCGATCGAAAGCGGCGTCATCGCCCGTCTCCAAACAGGTCGGCGGCTGTGATCAGGGCTTCGGCGACCTCGACGATCCGCCGCCCCTGCTTCATCGCGGTGGTGCGCAGCAGCGCATAGGCCTCGGGCTCGCTCAGCCCGCGGCTCTGCATCAGGATCGCCTTGGCGCGGTCGAGCGTCTTGCGTTCGGCCAGCTCGGTGCGCGCGGCGTCCAGTTCAGTCTGCAGCCGGGAGAAGGCATTGAACCGCCGGATCGCCAGCTCGAGAACCGGTTTCACCCGGTCCTTCCGCAGCCCGTCGACGACATAGGCGGAGACGCCGGCATCGATCGCCGCGCCGATCATCCCGTCGTCGGACTGGTCGACGAACATCGCGATCGGCCGCGCCAGCGCGCGGCTCACCGCGAGCATCTCCTCCAGCGAATCGCGATTGGCGTTGCCGAGGTTCATCAGCACGACATCGGGCGCCATACGCTCGAGCCGCGCGACAAAGGCGCCGTGCGGGGGCACGACTTCGATCTCCTCGAAGCCGGCATCGCGCAGACCCTCCTCGAGGATCGTGGCGCGCAGCCCGCTGTCGTCGATGATGGCAATACGCAACGTCAGGTCCCCAAGCCTACGCGCGCGAGGCTAGGCCGGTCGCTTCACAGGTCAACGTTGCGGCAGTGCGTCACAGCGGGCAGGATTCGCCGCCGCTAGCCGGCGTGTCGCGCTCGGCGCGTTCACGCGGGGCCTTCGGCGCATCCAGCGCGAGAAGCTCTTCCCCCATCTCTTCCTCGATGCCCGTTTCGGTATGCGTCTTGTGGACGTGTCGTATCATCGTCGCCCATTGGCGGAATGAACCCATCTGCGACCCCTCGCTGAAGTTCTGGTAAGCGAGGGGTCATAACTTAAGTTTCGATGGGAAGTTGCGGGAAATAAATCCTTAACGCGCCGCGAATCACGTTTCTCAGTCGAGCACCGCCGCGACGAGCTGGCGGAAGGCATCGGCGCGGTGGCTCATCGCGTGCTTGGCGGCCGGCGCCATCTCGCCGAACGTCTCCTGATGGCCGTTGGGCAGGAACATCGGGTCATAGCCGAAGCCCTGATCGCCGCGCGGCGGCCAGACCAGAGTGCCGTCCACACGCCCCTCGAACCATTCGACATGCCCGTCGGGCCAGGCGAGCGCGAGCGCGCAGACGAAATGCGCGTCGCGGCTGGTCTCGGGCGGCAGCTTGGCGAGATTGTCCTCGACCAGCTGCATCGCGAGCCCGAAGTCCTTGCCCGGCCCCGCCCAGCGCGCCGAGAAGATGCCCGGATCGTTGTTCAGCGCCTCGACGCACAGGCCCGAATCATCGGCCAGCGCGGGCAGGCCGGACAGGTCGGCCGCCTGCAGCGCCTTCAGCTCGGCATTGGCGACGAAGGTCGTCCCCGTCTCCTCGGGCTCGGGCAGGTCGAGCTCGCCGGCCGAGACCGGCTCGATCCCATAGGGACCGAGCAGCTCGCGGATCTCGCGCACCTTGCCCTGGTTGTGGCTGGCGATCACCAGCTTGCCGGGCTGCAGCTTGCGGATCGCCTGGGGAGTTTCGCCTTCGCCGCTCATCCGATTGCCTTCAACTGTGCTTCGAAGATCTGGTTGCAGCCGATGCGGGCGAGGCGGAGCAGGCGGAGCAGCCCTTCCTCGTCATAGGTCGCGCCCTCGGCGGTCGCCTGCGCCTCGGCGATGTTGCCGTTGGAGAGCAGGACGAAATTGGCGTCGGCATCGGCGGCGCTGTCCTCGACATAGTCGAGGTCGAGCACCGGCGTGCCCTGGTGGATGCCGCAGGAGACCGCGGCGACCTGCGCGGTGATCGGGTCTTCCTTGATCAGCCCCTGCGCCATGAGCTTGTTCACCGCGATGCGCAGCGCGACGAACGCACCCGAGATCGCCGCGGTGCGGGTGCCGCCATCGGCCTGGATCACGTCGCAATCGAGGGTGATCTGGCGCTCGCCGAGCTTCTTGAGGTCGGTGACGGCGCGCAGGCTGCGACCGATCAGGCGCTGAATCTCCTGGGTGCGGCCCGACTGCTTGCCCTTGGCAGCCTCGCGCTGGCCGCGGGTGTGGGTGGCGCGGGGGAGCATGCCGTACTCGGCGGTCACCCAGCCTTCGCCCTTGCCCTTCAGCCAGGGCGGCAGCCGCTCCTCGACGCTGGCGGTGACGAGCACGCGGGTGTCCCCGAAGCTGATCAGCACCGAACCCTCGGCATGGCGGGTGAAATGGGGCTCGATCGTGATCGCACGCATCTCGTCGGGGGCGCGGCCGGAAGGGCGCATCTGCTTCAGTCTCCTGCAAGGTTTCGTGCGCCACGTAGACGGAACGGTCGGAACGCGCCAGTGTTGGCGGGCGATCCGTGTAGAGGGCCGTGGGGAGAACAGGGTATGCGTAGGCTTGCGATCATCGGACTTGGCGTGCTGGCGTTATCGGGCTGTGTGCGGCCGAGTGGCGAGCCGGCCGGCCCGGGCAAGCCGGTGGCGATCGAGAGCGATTCGATCCGCTACGAGACCGGCCCCTGCTATGGCCGCTGCCCGGTCTACGCCGTCACCGTGCGTCCCGACGGCACCGGAGTGTTCGAGGGCAAGCGCTTCACCGCGGTGACCGGCGAGCGGGCGTTCAAGCTCACCCCTGCGCAGTACGATGCCTTCGCCGCGAAGCTGGCGCCGTACCGCCCCGCGAGCGGGCAGGTCCGCTATGCCCCCGGCGAGAAGAATTGCGAGCCGGCGGTGACCGATGCCTCGAGCGTCGACGTCACCTGGACCCGCGCGATCGGCGACAGCCAGGGGCTGTATTTCTACTATGGCTGCCGCGCGGAGAAGAACCGCCCGCTCGGCCAGGCGCTCGGCGACGCGGTCGAGGGCCTCCCGATCCACGACCTGATCGGCGAGCGGCCCTGAGGCCAGTTTCGTCACCCCGGCCTTGTGCCGGGGTCCACTAGGCCGCGCATTCTGCGCTCCCGCCTCCTGTCCATGACTCGCCTCCCGGTGGACCCCGGCACAAGGCCGGGGTGACGGCAGAGGTTGGCGGGCGAGATGCGCGCGCTACATAGAGCGACATGACCACCCCGCCGATCCGCGAACTGACCGACCGCGCCCGCGACGTGTTTCGCATGGTGGTCGAGTCGTATCTGGACACCGGCACGCCGGTGGGGTCGCGGACGATCGCGCAGATCTCCGGACTCAACCTGTCGCCCGCCTCGATCCGCAACGTGATGCAGGACCTGGAGGAGCTGGGCCTGCTCGCCTCGCCGCACACCAGCGCGGGCCGCATGCCGACCGAGACCGGCCTGCGCCTATTCGTCGACGGCATGATGCAGGCGAGCGCGCCCTCGGCCGAGGAGCGCGCCGCGATCGAGCGCAACGCCGCCGAGCGCGGCCCGGTGGAGGAGGCGCTGGCCAACACCACCGCTGCGCTCTCCGGCCTCTCGGCCTGTGCCGGGCTGGTGCTGGTCCCCAAGGCCGAGCCGGTGCTGCGCCAGTTTGGCTTCGTGCCCTTGAGCCATGACCGCGCGCTCGCCGTGCTGGTCGGCGAGGACGGCTCGGTCGAGAATCGCGTGGTCGAGGTGCCCGGCGGCATGGATCCCACCGCCCTTCAGCGCGCCGCCAACTATCTCTCCGCCACCTTTGGCGGGCTGACGCTCAGCCAGGCCTTTGCCCGGGCGGAGCGCGAGCTCGGCGCGCAGCGCGCGGCACTCGACAGCGCGGCGGCGGCGCTGGTCGAGCGCGGGCTCGCCGTGTGGAGCGAGGATGGCGGCCGCCGCCCGGTGCTGATCGTGCGCGGCCAGGCCCGGCTGATCGACACCGCCGCGGCCGAGGATCTCGACAAGGTCAGCCAGCTGCTCGACCAGCTCGAAGGGCAGGAGGAGATCGCCCGGCTGCTCGATTCGGCACGCGAGGGCGAAGCGACGCGAATCTTCATTGGATCGGAAAACAAACTATTCGCGTTGTCGGGGTCGTCGGTGATCGCCAAGCCGGTGCGCGCGCTCGACGGCCGCGTGGTCGGCGTGGTGGGCGTGATCGGCCCGACTCGGTTGAACTATGCGCGCGTCGTCCCCATGGTGGATTTCACGGCGGCCACTTTGGCCCGACTACTGGCCTGAACAGGGAAATATGACGGAAGAATCGAAGGTGACGGACTCGGAAGACACGACGCTGCGTGCGGAAACCGCGGAAGGCGCGCCCGAAGTGGCCGAGCATGACCGCGCGGGCGAGCTCGAGGCGCAGCTCGCCGAGCTCAAGTCCGCGGTGCTCTATGCCCAGGCGGAGACGCAGAATGTCCGCCGCCGCGCCGAGAAGGAAGCGCAGGACGCCAAGACCTATGCCGCGACCGCGTTCGCGCGCGACGTGCTGTCGGTGGCGGACAATCTCACGCGCGCGCTGGCCGCGATTCCCGCGGAACTGAAGGACGACGAGAAGTTCAAGGGCCTGGTCACCGGCCTCGAGGCGACCGGCCGCGAGCTAGACTCGGTCTTCGCCCGCCACGGCATCTCCAAGATCGTCGCGCTGGGCGAGGCGCTCGATCCCAACCGCCACCAGGCGATGATGGAAATGCCGAGCGCTGATGCCGAGCCCGGCACGATCGTCGCCGAGATCCAGGCCGGCTACATGATCCGCGACCGCCTGCTGCGCCCGGCGCTGGTCGGCGTGGCGAAGAAGCCGGACTGATTCGGCGGACATCGCGAGATTAAGAGGCCGGGGGTAACTCCCCGGCCCTTTTTATGCGCTGATCCCTTCTTCTTCTTTCCCCGGCGACGGCGGGGGCCCAGACTTGAAAGTCACGCGCCTTGGCGCGTCTTCGCCGCGCACGCTGAGACTGGACCCCGGCCTTCGCCGGGGAAAGCCTATTTGTAGGGTAGCGCCCCCTAAACCCGCATCCCCGCGATCAGGATATCCACCAGCCGCCGCGCCGTATCCTGCCAGCCCGGCCCCGCGCTCGCCACGCCGGCGATTGCGCGCAGCAGGTCGATCGGGTCCATGTCGAGCCGGACCTCGCCGCTCGCCACCGCACGGCCGGTGAGCAGCGCGATCGCCTCGGGAGTACCGCTGTTGCAGGTGGCATAGAGCGCCGCGGTGCCGCCGGTGACCGATCCGAACACCGCCGCCATGCCATATTTGGTGCCGAGATAGTCGATGAACAGCAGCAGCCATTGGCGCAGCGCCTCGACCGGCGGATGCGCCTCGCTGAGGCGCGTCGCCGCGGCGGCAAGTTGCCCGGTCTCGTTGCGATAGACCGCCTCGATCAGTGCGTCGCGCGTCGGATAGTGGCGATAGAGCGTGCCGATGCCCACCCCGGCCTCGCGCGCGATCTCCTCCAGGCTCGCGCTCGGGCCCTTCTCGCCGAACACCGCCTTGGCCGTGTCGAGCAGCCGCAGCCGGTTGCGCTCGGCATCGGCGCGCGGCTTGCGGGAGGGGGAATCGACGGTTTCGATCACGCGCGTGCAAAGGTCCCTTGAAAAGCGGAGGATGCCTCCGTATTTATTTCCGGAGACGCCCTCCACTTAGTCTTTCCCAGGTCGCCGGGCAAGGGGCCCGCGGCCGGTGGAGCCGTGCGTCCGCGTGACGGAGACAGGCAATGACCCAGGTTTTCAATGCAGCTTCCACCACCGACGAAGTGCTCGCCGGCGTCGATCTGAGCGGCAAGCGCGTGCTTGTCACCGGCGTGTCCGCAGGCCTCGGCGTCGAGACCGCGCGGGTGCTGGCGGCGCATGGCGCGCAGGTGGTCGGTGCCGCCCGCGACCTCGCCAAGGCCGAGCGCGCGACCCAAATCGTCCGCGACCAGGCAGCGCATGGCGGAAGCCTCGAACTGATCGAGCTCGACCTCGCCTCGCTCGCCAGCGTGCGCGCTGCTGCCGACAGGCTCGTCGCCGACGGCCGCCAGTTCGATGTGGTGATCGCCAATGCCGGCGTGATGGCCACCCCGCTCGGTCAGACCGTCGATGGCTTCGAGACCCAGTTCGGCACCAACCATCTCGGCCATTTCGTCTTCGTCAATCGCATCGCGTCGCTGATCCGGGACGACGGCCGGCTGGTGAACCTCGCTTCCTCGGGCCACCGCTATTCGAACGTCGATCTCGAGGATCCGAATTTCGAGCACACCGCCTATGAGCCGATGGTCGCCTATGGCCGCTCGAAGACCGCTAACATCCTGTTCGCCGTCGAGTTCGACCGCCGCCACAAGGACCGCGGCGTCCGCGCCACCGCGCTCCACCCCGGCGGCATCCAGACCGAGCTTGGCCGCCATATCGGCGAGGAGACGCTCGAGCAGGTGATCGCCCGGATCAATGCCGAGCTTGCCGCGCAGGGCCAGCCACCCTTCCAGTGGAAGACCATCCCCCAGGGCGCCGCGACCACCGTCTGGGCCGGCTTCGTCGCTCCCGCGGAGGAAGTCGCCGCGCGCTATTGCGAGAATTGCCACGTCTCGCAGGTGACCGACGGCCTGATCAACCCGGTGAGCGAGGGCGTGCGCTCCTATGCGCTCGATCCGGAGAATGCCAAGGCGCTCTGGGCGAAGAGCGAGGAAATGGTCGGCGAGCGCTTCTAAGGGCAGCGCCACCGGCAATCCTCCCCCCGGCGGGGGAAGATTTCAATCCAGGCTCACCGTCATTCCAAACATGACGGCTTTTTCATTTGTAATCCGGGGGCGAGGGGACCATCTCGCCCTCGGATGCACAACCGTGCAGCCACAACCGCCAGCTCCGAGAATGGGGTCATGTCCAGCAACGACCATAGTCGATCGACCGTGCCGTCCAGGGCCGCCGCGCTGAGCTGATCCGCTCACCTCCTGCGCAGCCGCCCCGGGCGGCCGGTCGGCAGTGAGGTGTATTATGAACGCAGCCATCCGTTTCCTCGCGGATCTTCGCTTCTTCAGCGTGGGTCGCGATCCCCATGCGCTGTTCGACGAGCGGCAGACCTTCGGGCAGAAGCTCGCCGATCGGGTCGCCGCGGTCGGCGGCTCCTGGGGCTTCATCATCAGCTTCGGGCTGTTCCTCGGCGCCTGGGCGGTACTCAATACCGTCCTGCTCGGGGCGCATGCCTTCGATCCCTTCCCCTTCATCTTCCTCAACCTGATGCTGTCGATGCTCGCCGCGCTGCAGGCCCCGATCATCATGATGAGCCAGAACCGCCAGGCGGCGAAGGACCGGTTCGAGGCGCGGCTCGATTACGAGACCAATCTGCGCGCCGAGGCGCAGATCGACAGCCTGCACCACAAGATCGACCTGCTCACCGCCGAGATCGCGCGGCTTTCGCGGGTCGATTGAAAACTACGCTATTGCTAATCATTCGCAAATAACTCTATGGCGATCTCGGCCCGTGGATACCCCGCGGGCAGGGGATCGCCAGTGTACCAGTTCCTCGATCGCTCCGCCGGCCAGCTCTCCTATACGGACCAGCTGCTGCTCACCTCGATGCGGCAATGGGTGGCGACGATGCGCGCCGGGCGCTGCCCGTGCAGCGTGCTCGCCCCGGCCCTGCGCGGGCGCGGGCTCGTCGAGCTGCTCCCCGATCTCAACATGGCGATGCTGCTGATCGAGCGCGAGGCTTTGTCCCAACTTTGCTTCAAACCGCCCTTCGCGGCGGAAATAGGCGATGACGAGGCCTTGCTCCTTTCGCTGCATGCGCTAGCACGCGCGGGCGCGCAGCCGCGCGTCGACGCGGTCATCGAGCAGATCGTGAAACCCGAAGCGCGCCTTCCGCTTTCCGTGGCGGTGGCGCGTATCGCCGTTGCTTTCGCGCGTTGAAGGAAAAGTACGTTGCAGCGCACCGTGGAATTGGAAAGAGCCGACTTCGTGAATATGCATGCCCGCCCGCCCATCATCCTGCCCGAGCACCCCGCCTTCCAGACGGGCGCGGTACGCTGGGTGAAGCATTGGAACGAGCATCTGTTCAGCTTCGCGATCGAGCGGCCGGCCAGCTTCCGCTTCCGCGCCGGCGAGTTCGTGATGATCGGCCTGGAAGGCGAGGGCAAGCCGCTGATGCGCGCCTATTCGATCGCCAGCCCGACCTGGTCGGACGAGATCGAGTTCCTGTCGATCAAGGTCGAGAACGGCCCGCTCACCTCGCGCCTCCAGCTGATCCAGCCGGGCGACCAGGTCTATCTCGGCAAGAAGCCCACCGGCACACTGGTCGCCGACGCGCTGCTGCCCGGCAAGCGCCTCTTCATGCTGTCGACCGGCACCGGCCTGGCGCCCTTCCTCAGCATCGCCCGCGATCCGGACACCTATGACCGGTTCGAGCAGGTGGTGATCGTCCACTCGACCCGCCGGGTCAGCGACCTCGCCTATCATGACGAGCTGACCGCGCAGCTCGCCAACGATCCGCTGGTGGCGGACCAGGCGCTGCTCCAGTTCCACTATATCCCCACCGTGACGCGCGAGCCGTTCCGCACTTCGGGGCGTATCGGCCAGCTGATCGAGAATGGCTGGCTGTTCAAGGCGCCGGTCCAGGGCCATCCCGAGCTCAATCCCGAGACCGACCGCGTCATGCTCTGCGGCTCGAACGCGATGATCAAGGACTTCGCGCAGATGCTCGAGGGCCATGGCTTCTCGGAAGGCTCGAACGCCAACCCCGGCAGCTTCGTCCTGGAACGCGCCTTCGTCGGCTGACAATGGATGCCTCCCCCAGCTTGCTGGGGGAGGGGGACCGCTCGCGAAGCGAGTGGTGGTGGGGCCGTCGCGACAGCGACGGCCTTCTCGTATCTGCCCCTCCACCACCGGCCTGCGGCCGACGGTCCCCCTCCCCGAGACGAGCTCGGGGAGGAATTGAGCACGTGACGTATACGCCTCGGCGCCCTATCTCCCCCACATGTCCAGCCGCTTCGACAATGTCCCGAACCGCCGCGCGCTGATCGACCGGCGCGGCGTTGCCGAGCGGCTGCACGCGCTGCACGCCAAGGACGGCGCAAAGCTGCGCGCCGCCGGCACGAAGGAGCTCCGCGCCGCGCTCGACGCCGGCCGGGCCGAGATCGCCCGCCGCCTCGCCGAGCACCCCTCGCGCGGGCACGAGATCGCCGCCTCGGGCGCCTTCCTGATCGACCAGCTGCTCCGCCTGCTCTGGGACTTCACCGTCGAGCGGCTCCACCCCAATCCCAATCCCAGCGCGGCCGAGCGCATGGTGCTGATCGCGGTAGGCGGATACGGCCGCGGCGAGATGGCGCCGCATTCCGATATCGATATCGGCTTCATCACCCCGTGGAAGGTCACCGGCTGGTGCGAGCAGGTGATCGAATCGATGCTCTATTCCCTCTGGGACATGCAGCTGAAGGTCGGCCATTCGTCGCGCTCGCTCGACGAGATGGTGCGCCAGTCCAAGGCCGACGTCACCGTGCGCACCGCGCTGCTCGAGGCGCGCTATGTCTGGGGCGACACCAGCCTCTATGACGAGGCCGCGGCGCGCTTCAAGAACGAGGTCCAGGCCGATACCGCGCGCGCCTTCATCGCGGAGAAGCTCGCCGAGCGCGAGGCACGGCACAAGCGGATGGGCGACAGCCGTTATGTCGTCGAGCCCAATATCAAGGAGGGCAAGGGCGGCTTGCGCGACCTCCACACGCTCTTCTGGATCGGCAAATACGCCTACAACGTCCGCGAGACCGCCGAGCTGGTCGAGAAGGGGCTGCTCACCAAGCTCGAATATCGCCAGTTCCGCCGTGCCGAGAATTTCCTCTGGGCGGTGCGCTGCCACCTCCATCTGATCACCGGCCGCGCCGAGGACCGGCTGACCTTCGACGTCCAGCGCGAGATCGCGGAGCGGATGCGCTATGCCGACCGCCCCGGCATGTCGAAGGTCGAGCGCTTCATGCGCTTCTACTTCCTCCAGGCGAAGGGCGTGGGCGACCTGACAGGCGTGTTCCTCGCCCATCTCGACGAGAAGTTCGCCGCCCGCGGCTCGCGCTTCGGCTTCCCCCAGCTGTGGAGAAGACCTAGGAAACTCAAGGGCTTCACCCTGGATCGCGGCCGGCTGGCGATCCCCCGCGACGATTATTTCCGCGAGGATCCGGTCCGCCTGATCGAGCTGTTCCAGCTCGCCGACCTGCACAAGCTCGAGGTCCATCCGTTGGCGATGCGCGTCGCCGCCCGCGACGCCAAGCTGGTGGACGATGTTCGCGATGATCCGCGCGCCAACGCGCTGTTCCTCGACGTGCTGACGTCCCCGCGCGATCCCGAGACGGTGCTGCGCTGGATGAACGAGGCCGGCGTGTTCGGCCGCTTCGTGCCCGATTTCGGCCGCGTCGTCGCGCAGATGCAGTTCGACATGTACCACCACTACACGGTCGACGAGCATTCGATCCGGGCGATCGGCCTGCTCAGCCAGATCGAGAAGGGCGAGCTGCGCGACGATCACCCGCTCGGCACCAGCATCTTCAAGCAGATCGCCCAGCGCCGCGCGCTCTATGTCGCGGTGCTGCTCCACGACATCGCCAAGGGGCGCGGCGGCGATCATTCGATCCTGGGCGCGGAGGTCGCCGAGCGCCTCTGCCCGCGGCTCGGCATGAGCCCGGCCGAGACCGAGGCGGTCGCCTGGCTGGTGCGCTGGCACCTGATCATGTCCGCCACCGCCTTCAAGCGCGACCTGTCGGACTTCAAGACGATCCTCGACTTCGCCGGCCAGGTGCAGAGCCCCGAGCGGCTGCGCATGCTGCTGCTGCTCACTATCGTCGACATCCGCGCGGTGGGGCCGGGCGTGTGGAATGGCTGGAAGCGTCAGCTGCTCGCCGATCTCTATGACGGCACCGAGGAAGTGCTCCGCCTCGGCCACAAGCAGCGCGGCCGGACTGAGCGGATCGCGGCCAAGCAGCAGGAGCTGGCCGACATGCTCCGCTGGGACGAACCGCGCATGGCCGCGTTCAGGAAGCGGATGACCGAGAGCTACTGGATCGCCGAGCCGGCCGATGTGCTCGAGCGCAACGCGAAGCAGATCGACGCGGCGGGCGATGCCCAGCTCTCGGTCGAGGCGCAGGTCTATCCTGAGCGCGGCGCGACGCTGGTGACGGTCTATGCCGCCGACCATCCCGGCCTGTTCTACCGCATCGCCGGCGCGATCCATGTCGCTGGGGGCAACATCATCGACGCACGCATCCACACCACGCGCGACGGCATGGCGCTCGACAATTTCCTGATCCAGGATCCGCTCGGCCGCCCGTTCGACGAGGAAGCGCGGCTCAACCGGATCAAGACGACGATCGCCGATGCGCTGGCCAACCGGGCGAAGCTGCAGGATCGGCTCAAGGCCAAGCCGCTCGTCCGCCCGCGCGCTGAAGCGTTCGCGATCGAGCCGAACGTGCTGATCGACAACAACGCCTCGAACCGCTTCACCGTGGTCGAGATCAATGCGCGAGATCGTCCGGCGCTGCTGTTCCACCTCGCCTATGCGCTGTTCCAGTCGAAGGTGACGATCCACTCCGCGCATGTCGCCACCTATGGCGAGCGGGCGGTCGATACCTTCTACCTGACCGATCTGATCGGCGATAAGATCGAGGCCGGGTCGCGATTGAAGACGATCGAGCGCCGCTTGCTCGAAGCCGCGGCAGCTGACGGGACGGTGGCAGAGGCCGCCTGACGAAAGGGGATGACGATGCCGGTTGTGGGATTTGGAGGCTATTTCTTCCGGGCGCAGGATCCCGAGGGGCTCAAGGCCTGGTACGGCGAGGTGCTCGGCGTAGGCGGCGGCTTCGGTACGGACGAGAGCGGCCAGACCAGCCCCTGGTTCTGGCATCCCGAGCCTGGCCCGATCGTGTTCGAGCCGTTCAAGGCGACGACCGACTATTTCGCGCCGGACAAGAGCTGCATGCTCAACTTCCGGGTGCGCGATCTCGACAGCCTGCTCGAGCAGCTCAACGCCCGCGGCATCGAGATCGTGACGAAGGACGAATGGGACACGCCGGAAACCGGCCGCTTCGCCCGCATCCACGATCCCGAGGGCAACCCGATCGAACTGTGGGAGCCACCGGCGGCGTGATGGCGTCTCTGCTCATCGCGTTGCTTGTCCACGGTGTGCAGCCCGTCCCGGATGCGCATGGTTGGTGCGGTGCCAGCTATCCCGCCATGGGGGCTGAGAAAATCCTGGACACGATAAAGAGTGGTCAGCCTAGCGGTGGACCGCTTCACCTGGTGCGCTGGGATTTGCAGGCCCGCGCGAAGGCGCGGCTCGACAAGGTTCCGATGATCCCGCTCGATCGGAACGAGGCGGCTGCGCTGCTCGGCCCGGGTGATCGGTTGGTGACATCCGGTCCGATCCTCCTCGTTCGGGCCGGCTTGTTCGCTGGTGCTGACAGCGACGAAGGGTACGGTACGATCCTTCAGGCGCGTTACGGTGCGGAGGCCAGGCTTCTGCTCCTGGAAGGCTATCAGCTTACCAGTGCCGAGCCGAGCTACCGCAAGATCGCCGTGCTCATCGAGTTCGCGGAGCCGGTTGACCGGCTGGCCGTGTGGTGCACGGCGGACCGCTGATGGCGTGCGCTTGCAATGTAGGATTTTGCCTGCTTGGCTTGCGCGGCCGGTCCTGGTGACGGCTGCTCTTTGAATCTGTTGGAAAAATAGGATCACACCCGCGCAAGAATATTGCGGAATCCGCCATATGGCGCGCCGCGAAACTCTCCAGTGGTGTGACTTTAGTGAACTTCCGGCGTCGCGCCCGAGTCGCGTTGTAGGAAGCTGCTCAGCGCTTCTGCCACACCCGTACATAGTCGACGTCCATCCGCGCCGGGAACGCCGCGTCGTCGATGCCCTTCTGTCCGCCCCAGCCGCCCACGGCGACGTTGAGGATCAGGTACTGAGGCTTGTCGAACGGCCAGGCGGCGAGGTCGCCCTTGTGGTCGTTGTCGAAGCGCATGAAGGCACGGCCGTCCATGCCGATCAGGATGCGCTCGGCATTCCAGTCCAGCTGGTAGCTGTGGAAGGCGGTGCAGGCGTCCGGTACCAGCATGTTCGCGCCGCGCTGGGTGTGGGCGACATGGTTGTAGGTCTTGGTGTGGATCGTGCCATGGACGCGGCCGGGGTCCCAGCCGACATGCTCCATGATGTCGATCTCGCCCAGCGCCGGCCAGCCGGCCTTGCCGTCGGTGCCGAGCATCCAGATCGCCGGCCAGATGCCGCGGCCGCAGGGAAGCTTGGCGCGGACCTCGATGAAGCCATAGGTCCAGGAAGCGGGGCTGACGAGCTTGCCCGAGGCATAGTCCTGCCCGCCGAAATCGGGGCGGTCGGCCAGCCGCTCCTTGCGCGCCTCGATGACGAGATGGCCCTTCTCGACGCGGACATTCTCGCGGCGGTCGGCGGCGTAATATTGGAGCTCGTTATTGTACCAGCCTGCCTTGTTGCGGCTGGTGTCGTAGCGCCACTTCTTGGGGTTCGGGGCGCCGGACCGGTCGAACTCGTCAGCCCAGACCTGCTTGTAGCCGGCGGGAACCGCCATCGGCTCGCTGGTCTCGGAAGTGGTGGAAGAGGCAGCAGTGGTTTCCTGCGCCGCCACGGGCAGGGGAAGGGCGGCGAGGGCCGCGATGAGCAGCCCTCGCGCCTTGTGCATCACTTGGGCGCCAGCACCATCAGCATCTGGCGGCCTTCCATGCGCGGATAGCTCTCGACCTTGGCATCCTCGGCGCAATCCTCCTGGACGCGCTTCAGCAGGTTCATGCCGAGCTGGCCGTGCGAAAGCTCGCGGCCACGGAAGCGCAGGGTGATCTTCACCTTGTCGCCTTCGCCGATGAACTTGTGAACGGCCTTCATCTTCGTATCATAGTCATGATCGTCGATGTTCGGACGCATCTTGATCTCCTTGATCTCCTGCGTCTTCTGGCTCTTGCGGGCGAGGTTGGCCTTCTTCTGGGCCTCGTACTTGAACTTGCCGACATCGAGGAACTTGGCGACGGGCGGGTCCGCATTGGGGGACACTTCGACCAGGTCGAGCCCATGCTCCTGCGCCTGCTCGATCGCCTCGCGCGTGTACATCACGCCGAGATTCTCGCCCTCATGGTCGATCACACGGACCTTGGGCGACTGAATGAATTCGTTAAACCGCGGACCGTTCATCGGCGGTGCCACCATCGAGCGGCGATTCATGGGCGGACGTATACGACTTGCTCCTGTTGTTGCAGACTCGGCGTTTGGGCGGCTCAATAACGCAGGAAACGAAGCTTCGGTAGCCCGGCACCTGCATTTCCGCCGAAATTCCGCGCAGTGTGGCGCGGACGCACCGCAGATATCGGGACTCAGCCCGGATAACGCAAGTGGATGATCGGATAAGGCCGGCCCTGGGGGTCTCTTTCCGAGCGGCCGCTCACCTCGAAGCCGCGGGCGAGATAGAAGGGCAAGGCGTTGTCGGCCTGTTCGTTTGCATCGACCCGGGCATCGGGCGACAGGCTGAGCGCATGGGCGACCAGGGCACTGCCGAAGCCGCGGCCATGGGCGGCAGGATCGACGAACAGCGCGTCGATCATGTCGCCGTCGAGCGCGAGGAAGCCCTGCACCGTGCCGCTCTCGTCCTCGACCAGCCAGAGCGGGACATGCGGCAGGAACTGTTCGGCGACAATGGTATCGATCTCGGCGCGGTGCTCCGGGCTGAGGAAGTCATGCGTGGCATCGACAGCGGCACGCCAGATCGCCAGCGCCCGCGGCACATCGGCTTCGGTGCCCAGGCGGATACGGGCCATCAGCGGCGTCCCCAGAGGATGACGATGCAGCCGAGCACCGCCAGCGCGGCGCCTGCCAGGTCCCAGCGGGTGGGCGTCACCCGCTCGACCAGCACCAGCCAGCCGAGCGAGGCGAGGATGTAGATGCCGCCATAGGCGGCATAGGCCCGCCCGGCCGCATCGGCACTGCTCAGCGTGAGCAGCCAGGCGAACACGGCAAGCGACACGCCGCCGGGGACGAGCCACCAGCCGCTCTTGCCCAGCCGCAGCACCGCCCAGAAGGCGAAGCAACCCGCGATCTCCGCCAGCGCGGCGCCGGCATAGATCGCGAGCGTTGCCGGGTTCACGCCAGGTCGGGCGGAGTCGCCTCGGCCACCAGCTTGGCGACGACCTCGTCGAGGCTGAGCATCTGCTGGCCCTGCGAGCCGAGCACGCGCAGCGCCACGGTGCCTTCCTCGGCCTCGCGCTTGCCGACGACCAGCAGGTTGGGGACCTTGGCCACCGAATGCTCGCGGACCTTGTAGTTGATCTTCTCGTTGCGAAGATCGGTCTCGACGCGGATGCCGACAGCCTGGAGCTTCTTCGCGACTTCCTTCGCATAGTCGTCGGCGTCCGAGACGATCGTCGCGACCACGGCCTGGGTCGGCGCGAGCCAGGTCGGCAGCTTGCCGGCGAAATGCTCGATCAGGATGCCGATGAAGCGCTCGTACGAGCCGAAGATCGCGCGGTGGAGCATCACCGGGCGGTGACGCTCACCATCCTCAGCGACGTACGACGCATCGAGGCGCTCGGGCAGCACGCGGTCCGACTGGATCGTGCCGACCTGCCAGGTGCGGCCGATCGCGTCGGTCAGGTGCCATTCCAGCTTCGGCGCGTAGAAGGCGCCTTCGCCGGGCAGCTCTTCCCAGCCATATTCCTCGGTCGCCATGCCGGCACGGACCACGGCGTCGCGCAGCTCGGTCTCGGCCTGGTCCCACATCTCTTCGGTGCCGAAGCGATTGTCGGGGCGCAGCGCCAGCTTGATCGAATAGTTGAAGCCGAAATCCTTGTAGACGCGGTCGGCGAGGCGGCAGAAATCCTGCACCTCATCGACGATCTGGTCCTCGCGGCAGAAGATATGGCCGTCGTCCTGGGTGAACTGGCGGACGCGCATCAGCCCGTGCAGCGCGCCATGCGGCTCGTTGCGGTGGCAGCAGCCATTCTCGACCAGGCGCAGCGGCAGGTCGCGATACGACTTGATGCCCTGCTTGAAGATCAGGATGTGCGCGGGGCAGTTCATCGGCTTGAGCGCCATCCACTGCACGTCTTCCGACACCATCGGACCTTCGTCCTCGATGTTCGGCGTCTCGTCGGGGATGACGAACATGTTCTCGCGGTACTTGCCCCAGTGGCCGGACTGCTCCCACTGGCGCGCGTCCATCACCTGCGGCGTCTTCACTTCCTTGCTGCCCGCGCCGTTCACCGCGCGGCGCATGTAATCCTCGAGCGCGCGGTAGATGACATAGCCGTTCGGATGCCAGAACACGCTGCCATGCGCTTCCTGCTGGAGGTGGAACAGGTCCATCTCCTGGCCGAGCTTGCGGTGGTCGCGCTTGGCGGCCTCCTCGAGGCGCATCATGTGCTCGTCGAGCTGCTTCTTGTTGAGCCAGCCCGTGCCGTAGATGCGCGAGAGCATCGCGTTCTTCTGGTCGCCGCGCCAATAGGCGCCCGAGACGCGGGTCAGCTTGAAGGCGTTGGGATCGACCTTGCCGGTGGAGGCGAGGTGCGGGCCGCGGCACATGTCGAGCCAGGCGTCCTCGCCCTTGCCGGCGCGATAGACGGTCAGTTCCTCGCCCTCGGGCAGTTCCTGCGCCCATTCGGCCTTGAAGGTCTCGCCCTGCTTCGTCCAGCGATCGATCAGCTGCTGGCGCGACCAGACCTCGCGGATCAGCGGCTCGTTCTTGCCGATGATCTTGCGCATCTCGGCTTCGATTGCCGGCAGGTCCTCGTCGGTGAACGGACGGTCCTTGGGAGCGAAGTCGTAATAGAAGCCGTCATCGGTCGCCGGGCCGAAGGTGATCTGTGTGCCGGGGAAGAGGTTCTGCACTGCCTCCGCCAGGATATGCGCGAAGTCGTGGCGCGCGAGCTCGAGCGCGTCCTTCTCGTCCTTTGCGGTGACCAGCGCGAGCTGGGCGTCGCCCTCGAACGGCCGGCCGATGTCGCGCAACTCGCCATCGACGCGCGCGGCGATCGCCGCCTTGGCCAGGCCCGGACCGATCGCCGCGGCGATGTCCGCCGGGGTAGTCCCCGGGGCTACCTCGCGGACGGAACCGTCGGGCAGCGTAATGCGGAACATCTCGGACACGGGTTTGACTTTCGTGAAGGGTTGGTCGGAGCGCGGCTTATGCCTTCGCGGGCGCGATATAAGCAAGCGCTCGCGAAATTGCTTGTCGGAAGCGCGCAAAGTGAACGGAGTCGCGTCCTATCATTCCACTTTGACCCGCGGCCCCGATCGCTCTCCCGGCGATCGATTCTGCAGCTCCCTTGCGCATACATCGGCGGTGACAGACAAAATCCTACATTGGAAGCCCGTTTCGAGATGGCATAGAGCAGCCGGAGAAACGGAGAGGGCGAGATGGAAGAGCAGCGCGCGACGACGATCCTGCCTTGCAACGACCTGGCGGCGAGTCTGGCCTTTTACGAGCGGCTCGGGTTCCGGCTGGTCAGCGATTATGGCGACTACAAGATCCTGGAGGACGGCAAGGGCTGGCACCTGCACCTCAACAAGGCGGTGCTCGGCTGGCTGGTGCCGGGGCACAATCCGTTCGGCATCTATCTCTACACCGACGATGTCGATGGCGTGGCGGATCGGGTGCGCGAGCTGATCATCGAGAAGGAAGGGCCGAGCCTCAAGCCCTGGGGCTGCTATGAGTTTGCGGTGAGCGATCCGGACGGGACGCTGGTACGGATCGGTCGCGTTGCAGACTGAAGCCGGGCAATTGCTGCGCATGGCGGCCGATGCCGCCAACCGGGGCGACTTCGCGCAGGCGCTGCCGATGCTGAGCCATGCGCTGGCGATCGATTCCGAGGCGACGGCCCCGGCCTATGCCGAGCTGCTCTCCCACTTGTCGCTCACCAGCTGGCCGCGCCAGCTCGAAGCCGATCTGGTGACGTGCCTCCATGCAGGCTCGGTCGATCCGCAGACGCTGGCGCGCGCCGCGGCGCGGATGCTGCTAGTCAAATATCCCGAGCCGGTGGTGACGGGGGATGCGCTGTGGGAGGCTTTCCTCACCCGCTGCATCAATGTCGATCCGGCGATGGAAATGCGGCTGAGCTGGCTGGCCGGGCAGAATCTGCCGGACGGCCTGCGCGATGCGCTGGCGGTGCAGGCATTCGCGAGCGAATATGTGTGGGGCGGGGAGGAATTGGGGGTTCCTGCCGAAGCCGCGGTCGAGCTTGCCGAGGAGCGTGTGCTGGCAGTGGAAATGCCTTCGCCGGGGAAACAGGAAGGGAAAGAAGAAGAGGAGCGGGCGGGACGACGCGTCTCAGATGCTGTCCGCGCCCAGTATGAGGTTAATCCCTATCCGCGCTGGCGAGTGTCCGGGGCACGGCAGCGCGTGTCGGTGGCGGCGCACCTCGCGGCACTCGGCGCGCCACAGGCCGAGCCGCTCGAGGTCCTCGTCGCCGGCTGCGGCACCGGGTTCGAGCCGATCGACCTGGCGCGGATGGACCCGTCCCTGGCGATCACCGCGCTCGATCTCAGCGCCGCCAGCCTCGCCTATGGCAAGCGCATGGCCGGGGTGCTGGGCGTGGAGCGGGTCCGCTTCGTGCAGGGCGATATCCTCGATGTCGCCCAGCTCGGCCAGCGCTTCGGCCTGGTCAGCTGCACGGGGGTGCTCCATCACATGGAGCGGCCCGGCGACGGGCTATCCGCGCTGGCGGAGGTGATGGCGCCGGGCGGGGTGCTGCGCCTCGCGCTCTACAGCGAGCGGGCGCGGGCATGGGTGGCGGAGGCGCACCGGGTGATCGCCGAGCATGGCTGGGACGCGAGTGCCGAGGGCATTCGCGCGTTCCGGGCCCATGTCCTCGCGCTGCCGGCGGAGCAGCCGATTTCGCGCCTGCGCGAAAGCGACGATTTCTACACGCTGAGCGGCTGCCGCGACCTGTGCTTCCATGTCCGCGAGCATTGGTACGGCCTGCCCGCGATCGGCGAGATGCTCGCGGCTGCAGGGCTTGAGCTGCTGATGCTCGACGCGCCGCCCGAGGCGCAGGGCCTGTTCGCGCAGCTTTTCGGGACGGGAAGCGACCGGCGCAACCTGGCGCTGTGGGACCGGCTGGAGGCAACAGCGCCGCACCTGTTCGCCGGGATGTTCCATCTGTGGGCGCGGAAGATCGGCTAAGTACCTCCGTCATCCCCGCGCAGGCGGGGATCCAGGGTAGGTCGGGGTGTCGAAGCAATCAGGCCATTCGCTGCCGGAAATGCCTGACATTGCGGCGCGCAACTTGCCCTTGGCTCTGGATCCCCGCCTGCGCGGGGATGACGTTTGTGAGGTAGGCAACGGTTACAGGTTGATTCCGATCGCCATGCCTCACCCGTCGATCGGCAGCGGCGCTTCCGGCGAGACCAGGCCCGCCTCGCGCAGCTCGCGCCAGAAATCGGCCGGGATGACCTCGTTCAGCGCGGCATGATCCTCGGCGAGACGGCTCGGCTTGCTGGCGCCCGGGATCACCGCGGCGACCGCCGGGTTGGCCAGCGAGAATTGCAGGCCGGCGGCCTTCATGCTGATCCCGTGGCGATCGGCGATCGCCTTGATCCGGGCGACCTTGTCGAGCATCGCCTGTGGCGCCGGGGCATATTCGAAATGCGCCCCGCCGACGAGCACGCCCGAGCTGTACGGCCCGCCTACCACGATGCCGAGCCCGCGCTCGGCGACCTTGGGCATCAGCCGCTGCAGCGCGCGCTCATGATCGAGCAGCGTATAGCGCCCGGCGAGCAGGAAGCCGTCGGGACGCGGCTCCTCCAGATCGAGCAGCAGCTCGCACGCCTCGACCTTGTTCACGCCCAGGCCCCAGGCCTTGATCACGCCCTCATCACGCAGGCGGTCGAGCGTGCGGAAGGCGCCCTTGCGCGCCTCGGCGAAGCGATCGACCCATTCGTCGCGGTAGAAATCCTGGGCGAGGTCGTGGACGAAGACGATCTCGATGCGATCGGTCTTGAGCCGCTTCAGGCTGTCCTCGATCGAGCGCATCGTCGCGTCGGCCGAATAGTCGTTGATCACCTTGTTGGCGCGGCCATGGGCGAAGACGCCGGCCTTCTCGCCCTGGTCACGCGCGCTGACATCCTCCAGCTCATCGAGGATCACGCGTCCGACCTTGGTGCTGATCACATAGTCTTCGCGGGGCCGGTTCGCGAGCACGTCGCCCATCCGGATCTCGGCCAGGCCGGCGCCGTAAAAGGGCGCGGTGTCGTAATAGCGGATGCCCTGGTCCCAGGCGGCATCGACGGTGGCGAGCGCTTCCGCCTCGGGAATGTCGCGGAACATGTTGCCGAGCGGCGCGGCGCCAAAGCCCAGCTTGCCGGGAAGGATGTCCTTGATCGCCATGTCGCTCGCCCTTGTTCAGCCCTGTCCGGGCGACAGATAGGAAGCGGGCACGCCCGGCGGAAGGGCGATACCCGAATGGGGTGCGGGACAGCCTGAACCGGACGGATACCAATAGAAGCAACGCTTTCGGACGTATCGGTCAGATTCGGATTGTCGTGACGCGGGCCGGCATGGGAGCTTTCAAAAGGGCCGGGAGGTCTCTCGCCCTTTCAGACGCGGAGGAAATGCATGCCCATGCTTCATGTACTTTCGAGCATCTATCTGGCGGCGGCAGGAGTTGCCCAACCGGCGCCCGCATTTCTGTTCAACAGCAATCCAGTCGCGGTGAACGATACGGCATCGGTCCAGTGTCTGACGATCCAGTCCATCAACGTGCTTGCCAATGACTATGATTCGGACGGTGATCCGCTCACGGTCACCAGTGTCGACTGGCAGACGGGCAATCATGGCTATGCCGAAGTCGACGGCAACATGATCTCCTATTCGGCTGACTCCGTTGGCACCGACGAAATCTATTATTCCGTGTCGGACGGCAATGGGGGCACCGCCACCGCCAAGCTGACCGTCACGATCACCGGCAGGCATTGCGACGAGGAAATCATCTTCCCCTAGGCCAGCCCGAACGGCACCACGCGGTTCAGCTCGACATGCCCTATCTCGGCCCGGCCGAGATAGGGTACGCCCATCTCGGCGCACCAGCGCAGGATCATCTGGTCGATCGTCTCGCCGAAGCTGTAATTGCCCTCGGCCTCGCCATTGTCCTTCACCGCGGTGACCTGGCCCAGGCGGACACCGGCAATGCCCTTGAGCTGGGTGGCATGGGCCATCTGGAACAGCATCCGGTCGATCCGGTAGAGCGGCTCGTCCACTTCCTCGATGTAGAGGACGTGGTCGGTCAGGTCGGGCAGGTACTTGGTGCCGATCAGCGACGCCAGGATCGACAGGTTGAACGCGGCGGCGGGGCGCCCGTCGGCCAGGCCGGGTTCGAGCCCGCGCCTGTCGCCGTCGATCAGCCAGCCGAGCACCCAGCCGGCGGCGGTGCCGTCGTCGTTCTTGCCGATGCTGGAGGCCATCGCGCCGTGCGCCACTCGGCCGATCCGCCGGGCATAGAGCGCGCCGAGCAGGAAGCCCATGTCGGAGAAGCCGATATAGGTCTTGTGGTTCGCCGCCGGGCCGAGCTTGGGCATCACCGCCTCGAGGATGCGGTTCGAGCCATAGCCGCCGCGCGCGAACCAGATCGCGTCGAACCCCGGATCATTGGCGAATTCGAGGAAGGCGGCAGCACGCTGTTCGTCGGTGCCGGCGAAATGGCCGGCCTCCAGATAGCATTGCGGGTGGAAGACGATCTCGTGCTGCGGATAGGTCAGCGCCATGAACGCGGCCATGCGCAGCGATCCTTCGCGGCTGACCGGTCTTGCTGGTGCGACGACTCCGATGCGCATGCCTTGCCCCTTTGCTTCGAATTGCCGATAGCGCGGGGTCATGGAGCATCGCAAACCTTACTTCTTCGTGGGCATCGGCGGTTCGGGGATGATGCCCCTCGCGATGATCCTGGCCGGGCAGGGCGCCAAGGTGGCGGGATCGGACCGCAGCCTCGATTCGGGGCGGCTGCCCGCCAAGTTCGATTTCCTGAAGGCGAGCGGCATCGACCTGTTCGCGCAGGATGGCAGCGGCATCAGCTCGAGCGAGCAGATCGTCGTCGCCTCCGCCGCGATCGAGGAGACGGTGCCCGATGCCCGCCGCGCGAGCGAGCTGGGCAACCCGCGGATGACGCGGGCCGAGCTCAACGCGGCGCTGTTCAACGCATCGCCGCTGTCGATCGGCGTGGCCGGGACCAGCGGCAAGTCGACCGTCACGGGCATGATCGGCTGGATCCTCCATGCGCTGGGCCGCGATCCGACGGTGATGAACGGCGCGGTGATGAAGAACTTCGTCACGCCCGAGGCGCCGTTCGCGACCGCGCTGGTCGGCGCGGGCGGCACCTATGTGAGCGAAGTCGACGAGAGCGACGGATCGATCGCGCTCTATCGCCCGCAGGTGGCGGTGCTCAACAATGTCAGCCTCGATCACTTGCCCATGGAGAAGCTGATCGAGCTGTTCGGCGCGTTCATCGCGCGGGCCGGCAAGGCAGTGATCAACCTCGACAATGGCGAGGGCGCGCTGCTCGCCGCGACCATGCCGCGCGACCGGCTGCTGACCTTCGCGATCGGCAGCCCGGCCGACCTGACCGCGATCAACCTGCGCGAGCAGCGCTACGGCATCGCGTTCGAGCTGGCGCGGGAAGGCGAGCCGTCGATCCCGGTGACCTTGCAGGTGCCGGGGCGGCACAATGTCTCCAATGCGCTGGCGGCGATCGGCGCGGCGGTGGCGGCGGGCCTCCATATCCGCGACGCGGCGCAGGCGATCCAGGGCTTCCAGGGCCTCAAGCGACGCTTCGAGCTGGTCGGCGAGGCCAGTGACATCGCGGTGATCGACGATTTCGGGCACAACCCGGACAAGATCGCCGCGACGCTGGACACGCTCCACGCGTTCGAGGGGCGGCTGCTGCTGCTGTTCCAGCCGCATGGCTATGGCCCGCTCAAGGTGATGCGCGCCGAGCTGGTCGGGATGTTCGCCGCGAAGCTGGGCGCCGAGGACGTGCTCGTCCTGCCCGATCCGGTCTATCACGGCGGCACCACCAGCCGCGAGGTGACCAGCGCCGACATCGTCGCCGATGTCGCGGCGACCGGGCGGAACGCGGTCCATATCCCCGACCGCGCAGCGGCGGCGGCGCACCTCGTCGCGATCGCCAGGCCGGGCGACCGCATCGTGGTGATGGGCGCACGCGACGACACGCTGAGCCAGCTCGCCGCCGAGATGCTGGGCAAGCTGGCGGGCTAGAACCGCATATTTCCGGCGTTTGGACTTCGAACATCCAGTTGAGAGACGGGTCACCGCGACGGAGATATGTTATTGGATGTGCTCTCTGAGAAAAGGGATTGCTGAAGTTGCTCGGCAGACATCAGCAGGGCATTGATTTCCATGGTGACCTTTTGGGCTTCTTCTAGAGTCACGATCCGAGCCTCTGGACTTACGCGGCGGTTAGGATGCTGCGTTCCTCTATCCTCAACTGGGTACATTCCGCGCGCATACATGATGTGCCAAAGGCCATCTTCGAAAAACCAAATACCGTGCGCCAATAAATCTCGGATCAGACCATTTGCCTCCGCTCTCGCCCGGAATTTCTTGAAACTTTCGGCGTCAGTCTTCACCGTTTGCAACTCGATCAAATCGCGAATTAAACTGATTCGATCGATTGCTCGCGGCTCTCTCACCGCAAGCCGTGCGACAGCATCCGTGACACCGATGAGGCGTGTCACTATCCGTTGCAGCAAGTGCTCAAAGGTAGCCCAGCGCACTATGATGCGGCCAATCTCTGCACTGAGATCGTCTGGGAGATCCACCCTGGCGTTGCTGACAATCGTACGAGGCTTCGCCATGCCGAACCACCCGTGAAGAGGACGTACTCCGCAGGATGCTGAGTACCTCACCAAAGCCGCACGAACCGCTCATTGAGTCAAGCGAGCCTCGGCGGCGGGGAAGGCAGATCAGTCCGAAAGGGAAGCAACAAGCGTAGATCACTTGACGTGTAGGATTCGGTCTGATTCAAAGGGGAAAGGCCGCCGAGGTTTCCCCCGGCGACCCCCAGACTAGAACGGGTCAGTTGATCGGCCGACCGTCCTTGTCCGTCTTGAAGGTCTCAACGATTGCCGTCTTGTGACGGCGCTCAGCGACCTTCACGGGAATGAACTGACCGTTGTCAGCATCACGCCCGCGCTTGTGCGTTGCCATAGATTACCACCTCCTTCCTTTGGCTAGCTGCCTGCTTAATCAGCTAGTTCGGGGCGAGTGCGGTACTTGACTTCGCGGAGACATTGATTCCGTGGGTTTCTTTCGAAGTCGAGTCCAAACACGACTTGTCCACAATAATGCGCTTATAGCACGCCCGCTTTGCGCTATTTTCCCATTCGCCTGCGAGGGGTTTCCATTGTAGCGACCCTTCGCAGATAGTCGTGCCTGCTTTCCCATGTGGAAAGCATCGTTGACATGTTGCGCCTCGCGGCGTAAAGCTCCCTTTACAAGATGTAAAGGGAGCCAGTCATGGCGATGAATCGTGCGCAGAAACGCTATTCGGTTTCGGTGATGCTGCTGATGGCCGGCTATGTGCTTATCCTGTTCGGCGTGGTTGCCTATCATGACAACCATCCGCTGCATGGACCGCTCGGCTATGTTGTCGGCCTGATGCCTGCCTTTCCGGTGATCGGGGTGTTCTTCGTGCTCGGGCGCTATCTGGTCGAGGAGCGGGACGAGTATCTGCGCATGCAGGTCACCCGCCAGGCGCTGATCGCCACCGGCTTCGCGATGAGCATCGCCACGGCCTGGGGCTTCCTCGAGAATTTCGACCTCGTGCCGCATGTCTATGCCTATTACGCGGCGATCCTGTGGTTCGCGGGCCTGGGCCTGGGCGCCTGCATCAACAAGGTCGCGGCGATGCGGGGAGGCGGGGAATGATCAACCGCCTCCGCGTGCTGCGCGCCGAGCGCGCCTGGAGCCAGCAGGACCTGGCCGAGCGGCTCGAGGTCTCCCGCCAGAGCGTCAATGCGATCGAGACCGGCCGCTACGACCCCTCGCTGCCGCTCGCCTTCAAGATCGCCGACCTGTTCGGCCTGACCATCGAAGAGATCTTCACCAACCCCGCCAAGGAGCCCAAGCAATGATCCGTCGTATCGCTTTCGCGCTGCTCGCCACCGCCAGCATTCCCGCCATCCTCGGCGCGCCGCGGGCCCATGCCGCGGTCGCGCCCGCCCAGGCCGGGCTGATCCAGATGGACCATATCTCGGTGCAGGTGATCGGCAAGGGCAGCCCGGTGATCCTGATCCCCGGCCTCTCCAGCCCGCGCGCGGTGTGGGACGGCGTGGCACCCGAGCTGGCCAAGACGCACGCCGTCTATCTCGTCCAGGTCAACGGCTTTGGCGGGGATGCGCCGGGCGCCAATCTGGGTACGGGGATGCTGCCCGGCATCGTCGCCGACCTGCACAAGCTGATCGCCGACAGGAAGATCGGCGGCGCGGCGGTGGTCGGCCATTCGATGGGCGGGCTGGTGACGCTGATGCTGGCCAGGGCGCATTCGGGCGATGTCGGCAAGGCACTGATCGTCGATGCGCTGCCCTTTGTCGGCTCGGCCTTCATCCCGGGATCGACCATCGACAGCGTGAAGCCCCAGGCCGAGGCGATGCGCGCCCAGATGGCAGGACTGTACGGCAAGCCCTTCCCGGCGGCGGTGGGCCAGGCGATCGGGCGCCAGAATGCGCTCAAGCCGGAATCGCAGGCGCAGGTCGCGGCCTGGTCTGCCGCGGCGGACATGCGCGTCACGGCCCAGGCGCTCTACGAGGACCTGCAGACCGACATGCGGCCCGATCTCGCGAGCATCTCCGCGCCGGTCACCGTGCTGGTGCCCTGGACGGCGGCGCGCGGCGGCGAGGGGGCGGTGCTCGACCTCTACAAGCGCGAATATGCCGGCGCGCCCAAGGCCAATGTGACGGGCGTGGCGGAGAGCGGCCACTTCATCATGCTCGACCAGCCCGAGGCCTTCCGGGCGGCGCTGACTGCCTTCCTGGCCGGCTGAGCGGACAAAGAAGGGCCCGGGAACATCCCGGGCCCAGTTCTGCTCACTTCTGGTATCTGGGGATCAATAGGTGCCGGAGAAGCTCCGGTTGAGGTTCCTGTCGCGGCTCCAGTCCTGATCGTCGCGTCCGCCGAACAGCGCGCCCGAGCGCTCCTCGTCCTTCCACGCCGCCTGCGCCTCGTCGGCGGTCTTGCGCAGCGTCACCTTTTCGTCGACCGACTGGACCCAGCGTGACGGGATCGAGTGATGATGGCCGCCGGCATCGGTATCGTTCTTCGTCAGGATGATCCGGTCGCCGCGTACCTTGTCGACCTTGCCGACATGGCTGCCGTCCGATCCGACCACCTCCATATGCTCGCTCACCCGGCGCACGGCGTCGCGCTGGCCCTGGCGGTCGGTGCGCCAGCTGTTGAACTCGTTCTGGAAGCGCTGGGCGTTCTCGCGGCGATATTCGTCATAGTCGCTGTCGAGCTCGGCGATGCGCTCGCGGCGCCAGCTGCCATAATGGTCGTCCGGGCCATGCGCCCAGCGTTCGTTGCGATCCTGACGGGCATCGTAGCGCATGTCCTCCTCGCGCCGGCGCTCGGCGTCGCGATCGCCGAACCAGGAGCGGACCTCGTCTCCTGCGCGATCGAGAAAGCCGCGGTCCGCTTCGTAGGCCGTATTGCGCGCGCTGCGATCGTAGCGGGCCTGGCTGCCATAGCCGCGATCCTGGCCGCGGGGCTCGTCCCAGCCGCCCCGATAGTCGCGGCCGCCACGGTCCCAGTCATTGCCATAGCCGCCACGGCCATAGCTGGCCCGGCCGCCATAGCCATAGGGTCCGCGCCCGAGTTCGCCGGCCGCGGCATATTCGCGGGCGCTCGAATAATGCTCGCCGCCGGCGCGCCGCGCGCCGCTGACTTGATATTGATCCTCGGGGCCGAAATAACGGGGATCGGTGTAGCGGTCGTTCATGAAATCCTCTCCATTGCCGGTTGGGCGAATTGGTGCGGATTCAGCGGACAAGGACCGCGAATGGTTCCTGGAAAAGCCGGGCTTTTCAGTGCCATTCGCCGCGCGGACGAAGCGTTTTGCCGCGCTTGTTTCAAGCCGGTTGCATTGGGGCAGAAGCGCCGCTAATGGAGCGCCTCCCGGGCAACCGGGACAGGCGGCGGGGCTGTAGCTCAGATGGGAGAGCGCTGCAATCGCACTGCAGAGGTCAGGGGTTCGATTCCCCTCAGCTCCACCAGCCGCCCCTTCTTCCCGACAGCATGAATTGAACGCGAGCGGCCTGGCTTTGCGGGTGCCGTTTCAGACGAAGGGCGCCAGCAGCACCATCAGCGCGGCTACCGGCACGACGGCGCGCGGAACTGCCGGGCGGTAGGTGAGCCCGAGCAGAAGGATCGCGCTGACAAAGGGGATCAGCCCGAACCACAGGACGAGCGCCTGGCCGCCGTCGCGCGCGAAGATCGCAAGCAGCGCGGAGAGCGCCACCAGCGCCCAGCCATAGCGGGCGGGATGGCGGCGCGCCGAGAGTTTTGCCTGCGCGCCGAGCAGGGGAGGGGCGTGGCGCGACATGCCGGCGGCGAGCGCGAACATGCCAAGATAGAGCAGGCCGGTGATGGCGAGGGTCATGCGGCGGCGCGCCTCTTGCGTTCGGGACGCTTCGCCGGGCCGCGCAGCTGCTGCCGGACGAGCAGCGCCAGGCTGGCGGCGGTAGCGAACAGCGCCGCCGACATCACGCTGAGTGGCAGGCCGATGAGCGCCGCGAGCGCGCAGGTGAGGGCGGTGGCGGCGGTCAGGAGGGGCCAGGACCAGCGAGGTGGGAGCATGGTGCCGAGAACCAGAGCTGCTGCGGCGGTCCACAATGCGGTCGATACCTCGAGTTCGGCACGACCATTCAGGCCGAGGGGGAGCAGGCGGTTGGCGAGCAGATAGGCGGCGCAACCGAGGGGGACGCCTCCCAGAAAACCGGCGTTGAGGCGTTCCAGGATACGGTTTCCCAGAGAGAGCGGCGCCCGTTCGCGGCGTTTCACGATCCAGAGGACCATTCCCGTCGCAATTGCGAGCGTCAGCATCGCGCCGCCGAGGAAATAGAGCCAGCGCGTCGCAAGCGGGGCGAAGCGGGCCATGTGGAGGCCATAGACGACATTGTAGGTCTGGATCGCCCCGCGATCCTCTCGCCAGGTGCCGAGCGGCTTGCCGGTGACTCCGTCGAAGCTGATCTGGGATGGGTTGAAGCCGATCTGATCGGCATCCGAGCGATAGACGGTGACCACCGCCGCCTTGTCACCGGGGTTGAGCACATAGACCCGGCCGATCGTGCCGCCCAGCTGTCGCTGCGCCTCGCGCAGCATCGGCGCGACCGGGGCGAGCGCCGCCTTCTCGCCGGTCGGCGCGCGCTGGGTGAAGCCGGGGGTGAAGTCCTGGTAGAATTTCGCCAGGTCACCGCCGTAGAGCGCGGTGATGCCCCAGGGCATCGACAGCGAGGCCAGGGTGACCAGCCCGGTGAAGGTGATCATCAGGTGGAAGGGCGTGGCGAGCACACCCAGCGCATTGTGCCCGTCGAGCCAGGAGCGCTGGCCCTTGGCCGGACGGAAGGTGAAATAGTCCTTGAAGATGCGGCGGTGCGCGATGATCCCGGTGATCAGCGCGACCAGCATGAACATCGCCGCGAGCGAGGCGAGCAGCCGGCCCCAGGGATAGGGCAGCTCGAGTTCGAAATGCAGCCGGTAGAAGAACTCGCCGCCCAGTGTCTCGCGCGGGGCGGCGGCGCCGCTCACCGGATCAAGCGCGCGGTAGAGGAAGGCGCCGTCGCTGTCGTACGCCGCCTCGACCGTGTTGCTCCGCGCGTTCGGAGCGGTGAGGTACCAGCCGGTCGAGCCCTTGCTGTTCCTGGCCAGCCAGTCGGTCGCCGCCTGCACCGCGTCGGCCGGATCGGCGGTGGCGACGGTCTCCGGACGCATCCACTGGCCGATCTCGGGCTTGAACACGCTGAGCGTGCCGGCGAGGCACATGACGAACAGTACCCAGCCGAGCAGCAGGCCCACCCAGCCATGCAGCCATGCCATGACCTGGCGGACACCTTCGCGGATCGCGGCGCTCATACCGGTGCTCCCACGGCCCAGGCGATCGCGGCGAAGAGCGCGCCGAGCAGGACCACGCCGGCCCAGGCGCGCCACGGTCCGCGGGCGAGGAACGCCCAGATCGTGACCGCCGGGCCGACCAGAAAGGCAAGCAGGGTCGCCGGCACCACTGCCTGCGCCCGGTCCATCGGCAGGATCCGGGCGAGCGCCATGGCGAACAGCGCGGCGACCGCATAGGCGCCGATCGTTCCCGCCACCACGCGCGCCGCGACATTGGCGCGGTAGCGCCAGCCGGCTCGTTGTTGTGCTGCCCCCGCCACCTGGAAACCGTAGATCAGTAGGCGAAGCGAAGCGAGACGGTCGCGCTGCGGGGCGCGGCGTAGAAGGCCTGGCCCCACATCAGGCTGCCGAGATACTTCTCGTTGCCGACATTGCGGACATTGACCGCGGCGGTGAGCCGGTCGACCAGCTTGATGCTCGCCATCAGATCGACCACCGCATAGCTGGGCTGGCGCAGGATCACGTCGCCGGTCATCACGCCGGCGCTCTGCACGCCGCTATCGGCATAGGTGATCGCGTTCTGCCAGCGCAGCTGGGCGCCGAGCTTGAGGTCGTTGAGCTGCGGCACGGCATAGGTGGTGGCGAGCTTGAGCGTGCGGTTGGGCAGCCAGGTGCGGGTGCGGTTGCCGGCATCGTCCTCGATCTTCATGCCGGTATAGCCGCCGCTGATCGACCAGTTATCGGTCACCTTGCCGGAAAGCTCGACTTCGAAGCCCCTGGAGGTGGTGTCGACGCCCAGATAGCAGCTGTCGCCCAGCTTGCCGCCGGTCGGGCAGGGGCCGGCCGGATCGCCGAAATCGCCGGCATAGGAAGCGAGCCCCTTCTGCCTGGCGCGGAACAGGGTGGCGGTGGCGTAGAGCCGGCCGCCGAACCATTCGCTCTTGATGCCGCCCTCCAGGCTGCTGCCCTTGGCCGGGGCGAGCTTGGCACCATCGACGCCGAGCTCGACCTGCGGATTGAAGATGTCGGTGTAGCTCGCATAGAGCGTGATGTTCTTCGTCACGTCGAACAACAGGCCGGCATAGGGGCTGACGGCGCTGTCCTTGCGCGCCTGGTCGGTGCCGTAGGAGGTGCCGTTGGAGCGGATCCACATCGCGCTGGCGCCGACCACGGCCTTGAGCCGGTCGGTGAAGTTGAGATGCGCGGCGCCATAGGCGCGGGTCAGCTTGTCGGTGTATTTCGCCGCGAGATACTCGCCCGGATAGGTCGGCTCGGCGACCTGGGTGCTGCCCCAGTCCTGCCACTTGGAATAGACGATCGTGTCGAGCGAGAAATTCTCCCATTCGCGCCCGTCCGAGCGGCCGGTGGAGACGCCGAAGGCCAGCTGGTGCTCGCGGCCGAACAGGGTGACCGGACCCGAAGCGTAGAAATCGCCGAGATACTGGTCATAGACCGAGGGATAGATGCCCGACATGCCCTCGACGCCCAGGCCGGTCGCCTTGTCGGGATAGTTATAGGCGTAGAGGAGCTTCGCATTCTCCTCGAAGCGCTTGTAGGTGAACACGCCCCTGGCCTGCCAGCCGCCGCCGAACTCGTAGTTCAGCTCGGCGAAGGCGCTCTGGTCCTTGACGTCCCAATAGGTCCAGTCGGCCGAGGTGGAGGCCGAGACCGGATAGGGCACGCGGGTGCCGTCGGTATAGGTGAGCGGCAGCGCGCCCCACAGCACGCCATCGGCGTTGTTCTGCTGGCGGGTATAGCCGGCGGTGACCGTCAGCCCCTGTGCCGGCTTCCACGCGATGATCGCGCCGTACACGTTCCGGTTGACGTGGTTGTAGTCGAGATAGGAATCACGCTGGTCGTGCGCATAGACGAAGCGTGCGGCGAGCGTGTCGCTTACCGGCACGTTAACGTCCGCCTCGCCGCGCCACTGGTTCCACGAGCCGCCCTGGGCGGTGACGCTGGCGTGGAGCGCGTCGAAGGACGGGCGCTTGCGGACATAGTTGATCGTCGCCGACGGATTGCCGATGCCGGTCATGATCGCATTGGCGCCGCGCACCGCCTCGACCCGGTCGAACAGCGCGGTGTCTAGATCGCCGAACTGGATGCCCCAGAACAGGGGCATGCCGATGCCGTCGACCTGGAAGTTCGAAACGTCGAAGCCGCGCGAGTTGAAATAGGTGCGGTCGGTCTCGACCCGCTCGACATTGATGCCGGGCAGCTGGGCGATCAGGTCGTTGACGTTGGTCAGCGCGAAATCATCGATCCGGGTGCGATCGAAGATGGTGATCGACTGCGGGGTTTCCTTCGGCGTCAGCGCCAGGCCGGTGGCCGCAGGCGTCTTCTCGTTCGCCAGGCCGGTGACGACGATCTCGTCGCGGCTCTTGTCCTGATCCTCGTCTCCCTCCGGTCCGGCGGCCCAGGCGGTCATGGGCAGGAGCATGGCGCTGGCGAGCAGCGCGCTGCGGAGGAAGGTCTGCATCGCGGATTCCCTTTGAAGCGATCGTTTGGGCGCTGGTAGGGAAGGGTATATTGCGAGTCAATCGCATTAGCGAAAGCTGGGCGTTCAGCCGTCCGCCGGACAAGAAAAAGGGGAGCGGTGGCGCCGCTCCCCAGGGAGGTTTCTCGTCGAAGGTATCTAGAAGTCGATCTTCGCGCCGACGCGGAAATAGCGGCCCGTGATGTTCGGGCCGGCCCAGGCCGGATTGAAGCCGTAGATGCTGTAGGCCGCGTTCGGATCGAAAGGCGGCTTGATGTTGAGCACGTTGAGCGCGTTCACATAGACCGAGAACTGGTCGTTGATCTTGTGCGACGCGGTCAGGTCGAGGTTCCAGATCGCCTTGGAGCGGCACTGATAGGGCGTGCCGTCGTCATAGGCGAAGGCATGGGTGCAGTCGTCCGGCGAGGCGGCATTGATGTCGAGCTCCGCCACCTTGTAGCCGCTGGTGTAATAGGCGGTGGCGGTGACGGTGGTGCTGCCGAACTCGAGCGTGTTCTGCCAGCTGGCGCGCCAGCGCGGCGAGCCCGAGCAGGAGGTGATGTTGCACGGGCTGAGCGTGCCTTCATATTGGAGCGGCGGCTGCGCCTGTCCGGTGACCGGATCGATGTTGGTCAGGTGGTTCTTGTCGAGGTACGAGGCTTCGAACGAACTGGTCAGGCGCAGGCCGTCGGTGACCTTCACCCGCGCGTTGACTCCCAGATCGATGCCCTGGACCAGCTGCTGGTTGGCATTGGCGTAGGAGGCCTGGATCGTGCCGATATGCGGCAGGGCATTGGGGTTCGCCTGGTCGGGCGTGCCCTGGGTGACCGTGAAGCCCGGAATGTTGACCACGCCGTTGTTGCGATAATAGGCGTCGATCACCGGCCCGGTGTTGGTGACGCCGACGATCTGGTCGCGGACCTTGATTCGCCACAGGTCGACCGTGAAGCTGATCCCGCGGATCGGCTCGAAGATCGCGCCGAGCGTGAAGTTCTCCGACCGCTCCGGCTTCAGCGCCGGGTTGCCGACATTGGTGAGGCCGACCGAGAAGGGCTGTGCTGCATAGGCGTTGTTGCCGTGCGCCGCGCAGAAATTGGCATAGGTCGCGCAGAAGGTGCCACCGCCGTTCGAGACGAAACCCGTGGTCGGCAGTCCGAATGCCTCATTGAAGCTCGGGATGCGGAAGCCCTTCGACCAGGTGCCGCGGAAGGCGACCTGCGGGATCGGGGTGAACTTGGCGCCGATTTTGGGCGAGAAGTTCTTCTGGCCGGTCGAATAGGAGTCGTAGCGGCCCGACAGGTTCAGCTCGAACTGCTTGACGATCGGCGCCTCGATCTCGCCGAACGCCGAGAAGACGTTGCGCGAGCCCGCGGTGCCGACGGCGTTGACGGCGTAATAGCGATCATAGGGATGCGCATCGTTCTGCGGATTGGCGCTGGGGGCGTCGATCGATTCGTGGCGATAGGCCAGGCCCGCCGCCGCGTTGAGCGGGCCGCCGGGCAGCTCGAACACGGCGCGGGAGACGTTCGCCGTCGCCTGCCACAGATTCGAAACCGAGAGCGTGCGGCTGGTCGGCATGATGTAGTTCCACACATCTTCCGAATTGGCGGCGGGATTGGCGAAGTTGAACGTGCCGCGCGCGACCATGTCCATGATCCGCTGCGGGATCGGATAGCCATTCTGGTCACGTTTGAGCTCGACGCGCGAGGCGACGAAATTGGCCGAATAATCCCAGTCGCCGAAGATGCTGCCCGACAGGCCGATCACGCCGCGCAGCGAGCGCGCCGAGGTCTTGTCGGTGGTGGCACGGTCGGGCCCGAACAGCAGCTGCGCCGTCTGCCCCGATGCCGCATAGGGGTTGTAGGGGTTGAGCGTGCCATTGGCCGCGGTGCAGCCGGTATTCAGGCCGTTGAGCGTGCCGGTGCCAGTCGCGCAGACATAGACCGGGGCGATCACGTTATAGACCACGGCGCCGCTGCGCGGCGTGGTCGGTCGCTCGTTGAAGGCGCGCGGGGCGCCCGAGGCGAGCGTGTCGGTCTGGTAGAAATTGCCCTGGACATAGAGCTGGTGCGCCTCGCCCAGATTGGCGGTGAAGCGCGTCGAGACGCCGAAGCGCTCCACATCTGGCTGGAGCATCGAATAGGCGCCGGTGAGGTTCGCCTCGCAGACCCGGCCATCGGCGGGCGCGGAGGCGGAGCCGCCCTGGGCGGGATCGAGCTGGGCCGCGTTCAGCTGGGTGCGGGTCCAGCGGCCACAGCCGAGCGCCGGGTTGAGATAGGAGAAGCGGCCGCTGCCGATCGCGCCGCCCGCGGTGGTGACCGGGCGGACCGCGGTCACGCCCGGCACGCCGAAGAACGCATTGGCGCTGCCGTCCGGGCTGACGCCGTTCGAGTTGAGGTTGGGAAGGCAGGCGCCGTCGGCCTTGCAGATCCGGCTCCAGTCGGTGGTGTTGAACGGATAGCCGCGATCGCGCGCCCAGAGCGCGTCCTGCTTCAGATACTCGCCGCTGACATAGACGTTGAAGCCCTGCTCGCGCAGGTCGCCATAGCCCCAGGTGAGATCGGCGCGGCGCTCGCCGGCATCGCCATATTGCGAGATGCCCGCCGAGACATTGGCGTGCAGGCCCCTGATCTCCTTCTTGGTGATCACGTTGATCACGCCGGCGACCGCATCGGCGCCATAGGTCGAGGAGGCGCCGTCGCGCAGCACGTCGATGCGCTCGATGATCGCGTTCGGGATGGTGTTGAGGTCGACGAAGTTGCGCTGGCCGTCGTCGGCGAGCGGATAGGGGGCCATGCGCAGCCCGTCGAACATGGTGAGCGTCGCCTGGACGGTGAGGCCGCGCAGGGCGACCGCATTGGCGCCGGCGGCGAAATTATTGCCGCTGTTCCAGCCCTGGGTGATCGTGCCGGCATTGCCCGCCGAGATGCGCTGCAGCGCCTCGGCGACGGTGTTCATGCCACGCTGCTCGAGCGCCTCGGCCGAAAGCACGGTCACCGGCGACGGCGTCTCGGCATTGGTGCGGCGGAACAGCGAGCCGGTGACGACGATGGTCTCGCCGGATTCGGCCTGGGTGGGAGCTTCCTGGGCGGGCGCCGCGGTCGAAGTGGGCGCGGGGGTGGCGCTATCCTGCGCTGCCGGGGCATCCTGTGCGCCGGCCGGGGTCGCGAACAGGATCGCGCAGCAAAGCGCCGTCGAGCCCCGCAACAGGCGGGTCATGGTCTTGGTTCGATCTGTCATTTTCAGCCCTTTTAATGGTGGGCCGCTCGGGCACCCCGACGCCGGTGCTCACTGGCGGGCCCACGCCCTCTTTTGCTCGCGGGGCGGGACTGATGATTCCGCTTGGGAAACCCGCTGGCCCGATCGCGCAGGCTATCGCCCGCAGCCCGCCCGCTGCGCCGTCTTCCCGATTGGAAGTACAGGCACACGGGCACGCTGCGGGGGAGATGGGCGGTTCGCCTGTGTTACGCGACCAAGGCAGCGGCCCTTGCGACGAAGCCGGACCTGCCCGAACGCAAAGATGCCGGCGGGGCTGGCGCCGGCATCAGGAGATGGTGACGATTTGATCCGGGCCCGGAAGGGAGGCCGGGCTCCGGATATCGGATCAGGGCATCAGGCCGGCTTGGCGCCCGCGGTGCCGCACTTCACGAACTTGCCCTTGGCGTCCTTGCAGCGAGTCGCCTTGGCGGGGGTGGCGGGCTTGGTCGCGCATTTCACGAACTTGCCATGCGCGTCGCGGCAAGGGGCCGCGGCGATCGAAGGCGAGGCCGCGGCGAGCATCGCGAGCGAGGCGCCGGCGATCATCAACTTCCTGAACATGGGCATCTTCTCCGTTGTGGAGCCTGGAAATTGCGCTCCGCCGGGTGGCACGGAGTTCTCCGCAGGATGAACTTTCCGCAATATTCAGTGCCTGGATGCCTGCAGCTCGATTCTATTATTTCGGCGCACGGGGAAAACATTCTGGCGCAGGGGCAATTGCACAGTGAGTGAGTGGGAATAAGCTAGCGACTCGTTGAGCGTGCTTTCCCCAGCTCGAGGGAGTTAAGCGAATGCCCGAAAATGGCCTCTTCGATACGTCGCTTCCGACCCTGACGATCTATGACCGTGCCGATCGTCCATCGCGCAGCCTGCTTGCCCATGCCGGGCAGATCATCGAGCTCGGCGCCGGTGGCGGCGGGCGCAACCTCTGGGCCGCGCGGCTCGACGAGGCGGTGCGCCTGACCGAGCGCCCGGTGATCCTGGTCGCGCACGGCATCGGCTGCTTCGCCGTGACCTGGTGGGCGCGGCTCTCGCCGGCCTCCTATGTCGAGAAGGTGGCCGGGGCGGTGTTCGTCCGGCCGCTGGGATCGGTGGTCGGCGCCTCGCCCGAGCAGCTGTTCGCCGGGCCGCGGCTGCGCATCGCCTTCCCGTCGATCCTAGCCGACACCGGGGCAGACGCCGCGGCGCTGGCGCGTGACTGGGGCAGCCGCTTCCTCGATTCCTCGCCGCTGCGATCGATCGGCGAGCTGCTCGCCTCGCTGCGCGGCGATGCGGACGGGCAGCCGGAGACGGGGCGCGGCCTGCTCAGCCTGGCGCGCTGAGGCACAAACAACTGGATTTCCGCGGAGGCGCAGGCTAGGGGCCAGTGCGCTGCCCCCGGGCGGCACCTCGCTATTTGGGGAGTAGCCAGCCGCGCACCTGCGCGGGCTCCCGCGTCAACATACTTGGCCGAGAGGCCATGGCGCGGGAGGGACGGGATCACCGTTCGGGCGAGACCAATGGCGTCGCATCTCCGTCCTTGCCGGGCGGGGAGGTGCGATGTCGTTGGATTTCGTCTCCGTCCGGCCCGGAGTTCCTCTTGCTCGAAGCCCTGTTCAGCTCGACCGCGCTCGTCGCCCTCGCCGAGATAGGCGACAAGACCCAGCTGCTCGCCATCCTGCTCGCCACCCGCTTCAAGAAGCCGGTGCCTATCGTGCTCGGTATCCTGGTCGCCACGCTGGCCAATCATTTCCTCGCCGCGCTGGTCGGCTCCTCGGCCGCCGAGCTGCTCTCGGGCGCCTGGTTCCGCTACCTGATCGCCGCGTCGTTCATCGCGATGGGGCTGTGGACGCTGATCCCGGACAAGATCGACGATCTCGAGGACAAGCCGGCGCGCTTCGGCGCCTTCCTGACCACGGCGATCGCTTTCTTCCTGGTCGAGATGGGCGACAAGACCCAGCTCGCCACCGTCGCGCTGGGCGCGAAGTTCCACAATGTCTGGGCGGTCACGGCAGGCACCACGATCGGCATGATGCTGGCCAACGTGCCCGCGGTGTTCCTGGGCAATGCGCTGCTGCAGCGCGTCCCGCTCAAGCTGGTGCACGGCATCGCCGCGGCGCTGTTCCTGGCCGCGGGCGTCTGGATGCTCGTCGAGACGGCGGGCTGGCTCTAGATTTCGCCCATCTCGGCGGTGAAGGTGACGCGCAGCGCTTCGGAAAGGCTGCGCGCGCCCAGCTTCTGCATCAGATTGGCGCGGTGCACCTCGACCGTGCGCGGGGAGATGCCGAGATCATAGGCGATGGTCTTGTTGGGGAAGCCGGCCGCCAGCCCGTCCAGCACTTCGCGCTCGCGCATCGACAGGCTGGCGAGCTGGGTGCGCGCGGCGTCGGTGCGCGAGGCGCTGCTCCCCTCGCAGGCGCGGCCAAAGGCAGTCTCGATCGCGCAGAGCAGCTGCTCCGCCTCGAACGGCTTTTCGAGGAAATCGACCGCACCATTGCGCATCGCCTTCACCGCGATGGTCACGTCGCCATGCCCCGTAAGCACGATCACCGGCATGGTGACGCCGCGCGCGGCGAGCTGCTGCTGCACCTGCAGCCCGTCCATCTCGGGCATGCGGATGTCGAGCAGGATGCAGCCCTGTTCGGCGCTGCGCAGATCGCGCAGGAACGCGGCACCCGACGGCCAGGTGCGCACGGCATAGCCCGTGGTCTGCAGCATGAACCCGATCGAGTTCCGGACGCTTTCCTCGTCATCGATGATGTGCACCAGACGCCGGTCGTTCATTCAGACTGCTCCGTTTCCATGCGTGCGAGAGTGAAATGGAATGCAGTGCCGCCCTCGGGCCGCGCCTCGCTCCAGATCTTTCCGCCATTGGCCTCGACGATCGTCCGGCAGATGGAGAGGCCCAGTCCCATCCCGCCATGCTTGCTGCTGTTGAAGGCGCGGAAGAGATTCTCCGCGATTTCGGGTTCGATCCCGGGTCCCGTATCCGCCACGGTGACGCGGACATAGCCGCCGGGCTCCGGCTGGCTCGAAACGGTGAGGCGGCGGATCTCCGATTCCGCCATGGCGTCCACCGCGTTGCGCATCAGGTTGATCAGCACCTGCTGCGTCTGGATCTTGTCGACCAGCACCTCCGCGCTCGCCCGGTCGATGACGAAGCGGGTCTCGATCCCGCGCTCGCGTGCGCCGATCAGTGCCAGCTGCGACGCTTCCTCGACCAGTGCCTCGAGATCCTCGACACTCTTCTCGCTGTCGCCGCGCGCGACGAATTCGCGCAGCCGGCGCACGATGCCGCCGGCGCGCATCGCCTCATTGGTCGCTTCGTCGAGCGCGTGCTGGATGATCGGCAGGTTGGAACGCTCGGCGACGCGCATCAGGTTGCCGGCGCCGCGGACATAGTTGACCACTGCAGTGATCGGCTGGTTGAGCTCGTGCGCCAGGGTCGATGCCATGGTGCCCATCGCGCTGAGGCGCGCGGCATGGACCAGATCGCCGCGAAGCTGCTCGATCCGCGCCTCGGCCTTCTGCTTCTCGGTCAGGTCTCGGATGAAGCCGGTGAACACACGGACGCCATCGGTGACCGCCTCGCCGACCGAGAGCTCCATCGGGAAGGTCGAGCCGTCGCGGCGCTGGGCGATGACCACGGTGCGGCCGCGCCCGATCACCCGGCGCTCGCCTGAAGTGAGATAGCGGGCGACATAGTCGTCGTGCCGGCCACTATCCTGGCGGGGCATCAGCCGGTTGATGTTGGTGCCGACCATCTCGGCCTCGGTGAAGCCGAACAACCGTTCGGCCGCGGCGCTGAACGAGAGGATCCGGGCATGCTCGTCGATCACGATCATCGCATCGGGCACGGTGGCGAGGATCGAGCGGAACTGGTTCAGGCTCGCCCTGAGCTGCCGTTCGGCCTGTTGCTGCGCGCCGCTGGCGAGAATGGTCTGGCCGGCATGCGCCCTGGTGGCGAGCAGGAGGACCAGCCCCGCGCTGGCGAGGAAGAGCAGGAGATCGACGACGCTTTCCGGCGTCCCGTGCGGCGTCGCCAGATTTTCCATGGCGATCGACAGGATCGTTGCGACCAGGCCGGGGAGCAGCCCTGCCAGCAATGCCGCGACCAGCACAGCCAGGAGAAAGATCAGATATTGCGGCCGGTCGCCAAGCCAGGGATCGAGCAAGGCACGCAGCGCGCCGGCGGCGGTTGCCGCAAGCAAGGCGAGGCCAATTCCTCCCCACCGCTTCTGGAACGCCCCGACGATCATCTCAGACGGCAGTATCTCCCGACCTGCCGGAATGGCGGCCGCACGCATTGGAAACTTGAATCACAAGCGCCGAATGGACACGCCAATTGGTGAGTCGGAGAGAGTTGATCATTACGACCGGGTAATCCGGCCGGCCGACAAGTTCACACCCGTGAAAATACAGTGGTTAATGTGCTGGTGTGCGAAAGCCGGGCAAGGCATTGGACTTTCAGGCCCATCTACATTATGTACCGGTCATTATGGAAATCACTGCCTGCCATGCCGCCAAGGGGCGCCCCCGTGAATTCGACACCGACTCGGCGTTGACCGCGGCGCTGCGCGTCTTCTGGACCAAGGGCTATGAAGGTGCCTCGCTGAGCGATCTGACCGAGGCGATGGGCATCACCCGGCCGAGCCTTTATGCCGCTTTCGGCAACAAGGAAGCGCTCTTCAGGAAGACGCTCGACCTCTACCAGCGCGAGAAGCTCGATTACATGGGCAAGGCGCTCGATGCGCCGACCGCGCGGGGAGTCGCGGAGCGGCTGCTGATGGGCGCGCTCGAGATGCAGATGAGTTCGTGCGATCCCAAGGGCTGCATGGGCGTGATCAACTCGGTCGCCTGCGGCACCGAGGCCGAGTCGATCCGGGCCGAAGTGCTCAAGCGCGGCGCGACCGTGAAGCAGGGGCTGATCGACCGGTTCGAGCGCGCGAAGACGGAGGGCGACCTGCCCGCCGACACCGATGTGATCGGGCTGACCGCCTATCTGACCGCGCTGCTCCAGGGCATCGCGCTGCAGGCCGGCGGAGGCACGTCCTGCGCCGACCTCAAGGCGCTGATCGACACCAGCCTTTCCTGCTGGCCGAGCAAGTAAGCGGCAACGGAAGAGAAATCGTCATCCTGGCGAAAGCCGGGATCTCGTGCCGCTGACCGTCCGCTTGCCGCCTGAGATCCCGGCTTTCGCCGGGATGACGGGTGACCCGTCAAACTTTTTTCTCACCCGTCTCGACAAAAAATACCGAGCGGTATAAAAAGTCCCTTGACGCAACGCAGCACGATTTCTATACCAGTCAGTATAGAAATGAGGGAAGTTGCCGAAGCGAGGGAATGGGACTGGGGTCCTAGCCCGAAACTCCAGCAGCGCTGAATTTGGACAGGACCGGGATGGTGCGCCGCAGACACATGCGTCTGCGCGAAAGCCTCGTCTCGTGCCGGTTGAGGATGACCGGAAATGCTCGCGGAAACAGCTCCGCGCGGCACGGGGAGGTTTGTGCCTTCCGCCGGGCAACAAGCAGGAGGAGACGATCATGGCCTATCTCAACTTTTCCGCGCTCGAGGGTCGCCCGGTCATGGCGCCTGCCGATGTCCTCCCGGTCACCGGCTTCTCCGCGCTCGAATGGCAGGTCGTCGCGATCGCGCAGCACGATCGGCTGGCGAGCCTCGAGAAACCCGGCCGCCTCTCGGTGGCACTGGGCATGATCTTCGGGGGCGAGTCTCCCAATCCCAAGCTTGCGGACCTCAAGCTGGAGGCGCTGCGCCGGATGTCGGTGCTCGCCTGGCACAAGGGCTATGCCGTGCCGCGTCACGAGATCCGCGCCTTCCACGAAGCGGGCTTCACGCCCGACCAATATGAAACGCTGCTCGCGAGCATCAGCCGCGGCCGGGCAGCCCTTAATCAGGGGAAGCGATTCCAATGAACATGATCTCGCGCATCGAAACCGAGACCGGCGACAGCAAGCCGGGCGTCTCGGCCCGTATCCGCCGCATGCCCTTGTGGCAGCGTGGCAGCCTGGTTGCGATCCCCGTGGTGCTGGTCGCCGCCGGCCTGGGCATCGCCAGCAAGGACGCGCCCGCCGCGATGGCGGCCCCGCCGCCGCCGGTGGTGACCGTCTCCACCCCGCTCGTCCGGGACATCAACGAGTGGGACGACTATGTCGGCCGCTTCGAGCCGAGCCGCGCGGTCGAGGTGCGTCCGCGCGTCTCCGGGGCGATCACCGGCGTCCACTTCACGGACGGCGCGATCGTCCAGAAGGGCCAGCTGCTCTTCACGATCGACCAGCGTCCCTTCGCCGCGGCGCTGGCCGAGGCACGCGCCGGGCTGGCGAGCGCCGAGAGCGATCTCGCGCTGGCCCGTTCCGACCTGAGCCGCGCCGAGCGTCTTGTCTCGGTCGAGGCGGTGTCGAAGAGCGATGTCGAGCGGCTCCAGGCCCGCGTTCGTGCCGCGGGTGCCGCGGTCTCGGCCGCCCAGGCCCGCGTCCGCAGCCGCGCGCTCGACATGGAGTTCACCCAGGTCCGCGCACCGATCGCCGGCCGTATCTCGGACCGCCGCGTCGATCCGGGCAACCTGGTCGCCGCGGGTGAGGGGCAGGGCGGTTCGCTGCTGACCACGATCAACGCGCTCGACCCGATCTACTTCACCTTCGACGGGTCGGAGGCGTTGTTCCTCAAGACCAAGCGCGCAAAGGAAGCGGGTGCCCAGGAATCGCCGGTGGAGATCCGTCTCCAGGACGAGACCGATTACAAGTGGAAGGGCAAGCTCGACTTCACCGACAACGGGCTCGACCCCAAGTCGGGCACGATCCGTGGCCGCGCGGTGCTGAGCAATCCGGGCATGTTCCTGACGCCCGGCATGTTCGGCAACATGCGCCTCTCGGCCGGCGGCACCACCCAGGCGCTGATGGTGCCCGATGCCGCGATCCAGACCGACCAGGCCCGCAAGCTGGTCCTGGTCGTCGGCAAGGACGGCAGTGTCGCGCCGAAGCCGGTCACGCTCGGCCCCGTGGTCGACGGGCTGCGCGTCGTCCGCTCGGGTCTGACCGCTCAGGATCGCGTGGTGATCTCGGGCACCCAGTTCGCCCAGCCGGGCGGCAAGGTGACCCCGAAGGCCGGCAAGATCGAGCCCACCGCAACCAGTCAGGCGCCGGCCCTCACGGCGCCGGTCACCGGCGAAGCAACTTTCGCCCGTTGACCATCAGCCGCCGGCTCTCCCCAGGGGCCGGCGGCTGACCCTTTTTCCGAACTCAATTCACGAGGAGTGGCCCGATGCGCCTCTCACGGTTCTTCATCACGCGCCCGATCTTCGCGGCTGTGATCGCGGTGATCATCACGATCATCGGCGCGATCGCCTATCTGGCGCTGCCGATTTCCCAATATCCCGACATCGTCCCACCGACGGTGACGGTCACCGCTTCCTATCCGGGCGCCTCGGCAGAGACGGTCGCGGAAACCGTGGCCGCGCCGATCGAGCAGGAGATCAACGGCGTCGACGACATGCTCTACCAGTCGTCGCAGTCGACCGGTGACGGCAACGTCACCATCACCGTCACCTTCAAGTCCGGCACCAATCTCGATGCCGCGCAGGTGCTGGTGCAGAACCGCGTTGCGGTCGCCATTCCGCGGCTTCCTGAGGAAGTGCAGCGCCTTGGCGTCGTGACGCGCAAGACCACGCCGGACTTCCTGCTGGTCGTGAACCTGATCTCGCCCGACAACTCGGTCGATCGCGAGTACATCTCGAACTACGCGCTGACCCAGGTGAAGGACCGCCTTGCCCGTGTCGAAGGCGTAGGCGACGTGCGTATGTTCGGTGCGCGCGACTATGCGATGCGCGTGTGGATCGATCCGGGCCGCGCCGCCGCGCTCAACCTGACCGCGGGCGACATCGTCCAGGCACTGCGTGCGCAGAACGTCCAGGTTGCCGCCGGCACGCTGGGCCAGCCGGGTTCGACCCCGACCGGCAATGCCTTCCAGCTCAACATCGAGACGCAGGGCCGCCTGAAGGACCCGGCGCAGTTCGGCCAGGTCGTCATCCGTACCGATGCCGATGGGCACCAGGTGCGCGTGAGCGACGTGGCGCGCGTCGAACTGGGTGCGGCGGACTATTCGTCCAACACCTATCTCTCGAACAAGCCGACCGTGATCCTCGCCGTCTTCCAGCGCCCGGGCTCGAACGCCCTCGCCGCTGCCAATGCGGTGCAGGACCAGTTGAAGCTGATGTCCAAGAACTTCCCGAAGGGCTTGGAATATCGCGTCATCTACAACCCGACCGAGTTCATCGCCCAGTCGATCGACGCGGTCTATCACACGCTGGGCGAGGCGATCCTGCTCGTCGTGCTGGTGGTCATCGTCTTCCTCCAGAAGTGGCGTGCGGCGATCATCCCGGTGCTCGCCATCCCGGTCTCGCTGATCGGCACGATGGCGGTGCTGCTGCCGCTCGGCTATTCGCTCAACAACCTCTCGCTGTTCGGCCTGGTGCTGGCGATCGGCATCGTCGTCGACGATGCGATCGTCGTGGTCGAGAATGTCGAGCGCAACCTGGCGCGGGGCATGACTCCGCTCAAGGCGGCGCAGACCTCTATGGACGAAGTGTCCGGTGCGCTCGTCGCGATCGTGCTGGTGCTGCTCGCGGTGTTCCTGCCGACCCTGTTCCTCAACGGTCTGTCGGGCGCCTTCTACAAGCAGTTCGCCGTGACGATCTCGGCCGCGACCGCGATCTCGCTGCTCGTCTCGCTGACCCTGTCGCCTGCAATGGCCGCCGTGCTGCTGCGCCACCATGACAGCGAGGCGAAGGGGCCTGTTGGCCGCCTGCTGCGGCGCGGTGCCGATGCGTTCAACAACGGCTTCGAGCGAATGAGCGTCGGCTATGCCAAGCTCACCCAGGTGCTGGTCACCCGCCCGAAGCGGATGATGGTCACCTATGTCGGCCTGATCGCCGCCACCGTGGGCATGTTCTGGGTGACGCCGGTCGGCTTCATTCCGCAGCAGGACCAGGGCTACTTCCTCACCGTCATCCAGCTGCCGCCGGGCTCTTCGCTCGAGCGTACGGACGAGGTGATGCGCAAGGTCGTCGCCCGCATCCTGCCGATCCCGGGCGTGAAGGGCTCGGTGATGCTCGCCGGTTTCGACGGCCCGTCGCAGACGCTCGCCCCGAACTCGGCCGCCGCCTATGTGCCTTTGCTTTCCTTCGAGGAGCGCAAGAAGCTGGGCGTCAGCATCGAGGACATCATGGGCGAGGCACGCAAGCGCACCGCCGACATCAACGAGGCGATGCTGCTCGTCGTCCCGCCGCCCGTCATCCAGGGCATCGGTTCGGCCGGTGGCTATCGGATGATGATCGAGGACCGCGCCGAGCATGGCTATGACGAACTCGGCAAGACCGCCTTCGGTCTGATCGGCAAGGCCAACCAGACCCCCGGCCTGAAGCAGATCTACACCTTCTACAACACCGCCACCCCGCGCGTGTTCGCCGATATCGACCGCCGCAAGGCGGACATGCTCGGCGTGCCCCCGGAGCGGGTGTTCGAGGCGCTGAACGTCTATCTCGGCTCGGCCTTCGTGAACGACTTCAACATGCTCGGCCGCACCTATCGGGTGACCGCGCAGGCTGACGCGCCGTTCCGTTCGACCGAGGCGGACATCGCCAACCTCAAGACCCGCTCGAACTCGGGCGCGATGGTGCCGATCGGTTCGGTGTCGACCTTCGAGAACAAGACCGGTCCGTACCGCGTGACGCGCTACAACCTGTTCCCGGCGGTCGAAGTGGATGGCGATACCGCTCCGGGCTACAGCTCGGGCGCCTCGCTCGACACGATGGAGAAGCTCGCGAGCGAGCTGCCTCCGGGGTACGGCGCCGAGTGGACCGGCATTGCCTTCCAGCAGAAGATGGCTGGCAGCACCGCGGGTCTCGTCTTCGCCCTGGCAGTGGTGTTCGTCTTCCTGGTGCTGGCGGCGCAATATGAGAGCCTGACCATGCCGCTGGCGATCATCCTGATCGTGCCGATGTGTCTGCTCGCGGCAATGGCCGGCGTGAACCTGAGGGGCATGGACAATAACGTCCTCACCCAGATCGGCCTGGTCGTGCTGATCGCGCTGGCGGCGAAGAACGCGATCCTCGTGGTCGAGTTCGCCAAGCAGGCCGAGGAGCAGGATGGCCTGTCGCCGGTGGAAGCAGCGGTGCGTGCCGCGCGTGACCGCCTGCGTCCGATCCTGATGACCTCGTTCGCCTTCATCCTCGGCGCCGTGCCGCTGCTGATCGCGAGCGGCGCGGGTGCGGAGCTCCGTCAGGCGCTCGGTACCGCGGTGTTCTTCGGGATGATGGGCGTGACTGCCTTCGGCCTGCTGTTCACGCCGACCTTCTACGTCGTGTGCCGCGCACTCGGGGACCGCATCGCCAAGATGCGCGGCAACCGGAAGGCGCATGACGAAGGTGGCCATGCGCCGGAACTGGTGCCGGCTGAATAATGACCCGTCGCCCCAGCGACGGGTCCCATCAAAGTAGTACTTTGATGGGTGCCCGATAGCCGGGGCCTCGGGCGGCTCTTTTCCCGCCATCGCCTGAGATCCCGGCTTTCGCCGGGATGACGGGCAGGAGGAAGTTGAAATGACCTACCGTATTTTCCTCGCAACCGCTTCGGCCCTGGCGCTCGCCGCCTGCGCCGCCGGTCCGAACTATGTCGCGCCGACGCCGCCGCAGACCGCGGCGGGCAATTTCGTCGCCGCCAATCCGGCGGTCACTGCCGAGCCCGTGCAGGGCGACTGGTGGCGGCTCTACAATGACCCGGTCCTCGACCAGCTCGTCTCCGACGCGCTGGCGGCCAACACCGACATCCGCGTCGCAGTGGCGCGGATCGAGAAGGCCCGGGCCACGCTACGCGGCGCCAAGGCCAACCAGCTGCCCCAGGCGACCCTGGGCGCGGGTGCCAATTACGGCCGCCTGCCCGAGGGCCAGCGTCAGCCCAGCGCGCCGCTCAACGACTGGCAGATCGATGCCGGCCTGAGCGTCAGCTACGAGGCGGACCTGTTTGGTCGCCTCAGCCGCGGCACCGAAGCCGCGCGCGGCGATGTCGGCGCGGCGGAAGCCGATGCCGATGCGGTCCGCGTGATCGTCGCCGCCGAGACGGCGCGTGCCTATGCCGATGCCACGTCGTCGGCCGAGCGACTGGGTGTGGCGGAGCATATCGTCCAGCTGCTCGACCAGTCGATCGAGCTGACCGAGCGCCGCCGCGGCGTCGGTCTCGCGACCCGGCTCGACACCGCCCGGATCGGCGCGCTGCGCAACCAGCGCCAGGCCGATGTGCCGGCGCTCAAGGCGTCGCGCGACGCCGCGCTGTTCCGCCTCGCGACGCTGACCGGCCGCACCCCGGCAGATCTGCCGGCGGTGGTGGGTGAGCGTGACACGACGCTGCGCCTCAGCCAGCCGATTCCGGTCGGCGACGGCGCAGCACTGCTCGCCCGCCGTCCGGACATCCGCGCCGCCGAGCGCCGTCTCGCTGCCGCCACCGCGCGGATCGGCGTGGCGACCGCGGACCTCTATCCGCGCATCACGCTCGGCGCCTCGGGCGGCTCGACCGGCACCGATTTCGGTGACGTGTTCGGTGCGGGACCGCTGCGCTGGCTGGTCGGCGGGCTGCTCAACTGGGCGGTGAATCCGGGGCCGGCACGCGCCCGCGTCGCGGGTGCCGAAGCCGACACCAAGGTCGCGCTCGCCACCTTCGACGGCACGGTGCTCAACGCCTTGCAAGAGACCGAGACGGCGCTTTCCGCCTATGGCCATGCACTCGAGCGGCGCACCGCGCTGCAGGCGGCGCGCAACGAGGCGGAGGCGGCGGTCAACATCGCCCGGGCCCGCCAGCGCGAGGGCGATATCGACTCGCTCGCGCTGCTCGACGCCGAGCGCACCTTCGCCGACGCCGAGGCGGCGCTGGCCCAGGCGGATGCCTTCATCGCCGAGACCCAGGTGGACCTGTTCCGCGCCCTGGGTGGGGGCTGGCAGAAGAGCTGAGGCTTCCCCGCCCCATCTCTCGTCATCCCCGCGAAGGCGGGGATCCAAGGTCAGGAAGGACAGCGCCTGTGACCCTGGATCCCCGCCTTCGCGGGGATGACGGTTTAGGGGAGGAGCGTCTTGCCTGGCGTCTTACCCGGATGGGCATTGTGTGGCATCGCGGAGCCGCTAGTCTCCCGGCCATGACCCAAGCCATCGCCAGGATCGGGCGCGACGCCCCCTACGCCACCCGGATCGATTTCGGCACGCACCAGCTCGTCGGCGACGAGCCCGCCGAGCGAGGCGGGGGCGATGCCGGGCCGGCGCCCTATGAGCTGCTGCTCGGCTCGCTCGGCGCCTGCACCGCGATCACGCTGCGCATGTATGCCGAGCGCAAGCAATGGACGGTCGAGAACATCGAAGTCGCGCTGTTCCTCCACGGACAGGGCGAGACGCTCAACATCGAGCGCATCCTGACGATTACCGGCACCGATGCCGAACAGAATGCGCGTCTCGCCGAAATTGCCGAAAAGACGCCGGTCACGCTCACCCTGAAACGCGGGGTTCCGATCGAAACCCGGCTCGGGTGAACTTTGTTACAACTTAGCGCAACACCGCAGACGCAATTTGTCGTAGAAGCTGAAATATGCTTGCTACCGCGACTCAACAGGACGATTCGGCGACACTGCTCGTCGTAGATGACGACCGCGACATCCGCATGCTGCTGGCGAACAGCCTCGGCTCGCGCGGGTACAAGGTCGAAACCGCTTCCAGCACGCGCGACATGGACCAGATCTTGGCGCGCACGCCGGTCGATCTGGTGATCATGGACATCATGATGCCGGGCGAGGATGGGCTTTCCGCCTGTCGCCGCATCGCGCGCGCCGATGGGCCAGAGATCATCTTCCTGAGCGCGCTCGGCGAGGAGCAGGACCGTATCCTCGGCCTCGAAGTCGGCGCCGGCCATTATCTTCCCAAGCCGTGCAGCCCGCGCGAGATCCTCGCCACGGTGCGCGCGGCGCTGCGCAAGCGCGGCGCGGTCGCCGCCACCAGCGAGAGCGGCGACGTCTACACCTTCGAGGGCTGGCGGATCGACCTGGGCAGCCATGAGCTGTTCGATCCCAATGGCGTGCTGGTCGGGCTGACCGACGGCGAGTTCGCGGTGCTGCGCGTGTTCATCGAGCGGCCGCGCCGGGTGCTGAGCCGCGAGGCGCTGCTCGCCGCCGCCCGTGGGCCGGATTCGGACGCCTATGACCGCGCGATCGACGTGCAGGTCAGCCGCCTGCGCCGCAAGCTGCGCTCGGGCGGGGACGAGATCATCCGCACCGTGCGCAACGAAGGCTATCTGTTCGTGCCCAAGGTGGTGCGCGCGTGACATTGCGACGCGCGGGTGCCGGGTCTCCCCTGTTCCTGCGCGTCTTCGCGCTGATGGTCGTCTGCGTCGCGGTGACGCAGCTGATGAATTTCGGCCTGCTGATCGCGGTCCAGACCCCCACGGCCAAGCTCTACACGGTGGGGCAGGCAGTGGATGCGCTGCGCGGCAAGATCACCGACGACGACTTCTCGGTGTCGCGTGAGGATCGCTTCGCCGAGCAGCCCTGGAACCCGCGCGGCGAGCGCACCGAGATCGCCATGGCCAAGGCGATGGGCGTGCCGGTCGAGCGGGTGCTGATCAGCTTCCCCACGCCTTTCCTGACCCGCGAGAAGAGCTACGACCGCGCCAGCGTGCCACGCCCGGTGTCGCCGCCTACGGTGCAATCGGCGCGCGACGTGATCATCACCGGCGATTTCTCCGCCGCCTATCGTGCCGATGACGGCCGCTGGGTGACCGTCACCACCAGCACCGGCTTCGAGCCCTGGCGCTGGTTCGTGCTGTGGTGGCTGGTCGTCTCGGCGGCCGCAGTGGCGCCCTTCGCCTGGGCGCTGGCCCGCCGCATCGCCAAGCCGATCGGCGCCTTTGCCGAGGCGGCCGAGCGTCTCGGCCGCGATCCGCGCGCCGCGCCTATCGCGATCGAGGGACCGTCCGAGATCGCCGACGCCGCCGCTGCGTTCAACCGGATGCAGGCGCGGCTCAATCGCTATGTCGACGATCGCGCGACCGTTGTCGGCGCGGTGGCGCACGACCTGCGCACCCCGCTGATGCGGCTGGGGCTGCGGCTCGAGGCGGCGCCCGACGATCTCCGCCGCGCCTGCGAGGGCGACATCCGCGACATGGAGGCGATGATCTCCGCGACGCTGAGCTATCTGCGCGACACCACCAAGCAGGGCGTGCGCAAACCGCTCGACCTGCGCTCGCTCGCCGAGACGGTGACCGACGACATGAGCGACCGCGGCGAGCCGGTGACGCTGGCGCCCGGCGAGCCGGTGGTGGTCGAGGGCAACTCGCCGGCGCTCAAGGCGATGCTCAACAACCTCGTGATCAACGCGATCAAATATGCCGGCAGCGCCGAGGTCTCGCTGGGCGAGGCGGAAGGCCAGGCGCTGATCGAGGTGCGGGACAATGGTCCCGGCGTTCCTTCCGAGGATCTCGATCGCGTGTTCGAGCCCTTCTTCCGCGGCGAGCGTTCGCGCAATCCCGACACCGGAGGGATCGGGCTTGGGCTGGCCAGCGCCCGCGCCGTCGCCCGCGCGCATGGCGGCGACCTGGTCATCCGAAACCGCGAGGAGGGCGGACTCTCCGCGCTGGTGACCCTGCCTGTCTAATTCGGCCACAAAGCGGAAACGCCGCTGCGACGAACCGAAATCCCCCCGACATTCATGACGTCGAACTCATGCATCTCAGTGAGGATGCATGCGGCGGGACGAAGATATCGACAGCGAGGACCGGGAACATGGTGCGTTCGAGCGGCTGCTCGCGCGCCCGGTGCCGCTGTGGAGCCTGGCCCTGGTGCTGCTGCTGGTGCCGCTCGCCGCGATGGGGGCGGGGGCGATCGTCGACGGCTGGGAGAAGTCCGGCGCGGTCGGCCGCGCGGCGATCACGCTGGCCCGGGTGCCCGACACGATCCAGCACCTGTTCCGCAGCAATGCTCCCTATTTCGGCGGCAGATATGAGAAGCTGCCCGGCGGATTCACCCGGGACGCGGGCTTCACCGACCCCGGCTATGCGCTGATCTCGCCCTTCGATCCGGCGCGCAAGCGCTCGGTCGTCCAGCTCGTCCGCCTCTCCGACGGGCGCAACGTGCACACATTCGTGCCCGATGTGGACGCAGCCAATGCCCGCTCCAAATTCCGCTCGGCGCTGACCGATGTCCACCGCGACAAGGCCGCCGGGCTCAACCGGCTGATGCACCCGCTGCTGCTGCGCGACGGCAGCCTGGTGCTGCACGACAGCTCGCCGCTTGCCCGCTACGACGCCTGCGGCAGGCTGCTCTGGTCGCTGGACGGCATCTTCAGCCATTCGACCGAGCTCGGCCCCGACGGCACCATCTGGGCGCCCTATCGCTATCCGGTGCCGCGCGAGCCGGGGGTGAAGGCCGATTTCTGGGACGATGCGGTGGCGCAGGTCTCGCCCGAGGGCGCGCTGCTCAAGGTCGACCGCGTCGCCGACATCCTCGAGCGCAACGGGCTCGCCCGGCTGTGGCGAGGCCGGCCCTATGTGCAGGATCCCTTCCATCTCAACGACATCCAGCCGGCAATGGCCGATGGGCAGATGTGGAAGAAGGGCGACCTGTTCCTCAGCATCCGCAACCTCTCGCTGATCGCGCTCTACCGGCCCGAAACGGGCAGGATCCTGTGGTGGAAGATCGGCCCTTGGCGCTTCCAGCACGATGTCAGCATCCTCGACGACCACCGCATCTCGGTGTTCGATAACAACACGCTGATGGGATACCCGGATGAGCGGGTGAACGGGCATAACCGCCTGCTTGTCCACGATCTTTCCAGCAACAAGACCGGATCGCCCTGGGAGAAGGGCTTCGCTGTCAACCGCATCGCCACCCGCGCCCAGGGCCGCGGCACCCCGCTGCCCGGGGGCGACGCGATGATCGAGGAGACCGAGCAGGGTCGCCTGCTTCGCATGTCGCCCGAAGGCGCGGTGCGCTGGCGCTACATCTCCGCCGATTCCGCCGAGCGGCGCATGGCCCTTAGCTGGGCGCGCTATCTCGATCCCACCACCGATGGCCCGGCCATTCAAGCTACGGTGACTGCAAAATGCTCGTAAAAACCCTTCGTTTCCTGTCGCTTGCCCTCGCGCTCTCGGCCCCGATCGCCGCCCAGGCCTATACCGGACCGGGGCTCGGCCTCGGCGCGGTCGGCGTCGCCTTCGGGCTGATCGGCTCGATCCTGCTCGCGATCGTCTCGGTGGTCTGGTACCCGGTCAAGCGGCTGGTCCGGCGCCTGCGCGGGCGCGCCCGGTGATCCTGACCTTCCTCGCCGTCATCGCGGTGCTCGAGCTGGCCCGCGCGCTGCCGCTTATCCCCGCTTTCCAGGAACTTGGCGGCTGCGGCCAGCATGCCCTGCGACTCCTCGCCCGCAAGGGCGTGTCCGACTGGGGCAAGGAGCGGGCGATGCGGATCCTTTCGGGCCGTATGTTCGCGCGGACGATGCGGGCCGGGGGGCTGCTCGTTGCGGCCGCTTCGCCTCTGCTTGCGGTGCTGGCTGCGGACGCCTGGTGGCCGGAAGTTGCGGCCGCGCAGACGGAGTGGACGGCGAAGTTGGCACTGATGCCCTTCACGCTCGGCTATGCCGTGCTGCGCTGGCAGGTGATCCCGCGTGTACAGCGGGGCTGACAAGCTCCTCCACCGCATCGCCCTGGGCTCTCCCGCGCTGCTCGAAGCGACCTTCGACATCGAGCGCGCCGCACAGCGCAAACGCATCGCGCAGATGGAGATACGCCGCCCGCTGTTCATCGCCGGGCTGGCCCGCGCGGGCACGTCGATCCTCACCCGGCTGCTCCACGCCGGCGGCGATTTCGCCGCGCCGTCCTACCGCGACCTTCCGTTTCCACTTGCTCCGAACAGCTGGGCGCGGCTGGGCGGCAAGAGGCATGTCGAGGCCCGCGAACGCGGCCATGGCGACGGTTTGACCCATGATCTCGACAGCCCGGAGGCGATCGAGGAGGTTTTCTGGCGCGCGATGGAGGGAAATCGCTATCTGCGCCGCGACGGGCTGGCGCCGGTGGCGCCCGATCCGGAGACGCTCGCCAACTTCCGCGACTATGTGTGCCTGGTGCTGATCCGCCATGGCGGCACCCGCTATCTATCGAAGAACAACAACAATATCCTGCGGCTGGAGAGTCTGGCGACCAGCTTTCCGGATGCGCTTCTGATACATCCGTTCCGCGATCCTTTGCAGCAGGCCCTGTCGCTCCTGACGCAGCACCGCCGCGCGGTGGCGCTGGCCGCGGACGACCCATTCCGCCGCCGCTTCATGACCTGGCTCGGCCATCACGAGTTCGGCGCCGACCACAGGCCCTTCCTGTTCGACGGCGCCCCTGGGCCGGGCGAGGATGCGATGCGCGTCGATTACTGGCTGACGCTGTGGGACAGCGTGCACCGCGCGCTGCTCGCTGCGCCGGCGGGGGTGGGAGAGCGCCAGCTGTTCCTCGACTATGACGCGCTGTGCGCCAGCCCGCGCCTGCATGCGCCGCGGCTGGCGGCTCTGGTCGAGGCGCCGATCGACGCTTCGGTGCTGCGGGTGGCGGAGGCGCGGGTGGCGGAGGCGGATCCGGTGCTGCTGGCGCGGGCGGGGGAGACGCATGCGCGGCTGCGGGCGCGGTTTCGGGGGGTGTTCGGGTAGGGGCCTCGAAAAATCCTCCCTCGCGAAGCGGGGGAGGTGGCGCGCGCAGCGCGACGGAGGGGGCGTCTCCGCAAGCGTATTGCCGGCGGCTAGCCCCCTCCACCACTCGCTTCGCGAGCGGTCCCCCTCCCCCGCTTCGCGAGGGAGGATTTTCTGGATGGAGAGGGAGAAGGACTTCGACCAAAGTCGTAGCTGCCTAGGCGGCCCACTCCATCCATGATAGCGCTAACGCGTTGATCGGCGGGATACGCGCCGGCGCCAGTCGGAAGAGGGAACCGGGCAATGAAGATCATGGGAACGCGGCGCGACGTGCTGGGCACGATCGGCGCGGGGCTGGTCACCAGCGCGATCGGCCTGCCGGCCTGCGCGCAGGGCAAGCGCAAGCTGGGCTACGCGATCGTCGGGCTGGGCAGCTACGCCACCAACCAGATCATGCCGCGGATCAAGGATTGCGAGTTCGCCGAGCTGAAGGCGCTGGTGAGCGGCACCCCCGCCAAGCTGGAGAAGTTCGGCGCCCAGTACGGCATCCCGAAGACCCACTGGTACGACTACAAGAATTACGACCGGATCAAGGACAATCCCGACATCGACCTGGTCTATGTCGTGCTGCCCAACAGCATGCATGCCGAATATGCGATCCGCGCCAGCCAGGCCGGCAAGCATGTGCTGTGCGAGAAGCCGATGGCGACCTCGGTCGCCGAATGCGAGGCGATGATCGCGGCGGCGAAAAAGGCCAATCGCAAGCTGATGATCGGCTATCGCTGCCATTTCGAGCAGTACAATCTCCACGCGGTCGAGCTGGTGAAGTCGGGGTTCGTCGGGCGGCCGACGCTGATCACTTCCGAGCATGGTTTCTATGCCCAGCCCAACCAGTGGCGGCTCGACCGGCCGATGTCGGGCGGCGGATCGATGATGGACATCGGCATCTACAGCCTGAACGCCGCGCGTTATCTGGCCGGCGAGGAGCCGGTGGCGGTCAGCGCGATGGAATATACCGACCGGAGCGACCCGCGGTTCAAGAATGTCGAGGACCGGATCGACTGGCAGATGCGCTTCCCCTCGGGCGTGATCGCCAATTGCGTTTCGAGCTATTCCTCCGGCCACAATGCCTTCCGCGTGACGGGCACCAAAGGCTGGGTGGGGATGGAGCCGGCGACGCCCTATCAGGGGCACCAGATGTGGACGCGGGCGAACGGCAAGACCGAACAGGTCACGCCGCCGCCGCCGCCCAAGAACCAGTTCGTCGCCCAGCTCGATCATCTTGCGGAAGCGGCGCTTACCGGCATACCCCTTAGGGCCTCGGGCGAAGAGGGGCTGCGCGACATGCGGCTGATCGAGGCGATCTATCGCTCGGCGCGCGAGGGGCGGGCGATCAAGCTCGGATGACGGAGAGAGTGACGATGATCGAGACGACCCGCCGCAGCCTGCTGGCCGGCATGGCCGCTTTGCCTTTCGTGCCCGGCGTGGCGCTGGGTCAGGCGCAGGGCCAGGGCATGATGGGCGCGAAGCCGCGCCCCAGCCTCCTGTGGACTGCTATCGGCGGCATCAAGCGGTTCGATTCCGAGCTCGACGCGCTGATCGATGCGGGGAGCGCGCCCCAGATCGTCGCCGAGGGTTTCAAATGGGCGGAGGGGCCGGTGTGGGGGCGGGTGCCGCAGCGGGGAGGGCTGCTGTTCTCCGATGTGCCGGCGAACATCGCCTATCGCCTGATCCCCGGCTCGCGCGCCGAGCGGTTCCTTGTGCCCTCGGGCCTGGCCGGGCCGATCCCGCCGGGCATCCGCGAGGCGGGGTCCAACGGCCTGGTGTTCGATGCCAAGGGCGCCCTGCTGATGGCCGATTCGGGCACGCGGGCGATCGCGCGGGTGGACATGACGACGAAGCAGAAGTCGATCGTGGTGGACCGCTTCGAGGGCAAGAAGTTCAACAGCTGCAACGACCTGGTGATCGGGCGGAACGGGATCATCTATTTCACCGACCCGCCTTACGGGCTGACCGAAGGCGACAGCTCGCCGCTCAAGGAACTGGGGTTCAACGGCGTCTACCGGGTCAATCCGGACGGCAGCGGCGTGTCGCTGATCGACAAGAGCCTGAAGCGACCGAACGGCATCGGCCTCTCGCCGGGGTTCGACCGGCTCTATGTCAGCCAGTCCGATCCCGATGCGGCCAGAATCTATACCTGCGAGCTGGCGGCGGACGGCTCGGCGATGACCGAGCTGGTGCCGTTCGTCGATTTCTCCGCCGAAGTGGCGCAGAAACTGCCGGGGCTGCCCGACGGGATGAAGGTGGCGAAGAGCGGCCATCTGTTCGCCAGCGGGCCGGGCGGAATCTGGGTGATCGCACCGGACGGCCGGAAGCTCGGCGTGATCGGCACCGGCAAGGCGGCAGCGAACTGCTGTTTCGGCGAGGACGGGAAGACGCTGTTCGTTACCTCCTCGGATATGGTGGTGAAGGTGCGGCTGAAGGTTTCCGGGTGGTAGAGTCGCGCACTTGATTCCGTCATCCCCGCGAAGGCGGGGATGACGGGGTTCGAGTGGGGTGAGGTTTTCCAACTGCGGGTTGGCGCAAGCGTCACCCCTCCACCACCGCTTTCGGCGCGGTCCCCCTCCCCGAGACAAGCTCGGGGAGGAACTGCTTCGCGATTGTCTGGCTCGTGACCCTGGGCTCCTGCTTTCGCAGGAGCACTGTGGAGGGTAGAGCAGGCCGATGACCGACGAACCCGCGATTCCCGCCGCGACCGTGATCGTGATGCGCGAGAGGCCTGGCGGGGCGCCCGAGCTGCTGATGGTCGAGCGGGCGGCGGCGATGTCGTTTGCGGGCGGGGCGCTGGTGTTTCCCGGCGGGCGAGTCGATCCGGGCGATTTGGTGCTGGCCGGGCTGCACGGCGGCGATGCCGAGGAGCAGGCAGCGCGCATCGCCGCGATCCGCGAGACACTGGAGGAAGCGGGCGTCGCGGTCGGGCTCGAGCCGGCCGGCGACATGGTCGCGCTGCGGGACCGGCTCTATGCCGGCGAGCCGATGGGCGAGCTGCTCGAGGAGGCGGGCGCGGCGCTGGCGCTCGATGCGCTGGTGCCGTTTGCGCGCTGGCTGCCGGCGGGGGTGCACCACAAGGTGTTCGACACCCGCTTCTATCTGGTCCGCGCGCCCGAGGAGGCCGCGCCGCTGGTCGACGGCAACGAGAATGTCCGCCTGTTCTGGGCGAGTGCCCGCGCGGTGCTCGATGCGGCGGATGCCGGCGAGGTGCACATCATCTTCCCGACGCGGCGCAACCTCGAGCGGCTGGCGCTGTTCGGCAGCTTCGACGATGCGGTGGCCGATGCCCGGGCGCATCCGGTGCGGACGATCACGCCGTGGATCGAGGAGCGCGGCGGCGAGCGGCATCTCTGCATCCCCGACGATCTCGGCTATCCGGTCACCTCGCAGCGGCTCGACGAGGCGATCCGCGCGTGAAGGATCTGCGCCGGGCGATCTCGGCGACGATCCTGTTCGCCGTGCTGCTCGGGGGCGGACTGCTCGCCTGGGCGGCGCTGCGCGGGCGGCCGCAGGACCTGCCCTGGACGCGGCTCGACCTGAGCCAGCCGATCGGCATCTTCACCGGGCGCAAGCTTGCCGGGCTGACCGACGATTTCGCCGAATGCCGCGCGCTGCTCCGCGCGGCCGGGGTGCGCTACACGGTGCTGGCGAAGGTTGCGAGGGAGGATGCGCAGTGCGGCTATGCTGACGGCGTGCGGCTGGTGGGCGGCGGGTCGCGGGGGATCGGGTTCAGCCCGGCCAATCTCGGCACTTCCTGCCCGGTGGCGGCGGCTTTGTCGCTATGGGAATGGGAGGTGGTCCAGCCGGCGGCGCAGAAGCATTTCGGGGTGGCGGTGACGCAGATCGAGCATCTCGGCAGCTATTCGTGCCGGCGGATGTACGGGCGCAGCGCCGGGGACTGGAGCGAGCATGCGACGGCGGACGCGATCGACGTGGCGGGGTTCCGCCTGGGCGACGGGACGCGGATCAGCGTGGTGAAGGACTGGGGCGCGGGCGGGGAGAAGGCCGCGTTCCTGCGCGAGGTGCGGAGCGGTGCGTGCCGGCTGTTCTCGACCGTGCTCTCGCCCGACTACAACGCCGCGCACCGCGACCACCTGCACCTCGACGAGGCGGAGCGGGGCGAGATGGGGTGGCGGGCGTGCAGGTGAGGTTTCAATTCCTCCCTCGGAGCGCAGCTCCGGGGGAGGGGGACCGCCGGCGAAGCCGGTGGTGGAGGGGGAACATCCAGAGGCTAAATTCGAGGCGGCAGTCCGTGCGGCGGCGCCCCCTCCACCACGCCCTTCGGGCGCGGTCCCCCGCCCCCGCTTCGCGAGGGAGGAGTTTTAGTCTTCAGTTCGGCAGGGCGGCCGAGTCGACCTTTTCCACCCAGGCCGGGTAGAAGCTCGGCTGGCGGTTCGACCAGCCCGAGGCGGTCGCCGCGGCTTCGCTGATCGACTGGAGCAGCTTGCGGCGCAGCTCCGGATGGAGGTGCGGCAGCGCCGCCGCGGCGCAGAAGGCCGAGGGGAGCCACGGGCGCACTTCGGCGCCGATCAGCCGCTCGTAGAGGAAGCGGAAGGCCGAGAAGCTGGTGAGGCGGCCCTGGCTGAGGTCGAAGGCGGCGATGGCGACGAGCGGGGCCATGAACGGCTCGATCGAGTCGAGGTCGCTGTCGTCGGGCATCAGCGCGCGCACTTCCTGGAGGCGCTCATAGATATGCGCCTGGGCGCGGATGCTGGCAGCCTCGACCACGTCGCGCGACCAGCGGAGCATCGCGTCGTCGCGCTCCAGCCCGATGTCGAGCGAGCGGCGGATGTAACGCTGCGTCGCTGCGGAGAATCCCGCGAATTCCTTCATTTCGGCCAGCGTCATCGCGCCTTCTGCCGGCTTAGCCCGTGCTCCCATCGTCCAAAACTCCCACCCCAATAATTACCCTCCAGGACAGATACTGCGCCCATATGGTTAACGGGTCGCTTAACCTGTCGTCGTCCCCTGTTCATTATAGGAGACCAACCGATTCCGCGGCGCAACATGGATGCGACGAACCGAAGTCGCGCTTGTGGAAAAGCTTGCCGGGTGATGGGCTTGCGCAACGATATTGCCCATTCGTGGCCTATCCGGGTCCGGGTTCACCCTTAGGGTCCGGGAGGGTTTCGGGGAGGGGCGGCACGAAGTTCCGGGGCAAAGGTTCCCTCCGGCGGAGGGTTTTTTGCAGGTCATCGGCTCGTCGCAACGGTTCGTCGGATCGACGAGCCGCAGGGGTGTACTTCGCGCCTATACTTTGGTCAGTCGCACTCAACACCTGACTGCTTCCTGACCGGGGGGTCCATGAATTTCCGCGTTTTTGCAGCGCGTTTCGCGCTGATGGCTGTTTGCACGCTGATGATGGCCGCCCCGCAGGCGGCTTCGGCCAAGGGCCGTACCTTCTGGCAGTGCGCGCCTTACGCTCGCGAGATTTCCGGCGTGAACATCCATGGCAATGCCTGGACCTGGTGGAACCAGGCCGCGGGCCGCTACCAGCGTGGCGAGGCTCCGAAGGTCGGCTCGGTGATGTCGTTCCAGCGCACCTCGAAGATGCCGCTCGGCCATGTCGCGATGGTCAGCCAGATCGTCAGCGACCGCGAAGTGCTGCTCACCCATGCCAACTGGTCGCGCGCCGGCGGCATCGAGCGCAACGTCCGCGCGGTGGACGTGTCGGCCGCGGGCGACTGGAGCGAAGTGAAGGTGTGGTTCGCGCCGGTCGGCGGCCTCGGCACCTCGGTCTATCCGGTCAACGGCTTCATCTATTCGGACGGCGCGCCGCGCGACTTCAGCGACGACGACTTCAAGCCGTCGCTCGACCTCGACCTCAGCGACCTGATGGCCGAGGCGAAGAACGAGATGCCTGACGCGGGGTGATCGGTTCTAGAGCTTTGGAATTGGAAAAGCCCGGCAGTGCCGGGCTTTTTCGTATGTGCGCCACAATCGTCATCCCGGCAAAAGCCGGGATCTCGTGCGGCTCCTTCCCCGCGCCTTCGCCTGAGATCCCGGCTTGCGCCGGGATGACGGTTTGGGGGAGGGATGACGGTTATTTTGGCTGGAACGCCAGCGCCACGCCGTTCATGCAGTAGCGCTTGCCGGTCGGCCTCGGGCCGTCGTCGAAGACATGGCCGAGATGGCCGCCGCAGCGGCGGCAGCGGACTTCGGTGCGGCGCATGCCGAGCGAATCGTCCGCATCGGTGGCCACCGCATTGGGCAGAGGCTGCCAGAAGCTCGGCCAGCCGGTGCCGCTGTCGAACTTGGTCGTCGAGCTGAACAGGGGGAGGGCGCAGCCGGCACAGGTGAAGGTGCCGGCGCGGTGCTCCTTGTTGAGCGGGCTGGAGAAGGCGTACTCGGTCGCGCCCTGGCGCAGCACGCGATAGGCGGCGGGGCTGAGCCGCTTGCGCCATTCGGCATCGCTGAGCGTGAAAGGGAACTTCTGTGCCGCCTCGGCGGGGGCGCCGCCACAGGCTGCGGTGAAGGCGCCGAGGCCGGCGATGGCGAGGAAGCTGCGGCGGTTGGTTTCCATGTGGGGGATGTGGGGAGGAACAGGGCGACCGTCCAGACCCACATCGTCATCCCGGCGAAAGCCGGGATCTCGTGCCGTCTTGCGCCTTCGCCTGAGATCCCGGCTTTCGCCGGGATGACGATAAAGGCTCAGTAGTGCGACAGCTCCACCGCCATCTTCTTGTAGCCGTGGACGAAGCAGGCCGCGACGCGTTCGGGCTCGGCCAGCACGTTCACCCGCAGGCGGCGCCTGGCCATTTCTTCCATCAGCACGCCGATCTGCAGCTCGGCGAGGCGGGCGCCGACGCAGCGGTGGATGCCGTGGCCGAAGGCGAGGTGGCGGCGGGCATTCTCGCGGTCGACGATGATCCGGTCGGCATCCTGGAAGACGCTCTCGTCGCGATTGGCCGAGATGTACCAGAGGCCGAGCTTGTCGCCTTCGCGGATCTTGTGGCCGTCGAGCTCGGTATCCTGCGTCGCGGTGCGGCGCATATGGGCGAGCGGGGTCTGCCAGCGGATGATCTCCTGCGTGGCATTGTGGATCAGCCCGGGATTGGCCTCGAGCTTGGCGCGCTCGTCGGGGAACTGGTTGAGCCCCCAGGCATAGGCGCTCATCGAGTTGCGGGTGGTGTCGTTGCCGCCGACGATGAGCAGGATGAGGTTCCCGAGGAACTCCATCTGGTCCATGTGGCTCATCGCGTCCGAATGGATCATCATCGAGATCAGGTCGGGCCGTGGCTCCTTGCCGAGCCTGCCCTGCCAGAGATTGCCGAAATAGGCGGCGCATTCGAACAGGATCTGGCGGCGCTCCTCCTTGCGGACCGGATCCTTGGCGATCTCGATGTCGCCGGCCCAGTCGGACCAGTAGGTGAGCTTGCGGCGCTCTTCCCAGGGGAAGTCGAACAGCAGCGCCAGCATCTGGGTGGTCAGCTCGATCGAGACGCGGTCGACCCAGTCGAACTCTTCGCCAACGGGGAGCGAATCGAGGATCTCGGCGGTGCGCATGCGGATATTGTCGCTCATCCGCACCATCTCGCTCGGCGTGAAGGCGGGGGCGACGGTGCGGCGCTGGTCGGTGTGCTTGGGCCGGTCCATCGCGATGAACATCGGCATCTTGATGTCCCCCTCGGCGATGTCGGCGATGGTGATGCCACCGGCCTCGGACGAGAAGATCTCGGGCAGCGACTCGACCTGGACGAGCGGCTTGTAGGTGGCGATCGACCAGAAGGGGCCGAAGGCGGTGTGCTCGTGATAATGGATGCCACCACGGGCGCGCAGCTCGCGGAAGGGCGCATGCCAAGTATCGTCGCGGTAGAGCTCGGGGCGGCTGACGTCGAGCGGATCGACCGCCGGGGTGCCGGGAGTTCCGGTTTCGGTCGCAAGCGTAGCCATGCTGCCTCTCCTGTATTCTGGGGAGAGGGAATACCTAATTGACAGTCGTGTCAATAGTGAGAGGTGATAGGGGTGTTGCGCTCCCCTCCCTGAAAGGGAGGGGTTGGGGGTGGGTTGCGAGCGTAGCGAGCCCGGCTGGCCGGTAGCGATAAAGAAAAGGCCGGGCATCGAGCCCGACCTTTTCTAACCCACCCCTGACCCCTCCCTTTCAGGGAGGGGAATTAAGTGGTGCGGGTCAGGCCGTCGCCTCGATCTTCGTCTTGCGCTTGGGGCTGCCCGACTTGAGCACGCCGCGGCGGAAGACGCGGGCGCCGACGGTGATGATGATCGCCACCCATAGCGTCTGCCAGGCCAGCGCGAGCAGATGCGGCCAGATCGCCGGCGAACTGCCCGCCAGCCCGATCATCGCCATGGGCGAGCTGAACGGGAAGACCTGCGCCGCGATCTCGACCCAGTTGCCCGGCCGGGTCGCCGCGGCCAGCGCCAGGCCGAACATGATCATCTGGAAGATGGTGATCGGCAGCGACAGCATCTGCAGCTCGCGCTGGGTGGAGGTCAGCGCGCCGATGCTGAGGAACATGGCGCCGAGCAGCATGTAGGACATGGTGAAATAGGCGATGAACAGCAGCGCATAGGTGGGGGCGCCCAGCGCCGCGATCAGGCTGGGGAAGCCGGAGGCGATCTCGGGTGGCAGCAGCCGGGTCGCGTTGATGAGGATCGTCGCCCAGAACAGCAGGAACAGCACCGCCGCGCCGAAGGTGCCGATCAGCTTGCCGAAGAATACGCTTTCCAGCGGGACGGCGGCGGCAAGGATCTCGATCACCTTGTTCGAGCGCTCCTCGGCCATGGTGCCGACCGCCTGGCCCGAGAGGAACAGGGTGAGGAAGAAGATCGAGAACGCGCCGATCGACGCGGCCTGGCCGCGCCCGGTGGGCGAGGCCTGGCCGCGCTTGACCGCCGTCTGGGTGACGGTGGCGAGCGGCTCGGCATTGCCCAGCTTCTGGGCACGCAGGCTCTGCTCGGCGAGCTGGGTGAGGAACTGCGCCTCGCTCCAGCCGCGGCGGGCATAGAGGATCTCGGGCTTGTCGAGCGGGCCGTAGAGCACGGCGGCGGCATCGAACTTGTCGCTGTCGAAATAGGCCCGCGCTTGGGCCGCCGGATCGCCGTGCGGCGCCTCGATGGTGAGGGGCGGCGGGGCCAGTTCGCTCTTCCTGGGGAAGAGCTTGCGCAGCTGCCTGTCGGTCTCGAGCAGGGTCGGCGCCTGGGAGGGCGGGGCGATCACCACCATCTTCATCTGCGAATCGTCGCCGACGATCGACTGGGCGCCGATGCCGCCGACCGCGCCGAAGCCGATCATCAGCACCGGGGCGAACAGGAAGAGCAGGAAGGTGGGAGTGAAGACGGTGGCGGTGAAGTCGCGGCGGGCGACGGTCAGCGCCTGGCGCAGCATGCGCGAAAACTTGCTCATGCCGCTTCCTCCTCGTCCTGGTCCTTGAGGGCATCGGCACCGACGATCTTGACGAACGCATCGTGCAGGCCGGGCCGTTCGATCGACAGGCCGGAGACGCCATAGCCGCCGTCGATCAGCTTCACGAGCAGCGCCTCGATGCCGGTTGCCGGCAGGGTGAAGCGCCAGCCATCGCCCTCGCGCTCGGCGTCGGCGGGCAGCAGGCTGGCGGCGCCCTCGACATTGTGGTGCGGCGTGTAATGCGCCTTCATCGGCAGCAACGCGCGCGCCTGGTTGACCGTGCCTTCGAAGCGGACCTTGCCGCCGGCGATGATCGAGAGATGATCGCAGAGCCGTTCGGCATGCGCCATGACATGGGTGGAGAAGAGGATCGTCGCGCCGCGATCGCGCTCGGCTCGGATCAGCTTCTCGAGCTTCTCCTGGTTGACCGGATCGAGGCCGGAGAAAGGCTCGTCGAGGACGAGCAGCTGCGGCTCATGGACCACCGCGCCGAGCAGCTGGACGAGCTGCGCCATGCCCTTGGAGAGCTTGCGGATCTTCTCGTCCTTGGCATGGCCGAGCCCGGCATTGTCGAGCAGCGTATCGGCGCGCTTGCGGCCGATCGCCCAGGGCAGGCCGCGCAGGGCGCCCATGAAGGCGATCGCCTCGCGGCACTTCATGTTGGGATAGAGGCCGCGCTCCTCGGGGAGATAGCCGACCAGGTCGCTGGCGTCGCGCGGGTGGCCATAGCCGAGCATCGCGCGTTCGCCCTCGTCCGGCTCGATGATCCCGAGCAGCATGCGCAGCGTGGTGGTCTTGCCGGCGCCGTTCGGGCCGAGCACGCCATAGACCAGCCCCTTGGGCACGGCGATGTCGACCCCGTCGACGACGCGCCTGTCCCCGAAATATTTCACTAGACCTCGGGCGCTTACGGCCAATTCGCTGGTCAAATGAGTCCCTCCCTGATCGCTTTGGTGGTAGCGGGTCGGCGTGGAACAGCACAAGCCACTCGAAGCACTAATGAAGGCCAAAGCCGCCGAAATCGGCTTCGCGGCCTGCGGGATCGCGCGCGCCGATGCCGCGCCGAAGACCGCCGAGCGGCTGCGGCAATGGCTGGAGGACGGGCGCCACGGCTCGATGCTGTGGATGGAGGAGCGCGCGCATCACCGCGAGAGCCCGGCCGGGCTGTGGCCCGAGGTGCGCTCGGTGATCTCGCTGGGGATGAGCTATGCCCCGGCGCGCGATCCGCTGGCGCTGGCCGGGCATGGCGAGATCGGGCGGATCTCGACCTATGCCCAGGGCCAGGACTATCATGACGTGGTCAAGCGGCGGCTGAAGGAGCTGGCGCGCTGGCTGGTCGCCGAGGCGCCGGGGACCGACCTCAAGGTGTTCGTCGACACCGCGCCGGTGATGGAAAAACCCCTTGCGGAAGCGGCGGGGCTGGGCTGGCAGGGCAAGCACACCAATCTCGTCAGCCGCAGCCATGGCAGCTGGCTGTTCCTCGCGGCGATCTACACGACCGCGGAACTGGAACCCGATGCACGGGTGCGCACGACCTGCGGGAGCTGCGACGCGTGCCAGACGGCCTGCCCGACCGATGCGTTTCCGGCGCCGTACCAGCTCGATGCGCGGCGCTGCATCTCGTACCTGACGATCGAGCACAAGGGGCCGATCCCCGAGGAGTTCCGCGAAGGGATCGGCAACCGCATCTATGGCTGCGACGACTGCCTGGCGGTGTGCCCGTGGAACAAGTTCGCCCATGCGGCGCAGGCGAACCTGGCGTTCGTGCCGCGCGCCGAGCTGACCGCGCCGGCGCTGGCCGATCTGCTCGCGCTCGACGATGCGGGGTTCCGCGAGGTGTTCTCGGGATCGCCGATCAAGCGGATCGGGCGCGACCGGATGGTGCGCAACTGCCTGATCGCGGCGGGGAACAGCGGGGATGCGGCGCTGGTCGAGCCGGTGCGGGCGTTGCTGGGGGATGCGGACGAGACGGTGCGCGAGGCGGCGGGGTGGGCTTTGGGGAGGCTTGCGCAATAAATTCCTCCCCCAGCTTGTCTGGGGGAGGGGGACCGCCGGCCGCAGGCCGGTGGTGGAGGGGCGCGCCGGGCATCGGCGCGTTGCGCCGGCCCCTCCACCATTTGCTGCGCAAATGGTCCCCCTCCCCGAGCAAGCTCGGGGAGGAATTGAAGGGTCACCGCGCCCTTGCCCCGCTCAGTGCCGCCACACAGCTCGCCTCGTCGATCGGGCGGCCGTCGCGCTGGCGGGCGTCGACATGGGTGACCACCGGCTCGCCGCGGCTCTGCGGGTAGAGATAGGTGTCGAGCACACAGATCGGGCCGGCGAATTGCAGCTGGCGCGCGGTGCCTTCGCTCATGTCGAGCTGGGGCTTGCCGAAGCTGGCGATCAGGCGCGGGGCGGTGGCGCCCTGGACCGCAGCGAGGCCGCCGGGCAGCGGGGTGGCGGGACCCGGGGTAGGGCGGGCGCTGGGCGTGGCGCGCGCGCTCGGCACCGGCACATAGCCGGCGCGCGGCGGCGGGATCACGCCTTCGCCACCACAGGCGCCCAGCACCAGGGCCGTGATCAGGATGAGTTTCTTCATTGTGCCCGCCTCCCGCGGTGAAATGCGTGCGTGGCCATCGCGGCTCCCAGCACCGGGGCGACCAGGTTGAGGATCGGGACGAGCAGAAGCCCGGTGCCGACCGCGCCGAGCGTGAAGCGGCCGATGCTGGTCCGCCGGCGCCAGCCGCGCAGCTCGCCGCGCCGCATGTGGCGGGCCGCGACCATGTCGCCCAGGTCGCGGCCGAGCAGCCAGGAGTTGACCAGGAAGAAGGCGAGCGCGGTGCCCACGCCGGTGACCAGCAGGATCAGGTAGAGCGGCGAGAGCAGCAGGTTGATGGCGAGCAGCCGCACCGCCGAGCCGAGGCCCATCGCGATCGAGCGGCCGAGCGGCACGTCGATCGCCTGGGCATGGGCGCCGGGATAATGCTTCTTCTCGACCGCGGCGACGACCTCGTCGGCGAAGATGCCGATCACGGCGACGGCGATCGCGCGGAACATCAGCCAGTGGAAGAGGATCACCAGCAGGATCGTGGTGATGTCGGCGAACGCCTCCGAGCCGCTCCAGCCGCCGAGCCAGGCGGAGATCCCGTCGGCCAGCGCGTGCATGCCGAACCACAGGCCGATGCTCGCCGCGGCGAACAGCACCAGGGTCAGCAGCACGGACTTGACGAAGACGGCGAGTATCGGCCGGTCGAACAGCTGGCCCAGCGACAGGAAGAAGGCCTGAATCATTGCGCTATCCTTTGCCCGCTACTAGGGCGGCGGCGCAATCTTTTTGGAGCACCCATTTGACCAGCCCGACCTATGACGTCGTCGCCATCGGCAACGCGATCGTCGACATCCTCGCCCAGGCGGAGGACAGCTTCATCGAGGAGATCGGCGTGGCCAAGGGCTCGATGCAGCTGATGTTCTCGCCCGAGGAAGCCGATGCGCTCTATGCCAAGATGGGCCCGGGCCGCGAGGTTTCGGGCGGCTCGGCGAGCAACACGGTGGCGGGCCTCGCCGCGCTGGGCAGCAAGACCGCGTTCATCGGCCAGGTCGCCGACGACCAGCTCGGCGAAGTCTTCGCGCACGACCTGCGCGCCGCCGGCGTGCATTTCGACACCGCGGTCCGCCCCGGCCAGCCGACCACCGCGCGCTGCCTGATCTTCGTGACGCCGGACGGCCAGCGCACGATGAACACCTTCCTCGGCGCCTCGCAGTTCCTGCCGGCCTCGGCGCTCGACGAGACTCTGATCGCCAGCGGCGCGATCCTCTATCTCGAAGGCTATCTGTGGGATCCGGAGGAGCCGCGCGCCGCGATGCGCAAGGCGATCGAGATCGCGCGGGCGAATGGCCGCAAGGTCGCCTTCACGCTTTCGGACGTATTCTGCATCTCGCGCCACGGCGACGATTTCCGCAAGCTGATCGAGGACGGGATGATCGACATCCTGTTCGCCAACGAGAACGAGCTGCTCGCGCTGTGCGAGCATGAGGATTTCGAGGCGGCGGTGCAGCACATCCACGGCAAGGTGCCGGTGCTGGTCGTCACCCGCAGCGAGAATGGCGCGATGGCGCTGGTCGGCGACGAGCGCGTCGAGGTCCCGGCCGAGCCGATCGCGCGGCTGGTCGACACCACGGGCGCGGGCGACAGCTTCGCCGCAGGCTTCCTCCACGGCCAGGCCCAGGGCCGCTCGGTGAAGGACTCGCTGCGCCTGGGCGCGCTGTGCGCCGCCGAGATCATCCAGCATTACGGCGCGCGCGCTGAGGTGGACCTGAAGGCGCTGGCGGCCGAGAAGCTGGGCTGAGCGGCTAAAAACCCCTCCCCTGAAGGGGAGGGGCTTTGAATAGAAAAAGGGCCGGAGGATCGCTCCTCCGGCCCTTTTCTCATGCCCGGAAGCCGGCGCCCTCAGTGGGTGCCGGGGACCGGCGGGTCCAGTTCCTCATAGGCTTCATGCTCGGGCACATCGACGATGCCGCGGCCGACATGGCTGCGCGAGCGGCTGTAGCCGAAATAGACCAGCAGGCCGATCGCCGCCCAGATCAGGAAGAGGATGATGCTCTTGTGATCGAGGCTGACGAACAGATAGAGGCAGCCCAGGATCGCGATCGGCGCGGTGATGTATACCAGCGGCGTCTTGAACGGGCGCTTGCGGGTCGGGTCGGTCTTGCGGATCACCATCACCGCGATCGAGACCGCGGCGAACGCGAACAGCGTGCCCGAGTTGGAGATGTTGGCGAGCTGGCCGACCGGGAAGAAGGCTGCGAACAGCGCCACCGCGATGCCGGTGATGATCGTGATCACATGTGGCGTGTTGAACTTGGGGTGGATCTTCGAGAAGGCGGCGGGGAGCAGGCCGTCGCGGCTCATCACGAAGAAGATGCGGGTCTGGCCGAACATCATCATCAGGATGACCGAGGGCAGCGCCAGGCCGGCGGCGAGGCCGAGCAGGTTGCCGATCTGGGGCCAGCCGATCTCGCGCAGGGTGAACGCCAGCGCTTCCTTCGAGCAGACGACGTCCTTGAAGCCTTCGGCGGCGCGGGTGGCGCACTGGGCGGCCAGCTCGCGGCTGCCCGGCTCGAGCGCATGGCCCGCGGCGTCCATCACCGGCTGGGTGCTGAGGCCCGGGGCGCCGATCACGCCGGCGGCGACGAGCAGGTAGAAGATGGTGCAGATGGCGAGCGAGCCGATCAGGCCGATCGGCATGTTGCGCTGCGGGTTCTTGGTCTCCTCGGCCGCGGTCGAGACCGCGTCGAAGCCGACATAGGCGAAAAAGATCGACGCCGCCGCCATGGAGACGCCGATCACGCCCGTCGGCGCGAAGGGAGAGAACTGCGCGCTGTTCATCACCGGCACCGCCAGGATGATGAACACGGTGAGCGCGGTGATCTTGATCGTGACCAGGATGGCGTTGACCGTGGCGCTCTCCTTGGTGCCGATGACCAGCAGCCAGGTGACCAGCGCGGCGATCAGCATCGCGGGCAGGTTGATCAGGCCGCCATCGAACGGTCCGGTGACCAGCGAGGCGGGTATGTCGACATGGAAAGTATGCTCGATCAGGCCGATCACATAGCCGGACCAGCCGACCGAGACCGCGCCCGCGGCGACCGCATATTCGAGGATCAGGGCCCAGCCGACCATCCAGGCGATCAGCTCGCCCATCACGGCATAGCTATAGGTATAGGCCGAGCCCGAGACCGGGACCATCGAGGCCATTTCGGCGTAGCAGAGCGCGGCGAAGGCGCAGACCACGCCGGCGATGATGAACGAGATCATCATGCCGGGGCCGGCTTTCTGCGCGGCTTCGGCGGTGAGAACGAAAATGCCGGTGCCGATCACCGCGCCGATGCCGAGCATGGTGAGCTGAAACGCTCCCAGTGACCGGTGGAGCGATTTTTTCTCGGCGGTGGCCAGGATGGCATCGAGTGGCTTTACGCGCCCGAAGATCATGGATGGTCCCCTCTACGGCGGTGTATCCCGCCGCCCCGTTTGGATGAAAGCGCGGAGCCTAGCCGCAAAACCGGTGGAGGCAATGCTTTAGTGGCCGAAAGCGCGGCTTTAGCGCAGGAAAGCGTCGAGCCGTGGTAGGCTGGCGCACGGAAACCTGCGAAACGGCGGCGCCATGGCAGGTTTCCGGCGCCGGGATCAGTGCGGCGTGGCCCTCGAGAAGAGGTTCATCACCAGAACGCCGGCGATGATCAGCGCCATGCCGAGCAGGGCCGGCAGGTCGAGCTTCTGCCCCTGGAACAGCCAGGCGATCGTAGCGATCAGCACGATGCCGACGCCCGACCAGATCGCATAGGCGATGCCGGTCGGTATCTCGCGCAGGGTGAGCGAGAGGAAATAGAAGGCGATCGCATAGCCGAGGATCGTGACCGCCGAGGGGATCAGCCGGGTGAACCCCTCGGACTGTTTCATGAACGAGGTCGCGGTGACCTCGGCGACGATCGCGACGGCGAGGTTGAGATAGCGCACCCGCTCAGCGCGACAGCATCGGACCGAGCTGGCGGCCGGCGAAGAGATGGACGTGGAGGTGCGGCACCTCCTGGTGCGCATTGGTGCCGGTATTGGCGAGCAGCCGGTAGCCGGGCTTCACCAGGCCAGCCTCGCGCGCGACATGGCCGACGGCGCGGACGAAGCCGGCGATCTCGGCGTCGCTCGCCTTGGCCGAAAAATCGTCCCACGAGACATAGGGGCCCTTGGGGATCACCAGGATGTGATGCGGCGCCTGCGGGTTGATGTCGTGGAAGGCGAGGGCGAATTCGTCCTCGAAAACCTTCTTCGACGGGATCTCGCCGCGCAGGATCTTCGCGAAGACGTTCTGGTCGTCATAGGGCTGGGTGGCGTCGATGGGCATCAGGCTTCTCCTGCGAGATCCAGGGCCAGGGCGCGGATGCGCGGCCGCAATATATTGACGAAGTCATTGGTGCGAGCGCGCAGCCAGGCAAGTGCTGCCTCGCGATTGGCCGGATCGTTTAAGGGGCCAACACGCAGCTTGTCGATCAGCCGCGGCTTGCCCTTGTTATCGATGAACTGCGCCGTGCCGCCTAGTTCGTCCAGCACCACGTCGCGGTCCTCGGCGATCGCGTGCGCGACACGTTCGCCAAGCGTATCGTGGTGATAGGACAGGAATATCCCGACTTCACCGAGCGACATGTCACGATAGACGGTCAGCCAGCTGACGCCGCGAGGTACCGGCATGGAGAGCGTGGTGTAGCCCATCCTGGGTGGTTTGCCGACCGGCTGCTCGAGATCGTCGAGAACGAGCCTTTCCTGGAAATCGGTCCAGAATTGCTGCCGTTCCGCGGCCATGGCGGCCGCATCCGGATCGATTTCCCGGGCGGCGGTCGGCTCCTGTGGATCGACCACGATCATATCATCCGGTGCAACGATGACGTGACGTTCGATGAGATGGGTACGGGCTAGGACGCGGGGTACTACGAGACGAGCACCGTCCGGTGCCAAGTAGATCGGCATCTCGACCAGCCCGAGCGAGAAGTGCGCCCCCGCGTGGCGCTGAAGATATTCCGCGATCGCTTCCACGCCTTCACGGATGCCATCGCCTACGATCAGGAGCAGGAATCTGCCCCGGCGAAGATTCTGCGTGAGCGCATCGTTGAACGCGATCTCGTTTATCTCATGCCCTGCTTCCCGAAGAATCTGGAGCAACGGGCCGTCCTCGCGATCGGTACGAACGGCGACTTCGCGGTGGATGTCGGCCGAAGACCAGCGGCTCAGTTCCTTGGCATAGTCGAGGATCTGGCCGACGACCTTTCGCCGCCCCTCTGGATTGCGCCACAGCTTACATTCGACAAGCACCGGCATGCCGCCCGGGGTCACCAGAAAATTGTCGATGGCGCCGGCGTTGGTGCGGAGTTCGGTACAGATCGGCACCGCGCCGACAAAGGCGGAATCGATCTCGGCGATCGGCAGGCATTGCGGATAGGCATGGACGAGCGCCTGGATGTCCGCTTCGCTGACCTGACCGGGGCCGCCGTCGAACGAAAGCGGCTGCAGCGCCACGGTTTCCCCGCTGGCGGGGAGCAGCACCGGCGTTGCGTGCTGCCGGCTCATGCCGGGCGACTGGCCTTTTCCTCGATTCCCGAAACCCCTTCGCGGCGGGCCAGTTCGGCGCGGATGTCGTCCAACCCCAAGCCGGCATCGGCGAGCAGCACGAGCAGGTGGAAGACGAGGTCGGCGGCTTCCTTGGTCAGCTCCTCGCGGTCGTCCTGGATCGCGGCGATCACCGTCTCGGTCGCTTCCTCGCCCAGCTTCTGCGCGATCTTGGCGCGGCCGCGATGCGTGAGCTTGGCGACATAGGAGCTGTCCGGGCTCGCGGTGCGGCGCGCGCGGATGGTCTGTTCGAGGATGTCGAGCGGATCGGCCATGGCTCCCGGCTGCGGGAGGCGCGCGCCGCTGTCAATCCTGCGCCGTCAGTCTTTGGGCGATGTCTTGCGGAAGCGGGCGCGCAGCTGGCGGCGGACGAACCAGATGCCGCCGGCGGCACAGGCGGCGAGCGCCAGGTCCGACAGCTCGGGCATCGAGCGGCTGCCCGCGCGGCCGGTATGCGGCGGCTCGTCGGCGGCGAAGGCCGGGATCGCGGCGAGCAGGGCCAGGGGCAGGAGAGCGGTGCGCATGGGCGCGACCCTAGGCGCAAAGCACCGACAAAGCGTTAATCAGGGTGCGGGCGGCACCGCGTCCATGATCGTGATGTGCTTGCCCGGCGTGGCGCCGACGCGCGACTGGGTGACGAGGATCGTCGTGCCCGGCGCGAGCACGGCCTTCACCGCCTCGTAGAAGGCGCGGGGCATCTGCACGCGGTTGCGCGTCGCCTCGTCGAGGGTGCGGCCGGCATCCTCGCTGTGCCCGGGCAGGCCGACATAGACCCAATTGTCGCTGCCGTCGGCACCGCGGGTGAGGGTGATGACGTGCGAGCCGGGATCATTGTCGTCGATATGCGCGGCGCTGCGGCCGATCTCGACCCCGCCGCGGAGCACGACGATGCGCTGGTCACTCTTCGAGACGATGATGGTGAGCGGGCCGCTGGGTGCGCGCTCGGGCTGCCAGCGATAGGCCTCGCCGTCGAGCGGCTGGGGCGCGGACGGCTTGCCCTTCGCGTCGAGCGGGGCGAGCAGGCTGGCCTCGGTGGTGTCGATATGGTCGGCGGCGTTGCCCTGGACCACCACGGTCACGCCCAGGCTGGTCTCGGCGAACAGCGCCCTGGCGAAATCATAGGGCAGGTGCACGCAGCCATGGCTCTCCGGATAACCAGGAAGCCCGCCGGCATGGAGCGCGATGCCGTCCCAGGTGAGCCGCTGGGTGAAGGGCATGGGGGCGTTGTTGTAGGTGCTCGAGCGGTGCTTCGCGTCCTTCTGCAGCACGGTGAACACGCCGGTGGGCGTCTCGTGCCCCGGCTTGCCCGAGGAGACGGTGCTCGCGGCGATGCGGACGCCGTTGCGATAGACGGTGGCGCGCTGCGCGGAGAGATCGACATAGACGAGGATCGGGCCGGCCGGCGCGACTTCGGGCGCCCAGACCCATTCGCCGGGCTTGAGCCGGTCGATATCGCGGGCGAGCTCCACGGGGGAGCTGGCCTTGGCGCCCTGGGCGAGCGCGGGGCTGGCCCAAAGCAGGGGCAGGGCGGCGGCGCACAGCATGGGCTTGAGCATGGCTTGGCCTAGCGCGGCGGGGGTTGGGGAAGGGTTAAGTGCTGTCCGTCATCCCGGCTAAAGCCGGGATCTCAGGCGAAGGCGGGAATAGAGCCGCACAAGATCCCGGCTTTCGCCGGGATGACGGTCTAGCTGCGCACCGGAATCCCCGCCGCGGCCAGCGCGGCATGCGCGTCGGCGATGCTGGCCTCGCCGAAATGGAAGATCGAGGCGGCGAGCACGGCGCTGGCATGGCCCTGGGTGATGCCGTCGACCAGATGCTGGAGATTGCCGACGCCGCCGCTGGCGACCACCGGCACGGTCACCTGATCGGCGATGGTGCGGATCAGCTCGAGATCATAGCCGTCCTTGGTGCCGTCGCGGTCCATCGAGGTGATCAGCAGCTCGCCGGCGCCGAGATGGGCGAGGGCGATGGCGTGGGTGACCGCGTCGATGCCGGTCGGCTTGCGGCCGCCATGGGTGAAGACTTCCCAGCCGGCGGCGGTGCGGCGCGCATCGACCGAGGCGACGACGCACTGGCTGCCCATCTTCTCGGCGATCTCGGCCACGACCTCGGGACGGGTGACGGCGGCGCTGTTGACCGCGACCTTGTCCGCACCGGCGAGGAGGAGCGCGCGGGCGTCCTCGACGCTGCGCACCCCGCCGCCGACGGTGAGCGGCATGAAGCAGACCTCGGCGGTGCGGCGGACGACGTCGAGGATCGTGCCGCGCGCCTCGTGGGATGCGGTGATGTCGAGGAAGCAGAGCTCGTCGGCGCCGGCGGCGTCATAGGCGCGGGCCTGCTCGACGGGGTCGCCGGCATCGATCAGGTCGACGAAGTTGACGCCCTTGACGACGCGGCCGTTGGCGACGTCGAGACAGGGGATGACGCGGGCGCGGACGGTCATGCGATTTGCTCGCGCGAAGGTGCGAAGGCGCGAAGAAGAAGGGGGTTCGCGCAGAGGCGCAGAGGACGCAGAGAGGTTGCGCTGGTGCCGAGCCCATGTGCCGCGTCGGCGGCAGGGATTTTGGAAGCCAAGTAATTGAGGGCGCCGTTGGCGCAGCGCGAGACAGCTCTGCGCTCTCTGCGCCTCTGCGCGAACAAAATCTTCGCGGCTTCGCGGCTTCGCGTGAACCTCATGCCCGGCCCACTTCGATTGCCCAGGCGAGGTCGAGGCGGCCGTCGTATAGGGCGCGGCCGGTGATCACGCCTTCGATACCGTCGGCGACATGGGGGCGGAGCGCATGGATGTCGGCGATGTCGGTGACGCCGCCGCTGGCGATCACCGGGATCGAGACGGCGCGGGCAAGTGCCACGGTCGCCTCGACATTGCAGCCCTTGAGCAGGCCGTCGCGGCCGACATCGGTGAACAGCAGCGCGGCGACGCCGGCATCCTCGAAGCGGCGGGCGAGATCGACCACCGCGACGTCCGACACGTCCGCCCAGCCGCGGGTGGCGACCAGCCCGTCGCGCGCGTCGACGGCGACGACGATGCGGCCGGGATTGTCACGGGCGGCCTCGCGGACCAGGTCCGGGTTTTCCAGCGCGGCGGTGCCGATCACCACGCGCTGCACGCCGAGATCGAGCCAGCGGTCGATCGATTCACGGTTCCGGATGCCGCCGCCGAGCTGGATATGGCCGCCGAAGCTCTCGAGGATCGACGCGACCGCGCCGCCATTGACCGATTCGCCGGCGAAGGCGCCGTCCAGGTCGACCACGTGCAGCCATTCGGCGCCGGCCTGGGCGAAGAGCTCGGCCTGGGCGGCGGGGTTGTCACCATAGACGGTGGCGCGGTCCATGTCGCCTTCGGCCAGCCGGACGACCTGGCCGCCCTTGAGGTCGATCGCGGGGAAGATGATCAGGCCATTGTCTACGGACGCCACTGGAGGAACCTTTCGACCAGCGCGATGCCGTAGCGCTGGCTCTTCTCGGGGTGGAACTGGACGCCGATCATGGTGTCGCGGCCGATCGCCGCGGTGACCGGGCCGCCATGATCGGTGGTGGCCAGCACATGCGCACCGGTGAAGGCGAAGCTGTGGAGAAAATAGGCCTCGCCGGCCTCGATCAGCGGATGGGGGGAGGCGGGGATCACGTCGTTCCAGCCCATGTGCGGGACATGGACGCCGGGGGCGGGGGCGATCGCGCGGACGGTGCCGGGGATCCAGCCGAGGCCGGGGTGCGTGCCCATTTCCTCGCCCGCATCGGCCATCAGCTGCATGCCGACACAGACGCCGAGGAACGGCGCGCCCTGTTGGCGAACGCGGGTGTTCAGCGCCTCGACCATGCCCGGGATGGCGCGCAGGCCCGCGGCGCAGGCGCCGAACGCACCGACGCCGGGGAGGACGATGCGATCGGCCTTGAGGACGGCCTCGGGATCGGCGGTGACCGCGATATCGCTCGCGCCCGCGGCCTTCAGCGCGTTGTGGACCGAATAGAGATTGCCCGCGCCGTAATCGATGAGGGCGATGGTCACATTCCCCTCCCGCTTGCGGGAGGGGGCTAGGGGAGGGAGCGACGTGGGTGAGGTGCCGTGACAGGCCCCCCCTCGACCCCTCCCGCAAGCGGAAGGGGAGATTTTCACAACACCCCCTTGGTGCTCGGCACCACGTCCGCCTTGCGCGGGTCGATCTCGACCGCTTCGCGCAGCGCGCGGGCCAGGCCCTTGAACGCGGCTTCGGCGATATGGTGGTTGTTGGTGCCGTAGAGCGTCTCGATGTGGAGCGTCACGCCCGCGGTCTGCGCGAAGCTGTGGAACCAGTGCTCGAACATCTCTGTGTCCATCTCGCCGAGGCGCTTCTGCGAGAATTCGGTCTTCCAGACGAGATAGGGGCGGCCGGAGATGTCGATGGCGACGCGGGTCAGCGTCTCGTCCATCGGCGACAGCGCGTCGGCGTAGCGGCGGATGCCCTTCTTGTCGCCGAGCGCCTTGAGGATCGCCTCGCCGATCGCCAGCCCGGTGTCCTCCACCGTGTGGTGCTGGTCGATATGGAGGTCGCCCACCGTCTTCACCTCCATGTCGATCAGCGAATGGCGGCTCAGCTGCTCGAGCATGTGATCGAAGAAGCCGATCCCTGTCGAAACGGAATAGGCTCCGGTACCGTCGAGGTTGACGGTGACGTCGACGGCGGTCTCGCTCGTCTTGCGGCTTATGGTGGCGGTGCGCATCGCGACCCCCATAACGAAGGTTGCCGCGCATGCAATCTTGACCGTGCGGCTCCTTGCGCTACCCAAGGGGCATGACTGGCAACGTGCCCGATAGCTTGATTCCCTATGACGAGATCGTGCAGGAGGCCCTGCGCGCAGTCGTCGGCCGCGTGCTCGGCTCGGTTGCCGAGACGGGCAACCTGCCCGGCGGGCATCATTTCTACATCACCTTCAAGACGCATGCGCCGGGGGTCGACATCCCGCAGCGGCTGATCGACCGGTTCCCGGACGAGATGACTATCGTCCTGCAGCACCGCTTCTGGGACCTGAAGGTGGACGGCGAGAAATTCTCGGTGGGCCTGAGCTTCAACCAGATTCCCGCGATGCTCAACATCCCGTTCTCGGCGATCACCGGCTTCCACGATCCGGCGGTGAACTTCGAGCTGCGCTTCCAGGCGGCCGAGGGCGCCGAGCAGGACGAGCCGCAGCACGAGGAAGCGGAGAATGACGGGCCGGCGGCAAAGCCCGTCGAGGACGGCTCGAACGTCGTCTCGGTGGACTTCAAGCGGAAGAAGTAAGGCGGCGCGCCGTGCAGGCGCACCGCCCCCAATGCCTCATTCGAGCGGATATTTGTTGCCGTCGCGGCAGATCGCCGTGGGCGTGTCGATCACATAGGGCGTCCAGGTGCCGAACAGCGTGCCGGCCTGCACGCCCTGCTGCGTGCAGCGGTCGAGCTCGCGGCCGACCTGTTCGGTATAGCTGTCGTCGCTGAAATACTGGTGGACGTAGAGGGTTTCGCCGCCGGGCGCGGCGGCAGCGAGGGCGGGCAGCGCGGCGGTGGCCGCCACCGCGATCAGCGTGCGACGCATCGAGAGTCTGGACATGATGGTTCTCCTCGAAAAGCCTGTGTTCTCCGACGGATGCGACCCTTGTTTCCGTGCGGGCAGACTAAGGGGGCGATGCCGGCCAGGGCAATCGCGCGCGGAGGAGATTTAGCCCCGAAACGGGGATGCCTATTCGGCCGGCCTTTAGTCATATGGGTGTGTGGTTCTTTCGGTTCCCCGGCGAAGGCCGGGGCCCAGTCTCGGCGCATCATCGAGCGCGCCGGAACCTCACGAAAGACATTGCAACTGGGCCCCGGCCTTCGCCGGGGAACCGAAGGTTGAGAGCCTTTGCTCCCTAGCCGTCGTTGGCGCTGGACGGGCGGAGCAGGCGGGCGCGCAGGTCCTGCATGGCTACGGCCTGGGCCGCGGCGCCGGGGTCCTCGGCGCCGAGGATCGAGCCGAGATGCTCGAGGATCTGGCTGGCGCGGTCGAGATTCTGCAGCGCCTCGAGATGCTGGGCGATGACGTGCGGGTCCTCGACCAGCCGCTCGCCCAGGCTGTTCAGCAGCTCGCGGACATGGAAGACCTCCTCGACCAGCCGCTCGCCGAGATCGGCCATGGCCGGCGCGGCGGGAGGCGGGGTGGGCTCGGCGGGCAGGGCAGTGCCGCTGCGCACCGCTTCCTGGATCGCATCGACCCGCGCCTGGCCGCGATAGCCCTCGAAGCTGGCGACGCGGTTGCCCGAGATCCATTCGTCGACGGTGACGGCGCTGTGATCGAAGGCGACGCCGCAGCGGCCCTCGCTCTGCCAGACGACTCGGGCGGGGACTTCGATCTCGGCGCGGCGCAGCACCAGCGGGGTGCCGGCGCGCGGCAGCACCGAGCCGTCGAGCATCGCGCCGCCCTCGGAAAGGTTGCGGATGCGCACCGCCACCTTCAGCGCATCGGCTTCGATCGCGGCCGCCAGGAACAGGTTCTTGCGCGGCGCGCGCTCCTGCGATCCGTGGGAAGTGGGAAGATGTGCGCCGGCGTGCATGATTCCATTGTAAGAAGCGAAGCACGCACAGTTGGTTAACGGCCCTCAAAATTCCTGCCGGGCCAGACGCCTGCGCGGGGGTGCTGGAATCGCGGGGGGCAAGGCGGTAGAGCCGCGGCGACTCCGCGAGAGGCGGATCCAGATGAAAGGCCTGATGTGACCACCCGGACCGAAACCGATTCGATCGGCGCGATCGAAGTTCCCGCCGACGCCTATTGGGGCGCCCAGACCCAGCGCTCGATCGAGAATTTCCCGTTCGGCGCGATGGAGCGCATGCCGCTGGGCATCGTCCATGCCCAGGCGATCGTGAAGCAGGCGGCGGCGCGGGTGAACCGCAAGCATGGGATGGATTCGAAAATCGCCGATGCGATCGAGGCAGCGGCGCAGGAAATCGTCGCGGGCGACCTGGACGACCAGTTCCCGCTGGTGATCTGGCAGACCGGCTCGGGCACCCAGACCAACATGAACGTCAACGAAGTGATCGCCGGCCGCGCGAACTTCGTGCTGGCGGGCACCAAGGGCGGCAAGTCGCCGGTGCACCCGAACGACCACGTCAACATGAGCCAGTCGTCGAACGACAGCTTCCCGACCGCGCTGCACGTCGCCGCCGTGCTGGCGACGCGCGACCAGCTGATTCCGGCGCTCGACCAGCTCACCGCTTCGCTGACCGCCAAGGCCGAGGCCTGGGACCACATCATCAAGATCGGCCGTACCCACACCCAGGACGCGACCCCGCTGACGCTTGGCCAGGAATTCGGTGGCTATGCGGCCCAGCTGATCAGCTGCAAGGCACGGATCGAAGGGGCGCTGAACGGCAACCTGCGCAAGCTGGCGATCGGCGGCACCGCGGTCGGCACCGGGCTCAACGCGCCGGAGGGCTGGGCCGAGGACATGTCGGCGGCGATCACGGACATTGCGGGCACGCAGTTCGAGCCGGCGCCGAACAAGTTCGAGCAGCTGGCGGCCAAGGACGGGCTGGTCTTCTTCTCGGGCGCGCTGAACACGCTGGCGGTGGCGCTCAACAAGATCGCCAACGACATCCGCTTCCTCGGCTCGGGTCCGCGCTCGGGCCTGGGCGAGCTGTCGCTGCCGGCGAACGAGCCGGGCAGCTCGATCATGCCGGGCAAGGTCAACCCGACCCAGTGCGAATCGCTGACGATGGTCGCGGCGCAGGTGATCGGCAACAACCAGGCGGTCACCGTCGGCGGCATGCAGGGCCATTTCGAACTCAACGTGTTCATGCCGCTGATCGGCGCGAACGTGCTGCGCTCGATCTCGCTCCTCTCGACCGGCATGACCAGCTTCGCCGAGCGCTGCGTCGATGGGATCGAGGCGAACGAGTCGCAGATCAAGGCGCTGGTGGATCGCTCGCTGATGCTGGTGACCGCGCTGGCACCGGCGATCGGCTATGACAATGCCGCCAAGATCGCCAAGAACGCGCATGAGAAGGGCCTGACGCTCAAGGAGAGCGGGCTGGCGCTTGGGTTGGTCGATGAGGCGACGTTCGACCAGTATGTGCGACCCGAGACGATGATCGGGAGGTAAGAAAAAGGACGTCATCCCGGCGAAAGCCGGGATCTCGTGCGGCTCTTTCTCCTGCGCCTCCGCCTGAGATCCCGGCTTTCGCCGGGATGACGGTGGGGGCGAGGGAACTCCTACGGTCTCCGATCTTTCTTCCTTCGTAACCACTTACGACGGAGCAACCATGATCGGGGACGCAATCGCAGGCTGGATCGGCAACCGCATCGACCGGGCGGACGGTGAGGGCGGGGCGCTGGGCGCGCTCGCCGGCGTGCTGACCTGGAAGGCGGTGAAGAAGATCGTGCCCGCGGCCATCGTGATCGGTGGCGCGGCCTATGCGTACCACCACTTCACCCGTGGCCGCGAGCCCGCGGCATGATCGGCAAGCTGCTCGGCGCCTACCTGGGCAACCGGATCGACCGCGCCGACGGCAAGGGCGGCGTGAAGGGTGCGCTGATCGGCCTGGGCGTCGAGCGGTTGCTCGCCCGGATGGGGCCGGTCGGCTGGGTGCTGGCGGCGCTTTTCCTGGTGTTGCGCTTCTTCTGGCGGCTGGTGTTCCCGAAACGGCGCGTGCGATACGTCCGGTCCTAGCTTGACGGGGAGGGGACTCCCACGCCAAAGGCACCCATGCCCCATTCCACCGAGACCGACCCGCACGGATTCAAGCGACGCGGCGTATTGTTCGTGCTGTCCTCGCCCTCCGGCGCCGGCAAGTCGACGATCGCGCGCAAGCTGCTCGCCGCCGACGAGCATCTCCAGATGTCCGTTTCCGTCACGACCCGGCCGATGCGCCCGGGCGAGGTGGACGGCGTCGACTATCACTTCGTCGATCTCGAGCGGTTCCGCGAAATCGCGAACAACCACGAGTTCCTCGAATGGGCGCACGTGTTCAACCATCGCTATGGCACGCTGCGCACGACCGTGGAGGAGATCCTCGATTCGGGCCGCGACGTGCTGTTCGACATCGACTGGCAGGGCGCGCAGCAGCTGTTCCAGCTGGCTGGCGGCGACGTGGTCCGCGTGTTCATCCTGCCGCCGTCCTTTGTCGAGCTGCGCCAGCGGCTGGTCAATCGCGCGACCGACTCGATCGAAGTGATCGACGCTCGCATGGCGCGCGCGGCCGCCGAAGTGAGCCACTGGGACGGCTATGACTATGTGCTGGTCAACGACGATGTCGATCAATGCTATCGCTCGGTCCACACGATCCTGAATGCCGAGCGGCTCAAGCGCTCGCGCCAGACGGGCTTGATCGGATTCATCCGCGGGTTGATGAAGTAACCTTCCCAAAGGGGAGGGTTATGATGGCTAGACTGTTCCTCGGCGGCGCGCTCGGTGGGCTCGCCATGTGGCTGGTAGGCTTCATCTTCTGGGGCACGCCCCTCAGCCTGCTCGCGCTTTCCAAGACCGATGCTGCGACCACGGCGGCGGTGCAGGCGGCACTCGCCCAGCATCTCGGGCCGCTCGGCAGCGGCGCCTATCCGATTCCCTGGCCGGGCACGCCGCAGGGCACCCAGCTCTACGGCCAGGGGCCGACGGCGATGGTGTTGTTCAACACCGGCGGCTTTGCCAATCCGGACAGCGCCGCGCTGATCGGCGGGCTGGTGCTGGCAATCGTCTGCGCGCTGCTTGCCGGCTTCGCGCTGCGGATGGTCGCGGCGACCCTGGGCTTTGCCGACCGGCTGAAGCTGGTGGCGATCACTGCGGTGGCGGTGACCGCCTATTCCGATCTCGGCCAGCCGATCTTCAACCACGCGCCCTGGGGCTATTTCTTCTACCTGTGGGTGAGCGACGTGGCGAGCTGGATAGCGGCGGGGGCGGTGCTCGCCTGGGCGCTGCCGCGGCCGATCGTGACGCGCATCTGACCATGTACATCTGCGCGCTGGTGATCCCGGTGCCGGAGGCGAAGCGCGAGGCCTATCGCGCATGGGCCACGCGCGGCGCGGCGATCTTCAAGGCGCATGGCTGCCTGGAGATCACCGAGGCCTGGGAGGATTTCGTCCCCGACGGATCGGTGACCGACTTCCGCAAGGCAGTGGCGGCGCAGGCGGGGGAGAAGATCGTCCTCTCCTGGCAGGTCTGGCCCGACAAGGCGACGCTCGACGCGGCGGAGGCGGCGATGCACGCCGACGGCAGCCTGGAAGTGGAGGGGGAAGTGCCCTTCGATGCGAAGCGGCTGATATTGGGGTGTTTCGGGGCGCTTTGAAAAAGCATCCGTCATCCCGGCGAAAGCCGGGATCTCGCGCGGCTCCTTCCCCGCGCCTTCGCCTGAGATCCCGGCTTTCGCCGGGATGACGGTCTAGGCGAGCAACTCCAGGAACCTTACCCCGGCCAGGAAGTCCGTCCGGCGGTTCTCCCGCGCGGCCAGGGCCAGCTCGTCCTCGCCCCATTGCTCGGCCTGCCACAGCTCGTCGACATGCGCGGCCTGCCACAGCGTCTCGGCGGGAATCGCGCCTTCGAGCAGCGCCAGCGCGCCGACCAGCGAGCCGCTGATCGTCACCACCGGCGAGAGGCCGGCGATGCGGAAGGGATCGAGCGCGTGCACCGCCTCGGCGAGCCGGGAGATTGTCGCTTCGGGCTGGGCCTTGTGGATCACGCCGGTCGCGGTCTCGAAATGCACGTCGTAGCGGCTGCGCGCCCAGTCGAGCAGCGGGTCCCAGGCCTCGGCCTGGCGCAGCACCAGCGGCTCGGGATCCCCGGCGCGGTAATAGAGCAGGTCGCTCTCCCCATAGGCGGCCAGGCCCTGGGCGAAGGGGGCGGGATCGGCGGAGATCTTGTCGATCGCCGCATTGGCGAGCCCGGTGAGCCTCATCGCGCGCGGATCGAGCGTGTCGCCCACGGCGCGCCATTCCTCGGCCACCGCCTCGGCCAGCGCCGGGGTGGGCAGGGTAAGCGGCGCCCGATCCGGAGTGCGCACCGGCTTGCCGTCGAGCGCCACCTGGCCGTTCTCGACGCTGACTTCCTTCCAGAAACGCTTCATGCCTCGGGCACGACCTCCGCCGGCGTCTTCCAGCGCCGCGCCAGGAAGCGCGGCACCACCGCCATGAAATAGAGCGACGACAGCAGGATCGCGCCGCCGAAGACGGTCATGCCGTAATGCTGCGCGCGGCCGGCGACCAGCAGGCCGACCACCGCGCCCGCGGTACCCAGCATGTTGACCGCGACGATGATGTAATAGCGCTTCATCGCAAGGCGATCGGCGTCGGTCATAGAGCCTCCAGATGCGCGGGGAGCTGGCTGGCATGGTCGGCGAGCCTGTGCGCGCCGGCGCCGAGCAGCTCCCCGGACGTGTGGTATCCCCATAGCACACCAACGGCGTGGGTGCCAGCGGCGCGCGCCATTGCCATGTCGAAGCTGGTGTCGCCGATCATCGCAGTGGTCTCGGGCGCGGCGCCGGCCTCGGCAATGGCGAGCTCGAGCATCGCGGGATGCGGCTTGGAGGGGTGGCGATCGGCGGTCTGCAGCGTGACGAAGCGGGCGTGCAGGCCGTGATGCTCGAGGATCAGGCGCAGCCCGCGATCGGACTTGCCGGTGGCGACGCCGAGCAGCCAGCCGGCAGCGTCGAGCGCCTCGATCGTCTCGATTATGCCGTCATAGAGCGGCTCGGGATCGAGCGCCGCGCTGGCGCGCATCGCGTGGAAGGCGCGCTTGTACTCCTCGGCCATCGCTTCGTGCAGCGCGGGCTCGGCCTCGGGAAGCAACTGCGCGATGGCGGGGACGAGGCTGAGGCCGACGATGCGGCGGATGTCGCCGCGGCCGGGCGGGGCGAGGCGGTGCGCATCGAAGGTCGCCTCCATCGCGCGGCAGATATTGACCTGCGAATCGACGAGCGTGCCGTCGCAATCGAACACGGCGAGGCGGTTGGTCATCCAATCCTCCCTCGCGAAGCGGGGGAGGGGGACCGCCGCCGAAGGCGGTGATGGAGGGGGGCTGGCCGCAGGCGATGCGCGCGCGGAGACGCCCCCTCCGTCGCGCTGCGCGCGCCACCTCCCCCGCTGCGCGAGGGAGGATTGAGGAGGAGCGCCCTCATTTCGTCCCCCGCATCAGCGCGGCCATGGCGCGGCGGCCCTGGGAGTCGAGCGCGTCGGCGGCCGAGAGGCGGGCGGCGTCGGGCTTGTTCTGGCCGAGCTTGAGCGTGCCGCGCCAGGCCTGGACCTCGAGCCGATAGCCGATGATCGCGCCGGTCATCTTCGCGAAGAGCGCCGGGTCCATCTTGCCGCGCGTCCATGCCGGCTTGGGAGCGAGGCGGCGCTCCTGCTCGTGGCTGATCGCATCGAGGATCGCGACAAGTCCCGCGTTATCGGTGCGGGTGACCTGGCCTTCGAGCTCGACCGCGACATAGTTCCAGGTCGGCACTTCGTTCGGGCCGGCGCCGTACCAGTCGGGGCTGACATAGGCGTCCGGCCCCTGCAGGCTGAACAGGCCGGTGGCGCCGTCGAGGTGCCGGGCGATGCCGTTGCCGCGCGCGAGGTGGAAGCCGAGCGTTTCCTCGTCCAGCCAGACCAGCGGGACATGCGCGACGCGCGGCCCGTCGGGCGTCGCGGCGAACAGCGCGCCGAAGCCGATGTCACGCACGAGATCGCGGATCGCCGGGCGGTCCTCCCAGCGGAAGGCCGGGTGCGGGTGCATCAGCGGTTCCGCGGCGCGCGGGGCTTGTCCCCACCGGTGCGCGGGGCGGGGCGGGCAGCACCGCGAGGTGCCGGCTTGCCGCCCGGCTTCGTGCCACCGGGCTTGCGGGCTGCGGGCTTGCCGCCAGGCTTGGCGGCCGGCGCCTTGCGCGTGCTCGGCTTGCCGCCACTGCGGGGAGCGGGCTTGTCGCCGCTCGGGCCTTCGCCGCGGCGAGCGGCGCGGCCGCGGCGCTCCTTGCGCACCGTCTTGGCATGCGCCCGGGCATTGGCCTTGAGCTGCTCCTTGGTCATCGGCGGCGGCCCGTCGTCGAGCTGCAGCGCGTCGCCCTCGGCCTCCTCGAAGCCGAGCGTGTGGAGCGATTCGGCGAAATGGTGGGGCAGCGCCGCGCGCACGTCGATCTTGTCGCCATCGGGATGATCGACGCGGATGCGGCGGGCGTGGAGGTGCATCTTGCGGCTGATCCCGCCGGTCAGGAATGCTTCGGGACCACCGTACTTCCCGTCGCCGACGATCGGGAAGCCGATCGCCGCCATGTGGACGCGCAGCTGGTGGGTGCGGCCGGTGAAGGGCTGGAGCTCGACCCAGGCGGCGCGGTTGCCGGCGCGGCCGATCACCCGGTAGCGCGAGCGGCTCGGCTGGCCTTCCTTCTCGTCGACCTGCATCTTCTCGCCGCCGGTGCCCGGCTGCTTGCCGATCGGCAGCTCGATCATGCCGTCCTCGATGCTCGGCACGCCGACGACGAGCGCCCAATAGACCTTGCGCGCGGTGCGGCTGGAGAAGTTCTTCGAGAAGGCCGCCGCGGCGCGGGCGGTGCGGGCGACGAGCAGGGCTCCGCTCGTGTCCTTGTCGAGCCGGTGAACCAGCTTGGGCCGGCCCTCCAGGTCGTACTGGAGCGCGTCGAGCAGCTGGTCGACATGCTCGGTGGTCTTGGTGCCGCCCTGCGTCGCCAGGCCCGGCGGCTTGTTGAGCACGAACGCGGCGTCGTCCTGGTGGATCACCAGGCTGCGGGCGAAGTCGATCTGCTCCGGGCTCAGGTCGATGCGCTTCTTCGGCCGGGGACGGCCCGGCTTGTCGGGCTGGGGCGCCTCGGCCGGGGGCACGCGGATCACCTGGCCCATCGCGACATGGTCGCCCGGCTTGGCGCGCGCGCCGTCGACGCGCAGCTGCCCGGTGCGCGCCCAGCGCGACACGATGTTGAAGCTGGTGTCCGGCAAATGCCGCTTGAACCAGCGATCGAGCCGGATGCCGTCGTCATCGGGCTTCACGGTGAACTGGCGGACGGCGTCCTGGGCTTTCGGGGAGGTCATGGAATTGCTCGCAATAGGCTGAGGCCCGCGAACAGCGCGAGCGCCGAGCCGAGGACCGAAGCGAAGATATAGCCGAGGCCGAGGCCCCAGTCGCCCCGCTCGACCATGTTCATCAGGTCGAGGGTGAAGGCGGAGAAAGTCGTGTAGCCGCCGAGCACGCCGACGCCGATCAGCAGGCGCCACTGCTCGCCGCCCTGGCCGATCCTGGCGAGCGTGCCGGCGAGCAGTCCCATCAGGAAGCCGCCGATCAGGTTCACGGCAAGCGTTCCCCAGGGATAATCGGGCCCGAACCAGGCGAGCGTGAGCTTGCCGGTCAGATAGCGCGCCGCGGAGCCGAAGGCGCCGCCGAGCATGACGAGGAACAGGGCTGGCATCCCGAGCGGTTAGCGCGGAATCGGGGAGAGGGGAACCCAGAGCAAAATCCTCCCCCGCTTCGCGAGGGAGGATTCTCAGATCCCGTTGTTCGCGACCATGTCTATGTCGGTGCCGCCGTCCGGGCGGGCGGTGAGGAACAGGACGTAGGCGCCGCCGTCCTTGTCGCGGGTGCCGCCCAAGATATGCTCCTGGCCGTCGACCTGATGCTCGCCGGTGTACCCGGCGCGAACCGCCCTGGTGTAGTACCAGTCGAGCATCACCTGCATCGGCTGGGGCGAGGAGAAGCTGACCACGCGCAGCTGGCAGGCGCCGGCGGTGCTGCCCGCGGCCTCGGTCACGCGCGCCTGGGGATAGAGCGGCAGGTCGCGCGGCAGGCGCTGCGCCCAGCCCGCCGCATATTGCAGCGAGGCGGCGCACTGGTTGCTTTTCGGATCCTTCTGGCGCGCGGCGAGGCCGCCCAGGGTGACGGCCTCGCGCGCCGCGGCGCACTGGGTGCAGTCCTTGGTCGCCTGGGTCGGCGCCGGGGTCTTGAGCAGCTGGCCGTTGTCGACCTTGCCGCCGTTCGCCGCGACATTGTCGTTGGGCACGCCGCCCGAATAGGGCTGGCCCGGCGGGCGGATCGCATCGCCATTGGCCTGGCGGCCGAGCTGGGGATCGACCATGATCTGGTCCTGCAGCGCGCTGGCCAGTGCCGGATCGGCGGCGTTGCCGCTCTCCGTATCGGCGACGTCGCCCAGGCTGCCACGGCTGCCGCATCCCGCGAGCGCGAGGGGCAGGGCAAGCATCAGGACGTAGTTGCGGACCATGTTAACGCGCTCCTTTGGCGCTTTTTCATGCCCGAGGAAGGTTAAGGAAGCCTTGGGGACGGGGTGGATTCCCGCCGCGGCACGCGTTAACCATAAGCGGAACCCCGGACGGATCATGTGCGTATTGCCTCGAGATCGAAGGGGTAGGGCATGCATCTGAACGGGAAGTTGGTCGGTGCCGGCGTCGCTGTCGCCATTGCCGCGGGCATCGGATACGCCCTGCTCTTCAAGCCCGAGGACGAAGCGGAATTCGACATGGTGACGCGCGACGGCGCGTTCAGCGTGCGCGATTATCCGCGCCTGCTCGTCGCTGAAGCCGTGGTGCCCGGGCTGCGCCAGGCGGCGCTCTCGGTCGGCTTCACCCGGCTCGCCGACTATGTCTTCGGCAAGGACCGGTCTGGCGGCCGCCTGCCGATGACCGTGCCGGTGCTCTCCGACGGCGACGAGGACGGGCGCGGCTGGCGCACCCGCTTCGTGATGCCGCCCCATGCCAGCATCGACACGCTGCCCGATCCGCGCGGCGGCGTCCGCCTGCGCACCTTGCCGGCGCGCCGGATTGCGGCGCTGCGCTTCGCCGGCGCGGACAGCGAGGGCGCGCTCGACGCCTATGAGGCTGAGCTGCGCGCCTGGATCGGCCGAAACGGCCTCAGCGCCGCCGGCCCGGTGGAGCATGCCTTCTACAACTCGCCCTTCACGCCAGCCCGCCTGCGCCGCACCGAGGTGATGATCCCGCTGGCGGCCTGACTGTTATATGTTGATAACACACTCTCGTTGGGATATAGCGACAGCCATGCTGAATCTGCTCTCGATCCTTGTCGGGATCATCGCCCTGCCGCTCATGCTGATCGCGCTGATCCCGCTGCTCGGCTGGCTCAACTATCTGGTGATCCCGATCGCGGTGGTCGGCCTGGCGCTCGGCGCGCTTTCGGACTCGAACAGCGGGCGCAACCTCAACATCGTCGTGGCCGGCGTCGGCTTCGTCCGCCTTTGGCTGGGCGGGTTCATCTTCTGATTTTCGGGTAGACGCGCGGCGGTTTCCCTCCTCCGTCACCCCGGCCTTGTGCCGGGGTCCACGGTGCCTCTCGCTATATCCTTCCGCTTCTTGTTCAATGCTCGCCTCCCGGTGGACCCCGGCAAATGGCCGGGGTGACGATAATATGGGGCATGCAAAAAGGGCCCGACGTTTCCGCCGGGCCCCTCTCTGCCTGCGTGGCAAGCTCCGTTAGCGGCAGCGCACGTCGCCGCGGTCGATCGACGAGCCGAGCGCCGCACCCGCGGCCGCGCCGAGCAGCGTGCCGAGCGTGGCGTTGCGGCCGTTCGACAGCGAATTGCCGAGCAGGCCGCCGGCGACGCCGCCCACGATCAGGCCGGTCGTGCCGTCCGAGCGGCGGCAATAATAGCGGCCGTCATTGCCGCGATAGATGCGGTCGTTCCGGCTCAGGCGGCGCTCGCGATAATAGCGGCCGTCGCGATAATAGTCGCTCGGGTTGTAGTAGCGCTCGCCCGGGGGCAGGCGGTTGTAATCATAGTTGCGATAGCGGCGATAATCGCGGCGCCACTGGCGGTCGTCGCGGCGCTGCGCCTGGTTGATGTCGCGGCGGCAATCGCGCAGCTCGCGGCGATACTCGCCCCGGCTGTCCGAATTGCGCAGATCGTGGCGGCAATCGGCGCGCGCCTCGCGTTCGTTCCAGCCCTGGGCGGCGGCCGGCGTCGCAAGGGCGGCGGCCGCCCCGGCGGCGGCGAAAAGGATACGCATGGAGTCTCTCCTTGTTTTCCCGAACAACCAACGTGTTAGGCGGAGAGGGGTTGCGTGAACGGGAAACTACGTCCCGTTCACGCAGGAGCCATGCGTCAGATGCGGGTTTCGCCGGGATAGGCGAAGAGCAGGTCGCTGCCCGTCTCTGCATGCAGCTCGGCGTTGCCTTCGAGCGTCAGGCACTCGCCGGCCTGGAAGGGGACGCCGTCGACCACGCCTTCGCCGCGCAGCGGGATCAGCCAGCCGGTGACGCCCTCGGGCAGGGTCAGGTTGCGCTTGCCGCCTTCCCAGCGCTCGAGCACGAACTTCGGGCCTTCGACCAGGATCACCCGGTCCTCGGCGACGCGGCCGGGCATCGGGTGCGGCTGGTACGGCACCGGCTCGGACACGGCGATGCCGGCATCGAGGTGCAGCTCGCGCGGGCGGCCATAGTCATAGAGGCGATAGGTGGTCTCGCTGTTCTGCTGCACTTCGACCAGCGTGATGCCCGCGCCGATCGCGTGGATCGTGCCCGAGCCCGAATAGAAGAAGTCGCCGGCCTTGACCGGCTTCCAGTCGAGCAGATGCTCGATCGAGCCGTCGAGCGCGGCCTGCTTGAGCGTCTCGCGGTCGGTGGGTTCCTTGGTGCCCAGCGCGATCGTCGAATCGGGCTCGGCCGCCAGGATCACCCAGCATTCGTCCTTGCCGCGCGGCAGGCCGGCGGCATGGGCCTGCTCGTCGGTCGGGTGGACCTGTACCGACAGCTTCTCGCTGGTGAACAGGTATTTGATGAGGAGGTCGGGCGCGGCGTTGCCCGGCGTCTGGAACCAGATCTCGCCCACCGGCTCGCCATCCGCGGCGGGATCGGCAAAGCCGGGCCACAGGGTGTGGCGGCCCCAGGGCTTCTCGACGCGGTGGGTAGCAAGCAGGGTAGCGGTCACAAAATACCTCGTGAAAACTGTTCGGGGGTGAAACGCGCATGCCCCCTCGGGGCTCCCGCCGCAATTGCTGATTGGGGGTGCTTGCGGCTCTGACACAATCACGCCGCGAAAAGGATTGTTTGAAGCCACGGGACCGCGCTAAGACCCCCGCCCATGCGTACTTCCACCACTCGCGCGCTTGCGCTCTCCCTGCTTCCGGTTCTCGCGCTCTCGATGGCCGGTTGCGCCAAGAAGAGTGGCGGCAAGGACCTTCCCTATGTCGCGCGCGACGTCGGCACGCTCTATTCCACCGCCAAGCAGAAGCTCGACCAGCACCAGTACAAGCTGGCTGCGGCGCTGTTCGACGAAGTCGAGCGCCAGCACCCCTATTCGGTCTGGGCGCGCCGCGCGCAGCTGATGGGCGCGTTCAGCTATTATCTGAACCGCGACTACACCGAATCCATCTCGTCGGCGCAGCGCTTCCTGGCGGTGCACCCGGGCAACCGCGACGCGCCCTACGCTTACTATCTGATCGGCCTGAGCTATTACGAGCAGATCAGCGACGTGCAGCGCGACCAGAAGATCACCCAGCAGGCACTCGATTCGCTGGGCGAGCTGACCCGCCGCTATCCGAACACCAAGTACGCCGCCGATGCGCGCCTGAAGATCGACCTTGTCCGCGACCACCTCGCCGGCAAGGAAATGGAGATCGGCCGTTTCTACGAGACGCGCGGCCAGTGGCTCGCCGCCACGCTGCGCTTCCGCACCGTGGTCGACCAGTATCAGACCACCACGCACGTGCCCGAGGCGCTGATGCGCCTGACCGAGGCCTATCTCGCGCTCGGCGTGCCCGAGGAAGCGAACAAGGCCGCGGCCGTGCTCGGCACCAACTATCCGGGCACCGACTGGTACAGCCACGCCTACAAGCTGATGCAGGAAAACCAGGGCAAGCTGCAGGAGGCCCGGGCGACGACCAAGCCTGCGGGATGATGCTCGGGGCTTTCGTTCCCGTTAAGTTCCTGCGATAGAGGCGGCGCATGCTGACCGCGCTGGCCATACGCGACGTCGTCCTGATCGAGGCGCTGGACCTGGAGTTCGGCGCCGGCCTGGGCGTGCTCACCGGCGAGACCGGGGCGGGCAAGTCGATCCTGCTCGACGCGCTGGGCCTGGCGCTCGGCGCGCGCGGCGAGACCGGGCTCGTGCGGAACGGCGCGGCGCAGGCGGTGGTGACCGCCAGCTTCGAGCCGCCGGCGCGGGGCGGCGAGATCGCCAACATCTTCCACCAGAACGGGCTGGAGCTGGAGCCGGGCGAACCGCTGATCGTGCGGCGCATCGTCAAGGCCGATGGCGGCAGCCGCGCCTTCCTCAACGACCAGCCTGCCTCTGCCGGGCTGCTGCGCGAGCTGGCGCCACATCTCGTCGAGATCCATGGCCAGCATGACGATCGCGGCATGCTCAACGCGCGGGGGCACCGGGCGCTGCTCGACGCGTTCGGGCGGTGCGATCCGGGGCCGGTGGCGATCGCGCACAAGGCCTGGCGCGATGCCGAGGCGGCACTGGCGGTGGCGCGGGCCGAGCAGGACGTCGCCGAGCGCGACCGCGAATGGCTCGAACATGCCGTGGCCGAGTTGCGTGCGCTCGCGCCCGAGACCGGAGAGGAAGAGGCGCTGGCCGAGCGGCGGGCGAGCATGCAGCGCGGCGAGAAGATCGCCGGCGAGCTGCAGGGCATCGCCGAGCTGCTCGACGGATCGGAGGGCGGGCTGAGCCAGCTCCGCCAGGCCGCGCGGGTGCTCGAGCGGATCGCCGAGGATCATGCGGCGCTGGGCGAAGCGCTCGCCGCGATCGACCGCGCGATCACCGAGGCGGCGGAGGCACAGGACAAGGTCGACAGCGCCGCCGAGGCGCTCGCCTTCGATCCCGCCGCGCTGGAGGCGGACGAGGCACGGCTGTTCGAGCTGCGCGGCATCGCCCGCAAGCACCGGGTCCAGCCCGACGAGCTGCCGGCGCTGCTCGAGGAACTGGCCGGCCGATTGGAACGCGTCGAGAGCGGCGGCGCCGGGATCGCCAGGCTTGAGACGGTGGTGCGCGAGACGCATGCCGCCTATGCCGATGCCGCGAAGACGCTTTCCGCCAATCGCACGCTGGCGGCGGCACGGCTCGATGCCGCCGTGGCGACCGAATTGAAGCCCTTGAAGCTCGATGCGGCGCGTTTCCGTACCGTAGTCGAGCCACAGCAAGAGGCGAACTGGTCGAGCTTCGGCATGGACCGGGTCGAGTTCGAAGTCTCGACCAACCCCGGCGCGCCGTTCGCGCCTTTGGTCAAGATCGCCTCGGGCGGTGAGCTGTCGCGCTTCATCCTGGCGATGAAGGTGGCGCTGGCCGAAGAGGGCGGGGCGCGGACCTTGATCTTCGACGAGATCGATCGCGGCGTCGGCGGCGCGGTGGCGAGTGCGATCGGCGAGCGGCTCGCCCGGCTGGCCGACACCGCCCAGCTGCTGGTGGTGACGCACAGCCCGCAGGTCGCGGCGCGCGGCGCCCAGCATCTGCTGATCGCCAAGAGCCATGACGGGACGGTCACCCGCACCGGCGTCACCCCGCTCGACGCCGCCCAGCGCCGCGAGGAGATCGCGCGCATGCTCTCGGGCGCCGAGATCACCGACGAGGCGCGTGCCCAGGCGGAACGGCTGATCGCGGCGTAATCTTCTCCCTCTCACCGCTTGCGGGGAGAGGAGGGCAGGGGAGAGGGGGAGTGCGGGGTGTTATATGCCCCTCTCCCCTGAAGGGGAGAAGTCACCCGATCAGCTTTCCCAGCGCCTCCAGATATTCCGCGAACGCCTTGCGCCCCTTCGCGGTGATCCGCGCGCGGGTCAGCGGCTTGCGGCCCATGAAGCTCTTCTCGATCTCGACATAGCCGGCGTCCTCCAGCTTGCGGAGGTGAACCGAGAGGTTGCCCTGTGTCGCCTGGAGCAGCGCCTTGAGCTCGTTGAACTCCGCCGCCTCGGCATCGACCAGATAGGCCATGATCCCCAGGCGCATGCGCCCGTGGATCACGTCGTCGATCTTGCCGATGTCGAACTGGCTCATGGAAGTCAGGCGGTCTCGCGCTGGCCGGCGCGCATGAGGAAATAGCCGGGCAGGGCGAGCAGCCCCAGCATCGCCGCGCCCAGGATCAGCAGGAACAGCGGGATCGGCCCGCCCATGCCGAGCAGTCCGGCCAGCGCCAGCGAGCAGAGGAACCAGCCCGCCGAGACCAGCCCGTACCAGCCGCGCCGCCGCACCGCATGGGCGATGTACCAGATCGTGCCCTGCACCACGCAGATCATGATCGGGTGGAGCAGCCAGGTCCCCATGTTCTGGGTGCGGAAGGCGAGGAAGCCGAAGATCAGCGCGGTGCTCAGCGCCGCCAGCCCGCCGCCGCCGAACGCCGCGTTGATCGCACGGGTGCCGACGCTGTGCTTGCTCATCCCCTTGTCGCGCACCGTGATGCGGATGATCGCGACGAGGAAGATCACCGTCGGCAGGATCCCCACCACCAGGTGCACCGCGACGGGCACCGGCACGCCGGTGGAGAGCCAGGACTGGATCAGGCACTGCACGCCGTAACAGGCGCCGGCCCAGAGCAGCGCCTGTCCCAGCGAATCCTGGACCTGCCCGCTCTCGCTCATGAGCGCGCGGACGAATGCCAGGTCGTCGCGCGCGCTCTCGGTCGGGTCCTTCATGCCGCCTGCATCTCCATTCCGCCCCTGGCCGCGCGCCAGGGAAGCTTGCGCCCGTTCAGCCACTTGCCGATCCAGCTGTGCCGCACAAGCAGGTGATAGCTGGCGAGGAGGATAAGGAAAGCGCCGCCGGTGACGAGGGTCAGTTTCACGAAGGCGGGCGCCTGGACCGGATAGACCAGCACCTGCAGCGCCATCACCACCGGCAGGTGGACGAGATAGATCCAGTAGCTGGCATCGGCGACATAGCGGATGGCGGGGCGCTCACGGGTGAGGAAGCGCAGCGCGGCGCCGGTCAGGCCCAATGTCCAGCTCCACACCGCCAGCGCATAGGTGCAGGCAAGCGCGGTCTTGGCGCCGCCCTCGGCGATCGGAACGACGAAGCTGATCCCGCCGAGCTGCCACAGGCACGCAACGGTGAGCGCCAGCGCGGCGACCAGGTGCACCGGGAACCAGCGGCGGATGTCGCCGAGCAGGTCCTGCTGGCGATGGAGCAGCCAGCCGAACGCGAACGCGGTGCCGAAGCCGATCAGCGCCGCGCTGTTGGGCAGGAAGCCCTTGTCCGGTGTCGGGATGCCGCCCCAGGGGAACCACAGGGGCTGCATCGACAACGCGATGGCGAGCGGGGCGGCGAGCGCCACCGCGGCGAACGGCGTGGCGGTCAGCAGCCGCATCGCCCCGTCGGCGGGCTCGCCGACGCGGTCGACCAGCCGGCCCAGCGCCCGCAGCGCCAGCGCGCCCGCGTAGAACAGCAGCAGCAGGTACAGGAACCACAAATGGGTCAGCGGGAAGGTCTGCGCCGTCATCGGCGGGGGCGGCGCCTGGTTGGCCGGCGGGGTGCCGCCGTTCATCACCACCGCACCCCAGATGAAGCAGGCGACGATCCCGAACATCGCGATCGGCCAGAAGGCGAGCAGCGGCAGGCCGATCCGCGCCAGCCGGTTGCGGACGAAGCCGCCGGTGCCGCGCCGCTCGAGCAGCATCCGCCCGAAAAAGCCCGCGATCAGGAAGAAGGCGGCCATGCGGAAGATATGGGCGACGAAGAAGAAGTCGAGCACGCCGCCGCTCTCGACGTCGCGCACCACCCAGATCTGGGGACCGGGAAGAAAGGAGAGCGAGGCGTGAAAGGCGACGCCGAGCAGCAGCGCGCCGGCGCGGACGGCATCGAGCGCATGGAGCCGCTCGGGGGCCTGAACCTGGTCTGTGGTCATGGCGAATCTCCTCGGGCGACGTCCGCCCGCGAATCGCTGGATACGTGAACTAGTTTGTAATGTAAACTTGTTGGCATGATCTCGATTTGTGCGGGAGGACATGCCTTCACGGAAACGGTGGAAGATCAGCGGACTGGAAGGGCGGCGCTCAGGCGGTGACGGCGCCACCGGGCGGTGTGGCGCGGCGTCCGGCGATCCAGCCGGCATAGCCGATTCCCGCGCCGATCAGCCCGGCGGCGAAGGCGAACGGCATCACGGGCAGTTGCGCGAACTGGGCGAATATCTGCCGCCAGGCCGGAAGCGGGCCGAGGAACTGGAACAGCAGCGCCCCCAACACGACCACCGCGCCGGCGAGGAAGAAGGGGCGGCCATGGCGTCCGCTGTGCAGGGCGAGGACGAAGGCGATCGCCGCGGTGAGCGCATTGGCAAGCTGGAAACCGATGCCGAGCTTCCAGAAATCCTCGGGCCCATTGATCGCGAGCGGCGGCAGGATCGGCATGAGCCGGCCCAGGATAGGGGGCAGCAGGAAGATCACCGTCGCCAGCATGTAGCGGGCATGGAGCTGGACCTGCCGCCGCGTGCGCAACGCCGAATAATAGCACCAGGCAAAGGCCGCGACCGAGACGACGTCGATCCAGGCCAGGCCCGGGGCGAACAGCGGATAGAAGGGCGACGGCGCCTCGACGAAGCGCTGGGCCATGCCGAGGAAGATCATCGATCCGCCGGCCAGGAACAGCGGGAACAGCACCAGGCTCGACGTGCCGAGCGTCCGGTGCAGGCCATTGTTGCCGGCATGGATCGTCCAGTTCTGCGCAATGAGGAGCAGCAGCCACAAGGTCGCGGTCACGCCATGCGCGTGCATCTGCAGTGGTGCGGTGCCGATCGTGGCGAGATAGCCGGGCCAGAAGGCCAGCGCGGCCAGCGGGAAGATCGCGAGCAGGAACCAATGGGCGTGACGATATGGCATGCGACTGATCCCCCGCATTCACCTGCAGAATATCGCAGGTATGGAGGCAGTCAATGCGGTGGCGTCAGCCCCGGGCGAGCGCGCGCATCAGGTCGTTGCGGATCTCGTCCTGCCTGTCGCGGATCATGCCGGGGATCAGCACGGCGTCGATCAGCAGCCAGACGAAGCCGATCAGGACGAAATAGGACAGGATCTGCAGGATCGCCGACACCGGCTTGCCGAGGTAGAAACGGTGCGCGCTGACGAACCAGAGGAAGAACCAGAACAGATAGGCCACCGCGATGCTCGGCCCGTCATTAGTCACGCGCTGTTCGACCAGCGTCATTTCGGCAATAGAGAGCGCCATCTGGTTCCTCTTGGTTTCGCGTCGGAATCTAGAGGCGGCCACCGGCGCGTCAATCGCCTTGCCGCGGCACGGCCGGCCAATCCGCACCGCTTCGGTCCGTCGCGCCGCTGACTCCTTCTCTCGAAGATGAACGGAACTCCGCGCCCCGCGACAGCCTGCGACACAAAAGCACGGGTCCGGGGACAAGGCTGCGACAGGCCATCCCCATAACGGTGTCAGGCCGCAGGGACGGCCAGGATTTCGAAGAGGAGCGTAGACATGAAGAAGTTCACCCTGATGCTCGCCGGCCTTGGCATCGCCGTCTCGGCCGTTCCGATGACAGCCGCGATGGCCGCGCCGCACCCGGCGCCTACCTTCCAGGCATGGCAGTCGATCAACGCCCGCCAGGCCAATCTCGATCGCCGGATCGATCAGGGCGTCCGCTCGGGCGCGCTGACCCGGGGCGAGGCCGCCCGGCTCCGCGCCGACCTCAACGGCCTGGCGCGGCTCGAGGCCCAGTATCGCCGCTCGCGTCCGGGCCTGACGCTCGCCGAGCGCCGTGACCTCGATCGTCGCTTCGATGCGCTGTCGGCACGCGTCCGCATCGAGAAGCACGACCGCAACGATCGCCCCGGCCGTCCCGGCCGCTGGTAAAGGCTGACGGGTTCCCTTTTGCCCCCTTGGGGAACCTGACCAGGACGGGCTCCGCCGCAAGGCGGGGCCCGTCGCTGTTTTTGGGGGCTTTTCCTTCTTTTTCCCCGGCGAAGGCCGAGGCCCAGACTAAGCGTGCGCGCCGCAGGCGCGCCAAGGCACGCGACTTTCAAGAACTGGGCCTCGGCCTTCGCCGGGGAAAAAGGGTGAGAGGCTAGCCTCTCACCGCAGCGGCTTGCCGCTGTCCTTCCACTTGTCGAGAATCTGCGATTCGCCCTGGTCCATCGGCGAGGCGCTCGCCGCCGGCTTCGGTGCGACATAGCCGCCGATCGGCGTGCCGCTCTGGACATAGGCCGGCTGGATGTTCTCGCGCGGCGTGGCGACGGCGGGGACGGCCTTGCCCGGCATGGCCACCGTCGGCACCGCCGCCGCCGCCACCACCGGCACCAGGTCCACCCGGGCGTGCGGCTCGGGCAGCGGCTCGCCGCCGCGATAGGCCTGGCGGAAGGCATTGGCGGTGCCCCACCAGCCCTTCCAGCGATGGAAGAAATGCGCGCCGAACACGCCGGTCATCACCAGGCTGCGGTTCCAGGTCGGGGTGACGGCATAGGTGTGGTAGTGCGTCGCCATCCCCACCGGCGCGAACACCTGGCCGGCCAGCGCGGCGGCGGCGACGCGGCCGGCGCGGTCCCAGGCCGAACGGGCCGGCTGGCGCGCCATCGCGCCGTCACAGGCGAAGCTGAACTGGCAGCCGCGCTTCTCCGATCCCTGGAACACCACGCCGCACACGGTGGCGGGGAAGGCGGGATGGCGCACGCGGTTGAGGATCACCTGCGCCACCGCGCGCTGGCCGTCGCTCGGCTCGTTCGCCGCTTCGTAATAGATGGCGGTGGTCAGGCACTGGAGCGCCCGCGTCTTGTCGAGCCCGCTCCCCGCCAGGTGGAAGGGCAGCGCCGGCTGGATCGATCCGTCCACGGCATTGTCCACCGCGTCGGCCGGGATCGGCATGTCGGGCAGCGCAGTCGTGCCGGTCGTGCCCGCGCCCACCGCAGCATCGTCGTCCACTGCATAGTAAAGCGCGGCGCCGGGGAAATGGTCCTCGGCCTCATAGCCGACCGCGACGGGTTTCGGCTCGGCCTTGCGCGGCTGGGCAGGGGCGAGCGCCTGGGCGGAGAAGCCGGCGCCGACCAGCGACGCGACGATCGCCGCCGCGAACCCGCGCGCCTGCATCTTCGAGAAACGCCGCCAGAACAAAGTTACGCTTACCCCGCTCGAGCTTCTTGCCCGGGCGCGGCATAGCCGATTTCAGGAGCCCCCGCGCCCCCGGATTCCACCGCGTCCCACGGCGAAACACTTGATGGTTAAGGTAATTTTTAGATCTGGGCGTGCCGGGGCCTGTTCACCAATCCTCCCCCGCCAGGGGGAGGTGGCGCGCGTAGCGCGACGGAGGGGGAGGTAAGCTAGTCGATAGTTGGGTGCTTACCTCCCCTCCGTCAGCCTGGCTGACACCTCCCCCTGGCGGGGGAGGATTAAGAGCGAAGGCGGCGCTCCCGAGTAGGGCGCGCCCTAATGCCCGCCGCCCGCCATTTTCGGGAAGAGCAGCAGGATCACCACCAGGTTCACCGCCATGCCGGCGATCAGCAGCGGCTCGACCGGCCGGCTCGGCACCAGATAGGAGGCGAGCGCGACCGAGAAGACGCCGAACGCATAGGCATTGGCGGCGACTAGGGCTGCCGTCGCGCCCTTGTTCGGGATCAGCGCGGCAAGCACCATCGCCGCGCCGACGGCGAGGTCGGGCACCTTGAACAGCGTGCTGACCATGTGCCCGTCGAGCACGCGCCAGGCGGTGAAGCCGCCGACGATCAGCGAAAGCAGGCGAAGCGCCAGCAGCATCGGATTCCCCTCTTGTCCCGGATCAGTCCCGCGCGCCGTGATAGGCGGCGCGGAAGCCATTGGCGAATTCGGTCAGCCGGCCCGCCGCGATCGCGTCGCGCAGGTCCTGCATCAGCACCTGGTAGAACCAGATATTATGCTCGGTCATCAGCATCGCGCCCAGGATCTCGCCGGCGCGGACGAGATGGTGGAGATAGGCGCGGCTCCAGTTGGCGCAGGTCGGGCAGGGGCATGCGGGATCGAGCGGGCCCTGGTCCTCGGCGAACTTGGCGTTGCGGATGTTGATCGGGCCGGTCCGCGTGAAGGCCTGGCCGGTGCGGCCGCTGCGGGTGGGCAGCACGCAATCGAACATGTCGATCCCGCGCTCGACTGCGCCGACGATGTCGTCGGGCTTGCCCACGCCCATCAGGTAGCGCGGCTTGGCAGCGTCGAGCTGACCGGGGGCGAAGTCGAGCACGCCGAACATCGCTTCCTGGCCTTCGCCGACCGCGAGGCCGCCCACCGCATAGCCGTCGAACCCGACATCAAGCAGCGCGTCGGCCGAGGCCTTGCGCAGTCCCTCGTCGAGCGCACCCTGCTGGATGCCGAAGATCGCATTGTGCGCGGCATGTTCTTCGGCGGCGAAGAAGGCGTCGCGGCTGCGCTTCGCCCAGCGCATCGATCGTTCCATCGCTGCGGCCTGCACCTCGCGGGTCGAGGTGGTCGGGACCAGTTCGTCGAACGCCATGGTGATCGAGCTGCCGAGCAGCCGCTGGATCTCGATCGAGCGCTCGGGGCTCAGCATGTGGCGCGAGCCGTCGAGATGCGACTTGAAGGCGACGCCCTCTTCGCTGCGCGTCGTCAGGTCGGACAGGCTCATCACCTGATAGCCGCCCGAATCGGTGAGGATCGGCCGGTCCCAGCCCATGAACTTGTGCAGCCCGCCGAGCCGCGCGACGCGTTCGGCGCCGGGGCGCAGCATCAGGTGATAGGTGTTGCCGAGGATGATGTCGGCGCCCGCGGCGCGGACGTCCTGCGGCTTCATCGCCTTGACGGTGGCAGCGGTGCCCACCGGCATGAAGGCGGGCGTGCGGATCTCGCCACGCTGCATGGCGATGGTGCCAAGGCGCGCCTTGGCGTCGGTGGCGTGGATGGTGAACTCGAAACGGGGCATGGGAGTTGCCTTGGCGCGAGAGAGGCGCGAAGTCCACTCTCCCCCTCCCATTGGGAGACGGCAATCAGGATACGGCATGCCGAACGACACCACTGACAAGCTGCGCGAAATGGCCGCCAATCGCGGCCTCAAGCTCGTCGCCTCGCGCCGTCGCAAGCCGGGCGGGGACTTCGGCAGATACGGCCTGAAGGATGCGGGCGGGGAGCCGGTGTTCGGGATCGACAGGGACGAACTCGCCGCCGGCCCGGACGAGATCGAGGACTATCTGCGCGGTGCCACCAGCAATGCCTGGAGCAAGTCCGCCGGCTCGGCAAAACCGCGGTCCAGGCCGAAGCCGGCTCCCGCGCCGAAGCCCAGGCCGAAACCGCGCTTCAAGCCCAGGGTCGCCAACCTGCTCGACAAGCTGCCCGCAGCGAAGCGCGCCGAGGCGTTCACCGAGCTGCTCAAGCGCCCGGGCATCCGCATCGAGCGCATCGTCTCGCGGGGCCAGTCGACGCCCGAGGACGAACCGATGGTGCAGGACTGGGACGAGTGGGTGCTGCTCCTGGAAGGCGCCGCCGGCATCCGGATCGAGGATTCGGCCGTGATCGAGCTGGCGCCGGGCGATCATCTGCTGGTCGAGAGGGGCCAGAAGCACTGGGTGACCTGGACGGCGAAGGATCGCGCTACGGTGTGGCTGGCTGTGCATCTCGGCTGAGATCGAGCGACCAGGTCTCGCCCATGATTGGCTCGCCGAACCGGTCATGTTCCTCGGTGCCGACCAGTTTGAAGCCATGGGCGGCGTAGATCCGCCGTGCACTCGTCAGGATCGTGTGCGTCCACAAGTCCAGTCGATGATAGCCCGCCTCCCGCGCGAACGCGATGCAGCGCTGGACCAGTGCCTCGCCGATGCCGAGGCCGCGGGCCCAGGACTCGACATAGAGCAGGCGCAGCTTGGCGACGCCCTCGCCGCCATCGGCGAGCATCACCGATCCGAGCATCTCGCCGCCGCGCTCGGCGACCCAGCATTGCTCGCGCCCCGGCTGGAAGTCGCGGAGGAAGCCGGTGGTGACGTCGTTGAGCAGCAGCTCCATCGGCCGCTCCCAGCCATAATGCTCGGCATAGAGGACTGCCTGGCGGCTCGCGATCGCACCCATGTCGCCAGGGCGGAGCGTTCGGATCGTCCAGGCACCGGCGCCGCCTTCGATCAGCGCGCGCGCCACCGCGAGATGATGGCCGAGCAGCGCGCCACCGCCCGGGCCCAGCGATTCGAGCTGGCGACGGCTGTGCGACCGCGTTGCCTCGTCGAGTGCGTCGAATACCGTCTGTCCGGCGGGCAGCAGCGCGATCGGGCGCTGGCGGGCGTCCTCGGCGCTGCGTTCTCGTGCGACCCAGCCGCGCTCCTCGAAGCGCTTGACCGCCCGGCTGACATAGCCGGCGTCCAGTCCCAGTATCTCCTGAAGTTCGCTCGCCAGCACGGGCTGGCGCCGGGCGATCTCGTAGAGCAGCCGCGCTTCGGCGACGCCCATTTCCGTGTCCATATAGTGCGGAGCGAGCACCGCGGCGAAGCGGGTATGGGCCCGGTTGAACGCGCGGAATTGATCGACGGCATGTTCCATGGGCAGGAAGGTGCACCGATATAGTTGATTGAGTCAAGTATATCGGTGCGAAAAGGCATCGGCCGGCGCCACCTTGGCGAACTTAGGGGACCAGAGTGGTGAAGACGAACACCCCGAAGATGACGAGGTGGACCACGCCCTGCAGCACCGTCGTCCGCGCCGTGGCGAGCGACTGGGTGGTGACCAGCAGGGTCAGCGAGAGCAGCACGATGCCCTTCGAATCGAGGCCGAGTGCGAGCGGCAGGCCCTGGCTCAGCGACAGCATCGCCACCGCCGGGATGGTCAGGCCGATCGTCGCCAGCGCCGAGCCGAGCGCAAGGTTGAGGCTGGTCTGCAGCCGGTTGGCCATCGCCGCGCGCACCGCCGCGACGCTCTCGGGCAGCAGCACCAGCGCTGCGATCACCACGCCGACCACCGCATGCGGCGCGCCCGCCGCGGCGACGCCGTCCTCGATCGACGGCGCCAGCGCCTTGGCGAGCAGCACCACTTCGATCAGGCAGGCAACAAGCAGCACGCCGGAGATCAGCGTTTGGCGGTTGGTCGGTGGCGGGGCATGCTCCTCCTCCGCGGCCTCTCCGCCCGGCGGAAGGAAATAGCCGCGGTGCCGCACCGTCTGGACCATCACGAAGGTGAGGTAGAGCAGCAGCGACACGATCGCGACGAAGGCGAGCTGCGAGGGCGCGTAATAGGGGCCGCGCTCGGCGGCGGCGAAATTGGGCAGGACCAGCGTCAGCACGGTCAGCGTGCAGAGGGTGGCGAGCGAGGCGCTGACGCCGACCTGCTGGAAGCTCTGCTCGCGGTGGCGCAGCGCACCGAGCAGGATGAAGGCGCCGAGCAGCCCGTTGAGGATGATCATCACCGCCGAGAAGACCGTGTCGCGCGCCAGCGTCTCGGCGCCGGCCTTGCCCTGCAGCATCAGGGTGAGGATCAGCCCGACCTCGATCACCGTGACGGCGAGCGCGAGCAGGAAGGTGCCGAAGGGCTCGCCTACCTTGTGCGCGATCAGCTCGGCATGATGGACCGCGGCCAGCACGGTGACGATCAGCACGATGCCGAGCAGCAGCGCCGGGATGGAGGCCGTGCCCCCGAGCAACAGGCTGGCCGCGCCCGCAAAGGGGGGAAGCCAGATCCAGGTCCAACGCAATCGCTCCATGCCCGTCACTCTACAGGTCGGGCAGGCGAGTTCAACGACCAGCTGGACCGGTTCGGGCCTCAGCGATGCGCGGCGACATATTCGATGATGTCCTGTGGGGTGCGGAACATCACATCGGGCTGCATCGTGGCAAGCAGTTCCTCGGCGGCATAGCCCCAGAGCACCGAGCCGGCGCGCATGCCCACCTCGCGCGCCGCATCGACGTCGCGGGTCTCGTCGCCGATCGCCAGCACCTCATGCGGCTTCACGCCCATCTTCCGGAGCACGCGGCGGAACTTGGGCGCCTTGCCGAACAGCGAGGAGCCGCAGGCGAAGCAGTCGATCCGTGCGGCGTGCACCGGGCCGAGGATCTTGCGGGCATTGTCCTCCGCGTTGGAGGTGACCAGCGCGATCTTCACGCCGGTCGCGGCGATCTGCTCGAGCAGGTCGGGCGTGCCGGGAAACAGCTCGATCTGGTGCGCGTTGCGGCCGACCAGCCGGCGCACATGGCGGGCGATCAGCGGCAGCTTCCACTTGGAGATGCCGAGGAACTCGATCACGTCGCGCGAGCTCTTGTTGCGCAGCATGTCCACCTCGCCCGGCTGGACGGTGCGGAATCGGAACTTGCGCGCCAGCTCGTCAACGACCGACAGGAACCAGTCGCCGCTGTCGCTGAGCGTGCCGTCGAAATCGAAGATGACCAGGCGGATGGGCGCCGCGTCAGTCATGCGCGTGTCCATTCCCATGCATCCGACATTCGGCCCCGTCCCCCAATTCGATCTGAACGGTCGTATGATCGATCCTGAAGTCGTGCGCTAGCCGATGTTGCAGCGCGATGAGGAAAGCATCGCCGGGATGCCCGTCCGGCATGATCAGGTGCGCGGTAAGCGCGGCCTCGGTCGTGCTCATCGGCCAGATGTGGAGATCGTGCACGCGGGTCACGCCGGGTAGTGCTGCGAGCGCGGCTTCCACCGCCTGCGAATCGATTCCCTTCGGCACGGCCTGCAGCGCCATGGTGAGCGATTCGGTGAACAGGCCCCAGCTGCTCCACAGGATCACGCCGACGATGACCAGGCTGATCACCGGATCGATCCAGTCGGCACCGGTGAACAGGATCAGTGCGCCGCCGATCACGACCCCGGCGGAGACCGCGGCGTCGGCCGCCATGTGGAGATAGGCGCCGCGGATGTTGACGTCGCCCTTGCGCCCGCGGGCGAAGAGCAGGGCGGTCGACAAGTTGATGACGATGCCGGCGCCGGCGACCAGCATAACGGTCATGCCCGGCACGTCGCGCGGTTCGGACAGGCGCTGGATCGTCTCGAGCAGGATCGCGCCGACCGCGACGAACAACAGCACGGCATTGGCCAGAGCGGCGAGGATCGAGGAGCCGCGCAGGCCATAGGTGAAGCGCGGCGAGGCAGGGCGCTTGGCCAGCTCGGCACCGCCCCAGGCGATCAGCAGCCCGAGTACGTCGGACAGATTGTGCCCCGCGTCCGCCAGCAGCGCCATCGAATGGGTGAGGAAGCCCGCCGTGCCCTCCACCGCGACGAACGCCAGGTTCAGCGCGGTGCCAATGGCAAAGGCGCGCCCGAAGTCCGCGGGCGCGTGGCTGTGGCCGTGATGGCCGTGGCCATGGTGGCTGTGATTATGCTCGTGATGCGCGGCCATCGTTTCCGCTCTTAGCCGGCTCGCGGCATGTGATGCTAGGACATCAATTCGCTCGGCGGTCCTTCTTGCCCCGGCCCGGGCCGTTCGTCGTCTGCGGGCGGATGGTGACGAGCTCCTTGCGCTCCAGCACGCCGTTCTTGTCGGCATCGAAGCGGGCGAAGAGCAGGTCGAAGCGCTCGGCGATCTCGGCATAGGTGATCTTGTTATCGCCGTCGCGGTCCACCTCGAACGGGCTGGGCACGGTGTTGCGGTCGCCCATCCAGCGCTCCTGCCAGTCCGAATAGGCGATATAGCCGAGCCAGCCCTGGCGCCGCGTGTCGACCGCGTCGAAGCTGCGCCGGAGCCCGGCATCGAACTCGGCGCGGGTCACCTTGCCGTCGCCGTCCGAGTCAAAGGCGGCGATCATCATCGCGGCGGGCTCGACGATCACGGTGAAGGCCGGTTGCTGGCGGGTGCTGACGCCGATCGCCGTGCCATCCTGCTGCGGCGTCGGTATCGAGAGCTGGCCCTGCGCAAAGGCGGGAGTCGCGATCAGCGTCGCGAGAACAAGCAGCAGGCGCATCGGGGTCCTTCTCGAATCGCGGCGGCGAGAACCGCCGGCACGCAGCCACCCAAGCCGCAATCTGTGGCGAAGGTGGGGCGGGTGCTCAGGGCAGGAGGAGCGAGGCATCGCCATAGGAGTAGAAGCGGTAGCCGTTGGCGATCGCATGGGCATAGGCGCCCTGCATCCGGTCGAGCCCCATCAGGGCAGAAACCAGCATGAACAGCGTCGAGCGGGGCAGGTGGAAGTTGGTGACCAGCCCGTCCACGCCCTTGAAGCGATAGCCGGGGGTGATGAAGATCGCGGTGTCGCCTTCGAAGGGGCGGATGATCCTGTCCTCGCCCGCGGCGCTCTCGATCAGGCGGAGGCTCGTCGTGCCGACCGCGATCACCCGGCCGCCGGCGGCACGGACGGCGTTGAGGCGGTCGGCGGTGGCCTGGTCGATGCGGCCCCATTCGGCGTGCATCCTGTGGTCCGCCGTGTCCTCGGCCTTGACCGGCAGGAAGGTGCCCGCGCCGACATGGAGCGTCAGCGTGGTGTGGCCGACGCCCGCCGCGTCGAGCGCCGCGAGCAGCTCCGGCGTGAAGTGCAGCGCAGCGGTGGGCGCGGCGACGGCGCCGGGCTGGTTGGCGAACATCGTCTGGTAATCGTCGGCGTCGCGTGCGTCGGTCGGGCGCTTGGAGGCGATGTACGGCGGCAGCGGCATGCGGCCGCAGCGCTCGAGCAGCAACTCGACCGGCTCGTCGCCGTGGAAGTCGAGCGCGAAGCTGCCATCCTCGGCACGGGCGCCGGCGGTGGCGGTGACGCCCGCGCCGAAATCGACCGTGTCGCCGTCGCGCAGCCGCTTGGCGTTGCGGATGAAGGCGCGCCAGCGGCGCGGTCCCTCGCGCTTGTGGAGGGTGGCGCCGATCTTCGCCTCACCCCTTGCGCCTTCGAGCTGCGCGGGGATCACGCGGGTGTCGTTGAACACCAGGCAGTCGCCGGCGCGCAGCTGGCCGGGCAGGTCGCGGACATGGAGGTCGCGGGTCGCCTCGGGGCCGTCGAGCACGAGCAGACGGGCCGAATCGCGCGGTGCCGCAGGGCGCAGCGCGATCCGGTCGTTCGGCAGCTCGAAATCGAAAAGGTCGACGTTCACCGGATTATTGCGGCAGCGTGGCCTTCACCTCGCCCGGCGGCAGCGCCTTGGGGGCGTCGGCCGGCAGGTTCGCATAGGGCGGCGGGTTGTCGGACTGGATATAGGCGTGGACGATCTTGGTCGGGTTCGCCGGCGGCTCGCCGCGCTGGATCTTGTCGACCCATTCCATGCCCGAGACGACGCGGCCGAACACGGTATAGTCGTGGTCGAAGGCCAGCTTCGGCATCATCATGATGTAGAACTGGCTGTTCGCGCTGTTCTCGGCATCGGTCTTCTGCGCGGCGGTGGCGTTCTCCGGCGCGCCGCGGCGGGCGGCGGCGACGGTGCCGCGGGTGTGCGGCAGGTTGTTGAACTCGGCCGGCACGTTGGGCAGGTCCGAATCGCCGGTGCCGTCGCCCTTGGGATCGCCGCCCTGCGCCATGTAATAGGGATCGTCGACCACGCGGTGGAAGGTCAGGCCGTCATAGAAATGGCGGCGGGTGAGCGTCTTGATGCGCTCGACCATCTTGGGCGCGGCATCGGGGCGCAGGCGAATCAGCACGCGGCCGCCGGTCGACAGGTCGAGCACCCAGGTCTCGGCCGGATCGGCGGGGACCACGGCGGGATAGATGCTGTTCACATCCTCGGCGCTCACGCCCTTCAGCGGCTCGGCGACCGGCTTGGGCGCCTTTCCACCGCCGCCCTGGGCGAGCGCGGGCGTGGCAATCATCATCAAGGCCGAAGCGGCCAAAGCGGCAAGCAAACGCATCAAATTCCCCACTCGGAATACACCCTCGATCGGACCGTCTAGCCCAATAGCGTGGGCTCAACCACTCCCTTTGCGACCGATCGCCGCGATCCGGGTAACCATCTCGTCGTTGACCGCCGGGGAGACGAACTTGCGGATGTCGCCGCCATAGAGCGCGATCTCCTTTACCAGCCGGCTGGCGATCGGCTGGAGCGAGACATCGGCCATCAGGAAGACCGTCTCGATCCGGTCGTTCAGCTGCTGGTTCATCCCTGCCATCTGATATTCGTACTCGAAGTCGGCGACGGCGCGCAGGCCGCGGACGATCATGCTGGCGCCCTCGCGCTCGGCAAAGTCCATCAGCAGCGAATCGAAGCTGACGACATGGATCTCGCCGGCGATCCCCTCGACCTCGCGCTTCACCATCTCCATCCGCTCCTCGACGGTGAACATCGGGTTCTTGGACGGATTGGTGGTCACGCCGATCACCAGCCGGTCGACCAGCTTCGCGCCGCGGCGGATGATGTCCATATGGCCAAGCGTGATGGGATCGAAGGTGCCGGGATAGACGCCGGTGCGAGTGGTCATGCTGTACCTCGTCTCAGGAACCTCCCGGACGTGCTGCGGGTGCGAAGCCGAGTCAAGGGCGGGCGGTACGCGCTTGCGGCGCGACCGGCTTTCCGCCAGCCTGCGGCCATGATCGACGATGTGCGTAACAACGCGGTGCTGGTGCTCGAGATCGGCTATTACGACGCAGCCGATGCGCGGACCTCCGGCACCGCGATCGAGCGGCTGGCCAATGCCTTTGCCCAGGAGACCCGGGCGGGGCAGAGCCGCTATGGGCTGGAGCTGGTCCGGGTCGAGATCGCCAGCCTCCATGCCTGGTTCGACCTCGGCAAGACGATGCTCGACCTGTACGAGCAGCGCGCGCTGCTGAGCGGGTTCCTGCAGACCGTGGCGGTGGCGCTGGAGACGGTGATGAACGCCAGCGGCGGCAATGTCGGGCAGATCTCCGCCTCGGTACGCAGCTTCCTCGTCTCGCTCGCCGGGCCGATCGTGCGGAAACAGGCCTCGCACGCCAAGCTGTCGGTGCAGGGCGACAACAACATGATCATCTATATCGAGAACCTGCATGCCGAGCGGATCGACCAGCTGTTCGACGCGCCGCGGCGGGTGCGGGGCGGGGGCGGGTTCGTCACCCAGGTGGAGCAGGCTGCGGAGGCCAAGGCGAGCCTGCCCGCGCCGGAGGAGACCAGCGCGACCCTGCTCAACATCGCCGGCGCCTGGTATGCGCGCCCGGCCGGGTTCCAGGGCGTGATGCTGCCGGTCGCCGAGGGCGGCGTGGCGATGGAGAAGCTGGCGGAGGCGGGGAGCTACATGGCCTCGGGCGTGATCGTGCGCGAGGGTGGCAATCCGACGGCGTTCCGGGTGCGGCGGGTGGAGCGGTGAGGGGGTAGCTTGTGTCAGCCCCTCCCCGACCCCTCCCGCAAGCGGAGGGTGAGCGATTGGGGCAGGCGCTTTCCTTCCTCGTTCCCCTTCCGCTTGCGGGAGGGGCCAGGGGAGGGGATGGTTACCTCGTGCGGGTGCCGCCGCTCCCTATTTCCGTTGCTGCGCCGACTCGGCAAAGTCCACGAAGTTCACGCCCAGAGCGGGTTTTTGCGCGCGGAAGTTCACTAAGTTCGCACTAGTGACGGGTTGGCTACGGGCAGCCGCGCAATATCCTTGCGTGGGCGGGGTCCTATTTTCCTACGGTGTCAAGGAGCGGCCGGGTGGTGCCCGGCCGGGGGAGGCAAGCAGGGGGAATCCTATTTTGCAACTCCCTCGTCCTCTTCACACCCACCGTCATCCCGGCGAAAGCCGGGATCTCAGGCGAAGGCGCGGGGAAGGAGCCGCATGAGATCCCGACTTTCGTCGGGATGACGATACGGGGCGGGATGACGGTTGGCGCTCGCTGTCCGCGCGCCGCCCGGAGACTCAGCGATCGCGTTCCAGCGTGTAGCGCGCGATGTCGCGCAGCAGGTCGGCTTCTACACCATAGGGCTTGAGGTGGGTGATCGCCTGCTCGACGAGCATCCGGGCCTGTTCCTTCGCCCGGTCGAGCCCGAGCAGCGAGAGGAAGGTCTCCTTGCCCGCTTCGCCGTCCTTGTGGAGCTTCTTGCCGACCAGCGCCTCGTCGCCCTCGGCATCGAGGATGTCGTCGGCGATCTGGAAGGCGAGGCCGACGTCGCGGGCATAGCCGCGCAGGCCGGTGCGGCCCTCGATGGGGATGCGGCCGAGGATCGCGCCGCTCTCCACCGCGCAGCTGATCAGCGCGCCGGTCTTCATCGCCTGGAGCCGCGTGACGGTGGCGAGGTCGAAGCTGGCCTTCTCGGCCTCTAGGTCCATCATCTGTCCGCCCGCCATGCCGGCGGGGCCGGCGGCCTGGGCGAGCGTGCCCGACAGCTCGATCCGCACGAACGGATCCGGATGGGTCCGCTCGTCGGCGATCACTTCGAAGGCGAGCGCGTGCAGGCAGTCGCCGGCCAGGATTGCGGTCGCCTCGTCGAATGCCCTGTGCACCGTCGGCTTGCCGCGGCGGATGTCGTCATCGTCCATCGCCGGCAGGTCGTCGTGGATCAGCGAATAGACATGGATGCATTCGAGCGCGAGCGCGGTGCGGGCGATGCAATTGCGATCGACCCCGAACAGCTGCGCCGTGGCCGAGACGAGCAGCGGCCGCAGGCGCTTGCCCCCGCCGATCGCGGCATGGCGCATCGCCTCGTACAGTCCCTTGCGCGGATCGCCGGGCACGGCGAGCAACAGGTCGAACTGGCGGTCCATCTCCGCCGAGACCTGCTTGAGCGCCGCCTGCAGCGCGAGGGATGCCTGCGCCATGTCCGGGATCAGCCGGCGGCGAAGGGGGCGGTGCCGGCGGCGCGGCCCTCGGCATCGGTGCGGATCGCCTCGATCCGCGCCTGCGCCGCATCGAGCCGCGCGGCGCATTGCCGGCGCAGCCGGTCGCCGCGCTCGTACAGGTCGATCGCTTCCTGGAGCTGGGCCTCGCCGCTCTCCAGCCGCGCGACGATGCGCTCCAGTTCCTTCAGCGCTTCCTCGAACGAAAGCGCGGTGACGTCCGCTTCTTCTGCCATGGCGACGCTATGCGCCGGGCTTGGGCCGGAAGGCAACCTGCCATGGTATGATTGCAACCATGCATCCGCCGCCCTAGCTCCACGTTACCTCGGCTGAAGGAGACGCGCGCATGTTCACCAGCATCAATCCCGCCACCGGAGAGACGGTCGATACCCATGAGGCGCTCGATGCGGACGGGATCGAGATGGCGCTGGCCCGTGCCGATGCCTGTTTCCGCTCGTGGCGCGATTCGCCGCTGGAACGCCGCACCGAGCTGCTGACCAAGATCGCCGACGCCTGGGAGGCCAACAAGCAGCACCTCGCCGAGACCGCGACCAAGGAGATGGGCAAGACGCTGGCGAGCGCGATCGCCGAGGTGGAGAAGTGCATCAGCGGCTTCCGCCACTATGCCAAGACCGGCCCATCCTATCTGGAGCCGACGACCGTGCAGACCGCGAGCGGCCATGCCGTGGCGCGCTGGCTGCCGATGGGGCCGGTGCTGGCGGTGATGCCGTGGAACTTCCCTTATTGGCAGGTGATCCGCTTCCTCGCGCCGACGATCATGGCGGGCAATGTCGCGCTGCTGAAGCATGCCTCGAACGTGCAGGGCTGCGCCGCGCTGATCCAGCAGATGATGGGTGCGGCGGGCGCGCCGGACGGGCTGTTCCAGAACCTCGCCATCAAGTCGGACAAGGTCGCCGCGATCATCGCCGACAAGCGGGTGGTGGCGGTGACGCTGACCGGCAGCGAAGGCGCTGGCGCGCAGGTCGCCCAGGCGGCGGGCCGGGCGCTGAAGAAGGTGGTGCTGGAGCTGGGCGGATCGGACCCGCTGATCGTGATGCCCTCGGCCGATCTCGACCTGGCGGCGAAGACTGCCGTCACGGCGCGCGTGCAGAATGCCGGGCAGAGCTGCATCTGCGCTAAGCGGATGATCGTCCACGCCGATGTCCATGACGCGTTCCTCGACAAGTTCGAGGCGGGGATGAAGGCCGTGAAGATCGGCGACCCGATGGAGAAGGATACCGGCATGGGCCCGCTCTCCAGCGTCGCCCAGCGCGATACGGTGCTGGAGCAGGTGGCGCGCGCCGTCAGCGAAGGCGCGACGCTGCGCTTCGGCGCAGAGAAGATCGAGAAGGAAGGCGCCTGGATGACGCCGGGCGTGCTGACCGACATGGATCCGGAGAGCGACGTGGCGAAGGAGGAAGTCTTCGGACCCGTAGCGGCGGTCTACAAGGTCGCCGACATCGATGCGGCGATCGCGCTGGCCAATGACGTGCCGTACGGGCTCGGCTCGGCGGTGTGGACGACGGACGAGGCGGAGATCGAGCGGTTCGCCCGCGACATCCAGTCGGGCATGACCGCGGTCAATTCGCTGCTCGCCTCGACGCCGGAGGCGCCGTTCGGCGGGGTGAAGCTGTCGGGCCATGGCCGCGAGCTGGGGCCGTGGGGGATGCACGAGTTCATGAACCTGAAGGCGGTGATGTTCGGCAAGGACGTGCAGGCGGGGGATTGAGTAGCAATAGCCCCTCCCCTGAAGGGGAGGGGCTTAGGAATTAGCTCACCACGAACTTCCCCGTCATGCCGAAGCTCGCATGGAGCAGGTGGGTGCATTTGATCGGGTAGCTGCCCGCTTTCGGCGCGGTGAAGTGGAGATCGACGGCGCGGTCGCTGTCCAGCTCGATCTTGCCGTCCTTCAGCTTGGCGCGGTCCGCGGCGGGCATCGTCGCGGCGGCGAAGAAGTCCCTTGCCGCGAAGCTGTGGCCGCCGCTGCTGGTCAGGTGCAGGACATAGCTCTGGCCATGGACCAGCGCGATCGTCGCGGGCGTGAACTTGAAGTTGGACAGCGCGACGTCGATCCGCTGCTCGGGGGCCGGGGCCGCGAGGGTCAATGCCAGCACGGCTAGCAGCGTCTTCATGCCTGCTCTCCCTGCACTTCCTTCAGCAGGTCCTTGCGGCTGAGCTTGCCGATCATCGTCTTGGGCAGGTTGAGGCGGACCACCACCTCGGACACGCGCTCGTGCTTGCCGAGCTTGCCGTTGAGCCAGGCGCAGATCTCGGGTCCGCTCACGTCCGAGCCTTCGTCGAGCGTGACATAGGCGTGGGGCAGCTCGCCATGATAGGCGTCGGGCAGGCCGATCACGAGGGCCTCCTTCACTGCCGGATGCTGGTAGAGCACCGCCTCGATCTGGCTGGGGAAGACCTTGAAGCCGCCGACCGCGATCATGTCCTTCAGCCGATCGACGATCTTGATATAGCCGTCCTCGTCGATCAGCCCGACATCGCCGGTGCGCAGCCAGTGCGGCTCGCCATCGACGGTGACGAACACCTCGGCATCGGCGTCGGGGCGGTTCCAATAGCCCTGCATGATCTGCGGGCCATGGACGACGATCTCGCCGGGCTCGCCCTCGGGCGGCGGGCGAGTCGGGTCTTCCTTGTCGACGAGGCGGACGCGGGTGCCCTGGAGTGGCTGGCCGATCGTGCCGGGCTTGTTGAGGCCGACATAGGGATTGGTGCAGACCACGCCCGAGCTTTCCGACAGGCCATAGCCTTCGATCACGCGGGCGCCGGTGACCTTCTCCCATTCCTCCTTGAGCTGCGCGGGAAGCGGCGCGCCGCCCGAGATGCAGTAGCGCAGCGAGGCGAAGTCGGACGGCTTCATGCCCGGCGCGTCGAGCAGCGCCTGGTACATGGTCGGCACGCCGGGCAGCGCGCGCGGCTGGGTGCGGCGGAGCTCGGCCAGTGCCTGCTTGGCGTTGAAGCGCGGCAGCATCGCGATCTCGCCGCCGGTCACCACGGTGCGGTTGAGCACGCAGGTATTGGCGAAGACGTGGAAGAAGGGGAGGACACCGAGCACCTTGTCCTTGGCCGTGCCCATCTCGGGATCGAGCCGGGCGACCTGGCGGGCATTGGCCGAGAGGTTCTGGTGGGTCAGCACCGCGCCCTTGGGGGTGCCGGTGGTGCCGCCGGTATATTGAATCAGCGCGACGTCCTTCTCGGGATCGATCTTCGGCGCGTCGCAGATGCCGTTGTTGGCGATCAGCTTGGAGAAGGCGAGGATGCGTTCGTCATGCGGGCGCTGCGCCACTTCGGCACCGCGGAACAGCCGGTAGAAGAGCGACTTGGCCGCGGGCAGCGCGCCGGCGACCGATCCGACCACCAGCCGCTCGAGATCGCTCTGCTCGAGCACCTTGAGCGCGGTCGGCAGCAGCGCCGAGGCGGAGATGGTGAAGAGCAGCCGGGTGCCCGAATCGGCGACCTGGTGGCTCAGCTCCTCGACCGTGTAGAGCGGCGAGAAATTGACCACGGTCGCGCCGAGCTTGAGGATGCCGTAATAGGCGGCGACATAGTGCGGCACGTTGGGCAGGAAGAGCCCGATCCGGTCGCCCGGGCCATAGCCCAAGGCCTTGAGGCCGCAGGCGACGCGGTTGGCGCCGTCCAGCGTCTCGCCATAGCTGTAGTGGCGGCCCATGAAATCGAGCAGCGGGGCCTGGGGGTGGGCGCGGGCGCTCGCCTCGAACAGATCGACCATGGACTGGGGCGGGAAGGGCGTGTCCCAGGCACCGGGATGGTTGTACGCGGTACGCCAGATCTGTTCGGGGTCAGTCATTGACACTGGTGTAAGCAAGCCTTTTCGGGGGTCAAGTCGTAAGCCGCTTGCTCCAAGTGACGAGCACGGAAATCGCGAAGATGCCGATGTCGACGACCGCCTCGACCCGTTGCGGCGCGAGGTCGTCCACGCGGTGCATGTGGATGGCGATGTCGGCGCGGCGATCGGGGGACGCGAAGGCAAGCAGCGCAAGCGCGGCAAGCGCCCCGAAGGCGATCTTCCTGGCTCGTCCCGACATGGTGAATCCCATACGCCGGGCAGCGGCGCCGGGCAAGCGGATCAGGCGGCTTCGCGATGCGCCGAGCGTGCGCGGTCGCGGCCGGCGGACTTGGCTTCGAACAGCGCGATGTCGGCGCCGCGATAGAGCGTCTTCCAGTCGATCTCGCCGGTCAGCGGGCCGGTGCAGCCGCCGATGCTGGCGGTGACCTTGAGGTCGAAGGGCATGCGGGTGGCGCGCAGCCGGGCGAGCAGCTGCTCGGGCTCGATTCGCGCATCGACCGAAGACAGGATGGCGAATTCCTCGCCGCCCATCCGGGCGACCAGCGTGCCGGCGGGGGCGGCGTGGCGCAGCGTGCGGGCGAACAGGCGCAGCACCTCGTCGCCGCCGTCATGGCCGAGCGTCTCGTTGACGCGCTTGAAATGATCGATGTCGGCGATGAGCAGCTGCTGCTCGCCCGGCCGGCCGATCGCCTGGGCAAGGAAGGCGCGGCGGTTGAGCAGGCCGGTGAGCGGATCGGTATCGGCCAGGCGGCGGGCCATCACCTCGCTGGCGATGGCGTCGTCGCGCTCGTCGCGCAGCAGCTTGATGCGATAGGCGATCGCTAGGCTCGACATCAGCGCCTCGAGCGCCATCGACAGCAGGGTCGAGTTGTCGAGCCAGAAGTTCCACTCGATGAGGTGGAAATTGGCGAGCGTGCGCAGCAGCGAGGTGAGGATCGGCGCGCCCCAGCCGATCGCGAACAGCCAGAGATAGTTGGAGCGCACCCGCCAGGCGCGCCACAGGGTCGGCCCGACCACCGCGCCGAGCAGCAGGAAGGTGGTGGTGAAGGCGGCGTCGACGATCTGTACGTTGAGCGGGGCGAAGCAGAAGACCAGCAGCCCGACGCCCAGCAGCGCGCCCGCCACGACATAGACGAAGCGGCCGAGCCAGCCGGTGAACACCGCCTCCTCGAAGAAGCTGCGCGCGAAGATCAGCGCGCTGGCGCCGGTGAAGCCGAGCAGGAGGTAGTTGAGCCGCAGCCGGTCGTTGTTGACGATGTCCGGAAAGGCCCAGGCAAGCGCGCCCGAGGACGAGAAGACATAGCCGAGCAGCCCCAGCGCCATCACGCAGTAATAGAGCTGGAACCGGTGCCTGAGCGCGCCCCACAGCGCGAGATTGTAGACGAGCAGCCCGAGGCAGAGGCCGCCGAACCCGGCATAGAGCGCGGTGAGGGCGATGGTGGCGCGCTGGCTCTCGGTGCCGGTCACCAGGCGGGTACCGAGCATGATGCCGCGCATGTTCGCCGAACCTTCGACATGCCAGAGCAGGCGGACGACCTTGGCCTCGCGCCGCTCGATCTGGATCTCGCCGACCGCACCGAGCTGGATCCAGGGCGTGATGCCGCGCGCATCGGTGCGCTGGCTGAACATCCGCCCATCTGCATAAAGGGTGTGCATCGCCATGCCCTGCTGCCACAGGCTGGCGAAGCGCGCGAACAGCCGGGCGCCGGGGCGCGAGCTCTGGTCGATATCGCCCGAGATCACCCAGAAACTGCCGGGGCCGAGCTTGTACTGCCGGGTGGTGCAATCGAAGCGCTCGGGATGCTGGATCAGCTCGGCGGGGTTCATCCCACCGGTGTCGCGCAGCACGCAGATGTCGAGCGCCCGGCCGACATTGCCCTGGGCATTTGCGGGCACGGCGATGCCCAGCAGCGCGATCAACGCGCCGACAAGGACGGACAGCCGCAGGAGACGCAACGCCAGCATCCCGAACGCCTACGCCCAACATGACAAACAACCCGTAAAGATAACCGGTCCCGGGCCATGTTTATGAAGCGCGCCAGCGGCTTGCCGCGCGAAATGAAGGGGCGGCAAGAACGCCGCCGCCCCCTCGGCACGTGTCCAGGTTCAGCAGCCGCTGCCCAGGCCTGCGGCGCGCTTCAGCAAGCCGCCCAGCTTGGGCTTGCAGGGCTTGGGCTTGGGCTGCTCGGGGCGGCCATCCTCGTCGTTATCGGTCCGGCCGAGCATCGCATCGCCCATGTCGGGCATGCCGGGCATGAAGGTGCCCTGCGCCCGGTAGCGGACCTTCGCGGTCCATTTCGGGTGCCAGGCGACCTTCGGATCCTTGGGCCGCTCGGGGAAGGCATAGTTCGCCTCGGGGCCATAGGCGGTGAGGAAGCCCATCATCATCTCGCCCGCGGCGGCCTTCGCCTCGGCCGGGATGGTGCAGCTGGTCTGGCTCGGCGGCATCACCACCTTCTGCCCGATCAGCCGGTTGACCGTGCCCGGCGAGAGCCAGTTCCACAGGTCGCCGCCGAACTGGCGCGAGGCGGAGGAGGCCCACCATACGATGTCGCCATTCTTCGCGCGGTCGCCGGTGCCCATCGCCCAGGCATAATAGCCGGTCGCCGCCGGCACTGCGCCCCAGTTGAGCGGGATCGAGCCGTCGCCGGCGCTGCCCGACTTCACCCGCGGCGCGGCCATGAAGTCCTGGTTGACCGCGAAGCTGATCTCCGGGCTGTAGTTGCCGGCGATCCGGTGCTGGCCGATCAGCGAGGAATTGCCGCGGACCTGCGCGTTCGACTTGCCGTTCGGCCAGTCGCCATAGGTGCGGCTGTTGGCCTGGCGCGGGCCGACCTCGGACGCGATGCTCGCCGAGAACAGGTCGGGCGGCACCTGGCCCTTGGCGACCTTGGCGAAGTCGATGATCACCGGCTGGCCCGGGCCGGCATGCGCGCCGCAGCCCCAGAAGATCAGCAGCCGGCCCTTGGGCCGCTCGAACGGTTGGGTGTCGGTGACGCCCTTGCTCGCCTCGGGCGTGATCAGCGGCACCGAAGCGCCCATGCGCATGCCCTCGGGCAGGAAGTGATCGGCCTTGGGGGCGCCGCCGGTCGCCGGCAGCCGCGAGCCGAGCCGCAGCATCACCTCGCGCCGGTCGCCCTGGCCCATCATGCCGGCATGGGTGCCGACGTCCATCACATAGCGCGCCTCGGGCGCAGTATCGTTGCTGGTCTGCGCGACGACCAGGCCGGCTGCGAGCATGCCCGCCAGCGCCGTTCCCGCACCCAGTATCTTCTTCATCGGTCGCATTCGGATTCTCCCTGGAAAACCATGGTTGCGACCCGAAGCGAGCGCTCCCTTACGACATCGGAACGAAATTGCAAGGGTGTGTTATTTGTATATAACACTTAAACCATGGCCGCCGGCTATGCCTCCGCTCGGCTGGCCCGACCGGCCGGCATAGCGGCAGGGACGCGCTATGCGGGTGGCGAAGCGCGGTCATCCACGGCTCGACGAAGCCCGCCGCGGCGGCGACCAAGCCGAATCCCGCGGCGACGGGAGGGGCCGGACGCAAACGAAACGGGCCGGGAGTTTCCTCCCGGCCCGATCGGTTCTCAAAGGTCAGAAGCCTTACTTGGTCGCCTTGGCGGCCTCGGTCTTCTTGCCCTTTTTGGGCTTGGGCGCCGCGGGCGTGATCTGGAAGTTCAGGGCGTTGTCCTTGAGCTTCACATTCACTTCGCCGCCATGGACGAGCTTGCCGAACAGCAGCTCCTCGGCGAGCGGCTGCTTGACCTTCTCCTGGATCAGGCGGCCCATCGGACGCGCGCCATAGAGCTTGTCATAGCCCTTCTCGGTGAGCCACGCCTTGGCCGCCTCGTCGAGCTGGATATGGACGCCGCGATCCGCCAGCTGCAGCTCGAGCTGGAGGATGAACTTGTCCACCACCCGGCTGACCACCGCGGTCGGCAGGTAATCGAACGGCACGATCGCATCGAGACGGTTGCGGAATTCGGGGGTGAAGAGCTTCTTCACCGCCTCTTCCTGGACGTCGTCGCGGCTGATCTCGCCAAAGCCGATCGACTCGCGGGTCATGTCCGACGCGCCGGCATTGGTGGTCATGATCAGGATCACGTTCCTGAAATCGACCGTCTTGCCGTGGTGGTCGGTCAGCTTGCCGTTGTCCATCACCTGCAGGAGGATGTTGAACAGGTCCGGATGCGCCTTCTCGATCTCGTCGAGCAGGAGCACCGAGTGCGGCTGCTGGTCGACCGCGTCCGTCAGGAGCCCGCCCTGATCATAGCCGACATAGCCCGGAGGGGCACCGATCAGGCGGCTGACCGAGTGACGCTCCATGTATTCGGACATGTCGAAGCGCTGGAGCGGGATGCCGAGCAGCTCGGAAAGCTGCTTCGCCACCTCGGTTTTGCCGACGCCGGTCGGGCCCGAGAACAGGTAATTGCCGATCGGCTTGTCCGGATCGCGCAGGCCCGCACGGCTGAGCTTGATCGCCGAGCTGAGCACCTCGATCGCCTTGTCCTGGCCGAACACGACCCGCTTGAGATCGGTTTCCAGGTTGGCAAGCGTCTTGGTGTCGTCGGTCGACACGCTCTTCGGCGGGATGCGCGCCATCGTCGCGATGACCGCCTCGATCTCCTTGACCGTGATCGTCTTCTTCCGCTTCGACGGCGGCACCAGCATCTGCATCGCACCGGCCTCGTCGATCACGTCGATCGCCTTGTCCGGCAGCTTGCGGTCGTTGATGTAGCGCGCGCTCAGCTCCACCGCCGACTTGATCGCGTCGGGGGTGTATTTGAGGTGGTGGTGCTCCTCGAACGCGGTGCGCAGGCCGGTGATGATCTTGATCGTGTCCTCGACCGTCGGCTCGTTCACGTCGATCTTCTGGAAGCGACGGAGCAGCGCCCGGTCCTTCTCGAAGTGGTTGCGGAACTCCTTGTAGGTGGTCGAGCCGATGCAGCGGATCGAGCCGCCCGACAGCGCCGGCTTGAGCAGGTTCGACGCGTCCATCGCGCCGCCGCTGGTGGCACCGGCACCGATCACGGTGTGGATCTCGTCGATGAAGAGGACCGCGTGGGGCAGCTTCTCGAGCTCGGTGACGACCTGCTTGAGGCGCTCCTCGAAGTCACCCCGGTAACGCGTACCGGCGAGCAGCGCGCCCATGTCGAGCGAATAGATCACCGCTTCCTTGAGCACGTCGGGCACTTCGCCCTCGACTATCTTGCGCGCCAGGCCCTCGGCGATGGCGGTCTTGCCCACGCCCGGATCGCCCACATAGAGCGGGTTGTTCTTCGAGCGGCGGCACAGGATCTGGATCGTGCGATCGACTTCGGCGGCGCGGCCGATCAGCGGATCGACCTTGCCAGCCTTGGCCTTCTCGTTGAGGTCGACGGTGAACTGCTTGAGCGCGCTTTCGCCCTTGCCGGACTTGGGCTCCTGCTTGGCGGCCTTGTCCTCGTCGGCCGCGCCCTTGGGCGTGGTCGATTCGGTGCTGCCGGTGCTCCCCTTGCCGACGCCGTGCGAGATGTAGCTCACCGCGTCGAGGCGGCTCATGTCCTGCTGCTGCAGGAAATAGACGGCATAGCTCTCGCGCTCGCTGAACAGGGCGACGAGCACGTTCGCGCCGGTCACTTCGTCGCGGCCCGAGGACTGGACGTGGAGGATGGCGCGCTGGACGACGCGCTGGAAGCCGCTGGTCGGCGAGGGATCAGTGGCCTGCTCGACCTTCAGCGCCTCGAGCTCGGTGTCGAGATAATGGGCCACGGTATTCTTGAGTTCGCCCAGATCCACGCCGCACGCGCTCATCACCTTGCTGGCATGCTCGTCATCGACGAGTGCGAGCAGCAGATGCTCGAGGGTGGCATATTCGTGGCGACGCGAGCTTGCTGCTTCGAGAGCCTTGTGCAGCGTCGATTCCAGGGCGGAGGCGAAACTAGGCATTCAGGTACAACTCCTGTGGGCCGGAAAGGATACACGGCCCCTGTCTCCCCTTATGTCGGGAGGCATGGGCCCCGCATCAAGCGCCGCGGCCCCGCACCGGAGTTGAATGGCGTTTCGCTCCATCTCCGGTGCCGTAACGCTCATTTCTTAAATAGAGCGTCTGCGCTTGCGCGGTGATTAATGGACCGTGAAATTTTGCTTCGAGTCCGATCTATCTCGGCCTCGAGCAATGCGATTCGCTCGGTAAGTTCCTCAACCGAAAGGGGATCGAGGTCCTGCTTCGCCAGCTGGGCGACAAGGTCGTCCTTGCGACGCGGAAGATTTTCGTCGGCGTCCATCGGGGCAGCGTTGACCCTGGCAGGGCCGATGTCAATAAGACGCCCGGTTTCTCCTGCGTTCGAAAGCGACATGGTGATGGCTCTCCCGGAAACGATGCTGGCAATCGATCCCGAGGCGCCCGGCGGGCCCGAGGTGCTGGTGCCGGTGTCGCGCCCGGTGCCGAAGCCGGGGCGCGGCGAGGTGCTGGTCAAGGTCGCCGCCGCCGGCGTGAACCGGCCCGAGGTGATGCAGCGCAAGGGCCAGTATCCGCCGCCCCCCGGCGCGCCCTCGATCCTCGGCATGGAGATCGCCGGCAAGGTCGTCGCGGTGGGTGAGGACGTGCCGCGCGAGATGCTGGGCACGCCGGTCTGCGCGCTGATCGCGGGCGGGGCCTATGCCGAATATGCGGTGGCGCCCCAGGGCCAGTGCCTGCCGGTGCCGCCGGCGATCACGATGATCGAGGCGGCGGCGATCCCCGAGACTTTGTTCACCGTGTGGAGCAACGTGTTCGAGCGTGCCTATGCGACCGAAGGGGAGTGGATCCTCGTCCATGGCGGCACCAGCGGCATCGGCACGATGGCGATCCATCTCGCCAATCTGTTCGGCCTGACGGTCATCGTGACCGCGGGGTCGGACGAGAAGTGCGAAGCTGCAAAGCGGATCGGTGCGGATCACGCGATCAACTACAAGACCGAGGATTTCGCCGCGCGGGTGATGGAGATCACCGCCGGCAAGGGCGTCAACATCGTGCTCGACATGGTCGGCGGCGACTATGTGCCGCGAAATCTCCAGTGCCTGGCCGAGGAGGGGCGGCATGTCTCGATCGCCGTGCAGCGCGGCATGCAGGCGACGATCCCGATCTTCGAGATCATGCGCAAGCGGCTGGTCCTGACCGGCTCGACGCTCCGCCCGCGCTCGGTGGAGTTCAAGAGCCTCCTCGCCGACGAGCTGCACCGCATCGTCTGGCCGTTCGTGGCCGAGGGCAGGCTCAAGCCGGTGATCGACGCGGTCTTCCCGCTCGCCGATGCGGCCAGTGCGCATGCCCGGATGGAATCGGGCGAGCATGTCGGGAAGATCGTGCTGGCGATCGAGTGAGCGAGCCCCTCCAACGGTTCCGATTTCGCTAGTGGAGGGCCTGCCGCGCATCTAGCATCGCCCCTTCGAATCGGGGGATTCGAGTGCTGTTTCCCCGTCCGCGCGGCGGGCTGGGGCAGGCGCGAAGGGGGGCAAATGGAAGTTCTGCGGAAGGAATGGGCGCTCAGCCTGGTGTGCGGCGTGCTCGCGCTGGTGCTGCTCGGCGCTTTGGGGTTCTCGGATCGCTACTGGGTGGCCGCGAGCCGGCCGACCGTGGACGAGCTGGCCGAGGTCAAGGTGCCGCCCGAGCTGGGCGACATGATCGCGGCGATCGATGCCTATGGCGTCCACATCCAGCGCGTGCACAGCAAGGCCGAGCAATATGTCGCGATCAAGCGCGCGCAATACGGGCTGGGGGAAGCGGCGCCCTCCTATGCCAATATGAGCGCGCCCAAGTTCGGTTATTCGGTGCGCGAGACGACCTTTCTCGGCATGCCCTTCTGGTACAGCACCGAATATGGCCATGTGCTGTTCTTCAGCTCGGACTGGGGCGTGGTCGCCGCGCCGCTCAACGCTGTCGGCCAGGCCGCGCTCGACAAGGCCAATGGCCGCGACCTGCGCGCCGGCATTATCCCCTGGTGGAAGCATCTCTGGGGCTGGCTGTTCCTCGCCGGCCTGGCGTTCGCGATCTGGCTCTGGCATCGCCGCACGGTGCGCTGGCGGGCGGAGAATGGCTATCTCTGAGCATAAGCTCGGCTTATGATTTGCCCGGCCCGTTTTGTTGGACGTCGTGTGGGCCTGCGCCTGAAGGGGGCGTCCGGACAAGGGAGGGACTGATGGCCGCGCTGGTGCTTCACGAATATGCCGCCTCGGGCAATTGCTACAAGATCCGGCTGACCGCCGCGCATCTCGGGCTTCCGATCGAGCGGCGCGAGTACGACATCATGAAGGGCGAGACGCGCACGCCGGCGTTCCTCTCGCAGGTCAATGCCAATGGCCGGATCCCGACGCTGCAGGTCGGCAGCGACGACTTCCTGCCCGAGAGCAACGCGGCCTGCTTCTACCTGGCCGATGGCAGCGATCTGATCCCGCACGACAGGTTCGAGCGGGCGGACATGCTGCGCTGGCTGTTCTGGGAACAGTATAACCACGAGCCCAATGTCGCGACGCTGCGCTTCTGGGCGAAGTGGATCGGCTTCGATCATCTGAGCGACGTCCAGCGCGCCAACCTGCCGGCCAAGCAGGCGGCGGGCGAGGCGGCGCTGGCGCTGATGGACGAGCATCTGAGCAAGCGCGACTGGTTCGTGATCGACCGGCTGACGCTCGCCGACATCGCGCTCTACGCCTATACCCATGTCGCCGAGGATGGCGGGTTCAGCCTCCAGCCCTATCCGGCGGTTCGCGCCTGGATCGACCGGGTGGCGGCCCAGCCTGGACATATTCCGATCACTGCATGAACTCTAACCCCCTGATTCGTCAGGGGGAAGCGCTCCATTATGCATATTTCTGTGACATCCGCGTGAAGCGGAAACGATTCGAAATGTCACATTACGCGGCCATTTAGCCGAGCCAGGCAAGGGCAGTTGCAGGGCTGGTTACATGGCCACGATCACGAGGCTTCCGTTCGACGCGCAGCACGTCGCGGACTTTCACGCATCGACCCCGTCGATCCCCGAAAAGGCGGTCACGGAGCGCAAGCGCTATCGCACGGTGTGGATCTCCGACATCCATCTCGGCACGCGCGGCTGCAATGCCGAGATGCTGATCGACTTCCTCGACCATGTCGATTGCGACCTGATGTACCTGGTCGGCGACATCCTCGACGGCTGGGCGCTCAAGAAGCGCTTCTACTGGCCCGATTCGCACAACGACATCGTCTGGCGCTTCCTCAAGCGCGCCAAGCGCGGCACCGAGATCATCTATATCCCGGGCAACCATGACGAGATGTTCCGCCAGTTCTCCGGCCTGAACTTCGGTGGCGTGCACATCCGCCGCCAGGCGATCCACACCACCGCCGATGGCCGCCGCCTGCTGGTGCTGCACGGCGACGAGTTCGACGCGATCACCATGTCGCACCGCTGGCTCGCCCATCTGGGCGACGCCGCCTACGAGATGATGATGGGCCTCAACCGGCTGGTGAACCGCGTCCGCCGCTGGATGGACCTGCCCTATTGGTCGCTGAGCAAATACGCCAAGGCCAAGGTGAAGAACGCCGTCGAGTTCATCTCGAAATTCGAAGAGATCGTCGCGCACGAAGCCGGTGCGCGGGGAGTCGACGGCGTGATCGCCGGACACATCCACACCGCCGAGATGCGCAGCATCGAAGGCATCGCCTATTACAATGACGGCGATTGGGTGGAGGGTTGCACCGCGCTCGTGGAGCATTACGACGGTACCATGGAAATACTCCATTGGGCCGAAGAGATGGCGAAGCGCGAAAGCGAAGCAGCGTCCGGGGTCAGACTGGCGGCTGCGTGACAGCAACGGAGGTCGGACCGGTGCGGATAGCTATCGTGACGGACGCCTGGGAGCCCCAGGTGAATGGAGTCGTGCGCACGCTGCAATCGGTGCGCAGCGTGCTCGAGAAACAGGGCCACCTGGTCAAGGTGATCTCGCCCGACCTCTTCTATTCGCTGCCATGCCCGACCTATCCGGAGATCCGGCTGGCGCTCGCCCGGGTCGCCAGCGTCGGCGCGATGCTCGAGGAGTTCGGGCCGACCGCGATCCACCTTGCCACCGAGGGACCGCTCTGCGTCGCTGCACGGCGCTGGTGCATCCGCAACGAGATGCCCTTCACCACCGCCTATCACACCCAGTTCCCGGACTATGTCTCGGCGCGCTCGGGCGTGCCGGCCGAGTGGATCTGGCGTTACATCAAGTGGTTCCACGCACCGAGCCAGGCGATCCTCGCCTCGACCCCGTCGATCCGCCAGTCGCTGATCGAGCATGGGCTTGCCCATGTTAAGCATTGGGGCCGCGGCGTGGACCTGGCCAATTTCCACCCCGGCATCGCGCCGCATCCGGCGATGCAGGGCCTGGAAGGGCCGGTGCAGCTCTATGTCGGACGCGTCGCGATCGAGAAGAACATCGAGGCGTTCCTGAAGTCGTCGCATCCGGGCACCAAGGTGGTGGTGGGCGACGGCCCGGCCCGCGCCTCGCTCCAGGCACGCTTCCCCGAGGCGAAGTTCCTCGGCCCGATGTTCGGACCCGAACTCGCCTCCGCCTATGCCGCGGCGGATGTCTTCGTCTTCCCGAGCAAGACCGACACGTTCGGGCTGGTGATGATCGAGGCGCTGGCCTGCGGCGTGCCCGTCGCCGGCTATCCGGTTACCGGCCCGATCGACGTGCTGACGCCCGAGACCGGCGCCACCGACGAGGACCTGACCAAGGCGATCGGCGCGGCGCTGACCAGGGACCGCGCGGCCTGCGCCGCCTATGGCCGCACCTTCACCTGGGAAGCGAGCGCGCGCCAGTTCCTCAATGCGCTCTATCCGCTGTACGGGGACCGGGCTGCGGCCTGAGCCGGGTTACAGCTTTAGTATTTTCCTGATCATCTCGGGTATCTGCGCCCGTCGCTCCGCTACGGTTTTCGCTGCGACCGCGGGGTCGGTAAGTCCGGGCTTGTAGCCGGGAGCCGGTTCGACGTTGAAGGTGCGGCCGAACTGGCCCTTGGGCGTTGGCACCTCTCGCGGCACGCCGGCCTGAAGGCCGGCGGTCATCTCGGCCATGCCGCCGCGACAGACGGTGGGGTTGTAGCCATCGCGGAGCCGACTGGTGGCTGTACGCACTTCCATCTCGGTTACGATCTCGAACAGGATCTTGCGCGTCTCGATCGGGAACTTGTCGGCGCCGACAAGGGTGTCTCCCGCGATCTGCCCCAATTGATCCATCTGGTGCGCGGGGGCGCTGGCATCGGCGCAATAGGCGCCGTCGACGGTGATCACGGCATAGGCAATGAGTGCCATCATGCTCGCGCTTTCCAGCATCTGCGTCCGCCCCTGCTCGGGCATTTGTGATGCCATGGTGCGAAGGTCGCGGATGTAGAGGAAGGTGATGGCGAGTGGCGCGCCGCGGATCGTCCAGTCCCGTTCCCAGTTCATATTGCGATATAGCGCATCGAGATCTTTGGGCGCCGAAAGCGCCTTGCTGACTCCCGAAAGGTCGCCGGCGGCCAACATGGCATCGAGTTGGGCGGCATTTGCCGGCAATGGCGCCGGCTGGTTCTGGATCGAGCCGAGAAAAAGCGCGGTCGCGGTGACAAGGCCCAGCATCATGTTCCCGCGATATTCACCTCAACCTATCGGATCCTGATCGGCACGACCAGATCATGGGCGCGCTTCTTTCTTGCCCCCGGCGCGTTCCCGCATTAAGTCAGGCCCGTTACAGGCCGCCCGTGAAGGGCGGCCCTTTCTATTTCTGGAGACTCCAAGTGGCCCAGCCGCTGATGCCGCACGCGACCGCTTCCTGGCTGGTCGACAACACGTCGCTCTCGTTCGACCAGATCGCCGAGTTCTGCGGCCTGCACATCCTCGAGGTCCAGGCGATCGCCGACGATACCGCCGCGACCAAGCTCACCGGCCGCGATCCGGTCCGTGCGCACGAGCTGACGATGGACGAGATCGAGAAGGGCCAGAAGGACCCGAACTACGTCCTCAAGATGCTGAAGGGGCCGGAGCAGGTCCGCCGCACCAAGGGCCCGCGCTACACGCCGGTCTCGAAGCGCCAGGACAAGCCGGACGGCATCGCCTGGATCCTGCGTAACCATCCGGAGATCTCGGACGGCGCGATCGGCAAGCTGATCGGCACCACCCGCACCACGATCGCCGCGATCCGCGACCGCAGCCACTGGAACATCGCCAACATCGTGCCGAAGGACCCGGTCACGCTGGGCCTCACTTCGCAGCGCGAGCTCGATGCGCTCGTCGCCAAGGCCGCCAAGGCCGCCGGCATCGAGGCGCCGACCGACACGCGCCTGGAAGGTGACCGCGAGGCGCTGATCGAGCAGCTCCGCGCCGAACGCACCGCGGCGGCCCGTGAGGCCGAGGGCGCAGGCGAGGACGCGCCGGCAGCCCCGATCGAGCACACTGCCGAGACGCTGTTCCGCAGCAGCAGCAACAACTAAGCGTCGTCGGGGAACAGGGCGGCGTGGCGGGCGCAGATCGCGTCCCATAGCCCTGCCGCCTCCGGCACCTGCAATCCGAAGCGCTGGTCGAGCCGCTCGACCAGCGCTTCTGCGTTCTGGAGCCGCTCGCGCGTCTCGCCTTCGGGCCCGCGCTCGATGAACACGCGGCCGCGCAGGTTGAGATGGCGGTCGCCGCGGCGCTGCTGGACGACGAGATTCTGGACGAAAGGCGATTCGGGGCTGATCTGCAGATCGCTGCAGCGCCGGGCGAACAGCGCCTCGTCGGCGGGCGCGGCGGTGAAGTCGTAGCTGAACGGATCGGCCTCGGCATAGCGCTCCTCGAAGCGCCAATGGCCATCGACCTCGCGCAGGCCGACGCGGTAGGGCGGGTGGCTTTCTTCGCCCGGCGCGATCGGCAGCGGCCCGGTCAGGATGCCGCCAAAGCCGACATCGACCAGCCAGGGCCGGTCCTCCAGCGTCACCATGAGCGCAAGGTGGTTGCCCATCGATACGTCGCCGTGCACGTGCCGCATCACCCCGCAGGAGAGGCGTCGCACGTCATAGCCGAGCGTGGTGAGCACCCGGCCGAACAGCCCGTTCTGCTCATAGCACCAGCCGCCGCGGCGCCGGGTCACCAGCTTGTCGAAGATCGCCTCGGGATCGAGCGAGACCGGCCGGCCGAGCTGCACGTCGAGATTCTCGAAGGGGAAGGTCGCCAGATGCGCGCGGATCAGCATGGTCAGCGTTACGCGATCGGTGGTGCCGGGCTGCGCCTGGCCGGTCCGTGCGAAATAGGCTTCGAGATCCATGCGCCGCTCCCCCTTGTCCGGGGCGACGCATGCGGGGGCGGGGAGCGGATGTCGAGCCTCGGCAGGACGGGGCGGGGCGTGTAGCCTCGCCCGGCGCGACTCGGGGCACCGGGCGCCATCCGGACAAAGGAGGGATCCCATGTGTGACGAGCTGACCGCCGCCGACAACGAACGCTTCCTGATCACCCGGCGCGAGTTCGGGGCGGGCGCCGCCGCGGCGGGTGCGCTGGCGCTGCTCCCGGTCCCGGCCAATGCCGCCGAGATCAAGGGGCGCGACGTCACCATCACCACGCCCGATGGCAGCTGCGACGCCTATTTCGTCGCGCCGGCCAAGGGCAGGCATCCCGCCGTCATCGTCTGGCCGGACATTTTCGGCCTGCGCCCCGCCTTCCGCCAGATGGCCGACCGGCTCGCCCAGTCGGGCTATGCGGTACTCACCGTCAATCCCTTCTACCGCTCGACCAGGTCGCCCTTCGTGACGCCCGGCCAGGGCTTCGACGATGCACTGCGGGCGAAGGTCACGCCGTGGCGCGCACTGCTCACGCCAGAGGCGACCCGGCGCGACGCCGCGGCCTTTATCGGCTTCGTCGACAAGCAGCCGGAGGTGGATACCAAACGCGGCATCGGCACCACCGGCTATTGCATGGGCGGGCCGCTGGTTATGCTCACTGCCGCGACATCGCCCGCACGGGTGCGCGGCGCGGCGACCTTCCATGGCGGCGGGCTCGCCGCGGAGGGCCTGCTGGCGCTGGTGCCGACGATGAAGGCGCGCTTCCTGATCGCCATCGCCGAGAATGACGATGGCCGCGCGCCGGCCGACAAGGACAAGCTGCGCGCGGCGTTCGATGCCGCCAAGCTCCCCGCCGAGATCGAAGTCTACAAGGGCACGATGCACGGCTGGTGCCCGCCGGACAGCCAGGTCTACAACGCCGACCAGGCGAACAAGGCGTGGGACCGGTTGCTGGAGACGTTCAAGACGCTCTGACCCATGGCCGTCATCCCGCCCCGGACCCGATCCGGGGCGGGATCTCAGGCGATGGCGGGAAAAGAGCCGCGCGAGATCCCGGCTTTCGTCGGGATGACGATTGGCGGGAGCTTGACCGTGCGAGTCATTGAGTTCACCTTATGTTCCATCGATTCGGAGGCAGGCCATGGCAAACGAACTGATCTTCTACACCCATCCCCAGTCGCGCGGGCGGATCGCCCGCTGGGCGCTGGAAGAGGTGGGTGCATCCTATGAAACGCGGGTCGTCGAGTACGGCACGACGATGAAGGGCGAGGACTATCTCGGCATCAACCCGATGGGAAAGGTGCCGGCAATCGTCCATGACGGCCGGGTCGTCACCGAATGCGCGGCGATCTGCGCCTATCTCGCCGAGGCGTTCCCCGAGGCCGATCTCGCGCCCACCGCGGAGGAGCGCGCCGACTATTATCGCTGGCTGTTCTTCGCCGCCGGCCCGGTCGAGCAGGCGGTGACCAACAATTTCGCCAAGTTCGAACCCTCGGCCGATCAGGGGCGGATGTTCGGCTATGGCAATTACGAGCTGGCCGTCGACGTGCTGGAAAAGGCCGTCTCGGTGCGTCCCTATATCGCCGGCGACCGCTTCACCGCGGCGGACATCTATGTCGGCTCGGCGATCGGCTGGGGCACGATGTTCGGCACGCTGCCGAAGCGGCAGCCGTTCCTCGACTATTTCGCCCGGCTGAGCAGCCGCGAAGCGTTCCAGCGCGCGGGCGCGAAGGACGATACGCTGGCGGCGGAGCTGGAAGCGGCCAAGGCGCCAGCCTGATCGCTTCTACCTGGCGGGTGCCAGCTTGTAGAAGCGCATGGCATTGTCGTGCAGGATGTCCTGCTTCTGCGCTTCGGTCAGGAAGTCGGCGCTCTCGATCCCGTCGATGGCAAGGCCGATCGCATCGGGCCAGTACATATGGTCCGATCCGAACATGATGCGCTTCGAGAAGCCTGACTCGACCAGGGTACGCAGCCAGGCATGGAAGGCGGGGCGCGGCAGCAGCCAGTCGACCGCGCCGGTATCGATGTTCACGTTGGGATAGAGCATCAGCATCGCGATCGTGTCGTCGAGATACGGCCAGCCGCCATGCATGATGTTGAGCCGCAGCTTGGGGTGGCGGTTCAGCGCCTCCTCGATCAGCTCGGGATTGCCGAGCCGTGCCCGCGCGGTGGTGCAGCAGGGATCGAAGCTCGTTCCGGCAGGCATCGTGCCGGTGTGGAGCGCGACCGGCACGCCGAACTCCTCGGCCAGCGCCAGATAGGGATCGTATCGAGGATCGCTGAGCGAGAAGCCGGCATATTGCGAAGTCACTTCGCCGAGCACCTTGAGCTTGCCGTCGGCGAATGCCTTGCGGAGCTGGTCGAGCGGCGGCAGCGGCGTGTCCGCCGAGCCGCGAATGCCGGCGCCTGCGACGAACCGGCCGGGATCGCGGTCGTGCCAGTCGATCGCAGCCTGGATCCGGTCGCCGTCGCCGCCGCTGACCACGCCCTTCACGACGTTGCGCTTCTTCATTTCGGCGATGCAGGCGGCGAGATGGTCCGCGCCGGTGCGGATCGGGCTCACCGCGCCCGTGATCGGATTGGTGACCGGGTTGGGGAGCTGCATCGTCGCCGGATAGGCGTGCATATGGACATCGATGATCGCCCGCCCGGTCGGTGCGGCGATGGCGCCACCCGCCAGCGCATAGGCAGCGCTGGCCCCGCCGAGCTTGATGAATTCCCTGCGGCCGATACGCATGACGGATCCTCCCTGAGCGCTCCGTATGCGCCGGAGCCGCCTTCGGGATCGCAATCCGGGCGGGTCGCTGTCCATGTCGCTGGTCCCGCCGGCGGCGCGTTCGTCACAATTGCGCGCTTACGAAGCGAGCATCTCCATCCGTGCCGGCAGCTCCGCCATCACCGCATCGCGGTCGGCCTGGTCGGTGCTGCACCAGCGGGCGATCTCGTCGAGGGTGCGGCCGCAGCCGATGCACCAGCCGGTCGCCTCGTCCATCACGCAGATGCTGACGCAGGGGCTCTCGACGATGGGGACATATTCGATCATCGCGTCCAGCGCGCGAGCCAGTCGGCCATTTGCTGGGGCTGCAGCAGCCGGGCATCGCCCAGGCCGAGAATGTCGTCGCGGTTGCACAGCCTGCCGGTGCGCGGGTCGACCACCAGGATCGCCGGCACCGCTTCGAGCGGGGCACCGCCGAAGCGGCGGGGCAGGTCGAGATTGCGGTCGAAAATGCCGATATCGACCTGGACCAGCTCGAAGTTGCGCGCCAGCCAGCCGCGCATCTCGGGCAGCTCGAGCACGCCCGCCAGCACCCGGCAATCGACGCACCAATTGGCGCCGAGATCGATCAGCAGCAGCTTGCCCGACTTCTTCGCCCGGGCAAGCGCCGCGTCGATATCCTTGCGGGCGTCGCGGGTCGCGTCATAGGGCGCGGGCAGGGGGAGCGGCAGCTGGGCGAGCGTGCGCGCCTTGAGCCGCGGTGCGGACTGCTGGGCCAGCGCCGCGCCGGGCAGCATCGATGCCGCCAGCGCAACCGCCAACCCGGCGCGCCGGATCATTCGGCGGCGAGCGTGTAGTTCAGGAAGTCCGGGATCGGGCCGTTCCAGCCCACGTCCGGACCATCGTCGCGCTCGTCGCGGCGGCGACCGCCACGCTCGCGGCGCGGCTGCTCGTCGCGGCTGCGGGTCTCGCGGAACAGCGGCTCCTCGCGGCGATCCTCGTCACGCGGCTTCGGCTCGGCCTTCTTCGCCTTGCCGCGAGCACCGCGCTCGGTGCCCTTGTCCTCGTCGGCCTTGCGCCGGCGGCTGCGCGGCGCTTCCTCGCGCTCGTCCTCGGACGGGGCGGAGGCCGACGTCTTCAGCTTCACGCGGTTGATCTTCTGGCCGGTGAGCTTCTCGATATTCTCGATATTCTCGGCGTCTTCCTTGGTCACCAGCGTATAGGCGGTGCCCTTCGCCCCGGCGCGGCCGGTGCGGCCGATCCGGTGGACATAGTCGTCCGGATGCCAGGGGGCGTCGAAATTATAGACGTGGCTGACGCCCTTGATGTCGAGCCCGCGTGCGGCAACGTCCGAGGCGACGAGGATGTTGACGTCGCCCTTCTTGAACCGCTCCAGCTCGGCGAGGCGCGCCGGCTGATCCATGTCACCATGGATCTCGGCCGAGCGGAAGCCGTGGCGCTGCAGGCTCTTGTTGAGCTCGCGCACCGTGGTCTTGCGGTTGCAGAAGATGATGCCGGTCTGGACGTTCTCGGCCTCGAGCAGCCCGCGCAGCGTCTCGCGCTTCTTCATCGTCGTGGTCTCGACGAGGAACTGCTTGATGTTGGTGTTGGTCGTCGCCGGGCGGGCGACTTCCACGCGCTTGGGATCATTGAGGAACTTGTCCGCCAGCTTCTTGATCACCGGCGGCATCGTCGCCGAGAAGAGCAGCGTCTGCCGCTCCTTGGGCAGCTTGGTGCAGATTTCCTCGATGTCGGGGATGAACCCCATGTCGAGCATCCGGTCCGCCTCGTCGATGACGAGCAGGCTGCAGCCGTTGAGCAGGATCTTGCCGCGGCCGAACAGGTCCATCAGCCGGCCCGGCGTGGCGATCAGCACGTCGACGCCCTTTTCCAGCGCCTTCACCTGGTCGCCCATCTGCACGCCGCCGATCAGCAGCGCCATGGAGAGCTTGTGGTGGGTGCCGTACTTCTCGAAATTCTCCGCGACCTGGGCGGCCAGCTCGCGCGTCGGCTCGAGGATGAGCGAGCGCGGCATCAGCGCGCGGGTGCGCCCTTCGCCGAGGATGTCGATCATCGGGAGCACGAAGGCAGCGGTCTTGCCCGTGCCCGTCTGTGCGATGCCGATAAGGTCCTTACCCATGAGGACCGGGGGGATCGACTGCTGCTGGATCGGCGTGGGCTCGGTATAGCCCGCATCGGTCACTGCGCGCAGAAGTTCGTCAGAAAGGCCGAGATCGGCAAAGCTCATGCAATTTTCCGGAAAATCGGCGTGGCAAAACCCACACGCGAAGTCTGCACGCGCTTGCGGATTTATCCGCCAAAGTCAAGCACAGAGGCGTTTCTGGATATGGCGGAGCGGGTCCGCACCGCCTCGAAATACGCGTTTCGCGCATTTCAGTGAATGCGTCAGCGCTCCAGCGAGAGCGTCCTGAAGTTCTCGACGTCGCAGGAGCGCCCTGCGCGCGTGCGGATCGAATCGCGTCCGGCGCAGATCTTCTGGTCCTTGTTCGTCTTCACGTAGAAGCCGTTGTAGAAGCCCAGCGCCTGGCATTTGCGGCCCAGCTTGGCGCGCAGCAGCGAGCCGTCGCGCAGCACCAGATCGACGCTGTCCTGGGTGTTGACGCCCGCGAAGCCGGAAATGTCCTGGACCTTCACGCAGTCCTTGGCCTTCTTCTCGACCACGCGCGGCGCGCGGCGCACCACGATGGTGGCGCTGCTGGTGATGGTGACGCGCGGCACCTGGATCGTCACGCGCTGCTGCTGTCCCTGCTGCAGCGTGAAGCTCGCCCCAGTCCAGTCGGGCGCGCCGACAGGCGCCGCGGCTGGCGCGGCGGCGAGGAGCAGCAGGCTGGAGGTGACGGCAAACGGATTCGGCATTTCGCGTTGGTTATGTACGACCGAGGTTTGAACAGTGGATGAACTGGTGCCCGCCGTGCTAGCCCAAAAATGCCATGACACCAGCACAGCAGCAGCTCGTCGATACCGTATTGGAACGCTTCGGCCCCAAGGCGGTCACCACGGACGCCCAGGAGATCGCCCCCTGGGAATCGGACTGGCGGGGCCGTTATCACGGCAGCGCGCCGGCACTTCTCTCGCCCGGATCGACCGCCGAAGTGGCGGAGATCGTCCGCCTTGCAGGCGAGCTGGGAGTGAAGATCGTGCCCCAGGGCGGCAATACCGGGATGGTGGGTGGCGCCACGCCGCCTGCGGACGGCTCGGCGCTGCTCCTCTCCACCCGCCGGATGAACCGCATCCGGGCGATCGACACTGTCGGCAACCTTGCCGTGGTCGAGGCCGGCGTGATCCTCACCAATTTCCATAATGCGGTGGCCGAGCAGGACCGCCGCTTCCCGCTCACGCTGGGCGCCAAGGGCAGCGCGACGATCGGCGGGCTGGTCTCCACCAATGCCGGCGGCACCCAGGTGCTGCGCTTCGGCAACATGCGCCACCTCGTCGCCGGGGTGGAGGCGGTGCTGCCCGACGGATCGATCCATGACGGGCTCGCCCCGCTCAAGAAGGACAATCGCGGCTACGACCTCACCCAGCTGCTGATCGGTGCCGAGGGCACGATCGGCATCGTCACCGCCGCGACGCTGCGCCTCTATCCGGCGATCGTCGAGCGCGCCGCCGCCTGGGTGGGCGTGGCGAGCCCCGAGGATGCGCTCAAGATCCTGCGCATGATGGAAGAGCGCACCGCCACGATCGAGAGCTTCGAGATCATCCCGGGCGAGATCGTCGGCCATGTCGTCCGGCACATCCCCGGCATCCGCGCGCCGCTGGCCGGCGAGCATGCCTGGCACGTGCTGATCGAATCGGTGGCGACCGAGCCCGGCGCCGAGCCGCCGGCGGAGCTGCTCGAGCGGCTGCTCGCGCCGGTGTTCGAGGCGGGGCTGGCCGAGGATGCGGTGATCTCGGCGAGCGAGGCGCAGGTCGAGAGCTTCTGGAAGATTCGCGATTCGATCTCGGAGACCGAGCGCGCGCTCGGGCCGGCGATGCAGCACGACATCTCGGTCCCGGTCGACAAGATGCCGCGCTTCATGATCGAGGCCGCCGCGGAGGCCGAGCGCCGCTTCCCCGGCGCGACCGCCACGGCCTTCGGGCATCTCGGCGACGGCAATGTCCATTTCCATGTCCGCGCGCCGGCCGGCGTCGATCGCGACGGCTGGTATGCCGGCGACGGGCCGGCGATCAGCCGCCTGGTCTATGACATGGTCGTGGCCGAAGGCGGCTCGATTTCGGCCGAGCATGGAATCGGCCAGATGAAGCGTGCCGAACTGGAACGGCTGAGCCCGCCGTCACGCATTGCGGCCCTAAAGGCGATCAAAATGGCACTGGATCCGCGTGGAATCCTAAATCCCGGCAAGCTCGTAAGCCTTGCGCCCGAGGCTGACTCTCCATAGACCCTCGCCCCGGGATTCCAGACATCAGCATTTTGTTCCCAGGAGATTTAGGATGGCTTCCGCCCCGCAGCAGTCGCTGCCTCTGTTCTACAACGAGCTTCTGCCGCTCTCGAGCCAGCAGCACGCCGAATACAAGATTCGCGCCGCCGACAAGGCGCCGTTCCTCGCCAAGCAGCACGCGGTGCCGGTCACCGTGGAGGAATTCCCGCTGGTCCAGCGTTTCATGCCGATCGTCTTCTCGCAGGGCGAGGAGCCGGTTCCGCTGGCGCTGATGGCGCTCAACGAAGGCGTGAACACCTTCTTCGACGAGGACGGCTCGCTCAACGAGCAGAACTTCTACGTTCCGGCCTATATCCGCCGCTATCCGTACCTGCTGGCGCGCCTGCGTCCGGACACCGACGAGCTGTCGCTCTGCTTCGATCCGACCTCGGACACGGTCGGCGCGTTCGAGGAAGGCGATGCCCTGTTCGTCAATGGCGAGCCGAGCGAGACCACCAAGAACATCCTGCAGTTCAACGAGCAGTTCGAGCAGGCCGGTGCCCGCACCGCGCAGTTCATGAAGGAGCTCAAGGAGCTCGACCTGCTGATCGACGGTGAAGTCACCATCCAGCCGGATGGCTCGGCGCAGCCCTTCGTCTATCGCGGCTTCATGATGATCGACGAGAACAAGCTCAACGAGCTGCGTGGCGACCAGCTGCGCAAGATCGTCCAGAACGGCATGCTGCCGCTCATCTACGCCCACCTCTTCTCGCTGGGCCTGATGCGCGACATCTTCGGCCGCCAGCTGCGCCAGGGCAAGATGCCCGAGCCGCAGCTCGTGTCGAACGCGTGATGTGATCGAGCGCGGCGATCGGTACAGCCGGGGGGCGATCGCCTTCCACTGGTCGATCGCCGCGCTCGTCCTTCTCAACCTGATCATCGGCCTGTTCCACGACGCGATGCCGCGGGCGTGGGGCGTGATGCCGATCCACAAATCGCTGGGCATCGCCGTGCTGGTGCTCACGCTTGGCCGCATCGCCTGGCGGCTGACCCACAGACCGCCGCACTTGCCCGAGCTGCTGCCGGCCTGGGAGAAGGCGACCGCCCACACGGTCCATTTCATCCTGTATGCGCTGCTGCTGATCCTGCCGGTCAGCGGCTGGCTGCTCTCCTCCAATCCCGAGCGCCCGCGCCCGATCAACTGGTTCGGCCTGTTCGAGATCCCGGTGCTGCCCGCCACGCCCACGATCGCGCACAATGCGCACGAGGCGCACGAGCTGCTCGGTTATCTGATGGCCGCGCTGGTGGTGATCCACATCGCGGCGGCGCTGCGCCACCATTTCCTGCTGCGCGACAAGGTGCTCGCGCGCATGCTTCCGGGGCTTCGCCGCAACGGCTGATCGCGTGTGGAAAACGGTTTCACGCGGACCCTTGAACTATTCGACCCCTCACTTATATTTGCTGTGTACGGCGTCGTGTCCCCCCTTTCGCGGAGCCGTACGGCACGCCCTCGGGCGTGTCTCCTCCCTGAACCTTGGCCACCTCGTGGGTAACCACGAGGTGGTTTTTTATGTGTGGTTGGGGAAGGGTGCGGCATGCAATCCAATCTCTTCACGTTCGTCTGCGAATTCGAAGGCGGCACCTATCTCTCCCAGGCCTGGGCACCGGATGCGGTGCAGGCCGTGCGGGAATGGGCGGCGATGCTTGAGCGGGAGCGCCCGATGGGCGCGGTGTCGGATCGAATCGCCCGGGCCGTGTTCGAGAACGAAGAGACTCCCGTGCCGATCAGCGGGTTGACCGGCGTGTGGTGCTGGTCGGCGACGGTCGCCGACAGCCTCGTCCTTACCGATATCATACTCTCAGCGCGGCCCTGACACCTTACTCCGCTGCGATAGCCCCCGGCAGGGCCTCGTCGGCCACTGCATCGATGATGTCGCGCAGCAGGCGTACCGCCACCGCCAGCCCCGGTCCAGGCTGGTCGAGCGCGGGATCGAGATAGAGCGCGCGGTCGAACTCGAGCTGGATCGCGTGCACGCCGCGGCGCGGCTCGCCATGGCGCTCGAGGATGTGCCCGCCCGAATAGGGCGTGTTGGCCGCCGTCCGCACGCCGTGCGCGCGCGCGACGCCTTCGATGCGGCCGAGGAAGCGTGCCGCCGCCGACTTGCCGAACCGGTCGCCCGGCACCAGCCGTGCCGCCACCGCCGGATTGCCCAGCGGCGGCATCGAATGGACGTCCAGCAGCACCGCCACGCCGAATCGCGCCCGCGCCGATGCCAGCGCCGCGCCGACCGCTGCGTGCCAGGGGCGATGGTCGGCGAGGATGCGCTGCTGCACTTCGTCGGCGCCCAGCCGGCGGCGCCAGATGTCGCCGGCGTTGCTCGCCCGGCGCGGCACCAGCCCCAGCCCCGAGCGGATCTTCGCCGAGAGCGGCGCGCCGTGCATCCAGGCGCCGTCGTCGAGCCGCGGGTCGCGGTCCTGCTCGGCGCGGTTGAGGTCGATCCAGGCACGGGGACGGGTGGCGACGAACAGTGTTTCGTCGCGCCGGGCGGCGAGGGCGATGGCGTCGGCATGCCGGTCCTCGAGCCCGCGCAGCGCTTCCAGCGGCACACGGAGCAGCGCCTGCAGCGCCGGCGGATAGTCGCGCCCGGCATGCGGCACGGACAGGATCACCGGGCTCAGCGGCTCTGCGGGGCCATGGCGGACGAAGGAAGCTCCGGTCACGACGTCATGACTAAGGCTGCCATTGCCGCGCCGCAATGCCATGGGATAGGATGGGGACGGAAAATCTTAAGGGCTTTCGGTATAGGAATAGCTCTGTCGATTTCGAGTGGGGAAACATGATCCGGATATTGCTGGCCGAGGATGACCGCGTGATGCGGGAATACCTTACCAGGGCGCTCGAGCGTTCGGGATACGCGGTCAGCGCGGTCGATCGCGGCACCGCGGCGATGCCGCTGCTCGAGTCCGAGCGGTTCGACCTGCTGCTCACCGATATCGTGATGCCCGAGATGGACGGCATCGAACTGGCCCAGAAGGCGAGCGAGATCGCACCCGAGATGCGCGTGATGTTCATCACCGGCTTCGCGGCGGTCACGCTCAAGGCCGGCAAGCAGGTGCCCCAGGCCAAGGTCCTGTCCAAGCCCTTCCACCTGCGCGACCTGGTGCTGGAGGTCGATCGGCTGTTCGAAGCAGAGAACGCCGGATTTAATTGAAAGAGGGTGCTTGCGCGGTTCGAAAAGCCCCGCTATTGGCCCGCTTCCCGTTTCGGCCTCCGGGCCCGTGGGCGTGTAGCTCAGTGGTAGAGCACTGTGTTGACATCGCAGGGGTCGCAAGTTCAATCCTTGCCACGCCCACCATATAGAAAACCCCGGAAGTCTCAGGACTTCCGGGGTTTTTTGCTTTTTCGAACCGGCATTCCCGCTTCCGGAACCTCTCTCCAAAACGGTTGCATGCGAGGTTGCGCCCGATCGCATTTCTGCGAGACGGTCGGGCAGGGGAGAGGTGCATGGCCGAAATAATCGAAGCTGCAGAAGGGGCTGTGGAGGCCGGGGAGCACGAACGGCAAGCCGGCCTGGGCGCGAAAGCCGAAGCGGGTTCCTTTCTCGATCACATCTTCGCGGCGCCGCCCGCGATCCGACGACATCTGATCGCTTCCTTCGCGCTGTATCTCGGCGGTGCCGTGGTGGCGATCGGCGGCATCTGGTGGGACAACGCCGGATATGGCGTGCTGCCAAAGCTCGCGACGGCCGTTGGCGTTACGGGATTTGTCGCGGGCGCCTTTTACGGCCTCGTGGTGATTTCCTACCAGCGCTTCCTGCTGCGGCAGAAGAAGGAGCAGGTGGAAGAGGATGCGGAAAAGGAGGCTCGGGCCAATCCGCAGGTCTCGAAATTCGCCTGGGACGCTGCCCGCCGCAAGCTCGAAAGCTATCTGGACCGCAATCTCAGCCAGGTGAGCTCAATATACCGCGTTGTGGTCTCGGCGATGATCGTTGGCGGCGTGCTGATCGGCATCGGCATTTGGCGCGCGATCGTTGCGCCGGCCGAGCTTACCGGCCCACTGCTTCCCGCGGTCAGCGGCGTGATCCTGCAGTTCATCGCCGGTACCTTCCTGGTGATCTATCGCGCCACGATGGAACAGGCGACTCGCCATGTCGAAGTGCTCGAGCGCATCAACGCCGTCGGCATGTCGATCAGCATTCTCGACGCGATCGAGGGCGATCCTGCGGTGCGGAACAGCGCACGCGTCGAGATCGCGCGCGAGTTGCTCGGCCTCTATGGGAGGGCACCGGCTTCCGCCGGGGCGAAGGAGGGCACGCGCACACGCCGCAAGCCGCGGACCGCGGCGGAGGGCTAAAAGGCGCTCTGGCATCCTGCTGTGCTTCGGCGCATCCTCGTCCCCATGCAGAAAAGCCTTTCCGAATCCGGCTATGACTGGGCCAGTGGCCGCGGTGCGCTGTGGCGCGACAAGCTCGACGGGATGGAGGCGCTGCTCGCGCCGGTTGACCTGCCGCTCATCGAGGCGCTCGGGCTCGACGCGCCCTGCCGCATCGCCGAGATCGCCTGTGGGGGCGGGGGCACCACCCGCGCCATCGCCGCGGCGGCGCCCGCCGGCAGCGAAGTCACCGGCTTCGACATCTCGCCCGACCTGGTCGCCGCCGCCACCGCCCGCGCCGGGGACGTCGCGCGCTTCGTCGAGGCCGATGTCTCCACCTACCGGCCCGATCGCCCCTTCGACCGGCTGGCCTCGCGCTTCGGGGTGATGTTCTTCGAGGATCCGGCCGCCGCCTTCGCCAATCTGCGCCACTGGCTCGCACCCGGCGGGCGCCTCGCCTTCGCCGTCTGGGGACCGGCCGCGGAGGTCGGCTTCATGGCGCAGCTCCGCGCGACGGTCGCTTCGGTGATGGAGGTGGCGTCCGCCGATCCCGATGCGCCGGGCCCGTGCCGCTATGGCGATCCGGCCAAGCTCATCGCGCTGCTCGGCGCCGCCGGCTTCGAGGACACTGCCAGCCGGAGCGTGCATTGCATGTTGCCGGTGCCGGGCGACACGCCCGAGGCTGCCGCGGCCTTCCTGCTCGCCTCCTCGTCGATGGCTGCCCCGCTGGCCGATGCGCCCGCCGAGCTGCGCGACAGGGCCCATGCCCGCCTGACCGAGATATGCGCCAGCCATTTCGAGGACGGCCCGGTGCGGATGCCCGCCCGGGTCGAGATCGTCACCGCGGCCGGCTAGGCCACCCGCAACTCCGCCAGGAAGGCATGGACCTGGTCGGACAGCGCGTCGGCGCTGACGTGCAGCCGGCCCGCCACTTCGCGCATTGCCCGGGCCTGGGCCGATGCATCGCGCGAGGTGCCGCCGATCGCCTCGACGTCGCGCTGGATGCCCGTGCTGGCATGCACCGCCTCGTCGACGTTGCGGGCGATCGTCCGCGTCGCCTCTTCCTGCCGGGCGACCGCGCTCTCCACCGCATCGGCCAGCGTCGCCATCGCGCCGATCGCCTGCTCCACCCGGTTGTGCCCGGCGGCGACCTCGTCGATCCCGCCGCGGATCTCGCGGACATGCGCGGTGATCCGGTCCGCGGCGATGCCGGTCTGGGTCGAGAGCTGCTTCACTTCGTTCGCCACCACGGTGAAGCCGCGCCCCGCCTCGCCGGCGCGCGCCGCCTCGATCGTGGCGTTGAGTGCGAGCAGGTTCACCTGCCGCGCGATGTCGCTGATCAGCCCGATCACCGAATCGATCGACTGGGCGGAATGGAGCAGATCGCGGGTGCGCTCGCTGCCGGTCTCGACCAGCTGGGTGACTGCGGCCGCCGCTTGGCGCGCGTCGCTGGTATTGTGGGCGATGCCCGAGAGCGCGCCGGCCAGCTCGCGCCCGCGCGCGGCGATCTCGGCCATGTTGTCGCTGGTCTGCGAGGCGGCGGTCGCCACTGCGAGCGCGCGGTCGCCCAGGCCGCTGGCCCGGTCGGCCCGAGCCACCCCGCCGTCCTCCAGCTCGGTCGAGAGATCGCCCATGTCGCGCGACAGCGCCTCGACCTGCGCCTCGAACCGCTTGCTCGCCGCCTCGATCCGCGCCGCGCGCTCGACCTGCGCGCGCGCCGTGGCGATCTCGCGTTCGGCGGCGAGATGGACGAGCCGGCGGTTGTTCACCGTCGCCTGCACCCGGCCTCCGCGGGTCAGGATCATGCCCTCGCTGCCGCCCGAGGCGCGATAGGCTTCCATCAGCCGGCCAAGGTCCTCGGTCATCTCGGCAGCGGGGCAGGCGCGGACATAGCGCGACACCGCCGCGCCGTACGCCGGATTGCGCATCAGCGCATGGCCGAAGGGATTGAGCAGCAGCCGCCGCACATCCTTCTCGAAGATCGCGCCGAGCGGGCGCGCCTTCTCGTCGACGATGGCGACCAGCCGCAGCTCGGGATCGCCGCCGAACAGCTCCGCCGCCCGCCACATCGTGTCGGTGAGCGTCAACAGCGGCGGATCGAGCTCGCGCTCGGTGAGCCAGGTGCCGCGCGGGGCAAGCGGGGGATCGGCGAGGGACATCGCCCGCCGGATAGGTGGCACTTGGTAAATGCGCACTTAGCCCAGCGTTACAGTACCGAGACAAAGCGCATTTTTTCGCGGGTTTCGGGCGATTTCTTGCGAAAGTGGCGGGCCGGCCTGTAACCAGCCTGTCATCTGCCGGTTACTAGGACGGACGCCATGAAGTTCAGCATCGACAATCTGGCCCTGGGCCATGGCGATCGCCGGGTGGTCGAGGGTGTCGATGCGGTGCTCGAGCCGGGCAGGGTCGTCGTGATTCTCGGAGCCGCCGGGTCGGGCAAGGCGCTGCTGCTGCGCGCGCTGGCCGGCCAGGCCGATGCGGATGCCGGGCAGGTGCGCCTGGGCGGCCGGCTGATCGGCCGGTTCACCGGGGCCGAGCGTGCCAAAGCGATCGCGCAGCCGGGGGCAGGGCGCCGCGGCCTGTTCGGCAGGAAGCCGCTCGATCTCGCCGGTGCCATCGCCGCGAAGCCGCACTGGCTGCTCGCCGAAGATCCGCTGAGCGCGCTCGATCCCCTCACGCAATTCGCCCGGATCGCCCAGCTCCGCGATGCAGCGCGGCAGGGCATGGGCGTGGTGGTCACGCTCGCCGATCCGGTCCTCGCCGCCCGGCTGGCCGATGACGTGCTGCTGCTTGGCCAGGGGCGCATGCTCGCCTTCGGGGCTGCCCGCGACGCACTGGAGCACCGGAAGCTGCGCCAGGCATTCGGCGTCGAGGTGATGGTGATCGGCGACGCCAATGGCCGGTTGCTTCCGGTCCCGATCGGCTACGCCACCCAGTAGAGACGCCCTATCGACCGGCGCGTGACAGCGACCGTTTCTTGTGCCAGTGCGTAATTAAATTACACAGTGAGTCGGGCCGCCAGAGCCCGAAGCAGGAGAAATATGGTGCGTAACATCGACCATGTCATCGTCGGCCACAACGGCGGCGCGGGTGCCCGCACGGGTGACGTCTTCAACCCCAACACCGGCCAGGTCCAGGCCCAGGTCCAGCTCGGCAGCCAGGCCGATCTCGACAAGGCGATCGCCGCCGCCCAGGCCGCCCAGCCCGGCTGGGCCACGACCAATCCGCAGCGCCGCGCCCGCGTGATGTTCGCCTTCAAGGCGCTGGTCGAGAGGAACATGGACGAGCTGGCGCACCTGCTCAGCTCCGAACACGGCAAGGTGATCGCCGACGCCAAGGGCGACATCCAGCGCGGCCTCGAGGTGATCGAGTTCGCCTGCGGAATCCCGCACGTCCTCAAGGGCGAATATACCCAGGGCGCCGGCCCGGGCATCGACGTCTATTCGATGCGCCAGCCGCTCGGCATCGGCGCGGGCATCACGCCGTTCAACTTCCCGGCGATGATCCCGATGTGGATGTTCGGCGTCGCCATCGCCTGCGGCAATGCCTTCATCCTCAAGCCGTCCGAGCGCGATCCCTCGGTCCCGGTGCGCCTCGCCGAGCTGATGCTCGAGGCCGGCGCGCCGCAGGGCATCCTTCAGGTCGTCCACGGCGACAAGGAAATGGTCGATGCGATCCTCGATCACCCGGCGATCTCGGCAGTCAGCTTCGTCGGCTCGTCCGACATCGCGCACTATGTCTATCGCCGCGGCGTCGAGGCCGGGAAGCGCGTGCAGGCGATGGGCGGCGCCAAGAACCACGGCATCGTCATGCCGGACGCCGATCTCGACCAGGTCGTCGCCGATCTTTCGGGTGCGGCCTTCGGTAGCGCCGGCGAGCGCTGCATGGCGCTGCCGGTGGTCGTCCCCGTCGGCGACAAGACCGCCGATGCCCTGCGCGAAAAGCTGATCCCGGCGATCGAGGCGCTGCGCGTCGGCGTCTCCACCGATGCCGAGGCGCATTACGGCCCGGTCGTGAATGCCGCGCACAAGCAGCGCGTCGAGAACTGGATCCAGACCGGCGTCGACGAAGGCGCCGAGCTGGTGATCGACGGCCGCGGCTTCCAGCTTCAGGGGCATGAGCAGGGCTTCTTCATCGGCCCGAGCTTGTTCGACCGCGTCACGCCGGACATGCAGAGCTACAAGGAAGAGATTTTCGGCCCGGTCCTCCAGATCGTCCGCGCGCCCGATTTCGAGACCGCGCTCAAGCTCCCCTCCGACCACCAGTACGGCAACGGCGTCGCCATCTTCACGCGCAACGGCCATGCCGCGCGCGAGTTCGCCGCGCGCGTCAATGTCGGCATGGTCGGCATCAACGTGCCGATCCCGGTGCCGGTCGCCTATCACACCTTTGGTGGCTGGAAGCGCTCGGCGTTCGGCGACACCAACCAGCACGGCATGGAAGGCGTGAAGTTCTGGACCAAGGTGAAGACGATCACCCAGCGCTGGCCCGATGGCGGTACTTCAGGAGATAGTGCGTTCGTAATCCCAACGATGGGGTGATTCGAATGGATAAAGACGTCTACGAAGCTGCGATGATTTTCGGTTCGAAAGTCAGTCCCATCCTCGAAAGAAAGCTCAAGGAACTCGGGGTGTCTTCTCCGGAAGATTTGCCGCGTGAAGTTGGAATAAAGATTCTGGTTGATGCGTCGACCGAAGCGGCACTCATTAATTTCCCCCATGCGAATGTGGAAAAGCTTCAGCACGGTTTACGCTCGTTTAGCAGCCCTAGGTTTGGCGCATCGTTTCGAGAAGCCAAACGGGTGGTTGATAAATCAACGGACGCCTTTGAGATGTGTGTAGGTCCCGACGCAGCGATAGTATTGGCGGCTTTCGGCGTTAAGGTAGCTCCCTTCGATCGGAGAACTCTCAGGATTGTTGGACAGCCGAGCAACGATATCGACGCCGTGGCCGGGATGTTTGATAAGATGAAGACCGCCTTTGTCGGCTTCTCTCCTTGTGACGAGCAATTCTACTGCTTGGTTACGGACTCGCTGTCCGACCTAAAGCGGAAGCTTGAATCGGAGAATCGATTGGAGCCGATCAGGAAAATTCTGAGCCGCGCGGAAGCCACTCTTCCTCCCGGCAATGGTAGTGATTTTCAGCATTTCGGCGCCGTCTTTGCACGGTTTGAGGATGATCGGTTCGAAACATTCTTTCTTGAGGATCCTCGCCCTGATCGTGGTTCCGTTCTTTTTCCGGCTGGCTGGAGTGAAGACGATCGGCGGTTTGGTGCTCCGAACGACGGTTTCATGCCTGTGCCTCTGGCGCTTTTGCGGGGAGCGATCGCAGATCCGCAACTTGCGTTCTGGCTGACGGAGCCGAAGGGGCAACGAGTGCTTCACTAGTGCCCTTTTCTCCGAACCATGGCACCGAAGCTGCCTCGAAGCTTTCGTGGTAGCGCGGGTGCTCGGTGCCCATCCAGCGATCCCACCAGGTGAAGTACAGCCCGAAATTATGTCCGCCGCCGCTATGGTGCAGGTCATGATGCGTCGCCGTGGTCAGCCAGGCGGTGAGGGGGAAGCGCGTGAACCCCGGCGGCATCAGCTCGTGCCCCGAATGGCCGAGCACGTTGCGCCCGATCTGGTGGAGCAGGAAGGCGATCAGCACGATCCCGTGCATCGGCACGAGGAGCAGGAAGATCGGCAGGAACATGCCCTCCAGCACGCCTTCGATCGGCGCGAAGCTATAGGCGGCCCAGGGCGTCGGCGTGCGCGACTTGTGATGGGTCAGATGCGCACGGCGGAACATCGCCCTGGTGTGCAGCCCGCGGTGCATCCAGTAGAAATAGGCATCGTGCGCGATCACGATTCCGGCGAACTCGAGCGCGGCCTGCCACCAGAGCGGCGCGGCGAAGGTGATGTGAATGATCCCCGCCTGGTTCATCGCCAGCGTGGCAATGCTCCACAGCGCGAAGATGGTGACGGACAGCATCGAATTGCCGAACTCGCGGACGCGGTCCCGCCTCGTAGGCGCACGCTTCTGGATGCGCCGCGCGGCGGTCCAGCGGGCGCCCGCCCAGAGGATGCCGGTCATCGCCCCGGCGGCGACCAGATAGCGGACAAGCTCGACCGTGAAGCTGTGCACGCCGTGTGCGGCGAGCGGGATCATCCAATGCATGTGCCATCCTCGAAAGCGGATGGCGGCGTGCTATCGGGCGCCTCCGGCCCGGTCCCGCCGCGCCCGGAAAATGTCGCGCATTTCCGGAATCGATCAGCTTTTTTCGAGAATGGCGGCGCGGCGATATTCGCTGGGGCTGGTGCCGGTGGCGTCGCGAAAGGCGCGGTTGAACGGTGCCAGGCTGCCATAGCCCAGGTCCATGGCGAGGGTGAGCACCGGCAGGTCGACGCGGGCCGGATCGCCCAGCCAGGCGCGGGCATCGCCGATCCGGTGCGAATTGAGGAAGTCCGAGAAGTTGCGATAGCCCAGCCGCTGGTTGATCAGCGCGCGGAGGCGATGCTCGGGCACCCCCAGCTTCTCGGCCAGCACGCCGATGGTCAGCCCGCTCTCGCGGTAGACATGAGCGGCCATCGCGGCGTCGAGCTTCTGCTTGAGCACATGCTCGGCAGGCGAGAGCGGCGCGCGCTCGGGCTTGGGGGCGTCGGCATCGAACAGCAGCTCGGCATTGGCAGAGAGCATCGCCACGCCGAACGCCAGGATCGCGATCAGCGCGGTGCTCGACTGGAGCAGCATCAACCAGATGTCGGTGCGCAACAGGTCGTAGAGGCTTTCCACGACGACAATACCAAGCGTCTGCACGCCCACCACGATCACGAAGCCCAGCCGGAACATGCGGCGCTTCTCGCTCAGATCGTCACCCCTGTTGGCGATCGCGATGGCGATCGCATGCGCGGCGAGCAGGAAGGCGATGCCGTGCTGCACCGCGCCGGCCGCCACCGGCATCTCGTACGTCACATAGAGTGCGCGGGCGAACAGCAGCCAGTCGACCAGCGTCACGGCGAAGGCGAGGCCGAACAGCCTTTTGTCCACCGGCCGCTCGAAGATCAGGTGGGCGAACACCCACAATGCCAGCGGCGCGTTGAGCGAGAAGAGCTGGATCACCGGCCAGGCCAGCGAGCGCCACAGGTGCAGTGCCGGGGAGACGATGGCGAGATAGGCGGCCACGCAAACCAGCAGCGCGATCGTCGCCCAGCGGATGCGCGCCGGCGCGGCGCTGCGCCCGATCACCGCCGCCATCAGCAGCAGCTGGCCGACCCCCATCAGCCGCATCGCCGTATCGAAAAGCAACAGCCGCTCCATGCGCTGCCTTATGGCGCCGCTGCCGGCCAGCGTCTATTCTCCCGCCCGGCAGGAACGGGCATGGGGGCAGGGGCGTGATCGTGTTGCGGTGGGTCCTGAAGACATTGATCTACGCCGTCGCGCTGGCATTCGTCGTGCCCGGCCAGCGCACGATCAACGTCATCGCGGCACCCCAGCCGGTGGCGGAGAAGCGGATCGCGCTCAGCTTCGACGATGTGCCGCGCGGCGCCGGCGCCTTCCTGACGCCCGACGAGCGCACCGCCCGGCTGGTCGAAATCTTCCGTTCGCGCAAGGTGCCGCAACCGGCCTTCTTCCTGAACCCGGTCCGCATAGTCCATTCCGGCTCGGGGATCGACGCGCCGAAGCGCATCGCCGCCTATGTCGCGGCCGGCGGCGTGCTCGCCAACCATACCGACAGCCACCCCAAGCTGACCAAGGTCTCGGCCGACTATTATCTCGCCGATATCGACCGTGCCGCCGCCTATCTGAAGACGCAGGGCAAGGCCTATCGCCCCTGGTTCCGCTTCCCCTTCCTCGACGAGGGCGGGCCGGACAAGGTCAAGCGCGACGCCGTCCGCGCCGGGCTCGCCGCGCGCGGGCTGATGAACGGCTATGCGACGATCGACGGGTCCGACTGGAACATGGAAGGCCAGGCGATCGCCGCGAAGAAGGCCGGCAAGGCCATCGACATGGACGCGCTGCGCGACCTCTATGTCGAGACGCATGTCCAGTCCGCCGATTTCGGCGACGACCTCGCCCGCCGCGCGCTCGGCCGCTCGCCCGCGCATGTGCTGCTGCTGCACGAGACCGACATGGCCGGGCTGTTCCTCGGCGACCTGATCGATGCGCTGCGCAAGCACGGCTGGACGATCATCGGCGCCGACGAAGCCTATGCCGATCCCATCCATCTCGAAAAACCCGATGTCGCCTGGACCGCGGGCACGCTGATCGAGCAGATCGCCTGGGAGAAAAAGCTCCCCAAGCCGCGCTGGTACGAGCGCAACGACGTCAAGATCGCCAACGCCCTCTTCGCAGAGCGCGTCCTTCACGAAGAAAAGAAGCCATGACCCAGTTCGAACTCACCGACGACCAGCTCGCCATCCAGGAGATGGCGCGGAAATTCACTGCGGATGCGATCACCCCGCATGCGGCCGAATGGGACGAGAAGCACATCTTCCCGCGCGACACGATCAAGGCGGCTGCCGAGCTCGGCTTCGCGTCGATCTATGTCTCGGAAGAGAGCGGCGGCATCGGCCTCGGCCGGCTTGAGGCGGCGCTGATCATGGAGGCGATGGCCTATGGCTGCCCGTCGACCAGCGCGTTCATCTCGATCCACAACATGGCGAGCTGGATGATCGACACCTTCGCCAGTGCCGAGCTGAAGGCCAGGTATCTGCCCTCGCTGATCACGATGGAGCGGATCGCTTCCTACTGCCTCACCGAGCCGAGCTCTGGCTCGGACGCCGCCGCGCTCAAGACGCGCGCGGTGCGCGACGGCGACCATTATGTCGTCAACGGCTCGAAGCAGTTTATCTCGGGCGCCGGCGAGAACGAAGTCTATGTGACGATGGTCCGCACCGGCGAAGAAGGCCCCAAGGGCATTTCGTGCCTCGTGATCGACAAGGACATGCCGGGCGTCTCGTTCGGCGCCAATGAGCGCAAGCTCGGCTGGCATTCGCAGCCCACCCGCCAGGTGACGTTCGAGGATGTCCGCGTGCCGGTGTCGAACCGCGTCGGCGACGAGGGCGCGGGCTTCCGTTTCGCGATGATGGGCCTCGACGGCGGCCGCCTCAACATCGGCGCCTGCTCATTGGGCGGCGCCCAGCGCTGCCTCGACGAGGCAGTGAAATACACCAAGGATCGCCAGCAGTTCGGCAAGCCGATCGCGGACTTCCAGAACACCCAGTTCGTCTTGGCCGACATGGCGACCGAGCTCGAGGCCGCCCGCGCGCTCCTCTATCTCGCCGCCGCAAAGGTGACTGCCGGCGCGCCGGACAAGACCAAGTTCGCGGCGATGGCCAAGCGCTTCGCCACCGACACCGGCAGCTCGGTGGTCGATCGCGCGCTCCAGCTGCATGGCGGCTATGGCTATCTGATGGACTATCCGATCGAGCGCTTCTGGCGCGACCTGCGCGTCCACTCGATCCTCGAAGGCACCAACCAGGTGATGCGGATGATCGTCGGCCGGGAGCTCACCCGCCAGTGACCGACGAAGTCCTCCTCTTCATCGAAGGCAAGGCCGGGCGCATCCGGCTCAACCGGCCCAAGGCGATCCACGCGCTCAACACCGGCATGTGTCGCGCGATGCTCGACGCGCTGACGGCGTGGCGGGACGACCCCGAAGTCGAGATCGTGCTGATCGACCATGCTGAGGGACGCGGATTCTGCGCCGGTGGCGACATCCGCATGATCGCCGAGAGCGGCGCAGGCGACGGCCGCGAAGCGCGGGATTTCTTCCGGGTCGAATATCAGCTCAACCACGCGCTGTTCACTTACGAGAAGCCGGTGGTGTCCTTCATGGACGGCATCACCATGGGCGGCGGGGTCGGTATCTCGCAGCCGGCGAAGATCCGGGTAGCGACAGAGAATACGCGCTTCGCCATGCCCGAGACGGGCATCGGCCTGTTCCCCGATGTCGGCGGCGGCTGGTACCTCTCCCGGCTGCCTGGGAAGCTTGGCGAGTATCTGGCGCTGACCGGGCACCGGCTGGACGGCGCGGAATGTTGGGCGCTCCAGCTTGCCGATGATTATCTGCAGTCGTCCGCGCTCGACGAGGCGAAGCGGCAGATCGCGGCCGATCCCTCCAGGGTGGGCGTGATCCTCAACGATCTCGGCACCGATCCTCCCGAGTCCAGGATCACGCCGTGGCTCGACGAGATCGATCGCCTCTTCGCTGGCGACACGGTCGAGGACATCTTCGCCGCGCTTGCCGCTGATCCGGGCGAATGGGCCGCTGCCCAGCTCGCGACGTTGCGCGCCAAGTCGCCTCAGTCGATGAAGATCTCGCTCCGCCTCGTTCGCGAAGGGCGGACCGAGACGGACTTCTCGAACGAGATGGCGCAGGAATTCGCCATCGGCAGCCGCGTCGCGCAGAGCCATGACTTCATCGAGGGCGTCCGCGCGCTGATCGTCGACAAGGACAACGCGCCGCAATGGAACCCCGCTACGCTCGAGGGCGTCAGCGACGAGAGCATCGACCAGATTTTTGCCCCCTTGCCTGCGGGCGAGGCGTGGACCCCGGCCTGAAAGGACCCAGATGAGCTACGAAACCATCCTCGTCGAACAGCGCGGCGCCGCCACTTTGGTCACGCTGAACCGGCCCCAGGCGCTCAATGCGCTGAACAGCCAGATCCTCTCCGAACTGCTCGACGCGATGAAGGCGTTCGACGCCGACCCGTCGCAGGGCTGCGCGGTGATCACCGGCAGCGAGAAGGCCTTTGCCGCCGGCGCCGACATCAAGGAGATGCAGGCCCAGGGCTTTGCCGACATGTACGGCCATGACTTCTTCGCCGGCTGGGACGTGTTCACCCGCACCCGCAAGCCGATCATTGCCGCGGTCTCGGGCTATGCGCTGGGCGGCGGCTGCGAGCTGGCGATGATGTGCGATTTCATCCTGGCGGGCGACAACGCCAAGTTCGGCCAGCCCGAGATCAAGCTTGCGGTCTCGCCCGGCATGGGCGGCTCGCAGCGCCTCACCCGCGCGGTCGGCAAGGCCAAGGCGATGGAGATGTGCCTCACCGGCCGGATGATGGACGCAGCGGAAGCCGAGCGCGCCGGGCTGGTCAGCCGCATCCTGCCCGCGGCCGATCTGGTCGAGGAAGCGGTGAAGACCGCGCAGGCGATCGCGTCGATGGCGCCGCTCGCGGTGCTGGCGAACAAGGAGATGGTCAACGCCGCCTTCGAGACCAGCCTGGCCCAGGGCGTCGCCTTCGAGCGCCGGCTGTTCCACGCGCTGTTCGGCACCGCCGACCAGAAGGAAGGCATGACCGCCTTCGTCGAGAAGCGCCCGGGGAACTGGACGGGGAAGTAACCGTCTTCTTCTCCCCTTCCGCTTGCGGGAGGGGGCGGGGGAGGGGCTGTAAATTCCGGGGAAGGGTAAAGGCCCTCCCCTAACCCCTCCCGCAAGCGGGAGGGGAATTGGAGAGAAGTGAAATGGCACGCGTAGCATTTATCGGCCTGGGCAATATGGGCGGCGGCATGGCCGCGAACCTTGCGAAGAAGGGGCATGACGTCCGCGCCTTCGACCTGAGCCAGGACGCGCTCGACAAGGCCAGGGCCGCCGGCTGCCTGCCCGCCGCCAGCGCGGTGGAAGCAGTGGACGGCGCAGAGGCGGTGATCACGATGCTGCCCGCCGGCCGGCACGTGGAGGCCACCTACACCGACGTGCTGCTCGACCACGCCGCGCCCGGCGCGATCCTGATCGATTGCTCGACGATCGACGTCGACACCGCCCGCCGCGTCGCCCAGGCGGCGACCGAGCGCGGGCTGATGGCGGTCGACGCACCCGTCTCGGGCGGCATCGCCGCGGCCAATGCCGGCACGCTCACTTTCATGGTCGGCGGCACCGAGCAGGCGTTCGGCCGCGCCGAGCCGTTCCTGGCGGACATGGGCAAGGCGGTGATCCATGCCGGCGGCAGCGGCGCGGGGCAGGGGGCCAAGATCTGCAACAACATGATCCTCGGCGCGACGATGGTCGCCACCTGCGAGGCCTTCGCGCTGGCCGAGAAGCTCGGGCTCGACGCCCAGCGCTTCTACGACATTGCCTCGGTCAGCTCGGGCCAGAGCTGGTCGATGACGAGCTATTGCCCGGTCCCCGGCGTCGGCCCCGAAAGCCCCGCCGACCGCGACTATCAGGGTGGCTTCGCCGCGCCGCTGATGCTCAAGGACCTCAAGCTCGCGCTTGAAGCCGCCGCCAGCGTCGGCGCGAACGTGCCGATGGGGACGCGGGCGGAGGAACTCTACCAGGCGTTCGTCGATGGCGAGGGCGCGGGACTCGATTTCTCGGGGATCATCAAGACGTTCAAATAGTAGCCGTCATCCCGGCGAAAGCCGGGATCTCATGCGGCTCCTTCCCCGCGCCATCGCCTGAGATCCCGGCTTTCGCCGGGATGACGGTAGGGGGAGCTCCGAGACGGCGGTAAGGGGAGATTTAACGCCTCCGTGCGCATACTCCCCGCATGCGCCTGCCCATCCTCTCGGCTCTCGCCCTGATCGCCGCGCCTGCTATCGCCCAGCAGCAGCGAGCAGCCCCCTTCGTCATCGCCGAGACCGGCCAGGGCTTCGCGCATCTCGACGATGCCGTGAGCGCGGTCCGCGACGGCACCGCGACGATCCTGATCGCGCCGGGCACCTACCGCGAATGCACGGTGCAGACCGGCGGCAAGATCACCTTCAAGGCAGTCCAGCCCGGCACCGCGATCTTCGAGAAGCAGGTCTGCGAGGAAAAGGCCGCCTTCGTCCTGCGCGGCCGGGGCTCGGCGGTGGACGGCGTGGTCTTTCGCGGCTTCTCGGTGCCCGACGGCAACGGCGCCGGCATCCGCATCGAGATGGGCGATCTCACCGTCACCAACTCGATGTTCCTCGACAGCCAGGAAGGCATTCTCGGCGGCGGCCACGAGACGGTGCGCCGCATCACCATCGATCACACCACCTTCGCCGGGCTCGGCCAGTGCGAGACCGAGAATTGCAGCCATGCCATCTATCTCGCGGTGGACGGCGACGTGATCGTCACCAATTCGCGCTTCGAGCGCGGCACCGGCGGCCATTACGTCAAGCTGCGCGCGCGCCGGGTGACGATCACCGGCAACAGCTTCGACGATTCGAAGGGCAACAAGACCAACTACATGATCGACCTGTCCGAGGGCGGCACCGGTTCGATCACCGGCAACACCTTTGTCCAGGGGCCGCGCAAGGAAAACAGCTCGGGCCTGATCGTGGTCGCCGCGGAGGGCCGGACCTATCCGTCGACCGGCCTGCGCATCGAAGGCAACACCGCCACCCTGGCCCCCGGCGCCCCGCCGAGCCCGGCCTTCGTCGCGGACTTCACCGGCCAGGTGGGACCGCTCGGCCAGAACGACCTCGGCCCCGGCATCCGCATCTTCGAACGGCGGCGGTAACTTTTTCAAAGCCCCTCCCCTTCAGGGGAGGGGGCTTAAGTTAGATCACTTGCAGGTGTCGCCCTGGCCGGCATCCAGGTCCAGGCAGCGCCCGTCGATCGCCACCGGCACCGGCACATGGATCATCGCCGCCAGCGTCGGCGCGATGTCCACCGTCTCCACCGACAGCGGCTGCTCGAAGCCGGTCATGCCCTTGCGCCAGAACAGGATCGGCACGCGGCGGTCATAGTCCCAGAAGCTGCCATGGGTGGCGATCGAGCCGCCCTCGGTGCCGGCGATCGGCGTCACGCGCGGCTTGAGCGCGATCACCAGGTCGCCCGAGCGCTGCGGATCGTACGAGGCGCGGGCGCGCTCGAGCAGGCTCCAGGTCTCGGGCGGGGTATGGACGATCGGCGTCGCTGCGATCTGGGCGCGGGTGAACACCGCCTCGACCTGCGGATTGGCGGTCCAGCGCTTGATCGCCTCGGCCTGCACGCGGACGCGGTCCGCCTTGCTCAGGTCGGGCGCCAGATAGACGTCGCCCGAATTGCCGCCGACCAGCACCGCGCCCTTGATGTTCAGCGCCGCGCCGATCTCCTTGCCCATCGTCTTGGCGTCGAGCCCCTTGGCGATGCGCGCCGCCATCGGCGCGGCATGCTCGCGGTTGCGCTCCGGCATGTCATGGCCGCCATGGTCGGCGGTCAGCACCACGGCATAGTCGATGCCGGTCTTGTCGAGCACCGCGAACAGCTTGCCCAGCGTCTGGTCGAGCGAGAGCAGCTGCAGGCACATCTCGCTGCCCTCGGTGCCCAGCGTATGGCCGACATAGTCGGTGGCCGAGGCGCCGACGATCAGCAGGTCGGTATGGCCCGACTGGCCGAGCTTCATGTCGGTGGCGAGGCCGGCGGCGGTCGCCACGATCGCCTCGTCGAACTCGGGCGAGGCCCGGAAGGCGATGCTGTTGCCCGCCGCGCGCGCGAAGCGGCCGGCGCCCACGCTGCGGCTGGGGTTGAGTTGGAAGGCGCGGCTGCGCGCCTGGCAGAAGGGCGGCAGCTCGAGCGGCTCCTGCGCCTCGCCGATGCGCTTGGCCACGTTCGCGTTCATCCGCGTGACCATCGCCGGCTCGGCGCGGCCGGCATAGGAGACGAACGCCTTGCCGTTCCACCACCAGATCTCGTCGGTCTTGTGCCCGCCCATCATCACCGCGGCGCGGTCCTTGCCCGCCACCGAGACGACGCGGCTCTGCGGATCGGCGAGCTTCATCCACTCGCCCAGCGTCGGCACCTTCAGATGCTTGTCCGAGACGGTGTAGCTGTTCGAATTGCTGCCGGGCACGCTCTCGTCCTCGGCGCAATAGACGGTCTTGTCTTCGCGCGGGGCGCTGAAATCGGTCCAGTCATTGGCGATGATGCCGGTCTTGGCCGGATGGTCGCCGGTCAGGATCGTCGAGTGGCCCGGGCAGGTCTCGGTCGCGGCATGGCTCTGATAGCCCGAGGGAAAGACCGCGCCGGTCATCAGTCGCGCGAAGCCCGCGCTGAACTGGGCGCGATATTCCGCGAACAGGTCGGCCGAGAACTGGTCGACCGAGACCACCACCACCAGCGACGGCGCGGCGCGCGGCGCCTCGGAGGGGACGATCTGCGCCGGCGGGGTCTCCTGCGCGGCGAGCGGGGCAGCGGCGAGCAACGCGACGGCTGCCGCGAGCGGACGGAACGACTTCATGCTTTGGCCACCTCCGGCGTGTGCAAATCCTGCCGGGCTGCTATTGGGCCAACAGCTCTTCCACGGCAAGGACGCTCCATGGCGACGGTTCGTTTCGGATTGATGGCGTTGATGTTCTGGTTGTTTGCCGGCGTGGCGATGGCGCAGGCGCCCGGCGAACAGCATGTTCGAATCGATCTGGTGGCGGAGAGCGACCGCCCCGCGCCGGGCAGCGAGGTCACGCTCGCGCTCGACTCGGTGCCCGAGAAGGGCTGGCACGCCTATTGGCTCAATCCGGGCGATGCTGGCCTGCCGGCGCGCGCCGAATGGACGCTGCCCCAGGGCGCCAGCGCTGGCGACTTCCGCTATCCGGTGCCCCAGCGGCTGATGATCGCCGGGCTGATGAACTATGTTTACGAGGGCCCCTTCGCGCCGCTGGTGACGCTCAAGGTCCCTGCCGATGCAAAGGGTGCGTTCCCGATCCGGCTGAAGCTCAGCTATCTCGTCTGCACCGACGCGATCTGCGTGCCAGGCAAGGCGGACCTTTCGACTGTGCTCCAGATCGGGGACGGCAGCGTCGCGCCCGATCGCCGCGCCCGCTTCGATGCCTGGCGCGCGGCGCTGCCCAAGCCGCTCGGTTCGGAAGGCACCTATCAGGTTACGGGCAAGGCGCTGCGCCTCGCCGTGCCGTTCCCCGCTGCCGCCAAGGCGGAAGGCGAGGGCTATTTCTTCCCGGCCACCCACGGTGCGTTCGATTATGCCGCCCCCCAGAAGGTGGTGCGCGACGGTGACCGGGTGGTGGTCGATACCGCGGGCGTGAAGTCGGTCGGGCCGATCGAGGGGCTGCTGGCGTTCGGCAAGCAGGGCTTCTGGGTGCGCGCGGTGCCGGGCACGGTGCCCGCCGCTGCCGGTGCCGCACCGGCGGCGCAGCTGCCGTGGAGCGGCGCGGTCCTGGCCTTTCTCGGCGCGGTGCTGGGCGGGCTGATCCTCAACATCATGCCCTGCGTCTTCCCGATCCTCAGCCTCAAGGCGCTGAGCCTCGCCAAGGCCAATGCCGAGGGCGGCAGCCCGCGTGCCGAGGCGCTGGCCTATACCGCGGGCGTCATCACGGTCTGTCTGGCGCTGGGAGGTGTGCTGCTGGGGTTGCGCGCAGGCGGCGCGGTGCTGGGCTGGGCCTTCCAGCTGCAGGACCCACGCGTGATCTTTCTGCTTCTGCTGCTGGTCACCGGCATCTCGTTCAACCTTGCCGGACTGTTTGAGCTGTCCGCGCCCGGCTTCGTCAACCGCGCGGCGGCGCGCGGCACCGGCGGTGCCTTTGCAACCGGTGCCCTGGCGGCATTCATCGCCACGCCCTGCGCGGGTCCGTTCATGGCGAGCGCACTCGGCGTAGCACTGGTCCTTCCGTGGCCCGCGGCGCTCGCCGTGTTCGGCGGACTCGGCCTCGGCATCGCATTGCCCTTCCTGCTGCTCGGCTTCATTCCTGCACTCCGCCGGTTGTTGCCCAAGCCCGGTGCCTGGATGGAGACGCTGCGCCATATCCTGTCGGTGCCGATGTTCCTGACGGCGCTCGCGCTCGCCTGGGTGCTGGGGCAGCAGGCAGGGGTACCGGGCATGACGATCGGGCTGGCCGCGGCGCTGCTCGCAACGCTCGGCCTGTGGTGGACGGGCCTGCGCCAGCGCAAGGGCAAGGCGCTCGCCTGGGCGCCCGCAGGGGCGCTGTTGCTGATCGCTATCAGCGCGATCGCCTTCGTCCAGGCAGCCCCGCCGGAGAGCAAGGCGGTGTCCGGCGGCGAGAAGTTCAGCGAGGCACGGCTTGCCGAGCTGACCGCGCAGGGCAAGCCGGTCTTCGCCTATTTCACCGCCGACTGGTGCCTCACCTGCAAGGTCAACGAGAAGGCGGTGATCGAGACCGCCGCGGTCGAGAAGGCGCTGGCCGACAACAAGGTCACGGTGCTGGTCGGCGACTGGACCAGTGGCGACCCCGCGCTCGGCCGCTTCATCGAGCGGCACAATCGCGCAGGCGTTCCGCTCTATCTGTGGTACAAGCCGGGCGAGGCCGAGCCGCGAGTCCTGCCCCAGATCCTCACGCAGGACATGCTGCGCGACCTCGCAAGCGGGGGCTGAAGAGGAGAGCGAAGATGATTCATCGCATGCTGGTCGGTGCCGCGGTCGTCGCGGCGGGTATCGCGGCCGCGCCGCTGATGGCCGAGCCCGAGGTCGCCGCCACCGTCCCCAATTTCCGCGCCCTCGACATGACCGGCAAGGTCGTCGATCTCTCCGCCTATCGCGGCAAGACCGTGGTGCTCGAATGGAACAACCCCGGCTGCCCCTTCGTGAAGAAGCATTATGGCAGCGGCAACATGCAGAAGACCCAGGCCGCGGCGACCGCGCAGGGCGTGGTCTGGCTGACGATCAACTCGGGCGCGCCGGGCCAGCAGGGCCATATGACCGGGCCCGAGGCACAGAAGTTCGTGGCGGGCGCCAAGGCCAAGCCCACCGCCTATCTGCTCGATCCCAAGGGGCTGGTCGGCAAGGGTTATGGCGCCAAGACCACGCCGCACCTGTACATCATCGATGGCAAGGGCCAGCTCGCCTACAAGGGCGGGATCGACGACAAGCCGACCGCCGACGTCGCGGACATCGCCGGCGCCCGCAACCACGTCCTCGCCGCCCTGGCCGAGATCCGCGCGGGCAAGCCGGTTTCGGTGCCCGAGACGCGCCCCTATGGCTGCAGCGTCAAATACGCGACCTGACGTCATAGCTACTGCCCCCTTGTGCAACGCAGCAAAGCGATGCAGCATGGAACCCGTCGATAATATCGGCATTTGGGAGGCGCATGGGGGCACCGGGAGCGTTCGACGAAATCTGGGGGCATGGCGGGCCTGAGCGCCCGCGCGCCGAATTCGCTGCGCTGTCGCAGTGGCTGGCCGAGACCGATGCCGCCGAGCTCCAGCGCCGCCAGCAATCCGCCGAGGCCGCGTTCCGCCAGCTGGGCATCACCTTCGCGGTCTATGGCGATACCGAGGCGGCGGAGCGGATCATCCCGTTCGACATCGTCCCCCGCGTGTTCCTCGCCGGCGAATGGCAGCGGCTCTCGGAAGGGCTGGTCCAGCGGGTCGAGGCGATCAACGCCTTTCTCGAGGACATCTACGGCGAGCGGCGGATCCTCAAAGAAGGGATCATCCCGCCCGAGCTGATCTACCTGAACGAGCAGTTCCGCGCCGAAGTCGACGGCGTCCGCCCGCCGCACGGCGTCTGGGCGCATATCTGCGGGATCGACCTGGTCCGCACCGGCCCGGACGAGTTCTTCGTGCTGGAAGACAATGCCCGCACCCCCTCCGGCGTGTCCTACATGCTGGAGAATCGCGAAGCGATGATCCGGCTCTGCCCCGAGCTGTTTCGCGATTTCCGCGTGGCGCCGGTGGATAGCTATCCGGACATGCTGCTCAAGACGATGCAGTCGGTCGCCCCCGGCAACAATCCCAAGCCGGTCTGCGTCGTGCTCACCCCCGGCCATTTCAACTCGGCTTATTACGAGCATTCGTTCCTCGCGGACTCGATGGGCGTCGAGCTGGTCGAGGCGGCGGACCTGGTCGTCGATGACGATGTCGTCTGGATGCAGACGATCGCCGGCCGCGTGAAGGTCGACGTCATCTATCGTCGGATCGACGACGACTTCCTCGATCCGCTCGTCTTCCGCCCCGATTCGATGCTCGGCGTCCCCGGTATCATGGCCGCCTACCGCGCGGGCAACGTCGCGATCCTCAACGCGCCGGGCAACGGCATCGCCGACGACAAGGCGATCTACAGCTACATGCCCGAGATCGTCCGCTTCTATTCGGGCGGCGAGGCCAAGCTGCCCAATGTCGAGACCTATCGCTGCCGCGAGCCGCAGGCGCTGAAATATGTTCTCGATCGCCTGCCCGAGCTGGTGGTGAAGCTGGTCGATGGCTCGGGCGGCTACGGCATGCTCGTCGGCCCCACCGCGACCAGGGCCCAGATCGAGGAGTTCCGCGCCGCGCTGGTCGCCGAGCCCCACCGCTACATCGCCCAGCCGACGCTGGCGCTCTCCACCGTGCCGACCCTGGTCGAGCAGGGCCTCGCCCCGCGCCATGTCGACTTCCGCCCCTTCGTGCTGACCGGCAGCGACGGCGTCCGCGTCGCGCCGGGCGGGCTCACTCGCGTCGCGCTGCGCGAAGGCTCGCTGGTGGTCAACTCCAGCCAGGGCGGCGGCACCAAGGACAGCTTCGTCCTGCTGGACGACGGGGCATGAGGAGGCCGCTCACCCATTCCTCCCTCGCTCGCAGAGCGGGGGAGGGGGACCGCCGGCGAAGCCGGTGGTGGAGGGGGCATGGCCACTGGCGCCCCGCTCGTGGTGAGGCCCCTCCACCACGCCGCTGCGCGTCGTGGTCCCCCTCCCCCGCTTCGCGAGGGAGGATTTCCCATGCTGATGCTCTCCCGTACCGCCGCCGCGCTCTACTGGCTCGGCCGCTATCTCGAGCGTGCCGACTTCATCGCGCGGCTGGTCGAGGCGACGATCCGCCTCGATGCGCTCTCCACCCGCCCGGCCGGCGAGGCCGCATGGCAGAGCGCGCTCGCCGTCACCTATACCGACGAGGCCTTTGCGCTCACCGGCCAGGAGCTGACCCAGGCCAGGGTCGCCCGCTTCCTCACCCTCGATGACAGCCATCCCGGCTCGATCGTCCGCTGCCTCGATCGGGCGCGCAACAATGCCCGCGCCGTGCGCACCGCTCTCACCCGCGAGGCCTGGACCGCGATCAACCGCGCCTGGCTGCTGTTCCAGAACCGCCAGACCACCGGCGGCGCCACCGCGACACTCAACCTGCTCGAGCAGGTCAAGGGCGAGACGCGCGGCTTCGAGGGCGCGATCCACCGGATGATGCGCAACGAGGCGACCCTGCTGATCCAGCTCGGCGCCGCGATCGAGCGCGCGGACAACACCGCGCGGCTGGTCGACGTGAAGTACCACCTGCTCCTCCCTGAGGGCGAACAGGTCGGCGGCGTGGTCGATCGCGACCAGTGGAACACGATCCTGCAGACCGTCTCCGCGGTGAACGCCTATCGCTGGCTCTACAATGACGGGCTCCAGCCGGCGAACGTCATCGACCTCCTGATCAGCCGCGCCGAGCTGCCGCGCAGCCTTGCCGCCTGTGTCGAGGAAGTCGTCGCCCTGCTCAACGCGCTTGCCAAGCGCACCGGGCTGCAGGGCGAGGCGGACCGCATGGCCCGTGCCCGCATGGCCCGCGCGCAGAAGACCCGGACCCATGACGTGATCGTCTCCGGCCTGCACGAGCATCTCGAGGCCTTTGTCGGCGAGAATGCCCTGCTCGACGGCGCGATCGCCCGGCAGTTCAGGTTCATCTAGGAGCCGGCATGCGCATCGCGATCGAGCACCGCACGACCTATCGATTCTCGGAGCCCCAGGCGCGTATCGTCCAGATGCTGCGCCTCACCCCCTGCGACACCCAGGACCAGACGGTGGTGAGCTGGCTGGTCGGCGTCGATTGCGACGCCCGGCTGCGCGACGCGAGCGACGGCTATGGCAATGCAGTGACCATGCTCTACGCCGAGGGCCCGATCGAAGCGCTCGACATCACCGTTACCGGCGAAGTGCTGACCAGCGAGTCCAGCGGCGTGGTTCGCGGGTCGATGGAGCCGCTGCCGCCGCTCTATTATCTGCGCGCCACCCCGCGCACCAAATCGAGCGACGCGCTGTTCGCCTTCGCGGCCGACAGCCTCGGCACCGGCAGGGATCCGTTGGAACAGCTCCACGCGCTCAACGCCGCGCTCCACCAGCGCTTCCCTTGCGTGCCCGACCTGCCCGATGCCGGCTGCACCGCCGCCAAGGCGTTCGAAGGCAGCCGCAAGGTCAGCTCGCGTGACGTCGCCCAGATGTTCGTCGCCGCCGCGCGCGGCCTCGCGGTGCCGGCGCGCTACGTCTCGGGCTACCGCGCCGAGGAGGCCGCGCGCTCGGCCCCGCATGCCTGGGCCGAGGCGCATGTCGAGGGGCTGGGCTGGGTCGGCTTCGATCCCTCGACCGGCCTCAGCCCGAACGAATCCTATGTCCGCGTCGCGATCGGCCTCGATGCCAGCGGCGCTGCGGCGACCGGCGGGATGCGGATCGGCCAGGGCCAGGAGCAGCTGGCGGTCGATCTCCATGTCGACCAGCTCGGCGTCGAGGAGTGAGCTGAGCAGCACCGGGGAACGATCCCGCCTAACCCAGGTTGGTGCCGGTACTTCTCGAACAGGGGGTGGGGTGCCGATCCTCTCCATGCGTCCGGCCGCTCTGGCCTGCCTGATGGTCATGGCCGCGTGCCGTCCCGCTGCTCCCGCGGGCGCGCAGGCCGATCCGTCCGTCCACCAATCCACCTCTCCGGCGCCTCCGGTCGCGGCGGCTGACGCCCAACAGGTCGATCCCGAAAAGCTGTTCGCCGAAAACGACCGCGCGATCGCCGAGAACAAGCGGATGATCGATGCGCTGCAGGGCTATGCGAAGGCCGATCCCGACAAACTCGCGTGCCTGCGGACCCAGTGCCAGCAGAAGCTCGGCGTCCCCTACGACGGCGGCGGCGCGGCGAAGATCTTCAACTGCATCCGCGATTCATGGTGACGGTAATGGCGTGTAGCCGAAGCGGGTAGTTCCCCTCCCTGCAAGGGAGGGGCTAGGGGTGGGTTAGGAAAGGCCGGGCTCGATGCCCGGCTTTTCCTGTTCAACTGGCGGCTGGCTGGGCTCGCTGCGCTCGCAACCCACCCCCGGCCCCTCCCTTGCAGGGAGGGGAGCTAGGATATGGCGAACGTAGCGCCCTTAAGCGAAGGCCGAAGCGTTCGCCGGCACCGGCATCGAGACGGCCATGTCCTCGTCTTCCAGCAGCGTCCAGCCATTGGGACCTAGCACTTCGATCGGGCGGTAGCGCGTCTTGTACGCCATCCGCTCGCTGCCCTTCACCCAATAGCCGAGATAGACATAGGGCAGGCCAGCGGCCTGGCTGCGCAGGATGTGCTCCATGATGATGAAATTGCCCAGGCCCGGGCGGCTTTCCTCATCGGCCAGGAAGAAGCTGTAGATCATCGACAGGCCGTCGGCCTGCTGGTCGGTGATGCAGGCGCCGACCAGCCGGCCGCGCTCGCCGTTCACCGAAGGCTCGCGATACTCGATCACATAGGAGCTGACCGGCGACTGCTCGACCATGTCGGCATAGTCGTTCTCGTCCATCGCCGCCATGCCGCCGCCCGGATGGCGGGCGCTGAGGTAGCGGTGAAGCAGCGCGAACTGCTCCTCGGTCGCCCAGGGCTTGCAGGCAGTGATTTCCAGGTCCGAATGGCGCTTCAGCAGCTTGCGCTGGCTGGCATTGGGCTTGAACTCGTCGGCGACGACGCGGACCGAGACGCAGGCGGTGCAGCCCGCGCAGCTCGGCCGGTACGCGACCGACTGGCTGCGGCGAAAGCCGATGCGGCCCAGCGCGTCGTTCAGCTCGCCGGCATGCTGGCCCGAAAGCTCGGTGAAGATCTTCCGCTCCTGGCGGCCCGGCAGATAGGGGCAGGGCGAGGGGCTGGTGACGAAGAACCGCGGAAAACGGGAAAGTGCAGTCACCCCAAATGCCCCTTTGCTCCGGCCGTAACTTTGGCCCGATGCAAAGGACTATGCTGCGGATCTCGAAGGATGAAAAGCTGCTTTACCATGAAAGAGAGTTAACGATTCACCACTTCCTCGGTGAGGGCGTGCGTTAACCATCGGGCCGCGGGATACGCTGCCGATAAAGCGAAATCTGCCTGGTGCGCCGATCATATCGAAGGCGGTGAATCGTGTGAATCCAGCGACGACTCGGTTCGTCGCACGTGCGATTCGTTTCGTCGGTTTATCGCGACTCGCGGACTCCTGCCGAGTCGCGTGGATTGGGCCCTCTAAAGCCCCTCCTCTTCAGGGGAGGGGCTTTAGTAGTTGCAAAATAGGATTCCGCCTGCTTGGCTCAGCCGCCTTTGGACCGCTCTTTGACCCGTAGGAAATATAGGAAGCGCCGCGCGCACGGACGTTGCGCCACAACCGACGCGCACTCCCTTCAGTGCACGACCTTCGCAATCTTGGCCGCCGAAAAGCCAGGCTTTGGCGTGTACTTCGTGTCCTTTGCCGAGTCCCGCCGCGCGCCGCGATAGGAAGCGTCAGGCAAGCTCGACCAGCTGCACCTCGTACTGGGCCCGGCGCAGCGCGGTCATCAGCCGGTCGAGATGGTCGCGGTCGCGCGTCTCGCACTCCACGTCCAGGCTCAGGCCCTTGGCGGGAAGGTTGGTGAAGATGCGCTGGTGCGACAGCTCGAGGATGTTGACCGAGAGCTGCTCGAAGATCTGCGCCACCTTGTAGAGCGCGCCCGGCCGGTCCTGCAGGCGGATGCGCAGCCGCGCCATCCGGCCCGAACGGGCGAGGTCGCGCAACAGCACATAGGCGAGCAGGCGCGGGTCGATGTTGCCGCCGCACAGGATGATGCCCACGGTCTTGCCCTTGAAGCGCTGCGGCTCGGAGAGCAGGGCGGCCAGGCCGGCGGCGCCGGCGCCCTCGACCACGGTCTTCTCGATCTGGAGCAGCAGGCTGACCGACTCTTCCAGCCGGCGCTCGCTGACCAGCATGATGTCGTCGACCAGCGCCTCGACCAGCTTGGACGTGATGCCGCCCGGCTCCTTCACTGCGATGCCCTCGGCCAGCGTGTCGCCGGCGCAGGGCATGTCGGTGTGGTGCACCCGGTTGTACATCGACGGGTAGAGCTCGGCCTGCACGCCGATCACTTCGATGTTGCGCCCGTCGGACTTGGCGACCGTGGCGCAGCCCGAGATCAGGCCGCCGCCGCCGATCGGGATCACCAGCGTGTCGATCTCCGGCACGTCCTCGAGCATCTCGAGCGCGACCGTGCCCTGGCCGGCGATGATGCGGGGATCGTCGAACGGATGGACGAAGGTGAAGCCATGCTCCGCCTCCAGCTTGCGGCTATGCGCATAGGCAGCGTCGAACGTCTCGCCTTCCAGGATCACGTTGGCGCCGTGATGCTCGGTCTGGGTGACCTTCACGATCGGCGTGTTCTTGGGCATCACGATCGTGCTCGGGATGCCGAGCCGGGTGGCGTGATAGGCCAGGCCCTGGGCATGGTTGCCGGCCGATGCGGCGATCACGCCCTTGGCGCGCGCCGCCTCGTCGAGCTGGAGCAGCGTGTTGAGCGCGCCGCGCTCCTTGTAGGCGGCGGTGAACTGCAGGTTCTCGAACTTGAGATAGACCGTCGCGCCGGTCAGCTCCGACAGCGTCTTGCTCACCAGCGTCGGCGTCCGCACGATCTGTCCCATGACGCGCTTCTGCGCGGCTCGGACGTCATCGATCGAAACGGACAGCGGCGTGTTCGCCGGGAGGGTCTTGGTGGCCATAGAATCGCCCGCCTAGACCATCTGGGGGCAGGGGGAAACCACGCTTCTGCAACGAAAGCCATGTTCGGGGGGCATGAAGGCACGCCATCTGGCGCGGCGGGGGAACAGGCCCTATGCCCTGCGGCCATGCTGAAGCGCCTCTTGCGGCCGTTCGCCGCGCTCGCCCTCCTCCTCGCGCCCGTTGCCGCCCTGGCGGACGGGCTGATCGACAACGTCAACGGCATGACGCTGGACGAGAAGGGCGATGTGGTCCGCTTCACCGGCATCCTGTTCAACCGCGACGGCAAGATCACCCAGATCCTGACGCGCGAGGACAAGCGCCCCAAGAAGGTCGAGTGGAAGCTCGACATGGGCGGCAAGACCCTGCTCCCCGGCATGATCGACGCGCATGGCCATGTCATGGGGCTGGGCTCGCAGCTGATGCTGCTCGACCTGTCGGGCACCGCTTCGCTCGAAGAGGCGCTGGCGAAGATCAAAGCCTATGCCGACGCCAACCCGACCAAGTGGATCCTCGGCGGCGGCTGGAACCAGGAGACCTGGAAGCTCGGCCGCTTTCCGACCGCCGCGGAGCTCGACAAGGTGGTCAGCGACCGGCCGGTCTGGCTCGAGCGGGTCGATGGCCATGCCGCCTGGGCGAACAGCCGGGCGATCCAGATCGCCGGCGTCACCGCCGCGGCCAAGGACACCAATGGCGGCCGTATCGAGCGGGACGCCAAGGGGGCACCCGCCGGCGTGTTCGTCGACGGCGCGATGGGGCTGGTCGACAAGTTCATCCCCAAGCCCACCCCCCGGGAGAGGAACGCCGCCTTCCTCGCCGCGCAGGACAGGCTGCTCTCGCTCGGCATCACCGCCAGCGCCGACATGGGCACCACCACCGACGACTGGCTGACCTATCGCCGCATCGCCGATATCGGCCAGCTCCGCATGCGGATCATGAGCTATGCCCACGGCGTCGAGACGGCGTTGCAGGTGGCGGGGCAGGGGCCGACGCCCTGGCTCTATGGCGACAAGCTGCGGATGGGCGGGATCAAGCTCTATGCCGATGGCGCGCTGGGCAGCCGCGGCGCCTGGCTCAAGGCCGACTATAGCGACGGGCCGGGGAACAAGGGCCTGGGTTTCCTCACCGACGACCAGCTGCTCAACCTGATGACCCGCGGCGCGATGGACGGCTTCCAGATCGCGGTCCATGCGATCGGCGACCGTGCAAACCAGCAGGTGCTCGACGCGGTCGAGGTGCTGTCGGACACCTACAAGGACGATCGCCGCTGGCGGATCGAGCATGCCCAGATCGTCGATCCCAAGGACCTGCCGCGCTTCGCCAAGCTCGGCGTGATCGCCTCGATGCAGCCGGTCCACCAGACCAGCGACATGAACATGGCCGAGGCGCGGCTGGGCAAGGATCGGCTCGCCGGCGCCTATGCCTGGAAGACGATGCTCAAGGACGGCACCCATATCGCCTTCGGCTCGGACTATCCGGTCGAGAGCCCCGATCCCTGGGCCGGCTGGGCGGTGAGCTTCACCCGCACCGATGCCAATGGCCAGCCGTTCGGCGGCTGGCGGATCGAGGAGGCGGTGACCCGCGAGCAGGGATGGGCGGGCTTCACCACCGGCGCGGCCTGGGCGGGCTTTGCCGAGAATCTGATCGGGCGCCTGGCGCCGGGCATGCGGGCCGACTTCATCATCGTCGACCGCGACCCGCTGCTTGCCGCGCCGGCCGACCTGCGCCGCACCCAGGTGCTCGAGACCTGGGTCGGTGGCGCGCGGGTCTATGTGAAGAAGTAGGATGACCGCTGCCTTGTTGAGACTGCGCCTGCTGGCGGGCGCCAACTGGCGCGAGCGTGCCGTCGCGGCGCTGGGTGCGGCGCTCGCCACCGGCATTGCCGGCTATGTCAGCACGCTGGTCGCCGGCCAGCATGCCGCTTTGCTCCTCGCCGCGCCGATCGGCGCCTCGGCGGTCATCCTGTTCGCGGTGCCCTCGAGCCCGCTCGGCCAGCCCTGGCCGGTGATCGGCGGCACGATCGTGTCGGTCGCCTGCAGCATCTTCGCGGCGCAGACGCTCGGCCACGGCGCGCTCGCCGCTGCGGTGGCGGTCGGGCTGTCGATCGTCGCCATGTCGGTGCTGCGCTGCCTGCATCCGCCCGGCGGCGGCTGCGCGCTGCTCGCGGTGGTGGGAAGCCCCGAGCTGCTGGCCAAGGGCTATTGGTTCGCGCTGGTGCCCGGCGGGCTCAACGCGCTGCTGCTCGTCCTGGTCGGCTATGTCTTCCACCGCTATTCGGGCCACAGCTATCCGCACCGCCCGGTGCCCGTGCCAGCCGATCCGCGCATCCTGCCCGAGGATATCGACGCGGCGCTGGCGGAAGCGCACGAGACGTTCGACATCAGCCCCGAGGATCTGGCGGCGCTGCTCGAGGCCGCCGAGCGCCACGCCATCGTTCGGCGGAAGCAGCGCAGGCGCGGATAAAGCAAAGGCCGCGATCCTTGCGGACCGCGGCCTCTTCTACCCCGTAGAACTTTTGCGTCAGGCGACGGCCGAAACCGGCTCATGCTCCTCGGCGCCGTCCGGCTCACGCAGCACATAGCCACGGCCCCAGACGGTTTCGATATAGTTGTCGCCCTCGCAGGCCATGCTCAGCTTCTTGCGCAGCTTGCAGATGAACACGTCGATGATCTTGAGCTCGGGCTCGTCCATGCCGCCATAAAGGTGGTTCAGGAACATTTCCTTGGTGAGCGTCGTGCCCTTGCGGAGCGAGAGCAGCTCCAGCATCGCATATTCCTTGCCGGTCAGGTGCACGCGGGCACCATCGACCTCGACCGTCTTCGCATCGAGGTTGACCGCCAGCTTGCCGGTGCGGATGACCGACTGGCTGTGGCCCTTCGAGCGGCGGACGACCGCGTGGATGCGGGCGACCAGCTCTTCGCGGTGGAAGGGCTTGGTCACGTAATCGTCGGCGCCGAAGCCGAACGAACGCACCTTGGAATCCATCTCGTTGATGCCCGAAAGGATCAGCACCGGCGTCTGCACGCGGGCGACGCGGACCTTCTTCAGGACGTCATACCCGTGCATGTCGGGCAGGTTCAGGTCGAGCAGGATGATGTCGTAATCATAGAGCTTGGCCAGGTCCAAGCCCTCCTCGCCGAGGTCCGTCGTATAGACGTTGAAGCCCTCGGTCGTGAGCATCAGCTCGATCGCCTTGGCAGTGCTCGGCTCGTCTTCGATCAGCAGCACGCGCATCGTCAAAGTCCCCTTGCCCGCAGGCTGCCTTGCCCCAATGAAAGGCATGCCTCGGACGATTCATTAACCTAAGCGTGTCTGAAGGCAAAAGGTTAATTTCTCCCTAACCGGCCTGACTCCACGAGTCGTAGGGAATCTACCTATGCGAGGACTCAGAACCGTTACGGAGTCGAGTCATTCCGATGGAATTCCCCACAGGTTTTGCGCAGCCGGTCCGACAGGAACTCGATCAGCGCCTCGACGCGGGCGGGCCGCAAGGTGCCCGGCGGCGTTAACAAATGCAGGCCGGCGGCACTGACCGACCAGTCCTCCAGCACCGCCTCCAGTTTACCATTTGCGAGCTCCTGCCCGATCAGGAAGTCCGGCAGCCGGGCAATGCCCAGGCCGGCGCACAGCGCAGGGATCATCGCGTCGCCGCTGTCGGTGCGGATCGGCCCGTCGATGCGCACCGCGGCCTCCTCGCCGCCTGCCTTGCGGAAGCGCCAGACGTCCGGATTGGCGGTGTTGGTATAGGCGAAGCAGGCATGATGGGCGAGGTCGGCAGGATGGCGCGGGCGGCCATGCTTGTCGAAATAGTCCGGCGAGCCGACGATGTGCGACACGACCGGGCCGAGCCGGCGCGCGCGCAGCGAGCTGTCCGGCAGTTCGGCGATGCGCAGTGCGATGTCGATGCCCTCGCCGACGATGTCGATGAAAGCGTCGGACAGGCGCAACTCGACCTTGATGCCTGGATAGAGCTTCATGAAGTCTGCCAGCACCGGCGACACCGCCTGGATGCCGAAGGTGAGCGGCGCGGCCAGGCGCACCAGTCCGGCGGGTGTGCTCGCCGATTCGAAGGCGGCTTCCTCGGCTGCCTGGCCTTCGTTGAGGATCCGCTGGGCATGGTCCGCCAGGCTGCGGCCGCTGTCGGTGAGCGTCAGCCGGCGCGAGGTGCGGTGGAACAGGGTGGTACCCAGGCGCCCCTCCAGCCGGGTGATTGCCTTGGATACGGTCGCCTTGGACACCGCCAGCGCGTCCGCCGCGCCTGAGAAGGAACGGTGTTCGACCACCGCGGCGAAGACGGCCCAGGCTTCGAAATCAGGTAGCTTCATTGATTGTGTCTCCCGCGGGCGTTCATGCGCGCCGCGTATCGATGGCGATCCAGTTCACTTCCCAGCTCTTGCCGCCATCGGCGGAGAAGGCCTGTTCGAACCGTGCGGAATTGGGCGTGATGTCCGAGATCACGAAGCGTACCAGGATGGCGCGGTCGTTCCAGCTGTCCTGGGCATAGAATTCGCCGCAGCCGCCGCGGAAGGCGCCGATCGTCGGCGGCGTCAGCACGCCCGTGCCGGCGCTGGTGAAATGGAGTGCCCATTGGCGCGCCTTGGGATTGTACAGCCGCAACGACGCGCCTTCGATGCGGCCGGCCGGGCCTGCGACCTTGAGCTCCACAATATTGGCGCGCCCGTCCATCACCGGGCGGACGTCGGTCGTGCCCTCATATTCGAGCCAGGCCGTCGATCCGGACAGCGGGCTCTTCAGGCGCTTGAGCTTGGTCGTCCAGGAGCCGATCTCCCAGTCGAAATCCCTCTGGCCATCGGCATTGGCAGACGCGGTGGCGGGGCAGGTGACCGGGAGCGGAGCCTGCTGTGCCAGCACCGGGACGGGCAGGGCGAGAAGGGCGGCGTGGAGCGGAAGTCGACGGAGCGGATGCGGCATGACGGCTGCTTTCGGCTGTGGACTTGCCCAGCCTAGCAGCTTTGCCGGCGAACGGAAGGGTTTCGAAACGATCGGTTTCCAACGTTTCCATTTACGGCGCGATCCGCTGCCCTATCTTCCTGCTCAACACAGGAGGTTCACACCCCATGATCGACAAGAGACCCTTTGATACGCTCGGCCATGCCGACCATGGCTGGTTGAACGCACGGCACCATTTCAGCTTTGCCGACTATTATGATCCGAGCCGCATGAGCTGGGGCGCGCTGCGCGTCTGGAACGATGACGAGATCGCCGGCGGGGCCGGCTTCCCGCCGCATCCGCACCAGGACATGGAAATCATCACCTATGTCCGCAAGGGCGCGATCACCCACCAGGACTCGATGGGCAACAAGGGCCGCACCGGGGCCGGCGATGTCCAGGTTATGAGCGCAGGCACCGGCGTGCGCCATGCCGAGTATAATCTCGAGCCGGAGACGACGACGCTCTTCCAGATCTGGATCATGCCGCGTGAGCGGGGTGGCCAGCCGAGCTGGGGCGCCAAGCCTTTCCCCAAGGGCGATCGCTCGGGCAAGTTCGTCACCCTGGCGAGTGGTTTCGCCGACGACAGCGAGGCGCTGCCGATCCGGGCCGATGCCCGGGTGCTCGGTGCCACGCTGAAGGCCGGTGAGAGCGTCACCCACCAAGTGGGTGCCAATCGGCACGCCTATCTGGTGCCCGCAGCCGGCACGATCGAGATCGACGGCGAGCGGGTGAATGCCCGAGACGGAGCCGCGCTCGCCGGCGGCAAGACCTACACCATCACCGCGATCGAGGACGCCGAGATCGTCCTGGTCGACAGCGAATAACAAGGAAGGGAAATCATCATGTCCAAGATTCTCGTGCTCTACTACTCGTCCTATGGCCACCTCGCGAAGATGGCCGACGCCGTCGCCGAGGGCGCGCGCAGCGCCGGTGCGGTGGTGGATGTCCGCCGCGTTCCAGAGACTGCGCCGTTCGAAGTGGCGCAGGCCGCCGGCTTCGCGGTCGATCACAGCCATGAGGTGCTCGAGGACGTCAACGAGCTCGCCAACTATGACGGCATCATCGTCGGCGCGCCGACCCGCTTCGGGCGGATGGCGAGCCAGATGGCGAGCTTCTGGGATCGTGCCGGCGGCGTCTGGTTCCAGGGCCAGCTGAACGGCAAGGTCGGCGGCGCCTTCACCTCGACCGCGACCCAGCATGGCGGCCAGGAGACGACGCTCTTCTCGATCATTACCAACCTGCTGCACTTCGGCCTGAACATCGTCGGCCTCGACTATGGCTTCCAGGGCCAGGGCGGCGTCAACGAAGTGAAGGGCGGCTCGCCCTATGGCGCGACGACCATCGCGGATGGCGACGGCAGCCGCCAGCCGAGCGAGGTCGAGCTGGAAGGCGCCCGCTATCAGGGCCGCAAGGTCGCCGAACTGGCCAATAAGATCGCGGCTCCCCACCGCGAAGCCGAGACCGCGTAAATTCCCCCTCCTGGCGCGGTCTCCAGGGACGGCGGCCGACCTTCGGGTCCGGCCGCCGTTTTTATGTGCGGTGCGGCCGGCAGGGCAGGGAAGCTGGCCTGGGCAGCTGCGAAGCGGGCGCGGGCCGCGGGCGCGCCGACCCAGCGCCAATGCCAGGGTTCCCAGCCGACACCCTGCTTGTTGCCCGCCGGGAACGACATCTCGAAGCCGAATGCCGGCGCGTGGCGCATCAGCCATTGGCCGCCGGGCGTGAGGAAGAAGCATTGCTCGACCGCGCGGCAGTCGCCCCCGCGCTGGACGAAGTCGATCGCATAGCCGGTGGCATGCTCGCTATATCCCGGCGGTGCCACGAAGCGCGCCCGCAGCGCCGCCACCGCGTCGCAATTGCCGGCGCCCGCGCAGAACACCCGGCGCTGGTGCTGGATCGAGCGGAAGCAGGAGACGGCGCCCAATTCGATCCCTTCGGCCCGGGCGGCGGCCAGCAAGCGCTCGACATCGAACACTGCCTCGCGGGCCATGGAACAGCCTGGCAGGCTGGGAACCGGGAGCAGTTCGGCCGCGCCCATCTCGCCATAGGGCAGGTGATTGAACAGCCTGGCGACGGAGGCGGTTGCCGGCGGGGGCGGCGTGTCCTCCTCGGCCCGGGCCGCCAGCGGTGCGAGCAGGAGCATGGCGAAGACCGGGACACGCATAGGCAACCCCATCACGCTGCCGGAAGGGCATCACCGTTCAAACGCGGTTCAAGCGAAAAAGGTCACGCAACCATGCGCATTGCTGAATCGTTGCGCAGCTGTCTCGATCGGGTCAAATATCGACCCTAGTTGCAGCCAGGGGAGAATGAACCATGCTCGCACGAATTTCCTGCCTAGCCTTGTCCGCGGCGCTGATGGGTGCCACCGCCTCGGCCGCTCCGGCACCGAATCCCGCCGCGCCAGCCGCCATGCAGCGGGTGGACGGCAACAATGCCGGCCGCGTCCGTCACTCGGGCGGCGGTGCCTTTGTCGAGACGCGGCCCGGCCGCTGGGTCGAGTTCGCCGATGACGGCACGCTGATCCACCGCTTCGACGAGACCAACCGCAGCCGCGACGCGGTCAACCTCTACGATCCGTCGCGCGGCGCCCGCGTGCGCCTCGATATCCGCGGCGGCGTGATCTCGGGCATTCCGCGCACCGGCGGCCCGCGCCTGCTCTATCGCATCACCGACGTCGATCCGCGCCGTTCGAACGGCTGGGGCGACAGCGGCGGCTGGGGCGAGGGCGGCTGGGGCCGTCCGGGCGGTGGCCGCCCGGGTGGCGGCGGTGGCTGGGATCGTCCTGGCGGCGGCCGTCCCGGTGACGGCGGCGGCTGGGGCTCGGGTGGCGTGATCCGCGACATCGAGGTTGGCCCGATCTGGAACCAGCGCGACGCCGAGACCAAGTGCCGCGACAAGGCCCGCGACCTGCGCGCCGAATGGACCGGCAACTGGCACACCACCGCGCAGGGCCGCCAGTCGGTCTGCTCGATCCGCTTCCGGCGCTGAGCCGAGCATCCACCACCGCTGGCGCTTCGGCGCCGGCGGTGGCATGGGCGGGCGATGTTCAAGGATCGCGTGCTCTTCATCGATGGCGAAGCCCTGGTGATCGACAAGCCCGCCGGGCTGCCGGTCGATCGCCCGCGGGACCGTGCCGAAAGCGTCGAGGACCTGCTCGACCAGCTCACCTTCGGCTTCCAGCGCCTGCCGCTGCCCGTCCACCGGCTCGACCGCGACACCAGCGGCTGCCTGCTGCTCGCCCGCAATCCCAAAGCGATGAAGCGCTTCGCCCAGGCTTTCGAAGTCGGCGCCGTCACCAAGCGCTACCTCGCCATCCTCGACGGCGAACCCAGGGATGACAGCGGCACGATCGATCTGCCGCTCGGCAAGGTCTCGACTCGCGAGGAGGGCTGGCGGATGGTCGGCGATCCCCGGGGCAAGCCGTCGATCACCCGCTACAAGGTGATGGAGCGCAAGGACGGCAAGAGCCTGGTCGCCTTCTATCCCGAGACCGGCCGCACCCATCAGATCCGCGTCCATGCCGCCGAGGGGCTGGGCGTGCCGGTGCTGGGCGACCCGGTTTATGGCCGGGGTGGGCCGGCGATGATGCTCCATGCCGTCGAGCTGACCGTGCCGCGCGAGGGCAAGCCCGATATCCACGCCACCGCGCCGCTGCCGGTGCGCTTCCACAATGCGGGCTTCGGCCGTGGCTGAGCTGCCCGACGAGGCGATCGTCGAGGAGAAGTTCCTCGCCTCGACCGGCCCGGGCGGGCAGAACGTCAACAAGGTCGCCACCGCCGTTCAGCTGCGCATCGACGTGTTCAAGCTCGGCCTCGCGCCCTATGCCTATCAGAAGCTCAAGACGCTGGCCGGCACCAAGCTGACCAGCGGCGGCGAGCTGGTGATCACTGCCCGCAAGTTCCGCACCCAGGAAGCCAATCGCGCCGATGCGCGCGAGCGGGTGATCGAGCTGATCGAGAAGGCGCACGAGCGTGACGCCAAGCGGATCAAGACCAAGCCGAGCAAGGCGGCGAAGGCCCGGCGGGTGGACGAGAAGAAGGGGCGTTCCCAAGTTAAGGCCGGACGCGGCAAGGTGAGACTGGACTGATATGTACGCCTTCGACATCGAAACCACCGACAAGACCGAGCTCTACCGCGACCTCGCCGCGGCGCTCGATTCGCTTACCGCCGACGAGCCCGACGCGATCGCCAACATGGCGAATGTCTCCGCACTGATCTGGCAGTATCTGCCCGACCTCAACTGGGCCGGCTTCTACCGCAACGTGAACGACGAGCTCGTCCTCGGGCCGTTCCAGGGCAAGGCCGCCTGCATCCGCATCCCGTTCGGCAAGGGCGTGTGCGGGGCTGCCGCCACGACTCGCGAGACCCAGCTGGTCGAGGACGTGCACGCGTTCCCCGGCCATATCGCCTGCGATGCGGACAGCCGCTCGGAGCTGGTCGTGCCGATCGTCGTCCAGGGCAAGTTGATCGGCGTGCTCGATCTCGACAGCCCCAATCCGGCACGCTTCGATGCCGGCGACGCGGCGGGTTGCGAGGCGCTGATGCGGATTCTGGGTCCCCGCCTGGCCGGCTGACCCGGATCGGGACTCCGTTAAGCATAGGCAAAAGTGGCGCCGGCCCCGCGCGGGGTTTAATTCTTCGTCAACCATGGGAGCGACGCGGGCTCCTGAATGGCGAAGGAGTGTATGATGCGTCACCTGATCAAGCCGGCCCTGATGGCCACGGCGCTGCTGGCAACCCTGCCGGCGGCCGCGCAGGTGACGTCGCCCGGCCCGACCTGGGGCGGCAGCGGCGGTCCGATCCCGGCGCCCGGCGGCACCTATGGCCTTAGCGTGCCGATGCCGCCGCCTCCGCGCGTCTCGCCCAACCCCCCGCACATCCCCGGTCCGCCGCCGGGCGGCCATGGCCGCCCGGGCGTGCCGACCGCCGGTCCGCGCGTCTGGCAGAATGGCCGCTGGAACGCCTTGCCGCCGCGGGGCCATGGCCAGGTCGCCCGGCATGACGGCAATCGCTGGGGCGGGATGGTCAACGGCCGCTGGTATGCCGGCGCCCAGGCGCCCGGCGGCTGGGGCGGCTATCGCCGGCTCGGCCGCGGCCATCATCTGCCCAATTACTGGATGGGCAGCGGCTTCCGCATCCCCGACTATCTGAGCTGGGGCCTTGCCGCGCCGCCCGCCGGCTATTTCTGGGTGCGCTATTATGACGACGCCGTGCTGGTCGACGACGGCGGCGACGTGTGGGACTCGGTGAGCGGGATCGGCTGGACCGATGCCGATGCCTGGTCCGATTCGAGCGGCAGCTACTCGAACGCCTACAGCTATTCGAGCGCGGGCGCCGGCTATCGCGAGCCGATCCAGTCCGTCGACCCGAACGATTATTATGACGGTTACTCCAGGGGGAGTCTGCCGCCGGCTGGTGCGATCGGTGCACCGCCGGCGGCACAGGTCCAGGGCTATTATGGCTCGGGCCAGGCCTATCAGGGCGGCGGCAGCTACCAGGCGGGCGCGGTCTATTATGGCGCGCCGGTGGGCACGACCGTGATCGTCATCCCCGGCGCGACCACGACCACCACCACGGTGACCGAGGAAGTGATCGAGAGCCGCGCGACCTATGTCCGCTCGGCCCCGCGCCGCGTGGTGCGCAAGGCGCCGGTGCGGCGCTACCGCGCGCCGGTGGTGAAGTGCTGCGTCTGCGGCTGCCGCTGAGTTCCTACGCTGCCAGGCTGAGGCGACTCGGCAAAGTACACGAAGTACACGCCCAGAGCGGGTTTTTCGGCGCCCAAGATTGCGAAGGTCGTGCACTGAAGGGAGTGCGCGTCGGTCGTGGCGCAACGTCCGTGCGCGCGGCAATTCCTATATTTCCTACGGGTCAAAGAGCGGTCCGAAGACGGCTGAGCCAAGCAGGCGGAATCCTATTTTGCAACAGTACATTCCCCTCCCTGGAAGGGAGGGGTTAGGGGTGGGTGGAGGCTTGGCGATACTGTCGCCTTTTGCCTGATCTCACCCGTGTCGCGTGCAAATAGCCACCCCCAACCCCTCCCTTCCAGGGAGGGGAGCAGAAAGGGACGGCTCAGCGCCGCCCGAACGTCACCAAACTCTCGCTGCCGTCGGCACCGATCGCCGAGACGCCGACGAAGCTGTCGTCGACCACCACGCCCTTGAGGCTCGTCTCGGTGCCGGTGACGTCGCGCTGGCTGGTCCAGTCTTGCGCGTCGGCGCGGCGCCAGTGGATGCGGTACTTGGCTGCGCCAGGGACGGCGGTCCACTTCACCGAGGTGTCGGCGGCGAGGGCGCCGCCGATCGTCACCTTGTCGGGCGCGGCGGGGGCCGAGGCGAGGCGGCGGATTGTCGCGACGTTGAGCGCGGTCACCTTGGCGAGATAGGGGAAGTCCATCTTGTCGACCGTGTCGCCCTTGCCGGGGACGAGGTCCTGGTGCTGGGCGTCGTAATTCTCGACGCCGACCGAGAAGCGCACCGCCGGATAGCCGAGCCGGAGAAAGGGCGTGTGATCGCCGCCCCGGCCGAACCGGTCGGGCCGGCGGACGAGGAAGGCGTCGAGTCCCGCGGGAACGGTGCCGGCGACCTGGTCGATCGCCTTGGCGAGCGCGCGCGACGGGCCGTCGTCCTCGCCGCCATCGGCGCGCAGGCCCTTCAGCGCCTTGGGCTCGTCATTCTCGCCGAAGGTCTCGGAGAAGACGCGCACCCGGTCCGCGACCTTCTGGCCATTGGTGCCGACCGTGTTGCCGACGATGTCGTTGTTGAGGACGGCGGTGACCGTCCAGCCGCGCTCCTTGGCGGTCTCGGCGAGCAGCTGGCCGCCATACAGGCCCTGCTCCTCGCCCGACAGTGCGGCATAGACGATCGTCGCCTTGAACTTCTGCTTAGACAGGATCCGCGCGGCTTCGAGCACCAGGGCGGTGCCCGATCCGTCGTCATTGGCGCCGGGAGCGTCGGCGGTGGCGTTCATCACATTGGTCACGCGGCTGTCGATATGGCCCATCACGATGACGACGCGCTTGGGATCGGTGCCGGCCTGGAAGCCGAGCACGTCGACGATATTGACGCCGTTCGGGGCGCGATCGCCGGTGAAGCTGCGGGCGATGTTGGCGACTTCGATGCAGTTGCACTGGTCGCCGATCTTCGAAAGCTCGGCCGCGAACCAGCGGCGCGCCGCGCCGATGCCGCGGGTGGGGTTGTCGGGATCGGAAAGCGTGTGGCGGGTGCCGAAGCTCACCAGCTTCTCGACGTCTGCCTTGAGCCGGGCGGGGTCGGGCTTTTCCTGGGCCTGGGCGGGGAGGGCGATCAGGGCGAGGGGGGCTAGGGCTAGGATGCGCATGGGGGGAGAGTGGCGGGGGAGGGGCGGTGGGTCAACAGCGCCCAGGATCGCCGTCCCGCCTAATAATCGTCATCCCGGCGAAAGCCGGGATCTCAGGCGATGGCGGGTAAAGAGCCGCACGAGATCCCGGCTTTCGCCGGGATGATGGTTTTTTTCTCGCGCCGCTTCTCAACTCAACCGATCGATCGCGTCCATGTCGAGCGCGCCCGGAATCACCATCAACGGCACCGGCAGGTTGCCGGCGTCCGATCCGGCGAAGTGGGTGACCAACGGCCCCGGCGGGCCGCTTGCCGCGGCGCCGAGCACCAAAGCGGCGATCTCGCGATTGGCGGCGAGCATCTCGCGGACGATTTTGGGACCGTCGCCCTCGCGCACCGTGATCGAGGGCTGGAGGCCCGACTCGGAGAACAGGGTGCCGGCCGCGCGGGCGACCAGGGCCTCGGCGCGTTCGCGCGCTTCCTCCTCGATCGTCGCCATCACGCCGCCCCACTGGACGAAGTCCATCTTGGGAATCAGGGCCAGGATTTCGACGTTTCCGCCGGTCTTCGCGGCGCGCCGCGCGGCGAAGCGCAGTGCGATCTCGGCCTCGGGGCTCTCGTCGATCACCACCAGATAGGTGCGCATGGATTGATCCTCTCGCTCGTGCGTTACGTGCCCCGTAGCGTCATTTCCTGCAAGCGCGTCTCTTGACCCGGGGCGGGGGCGGCGCAAAGAGGGCCCGAACCTGTTCCGGGCTCCAATGACGGGAACCTTCATGTCGATCGAAATCAAGATGCCTGCGCTTTCCCCCACCATGGAAGAGGGCACCCTCGCCAAGTGGCTCGTCAAGGAAGGCGACACCGTAAAGTCCGGCGACCTCATGGCCGAGATCGAGACCGACAAGGCCACCATGGAATTCGAAGCGGTGGACGAGGGCGTGATCGCCAAGATCCTCGTCGCCGAGGGCACCGACAATGTGAAGGTCGGCACCGTGATCGCAATCATCGCCGGTGAGGGCGAGGACGCCTCGACCGCCGCTGCCGCGCCGGCCCCGACTCCGGTGGCCGCCCCGGCGCCGGCACCTGCCGCCGCTCCGGCACCGACTCCGGCCGCTGCGCCTGCGCCGACTCCGGCACCCGCCCAGGCCCAGGCCGCTTCGGGTGACCGCGTGAAGGCCAGCCCGCTCGCCAGGCGCATCGCCGCCGAGAAGGGCGTCGACTTGGCCGGCGTGACCGGCACCGGTCCGAACGGCCGTATCGTCAAGGCGGACATCGAGGGCGCCAAGCCCGGCGCCGCGCCGGCCGCCGCCGCTCCTGCGGCTTCGGCTGCTGCGCCTGCGGCAACGCCCGCTGCCGCCCCGGCCGAGCACAAGCCGGTCTGGTGGGACGAATCGATCCCGCACGAGGCCGAGAAGCTCTCGAACATCCGCAAGACGATCGCGCGCCGCCTCACCGAGTCGAAGCAGACCGTTCCGCACATCTACCTGACGCTCGACATCCGCCTCGACGCGCTGCTCAAGCTGCGCGGCGACCTGAACAAGGCGCTCGAGGCGCGCGGCGTGAAGCTTTCGGTCAACGACCTGCTGATCAAGGCGCTCGGCGTGGCACTGGCCCAGGCGCCGAAGTGCAACGTCACCTACACCGGCGACCAGCTGATCAAGTACAGCCGCGCGGACGTGTCGGTCGCGGTTTCGACCCCGACCGGCCTGATCACCCCGATCATCCGCGACGCCGCCAACAAGGCGGTCTCGGCGATCTCGCAGGAGATGAAGGACCTTGCCGGCCGTGCCCGCGAAGGCAAGCTGAAGCCGGAAGAATATCAGGGCGGCACCGCGTCGCTGTCGAACATGGGCATGTTCGGCATCAAGCAGTTCGAGGCGGTGATCAATCCGCCCCAGGGCATGATCATGGCGATCGGCGCGGGCGAGAAGCGTCCGTACATCGTCGATGACGCGCTGGGCGTGGCGACCGTGATGTCGGCCACGGGCAGCTTCGATCACCGTGCGATCGACGGGGCCGACGGCGCCGAGATGATGAAGATCTTCAAGGAGCTGGTCGAGAATCCCTTCGGGATGATCGCCTGAACCGGAGGGCTGCGCCGATGCGCGTGCTGATCGAAGTGGTGCATATCGCGATCGGGCTGATCGCCGCGGCGTTGATCTCCGCGGCGGCCGCCTGGTCCTATCCGCGCGCGACCGGTGACATCTGGCTGGTCGGCTATGCCTGCATGATCGCCGTGGTGGCGATGGGCGTGGGCCCGGTGCGCAAGGCGTTCGCCGAGGACAAGGCGAAGCTTGCCGGCGGCACGGGGACGCAGGTCGATGGTTGAGGGCGGCTCCACTCCTCCGCAGCAGCAGCCGGCGATCCGGGTCAGCACCATGCCGGCCGACGCCAATGCCTATGGCGACATCTTCGGCGGCTGGCTGATGGGCCAGATGGACTTGGCCGCCGGGCTGGTCGCCGCGCGCCATTCGCGCGGGCGAGCCGTGACGGTCGCCGTCGAGGGCATGAAGTTCCACGCGCCGGTCTCGGTGGGCGACGAAGTCTCGGTGTTCGCCGACATCGTCAAGGTCGGACGCACCTCGATGACGATCGAGGTCCAGTCCTGGCGCCGCGCCCGGCATTCGGAAGAGAGCTGCCTGGTCACGCAGGCGCAGTTCGTCTTCGTCGCGGTGGACGAGCACAAGCGGCCGCGGCCGATCGATGCAACCGCTGCCTGACGCCCTATATTCGCATTCAACCCAATTGAAGGATTCCTCCCTTGGCTGACACCTATGACGTGATCGTGCTCGGTTCGGGCCCCGGCGGCTATGTGGCGGCGATCCGCGCCGCGCAGCTGGGCCTCAAGACGGCGATCGTCGAGCGCGAGCTGCTGGGCGGCATCTGCCTCAACTGGGGCTGCATCCCCACCAAGGCGCTGCTCCGCTCGTCCGAGATCTTCCACTATATGCAGCACGCCAAGGATTACGGCCTGGTCGCCGAGAAGATCAGCGCCGACCTGGAAGCCGTGGTGAAGCGCTCGCGCGGTGTCGCCAAGCAGCTCAACCAGGGCGTCACGCACCTGATGAAGAAGAACAAGATCGCGGTGCACTTCGGCACCGGCGTGCTGACCGCGCCGGGCAAGCTGACCGTGACCGCCGAGGACGGCAAGAAGACCGATATCGAGGCGAAGAACATCATCGTCGCCACCGGTGCCCGTGCGCGTGATCTTCCGTTCGCCAAGGCCGACGGCAAGCGCATCTGGACCTACCGGACGGCGATGACCCCGCCGGAGATGCCGACCAAGCTGCTGGTCATCGGCTCGGGCGCGATCGGCGTCGAGTTCGCCAGCTTCTACAACGACATGGGCGCCAAGGTGACCATCGTCGAGATGCTCGACCGGATCGTGCCGGTGGAGGACAAGGACGTCTCCGCGCATCTTGAGAAGCAGTTCAAGAAGCAGGGCATGGACATCCGCACCGCGACCGGCGTCGAGAAGATCGACGTTACCGGCTCGGGCGTGAAGGCCTCGATCAAGGGCAAGGACGGCAAGGTCACCGTCGAGGAGTTCAGCCACGTCATCGTCGCGGTCGGCATCGTGCCGAACACCGAGAATATCGGCCTCGAGACGCTGGGCGTGAAGACCGAGCGCGGCCACATCGTCACGGACGCCGCGTGCAAGACCAATGTCGCCGGCCTCTATGCGATCGGTGACGTCACCGCGCCGCCGTTCCTCGCGCACAAGGCGAGCCATGAGGGCGTGATCGCGGTCGAGGCGATCGCCGGCAAGCATCCGCACGCGATGGACGTCCGCAACATCCCGGGCTGCACCTATTGCCACCCGCAGATCGCGTCGGTCGGCCTCACCGAGGCCAAGGCCAAGGAAGCGGGCTATGAGGTCAAGGTCGGCAACTTCCCCTTCATCGGCAACGGCAAGGCGATCGCGCTGGGCGAGGCCGAGGGTTTCGTGAAGACGGTGTTCGACGCCAAGACCGGCGAGCTGCTCGGTGCGCACATGATCGGCGCGGAAGTGACCGAGATGATCCAGGGCTACACGATCGGCAAGACGCTCGAGACCACCGAGGCCGAGCTGATGGAGACGGTGTTCCCGCACCCGACGATCAGCGAGACGATGCACGAGGCGGTCCTCGGCGCCTACGGCCGCGCGCTGCACATCTAAGCGGCCTTCACGCTTTGTTTCAAATCTTCCGCCATGTTCCCCGGAACTGGTGGGAGATTTGGCGTGCGCGCGTTCAAGCTGATTCTGTCGCTGCTGCCCCTGCTCTATGTCGGCGGGCTGCTCTATTATTTCACCGGCTTCTCGGGCTGGAGCGACGGCCCGATGGCGGGCGGGCTGGGGCCGACGGTGCTCGGGCTGGCGGCGGTCGGGCTGATCTTCTGCATCCCGCTGGCGTTCCGGCTGTTCAAGCTGGTGATCACGCCGCGCGGGCCGACAGGTGCCCGGGAAGGCGTGGAGGAAGAGGCGGGGTCGGACTTCGATGCCGATGCGGCGCTGGCGCGCTACCTCGCACGCAAGGCCGCGGCCGGCGAGCCGATGCCCGAGGCGTCCGCCGCCTTCGCCCCGGCCGCGCCCCCACAGGGCGACGCCCCGCGCCCGGTGTTCGGCCGCAAGACCAGCTGAAGGCCTCGCATTGACGCGCGTGTCGCCCGCTGCATGGGCGGCGCTCGCGGCATCTTTGCTCTGCCTCGCCCTGCTCGCCGCCTTCTGGCCGGGCATCGCGATGTTCGACAGCCTCAACCAGTATGCCCAGATCCTCTCGGGCAGCTATGACGACTGGCACCCGCCGGCGATGGCGCGGCTATGGGCGCTGTTCCATGCGGCGGGCTGGCAGGGGCAGGCGCCGATGTTCCTGCTCCAGATGCTGCTCTACTGGACCGGGCTCGGCCTGGTCGCAGCGGGGCTGGCCCGACGGGGTGCGAGACTGGCGGCGGGCGCGGTGCTGCTGCTCGGGCTCTGGCCGCCGATCGCCGGCTGGCAGGTCGCGGTGCTCAAGGACGGGCAGATGGCGGGGGCATTGCTCGCCGCGACGGGGCTCGCCGCCTGGTGGAGGCTGGACGACCGGCCGCTGCCACGCTGGGCGGCGGTGCTGGTCGGCCTGTTGCTGCTCTACGCCACGCTGGTGCGGATCAACGCGGTGTTCGCCACCGTTCCGCTCGCCCTAGGGCTGCTCGGCACCGGCGGCTGGAAGCCGGTGCGCCACGGCGCGCTGATGCTGGCGGCGACGGTCGCGGTGCTGGCGGCGATGCCGCTGGTCAATCACGGGCTGCTGCGTGCGGGCGCCAGCGATGTCGGCCGCTCGCTGCCGATCTACGACCTGGCCGGGATCGCGCAGCATGCCGGGCCCGAGGCAGTGCCGGTGCTGCCCGCCGGGGTGTGCCGCGCCTCGGCCGCTGCTCTGGGATCCGCTTGGCGACCGCTGCGACTTCGTCTCGGACGGCCTCGCCCGAGCCGCGCCCGGCAGCGCGCTGACCCGCGCCTGGATCGCGGCGATCGTGCAGCATCCGCTCGCCTATGCCGCGCATCGGCTCGCGCACTGGAATGCGACTATGCGCTGGTTCGTGCCGGAGCGCTTCCCGCTTGCCGAGCCGCAATCGGACAGCGAGCCCAACAGGCTGGGCCTCGGCTCCCCCGCGCCGCGGATCGCGCCCTTCCAGCGGCTGGCGGGCACGCTCGCCGAGAGCCCGCTCGGCGCGCCGATCCTGTGGCTGGTGGCGGCGATGGCGGTGCTGGCGCTGGCCTGGCGAGGCGAGGACGGACGGCAGCGGCTGGCCGTGGCGCTCGCCCTGTCGGCGGTGCTGACCGAGCTCGCCTTCCTGGTGATCAGCGTGGCGGCGGACTATCGCTATCACCTGTGGGCGATGCTCGCGACCGGGCTGGCGGTTGTGCTGCTGGCGGGTGCGAAGCTGCCGCGGCGAGGCCTGGGGATAGCGCTCGCCGCGCTGCTGCTGGTCGGTGGGACGTCCCTCGCGGCGCGGCTCGTGCTGCCGTCCGTCGGGGAAACTTACACCGATGCGGCTGGATAAAATCTCCGCGACGCGAAACTCCGGGCTAGGGCCCACCGTTACGCATGGGTAACGTGACGATAACGGAGAAGCGGGTTGGCAGGTCGCGACGATCACGAGGAGATATGGCGCAAGTTCCACCAGGTGGTGAACATGGCGCCGGCGGAAATCGAAGCGTGGCTGGAGACGGACGAGAGCCGCAAGGTCGGCTTCAAGCGGGGCGGTGGAGAGAGTATCGGCCATGCCTCGGGCCGGCGGATCGTCGGGATATTGCGGACCAACAAGGACGATCTCGACGGGGGCGACTATGCCCATATGCGCAAGGTGGTCGGCTTCGTCGCCCGCCACCGCGCCCAGGGACCGCACGAGGACTACCGCATCCCCACCTCACGCTGGCGCTACTCGCTGATGAACTGGGGGCATGATCCGATGAAGGAATAGGACGGTTGGTGGTGTGAATAGGCGCGTATGGTCGAAGGGAAGGGATCCACTAGCGGAGCGTGGCTCGGTCCTAATTGTAAGCGTCCTACGCAGTTTCTAAGTGCTTGCCTGATGCACTTATATGCCTGTTATTCTTGGATTATTGGCTAATGCATGGTAGTATTGAGAGCTGGTTATTCAGCCCGGTGGACTGATTCCAACGGCCCAGAATGCTCCAGCGACTAAATAGCTCTTGAGGAGATCTGGCAAAATGAAAGCTAAGCCGTCAAAAAATCGGAAGCGCAACTTCCATAATACTGTCATGAAAAAATCGCGGGCAAAGCTACAGGGCGGACTGCCATGGGCCCCGCCGACTTCCCTATAAACAACTGCTTCGCTCGGCGGGGCCCATGGCAGTCCGCCCTGTGCAATCAACTGCGCTACGCTCCGATTTTGACAGCTTCATAAAAGCCGTCAACCTAGATTCGTTCTCTGTCTGTTCGATTTTCTGGCTGGTGTGATCAGCGTGCCACAGTTGCAGCCATAACCTTCAACCGGTTCACGAGCCGATCACGCCGCTGTTCGATTGCAGGGCCATATTCAGCCCGTTCGGCCTCTTTGAAATCACCCGACGCATCTGGGCCCGCCATCCATCCAGGTCCGTTTACGACCCGAATATTTCGACAGAACCGCGCAATAGCCATAAAGTCATCCCGCGCGACCCGTGCCTCGTCATCGTACCAAACCTCGTGGTCTCGCTCCAGCGTGGGATACTTGGCTTCCATCGCTCCGACCCTGAGGGCACCTTGTTCCAACAGCATCGTCGCAATCTGGTTGGCCGCATAGATTAGGTCGGGAATGCTCCTGCCCTTGGCCGCGATCTGGACGTCGAGGTCGCCCTTCAGCCCCCCACTCTTGCGTCCCCGCTCATAGGCGAAGGCCGCGACCGCATAGAGTACCAACGAGCCAGCCAGGACATAGAACGCAGGCAGCCAGGGTTGGAGCGCCTGGGCCAACTCCCCTGGCTTCTTGTCTGCCATGATCGGGACAGAAAATACGAATGCCGCGCCAACCAGGCCAAGGCTGCCCTTGCGATCAGTCAGGAGGTTCATTGAGCGCAGACCCGGCGCGAGATCGTGGCGGCCATGCTCTCTGGGATGATGTCCGCTGCTGGGTAGGAGCGTGTTTCCTGGACGACGCCGTTGGGCGCATACCAAGTCATGTTACGCACCATGAATGTTTGGTCAGTACAGTTGATGATCCACAACGCTTTGGCCTCGCGTGCTGGCTCAGATGCCTGCCTACTGTAATCGATCTTGAGCCACACCCGCCGCGCGCTTTTGGGCTGCTCCTTGACCCGGAGATCGCTTGCCAGTTGGAGAAACCAGGTCGCCTTCTGGCTGTCAGTGGAGATGCGAAGCCATTCGTTCTCGGGATCAGTCCAGTTGAATTTCCAAGGCTCGCGCGTCTCGCCCAAACCCTCCGTTGTGTAACCGGCCCAAGGCATGTTTTGCGCCTGCGCAGAAACTGACATCAGCAATCCAAGTGCAACCGCGGATCCACGCATGGCCTCTCCTTCCCAGCACATGAATAATGGTTCTGCAGCGCGGGTTGCCGTATAATTAGATCATAGGGCAAGCGCGAAGCTACCTAGGAAGCGCGATCCCGGATACCTGATCTGTTCGGACTCGTCGGGGGCGCCCCGACGAGGTCCGGCCGATGGTCAATCGAGTTGACACGCGGCGCCGCGCTGACCGCGCATTATTCGCGAAGACAGGAATAGAGGGCCGCCAGACCGCTTCTCACCCAATCCCGGTCGGTTCGCCGACTAGGTTCTCGCCGCGGAGCCCACGGTCCCCGCATATTCCTGCGTCAGAACCTCCCAGTCGTTCCAATCGGGATCGCCCGAATAGCTGCGCGTAGCCTGGGTCTCGACCCAGGGGAGCTTCTCGCTGGCCCAGGCCTCGAGGAAGGGCGGCTGGTCGTCGGGGGTGTCGAGCATCGTCGTGCGGATGTTGACGAACCAGTCCATCCCCTCGGCGCGAGTGAAGACCCAGCTCTTGCAATGGTCGCAGTGATAATGGTGCGCGACAGGACCGTGCAGGCCGCCGATCGCCGGTTCGCCCTGCAGCAGCTCGAAAGCCTGGGCGGGTACGGTCAGGGTCAGCGAGAAGGCGCTGCCGCTCATCTTCTGGCAGCCGGTGCAGTGGCAGGCGCTGGTCAGCATCGGCGCGCCGCTAAGGCGGAAGCGCAGCGCCCCGCAGCGGCAGCCGCCTTCCTGTGCCTCGGTCCAGTCGGTCATCGCCCATCTCCCTTCTCGCTTCGCCGCATCCCGGCACGATAGCCGGAACGGCGCTCCGATGCCCGCGTTCCTTTCCGCAAAACAGGAGAGGGAATGCCTGCATGAACAGATACTTCTTCGCGCTCGGGCTCGGCCCGGCGGTCGCGCTCAGTGCCTGTGGCGGCGCCGAGCCGGTGACCACGGTCGACAATATCGTCGCCACCGACACGATCATCCCCGAGAACAGCATCGACGCCAATGCGGCGAGCGGCACCGACGTCAACATGGCGTCGGGCACGGTGGCGCTGACCGGCCAGACCTTTGCCGATACCGCCGGGGCGAGTGACGCCTATGAGATCGAGGCGGGCAAGCTCGCCCAGCAAAAGGCGACCGTCCAGGCGCTAAAGGATTTCGGCGGGATGATGGTGACCGCCCACAGCGAATCGACCGCGAAGCTCAAGGCGGCGGGCGGCAAGGCGATGCCGGCGATCAAGCCCGATCCAAAGCTGAGCGCCGAGCAGGAGGCGAACCTGGCCACGCTGCGCCAGGCGACGGGATCTGATTTCGACGCGGCCTACAAGGCGCAGCAGGTCGTCGCGCACGAGAAGACGCTGGCGGTGGTGAAGGACTATGCCGCGGGCGGCACCGTGCCCGAGCTCAAGGCCTTTGCGGCCGAGGTGGCGCCGGTGGTGCAGCAGCATTTGGACAAGATCCGGGGGTTGTAGGGTCTGAGCCTACTCCCTTTCCCCGGCGACGGCGGGGGTCCAGACTTGAAAGTCCGCGCCCCTTGGCGCGTCTGCGACGCGCACGCTTAGTCTGGGCCCCGGCCTTCGCCGGGGAAAGAAGAGAGGGTATTCCTCCTCATAAGCAAAAAGCAAAGGGCGCGCTCTCCTGCGAGAACGCGCCCTTCCTGTTTTCCGAAAGCCGGGAGCTTATTCGTTCGCCGCCGTCGCGAAGGGCGAGGGGGCCGACTCGACCGGGCGCGGGCCCGAGGGAGCGGCCGGGGCCGCCGCCTGGACGGTGCTCATATGCTTCAGGCGGCCGTCGATATGGCCGCCATTCTCGATCGTGATGTTCTCATATTCGACATCGCCGGTGATCTTGGCCGAGCGCTCGATGGTGAGCTGGCGCACGCGCACCGTGCCTTCGATCGCACCGGCGAGGCGGGCGGTCTCGGCGGTGACGTTGCCGAACACCTGGCTGTCGGCGCCCTGGGCCAGGCTGCCGCAATTGACGTCGCCTTCGATGCGACCGTCGATATGCAGGTCGGCGCTGGCAGTGATATTGCCGGTCACCGTCACGTCCGGACCGATCACCGAGAACATGCCGCGCTTGCCGCCACCGGCCTGCTGCGGCGGCGCCGGCGGCATTGCAGGACGCTCGTCACGATCGCGACCACGATTATTACCGTTGAACATTCACGCTACTCCCCAAATTCGTAACCCGAATCCCGTGGGATATCTCTAGCATAACGCAGGGAGGCGGGCACCGGCCAAAAGCGGGGCATGCGTTCCAGAGAGGGATTGTCGTTCGCCGCCGGGCACCGGGCGCGGCAAAGCCACGCGGCGGCGAGCATCGTTACGCCGGCGACTCCGGCGGCGACGGGTCCAGTGCCGAGCGCGGCGAGCGCGCCGGTGAGTGCCAGCGGCGCGGCGAATCGCTCGGTCGCGAGCAATGCGAGGGCAAGGGTCGCCGGCACCAGCAGCGCGGCGGTGCCGATGTGCGGAAAGACGATCAGCGGGATCAGCGCGGCCGGCAGCGCCGCCCTGAGCGGGGATCCGGCGGGCAGGGCGGTCAGCTGGGCGAGGTGCCACGCAAGGAAGCCGGCGCCCGCGACGATCGCCAGTCCGAACGCCTCCCAGCCCAGCAGGCTGGCGGGGCCGGACAGGGCCGGGTCCAGGGTGCCGAGCAGCAGGGTCGCGGCCAGTGCGGCCAGCGCCGCGGCGAGCGGCTTGAATCGGGGGGCGTAACGAACCATCTGACCGTTCTAGGCGGGCGTTGGTTGACGCTCTCTTATCCCGCCGGCGAGTCAGTTGACCCGCCAAGCCCCCCTCGCTATAGGCGCCCCCGTCCCACAAGGGACCGGCACGTCCGGTCGCGATTCCTTTTGGGGCAAGAGCTGAACGTTGCTGGAGACGCAATGGCCCGGGGGGTCGAGTACACCCGGGGCCTTTTCGTATTCTCAAACACAGGGTTCCAGCAAAGTAACCGCCGGCCCAGCCGGTAACATAAAGGTGAAGGGCTTCATGCCGACGATCAACCAGCTGGTCCGCAAGGGCCGCGAACCGCAGAAGGCCAAGTCGAAGGTCCCTGCGATGGAGCAGAACCCGCAGAAGCGCGGTGTTTGCACCCGCGTCTACACGACGACTCCGAAGAAGCCGAACTCGGCGCTCCGCAAGGTTGCGAAGGTCCGCCTGACCAACCAGCGCGAAGTCATCAGCTACATCCCGGGCGAAGGTCACAACCTTCAGGAGCACTCGGTTGTTCTGATCCGCGGCGGCCGTGTCCGCGATCTTCCCGGCGTTCGCTACCACGTCCTGCGCGGCGTGCTCGATACGCAGGGCGTCAAGGATCGTCGCCAGTCGCGTTCGAAGTACGGCGCCAAGCGTCCGAAGTAATCACAGCCATAGTAAGCCCCGGACGGGTTCCGGACACGCTGAAGGTTTAGAAGGAAATTCAAGATGGCTCGTCGTCGTCGCCCAGAAAAGCGCGAAATCCTGCCGGATCCCAAGTTCGGTGATATCGTCCTTTCGAAGTTCATGAACTCGGTCATGCTGGACGGTAAGAAGTCCGTTGCCGAGGGCATCGTCTATTCGGCCATGGAAACCGTCGAAGCGCGCGCCAAGCGCGATCCGATCGGCGTGTTCCATGACGCGCTGAACAACATCAAGCCGGGCATCGAGGTCCGCAGCCGCCGCGTCGGCGGTGCGACCTACCAGGTTCCGGTCGAAGTCCGTCCGGAGCGTGCCCAGGCGCTCGCGATCCGCTGGCTGATCACGTCTGCGCGCAACCGCAGCGAGAACACCATGTCGGCGCGCCTCTCGGGCGAGCTGCTCGACGCTTCGAACAACCGCGGCAACGCCGTGAAGAAGCGTGAAGACACCCACCGTATGGCTGAAGCGAACCGCGCCTTCAGCCACTACCGCTGGTAAGTCTTTCTCCAGCGCCGGCCCGGCTGGCGCTGGAAATTTTCGTTCCTACATATCGGGGAGCTGGATCGTCCGGCTCCCCACATCCTTAAGGAAACCAGGTCATGGCCCGCAGCCATCCGCTCGAGCGTTATCGCAATATCGGCATCATGGCGCACATCGACGCCGGCAAGACGACGACGACCGAGCGCATCCTCTACTACACCGGCAAGTCCTACAAGATCGGCGAAGTGCACGAAGGCACGGCGACGATGGACTGGATGGAGCAGGAGCAGGAGCGTGGCATCACCATCACCTCGGCTGCCACCACCTGCAAGTGGAAGGCGAACGAGGGCAAGGGTGAAGAGCACCTGATCAACATCATCGACACCCCCGGCCACGTCGACTTCACGATCGAAGTCGAGCGTTCGCTGCGCGTGCTCGACGGTGCGGTTGCCTGCTTCGACGGCGTTGCCGGCGTGGAGCCGCAGTCGGAGACCGTGTGGCGCCAGGCCGACAAGTACGGCGTGCCGCGGATGTGCTTCGTCAACAAGCTCGACCGCACCGGTGCGAACTTCTATTTCTGTGTGGATACGATCGTCGACCGCCTCGGCGCGCGTCCGGCCGTGCTGTATCTGCCGATCGGCGAGGAAGGCGGCTTCAAGGGCCTGGTCGACCTGGTCGAGAACCGCGCGATCATCTGGCTCGAGGAGAGCCTGGGCGCGAAGTTCGAATATGCCGAGATCCCCGACGACCTGAAGGAAAAGGCCGCGAAGTATCGCAGCGACCTGATCGAGATGGCCGTCGAGCAGGACGACGCGCTGATGGAAGCGTATCTCGAAGGCAATGAGCCCTCGACCGCCGACCTGAAGAAGCTGATCCGCAAGGGCACGCTCGCCATGGCGTTCGTTCCGATCCTTTGCGGTTCGGCGTTCAAGAACAAGGGCGTGCAGCCGCTGCTCGACGCCGTTGTCGACTATCTGCCTTCGCCGCTGGACATTCCGGACGTGCAGGGCGTGAAGCTCGACGGCGAAACCCCGGATTCGCGTCCGGCCGACGACAACGCGCCGCTCTCGCTGCTGGCGTTCAAGATCATGAACGATCCGTTCGTCGGCTCGCTCACCTTCGCCCGCATCTATTCGGGCACCCTCACCAAGGGTCAGTATCTGAACTCGGTGAAGGACAAGAAGGAGAAGATCGGCCGTATGCTCCTGATGCACGCGAACTCGCGTGAAGACATCGAAGAAGCACGCGCTGGCGACATCGTCGCGATCGCGGGCCTCAAGGAGACCACGACCGGCGATACGCTGTGCGACACCGCGAACCCGATCATCCTGGAGCGCATGGAGTTCCCGGAGCCGGTTATCGAGCTGTCGGTGGAGCCGAAGACCAAGGCCGACCAGGAAAAGATGGGCATCGCGCTCAATCGTCTGGCCGCCGAGGATCCCTCGTTCCGCGTTTCGACCGACCACGAGTCGGGCCAGACCATCATCAAGGGCATGGGCGAGCTCCATCTCGAGATCCTGGTCGACCGCATGAAGCGCGAGTTCAAGGTCGAGGCGAACGTCGGTGCGCCGCAGGTGGCGTATCGCGAGTATCTCGCGAAGCCGGTGGACATCGACTACACGCACAAGAAGCAGTCGGGCGGCACCGGCCAGTTCGGCCGCGTGAAGGTCAAGCTGACCCCGGGCGAGCGCGGTTCGGGCTTCGTCTTCAAGGACGAAGTCAAGGGCGGCAACATTCCGAAGGAATATATCCCGGCGATTGAGAAGGGCTTCCGCGAGACCGCGCTGACGGGTTCGCTGGTCGGCTTCCCGATCATCGACTTCGAAGTGCTGCTCTATGACGGTGCGTACCACGACGTCGACTCGTCGGCGCTGGCGTTCGAAATCACTGCCCGCGCCGCAATGCGCGAAGCGGCCCAGAAGTCGGGCATCAAGCTGCTCGAGCCGGTGATGAAGGTGGAAGTCGTGACCCCCGAGGATTATCTCGGCGACGTCATCGGCGACATCAACAGCCGCCGTGGTCAGATCCAGGGCACCGACAGCCGCGGCAACGCGCAGACGGTCGAGGCCATGGTGCCGCTGGCGAACATGTTCGGTTACGTGAACTCGCTCCGCTCGTTCACGCAGGGTCGTGCGCAGTACTCGATGCAGTTCTCGCACTATGACGAAGTGCCGCCGAACGTGGCAGACGAAGTGAAGGCGAAGCTCGCCTGACGCGCGTAGCGCTTGGGCTGGCATAACTTGAAAACAGCCGCTATGGGGCCGCCTTCCGGCGAATCCCCTGGCGGCGCGGAATCAGAGATCAGAAGGTAGGAAAACAATGGCGAAGGCAAAGTTTGAGCGGAACAAGCCGCACCTCAACATCGGCACCATCGGTCACGTCGACCACGGCAAGACCTCGCTGACGGCCGCTATCACCAAGATTCTGGCAGAGAACGTTGCGGGTAACGCCGCCGTCGACTTCGCCAACATCGACAAGGCTCCGGAAGAGCGCGAGCGCGGCATCACCATCTCGACCGCGCACGTCGAGTACGAGACCGACAAGCGTCACTATGCGCACGTCGATTGCCCGGGCCACGCCGACTATGTGAAGAACATGATCACCGGTGCTGCCCAGATGGACGGCGCGATCCTCGTGGTCGCCGCCACCGACGGCCCGATGCCGCAGACCAAGGAGCACATCCTGCTCGCTCGCCAGGTCGGCGTGCCGACGATGGTCGTGTTCCTCAACAAGGTCGACCTGGTCGACGACGAGGAAATCCTCGAGCTCGTCGAGATGGAAATCCGCGAAGAGCTGTCGCGTCGTGAGTTCGACGGCGACAACATTCCGATCATCCGTGGTTCGGCGACCGCCGCCCTCTCGGGTTCGGACGAAAAGCTCGGCAAGGACGCCATCCTGGCTCTCATGGCCGCTGTCGACGAGTCGATCCCGCAGCCGGAGCGTCCGCTCGACAAGCCGTTCATGATGCCGATCGAAGACGTGTTCTCGATCTCGGGCCGCGGCACCGTGGTGACCGGCCGCGTCGAGACCGGCGTGGTCAAGGTTGGCGAGGAAGTCGAGATCGTCGGCATCCAGGAGACCGTCCGCAAGACCGTCGTGACCGGCGTCGAAATGTTCCGCAAGCTGCTCGACCAGGGTGAAGCCGGCGACAACATCGGCGCGCTGATCCGTGGCGTCGGCCGTGACGAAGTCGAGCGTGGCCAGGTTCTGGCCAAGCCGGGTTCGATCAAGCCGCACACCGACTTCCAGTCGGAAGTGTACGTCCTGTCGAAGGACGAGGGCGGCCGTCACACGCCGTTCTTCGCGAACTATCGTCCGCAGTTCTACTTCCGCACCACCGACGTCACCGGCACCATCGAGCTGCCGGCCGGCACCGAGATGGTGATGCCGGGCGACAACGTCGCTCTCGGCATCAAGCTGATCGCGCCGATCGCCATGGACGTCGGCCAGCGCTTCACGATCCGCGAAGGCGGCCGCACCGTGGGTGCCGGCGTCGTCGCCGAGATCCAGAAGTAAGCTTCACCCTTTAGGGTAGAGTTCGAAGGGCCCGGTCTCCTGCCAAGGAGGCCGGGCCTTTTCGGCTTCAAGGGGATCGCCACGAGTTAAGGCGTGGGCGCTGCGGCTCGGACCTAGCCAAGTTTCAGCGATGGCGTGCCAAGCGCGGCAAAATCTCGAAGAGTAGCCCGAGCAGGATCCCGACGGTTATGCTTCGACTTACTAGCCACCAATTGCCGTAGATTAGGGCGAGAATGACGCCGACTATCAGGCCTGCGGTAGCACCTCCGCCTGTTGCGGTTGGGCGATCAGGCTGGCCTACAAAGAAGAAGGCAGCCGCTGCTAATATGCCGAGTACCCACCACATAGCTATTCTCCCATAGATAGTTTGCTTACGCCCTTGATACTCCGCGAGATCAGCGATCGTGTCGGATTTGGGGGTAATAGCCCGGCGTTCGTCACCCCGGGCTTGACCCGGGGTCCCGCTTCTTCTGTCCTATTCGAATGGAGCGAGGTGGCTGGGTTTACATCATGGCAGACCGGTACCGCGGCACGATCTACGTAGGCGTGACGGCGAACCTTGCGGCACGGGTTCACCAGCATCGCACGGAGGGTGGCTCGGATTTTTGCCGTCGCTATGGGCTGAACAGGCTCGTTTGGGCCGAGCATGCGCCGAACATCAGCGATGCCATCGCGCATGAGAAACGCGTGAAGCGCTGGCGCCGGGAATGGAAGTTCGAGCAGATCGAGCGCGGGAACCCGGAATGGCGTGATCTGTCCGATACGCTTTTTTGAGGGGCGGAAAGAAGCGGGGCCCCCGCGCAAGGCCGGGGCGACGGGGAAGGGCGGCAGATTCCATCGCATCGCCCCTTGATCCGAATCATATCTCTCTGTATGGGCCGCCCCTTCGGTTCAAACACAGCATAGAAGCCCGGCAACGGGCTCCGCTCTTTCGCATTGGTAGGGACATGGAAACGCAGAATATCCGTATTCGCCTGAAGGCGTTCGATCATCGAGTGCTCGACCAGGCGACCGGCGACATCGCCGACACTGCCCGCCGTACCGGCGCTCTCATCCGTGGCCCGATTCCGCTTCCGACGAAGATCGAGAAGTTCACGGTCAACCGTGGCCCGCACATCGACAAGAAGTCGCGCGAGCAGTTCGAGGTGCGCACCTACAAGCGCATGCTCGACATCGTGCAGCCGACCCCGCAGACCGTGGACGCGCTGATGAAGCTCGACCTCGCCGCTGGCGTCGACGTCGAGATCAAGCTGGCCTGAGCCGGTTGAAGGCCCCTGCGAAAGCGGGGGTCTTTCTCGTCCTGCCGCATACTTCGCAGGAATGCAGGTGTGGGGGTGGACAGGGAAGCGCTGCTGACGTAAAGGCGCGCCTCCACACGAGATTCGCGATTCCCTTATGGGGGATTCGCCAGGTTCCTCCACCGGATCGATCCCGATCCAACGCAAGGAACGGGAGGGCGCCACGGGCGCACTCGCATCGCGATAGGGATACCGCCGGCCTCTTCGGAGAACCGGGACTGCGTCCCCCGTCGCCTCTTCCTTCGGGAAGGGGTTCAGCCCGGACGGGGGCTCGCATCATATTTTCGGGCTGAAGCACGCACCCGTGGGAATTCCCCCTCGGGTGCCTATGCATAGGAGCAACTGGTCATGCGCACTGGCGTGATCGCGAAGAAGTTGGGGATGACCCGCCTGTTCCAGGACGACGGCCGCCACGTGCCCGTCACCGTCCTGGCTCTCGAAGGCGTGCAGGTCGTCTCCGTCCGCGAAAAGGATCGTGACGGCTATACCGCCGTCCAGCTCGGCGCCGGCACGGCGAAGAGCAAGAATGTCGCCAAGCCGCAGCGCGGCCACTTCGGCAAGGCCGAAGTCGAGCCCAAGGCTGTCGTCCATGAGTTCCGCGTCGATGCGGACGGCCTGCTCGAAGTGGGCGCCGAGATCTCGGCCGACCACTATGTCGCCGGCCAGTTCGTCGACATCCAGGGCAAGACCCAGGGCAAGGGCTTTGCGGGCGGCATGAAGCGTTGGGGCTTCGGCGGTCTGCGCGCGACCCACGGCGTCTCGGTTTCGCACCGCTCGCTGGGTTCGACCGGTCAGCGTCAGGATCCGGGCAAGGTCTTCAAGAACAAGAAGATGGCCGGCCACATGGGTGACAAGTTCCGCACCCAGCAGAATCTCGAGATCGTCGGCACCGACGTCGAGCGCGGCCTGATCTTCGTCAAGGGCTCGGTCCCTGGCTCGAAGGGTGGCTGGCTGTTCGTCAAGGACGCCGTCAAGGTCGCCCGTCCCGACGCCGCGCCGTTCCCGGCCGGCATCAAGTCGGTCGCCAACAACAACGACACCGCTCCCGCGGAGACTCCGGCCGAAGTGACCGAGGCTCCCGAGGCGACCGAAGGCCAGGAGGGCTAAGTGAAGGTCAAGGTTCAAACCCTCGACGCCAAGGCTTCGGGCGACATCGAGCTCAACGACACCGTCTTCGGTGTCGAGCCGCGCGCCGACATCCTGCACCGCGTCGTCACCTGGCAGCTCGAGAAGCGTCGCGCCACCGCGCGCGGCACTCGCGAGCGTGCCGACGTCGCCCGCTCGGGCAAGAAGTTCGGTCGCCAGAAGGGCGGCGGTACCGCCCGTCACGGCGATCGCCGCGCTCCGGTGTTCATCGGTGGTGGTAAGGCTCACGGCGCCCGCGTCCGTGACTTCAACCCCGGCCTGAACAAGAAGATCCGCGCGCTCGGCCTGAAGATGGCCCTCAGCAGCCACGCCAAGGCCGGCTCGCTGATCGTCCTCGACGCGTTCGGCACCGCCAAGACCGCGGAGCTGAAGACCCAGTTCGCCAAGCTTGGCACCGGCAAGACTGCCCTGGTGATCGACGGCGAGGCCGGCAACGGCTTCCTGGCTGCGCGCAACCTGATCGGCGTGAACGTCCTCCCCGCGGTGGGCGCCAACGTCTATGACATCCTGAAGCACGACACGCTGGTCCTGACCCGCGCTGCCGTCGAGAAGCTGGAGGCGCGCTTCAATGGCTAAGAAGCAGGCAGCCGCGATCGACAACCGTCACTATGACGTGATTGTCGCGCCGCACATCACCGAGAAGTCGACGCTCGTCTCCGAGCACAACGCGGTTGTGTTCCGGGTCGCTGGCGACGCCACCAAGCCCGAGATCAAGGCCGCCGTCGAGGCGATCTGGAAGGTCAAGGTGACTGGCGTCAACACGATCGTCCAGAAGGGCAAGACCAAGAAGTGGAAGGGCGCCCCCTACAAGCGCTCTGACGTGAAGAAGGCTATCGTGACCCTCGCCGACGGTGAGCAGATCGACGTGACCTCGGGGGTCAATTCGTAATGGCACTCAAGAATTACAATCCGACGTCGCCTGGCGTCCGCGGCCTGATCCTGATCGACCGTTCGGCCCTGTACAAGGGTCGTCCGGTCAAGGCTCTGACCGAGGGCAAGACCAAGACCGGCGGCCGCAACAACAAGGGCCATGTGACCTCGCGCGGCATCGCCGGCGGCCACAAGCAGCGCTATCGTATCATCGATTTCAAGCGCCGCCTGTGGGACGTCGAGGGCACCGTCGAGCGGATCGAGTATGACCCGAACCGCACCGCCTTCATCGCGCTCGTGAACTACGGCGCCGACGAAGCCGGCAAGGATCGCGTCGCCTACATCATCGCGCCGCAGCGCCTCGCCGTCGGCGACAAGGTGATCGCCGGCAAGAAGACCGACGTGAAGCCGGGCAACGCCATGGAGCTGGGCCAGATGCCGGTCGGCACCATCGTCCACAATGTGGAGATGAAGCCGGGCAAGGGCGGTCAGATCGCCCGTTCGGCAGGCACCTATGTCCAGGTCGTCGGTCGTGACCGCGGCATGGTCATCGTCCGCCTGAACTCGGGCGAGCAGCGCTACATCCACGGCAACTGCATGGCGACGGTCGGTGCGGTGTCCAACCCGGACAACCAGAACACCAACCTCGGCAAGGCCGGCCGCAACCGCTGGAAGGGCATCCGCCCGCTGACCCGCGGTGTCGCGAAGAACCCGGTCGACCACCCGCACGGCGGTGGTGAAGGCCGTACCTCGGGCGGCCGTCACCCGGTCACCCCGTGGGGCAAGCCGACCAAGGGTGCGCGCACCCGCCACAACAAGGCGACGGACAAGATGATCATCCGCAGCCGTCACGCGAAGAAGAAGGGCTAACCCATGGCTCGCTCCGTTTGGAAGGGTCCGTTCGTGGACCTCCACCTGCTCAAGAAGGCGCAGACCGCGCAGGAGCAGGGCACCCGCGCCGGTCCGATCAAGACCTGGTCGCGCCGCTCGACGATCCTGCCGGATTTCGTCGGCCTGACGTTCAGCGTCTACAATGGCCGCAAGTTCGTGCCGGTCTCGGTCAACGAGGACATGGTTGGCATGAAGCTCGGCGAGTTCGCGCCGACCCGCTTCTTCCCCGGCCACGCAGCCGACAAGAAGGGTAAGCGCTAATGTCTAAGCAGGCAGCCCCCCGCAAGGTTGGCGACAAGGAAGCCCTTGCCGTCGCCACGCAGATCCGTGGTTCGGCCCAGAAGCTGAACCTCGTCGCGGGCCTGATCCGCGGCAAGAAGGCCGGCGACGCGCTGAACATCCTTCAGTTCTCGACCAAGGCCATGGCCGTCGATGCTCGCAAGGTTCTCGCCTCGGCGATCGCCAATGCGGAAAACAACCATAACCTCGACGTCGACGCGCTCGTCGTCGCCGAGGCTTCGGTCGGCAAGTCGATCACGATGAAGCGCTTCGCGACCCGCGGCCGTGGCAAGTCCACCCGCATCCTGAAGCCGTTCAGCCGTCTTCGCATCGTCGTCCGCGAGCAGGAAGAAGCATAATGGGTCACAAGAGCAACCCGATCGGCCTGCGTCTCCAGGTCAACCGTACCTGGGACAGCCGCTGGTTCGCCGAGGGCGCCGACTATGGCCGGCTCCTCATGGAGGACCTCAAGATCCGCAAGTACATCGTCGAGACGCTGCCCCAGGCCGCGATCTCGAAGGTGGTGATCGAGCGTCCGGCCAAGCTGTGCCGCGTTTCGATCTACGCTGCCCGTCCCGGTGTCATCATCGGCAAGAAGGGCTCGGACATCGAGAAGCTGCGCAAGACGCTGTCCTCGATGACCTCGAGCGACGTGAGCCTGAACATCGTCGAGATCCGCAAGCCGGAAGTCGACGCCAAGCTCGTCGCCCAGGGCATCGCCGACCAGCTCGAGCGCCGTATCGCCTTCCGCCGCGCCATGAAGCGCGCGGTGCAGTCGGCGATGCGCCTCGGCGCCGAGGGCATCCGGATCAACTGCGGCGGCCGTCTCGGCGGCGCCGAGATCGCCCGCTCGGAATGGTATCGCGAAGGCCGCGTTCCGCTGCACACGCTGCGCGCGAACATCGACCACGCCACGGCCGAAGCGCACACCGCCTATGGCGTCTGCGGCGTGAAGGTCTGGATCTTCAAGGGCGAGATCCTCGGCCATGATCCGATGGCGACCGATCGCCTCAACCTGGAGTCGCAGACGACGGGCGTTCGCCCGGCGCGCGACGACCACCGCCGCTAAGGGTTAGGACAGAGAAATGCTGCAACCGAAGCGCACCAAGTTCCGCAAGGCCTTCAAGGGCCGCATCCACGGCGACGCCAAGGGTGGCACTGCGCTGAACTTCGGGTCGTATGGCCTGAAGGCGATGGAGCCGGAGCGGATCACCGCCCGTCAGATCGAAGCGGCCCGCCGCGCGATCACCCGTCACATCAAGCGCCAGGGCCGTCTCTGGATCCGCATCTTCCCGGACGTGCCGGTTTCGTCGAAGCCTGCTGAAGTCCGCATGGGCTCGGGCAAGGGCTCGCCGGAATTCTGGGTCGCCCGCGTCAAGCCGGGCCGCATCCTGTTCGAGCTGGACGGCGTGCCGGGCCCGCTCGCTGCTGAAGCTTTCGAGCGTGCGGCGATGAAGCTGCCGATCAAGGTCAAGGTCGTGGCTCGCCTCGGCGATACCTCGCACCTGGAGGGTTGATAGAATGACCAAGGCTACCGATCTTCGTGCGAAGACCGAGGACCAGCTGAGCGACGAGCTCGGCAACCTGAAGCGCGAGGCATTCAACCTTCGCTTCCAGGCCGCGACCAGCCAGCTCGAGAAGCCGAGCCGGGTCCGCGAAGTCCGTCGCGACATCGCCCGCATCAAGACGCTGCAGAACGAGCGCTCGCGCTCGACTGCCAAGTAAAGGACGAAACCATGCCGAAGCGCGTGCTGACCGGGAACGTGGTTTCCGACAAGGGCGACAAGACCGTGGTCGTGCTGGTGGAGCGCAAGGTGAAGCACCCGCTCTACGGCAAGATCATCCGCCGCTCGAAGAAGTATCACGCCCATGACGAGGCGAACGAGTACAAGGCCGGCGAGACCGTGCGCATCGAAGAGACTGCGCCGATCTCCAAGCTCAAGACCTGGAAGGTGATCGAGCGGGTGAACACCCACGCGACCCCGGCCAAGTCGGACGCCGCCGCCTAATCTTTTTAACTGGAACCCCCGGGCAGGTCCCGGAAGGCCAAACGAGAAGGAACCGGATCAATGATCCAGATGCAGTCCAATCTCGACGTCGCTGACAACAGCGGCGCGAAGCGGGTGCAGTGCATCAAGGTGCTGGGCGGATCGAAGCGTCGCTTCGCCTCCGTGGGCGACGTCATCGTCGTCAGCATCAAGGAAGCTGCTCCCCGCGGCAAGGTGAAGAAGGGTGACGTGCACCGTGCCGTCATCGTCCGCACCGCCAAGGACGTCCGCCGCGCCGATGGCTCGGTCATTCGCTTCGACGGCAATGCTGCCGTCCTGGTCAACAAGAACGAGGAGCCGATCGGCACCCGTATCTTTGGCCCGGTGGTCCGCGAGCTGCGCTCGAAGGGCTTCATGAAGATCATTTCGCTCGCCCCCGAGGTGCTGTGATGGCTGCTGCCAAGATCAAGAAGGGCGACCAGGTCATCGTCCTGTCCGGCAAGGACAAGGGCCGGACCGGTGAAGTCGTCAAGTCGCTGCCCAAGGACGGCAAGGTCGTCGTTTCGGGCATCAACGTCGCCGTGCGTCACCGCAAGCCGAGCCAGACCAACCCGCAGGGTGGCCTGGAGCGTTCGGAAGCGCCGCTGGCGATCTCCAAGGTCGCGCACGTGACCAAGGACGGCAAGCCGACCCGCGTCCGCTTCGAGGAGCGCGACGGCAAGAAGGTCCGTGTCGCCGTCAAGACCGGGGAGGTCATCAATGGCTGATTCCTACACGCCGCGCATGCGCAAGCTCTATGACGAGACCATCGCCAAGGCGATGACCGAGAAGTTCGGTTACAAGAACGTCATGGAAGTGCCGAAGATCGAGAAGATCGTGCTCAACATGGGCGTCGGCGAAGCCACCCAGGACAAGAAGAAGGTCGAGCAGGCCGCTTCTGAAATGGAGCTGATCGCGGGCCAGAAGCCGGTGATCACCAAGGCGAAGAAGTCGATCGCGCAGTTCAAGCTGCGCGAGGGCATGCCGATCGGCGCGAAGGTCACCCTTCGCCGCGAGCGCATGTACGAGTTCCTCGACCGCTTCATCACGATCGCGCTGCCGCGCGTTCGCGACTTCCGTGGCCTCAACCCGAAGTCGTTCGACGGCCGTGGCAACTATGCCTGCGGTCTCAAGGAGCAGCTGATCTTCCCGGAAATCAGCTACGATAAGGTCGACAAGATCCGCGGCATGGACGTGATCGTGACCACCACCGCGAAGACCGACGAGGAAGCTCGCGAGCTTCTCCGTCTCTTCGGTTTCCCGTTCCCGCAGGATGCGGACGGCGAAGCCAAGGCCGCGTAAAGGAAAGAGAACTTAAGTCATGGCGAAACTGAGTTCCGTGAACAAGAACGAGCGTCGCAAGCTGCTGGTGAAGAAGTACGCCGGCAAGTATGCGAAGCTCAAGGCGATCGCGAATGACGAGAGCCTCGATGAGACCGAGCGTCTCATCGCGCGTCTCAAGATGGCCGAGCTGCCGCGCAACGGCAACCCGACCCGCATTCGCAACCGGTGCGAGCTCACCGGCCGCCCCCGCGGTTACTACCGCAAGTTCCGTCTCGCTCGTGTGATGCTGCGTGATCTGGCCAACAAGGGCCTCATCCCCGGCGTCACCAAGTCGAGCTGGTAAGGATCACGAAGATGGCAGTGACCGATCCCCTGGGTGATATGCTCACCCGCATCCGCAACGGCCAGCGCGCCCGCAAGGACTCCGTCCTTACGCCGGCGAGCAAGCTGCGTGCGCGCGTTCTCGATGTGCTCCAGCGCGAAGGCTACATCCGTGGCTACAGCGAAGAGCAGATGGGCCCCGCCGCGGGCATCCGCATCGAGCTGAAGTATTTCGAGGGCCAGCCGGCGATCAAGCACGTCGCGCGCATCTCGAAGCCGGGCCGCCGCGTCTACTCGGGCAGCCAGGAGCTTCCCCGCGTGCGTAACGGCCTCGGCATCACGATCGTCTCGACGCCGCGTGGCGTTCTCTCGGACGCGGAAGCGCGCGAGCAGAATGTCGGTGGCGAAGTGCTGGCGGAGGTGTTCTGATGAGCCGCATCGGTAAGAAGCCGGTTCTCGTCCCTGCGGGCGTGACCGCGACTGTCGACGGCGATCAGGTTTCGGTGAAGGGCCCGAAGGGCACCCTCTCGATCCCGAAGGCCGATCTGATCAGCTACGAGCTCGTCGAAGGCGGCATCTCGGTGCAGCCGGCGAACGACACCAAGCGCGCCCGTGCCTTCTGGGGCATGCAGCGTACCCTGGTGCAGAACCTGGTGACCGGCGTGACCACCGGCTTCTCGAAGAAGCTGCTGATCACCGGCGTCGGCTACCGTGCGGCTGCGCAGGGCAAGGTGCTCAAGCTCCAGCTCGGCTATTCGCACGACGTCAACATCGACGTGCCGGAAGGCATCGAGATCAAGACCCCGGATCAGACCACGGTCGAGATCTCCGGGATCGACAAGCAGAAGGTCGGCCAGATTGCGGCCGAGATTCGCCGCTGGCGCAAGCCCGAGCCGTACAAGGGCAAGGGCATCAAGTACGACGGCGAGTTCATCTTCCGTAAGGAAGGGAAGAAGAAGTGATCAGCACCAAGGGTCTCTCGCTTTTCGCGAAGCGTCGTCGCCGCAACCGTACTGCGCTTCGTGCGCGTGCCGGTGGTCGTCCGCGTCTTTCGATCCATCGCTCGGGCAAGCACATCTATGCCCAGGTGATCGACGATGCCGCCGGCAAGACCGTTGCCGCGGCTTCCACCCTCGACAAGGACGTGCGCGGCAAGACCGGTGCGACCATCGAGGCCGCCCAGGACGTCGGCAAGCGTGTTGCCGAGGCCGCCAAGGCCGCCGGCATCACCCAGGTCGTGTTCGACCGCGGTGGCTTCCTCTATCATGGCCGCGTCAAGGCGCTGGCCGATGCCGCTCGTGAGAGCGGGCTGGAGTTCTGAGAATGGCTGACGAAAACAACCAGGCGCCCGCAGAGGGCGCGGGCTTCGAAGCCCAGGACGCCGGTGCTCCCCAGGAGCAGCAGGGTCGTGGCCGTGGCCGTGGCCGTGGCGGCCCGGGCGGCGGTGGCGATCGTGGCCGCGGCGGCCGTGACGGCAACCGCGGTCGTCGCGACGACCGTCGTGGCCAGAACGCCGAGGACGGTGGCGAGGAGCTGATCGAGAAGCTGGTCCACATCAACCGCGTCTCGAAGACCGTGAAGGGCGGCAAGCGCTTCGGCTTCGCGGCGCTGGTCGTCGTGGGCGACGGCAAGGGCCGGGTCGGCTTCGGTCATGGCAAGGCGCGCGAAGTGCCGGAAGCCATCTCGAAGGCGACTGCCGCTGCCAAGAAGACGATGGTCCGCGTTCCGCTCAAGGAAGGCCGCACCCTGCATCACGACGGCAACGGCCACTTCGGTGCCGGTCGCGTGACGCTGCGTTCGGCGCCGCAGGGCACCGGCATCATCGCGGGTGGCCCGATGCGCGCCATCTTCGAATCGCTGGGTGTTGCCGATGTGGTGACCAAGTCGGTCGGCACTTCGAATCCCTACAACATGATCCGCGCCACCTTCGAGGCGCTGGTGGAGCAGACTTCGCCGAAGTCGGTTGCCCAGCGGCGCGGCAAGAAGATCGCCGACCTGCTCGGCCGCGGTGGTTCGCAGACCGCCGAGGCGGACGCTGCGGCTATCGCGGAGTAATCGATCATGGCGAAGATCAAGATCCAGCAGATCGGTTCGCCGATCCGCCGCACTAAGGATCAGCGCGCGACGCTGATCGGCCTGGGCCTCAACAAGATGCACAAGGTCAGCGAGCTCGAGGATAGCCCGGAAGTCCGTGGCATGATCCGCAAGCTGCCGCACATGGTGAAGGTGCTCGAGGGCTAAGGCCTTCGCCACCCGGCAAGATTGAGAAGGGGCGGCAGGCGACTGTCGCCCCTTTTCGTTTGGGCGGACGCGGACGGATCAACCTGGAACCGGCTATCCTGAGTAGCTATTGAGCTCGTCGAGATGGCGTATCGAAGGACGTCCTTCGATACGGGGCTTCGACAGGCTCAGCCCCTACTCAGGATGAACGGTGGGTGTGGTGGCGGCGTGCGGACGATGCCAGCTCATGCCGAGCAGCAGGGCACCCGCCAGCACAAGCCTCACGCCGCCGCGCGCAACGTGGGATCGCGGGGCACGGTGAAGCTCACCATCGCGCCGCGGGAAAGGTTCTCCGCTTTCAGCTCGCCGCCATGCACGTCGATGATGCTGCGGCAGATCGACAGCCCGATGCCCAGGCCCTGCGCGGCCTTGGTCGAGATGAACGGCATGTTGAACTTGTCGAACACCGCATCGGGAATGCCGGGACCCGTGTCCTCGACGCTGATGCGCAGGAAATCCTCCGACGCGGCCGAGCAGCTGATCCGGATCGCGCGCCGCTCGGGAGGAAGCGCGGCCATCGCGTCCTCGGCGTTGCGGATCAGGTTGACCAGCACCTGCTGGATCTGGATCCGGTCGATCAGCGCATGGGCGGGCGGCTGCATGCCGGAATAGGTGATCCGCGCGGAAGGGGCGACCTTGGCGCCGCGCGCCAGCTCGATCGCGTCGTGGATGACATCGTCGATCGGCTCGATGCGCAGGTCGGCGTCGCCCTTCGCCAGATAGTCGCGGATCCGCCGGATGATGTCGCCGGCGCGCGAGATCTGGCCGCGTGCCTGGCGGATCTGCAATTGCACGGCCTCCCGGTCGCCATCGCCGTCGCGCTTAAGCATGAGTTCGCTGACCGAGAGGAAGTTCGAGGCGGCTGCCAGGGGCTGGTTGAGCTCATGCGCCAGGCCGCCGGCCATCTCGCTGAGCGACGACACGCGTGCGCTATGGGCGAACTCGTCGCGGATCACGTCGAAGCGGTGCTGTGCCTGCTGTTGCTTGTCGACATGGCGGAAATAGAGGGCGAGCAGGGCAACCACCATCAGGGTCAGCGTGGAGGCCAGCACGAGGAACCAGCGCGCCCGCTGCCGTGCCGGCCCCAATATGTCGCTCTCGCCGATGCCGGAGGTGACGAAGATCGGATAGCTGTCCAGCCGCTGGTGGCTGAACAGGCGGCGCTTGCCGTCGATCGCGCTCGGCCCCCAATATTCGCCATTGGGATCGGCCCTCTGGCGCTGCATCACCAGCGTATCCTTGAGGTCCTGTCCCCAGCTCACCGTCTGCCCTTCGCGCCGGGCCAGCGTCATGCCGCGCAGCGAGATGATCGAGATCAGGTCTTGGGGCCGGTAATGCAGGCCGGCGTTGAAATCGACGAATCGACCCGTCGGGATATCGACCGCCACCGCGCCGGCGAAATCGCCGCGGGCATCGCGCCAGGATCGCGCGATCAGCAGCACGGCTTCCTTCGAGCCCTCCGGTTCGCTGGGATTGGAGATCGCCCGGGCGATCCCGGGGGCGTCTTGCAGTTCGCGGAACACGCGCTTTTCGCGGACATTGACCGGGCCGCGCTGCTTGGTGGTGAAGAGGATGTGGCCATCGCGGTCGGCGATCTCGGCGCCGGTGATCATCGGGCCGAAATAGCTGGGCAGGGTTATCAGCTGCGGCTTGCGGTGGTCTCCCTTGTCGACAAGCGCGCCATAGCGCTCGCCGAGATACTGCGTGGCGAGGTCTGCCACCTCGAGCGTGCGGCGCACATATTGCTCGAAGGCGACCACGCGGTCGCGATTCTCCCGCGATGCCGATTGCACGGCCAGATTGTGGTCTTCGCGGATTTGCCAGATCACCGCGACCCAGGAGATGATGACGAAGAGCAGCGCTCCGGATACGACGATCCGTGCCGATGGCAGACGCAGGATGGCCAGGAGATTCTTCATCGCCGCCATTGTGCCTTCGCCGGGGGAAGGGCGACAAGTTCGATCTTCTACGAATGGCGGCGCGGGCGTTGGTACCCGCGCGCCGCCGCGGCGGCAGTGAAAACGGGGGTGACAAAGCCTGCCTGCGCCGCTATGGGCCCCGCTTCCTTTTCCATCAGCGCGTCAAAAGCGAAAGCGAGTGCATATTATGAAGCTCAACGATCTCCGCGATAACAATGGTGCCCGCAAGAGCCGCGTCCGTGTCGGCCGTGGTATCGGTTCGGGCGTCGGCAAGACCGCCGGCCGCGGCCAGAAGGGTCAGAAGAGCCGCGAAGGCGTCTCGATCAAGGGCTTCGAGGGCGGCCAGATGCCGCTCCACATGCGCATCCCGAAGCGCGGCTTCAACAACATCTTCGCCAAGGACTATGCCGAGGTGAACCTGGGCGCGATCCAGAAGGCAGTCGATTCGGGCAAGCTGACCGCGACCGACATCACCCAGGCCGAGCTGAACGCGGCGGGCCTGACCCGCGGCGGCAAGGACGGCGTGCGCGTGCTCGCCAAGGGCGAGTTCTCGGCCAAGCTGAACTTCACCGTCGCCGGCGTGTCGAAGACCGCCCGCGAGGCGATCGAGAAGGCCGGTGGCAGCGTGACGATCCCCGAGATCGTGCCGGCTGCCGAGAAGGCCAAGGCCAAGCACCGCGTCGTCCAGAAGGCGCGTGCGGCCGACAAGGAAGCCAAGAAGGCCGCCGCCAAGGCGTAACCATGCCGGTCCCCGGCCTCGCGCCGGGGCAAGCATGACGCCGTTCGGCGACTTGTCCCCAGCGTCTCGCCGGGGACAGATTGCCCTAGGGGTTGGACACCCTATATGAACGGCGGGGGGCGGAGACGCTCATCCGCCGTTTCTGTTTCCGGGACCTAATACGACATGGCCTCCGCCTCCGATCAACTTGCTTCCAGCATCAACCTGGCGAAGTTCGCCAAGGCTACCGATCTCAAGAAGCGCCTGTGGTTCACCCTCGGCGCGCTGATCGTCTTCCGCATGCTGAGCTACGTGCCGCTTCCGGGCGTCGACCCCACCCAGCTGAACCTGCTCGCGCAGCAGACCCAGGGCGGCGTGCTCGATTTCTTCAACAACTTCACCGGCGGTGCGCTCAACCGCATGTCGATCGTCGCGCTCGGCGTGATGCCCTACATCACCGCCTCGATCGTGGTGCAGCTGGCGACCTCGCTGTCGCCGACGCTGAATGCGATCAAGAAGGAAGGCGAGAGCGGCCGCAAGCGCCTCAACCAGTACACCCGCTACGGCACGGTGGCGCTGACCGCGGTGCAGGGTTACTTCATCGCCGTCGGCCTCGAGACCTTCGGCGCCAGCCAGGGCCTGCAGCCCGTGGTGGAGCCCGGCATGATCTTCCGCATCGGCGCGGTGATCTCGCTGATCGGCGGCACCATGTTCCTGATGTGGATCGGTGAGCAGATCACCAATCGCGGCATCGGCAACGGCATCTCGCTGATCATCATGGCCGGCATCGTCGCCCGCCTGCCCACCACGCTCGTCCAGCTGTTCGAGAGCGGCCGCACCGGCTCGATCGATCCGCTGCGCCTGATCATCATCATCGTCGGCGTGGCCGCGCTGGTGCTGTTCATCTGCTTCATGGAGCGTGCCCAGCGGCGCATCCTGATCCAGTATCCGAAGCGCCAGACCGCCCGCGGCGTCCAGGCCGAGCGCAGCCACCTGCCGCTCAAGCTCAACACCGCCGGCGTGATCCCGCCGATCTTCGCTTCGTCGCTGCTGCTGCTGCCGCTGACGGTCACCCAGTTCGCCGGCAACATGACCGCGGGCGAGAGCTGGTGGAGCGACCTGATCATCAACCTGAACACGTGGCTGCGCCACGGTTCGCCGATCTACATGGCGCTCTACGGCTTCGGCATCATCTTCTTCTCCTTCTTCTACACCGCCGTGGTGTTCAATCCGGAGGAGACCGCCGAGAACCTCAAGCGCTATGGCGGGTTCATCCCGGGCATCCGCCCCGGCAAGAACACCGAGCTGTACTTCGACTACGTGCTCACCCGCATCACCGTGATCGGCGCTGCCTATCTGACGGTCATTTGCCTCGTTCCCGAAGCGGTGTTCTCGTCGATGAGCATTCCGTTCCTGATGGGCGGCACCAGCCTGCTCATCGTCGTCAACGTGACGATGGACACGGTGACGCAGATCCAGTCGCACCTGCTGGCGCACCAGTATGGCGATCTGATCAAGAAGGCGAAGCTGAAGGGTCGCGCGCGTTAAGCGCGGCCCAGAGCCTAAGAGGGGACAGGCTTAGTGAACATCATCCTGTTGGGCCCGCCGGGAGCCGGCAAGGGCACCCAGGCCAAGCGTCTCGAGCAAGAGCGGGGCATGGTCCAGCTCTCGACGGGCGACATGTTGCGCGCCGCTGTGAAGGCGGGCACGCCCACGGGCATCCAGGCCAAGGCCGTGATGGATGCCGGCGAGCTGGTCTCGGACGCGATCGTCTCGGGGATCATCGGTGAGCGGCTGGACATGGAAGACACGCTGAAGGGCGCGATCTTCGACGGCTATCCGCGCACCGCCGCCCAGGCCGAATCGCTCGACACGCTGCTGAGCGAGCGCGGCCGCCAGCTCGATTTCGTGATCGAGCTCGAAGTGAACGAGGATGCGCTGGTCGAGCGTGTCGAGGGCCGCTTCACCTGCGCGAATTGCGGTGAGGGCTATCACGACAAGTTCAAGCTGCCCAAGGTCGAGGGCACTTGCGACGTGTGCGGCCATCACGAGTTCAAGCGCCGTCCGGACGACAATGCCGAGACCGTGCGCACGCGCATGGCCGAGTATCGCGCCAAGACCGCGCCGATCCTGCCCTTCTACGAGGCCAAGGGCCTGGTGCGGAAGGTCGACGGCATGGCCGACATCGCCGAGGTCGGCGCGCAGATCGACGCGATCCTCGACGGCAAGGCCTGAGATACCCCTCCTCGTAGGGGGCTGGAAGTTGGGAAAGGCCGGGCACGATGCTCGGCCCTTTCTGTTCTACTCGTTCCCCGGCGAAGGCCGGGGCCCAGTCTCGGCGCAGCTGGTGACGCGCGCGAACCTCTCGACCGGCATTGCAACTGGGCCCCGGCCTTCGCCGGGGAGCTGAACGGCCACTCCCGACAATGCCTAAGCCTTTGTAATATATTGTTGCTCTAACTCCTGCTTAAGCACGGAGTGTGACGATCCCCCAGTCTGGCCAGCCAGGGCCGGGCGGGGGATTTCACTGGATGCTGCCCAAGCGCGCATTGCTGAGAGCTGCCGGGCTCACCGGCCTGTCCGCGCTCGCCCGCCGTGCGACGGGCAGCCAGCTGCGCATCCTCTGCTATCACGGCCTCTGGCTCGGCCCCGGCGCGCCGTTCGGCAGCTGCCTGTTCATGACGCCCGGCATGTTCGCCGCCCGCATGGCGCGGCTCGCCCGCACGGGCCTGCCGGTGCTGCCGCTCGGCGAGGCAGTCGAGCGGCTCGCCGTGGACGGGCTGCCGCGCGCCGCGGTGGTGATCACGATCGACGATGGCTGGGCCTCGACCCACAGCCACATGCTGCCGGTGCTGGAAGCGCATCGCCTGCCCGCGACGCTCTATGCCACCACCTGGTATGCCGGCCGCGACCTGCCGGTGATCAATGTCGCAATCGATTATCTCATCGCGGCATCTGGGCGGGCAGGGGAGGATCGCAGTGCCGTCATCCGCCGGATCGAGGCGTTGCCGGAAGGGGAGCGGCTCGCGGCGCTGCGCAACTATGGCCGCACCCTGGGCGTGGGCGAGCAATGGCTTGAGCAGCGCCAGTTCCATTTGATGCGCCCCGACGAGATCGCCGACGCCCATAGGCGCGGGCTCGACATCCAGCTCCACACACACCGCCACATCGACGTCGCCGGCCGTATCGGCCAGCTGGTGCCCGAGATCGAGGCCAACCGCGCCGCGATCCTGGCGGCGACCGGCGGCGCGGCACCGGAGCATTTCTGCTACCCGAGCGGCACCTTCCATCCGTCCGCGCCGGCGCTGCTCGCCGCAAGCGGCGTGCGCTCCGCCACCCTGGTAAGCGAAGGCCTCAACCCACCCGCGGCGAACCCCTATGCGCTGCGCCGCTTCGTCGATGGACAGCATGTCGCGGCCAGCGCGTTCCAGGCCTATCTCGACGGCACGCTCCATTACCTGTCGCTCGCCCGCAAGGCGGCCGAGCGGATCGAGATCGAAGTGCCGCGCCGTGTCGCCGCCGCTTCTGGAATGCTGCTCTGCGCGCTATGATCCTCCCGCTTCATGAGGGGAGGGGAATATGAGGACCCGTTCGCTGATCGCCCTGGCGCTGATCGCCGCATCGCCCGCCGCGGCCGAAGTCACTGCGTCGACCGACACCAGCTTCACCGTCACGCAGAAGCTGGCGGTCTCCGCATCGCCGGCCAGGCTCTGGGCGACGCTGGTCGCGCCTGCGAGCTGGTGGAACCCCGAACATAGCTGGTCGGGCGATGCCGCGAACTTCTCGATGGATGCGCGGGCCGGCGGCTGCTTCTGCGAGAAGCTGGCCGAGGGCGGCAGCGTCGAGCATCTGCGGGTGCTCTTCGTCCAGCCGAACAAGCTGCTGCGCCTTGGCGGCGGGCTGGGGCCGATCCAGGCGATGCCGGCCAGCGGCGTGATGACCTTCGCGCTCAAGCCGGGCGCCGACGGCAGGTCGACCGAGCTGACCGTCACCTATGCGGTGGCCGGCGGACCGGGGCTGGGCAAGATCGCCGCGCCGGCCGACGGCATGATCGCAGGCCAGCTCGCCAGGCTGAAGGCCGCGGCGGAGCGTTAGGAACGCAAATTCCTCCCTGAGGCGAACTCGGGGAGGAATTCAGAATCAACATTACCTTTTTGTCATGCGCCGGTCACCGCCCGGGGCAGGGGGCAATCGTATCTGAAGTCCGTGGCCGGCGGGATCGTCGGGCACACGCAGAGGTCTTCAGCATGCGGTCCGCCTCTCCGCGCTTTTCGGCTCAGGACCGATCGCCGCCCCCGCGATCGTTGTCCGGGTGCCCGCCCCGCCACTGCCCCGGCGGGGCGGGTGTCGCCCGAAGCGCAGGACCGGCCGCACGCCCCCTGAAGTCGCCGATGCTGCCCTGGCATCGACGCAATGGCCGGCGGACACCCCCTTGTTCGCCGGCCAACCCTCTCTTGGAGCGGACGGACGCGCTGGAGCGACGGATGAATCACCGGATCCTGATCGTTGAGGATGATGCCGCCGCGGCGGACTTCGTGACGCGCGGGCTGGCCGATGCCGGCTTTGCGGTCGAGGCCTGCGAAGACGGCCGCACCGGCTTGGCCCGGGCCGAGGCAGGCAATTTCGACCTGTGGATCTTCGATCGCATGCTTCCCGGCATGGACGGGCTGTCGCTGCTCGGCCTGTTGCGCGAGCAGGGACGGCGGACCCCGGCGATCATGCTCTCCGCGCTCGGCACGGTGGACGACAAAGTCGGCGGCCTCGCCGCCGGTGCCGATGACTATCTCGCCAAGCCCTTCTCCTTCGCCGAGCTGCGCGCGCGCGTCGCTGCGCTGCTGCGCCGCGTCGATCGGGCAGAGAGCGAGGCCCAGGCCACCCGCATCGTGGTGGGTGATCTCGAGATCGACCTGCTTTCCCGCACGGTCGCACGTTCCGGGCGCGCGGTGCCGCTGGTCGCCCGCGAATTCCACCTGCTCGAATATCTCGCCCGCCATGCCGGCGAGGTCGTCACCCGGACGATGATGCTCGAGCATGTCTGGAACTGCCGCTTCGATCCGGGTTCCAATGTGGTCGACGTCCATATCGGTCGCCTCCGCCGCAAGCTGGAGGAAGGCGAGCGTCCGATCCTCCACACCGTGCGCGGCGCGGGGTATCGGCTGGCGGTGGACTGACTAATAGCTCCCCTCCCTGGAAGGGAGGGGTTAGGGGTGGGTCGGCGGCTGGCTATACTGTGATGCCAGGCGAAGCGGGTGACGTATCGCGTGCATCCACCCACCCTCGACCCCTCCCTTGCAGGGAGGGGAGTAGACGAGACATTGCAAAATAGGACTTCGCCTGCTCTCTGAAGGCATGGCGCCGGCTCTCCTCGCGCACACGCAGGAGTATCAAGAGATTCAATGAATCGCTCGATCCTTCGGCTGAGCGTCGCATGCCGGGACGGTGCGCCAGCGGGCTGCTTGGCGGCGGAGGCGGGATGGTGTATGAGTCCCTTTCCGGCGAAAGCCTCTCCCGCAGCGCTTGACTCAGCGTTGGCGGACGCATATGTCGCGCATCTTCCGAAAGATCGGTTTCACGGCGGCGCCTTGGCGTGTTCGTCGTGCCACTGCATTTCGGAAGTCAACGCTACGAGATGGGGTGCGAGCTGCCATGCGGCACCCCGTGGAGCTGGGAGAACAAATTTCATGGCTCGTATTGCGGGTGTCAACATCCCGACCAACAAGCGCGTCGTCATCGCGCTGCAGTACATCCACGGCATTGGCCCGGCCAAGGCCAAGGAGATCACCGAGAAGCTGAACATCGCGGCCGAGCGCCGGGTTCAGGATCTCTCGGACCAGGAAGTCCTGCAGATCCGCGAGGCGATCGACGCCAGCTACACCGTGGAAGGCGACCTGCGTCGCCAGACCGCGATGAACATCAAGCGCCTGATGGACCTGGCCTGCTATCGCGGCCTCCGTCATCGCAAGGGCCTCCCGGTCCGTGGCCAGCGCACGCACACCAATGCGCGCACCCGCAAGGGCAAGGCCAAGCCGATCGCCGGCAAGAAGAAGTAAGGGAGGGCTCGAACAATGGCACGTGAACCGCAGCGCATTCGCCGTCGCGAACGCAAGAACATCACCGCCGGCGTCGCCCATGTGAACGCCAGCTTCAACAACACGATGATCACCATCACCGACGCGCAGGGCAACGCCATCTCGTGGTCGTCGGCCGGCATGATGGGCTTCAAGGGCTCGCGCAAGTCGACCCCGTACGCCGCCCAGGTCGCCGCCGAGGACGCGGGCCGCAAGGCCGCCGAGCATGGCGTGCGCACCCTTGAGGTGGAAGTGAAGGGCCCGGGTTCGGGCCGTGAGTCGGCGCTGCGCGCGCTGCAGGCGGTCGGCTTCCAGATCACGTCGATCCGCGACGTGACCCCGATCCCGCACAACGGCGTCCGTCCGTCCAAGCGTCGTCGCGTCTGATCATTCCTGCTTGTTGCCGCGGGCCCAGAGGCGGGTCCGCGGTCTTGCAGTAAATACCTGGTGGGATATGCCTCTCGTCCCGCCCAACATGAGGAAAGCCCGTGTCGGTCAACGCTAAGAACTGGCAGGAACTCAAGAAGCCCAACGGCCTCGAGAAGAAGCCCGGTGGCGATCCCAAGCGCAAGTCGACCTTCGTAGCCGAGCCGCTGGAGCGTGGTTTCGGCCTGACGCTCGGCAACGCGCTGCGCCGCGTGCTGCTTTCGTCGCTCCAGGGTGCCGCGGTCACTTCGATCAAGATCGAGAACGTCCTCCACGAGTTCAGCTCGTTGGCAGGGGTTCGCGAGGACGTCACGGACATCGTCCTCAACGTCAAGCAGATCGCGCTCAAGATGCAGGGCGAAGGCCCGAAGCGCCTCCAGCTGTCGGCCACCGGCCCGGCTGAGGTGAAGGCCGGCGACATCGCCGTGTCGGGCGATATCGAGGTGATGAACCCCGATCTCGTCATCTGCCACCTCGACGATGGCGCGACGCTCAACATGGAGCTGACCGCCGACACCGGCAAGGGCTATGTCCCCGCCGCGTCGAACCGTCCGGCGGACGCCCCGATCGGCCTGATCCCGGTCGATGCCCTGTACAGCCCGGTCCGCCAGGTCTCGTACAAGGTCGAGAACACCCGCGTCGGCCAGGAGCTCGACTACGACAAGCTCACGCTGTCGATCGAGACCGATGGCACGATCACCCCGGAAGACGCCGTGGCGTACGCCGCGCGCATCCTCCAGGACCAGCTGGCGCTGTTCGTCCACTTCGACGATTCGGCGGTTACCCGTTCGGCTCCGATCGGCATGGCGGCTGCGGCTGCTCCGGCCGAGGGCGGCTCGGGCGACGCGTCGCAGATCAACCGCTACCTGCTGAAGAAGGTCGACGAGCTGGAGCTTTCGGTCCGCTCGGCGAACTGCCTCAAGAACGACAACATCATCTATATCGGCGACCTGGTCCAGAAGACCGAAGCCGAGATGCTGCGCACGCCGAACTTCGGCCGCAAGTCGCTCAACGAGATCAAGGAAGTCCTGTCGTCGATGGGTCTCCGCCTCGGCATGGAAATCCCGGGCTGGCCGCCTGAGAACATCGAAGAGATGGCCAAGAAGCTCGAGCAGGAGATCATGGGCTAAGGCCTGCGATCACCGCGAAGGAAAAAGGGAAGGGGTCGCCGAGAGGCGGCCCCTTCCTGCTTGTTCAGAGGGCCTCGACCCAGGAGGGGCTGCCGGCGAACGAGCTGGCCTTGCCGAAGCAGAACAGCCCCGGCCGCTCGGCGCTGGCCTTGTCGCTCCGTCGTACAAGGGTGTAGCGCACCTGCTTGCAGGGATAGGGGCCGACCTGCGCGTCGCTCAGCACGGTGACCTTGCCGTCGCTGATCTGGCCGCGCCAGCTCAGCGTCCCGCCCACCGCAGTCTCGCCGATCTGCTTGTGCCAGGCATCGAGCTTCAGGCCCAGGATCAGATTGGCCCAGGCGTCGTAGCTGCGGCCGCCCTCGCAGCCGGTGCAGGCGACCCTGCTGAACTCGAGATAGGCCTTCCCCTTGGCTTCAAGCTCGGGCGAGAATTCGAAGTCATAGGGCGTCGCGATTGAACGCGAGCCGACATTGACCGGCCAGGGCTCCGGGCCGGTGGTGGTAGCGGCAGGGGCCTGAGCGGTGCGGGCCGGGGTGCGCGGCTGGGCCGACCTGGCCTCCCCGCCGGCATTGCGGCCGACATTGCGCTTGATCGCGCCGGCCAGGTCGCCAAGGCTCTGGGCCGAAGCGCCGGGGGAGAAGGCCAGCAGGCCGGCGCCGAGCGCGACGGTCAGTCCGCCGCGGACGGGGTTACGCATTTCCGATACTCCTTTGATTGCATGCCGGGTGTGGCGCTGCAATCATACACCGCGGGAGGGCGCCGCTAACCGGGCCCGGGCCGGGTTGGTCGCAGCATTGTCCGGGTTCCGTCGCAGCGATGGGCCCTGCCATTGGCGACCGGAAGTGCTGATTTGCTTGACTCCGGCCGCCGAATCCGCTTTGGGCGCGCCTTCGCGAAATTCGCACAGGGTTTTGGGCAGCGGCCCTTATCGCTGCCTGGTCCGGGGTACCTGATACGGCCCCCGAACGAACGGAAGGAAGTTACCATGCGTCATCGCGTTGGCGGCCGTAAGCTGCAACGTACCTCGGCTCACCGTATTGCGCTGTTCCGCAATCTGAGCGCCGCCCTGATCAAGCACGAGCAGATCACCACCACCGTCGCCAAGGCGAAGGAGCTGCGTCCCTACGTCGAGAAGCTGATCACGCTCGCCAAGAAGGGTGGCCTGTCGAACCGCCGTCTGGCCCATGCCCGCCTGCTCGACGATGCGCAGCTGGTGAAGCTGTTCGACGTGCTGGCGACGCGCTATGCCGACCGCAACGGCGGCTATACCCGCATCATCAAGACCGGCCCGCGCGCTTCGGACGCCTCGCCGATGGCGATCATCGAGTTCGTCGATCGCGACGTCTCGGCCAAGGGCCAGGATTCGGGCCCGGTGCTGGCCGACGAGGATTTCGACGCCGTCGCCTGATCGGCCTCGATCATCGAGATAGGGAAGGGCGGTCGCACCACGGTGCGGCCGCCCTTTTCCGTTGGTGGCCTTCGACGCGTGGGGATAGAGACCGGGCGTGAGAGCGATCCTGGCTACAATGATGCTCGCCCTGCTGGCGGGGTGCGATGCGCCCATGCCGGGCAACAGGGCGGCCGAGCGGCAGCAAGCCCCGGCAATCGCCAGGACGGTGGTGGAGACCGAGGAGAGTGCCCGGTTCCGCCTGGCCGCGCGGGAGCTCTATGCCGCGCTCGACGCGCCCGCGTGCGGTATCGACCGCCCTGAGCGGCTTGCACCCGAGCGCGCGGCGGTCAAGGCATTCGAAGACCGGCTGGGAACCACCGGCGCCGCCTTCCAGCTCGCGGTGGCGCGGGCGGACGCCCGCTTTCAACCGAGCTGCCGGAGCGACGGCGATATCCGCGAGAAGGTCGCGGGCCACCTGGCCGAGCTCTGGAAGCTGCTGCCGCGCCTCGACCAGGTGCCGGTGCAGGAGCCGATCCCTGCCCGAAGTGCGGAGTATCGCGCGCTCGTCCGCAAGCTGGTCACCGCAGTGCAGCCGCAATGCCCGCTCTCCGGCACAGCTGCGGACGCCGGGATACTCGCTCCCGCGCTCGACGCGGTCCGCCGGTTCCAGGCGAGCCTGCCGGGCACCGCCTATCGCCACCATTATGCGATCGTCAGAGCCGACGTGGATCTCGAGCAATCGATGACTCTGGTTGAATGCGTGGCGCCCTCGCGCGTTTCGCCGGACCGGCTGCGCGACGACCTGCTCGCCGATGTCCGCCGCCAGATCGCGGCGCTGCAGGCGATCCGCCTCTAGCTTCGTTTCGCGGACGGAAAGTTTTTCCTTCCCTCCCGGCGCCGGGTTCGGCTCCCCACATCTGCTGCATGAACAGGAACCATTCCCATTCCAATGTCGGCGCCTGGCTTTCGGCCGGCGTGGCGCTCGCTCCCGTCCTCGGCGCCCTGGCCTGGGCCGTTTCGGAGACATCGGTGCTCGGTTTCGCTTGAGCGGCGGCGAGGGGGCGCTAGCCTAGGGGCATTCGCCATTCGGAGGCCCCATGCGCCGCTCTTTCATCCTTTCCCTGCTTCTTGCGACCCCTGCATTCGCCCAGACCCAGCCGGAGACCAAAGTGACCAAGCTTGCCTATCCCGAAACCCGCCGCGTCGACGTGGTGGAGGAGCAGTTCGGGGTGAAGGTGGCGGACCCCTATCGCTGGCTCGAGAACGACGTGCGGAACGACAAGGAAGTCGCCGCCTGGGTCGATGCCGAGAACCAGGTGACCAACACCTATCTCGCCACGCTGCCGGGCCGTGACTGGTTCAAGGCGCGGATCAAGCAGCTGTTCGATTACGAGCGCTTCGGCGTGCCGCAGAAGAAGGGCGGCCGCTATTTCTACATGCACAATAGCGGCCTGCAGAACCAGGCGGTGCTGTTCGTCCGCGACAAGCTCGATGGCGAGGGCCGGGTGCTGATCGATCCCAATGGCTGGTCGAAGGACGGCGCCACCGCGCTTTCCGAATGGGCGCCGTCGGAGGATGGCAAGTACCTGCTCTACGCGATCCAGGACGGCGGCACCGACTGGCGCATCGGAAAGGTGCTCGACGTCGCCACCGGCAAGGAGACCGGCGACAGCGTCCACGGCATGAAGTTCACCCTGGCGGCGGTATGGGCCAAGGACGGTAGCGGCTTCTTCTATTCGCGCTACCCGGACGTCGCGGCGGACGCCAAGTTCCAGGCGCTGAACGAGAACCACAAGATCTACTTCCACAAGCTCGGCACGCCCGACAGCGCCGACAGGCTGGTCTACGAGACGCCGGATCATCCGAGCTGGAGCCACTATGCCCAGATCACCGATGACGGGCGCTGGATGGTGATCACCACCAGCGAGGGCACCGACGACCGCTACCGGATCTCGCTGATCGACCTGAAGGACCCGGCGATGAAGCCCCGGGTGATCATCCCGGCGCTGGAGAACAGCTGGGGCCTGGCCGGCAATGTCGGCAGCAAATTCTACTGGGTGACCAACAAGGGCGCGCCGAAGCACAAGATCGTGACGATGGACGTCGCCTCGGCGGACCTGGCGACGGCCGAGCTGGTGCCCGAGGACAAGGCGACGCTGGAAGGCGCCGCGATCGTCGGCGGCACGCTGGTCGCCAGCTATCTGGTCGACGCCAAGACCGAGGTGCGCCGCTACAAGCTCGACGGCAGCGCGCTCGCCCCGGTCAAGCTGCCGGGCGTGGGCAGCGCCTCGGGCTTCGGCGGCGAGCCGGACGATGCCGAGACCTTCTATTCCTATACCAGCTTCAACGAGCCGACGACGATCTACCGCTACGACATGGCGAGCGGGGTCAGCACGCCCTGGGCGCGGCCGAAGCTCGACTTCAAGCCGGAGGACTACAAGGTCGAGCAGCGCTTCTTCGCGTCGAAGGACGGGACCAAGGTGCCGCTGTTCATCGTCCGCAAGGCGACCACCACCGGCCCGGCGCCGACCCTGCTCTGGGGCTATGGCGGCTTCAACGTCTCCTACGGCCCGAGCTTCTCGTCCTCGCGCCTGGCATGGCTGGAGCAGGGCGGCGTGTTCGTCCTCGCCAACATCCGCGGCGGCGGCGAATATGGCAAGGCGTGGCATGACGGCGGGCGGCTGGCGAACAAGCAGAATGTGTTCGACGACTTCATCGGGGCGGGCGAGTATCTGATCAAGGAAGGCGTCACCGGCAGGAACCAGCTGGCGATCCAGGGCGGCTCGAACGGCGGGCTACTCGTGGGCGCGGTGGTCAACCAGCGCCCCGACCTGTTCGCCGCGGCGCTGCCGGCGGTGGGCGTGATGGACATGCTGCGCTTCGACCGGTTCACCGCGGGCCGCTACTGGGTCGACGATTACGGCTATCCGTCGAAGGAGGCCGATTTCAAGACGCTCTACGCCTATTCGCCGTACCATAACGTCAAGTCGGGCGTGGCCTATCCGGCGATCCTGGCGACCACGGCGGACACCGACGACCGCGTCGTGCCGGGGCATACCTTCAAGTACACCGCGGCGATCCAGCATGCCGATATCGGCGACAAGCCGCACCTCGTCCGCATCGAGACGCGTGCCGGGCATGGCTCGGGCAAGCCGACTGACAAGATCATCGACGAGGCGGCGGACCTCTGGGCCTTCACGGCGAAGTGGACCGGCCTGACGGTGAAGACCAGGTGATCGTCCGCGCGCTCGCCCTGACGGGCGCGCTGTGCGCCGCGGCTCCGGCCGCGGCGCAGCAGACGGGAGGTGCGCAGCCAGAAGCCCTCGGTCACCGACGCGCAGCTGCGCAACCAGCTCTGGGGCATGTTCCACAAGGAGGACCGGCGCACCCGCAAGACGCCGGCGCGCCCGCTCGAGGACGTGTGGCTCGACACGCCCGCCTATCCCACCAAAGTGCCGAATCTCTGCCGTTCGGACCAGGTGACGATGCGGCTGGCGCCGGCTGATCCGCGGGAAGTCGAACCCGACGCCGACACGCCGATGCGGGCCTATGGCCTGGACAGCGAGAAGCGTTTCCTCTTCCTCGCGCTTCCGGCGGAAGAGGCGCCCGAGGAGGAGGATGCCCCCGGGAAGCGCCGGGACATGTGGCACGGCGCCTGCTCCAGGCTCGACCGCTACGACGAGCGTTTCTTCCGGGCGGACGACGAGAAGCTGGCCATGGGAGGCTATCGCGCGTTGCTCCGCGCCGTACGGGTGGCGCAGGCAGGCGAAGCGAAGATCCGCTGCAATCTGTCGCAGATCGAGAAACGGCCCTGCGCCGAGGTGCTGGGAGAATTCGCCACAGCGCCGATCTCCTCGATCGAATCCTGCCCGGCGGTGGCCGGACTGGCCTGTTACAGCATCTTCGGCTCAGGCGATCTCCAGGTTCGTGTGACGATCGTCGACGATCCCGACAGCTACAAGCGGGCGGGGGGAGAGACGCTGCCGATGGGCAGGCTGATGTCGGTGGACGTCGATCAGTCGATCGTCCTGTGGCATACCCGCCCCCATTTGAATGCCATTCAGCCGCAAGACAGACTCGCGGGCATAATTCTCCTTCCACGAAAGTAACGGAGGGCGGCATGACGGTTCTGAAGCTTGTGGGCGTCGCGGCCGGCGCGGTGGCGATGGCCGGGCTGGCAGTGCCGGCGCAGGCGCAGGAGCGCTGGCGCCCGTCGCGCGAAGTGAAGAAGGACAAGTTCGACCTGGGCGATGCGATCGTCGGCGGCCTGGTTGTCGGCGGCGTGCTGGCGCTGATCTCCAGCGGCAAGAAGAAGGGGCACGACGTGGCCCCCGCCGAGGAGCGCGTGCCGATCGACACCGGCCCGGTCGAGGAAAGCCGCTATGGCGAGCCCGCCCAGCCGGGCAGCGGCCCGATTGCCGAGACGCCAGCGCCCGATTCGGCGCGCTTCGACGGGCTCTATGACGAAGACGCCGCCGCGGACCGCTGTGCGATGGAGACCGAGACGCTGGGCGAGCGCCATGCCCGGCTGGCGCGGGTCTCGAACGTCACCAGCACCGTGTGGAACGGCAAGAGCTGGGTGATCAAGGGCCAGATCGAGCTGGCCAACAGCTATCGCGACACCAACAAGCAGAGCCACGGCTTCCGCTGCTCGCTGCGGCGGGGCAGCGAGCCCGTCGTCACGATCGACGATCTGCAGGCGTCATAGGCAGGTGGCGCCGTGCTGCGCACCCTGATCGGGATGATGCTCGCGCTGGCGCCGGTCGCGGCGTCGGCGCAGGGCTTCGATGCCGCCGTCCGCGCGGAGGGCGAGAAGTTCCTCGCGGAGGAGAAGGGTGTCGGGCTGATCATCGGCGTGCTGCGCGACGGCAAGACGCATTTCTACAGTTTCGGGGAAGCGGTGAAGAGCGGTGCCCGGCCGACCGCGGATACCGCCTATGAGATCGGCTCGATCTCCAAGACGATGACTGGCCTGCTGCTCGCCCGCGCGGTGCTGGCGGGCAAGGCGCGGCTGGAAGACGATGTCCGCACCTATCTGGATGGCGACTATCCCGGGCTCGCCTTCGAAGGCGAGCCGGTGCGGCTGCTCCATCTCGCCAACATGACCGCGGGCCTGCCCGACAATCTGCCCGACCTGTCGAAGCTCGATCCCGATCCCGGCCGGTTCAAGCATGCCGAGGCGCTTGAGGCCTATGGCAAGGCGCAGTTCCTCGCCGATCTGCGCGCGGTCAAGCCGGGCAGCAAGCCGGGGGAGAATGTCGCCCATTCCAATGTCGCGGCGCAGCTGCTGATCGTCGCGCTCGAGCGAATCTACGGCATGCCCTATGACCGGATCCTCACGCAGGAGATCGAGCGGCCGCTCGGCTTCGCGGCGAAGGGCGAGGCGAGCGGCTATGACGGGGAAGGGCGGGCAACCGCGGTGCTGCCGCGTGCCCAGTTCGGCTATCGCTATTCCGCCGCCGACATGCTGCGCTACGCCGCGCTCCAGCTCGACGAAGGCGATCCCGCGGTGGCGCTGAGCCACAAGGGAAGCTGGTTCACGCTCGACAAGCAGACCTGGGTCGGTCTCACCTGGATCGTCTCGCAGCTTCCGGAGGGCGGCAGGGTGCTACGCACCTCGGGCGGCACCTGGGGGTTCGCCAGCGCGATGATGGTCTGGCCCGAGAAGAAGCTCGGCGTGATCCTGCTCGCCAACAAGGCCAGCGACACCGCGCAGGGGCGGCTGAGCGAGATTGCCGGCCGCATCGCAGCGCTTCCCCCAGAATAATCTCCCGCCGCCCTTGCCCCCTGGGGGCTCTTCTGGTTAAGCGCGCTGGGCATGGACCAACATGCAGATTCCATCCTCATCGTCGATTTCGGCAGCCAGGTAACCCAGCTGATCGCGCGCCGCGTGCGCGAGGCCGGGGTCTATAGCGAGATCGCTCCCTTCACCACCGCCGCCGAGGCATTCGCCCGGATGAAGCCCAAGGGAGTCATCCTCTCCGGCTCGCCCGCATCGGTGCTCGAAGAGGGGTCGCCCCGCGTTCCCCAGGAGATCTTCGACTCCGGCCTGCCGGTGCTCGGCATCTGCTATGGCCAGCAGGTGATGATGCACCAGCTCGGCGGCACGGTGCAGCTGGGCGACAGCGGCGAGTTCGGCCGGGCCTTCATCGACATCGACGATGGCTGCGTGCTGTTCGACGGCATGTGGCACGAAGGCGAGACCCACCAGGTGTGGATGAGCCATGGCGACAAGGTGACCAACCTCGCCCCGGGCTTCCGTCCGGTCGCCCACAGCTCGGGCGCGCCTTTCGCAGTGATCGCCGATGACGACCGCCGCTATTACGCGATGCAGTTCCACCCCGAGGTGGTCCACACGCCGGACGGCGCGAAGCTGCTCGCCAATTTCGTCCGCCATGTCTGCGGCCTGACCGGCGACTGGACGATGGCCGAGTTCCGCCAGACCAAGATCGCCGAGATCCGCGCCCAGGTCGGCACCGGCAAGGTGATCTGCGGGCTGTCGGGCGGCGTCGACAGTGCGGTTGCCGCGGTGCTGATCCATGAGGCGATCGGCGACCAGCTGACCTGCGTGTTTGTCGATCACGGCCTGATGCGCTCGGGCGAAGCCGAGCAGGTCGTCAGCCTGTTCCGCAACAGCTACAATATCCCGCTGGTCCATGTGGACGCCGAGGCGCTGTTCCTGGGCGGCCTGGCCGGGGTCACCGATCCCGAGGCCAAGCGCAAGTTCATCGGCAAGACCTTCATCGACGTGTTCGAGGAAGAGGCCAAGAAGATCGGCGGCGCCGATTTCCTGGCGCAGGGCACGCTCTATCCCGACGTGATCGAGAGCGTCAGCTTCACTGGCGGGCCGTCGGTGACGATCAAGAGCCACCACAATGTCGGCGGCCTGCCCGAGCGGATGAACATGCAGCTCGTCGAGCCGCTGCGCGAGCTGTTCAAGGACGAGGTCCGCGCGCTCGGCCGCGAGCTGGGCCTGCCCCAGGCGTTCGTCGGCCGGCATCCCTTCCCGGGGCCGGGCCTGGCGATCCGCATCCCGGGCGAAGTCACCAAGGAGCGTTGCGACATCCTGCGCAAGGCCGATGCGATCTATCTTGAGGAGATCCGGGGTGCCGGGCTCTACGACACGATCTGGCAGGCCTTCGCGGTGCTGACGCCGGTGCGCTCGGTCGGCGTGATGGGCGATGGCCGCACCTATGATTCGGTGCTGGCGCTGCGCGCGGTGACCTCGATCGACGGGATGACCGCAGAGGCGTTCGAGTTCCCGGCGGGCTTCCTGCCGCGCGTCTCGACCCGCATCGTCAACGAAGTGCGCGGCGTGAACCGGGTGACGTATGATTACACATCGAAGCCGCCCGGCACGATCGAGTGGGAGTGATCCCGCGTCCGGCAGTGGCGGCACCGAGAGATACTAACTTGTGGCAAGTGGTGTTGAGGTAATTCGTTCGAATTCCTCTGAATGGTTAACGTGTCCTGGAAATGGGCCGTTGTTCTTCGCCGAAATGACCTTTGTCCTTCTGGCGTGGGGCAATGTGCAGGTTATTATTAGGTTGGCGGCGGCTTAGTTGCCTGCAACTGCAGCATGCTGGCGACGGTCGGATTCTTCCAATTGAGGGCGCAATACTGTCCGTAATGGATCAATTCATTCTGGCGCATTCTTCGCTTGGTGCGAGCTCTGAATGTGAACAATATTGAATTGTCCGGGGCGCTTCATGGCGTCCCGCGGTTTCAGGGGGGGCGCTTATGAGAGTCTTCATCGCATTGGCCGCATATGCGTTGATCCCTACCGCAGTGCAGGCCGGCGAGACGATCACCTATACCTATGACGCAAAAGGGCGGCTGGTGAAGGTCGAGCGTTCTGGAGGCGTCAACAATGGCGTCAAAGCGCAATATACTCATGACAAGGCGAACAACCGCAAGACGCTGAAGGTCACCGGATCTCCAAATCCGGCGCCCTGATCGACGGGCGCATTCCGGCGCTCTTTCCATTCCAGATTGAGGCGAAAACCATGCTGAACCACGTCGGGGCTGCGCGCCCGGGCGGCCGACGCGCCGTCGCCAAATTGCTCGCTTGCTCGATGCTGACCGCTGCCTCGTTGTTCGCATCAGGGGCACGGGCTCAGGTGGCTGCCGTCGTGCCCGTGCGGGAATCAATCGACGGCAACGGGGTCGATCTGTTCCTCGGTACCATGAATGCTGACGGACCGGTGCTGTCGGCGGGGCAAGGTGGTGCGGGATTGAGCTGGTACCAGCTTGCCCGCGGCAATCAAACCTGGGGTGACAATCTGGTGGCCACGTTGTCCGTGGCTTCCGGGACCGTCTACGTTGCCTATGCCGGCAAGGCCGACCGCTTCACCATCTCGGGCAGCAGCTACACGCCGACCGAGGCGAATGGGTCGAGCCTGTCGCTGAGTGGTAACGTCTATACCTATGTCCTGGATGACGGCACCGTTATCCATTTCAACAAGGCCTATGTCGGCGCGGCGATGTTTCAGACCATCACCGGGGTCGTTACCGATGTCACCAAACCTTCCGGCGAGAAGCTGACCTACACGTTCGAGAGCATGTATTATTGCTCGCAATCAAAGGAGGGAGCCGACGGGCAGATCTGCACCGGCCATTCCTATGCCTATCGCGTGTCGTCCGTGCAGAGCAACTCGGGATACAAGCTGACCTATGACAATGCGGCCCAGTTCGCCGATCCTTCCGACATTTTCAGCACCGACTGGGCGGCCTGGGGTACCACCTATGGCGCATCATTGACGAACACGGCGGTATCGGGCGCGTCCAGTCGATACCAGGCTACCAGCTTCAGCGCTGTCGCGCCTTACCTCTACATGACTGTCACCGACCCAATTGGGCAGGCCACGACCTACCGCCGGGACAATACCGGGCTGGTCGGTATCAAGCGGCCGGGCAGCAGCACGGAAGACGTGCAGATCACTTATTCAGTCGGGCGCGTGAGCTCGGTCACGACACCTGTCGGCACCACCAACTATGCCTATTCTGACCTGGGGAATGTCCGCACGACGACGGTGACGAACCCCCTTGGTCAGGCAACAATCTATACCTTCGACATTGCGCTTCAGCGGATGAAGTCGGTGACGACACCCGCGCCGATCAGCAAAACGACCCAATGGGACTATGACACGAACGGACGCGTGACCCGGGTCACGGCTCCAGACGGCAACTACTCGCAATATACGTATGACGGGCGCGGCAATGTGACCGAGACGCGCGACGTCGCAAAATCGGGTTCCGGGCTCAGCGATATCGTGACGACCGCGAATTTCGATGCGACCTGCACCGCTGCGGCCAAGTGCAACCAGCCAAACTGGACTCAGGATCCGAAAGGCAACCAGACCGACTACAGCTACAATAGCGGCACCGGCGATCTGGTGACGCTTACCCTGCCGGCGGCCACGAGCGGCGGCACGCGCCCGACCACGACCTACAGCTATACGACGGTCAACGGAGTCCAGCAGGTCAGCGGCATCTCGACCTGTCAAACGAGCGCATCCTGTGTCGGTACCGCCGACGAGGTGAAGACCAGCATCTCCTATGACGCCAATGGCCTTCCCAATGTGGTGAGCAAGGGGGCGGGCGACGGCTCGCTGACGGCGACGACCAACCTCACCTATGACGATGTAGGCAACGTCAAGACGGTTGACGGCCCGTTGCCGGGCGCCGCCGACACCACCCGTTACCGCTTCGACGCGGCGCGGCAGCTGGTCGGCGTGGTTGGGCCGGATCCGGATGGCGGCGGCGCGCTGAAGCCGAAGGCCCGGCGGCTGCTGTATGATGCGCGCGGACGGGTCTACACCGATGCCATGGGCACGGTGAACAGCCAGAGTGACGCCGACTGGCCGGGCTTTGCCGAGGCATCGCACACGTTCAGCCTCTACGATGCTGGCGGGCGGGTAATCCGCCAGACCCTGTGGTCGAATGGCGTCGATTATGGGGTGCAGGACTTCGTATATGACGCGGCCAGCCGGCCGGCCTGCTCGATCACCTATATGGATCCGGCCCAATGGGGGCCGCAGGCCAGCAGCTGCGCGCCGCTGCAGACGAACGGGCCTAACGGTCCCGACCGGGTGGTCAAGAGCACCTACGATGCCGCTGGCCAGGTCACCAAGGTGCAGACTGCTTATGGTACTGCCGACCAGTCCGACGAAATCACGACCGCCTATACCAACAATGGCCAGATCGCGAGCGTGACCGACGGCGAGGGCAACAAGACGACCTATGAATATGACGGCTTCGATCGCCTGTCCAAGACGAGATACCCGGTGGCGACGACCGGATCGGGCGTGAGCTCGACCTCGGACTATGAGGAGTTCGTCTATGATGCGACGAGCGCCGTCACCAGCCAGCATCTGCGCGGCTACAGCGGGAACAGCAACAGCCGAATCGACTTCACCTATGATAACCTCGGCAGGCTTTCGTTGAAGCATGTCGCCGATGGATCAGTCGCCGATGTCTATTATGGCTATGATCTGCTCGGCCGCCAGACCTATGCCCGCTTCAGTTCGACGAGCGGCGCCGGCATTACCAATGCATTTGACGCGCTTGATCGGCTCACATCGACCAGCACAAACATGAGCGGCAGCGCGCGGGCGCTGAGCTACGCGTACGACCTCGCTGGCAACCGCACGCGCATCACGCAACCGGATGGTGTCTATTTCGATTATGGTCGCGATACGCTCGGACGGCTCGTGCAGTCCAACTGGTGGTCAGCGGGGAGCGGTCTCGTCCCGTTCCTGACCATCACCTATGATCAACTGGGGCGGCGTGCCGACGTCAATCGTGCCTCGAGCTATACCGGCTATGGCTATGATGCCGTGTCGCGGCTGACGTCTCAAAATCAGCGATTTGCCGGCAGCGTCGGGAATTTGAACCAGACTTTCGGCTACAATCCGGCCGGGCAGGTCGCCACCCAGTCCCGGGACAATGACGCGTTCGCCTTTGTCGGGCACTATAATGTCGACAGATCCTACACGGCCAACGGGCTCAACCAGGTCGTGGTCTCGGGACCGGCGAGCCTCAGCTACGACGTGCGGGGCAACCTGACCGGCGATGGTGTCAGCAGCTTCGGCTATGATGCCGAGAACCGGCTCAAGTCGAAGGACGGCGGCAGCGTAACGCTGGGCTATGATCCCTATGGTCGCCTCTATTCGATCGCTTCGGGAAGCGGAACGACGCAGTTCCTGTACGACGGCGACCAGCTGGCGGGCGAGTATAATGGCTCGGGCACGATGACCCGGCGCTTCATGTTCGCCAGCCAGGACGAGCCGATCCTGGAAGATGCCGGTGGCATGAACTGCTCGGGCAGCAAGTTCTTGCACAATGACGAGCGCGGTTCGATCATTGCGCAGGCAGATTGCGGGGGTAGTCGAACCGCGGTCAACTCCTATGATGAGTACGGCATCCCGGGGGCAGGCAATGCCGGGCGGTTTCAATATACCGGTCAGGCATGGATCTCGGAGTTGGGCCTATATTACTACAAGGCTCGGATGTATTCGCCGACGCTTGGGCGATTCATGCAGGTCGATCCTATCGGCTACAGCGACAACATGAATCTCTATAGCTATGTCGGAAGCGATCCGATCAATTTTACCGATCCCTCCGGACTGGATCGATTTTGCTGGACCGTCGGTGGGGGCACTACCTGGACCGAGGACGCCAGCGGGGGGCATTTGACTCAGGAAGCTTCGGTGGAGCGCTGCGTTGAGATTGGCCCCCAGGTTCCGTTTGGAGGTAGCTTCACCTGGGGGCCGGGTGGTGGCCCCAGTTCCGCGCCCCTGCCGAAGGGGCAGGTTACTCGCTGCTATGTGGCAAGCGCCAAGGTAACCGGCGTCGGCCCCAACCAGGCAAATGGCCCCCAAAAGACCGCAATCTCTCATACGCCCGGCAACCAGATTCAGAATGGCGGGGTTGCGGTGGACCCAAGCGATTTTGGGTTGCCGAACGCCCAGGGTTCGAATGGCACGGTGTTGGGAGGCATTTCGATCGAGCCGCAATGGGGGTCGGCGCTCCGGCCGCCAAATGGCGCGCCCGCCATCCCGTCGGGGCTTCCCTCGAGAGGCCCCTATACCCCGATCGATGTGATTGGCCCGGCCAGCGCCCGAAATCAGCCAGGCGTTCATATCGACCTGTATCGCTACAAGGATCAAAACCAGGCATTGGCATCGACGAGACAAGTCCCGTTGGTGGTGACGATCCCCGCCAACAATGTAGGTGCGGCATGCCCCCACTGATCCTACCGTTGCTGCTTGCCATCTCGGGTGACGGCCAGCACGGAGCGCGACCAGCTTCCCAGATTGACCTGGTCGATGGCGAGCCGATCAAGCTCAAATGGCTCCGAGGGGGTATTAAAGCATCATTTGACGGCAAGGAGAGCGTCCTCATCACGACGCCGCATGGCACCTTCCGGATTTCCGCAAAGACTCCCTCTTTAATCGGCGTTTCCAGTGACGGGAGCCGTATCGTTCATAATTACGGGGACGGGAGCGGACAGGTCTATTCCATAGCCTTTTACCAATCCAGATCCGGGAATCCGATGGATATCCAGAAATTCTACGGAAAAGTAATGCGTTACTCCAAATCGATCCCGGGATGCAGAATCCGGCTGGAGGAAATAAGCTTCTTGTTTACGCGCTGGAGATCGAACAGCGTTGCCCTGATCAGGACTGAAGATATGTCCCGCAGGGCGGGCTGCTCGAAATTGAACCGCCTGTGGGATATCTCGATCTAAAATTGCATGGGAATGAAAACCCGCTAAGGTACTCGTTATGTTCCGCGGGTGCCTGGAGGGAAAATAGTGACGCGCCTATCGCTGAAGCAGGCGCGTCGCATCTTCCTCGCGGCGCAGGGATTCGGGGTGCGGCATCCGGCAGTGGTGGGCGCGCCGCATCTTCGCCGAACCGTCGAGCGGCTGGGGCTGCACCAGATCGACAGCGTCAACGTGCTGGCGCGGATGCACTATCTACCCGCCTTCTCCCGGCTCGGCTGCTATGATCGCGGGCTGCTCGAGCGCGATGCCTGGGGGGCGAAGCGCAGCCGCAGGCTCTTCGAATATTGGGCGCATGAAGCCTCGCTGCTGCCGATCGATCTTCATCCCTATTTCCGCTGGCGCATGGCACGGGCCGAGCGTGGGGAGATCGGCTGGAAGGGGCTGCGGTCCTTCGCCCGCGAGCGGCATGGCGAGGCCAAGGCGGTGCTCGACCGCATCGCCGGCGAGGGGCCGCTGGCGGCGTCCGACTTCGAGAATGGCGGCAGCAAGAGCGGCTGGTGGGAGTGGAGCGAGACCAAGCTCGCGCTCGAATGGCTGTTCTGGTCGGGCCGGATCACCACGGCGACACGGCGAGGCAGCTTCGAGCGGATCTACGACCTGACCGAGCGGGTGATCCCGCAGGCGGTGCTCGACATCCCGACGCCCGACGCCGCGATCGCCCAGCGCGCGCTGATCGAGCGGAGCGCCCGGGCGCTCGGCGTCGCCACCGCGGCGGACCTGCGCGACTATTTCCGGCTGAAGCCCGAGGAGGCGAACCACGCCATTCCCGAACTGGAGGAGGAGGGCGTGCTGGTGCCGGTGGCGGTGCAGGGCTGGAGCCAGAAGGCCTGGCTGCACCGCGATGCCAGGGTGCCGCGCAAGGTGAGCGGCGACGCGCTGGTCGCGCCCTTCGATCCTCTGGTGTGGGAGCGGAGCCGCACCGAGCGGCTGTTCAGCTTCCGCTACCGGATCGAGATCTATGTGCCGGCGGACAAGCGCACGCACGGCTATTTCGTGCTGCCCTTCCTGATGGACGAGGCGCTGACCGCGCGGGTCGACCTCAAGGCCGATCGCCAGAACGGCCGGCTGCTCGCGCATCGGATCACGCTGGAGCCGGGCGCGCCGGGGGATACCCAGGAACGGCTGAGCATCGAGCTGGCGCGGATGGCGGACTGGCTGGGCCTGGGCGAGGTGCATATCGGCGAGACGATCAGGGGAGAGCGATGACCGACGATTTGCAGCGCTGCAGCTGGGCGGTGAGCGACCCGCTCAACCGCACCTATCACGATGCCGAATGGGGCGTGCCGGTGCGCGACAGCCGGGAATTGTGGGAGACGCTGATGCTCGAGGGCTTCCAGGCCGGGCTCGCTTGGATCGTCATCCTGCGCAAGCGCGAGGCATTCCGCGAGGCCTTTGCCGGGTTCGATCCGGTCAAGGTCGCCGCCTTCGGGCCCGAGGATGTCGAGCGGCTGATGGCCAATCCCGGCATCGTCCGCGCCCGCGCCAAGATCGAGGCGACGATCCGCGGCGCGCAGATCTGGTGCGAGATGCGCGATCGGGGCGAGGACTTCGCCGAATTCTGCTGGGCGTTCGTCGATGGCCGGGCGATCCAGCGCCCCGGGCACGGCTTCGTCGCCACCACGCCACTTTCGGAGACGATCTCGAAGGAGCTGAAGCGCCGCGGCTTCAAGTTCGTCGGGCCGACGATCGTCCATGCCTGGATGCAGGCGGTGGGGCTGGTCAACGACCACCAGCTCGGCTGCTTCCGCCGCGAGCCGGTCGCCGCGCTCGCCTGAAATGATTGCGCCCGCCCCGCGTTGGTGAGAGAATCGCGGCGGACCGGGCAAGGGGGATTTCGAAGATGACGCTCAAGCTGTTGCCGTGCGTATTTGCGGCGCTGGGCATGCTCGCCGCCTGCTCGCCCGAGCCGAAGCAGCCAGTCAAGGACAAGGCCCGCGCCAACGAGTCGGAGATCATCGTCCCGCCCGAGGCGAGTCTCGAGGCCAATGCCGCGAACGCCGGCGACGAGGCGCCGGGCGTCGGCGTCAACCTGGCGCCGGACGAACTGACGCTCGTGTTGCCCAATGGTTCGTCCCGCCATGTCCGCTTCGGGATCGCCAAGGCGGACGCGGTGCAGATGCTCGGCACCGCGCTCGGCCATCCGGTCGAGCAGGCCGAGAACCAGGAATGCGGCGCCGGGCCCCTCGGCTATGCGGCGTTCCGCGACGGGCTGTCGCTCTATTTCCAGGACGGCAAGTTCGCCGGCTGGGACCTGGACGGGCGCGAGAACGGCAAGTTCGCGACCGGAAACGGCATCGCGATCGGCATGACCCGCAAGGCGCTGGAAGCCGCGGCCGGCAGCATCGATGTCGGCGAGACCTCGATCGGCAACGAGTTCATGGCGGGCAATCTCTCCGGTCTGCTCAGTTCGCCGGCGCCCGACGGCAAGGTGACCAATTTGTGGGCCGGCGTGACCTGCATCGCGCGATGAGCGTCGAGCTGCTTCTGATCGAGATCGCCGGCTGGACTGGCGCCGCGCTGATCCTCGCGGCCTATCTGCTGCTCTCCTCGGGAAGGCTGACCGGCCAGTCGCGCCTCTACCAGTGGATGAACGTGGTCGGCGCCGGCTGCTTCGTGATCAATAGCGGCTGGAACGGCGCGATCCCCTCGGCGACGCTCAACGTCGTCTGGCTGCTGATCGGCGCCGTGACCCTGTGGCGCATCGCCCGGCGGCCGGAATGACGATCCGGCCGGCGCATGCCGGCGAGGCCGGGGCGGTGATCGGGCTGTGGTATCTCTGCGGGCTGACCCGGCCGTGGAACGATCCCGTCCAGGACTTTGCCCGGGCGCTGGAGGGCGAGAGTTCGACGATCCTGGTGGCGGAAGGCGAGAATGGCGAGATCCCCGGCAGCGCGATGGTCGGCGACGACGGGCATCGCGGCTGGGTCTATTATCTCGCGGTGGCGCCGGCCGCGCGCCGCACCGGGCTGGGCCGGGCGCTGATGACCGCCGCAGAGGACTGGCTGCGGGCGCGGGGCTGCCCGAAGGTCCAGCTGATGGTTCGCGCGGACAATGAAGCGGCGGTTGGTTTCTACGAGATGCTGGGCCTCGAGCGGCAGGGCGTCGTCACGCTCGGGCGGTTCCTGAACGACTAGGCGGAGTGGATATCCGCCTACGCCAACTCCCGCGCCGACTCGCCAAAGTTCACAAAGTTCATGCTCCGGAGCGCTTTTCGCCGCGCATAAATTGACACACTTTCTGGGAACACGCCGCATCTCGCAATATTGTTGCGTGCGCGTGATCCTATTTTACTGACCGGTTCAAAGAGCGGCCAGGCCGAAGGCCCGGCTGCGAAAGCCAATCAGACGGAATCCTACATTGCAAGCGCTAGAGCTTCTCGCCCGGCAGCGCGCTTGCCTGGCGGATCCAGTCCGCCAGCTGCGCTTCGTCGATGGGGTCGTCCTCGCGGATGTCGAGATAGCGGACCTTCTGCTGCTTCGAAGTGCCGGGCGGCACGGGATCGAGCGACGTGCCGCGGAAGAAGGTGAGCTTCACGTACTTGTCGAAGCAGTGGAACGAGAGGAACCAGCCCTCCCCGTCGGGTGCGCCATAGAAGGGCGAGTTCCACTTCACCGCCTTGCGCACGCCGGGCAGGGTGCGGACGACGAGCGCGTCGACCGCGCGGCCGATGCGCTGCTTCCAGCCCGGCATCGCGGCGAGATAGGCGGCGACCGGGGCGTCGCCATCGCCCTTGGGGATCTGGGGATTGCCGCCGGAGAGGAGTTTGGGTTCGGTCATGCCGCCGGTTCCCTCGATGCCGCCGCGACGATGCGGGACAGGAGCGCGGCGGCATAGGTGCCGACCGCGATGACGAACAGGAGCATGCCCGCCATGATCGGCGTGCCGATGGTGTCGTCGAAGCTCATATGATCGCTCGCCCTCAGCATGAGCGCTGCCCCCATCCGGAACAGCAGCACGGCAGAGGGGAAGAACAGGACGTGCAGCAGCCAGCCAAGGCGCGTGTGCTTCGACCAGCGCCAGCACAGCACCCCCGCGGCGATCGGGCCATAGGTGAGCAGGATCTGGCCCGTGAACCAGAGCACCGCCTGGGTCGCCGAGGCGTCCCGCAGGTAGAGATTGCTGATCATGAGGGCGTGGACCCCGGGGAACAGGGTGACGCCGATCACCGCGCACAGGGCGACTTTGTCGAACCGGTTCATCGCGATGCCCTTCGACCAGGGATGCTCCATTCAGGCTAGACCATGTGCCGCCAGATCGAAAGCCGCCTGTATTCCGCTGCGAAGCGCGCTATCGCGGGTGGAAACCGCGAGCAGGCGAGGACGCAGCGTGACCATCACCATGTACGGCATCAAGAATTGCGACACGATCAAGAAGGCGCGGACCTGGCTGGACGAGCATGGCGTCGCCTATGCGTTCCACGACTACAAGACGCAGGGCATCGATGCCGCGCGGCTGGCGCGGTGGAGCGGGATCACCGGGTGGGAAGTGCTGCTCAACCGGGCCGGCACCACCTTCCGCAAGCTGCCCGAGGCGGATCGCGAAGGGATCGACGCGGCCAAGGCGACGGCGCTGATGCTGGCCCAGCCTTCGATGATCAAGCGGCCGGTGCTGGAGTATCCCGGCGGCGTGCTGGTGGGGTTCAAGCCGGATATCTATGCGCGGGCGTTGTTGTAGGCCTGTCGCTGCGGGCGGGCGCATTGAGCCTGGGCCGTGAACCCATAATGGCCACTTTCAGAAGTGGGGTTCGAATGACCGACCATGGGTGGATTGCGGTCATCTGCGTGCCAGGATGTTCGGGGGAGGGCGATGCATATTTCACAGAATGGCGATACCTTCACCGCCCAGCATGTGACTGGCCCTACGCACAACATGCTCCGTTTGAAGATTGGCCGGGGCACATTGCGCTCGTTTGTCGTCTCAGTTCTCCCGCCCATCGGCGCGTGTCATCATAATGGTGGTCTGTCCGTGGAAGAGATCGCCTTAGCAATTGAAGCGGGCTCGTTGATGCCAATACTGCGCTCAACGCGGACTATATCGTTGAAGCCGCTGCTATTGTCGAAAACGATACCCGTCAGCGCGGAATTTACGAATATCTCACCCGAAAAATCATCGAGAAGGCAGCCGCGACGCAGGGCAGATAATATCTGCTACGGGCTTGCTAGCGGCGGCGCGAGCGAGGGATGGATGGATCAGGCAGAACTGCTCGTTGTGAGCGACAGTTTCCAGATTTCCGGCCAAGGGCTCGTGGTCGTTCCTGATTTCTCGTCAACAGCTTCCGAGTGGCACGGCGGAGGTGAGATGGCCACGATCCAGCGGCCTGATGGCAGCTCGTTGGTGTCTCGCCTCAACCTCTACACAGCTCACTTCAATATCCCCGATCCGTCAGCGCCGTTGGAAAACCGCTGGCGTATTGTTCCGACGTTCCCCGATCTCCAGACGGACGATGTGCCTATCGGGAGCCGCATTCTGGTCAGCAAAACCGTGGTTGAAGCAATTAGAGGGCGTGACGCGAACGACCGCTAATGGGGCGTTTGCCGACAGACCGGCTTTATGAGGCTAAGGCCTGGTCGTCACCCCGGCCCCTTCGGCGTAGCTCAGGGCAGGCTTGTGCCGGGGACCGCCAAGCTTCTCGGTCTGACGCAGGAGCCTCCTGTCCGGCACCTGCCTCCCGGTGGACCCCGGCACGAGGCCGGGGTGACGGGGCGGGTGGGGCGACGCGTCCCTCAGAACCCCTTGCGGAACTTCTCCAGGACCCAGATCTCCGGATTGGTGACGACCGGCGAGAAATAGTTTCCGCGGCCGCATACCGTCTCCAGCATGGTCAGCAGCACCGTGCCGGGCTTGGCCAGGGTCGGGTCGCTGGGGCCTGCCTCGGTATCGAGATAGGTGCCGCGGACATAGAAGCTGCTGTCGCGCATGAACGAAGTCATCGCCGCGCAATCGGCCTGGCGGGTGAGCATCGAGCGGTCGAAGTCGCGGGTCGGGCTGGTCGTCTCGTAGATGGTCTGCTGCTTGAACGTCACCACGTTGCCGTTGCGGCGGACCGAATCCACATCGACGAAATAGGCCATTTGCGGCGCCTGGTTCGAATAGGCGGCGAGGCGCCAGTTCTGGGCCGAGGCCGTGTGCGGAACGACGAGCGCGGCAAGCGCGAGCAAGGTGAGACGCATCCTGATTCCCCCAATCTGGCGCCAACCACGCTAACGTCGATCCATTTCCGTGCAAGTAGCTGAAGCAAGAAGGCTCATTCCTCCCAGCGGAATACTTCCTCGAGTGGCTTGCCGAACACCATGGCGATGCGGAAGGCGGCTTCGAGCGACGGCGAATATTTGCCCTGTTCGATCGCCGCCACCGTCTGGCGGGTGAGGCCGATCCGGTCGCCCAGCTCGGCCTGGGTCATCTCGCTGGCCAGGAAGCGCAGCGTGCGGATGTCGTTGACGACGCGCCCCTTAGCCATGCCAGCCCCTCCGATAGCTGAGCAGGACCAGGACCTGGTTCACCGTCTCGGCGATCACGATGGCGAGCAGCGCGCTGTTGACGATCTTGGGCGCGGGCTCGGTGAAGGGCATCGCCACGCCGACCAGGATGGTGCCCGCCATCAGCGTGTAATAGCCCGCCGAGGCGCCGCGCCGGGCGATTGCCCGGTCGCGCTCGTCCGCGCGGCGTCCCTCGGGTCCGGCCTGGAGGGCGAGGACGACATAGCCGATGATCACCGCCACCGCCTGGGTTCCGGCGATGATGCCGAAGTTCCACAATATGTCGAACAGGGTGGGCGGGGTCTGCCGCAGCGCCATCAGCGGGAAGTAGATGCCATAGGCCACGGCCATGCAGGCCAGAGTGAGCCAGGCGGTCTTTTCGCGATAGGACATGGTCAGCCTCCGACCCGGTAGCCGATGGCCTGGGTGCCGAACCGCACCGCCTCGCCAAGGATGAACACGCCGATCAGGGCGAAGATCACGTCGGTGCCGTGCAGCCCGACATGCATCGCGAAGATGACCGCAACGATGGCGAGCAGCACCGAGAGATAGGCTGCGCCATTGGCCCGGCGGCCGATCGAGCGGTCGCGCTCGTCGCGCGGGGCATTGGCCTCGCTGGGCGTCAGGATCGCCATCAGCGCGGTGACCGCGGTCATCATCACCGCCTGGCCGATCGTCGCGGCGAGGAACAGGTAGAAGAGCATCGGGTCGTGCGTGTCGCCGGCGGCCGCACGGGTGATCACGACGGCGAAATAGCTGCCCCAGGCCAGCAGCGTCGTGATGAACGCAGCCCAGGCGATTTTCTCTCGAAAGGACATTTGGCCTCCCTGTGTGTGCAATTGATGACGCCATGTTATGTATTTCTAACATTGCGTCAAGTGATTCGAACGTGGTGGTAAATGTACCTATCATCCGTCATCCCCGCGAAGGCGGGGATCCAGGGTGGCAGGGCATGGTCCTTCGTGACTCTGGATCCCCGCCTTCGCGGGGATGACGGGGAGTGGGAGGGGACGATGGAAGAGGAGGCGGGAGAGCTTTGGGCTTCCAGTTCCCGTACCCCGGCGAAAGCCGGGGCGCAGGGTTTCTCTGCCGTCTCGCTTGTGACCCTGGGCCCCGGCTTTCGCCGGGGTACAGCTGGGGGATGGCGCTCGCTGAACGGCGGTGCGTCGTGGGGTGGCTTTGCCGGCGCACTGGCGAGCGTCGCCGCAACCCGCTAGACCCGCGGCCATGTCGCACGTCACCATGGATACGGCCACGAGCCGCGCTAACCCGACTCCCGCTCCGATGAAGCGGCTCACCGTTCCCGCGATCCGCGACCGCAAGGGCAAGGATCCGATCGTGATGCTCACCGCCTACACGACGCGGATGGCACAGCTGCTCGATCCGCATTGCGACGTGCTGCTGGTCGGGGACAGCTTGGCCCAGGTGATCTACGGGCTGCCCTCGACGCTGCCGGTGACGCTCGACATGATGATCGCGCACGGCGCCGCGGTGGTGCGGGGCAGCTGGCATTCGCTGGTCGTGGTCGACATGCCGTTCGGCAGCTATGAGCAGAGCCCCGAACAGGCATTCGCCTCGGCGGCGCGGGTGCTTGCCGAGACGGGCGCGGCGGGCGTCAAGATGGAGGGCGGCGAGACGCTGGCCCCGACGGTGGAGTTCCTGACGAAGCGCGGCATTCCGGTGGTCGGCCATGTCGGCCTGACCCCCCAGGCGGTGAACGCGCTGGGCGGCTATGGCGCGCGCGGGCGCAGCAATGTCGAGCATGCCCAGATCCTCGACGATGCCCGGGCGATCGCCGCCGCCGGCGCGTTCGGGCTGGTGGTCGAGGGCGTGGTCGAGACGCTGGCCAAGGAGATCACCGCCGCGGTTTCCTGCCCGGTGATCGGCATCGGCGCCTCGGCCGAGTGTGACGGCCAGGTGCTGGTGATCGACGACATGCTCGGCATGTTCGAGCGGACCGCGCGGTTCGTGAAGAAATATGACGATCTGGCTGGCCGTATTTCCGCCGCGGTTGAAACCTATGCCGCCGATGTCCGGGCCCGGGCCTTTCCGGGACCCGATCAGGTCTATGCGCCGCGGGATTGACGGGCTACCGAGCGCTCTGTTGATTCCCGCAAGGTGCGACTAAGGTTCGCGCCCGCAAGAGACGCATGGAGTAGATTTTGGCGCTTCCCCCCTCCGGCACGACAGACGAAGCCTTCCTGCGCGAAGTCGACGAGGAATATCGCCGCTCGCAGATGCTGGGCGTCTGGCAGAAATATGGGCGGCTGATCATCGGCGCCGTGGTGCTCGCGTTCGTCGCGCTCGCCGGTTTCCTGTTCTGGCAGCACCAGACAGACTCCGCCGCGGGCGCCAAGGGCGAGCAATATGATGCCGCGCTGCGCGAGATCGAGCAGAACCAGGGCGACAAGGCCTCGCCGGAGCTCGCCAAGCTCGCCGCCAGCGGCAACAACGGCTATGCGGCGATGTCGTCGATCATCGAGGGCAACCTGCTGGTCCAGAAGAAGGACCTGAAGGGCGCCGCCGCCAAGTACGCCGCGGTCGCGGGCAACAGCAGCTTTGCCAAGCCGCTGCGCGACTATGCGCTGCTCCGCCAGACCTCGGTGGAATATGACACGCTGAAGCCCGAAGTGGTGGTGTCGCGCCTCCAGGGCCTCGCCAAGCCGGATTCGGCCTGGTTCGGTAGCGCCGGCGAGCTGGTGGCGACCGCGCAGATCAAGCTCGGCAAGCGCGCCGAGGCAGGCAAGCTTCTCCAGCAGATCGCCCAGGGCGGCGAGAATGTGCCGGATACGACGCGGCAACGCGCGGTTCAGCTGGCGAGCGTATTGGGGATCGACGTCCTCGATCAGTCGAAGGAAAAGCAGGTTAAATGAACAACAAGCTGAGGGTGGCTGGGGCCCTTGCGGCACTCGCGCTGGTTAGCGGCTGCGGAGTATTCAAGGGGCAGGGCAAGAAGACGCCCGTGCTCGGCGAGCGCGTTCCCATCCTGATGTCCGAAAACGACATCACCAGCGAGAAGTCGCTGGCGAATGTCGACGTGATCGTGCCCGAGGCGGCAGTGAACGAGGACTGGACCCAGCCGGGCGGCAATGCCGCCAAGTCGATGGGTTCGCTCGCGCTGTCGGCCACGCCGTCGCGCCTGTGGGACAAGCAGGTCACCAAGACCTCGAAGAAGGAGCGCCTCGGCGCTTCGCCGGTGGTCGCGGGCGGCAAGCTGTACGTGATGGACACCGACGGTCAGGTCCATGCGATGGACGCCGCGACCGGCAGCACGCTGTGGACCGCGCCGACCGTGAAGGCGGACGGCAACAAGACCGCGCGCTTCGGCGGCGGCGTCAGCGTCTCGGGCGAGCATCTCTATGCCGCCAACGGCCTGGGCGACGTGGTCGCGCTCAAGGTGGCGGACGGCAGCGAAGTGTGGCGCAAGCGCCCGGGCGGCCCGCTGCGCGGTGCCCCGACGCTGGCCAATGGCAATGCCTATGTCGTCACCCAGGACAACCAGCTCTTCGTCATGAGCCAGGAGACCGGCGAGGTCAGCTGGACCGCTTCGGCAAGCCTCGAATCGCAGGGCGTGTTCGGCGTCGCGGCGCCGGCTTCGGCGCAGGGCACGGTGATCGCCGGCTTCTCGTCGGGCGAGCTCAACGCCTATCGCTACGAGAATGGCCGCCAGCTGTGGAGCGACGTGCTGTCGCGCAGCAGCATGAGCACCTCGGTCTCGTCGCTGTCGGACATCGATGCCGAGCCGGTGATCGACCAGGGCCGTGTCTATGCCGTGGGCCAGGGCGGCCGCATGGTCGCGATGGACATCGCCACCGGCAACCGCATGTGGGAGCAGAACATCGCCGGCATCTCCACCCCCTGGGTGGCCGGCGAGTGGATCTTCGTGGTGACCGACGACGCCCGGCTGCTGTGCCTGTCGCGCACCAGCGGCAAGGTGCGCTGGATCGCGCAGCTCAAGCGCTACAAGAACGACAAGAAGCCGAAGAACCCCTATGGCTGGGTCGGCCCCGTCCTGGCGGGCGGCAAGCTGATCCTCGGCAATACGCGCGGCGAACTGGTCTTCGTCTCGCCGGCGGACGGCAGCATCAGCTCGACGATCGAGCTGAAGGACCCGATCTCGCTCCAGCCGGTGGTGGCGAACAACATCCTCTACATTCTGGACGACAAGGGACGCCTGACCGCGTTCAAATAACCTAGTTCCCGGCCATGGCAGGCGGGCGGGGCCGAAAGGCCTCGCCCGTTGCTTTTTGTGTTACATGCCGTTCTGCCGGGCATTCCCCCGAGAAGAGTTTCATTTATGCCACTGCCCACCGTCGCGATCATCGGCCGACCCAATGTCGGCAAATCGACGCTGTTCAACCGGCTCGTCGGCAAGCGGCTCGCGCTGGTCGACGACCAGCCGGGCGTGACCCGCGACCGCCGCGAGGGCGAGGCGAACCTACTCGGGCTCGAATTCCGCATCTTCGACACCGCTGGTTACGAGGACGAGGACGCCGCGACCCTGCCCGGCCGGATGCGCCAGCAGACCGAGGCGGCGGTGCACGACGCCGATGTCGCGCTGTTCCTGGTCGATGCGCGTGCCGGCGTGACGCCGCTCGACGAGGAGATCGCCCGCTGGCTGCGCTCGACCGACCGGCCAATCGTACTGGTCGCCAACAAGGCCGAGGGTCGTGCGGGCGAGACCGGGGTAATCGAGGCGATGGCACTCGGCTTCGGCGAGCCGATCCAGCTCTCCGCGGAGCATGGCGAGGGCATGGCCGACCTGTTCGGCGCGCTGCTGCCCCATGTCGAGCGCGAGGACGAGGAGGATGTCGAGGAAGAGGATCCCGACAACCCCAACGCCCCGCTCAAGCTGGCGATCGTCGGCCGCCCGAACGCGGGCAAGTCGACCCTGGTCAACCGGCTGCTCGGCGAGGACCGGATGATCACCGGGCCCGAGGCGGGGATCACCCGCGATTCGATCTCGGTCGACTGGGAATGGGAGGATTTCGACGGCAACAAGCGCCCGGTCCGCCTGATCGACACCGCCGGCATGCGCAAGAAGGCGAAGGTCGAGGAGAAGCTCGAGAAGCTCTCGGTGATGGACACGCTGCGCGCGATCGACTTCGCCGAGGTGGTGGTGCTGCTGCTGGATGCGACGCGCGGGCTGGAGGTGCAGGACCTCAAGATCGCCGACCGCGTGCTCCAGGAAGGCCGCGCGCTGATCATCGTGCTCAACAAGTGGGACGTGGCCGAGAATGCCTCCAGCCTGTTCAACGGGGTGAAGCGCGCGCTCGACGAGGGGCTGGCGCAGGTGAAGGGCGTGCCGCTGCTCACCGTCTCGGCGGTGACCGGCAAGGGGCTCGACACGATGATCGACGTCGCCTTCAAGACGCGCGACGCCTGGTCGCGCCGCGTCTCGACCGGCCAGCTCAACCGCTGGTTCGAGCGCGCGATCGAGGCGAACCCGCCGCCCGCGCCGGGCGGCAAGCGGATCAAGCCGCGCTACGTCACCCAGAACAAGACGCGCCCGCCGACGTTCGTGCTGTTCGGCACCCGCGTCGACCTGCTGCCGACCAGCTACCAGCGCTATCTGATCAACGGCTTGCGCAAGGAATTCGATTTCGGCGCGGTGCCGGTGCGCCTCAATCTGCGCGCGCCGAAGAACCCGTTCGACCGCGAGAAGGATTGAGGCGCGAGAAGGACTGAGGCGCGATAAGGGACGAGAATCCAGACGCTTCCGTAACGACCCTGATCAGATATCAACCCTGTGTTTACACACGGGCTCTAGGATTCGCCCATGCTCTGGGGGTGCGGAGTAGGGGAATGATGCGATGACCGGCAATGTGCCGCTGGTGAACTGGGACAGCTTCTCGCGGGCGCGGGCCGAGCTCGGCGCCAATTTCGTGCGTATTCTCGGCTATTTCCGCGAGGACGGCGTCAAGTCGGTCGCGCGGATCGAGGAAGCCATGCGCGCGAACAATGCCGCCTCGATGGTCATCCCCGCGCACACGCTGAAGGGCGAATCGCGCCAGTTCGGCGCAGATCCGCTGGCCGACCTGGCCGAGACGATCGAGATGGCCGCCCGCGCCTGCATGGAGCGTCAGGATACCCCGACCGACGTCCTCGAATATGTCGTGGCGCTGCGCCCGCTGTTCGAGGAGACGCTGGCGCTGCTGGAGCGCGAATCGAACCCGCTGGTGGAGCGGCGGCCGGTGTTCGGGCGGCGTTCGCTGGCTGGGTGAGCGACCAGAAATCCCGTGCTCCTGCGAAAGCAGGAGCCCAGGGTAATCATGTACTTTGCGGCCCTGGGCTCCTGCTTTCGCAGGAGCACATGAATTGACGGGCTGGCGGTAAAACCTAGCTCGCCTCCACGGCCTCGCTGTTGAGCTGGATGTAGTTCTCCAGGCCCATGCGGGCGATCATGTCGAACTGCTTCTCCAGCGTGTCGACATGCTCTTCCTCGCTCTCGAGGATGTCGGCGAACAGGTCGCGCGAGACATAGTCGCGGACGCTCTCGCAATGCTGGATCGCGTCGCGGAGAAGGGGGATCGCCTCCATCTCCACCGCGAGATCGGCCTTGAGGATCTCCTCCACCGTCTCACCGATGCGCAGGCGCCCGAGCAGCTGGAAATTGGGCAGGCCGTCGAGGAACAGGATGCGCTCCGCCAGCTTGTCGGCGTGCTTCATCTCGTCGATCGATTCGTGGCGTTCGAGCTCGGCGAGCTTGGTGATGCCCCAATTGTCGAGCAGCCGGTAATGCAGCCAATACTGGTTGATCGCGGTGAGCTCGTTCTTGAGCGCCTCGTTGAGATAGTCGAGGACCTTGGGATCGCCCTTCATTGCCGCCACCTGTTCTTATGATTGGATTTCGGGCAGCAGAATAGGCGCGGAACGCCGCGTTGGACAGTCAAAAAATGGCGGATTTCTGCGGTTTCTGGCTGTTGCGACTGTTACGCAGCAGCACGTTCCTCGGCGATGATCTCACGGGCGAACGGCACGCATTGTCCGCACTTCGCCTGGCAGCCGAGCGCGCGATAGGCCTGGCAGGCGCTGGTCGCCCCGCCACGCGCGGCTTCGCGCACATCCCGTTCCCGTAGAGCATTGCAAACGCAAACGACCATCGAACCCTCGCAACTCGCAGAAGCAGAGTTAGGGCTATTGACACTGATTCGCAAGACTATTGCGAGGCACTCGCATTATTACCTAGTACGCTGCCGCGGATCGGCTGGAAGCTGCCGCGCGCCAGGCTGCGCCACAGCCATTCGAACGGGCCAAATCGGAAATGGGCCAGCCACAGCCTGGACCAGATCAGGATCGCTGCCCAGATCGCGAAAACCACGGGGTAGAGCTGCCAGCGGCTCAGATGGCCGTACCAGCCCAGCCCATAGCCGTAGAAGAGCGTGGTGCAGATCAGGCTGGTGGCGAGATAGTTGGTGAAGGCCATGCGGCCCGCGGCGGCCAGCAGGGTGGTCAGCGCGCCGCCGGGGCGGGCGAGGAGCAGGATCAGGCAGATCCACCCGGCGATCATCGGCGGGCGGCAAAGCGCGGTCAGCGGCATCATCGCGGCGATCACCCGGATGTCGAAGCCCGAGGACCATTGCCACCAGGCCAGGACGGCATAGGCGGGCAGGGCGACGCTCCAGCAGACGAGCAGCCAGCGGCGATAGCGGGCAGGCGCCCATTCGCCCCGCAGCATGCCGCTGCGCAGCGCCGCCATGCCGAACAGCATATAGCCGAGCGTCTCGGGGCCGAAGAACAGCGAAAGGCCGAACAGCGTGCCGCCGGCATCGCGCGAGCGGTCGGCGAGGAGCGGGCCATAACCGCCGCGGTGCAAAGCGAGGTCCTTGACGAGGTCGCCGGGCAGGGGGACGCCGAACGACTGGGCATAGCCCTGCAGCGCTGCGGAGCCGGGGTTTTCGGCCTGGAGCTGGATGATGTTCAGCGGAATGGCGGCGCACAGCAGCGCGCTGGCCAGCGCCAGCATCGTGCCGAGCACCAGCAGCCGCGGGACCGGCATCTCGCGCATCGCATAGGCGATCATGCCGACCAGCGCATAATGGGCGAGGATGTCGCCGTGCCAGACCAGGAAGAAATGGGCGAGGCCGAAGACGAGCAGCCAGACCATGCGGTTGTAATGGACCCGGGCGGGATCGCGTCCGCTGGCCTCGGCCCGCTCGATCACCAGCAGGGTCGAGGCGCCGAACAGGAAGGAGAAGAGCCCGCGCATCCGGCCGTCGAACAGGATGAAGTTCGCTGCCCAGGTGGCGAGATCGGCGCCGTGCCAGCCGCCATAGGCGCGCGGGTTCACATAGGCGGCCTCGGGCATGGCGAAGGCGAGGATGTTGAGCAGCAAGATGCCCAGCACCGCCACGCCGCGGACGACATCGAGGGAAGCGAGCCGCGAGGCCGCAGTCGCAGTGGGGGAATCCATTCAGCGCCGCGCCGCGATCAGGGCGATGGGGATGCCGACCAGCACGATGTGGCAGAAGAACTGGCTGCCGGTGCCGTACAGGTCGAAATACGGGAAGGCGGCCGGCCAGCGCAGCGGCAGGACGACGAGGTTCATCACCGCCCAGGTCGCCAGCCCATAGCCGATGCCGGCGAGAATCCGCTGCGCCTTGAGCAGCGGCAGCCGATCGGCGGCGAGGACGAAGACCGTGGCCATGACTGCCATGATGGCGAAATGGACCGCCAGGCCGAGTGCCGCGCCGCCGGTGCCCCAGCCGGTCGCGTCGGGGAAGGGGCCGCTGGCCACGGCGCGCAGCATCTTGTCGGGCGTGCGGCCGGCCTGGAGGGCGAGCAAAGATGCGGCGATGATGTCGAGCGTGCCGGCGACGAGAGTCGCGGTCAGGATCCGGCGTCCAGCCTGTGCCATGTCATGTCCCCTCCAAGCCTGGAGGGGGACGCTACAGCCAGGAGCTGATCTCCTCCAGCGCCTTCTTGCGGACCACCGAGGCGGGGATCAGCGCATCCTCGGCGGGGTGGCCGGCGACGATCAGCATCAGCGGCTTCTCGTTTTCGGGGCGGCGGCAGACCAGGTTGAGGAAGCGCATCGGGTGCGGCGTGTGGACCAGGGTGGCGACGCCGGCGGCGTGGAGCGTGGCGAGCAGCAGGCCGGTGGCGATCGAGACGCTCTCGGTGACGTAATAGTTGCGCGGCTGGGTCTCGTCCTCGGCGTAGCGCTGGGCGAAGACCGCGATCAGCCAGGGCGCGACCTCGAGATAGGGTTTCTCGGCACCGGTGCCGAGCGGGCGCAGCGCGGAAAGCCATGCCTCCGGCGCGCGGTTGGTGTAGAATTGGCGCTCCTCTTCCTCGACCGCGACGCGGATCGCCGCCTTGGCCTCGGGCGTCTCGATCGCGCAGAAATGCCAGGGCTGGCGGTTGGCGCCGCTGGGGGCGGAGCCGGCGGCCAGGAGCGCCGCCTCGATCACTTCGCGGGGCACCGGCCGGTCGCTGAAGGCGCGGCAGCTGCGGCGGCTGACCATGTCGGCAAGGAAGGTCCGGGCACGCTCGATGCGCGCTTCGTCGGTCAGTTCGGGATAGGGCTGCCAGGGCAGCGTCTCATGCTCGGCCATAGGGTTTCCGAGGGGGAGCATGCCATCCGCGCCCCCACGCGGGCACTCAGGGGTTTTCCTGAGATTTCAACGATTTTCGCGACGAATCACTAACTTAAGGCCGGACCATACATCGTCGACGGCACAGACCTTTATGTCCACCAATCCCTTGGGGAGCGCAACCTCGCGGATCCTATCCTCGGTTAAGTCCGTGGGCATTTTTGCGGATTTCTTGGGCCAGGAGACCCAGATGAAGCCGTTGCGGTCGATCAGCGCCAATAGCGCATCGAGTTCGCGGTCGAGCCTGGCGCGCTCGGTGACGAAGATGTGCGCTGCCTGCAGCCCGGCAGCGGCGGCCTCATATTCCTCCACGCCCAGCGCCCCGGGATCGATCTCGGCGCGGACGTTGTCCGGCATGCCGCAGAACCAGCTGCGCATGCCGGGCTTGAGCCCCAGTTTCTGAGCGAGCGGCGTGCCCGAATAGCCCGCGGACGGCATGGAAACCTCCCTCATTGCCGGCCGGGCACGCGCAATCTCATGCCAGGGCGGCGTCTTCTCCCATCAGCTCCGGGAAGAACCCTTCGTGCGCCGCCTTGAGATCGGCCAGGCTCACGCAGAAATCGCCCTCTTCCAGCTCGAAGATGATGCGGTCCTTGATCGTGCGGCCGATCGGATCGGCGACCAGACCGGCCTTGTCGGCGGCGACCAGGAAGTCGGCCAGGCAGGTGTCGCAGATCGTGACGACGTACAGGCCCTGGTCCTCGCCGAAGAACGAGCCGGCGACGCCGAAGGGCTGGGGCTGGTCGATGATCGCGCCGATGCCCGAGGCCATCGCCATCTCGGCGATCGCCACGGCGAGGCCGCCGTCCGACACGTCATGGCAGGCGGTGATCGCGCCGGTGCAGATGCCCGAGCGGATGAAGGCGCCAGTGCGGCGCTCCATCATCAGGTCGACCTCGGGAGCCGGGCCTTCCTCGCGGCCATGCAGCTCGCGCAGCCACAGCGACTGGCCGAGATGGCCCGAGCGCTCGCCGATCGCGAGGATGATGTCGCCGGTGCCCTTGAACGCGATGGTCGCGCTCTTCGACCAGTCCTTGAGCAGGCCGATCGCGCCGATCGCCGGGGTCGGCAGGATCGCCGAGCCGCCGCCGGTGGCCTTGGATTCGTTGTAGAGCGAGACGTTGCCCGAGACGATCGGGAAATCGAGCGCGCGGCAGGCCTCCGACATGCCCTCGAGACAGCCGACGATCTGGCCCATGATCTCGGGGCGCTGCGGATTGGCGAAGTTGAGGCAGTTGGTCACCGCCAGCGGGGTCGCGCCCACCGCCGAGAGGTTGCGCCATGCTTCCGCAATCGCCTGCTTGCCGCCTTCGACGGGGTCGGCAAAGCAATAGCGCGGGGTGCAATCGGTGGTGATCGCCAGGCCCTTGTCGGTGCCGTGGACGCGGACCACCGCGGCGTCGCCGCCCGGGCGCTGCGCGGTGTCGCCGCCGACCATGTGGTCATATTGTTCCCAGATCCAGCGACGGCTGGCGAGGTCCGGGGTGCCGACCAGCTTGAGCAGGTCCGCGGCGGGATCGACGCTCTCGGGCACGTTGGTCAGCTCGGCCGGCTTCGGCGTCGGCACGTGCGGACGGTCGTAGAGCGGGGCTTCGTCGGCGAGCGGGGCGAGCGGGATGTCGGCGACGGTGTCGCCCTTCCACTTGAGCACCATGCGGCCGGTGTCGGTGACATGGCCGATGACGGCGAAGTCGAGCTCCCACTTCTCGAAGATCGCCTTGGCGAAATCCTCGCGACCGGGCTTGAGCACCATGAGCATGCGCTCCTGGCTCTCCGACAGCATCATCTCATACGGTGTCATGCCGGTTTCGCGCTGCGGGACATCGTCCATCACCAGCTCGATACCGACGCCGCCCTTGCTGGCCATCTCGACCGAAGAGGAGGTGAGGCCGGCGGCGCCCATGTCCTGGATCGCGACGATGGCGTCCGACGCCATCAGCTCGAGACAGGCTTCGATCAGCAGCTTCTCGGTGAAGGGATCACCGACCTGGACGGTGGGGCGCTTCTCCTCGCTGTCCTCGCCGAAATCGGCCGAGGCCATGGTCGCGCCGTGGATGCCGTCGCGGCCGGTCTTCGAGCCGACATAGACGATCGGATTGCCGACGCCCGAAGCGGCCGAATAAAAGATCTTGTCGGTATCGGCGATGCCGACGGTCATCGCGTTGACGAGGATGTTGCCGTCATACGCCTTGTGGAAATTGACCTCGCCGCCGACGGTGGGGACGCCCACGCAATTGCCATAGCCGCCGATGCCATGGACCACGCCGGCGATCAGGTGCTTCATCTTGGGGTGATCGGGCCGGCCGAAGCGCAGCGCGTTCATGTTGGCGATCGGGCGAGCGCCCATGGTGAATACGTCGCGCAGGATGCCGCCCACGCCGGTCGCCGCGCCCTGATAGGGCTCGATGTAGGACGGGTGGTTGTGGCTCTCCATCTTGAAGATCGCCGCCTGGCCATCGCCGATATCGACCACGCCGGCATTCTCGCCCGGGCCGCAGATCACCTGGGGGCCGGTGGTCGGCAGCTTCTTGAGGTGGATGCGGCTCGACTTGTACGAGCAGTGCTCGGACCACATCACCGAGAAGATGCCCAGCTCGGTCAGGTTGGGCACGCGGCCCATCGCCTTCAGGACGCGCTCATATTCCTCGGGGGTGAAGCCGTGCTCGGCAACGATCTCGGGCGTGATCTCAGTCATGCGACGAGCCCATAGCGAGGGCGTTCGGCCACGTCACCCCCGAGCGAGGCGGAGGCGAAAATGTTGAATCCCTTGAATCGCCATCGCGTGCGCGGCTGGCGCGGAAGTTCACTAAGTTCACGACATGCACGCGCGGGGGAGCCCGGTACCCGTCGGCTGGAGGCCGGATTCGAGGGGGAAGGGGGACGCGCCTGCATGCCGGCCAGTCAAGCAGATGGAATCCTACATTAAAAGACCGGATCGTCGTGGACGTGCCTGGGGCTGGACTTTAACCATTTCGGGCGTAGCAAGAGCCATGAGAGTTGGGTCTGGGTGATCGCTGCGTGCCAAGCCACTGGATAGACCGAGTCGCAGAGCCACGCGTGGGGCGCGTGCCGATGGGCTGGGCACGCGAGCTGCACGTCGTCCCGTCCGAAGTGCCGGCGGTGCTCGCCCCGATGCCGGCCGCCTGGGAATGCGACCTTTCCGACGATTCGCTGCGCTGGACGCCCGGGGTGTTCGAGATCTTCGGCCTGCCCGCGGACCGCCCGGTGCGGCGCGACGAGGTTGTCGCCATGTACAGCGAGGAATCGCGCGCCGAGCTCAAGCGGCTGCGCGACGAGGCGATCGCGACCTGTGGCAGCTTCACCTTCGACGCGGAGATCCGCCGGCCCGACGGCGAGGTCCGCTGGATGCGGGTCACGGCCGATGTCGAGGTGCGCGACGGGCGGCCGGTGTATCTCTATGGGCTGAAGCAGGACATCACGCATTTGCGGCGGTGACGCCTTCTCCCTCTCCCCGCTGGCGGGGAGAGGGAGAGTTAGCGCAGCGGCAAATACACCTCGGTCACCGCTTCGTTTGCCGGCACGTCGGGGAAGAACTTCACCCGTTGCACGAACATCGGGAAGTCGCGCGGTTCCTCGCCGCTGCGGGGGAGCCAGTCGGCGTAGAGGAAGTGGGCCGGCGCGCGCAGGTCGTCGCCCGGGCCGGTCAGGCGGACCGTGGCGCAGCGGCCTGCGGGGATCAGGCCTTCGGTGACGCCATCGGGATTCGCGGCCACCCGGTCGGCGGCGCAGGCGATGTCGATCCGGTGCTGCTCGGGCGGCACGCCGTCCGGATCATTGTGGAGGATGTTGAAGGTCGCGCTCTTTGCCGGCGGCAGGCCGTTGGCGCGGCGCCAGTCGATGAATCGGCGGATCGTGTCGCCCACCGCCAGGGGATCGCCGCGATGCTCGATCAGCGCGACCGGGGTGGCGGGGAAATCGACGATGCGGACATCGGCGTCGGTGAAACTGGGTGTCATGGTCTGGCTCCTTGCCTGTTCGAGCGGCGCGAAGGCCGCGGTCCAGGGAGCCCATTCCGGCCGATCGCGAAATCCGCTCGGGCTCTGTCCGATCCGCTGCCGGAACGCGCGCGCAAAGGCCTCCGGCCCGCCGAACCCGGAATCGAGCGCGACGTCGAACACGCTGGTCTTCCGATAGGCGAGGGCGAACGAGGCCCGTTTGAGGCGGGCGAGCTGGACATAGCGATGGACGCTGATCCCGAGGAGCTCGGCGAACTGGCGGTGGAAATGGAAGGGCGAGAAGGCGGCGACGCCGGCCAGGGCTTCGGTGCTGAGGTCCCCATCCAGATGCGCGTCGACATGGTCGAGCACGCGCTGCATGCGGGCGAGATAGAGCTGGCTTGCGTCTGGCTTCACGGTTCCTGGTCTCCCTGGGGACGGGGAATGCCGCAAGGGGGAGAGCGGCGCCTGACGGATGCTGCGGAGTGGGGGGGGGGGACGCCTCACCTCATGTCGTCACCCCGGCCTTGTGCCGGGGGCCACCGTGCCGCACCCGATGCCCTGGAGCCTCTTGTCCATGACTCGTCTCCCGGTGGACCCCCGCCCAAAGCCGGGGTGACAGGGGGGGAGGCTCAGGCGGCCGAGGCCACCTGGGTCGTCACGGTCACGACCTGATCCTTGCCCGCTCGCTTCGCCGCATAGAGCAGCTCGTCGGCGATGCGCAGCGCGTCGGCGGAGTCGGCCTCGATGGTGGCGACGCCGGCGGAGAAGCTGATCCGGCCGATCGGCAGGTTGGTGGTCTGGTCGCGCAGCAGCCGCTCGCGCAGCCGGGCACGGCAGGCGTCGAGCGTCTCGGCGGCATCCTCGGCATCGCTGCCTTCGAACAGGCAGACGAACTCCTCGCCGCCATAGCGGGCGACGGTCACGCGCCGGCCGAGGAACTCGCGCAGGGTGCGCCCGACGAAGCGCAGCACGCGGTCGCCGGTGTGGTGGCCGTGGCGGTCGTTGATCGCCTTGAAATTGTCGATGTCGCACAGCGCCAGCGCGAAGGGCGCGGCGTCGGGCCGGGCGAGCAGCTCCTCCATGCGAGCGAAGAAGCCGCGGCGATTGGGCAGGCCGGTGAGATGATCCTCCTCGGCCGCGCGCACCGCGCGCTCGAGATCGCCGCGCAGCCGCTTGGTGTCCTCGCGCGTGCTCTCCAGCCGGCCGCCGATCTTGCGGGTGGTCTCGGCGACTTCGAGCGTGACTTCGAGCAGGCGGCGATAGGTCTCGCCCGGCGCGCGCTCCATCTCGCCGGCGGCCTGGCCGAGGGCGGTGGAATAGGCGCTGGTCGAAGCGGTGGCATCGCCCACCGCGCCAAGGCATTCGACCACCTTGGTCTCCAGCTCGCGGGTGAGCTTCTCGAGCTTGTCGGAGGTGTCGTCGCTGGCGTGGCGCTCCATGATCTTCTCGACGTCGCGGTCGGTCAGGCTGCCCTTGGCGGCGATCAGGTCCTCCGCCGCCTGGAGCAGCTGCAATTCCCGCCCGTCGAGGAAGCGGCCGGCGAAATCGAAATTGAGCGTGCTGGGCTCGAGGCCATGCTCGAACAGCAGGGCGCCGATCTGCTCGTAGCGCAGCCGGTGCAGCGCGGCGCGATCGGGCACCGAGTCGCCGCGGCGGAACCAGGAGGTCAGGCGGTCGAGCTGCGAATGCAGCGAGATGGGCGCGTTCATGCCTGCGCCTCGCCGCGCGATGCGCCGCCGATTCGCATGGGGCTCGCGCCCGTGCACCGCTTCCCGTTCCCGACCGTAATCCGCATCACCCCATCCTATATTTTCGGGTGCAGGATTAGGCGGGGACCGTTAATTTTCGGGTTACCGCGACGGGGGAATTGTCCGGCGCAGCGTCGATTTCGTCAAATTGGGTAACGGGGCGGAACCATTTTGGATATTCGGCGTTGCGGCGCGCTTCTCTCCCCTGGGCGAGGGAAGGATTTAGAGGATCTCGCGGATCTTTTCCGGCGGGCGGCCGAGGCGAACGCCCTTTTCGGTGACGACCAGCGGGCGCTCGATCAGGATCGGATTCGCCGCCATGGCATCGAGGATCGTGTCGTCGTCGGCGCCCTTGAGCGGCTTGGCGGCGTCCTCGGCGATGCGCAGGCCCTCGCGGGCGGTCATGCCGGCGCGGGCATAGAGGTCCTTCAGCGTCTCGCGGCCCGGTGGGGTCTTGAGATATTCGACCACCTCGACCTCGATGCCCGGCGTCTCGTTCAGGATCGCCAGCGCCTCGCGCGACTTGGAGCAGCGGGGATTGTGGTAGATCGTGGCTTTCATGGAAACTCCGTCATCCCGGCGAAAGCCGGGATCTCATGCCGCAAACGAAATGCTCTACTTGCCTGAGACCCCGCCCCGGATCAGGTCCGGGGCGGAATGACGGTCATTGGTCGTCCTGCCGGGCCAGCCACTCTTCCAGCCACTTGATCGTATACTCGCCCTTCTGGAACTCGGGGTCGTCGAGCAGTGCCTGGTGGAGCGGGATGGTGGTCTTCATCCCGTCGATCACGAACTCCTCAAGCGCACGGCGCAGGCGGCGGAGCGCGCCTTCGCGGGTGTGGCCCCAGACGATCAGCTTGGCGATCATCGAGTCGTAGTAAGGCGGCACCTTGTAGCCGGCGTAGAGGCCCGAATCGACGCGGACGTTCATGCCGCCCGGCGCGTGATAGCCCTTCACCAGGCCCGGCGAGGGGGCGAAGGTGCGCGGGTCCTCGGCGTTGATGCGGCACTCGATCGCATGGCCGCGGAACTCGACATCCTCCTGGCGGAGGGTGAGGCCGTGGCCTTCGGCGACGCGGATCTGCTCGCGGACGAGGTCGAGGCCGGTGATCGCCTCGGTCACCGGATGCTCCACCTGCAGGCGGGTGTTCATCTCGATGAAGTAGAACTCGCCATTTTCCCAGAGGAACTCGATCGTGCCGGCACCGCGATAGCCCATGTCGGCCATCGCCTTGGCGCAGATCCCGCCGATGCGCGCGCGCTCCTCGGCCGAGAGGACCGGCGAAGGGGCTTCCTCGAGCACCTTCTGGTGGCGGCGCTGGAGCGAGCAGTCGCGCTCGCCCAGATGGATGGCGTTGCCATTGCCGTCGCCGAACACCTGCACCTCGATGTGGCGCGGGTTGCCGAGATACTTCTCCAGATAGACGGTGGCGTCGCCGAAGGCGGCCTTGGCCTCGCTGCCCGCCTGGAGCATCTGCGCTTCGAGATCGGCCGGGTTGGTGACGACCTTCATGCCGCGGCCGCCGCCGCCCGATGCGGCCTTGATGATCACGGGATAGCCCGCGGCCTCGGCGATCTTCTTGGCTTCCTCGACATCGCTGATCGCGCCGTCCGAGCCGGGGACGAGCGGCAGGCCGAGCGCGCCGGCGGTGCGCTTCGCCTCGATCTTGTCGCCCATCGTGCGGATATGCTCGGGCTTGGGCCCGACGAAGATGATGCCGTGCGCCTCGACGATCTCGGCGAACTTGGCGTTCTCCGAGAGGAAGCCATAGCCCGGGTGGATGGCATCCGCGCCCGAGATCTCCGCCGCGGCGATGATCCGGTCGATCTTCAGATAGCTCTCGCCCGCGGCCGGCGGCCCGATGCAGATCGCCTCGTCGGCGAGGCGGACGTGCATCGCGTCGCTGTCGGCGGTGGAATGCACCGCGACGGTCTTGATGCCCATCTCGTGGCAGGCACGGTGGATGCGCAGCGCGATCTCGCCGCGATTGGCGATCAGGAGTTTCTTGATCTCGGGCAAGGCGCTTACTCGACGACGACGAGGGGCTGGTCGAACTCGACCGGCTGGCCATTGTCGACCAGGATCGCCTTGACCGTGCCGGGCGCGGTGGCGGTGATCGGGTTCATCACCTTCATCGCCTCGATGATCAGCAGCGTGTCACCGGGCTTCACGGCCTGGCCGACCGCGACGAAGTTCGGCGCCTCGGGGTTGGGCGCCAGATAGGCGGTGCCGACCATCGGCGACTTGACCGCGTTGAGCGCGGCGGCGGGCGCGGCCTCGGCGGCCGGAGCGGCCACGGGCGCAGCGGCGGCCGGGGCGGCGACGGGGGCTGCCATCGGCGCGGCCATCATCGCGGGCGCGGCCTGCACGGTGCGGGCGACACGCACCTTGCGGTCTGCGTCCTCGACCTCGATCTCGGTCAGGTTGGTTTCGTCGAGCACTGCGGCGAGCTGGCGCACCAGCTCGATATCAACCTGCATGGCGCCCGTCTTGTCGTTCTTATCTGCCATTTGATCTCGTCTTCCGATGAAACCGCGCCCTTTGTCAGAGGAGCGCGGCGGCTTCAAGCGCAAGCATGTAGGACAGCGCCCCGAAACCGGCGATGGTTCCCCGGGCGGCCATGCCCACATAGCTGTGGTGGCGAAACTCCTCCCGGGTGAGCGGGTTGGAGAGATGGACTTCGAGTACCGGCGTCCTGATCGCGCGGATCGCGTCGTAGAGCGCGACGCTGGTGTGGGTGAAGGCGCCGGCATTGAGCAATACCGCCTTCGCGCCGCGCGCCTGGGCCTCGTGCAGCCAGTCGACCAGATGGCCTTCGTGATTCGACTGGCGCAGGTCGATCTCGAGATCGAGCTCCTTGGCCCGGTCCTCCAGCCGCCCCGCAATGTCGTCGAGCGTGTCCGACCCGTAGATCTCCGGCTCGCGCAGTCCCAGCAGATTGAGGTTGGGACCGTTGAGGACGTAGATCGTATCGGCCAAGGCTCGGGTCCGCTGCAGGGGATGAAGCGGCCCCAATAGCGGTTCGTTACGTCGAGCGCAAAAGCCATACGCGCGGGAACGGCGCTTTAATGGCGATTGGCGCGCCTGGCGAAATGCGGGGGACGGCGCCGGGGGCCCTTTGACAAAGCAGGCAGCGCGCCTAGATGCCTCCGCATCTGGAGGACTTGATGGCACATATCGACGGCACCGTCTCGATCACGGTCAATGGCGAGCACAAGCGGGTAACCGCCGGGCTGACCATCGCGCAGCTGGCCGAGGAGCTGGGGCTGGTGCCCGCCAAGCTGGCGGTGGAGCGCAACCTCGAGGTCGTCCCGCGCTCGACGCTGAACGAAGTGATCGTCGAGGATGGCGACGAGCTGGAGATCGTCCATTTCGTCGGCGGTGGGGATCACGGCCGCCCGGTCGACGAGGATACCTGGACCGTCGCCGGCAAGACCTTCCGCTCGCGGCTGATCGTCGGCACCGGCAAATACAAGGATTTCGAGCAGAACGCGGCCGCCGTCGCGGCGAGCGGCGCCGAGATCGTCACGGTTGCTGTCCGGCGGGTGAACGTCAGCGATCCGAACGCGCCGATGCTCACCGATTATATCGATCCCAAGAAGATCACCTACCTGCCCAACACCGCGGGCTGCTTCGATGCCGAGTCGGCGATCCGCACGCTACGGCTGGCACGCGAGGCAGGCGGCTGGGAGCTGGTGAAGCTCGAAGTGCTGGGCGAGGCGCGGACGCTCTATCCCGACATGGTCGAGACGCTGCGGGCTACCGAGATCCTCGCCAACGAAGGCTTCAAGCCGATGGTCTATTGCGTCGACGATCCCATCGCCGCCAAGCGGCTGGAGGATGCCGGCGCGGTGGCGATCATGCCGCTCGGCGCGCCGATCGGATCGGGGCTGGGCATCCAGAACCAGGTGACGATCCGGTTGATCGTCGAGGGTGCCAAGGTGCCGGTGCTGGTCGATGCCGGGGTCGGCTCGGCGAGCGATGCGGCGGTCGGCATGGAGCTGGGCTGCGACGGCATCCTGATGAACACCGCGATCGCCGAGGCCAAGGACCCGATCCTGATGGCGGCGGCGATGAAGGCGGCGGTGGAGGCCGGGCGGCTCTCCTACCGCGCCGGGCGCATGGCCAAGCGCCGTTACGCCGATCCGTCGAGCCCGCTGGCGGGGCTGATCTGATGCGCCAAAGGGCAGCGGTGCCGGCAGCCGCGGCGCTGGCGCTGCTGGCGCTCTCCGCCTGCCATCCCAAGCCCGCCAACGTGCCCAAGGAGGCGCGCGCCATCTCCGCCGAGCCGGTGACGCTCACTGCGGCCGACGGCGTGAAGATCGCCGGTATCCATGTCGGGACGGAGCGGCCCAAGGCGCTGATCCTGCTCTTCCACCAGGCCGAATCGGGCAAGGACGAATATGCCACGATAGCGCCGCGGCTCGCGACCTGGGGCTATGAGTCGCTGCGCATCGACCAGCGCGCCGGCGGCGACCTGTTCGGCGGCAACGAGACGGCGAAGGGCGTCGGGGTGCAGCCGGGCCATGTCGCGACCTCGGCGGAATATTTGGCGGCCAAGCCCGATCTGGAGGCGGCGCTGGCCTGGGCACGGGCGCGGAAGCTGCCGGTGATCCTGTGGGGCAGCAGCTATTCGGCGTCGCTCGCCTTCCTGCTCGCGGCCGAGAATCCGGACGCGGTGAAGGCAGTGATGGCCTTTTCGCCGGGCGAATATTTCGACGACAAGAAGCTGGTCGAGACCGCAGCGGCCAAGGTGAAGGCGCCGGTGTTCGTCACCTCGGCACAGGACGGCCACGAGATCGACGCGGCGCGCGCGATCCTTGCGGCGGTGCCGGGCAAGGACAAGGAGCAGTTCGTGCCCAAGCAGGGCGGCGTCCATGGCTCCTCGACGCTGCTCCGCCCGAAGAACAAGGACGGCGCCGAGCCGGCCTGGGCGGCGGTGATCGCGTTCCTGCAGAAGGTGGCGCCCTGACCTGATTCCCCTCCCTGGAAGGGAGGGGTTAGGGGTGGGTGGGGGTCAGGCGATACTGATGCTGCGGATCGAGCTTCAACCGTATCGCGTGCATCGACCCACCCCCAACCCCTCCCTTCCAGGGAGGGGAGTTTTCAATGCGGCTTCCGTACCAGCCATACCGATCGCCCGCCGGTCGCGGGGTCCTCGGGCTTGTAGGCGACCTCGAACAGCCCGGCCGTGGCGAACACCGCGCGATATTCCGCCGGGTCGGCGCTGGCGTGGTAGAGGTCCTCGCCGAACTGGCAGCCCATCGCGGTGCCGCGCGCCGGGCCGGTATTGAACAGCAGCGCGCCGCCGGGGGACAGATGGAGTGCGAGCCGCCCGATCAGGTCGAGCTGGTCGTCGGCGGGCAGATGGAACAGGCTGTCCCAGGCGAGGATCCCGCCGAACATGCCGTCCAGCGCGACGGTGCGCATGTCGCCGGCGATCCAGCGCTCGCGCGGAAAGCGCGTGCGGCACAGGGCGATCATCGCCGCCGATCCGTCGACCCCGGTTATCGGATGGCCATGATCGTGGAGATAGCGCGCGATCGGCTCGCCGGCACCGCAGCCCAGGTCGAGCACCGGCGCGCCCCTGGCCACGCCGAGCAGGAAGCGATCGAGCCAGGCGCGCTCGGCGAAGCGCTTGCGCCGCGCATGATCGAACGCATGGGCATGTCGCTCATAATGCTCGGTAATCCGTTCTGGCATGACGGAACCCAATTCCCGCGCGGACCGTTGTTTCAGTCGAACGGATCACAGGCGCGGCCAGGCGCCGATCCGCGGTAGGAGATTGAAATCATGGGTGAACTTACCGACAAGATCAAGGGCAACGTCGACGAGATGGTCGGCAAGGCCAAGCAGGCGATCGCCGGCGATCCGGCCGATCCGCAGCGTACGCACGCCGACGACAAGCTCGATGCCGAGGGCAAGGCCCAGGAGCTGAAGGGCAAGGGAGAGCAGTTCATCGGCAAGGTGAAGGGCGCACTCGGCGACGACATCTGATCCGCCCGCGGATACTCAGGTGGAGGCCGCTCCGGGAAACCGGGGCGGCCTTTTCCGTTGGGACTTTCGTCATCCCGGCGAAAGCCGGGATCCCGTGCCGTATCGCGCCTCCGCCTGAGGCCCCGGCTTTCGCGGGGGCGACGGTTTGGGCTCAGGCTGCCACGACTTCGCGATAACGCGGGGCGACGTCGCGCTTGGAGAGGTGCGGGCCCATTGCCAGGCGGGCATTGTTGTACGCCTCGTACAGCCCTTCATCGGCGAGCGGCGGGATGGTGACGGTCTCGCCCTTGTCGAAGCCGGCGAGCGACGCATCGACAAGGTCGTCGACGTCCATCACCATCTCGGCCGGGAAGCTGTCGACATCCTTGCCCGAGCGTTCCCAGATCTCGGTGCGGGTGGCGCCGGGCAGGACTGCCTGGACGCGCACGCCCTTCGGCTCGAGCTGCGCGGCGAGCGAGAGCGAGAGGTTGAGCAGATAGGCCTTGCTGCCCGAATAGACGCCGTCGAACATCTCGGGCGCAAAGGCGAGCACCGAGGCGAGGTTGATGATGCCGCCCTTGCCGTGCGCCTGGAACGCCTTGCCGGCCGCCGAGGCGAGCAGGGTGGGGGCGGTGATGTTGAGCGCGATCAGCCGCTCCAGCGCCGGGGCTTCATTGTCGAGCAGTCCGCCGTTCAGCGACATGCCGGCGTTGTTGACCAGCAGGGTGATCGTGGCGTCGTCGGCGAGGCGCTTGGCCACGCGGTCGAGATCGTCGCCGTCGGTGAGGTCGGCGGGGAGCACTTCGATGCTGCGGCCGGTCTCGGCGGTGAGGCGATCGGCCAGCGCCTGCATGCGGGCGGCGTCACGCGCGACGAGGATCAGGTCGTGGCCGCGCTTGGCCAGGCGGTCCGCATAGACGGCGCCGATGCCGGTGGATGCGCCGGTGATCAGGGCAGTGCCAAGGGTGGAATCAGTCATGGTTCGTCTCCGTTGCGGCCCGGAGATCGAGTCGCTTGCATTTTAATAGTAACTCACTATCATTATGCAATGGACGTTGACCAAGAAAAATCGCAGACCTGCTGTCCGGTCGCCCGCGGGCTGGCCAAGGTAGGGGATGCGTGGAGCATGCTGATCCTGCGCGACCTGAGCCTGGGGCTCAGCCGCTTCGAGGAACTGCGCACAAGCCTGGGGATCGCGCCGAACATCCTGACCGCGCGGCTGCGCGCGCTGGGCGAGGCGGGGCTGGTGGCGAAGCGGCGCTACAGCGAGCGCCCGCCGCGCGACGAATATGTGCTGACCGATGCGGGGCGCGACTTCCTGCCGGTGCTGCACGTGATCGGGGAATGGGGCCGGCGCCACAATGGCGAGGGCGGCACCAGCCGGCTGGTCGATACCGAGACGGAGGCGCTGGTCGAGCCGATGGTGATCGACCGGGTCAGCGGCAGGCCGCTCACCGAGATGAAGCTGCGCCTGGCGCTGCCGGACGATCCGCTGGTGTCGGGCGCGCCGGGGAAGCGGTCGTGGTTGCTGGATTAGCTTTCCCCGGCGAAGGCCGGGGGCCAGACTAAACAGTGCGCGTCGAAGACGCGCCAAGGCGCGTCACTTTCAAGTCTGGGCCCCGGCCTTCGCCGGGGAAAGAAGAGGAAGAAGGACGCCTCTCCTGGATCAATCCGGGATGTAGAAGCTCCACAGGTCGCTCTGCAGCTTGTGCGCGGCGAAGCGGACCGGGCGGGTCTTCGGGCCGATCTCGCAGACCATGTGCGACAGCACGTCCACCGGCACCATCGGATCGGGCAGGCGGACGGTCTCGGCGTTGATCCAGCGCCATTCCTCATGCCAGACGCGGTGGTTCTGGATGGTCAGATTGTCGCCCTTGCGCCCGACGTGCAGATGCCGCCAGCCCATATGCTGCCTCTTCGAATGGTCCCTATCCCGATATTATAGGGGACAGGGACCCGGCGAAGCGGCGTGGCGGCGGGATTATTTGCTCCGCAGGCCGGTGACGGTGAGCCCCGGCGTGATGAACTCGATATCGGTCTTCAGGTGGAGCAGGCGCAGGCCCGGCTGCTCGAGCGCGCGGGCAAGGGCTGGGGCGAATTCCCCGGTCCGCTCCACGGTCTCCGCCCAGCCGCCATAGGCGCGGGCGAGCGCGGCGAAATCGGGGTTCTTCAGCGCCGTGCCCGACAGGCGCGCGGGATATTCGCGCTCCTGATGCATGCGGATCGTGCCATAGGTGCCGTTGTCGACCAGGATGACGATCAGGCCGGCGTCATGCTGGACGGCGGTGGCGAGCTCCTGGCCGTTCATCATGAAGTCGCCGTCGCCGGCCAGCGCGACCACGGCGCGGTCGGGGAAGCGGATCGCGGCGGCGACCGCGGCGGGCACGCCATAGCCCATCGCCCCGGCGGTGGGGGCGAGCTGCGAGGGGTGCGCGGCATAGGGCCAGTAGCGGTGCCACCAGCTCGAGAAATTGCCGGCGCCGTTGCAGATGATCGTGTCCGCCGGCATCGCTTCGCGCATCGCCGCGACGCACTGGCCGAGGTCGAGCGCCACGCCGTCGCGGGGCCTGGGGGTGGACCATTCGAGCCATTCGGCATGCGCCTGCGCCGCATCGAAGCTCGGCAGCTCGACGTCTTCCTCGGCCGCCAGTGTGACCGCGAACTCGAAGGGGCGCGCGCAGATCGGCAGATCGGCGAAATAGACGCGGTTGAGCTCGTTCGGGTCCGGATGGACATGGACCAGCTTCTGGCCGGGGTGCTCGGGGGTGATCAGCGTATAGCCGTCGGTCGTCGCCTCGCCGAGGCGCGCGCCGACCACGAGCAACAGGTCGGCATCCTTGATCCGCTGGACCAGCTTCGGGTTCGGGCCATAGCCGAGATTGCCGGCCCAGACCGGGGAGGTGTTCGGGATCGCATCCTGGCGGCGGAAGGCGCCGGCCACGGGCAGGGCGATCCGCTCGGCGAACTTCGCGAAGTCCTCGCCCGCCTCGGCATCCCAGCCGGCACCGCCGACGATCGCCACCGGGCGCTTCGCTTCGGCGAGCAGCGCGAACATCTGGTCGAGGTCATAGGCGTCGGGCGCCTGGATCGGCGGGGCGATCTCGGGGCGGTCGACCGCCTCGACCACGTCGCACAGCATGTCCTCGGGCAGCGCGATCACCACCGGGCCGGGCCGGCCTGAGGTTGCCACCGCAAAGGCGCGGGCGACATATTCGGGGATGCGGCGGGCATCCTCGATCCGCGTCGCCCATTTGGCGATCGGGCCGAAAAAGGCGGGGAAATCGACTTCCTGGAAACCCTCGCGGTCGCGCATCGAGCGGTCGACATCGCCGATGAACAGGATCATCGGCTGCGAATCCTGCATCGCGACATGCACGCCGATCGAGGCATTGGTCGCGCCCGGGCCGCGGGTGACGAAGGCGACGCCCGGCCGCTGCGTCATCGCGCCGTCGGCACAGGCCATGAAGCCGACCCCGCCTTCCTGGCGGCAGGTCACCACATCGATCTGCGGCACGTCGTGCAGCGCGTCGAGCACGGCGAGGAAGCTCTCGCCCGGCACGTGGAAGATACGGTCGCAGCCTTGCGCGACCAGATTGTCGACGAGGATCCGGCCCCCGGTTCGTTTCGCGGTCATGCTGCCTGTCTAGCGAGGCGATGCGGCGAGACCAACCCGTGCGATCGTTACTGGCGTATAGGCTGCGGCAATGGCGCGGCGCTATTCCTGGATCCTGCTTTCGCGCCAGCCGGGCGGTATGCGCCAGGAAATGGCCTGGTCGTAGCGGCCCTCGGTCGGCTGACCCTGGGCATCGCGGGCCGGTTCGAAGCGCATGCCTCGCGACAGGACCAGGCAGGTGCGATCGTCGAGAAGCGCGAAACCGCTGGAACGGACGACCGTGCAGTCGCTGGGGCGGCCCTTCGCCGATATTGTCAGGCGGACGGTGACGTCGCCCTGCTGATTGTCGCGGATGGCGGGGCCGAGATAATCGTCGAACGAGACCGCCGGCCGGTCCCGCGCGTACTTGGGCGGTGTCACTGCCGGGCGGCCCGAGCCTGGGTCCTGCGCGGCGACGAGGGAGGCGCAATGATTGACCCGCGCGGGACGTGCGGACCATGTGCCTTGCGCGAACCGGGCGAACGGCGCCGTCTCGCCGTCCCGGGTTGCCGCAAGCGTGTGATCTTCCCAAAGGCGCGCCGCCCGCGCTTCATCGATCGGGATGGAAACGCCGCGCCAGCCGCGCGGGCCGGCAAAGCCCGTTGCCTCGAACAGCGCCCCGTCCTTTTCGCGCCCCTCGAGCGAGAGGCGGATGCGATAGGGCCGCCCGGGCTTGAAGCGCCATCCCTTGCCGCTCAGCCGGATCATGCTGAGCGGCCTTTCGACCCGGAACGCGAAGTGCGTGGTGGCGCCCTTCCCATCGATCCGATGTGCTGTGCAGCCCGTGGCGTCGCGTTCGATGTCCCAGACGTCGAAGCTTGCCCAGTGCGCCTGCGCGAGCGCGGAACCGGGGAGCGCGAGAGCGATGGCCAACGCCGGAAGGGCCGGAGAGCGCATGCCGGTATCCTGCGCGCCGCCGCGCTGCCGGTCAATCGCGCGACTGGACCGCTTCGGAGGCGCTTGATAGGCCTGCGCCAATCGGAGGGGAGCCCCATGCTCATCATCGGCAACCATGTCTCGCCCTATGCGCGCAAGGTGTTCGTCGCGCTCGATCACAAGGGCGTCGACTATGAGATGGATCCGATCGTGCCCTTTTACGGCACCGAGGACTTCACCCGGGTCAGCCCGCTGCGCCGCATCCCGGTGCTGATCGACGGCGAGCTGGTCCTCAACGATTCGACCGTGATCGCCGAATATGTCGACGAGCGCTGGCCCGAGCCGCCGCTGATGCCCAGGTCACCCGCCGACCGGGCTCGGGCGCGATGGATGGAGGAATTCGCCGACAGCCGGCTGGGCGACCTGATCATCTGGCGACTGTTCTACCAGCGCACCATCGTCCCCTATGTCTGGAAGCGCGAGCCCGATCATGCGCTGATCGAGCGCGTGACGACCTGTGACCTGCCAGAGGCGCTCGACTGGATCGAGGCGCGGGTGCCGGCGGACGGCTTCCTGTTCGACCATGTCTGCACCGCCGACTTCACCTATGCCTGCTTCTTCCGCAACGCCTCGCTCGCCGGATTCGAAGTCGATGCCGGGCGATGGCCGCGCACCGCCGGCTGGCTCGAGCGGGTGCGGGCGGTGCCGGCGTTCGCGGGCACGATGCGGCTCGAGGCGGCGATTTTCGGCGTGCGCTCGGCGGACCGTGCCGAGGCGCTGCGTGCGGCGGGCGCGCGTGTAGCCGAGAAGAGCTATGGCGACCGGACGCCGCAGCGCTCGATCATGCTCGACGACGGGCCGGCCGGCTGAGATCCGCTCAGATTTCCTCGGTGAAGGTCTCGACCGTCACTTCGAAGCTGGGGATCTTCGCCCAGTCGGCGCGGCGCGAAACCAGGGTCTCGCCCGATACCATCGTGACCGAATATTCACGCCCCTTGCGGTCGCGGAACTGGCTGGCCGGCGAATCCCACTGGCAACAGGCATGCTTCAGCCGGTTGAGCTTCACGGTGCGGACCAGGTAAGCCTCGACCGCGGCGGCATGGCTTCCCGCGACGCGATAGGTCGCCACCAGCGGCTTGCCCTGGCGATCGGACGCATAGCTGCACCCGGCATAGTCAAGATTTGCCGGCTTGCGGCCGGCCTGGGCGAGGAAATCGCCACAGCCCTTCTCTGCCTGGGGCGAGGCCGGTGCCGGGGATTCGGGCGCGGAGGCGGCTGCGGTGCAGGCGAGCAGGGCAAGCGCGAGGAGCGGCGCCGCGCGCTTCACTTGCGTACCTCCAGCGTGCCGACCAGCTTGCCCTTCGATCCGGGCACCCGGTGCGAGATCAGATATTCGTACAGCGCGCTCCAGCGCTCGAGTTGGTGGACGGTCACGCAACCCTCCGACAGATGCCCGACATGGATATAGCGGCTGCTGTTGGTGGTCGAGCCCATCAGCCCGATCGGGAACCACACATCATTGCCGACCATGCCCGGCGTCGCGCCGACATAGCCCGCCGTGGAGATCGCCTTGTGCGAATAATCCGGGCCCAGGATGTTGTGCTTTCCCGGGGTGATCGGCTGATAGCTGCTGTTCCAGACGCTGTTGAGCGTGACCTGGGCGGTCTGGGTGCCGAAGCTCAGCGTCGCCCATTGCTGGGTGAGCTTGCCCTTGAAGCGCGAATTCTCTTCCGCGGGGGCGCCGCCATATTGGACGATCAGCGATGCCGTGCCGCCCGGGCCGGTGTCGGAGAGGTATCTGGCGGCGTTGGCGCTGGTGAGCGATGCTTCCTCGCCGACCGAGACATAACCATCGGCAATGGTGAAGTAGGTGCGCCCGCCATTCTCGCGAAGATTGGTAACGCGCGTGTATTCGCACAGCGATGCCAGCGATCCGCCTCGGGTAAGTCGGACAGAAAGCCAGCCGGAAGCTTCGGCCCGCCGCGTGAACTTGTCTGCCATCTACGCATCCTCTTTACCGGTGCGCACGGAGTCTGGCCGCGCGGCACGAGGATAGGCAGCGTATCTTTTCGACTTCGTGTCAGCCAAGCCGGAAAAGAAAAAGGCCGCGCGAACTTGCGTCGCGCGGCCTCTTTTTTCGGATCAAGCGATCAGAATCGAACGCCGACGCCCGCGACGACCTGGTCGCGGTTCAGGTCGATCTTCTCGTAGCGCGAGTAGCGATACTCGACCTTGCCGAAGAAGCGGCCGAAATTGCGCTCGACGCCGGCACCCAGACGGTAGCCGTCGTTGTTGATGCCGTCGTCGCCGAAGCTGACGCGGGCGTTGGTGTAGCCGGCCTTGCCGTACAGCAGCGTCGAGCCGCCGACGACGACACCGGCGCGGGCGCCGACATACAGGTCACGGCCGGCTTCCACGCCACCTTCCTTGGTGGTCGCGCCGGTGATCTCGGCGTCAGCGCCGATCACGATGTTGTTGAACTGCTTGTCGTAGCCGATGGCGCCGCCATAGACGAAGCCCGAACGGCCGTTACCCTCGGAGCCGACATGATCCCAGCCGCCTTCGGCTTCGATGCGCGGGCCGCTGAACGCGGTGTTGTCCTGCGCGAAAGCGGGGGCTGCGGTGGCTGCCACGAGGGCGAGCGCGGACACTGCGAGAATTCGCATTATATTTCCTACCTTTGGACTTATTTACTCAGGTTCGGATGGCCATCCGGGGCTCTAAGTAGGCCTCCGATTCCGCAGTGCAATATGGCAATTTAATTACAAACCGGCCGTGTTGCCTTTGTGCCACACCCGCGTTTTCGATCATGTTCTGTTCAGGTTGGTTGGAAGCTGCGCGTGCTCCCTTGCGACGCGTGACGGGCTTGCTAGCATGCGGCCATGGGGGAACAGCTGACAGCCTTTGCCGGGGTGGCCATCGTCTTTGGCCTCACCTTCCTGTTGATGCGGGCGATGTGGCGCCAGATGCGCCGGGTCAACGCACATACCGCCGCCGAGAGCCGACGCCGCGCGGAGGCGGAGGAGGAACGCCGCGGTCGCGCGCCGACCGAGCGCTGGGACGAAGGGCAGGGACGCTACGTCCCCACCGAAGGCGATCCCAATGAGGAACTGATCCGCCAGGGTTCGCGCGCCCGCTCCAACCCCTGGCCGTACGACCCCTGAGCGCGGCGGCTTCGCCCCGAAGTTGAAAGTCGGTTCAGGTTCGCTTGACCGGAGCTTCCGCCCCGGACTATCGCCCCGGGCGAAGTCAGGAGAGAATCGCCGATGAAGAAGCTCTATCCCAACGCAGAAGCAGCGCTGGAAGGGCTGCTGTTCGACGGCATGACCATCTGCGCGGGCGGTTTCGGCCTGTGCGGCATTCCCGAGCGGCTGATCGACGCGATCCGCGATGCGGGCACCAAGGACCTCACCATCGCCTCGAACAATGCCGGCGTGGACGGCGAGGGGCTGGGCAAGCTGTTGCGCACCCGCCAGGTGAAGAAGATGATCTCGTCCTATGTCGGCGAGAACAAGGAATTCGAGCGCCAGTATCTGAGCGGCGAGCTCGAGGTGGAATTCTGCCCCCAGGGCACGCTGGCCGAGCGCTGCCGCGCCGGCGGCGCGGGCATCCCGGGCTTCTACACCAAGACCGGCGTCGGCACGCTGGTCGCCGAGGGCAAGGAAGTGAAGGTCTTCGACGGCGAGGAGTATATCCTCGAGCGCGGCATCCGCAGCGACCTGTCGATCATCAAGGGCTGGAAGGCCGATGAGAGCGGCAACCTGATCTTCCGCAAGACCGCGCGCAACTTCAACCAGCCGATGGCGACGGCGGGCAAGATCTGTGTCGCCGAGGTCGAGGAAGTGGTGCCGGTCGGCAGCCTCGATCCCGACCAGATCCACCTGCCGGGCATCTATGTGAAGCGGCTGATCGTCGGGTCGCCCTACGACAAGAAGATCGAGTTCCGGACGACCCGGCCCCGCGAGGCGGCGTGAGCCGAGCGCTGGCGATAGCCGGTCTGGCGCTTGCCGCGACCGGGCTTTCGGGCTGCATCGCCGCGGCGGTGCCGCTCGCGGCCGCGGCCGGCGTGGTCAAGACCACGCAGGACAAGGGGAAGGGCGGCAAGCCCCGGCGTGGGCAGGACAAGCCGCAGCCGCAGTCGCAGGGCCCGTCGCCGGGCGAGCAGGCGCTGGCGCTGATGCCCGCCCCGGCGCCGACCCCCGTGGCGCCGCCGCCGGGCACGGTGCCGCCCGAGATGCAGTTCCTCTATGGCTCGGGCGAGGCCACGGCGCTCAGCCTCCAGGCCTATGCGGCGCTGTGGAATTACATCCATGGCGACCTGCGCTTCCGCCGCGACCGCAGCAAGATCAGCTCGGTGGTGATGACGCGCGATTCGACGCTGACCTCGCCCAAGTTCGACACCTGCGGCAAGCGCCCGCTCGCCGTGGTGTTCGACGTCGACGAGACCGTGCTGCTCAACCTCGGCTTCGAGAGCGACGCGGCGCGGCGCGGGCCGGGCTATGACCAGGGCCGCTGGACCCGCTGGGAAGAGACCGGCGCCGACAAGGTGGAGGCGGTGCCCGGCGCTGCCGAGACGATCGCCGCGCTCCGGGCCGATGGCATCACCGTGATCTACAACACCAATCGCTCGGCGAGCACCGCGCCCTTCACGATCGAGGCGCTCAACAAGGCCGGGCTCGGCCCGGTGATGCTGGGCGACACGCTGATCCTGCGCGACGACGCTGCCCCCAGCGGCAAGGACGAGCGGCGCTGGAAGATCGCCGAGCGCTACTGCATCGTCGCGATGGGCGGCGACCAGCTGGGCGATTTCAGCGACCTGTTCAACGCCAGGGACCTGTCGACCCCGGCGCGGCGCAACACCACCAGCAACACGCTGATCGCCCCGCTATGGGGCCGCGGCTGGTTCATCCTGCCCAACCCCGTCTACGGCAGCGGCCTGAAGGGCGGGATGGACGACGTGTTCCCCAAGGACAAGCAATGGGCCGATCCGGCCGAGGAGAAGAAGTAATGGCCTGGACCCGTGACGAGATGGCGGCGCGCGCCGCGAAGGAGCTGCAGGACGGCTTCTACGTCAATCTGGGCATCGGCATCCCGACGCTGGTGGCGAACCACATCCCGGCGGGGGTCGAGGTGACGCTCCAGTCGGAGAACGGCATGCTCGGCATCGGCCCGTTCCCCTATGACGACGAAGTCGATCCCGACCTGATCAACGCCGGCAAGCAGACGATCAGCGAGCTGCCCCAGTCGGTCTATTTCGGCTCGGAGCAGAGCTTCGCGATGATCCGCGGCGGCCATATCGACCTCACCGTGCTCGGCGCGATGGAAGTGAGCGAGACGGGCGACATCGCCAACTGGATGATCCCCGGCAAGATGATCAAGGGCATGGGCGGCGCCATGGACCTGGTCGCCGGCGTCAAGAAGATCATCGTGGTGATGGAGCACAACTCCAAGGACGGCGCGCCCAAGTTCGTGCCGGGCTGCGACCTGCCGCTCACCGGCAAGAACGTGGTCGACATGATCATCACCGATCTCGCCGTGTTCCAGCGCGCCGATCATGATTCGCCCTTCCGGCTGGTCGAGCTGGCGCCGGGCGTCAGCGAGGCCGAAGTCGCGGAGAAGACCACCGCGGCCTACGAAGTGGCGCTCGCCACCGCCTGACCCATTGCAGGTTTCGGCGCATGGCTTCGGCCAGCTGCGCCGAAACCGGACAGGGCACGCCCGAGATGGATGCGAATTAATATTTCAACGGCTGGCGGGGTTGGAAGCAAAGGCGTAGCTTCCAGCGATGCTAGCCTGGTTCCGCCGCCGTTATCTCGACCTGCTGGGCTCGATTTACATCTATAACGAGCACCGGGGCTATACGAGCATCGACCGGGTGCTCGAGGCGGTGAAGGCGCGTGCGCCCGACGATCACGCGCTGATCGCCGCGATCGAGAAGCACCGCGCCGACGAGCGCAAGCATTATGTGATGTTCAAGCGCTGGTTCGAGCTGCAGGGCCGCATGCCGCTCCAGGTCGACCGGACCTGCGGCCATATCGACCGGTTCGTCGAGATCATGTTCCGCCACACGATCGACGAGCTCGATACCCAGCGGATCATCGCCGAGGACGACCAGTTCGAGAAGCTGTGCCGGGTGATCTCGCTCACCGAGCAGCGCGGGCACAAGCAGGTGGAGATCCTGCTCCGCCATCCGCTCGTCACCGGCGACAAGGTGCTGATGAAGATCTTCCGGATCATCGAGAAGGACGAGCCGAGCCACTGGGCGCCCTATGACGGCTGGCTGAAGGCCAATGGCAAGCGCGACCCGAAATGGTGGGAGCGCGGGATCGACAGCTTCATCCATTCGGAACTGCTGTTCCTCAAGCTGCCCGTGCTGTTCCTGAACTTCGGGGTGAAGCGGCGCACGGAGTGGCAGGACGCGCATGAGCCGGCGGAGGGGAAGGCTTCGCCGGTGCCGGTGCTGGGCTAGGCTAAAGCCCCTCCCCTTCAGGGGAGGGGTTGGGGTGGGGCCTGTCCGCGTGTTCCGGTCTCGGTGAGACACTTCCCCACCCCCAACCCCTCCCCTGAAGGGGAGGGGCTTTCGACACCGCTATGCCTCGGGCATATCCACCCCATGCGCATCCTCCTGACAGGCTCGTCCGGCTGGCTCGGCCGCTTCCTCGCGCCCATGCTGCGCGCCAAGGGACACATCGTCACCGGCCTCGACGTCGCCCCCGGCGCGGACACCGACGTGCTCGGCTCGGTCGCCGACCGGAAGCTTATCGACCGGATCTTCGCCGAGCGCGGGATCGAGGCGGTGATCCATGGCGGCGCGCTGCACAAGCCGGACATCGCGCGCTATCCGGCGCAAGCGTTCGTCGACGTCAACGTCACCGGCACGCTCAACCTGCTCGAGGCGGCGGCGAGGGCGGGGCACGACCGGTTCGTCTTCACCTCCACCACCTCGCTGATGATCAGCCAGGCGATCCGCGACGAGGCGGGCGACGCGGCGGTGTGGCTCGACGAGAATTCCGGCCCGCTCGAGCCGCGCAACATCTACGGCGTCACCAAGCTTGCCGCCGAGCAGCTCTGCCGGCTGGCCTGGCTGAATGACGGGCTCAACTGCATCGTGCTGCGCACCAGCCGCTTCTTCCCCGAGGAGGACGATACCCACCGCGCGCTTTCGGGCGAGAACATGAAGGCGAACGAGCTGCTCCACCGCCGGCTCACTGTGGAGGATGCTGCCCGCGCCCACCTGTTGGCGCTTGAAAAGGCTCCGGAAATCGGCTTTGACCTGTTTATAGTATCGGCACCGACGCCGTTCAGCCGGAGCGAGTGTTCCGAGATCAAGATCGATGCCCCGGCAGTAATCGCGCGCCATTTCCCCGATGCGGAACAGTTATACCGTATGAATAACTGGGAATTACCCAGGGGTATTGGCCGCGTATACGACGCCGCCCTTGCCGAGCGGAGACTCGGCTTTCGGTGTGAGACCGGGTTCGCTGAAGTTCTGGATGCGCTGCGCGCGGGGAGGCCACTGCCTTTCGCGCATGATCCGGCTTACATCTCGCCCAAGGAAGACGCGGCCACGGCATGACTTGCCCGAAGCTGCTAAGTGTATTAGTGGCATAATACACTACTGACTTGGGAAGTTCTCAGATGCGTTGGATCGTTCGCGGACTGGCCGTGCTGGCCGGCCTTGTCGTGCTGTTGCTTGCCGTCGTCTATGGTGGCTCGGAGTGGATCATCCGCACCGGGCACAAGGCGCCCGATATCGCCGTCACGGTGCCGAAGGACGCCGCCTCGGTTGCCGAGGGCGGCCGCCTGGCGAACATCGTGATGTGCCGCGACTGCCATGCCGGCAATGGCGAGGGGAAGATACTGTTCTCGGTGCCGCTGGTCGGCACGGTGGCGCCGCCGCCGCTCGCCGAGATGGCTGCGAAGATGAGCGATGCCGAGCTCGCCCGGGTGATCCGCTACGGCGTGAAGCCCGACGGCAGCTCGACCTTCATCATGCCCAGCCATTCGCTCGGCCGCATCGCCGATGACGATCTCGGCAGGATCATCGCCTGGATCCGCAGCCTCAAACCCGGCCCGCAGGATAGCAAGGTGAAGACCGGCTTCGGGCCGATGGGGCGCTTCCTGCTGCTCACCGGCGCGCTGCCGCCGATGGCGACGGCCAGCAATGTCTCGGTGGCGAAGCGCCCCGCCGATATCGGCCGCTATTATGTCGGCGTCGCCTGCCAGGCCTGCCACAAGCTGCACGAGGACAGCGTGATGGAGGACGGCAAGACCAAGGTGCCCGCGCTGGCGCCGGTCGCCGCTTCCTATGATCCCGCCGCCTTCCGCAAGCTGATGCGCACCGGTCAGGGCATGAGCGGGCGCGACCTGGGGCTGATGGGTGTGGTCGCCCGGGTCGGCTTCACCGCCTTCACGGACAGCGAGATCGCCGCGGTGCAGGCCTATCTGAAGGGCGAGGCTGCGAAGGCGAAATAGCGTTCGTCGCGACCGTGTAACCAAACTGCGCTCTGCATCGCACCCGGAGATCCGGGGGGAATCCGATGCGGAGCGTGGTCAAGCTGTTCGAGGCGCTGGTGGCGATCGCCGTCATCCTGACGGCGGGCGTGTTCGTCGGCTCGGAATGGATCCTTCGCCGCCCGCACGATGTGCCGAATGACGTGGTCGCGATCCCACGCGACTCAACCTCGCTCGCCGAGGGCGCGCGGATCGCCCGGCTTGCGGGCTGCCGTGGCTGTCACGGACCGAACGGCGAGGGCGCGGTCTGGTCGAGCGACCGGCTGGAGGGAACGGTCGCCCCGCCGGCAATCGTCCGCAAGATCGGGCTCTATTCGGACGCCGAGCTGGTCCGGCTGGTCCGCTACGGGGTGAAGCGCGACGGCAGCACGGTCTTCCTCATGTCGACCACAGCGCTGCGCAACTGGTCCGACGAGGATCTCGGCCGTATCCTCGCCTGGGCGCGCAGCCTTAGGCCCGGCCCTCGGGACTCGCGTGCCGAGACCAGCTTCGGTCCGCTGCCGCGCATCGCCATGCTGAGCGGCGCTTTGTCCGCACGCTATCGCAACACCCGTGTCGCCTCGGTGCGCCGCCCGGCCGAGACCGGACGCTATCTCTACGACGCGATCTGTTCGGCCTGCCATGAGATCGGCGTGCCCATGCCGGTGGAACGCAGCCGCGAGATCGTGCCGGCGCTGGGGCCGATGGCGGCGAGCTATGACCCCGCCGCCTTCCGCCGCCTGCTCCGCACCGGCGTGGGGAGGGGCGGGCGCGACCTCGGCCTGATGTCCGCCGTTGCGACCGAGAGCACTGCGGCGCTCAGCGATGTGGAGATCGCGGCGCTGCATTCCTATCTGAGGGGAGAGGCTGCCAGGCTTGGCCGCGGACCCGGAGAATAGTTCAACTATGCGATGGAAAATTGCACGAACGCTTGCCTGTGCGCAAGAATCGACTAAAGCGCCCGCATGACCGTTCAACCGCGCACCTTGTACGAGAAGATCTGGGCCGACCATGTGGTCGAGCGCCGGGACGATGGAACCTGCCTGATCTATATCGACCGCCACCTAGTGCATGAGGTGACCAGCCCCCAGGCCTTTGCCGGCCTGCGCGCGGCGGGGCGGCCGGTGCGCCGTCCGGACCTAACCCTTGCGGTCCCCGACCATAATTTGCCGACCACGGCGCGCGTCGATGCCGCCGGGCACGAGCTGCCGATCGCCGATGCGGCGAGCGCCGGCCAGCTCTCCGCGCTGCGCTCGAACGTCGCCGAGTTCGGCGTGCCCTATATCGACGCGCTCGATGCGCGGCAGGGGATCGTCCATGTCGTCGGCCCCGAGCAGGGCTTCACCTTGCCGGGCACGACCCTGGTGTGCGGCGACAGCCATACCTCGGCGCATGGCGCGCTGGGCGCGCTCGCCTTCGGCATCGGCACCAGCGAGGTCGAGCACGTCCTCGCCACCCAGACGCTGCTGCTGAAGCAGTCGAAGACGCTGGAGATCCGCGTCGATGGCACGCTCGGCTTCGGGGTCACGCCCAAGGACGTGGTGCTGGCGATCATCGGCAGGATCGGCGCCGCCGGCGGTACCGGCTATGTCATCGAGTTCACCGGCGAGGTGATCCGCGCCATGTCGATCGAGGGGCGGCTGACCGTCTCGAACATGTCGATCGAGGGCGGCGCCCGCTCTGGCCTGATCGCGCCGGACCAGACGACGTTCGATTATATCAAGGGCCGGCCGATGGCGCCCAGGGGCGAGGCATGGGAGCGTGCGGTTGCCTATTGGAAGACGCTGCCGACCGATGCCGGTGCGGCGTACGACAAGAGCGTGATCCTGCAGGCCAGCGACATCGCGCCCTCGCTCACCTGGGGCACCAGCCCCGAGGACGTGGTGCCGATCACCGGCAGCGTGCCCGATCCCGAGAGCTTCGAGGATCCCGCCAAGCGCGTCGCCGCGCAGAAGTCGCTCGATTACATGGGCCTGACGCCCGGCATGCGGATGGAGGATGTGGCGATCGAGCATGTCTTCATCGGCTCGTGCACCAACAGCCGGATCGAGGACCTGCGCGCCGCCGCCGCGGTGGTGAAGGGTCATCATGTCGCGGACCGCATCCGCCAGGCGCTGATCGTGCCGGGCTCCGGCCTGGTCAAGCGCCAGGCCGAGGCCGAGGGGCTCGACCGCATCTTCCTCGAGGCGGGCTTCGAATGGCGCGAGCCCGGCTGCTCGATGTGTCTCGCGATGAATCCCGACAAGGTCCCCGCCGGGGAACGTTGTGCTTCCACCTCGAATCGAAATTTCGTAGGAAGGCAGGGTCCGGGGGCGCGGACGCACCTGCTTTCGCCGGCCATGGCGGCGGCGGCGGCGATCCGGGGGCGCCTCACCGATGTCAGGGAGCTGATGTCGGCGGATGCGTGAGGGGATGAAGTATGAAGCGGGCGCTGGTGGCGTTGATTGCAAGCACGGTGCTTTGCGGGCTGGCGGCAGGATATGCCGCGACCGGCAAGGGCATGGAAGCGAAGGCGGAGACTGCAGCCGCCCGCTGATCCGGGAGGTTGTGTAAAGTGGAAGCCGTTCGCAAGGTCGAGGGGCGCGCCTATCCGTGGGGCGCCAAGAATATCGACACCGACATCATCATCCCGGCGCACTGGCTGAAGACCACGACGCGCGAGGGACTGGGCAAGGGCGCCTTCGAAAGCGTGCGCGCGCAGCCCGGCAATGTCTTCGACGACGAACGCTATGCCGGCGCGCCGGTGCTGGTCGCCGGCGACAATTTCGGCTGTGGATCGAGCCGCGAGCATGCCGCCTGGGCGCTCGCCGACCTGGGCATCAAGGCAGTGATCGCGCCGAGCTTCTCGGACATCTTCTCGGGCAACGCCTTCAAGAACGGCATCGTGCCGGTGGTGCTGCCGCAGGACGCCGTGGACCGGCTGGTCGAGGTGGCGAAGACCGACGAGATCACCGTCGACCTCGAGACGATGACCGTCACCACCCCCTATCAGGACCGCTTCGCCTTCGAGCTCGACGCCTTCCGCCGCCAGTGCCTGATGGAAGGGCTGGACGAGATCGGCCTGACGCTGGCACAAGATACCGCGATTTCGAAATTCGAATCCGGGATGGCGCAAAGCCGCCCGTGGATCGCGGTGGAGACGGCGAATGAAGGCACTGCTCTCGAAGCAACCGGGCGGACCTGACACTCTAATCCTGGAGGAGGTCGCCGATCCGGCGGCGGGCAAGGGGCAGGTGGTGGTGGCCGTGAAGGCCTGCGCGATCAACTATCCCGACTTCCTGATCATCGAGGACAAATACCAGTTCAAGCCGCCCCGGCCGTTCGCGCCGGGCGGCGAGATCGCCGGCGTGATCGAGAGCGTGGGCGAGGGCGTCACCGGCTGGGAAGTCGGCGACCGGGTGATCGCGGTGACCGGCCATGGCGGGCTGGTCGAGAAGATCGCGATCGAGGCCTTCCGCCTGTTCCGCCTGCCCGAGGGCCGCAGCTTCGAGGAAGGCGCGGCGCTGCTGCTCACCTATGCGACGACGATCCACGCGCTGCTCGACCGCGGCCATCTGCGCGAGGGGCACAATTTGCTCGTGCTCGGCGCGGCGGGCGGCGTCGGGCTGGCGGCGGTCGAGCTCGGCAAGGCGTTCGGCGCACGGGTGATCGCGGCGGTCTCGTCGGAAGAGAAGGCAGCGGCGGCGAAGGCGGCGGGGGCGGACGAAGCGCTCGTCTATGGCCGGGCACCGTTCGACAAGGACCAGTCCAGGGCGCTGGCCGAGCAGTTCAAGGCGGCGCTGGGGCCGCAGGGCGCCGACGTGATCTACGATCCGGTCGGCGGCGACTATGCCGAGCCGGCGCTGCGCGCGATCGGCTGGGAAGGGCGCTACCTCGTGGTCGGCTTTCCGGCGGGCATCCCCAAGCTGCCGCTCAACCTGACCCTGCTCAAGAGCTGCGACGTGTGCGGCGTGTTCTGGGGCGCCTTCGCGGCACGCGATCCCCAGGCCAACCAGGCGCATGTCGAGCATCTCTTCCGCCTCTGGGCCGAGGGCCGGATCGCGCCCAAGGTGACCGAGACGTTTGCGCTGGCCGATGCTGGCCAGGCGATCGCCAAGATGGCGGCGCGCCAGGTGATCGGGAAGGTCGTGGTGACGGTCTAAAAGCCCCTCCCCTTCAGGGGAGGGTTGGGGTGGGGCCTGTAAGCCTCACCTAGCGAATAGCACGCGGACATGCCCCACCCCCAACCCCTCCCCTGAAGGGGAGGGGCTTTCCTCTGCTTGCCCTATGCCCATCGCCCCCCTATCTCCGCACCAAACGCCATATAGGGGACCATGATGACGACTTTCGACGATCGCGAACGGGCATTCGAGGCGAAGTTCGCGCGCGACGAGGACATGGCCTTCCGCGTCACGGCTCGCCGCAACAAGCTCGTCGGCCAGTGGGCCGCCGCGCAGATGAAGCTCACCCCCGAAGAGACCGACGCCTATGCCAAGGCGGTGGTTCAGGCCGATTTCGAGGAAGCGGGCGACGAGGACGTGGTCCGCAAGCTGCTCGGCGACCTGCTCGCCGCCGGCATCGAGACCGATGACGCCACCGTGCGCCGCGCGCTCGAGGAGCAGGCTGTCGAGGCCCGCCGCCAGCTGATGGGCGAAGCCTGATGCCGATGGCGGCCAGCGAGATCGAGGACCTGATCAAGGCCGGCATCCCCGATGCCCGGGTCGAGATCACCGATCTCGCCGGTGACGGCGATCATTATGCGGCGCGGGTTGTCGCGCCGATGTTCAAGGGCATGCCGCGGGTGCGCCAGCACCAGGCGGTCTATGCCGCGCTCGGCGGGCGCATGGGCGGCGTGCTCCACGCGCTCCAGCTCACCACCGAAGCGCCTGTCGAGGAGTAAGACCAAGTGACCGACGACACCCAGGCCCGCATCCAGCAGCTGGTCGACAGCAACGAAGTGCTGCTGTTCATGAAGGGCAGCCCGCTGTTCCCGCAATGCGGCTTCTCCAGCCGCGCGATTGCGATCCTCAACCATCTCGGCGCCGAGTTCGAGAGCGTCGACGTGCTCCAGGACCAGGGCATCCGCCAGGGGATCAAGGAATTCTCCGACTGGCCCACCATCCCGCAGCTCTATGTGAAGGGCGAGTTCGTGGGCGGTTCGGACATCATGATGGAAATGTACGAGAGCGGCGAGCTCGCCCAGCTCCTCGCCAAGGACGCTGCGGCCTAACGCACCGCGCAGGACGCGCCCGCCGCGACGAAGCGATACCGCACCGTCGCGGCGCCGCGCGCGCCCCGGAAGCGCATTGTGTCCACTGCCGTATCGAGGCAGCGTTGCGCGCCTTCAAGCCATAGGTCCACGGGCTTCCCCGCCGGATGGCACTGCGCCCTGAGCGCGCCTTCATGGCAGAGGCGGAAGCCGCTCGGCACCGCGACTCTCGCCGACCAGCCCTTGCGGGGTGCCTCGATCGTTCCCGGCGGCGGCACGGCCGGCGCGGCGGAAGCCCGAGCGGGGGCGGCGGCGAGACCCTTCACTTGCCGCGCGAGATCATTGTAGCGATCGCCGAACCAGCCGGTCAGCGTCACCCGGTCCTTCTGCGCGGCAAGGATCACCGCCTCGTCTTCCGCATTGAGCGGCTTGCCGGCTTCGAGCTTGCGCCGGATCGTGCGCAGCTGCTCCGCACGCTCGGCATTGGCCCGCTCGAGCCTGAGCCGCTCGATCCTGGCGAGTTCCTCGTCCTGCGGCCGCCCGGCACGCAGCCAGGCGGGGACGCCGAGCGCGGCCAGCATGCGCTCGGGCACCAGCATGTTGCCCAGCGCGATCAGCAGCGCGCCGAGCGGCAGGGCGACGAACAGCGCCTGCTCGGCCTTGGGCGAGAGCCGCCCGAACATCCAGCTCGCCAGCAGCACGAACGGCGCCAGCACCAGGAAGGGCAGGGAGGCGCCGAGCGAGCGGTCGCCCGGCGCCAGCGCGAAGAGCAGCAGCGGCACGAGCAATGCGAGCAGCAGGCGGCCGAGGAGCCGGGCATAGCCGATCACCGCCGCTCCGGCGTCGCCCATGCGGCGCTGCGCGGCATGGGCGACGCCGCCGCCGACCAGCAGCAGGCCCGCCAGATGCGCGGGCTGGAGAAAGGCCCAGGCGGCACCAAGGCCGACCAGGGCGATCAGCGCATAGTTCATCCAGGCCAAGCCCCAGGCACGGAACAGGGCGCCGAGCAGCAGGATCAGGATCAGCGCGACGACGGCCAGGATCACGCGGCGGTGCAGCCGCGCGACCGAAACGCCGGCGGCCTCGATCGCCTCGCCCGCCTCGGTGCGCACCGTGCCGGCCAGCTTCATCGCGCCGGTCTTCGCCGAGCGCGCCAGCCGCGAAAGCCGTCCCTCCCGCGATTGGCTCGCCGATGTGGTGACCTCGGTGCGCGAGTCGGTCATGCATGCCCCCTTGGGACATCTGCATAAACCAGCAGGCAAGCGAGGCGAATAGCTTGTTTGCCTTGCATGACGTCATGGCTGCACGCCGCCATGCATCTGGCGTCGTGACGTCACTCTGTCGATTTGTCTGGAGAACCCGGGTCGGGTGGGTCGACGCGAGACCGGGGAAGTAGCGGTCGACCCACCCTGGAATGAAGCGTTGAACGCTTGGGGTGCCTTATACTTTGCAGCCTGCGTGCCAGTTTGCACGAACCGCAGATTTGCGTGGGTTTCGCTGGTTAGCGGATTTTAACCGGGCCCCGCACTTGTAAGCCATTCCGACAGTTTCGGGCTCTCTTCTCCTTTCGTCGTCATCCCGCGCAGGCGGGGATCCAGAGCCAAGGTGACGTCGCTTGCGACCCTGGATCCCCGCCTGCGCGGGGATGACGATGGGGAAGCTGTCAGATTCCGTTCAGCCAGCGTTCACTCGCTTGACTACAGACGTAATCGTGACGATTACAGGCGTAGTCATTCAAGAGGGACCCTGATGACGGAACGGATCAGCGACGCAGAGCACGCCGTGATGGAAGTGCTGTGGGAGGAGTCGCCGCTCACCGCCCAGGAAGTGGCCGAGCGCGTGCCCGCCGAGCGCGGCTGGAGCGCCAACACGGTCAAGACCCTGCTCGGGCGCCTGCTCGCCAAGAACATCATCGCGCACCAGGAAGAGGGGCGCCGCTATCTCTATCGCCCGCTGGTCGTGCGCGGAGACTATGTCGCCGGGGAATCGCGCAAGCTGATGGACCGGCTGTTCGGTGGCCGGCTCACCCCGCTGGTCGCCCATCTGGCCGAGCGCGACCAGCTCACCGACCAAGACATCGCCGAGATCGAGGCCCTTCTGAAGGAGCTGAAGCAATGAGCGGCTGGATCGTAGAGACCTTCATCGCGAGCACGCTGCTGATGCTGCTGGTGCTCGTCCTGCGCGCGCCCGTCCGCAAGGCGTTCGGTCCGCAAATGGCCTATGCGCTCTGGGCGATGCCGGTCATCCGGATGCTGATGCCGCCTTTGCCCGGCGACTGGACGCTCACCAGCCTGATCGCGCCTTTCGTCCGCGAGGCGGACGTGCCGGGGATCGTCACCGGGGTGATCAAGCCTGAGGCGCTGCCTGCCGGGATCGACCAGAACGCCGTCACCATCGTCGAGCTGGGCACGGCGGGCCATGCCGCCCCGGCGGCGCTGGTCGCGCCCACCTATGCCGCGAGCGGCCCCAGCCTGCTGATCCTGGGTCTCGGCCTCTGGGCGATTGGCGCGCTGGCCTTTCTCGCCTGGCACCTGATCGCGCATCGCCGCCACTGCGCCCGGCTGCTCAAGGCCGCCCGCATCGACCGCACCATCGCCCAGGGCAAGGTGCATGTGATCGAGACCGACGCGGTGCACGGCCCGCTCGCCTTCGGGGTGCTGCGCAAATACGTCGCCTTTCCGTGCGACTTCCACGAGCGCTACGACGAGCAGGAGCGCGACCTCGCGCTGGCCCATGAGCTCGGCCACCATGTCCGCGGCGATCTGATCGCGAACTGGGTCGCCCTGTTTGTCCTCGCCATCCACTGGTTCAATCCGGTCGCCTGGAGGGCCTTCCGCGCCTTCCGTGCCGACCAGGAAATGGCCTGCGACGCCCTGGTGCTCGCCGGCCGCGCCCAGGCACTGCGCCATGCTTATGGCCGTGCGATCGTCAAGTCCGCGCATGGGGGTGCGGTCTCGGCGGCATGTCACTTGCACACGATCAACGAAGTCAAAGGGAGGCTCCGCATGCTTTCGAAGACCCACAAGAATTCCCCCGCACGTCTCGCCGCCGGCCTGGTCGGCACCGGCGCCCTCGGCCTTGCCGCGCTCGGCCTCACCGCCTCGGGCACCCAGGCCGCCGAGACCATCAAGGTGAAGGTGGAGAAGGTCACCGGCTTGAACCTGAGCCAGGACGTGCCGGCACCGCCCGCGCCGCCGGCCTCGCCCTCGGCCGCCGTGCCTGCCGCGCCGGCGGCACCGGCCGCCGCGCCGGAAGCGCCCGAGGCGCCGGCCAGGGTCCATGTCTATCGCGTCACTGAGGACGGCAAGGGCAAGGACAAGGACGGCAAGCGCGTCACCAGGATCGTGATGGTCCATGCCGACGGCAGCAAGACCGAGAGCGAAATGCCGGACCTCGCTGCGATCCAGGCCCGTCTGCCCGAGATCCGCAACGACAAGTGCGCCGAGACCGCGGACGGCAAGCCGGTCGTCGAGAAGTTCGAGCGCGACGGCAAGAAGGTCATGATCATCTGCTCGAACCGGATCGAGAAGATCGCGATCAACGCCGAGAAGATGTCGTTCGAGGCCAAGAAGGTCGGCATGCGCTCGGCGATGATGGGCCTGCGCATGTCCCGCCACGCGATCGAGAACCAGATGGATCTCAGCCCCGAGCAGCGCGCCAAGGCGCTCAAGGGCATCGATGAGGCGATCGCCGAGGTCGAGAAGGGCACTGCCGACGCCGACAAGTAACCATGGAGGGGAAGGGCGTTCGTCAAAAAGCCCCTTTCACGAACGCCTTTCGACGGGGCCGGCCGATCTCCTTCCGGCCGGCCCCGTTTCATGTGACAGGCTTGCGCTGCGGCGCGGCAAAGGCCATCTCGGGGTCATGGACATCCCCGCGGACGCTCCGACCGGCCTGGCCATGACGCTGGATCCGCTGGTCACCCGGATCCTGGCGCCCAATCCCTCGCCCTTCACCTATACCGGCACCCAGACTTATCTGGTGGGCACCACCGAGCTTGCCGTGATCGATCCGGGCCCGGACGATCCCGAGCATCTCGACGCGCTGGTCGCCGCGATCGCTGGGCGCAAGCTGCTCGCGATCCTCTGCACCCACACCCACCGCGACCACAGTCCGGCCGCCGCGCCGCTCAAGGTGCTGACCGGCGCCCAGGTCATCGGCTGCGCGCCGCTCAGCCTCGCCGATGCCGGCCCGCGCGCCGACGCCGCCTTCGACACCGGCTATGCGCCCGACCGGGTGCTCGAGGATGGCGAGCAGCTGTCCGGCCCCGGCTGGACGCTCACCGCCGTCGCCACCCCCGGCCACACCTCCAACCATCTCTGCTTCGCGCTGGAGGAGACCGGTGGCCTGTTCAGTGGCGACCATGTCATGGGCTGGTCGACCACCGTGGTCGCGCCGCCCGATGGCGACATGGCCGCCTATATGCGCAGCCTCGACAAGCTGATGGGCCGTGAGCAGGATCGCATCTATTTCCCCGCGCACGGCGAGCCGATCGAGCGGCCGCATCGCTTCGTGCGCGGGCTGATCGGCCACCGCAAGCAGCGCGAGGGGCAGATATTGCGCCTGCTCAGGGCCGGGACCGGCACGGTTCCCGCGATGGTCGAGCGCATGTATGCTGGGCTCGACCCGCGGCTCAACGGCGCGGCCGGGCGATCGGTGCTCGCGCATCTGATCGATCTCAGGGACCGGGGGCTCGTCGGCGAGGAGGGTGACGCTTGGAAGATGGCGTGAAGCGGGGCGGGGGCTGCCTCAAGCTGTTCGGCGTGACGCTCACCATCGTGCTGGCGGTGGTGCTGGTGATGGGCGCCGGCTTCTGGTTCCTTGGCAACACGATCAAGCAGCAATTCGCCGGCCCGACGCCGGAGACGGTGGCGCAGGCGAGCCTGCAGGGGCTGCGCGAGCAGAACCGCCTGTCCGCCTTCGCCGCCAAGTTCGTCGCGGTGGTCACCTCGAAGCAGAGCCAGCTCGGCCTCACCGCGCAGAAGACGATGATCATGCCGGGCAGCGTCCGCTACGAGGTCGACCTGTCGAAGCTCCGCCAGGAGGATGTCCGCTGGGACGCCACGAGCAAGCGCCTGACCGTCCGGTTGCCCGCGGTCGAGGCGATGGGGCCGGACGTCGATCTCGACCAGGTCCGCCAGTACGACAATGGCGGCATCCTGCTCTCGGTCACCGATGTCGGCGGCAAGCTCGACGATGCCAATCGCAAGGCCGGCCAGCAGGAGCTGCTCCGCCAGGCCCAGTCGGGCCCGTACATGCGCATGGCCCGCGACGCGACCCGCCGCGCGGTCGAGCGCAGCTTCGCCATGCCGCTGCGCGCCACCGGCATCGCCGCCGATGTCGAGGTGCTCTTCCCCGACGAAGCCAACCGCCCGACCGAGCGCTGGGACGAATCCCGCCGGCCCGAGGACGTGATCGCCAACAAGTGGTGAGGCGATTCTCCCTCTCCCCGCTGGCGGGGAGAGGGTAGGGGAGAGGGGCAAGGGCGACCCGTCCCGACATGCCCCTCTCCCGGCCCTCTCCCCTGAAGAAGAGAGGGAGAAGTGTTGCCATTCCGCCCCGAAACGCGATAGCTTCGCAAATTCGCAGGTTCATCATCTGGGGGGACTGAACATGGCGACGATTGCCGAACCGATTCCGCGCGCGCGGCGCGACCGCTTCTTCCTGATCCTGTCGCTCGCGATGATCGCGGTGATCGTCGGCGGCTTCTCGCTCAACCTGGCGATGGGCCGGTCGAGCTTCGCCTTGCCGCTGATCTACCACCTCCATGCGCTGGTCTTCATCGGCTGGATCGCGATCTTCCTTGCCCAGAACCTGCTGGTCGCGACCGAGCATGTCGCGCTCCACCGCCGGCTCGGCTGGATCTCGGTGGCCTGGGTGCCGGCGATGGTGGTTATGGGCATGGCGATCACCGTCTATTCGGTGCGCCATCACGGTGGTCCGCCCTTTTTCGACCTGCCCGAATTCCTGTTCGGCAACCCCGCCGGGCTGTTCTGCTTCGCCGGGCTGGTGTTCGCCGCCGTCTCGAAGCGCGGGCAGCCGGACTGGCACCGCCGGCTGATGCTCTGCTCGATGGCGGTGATCACCGGGCCGGGCTTCGGGCGCATCCTGCCCGTGCCCTTCATGATCCCCTGGTCCTGGCCGGTCGCGGCGCTGCTCGCGCCGGCGCTCTTCCCGCTGATCGGCATGTTCGTCGACGTGAAGCGCAGCGGCCGGGTGCATCCCGCCTGGATCTGGGGGCTGGGCGTGATGACCGGCAGCTTCCTGCTCGCCGAGGCGATCGCCTTCTCGCCGATGGGCGAGGGGATCACCCGCATGGTCGTGGCCGGATCGCCGGGGGCCGATCGCCCCTTCGCCGCGCATTGGCCGCCCATTCAGCCTTGAACCTGCGCCTCCGCCGCGCCATGTGCGGCGCGGGCAAGGGAGTTTTGAGGCATGGACGCGCGCAACGGCATCGGTGGGAGCCTGGCCGGGCTCGATCTCCGGGCGGAGATCGATCGGCTGCGCAAGGAGCGCAACGCGGTCATCCTCGCGCATTATTACCAGAAGCCCGAGCTGCAGGACCTGGCCGATTTCGTCGGCGATAGCCTCGACCTCAGCCGCAAGGCCGCCGAGACCGATGCCGAGGTGATCGCCTTCTGCGGCGTGCGCTTCATGGCCGAGACCGCCAAGATCCTGTCGCCCGACAAGATCGTCGTGCTGCCCGACATGAATGCCGGCTGCAGCCTCGAGGACAGCTGCCCGCCCGAGCAGTTCGCCGCCTTCCGCGCCGCGCACCCGGACCATATCGCGCTGACCTATATCAACTGCTCGACCGAGGTGAAGGCGCTCAGCGACATCATCGTCACCAGCTCCTCGGCCGAGAAGATCCTCGCCCAGATCCCGCCCGAGCAGAAGATCATCTTCGGGCCGGACCGCAACCTGGGCGGCTATCTCAAGCGCAAGATCGGCCGCGACATGCTGCTGTGGCCGGGCGTGTGCATCGTGCACGAGGCGTTCAGCGAGACCGAGCTGCTCAAGCTCAAGGCACAGCACCCCGGCGCCCCGGTCGCCGCGCATCCCGAATGCCCGCCGCACGTGCTCGACCATGCCGATTATGTCGGCTCGACCCGCGGCATCCTGGAATTCTCGCAGGCCATGGACGGCGACACGCTGATCGTCGCGACCGAGCCGCACATCATCCACCAGATGCAGAAGGCGATGCCGGGCAAGAACTTCATCGGCGCGCCCGGTGCCGACGGCAACTGCAACTGCAATATCTGCCCGTACATGGCGCTCAACAACCTGGAGAAGCTCTACCTCGCGCTGCGCGACCTCACCCCGCGCATCGAGATCGAGGAAGGGCTGCGCCTCCAGGCCAAGAAGAGCCTCGACCGCATGCTCGACATGGCGAGCGCCACGGTGGGCATGGGCGACCTGGGCGCGATCGGCGGGGACCCGACCAAGGGGGATTGAGGCATCCGTTCCCCTCCCTGCAAGGGAGGGGCTAGGGGTGGGTTAGAAAAGGCCGGGATCGATGCCCGGCCTTTTCTTTTCTCCGCCGCGCGTCGCTGGGCTAGCTAAGCTCGCGACCCCCCCCCGCCCCCTCCCTTTCAGGGAGGGGAGTGAGCAGGCTCACCGCCACTCCGGCTGGATCGCCATCTCCGCCGAATAGAAGGTCACATATTGCGCCAGCCGCGGCGTGTCGGTCCGGTTCGGGCTGGCGCCGTGCGGCAGGTCGTGCCGCCAGATGATCAGGTCGCCGGCGCCCGCCGCCACGCGCACCGCCCGGCTGCTCAGATCGACCTTGCGCGGATCGGCGCCGCCCAGCGACTCCAGCCATGCCGCCAGTCCGTGGTGGAAGCCGGGCACCAGCTCGAACGCGCCCTGGTCCTCCGCCGTATCCGTCAGATAGAGCACGCCCAGCATCCCATAGGGGATCGGCGGGATCAGGCTCACGTCCCAGTGCAGCCGCGGCGAGGTGAAGCCGCGATTGGCCGCCAGCGGCGCGTTGAAGCTCATCCGGTCGACATGCGGCCACAGGTCGCTGGTGCCCCAGAGCTGGGCAAAGGCCTTGTGGACGCGGGCCGAGCGCCGCACCGCGTCGAGCGCCGGATGCTGGAAGCGCTGGACCATCATCCCCTGGCCGCGCTGCGAATGCCAGGTCGCCGGATCGGCGGGGTCGCCGCCTATCGTCTCCCAGAGCAGGTCGGCGGCGGCCGCCGCTTCCGCCGGCGTGATCGCGCCGCGCAGGATCACATAGCCCTGAACCTCCCAATGGGCGAGGTCCCCGGCATCCAGCGCGTCCGGCATCGCATCGATCGCGGCGAGCCGCGCGGCGATGGCAGGTGGCGGCGGGGCGCCGTCGAGCATTGCGTGATAGCGCGCGATCACCAGCGGGTCGGGCCGGCCGGCGGTGGCGAGGATCCAGTTGCAGAAGCCGGCGAAATCGCACGGCCCCTCGTTGAAGAAGCTGGCCGTCTGCTCGATCCCCAGCCCCAGTGCGTCGAGCAGGATATTGTCCGCCATCCACTCCTCGGGCGGGGAAGGACGGAAGTGCGACTGCCGCTCCCAATATTCATGGAGGCGGCGGACCTTGGGAAAGGGCAGGGGTTCAGCATCGGCCATGGCCTATCGATGGCCCGGCAGGCGGGGTGCTTGCAATGTTGGATTTCGTCTGCTGCCATCGCCTTATGGTTTGCGATCACCGCATTCGACCCGATTCCCCGCCTGTCTCCGGTGCTCCGGGCAAAGTGAAACGACTTGCCTCGACTCCCTTCACTTTGCGGGCGAGACCGGCGCGGCATCATCGCGCCATTGCCGCCGCCGGGCGCGGCTTTTAAGGGCGACGCATGGCCTTCACGCTCGATCGTTTCGATCTTCCCGCCTTTGTCGCCACCACCCTCGCCGAGGATCTGGGCGACCGCGGCGACATCACCTCCGCCGCGGTGATCCCCGCCGACGCGGTGTTCACCGGCGTGATGGACAGCCGTGATGCAATCACCGTCGCCGGCCTGCCCATCGCCGAGGCGTTCTTCCGCGCGCTCGATCCCGAAGTCGAGATCGAGCGGCTGGTCGAGGATGGCGACCGCGTCGCCGCGGGCACCGATCTGATGCGGCTACGCGGCAAGGCACGCGCGCTGCTCACCGCCGAGCGTTCGGCGCTCAACACCGTCCAGCACCTCTCGGGCATCGCCACGATGGCGCGCAGCTATGTCGATGCGATCGCGGGCACCGGCGCGACTTTGCTCGACACCCGCAAGACGCTGCCCGGCCTGCGCGTGCTGGAGAAGTACGCGACCCGCATGGGCGGCGCGACCAACCACCGGATGGGCCTGTGGGACGCCGCGATGATCAAGGACAATCACGTCGCGGTCGCCGGCTCGGTGGCCGAGGCGGCGCGCCGCGCAGTGGCCGCGGGGATCGGGAGCATCATCGTCGAGGTCGACCGGATCGACCAGATCGAGCCCGCGCTGCAGGCGGGCGCGACGCATCTGCTGCTCGACAATATGGGGCCGGAGGTGCTGCGCGAGGCGGTGGCGCTGGTCGCCGGCCGCGTGCCGACCGAGGCTTCGGGCGGGGTGCGGCTCGACACGATCCGCGCGATTGCCGAAAGCGGCGTCACCTATGTCAGCGTCGGCCGGCTGACCCAGTCGGCGCCCGCCGCCGATATCGGCCTGGATTTCGCGCAAGAGGGAGTCGCGTGATGCGCAAGACGGTTCTCGGGATCATCGGCACGGGCCTCGCACTGCTCCCCGGCATCGCCTCCGCCCAGGCCTTGATGTGCCGTCCGGCCGGCGGCGTCGAGCGCCCGCGTCCGGACCTGCCCGATGCCAAGCAGCCGCGCCGCATCCTGCCGATCGGCAGCTACACGCTGGCACTCACCTGGAACCCCGGCCTGTGCCGCGCCGATGCCGGCAATCCGGAGAACCGCTTCCGCTGCAGCCGCAATGCGCGCTTCGGCTTCACCCTGCACGGCCTGTGGCCCGACGGCACGGGCAAGACCTGGCCGCAATATTGCGCCGATACCCGCATCCTGCCGCCGGCGCAGATCAGGCAGATGCTGTGCACCACGCCTTCGGCGCAGTTGCTCCAGCACGAATGGGCCAAGCACGGGACCTGCACCAGCATGTCGCCCGCCACCTATTTCGCCACGGCCAAGCGGCTCTACGATCTCGTTCGCTATCCCGACATGGACCGCCTGTCGCGTGGCGACCTGACCGTCGGCCAGTTCAAGGCCCGCTTCGCCGCCGCCAATCCGAACATACCCGCCGAGGCAATCCGCGTGACGGTGACCAAGGAGAACTGGCTCGACGAGCTGTGGCTCTGCCTCGACACCGGCCTGCGCTACGAGCGCTGCAAGCCGAACAGCGGTGGTGCGGCGGATGCGAACCCGCTCCGGATCTGGCGGGGCGGCGGGCGGCGCTGAGCATGCGGCCGGCCTCGATCCGCCGGCTTGGGGCGATCTATCTTGCCTGGCTGACGGCGGCGATCGGCTGGGAATGCTGGGTCATCGTGCGCTTCGCCGGCAGCCATAGCCATGTCGGTTCGGCGTTCCAGATCGTGATGGGGGGTGTGATCGCGCTTCATCTCGCGCTGAACCTGTTGCTCTGGCGCTATATCGTCGTGCGTCCCAGGCAGATGGCGCGCACGATCTTCACCGTGCTGATGCTGGTCGGCTGGCTCTATTTTTTCTACCAGACGCTGTCGCAGTTTCGCTCGATCGCCATGACTAAGAATCTGGGTTTCGTGGCGTTTTCGTTGAGCGTGCAGCTTGTCATGCTGTGGTTGCTGTTCCGGCCGGATGCGAGCGCCTGGCTGCGCGGCGAGGGGCCCCAGCCGGCCGAGGTGCTCGAGGACACCTTCCGCTAGCGGTGCGGCTTGCAATGTAGGATTTCGCCTGCTTGGCTCGTGCAGCCGAGCCTGCGCCCGGCCGCTCTTTGGCTTGTTGGAACAATAGGATCGCCGCCGCGCAACGATGTTGCAGGCAGGCTGGGAGAGGCGCGACGCCGTCGATGTCGAGAACTTAGTGAACTTTCAGCACCGATTTGCCGGTTCCGCCGAGTCGAAAACGGGAGCGCTGTAGGATGATCAGTGGTGATCGACCGTGCTGGTGCCGGGATGGTGCTTGTCGAGATGGCGCCGGATCAATTTGAGGTTGCGGCTGTTCGACTTGAACACGAAGTCGGCCGCGTCGCCGACCACCGGGACCAGGCCGATCGCCCAGTCGAAGCCGACATTGCCGAGCATGCGCAGCATCGTCGTCTTGGGCATCTTCAGGTTGCGGGCCTCCCAGACGATGTAGAGGCCGAGCAGCGCCGCGATCACGTCGCCGCCCACGGGAACCAGGCCCAGGATCGCGTCCAGGCCCACCTTCGCCTTGGTGCCCGGGATCGGCACGCTGCGCTCGAGCAGCTGCTCCATCATCTCGATCCGGCGCCGCACATCCTGTGCCTGCCGGCCCAGGGGCAGGCCTGCCGAAGCCATCCGCGTCGTCTTCGCCACCTTCACCTCGTTTCGTTGCGCAGGTGGTTCAACGGGTGCCAGGCCCGCGCGTTCCCCTGCCACGCCTGGAGCCGCATCGCGACGATAGACCATCGGAAGGGCTGGGCGATAGGGATGTATGCGCCGTCGGCGGTGAGTGCCGCGTCTGCCTCGGCGATGCGGTGGGAGCGGGCGTAGAGATCGGGGGCGTCGCGCCCCGCCTCGATCAGGGTCCGCGCATCGTCCGAACAGGCCTGGCAGGCGGTCGCGACGAACCAGCGCGCGCTGTCATAGGGGGCGACGGCATCGATCAGGCGCAGCTCCGCCGGATCGTTAGGGCCGGTGCGGACCGGGGTCAGGCCGATCGCATAGAGCGCCTCGGCCAGCCGCGACCAGACCAGCGTGGCGCCGGGGCCGGTCGGCAGGGCGATGCGAAGGGTGACCGGGCCGGGATGGCCCCGCCGCCATGCTGCGACGCTGGCCCGGGCGCTCTGCCTGCGCTGGTCGAGCTCAGCCCCGGCCCAGGCCGGCTGGGCGGGCGGAGCGGCCGAATCGAGCTGGACCGGCAGCAGTGTCTCGGCCGGCGCCCAGTCCGGGTGGATCTGGTGGGTGAGCGTGGCGCGGTCGATCGCCATGGCGATCGCGGCGCGATTTGCAGGATCGGCCAGAAAGCCCTCGCGGGAAGTCACGGCGAGCCCGAACAGGCCCAGCGCATTGTCCAGCTTCACATTGGCGGTGGCGATCCCGGCGACGCCCACCAGCGGCCAGTCGGCGAAGCTGCCGCCGAGGATCAGGTCGGACTGGCCGTCGCGGAAGCGGGCCAAGGCCACGGCCGGGCGCTCGCCGTGGAAGAGCAAGGTGTCCTCGGGACGGGGTCCGGACGAATCATCGCCGTCACTCGCTTCCGGTGCCGGCCGGAACAGGATGCCTGCGCGGTTGCGGCTGGCGCGGAAGGGGCCGCTGCCGTCGAGCTTGTCGAGGCGGAACACCGCCATCTCGGGCTGGGCGAAGAGCTTGAGCAGGTCGGGCCTGGGACGCTTCAGCCGGACCTCGATCACCTGCGGCGTCATCTCGACGATCTCGTCGATCACGGCGAGGAAGGGAGAAAGCGGGTTGCGCGAGCGGGGCGCGATGGCGCGGCGCAGGGTGCGGACCACCTGCTCGGCGGTGACCGGCTGGCCGTCGGCCCAGGTCGCGCCGTCGCGCAGGCGGAAGATGAAGCTGCGGCCGTCGTCGATCACGATCCAGCGCTCGGCCAGGCCCGGCTCGATCTGGCCGGTGGCATCGAAGCGCACCAGCCCCTGCGCGGTTGCGCCGAGCAGCACGCGGGCGGCGGGATCGAGGGGGCCGGCATCGGGGTCGGCAAGCATATTGCCCGTGCCGATCGCGCTGACCACCACCGCCGTGTCGTCCCGCCGCTGGCCCGAGCCGCCGCACGCCGCAAGCGCGAGCAGAGGCAACAGGCAGAGAAGGCGAGGGGGCATCAGGCAAATCCGGCTGGGTAGAGCCGGTGTATGGCGGCGGGCCGTGGCTGCCAACCCCCGCAAGCATCGTGCGGATCACGACGGATCGCTGCGAGCAGGATATTCACAAGGCTGGTGCGGACGGCGGGACTCGAACCCGCACGCCCCGAGGGGCAGAAGATTTTAAGTCTCCGGCGTCTACCGGTTCCGCCACGTCCGCATGCTCCCCACGCAAGCGCATGGGGCCGCCAGCGTCAAGCGGTGCTGCGCGCTCAAACGTTGAGCTTGATGCGCATTTCCTTGCCGGGCTTGAAATAGGGGACGCGCTTGGCGTCCACTTCCACCGTCTCGCCCGTGCGCGGGTTGCGGCCGGTGCGCGCATCGCGGGCGCGGGTGGAGAAGGCGCCGAAGCCGCGCAACTCGACGCGGCCATCTTCCTGCAGGCGCCCGACGATCTCGTCGAAGAAGACCGACACGATCTTCTCGACCTCACGGACCGAAAGGCCCGGATTGTCCTGCACGAGCAACTGAACCAGTTCCGAGCGGATCATCCGCAACCCTCCCTTTGCGCACACGGATCTGCGGACTTCCCCGCGCGAGCGTCAATCCCAGTTGGGGTTCTCTAGCCCCGTTCAGCAACCTGCATCAACCCGCAGATTGCTATTAACCTATGATATTCGGGAATAATCGAAAACGGGGAGCGGTTTTGCCGCTCCCCGTCCCGATGTCTTAGTTCTTCTCGTTGCGGGCCTTGAGGGCCTCGCCGAGAATGTCGCCCAGCGACGCGCCCGAATCGGACGAACCGTACTGCGCAACCGCCTGCTTCTCTTCGGCGATCTGCATCGCCTTGACCGAGAAGGTCGGCTTCTTCGAACGATCGAAGCCGGTGACCATCGCGTCGAGCTTCTGGCCGACGGCGAAACGCTCCGGACGCTGCTCGTCGCGGTCGCGGCCGAGATCGGTGCGCTTGATGAAGCCGGTCGCGCCGTCTTCGCCAACCTGCACTTCGAGGCCCGCGTCGCGGACTTCGAGGATGGTCACGGTGACGACCTGGTTCTTGTTCAGGCGATCGGCCGAAGTGGTCGAACCGGCAGCGGCAACGCCACCACGCTCGAGCTGCTTCATGCCGAGCGAGATACGCTCCTTGTCCGGCTCCACGGCGAGAACGATGGCCTTAACCACTTCGCCCTTGCGGTGCAGGTTGAGCGCGTCCTCACCCGAGATGCCCCAGGCGATGTCCGACATGTGGACCATGCCGTCGACGTCGTTGTCCAGGCCGATGAACAGGCCGAACTCGGTGGCGTTCTTGACTTCGCCCTCGACTTCGGTGCCGACCGGGTGGGCAGCCGCGAAGGCCTCCCACGGATTGCCCTGGGCCTGCTTGAGGCCGAGCGAGATGCGGCGCTTCTCGGCGTCCACCTCGAGCACCACGACTTCGACTTCCTGCGAGGTCGAGACGATCTTGCCCGGGTGCACGTTCTTCTTGGTCCAGCTCATCTCCGAGACGTGGACCAGGCCTTCGATGCCCGGCTCCAGCTCGACGAACGCGCCATACTCGGTGATGTTGGTCACGCGGCCCGACAGCTTCGCGCCAACCGGGTACTTTGCGGCGGCGCCATCCCACGGATCGCTCTCGAGCTGCTTCATGCCGAGCGAGATGCGCTGCGTGTCGCGGTTGATGCGGATGATCTGCACCTTCACCGTGTCGCCGATGTTGAGCATCTCCGACGGGTGGTTGACGCGCTTGTAGCTCAGGTCGGTGACGTGCAGCAGGCCGTCGATGCCGCCCAGGTCAACGAACGCACCGTAATCGGTGATGTTCTTGACGACGCCGTCGATGATCTGGCCCTCGGCCAGGCTCTGGATGAGGCCCGAACGCTGCTCGGCGCGGGTCTCTTCGAGCACGGCGCGGCGCGACACGACGATGTTGCCGCGCTTGCGGTCCATCTTGAGGATCTGGAAGGGCTGCGGAATGTCCATCAGCGGGGTGACGTCGCGCACCGGGCGGATGTCGACCTGCGAGCCGGGGAGGAAGGCCACCGCGCCCGAGAGATCGACGGTGAAGCCGCCCTTGACGCGGCCGAAGATGACGCCTTCGACGCGGGCCGACTTGGCGAATTCGGTTTCCAGCTTGTCCCAGGCGGCTTCACGGCGGGCGCGGTCGCGGCTGAGCATCGCTTCGCCGTTCGCGTTCTCGACGCGGTCGACATAGACTTCGACTTCGTCGCCGACCTTGAGGTCAGCCTTCTGGCCCGGCGCAGCGAATTCGCGCAGCGGCACGCGGCCTTCGGACTTGAGGCCGACGTCGATGACCGCGAGGTCGTTCTCGATGCCGGTGACGGTGCCGATCACGACGCGGCCTTCGAAGCCGTCTGCCTGACCGAGGGTCTGTTCGAGGAGGGCCGCGAAATCGTCGCGGCTCGGATTTGCCGTAGTGGCCATAAGGGTTTCAGTTCCTAACGATGTTTTTCCGGCCAGTCGGTTGGGTCCGACGGTCTTTGGGCCAGAGTCGCCGCGGCGGCCGATCGCCGGTCGCGGCATCCGTCGCGCAGGAGCAAGCGGAGGAAGGTCTAGCCGCCGGTGAAAGCGAAAAGGGCGCGTGAGAGTCAGACTCTCCGCGCCTTCCTCCGCGGGCACTGCCCGTCGGACGGGCGCGCCTTAGCGGAAAGCGCCTTTTCCCGCAAGCATTGCGAAGCGCAGGCGGGATGCGGCGTGCGGGCTTTGGGCCGGGACGGATCGGCCGCTAGCGCGGGGTGCGGGCAGGGCCGAACTCGAAGCGCATGGCGCGGAAGTCGATGGCCCACCACTCGAAGGCGCCAAGCACATCCTGGCCGATCACGCCGCTTCGAGTCTCACGTCCGCCGGGCCCGGGCGCAAGGGCCAGCTGGATCTGGGGCAGGGTGGCGCCATGCCCGTCGATCGTCACCGAAGCCGGTCGCCACCAGGCGACGGGCTGCTGTATGGCGCCGCCGGCGCCGGCCATGCGCCGCTCGCCGTGCGGCAGCGATGCGACCAGATCGGCATGTTCCTTCGCGAAGCGGGCAGTCAGGGCCGTCTCGTTTGCGCCGGTATCGAGGTGCAGCGTCGTGGCGATGCCGTTCACCCGGGCGGTGACATAGAGATCATTGCCCGCTGCGCGCAGGTTGGCCTCGCCGGGGGACGCATTGCCCCCGGGGGTGAAGCTGCCGGCCTGGTCGAAGCGGATGCGGCCGAGCGCGCGGAACACCGGGAAACCGATGATCGCGTCGATCTGATAGCCGCCGGGAATCGGGAAGCTGAGCGCTGCATCGTCGAGCACCAGAAAGGCGACATTGTGCAGCTCGACGCCGGCGATGACGAGCCGATCGGCCATGGCGAGCCGGGTCGCGACGTCGGCATTGCCGCTGGCACCGACGCTCGCCTCGCCTTCGATCATGCGCAGGCCAAGGCGCTTGGCCGCGGAGGCTGTCACGACCGAGAGATTGGCCCCGGTATCGAGCACGGCTTCCTGCTCGCTGTCGTTCACCCGGACGTTGGCACGCACCAGCCGTGCCTTGTCTCTTGTGGTCGGGATGGATCCGGGTGTTCCTCCCGCCACCGTCTGGCGCGGCGTGTTGGCAAGCAGGGCGGCGATCGACAGCGCCTGGCGCGCTTCGGCTGCCTGGGTCGTCTTGCCACTGGCGTCGAGCAGTGGCGCGAGCGTGCGGAACGACCGGGCTGCTGCGGCATAGTCGCCGTCCGCGAAGGCGATCTCGGCCTGGATGGAAAGTGCTGCGGCACGGCGCGCGGGCTTTTCGTCTCCCGACTCGGCAAAGGCCCGCAGTGCCGAGTCTACCGCGGGGCGGTCGAGGCGCAGCGCGGCGATCCGGGCGCGGAGCAGCGCGGCGCCGGCCCTGCCCTTCGTTGCCGCCAGCGCTGCCTCGAGGGGCGAGAGCTCGCCCGAGCCTGTCTCCTCGATCAGGGCGGCGGCGTCGCGATCCTGCGCGGCCGCGGGGCTGAGGACAAATGCGGCGAGCAACAGCGCGGCACCGAGGCGGCGCATGCTTGTGTGGGGTTTGGACATGGCGTATCTTTCGAATCGTGAAAATATCTTTTCGTAAAACAGAAAGAATATTTTGTAAAATGGCATCTTCTCTGTCTCTGGCGCGCCACGCCCGGCGCCTTCGCTTCGCTGCGATCTTCGGCGCGGCGCTCCTGCCTTTGCTGACGCTGGCCGCTGCATTGGCGCCCGGCACCGCTGTGCATGTCGAGGCAGGAGACCTGCCGCCTGCCTGGGGGGCAGGGTTGGCGCTGGTGGTGATGCTGCTGGTCTCCGCGGCCTTGCTCGCGCTGGCGGCAATGCTCGCGCGGATCGAGGCCGGGGATCAGTTCGGCCCGGAAGTCACGCGTCCCTTCCGCCGTTTCGCGCTGTTCCTGCTGCTCGCAGCGGCTGCCGAGACGCTGCTGCCGAGCGCGGCGCAGCTAGTGCTGGCCGGGACAGGCGCGGCGCACCACGTCACCTTCGGGATGGACGCCGATACCTTCCTGCTCCTGATCGTCGCGCTGGTGCTGTTCCTCGTGTCGCGGCTCTTCGACGAGGCTGCCCGCCTCGAAGAAGACAGCCGCTCGATCGTCTGAGGCCCGGTTATGGCGATCACCGTCCGCCTCGACGTGATGCTGGCACTGCGCAAGGTCCGCTCCAAGGAGCTGGCGACGCATGTCGGCATCACCGAAAGCAACCTGTCGCTGCTCAAATCGGGCAAGGTCCGCGGCATCCGCTTCGAGACGCTCGACAAGATCTGCGAGTATCTCGACTGTCAGCCGGGCGACATCATCGTCTGGGAGAAGGACTGAGGTCCGGCGCGCTTCTCAGGCAGGCGTATTAGCGGGTCTCGTCTTGCCCTCGACGATCGCGATCGCGCGCTGCACGGCGGCGTCTATCGAGAGGAAGCTGGTGTCGAGCAGCGCCGCGTCGGGCGCCTGGAGCATCGGCGCCTCGGTGCGCTTGGAATCGCGCTCGTCTCGCGAGCGGATGTCGGCGAGCACCTTGTCGAGGCTGGTGAGCACGCCGTTCTTGCGCAGCTCGAGATGGCGGCGCTGGGCGCGGATCATCGGGGTCGCCTTGACGAACAGCTTCACGTCGGCATCGGGCGCGATCACCGTGCCGATGTCGCGGCCGTCGAGCACGGCACCGCCGGGCTGGCGGGCGAACTTCTTCTGCCGATTGAGCAGCGCGGCGCGGACCAGCGGGTGCGCGGACACCACCGAGGCGACCTTGCCGACCTCGTCGGTGCGCAGCCAGGGATCGTCGAGGAGGTAGTCCTCGAAGCTGCAGGCGGAGACGGCATCGGCTTCGCGCGACGGATCGAGGTCCTCGCGCAGCACGGTGGCGGCGACGGCGCGGTAGAGCAGCCCGGTATCGAGATGCGGCAGCCCGTAATGCTGCGCGAGGGCGCGCGCGATGGTGCCCTTACCAGAGGCTGCCGGTCCGTCGACTGCGATGATCATATGCCTGAGCGTTCGCGGCAGGCGGGCGCGGCGTCAAGCGATTCGGCGGCGAATCACCATCAAATATCGTGACGGGCCATCCAGTTGCGCAGCAGGGCGAGATAGGCCTCGGGCTGGTCGGAGAGGATCGAATGGGCCGATCCCATGACCTCGCGGAAGGTCGATCCGGGGACCTGCCTCGAAAACCGGGATACGGTTTCCGGGCGGGCTTCGTCATATTCTCCGCATACGAACAGGGTTCTGGGCCCATCCAGCCTCTTGAGCAGCGGTTCGCCGTCATAATCGCGCAAAGTGCCGGTCGAGACGAACTCGGCCTTGCCCCACATCCGGTGGTAGAGTGTGTCCCCGGCGTCGCGTGGCGCCCGGGCGCGATACTCGGCGATGCCGTCGGCGCGCTGCGAGCGGATGACGTGGCGGCGGTAGAAATCCCAGGTCGCCGATTCACACACCGCTTCCGGAGGCGGGGCGGCGGTGTCGCACTTCTCCAGCGTGGTGCGCGCCTCGACGGGCATCCGGGAGCGCAGCAGGTTCGCGTCGGCGAGCCAGCTCTTGGTGGAGACCAATGGGGACTGGACGATCAGGCTGGCGGTGTCGGGCCGCCGCCGCGCGCCGTACTCGATCGCCAGCGTGCCGCCCCAGCTGCCGCCGCCGACATGCCAGCGGGTGATGCCGAGCGCGTCGCGGATCCGGTCGATCTCGTCGACGAAGCGGCTGACCTTCCAGTTCTTCGGATCGAGCGGCGCGTCGGAGCGGCCGGAGTCGAGCTGGTCCCACAGGATCACCGCGCGCTCGCCGGCAAGGGCGGTGAGGGGCAACAGCCCCGAATGATCGCCACCCGGGCCGCCATGCGCATAGATCAGCGGCGGAAGCTTGCCCTTGAGATCGCCATTCACCCGGACATAGACGCTGCCGCCCTCGACCGGGACCATCAGCTCCCGGTCCGGCGCGAACCGGATGTCGCCCGCCGGCATCCGCGCCCAGGCGGGCAGGGCGATGGCGCCGGCGGCGAGGCCGCCGAGGAAAGCGCGGCGGCCGATCCGGGTCATGCGGTCAGGCTGTCCAGCACGTCGAAGAATGCGGGGTAGCTGGTCTGGACCGGGGCCACGTCATCGATGGCGATCGGCGCGGTGGCAGCGAGGCCGGCGACGGTCATGCTCATCGCGATGCGGTGGTCGAGCTTCGACACGGCAGCGCCGCCACCCGGGATCGGCGCGCCGCCGGTGCCGGTGATCGCGAGGCCGTCGTCAAATTCCTCCAGCACCACGCCATTGGCTTCGAGCGCGGCGCGCATCGTCGCGATCCGGTCCGATTCCTTGACGCGCAACTCGTGCGCGCCGCGGGCGACGGTGCGGCCCTCGGCGACCGAGGCGGCGACGAACAGGATCGGATACTCGTCGATCATGCTGGGCGCGAGCTCGGGCGGGACCTCGATCGCCTTGAGCGGGGCATGGCGGACGCGCAGGTCTGCGACCGGCTCGCCGCCGACTTCGCGCGAATCGACCTCGTCGATCGACGCACCCATCATGCGGAGCGCCTGAATCAGCCCGGTACGGGTCGGGTTCATGCAGACATTGGCGATCGTAATGTCCGATCCCGGCACGATCGACGCGGCAACCATCCAGAAGCCGGCCGAGGAGGGATCGCCCGGCACGACGATATGCTGGGGCTTGAGCTCCGCCTCGCCGCGGATCGAGATGATCTTGCCCTCGGGGCTGTCCTCGACGGTCAGCTCGGCGCCGAAGCCCTTGAGCATGCGCTCGCTATGGTCGCGAGTCGGCACCGGCTCGATCACGCGAGTGATGCCGGGCGTGTTGAGGCCGGCGAGCAGCACCGCCGACTTGACCTGGGCCGAGGCGACCGGGAGCGTGTAGGTGATCGGCACCGCAGGATTGATACCCCGCAGCATCAAGGGGAGCCGGCCACCCGGGCTGGCGGTGATCTCCGCGCCCATCTGGCTGAGCGGCTCGATCGCGCGGCCCATCGGGCGGCTGGAGAGCGAGGCGTCGCCGGTGAAGGTCACGGTGATCGGGTGGCTGGCGACAAGGCCCATCAAAAGACGCGTCGAGGTGCCCGAATTGCCCATGTCGAGCGCAGTCTCGGGCTGGAGCAGCCCGCCGACGCCGACGCCGCTGACCGTCCAGACGCCGTCTTCGCCGCGGTTGATCGTCGCGCCCATAGCGCGCATCGCGGCGGCGGTGGCCAGCACGTCCTCGCCTTCGAGCAGCCCTTCGATCTTGCTTTCGCCGACCGCGAGCGCCGAGAACATCAGCGAGCGATGGCTGATCGACTTGTCGCCGGGAACGGTGACTCGGCCCTTCAGCGGACCACGGGAGGAGACGGCGAGCGGGCGGGGCGTGGCAGTGGACATAACGCGCGGCTTTGACAGCGCCCTTGCGGCATGGCAAGGCGCGCCCCACTTTCCGGGACAACATCCCGAAATCCGAGATTTTGAAAGGCGAAGAGGCAACACATGGTGAAGCCGGAATGGGGCACCAAGCGCGCGTGCCCGAAGTGCGGTACGCGCTTCTATGATCTGACCAAGGACGAACCCGTCACCTGCATCAATTGCAGTTTCTCCTGGGATCCGGAGCCCATCCTGAAGTCGAAGCAGCCGCTTCCGTTCGAGATGGTCAAGAAGGACGGCGAGAAGCCCGAAACCGAGGACGGTGATCTGGGCGACGAGGATCTGGACATCGGCGAGGACGAAGAGCCCTCGGCCGACGACGACGTCGATCTGGGCGGCGACGACGACCTGGGCGTCGAGACCGGCGGCGACGAAGACGAGCAGTAATTTGCGGGAAAATGGCAGGGGTCGAAAAAAGGCCCTTGCCAGACCCGAAGGGCCCATCTAGAGGGCCCGTCTCCCGAGGAAATGGGGCCGTAGCTCAGCTGGGAGAGCGTCGCAATGGCATTGCGAAGGTCAGGGGTTCGATCCCCCTCGGCTCCACCATTCCTCCCGAAAAAGCCCGCAGAAATGCGGGTTTTTTCGTTTCTGGGACTTGGTGCCGCCGCCGACGCGCCCGGCCATCGCCTGATGGGACCCTTGGGGTCAGGGCCAGACGTGCGCCAGCAGCGCCGTGACCCCCAACAGGTTTATCGCTGCGCCGGTTGCGAGCTTCACGCTCGCCCAATTGTTTGGGATGCGGTGTTCCGCGGCATCTGCTTTCTCGATCATGCGGGAAATATGATCGAGGCCGCCTCGCCAGTCTCGCGGGGAATATCGGTGAGACTAATCTACCGAGGCGATCAAAGCAGTATCCCCAAGCGATGCGCTAGATCAGCGGCACCACATCGGCGATCGTCTCCAGCACATGCGTCGGCCGATAGGGGAAGCGCGGGATGTCCGCGGGCCGGGTAGAGCCGGTCAGCACCAGCACGGTATCGAGACCGGCCTCGATGCCGGCGACGACATCGGTGTCCATCCGGTCGCCGATCATCACCGTGCTCTCGGCATGCGCCTGGATGCGGGTCATCGCGCTTCGGAACATCATCGGATTGGGCTTGCCGATGAAATAGGGCTGGGCGCCGGTGGCTGCGGTAAGCATCGCGGCAATGGCGCCGGTCGCCGGGAACGGGCCGTCCGGGGACGGCGAGGTTACGTCGGGATTGGTGACGATGAAGCGCGCGCCACCCTCGATCAGGCGGACGGCCCGGGTGATCGCATCGAAGGAGAGCGTCCGCGTCTCGCCGAGCACGACATAGTCCGGGTTGGTATCGGTGAGCGTGTAGCCGGCTTCGTAGAGCGCGGTGGTGAGCCCTGCCTCGCCGATCGCGAAGGCGGTCCCGCGCGGCTGCTGCCGCGACAGGAAATCCGCCGTCGCCAGCGCGGAGGTCCATATCGCCTGTTCGGGAACGACGAGCCCGGCGCGCGCGAGCCGGGCGGCCAGGTCGCGCGGGGTGAACATCGAATTGTTGGTGAGGACCAGGAAGCGCCGCTCGCGTTCGACCAGCCGGGCCAGGAAGGCAGCTGCGCCGGGCAGGGCATGCCCTTCATGGACGAGCACTCCGTCCATGTCCGTGAGCCAGCATTCGGCGGTTCGCCTGTCGTCAGCCATGCCGTCCTTCCTCGATGCGGTCACCCGCCGGATGATCGGCGCGGTGCCGCTTGTCGAGCAGAAACGCGAGCAAGACCATCCTGCTTGCGGCGCCGCCTCACCCCGCCCAGCGCGAGGACCGGATCACCTGGCAGAAATTGCCGCGGTGGAAATGCGGCTCCTTGTCGGCGATGACGTCCGCCTTGACGTTGCCAAAGCTGGTGTCGGGCTTGTTGCGGAGGCCCTCGTAAAAGGCCTGGATGATGTCTTCCTTGAAGGCCGGGGTGCGGGGAAAGGCAGTGACCACGGCATCGCGTTCCGCCGCGCTATATTCGCCATAGGTCAGGCCGAGCACGTCCATCTCGACGCCGGCGGTCACCAGCGCGACCACGGGATGCATGTGCACCGGGATCCCGGGCGTGGTGTGCAACGCGATCGCGGTCCAGACGGTATAGACATCCTCTTCCGGCACGCCGTGCTCGCGGAGGAAGGCGCGTGCGCCATTGGCGCCATCGACCTCGAAGCGCTCCTGCGGGCTGGCATGATCCGGCATGAGCCCCAGGTCATGGAACATCGCGCCGGCGTAGAGCAGCTCGCGGTCGAACAGCAGCCCGCGATGCAGCCCGGCGAGCGCGCCGAAATGATAGACGCGGCTGGAATGGTTGAAGAGCAGGTCCGTCTCATTGTCGCGGACGAACTCGGTAATGGCCCGGGCAAGCTTGCTGTCGGGGATTGCGGCGGCAGGATCGATCATCGGCATCTCGAACTCCTTTGGGAGGGGAGGCGATCGGATAGCGTGCACGCGCGCTGGCATGTTTATACGGAAATAGGATAATACAGCCAAAGCTGGGAGCGAACGGACACAGGCGATGGCGACACGCACGATCGGAATAGTCGCGATGGACGGTGTGCAGCTGCTGGACGTGTCGGGCCCGGCGGACGTGTTCGCGGAAGCCAATGTGCAGGCTGGGAAGCCAGCCTATCGCATCCGCGTGCTCGGAAGCGCGCCGGGGACGATCGAGGCCTCGTCAGGCATGCGCATCGTCGCCGACGAGGTGCTGGGGGCTCCAGCCAGCCTGGGTGTCGACACGCTGCTGGTGGCGGGCGCGCCGCATCTGCATCGCCGCGCCCGCGATCCCGAACTCTATGCGCGGCTGCGCACCGCGGCGGAAGCGGCGCGGCGCTATGGCTCGGTTTGCACCGGCGCGTTCCTTCTTGCCGAGACGGGGCTGCTGGACGGGTGCCGGGCTACGACGCATTGGGCGCTCGCCGAACGCTTTGCCGAGCGCTTCCCCGCCGTCCAGCTCGAGATGGACGCGATCCATGTGCGGGACGGCCGGCTGCGCACCTCCGCGGGGGTGACGGCGGGCCTCGACCTTGCCCTGTCGCTGGTCGAGGAGGACCTGGGCAAGGAGATCGCGCGCAGCGTCGCGGCCCAGCTGGTGATGTATTTCCGTCGGCCCGGTGGCCAGCTGCACTATAGCCGGAACCGCCAGGGGAGCCCGGTGGGGCGGAGCATCCTGCAGGAGGTGCAACGCTGGGTGATCGCCCATCCCGACGCGCCGCACGATGTCGCCAGCCTTGCGGCGCGCGCGGGCATCAGCTCCCGGCATTTCGCCCGGCTGTTCCATGAGGAAGTCGGGGCGACGCCGTCCTTCTGGGTGGAGGGCGTGCGGATCGAGGCCGCCCGGCAGCTGCTCGAGGACGGGGTCGCACCCAAGCTTGCCGCGGCGCGCTGCGGCTTTGCCGATGGCGAGACCTTTCGCCGCGCCTTTCAGCGGCGGCTGGGAGTCACGCCGGCGGCCTATCGGGCGCAGCACCGGCGGGTCGGGCAGGGCTGAGAGGCTTCAGGGCATGGCCTGGCTGGCGCCGCGCTGCATGCCTTCGACCGGCAGCAGCAGCGTGAAGCGCGTGCCCCGGCTACTCGATTCCATCTCGACCCGTCCGCCGATCACTTCCGCGCGGCGGGCCTGGTTGCCCAGGCCCCGGCCCGGGCCGGTCGCCGCCACGTCGAAGCCCTTGCCATTGTCCGCCACGCCCACGCAGACGCAGCCGTCGCGCACCCCGGTGGTGACGGTGATCTCGGTCGCACCGGCGTGCTTGATCACATTGGTGAAGGCTTCCTGCAGGATGCGCAGGATATGCAGCGAGTGGCGCTGGTCGAGCCAGGCGAGCGGCGGCACGTCGCGCACCTCCCAGCGCAGGCGGATGCCGGTCGATTCGAGCCGGGGCTGCAGGCGGAAGCGCAGCGTGCCGAGGAGCAGCAGCAGGTCGGTCTCGACCGGCTCCATCGAATCGATGGTGAGCTTGAGGTCGTCGATGCAGCCCTTGAGCAGCTGGGCGATGTCGGCCTCGTCGATATGGCCGTGCTCGACCATGCGCAGCGTGCTGACCAGCGACGAGCCGAGCCCGTCATGCATGTCCTGCATCAGCCGCTGGCGTTCCTGGAGGAGGACCTCGCGCCGCTCGATCTCGCGCAGCTTTTGGTGGCTGGCGGTGAGCTCGGCCTCGCGCTCGGCGAGGCTGCGGGCGAGCACCACGTTGGATTCGGCTACTGCCTTCATCGCCTTGAGGTAGCGGCTCAGCATGATCTGGCAGAAGACGATGATCAGCGAGATCTGGGCGTAGAAGGAGACGAACAGGCTCTCGATGTCGATGATGTTGTTCTGGAGCAGCATGTCGCGCCCGCCGAGGATGAAGGAGAGCAGGCCGCAGATGGCGAGGCCCGCGCCCTCCAGCGTGCCGGCGCGGCGGCTCCAGACGATGTGCAGCGCGAAGGTGACGGCGCCGACCGACACCATGGTGATGTACATCAGCGGCGAGATGATCGTCGCGTCGGTCGTGCCCTCGAACAGCGGCAGGGTGATCGCGCCGAAGCCGATGCACATCAGGGTGATAACCCAGGTCAGCGCGCGGACGTGATGGCGATGCAGCGCGGTGAGGAAGAGGTGGGTGATCAGCACCGCCCAGCCGACGGAATTGACCGTGATCCAGCCGAACCAGGCGTCGGAGATCGGCAGCCGGTCCGCGCCCATATAGGCATGCATGACGCGCAGGAACGTCACCAGCGTCATCACCGAATAGAGCAGGTAGAGCGTCTCGCTGCGGGTGCGCAGCCAGATCAGGAAGGCGAACACGCCGGTCGCGAGGAACAGCGCCGAGCTGATATAGGGCAGCTCGGCCTGGAAGAAGGCGCGCATGTAGTAAGCGGCGCCGAGCTGGCGGTAGTCGCCGATCCACAGCGTCGAGAGCGCGCCGCCGATGCCGCGGACATGGCGGATGCGGATCAATATGTCTTTGGGCGGGGTGCTTTCGGCAGCTTCCTCGAGCGGGATCCACAGCGGGCGGTTCGAGCCGTTCCACTGGAGATTGGCATGGGTCTGATAGAAGAGCCGCCCGTCGATATAGATGGCCAGCTCGCCATCGGTCTTCCAGCGCGGGATGTAGATATAGGAATGGGGCGGGGCGGCGTGCTGGGGGCCGAGGCTGAAATGATACCAGCTAGTCCGGGTGGGCAGCTTCCCGCCATCGCCGGCGCCCGGCACCATCTTGGGGCGCGGCGCGTGGGGCAGGGCGACCTGTTGCCACTGGCCCTGCAGCGCGCGCCAGTCCTGGGTGCGTGGCGGCGGCGGGTAGCCCTGGGTGTCCTGCACCAGCAGCTCGGCGCGGGTCAGGTGGATGCCCTGGGGCCGCGATCCGTAATAGCAGGCGAGCAGGACCAGCAGCGCCAGCCCGGAATAGAGGAGAAAGGCCCGCAGCGTCCTAGAGGATGCCATGGTTGCGGGCCTCGAAGATCGCCTCGGCCTTCGAGGTGACCTCGAGCTTCTGGTAGATGCGGCGGACGAAGGTCATCACCGTGTTGCGCGAGACCTGCATCAGCTCGGCGATCTCGTCATAGCTGAAGCCCTTGGTGATCAGCTCCAGCGCCTCGCGCTCGCGCGGGGAGAGCGGGGTGGCGATCGGTGTAACCTCCGCCAGCGTCGCCGCGGCGGGCACCGGCTCGGCGGGACGGAAGCGCAGCAGGATCTGGCGGGCGATGCGCGGGCTGATCGGGCTGCCCCCGGCATGGAGCGCGCGGATCTCGTCGGCGATCTTCTCGGCCGAGCTGTCCTTGAGCAGATAGCCCGCCGCGCCCGCCTCGATCGAGGCGATGACGTGCTTCTCGTCGGCGAAGGTGGTGCTGACCATGATCCCGCAATCGGGCCAGGCGGCATGGGCGTCGCGGATCACGTCGATCCCCGATCCGTCCGGCAGGCCGAGATCGACCACCAGCACGTCGAGCGGATCGCCGGCCAGCATCTTGCGCGCCTGGGCAACGTTGTGCGCCATGCCGATCAGCCGCATGTCCTCCGAACTGCCCACCGCGGCGGCGAAGCTGTTCTGGAAGGCGATGTCGTCCTCGACCAGCGCGACCTTGAGCCGGGAGGGAGCGGAATCGGCCATTCGGGCATCCTGGAGCGGTCCGCGCCCTGGTGCGCGGCGATCGGAAGGGCGCGCAGCTGCGCCCGGCTTTTTCGCCTTTACCATCGGTTTCGCCTCAGGCCTGTCCCTAGAAATAGCGACATACGCAATATTTCGGGCTCGTTACAATTTGTTCCGGACGCCCGCCTGGGTTAATCGCGCATTTCCCAGGTCAGGCAAAACAAGAGTCGCGCCATGCCAAGCCCGGAACCCTTGACCCCGATGCTCGTGGCGGAGCTGGTCGGCGGCATCTACGAGGCCGCGCTCGATCCGTGCCTGTGGCAGCGGCTCGTCGACCGCATCGAGTCGATCTATCCCGAGATGACCGTGGCGCTGTTCAGCCATGAGAGCCTCGTGCCCTCGGCAGCGCTCAACGTGGTGGCGAACTATCCCGAGGCCGCGCTGCGCGACTATGCGGCCTGGCACTTCTCGACCAGTCCCTATGTCGACTTCGTGCCGCGCAACCGGGTCGGCAACCCGGTGCGGAGCGAGGCGATCATCCGCGACGAGGAACTCTATCGCACCGAGCATTACAACGACTTCATGCGCCCGCACCGGATCGGCCGGCATGGCACGGGGATGGTGCTCGAGCGCGAGCCCGGCGGCTGGGCCTCGCTGTCCTTCGCCGATCGCTGGAACGATGCCGAGCGGCGCGCGCACCAGATGCAACTGCTCCATCTGCTCGCCCCGCATTTCAGCCGTGCGTTCAAGCTGCGGCGGACGCTGATGGACATGCGCTCGGCCGGCATGGCCTCGCAGACGGTGTTCGACGGCTGGATGCACGCCGCCTTCGTGCTCGACCCCGAGGGGCGGATGATGACGATGAACCGCAAGGCCGAGGCGCTGGTGGCGTGCGGGGAGGGGATCACGCTCAGCCGCTTCGGCCAGCCGCGCAGCTTCGACGACAGGAGCAGCCGTGCGCTCGACGACGCCTTTGCCAGCTGCCGCGCCGGTGCGGATGCGCCGATGACGGGCGGAGACCTGCCCGGTGTGATGCTGCCGCGGCGCTCGGGCGGGGCGGCGCTCCATGCGATGTTCTGGCCGGTCGCCAGCGCCGCCAGCTTCGGGCTGCCGAGCCTGCCGGGGCAGGTGCTGCTCGTAATCTCCGACCCCGACGACACGCCGCCCGGCGCGGTCGCCTGGATCGCGCGCCGCTTCGGCCTGTCGCCGGCCGAGGAGAAGCTCGCCGATGCCGTGATCGCCGGCGTGCCGCTGGGCGAGGCGGCAGAGAAGCTGGGGATCCAGCTCTCGACCGCGCGCACCCGGCTGAAGACGATCCAGGCCAAGACTGGCTGCCATCGCCAGATGGACCTGGTGCGGCTGGCCATGTCGGTGCCGACCATCCGGCTCGTCTGACCGGCGCGCAACGGCGCGCGGATTTTACCCCCATATGGGAGCTATTCGCTCCCGCCGTGCCTTCCTAGGCAGCCAGCTTCGCGATCGTGCGTGCGCGTCCGCGGAGGGGGATGGTGCCGATGGAAAAGCGATTTTCCTGCCGTGGCTTAGCCGTCGGCCAGGGTTTCGGGCCGGCTAGCGACGGCTTCCGTGACGTCGTTCCACGGCTGTCACTATTAGTAGCGACAGACGCCAAACCGCCCCTCCGGTACATTACGGATGCAGGATCGCCCAACCGGGTCGTGGGGCAGGGCGGCCTTCCAGTTTCTCCGTTTCAGACAAAAGGCCGATCGATGCCGAAGGTTGCCGTGCACACCCGCTCCAGCGGGCGGAAGACGCTTGCGCTGTTTTCGTTCCTCGCGGGCACTGCGCTCGCCACGCCCGCGGCTGCGCAGGTGCTGCCCTCGCGCCAGCAGCTCAACCCGGCCCAGCAATCGCCGGTGCCGGCAGCCCCGCGCGGCGAGCTGTTCCGTGACATGGAGGCGGGGCCGTGCCCCTTTGCCGGCAGCGACCTGAAGGTCACGCTGACCGGCGTCGAATTCCAGGGTACCAGCGGCAAGCTCGCGCTTTCCGACGAGCGGCTGCGCCTCGCCTATGCCGACCTGATCGGCCGCGAAGTGCCGGTCGCCACGATCTGCACGATCCGCGACCGCGTGGCCTCGCTCTACCTGCGTCGCGGCGTCCTCGCTGCGGTGGAGATCCCGCAGCAGCGCATCGCCGACGGCAAGCTGGTCCTCTCGGTCACCGAGGCGCATGTTGCCTCGGTCAATTATCACGGCGATGTCGGCCCGGCGCAGCGCCAGGTCGAGCGCTATCTCGACAAGCTCAAGGGCATGGCGCCGTTCGACCTCAACGTCGCCCAGCGCTACCTGTTGCTCGCCTCGGACATTCCGGGTGTGATCGTCCAAGCCTCGCTCAAGCAGACGCCGGGCGGCAAGGGGGCGGTCGATCTCGACATCGCGGTCTCGCGCACGCCGGTGACGGCCAGCTTCGCGGCGAACAATTACGGCTCGGAATCGATCGGCCGCGACCTCGCCACCGCGCGGGTCGATTACAACAGCTTCACCCCGCTCGGCGAGCGGACGACGATCATCGGCTATGGCACGATCACCAGCCCCGAGCAGCGCGTCATCCAGCTGACCGAGAGCGTCAAGCTGGGCGGGGAAGGGCTGCAGCTCGACCTGTCCGGCTCGTTCGCGCGGACCCGGCCGGGGGCAGCGCTCACGCCGCTCGACCTGCTCGGCAACAGCTTTGCCGGCAACGCCCGGCTGAGCTATCCGCTGCTGCGCCACCGCCGCTACAATCTGAACCTGTCGGGCGGTCTCGAATGGATCGACCAGAAGGTCGAATTCGGCGGCGGCATCGCCACGCTGACCGACGACAAGCTGCGCGTGTTCTTCGCCAAGCTCGACGGCTTCCTCGCACCGCGCGAGCTGGCTTCGCACTCCGTGGTGGCGACCGGCTCGATCGAGCTGCGCAAGGGCGTCAACGGCCTCGGCGCCACGCCTTTCGGCAATCCGGTCGCCTCGCGCTTCGGCGGCCGGCCGGACGCGACCGTGTTCCGCGCCGATCTCTCGGTAGGCGGGCGGCTGTTCGGGCCGGTGACCGCCAGCATCGCGACCAGCTGGCAGTACACCAACACGCCTTTGCTTTCCTATGAGGAGTTCTCCGCCGGCACGCTGTCGATCGGCCGGGGCTACGACCCCTCGGCCGCGTCGGGCGACCGGGCGCTGGGCTCGACCCTCGAGATCAGCACCGCGCCCTTCCAGTTCGCCAAGCGCTCCGTCTTCCGCCCCTATGCGTTCCTCGACGCGGTGCGCCTGACCAATATCGGGCCGGGTGCCGACCGGACGACGCTGCGCTCCGCCGGCTATGGCATCCGCGCGCAGATCGGGCCCTGGTTCTCGCTCGACGCCGCCTGGGCGCATCCTTTCGACCGGGTGGCGCCCAACACGCCCAAGCCCGGCGACCGCTTCCTCGTCAGCCTCACCGCCTCGATCTTCTGAGGGTTCAGATCATGTCCGCTCTCCGCCGCCGCCCCAATCGCCGCCTGCTCACCACCTCGGCATTCGGCGCGCTCGCGCTCGCCGCGGTCTGGGCGGCGCCCGCGCATGCCCAGCTCGTCCAGGGCGGCACGCCCGCGCAGAGCAACGGCACGGCACCGACGATCGACCAGTCGGTTCCCAACACCACCACGGTGACGCTGGGCGGGTCACGCACCGTGATCGACTGGAACCAGTTCGACATCAATTCGGGCGATACGGCGAACTTCGTCTTCGCCAATCGCAGCGACATCGTGCTCAACCGCGTGGGCGGCGCGGGCAGCACGATCAACGGCAATCTCAACGGAACGATCGGCTCCACCGGCGGCGCGGTGGGCGGCAATATCTGGATCTACAACGCCAATGGCGTGGTGATCGGGGCCAATGCCCGGGTGAGCACCGGCGGCCTGCTCGTCACCACCGCGGCGCTGGACCGGGCGACCGACAGCAGCGCGGGCGGCTTCCTCGACGGCAGCGCGACCAGCTTCGGCTTCACCGGGGCGGGGACCGGCAACATCACCGTGCAGAACGGCGCGCAGATCGCCAGCCATGGCGGCGCGATCGCGCTGGTGGCGCCGGTGGTCACCACCGAGGCGGGATCGAGCATCTCGGCGAATGACGGCGGCAATGTGCTGGTCGGCTCGGCGGCCAAGTACAAGGTCAGCTTCCGGCCGACCTCGACCGACGACATGGACCTGCTTAGCTTCGAGGTGGCGGACGGCGCCGGTGCCTCCGGCTCCGATGCGATCAACCTGGCCGGCGACATCAGCGGCAACCGCGTTTTCGTCGCTGCGGTCTCGAAGTCGGGCCTGGTGGCCAGCATCATGAGCACCGGCACGATCAGCGCCAACACGGTCGGTACCGACGAGACTGGCGCGATCGTGCTCAGCGCGAACCACGATATCGTGAACGGCGCCGCGGCGGCGGCACCACTTTCCGGCATCGGGGAGGGACACGTCTCTACCTATGGCGGGTCGGTCGCGGGGCCGAAGGTGGACTTTGTCGCATCCGAGAACGTGCTGCTGCGCGGCGATGTCGGCGAGGCTGGCGCCACCGTCAATCTCCACAGCGACAATACCGATGTGAAGCAATACGCCGGCGTGATCACGGCGGACACGCTCACTGCCAGCGCGCAGACGGGCATCAACTTCAACTCGTTCAGCGCCAACCGGGTCGACAAGCTCGGCGTGCTCAGCACTGTCACGGGCGATCTTGCCTATATCGGCGACGAGGACGGAGTCATCCTCACCGGCGCGATCAGTGCGCCCGGCAAGGTCACGCTCGGCGCGCGCGGCTTCATGGATACCACGACCGGCTCGATCACCGCCGGCAGCCTGGAGCTGTCTCTCGGCGGCGGTGGTTCGTTCAAGGTCAATGGCGACGCCAACCTAAGCTACGGGCAATCCCAGGGCGCGGTGATGATCCATGCGACCGGCGGCATCACGCTGTCGAACGAGTTCGGGATGATCCTCGGCGATACATTGACGCTGACTGCCGATACCGGGGCGATCCGCGAGACGGGTGGCTTCATCTCCGGCGGCGGCGCCGTCGTCGCCAATGCCGCTGGCGAGATCGACCTCGGCGGCGCCAACAGCTTCACCAGCCTCACCGCCAATTCCGCCGATGGCGAGCGCGTCACGGTCAACGCGACGGGCAATCTCGACTTCAAAGTGAACACCTTCTCGGTCGCGCGCTTCACCGTCGGGGGCAATGCGACGTCTTCGGGCACGAACGCACTGATCGCCGGAGGGCTGTTCGTGACCGCGGGCGGCGCGATCAACCTCAGTTCCGACGGCGGAGACGCTGCGTTCGGGGATCTGAGCGCGGGCGGCAATATCGCGGTCACGATGGACGGCGATGTCGTCCTCGGCGGTGTCATCCAGGCGGGCAATGGCGGCGCCGCGACCTTCACCTCGAACAACGGCGCGATCCGGCAAGTCACCGGCAGCATCACCGCCGGCTCGATCGTTTTCGATGCGGACAGCACGATCACCCAGAGCAACGGCGCCTTCATCCAGACCGGCGGCCTGTCGCTGACCAGCGGCGGCACCGTGACGATGGGCAGCGCGAACAGCTTCACCAGCATCCAGGACCTGCATGCCGGCGGCGACCTGACGCTGCGCAATGCCGGCACGATCAATCTCACCCCGGTGGTGAGCGGTGGCTACACCGCGGGTGGCGAACTCAACCTGACCTCCGATGCCGGCGATATCATCGGCCCCGATCCCATCACCGCATCGCGCATCACCGCTTCGGCCTGGGGTTCGATAGGCCTTTCGGGCGCGATCGACTCGCTGGGCGCCGTGACGGCCGGCGGCATGATCGGAATCTCGTCCAACCGCGCGCTCTCGGTGACGGGCAATGTCGTCGCCGGAACCAATGTCAGCCTGTCCGGGACCTCGATCGGCCAGGGCGCCGGCACGGCGATCTCGGGCAACGACGTCACGCTCAATGCCTCGGCGGGCGCGATCGACCAGGATGCCAGCGCCAGCATTCACACGAGCAATTATCTCGAGGCGCACGCGGCCACCAACCTGCTGCTGCGCGGTGCGAACGATCTCGGCTACCAGGATGCGTATCTGACCGGGGGCACCGGCAAGGACGTCACGATCCGCTCGATCGGCGACTTCCGCTACAACAGCTACGGCATCACCGTCGGCACGCTGACGCTGATTTCCGACGCCGGCAGCATCCGCCAGGGCAGCGGCATCTATGCGGACACGCTGATCGCCCAGGCGGCGACGGGGCTGCGGCTCGATGGCGGCGTCGGCAACACGGTCACCACCGTGGGCGGGCTGACCACCACCAGCGGCGACATCATGTTCGTCGAGGGCAATGGATTCGATATCGCGGGCGACATCAGCGCGCCGGGGCTGCTTCAGTTCGGTACCAACGGCGACATCACCACCAGCGCCGGCCATCTTTCCGCCGGCACGCTGGAAGTGACCGCGGGCGGCGGCGCGTCGTTCGATGCGCTCGGCAACATCAGGCTGGGCGCGGTGAACACGTCCGGCGGCGAATTCTCGCTGGCCACCACCGGCGACATCGACCTGACCGGCGCCGTCAGCACCAGTGACCACAACCTGTATCTCTATTCGTCGAACGGCGCGATCACGACGCATGGCGGGACGGTGTCCAACAGCTACCCGGGTGCGGTCTATGCCACCGCCCAAGGCGGAATAGACCTCACCGGCGCGGGCAGCGTGAACATCTGGGCGACGTCGACCGGCGGCGGGAACATCAATCTCAGCGGCGACGCCGACGTCTACTTCATGGTGAGCACCGCGGGCGACCTCACCGTCACCGCCGCGGGCTCTGCCGGCAACAGCAGCGACGTGACCGTGCGATCGGTGGGGATCACGGCCGGTACCGGGATCAGCCTGTACGACCAGACGGTCAACGTCGATATCGGCAGCTACCGCTACCTGACCGTCGCCGACGGCTATATCGACATCGAGAACCAGCGCGACATCAAGCTCGACGGCAATGTCACCGCCGGCGGCGGGACCAGTGGCAACTGGGTCCGCCTGAACTCGAGCCAGGGCTCGCTCCTGCAGAATAGCGGGACGATCACCGGCTACAGCGTCGAGCTCGATGCCGCCCAGTCGGTGTCGCAGGATGCCAGTGCCAAGGTGGTGGTGGGCGACTACGGCCTGAGCCTCCGCGCCACCGACGTGTCGCTGATCGGCGCGAACGAGTTCTCCTGGATCAACACCTACACGGTCACCCACGACCTGACGCTGCGCGCGGTCGGCACGATCGACATGAGCGGCTCGGCCAACCAGGCCGGCAGCAACCACTACACCACGCTGATCTCCGATACCGGCAACATCATCGGCGGCCCGATCGTCTCCACCAGGCTGAGCGCCACCGCCACCAACGGCAAGCTCGTCTTCACCTATGGCAACAATCAAATCGGTTCGCTCGGCGACCTGACAGCCAAGAACACCGGCGGCACCGATATCGACATCTTCACCGACAGCACCTTGGGGCTGACGGGCAACATCACCGGCGGCGGCGTCATCCTCCACGCCACGCAGGGCATCAACCAGACCGCCGGCGCGATCACCGCCGACCGGCTGGCGGCCGGCACCAGCGGTAATCTGCTGCTCGGCGGCGCGAACAATTTCGGCACGCTGACCGAAGTCGGCCATGGTAACGGCACGAACGTCACGATCCGCAACCTCGGCAGCATCGTGCTGCCGACCACGTCGACCACCTTCGGCACGCTAACGCTGACCTCGGACACGGGCAGCATCGGCCAGACTGACGCCGTTACCGCTGCCACGCTGATCGCGAACGCCGCCACCGGCATCAATCTGGCCTATGCCAACAACTTCACAGCGCTCGACGGGCTCATCACTGCAGCCGGCGACATCCGGATCGCGGACACCAACGGCTTCGCCATCGAGGGTGACATCACCGCGCCCGGCACTGTCGCGCTCGCCAGCGGTGGCAACATCACCACCGGCACCACCACGGTCGGCATCGTCACGACTCCGCACGGCAAGGTCGATGCCGACACGCTCACCGTCTCCGCGGTCAACGCCACGGTCTACACCGCGGGCGACATCAAGCTGGGCGCGTCCTCGGTCATCAGCGGCTTCACGCTGGTCGGCGATGGCAGCATCGACCTGACCGCGACGAGCAACTTCTTCGCCGCCAGCCTGATCGCCAATACCGGCTCGATCACCCAGAGCGCCGGCATCCTGACCGGCAATACCGTGCTCACTGGCGCGGCCGGCAGCATCACGCTCGCCAAGGCCAACAGCCTCTCCAGCTTCGGCGGCACATCGCAGGGCGGCGGCGCCGTCACCTTCAACAATGCCGGCACATCCACGCTCGACCTGAGCATCAGCACCACGGGCAACGCGGTGGTGACCACCGCGGGCGGCGTGCTCGGAGCCTATATCCGGGCGGGCGACCTGTCGCTCACCGCCGGCGGGGCGATCGACCTCACGTTCAATACGGACGTGAGCAGCATAAGCAAACTGGCCACCACGTCGGGCAATGTCCTGCTCACCGACGCGAACAGCTTCCAGATCACCGGCGACGTCACCGCGGGCTCCGGCACGCTCGGCACCGTGGACCTGCGGGCTGGTGCGGGTGCAATTTCGCAGCTCGACGGGACGATCACCGGCAACGACGTCCATTTGACCGGCAGCGGCAACCTGAGCCAGGTCGGCAACGCCCGGATCGTCGCCAACACCATCGCGCTGAGCGGCTACGCAATCACCTTCAACGGTGCGAACAGCTTCAACAGCACCGGGAGCAGCGTTTCCACGGCCGCGAACGGCGGCCTGATCCTGCGCAACGCCGGTTCGATCGATCTCGATGCGATGGGTGGCTACACCTCGGGCAGCACCCTCGCACTGACTTCGGACAATGGCTCGATCACCTCGACGGGCGCCATAGCCGCCTCCTCACTGTCCGCGGTGGCCGAGCATGGCACCGTCAGCTTCGGCAATGCCGCCAACAGCTTTATCTATCTCGGCGCGGTCAGCGCCTCGGGCGACGCCACGATCACGACGGGCAGCACGTCGCTCGGCCTGCTCAACAATATCAGTGTCGGCGGCAGGCTGACGCTCGGTGCCCAGGGCGCGATCACCCAGAGCAACGGTACGCTAACCGCCGCGTCGCTCTATGCCACGGCGGGCGGCGCTACCGGCGCAATCACGCTGGGTGCTGCCAACGACGTGGGTACGCTGGGTGCGCTCACCGCCGACGGCGACGTAAGCTTCCATGACATCAACGGCTTCCAGATCGCCGGCAATGTGCGCGGCGACCATGTCACGCTCATCGCCGATGCCGGCGCGATCCGCGAGAACAGCGGCACCGTCATCGCCAACCACCTCACCGCCTCGGCGGTCGATGGGCTGGTGCTCAACCAGATCGGCAACCAGATCCACACTATCGATGGCCTGACCAACAGCAGCAACGCCACCAATGTCGGGATCGCCATCGCTTCCGATGTCGATATGCACCTCGCCGGCGACGTGAGCGCGCCGGGCCAATATGTCTCGTTCTATGTCGGCAGCGGCTCGCTGATCCAGGACAGCGGCACGATCACCGCGGGCGCATTGCGGCTCTACATCGTCAACGGCAATGCCGTGCTGGGCGCCAATGCCCTCGACAATCTAGATTCGATCAGACTCGACAACGGCGACTTCATCGCCAATTCCAACCTCTCGGCCGGCGTGCTCGGCCTGAACGGCAATATCGTGGTCAGCGGCACCACCACGATCACCAATGCGGCCGGCATCACCCAGGGCCAGGGTGGGGTGATCAACACCTATAATCTGAACCTGAATACCGCCGGCACGCTCGACATGGGCAATGTCATCAACATCGTCGGCGGCCAGGCCAATATCACGATGGGGAGCGGCAGCTTCCTCTCCTATGGCGACCTCAACCTGCGACTGAACGCCACCGGCGCGGCCACGATCACCTCGCAGGGCAACATCAATTTCACCGGTGCGGGCTCGTCCTCGGCCGGCACGCTGACCCTTTCCGCCGCCAATGGCATCTATTCCGGGGCGGGCGCCGGCGGGCAGATCGCCGTCGATCATCTCGGCACGGTCACCAACAGCGGCAGTGGCGGCATCGCGCTGAACCTGCTCGGCAACGTGCTGCTGGAGGGCGACATCACCGCCGCCGGCCAGACCGTCTCGATCACCGCGGAGGACGGCCTCAGCCAGGCGAGCGGCAATGTGATCACCGCGAACCGGCTCAACGTCACGACCACGGGCCCCAACGCCTCGGCCATTCTCGACAACGCCAATGTCGTCGGCGCCTTCGGGCTGAACGTCAGCGGCGACGCGACGCTACGCTCGACGCTCGCCACCACGATCGCCTCGGGCATGTCGGTCGGCGGCTCGCTGACCGTGAACAGCCCCGGCGACATCGTGATGGCCGGCGGCAGCGTGGGCGGCACCCTGGCACTCCATGCGGGCGGCGCAGTCAACGGCACCGGCTATGTCAGCGCCGACCTGCTGACCGGCAGCGCCGAAGACTATTTCTATCTCAACTTCACCAATCTCAACACGCTCGACACGGTCGAGAGCGGCAGCGACATCCAGATCAACGCTTCGAGCTCCAACCTCAACGTCGTCGGCGACGTCACCGCGGCGGGCGGCATGGAGCTCAGCGGGCACACGCTCAGCCAGAGCGCCGGCACGATCACCGCCGCTAACGGTATCGGCCTGTCCACCGACGGCGCGATCACCCAGACCGGCACCGGCCGGATCATTGCAGGCAGCATTTCGGCGGTTGGTGGGGACATCAGCCTGCTCGGGGCCAACCAGATCGGCACGGTCGGCAACTACCTCAGTTCGGGCGGCACCAGCATCGCCTTCCGCAACCAGGGCAGCATCGAGGCGAACAGCGATTTCCGCTTCTATAACGGCCGCGGTGCGCTGACGCTGATCTCCGATACCGGCTCGATCACCCAGTCTGTCGCCGTGGATGCGACCAGTGTTACGCTCAGCGCGGCGACGGGCATCGACTTCAGCAATGCGGGCAACACGATCGACGCCATCGGGGGCCTTACCAGCAGCACCAGCGGTGGGATCGCCTTCCGCAGCCAGAACAGCGTGACGATCAACGGCGACATCACCGGCGTCGGACAGACGGTGACGCTCGCCAGCGGCGGAGCGCTCACCCAGAACAGCGGCGGGATCGTCGCCGGCTCGCTGAACGCCAGCGCCGACACCGGCATTTCGCTCACCAGCACGACCAACAATGTCGGGACCATCACCGGGCTGAGCAACGGCAGCAGCGGCGGCATCGCCTATACCGACACGGACGGCTACAACCTCACCGGCAACATCGCCGCGGCGGGGCAGACGCTGTCGCTCGCAATGGCGGGCGCCATCGGCACGGTGAACCAGACTGGCACCAGCGTGGTCTCGGCCGGGCTGCTCAACATGAGTGGCGGCCAGGTCTTCAGCCTGCGCGGCATCGGCGGCACCGGCAACCACATCGATGCGATCGGCAATCTCGGCACCGGAGCCGAGATCTACACCAACGGCAATGTCGACCTGACCGGCACGATCGTCACCACCTATCTCGATCTCCGCGCCACCGGCGGCAACATCTCCCAGAGCGGCGGCTCTATCGACAGCAGCGCCTCGGGCAGCGTACTCGAACTCCTCGGCAACAACATCGCGCTGACCCGCAGCGGCAACAGGCTGGGCGGGGCGAACCTCACTACCGCGAGCGGCTCCGGGGACGTCACCGCCGTCTCGACCGGCAACACCAGCTTCGGTTCGGTGGAAGGCGGCAACGTCTCGCTGACCGTCACCGGCGGCAATCTCAGCGGCGGCGTCAACGCCGATACGCTGACGGCGAGCACCTCCGGCACCATCTCGCTCACCGGCCGGATCATCACGCTCGGCAATGTCGGCGCGGGCGGCGACGCTGCGTTCAACTCCAGCGCCAACCTCACCCTCAACGGCGCGATCAACATCGGAACCGGCCGCCTGACGCTCGCCACGGGCGGCGGTCTCACCCAGATGGGCGGTTCGATCACCGCGGGCGGGCTCGATACCACCGCAGGCACCAGCATCGCCATGACCGGCACCAACAATGTCGGGACGATCTTCCGCCTGGTGAGCCAGACCGGCGGCATCACCTATACCGGCACCAATGGCTTCGATCTCGCCGGCAACGTCACGGCCGGCTTCGGCGGCAACGTCTCGCTGGCGACGATCGCCGGTTCGATCAGCCAGAGCGCGGGCATCATCACCGCCGGCCAGCTCAGTGTCGTGGCGGGCAACCAGATCATCCTGACCCAGGCGAACCAGGTCGCGCGGCTGGTCAATATCTCGGGCAGCGGCGGGATCAGCTTCACGGCACGCGACACGCTGGAACTGACCGGCGGCATCAACAGCGGCGGCGCGGTAACGCTCGCCTCGCTCGACGGCGCGATCAACCAGACCGGCGGCGCCATCGGAGCGGCGAGCCTGTCCGCCTCGGCCAGCACCGGGCTGGACCTGTTCATGGTCAACAACACCATCGATGCGTTCGGCACGCTCAGCACCGCCACCGGAAACCTGCGCCTCAGGAACATGTTCGATATCGGGCTGTCGAACCTCAGCGCGGGCGGCGACGTCACGCTGGAGACGCTCATCGGCGCGATCACCCAGGGCGCCGGCACCACGCTCACCGCGTCGGGGCTCGTGACCCTCACGGCGCAGAACGGCATCGTGCTGGACAAGGCCAACAGCATCGGCACGCTGGGCACGGTCCGCAACACCAGCACCAACGGCATCACCATCACCAATGCCGGCGACCTGGTCCTGCTCGGCGACCTCGTCACCGTCGGCCAGAACATCGTCCTGACCTCGAACAACGGCGCGATCCGGCAGCAGGGCGGCACGATCACCGGCTATAGCCTGTCCGCGCAGGCGCAGGGTGCGATCTCGCTCGACCGGGCAAACGATATCGACGCCAGGAGCGCCAACGCGTTCCTCTCGACCGGTGGCGACATCAGCTTCCGTTCGATTAACGCCATCCTGCTCGGCAGCGTCAGCACGCCGGGCCTGGCTTCGTTCGTCTCGGACACGGGAGGCATCACCCAGTCCGTCGGCATCAACGTCGGTGCCCTGTCCGCCACGGCGCTCGACGGCGACATCGTGTTCGACCAGGGCAACACGATCGGCGCGGTGAAGGACATTGCCACGGACGGCAGCTTCACCCTGAACACCCTCGGCAATCTGGCGCTGACGGGCGCCATCACGGCGCCGACCCTGGTGAAGCTCACCGCCGGCGGCGCGATCACCCAGAATGCCGCGACTTCGGCGATCACCACCGCCGCCCTGCAGGCAACCGGCCCTTCGGGCATCTCGCTGCTCGGCGCGAACGACGTCGGCACGATCAGCCTGGATGCCAATGGCAACGACCTGCGCTTCCGCAACCTCGGCGATATCGCGATCGGCACGGTCAGCGCTGCCGGGCACACGATCCAGCTGATCTCCGATACCGGTTCGGTTACGCAGGACTGGAACACCGGCTCGCTGATCGGCTCGGTGATCATCGACGCGGCCGGCGCCGTCACCCTGGGGGCCACCAACGGCAACCAGCTCGAGCATGTCGATGTGAAGAGCGGCGGCGACGTCGACATCTACAGCAACGGCAGCGGCTATGGCAGCGCGATCACGGTCGACCGTATCGAGGCCGCGGGCCACCGCGTGACCCTCAACAACGGCAGTTTCGCGATCAGCGGCGGCAATATCACCGCGGATTATCTCTATGTGTTCGGCGTCGGTGTCGATCTGACCGCCGCCGCCAACAATGTCGCCACGCTCAACCTCCACACGCCTGGCGGAAACGCTGCCTTCACCAACACTGGCAATCTGCTGATCGACGGGATCGTGTCCCCCAATTCCTTCGTCTCGCTGCGCAGCGAGCAGGGGGCGATCACCCAGACGGGCGGCGCAATCGTCCAGCTGGTCGGCCTCACCGCCTATGGCCGCGACGGCGTGTCGCTCGCCGGCGATATCCAGCGGATCGACGGGGTCTCGGCGGGCACCGGCGCGGACGTTTCCTTCGTCTCCACCCGCGATCTCGAGATCGCGGGGGACATCACTGCGCGCAACCTCAGGCTGCGTTCGAACAACAGCTTCGGGCCGAATTTCGGCGCGCTCACCCAGACGGGCGGCAGCATCAGCGCGAGCAGCCTCCTCGCCACCGCCTATGGCGCGATCGACCTGCGGCAGGGCAACCATATCGGCCGGGTAACCGAGCTGACTTCGTTCACCAACGCCGCGATCCGCCTGACCAGCCTCGGCAGGCTGACGCTCGACGGCAATGTCACCGGCGGCAACCTCAGCTTCAACACCGGCACCGGCGCGCTCGAGCAGGTCAGCGGCATCCTTACCGGCGGGCATGTCGACATCGCTGCGGGCGGCGACGTCACGCTCGACGGCGCCAATGCGGTCTCCGAATATTATGTCGCCTCGGGCGGCGACGCGACGTTGCGCGCCACCGGTGCGCTGCGGATCGGCGGCCAGGCCGCGTCGATGACCGTGCGCGCGGGCGGCATGATCAGCCAGCTCGACACGCTCCTTGTCGGATCGCTCGATGCGAGCACGACCAGCGGCGCCATCACCCTCAACTTCGCCAACCAGATCGGCAGGATCACCGGGCTGAGCGGCGCCGGCGTCACCGTCAACAGCAGCGGCGACCTGGAGATCGCTGGCGATGTGACGGGCGGCAGCCAGGCCTCGTTCTTCGTCGACGGCGGCCGGATCGCCCAGACGTCGGGCACGGTCTCGGCCACCAGCGTCACCTTCGATGCGGATACCGACATCGATCAGGCCCCGGCCGCCAGGATCGTCACCAACGACTTCACCGGCACCGCGGGCACCGGCCTGTCGCTCGCCGGCCCGAACCAGATCGCCAGCGTCGCGCTCTCCACGACGAGCGGCAATCTGCTGTTCCGCAACCAGGGCGATCTCGACGCCGCGGCCTTCACCACGCCGGGCGACCTCACGCTGATCTCCGACACCGGCTCGATCACCCAGTCGGCGGCGCTGTCGATCGGCGGCGCGGCGAGCTTCCGCGCGGCGGGCGACATCACGCTCGACAATGGCGCGAACAGCTTCCTGTCGCTGGGCGTGATCAGCGCTGGCGGCGATCTCGACCTGCGGGCGACCAACCTGAAGCTGACCGGCAACGTCACGGCCCAGAACATCTGGTTCCGGACCGGCGGGGACATCGACCAGAGCGGCGGCATCATCACCGCCACCAGCCTTGGCGGCATCGCCGATGGCGGGATCAACCTGGGCAACGCGAACCAGGTCGGCACCATCGGCGAGCTCCGCGCCCTGGCCGGCGACCTGACGCTGCACGTGGTGGGCAATATGAGCCTGACCGACGCGATCGCGGCGGCCGGCCATGACGTGACCCTCATTTCCGATACCGGCTCGATCGTCCAGGCGACCAATCCGGACGCAGTGATCTACGGCGCCACGCTCAGCGCGAGCGCCGGCGGCGACATCACGCTGGGCAGCGCCAACCAGTTCGGCGTGCTGAGCCTCGACCTGGCGGGCAACGCCAGCGTCAAGACGGCGGGCAATGTGATGCTTACCGGCATCGTCGATGTCGGCGGTAATCTGTCGCTCACCTCGGGCGGAGGGATCGCCAGCTCCACGATCACCGGCGGCGTGGCCGGCACGCTCACCGCCCGCGCCCAGACCGGCATCGCAATCGCGTTCGACAGCGGCGATGTCGGCGCGTTCGGCGACCAGATCACCGCCGCGGGCGATGTCAGCCTCCAGGCGCAGAATGTCCGCCTGACCGGCACCGTGACGGCGTCCGGGGCGTTCCGCGCGGATGCGCTCAGCGGCTCGGTCACCCAGTCCGCCGGCTCGGTCATCACCGCCGCGAGCGCCGCGGGTTCGGCGACCGGCAATATGCTGCTGGGCGGCAACAACACGATCCGCACGATCCTGGGGCTGACCGCGGCCGGCGACCTGAGCTTCAAGACCAGCGGCGCCCTCGACATCGCCGGCACGCTCACCGCCGGCGCCAGCTCGGCGATGACGCTGACTACGGGCGGCGACATCCGCATCACCGGCGCCGATCCGGTCAGCGGCGGCACGCTGAACGTGTTCACCACGGGCGCCTGGGCAAGCTTCTACAGCAACCCGATGAACCCGCGCACCGTCAGCTTCAGCGCGCTGGGCAATGTGAGCGCCGGCAACTTCGAGATCTACAATGCAGGCTCGCTCGATCTCACCGGCAACTTCGTCGCGACCATGGGCGTGGTCATCGACGCCGACGGCCAGATCACCCAGTCGGCAGGCACGCTGACGGCCGGGCTGCTCACGCTCAATGGCTATGGCATCGCGGTCGACCGGCAGAACCAGGTCAACAGGCTGCAGGGCAGCGCCCATAGCGGTACCGCGTTCAGCTTCACCAATGCCAGGGACCTGATCCTGATCGGCAATCTCGGCTCGGGCGATGTCACGCTGAACGTCGACGGCAACTTCACCAACAATGCCGGCATCCTTACCTACGGGGACATCAGCATCACCGCCGCGGGCGGCTATATGCGCGAGCTCTCGGGCAACAAGGTCACCGTCCAGGGCGGGGCGAACGACCTGGCCATCGACGCCATCACCACCAGCGACGACGTCTCGGTGACCGGCACCGGCAATGTCGCGGTCGGCCTGCTCCACCGGTCCGGCAACAACGACGTGGCGGGCGACGGCTACAACGCGCTGATCTCGGGCGGCAACGTCAAGCTGGGTGCCGATAGCGGCTCGATCACGGGCTCGAACGTCGTCGACTACAGCGTAGGAGCCACGCCGGGCACGGTCACCATCCAGGCGACCGGCAACGCGACGCTGGGTGTCGACCAAGTCTACAACGCTGCGATCAACATCTCGGCGGCGGGCAATGTCTACGCGGAATCGAACAACCAGCTGCTGCTGGGCAATGTCTCCGGCGCGAACATCACGCTGCTCGCCGGCACCGACCTGACGGCCAACTCCATCGCCACCTCGGGCGTCTATTCGGTCACCGCGGGCGACATCGGCGCGGGCGCGTTCAACTTCCAGGGCGGCAACCCGCTCGACATCCTGATCACCGATACCGCCGGCGACCTGACCCTGTCGGGCAGCATCGCCGCCCGCCGCAACACCACCGTCACTGCGGCCGGCAATGTCCTCGGCGGCACGGCGACGCTCGCCGCCGGCCTGGCCATGGACGGCACGCTCACCGTCAACGGCACCGACATCACGCTGGGCGCGGCGAGCAGCGCCTATGACGTGACGCTCAACGGCACCGGCGCGGTCGATGTCGGGCAGGTCTCGGTCGGCCAGGACTATGTCCTGAAGGGCAGCGCCTTACTGCACGGCGCGCTCTCGCCGATCGGCGACAAGGCGGGCAGCTGGACCCTGACCAGCCTTGCCGGCCTCAACCTGGGCGGGCTCACGCTCAACTATAAGGGCAATATCGACTTCCATGTCGCCGGCCTGATCGAGAACGGCTCGGTCTGGTCGATGCAGGGCGCGGTGACCGGCGAGGCCAATGCCGCCGATCTCAGCCAGATCTGGGCCGCGACCAATATCGACGTTTCCGCCACGGCCGGGGCTCTCCGCCTTGTCGATGCCAGCGCCACCCTAGGCAGCGTGACGCTGCGCGGCAATACCGGCCTCACCGTGACCGGCGGCATCGAGGCCGGCACTGATGTGAACCTGACCTCCCAGTTCGGGTCCACTATCGCGGGCTCCGCCAAGGCGGGCGGGAACATCAGTGTCTTCTCGCTGACGGGCAACGCGATCCTGCGCCAGGCCAAGCTGACTGGCGCCGCCGGCACGCTCAGCGTGCAGAGCATCAGCGGCGCGGCAAGGCTCGGCGCGGACGACGCCAGCTCGATTACCACCGACAATTATTTCGAGCGCGCGGCGGGGGCCGCCGGGAATATCACGGTCGCCGGGGCGACCAGCGCGACCGTGAACCTCCATCATTCGGCGGCGCTGGACCTGATCCAGGCCGGCACTGCCGAGGTGAACCTGGCGTCCGGCGATCTGTCGATCGGCCTGCTATGGGCCCAGAGCGGCAACGCCAAGGTGCTGCTGAGCGACGGCTCGCTCTCGATCGGTTCGGCTACTGGCACCATCGTCAATCTCCGGGCGATCGGCGGCGGCCTGACCCTGGGCGCCGGCGGGGTCACCGCCAATGATCTTTACCTGACCAGCGACGGCGTGACGGACACGACCGCCGTCGCGAATCTCTCCGCCACCAACTATCTCTATGTCGAGGGCGGAACGGTCCGGGCGGCCTCGCTCGCTTCGAACGGCAATGCGGCGGTCTACGGCACTGCGGGCGGGATCACGATCGACGAATTCTCTGCCGGCGGCAACGTGACCGTCAGCACCACCACGGGCGATCTCGCGATCAACCAGGTCTCGATCGTGGGTAGCGGTCAGCTCACCGGGGGTAGCTCCGCGACGATCCGCGACATTACTGCGACCGGTGGCTTCGCCCTCCAGGCGCAGGGTAACGTCACGCTCGGTGCCGATGCGGGCGCTACGCCCGGCACCGGCAACGCGGTCTCGACCGGCGGCACGCTGGGCGGTGCCAGCGGCGGCGGAAGGGTGGTTTCGCTGGGCGGCAATGTCTCGATCAACCTGTTCGGCGTGACCGGCGTGTTCGACGAAGTCCGCGCCGATGCGGGCGACGTGGCCATCGCGGTCGGCAATGGCGATCTGGGGATCAACCAGCTCCGCGGCCACAATATCGGCGCCGCGGTGGCCGGCGTGCTGACGATGTTCGACGTCGGGAGCAGCGGCGGCAGCTACAGGCTGACCGCGGCGGACTTCGGTGGCGACGCGCTCAATCCCACCCTGTCCGGCGGCGCCAGCGCGCTCGGCGACATCACGATCATCGACACCGCGGGCGATCTCGGCGCCAGCGGCGTGCTCCTCTCCTCGGGCGACATCCATGTCGAGGCGCGGCACGGGGCGATCACCGGGCTGTTGTCGCTCGATGCTCAGGGCGACGTCACGGCGATCGGGCAGGGTGTCCGCCTTTACGGCGTGTCCGGCCACAACGTCACCATCGACGCCGGCACCGGCACCGCGAACATCGTCAACTCGGTCGGCGTGGAGAACAACTACACGCTCACCGCCGGCGACTTTGCCGGCGAGACCCTGGCACCCGGGTCCGCCCGCGCCGGCTCGCTGACAATCACCGACACGGCCGGAAACTTCGACTTCGGCTCGACTGACCTGTCGTTCGGCGGGGCCATCTCGATCAGCGCCACGCAGGGCCTGCTCAACATCGGCAACCTCCGGGCGGGCAACGCGATCAGCCTGAACGCTGCCACCGACCTGTCGCTCGCCAGCGCCGGCTATTACGGTACCGGCGCCAACAGCCTGTCGCTCATCGCCGGCGGGGACCTGCGCTTCGGCGCGGCCGATGCCGCCTCGATCACCACCGGCAACGTCTTCACCAACCATGGCGCGAGCCTGACCGGCACCACCATCCGGGCCGGCGGCGGCAATGTCGCGATCAACCTTTACGAGTCGAGCGCGCTGGGTGCGATCGAAGCGGGGACGCTGCAGATCGCCGTCACCACCGGTAATTTCTCCGCCGGCGACATCGACGCGGTCGGCGCGATCGTCGTGCAGGGGCCCTCGGGCAGGCTTGCCCTGGGCGACGTTACCACCAGCGCCGGCCACATCAACATCTCCGGCCAGGGCAACACCAGCCTGGGCGATGTCTTCGGCCACTTCGTCGTTAATCTCGGCGCGAGCACCGGCAGCCTGACCCTCGGCCATGTGACCGGCGGCGACGTGTCGCTCCAGGCGGCGGGCGCGATCACCGGCGCGGGCGTCTCGGCCGCGACGCTCGGCGTGGTGACGGTGAACGGCGATGTCGATCTCGATGCCGGCGGCAGCGGTTCGCACGTCGCCCGCCTGACCGGTCTGGCAGTCAATGGCGGCTTCAGGCTCCGCAACCTCGCCGATCTCGCCCTGGACGGCGCGATCGAAGTCGGTGGCGCGCTGAACCTCGGGGTCGCCGGGGCGCTCAGCCAGAGCAGCGGCCATGTCGTCGCGGATCGCCTGGAGGGGCAGGTTACCGGCGCGACGATGCTGGGCGGCGACAACCGGATCGGCCAGCTCGGCGATTTCAGCAGCAACGGCCTGAAGCTCAGCACCATCACCGCACTGACGATCGACGGCGCGGTGCAGGGCAATGGCGGCGCGGTGGTGATCGCCTCGCATGGCGGGATGACGATCGGCTCGGCCGGCAGCGTCACTTCCGCTGCGGCGGGCGATGCGATCACGCTCGCCTCGGACGGCCGGTTCACCAACCTCGCCGGCGCCTCGACACTCAGCGCCGCCAGTGGTCGCTGGCTGGTCTACACCCAGAGCGGCGGCAATCCGGGCATCTCCGATCCGAACAATGACTTCGGCGGGCTGGCGGGGGTCAGCTATTATGGCGACGCCTATGATTTCGGCACCGGCAGCTTCGCCACCGCGCCGAACGCGGGCAACCGCTTCGTCTATGGCTATCGCCCGGTCCTCACCGTCACCCCGTCCAGCCTCCATATCGTCTATGACGGCACCACGCCGGTCGTCACCGCGACGATCACCGGCCTGATCAACGGTGACAGCGCGGCCAATGCCTGGTCGGGCGCCGCGGAGATCAGCGGCGTCGGCAGCAATGCCGGCACCTATTTCGCCTATAGCGCGCTCGGCACGCTGGCTTCGGAGATGGGCTATGGCTTCACCTTCGTGCCCGGCACGGTGATCATCGATCCGCGCACGATCAGCGCGGTGCTGAACGCCAATGACAAGACCTATGACGGCACGATGGGCGCCACCGGTACGCTCGGCCTGAGTGGCGTGATCGCGGGCGATACGGTGGGAGTGAGCAGCACCGGCCTGGCCTTTGACAGCCGGAACGCCGGCACTCGCACGGTCACCGCTGGCGGCCTCTCCCTGTCGGGTGCGGATGCCGGCAATTATGTCCTCTCGGCGACCAGCGTCACCGATCTGGCGGACATCCTCGCCAAGGCGATCACCGCGACGCTGTCGGCCAATGGCAAGACCTATGACGGCACCACCGCCGCCACGGGTAGCCTGTCGCTGGCCGGTCTGGTCGGCACCGACCAGGTAAGCGCCACCGGCAGCTACGCTTTCGACAGCCGGAATGCCGGTGCCGGTCGCACCGTGACGGCGAGCGGCATCACCCTCTCGGGTGCGGACGCGGGCAATTATGTCCTCAGCGGCGCCAGCGTGACGGCGGTGGCGGACATCCTCGCCAAGGCGATCACCGCGACGCTGTCGGCCAATGGCAAGACCTATGACGGCACCACCGCCGCCACCGGCAGCCTGTCGCTGGCCGGTCTGGTCGGCACAGACCAGGTGAGCGCCAATGGCAGCCTTGCCTTTGACAGCCGGAACGCCGGCATCGGCCGCACCGTAACCGCGGGCGGAATCACCCTCTCGGGCGCAGACGCAGGAAACTATACCGTCAACGCGACGGCGACGGCGCTGGCGGACATCCTCGCCAAGACGATCACCGCGACACTGTCGGCGAACGGCAAGACCTATGATGGCACCACTGCCGCCACCGGCACGCTCGGTCTGGACGGCGTCGTTGTCGGCGATGCGGTGTCGGCCACGAGCACTGGCCTGGCCTTCGACAACCGGAATGCCGGTGCCGGCCGTACCGTGACCGCGAGCGGCCTCGGCCTCTCGGGCGCTGATGCGGGCAATTATGTGCTCTCGTCGATGAGCGTCACTGCCCTGGCGGACATCCTCGCCAAGGCGATCACCGTGACGCTGTCGGCGAACGGCAAGACCTATGACGGCACCACCGCCGCCACCGGTTCGCTGAGCCTGGGCGGCGTCCTCTCGGGCGACCAGGTGAGCGTCGGCACCAGTGGCATCGTCTTCGACAGCAAGAATGCCGGTACCCGCACGGCCACCGCCGGCGGCCTTACCCTGGATGGCGCCGATGCCGGCAACTATACGATCAGCGGCACCGCCACCGGCACCGCGGTGATCGGGCAGAAGGCAATCACCGCCACGGCGACGGCGGACAGCCGGGGCTATGACGGTAGCAACATCGCCACCGGCCGGATCGCGCTTACTGGCCTGATCGCCGGCGACACGGTGACCGGCACCGCCAGCTATCGCTTCGCCGATGCCAATGCCGGTACCGGCCGCACGGTGCAGGTGAGCGGGCTGGCGCTGACCGGGGCCGACGCCGCCAATTACAGCGTCACCCTGTCCGCCACCCCGGTGACCGCCGACGTCGCCCGTCGCGCGGTGACCGTCACGGTCAACGGCACGACCAAGATCTTCGGCCAGCCCGATCCGGTGTTCGGCTACACTGTCTCCGGTGGCTCGGTGGTGGGCGGCGACGGTTTCAGCGGCGCGCTGGCCCGTGAGGCGGGCGAGCAGGTGGGTCGCTATGCGATCGGGCAGGGGACGCTCGCGCTCTCCGCCAACTATCTGCTCACCGTCGTGCCGGGCACGCTGGTGATCAGCTTCACCCAATCGGGCGCCGATGCCGGCGACGCCCTCAAGATGCTGCAGTCCGGTGTCGGCACCGGCTTCTCGCTCAACCAGGACCCTTCCCGGAATCTCGAGGGCGATGGCGAAGGCGAGGAGCCGGCTGACGGCGGCAAGTAGCAAGAGGGCCCGTGCGGCACGGCCGCGCGGGCTCTCGGCCCTCGGGGGAGGGGGTGGGCGTCGCGGTGGGGGAGCCGCGGCGCCCCAATGCACGGCAAACCGGTTGCTGCAGGCCGGTGTATTGGCACGTAGCAAAGAGGGCCCGCGCAGTCCCCCACTGCACGGGCCCTCACGGCCCCCCCAAAGGGCCGGCGCCTGCAACACGGGCGGAGCGGGATTCCAGTCCCCCCGCGCCGTGCCGCGGCTAGAAGCCGATCTCCACGCGCACGCCCGCGAATCGCGGAAACGCGCCGGAATATGCGGACCTGCTTAAGTCAGGACCGGCGATTCCGTCTTGAACATCCTTGTCAGTAGCTTGAACCCATGTCGCAGCTACGAGCGGTTGGTCGCATCGTCAGCGGTGCAGGACGGCGCGAGCGCGGCAATCGCTCGGGGTTTCGCCGAAGCGTGTCTTGAACAACCGGCTCAGATGCGCCGCGTCGCTGAAGCCCAGCCGCTCGGCAAGGTCGCCTATCCGCTCGGGGCTGCCGGGGTTGAGCAGCGCGTGCCGTGCCGCATCCAGCCGCATGTCGCGGATATAGGCCTGCACGCCGCCACTCGCCTCGAACACCCGGTGCAGCGTGCTGCGCGAGACGCTCAGCCGGCGGCACAGATTGGCGACGGTCAGCGCGGGGGACCCGAGATTCTCTCGGATCTCGCGCTCGGCGCGCAGCAGCAGCGTGCTCGGATCCTCCTTGTAGCCATGCGCATCGCTGCGCTGGGCGGCCTTGAGCGACAGCACCAGCACGTCGAGCATCGTGCGGCCCAGCCGCGCCGCATCCGTCTCGGAGAAGCGGGCCAGCACGTCGCGCACATGCAGGGCGTGCGAGGTGAACATCGCATGTTCGGAGGGGTTCAGCGTCACGCCGTGCAGGCTGGCCACGTCGAGTCCCGCCTCGGTCGCCAGGGCGCGGGGCACCGAGATGCTGATGCTGCGCCCGCCGGCCGAGATATGCGACGAGGTCTGCTGGCGGTCGACCACGACGGCGGAGCCCGGCATCTGGACCCATTCCCGCTCCTCGGCGCCGGCAACGCCCCAGGCCTTGCCGTCGAGGTTGACCGTCAGGTTGAGCGTGTCGTTGCCCCGGTCGATGAGCTTGCTGTCGCGTTTCCAGCGCTGGGCGGAGATGTCGGTGAAGACGAGCGAGATATCGCCGAGCTGCGCGATGTTGCTTGAGACGCGGAACTCCTCCAACGGCTCGGTATGGTAAAGCGGAGCCGTGCTCGGCCAGTGGCTTAGCCACACTTCGTGGCGATCCTTGGCTGCGACATTCTCGGTAGAGTAGCGATGGACGCGAAGGGGCTGCGATACCAAACTAAACTCCCCGGCCTTTTTGTTTCTGGGGTTTGGTTTTAATTTCTTACGCTTACAGGATTCCGCTGTAGCCCGGGAAACATTCGCCTGCACGCAGATTTTATAGGATGGAGTCCCGAACCGGGCGCGGATTGATCCAGATCAAGCGATCGGGGTCCGGTTAACGTCGAGCCGCAGCGTCAGGTCCGCCCAGTCGCTTGCATGGCACAGCATGTGGCGGGTGATCCGCTCATAATATTGGACGAAGCGGCGGACCGCCTCGTCGGTCATCGGGCCGCCCGCATTGCGTTCCTGCTCGATCCGCCAGTCCGCCACCACGTCGAAGCCGGGCGCCTCGAGGAACACCAGCTGGTCGATCCGCGCCCAGAGCGCCGCATAGGGGCCGGCGAGCTGGTCGTTGACCCAGCGCCGCCACCGGCCGTCGGGATCCCGGTCGCGCTCCAGCGCATTGACCGGTGCCGCGAGTTCCGCCTCCGCCTGTGGCCGCGCGCCCAGGCACCAGCCTTCGAGGATCAGCATGTCGGCCGGGCCCGGGACCTGCTCGGGCGCGCCGGGCTCGTCGCGCGCCTTGTCGAAGCGGGGGAGCAGGGCGGGCCCGTGCGCCAATGCCTCGATCGCCGCGAGCCCCGCCGCCACGTCATGCGTGCCCGGCGCCCCGCGGGTGCGCAGCAGTGGGTGGACGGTCTCGGCGAGCCGCTGCCGCGCGCTGCCATCCAGATAGAGGTCGTCAAGCGACAGCACCGGGCAGCCGAAACGGGCGGCAAGGGCATGGGCGACCGTGCTCTTGCCGCTCCCCTGCGCCCCGGCAATGCCGAGCACGAACGGCCGCCTTGTGCCGGGGCGCAGCCGTGCGGCGATCCATTCTGCGGCGGAGAGGGGAGGAACCGGGGTCATCGTCCAGCATCTGTGCTTGCGCACTGCCAGCGCTGTCAAATATGGCTGTTGCAGGCCGGGGCTGCCTCCTGGCGGGGAATGCATGTGTCCAGTCGTCCGACGATCAAGGAAGTCTCGAAGATCGCAGGCGTGTCGTTCAAGACCGTCAGCCGCGTGCTCAACAATGAAAAGCATGTCAGCGAAGAGACGCGCCGCCGTGTCGAGGAAGTCGTCGCCCGGCTCAACTTCCGCCCAAGCCACGCCGCCCGCACGCTTGCCGGGCGCAAGTCCTTCCAGGTCGGGCTGCTCTACGACAATCCCAGCCCCTATTACATCTATCACGTCCAGACCGGCGCGCAGCAGCGCTGCACCGAGCTCGGGTACCGCCTGCTGCTCCAGCCGATCGACAGCCAGTCGCCCGATCTCGTCTCGAACGTGCTCGCGCTGATCGACGAGACCCATCTCGACGGCCTGATCCTGTCGCCGCCGGTGACCGAGGCGACCGCGCTGCTCGACGAGCTCGACCGGCGCGGGTTGCCCTATGTCCGGATCGCGCCGGGCACCCGCAAGGATGCCGGCCTGTCCGCCTCGATGGACGACGTCGCCGCGGCGCGCGAGCTGACTGCCCACCTGATCGGGCTCGGCCATCGCCGCATCGCGATGATCCGCGGCCTGGAGAGCCACGCTTCCTCGGCCGACCGTCTCGCCGGTTACCGGGCCGAGCTCGAGGCGCATGGCATTGCCTTCGATCCGGCGCTGGTCGTCGCGGCGGAGAACGACTTCGCCTCGGGCGCGGCCGCCGCGCGCGAGCTGCTGGCGCTGAAGAACCGGCCCACCGCGATCTTCGCCGGCAATGACGACATGGCCGCCGGTGCGCTCGCCACCGCGCATGAGAGCGACATCGACGTGCCTGGCCAGCTCTCGATCGCCGGCTTCGACGATTCGGACCTGGCCCGCGCCGTCTGGCCGCCGCTCACCACGATCCGCCAGCCGGTGCACGAGCTTGCCTCGGCCGCGGCCGAGCTGATCCTGGGCGGCGCCGCACCCCAGCCGCGCGTCACGCTCGAGCACAAGCTGATGGTGCGGGCGAGCACGGGGCCTGCGCCCCGGTAACCAAATGCCGTCCCGCCATTGGACTCGGTTAACCAAAGTGGGCGCTGGCGGTAAAAGTTAAGAAGTCGTTAACTGCTGGCCATGCAACGCCAGCTCGTCCTCGAGGGCTACGCGCCCCGCCGCCACCCGTTCCGCCGCTATGTCCGCCGCGCCGTGGCGCAGCAGCGCAAGTTGCGCGACGACAGCGACGTGAAGCTCTTCGCCCTGAGCTTCACCGCCTTCTTCGTCTGCTTCTTCACGTTCATCGCCTGACGGCTGCGGCGCCGGCCCGCTCCTAAATCAGGGCAACACATCCGGCGCGTGCGGCGCGTCCTCGGCCTTGTAGAGCCGGTGGGCGCACCAGGCCGAGGCCAGGCAGAGCAGCACCACCACCAGGATGCATTCGGCGACGCCGACCTTGGGGATGTTGCTGATCCCGAAGATGCCGACCGATCCGAACACCATGAAGCCGGAATTGACGATGTTGTTCGCCGCGACGGTGCGCGCGGTCTGCGACTTATCGACGGTGGTGGTCAGGAAGGCATAGAGCGGCACCACGAACATGCCGCCGCTGGTCGCGATCGCCAGCAACAGGCCCAGCACCGCCCAGCCCATCGGCATGGTGATGAAGTGCGCGGTCTTGAGCAGCGGGCCGTCATGCACCGGCCAGAAGCGGGCGGTGAAGTAGAACAGGATGACGAAGATCATCATCGTCAGCACCGAGCGCACGGCGTACTTGGCCGAGACATGGCCCTTGAGCAGCCGGTTGATGATCACCGATCCGATCGCGATGCCCACCGAGAAAATGCCCAGGAACACGCTCGCCACGTCCTTCTGGGCGTGGAACACGTTCTTCACCAGCGGCGGGAACAGCACGCCCAGCACCGCGGCGATCGTCCAGAACACGCTGATCGCGATGATCGCCAGATAGAGCCGGCGGATGTGCATGGTGGCCGCGATCAGCCGCCACGAGGCGCGGAAGATGTTGTAGTCGATCTTGAGCTTGGTCAGCGGCGGGGCGGAGGGGATGCGCTGCGAGGCCAGCCAGCCGACCAGCGCCACGCCGATCACCGCGAAGGCCGCGGCCTTGGCGCTGATCACGCCGCCGGCGATCGTGCCGCACAGGATCGCGATATAGGTGCCGGCCTCGACCATGCCGGTGCCGCCGAGCACCTCGTCTTCCTCCAGATGCTGCGGCAGGATCGCATATTTGATCGGGCCGAAGAACGCCGAATGGATGCCCATGCCGACCAGGGCGGCGAGCATCAGCTCGAGATTCTTGAGGAAGATGCCCGAGGCGCCGACCAGCATGATCCCGATCTCGGCGGCCTTGATGATCCGCATGATCTTCGCCTTGTCGTAGCTGTCGGCGAGCTGGCCGGCGAGCGCGGAGAAGAGGAAGAAGGGCAGGATGAAGATGCCCGTCGCGATCGCGCTGAACCGTGTTTCGTCCTCGACCGAGTTGAAGATCTGGTAGGTCGCGAAGAAGATCATCGCGTTCTTGAACAGATTGTCGTTGAACGCGCCGAGGAACTGGGTGACGAAGAGCGGCAGGAACCGGCGCTCCCGCATCAAACCGAGCGCCGCACCATGCATAAGCTAACCTTCACCTCTGATTGCGGTTTTTCCGCCGAATGTCGCGCGGGCATAGCCGAGCGGCATGCGCGGCGGCAATCGGTTAATCGGTTTCCCACCTGCTCCCCTCCCTGGAAGGGAGGGTCGACCTTGCGGTTGCCGTAACGCGTACATCCACCCACCCCTGACCCCTCCCTTCCAGGGAGGGGGACTTACGGGGTCAAGCCCCGCACGATTCCCGTACGATCAGATCCGTCGGCAGCCGCTCGGCGCTGGGATCGGGCGAGGGGTCCAGTATCCGCGAGACCAGCTGGCGCCCCGCCTCGAACGTGTCCTGCCGGATCGTGCTGAGCGCCGGTGTCGAGAGGCGGGCGAGCAGCATGTCGTCATAGCCCATCACCGACACTTCGTTCGGCACCGACACGCCGGCGCGGCGCAGTGCCCGGATCGCACCCAGGGCGATCAGGTCGGACGAGGCGACGATCCCGTCGAAATGCACGTGCCGCCGCAGCAGCCGGCTCACCGCCGCGTCCGCCGATTCGAGCTCGAAATCGACCGGCACCACCAGCTTGGGGTCGGCGGGAATCCCCGCTTCCTTCAGCGCCTCGTCATAGCCGCGCTTGCGCTGCATCGATTCGGGATCGGTGCCGCCCAGGAACAGGATCGCCTTGCGGCCCAGCCGGGCGAGGTGCGCGGTCGCGCGCCGGCCGCCCAGCTGGTTGTCCGATCCGATCGAGCAATAGAGCTGCCCCGCCATCTGCGCCCCCCACACCACGAAATTGGCGTTGGTCTGGGTCAGCTGGTTGAACGCGTCGTGCAGCATCGACTGGCCGAGGAAGATCACCCCGCTCGCGCGGCTGGTCGTGGTGGTGGCGACCAGGTCCTCGTAATTGGCCGGGGTGGTGTGGCTCACCGTGAAGTCGCAGTCGCGCGCACGCGCCGCCTCGCCGATGCTGGCGAGCAGCTCGAGGAAGAAGGGGTGGGAGAGCGGCAGCGGCCGCCCGCGCATGAACGGCGTGACGATCACGATCGTCCCCTCGGCCCCCACCGGCGCTGCCGGCATATAGGGGCGGAAGGGATAGTCATGGTCGCGTGCCAGCGCCCAGATCTTCTGCTTGGTCCGCGCGCTGATCAGCGGATGATCGTTCAGCGCCCGCGAGACGGTCGAGATCGACACGCCCGCCAGCTTCGCCAGATCCTCCAGCGTCGTATTGTTGTTGCTACTGCTGCCCATTGTGCCCAAGCTTGAGGAAAGCCGAATACGGCATGTTTAGAACGGTGAGGGGGGAGCATTGCAAGCAGGCCGGCAGAGCGAGGCGATCGACATCGCCTGCACGCCAGCGCCCGGCACGGGCCGGCTCCGCCTGCTGCAGATCTGGAACATGTGCTTCGGCCTGCTCGGCATCCAGATCGTCTGGGGCCTGCAGAACGTCAACACCAGCCGGATCTTCCAGACCCTGGGCGCCGAGCTCGACGACCTTGCCATATTGTGGATCGCCGGCCCCGCGACCGGGCTGCTCGTCCAGCCGATCATCGGCCATCTGAGCGACCGCACCCGCGGCCCCCTCGGCCGCCGGCGCCCCTATATCCTGGCCGGCGCGGTCTGCACCGCGCTTGCCCTGTTCCTGATGCCCAACGCCACCAGCCTGTGGGCGGCGAGCCTCATGCTCTGGATGCTCACCGCCTCGATCAACATCGCGATGGAGCCGTTCCGCGCGCTGGTCGCGGACCGGGTGCCGGAAAGCCAGCGCACCGCCGGCTTCGCGATGCAGGTGTTCTTCATCGGCATCGGCGCGGTGTTCGCCTCGGCACTGCCCTGGATGCTGGTCCATTGGGCAGGGCTGAGCGGCCAGCCCGAGCCGCACCTGCTGCCCCAGTCGGTGCGCACCGCCTTCTATATCGGCGGCTTCTGCCTGCTCTTCGCCGTGGCCTGGACGATCGTTACCACCCGCGAATGCCCGGCGCCGCCGCGCCTGCCGGAAGCGGCGATGCCGCCGCATGTCCTTTCGCCCGAGCGCGCCGCCTCGCTGGTCCGCCACGGAATCGCCTGGATGCTCGCCGGGGCGGGGATCGCCGGCGCCGCCGCACTCGCCGGCTGGAAGCGCGAGATCTATGTCATCGCCGGCATCTGCTTCCTGTTCGGCCTGCTCCAGGCGGTGGTGGTCCGCCTGCGCCGCCTCGGCCGCAGCTCGATCGGCATGCTCGAGATCGTCGAGGACATCCGCTCGATGCCGGTGCTGCTCAAGCGCCTCGCCGTGGTCCAGTTCTTCACCTGGTACGGCCTGTTCGCGATGTGGATCTACACCGTGCCAGCGCTGGCGCTCCGCCACTACGGCACCGCCGATCCGGCCTCGCCGGGGTACAATGCCGCAGCGGACTGGGTGGGGGTGCTGTTCGCCGGCTATAACGGCGTCGCGGCGCTGGGCGCGCTGCTGCTCCCCGGCATCGGCGAGCGGCTCGGCCGCCGCGCGACCCATGCGCTGTGCCTGGCCCTCGGCGCGGCCGGGCTGGTCGGCTTCCTGCTCGTCGGCGATCCGGTGGCGCTCTGGCTGCCGACGATCGGGGTGGGGCTTGCCTGGGCGGCGATCCTGTCGATGCCCTATGCCATGCTCGCCGGCAGCGTGCCGCCGGGCAAGGCCGGCGTGTACATGGGCATCCACAACATGTTCCTGGTGATCCCCCAGATCGTCGCCTCGACGATGCTCGGGCCCTTGGTCGGCCGCGTCTTCCATGGTCAGGCCGAATATGCGCTGGTCCTCGCCGCCGCGACGCTGCTGATCGCCGCCGGCTTCGCGCTCACGCTTCCGCGCAGCGCCGACACCGGCTCCCGGCAATAGCCCTATGCGGGCGCAAGGCTGTGCGTCGCTTTGCATTGCCGTGCCAGGTTGTGCAAAACTTGCATTGATTGCAAGGCAAAATTGCATTGCGCGACTCGCATCCCACACCCGCCGGCAGGCCATTCTGAGCGCATTATCTCAGTAATATCGTTATTTTATAATCTTATAGCTCTAGAAACATTTTCGAAAATTTCCCTCTTGCGGCTTTGCTCAATTTACGCAAAGTTACGCAAAGAGCTTCCCGGGCTGGGTAGCTCGCAGTGGATGGCCGCGCCGGAGAGCGTGGCTGGCACGATGGAGGGTGTCTTGGGGGAAGCACGGCACGGCCGGCTTGCGATCATGCGCAGCGACAGCGTGGGGCCATGCCCTGCGCGGCCTTCGCGCATCCGCACCTCTGCACACCGACACGAAATCTGACGCGACGTCGCGGGGCGGGGGCTCTGCGACGTCTTGCATGCAACAGCGCCGCAAAGGCGCGACGGAGGGAGGAAAGATGAAGCAGACCACGATCCTGCGGGGCAGCGCCTCGTTAGCCGCCTTGGCCCTGATGGGCCTGGCCGGCATTGCCCAGGCGCAGACCGCGCCGGCCAGCACTTCCGAAACGGTGCAGGAGGACGATAGCGGCGGCGCGATCGTCGTCGTCGGCGTCCGCAAGGCGCTCGAGAGCGCGCAGACGATCAAGCGCGATTCCGACACCGTTGTCGATTCGATCACCGCGACCGACATCGGCGCGTTCCCGGACACTTCGGTGTCGGGCGCGCTCCAGCGCGTTCCGGGCATCACCACCTCGCGCCTCCAGTCGACCGACGACTCCACGCACCCCTCGGGCGAGCCGACCAGCGTGCTCATCCGCGGCCTCACCTTCGTCCGCACCGAGTTCAACGGGCGCGACAGCTTCTCGGCCGATAGCTATCGCGGCCTCAATTTCAACGACGTCTCGCCCGAGCTGATGGCCGGCGTCGACGCGTACAAGAACCAGACCGCGGAGATGATCGAGGGCGGCCTGGCCGGCACGGTCAACCTGCGCACCCGCCTGCCGTTCGACCAGAAGGGCCTGCTCATCGCCGGCAATGCCAAGGCGACCTACGGCACCCGCTCGAAGGAGTGGACCGGCGAGTTCTCGGGCCTGATCTCGAACACCTGGGATACCGCGATCGGCCGCTTCGGCCTGATGGCCAATTTCGCCCGCAGCCATGTCGTCACGCGCACCGAAAGCGTGATCATGGACAAGATCGACACCTTCTGCACCACTGGCTCGACCAACGCTTCGGGCGGCGGAATCGTCAATGCGGACGGCTCTGTCGCCTGCGCCTCCAACCCGTTCGGTGGCTCGGGCTGGGCCTATATCCCGGACGGCATCCGCTATTCGCAGGTCGATTACGACCGCACCCGCCGCGGCATCTCGGCGGCGGCGCAGTACGAGAACAATGCGGGCAATTTCCGCATGACCGCCCAGTATAACGACAGCGAATATCACAATGCCTGGCTCGAGCGCGCCAGCCACGTGATCTTCCAGGGCGATGCGTACGGCAAGTCGGCCTTCTTCCCGCGCACCAGCTCGATCCTCGGCGCGGCGCCGGGCACCTCGGCCTTCGTCTTCGGACCCGACGGCATGCTCCAGTCGGGCACGCTGACCCAGGCGCATGGCAGCTGGGCGGGCAGCTGGAGCAGCACGCAGGACGCGATCAACACCGGTTCGGCCGTGCCGGGCCTGCCCTTCGTCAACAATTGCGCCGCACCGTCGGTCTGCACCACGCTGCAGGACGGCAACTACTTCCAGAACGAGGCGCGCAACTTCGATCACCGCGAGCGCACCCAGGACCTGTCGGGCAACATCAGCTGGGATCCGACCGAGAACCTGCACGTCAATCTCGACGTCCAGCACATCTGGGCCAACACGACCAATGACGACATCCTCGTCGCGGTCGGCTCGATGGCCAACATGCAGTACAGCGTGAACAGCGACGGCACGCCCAATGTGAAGCTGCTGCCGGGCTCGAACGTGAACTATGCCACCGGCGGCCTCTCCAACCCGCACAATTACTGGATGCCGTTCATCCAGGCGCACATGGAGAACAACGACGCCAAGGAAACCGCCTTCCGCGGCGACGTCGCCTATGACTTCAACGAAGGCAGCTGGCTGGACTCGCTGAAGATCGGCGTGCGCTATGCCGATCGCAGCCAGACGGTCCGCTACTCGACCTTCAACTGGTCGCCGGTCGCGGCTTCGTGGAACTGCAACGGCCCGGGCTTCAACATCGACAACACCACCGGCGGCAACTATCCGGCCTGCAACGCCGCCCATACGCCGTTCAAGGGCTATGGCGCCGGCATGTGGGAGTCGGTCACGCTCGGCGACAACTTCTACAATGGCGGCGTCTACGCCAATGATCCGCTGGTCTATATGAACCGCGACACGCTGATGGACCGGGCGCGCCTGGTGCAGGGCGTCAGCGGCACGACCACCGGCTCGCCGATGGGCTGGGAGCCGATCTGCTCGCGCACCGGCACCGTGGACGGCTGCTACCTCCCGTCCGAGATCATGCACGTCAAGGAGAAGACCAAGGCGGCCTATGCGATGCTCCGCTTCGGCGGCGAGGGCAAGGACATCGGCGGGGTCAACATCCGCGGCAATATCGGCCTGCGCTACGTCCGCACCGACATCGATTCGGACGGCAGCGTCGGCTATCCGCTGACCACCACCTTCAACAATTACGTCCCCTGCGGCGGCCCGCTGCCGGCAGGCTGGGTGGTCAACCCGATGTGCTTCGTCACGCCTGCGGTCTCGGCCTTCGCCAATGGCGCCGGCTCGCCGAACGTCTACAAGTCGAGCTACGAGAACTGGCTGCCCAGCTTCAACCTGCGCCTCGGCCTGGATGACAAGAGCTTCATCCGCTTCGGCTATTCGCGCGGCATGTCGCGGCCGGACTTCGGCCTGCTGCGCAACTTCGTCTCGATCAACGGTCCGATCCTCGATGGCACGCCCAACTCGCCTTATCTGGTGAAGAACGCAGGCGGCACTGTCACCGGCTACAACTTCGTCTTCCGCGCGGAATCGGGCTTCCCGGCGCTGAAGCCGATCACCGCCGACCAGTTCGACCTGACCTTCGAGCATTACTTCGGCCGCAGCAGCTCGTTCACGATCGACGGCTTCTACAAGAAGCTCAACGGCACGATCTCCTATGGCGAGTTCCTGCGCTCGTTCACCAACAACGGATCGACCCAGACGGTGCAGATGCGCGGCCCGCGCAACTCGGCCGATGGCGGCACGCTGAAGGGCATCGAGGTCGCGTTCCAGACCTTCTTCGACTTCCTGCCGGGCGTGCTGAGCGGCCTCGGCACCCAGCTGAACTACACCTTTGTCGACCAGTCGGGCATCAACAACTCGAACCTGGTGACCCAGGGCGCGCTCGATGCCGGCGGCACCGGCGGCTTCGGCGCGGGCCTCGACGTGTCGGGCGGTCGCGGCGTGGTGATCGACTCGCACCAGCTGGCGGGCATCTCGAAGCACACGTTCAACGCCGTGGCGCTCTACGAGAAGGGCCCGATCGGCATGCGCCTCGCCTATAACTGGCGCTCGCGCTTCCTGACCAACAACCTCGACTGCTGCATCGGCCTGCCGGTGTTCCAGAAGGCGGCGGGCTTCCTCGACGGGTCGCTGCGCTTCTCGCTGGCCAAGTGGGTCGAGCTGTCGATCGAAGGCTCGAACCTGCTCGGCACCACCACGGTGTTCCAGCAGCAGATCTTCGGCGACTCCTCGGCGACGCCGGGCGCCAAGCCTGTTTACCGCGACGCAAACTGGAGCCGCGTCGACCGGCGCTTCCAGTTCGGCGCCCGGTTCAAGTTCTAACTCCCCTCGGCGCCGCCGGCTTCATTCCCCGGCGGCGCCAGTTTTTTCCTCTTCACGAGCGGGTGCCATGCAGCCCAGGTCGAACCCTAGCGCGACGCCTCTCCGCGTCGTCATCGTCGGCGGCGGGACCGCCGGCTGGATGTGCGCGGCCGGCCTGACCCGCCTGCTTCCCAACACCGATTACGCGCTGACCCTGATCGAATCCGACGAGATCGGCACGGTCGGAGTGGGCGAGGCGACGCTGCCGCACATCCGCGACTTCAACGCGATGCTCGGGCTCGACGAGGTCGAGTTCCTGCGCGCCACCCAGGGCAGCTTCAAGCTCGGCATCGAGTTCGTCGGCTGGGACAGGCCCGGCGGCCGCTATTTCCACCCCTTCGGCGTGTTCGGCGAGCGCTGGGGCGGCACCGACTTCCAGCACCACTGGCTGCGTGCCCGCGCCGCCGGCCACGACGTCGGAGACCTCGCCGAATACAGCTTCGCCGCGGCGATGTGCCGTGAAGGCGTGTTCGACCTGCCCAACGAAGACACCCGCTCGATCCGCTCGACCTTCTCCTACGCCTATCATTTCGACGCCGGCCTCTATGCCGAGTTCCTCCGTGGCTGGGCCACGCAACGTGGCGTGCGGCGCATCGAGGGCAAGATCACCGAGGTCGCCCGCAACGCCGAAAGCGGCCTTGTCGAGAGCGTCACACTCCAGTCCGGCGCGAACATCGAAGGCGATCTGTTCATCGACTGCTCGGGCTTCCGCTCGCTGCTGCTCGGGCAAGCGATGGGCGTCGCCTGGCACGACTGGAGCCAGTGGCTTCCCTGCGACCGCGCCATGGCCGTGCCCTGCGCCAGTGTCGACGGCATCACCCCCTATACCCGCGCCACCGCCCAGACCGGCGGCTGGACCTGGCGCATCCCGCTCCAGCACCGCATCGGCAACGGCTATGTCTTCTCCAGCGCCTTCTGCAGCGAGGAGCAGGCGCGCGCGACCATCCTCGGCGCGATCGACGGCGCCCCGCTCGCCGATCCGCGCACCTTGCGCTTCCAGGCCGGCCGCCGGGCCAAGGGTTGGGAAGCCAATGTCGTCGCGATCGGCCTCTCCTCGGGCTTCCTCGAGCCGCTCGAATCGACCAGCATCTTCCTGATCCAGGCAGCGATCACCGATCTCGCCAAGCTGATGCCCGTGCCCGGCCGCGGCCCCGATCCGCGCCTCGCCGCCGAGTTCAACCGGCTCTACGAGATCCATTACGACCGCACCCGCGACTTCCTGGTGCTTCACTACACCGCCAACGCCCGCCACGGCGAACCGCTCTGGGACCATGTCCGCAGCATGACGCTGCCGGACAGCCTCGCCCACAAGATCGAGCTGTTCCGCGCCGCCGGCCGCGCGCCCGACTACAAGCTCGGCCTGTTCTCGCGCGATAGCTGGCTGGCGGTGCTGGCCGGGCAGGGGATCGAACCCCGCGCGCACGACCGCGCTGCCGATCGCCTGCCGCTCGACGAAGTTGTCGATCGCCTAGCCGACCTGAGGGAGCGCATCGCCACCAACGCCGCTTCGCTGCCCCTGCATGCCGAGTTCATCGCCAGCTATTGCCCGGCCGGCAGCGGCAAGGCCGATACCCAGGCGGTGTCGGCGTGACCGCCCCCTTCACCGTGATCGTCGCCGGCCGCGACGCCCCGCTCTGGCTCGCCGCCGCCGCGCTCGCCCGCGGGCTCGGCCCCTCGGGGGTGAAGGTCGAGGCGGTCGAGCTGCCCAGCGCGCGCACGCCCGCGGACGCATACGCGACCTTCCCGGCGCTGGAGGCGCTGCACAACCAGCTCCGCCTTGACGAGACCGGCCTGCTCCACGCCACCGGGGGGAGCCTGACGCTTGGCCAGAACTTCACGGACTTGGTCGGCGCGCAACCACCCTTCCTCCACGCCTATGGCTCGGCCGGCGCCCGGATCGGCGACGGCGACTTCTTCGCCCATTGGGTCAAGGCCCGCCGCTATGGCCTCGGCGTCCCGCTCGACGACTTCTCGCTCACCGCCGCCGCCGCGCGGCAGGGCCGGCTCATGTTCCCCGACGAGGAGAACGCGATCTATGGTCGCTGCGACTATGGCTATCACCTGCCGGCCATCCCCTATGCCCGGCTGCTCCGCGAAGCGGCGATCCGCTACGGCGCGACGCTCCACGCCGCCGAGCGGCTTACGGTGGAACGCGAAGGCGAGACGATCACTGCGCTCGATCTGGGCGAAGGCCGCCGCCTGACCGCCGACCTCTATGTCGACGCAGGCGCCCATCTCGGCAACGACTCCTTCCACAGCTGGCGCGACCAGTTCCCGGTCGACCGCGTCCTCACCGCCGCCGCCCCCGCCTTCGCCAACATCCCCGTCTATGCCGAGAACCGCGCCGGCCCCGCCGGCTGGACCGCGCTCCACCCCAGCCGCCCGGCGACCTATGTCACCCATGCCTGGTCGAGCGCCCTCGCCAGCGACGAGCAGGCACTCCAGGCCGCCACCGCCGCTGCCGACCTCCCGCTCGCAGGCGCGGTGATCCGCACCGTCGAGCCCGGCCGCTCGGCCCAGCCCTGGACCGGCAACAGCGTCACGCTCGGCACCAGCTTCGATCCGGTCCACGGCATCGACCTGCTCGGCTTCCAGGTCAGCCTGGTCCAGCTTCTCGCCGATTTCCCGGCGGGCGCCGGCTTCGATGCCGAGCGCGCCGAATATAACCGCGTCATCCCGGAAGCACTGGACCGTCTCCGCGACTTCCAGTCCGCCCATTATGCGCTCGCGCGCTACACCGGACCCTTCTGGCAGGCTGCCCGCGAGACCAAGGTCTCCCCCGATCTCGCCCACACCATCGCCCTGTTCCGCGCCCGCGCCGAGCTCGCCCCGTTCGAGGAGGAGAATCTCCCCCCGGACAGCTGGCGCGCCCTGTTCCTCGGTCACGGCGTCGAGCCCGAAAGCTGGCCGCCCGCGATCGACCGCGTCCCGCCCGAGGAAGTGAAGGTTCAGTTCCGCCGCATGCTCGGCTTCGTCCGCGAGCAGGTGCTGCGCCAGCTGACCCAGGCCGAGTGGCTCGCCCGTGCCTGAGCCGCTCCGCCGCGCATCCGATCCCGAGCCCAGCCCGCTCGACGGCCTGCCGCGCGTCGCCGCGCGCGCCCCGCCCCCCCCCCCCGATCTCGCCGAGCTGATCCAGGCCGGCGTGCCCATGGTCCTCAAGGGCCTGTTCGAGCACTGGCCCGCGCTCGCCGCAGGCCGGGCCGGGGCAGGGGAGCTGTCCGCCTATCTCAAGGGGCATGATCGCGGCGCCCCCGTCCCGGTGATGGAGGCGCCCGCGCGCACCCAGGGCAAGTTCGGCTATGGCGCCGACCTGCGCGAGTTCAATTTCAGCCGCCGCAGCGCCAGCCTCAGCGATGCGCTCGACCGCATCCTGCGTCTCGCTGGCGAAGAGAACGCGCCCTATGTCGCGGTGCAGATGCTGCCGCTGGCGGCGCAGATGCCCGGCTTCGTCGCGCAGAACCCGATGCCGCTGCTGCCGGCGGAGGTCGCCCCGCGCCTATGGGTCGGCGGCCCGGTCCACACCCGCACCCATAACGACCGCGACCACAATCTCGCCTGCGTCCTGGCCGGCCGCCGCCGCTTCCTGCTCTTCCCGCCCGAGCAGGTCGCCAACCTCTATGTGGGGCCGCTCGACAACCCGCCGCCGCTCTCGCTGGTCGATCCCGAGGCACCCGACTTCGTCCGCTTCCCGCTGTTCGCGGACGCGCTGGCCACTGCCCGCGTCGCGTTCCTCGATCCCGGCGATGCGCTCTTCATCCCGCGCAGCTGGTGGCATCATGTCAGCTCGCTGAGCCCGTTCAACGCGATGGTGAACTATTGGTGGGGCGACGACGCGAGCGGGCTCGATCAGCCCAACGACGTCTTCCTCGCCAGCCTGCTCGCCTACAAGCACCTGCCGCCGCACGAGCGCGCCTATTGGCGGGCGATGTTCGAGGCACATGTCTTCGGCGAGCATGGCGCCGACCATATCCCGCCCACCCAGCGCGGCACCCTCGGCACGATGCGCCCCGGCGAGAGGGCATCGCTCCGCCAGCGCCTGCGCGCCGCGTTCCTCAAATCATGACCTCCCCACAAGAAAGAAACCGGATGATCTCTCGTACCCTCGTCTCGCTTCTCGCGCTTGCCGCGCCGGCCACCGCCATGGCGGCCGACCGGGAGTGCGCCCAGTCGCCCGGCAAGGTGCTGGAGCTGTGCGTCTCGGTCGAGGGGGGCGCAGCGCGCTATGAAGTGAAGCGCGGCGACGTGACCGTGATCGCGCCTTCGGAACTCGGCCTCAGCTTCGCCGGCGAGCCGGCCGCGCGCTACACCGCGATCACCGATGCCCGGCGGTCGGCCTCGGACAGTAGCTGGGAGCAGCCCTGGGGCGAGCAACGCCTGGTCCGCGACAACCACAGCGAACTGGCCGTCACCATCGCCGGCGACACCGCGCTGAACAAGGCGATGCAGGTCACCTTCCGCATCTTCGATGACGGCGTCGGCTTCCGCTACACCTACGCCGGCATTCCGGCGGGGCAGGCGGTCGGCGTCACTGCCGATCGCACCCAGTTCCGCACCAAGGGCAGCTATCAGGCCTGGTGGTACGAGGGGCTCGGCCAGGAGCGCGACGAATATCTCTACACCCAGACCGATGCGCGCCGGATCACCCTCGCCGAGACGCCGCTGACGCTGAAGGGCGACAACGGCCTCTATCTCTCGATCCACGAGGCGGCCTTGGTCGATTTCCCGAGCATGCTCCTCCAGGGCGACGGCGCGGGCAAGCTCACTGCCTGGCTGATGCCCTGGCCCGACGGCGTCGGCGCGAAGAAGAACGGCCCGTTCAGCACGCCCTGGCGCACCCTGCTGGTCGGCACAACGCCCGGTGCGCTGGCCGACAGCCGGATCGAATTGAACCTCAACGAGCCGAACAAGCTCCCGGACATCCAGAAGTGGTTCAAGCCCGGCAAATATGTCGGCGTCTGGTGGGAGATGCATCTCAACCGCACCACCTGGGGCAGCGGGCCGACCCACGGCGCCAACAACGACAATGTGAAGCGCTACATCGATTTCGCCGCGAAGTACGGGTTCGATGGCGTGCTGGTCGAAGGCTGGAACCAGGGCTGGGACGGCGAGTGGATCGATAACGGCGACAAGTTCAGCTTCACCAAGTCGTACCCCGATTTCGACCTGTCGATGCTTTCGGCATACGCGAAGTCGAAGGGTGTCCATCTGATCGGCCATCACGAGACCGCCGGCGCGGTGGTGAACTACGAGAACCAGCTCGAGGATGCGCTCGATCTGTACGCGAAGGTCGGCGTGCCGTCGGTGAAGACCGGCTATGTCCGCCACTCGGGCGACATCCTCGATCGTGAGGGCGGCAAGGAGTGGTTCGCCGGCCAGTTCATGGTCCAGCACCATCTCAAGGTGATCGAGGCGGCGGCGAAGCGCCACATCACCATGGATACGCACGAGCCGGTCAAGGACACCGGCCTGCGCCGCACCTGGCCCAACTGGGTGAGCCGCGAGGGCGCGCGTGGGCAGGAGTTCAACGCCTGGGGCCGTCCGACCAATCCGCCCGAGCACCTCACGATCCTGCCCTTCACCCGCATGCTTGCCGGGCCGATGGACTTCACCCCGGGCATCTTCGATCTCGAACATGGCAAGACGCTGCTGACCGAGCGCAACCAGTCGACGCTGGCGGCGCAGCTGGCCGAATATGTCGTGCTCTACTCGCCGATCCACATGGCGGCCGACCTGCCCGAGAATTACGAGAAGCATCTCGACGCCTTCCAGTTCATCCGCGATGTGCCGACCGACTGGGAGACGACGCGGACGCTGGCGTCCGAGATCGGCGACTATGTCGTGGTCGCCCGCCAACCGCGCGGGGGCGGGGACTGGTATCTCGGTGCGATCACCGACGAGATGGCGCGCAAGCTGCCGGTGAAGCTCGACTTCCTCGCGCCGGGCAAGCGCTACGAGGCGCAGATCTACCGTGACGCGGCGGATGCGGACTATGTGAAGAAGCCGGTCGCCTATGCGATCGAGAAGCGCGTGGTGACCAGCGCCGATACGCTCGACCTGGACCTTGCCCCCGGCGGCGGCCAGGCGATCCGCTTCAAGCTGGTGAAGTAGGGCGGAGCCTGCGGAATTGGGCTGAACTGATCCCCGGCGAAGGCCGGGGCCCAGGTTCGGCGCACCCGGTTAGGCGTGAGCACCTCTCGAATGACATTGCAGCTGGGGCCCGGCCTTCGCCGGGGAACTGCTAGAGGCAAGCGTTCGCCGTCATCCCCGCCTGCACGGGGATGACGAACCTAAAGCGATGGTGGTAAGCATCCGCGAATGCTGACGCTGCCCAACATCCTCACGCTCTCGCGTATCATCACGGTGCCGCTGCTCGCGGCGTTCCTCTGGTGGCCCGAATGGCGGCTTGGCTATGGCATCGCCTTCGCGATCTACTGCTTGATGGGCGTCACCGATTATTTCGACGGCTATGTCGCCCGCGCCCAGGGCACGGTGTCGAAGCTCGGCGTGTTCCTCGATCCGATCGCCGACAAGATCATGGTCGCCGCGGTGCTGCTGATCCTCTCCGGGCGCGGAGTGATCACCGATCTCCACCTGATCCCCGCGCTGGTCATACTGGTCCGCGAGATCGCCGTGTCGGGCCTGCGCGAGTTTCTCGGCGGCATCCAGGTCTCGCTGCCCGTCTCGCGCCTCGCCAAGTGGAAGACCATGCTCCAGCTGGTGGCGCTGGGCGGGCTGATCCTCGCCGGTGCGCTGCCCTATGCCTGGCTGTGGCAGGCGGCGCTCGCCGCCTTCTGGGTCTCCGCCGCGCTCACCCTGATCACCGGCTGGGACTATCTGCGCGTCGGCCTGCGGCACATGGACAGCTGATGGAGCTGCTCTACTTCGCCTGGGTCCGCGAGGCGGTGGGCGTGGGGCAGGAGCGTGTCGACCCGCCCGAGGCGGTCTACAATGTCGCCGACCTGATCTGCTGGCTGGCCGAGCAGAGCCCCGGCCATGCCGCCGCCTTTGCCGACCCCGCGAAGCTGCGCGCCGCGATCGACCAGCGCTTCGTTCCGCTCGACACGCCCTTGGGCGATGCGAAGGAAGTCGCGCTCTTCCCCCCGGTGACCGGCGGATGATCCGCGTCTCGATCGATCCGGCCCCGATCGAGCTGGCCATGGAGCTGGCGGCGCTCGAGGAGCGCGGCGCGGGCGGGGTGGCGAGCTTCACCGGCGTGGTCCGCGGCGATGGCGGCGTCACCGCGCTCGAACTCGAACATTATTCCGGCATGACCGAGGACGCGCTCTGCACCCTGGCGGAGCAGGCCATGGACCGCTGGAACCTGCTCGGGGTCACCATTCTCCACCGCGTTGGCCGCATGGAAGTGGGCGAGCGCATCGTCTTCATCGGCACGGCCGCCGCGCACCGCCGCGAAGCGCTGGAGGCCTGCGCCTATCTGATCGACCGCCTCAAGACCGACGCGCCGTTCTGGAAGCGGGAGTGGCGCGGGGAGGTGGCGAGCTGGGTCGAGGCGCGCGCGAGCGACGAGCTGGCTGCGGAGCGGTGGACATGATTTGCTGCTCCACTTCGGAGGTAAGTGGTTGTCAGCGCAGCCGATCAGTATAGGCTTCACAACATGCTGCTCAGCATCAAAATCAGCGATGCGGATCGAGTGTTTGTCGTGGAGCAAGCTAGCTTAGGAAGCTACGCTACAACCGCAGAATATATCCGCCAACTCGTCAGATGTGATTTTGAGCGCGTCAAATCCGAGCGTTTGGTGATCTTAAACTCAGTGCCAAGCCAACAGCGCAGAAATTGAAGTTCCTTTGCGAAAGCCGGGCTCCAGAGTTCTATGCGCAAGTGTTTGTGGTGCTGAGTTTCGGCTTTCGTCGGAGAATAACGGGTAGAAATTAAGGCCGGGCCTCCGCCAGCACGTCCGCCAGCAACCGGAAGTCCCGCTCTCTCGGCGACGCCTTGCGCCACACCAAAGCGATCCGCCGCGAGGCATTGTCCGCATCGAGCGGCCGCGCGGCGACTTGGGTGTGGTCGAGGATCCCGGCGTCCACCGCCATCTCGGGTAGCATCGTCACGCCCAGGCCGTTGTCGACCATCTGCACCATGGTGTGCAGCGAGGTGCCGAGCATCGTGGCCTCGGCGCGCATCTCCGGACGGTTGCACGCCGCCAGCGCATGCTCCTTCAGGCAATGCCCGTCCTCGAGCATCAGCAGCCGCGTCTCGTCGATCTCGGCCGGGCGGATCGAGGCGCTCGGGTCCATCTCGCCCTCGCGATAGGCGACGAACAGCCGGTCGTCGAACAACGGCGCCGTCTCCACGTCGCCGCACGCATAGGGCAAGGCGAGCAGCACGCAGTCGGTGCGGCCATGGTGCAGGCCCTCACAGGCCTGGCCGCTGGTCTCCTCGCGCAGGTAGAGCTTCAGGTCGGGATAGTCGCGGCGCAGCTTGGGCAGGATGCGGGGCAGCAGGAAGGGGGCGATCGTCGGGATCACGCTCATCCGCATCTCGCCCGAGAGCGGCCGCCCGGCGGCGCGGGCGAGGTCGCCCAGCTCGTCCGCCTCGCGCAGCACCCGCCGCGCCTTCTCGACGATGCGCTCGCCCAGCGGCGTGAAGCGCACCACCCGCCGCGTCCGCTCGACAAGCACCACGCCGATCAGCGTCTCCAGCTCGCGGATTCCCGCCGACAACGTCGACTGGGTCACGTAGCAGCTCTCCGCCGCCCGGCCGAAATGGCCATGGTCCTTAAGCGCGACGAGATATTGCAGCTGCTTGAGCGTCGGGAGGTAAGTGGTCTGCGCCATTGATCGCCTGTTTCGATTACTGGCGCGTAGATAAGCGCTTCGGGCGATTAATCCATCCCCAAGCGGGTGGGGTCACTTAAGCTTTTCGCATATCACATATCCCCCGTGGCCGTAGCTGATCGGCTCCTCGGTCCAGTGCTTCCCGTCACCGCTGGTATAACGGACCTGCGCGCGGCCGACATTCTGCGCCGCGTCGAAATAGTGCATCCCGCCATTGGTTCCGAAATTGGTCTCGAAGCGACCCGGCACGAACCACGGCTCCAGCTTCATCCGATATTCGAACATCACGCTCGCGCTGGTCTCGCACTCCCCCCGCGTGAGGATCATCAACGGATAGGTCTTCCCGATCTCCGGCGTACCGATCCGGAAGCCCCAGCCGAAATGGACGGGATAGGCATATCGGTTCACCAGACAGGACGGCGCCGACCATTGCTGGCCATAGGGCGTGACATCGTACCAGAGTCGTTCCGGATTATCGGGCTGGCCCGCCGGTTTGTCGACGAACTGTAGCAGTCCGGCTTGGATGAAGGGCTCGATCGCAGCACGATCCTTGGCCTCGACGAACATGTGTTCGCCCCAGCTATGGTCGAGCGCGCGGGGCGCCAGCACGCAGAGCGGTTCCTCGGCGAGGATCTTCGCACCGGCGCGGATCACCTCGGTCTCCGGTGGTTCGCCCTCGATTTTGGCGCCGCCACCGGTTGCTTGGCCCCGCGCCAGCTCCTGCCCGCGGGCACTGCTGCCAAAGCCAGGCAACAGGGCGGCGATCAGGCACCACACGGCGAAACCGCCACTGCGCATCGGCCATCCCCTCCCGATATCCTGCACCAGGCTATCGGAAAGGGGGAGGGCCGGTAAAGGGGCGCCCGCAGGACGCCCCGTTTCGGTTCAGGCCGCCTCGCTCAGCTCCTCGGGCAGGCGGATCATGTAGTCGAATGCCGAGAGCGCCGCGGTCGAGCCTGCGCCCATCGCGATCACGATCTGCTTGTAGGGCACGGTGGTGCAGTCGCCGGCTGCGAAGATGCCCTTCTGGCTGGTTTCCCCGCGCGCATCGATCTCGATCTCGCCGCGCGGCGACAGCGCGATGCTGTCCTTCAGCCACTCGGTGTTCGGGACCAGGCCGATCTGCACGAAGATGCCTTCCAGCTCGATCTGGTGCTCGGTGCCGTGGTTGCGGTCCTTGTAGGTCAGGCTGGTGAGCTTCTGCCCGTCGCCCGCAACCTCGATGGTCAGCGCCGAGGTGATCACCTTGACGTTGGCCATGCTGCCCAGCTTGCGCTGCAGCACCGCGTCGGCGCGCAGCTGGCTGTCATATTCGATCAGCGTGACGTGCCCGACGATCCCGGCCAGGTCGATCGCGGCCTCCACGCCGGAGTTGCCGCCACCGATCACCGCCACGCGCTTGCCCTTGAACAGCGGGCCGTCGCAGTGCGGGCAATAGGTCACGCCCTTGTTGCGATATTCCTCCTCGCCGGGCACGCCCATCGTCCTCCAGCGGGCGCCGGTGGAGAGGATCACGGTGCGCGCCTTCAGCGTCGCGCCATTCTCCAGCACCACTTCGTGCAGCCCGCCCTCGTGCCGTGCCGGCACCAGCCTGGCGGCGCGCTGGTGGTTCATGATGTCGACGTCATAGTCCTTGACGTGCTGCTCCAGATGCGCGGCGAGCTTCGGCCCCTCGGTGTGGCTCACCGAGATGAAGTTCTCGATGCTCATCGTGTCGAGCACCTGCCCGCCGAAGCGCTCCGCCGCGATGCCGGTGCGGATGCCCTTGCGAGCCGCATAGATCGCCGCCGCGGCGCCGGCGGGGCCGCCGCCGACCACCAGCACTTCGAACGGCTCCTTGCTCGCGATCTTCGCCGCCGTGCGCGCGCCGGCCGCAGTGTCGATCTTCGCGACGATCTGCTCCAGCTCCATCCGGCCGCTGGCAAAGGGCTCGCCGTTCAGGAAAACGCTCGGCACCGCCATGATCTGGTGCGCCTCGACTTCGGCCGGGAACAGCCCGCCGTCGATCGAGGTGTGGCGGATGCGCGGGTTGAGCACCGCCATCAGGTTCAGCGCCTGCACCACGTCGGGGCAGTTCTGGCAGGTCAGCGAGAAATAGGTCTCGAAGACGAAGTCGCCGTCCAGGTTCCTGACCTGCTCGATCAGCTCCTGCGCCGCCTTGCTCGGATGGCCGCCGACCTGGAGCAGGGCAAGCACCAGCGAGGTGAACTCATGCCCCATCGGCAGGCCCGCGAAGCGCACGCCGATATCGGTGCCGGTGCGGTGGATCAGGAAGCTCGGCTTGCGCGCATCGTCATCGGTGCGGACGACCGAGACCTTGTCCGACAGCGCGGCGATTTCGTTCAGCAGCTCTTCCAGCTCGCGCGACTTGGCATCGTCACCAAGGCTGGCGACCAGCTCGATCGGCTCCCGGATGTTCGCGAGATAGCCCTTGAGCTGCTGGGTCAGGTTGGCGTCGAGCATGGCATCTTTCCTTTTTCGTCACCCCGGACCTGTTCCGGGGTCCACCGTGCCGCGAGGTACTGGCGGTGGTTGTTTGTTGGGGACGCGGCCAATGCAATCACTGAAGGCGTCACCGGTTGCTCGATGGACCCCGGCAAGGGCAGGGGCGAGCTGGACACAAAACGGCCCGGGACAGAAGGGTATCGCCGTCCCGGGCCGCTGGGGGCGCCCGCAAGGGGGCTAACGGGCGCCGGGGGGATCAGATCTTGCCGACCAGGTCGAGCGACGGGGCCAGCGTCTCGGCGCCCTCTTCCCACTTGGCGGGGCAGACTTCGCCCGGGTGCGCCGCGATATACTGCGCAGCCTTGATCTTGCGGAGCAGCTCGGCCGCGTTGCGGCCAACGCCCTCGCTGGTGATCTCGACCAGCTGGATCACGCCTTCCGGATCGACCACGAAGGTGCCGCGGTCGGCCAGGCCCTGGCCCTCACGAAGCACGTCGAAGTTGGTCGACAGCACGTGGTTCTGGTCGCCCAGCATGTAGTAGTTGATCTTGCCGATCGCCGGCGAGGTGTCGTGCCAGGCCTTGTGGCTGAAGTGCGTGTCGGTCGACACCGAGTAGACCTCGACGCCCATCTTCTGGAGCTGCGGATAGATGTCCGCCAGGTCCTCGAGCTCGGTCGGGCACACGAACGTGAAATCGGCCGGGTAGAAGAAGAACACCGCCCACTTGCCCCTCGTGTCCGCGTCGGTGACCTGGACGAACTTGCCTTCCTTATAGGCCTGCGCGGTGAACGGCTTGATGGTGCTGCCGATGAGAGCCATTGCTTGGTATTCCTCCAGAACGGGGGTTGTTGTTGCAAAAGCGAGATAGTCCCGCTGCATCGCAATGTGAAATTGGAATAGCCGGTCGCGTTGATCGGTTTAGTCGATCAGTTGCGATAAATTGATTGATCGGCTGAATTATCTGCAATGCCGTGCAGCTATGGCTGTCTCACCCCGCTCTTCACACGGACGCGCAAATGCGCCGCGGCGGCGGAGCCTGCTGCATCGCAAGATGAAAAGGGCGGGTTTGGCCCGATCGGTGGAGAATCAGAAGGCGTGGGCGATCGTCGCGATCACGGTTATCATGATCATGCTCCCCAGGATCAGGTCGAGCGGCCGGCAGGCGCCGAGCCAGTCGACGATCCGGCCCCGGCGCCGCTGCCATCTGCTTTCCCGCGCCCCGATGCGTCGTATCCGCCCGTGGCGGCTGTTCCTGCTGCTGTCCCACATGCGCGGGGATGTGGGGCGGATCGGCGTTAAGCTTCGAGAGGGAAGATGGGGCAGGGCGTAAGGAAGGTGTAAAGGTGGCTTCCAATCCTCCCCCGCCAGGGGGAGGTGTCGTTCCCGCGCAGCGGGAATGACGGAGGGGGCGGTAAGCGACGCACCATCGTCTCGCCCACCGCCCCCTCCGTCACGCTTCGCGTGCCACCTCCCCCTGGCGGGGGAGGATTCCAGAAAGCCCTACCGTCCCACCGCCAGGTACAAATTATACAAGCTCGTCAGCGTCAGCACGATGCCGACCATCAGCATCAGCGTCTTGGGCTCCACCCGCTTGGCGAGCAGCGCGCCGAACGGTGCCGCGATCACGCCGCCGATCAGCAGGCCCACCGTCGCCAGCGTGAAGGCGCCCCAGCCGAGCTGGGTGATGAAGGTCGCCGAGATCGTTGTGGTAACGAAGAACTCGGCGGTGTTCACCGTGCCGATCGTGGTGCGCGGGCTCGCGCCCTGGACGAGCAAGTTGCTGGTCACCACCGGCCCCCAGCCGCCGCCGCCAGCCGCGTCGAGGAAGCCGCCCGCCAGGCCCAGCGGCTCGACGATCTTGGGCGACTTCTCCTTGGGCGGATAATGGCGGCTGCGCCACAGCAGGTAGAAGCCGATCCCGGTCAGATAGGCGAGGATGAAGGGCTTGGCGGTGCCCGCGTCGATGTTCGACAGCACATAGGCGCCCAGGCCGCCGCCAATCACGCCGGGCACGGCGATGCGCAGGAACAGCTTCCAGTTCACGTTCTTGTGCACCGCATGGCTGATGCCCGAGACGGCGGTGGTGAAGCTCTCGACCGTGTGCACGCCGGCGGAGGCTGCCGCGGGCGGCACCCCCAGGCTCAGCAACAGGGTGTTGGAGATCACGCCAAAGGCCATGCCCAGCGCGCCGTCCACCATCTGGGCGGCGAATCCCACCGCGATGAAGGGCAGCAGGAGGGTCAGGTCGATTCCAAAGATCATTCGCACCTTGAAGGTTGGGCCGGGAAGGAATGGATGACGGCCCCGGAACGTTCCAACAAGATACATACGCTTTACCGCGCCCAAGCCCAGAATGGGCCATTCTGGAATTCCGCGGGTTCAGCTATTATGTGGGCTCCCGATAAAAGGGGACCGGCCATGTTCCAGCGCCTGGTGGCGTATCTAGATTCGATCAAGGCGCGCGATCCCGCGCCGCGGTCGCGTGCGGAAATCCTGCTCTATCCGGGCGTCTGGGCGCTCGGCTATCACCGCATCGCGCATGCGCTGTTCCGCAACCGCCTGTTCTTCCTCGCCCGCGTGGTGAACCACTGGTCGCGCTTCGTGACCGCGATCGACATCCATCCGGGTGCGAAGATCGGCCGCAACTTCTTCATCGACCATGGCTTCGTCGTGATCGGCGAGACGGCGGAGATCGGCAACGACGTCACCATCTACCAGTGCGTCACGTTGGGCGGCACCAGCCCGGACAATGGCGTGGCCGGCAAGCGCCACCCGACCTTGCTCGACGGCGCGATCCTCGGCTCCGGCGCGCAGGTGCTCGGCCCGATCACCGTCGGCGAGCGTGCGCGGGTCGGGGCCAATGCGGTGGTCACCAGGGACGTCGCGCCCGGCGCGGTGATGGTCGGCATCCCGGCCAAGCCGACCCTGGTCGAGGCCGAGAAGTGGCAGAAGGATTTCGTGCCCTATGGCACGCCCTGCAGCGACGTGTTCGATCCGCAGACCCAGAAGCTCGAACTGATGCGCTGCGAGTTGGAGGCGATGCGCAAGCGGCTCGACGCCGTGCTGGCCGAGCGGCGGACCGAAGGGGAGCAGCGCGACAGCGCGTAGATGGGCACCGTAACCCCGCTCCCGCTCGGACGCCCCGGACAGGTCGGTTTCGAGCGTCCGGAGCTCACCCGCATCCTCGATCTCTACGGCCGTATGGTCGCCGCCGGGCACTGGCGCGACTATGCGATGTCGTTCGATCTCGACGCCGCGATCTTCGCCGCCTTCCGCCGCGCCGCCGAGCGCCCCGAATACCGGATCGAGAAGCGCCCCAGCCTGCGCAACCGCCAGGGCATGTGGATGCTGGTGGGCGAAGCCGGCACGATCCTCAAGCGCGGCCATGAGCTCGGCCCGGTCCTCGCCCCGGTCGAGCGCCGGCTGATGAAGCTGGTGGAGGAATAAGAAAATTCCCCTCCCTGCAAGGGAGGGGTTAGGGGTGGGTGGAGGCCGGGCGATACGGATGGGCTTGGCTTGTGCGCGCAGTATCACGAGCACTCGACCCACCCCGGGCCCCTCCCTTGCAGGGAGGGGAGAGCCTTGCCTCCTACCGCCCCAATCCCACCGGCACCGGACTCATCCCGCCCGTCTCGCGGATCACCACAAGCGTCTCGAAGGTCCGCACCCGCTCGTCGGCCGAGAACAGCCGGCGGACCAGATCGTCATAGCTCTCCATGTCGCGCGCGAGGATACGTACCGCGAAGTCATGGTCGCCGGTGACGTTCCACGCCTCCATCACCTCGGGCTCGCGGCGGAAGATCTCGAACATCTCGCTCACCGTGTCGGCGGTCTCACGCTCCAGCGTCACCAGCACGATCATCGACAGCGGCCAGCCGAGCGTCTTCGGGCGCACTACCGCGATCTCCCGCTCGATCACCCCCGTCTCGCGCAGCCGCCTTATCCGCCGATAGCAGGCAGGGGCGGACAACCCGACCTTCTCCGCCAGCGCCGCCACCGGCTGCTGCACATCGACCTGGAGCAGCTCGAGCAGCTTGAGGTCGAACGAATCGAGCGGTTCAATCTTCGTCATTTTGCGAGGGTAGGGCGATAAACCTTATCGTGTAAGCGCCAAAATAAACCACCCTTATCGCCGGATATTCCTATTCTCGGCACCACACCAGCCAATATCCGAGTAGCAAATGTCCGCTTTCGCTGCCCCGCGCCCCGCCGCCGCACGCCTCGATCTCGTCGCCCTTGCCGCGCTGTTCGTCTCGCTGCTCTCGGTGACGATCGGCGCCACCTTCGCCAAGCAGCTCTTCCCGCTGGTCGGGGCAGAGGGCGCCACCGCGCTGCGCCTGATCGTCGCCGCGGCGATCCTCTCGGCGATCTTCCGGCCCTGGCGGATCCGGCTCGACGCCGGCTGGCGCTCGCTGCTCGGCTACGGCCTCGTCCTCGGGGTGATGAACCTCAGCTTCTACAAGGCCCTGTCCTACATCCCGCTCGGCATCGCGATCGCCGTGGAGTTCACCGGCCCGCTCGCGGTGGCGGTGCTCACCTCGCGCCGCCGGGTCGATTTCCTGTGGATCGGCCTCGCCGTCATCGGCCTGCTGCTCCTCCTGCCGATCTGGAAGGGCGCCGCCCATCTCGACTGGCGCGGGGTGGCCCTCGCGCTCGTCGCCGGCGCCTGCTGGGCGGCGTACATCCTCACCGGCCGCCATGCCGGCAAGGCGCATGGCCCTGCCGCCGCCGCCGGGGGCATGCTGATCGCCGCCTGCCTCGCCGCACCGGTGGGCATCCTCCACGCAGGCACCGCGCTGCTCCGGCCCGAGGCGCTGCTGCTCGGGCTGCTCGTCGGCATCGTCTCCAGCGCCATCCCCTATGCGCTCGAGATGATCGCGCTGCCCCGGCTCCCCGCCAACACCTTCGGCACCCTGCTCAGCGCCGAGCCCGCGGTCGGCGCGCTGATGGGCCTGCTGCTGCTCGGCGAGGTCCTCACCGGCACCCAGTGGCTCGCGGTCGCCCTGATCGTCCTCTCCTCGGTCGGCACCGCGATCAGCGCGCGGCCGGGCGAGGCGAGCGAACAGCCCGCATGAAAAACCCCTCCCGTGCCTTGGGGCACGGGAGGGGCAGGGGTGTCGGAAGCGGGGCTGGGGACCGCGCTCCCTACGTAACGCCTGTGTCAGGTCAGGCCGTGACGATCTGGGTGGGCGGCAGCCGCTCCTCGAGCCCGCCGAGCAGGCCGACGACCCTGCGGCGCACCGGCTGCCAGAAGGCCGAGAGCAGCAGCAGCGCCGATCCGATCACCAGCGCGGTCAGCGCCGCGGCCAGCTCGACCGCGCCGGTCGCCTGGAACAGCGCGTACATCGCCCAGAGCACATAGATCAGGCTCGAGACGAGCAGCGCGCGGCGGTCGACCGCCAGGGCGACAAAGGCGAACACCACATAGAGCGCGATCACCACCGCGGCGACCGGGCCGGTCACGTCGCCGTCGAACACGCCGAGCATGTGGAACACCGGGTGCGCGATCAGCGGCGCCGCGGCGAGATGCAGCCAGAAGGCGACGTCCGAGCGGCGGGTGCGGCGCTCCAGGTCGCTCATGTCCCAGCGCATCGCGAAGAAGAACATCGCCACGCCGGCAACGAGCAGCATCTCGTTCACCCAGTCCTTCGCCTGCGGCACCAGCGCGAGCACGATCGCGACCAGCATGCCGACCACGACCATCGCCCCCGCAGCGACGGTGATCGGCACCATGAAGCGCTTCCAGTGGATCCAGGTCGCAGCCGCGGTCAGCAGGCCGACGGTCGCGGCGATGCCGGCACCCAGCTGCTGCTTCTGCAGCTCGCTCGCCAGGTGCAGCTGCTCCTCGAGCCAGGGGATGTTGGCGACGAAGATGCCGGAGAGGCCCGCGGCGATGCCGCCGACGAAGCCGAACAGCAGCAGGATCGAGGGCAGCGCCATGCGGCGCTTGGCGGTGAAATATTCGGCGAGCATCCAGCTCGTCGCGGCCACGGCGAAGCCCCCGCCGATCATGTTGCCGCCGGCGATGCGCTCCTCCGGCCCGACGCCGATCAGCCACTCGCCGAAATAGGCCCCGATCCGCCCCGCCGCGACCAGGATCAGCGCGGCGGCGATCGCCACGAAGATGTCGTTGAAGCCGGTGAGCAGCTTGAAATGCTCTTCGTCCACCGCGGGCGCCGACCGGCGCTCGGCGACATAGTTGCGCAGCGCATTGGCCGCGGCGGGCGAAAGCGCCCCCGCTTCCACGGCACTGGCCAGATCGCTCTCGCTATACATGGCAGTCTCCTCCTGTAGCGGAGGATGTATCATATGTGTGTTAGTGAAGCAATACGGTAAGGCGGTGAGTGTTCCCCTCCCTGAAAGGGAGGGGTTAGGGGTGGATGGAGGCCTGGCGATATGGATGGGCTTGGCCTTGTCCGCGCAATATCGCGAGCACTCGACCCACCCCCGACCCCTCCCTTTCAGGGAGGGGAGCTTGCCAGCCTATCCCCGCTGCAATTTCCCCAAAATCAGCATCGTCTGCTCGGACCCCGACCCCGGCACGATCTCCCCCGTCCGGTCGGTGATCTGCGCCCATTGCGCCTGCACCGCTTCGGGCGTCAGCGCCTCCAGCTTGGCGCCCTGGGTCAGAGTCACATAGGCGGCCTGCACCACCCCGCCGCCCGCGCCGACGATCTGGTTGGTCGGCGCGTCCTCGCTAACCAGGAACAGCGCGGCCGGCGCGACATTCTCCGGCGCGAAGGCCTTGAAGGCTTCCTCGGGGAACAGGTCCTCGGTCATCCGGGTGCCCGCCACCGGCGCGATGGTGTTGACCTTGATCCCGTATTTCGCGCCTTCGAGGTAGAGTGTCTTGGTCAGCCCGGCGAGGCCGAGCTTGGCCGCGCCGTAATTCGCCTGGCCGAAATTGCCGAACAGCCCGGTGGAGGATGCGGTCATCAGGATGCGGCCGTAATTCGCCTCGCGCATCGTCTCCCACACCGCCTTGGTGCAGTTGGCCGAGCCGATCAGGTGGACGTCGACGACGAACCTGAAGTCCTCCGGCTCCATCTTGGCGAAGCTCTTGTCGCGCAGCACGCCGGCATTGTTGATCAATATGTCGATCCGGCCCCATTTCGCCTTGGCCGCCTCGACCATCGCGACCATATGGGCATAGTCGGTGACGCTGCCGCCGTTCGACATCGCCTCACCGCCCAGCGCCTCGATCTCCTCGACCACCTTGAGCGCCGCGTCCGAATGGCCGGTGCCGTCGCGCGATCCGCCCAGGTCGTTGACCACGACCTTCGCCCCGCGCTTCGCCAGTTCGAGCGCATAGGCCCGGCCCAGCCCGCCGCCGGCCCCGGTGACGATGGCGACGCGGTCCTTGAAGTCGATGGTCATGCAGCTCTCTCCTTTGCAGGAGAGCTTAGCCACAACCACCACCACGCAACAATAACCGTCATCCGCCCCACGGCCGTCATCCCGGCGAAAGCCGGGATCTCAGGCGGAGGCGCGGGACAAGAGCCGCACGAGATCCCAGCTTTCGCCGGGATGACGGGAAGGGGGTGGGGGTGGCCCACCCCCGGACGCATCAATCACCGCCCCTGGCGGCAATGATCCTTCACGGTCTTCGAGCAGCGCGGATAGCTCTTCGGGTCCGAAGGCATCGGCGCGGCGGCAGTTGCCGGGGCGGCAGGCGCCGCAGCATCCGCGGTCGTATCCGGCGCGGGAGCGGCCGGCGGTGCGGGCGGAGTCGTCGCCGCATCCGGCGCGGCCGGCGTCTCCGGAGCGGCAGGCGGCGGGTTGGTCGCGGGCGGCGGCGGGGCCGCCGGATCGGCCGGCGTGGCCGGTTCCGCCGGCGCGGTCGGAGTCGTCGGCGTGTCGACCGGCGGGGTGGGCGGCGTGGGCGCCGGGGCCGGAGTGGTCTGCGGAGCGGTCTGGGGCATGTCCTGCGCGATGGCGGTGCCGCCGATCGCAAGGGCGGCCGAGGCCAGGAGCATGAACTTCATCGAAAAACTTCCTCTCTGTCGCTCCCCCTGCACCCCTCGAAAACGCATGTGCCGGGCACGACGTTGCGCGCCCGGCACATTCGGTCCCGCAAAAAGGGGCGTCCGGCGCGTCAGCCGCCGCGCTGGCGGCAGCCGTCGAACTGGCCGCGCTTGCAGACCGGGTAGGCGGCCTTGGGCGCCGGCGGCGGGAAGGCCTCGGTCGGCGTCTGGGTGCTCGGCACGAACACCACCTGGGTGCCCGGCGGCGGGGTGGTGCCGGTGCTGAACAGCGGCGCGGCCGGGGCATAGCCGCCCAGCTTGCTGGCGTCGTTGTTGGTGGGAGCCTCGGCCTTCTGCGCCGAAGTCTGGGCCTGAGCGGCGCCGGCGACGAGCGTCAGCGCGGCTGCCATGGCAAGGAGCTTCATGGGGTGCGTCTCCTGAAACCGGGCGAGATCGTTACGCCCGGTTTCAGCAACGCGAGGGAGAGGGGGATGGTTTCGTTAAATCGAAGTCATCAAAAGCCCGTGGATATCACCGTCATCCCGGCGAAAGCCGGAATCTCAGGCGAAGGCGCGGGACAGGAGCCGCACGAGATCCCGGCTTTCGCCGGGATGACGCTATTTGGCTTACCTCAATTCCCCGCGTCGAGCGCATAGCCGGCCGAGCGCACCGTCCGGATGATGTCCGGCCGGTTGCCCTTGTTGATCGCCTTGCGCAGGCGGCGGATGTGCACGTCCACCGTGCGGCTCTCGATGTCGCTGTCATGCCCCCACACCGCATCGAGCAGCCGCTCGCGCGAGAACACCCAGCCCGGATGCTCGAGGAAGTGCTTCAGCAGCCTGAACTCGGTCGGCCCCAGCTGCACCACTTCGCCGGCGCGGCGGACCTTGTGGCCCACCGTGTCCATCTCGATGTCCGAATAGGTCAGTGCCTCGCCGGCCAGTGCCGGGCGCACGCGGCGCAGTACCGCGCCCACCCGGGCGACCAGCTCGCGGGGCGAGAAGGGCTTGGTGACGTAATCGTCCGCCCCGGTCTCGAGCCCGCGGACGCGATCCTCTTCCTCGCCGCGCGCGGTGAGCATGATGATCGGCACGTTCGCCGTCTCGGGCATGCGGCGCAGGCGCCGGCACACCTCGATGCCGCTCAGCCCCTCGACCATCCAGTCGAGCAGCACGATATCCGGCGTCGCCTCCTTGGCGAGCAGCAGCGCCTCTTCCCCGTCCGGGGTGTGCTTCACCTCATAATCTTCGCGCTTGAAGTGATAGGCGACCAGCTCCGCGATTGCGGCGTCGTCCTCGACGAGAAGCATCTTAACTCGGGCCATATTTTCCCCGTTTCCCCGCTTAGTTCGCTCCGGCCTCGCCGGTCTCGCGCTCGGCCATGTATTCGCCTGTCGCCGCGAAATAGACCATCTCGGCCACGTTGGTGGCGTGATCGCCGATCCTCTCCAGGTTCTTCGCCACGAACAGCAGGTGCGCTACCTGGCTGATCGTCCTCGAATTCTCGACCATATAGGTCACAAGCGTGCGGAAGATCGAATCGTAGAAATCGTCGAGCGCATTGTCGCGCTTGCAGATCCGCACCGCAGCCTCGGGATCGCGCGCCGAATAGGCGTCGAGCACGTCGTGGACCATGTCCGCCGCCAGCTGGCCCATCGACGGCAGGATCGAGACCACTTCGATCCGCTCCTCGCCCTCGGCATGGATCAGCGGCACGCGCTTGGCGATGTTCTTGGCATAGTCGCCGATCCGCTCGATCACAGCGGCGATCTTGAGCGCGGCGATCACCTCGCGCAGGTCGTCGGCCATCGGCGCGCGCAGCGCGATCACCCGGACGACGAGCTTTTCCAGCTCGGCCTCGATCGCGTCGATCTGCTTGTCCTTGCGGCGGACCTCGTTGGCCAGCTCGGCATCGCCGCGCGACAGCGCCAGCATCGCGTCCTCGATCGCCTGCTCGGCGAGTCCGCCCATCTGCGAGATGAGCGCGCGCAGCTGTCCGATGTCCTGATCGAACGCCTTTACGGTATGTTCCTGGCCGGTCGACATGATACCTGCTCTTAGCCGTAACGGCCGGTAATGTAATCCTTCGTCCGCTCCTGCTTCGGCGCGGTGAAGATATTGTCGGTATCGCCATATTCGACCAGCTGGCCGAGATGGAAGAAGGCGGTCTTCTGGCTGACGCGTGCCGCCTGCTGCATGTTGTGGGTGACGATCACGATGGCGTAGCGGCCCTTGAGCTCGTGGATCAGCTCCTCGATCTTCGCCGTCGCGATCGGGTCGAGCGCCGAGCAGGGCTCGTCCATCAGGATCACCTCGGGGTCCACCGCGATCGCCCGGGCGATGCACAGCCGCTGCTGCTGGCCGCCCGAAAGCGCGGTGCCGCTGTCGGAGAGCCGGTCCTTCACTTCGTCCCACAGGCCGGCGCGGCGCAGCGACTGCTCGACGATCCCGTCCAGCGCGGCCTTGGAGCTCGCCAGCCCGTGGATGCGCGGGCCATAGGCGACGTTCTCGTAGATCGACTTGGGAAAGGGGTTCGGCTTCTGGAACACCATGCCGACCCGCGCGCGCAGCTGCACCACGTCCATCGCGGAGGAATAGATGTCCTCGCCGTCCAGCCTTATGTCGCCGGTCACCCGCGCGCTCGGGATGGTGTCGTTCATCCGGTTGAGCGTGCGCAGGAAGGTCGACTTGCCGCAGCCCGACGGGCCGATGAAGGCGGTGACGTGATCCATGTCGACGTCGATCGAGACGTCGCGGATCGCCTGCTTGTCGCCATAGGACACGCTGACGCCGCGGGCGGACATCTTGTGCCCGGTGCCGGTGGGAAGGGGAGTGGCGTCGGTCATTACCAGCGGGTCTCGAACTTGTTGCGAAGATAGATGGCGAGCCCGTTCATGGCGAGCAGGAACACCAGCAGCACCAGGATCGCGGCGGAGGTCTTCTCGACGAAGCCGCGGCTGACTTCGTCGGACCAGAGGAAGATCTGGACCGGCAGCACGGTGGCGGGGTCGGTGAAGCCGCTCGGCGGGGTGACGATGAAGGCGCGCATGCCGATCAGCAGCAGCGGCGCGGTCTCGCCCAGCGCGCGCGCCATGCCGATGATCGTGCCGGTCAGGATGCCGGGCATGGCGAGGGGGAGGACGTGGTGGAACACGACCTGGATCCGGCTCGCCCCGATGCCGAGCGCGGCGTCGCGGATCGAGGGCGGCACGCCCTTGATCGCGTTGCGGCTGGCGATGACGATCACCGGCATGATCATCAGCGCAAGCGTCAGCCCGCCGACCACCGCGGCCGAGCGCGGGAAGAGCGGGCCGAACGTGTGTCCGCCGATCTGCCAGCTGCCCAGGAACACCGCCAGGCCGAGCAGGCCGAAGATGATCGAGGGCACCGCCGCCAGGTTGTTGATCGACACTTCGATCAGGTCGGTCCAGCGGTTCTTCGGGGCATATTCCTCGAGATAGATCGCCGCCAGCACGCCGACCGGGAAGGCGATCAGGAAGGTCACCAGCATGGTCAGCAGCGAGCCCTTGAGCGCGCCCCAGATGCCCACCGCCACCGGGTCGTTCGAATTGCTCGCGCTGAAGAAGCCCCAGTTGAACCCGGTGCGCAGCTGCCCCGCCTGGCTCAGCCTGCGCGCATCCGCCTGGACGTCCGCCGGGCCTTCGCCACGCGATCCCATCTCCAGCTCGGTCGAGGCCGGCACCCAGATCGTCGCCTTGCCGTCGAGGACCGAGGGCCGCGCCTTGATCCGGTCGCGCACCGTCAGCCAGGCGCTGTTCGAGGCGAGCGAATAGCCCGCCGGGCTGGTCGCCAGCGTCTCCACCTTGTCCTGCAGCCCCGCACCCGCCAGCGCCAGGTCGGCCCCCGGCGTCTTCAGGTGCGAGCGGTCGATCTTCAGCGCCATCGCCGGGAAGTCGACGCTCAGCGCCACTTCGCTGCGGGTGAAGCCGCGCGCGCCATTGGCGATCATCGTCGCGATCAGGAAGGCCAGGAAGGCGGCGGAGAGGATCACCGCCATCATCCCGAACAGCTTGAAGCGGCGCTCGCTCGCATAGCGGCGGCGGATCCGCTTCTGCATCGCCGCGCTCTTCCAGTCGGTCGGCGTCCGCTCGGGCGCGGGGGCAGGGGCGGCGCGCTTACTCATAGGCTTCGCGATACTTCTTCACCACGCGCAGCGCGACGATGTTGAGGAGCAGGGTGATGACGAACAGCGTCAGGCCCAGCGCGAAGGCCGCCAGCGTCTTGGGGCTGTCGAACTCGCTCTCGCCGGTCAGCAGGTCGACGATCTGCTTGGTCACGGTGGTCGCGCTCTCGAACGGGTTGAGCGTGATGTTCGCCGCGCCGCTCGCGGCCATCACCACGATCATCGTCTCGCCGATCGCGCGGCTGACGGCGAGCAGCACGCCGGCCACCACGCCCGGCAGCGCCGCGGGAAGCAGCACGCGCGAGATCGTCTCCGAATTGGTCGCCCCCATCGCCAGGCTGCCGTCGCGCATCGCGGTCGGCACCGCGGCGATCGAGTCGTCGGCCAGCGAGGAGACGAAGGGGATGATCATCACCCCCATCACCAGGCCCGCCGCCAGCGCGCTCTCCGCCGAGGCGAAGGGCATGCCCAGCGCCACCGCCAGGTTGCGCACCGCCGGCGCCACGGTCAGCGCGGCGAAATAGCCATAGACCACCGTCGGCACGCCGGCGAGGATCTCGAGCATCGGCTTCATCCAGCGGCGCACGCGCGGCGCGGCATATTGGGTGAGGTAGATCGCGCTCATCAGGCCGAACGGGATCGCGACCAGCATCGCGATCACCGCGCCGATGAAGAAGGTGCCCCAGAACAAAGGCACCGCGCCCAGCGACTTGCCCGGATCGTTCGGGTCGATCAGCTGCGGGCTCCAATGCGTGCTGAACAGGAAGTCCTGCGGCGGCACCATCGCGAAGAACCGCATCGATTCCCAGAACAGCGACAGGAAGATGCCGAGCGTCGTCAGGATCGCGATCAGCGAGGCGAGCAGCAGGATCAGCATCAGCCCGCGCTCCACCCTCGTGCGGGCGCGGAAGGCCGGGCTGGTCCGGCTGAACGCGAAGGCGCCGCCGGCAAAGGCGAGCAGGATCGCGATCCCCGTGCCGGTCCAGCCATAGAAGCGGATCGCGTCGCGCATCGGCTCGACCAGCGCCTCGGCGCTCGGGTCGAAGGTCGATTCGGCTCGGCCCAGCGCCGCGTCGCGCGCCTCGCCCAGGATCGTGTCGCGCTCGAAGGCGAAGTCGGAAAGCTGGGCGGCGGCGGGCGCCTTGAGCACCTGGTCCTTGATCAGCGCCGGGCTCAGCGCACTCCACACCGCGATGAACAGCAGTGCCGGCAGCACCGTCCACATCGCCACGTACCAGCCATGCTGCGACGGCAGCGAATGGAGCCTTTTCTGTCCGCCGCGATCGAACCGCACGGCACGGGCGCGCGCCGTCAGCCAGCCGATCAGGCCAAGGCCGGCCACGACGAACAGGAGCGCGAAGACATTCACTTGGACGTCAACTCAGGCCGGGATTCAGGGAAGTGGGAAATGACGTCCTCGTTCAGTGCAACTGGGAGGGATCGAGCGCAATCCCCTTCTCGATGATCTCGGCCGACTTGTCCTGCACCTCGGTGGGGGGGGCGATCAGCCCGCGCTTGTTCAGCTCGCCCTTGGGCTTCCACATCGTGGCATAGAGATTGAGGAAGTCCTGCATCCCGCGCACCGCCTTGATGTGGCGCTTCTTCACATAGATGTAGAGCGGGCGGCCGCCGGGGTACTTGCCGGTGACGATGTCGTTGTTGGTCGGCGCCACGCCCTCGATCTCGGTGCCGTGCAGCCGGTCGATATTCTCCTCGAGATAGGAATAGCCGAAGATGCCGATCGCGTTCGGGTTCTGGCTCAGGCCCTGGACGATGAGGTTGTCGTTCTCGCCCTTGTCGACATAGGGGCCGTCATCGCGGATGCGCAGGCACGCATCCTGGAACTTGGCGGGATCGTGCCCGTCCTTGATCGCCTTGGCCTCGGGCCAGGCGGCCAGGCAGCCCGGCTCCATCATCAGCTCGATGAACGCGTCGCGCGTGCCGCTGGTCGAGGGCGGGCCCATCACATAGATCGGGATCGCCGGCAGCGCGGGGTTCACGTCGCGCCAGGTCTTGGCGGTGTTCGGCTTGCCCATCGGGTTGGCGGCGAGCGCCAGGTACAGGTCCTTGCGGCTCAGCTTCAGCTTCGGCCCGTTGTTGCTCTCGGCCAGCACTACGCCGTCGAGACCGATCTGCACTTCCAGGATCTCGCCGACATTGTTCTTCTGGCACAGGTCATATTCGGTGCGCTTCATCCGGCGCGAGGCATTGGCCAGGTCGGGATATTGCGCGCCCACGCCTTCGCAGAACGCGCGGAAGCCCGCGCCCGAGCCGATCGATTCGATCACCGGCGCCGCACGGCGCTTGTCCTGGTTGACGAAGGCCTCGGCCACCGCGGTGGTGAAGGGGAAGACGGTCGAGGACCCGACGGCGCGGATCGGGCGCACTGCGCTGCCGTCGCAAGCCGAGAGAGCCACCACGGAAAACGCGAAAAGCGCAAGTCTGCCAAGCATCGCCGTCTCCTGTCCCTGGGATTGAAAGAATCGCGGAGGCGCGCGCCGGACGGCCGCCCCCCAGCGCGCCCTTCGGCCTCTAGCGTGACAGGTTCATGACAGTCTCTGGACGGGGAGCAGTACGGTGACCGTCGAGCCCTTGCCGACGGTGCTGGTGATGTCGAATCGCCCGCGATGCCGCTCGACGATATGCTTGACGATCGACAGGCCCAGCCCGGTGCCGCCGATCGTCCGGCTGCGCCCGGCATCGACCCGGTAGAAGCGCTCGGTCAGCCGCGGCAGATGCTCGGGGGCGATGCCGTCGCCCTGGTCGGTCACGGTCAGGCGGATCATCGATTCGCCCTCGGGCATCAGGCTGACCAGGATCGGCGTGCCTTCCTTGCCGTACTTCATCGCATTGCCGATGACGTTGTGAAGCAGCTGGCTGAGCTGCGAGGCGTCGCCACGCACCGGCGGCACCTCGGCCACTTCGGTCACCACATCGGCGGCGCGCGGCACGCCCGAAAGCTCAAGGCAGACCTCGTCGATCAGCTCGTCCAGCGCCACCGGATTGTCCGGCGCGCGGTATTTCTCCGCCTCGATCCGGCTCAGCGAGATCAGGTCGTCGATCAGGCGCTGCATGCGGCGCGCCTCGTCGTGCATGATCTTCAGGAAGCGCTTGCGCAGCCCCGGCTCCTCGCCGGCGCCATCCTCCAGCGTCTCGACATAGCCGAGCAGCGAGGCGAGGGGGGTGCGCAGTTCGTGGCTGGCATTGGCGACGAAATCGACCCGCATGCGCTCGCTGGCATAGCTGCCGGTGCGGTCGATCAGATGGACGATCCGCCGCCCGTCGCCCAGCGCCGTCACCCGCATCTCCCAGCGCTGGTCGCGCGTGCCGAGGCCGACCAGGTGGATCGGCGAGCCCGGATTCTGGTCGCTGCTGTTCATCAGCCGCTCGGCCGCGGCGGGGTGGCGGATGGCGACGCGCACGTCCTCGCCCAGGATATGCTGGCCGAGCAGGACGCGCGCGGGCGGGTTGGCGGCGGTCACCCTTCGGTCGGCGATCAGCAGCACCGGCTCGGCGATCGCGTCGAGCACCTCGGCGATGCCCGGCCCCTCGCTGACGGTCGGCGTGGTGTCGAGCGCCCCGGGCGCCTCGGCGCCGGCAGTGGCGACCAGCACGGCGGCGACGCCGCACACCAGCATCACCAGGCTGGTCTGCACATCGCCGTTCAGCAACAGCCCCGCCAGCGCGCCGGCGGCGACGATGCCGAGCGCCACGAGCGCCTTGATACCGGGAGAATAGGGCATGTGGCGGCTCTTCTAGGGGCGGGGGTGTTTCTCGGCAACGGCCCCTTTTATCCTCCCCCGCCAGGGGGAGGTGGCGCCGAAGGCGACGGAGGGGGAGGTAGGCGACGTAATCGGCCGCAGTGCTTCCTCCCCTCCGTCACGCTGCGCGTGCCACCTCCCCCTGGCGGGGGAGGATCGTCCCGGATTCGCCTGCCGCGCCCATAATTTACGATTGCGAAACGCCACCGGGCGCAGGACAATGCGTCATGGCAGACGAAGACCAGTCCCCGAAGGCTAGCCGCCGCGCGCTGATGCTGGGCGCGGCGAGCGCCTCGGCGATCGTCTCGATCCGCCCGGCGCTGGCGCAGACCAATGCCTCGGTGATGAACTGCGAGATCCCGGTTCCCGATCCCGGCCGCGCCGGCCAATATGTCGCGGCCGACGGCAAGCTTGTGCCTGCCGGCACGCAGGGCGCCTTTCCGGCAGCGGGCAGGCCGTTCAAGGCGGCCGAGGTCAAGAACGCCCTCAACGGCGGCACCTTGCCCGGCACCACCTACGAACAGAGCCGCGCCTACACCAACTACATCCGCCGCCTCCAGTCGGGCACCAGCGGCTTCACCTGCTTCGCCTCGCTGCAGATGCCGCGCGGCTGAGGCCGTGACGGCCACCAAATCCCTGGCCCATCCCCGTCACCCCGGCGAAAGCCGGGATCTCGTGCGTCGGCGCACAGCAGATTTGTTCGCGCAACGACGCGACGACGCGACGACGAAGAATGTGTTCGCGCAGAGGCGCAGAGTTGTCTCGCGCCGCGCCAGCGGCGCCCTCTATCTCAGCGCTCCAGCAATTCCTGCCGCTGGCGCGGCACACATAGTTGCCCTGAGTGCAACCTCTCTGCGTTCTCTGCGCCTCTGCGCGAACCACCTTCTTCCTCTTCTTCGTCGCGTCGTCGCGTCGTTGCGCGAACAGAATCAATGACCAGCTACCGCGCCGCCGCGCCCGAAACCCTCCGCATCGTCCCCCTCGACGCGCTCACCCTGGTCTATCACCGCGCCTCCGGCATCACCCATGTCGTCGATGCGCCCGTCCCCGAGATGCTTGAAGCCCTGGGCCGCGACGATCTCAGCGTAGACCAGCTCCTCGCCCGCCTCAGCGAGCGCTACGACCTGCTCGATGCCGACCCCGCTGCGCTCGCCATCCGCCTCGACGAACTGGTCGAGGCCGGCCTGGTGGAGCGGCTGTGAGGCACGTCGCCCATCTCAGCATCGGTCCCGTCGGTTTCCGCATCGGCAGCGACTGGCGCGGGCCGATCGCGCAGCTCGAAGACCTGTATCGCGATTATCCGAAGCCGAGCATCCCGGACTTCAATGTCCACCTCTTCGCCGCCCGGCCCTGGCGGAAGCTCCTCCGCCCCTCGGTGATGATCGGCGGCGACTATACTATCCCCGATGCCGCGCCGCTGCCGCTCGCCCAGGGTCTGCTCGCCGCCGAGATGGGGATGAACCTCCAGATGGCGCTAGCCCAGCGCCGCTATCTGCTGCTGCACGCATCCGCGGTCGAAAGGGACGGGAAGGCGGTGCTGATGACCGGCATCTCCGGCGCCGGCAAATCCACCCTCGCGGCGCTGCTGATGGCCAGAGGCTGGCGGCTGATGGGCGACGAGTTCGTCCTGATCGACCCCGCCACCGGCCTGGCCCATGGTTTTCCCCGGCTGATCAGCCTCAAGAACCAGGCGATCGCGGTCGCCCAGGCCGCGATGCCCGAGGGTCGCTTCGGCCCGCTGCTCGCCGGCACGCCCAAGGGGGACATCCGCCATCTCGTCCCCGATGCCCGGGCGATCCAGGCGATGGCCGAGCCCGCCCAGCCCGCGCTGCTGCTCTTCCCCCGCTTCGGCTTCGACGCCGCCGAGCGCCCGGTGCCGCCCAGCGAAGCGTTCGTCCGCCTCACGCAAAGTTCGACCAATTACGTCCATCTCGCCGAGCGCGGCTTCGATGCGCTGACCCGGCTCGTCCAGTCCGTTCCGGCGCGCGCAATAGACTATCCGGACACGGATAGTGGCATCGCCCTGGTCGAGGCGCTGGCATGACCCCCGGCTGGCGCCTCGCCGCGGTGCTGCGCGACCCCGGCCGGACCGAGCATTTCTCGGCCCGCCAGTGGACGGAGTTGTTCGCCGTCGCGCGTGCGGAGCAGATGGCCGGAACGCTCGCGCACCGTCTGGACGGCCTCGCGCTCCACCCGACCGTCCAGCGCCTGGTCGACGACGCGATCGCCTCGGCGGAACAGGTCCGCCTCGCCGCGCTGTGGGAGGCCGAGATGGCCCGCCGTGCGCTGGCGCCGCTCGGCGTGCCGGTCGTCCTGCTCAAGGGCACCGCCTTCGCCGCCGCCGGCCTCTCGCCGAGCCTGGGCCGCAACATCGGCGATCTCGACATCCTCGTGCCCCGCGAGCGCATGGACGAAGTGGAGGCCGCATTGCTCGCCGCCGGCTGGGAATGGGTGAAGCCCGATCCCTATGACGACGCCTATTATCGCCGCTGGATGCACGAGCTGCCCCCGCTCATCCACCGCGAGCGGGACCGGATGATCGACGTCCACCACACCATCCTGCCACTCACTGCGCGAATCCGTCCGGACGCCGGGGCGCTGCTGGCGGACAGCGAGCCGCTCGAGAACGGCCTGCGCACACTTTCGCGGACGGACCGTCTGGTACATGCGGTCGCCCATCTCCTGGCAGACGGCGATCTGGCCGGCGGGATGCGCAACCTTTGGGACTTTCACTGTCTGGTACAGGACGGAGGCACGATGGGCCTGGCCGAGCGCGCCCGCCACCACGGCCTGGGCCGGGAAATGGCCCGCGCCGGCCGCCTCAGCCACGCCCTGTACGGCACCGAGGTCCCCTCCGAATGGCAGGCCCTCAAGCCCCTCGATCACCTCTATCTCCGCCGTCTCACCGCCCGCGACGGCTGGGGCCGCCAGGGCCGCAGGCTCACCCGGCTCGGCTTCTACGTCCGCAGCCACTGGCTGCGCATGCCGCCGCTGATGCTCGCCCGCCACCTCTGGACCAAATACCGCAAGGGCTATCGGCCCGTCGGCTGAAGGTGTTGAAACAAATAGAGAACAAAATCTTGTCTTGTTGGAGATCGGCACCTATCCTGGGCGCCGTTCAAAGGGAGAGGTTCGATGTTCCGCAAGGTCGCTTTCACGCTGTATCCGGTCATCGATCTCGATCGCGCCCGGGCCTTTTACGAGCAGACGCTTGGCCTGCCCGCCGCCAGCGCGGAATATGGCATTCCCTGGGTGGAATATGATCTCCCCGGCGGCGGCTGCCTGGCGATCACCACGGTCACCGGCGACAAGCCCGCCTCGGACGCCGGCGGCACGATCGCCTTCGAAGTCGAGGACCTCGACGCGCTCTGCGCCGACCTCGAGGCCAAGGGCGTCACCTTCAAGACCGACCTGATCCACTCCCCGGTCTGCCGGATGCGCGTGATCCAGGACAGCGAAGGCAATGCCGTGCTGCTCCACCAGCTGAAGAACCGGGATTAGGCCCCTCATGTGCTCCTGCGAAAGCAGGAGCCCAGGGCCGCGAAGTACCTGATTACCCTGGGTTCCTGCTTTCGCAGGAACACATTTAGGTAGCCGGCACCCCCAGCCGCTCCAGCGCCGGCACAAGCTCGGCATAGGAGTCGATCACCGCATCGGCGCCCAGCTCCTCCACCGGCTGGGAGAGGAACCCGAAGCTGACCGCCACGCTCGGCACCCCGGCATTCTTCGCCGCCAGCGTGTCGTAGATCGAATCGCCGACGAACGCCGTCCGCCCGCCGCCGCAGCGCCGGATCATCTCCTGGATCGGCAAAGCGGAGGGCTTGGCATTGCCCTTGCCCATCGTGTCGCCGCCGATGATCGTCGCGAAACGCGCGGAGAGTCCAAGCTCCCCGATCAGCTTCACCGCCAGATATTCGAACTTGTTGGTGACGATCCCCAGCGTCACGCCCCGCGCCGCCAGCTCGTCCAGCGCGTCGAGCATGCCCGGGAAGGGCCGCGAATGGTCGGAGACATGGTCGCGGTACCATTCCAGCAGCGCCGGATAGAGCCGCGCCATCAGCGCCTCGTCATAGCCGCCCGAGGCTTCCAGCGCCTGCTCGAGCATGTGCTTGGCGCCGCGCCCGACCATCGTCATCACCGCCGCCATCTCCAGCCTCGGCCGCCCGGCCAGGTCGAGCGCGTGGTTGGTGGCGCCGAGCAGGTCCGCGCTGGTGTCGAGCAGCGTGCCGTCCAGGTCGAATCCGACGATGTCGAAGGGGAAATCGGTCATGTCGCCGCTGCCTGCCAGCTGCCCTATGGAATTGGCAAGACTAACGTGGCAGGGGACGGCCAACGGAGGGACAATGACGGCACCGATCGCAGCAATCATCCTCGCGGCCGGCAAGGGCACGCGGATGAAGTCCGACACCCACAAGGTCCTCCATCCCATCGCCGGCAGGCCGATGCTGCTCCATCTGGTCGACAGCGTGAAGGCGCTCGGCGCCGAGCGCGAAGTCGTGGTGGTCGGCGCCGGCAAGGAACAGGTCGAGGCCGCGGTGCACCCGCTCGGGGTCGAGACCGCCGAGCAGGCCGAGCAGCTCGGCACCGGCCATGCCGTGCGCATGGCGGAGCAGGCGCTGGCCGATTTCCAGGGCGACGTCCTCATCCTCTATGGCGACGTGCCCCTCGTCACGACCGAGACGATGCGCCGGATGATCGACGCGCTCCACGGTGAAGGCGATCCCGGCGTGGTGGTGCTCGGCTTCCGCCCCGCCGATCCCGGCGCCTATGGCCGCGTCATCGTCGGCCCCGACGGCCGGCTCGACAAGATCGTCGAATACAAGGACGCGAGCCCCGAGGAGCGCGCGGTAACCCTCTGCAATTCCGGCCTGATGGCAGTGCGTTCGGCGGACCTTTTCCGCCTGCTCGCCCAGCTCACCAACGACAATGCCGCCGGCGAATTCTACCTCACCGACCTGGTCGAGCTGGCCCGGGCAGAGGGCCGCTTCTCGGTCGGCATCGAGACCGATGCGATCGAAGTCGCCGGGGTCAACAGCCGCGGCGAGCTGGCCGGGCTCGAGCAGGAATGGCAGCAACGCCGCCGTACCCGCGCGATGGTCGAGGGTGCCACGCTGGTCGCGCCCGAGACGGTATGGTTCGCCTATGACACGGTGATCGGCCGCGACGTCACGATCGAGCCCAATGTGGTGTTCGGCCCTGGCGTCACCGTGGCCGACCGGGTCGTGATCCACGCCTTCAGCCATCTCGAAGGCGCCGAGATCCTCTCGGGCGCCGATATCGGCCCCTATGCTCGGCTGCGTCCTGGCGCGCGGATCGAGCAGGGTGCCAAGGTCGGCAATTTCGTCGAGATCAAGAAGGCGGTGATCGGCCCCGGCGCCAAGGCCAACCATCTCAGCTATATCGGTGACGCCACCGTCGGGGCGGGGGCGAACATCGGCGCGGGCACGATCACCTGCAATTATGACGGTTTCTTAAAGTACCGGACAGTGATCGGTAACGGCGCTTTTGTAGGTAGCAACAGCGCGCTCGTGGCGCCCGTCACCATCGGCGACGGCGCGATCGTCGCCGCCGGATCGGTGGTGACCCGCGATGTCGAGGGCGATGCGCTGGGGATCGTGCGGGCCGAGCAGCAGGTGAAGCCGGGCTGGGCGCGGACGTTCCGCGAGAAGATGAAGGCGAAGAAGGAGGCGGCGAAGAAGTGATGCGCACGATGACCCTGATCTCTGCTCTCGCCCTCGCCGTCGCGGCGCCTGCCTTTGCGCAGACCGCAGCGATGAATCCCACCCAGGCGATCGAGGCGGTTGCCGCCTCAAAGACCGGGGAGGTCGAAGGCACTTTCGAATTCGTCGTCGCGTCCACCGGCGCGGGCGGCTTCAACGCCTATCTCAACTCGGCCACCGATTATCGCGACCCGGGCAACCTCTCGGTCGTGCTGAACACCCCGGGGCGCAACGCGCTCAAGGACAAGCTCGGCGGCCATGCCGAGGATATGCTCAAGGGCAAGCGCATCCGCGTGAAGGGCATCGCGCGCCGCGTCCCCACCGGCTCCCATTTCCAGATTCGCATCGCCGTCGAGACGGCGGACCAGATCGAAATCCTCGGCTGATCGCCGGGCTCAGGCAGGAACACCCAAAGCATGTGCGGAATCGTCGGAATCGTCGGCAAGGAAGACGTCGCGGAGCGGCTGTACGACGGTCTCAAGCGCCTCGAATATCGCGGCTATGATTCGGCCGGCATCGCCACCGATGTCGATGGCCGGATCGAGCGCCGCCGCGCCTCGGGCAAGCTGGTCAACCTCGGCAAGGAGCTGGCGGAGAACCCGCTGCCCGGCACCACCGGCATCGCCCACACCCGCTGGGCGACGCATGGCGGCCCGACCACCAACAACGCGCACCCGCACGCCACCGGCGAAGTCGCGTTGGTCCACAACGGCATCATCGAGAACTTCAAGGCGCTGCGCGACGAGCTGATCGCCCGCGGTCGCGTCTTCGAGAGCGAGACCGACACCGAGGTCGTCGCGCACCTGGTCAGCGAGAAGGTCGAGGCCGGCATGGCACCCGCCGAAGCCGTTGCCGAGGTGCTGCCGCGCCTCCACGGCGCCTTCGCGCTCGCCATCCTGTTCCGCCAGCATCCGGACCTGCTGGTCGGCGCCCGCCTAGGCTCGCCGCTGGTCGTCGGCTATGGCGAGGGCGAGACCTATCTCGGCTCGGACGCGCTCGCGCTCGCGCCGCTGACCCAGCGCATCGCCTATCTCGAGGAAGGCGATTGGGTCGTCATCACCCGCGACGGCGCGCAGATCTTCGACAAGGACAACAACCCCGTCGAACGCCCGATCACCATCTCGGGCGTCACCGGCGAGCTGATCTCCAAGGGCAACCACCGCCACTACATGCTCAAGGAGATCTACGAGCAGCCGATCGTCGTCGCCCAGACTTTGCGCTCGTACCTGCAGCGGATGGAAGAGCAGGTCACGCTGCCGATCCCCGATTTCGACCTTTCGGCGATCAAGCGCGTCACCATCGTCGCCTGCGGCACCAGCTTCTATGCCGGTATGGTCGCCAAATACTGGTTCGAGCAGTTCGCCCGGGTGCCGGTCGATCTCGATGTCGCCTCCGAGTTCCGTTACCGCGCGCCGGTGATGGAAGAGGGTGGGCTGATGATCGTCATCAGCCAGTCAGGCGAGACCGCCGACACGCTCGCCGCGCTTCGCCATGCCCGCAGCGAAGGCCAGAAGATCGCCGCGGTGGTCAACGTCCCGACCAGCTCGATGGCGCGCGAGGCGGACCTGCTGCTGCCGACCCATGCCGGCCCGGAGATCGGCGTAGCCTCGACCAAGGCGTTCACCTGCCAGCTCGCGGTGCTCGCCGCCCTCGCCGCCAATCTCGCCAAGGCCAAGGGCAAGCTGTCCGAGACCGAGGAGAAGGCGCTGGTCAAGCACCTCGCCGAGGCGCCCGCGGCGCTCAACGGCGCGCTTGCCTATGACGAGGCGATCCAGGCGATGGCCCATGTCGTCGCCGCCGCCCGCGACGTGCTCTATCTTGGCCGCGGCACCGATTATCCGCTGGCGCTCGAAGGCGCGCTGAAGCTCAAGGAAATCAGCTACATCCACGCCGAGGGCTATGCCGCCGGCGAGATGAAGCACGGCCCGATCGCCCTGATCGACGATGCTGTGCCGGTGATCGTGATCGCCCCCTCGGGGCCGCTCTTCGAGAAGACCGTCAGCAACATGCAGGAAGTGCAGGCGCGCGGCGGCAAGGTGATCCTGATCTCCGACTATGACGGGATCGAAGCGGCGGGCGAGGGCACGGTGGCGACGATCACCATGCCCAAGGTCCACCCGCTGATCGCGCCGCTCGTCTATGCGGTGCCGGTGCAGCTGCTCGCCTATCATGTCGCGGTGGCCAAGGGCACCGACGTCGATCAACCGCGCAACCTCGCCAAGTCGGTCACCGTCGAATAGGCCGCCAGAGCATCGAAAGATGGGTGCCGGCGACGTCGCCGGCATCCTCGAAGCCGAGCCGCTGGTAGAAGGCGTGGGCGCGCGGGTTGCTATAGGCGACGCTCAGTCGCAGCCGGTCCGCGCCCGCATCGGCCGCGGCCTGCTGCAGCCAGCCGACCAGCGCGCCGCCGATCCCGCTGCCCTGCGTCCCGGCGGCGAGCAGGATATCGATCAGCACCCATTCCGGCCCGCTGCGGTTGAAATAGAAGCGGCCGACCGGCTGCTCCGCCCGCATCACCAGCCGGAAATCGCCCTTGCGATGGGTCTTCACGAAATGGGCGTGCTGGAGCGCGAACTGTTCGTCGAGGAACGCGCGCTTCTGCTCCGCCGGCCAGGGCGCAAAGAGCAGTTCGGCCATGCGCGAGGCGGCGTAGAGATCGGCGAGGAAGGGCAGTTCGGCGGTGCCGGCGGGCGGCAGTGCCAGGTGCTGTGCCGCCAGCGTGTCCGCCAGGGCGGGCAGGGGGCGCGGGGCAGGGAAGGGCGGTAGCGGCGCGCGCGTCATCTCGTCGACTTTTGCTCCGAAACGGCGCGGACCGGCTTCACGCGCCCCGCCGGACCCGGCAGGATGGCCGTCTCACGGCTGGAGCGACTGTCCGTTCCGCGGGAGGGGGAAGTATACGACATGCGATTGCTAACACCGGAAGATTTCGAACCCTGGGTCGGTCGCAAGGTCCGCGTCGCCACGATCCCCGAGCCGGTGGAGATCACCCTCTCCAGCATCCAGCGCCGCGGCGTGCTGCGCGGGTTCGACGTGCGCGATCCCTTCTCGCTCTTCTTCGAATCGCCGCTCGAAGTCTATCTGCTCGACGGCACCTATGACCTGGACTGCGGCAAGGGCGGGCCGCATGCGATCCTGCTCACCCAGCTCCAGCCCCATCCCGATCGGCGCGTCTACCAGGCGGTCTTCGCCTGAAACGGAACCGGCTCCGCCGCCTGCGCGACGGAGCCGGAAAGCTTTCGCCCGTGCGCGATCAGTTGCGCGAGGGGAAGACGCCCTCGAGCGCGATGTTGGTCTGCACCGCGAGATAGGGGTTCATGATCGAGAAGGGGATGTTGCTGCCGGTGATGCCGACCTGCACCGATCCCTGCGGGGTGAAGTTGCCGCCGGTGATGTTGACGCCGGCGAGGTTCGCCATGGTCCCGGTGGTGCCCGCCGGCGCATAGATCTTCACCTGGGCCGCGCCGGCATTGGCGCAGTTCGCCAGCAGCGACCCATCGGTCGGCGTGTTGGTCTGGGTGGCCACGCCGGTGACGGCCTGGATCGATCCGCTCGCCGTGGTCTGGCCGGCGATGCCGGTGAAGGTGGCGACGTGGTTGTGCGCCGGCATGTTCGCGATCGTCAGGGTCTCGTTCTCGGTGCCGGCTGCCTGGCCCCAGACATAGGTAGTGCCGCCCGCAGTGCTCTGGCCCAGGCCGACGAAACCGCGGCCCGCGGCGTTCGGCAGGGCGAAGGTGGTCACGCCGTTGCCGCCGAACGTGGTGCCGAGCAGTGCGAACAGGGCGTTATTCTGCGCAATACCCAGAATTTGCCCGTTGCACGAAGCCCAGCCGCGCGGCGCGTAATTGAAGCCGACCTGCATGATCTGGCCCATAAACGGTTCAGACATCGTCCTACCCCCGGAATGTAGCCGCGGTCGGCTGGGCGGAATGCCGCGCCGTTTCCCGCAAGCGGGCGTGTTAGATACCCGATCCCGATGGCAGACAAGGGGCTATTACTTCACTTTCGTGCTTTTCGCGGGGCCAATCATGAAGAAGCGGGGATTAATACACTTTATTGACAGAATCCGGGCCTTTCCGCGAATCGCGTAATTGGTGGAGCGATTGATACCATTTTGGTTCTAAATATCCTGATTCGAGAATGTCTGGATATTTCCTCGGTTTAACCGCTGTTGCCGGGTTTATTGCTTGTATGTAGAACAAGGCCGCCTTTTACGGGCGTTGGGGGTATTGTCGGCATGGTGTGGGGCTTGGGGAAAGCGCGTTCCGTTTGCGTTCGGATCGCGGCAGCCGTTTCGGGTGGACAGCGCGTCGGGGAGCGCGCGACACCAACCTCCAGGTCGAACAGGCCCAAGCCCCTTGGGCGGCTCATGCGCCGCATGGGCGGCGCGCTCGCTGCGGGCATCCTGGTCATGGCGCCGACCAGCGCCTGGGCGATCTCGGGCCAGTGCCAGTCGATCAACAACAACCAGATCGCCACCGGCGCGGGCAACAATGCCCCGGGGACGCTGTCCGGCACCTATTCGATCGGCAACCAGAGCTTCGGCGGCGAGCAGCTGTCGAGCAGCAACTATTCCGACTTCACCCAGGCGCTTGCGCCGGGTGAGGTCATCAACTTCAGCTGGACCCGCAATTCAGGCACCGGCTATGTCCAGGTCACGCTGCAGGAGCAGAGCGGCTTCACCCTGCGCTCGGGTTCGACCGAGAACGTCACGGCCGCTTCGGGCTCGGGCAGCATCACGGTCGGCGCCGCGAACGACGTCTTCAACATCGCCGTCACCAACTACTCGGTCGATGCCGCGAACGGCGTCACCAACGCTGCCGAAGCCGGCCGCAACAACTCCAGCGTCACCTTCACGATCAGCTGCACCGCGCCGACCCCGACGCTCGGCATCAGCCTGACCCATGGCGGCACCCCGGCGCAGGGCGGCACCTTCCCGCTGACCCCGACGGTGAGCAACACCGGCACCGCGGCGACTTCGGGCACCATCACGCTCACCTCGACGCTGCCGGCCGGCCTCACCTACAGCAGCGCCACCGGCACCAACTGGAACTGCGCAGGCTCGAGCGGCACCAACGTCACCTGCGCCTTCACCGGCACGATCGCGGCCGGAGCCTCGAACACCGCGCTATCGATAACCACCGCGGTCGCGACCAACTCGGCGTTGTCCCGAAGCGTGACGGTAGGAGTAAGCGGCGGCGGGGCGGCGAACACGCCAACCGCGCCCGACACGATAACCATGCTGCCCACGGTCACCTCGATCTCGCCGACGGCGGGCCCGGTCTCCGGCGGCACGACGGTGGTCATCACCGGCACCAACCTCAACGGCACCACCGGCGCCACCGGGGTGCGGTTCGGCGCGACCAATGCGACTGGCTACACGGTCAACAGCAACACCCAGATCACTGCGACGGCCCCGGCCAACAGCGCGGGCACCTATGACGTGACCGTGACCAATGGCGGCAACACCAGCGCGACCAGCGCCGCCGACCAATATACCTATGTCTCGGCGCCGACGGTTACCGCCATCTCGCCGACCACGGGCCCGACGAGCGGCGGCCTCACGGTGGTGCTGACCGGAACCAACTTCTCCGGTACGACCGCGGTGACCTTCGGCGGCACCGCCGCGACCGGCTATACGGTCAACAGCACGACCCAGATCACTGCGACCGCGCCGGCCGGCTCGGGCACGGTGGACGTGCGCGTCACCACCGTCGGCGGCACGAGCGCGACCAGTGCCGCGGACCAGTATACCTATATCCCGGCGCCGACGGTCACCTCGATCTCGCCGACCAGCGGCCCGGGTGGCGGCGGCACGACGGTGACGATCACCGGCACCAACCTGTCGGGCACGACCGCCGTGACCTTCGGCGGAACGCCGGCGACCGGCTATACGGTCAACAGCGCGACCCAGATCACCGCGACCGCACCCGCGGGCACCGGCACGGTCGACGTCCGCGCCACCACCGTCGGCGGCACGAGCGCGACCAGCGCGGGAGACCAGTACACCTATATCCCGGCGCCCGCGATCACCTCGGTCTCGCCGACTGCCGGCCCGACCGGCGGCGGCACGACGGTGACGATCACCGGCACCAACCTGTCGGGCGCGACCGCCGTCACCTTCGGGGCGAGCCCGGCGACCGGCTTCACGGTCAACAGCGCGACCCAGATCACCGCGACGGCGCCCGCCGGTGCGGCGGGCACGGTGGACATCCGCGTCACCACCCCCAGCGGGACCAGCGCGACTAGCGTGGCCGACCAGTACACCTATGTCGCTGCGCCCAGCGTCACCTCGGTCTCGCCGATCGCCGGCCCGACCGGCGGCGGCACCACCGTGGTCATCACCGGCAGTGGCTTCTCGGCGGCGAACCCGACCGGGGCGGTCAAGTTCGGTGCGGCCAACGCGACCTATACGATCAACAGCAACACCCAGATCACCGCGACTTCGCCAGCCAATGCTGCCGGCACCTATGACGTCACCGTCACCACCCTGGGCGGCACCAGCGCCACCAGCGCGTCGGACCAGTACACCTATGTCTCGGCGCCGACCGTCACCTCGGTCTCGCCGACCGCGGGCCCGACCAGCGGCGGCACCACGGTGACGATCACCGGCACCGGCTTCGCGGTGGCAAACCCAACGGGTGCAGTGAAGTTCGGCGCGACCAACGCGACCTATACGATCAACAGCAACACCCAGATCACCGCGACCTCGCCGGCCAATGCTGCCGGCACCTATGACGTCACGGTCACCACCGCCGGCGGCACCAGCGCGACCAGCGCGTCGGACCAGTACACCTATATCTCGGCGCCGACCGTCACCGCGGTCTCGCCCCAGGGCGGCTCGGTCACCGGCGGCGCCACGGTGACGATCACCGGCACCGGCTTCACCAGCGCGACCGCGGTCACCTTCGGCGGCACCGCGGCGACCGGCTTCACCGTCAACAGCAACAACCAGATCACCGCGACCTCGCCCGCCGGCGCGGCGGGCACGGTGGACATCCGCGTCACCAATATCGGCGGCACCAGCGCGACCGGCGCGGCGGACCACTACACCTATATCGCCCCGGTGGTGATCTCGCCGGCGGCCGGTGCGCTGCCCGGCGCCACCACGCTCAGCGCCTATTCGCAGACCTTCACCGCCAGCGGCGGCACCTCGCCCTACAGCTTCAGCTCGACCGGCACCCTGCCGCCGGGCCTGACCCTTTCGGCAGGCGGTGTGCTCACCGGCACGCCGACGACGGGAGGCACGTTCAACTTCACGGTCGACGTCTCGGACGGCTCGGCGCCGGTGGCCGGCAGCGCCTTCACCGCGAGCGAATCCTATTCGATCACGGTCGGCAAGACCGGGCAGACGATCAGCTTCACCGGCCCGTCCACCACCTCGCTCTCGGCCTCACCCGTCGCGATCTCGGCTACCGCCAGCTCGACCCTGGCCGTGACCTTCACTTCGGCCACCACCGGCGTCTGCACCGTTGCGGGCAATTCGGTGACTTTGCTCACCACCGGCACCTGCACGATCAACGCCGACCAGGCCGGCGATGCGGCCTATGATGCCGCGCCCACGGTCCCGCAGAGCTTCACGGTGACGCCGGCCACGCTGGTGATTACTCCCGCTGCCGCCTCCGGCCTGCAGGTGGGCGCTGCCTATACCCAGGCCAATCCGGCTTCGGGCGGCGTCGCTCCCTATAGCTATTCGCTCGGCGCCGGTGCCTTCGTGCCGGGCACGACCGTCAGCGCGAGCACCGGCACCGTCTCGGGCACGCCGACCGTTGCGGGCTCGTTCAGCTACATCATCCGGGTCACCGATGGCCAGCCGGTCACGGCGGACACGCCGGTCACCACCGTCACGATCGCCAAGGGCAACCAGACGATCGCCTTCACTTCGACCGCGCCCACCGCGACGGTGGGCGGCGCGGCCTATACGGTGACCGCCGCCGCCAGCTCGGGGCTGGGCGTGACCTTTACGCTCGACGGCGCCAGCACCGGCTGCGCGCTCGCGGGCAACACGGTCACCTTCAATTCGACCGGTACCTGCCGGATCAACGCCAACCAGGCGGGCGATACCAACTGGAACGCCGCGGCGCAGGTTCAGCAGAGCTTCGCCGTCGGCAATGCCGGCGCAGTCACTGCCACCGTCGACTTCTCGCCGGCGTCGCTCGGCGCGGGCGCGACCGGCACGCTGACGATCACCCTGAACAACCCGAACGCCTCGGCCACCCCGGCCGTCGCGCCGCTGCTCAGCGGATCGGCGCTGCTGACCCACAATGGCGGGTCGCCGGGCGGCAGCTGCGGGGCCAGCGGGGCGGATGCCGGCGCGAACTATCAGTTCAACGGCTTCGCCATCCCGTCGGGCAGCTGCACGATCACACTCAGCTACACCGGCACCACCGCCGGCTCGTCGGGCGGCTTCTCGCTCGGCGCCTTCACCCCGGCCGGCTATCCGACCACTCCGGCGACGGCGGGCAATGCCCTCACCGTCGTGCCGACCCTGACCTCGATCGCGCCCAATTCGGGCCCGGTCAGCCAGGTGGTGACGATCTCGGGCACCGGCTTCAGCACCACGCCGGCCAACAACACCGTCGCCTTTGGCGGCGCCGGCAACGGCACGGTCACCGGGGCGAGCGCGACCTCGCTCACCGTCACTGCGCCGGCCGTCGGCTCGGGCGCGCAGGCCGTGACGGTCACCGTCAACGGCCAGACCAGCGGATCGGCGACCTACACGTTCATCGACAAGCCGGTCGCGGCCAACAAGTCGGAGAACGTGGCCTATAACACCGCCACCGCCATCGACCTGACGAGCTCGATCACCGGCGGGCCGCACAGCAGCATCGCCATCGGTACTGCCGTGGCCCACGGCACGACCAGCATCGCCGGCAATGTGGTTACCTACACGCCGACCGCGGGCTATTTCGGCACCGACAGCTTCACCTATACGGCGACGGGTGCCGGCGGCACCTCGAACGTCGCGACGGTGAGCATCACGGTGGCGACCCCGTCGGCGCCGGTGGTGGCCAACAAGACCGGCGTCGCGGTGCCCTATAACAGCACCGGGACGGCGATCGACCTGTCGGCCTCGATCACCGGCGTGCACTCGAGCATCGCGATCGGCACCGCGCCGACCCACGGCACCACCAGCATTGCCGGCGATGTCGTGACCTATACGCCGACCGCCGGTTATTATGGCGCTGACAGCTTCACCTACACGGCGACCGGCCCGGGCGGCACCTCCGCGCCGGCCAATGTCACGCTGACCGTGGCAACTCCGCCGGCGCCGACGGTCGCGGACAAGAGCGGCGTCGCGGTGCCCTATAACGGCACCGGGACGGCGATCGATCTGTCGGCCTCGATCACCGGCGTGCATTCGAGCATCGCGATCGGCACGGCGCCGGCGCATGGCACGGTGACGATTGCCGGCAATGTGGTGACCTACACCCCGACTGCCGGCTATTTCGGTGCGGACAGCTTCACCTATACGGCGACCGGCCCGGGCGGCACTTCTGCTCCCGCGACCGTTAGCCTGACGGTGGCGACGCCCGCCGCCCCGACCGCGGCGGACAAGTCCGGCGTGGCGGTGCCCTATGCGAGCACCGGCACGGCGATCGACCTGTCGGCCTCGATCACCGGCGTGCATTCGAGCATCGCGATCGGCACGGCGCCGACGCACGGCACGGTGACGGTTGCCGGCGATGTCGTCACCTATACGCCGGGGGCGACCTATTATGGCGCGGACAGCTTCACCTATACGGCGACCGGCCCGGGCGGCACTTCGGCCCCCGCGACCGTGAGCCTGACGGTGGCGACTCCGGCCGCGCCGACCGCCGCCAACCGGACCGGCGTGACCGTGGGCTATAACAGCTCGGGCACCGCCATCGATCTCAGCACCTCGATCACCGGCGTCCACAGCACGCTGACCGTCTCCACGGCGCCGACCCACGGCACCACCACGGTCAGCGGCGATGTGGTCACCTACACCCCGACCGCGGGCTATTTCGGAGCGGACAGCTTCGCCTATACCGTCACCGGTCCGGGCGGCACCTCGGCGGCCGCAACGGTGAGCCTCACCGTCGATACGCCGCCGCCGCCGAGCGCGGGGCCGGGCACCTCCACCGTGGCGGGCAGCACCACCACGGCGGGGACCAGCGTCCAGATCAACCTCTCGTCGCTGGTGACCGGCGTCTATGACTCGATCCAGATCGCGAGCCAGCCGGCGCATGGCACCGTCACGCTCAGTGGCGGGGCCGGGCCGAGCCTGACCCCGGTCGCTGCGGCGCCGACCTCGCCCTACATCGCGACCTACACTCCGGCCGCCAACTATGCCGGCACCGACAGCTTCACCTATGTCGCGGTCGGCCCGGGCGGCACCTCGGCACCGGGGACGGTGACGATCACCGTGGTCGGCCAGGTGCCGGTCGCGGCGCCCAAGACCGCGACGGCGGGCGATGGCCAGCTGGTCTCGGTGATGCTCACCGAGGGCGCGGCGCGCGGGCCGTTCACCGGCGCGAACGTGGTGAGCGTGTCGCCGGCCAATGCGGCGACCACCAACATCGTCGCGGCGGGCAGTGGCAGCTATCGCCTCGACGTGACGCCGAACAACCGCTTCGGCGGGACGATCGTCGTCACCTACACGCTCAGCAACGTCTACGGCGCCTCGGCACCGTCGACCGTCACGCTGACCGTCCAGGCACGCCCGGATCCGCGCAACGATCCGGACGTGGCGGCGATCAGCGATGCCCAGGCCGAGACGGCACGCCGCTTCGCCCGGGCACAGGTCGCCAACTTCATGCGGCGCACCGAGCAGCTCCATAATGGCGGCGGCGCTACCGGCCTCGCCATGGGCGTCACGCTCGGTTCGCGCGACGGCATGGCGGTGCGCGAGCGGCCGACCGACAAGGGCTGGAGCCTCGCGATCACCGATCGCATGCGCTTCTCGGGCGAGGATCCCGCGATCGGCCAGTTCGCCAACGACGCCCAGTCGCCGCTCTCGCGCGCCGATCAGCTCGGCTATGGCCGGACGGTCGCCGCAACCGGCGGTGCGGCTGGCCTGGGCGGCTCGGGCGGCGTCGCCGGAACCAGCGGGGCCAAGCAGGCCGCGCCGGGCTCGGGCAGCGTCGACGAGGACGGCAACCGCCGGGTCGGCTCGCTGGCCACCTGGGCGGGTGGCGCGATCGACATCGGCACGCGCGACCGGCGGACCGATCGCAGCAAGATCACCGCCACCACCGCGGGCCTCAGCGCCGGTGCCGACATCAAGCTCTCCGAAGGGGTGCTGCTCGGCCTGGGCGGCGGCTATGGCAATGATCTGAGCCAGATCGGCACGGCGGCGCAGGTGCGCGGCACCAGCACGCTCTATGCCGCCTATGCCAGCATCCAGCCTGTCGGCGGGGCGTTCATCGACGGCATGGTCGGCCGCGGCCAGCTCGACTTCACCACCCGGCGCCTCGCCGCCGCGGTGAATGCGACGGCGCGTGGCAGCCGCGACGGCAGCTACAGCGTCGCCGCGCTCTCGGTGGGCATCGATAGCCGGAGCGGTCCGCTGCAATGGTCGATCTATGGCCGCGGTGAGTATCTCGACGCCGATCTCGACGCCTATGTCGAGACCGGGGCCGGGCGCTATAATCTGCGCTTCGATGCGCGCGAGGTCAGCTCGATCACCGGTACGATCGGCGGGCGTCTCGAGTATCGCCAGAAGACGAGCTTCGGTTCGGTCACTCCGCGCATCCGCGCCGAGTGGAACCATGAGTTCGCCGATCTCGATGCGCAGTGGCTCGACTATGCCGATATCCCGGGCACAGCGCTCTACGGCCTCTCGGCCAATAGCTGGAAGCGCGAGCAGCTCCAGCTGAGCATCGGCACGCGGTTCGACATCCTGAGCAGCGGCTGGTCGTTCGACTTCGAAACCGGCCTGCGCGCCGGCCAGGGCGAGAAGTCGGGCACCCTGCAGATCCGCCTGTCGAAGCGCTGGTGATAGAGGGGGAGGGCCCGGGACGGCGGCGTTGTCGCCGTCCCGGGCCTACCGCTGTTTCGTCATCCGCGCGCTTGCAATGTAGGATTTTGTTTGCTCGGCTTCTCCGGCCGGGACTAGGTCCGGCCGCTCTTTGCTCCGTTGGAAAAATAGGATCACGCCGACGCAAGGATGTTGCGAGATGCGGCGCGTTTGCGGGAACCGTGTCAATCTAGCCCGCGCGAAAACCCGCTTCTGGCGTGAACTTCGTGGACTTTGGCGCGTCGCCCGCCACCGCGTGATAGGAGAGGCTAGGCCAGCAACCGGGTGAGCGCCCCGGCGACCTGCGCCTCGCGATATGGCTTCTCGATCATCGGCACATTCTCGCCAAAGCCCTCGGGCGGCACGCCATAGCCGCTGGCAAAGGCGAAGCGCAGCCCGCGCAGGCGCAGCACATCGGCGATCGGCGTGCTCCTTTCGCCGCCCAGATTGATGTCGAGGATCGCCACGTCGAAGTCGCCGTGCTCGGCCAATTCCAGCCCGTCGGCCAGCCGGCTCGCCGGGCCGATCGTCTCGCAGCCCAGCGCGTCGAGCAGGTCCTCGAGATACATGGCGACCACCGGCTCGTCCTCGACGACGAGCACGCGCAGCCCTTCGAACCCGCTCATTCGGCGCCCTCGGGCAGCGGCGCGTCGACGGTGCAGACCAGCCCGCCCGGCCGGAAGTCGATCTTGACCGTGCCGCCCAGCTCGGCGGCGAGGCCGCGCTCGATCATCCGCGTGCCGAAGCCGCGCCGCGTCGGCGGCTCGACAGCCGGGCCGCCCGATTCCTCCCAGCGCAGCGCCAGCCGCGCCGGCCCGTCGCCGCGGATCCGCTGCCAGGCCACCGAGATGCGTCCCTCGGGGCAGGAGAGTGCGCCGTGCTTGACGGCATTGGTCGCCAGCTCGTGGATCGCCAGCGCCAGGCTGATCGCGGTCTTGGGCAGGATCGTCAGGTCTGGCCCGTCGAGGGTGAAGCGGCTCGCCTCGCCGTGCGGACGCAGGGCGTCCTCGATGATCTGCCGCATCGAGACGAGGCTCCAATGCTCGCGGGTGAGCAGGTTGTGCGCCTCGGAAAGCGCCGCCAGCCGCCCCTCGAACGCGGCGCGCGCCTGGCGCGGCGGCACGTCGTCCTTGAAGCTCTGCTGCGCGATGCCCTGGACGATCGCCAGCGTGTTCTTCACCCGGTGGTTGAGCTCGTCGATCAGCAGCCGGAGATGTGTCTCGGCGCGCTTCGCCTCGGTCATGTCGCGCCCGATCGCGTGCAGCGCCGTCGGCCGGCCCTGCTCGTCGAGGCTGAGTCGCGAATTGACTTCCCAGATCAGCTCGCGTCCGTCCTTGGCGCGCAGCTTGACGGTCAGCCGCGTCGAGCCGCCATGCTCGAGCTTGCGGTTGAACGCGTCCATGCTGATCGCGAACTGGTCCTCGTCCATGAACTCGCGGATCGAGTGGCCGATCAGCTCGTCCTCGGCATAGCCGAGCGCCGCGACCACCGCCGGGTTGACCGAGGTGACGCGATTGTCGAGCGTGGTGGTGATCAGGAAGTCGTTGGCCTGCTCGAAGATCGTCCGGAAGCGCGCCTCGCTCTCGCGCAGTTCCTCCTCGGCGCGCTTGCGGCCGGTGATGTCGAACGAGACGCCGACGAAGCGGCTCGGCCGGCTGTCGCCATAGTCGATCCGGTTGCCATGGCTCTGCAGCCAGCGCTCGCTATTGTCGTCCGCGCGGCAGATCCGGTACTCGATCGTATAAGGTACGCCGTCCCGGAAGCATCGCTCGGCTGCGGCGCGCGCCATCTGGCGGTCCTCGGGATGGACCCGTTCGATCCATTCCTCGAAGGTGCCGCGATTGTCCGGCCGCCGCGGCATGCCGAGCAGGTCGAAGCGGTTGGGCGACCATTCGCCCTCCCGCGTCTCCAGATCGGCTTCCCAGGTCGCCATGCCCGCCGTCTCGGTGGCGAGGCGCAGCGTCTCCTCGTTCTTGCGCAGCGCCTCCTCGTCCTCGCGCCGCCGCGTGACGTCCAGCGCCACCGCCAGCACGCCGAAGGGTTCGCCGCTCGGCCGGCGGATTACTGCCACCGAATTGTTCACCCAGACGATCCCGCCGTCCTTGCGGATATAGCGCTTCTCATGGGTGTAGGGCGTACCCTCGCGCACCGCCCGTTCGAACAGTGGCTCGTTCCGGGCCAGGTCGTCGGGATGGGTGATCTGCTGCATGGTCATGCCCATCAGCTCGTCGCGGCTCCAGCCGGCGATCTCGCAGAACCGGTCGTTGACCAGGGTGAAGCGGCCTTCCAGATCGACTTGGCCGAAGCCTGCGGTGGTCTGGTTGATAAAGGCGGAAAGCTGTGCCTCGCGTTCCCGAAGGGCGAGCTCGGCGGTCTTCGCCTCGGTCACGTCATGCGCGACGCCGATGAAGCCGATGTGCCGGCCCTGCGCGTCGCGGCGGGGCTGGGAGGTGGAATGCAGCCAGCGCCACTCGCCGGTGGCGCTGCGGTAGCGCCCCTCCAGCGCGAAGGTGGTCAGGCTCGCTTCGCCCGCGATCGATGCCGCCAGGATTCGCGCCGCATCGTCTGGATGGATGATCCGCCGCCAGTCGAAATCCAGGGCTTCCTCGTAGGTTACGCCGAGGAACTCGACATAGGCGCGGTTGACGAAGCTGCGCTTGCGGTCGAGGCGGGTGACCCAGACGGCGACGGGGGCGCTGTCCGCGATCAGGCGGAACTCGTCTTCCCCGACCGGAAGGGGTTCGGCCGGCGTTTCGGTCATCGAGGCCCGCTGGAATAGATCCGCAAATTCATGGCGTTACTGCCGTCGCATCGCCAGCACCGCCTGGGCGCGCTTGAGGTGCGGCATGTCGAGCATCTCCCCATCCAGGCCGATCGTCCCGGCACCCGGATTGGATTCGAAGACATCCACGATACGGTTCGCCCTCTCGATTTCCGCCAAAGAGGGCGAAAAGGCGCGGTTGATGACGGCTACCTGGTCCGGATGGATGGCGAGCATCCCGCGGAAACCCGCGCGGCGCGCCTTGGTTGCAACCTTCTCCAGCCCGGCGAGATCGCGGAAGTCGCCATGGATCGTCTCGATCGGCGTCACCCCCGCCGCCGCTGCCCCGGCAAGGGCGAGCGCCCGGAACACCTGATAGGGGAAATCATACTCCCCGCTCTCGTCGCGATTGTGCGTCGCCCCCAGCGCCGTGGCGCTGTCTTCCGCGCCCCAGGTGAGCGCGGCGAGGCGCGGGCAGCCGGCATAATCGCCCAGCCCGAAGATCGCCGGGGCGGTCTCGGTCGCCACCACGATCGTGCGGATTTCGCCCTGGGGCAGGCCGTGCGCCGCCTCGAGCGCGGTGAGGTAATGATGGAGCAGTTCCGCCTCGGCGCGGGTGGCCTTGGGCAGCATGATCCCGTCGGGCCGGCCCGGCACGATCGCAGCGAGATCGGCAAGCGCGTGCGGCGTGTCGAGCGGGTTGATCCGCACCCATTGCGGCTGGGCACGCGTACCGGCCTTCAGATGCTCGGCGACCAGCGCGCGGGCCGCGCCCTTGTTCGCCTCGGCCACCGCGTCCTCCAGGTCGAGCAGCACCAGATCGGCCTCGCTCGCGCCCGCCTTGGCGAGCTTGCGCTCGGAATCCCCGGGCGCGAACAGCAGCGATCGGGCGGCCAGCGGTTCAGTCATGCATCCTCCTGTTGTGCGGGCCTTGCTATCGCCTGGCGACGGGCGGGTAAACCAACGCAGATCATGGCCCGGGCCTTAACCCTCTCCGCACGCTTTTCCTCTCCGCATCTTCGCGATTTTACCGCTCCTTAACGCTGTCCGCTTACCTCGTTTGAAGAGATGAGCGAGGGGATTTCGCAAGTGCGCATTTTGATCGTGGACGACGAACCGGCGATGCACGAGTCGTATCGCCAGGTGTTCGGGGCCCGCAGCGCCGGCAAAGCGACTGCGCTGAACACGCTGGCGGCCGAGCTGTTCGGCGACGAGGAGCCGGTGACCAAGGCATCGGCCGGCGACCTGATCGATTTCGACTGCGCGCATTTCAACCAGGGCCTCGACGCCGTCGAGGCGATCCAGGATTCAATCGAGACCGGTGCGCGCTTCGCCGTCGCCTTCATCGACGTGCGCATGCCGCCGGGCATCGACGGCAAGGAGACCGCCCGCCGTATCCGCGCGCTCGATCCCGACATCAACCTGGTCATCGTCACCGGCTATTCGGACTTCTCGCCCCTCGACATCAGCCGCGCCGCCGGCCCGGCGGACAAGATCTTCTACATCGCCAAGCCCTTCCAGGCAGAAGAGGTGATGCAGACCGCGACCGCGCTCGCCCATCGCTGGGAAGCCGACGCCAAGCTGCGCAGCGCCATCACGCTGCTCGAGGAGCAGAAGCTCGAGCTGGCCGCCAATGAATCGCGCGCCGTCCATATCGCCAATCATGACTCGCTGACCGACGCGCCCAATCGCCTCGCCTTCCTCCACATGCTGGGCAAGGCCGTGAAGGGCGACCGCTGCTTCGCCATGGCGATGATGGACCTCGACCGGTTCAAGATCGTCAACGACACGCTCGGCCATCTCGCCGGCGACGAGCTGATCCGCATGGTCTGCGAGATATTGCGCGAGCAGGTGCCGGCCGAAGGCTTTGTCGCCCGCCTGGGCGGCGACGAGTTCGCGATGCTTTATCCGGTCACCGGCGAGGACGAGGCCGAGATGGCCGCCGAGCGGATGCTCAAGGCGGTATCGATCAGCTTCAAGGTATTCGGCCATTCGGTGCAGGGTGGAGCCTCGGTCGGCCTGATGGTCGTCCAGCCGGGCACGATCCACGACCCGATCGACGTGATGCGGCGCGCCGACCTAGCGCTCAACGAAGCCAAGCATGGCGGACGCGGCATGGTGCGCCTGTTCGACGAAGTGATGGACGAGTCGATCCGCTTCCGCCGCCAGATCGAGGGTGGGCTGTCGGAGGCGATCGCCAAGGGCGAGCTCAAGCTGGTCTTCCAGCCGATCGTCGGCCGCGACCAGCTCGAAGTCACCGGTTTCGAGGCGCTGATCCGCTGGTGCAGCCCCGAATACGGCATGGTCTCGCCGGGCATGTTCATCCCGATCGCCGAGGAATCGAACCTGATCCACGAGCTGGGCGACTGGGTGATCGACCGCGCGGTCGAGACGCTCAAGACCTGGCCGGGCCAATATGTCTCGGTGAACTTCTCGCCGCGCCAGTTCCGCCGCCACAACTTCGTGGCGCATGTGATGGAGCGCGTCGCCAATGCCGGCGTCGAGCCGGGCCGCTTCCAGATCGAGATCACCGAGACGGCGATCTTCGACGATGTCGAGCGCGCCGCCGAGACGCTGTTCAAGCTGCGCCAGATGGGTTTCCGCATCGCGCTGGACGATTTCGGCACCGGCTATTCTAGCCTCTACAACATCCGCCGTTTCGCGCTCGATTGCCTGAAGATCGACCGCAGCTTCGTCGACGGCATGGGCCGCGAGCGCGAGAGCGCCGCGATCGTCCATTCGATCATCCATCTCGGCCGCGCGCTGGGCATGGAAGTGGTTGCCGAGGGCGTCGAGACCGAGGCCCAGCTCCAGGCGCTGCGCCTGGCCGGGTGCAGCCATCTCCAGGGTTATTATCTCGCCCGCCCGATGGATGTGGAGGACGCGCTCGTCCTCGCCAACAGGGGCTATATTGGTGACGCGGAGCCCGTGGAGCTCGAGCTGGGCAACGGGACGCACGGCTGATGGCCATCGCGAGGCGCCTGAAGGCGCCGGCCTCGCTCGGCGCGAAACTGGTCCTGATCCTGACCGGCGTCGGCGTGATCGGCGCGGTCGCGCTCACCCTGATGCTGGCCACCGTCATCACGCCGAGCTTCAGCAAGCTGGAGCATGACGCGGTCGACGCCCATGTCGCGCGCACCCAGGCCGTGGTCCACGACGTCTCGGCCAAGGTCGAGCTGGCGGTGCGCGACTATGGCGACTGGACGTCGTCCTACGACTACATGGCCAACCCGACGCGCGCGTTCGAGAAGGAGAGCTTCTCGACACTCGCCATGGTCAATCTCGACGTCAACGCCATGGCCTATGTCCGGCCCGACCGCTCGATCGTGATCGCGCGCTGGCTCGACCTGGAGAAGCAGGCGGATGTGCCGGCGATGCGGGCGCGGCTGACCGATGCGATCGCGCGACTGGATTTCGCCAAGGTACTGGCCGCGTCGAAGGAGAAGAACTCCACGGGCTTCTTCCTGCGGCTGGGCGACACGCTGGTCGCCATGGGCATCGCCCAGGTGCGCCGCAGCGATGGCAGCGGCGATCCGCGCGGCTATGTGCTGATGGCGCGCACCGTCACCGCGGCGCAGCTCAGCAAGCTGCTCGAGCTGCAGGTCAACCTGCCGCTCGACAACCCGGTGGCCGAAGTCACCCAGACTCCCGGCGCCACCCGTACGCAGATCGCCGTGCCGATCCCGGGGCCGGACGGCCGCGCCGTCGCCACCGCCACCTATAGCGTGCCGCGCGATCTATCGACGCTCGGCACCCGCATGCTGGTCCTCGCCGTGGTCGGGTCGTCGATCCTGTTGGCGATCGTCCTGCTCGTGCTGCGCCGGATGATCGCGCGGCTGGTGCTTGCGCCGCTCAAGCGTGTCGAGAGCCATATGGGCGTGGTCCGTGCCTCGGGCACCCTCGGCATGCTCACCGACAAGCAGCGCGACGACGAGATCGGCAGCCTGGTCACCAGCTTCAATTCGATGCTCAAGCAGCTCAAGGACCTGCGCGAGCAGCTCGAGGTGCAGAGCTTCACTTTGGGCCGCAGCGAGAGCGCGGTGGCGGTGATGCACAATGTCCGCAATGCGCTGAACCCGATCAGCACGGTGCTCAGCCAGGGACTAGGTGCCGGCGCGCCGATGGACCGGGCCTTGCTCGACCGCGCGCTTTCCGAGCTGGCGGGCGAGGAAGTGCCTGCAGTGCGCCGCCAGAAGCTGGTCGCCTTCCTGGCCGCTGCGATCGAGAGCATCGAGCAGGAGCGGGCGGACCGGCGCGAGCAGATCGGTATTGGCCGCGAGGCGCTGCACCACGTCCTCGAGATCATCGGCCAGCAGCAGGAAGCCGCGCACGAACGCCCGCCGCTCGATGCCTGCGACATCACCGACATCGTCGCCCAGAACGCCACGATCGCGCGCTATTCGGGCGAGAACTCGATCGCGTTCAGCTTCCCGTCGCGGGCGCATTGGGTAATGGCCAACCGGGTTATCCTCAGCCAGGTGGTCGGCAACCTCTTCGCCAATGCCGCCGAGGCGATCGCGGCGACCGGGCGCGGCAGCGGCTCGATCTCGGTGACGATCCGGGACAAGGGCGACAGCACCGAAATCCATATCCGCGACGACGGTGAGGGCTTCGACCCCTCGGTCGCGCCGACGCTGTTCCAGCGGGGTTTCTCGACCCGGGCGCACAAGTCCGGCGGGCTGGGGCTGCACTGGTGCGCGAACTCCATGCTGGCGATGGAAGGCAAGCTCGAGCTGATCAGCGACGGCAAGGGCACGGGGGCCAAGGCGATCCTGACGCTGGGCACGGCGCGGCTGGCCCAGCCGAGCGGGCTGGCGGCTTAGAAAATCCTCCCTCGCGAAGCGGGGGAGGGGGACCATTCGCATAGCGAATGGTGGAGGGGGCTTCTCCACAGGCGATGGATTGCTCGGAGGGCCTCTACCCCTTCCACCACGCGACTGCGTCGCGCGGTCCCCCTCCCCCGGAGCTGCGCTCCGAGGTAGGATTGGATCAGCGTCGCCCCACAGCCTTACGCGTCCCCGCAACCTCGTCCTTCCGCCGCAGATATGGCGCGACCAGGTTCCTTGCCCGGAACCATTCCTGCCGGTCGGGATCGAGGCTGTCGAAATTGCCGATCACCCGGCGGCAGCCCTCCGCGCGGCACTGGCAGATCATGTGCCAGTTCGATTCCCTGAGCGTCGTCGAATAGTCCCAGGCGATCTCCTCGCCCGGTTCGATCGCGCGGACCGCTACCAGGAACACGCCGGCATCGGTGAAGCGCAGCCCGGCATTGGGGACGCAGCTATGGTTGACCAGGTCGTCGATCCGGCCGGACGGGCCCATATAATGGTCGGGCGTCACCTGGACGAAGCGGTCGCCGCGGCCGCGCATCAGGCTGGGGATCTGGTCGGCGCGGAAGCGGCGGCCGGTGAACTCGATCAGCACGTCGCCCTCGGCAAAGGCGCTCGCCGCATAGACGGCCTTGCCCAGATGGTTGTCGCCCACCTTGAAGAGGTTGCTCGAAGGCCGGTAGCGATCGAACCAGCGCAGCCCGCCGCGGCGCGTGCCGAAGGAGCGCAGCGGGTTGATCGTCGCCAGGCCGATCAGGAACCAGACGCTGGCATGGCAGAGGAACTCGACGATCACATAGCCGAGTTCGGCGACGCCCGGATCGGTCGCGCGGACGGCGACGAGCAGCGTGGCGAGATCGCCGAAGGTCCAGAGGCCCCAGGCCGGCGAGCGCTCGCGGTTGCGATCGGTCCACACGCTCGCCCAGGTCGGCCAGAAGCTCACCGGCACGGCGAGGACGACGAGCATGTGCGCCCAGAAGGCCTCGCGGAAGGCGAGCCACAGGATCAGCGCGGAGAGGCTGGCGGCGATGCAGAAAGTCTCGGTGGGCGAGGGCGGGGCCCAGGACGAGCGGCGCCAGATGCCGAGCGTGACCGCGATGCAGGCGACCGAGCTAAGCGCGAACACCCAGCCCTGCGGCGCGCCGGGGTTCACCGCGGCATAGGTCAGCGCCTCGAGCGTGGTCGCCGCGCTCCAGATCAGCCAGGACGCGCGGTTCGGCTCGACCAGCTCGCGACGCAGCCCGATCAGGTAGGTCGCATAGCCCGCAAAGCTGAATCCGATCGCCAGAAAGAACCAGATATCGGCGGTCAAAACGCTCCCTCCCAAACGAAGCGTTTACCATGTCCCGGATTCGCCGTCTACGCGCGACTCGCGGTGAATCCGCGAGTCGCAGGAAGTCACTTAGCGGTGGAAGCTCAGAGATCCGCCCCGCAATCCTTCACCGCTTCCAGCACGATCGGCGCCCATTCCTTGCGGCAGATCAGCAGGTCCGGGATGCTCGTGCTGGGCTGGTTGTAGACGATCGGGCTGCCGTCGATCCGCGAGGCATGGAGGCCGGCGGCGAGCGCCACTGCGACGGGCGCGCAATTGTCCCATTGGTGCTGACCGCCCGAATGGAGGTAGATCTCGGCTTCGCCGCGGACCACCGCCATCGCCTTCGCGCCGGCCGAGCCCATGCCGATATGCACCGCGCCGATCCGCTCGCCGACGCCGGCGCAGAGCGCGCTCGGGCGGGTGCGGCTGACCAGCATGCGCGGGGGCAGTTCCCCTTCAGGCAGCGCGGGCGGGCAGTCGCTGGAGAGGGTGCAGCCCAGCCGGGGCAGGGCGACGGCGCCCACCGCCGGCGCGCCGTCGATGGCGAGTGCGATATGCACCGCCCAGTCGCCGCGGCGCTCGGCGAATTCGCGGGTGCCGTCGAGCGGATCTACGATCCATACCCGGCTGGCGGAGAGCCGGGCGGGGTCGTCGGCGGATTCCTCGGAGAGGATTGCGTCGTCTGGACGGGCGAGCGCGAGCGCGGCGAGGATCAGGGCGTTGGCCTCACGGTCGCCGCGGTCGCCACCGGCACATTCGCCCTGGATGCGCAGCAGCAGCGCGCCTGCCTCCTCGGCGACTTCCCGGGCGAGTTCGGCGTCGGTCAAATCACCGGACTCCAGGTGCCCATGATCGTCTCAACGATCCGTTCGGCGGCTTCCTCCGGCGTCTCCTTCGTCGTGTTCACGCGGATCTCCGGGTTCTGCGGCGCCTCATAGGGGCTGGAGATGCCGGTGAAGTTGGCGATCTGGCCGGCGCGGGCCTTTTTGTAGAGCCCCTTCACGTCGCGCGCCTCGGCCACGTCGAGCGGGGTGTCGACGAAGATCTCGAAGAACTCGCCTTCGGGCAGCATCGCCCGCACCAGCTCGCGCTCCGCCCGGAAGGGGGAGATGAAGGCGGTGAGGACGATCAGCCCGGCATCGGTCATCAGCCGGGCGACTTCGCCGACGCGGCGGATGTTCTCGATCCGGTCGGCATCGGTGAAGCCCAGGTCCTTGTTGAGCCCGTGCCGGATATTGTCGCCGTCGAGCAGGAAGCTGTGCTTGCCCATCGCGTGGAGGCGCTTCTCGACCAGATTGGCGATGGTCGACTTGCCCGAGCCGGAAAGGCCGGTGAACCACAGCAGGCGCGGGGCCTGGTGCTTCTGCCGGGCATGCGCCTCGCGGTTGATCTCGACCGCCTGCCAATGGACGTTCTGGGCGCGGCGCAGCGCGAAGTTGAGCATGCCCGCGGCGACGGTGGCGTTGGTCGCCTTGTCGATCAGGATGAACCCGCCCAGATCCTTGCTGTCGGCATAGGCCTCGAAGGCGATGCCGCGATCGGTATAGACCTCGGCCACGCCGATGTCGTTGAGCCCCAGCGTCTTCACGCTGAGCTCGGCCATGGTGTTGACGCAGATCGCGTGGCGCGGCGGCTGAACGGTGGCGCTTACCATCTGGGTGCCGAGCTTGAGCCAATATGCGCGGCCCGGCAGCATCTCGGCCTGGTCCATCCACACGATCGTCGCCTGGAACTGGTCCGCGACCTGGGGCGGCGCATCGGCGGTGGCGATCACGTCGCCGCGCGAGCAATCGACTTCGTTTGCGAGGGTGATCGTCACGCTCTCGCCGGCAACGGCTTCGGCCTTGTCGCCGCCGAAGCCGACGATCCGCGCCACCGTGGTCGTCTGGCCCGAGGGCAGGATGCGCACCTTGTCACCGGGCCTGACGCTGCCCGAGGCGATCATGCCGGCGAAACCGCGGAAATCGAGGTTGGGGCGGTTCACCCATTGCACCGGCAAGCGGAAGGGGCGTGCGGCATCGGCATCCGCATCCAGCGCGACCGTCTCCAGATGCTCGAGCAGCGCCGGCCCGGCATACCAGGGCGTGTTCGCGCTCGGTCCGGTGATGTTGTCGCCCTTGAAGCCCGAGATCGGGATCGGGGTGAAGGCGGTGATGCCGATGCTCTCGGCGAACGCGCGATAGTCCGCGACGATTGCGTCGTACGCGGCCAGATCATAGCCGATCAGGTCCATCTTGTTCACCGCCAGCACGATGCGGCGGATGCCCAGCAGGTGGCATAGATACGAGTGGCGCCGCGTCTGGGTGAGCACGCCCTTGCGCGCATCGATCAGGATCACGGCAAGGTCGGCGGTCGAGGCGCCGGTCACCATGTTGCGGGTGTACTGTTCGTGGCCGGGCGTGTCGGCGACGATGAACTTGCGCTTCTCGGTTGCGAAGAACCGGTAGGCGACGTCGATGGTGATGCCTTGCTCGCGCTCGGCGGCGAGGCCGTCGACCAGCAGCGCGAAATCGATCTCGCCGCCCTGGGTGCCGACGCGCTTGCTGTCGGCCTCTAGGCTGGCGAGCTGGTCCTCGAAGATCATCTTCGAATCGTAGAGCAGCCGGCCGATCAGCGTGGACTTGCCGTCATCGACGCTGCCGCAGGTGATGAAACGCAGCAGCGACTTGTTCTGGTGCAGCTGGAGATAGGCGGAGATGTCGGACGCGATGAGCGCGTCGGGGCGGTAGGAGGTCATGCGTGTTCTCCCAGCCCGTCGTCATTTCCCAACCCGTCATCCCCGGGCAGGTGGGGATCCAGGGTAACAGAGCGACGTCCTTCATGACTCTGGATCCCCGCCTTCGCGGGGATGACGGGGAAGGGGGTGGGGGTGGTGAAGAGAGAAGAGGTCGAAGCGGGCCGCATCAGAAATACCCCTCCTGCTTCTTCTTCTCCATCGACGCCGCCTGGTCGTGGTCGATCGCGCGGCCCTGGCGTTCGCTGGTGGTGGTCAGCAGCATCTCCTGGATGACCGCCTCCAGCGTATCCGCTTCGCTCTCGACCGCGCCGGTGAGCGGGTAGCAGCCGAGGGTGCGGAAGCGGACCGAGCGTTCCACCGGCACTTCGCCGGGATTGAGCCGGAAGCGCTCGTCATCGACCATCAGCAGCAAGCCGTCGCGTTCCACCGTCGGGCGGGGTGCGGCGAAATAGAGCGGGACGATCTCGATCCCCTCGGCGAGGATGTATTGCCAGATGTCGAGCTCGGTCCAGTTGGAGAGCGGGAAGACGCGGATGCTCTCGCCCTTTTGCTTGCGGGCATTGTAGAGCCGCCACAGCTCGGGGCGCTGATTCTTGGGGTCCCAGCGATGCGTCGCGGTGCGGAAGCTGAACACGCGCTCCTTGGCGCGGCTCTTCTCCTCGTCGCGCCGCGCGCCGCCGAACGCCGCGTCGAAGCCGTATTTGTCCAGCGCCTGCTTGAGCCCCTCGGTCTTCCACATGTCGGTGTGGCGGCCGCCATGGTCGAAGGGATTGATCCCCTGCGCCTCGGCCTCGGGGTTCTTGTAGACGATCAACTCCATGCCGGCGTCGCGTGCCGCCTTGTCGCGCAGATCGTACATCGCGCGGAACTTCCAGGTCGTGTCGACATGGAGGAGCGGGAAGGGCGGCGGCGCCGGGTAGAAGGCCTTTCGCGCGAGGTGGAGCATCACCGCGCTGTCCTTGCCGATCGAATAGAGCATCACCGGGCTTTCGGCCTCGGCGACGACTTCGCGCAGGATGTGGATGCTCTCGGCTTCGAGCCGCTGGAGGTGCGTCAGCCGCGCGGCCGGAATCGTTCCCGCAGCGCCAGCGCTCGCCTGTGTCTCCGTCATGTTCCCGGAATGCAGCATGGCGGGCGATTTAGGAAGCCGCTCGCGGCGGCGCGATCTAGATAATGTTTAGCGCGGCATACCGGCTACCCAGCGGCATGTAACAGGCGTAAGGCGTTGTTCGGGCGGGGGCAAATCGAGTCGGAGAGACCGAGGATGCACCAAGAGGGGTTTGAAGGGCCGCGTTCCTACGCGGAGCCGAAGGCGTTTGCATTCGATGGCTGGTCGATGGTTCCTATCGCGCCACCGCCTGCCGAAACGCCGATAGCAGAGGCGGCGTTTGCCGAAGTACCGGTCGAGCCGCAGCCCGCCTGATTTCCACGGTTAGCAGTTCTTGAACCAATTTCGGTGCACAATCCGGTGGTGCGCCGCGCTTCCAAGCGCCTGGGCGCCGGGGAGGGAATTGGTGGCTGCTTCCATATCCGCCGTATCGTCGGACAGGCCGGTAAAGGGGATCATCCTTGCGGGCGGTGCCGGCACGCGCCTGTATCCCGCGACGCTCTCGATCTCGAAGCAGCTGCTGCCGGTCTTCGACAAGCCAATGATCTATTATCCGCTGTCGGTGCTGATGCTCTCCGGCATCCGCGACATCCTGATCATCTCCTCGCCCCGTGACCTGCCGATGTTCCGCCTGTTGCTGGGCGATGGATCGGCCTTCGGGATCAACTTCGAATATGCCGAGCAGCCTGCCCCCGAAGGCCTGGCCCAGGCCTTCCTGATCGGCGAGCAGTTCCTCGATGGCGGCCCGGCCGCGCTGATCCTGGGCGACAACATCTTCCATGGCGACGGGCTGGCGGCCAAGGGCCGCGCCGCCGCCGAGGCCGCCGCGCAGGGCCAGGCGAGCGTCTTCGCCTATCAGGTCGACGATCCCGAGCGCTACGGCGTCGCCACCTTCGATCCCGAGACCGGCAAGGCCACCAGCATCGTCGAGAAGCCTGCTGAGCCCAGGTCGAACTGGGCAGTGACCGGGCTCTATTTCTTCGACAACCAGGTCGTCGACATCGCCCGTACGCTGAAGCCCAGCCCACGCGGCGAGCTGGAGATCACCGATGTGATCTCGGCCTATCTGGAGCGGGGCAATCTCAACGTGAACCGGCTCGGCCGCGGCTATGCCTGGCTCGACACCGGCACGCATGACAGCCTGCACGATGCCGGCAGTTTCGTGCGGACGATCGAGAACCGCCAGGGCATCAAGATCGCCTGCCCGGAGGAGATCGCCTTCGACCTGGGCTATCTCGACGCACAGATGCTGCTCGCTCGCGCCGATACGATGGGCAAGACCGACTATGCGCGGTACCTGCGCCGCTGCGTGGAAGCGGCTGCCGCATGACCTTTCTCGAGCCGATCGCCTCGGCCCCGAAAATGCGCCGGGTGCTGGTCACCGGTGGTGCGGGCTTCATCGGCTCGGCAGTCTGCCGGCTGCTGGTGGCGAAGCGCTACCGCGTCGTCTGCGTCGACAAGCTCACCTATGCCGGCAACATGGCGTCGCTCGGCAGCATCATGGGCCGTCCCAATTTCCGCTTCGTCGGCGCCGATATCGGCGACGCCGCGCAGCTCCACCGGCTGATGCGCGACGAGCGGATCGAGGGGGTGATGCATCTGGCTGCCGAGACGCATGTCGATCGCTCGATCGACAGCCCGGCAGCGTTCGTCGAGACCAACGTCCTCGGCACCGTCCGCCTGCTCGACGCCGCGCTCGAGCATTGGCGCGGGATGCCCGAGGCGAAGCGCGCGGGCTTCCGCTTCCACCATATCTCCACCGACGAAGTGTTCGGCGACCTGCCGTTCGACAGCGGGGTGTTCACCGAGACGACCCCCTATGCGCCGTCCTCGCCCTATTCGGCGAGCAAGGCCGCCTCGGATCATTTCGTCCGCGCCTGGCACGAGACCTATGGGTTGCCCGTGGTGCTGTCGAACTGCTCGAACAATTACGGGCCGCATCACTTCCCCGAGAAGCTGATCCCGCTGGTCATCCTCAACGCGCTCGAGGGCAGGGAACTGCCGATCTACGGCAAGGGCGCGAACGTCCGCGACTGGCTGTACGTCGATGACCATGCCGAGGCGCTGGAGCAGGTGCTGACTCGGGGCCGGGCCGGCGAGACCTATCTGATCGGCGGCCGGCAGGAGCGCACCAACCTTCAGGTCGTAGAGGCGATCTGCGACCTGCTCGATGCGAAGGTCGGCGGGCGGCAACATCGCGACCTGATCCGCTTCGTCAGTGACCGGCCGGGGCATGACCGGCGCTATGCCATCGATCCGTCGAAGATCGGGGCGGAGCTGGGCTGGACGCCGCGCGAGAGCTTTGAGACCGGGCTGGCGAAGACGGTAGACTGGTATCTGGGGAACCGGGACTGGTGGGAGCCGATCCGCGCCGGGACCTATCAGGGCGAGCGGCTGGGGGTTCTCTGAACCAGGCCCGGCATGACGGGAACGGTTGCGGCATGACCCTTCCTTACTTTCCCCGGCGAAGGCTGGGGCCCAGTACTTGAAAGTGACGCGCCTTGGCGCGTCTTCGACGCGCACTGTTTAGCCTGGGCCCCAGCCTTCGCCGGGGAAAGACTCAGTTCGAGACCCCGCCGATCCAGCTGCGCGTCACGTCCAGCGCGTCATCCACCAGCACCATGTCCGCCCGGTACCCCGGCGCGATCCGGCCCAGCGCGCCGCCGAGCCCCAGGAACGCCGCCGGCGTCGCCGAGGCCATGTGCGCCGCGACCTCCAGCCCCACGCGGCCCTGTTCCATCATCCCCTTCACCGCGCCGGCCATGGTCAGCGTCGATCCGGCCAGCGTGTTGTCGGCGCCGAGCAGCCGGTCGCCGTCGCGGTGGATCTCGCGGCCATGGATCAGGAAGATGGTCTCGTCGCTGCCGACGCTCGGCATCGCGTCGGTCACCAGCATCAGCCGCTCGGGGCCCTTGGCGCGCAGTGCCACGCGCAGCGTCGCCGGGTGGAGGTGATAGCCATCGGCGATGATCCCGGCGAAGACTTCGGGATCCTCCAGCGCCGCGCCGACCATGCCAGGCGCGCGGTTGAGCAGCGGCGACATCGCGTTGAAGAGATGGGTGAAGCCGGTCAGCCCATTGTCGATGGCATCGCGGACGGTCTCGTACCCGGCATCGGAATGGCCGGCCGAAACGATCACCCCGGCGGCGACCAGCCGAGCGACCTGTTCCGGCGTCGCCGTCTCGGGCGCCAGCGTCACCAGCGTCCTGCCGCGCCGGCCCGATTCCAGCAGCGCCAGGAATTCGTCGCGCAGCGGCTGGATCTTGCTCTCGCTATGGATGCCGCGCCGGACTGGGTTGAGGAACGGCCCCTCGATATGGATGCCGAGCACGCCGGGCACGCCCGCCTCGATCGCGGCATCGACCGCGCGGATGCCGGCCTCGACCACCGACAGGTCGTCGCTGATCAGCGTCGGCAGCAGCCCGGTGGTGCCGTAGCGCCGGTGGGTCTCGGCGATCACCCGGATCGTCTCTACGCTCGGATCGTCGTTGAACAGCCGGCCGCCGCCGCCATTGACCTGCACGTCGATGAAGCCGGGAAGCAGGGTGCCGCCGCCCAGGTCGATCCGTTCGGCGCCCGCCGGCGGTTCGGGCAGGATCGCGGCGATCCGCTCGCCTTCGGTCACTACACATGCATCGTCGCGCCAGCCTTCGGCCAGCAGCATGCGACCATTGACCAGCGCCTTCATGCGAGGGCGTCCAGCACCTTGCCCAGGCTGCCCTGCGCCGCCGCGAGCCTGGCCTCTGCATCGCCGGCATCGAGCCCGCGGGCGACCAGCACCGCCTTCTTGATGTCCAGCCCGGCGGCATCGAGCGCCGCCTCGGCCGGGCCTTCGCCGACGCCGGCCAGCGTCCCGACCATCCGGATCGCGCGGACGCGCAGCTTGGCGTTGGAGACCTGCATGTTCACCATAAGCCCGTGGTGAACGAGCCCCAGGCGCAACATGATCCCGGTGGAGATCAGGTTGAGCGTCACCTTCTGCGCCGTGCCCGCCTTCATCCGGGTCGATCCGGCCACCACTTCGCTCCCGGTATCGGCCAGGATCGCGTGCTCCGCCGCCGCCAGCACCGGCGTGCCGGCATTGTTGGAAAGGCCGATGGTCAGCGCACCGGCCGCCCGCGCGGCTTCCAGCGCGGCGATCACATAGGGGGTGCGCCCACTCGCCGCGACGCCGATCAGCACGTCGTTCGGCCCGATCTCCTCGGCGGCCACTGCGGCGAGTGCCGCCTCGCGGCTGTCCTCGGCGCCTTCCTGAGTTCGGGTCAGCGCGGCCGGGCCGCCGGCGATCAGGAAGGCCAGCCGCGTGAAGGGCCAGTTGAAGGTGGGGGTGAGTTCCACCCCGTCCTGCACGCCGATCCGGCCCGAGGTGCCGGCACCGGCATAGGCGATGCGTCCGCCATGACGCAGGCGATCGGCGGCGGCGTCGATCGCGGCCGCCATCGCGACGGTCTGGCTTTTCAGCGCGGCGAGGGCGGCGATCTGTGCCTCGAGCATCGCCTCCACCGCGGTCTCGGTGGGCCAGCGGTCGATCTCGCGATAGCGGGGGTCGGCAGTCTCAGTTGGCATCGGGCTTCCGGGTCGGCAGGGCGGTGGCAGGCAGGCCGGCGAGCAGCAGCGCGCCGTCGAGCGGATCGGAGACGGCGTCGGTGAGCCGCGCCACGGTGCGCGCGCGCAGCCAGGGCCTGATCCGCAGGGCGAGGCCGCCGGCCAGCGCGCAGCGGACGGCGCCGCGGGCGAAGATCGTCTCGATGAAGCGCTCGATATGCTGGGCGGCGTCCTCGACGATCGATCGGGCGATCGCGTCGTTGTTCTCGGCATAGTCCATCACCAGCGGGGCGAAGGCGGCATAGTCCTTGGGCGTCGCCGCATCCATCCAGGCGACGGCGCGCGCGGTGTCGTGCCCGAAGCCGGCGGTGACGGCGTGGCTGAGCGGGGTGACCTCGCTCCGGCCGTCGAGCGCGCGCAGCGCATGCCGCATCGCGCTGAGGCCGAGCGCGGCGCCGCTGCCCTCGTCCGAGATCGGGAAGCCATAGCCGCCGATGGTGAAGCTGGTTGAGCCGACGCGGACCTCGGCGACGCTGCCGGTGCCGATGATCAGCGTCGCGCCCTCCGCGCCGCCATGCGCGCCGAGATTGGCGATCGCCGCGTCGGTGACGAACTCGGTCGAGGCGAAGGGGAAGGGCAGGGCGGCGAGCTGCTCGCGCATGCCGGGGCGCGAGATGCCGGCGATGCCCATGCCCGCGCGGATCGTCGCGACCTGCGCTTCGTCGAGCCCGGCGGCGCCGATCGCCTGGCCGGCGACGTCACGCAGCACAAGGTGGAGCTTCTCGATGCCGATCCGGGTATTGGCCGGGCCACTCTCGCCGATGCCCAGGACCCTGCCGTCCGCATCGGTCAACCGGCTGCGGCAATGGCTGCCGCCTGCGTCTATGCCGAGGAAATAGGCCATGTTCGCTCCCTACAGCAGCCGTGCCGGGCTTTGCCATGCCGAACCGCCCGGGGGCCATAATCCACAGATATGGCTGGGCAAGGTCAGGTGGGGCCTTTCGGTGCCCCGCGACAAATACGTAAATTTACCAGTTTTCCCGCGCGCCGGCCGGGCGCAGGGTTCGTGCCGGTTCAGTGAGTGAAGCGGTCATGCAAGCGAGTGTGAAGCGTAGAAAGCCCGAATCCGAAGCGAAGATCAGCGCCTGCGGGCGCATGGCGCTCCGTGATGTCGCGGTCCTCTCGGGTGAAGAACTGCTTCTGCGCTTCGGCGCCTCGACCCCACAGCAGTTGATCGACCTGATCGTTGCCGCCATCCGCAAGGGTGACGACGACGAAGTCGCGGCGATCGACGGGCGGCTGCGGGAAGTCGAGCGGCTGGCGCGCAGGCAGGGGGCTGGCCTTCCCGGCGGTGCTCCCCCGGGCCGGGAAGGCTAGAACCGCGCTTCCTCATAGACCCGGCGGATGTCGCCGCCCCAGTCGCCGTTGAAGCGGTCGAGCAGGATTTGCGCGGGCACCTTGCCGGTGCGCACCACCTCGCGCAGCGGATCGAGGAAGCCGCTCTCGTTGTCGCCCGAGGCGTTGAGCCGGCCGCGCGCATTGAGCCCTGCTGCCGCGATGTCGAGCACTTCGCCGGCGATGTCCCTGAGCTTGCCGCCACCCGGCAGCGGCGCGTCGAGCGCGAGCTTCGGCACCGAGCTGCGCAGCGTCTCGCGCTCTTCCATCGACCAGCCCTTGACCAGGTCCCAGGCGGCGTCGAGCGCGCCCTGATCGTAGAGCAGGCCGACCCAGAGCGCGGGCAGGGCGCAGATCCGGCCCCAGCGGCCGCCATCGGCACCGCGCATCTCGAGGAAGGTCTTGAGGCGCACTTCGGGGAAGGCGGTGGAGAGATGGTCCGCCCAGTCGTCCATCGTCGGCTTGTGGCCGGGATAGGCGGGCAGCTCGCCCTTCAGGAAGTCGCGGAAGCTCTGGCCGGCGGCATCGATGTACTTCCCGTCGCGGTAGACGAAGTACATCGGCACATCGAGCGCGTACTCGGCGTAGCGCTCATAGCCGAAGCCGTCCTCGAACACGAAGGGCAGCATGCCGGTGCGCGCCGGATCGGTGTCCGACCAGATGTTCGAGCGGAAGCTGAGGAAGCCGTTGGGCTTGCCCTCGGTGAAGGGCGAGTTGGCGAACAGGGCTGTCGCCAGCGGCTGCAGCGCCAGGCCGACGCGGAACTTCTGCACCATGTCCGCCTCGGACGCATAATCCAGGTTCACCTGGATCGTGCAGGTGCGCAGCATCATGTCGAGGCCGAGATTGCCCACGCGCGGCATGTGCCGCAGCATGATGGCATAGCGGCCCTTGGGCATGATCGGCAGCTCGGCGCGGGTCTTGTCGGGCCACATGCCGAGGCCGAGGAAGTTGAGGCCGAGCTTGTCGCCGACCTGCTTCACCTGCTCGAGGTGCCGGCCGGTCTCGCCGCACGTCTCGTGGAGATTCTCCAGCGGCGCGCCAGAAAGCTCGAGCTGGCCCGCGGGCTCCAGGCTGACCGTGCCGTCCGGGCCGGACAGCGCGATGACATTGTCGCCTTCCAGCACCGGCGTCCAGCCGAACTGGGTCAGCTCGCCCAGCAGGTCGCGGATGCCGCCCTGCTCGTCATAGCTGGGGGCGTGGAAGTCCTTGGTCGCGAACACGAATTTCTCGTGCTCGGTGCCGATGCGCCAGCGTTCCTTTGGCTTCTCGCCCTTGGCGAAATACTCGATCAGCTGGGCGCGGTCCTCGATCGGGGCCGAAACCTTGTTGCTCTCGGTCTTGGTGCTCATGCGAAGGTCTCGACGGGAGGGATCTGGCGCCGGTGGCGCAATACGGGAACGCGCGAACGTACGTCTTCGACGCGGGCAAGGTCGATCTCGGCCGAACCGAGCCCGGCCTCCTCGCCCATGTCGAGCAGCACTTCCCCCCAGGGATCGATGACCAGCGAATGGCCATAGGTGGCGCGGCCATCTTCGTGCTCGCCGGTCTGGGCGGTGGCGATCAGGTACGCGGCCGCCTCGATCGCGCGGGCGCGCAGCAGCACGTGCCAATGCGCCTGCCCGGTCGGGCGGGTGAAGGCGGCGGGGACGGAGAGGGCGGTGGCGCCCGCATCGCTCAGCGCGCGGAACAGGTCCGGGAAGCGCATGTCGTAGCAGATGGCGAGGCCCAGCCTGCCGATCGGCGTATCGACCAGGATCGCCCGCTCGCCGCGATTATAGGTGTTGGACTCGCGCCAGCTCTCGCCGGTTGCCAAGTCGACGTCGAACAGATGGAGCTTGTCGTAGCTCGCCTTGATCGCGCCGGTGCCGTCGATGACGAAGCCGCGGTTCAGGAACTTGCCGCCCTCCCCCTTCAGTGCGAGCGAACCGAGATGGACCCAGATGCCGTGCTTCGCCGCCGCCTCGCGGGTCGCGGCGAGGACCAGGTCCTGCTCCTCGGCCACGACATGCTGGCGTGCGCGCTCGCGATTGCCGTCGAGCAGGCCGGACATTTCGGGCGTGAACAGCATCGCGCTGCCCTCCGTCGCCGCCTTCGCCACGCCATCGGTGATGGTGCGCGCATTGGCGGCCGGGTCGATCCCGCTCGTCATCTGCAGCAGGCTGGCCTTCATCGATTTCCTCCCCCGTTGGCCGGGATCAGCCGTTCTTCGGCTTGCCGACGCCGACCAGCTTCAGGCCGGCGCGCTCGGCATCGACGGCGGGATAGACGTTGCGCAGGTCGACGAGCAACGGCGCCTTGAGCAGCGACTTGATCCGGTCGAGATCGAGCGCACGGAACGCGTCCCACTCGGTCACGATCACCAACGCGTCGGCACCGTCCGCCGCGGCATAGGCACTCTCGCTGAACTCGACGTTCGGCAGCAACGGCCTCGCCTGTTCGAATCCTTCGGGATCATAGGCCTTGATCGTCGCGCCGGCATCTTCCAGCGCGGCGACGATCGACAGGCTCGGCGCATCGCGCATGTCGTCGGTGTTCGGCTTGAAGGTCAGGCCGAGGATGCCGACCGTCTTGCCGCGAACATCGCCGCCCATCGCCTTGATGACTTTGCGGCCCATGGCGCGCTTGCGGGCGTCGTTCACCTGCACGGTCGCCTCGACGATGCGCAGCGGCGTTTCGTTGTCGCCGGCGGTCTTGAGCAGCGCCAGCGTGTCCTTGGGGAAGCACGAGCCGCCATAGCCCGGGCCGGCATGGAGGAACTTCGAGCCGATGCGGTTGTCGAGGCCGATGCCACGCGCGACTTCCTGCACGTCGGCGCCGACTTCCTCGCACAGGTCGGCGATCTCGTTGATGAAGGTGATCTTGACCGCCAGGAACGCGTTGGCGGCGTATTTGATCAGCTCGCTGGTGCGGCGGCCGGTGAACAGGATCGGCGCGCTCTGGTTGAGCGAGAGCGGACGGTAGATCGCGCGCATCACTTCGCGGGCGGCCTCGTCGTCGGTGCCGACGACGACGCGGTCCGGGCGCTTGAAGTCCTCGATCGCGGCGCCTTCGCGCAGGAATTCGGGGTTGGAGACGACCTTGGCGCCAGCGTTCGGTGCCACTTCGGCCATGATCCGCTCGACTTCGTCGCCGGTGCCCACCGGCACGGTCGACTTGGTGACGATCACGCTGGGCCGGTTCAGGTTCTCGGCAATTTCGCGCGCGGCCGCGAAGACATAGCTGAGATCGGCATGGCCGTCACCGCGGCGGCTCGGGGTGCCGACCGCGATGAACACGGCGTCCGCGTCCTTGACGCCTTCGGCCAGATCGGTGGTGAAGGACAGGCGACCGGCCTTGACGTTCGAGGCGACCAGCGCGTCGAGCCCGGGCTCATAGATCGGCATCACGCCCTGATGGAGGAGCTCGATCTTGCGGGCGTCCTTGTCGACGCAGACCACCTCATGGCCGAAATCCGAGAAACAGGCGCCAGAAACCAGGCCGACATAGCCCGTGCCGATCATCGCGATGCGCAACGTGGATCCCCTTGGGAAGAAATTATGCTGCGCAGATAGCGACGCCTGCGTCCGGGGCAAGGGGCCGCGTGGCGCTCCTCTCCGGCGTGGTGGGCGAGAAAAGCGTGGGCAACAAAAAAGGCGGCCTCAGGCCGCCTTCCAGATTTGTCGTCCGGGCCGGTCAGCACGGCCTCGATTGAGGTCGCTCCACCGCCGGCCCGGATGAACGTTCCTTTTAGAACGGACGGATCTCGCTGCCGCCACCTTCACGGAACAGAAGGGTCAAAAACGCGAACATTGGTAGTCTCCCATCGGTGCGCACGAGTGCGCGATTCGCGTGGTTAAAGATAGCTTAACGATGAATCAATCCGGATTTCTGCGGAGTTGGCTTTGGCAAAAGCGTTTTGCGGGCGTGATTTAACCGTTCCTTCAAGGGTTTGGGGCTAGACCCAGGGGGCATGTCGGCACGCAAAGAGCCTTTGGCGCCCTTGGCCATCGCTGCGCCCAGCGCGGTACCGAATTCCGTGGAACACGCGGAAATCGCGAGGGAATTTGTGCGAATTCAGAGTTCTCGCGAAGGCGCGGAGATCAATCTGCGCGAACGCCGCCCCGGCGCGCCGGGCAAGCGCGAATTGCACCGGGCAAGTAACGATCGTCACATTGAAGGTCGTTACTGGAGCATTCTCGGACTTTGCGAGATTGCCAATTTCGCGTCGCTCCGCCGCCATCTGGGCCGGGCGCGCGCCGATTCGCTGGTGCTCGACGTGGCCCAGCGGCTCTCCGAGATCGTCCCGGACGTCCGTATCGCCGCCGCAAGCCGCGCGATCATCGAGATCATGTTCGAGCGGGAATCGCCCGAAGCCGCCGCCGACGACATCGAGCGGATCAGCAAGGCCTTCCTCCGCGCGCTCGACCTGGACGGCGAGCCCCACCAGCTCCAAATGCATTTCGGCGTCGCCGCCGCGCCTTCGGTCGAGGACGACGAGGTGCTGCTCGCCGAGGCCGCCGAATCCGCGCTGGACCAGTCACGGGTCGATGGCCGGGTGGTGATGCTCGACCTGTCGCGCGCCGACCTCGCCTTCGACAAGCTCACCCTGATGCGCGAGCTGCCCCGCGCGATCGCCAATGGCGAGATGTTCCTGCAATATCAGCCCAAGGTGCATGTCCGCCGCCAGGAGATCGCCAGTGCCGAGGCGCTGGTCCGCTGGCAGCACCCGACCCGCGGCCTGATCCTGCCGGGCGACTTCATCTCGGTCGCGGAGCAGGCGGGCGAGATCAGCCGGCTGACGCTGTGGACGCTGCGCCAGGTGATCGAGGACCAGAGGAAGCTGCGCGAGGACGGCTTCGACATGCTGCTCTTCGTCAACATCTCCGGCCAGCTCCTCGCCGATCCCGCCTTCGTCAACGAAGTGTGCGAGATGCTGGCGAACACCGATGCCAAGCTCGGCTTCGAGATCACCGAGACCGCGGTGATCCGCGATCCGGAAAGCGCGATCCGCCACCTGCAGTTCTTCGCCGACAGCGGGGTCACGCTCGCCATCGATGATTATGGCGCGGGGCTTTCCTCGCTCGCCTATCTGAAGAAGCTGCCGGCGCGCGAGCTCAAGATCGACAAGATGTTCGTGTTGCAGCTGACCAGCAGCAACCGCGATCCGCTGATCGTGCGCTCGACGATCGACCTTGCCCATGCCCTGGAGATGGAAGTCACCGCTGAGGGCGTGGAGACGCCGTCCGCGCTCGCGCTGCTCAGCGTGATGGGCTGCGACATGGTCCAGGGCTTCCTGATCTCGCGCCCGCTTGGGCTCGATGCGTTCCGCAAGTTCCTCGCGGACGATGGCCATCTCGAAAATGCGAACGGCCCCGCTTCGTTCGTCCGCCCCGAGAGCTTCTGGAAGCGCGCCTGATGCGCGCCCTTCCGCGCTTCTTCCTTGCCCTTGCGGCGCTGTTCACCGTCCTGCCGGCTGCCGCGCAGATCGCGCCCCAGGCCAAGTCGGAATTCCCCCTGGCGATCCAGCAGGAGATCCAGGCGGCCAAGGACAACATGATGTCCGACCAGGCCGAGGCGCTGCGCCATGCCGGGGCGATCGATACGCTGGCGCAGAAGCTTCCCGACGAGCGGCAGCGGGTACTCGCGCTCGCCACTGCGCGCTGGCTGGCGGCCGAGGCGCATCTGCGCAACGACGAGCCGGCCCAGGCGGCGCCCTTGCTCACCGAGGGGCTGCGGCTGGTCAAGCCGATCCAGGAATCGATCAAGCTGCGCGGCGACCTGCTGATGTCGCAGGGCGCGCTGTTCATGTCGCGCGATCAGGCCGTGCAGGCGCTCGACAGCTATCAGAATGCCTATCGTGTCTTTGGCGACGTGAAGGAGCCGCGCAGCCAGGCGATAGCGCTGCAGGGTATCGGGTCGCTGTACAGCGTGGCGCGCGACGATGCCCGCGCCGAGCAATATTATCGCCAGGCCGCCGAGATCTATGACGACGATCCGGCGCTGTCGCTCTCGCTGCACAACAGCCGCGGCAATGTGCTGCAGACGCTCGATCGCAATGCCGAGGCGATCAAGGAATATGACGCGGCGATCACCATCGCGCGCCAGATGGGCAAGCCCGTGCTCGAGGCATGGATGCTCAGCAACCTCGCCCGTGCGCAGATCGCGCTCAAGCAGCTCGACGCGGCGGACCGCACCGTCACCCGCGGGTTCGAGCTGCTGCGCGGCGCCGATGCGGATGTCCTGCGCCGCCACATGCTGGCGACGGCGGCCGAGGTCGCCTCGCAGCGCGGCGACAATGACCGGGCATTGCGGATGATCCGCCAGGCCTTTGACGGCATCGACCTTGCCAAGAGCCGGGTGGAGTTCCGCAACGACCATTATTTCGCCTATCAGATCTTCACCCGCGCCGGCGATGCGCGCTCGGCGCTGGGGCATCTCGAGGCGCTGAAGCGGCTGAACGACGAGGCGACCAAGGTGGCGACCACCACCGGCGCCGCGCTGATGGCGGCGCAGTTCAACTGGGCCAAGCAGCAGAACGACATCCTCCAGCTCAAGACGCGCGAGGCCGAGGGCCGCGCCCGCTACCAGCTGACCATCTTCCTGCTGGTCGGCGCAGCGACGGTGATCGTGATGGGTGCGCTCGGCTGGGGCCTTCTCACGATCCGCCGCAGCCGCAACCAGGTGCGCGCCGCCAATATCGTGCTGGGCGAGACCAATGTCGCGCTGGAAAAGGCGCTCAAGGCCAAGACCGAGTTCCTCGCGACGACCAGCCACGAGATCCGCACGCCGCTGAACGGCATCCTCGGCATGACCCAGGTCATGCTGTCCGATCCGAAGCTCGAGGCGCAGATCCGCGAGCGGATCGGCATCGTCCACGGCGCCGGCGTCACCATGCGCGCGCTGGTCGACGACATTCTCGACGTCGCCAAGATGGAGACGGGCAACCTCAGCGTCGAGGCGGCGCCGGTGGACCTTTGCGCCACGCTGCGCGACGTCACCAAGCTCTGGGAAGAGCAGGCGCGCGCCAAGGGGCTGAGCTTCCGGCTCGAGCTGAGCCACGCGCCGCACTGGATCGTCAGCGATGCCACCCGGCTGCGCCAGGTGGTGTTCAACCTGCTCTCCAACGCGATCAAGTTCACCGAGAAGGGCGGCGTCACCCTGCGCGCCGTGGCCGAGGGGGAGGGCGATGCCCGCCGCCTCAAGCTGGCCATCGAGGACACCGGCATCGGCATCCCGGCGGGCAAGTTCGAGGAGATCTTCGAGAGCTTCCGCCAGGTCGACACCAGCACCACGCGCCGCTTCGGCGGCACCGGGCTGGGCCTTGCCATCTGCCGCAACCTCGCCCGTGCCCTGGGCGGCGACATCATGGTCGAGAGCGAGGACGGCAAGGGCTCGCGCTTCGTCGTCGATCTGCCCCTGGTCCTGGCCGAGGCGCCCGAGGCAGCCGCCGTCACCGAAAGCGCGGGCGGGCTCGACCTGGTCGTGCTCGACCGCAACCCGATCGCCCGCTCGATGCTGCGCACCCTGCTCGAGCCGCGCGTCGCCCGGCTGCGCTTCGCCGGCTCGGTCGCCGAGGCGCTGCCGATGCTCGCGGAAGGGGATGTCGGGCACCTGCTCGCCGACGAGGCGACGCTCAAAGCCGAGGCGGATGGCCCCGTCCAGGCGCTCGCCGCGCTGCGTGTCGGCGGGGAAGGCATTGCCCACACCATTCTCTGGCTCAGGCCGGATGCCGAGACATCGGCTGAGCTGATTGCGGCAAGTGGCGGCAGGATAATCGAAAAACCCATTACCGGGGCAAGCCTGATCGATGCTATCATTCCCCCCTCGGAAGAAAATTCCGATGAGCGGAAGGGGGACCCGCTTGTATCTCGGGCGGCTTAGGGCGATAGCACACCGGACATGACAAAAACGGTCGCGCGCATCTCGGGGAAACCGGTCGCCACGGGCGGACGGGCATGAACATCCTCTTCATTGAAGACGATCCGATGAACCGTCGGGTCGTGAAGGACATGCTCGACGTCGCAGGGGCCACGATGGCCGAAGCCAGCTGGGCCGAGGAGGGCCTCGCCATGCTCGACGCCGAGACCTTCGACGTCGTGCTCGTCGATCTGCGCATGCCGGGGATGGACGGATTCGAGACGATCGAGCGCATCCGCGCACGCGGCGATGCGAAGGGCGAGATTCCGGTCATCGTCGTCACCGCCGACACCGCGCTCGACCTGCGCGAGCGTTGCCTCGCCGTGGGTGCCGACGACGTGCTGTTCAAGCCGGTTGCGATGGACGCGCTGTTCGATTCGATCGGCCGCGTGCTCGCGATCCGGGGCGGCGGGGGCATGATCCTCTAGCTTTAGGCGGCGCCGGCCCGCACCCCCACGCGGCCACCCATATGATACTGCCGTTGGGTGGCCGGGTGGGGGTGCGGGCTGGCGCCGATCCCCGCGAAAGCGGGCAAGCTATCTGGCGATGCCGATCACTGCGCTTGCCGTATAGCCGTCGGCGACGCTGCCGCTCATCGCCGGGGTCTGCTGGGCGATCTGGGCGCTGCTGTTGTCGCCGAACACATTGTCGCCGCTCAGGCTCACGCCTGCGAAGTTGCGGATGCTCGACGAATAGCCGCTCGATCCGTTGTAGACCGTGCTGCACGCCGCGCTCGGCAGGGCGAGCTGCGAGACCAGGGTGGCGTAGCGCCCGCCTGTGGTGTTCGCCAGGCTCGAGAACACTTCGAAATGGATGTGCGGCCAGCGCCCGGCATAGCAGCCGGGGAAAATGGTGTTGAAACGCACCTGGCCGTTGCTGTCGGTCACCCCCACGCCGCGCAGATAGCTTTCCGCCGGCAGGTCGTAGAGCGAGTATTTCCCGTCTCGGTCGCAGTGCCAGATATAGATGGCATAGCCGGCCAGCGGCGCGCAGGCGGCGTTCACGTCGACCAAAGTGAGCGTCAGCACCACCTGCACGCCCGCCGCGGTGGCGGTCGAGCTGCCAAGGAAGGACGCGCGGATGTCGCTGCGGACCACGTTCGCGGCGGTGAGCACGTTCGAGGTGACGCCGCTCGAAGTGTTGGTGCCGTCGGCGGGATAGGGCCCGTTGGTCTCGGTCGGATCGGCCACGCAGCTGCCGCTGGTGGCGGTCGCGCTCGCGCTCGGTGTCGGGGTGGTCGTGGCCGTTGGGGTCGGCGTCGGCGTCGCGGTTGCCGCGCTCGAACTGCTGCTCGTGCTCCCGCTGCCCGATCCGCCGTCGCAGGCGGCCAGCACCGCCGCGCCGCTCGCGCCGGCGAACCAGCCTAGTGCGCGGCGGCGGCTGGCCAGCCGGGTCATTGCCTTCAGGTCATGGGCCAGGCCCAGGTCGTGCGCGTCGTGATGGTCCATCTTGCCTCCTTGGTCGGGAGGCTTCAGTCACATGCCGGACACACAAGGGGATTTCGCACGGTCGCGGAATGTTGCGGCGTTTTGCAGGTTCAGGCCGGCAGTCGCACCCGCACGCGCCCGCCGCCGTCCGGGCGATTCTCCAGCGACACCTCGCCGCCATGCGCCTCGGCGATCGAGCGGACGATCGCCAGACCCAGCCCGGTGCCGCCGGTCTCCCGGTTGCGCGAAGTCTCGCCGCGCACGAAGGGAGCGAACAGCGCCTCTGCCCGCGCCAGGTCGAAGCCGCGCCCATCGTCTTCGACGAGCACGTCCACCTTGCCCTCGCCCAGGCTCCAGCGCAGCCGCGCGCGCTCGCCATAGCGCACCGCATTCTCGATCAGGTTGGCGAACAGGCGGCGCAGCGCCGCGCTGTTGCCGCGCACCACCGCGCGCGGCCCGGCCTCGACGCTCACCGGCTTGCCTGCGGTGGCGAGGTCGTCGACCAGGCTCTCGATCAGGCTGCCCAGGTCGAGCTTCTCGTGCGGCGCCCCGTCGCGGCCGTCGCGGGTGAAGCTCAGCGCGGCCTTGAGCATCGCGCGCATCTCCTCGATGTCCGCTTCGGCCCGCAGCCGGGAGTCGTCGGGCAGCTGCTCCACCCAGAAGGCGATCCGCGACAGCGGCGTGCCCAGGTCGTGCGCGATCGCGCCCAGCATCGCACTGCGGTTCTCCGCCTCGTGCAGGATGCGCTCCTGCATCGAATCGAGTGCCCGGGCGAGCTCATGGACCTCGCGCGGGCCCTTTTGCGGGATCGGCTGGCGGGCACCCAGCCGCACCCGGGTCGCGGCGCCGGCCAGCTCGCGGATGGGCCGCGAGATGCGCCGCGCCACGCCCCAGGCGAGCAGCGAGAGCACCAGCAGCACGCCGAGCATCCCGAGCAGCCGGGCAAGGTGCCAGCGGGTGAAGGCAGGCCGGAACAGGCTCGATGCGACGATCCAGCCATTGCCGTCCTCCAGCGCGACGGTGAAGCTGCCGTGCATGTCCTGCTCGGGATCGCGCGCGGGAAACTGGTAGAGGCCGTGGATCCGCTCGACCGGCACGCCGATGAGCCGGGCGATCGCCGCGTCGCGCGGGGGGGAGGGGCGCTCGTTCTCGCGGCCGAACTTGTCCTCCTGCGTGCGGGCGACCGTCATCCGCGCCTGCGCGGTGGTCGGCACGATGCCGGTGCGCAGCGCCTCGGCAAGGCGGGCGAGCGGCAGCGGTCCCGGCCCCGGCGGCGGGCCGTTGAACATGATCGTGAACTGCGTCGTCGTCGCGATCAGCGCCGCGGCGATGACGAGCAATACGATCGGGACGGTGATCGAGCGCCGGGTCACGGGCTATTTGGTCGCCACTTCGGTGACGAACATATAGCCTTCGTTGCGGATCGTGCGGATCAGGTCTTCCGAGCCCGGGCGGGCGAGCTTCTTGCGCAGCCGGCTCATCTGCACGTCGATGGCCCGGTCGAAATGCTCGGCATTGGGCCCGCGCGAGATGTCGAGCAGCATGTCGCGGGTCAGCACGCGGCGAGGCCGCTCGACCAGCGCGAGCAGCAGCCGGAACTCGCCGTCGGACAGGTTGATGATCACATCGTCCGGATCCCAGAGCTGGCGCGCCACGGGATCGAGCCGCCAGCCGGCGAAGCGCATGAAGGCGCGGATCGGCGTCGCCGCCGGCGCGGCGCGGTCGTTCTGGCTGCGGCGGAGCACCGAGCGGATGCGCGCCAGCAGCTCGCGCGGATTGGCGGGCTTGGGCACATAATCGTCCGCGCCCATCTCCAGTCCGACGATCCGGTCGATATCCTCGCCGATCACCGAATGGAGGATCACCGCCGGCCCGGCCTCGCGGTCCATCGAGCGTAGGATCGAGAGCCCGTCCTCGCCCGGCATCATCACGTCGAGCACGACAAGGGCATAGTCATGGCGCGCGGTAAGCGTGCGCATCTCGATCGCGCCCGACGCCGTGTCCACGACATAGCCGTGCTGCGACAGGAAGGCCGCGGTCAGCTCGCGGATACCGGGATCGTCGTCGACGATCAGCAGGCGGGTCTCGATGTCCAAGGCTGGTGCTAAAGCTGCAAGTTGCATCCCATAGGGTTAGGGCACGAGCCTAACGCCGGTATTGCAGGGCTGCAACGCACGGAAACATATAGACGGAGCGATGGGGCTGAAGCCGTAAAGGGTTGGTCGTTGCCTTCCTCTTCAACGTCACCCCGGCCTTGTGCCGGGGTCCACAAAGCCTCCCGTTCTGACGTTTGGGCCTCTTGTCCGAAGCTCACCTCCCGGTGGGCCCCGGAACAAGTTCTGGGTGGCGAGAGCAGGGGTAAAAATGTGCTAATGATTAGCAATAGCTCATCAATCCTCCATAATCTGCGAATGTTTCGCAGTGTCCCGCATGCGCAGATAGGTGGCCAGCGACACCCCGATCATCGCGGTGACGTACCAGTAGAAGCCCTGCTCCCAGCCGGCGTCCTTGAACCATAGCGCGACATATTCCGCCGTCCCGCCGAACACCGCATTGGCGATGGCATAGGGCAGGGCGACGCCCAGCGTGCGGATATGGGCGGGGAACAGCTCGGCCTTCACCACCGCGTTGATCGAGGTGTAGCCGGTCACGATCACCAGCGCGCCGAGCATGATCAGGAAGGCGAGGACGGGGCTGCGCACGCTCTCCAGCGCCGTGAAGATCGGCCAGGTCAGCAGCACGCCCAGCACCCCGAAGCCGATCATCAGCGGCTTGCGTCCGATCCGGTCGGAAAGCGCGCCCGCCAGCGGTTGGATCAGCATGAAGCCGAACAGGGCGGCGGCATTGATCTGCGATGCCGTCGCGCGGTCGAAGCCCGAAGTGTTGACCAAGAATTTCTGCAGGTAGATCGAATAGGCGTAGAAGGCGAGCGTGCCGCCGGCGGTGAGCAGCATCACCAGCGCCGCCTCGCGCGGGTGATGCCGGAACAGCGCGAACAGGCTCGACTGGCCGCCGCTCTTCCTGTTCTCGAAGCTCTCGGTCTCCGCCAGCCGCCGGCGCAGCCAGAACACGATCACCGCCAGCACGCCGCCGATCAGGAAGGGGATGCGCCAGCCCCAGGCATCGAGATCGGCTTCGCTCAGCAGCGATTGCAGCACCAGCAGCACCAGCAGCGCGACCAGCTGGCCGGAGATCAGCGTGACGTACTGGAAGCTCGACCAGAAGCCGCGATGCCGCTTGCCGGCCATTTCGGAGAGATAGGTGGCGCTGGCGCCATATTCGCCGCCCACCGATATGCCCTGCATCAGCCGGGCGAGCACGAGCAGCGCGGGCGCGGCGACGCCGATCGTCGCATAGCCGGGGGTGACCGCGATCAGCAGCGATCCGGCGCACATCAGCGTCACCGACAGCGTCAGCCCCGCCTTGCGGCCATAGCGGTCGCCATAGATGCCCATCAGCCAGCCGCCGATCGGCCGCATCAGGAAGCCGACCGCGAACACCGCGGCGGTGTTGAGCAGCTGGGTGGTCTGGTCGCCCTTGGGGAAGAAATGCGGCGCGAAATACAGGGTGAAGGCCGAATAGGCGTACCAGTCATACCATTCGACCAGATTGCCCGCCGATCCCCCCAGGATCGATCGCAGGCGGTGTCGGGGCGGGGCGGCGCTGTCGGCAGAGGTCATCGCCGCACTATGCCGCCAGGAATCGCGCTTGTCTTTGGTTGCGATATCGGCTGAGTGGCGCCACGAATTTGAAGAGGGATTTCCTGAACATGCGTGCCATGCTGCTCGTCGGCGCCGCCCTTGTCCTCGCCGGTTGCCAGTCCGAAGCGGAACGCCAGGCCGCCGCCACGGGCGAGATCGACGTGCGGAATGCTTCGATGCAGGAGGTCGCCAGCCTCTCCCGCGCCGCGCATTCGAAGACGCTGATGCAGCCCGGCACCTGGGATTCGGGCACGCAGGTCCTTTCCGCCGACTTCAGCGACGGGCCGGACAAGGAGAGCCAGCTGGCCGCGGTGCGCAAGCAGGAACGCCATGCGGTGAAGTGCCAGACCGCGAGCGATCTCAAGCCGCTCGACATCGAGAATCTCGAAAAGGTCGCCGGCACCTGCACTTTCCCGCGCTTCGTGCAGAAGGGCGGGAAGCTCGACGTCGAAATCCAGTGCACCCAGGCGAGCGGCGCGAAGACCACGCTCGTCTATGCCGGCACCATGGACAAGCAGGCCTATGACGTGACCGTCGACCAGAAGAGCGGCGCGAAGGGCCAGCCCGGCTATGCCGCGATTCGCATGCGGGTCTATGGCAAGCGGCTCGGACTCTGCCAGGGCGGCGCCCAGAGCTGATCGGCTCGCCGCGCCTGAGAGGAGGCAGGGCCTGTTCGCGCTTGAAAAATTGGAATTGCGCTGTTAGGTGGCCGCCACGACGCCGCAACCCCGCGTTCCGGCGAACCCTTTTCTATTGAATAGACCGGAGCACTGACGGGCTTATGCAGATCATCGTTCGCGACAACAACGTCGACCAGGCACTGCGCGCACTCAAGAAGAAGCTGCAGCGCGAGGGCGTGTACCGCGAGATGAAGCTCCGTCGTCACTACGAGAAGCCCAGCGAGAAGCGTGCCCGCGAGCGTGCCGCCGCGGTCCGCCGCGCCCGCAAGCTCGAGCGGAAGCGCATGGAGCGCGACAGCGCCCGTTGATTCGCGATTCGGCCACGCGCGGTCCTCGCGCGTGGCTATCGTGAACTTAGTGAACTTTCGGTAGCCTGATACCCGCGCCTGGAGCCCAATCGCATGTCCGTGACCGCTGTTCCGCTCCAGCCCGTCAAGCGCAGCTACAAGACCTGGCTCTGGGCCGGTCTGGTTCTGGCGATCGCCATTGCGGTGGCGCTGGCCTGGACGGGTACGCGTGCGGCCGTTGCTGCCAAGGGCGACGACGCGAAGTTCCTCGCCTGGAACAAGAGCCAGCTCGGCGTGCAGACCACGGCTTCGGGCCTCCAGTATCAGCTGCTCAAGGAAGGCTCCGGCCCCAAGGCGCAGGAAGGCGATGGCGCCTCGGTCTGGACGGTCGGCACCCTGCGTGACGGCACGGTCTTCCAGCCGGCGGGCGTGATCCAGATCCCGGTCGGCGGCGCGATCCCCGGCTTCGACGAAGCGCTCAAGATGATGAGCAAGGGCTCGAAGCTGCGCATCTGGATCCCGGCCAACCAGGCTTATGAGAAGGCCGGCCCGCAGCACCCGCTGTTCGGCAAGCTCCTGCAGTTCGATCTCGAGCTCAAGGATCTCATTCCCGCCGAGCAGCTGCGCCAGATGATGATGCAGCAGCAGATGATGCAGCAGCAACAGGGTGGCGCGCCGGGCGGTCCTCCGCCGGGTGGTCCCGAGGGCGGCCGCTAGGAATTCGAACCGCCGGCGGCCACACCGCCGGCGGTTTTGATTCTGCCCATGCCATTCCTCCGTCGCCGGATGCGTGCGTTGCAATCCTGCGGAAAAGGAATAGGGCGATGGGCGAAGTAATAGAGTAAGCCAATCACGGTCTGCCGGGGGGGAATGACAGGTGATATCGCCCATATGCTCATGACCCGCGAACCAGCGCCCCCCATTGCCCGCCATTTTCTCGAATCGCTCAGCTTCCAGCTGCTCGGGATCCTGGCCGGCTCGGTGGCGGTGCCTCTCCTGCTCGCGCTGAGCGAGAGCAACGTGCTCGCCCAGGGCGGGCCGTTCATCATCGGCAGCGCGATTGCCTCGTTTGCCGCGGCCGTCTTCGCGCTGCTCATCTATCGGCGCGTGGCGAGCTTCCCCGGCTCGCGCGGCTTCGCCTATATCATGCCGGCCTTCGCCATCACCTATGGCGTCGCCGCCACGGTGCTGCTCGGCTTCCGCCTGCCCTATAGCGGCCTGATGCTGAGCGCGGGCTTCGTCTCCTCGCTCGCCTTCGGCTTCCTCGCCCATTATCTCGCCCAGCGCATGGCGCGGCGGCAATTCTACCTCGTGCCGTTCGGCAATGTCGGCATCATGGACGAGGTGGAGGGGATCGAGTGGATCCTCATGCACGAGCCGTCGATCCCGGTCGATGACCGGCGCGGCGCGATCGTCGCCGACTTGCGCCACGATCACGCCCCCGAATGGGAGCGGATGCTGGCCGAGGCGGCGATCTCGGGCCGGGTGATCTACCATACCAAGCAGCTGCGGGAATCGCTCAGCGGCAAGGTCGAGCTCGAGCATCTCTCGGAGAACAGCTTCGGCTCGCTGCTGCCCAACCTGGCCTATCGCAAGATCAAGCGGGCGTTCGACATCGGCATCGCGCTGGTCGCGCTGCCGATACTGTCGATCCCGCTGCTCGTCCTCGCCGTGGCGATCCGGATGGATTCGCAGGGGCCGGCGCTCTTCCGCCAGACGCGGATGGGCTATCGCGGCCGTCCGTTCCAGATGGTCAAGTTCCGCACCATGCAGCACGCCCCGGAAAGCGCCGGCGATGCGCGCAACAGCGCGATGACCCAGTCGAGCGACCAGCGCGTCACCCGCATCGGCCGCTTCCTGCGCCGTACCCGCATCGACGAGCTGCCCCAGCTGGTCAATGTGCTGCGCGGCGAGATGAGCCTGATCGGCCCGCGCCCCGAGGCGCTGCCGCTCTCCCAATGGTATGAGTGCGAGCTTCCCTTCTATCGCTATCGCCACATCGTGCGGCCGGGCCTCACCGGCTGGGCTCAGGTCAACCAGGGGCACGTGACCGACCTGGATGCCGTGCACAAGAAGCTGCACTACGACTTTTACTACATCAAATATTTCTCTGCGTGGCTCGATGCGCTGATCATCGTACGCACCATCGGCATCGTGTTCTCAGGCTTCGGCTCCAAGTAGAAGCGGAGTGAAGATCCTGGGATATCGGTCGCGTCTGGTGCTGTCTGTCGTGCCGCGTTTCCGTACGGCTTAATCTGAAAACGGGGTTTATGTCGAATAACGAGCATATCGTCGTCGTCGGTCTTGGCTATGTTGGCTTGCCGCTCGCCCTGGCGCTGGCGCGCAAGTTCCGGGTCACCGGGCTCGACATCGATGCCGGCCGCATCGCCGAGCTGAAGAGCGGCCATGACCGGACCAATGAAGTGGAAGGCGATGCGCTCACCGCGTCGTCGATCGCGCTCACCGCCGATCCGGCGGAGGGCAAGGGCGCCGATATCTACGTCATCACCGTGCCGACGCCGATCGACGGCGAGAACCGGCCCGACCTCGGCCCGATCGTTTCGGCCAGCCGCAGCGTCGCCAAGCTGCTCGATCCGGCCCGCAAGCCGATCATCGTCTATGAGAGCACCGTCTATCCCGGCGTCACCGAGGATATCTGCGGCCCGCTGCTCGAGCAGGAAACCGGCCTGAAGCAGGGCGTGGATTTCTTCCTCGGCTATTCGCCCGAGCGCATCAATCCGGGCGACCGTGAGCATACGGTCGAGCGGATCACCAAGGTCGTGGCGGGCGAGAATCCCGAGGTCACCCGCCGCCTGGCCGACATGTACGGCGCGATCACCAGCGGCGGCGTGTTCGAGGCGAGCTCGATCAAGACCGCCGAGGCCGCCAAGGTGATCGAGAACGCCCAGCGCGACATCAACATCGCCTTCATGAACGAGATCGCCCAGATCTTCGCCCGGCTCGACATCTCGGTCTGGGAAGTGCTCGAGGCGGCGGGGACCAAGTGGAACTTCCTGCCGTTCCAGCCCGGGCTGGTCGGCGGCCACTGCATCGGCGTCGATCCCTATTATCTGAGCTTCCGCGCCCAGGAGCTCGGCCACAACCCGAATGTCATCCTCTCGGGTCGCTCGATCAACGACAACATGGGCGCCTGGGTCGCCGACCAGCTCCATGCGCGGCTGGGCCGTGCGGGCTCGACGCTGGTGCTCGGCCTGGCCTTCAAGGAGAATGTCCCCGACCTGCGCAACAGCCGGGTCGTCGACGTGATCAAGCGGCTGGCGGCGCTCGGCCACGACATCACCGTCCATGATCCGCTCGCCGATGCCGACGAGGCGCGCCACGAATATGGGCTGGAGCTGGACGCCGAGGCGCTGTCGCGGCGCTACGACCTGGTGCTCGTCGCGGTGCCGCATGCGCATTATGCCGAACTGCCCGACGCGCAGCTCGAGGCGCTGGTCGCCGAGGGCGGTCTGCTCGCCGACCTCAAGAACCTGTTCGGCAAGCGCAGCCTGCCCGGCCATATCGCCCGCTGGTCGCTCTGAGATGGGCGGGCCGGCCCCCGGCACGGCGGTTCCCGGCCCGCTGATCGGCCGGCGCGGCTTCGTGGCGAGCGCCTTCGCGACAGCGATGGTGCCGTTCGCGAGCTGCTCGGCCGGCGCGTTCAAGCCCGAGGGGCCGCAGTTCACGCCCGAGGCGTTCGGCGCCAGGGGGGACGGGATCGCCAATGACGGGGCGGCGTTCGCGGCGCTGTCGGAAGCGGTCAACCGCGCCGGCGGCGGCACCGTCTCGTTGCGCAAGGGCGCGACCTACATCGTCGGCGGCCAGACCCGCTCGGCCGATCCCAAGTCGACCGGCGGTTACACCTTCGTGCCCCGCGACGTGCTCCGCTTCCGCGGCTGCCGCAACGCAGTGACGGTGCTGGGCAACGGCGCCACGTTGCGCGCCGTCAACGGCTATCGCTACGGCACGTTCGACACCAGCGGCGCGATCACCCGCAACAAGATGCCCTATTTCGGCCCGCAGATCGCGGCGGGCTATTCGGCGCTCGTCTTCGTCGAGGAATGCAGCGGCCCGGTCTCGATCCAGGACCTCGAGCTCGACGGCAACATGCGCCGTGCGGTGGTCGGCGGGACCTGGGGCGATGCCGGCATCCAGCTGCCGGGCTCGGGGCTGGTGTTCCGCAACAACACCGGCAAGTGGCAGGTCCGCAACGTCCGTGCGCATGATCATCCGCTGGACGGCCTGCTGGTCGATGATCCCGGCGCCCCGAACACGCCGCCCTCGGGTTCGGGCACCTCCGGGTGCGACTTCTACGAGAATGGCCGCCAGGCGCTCAGCGTGGTCGGCGGCGTCGGCCATGTCTTCGCCGACAGCAAGTTCCGGCGGACCCGCCGCGGCACCCAGGTCGGCAGCCCGCCGGGTGCCGGCGTCGATCTCGAGGCCGAAGGCGAGAAGATCGTCCGCGGGATCCGTTTCGAGCGATGCGAGATGAGCGACAATGCCGGCCCGGCCTTGCTCCATGGCGGCGGCAAGGTGAGCGACATCGACGTGGTCGATTGCCGGGTCATCGGCACCAGCACCTGGGCCTATTACAGCGCCGGTGCCGAGAACATGCGCTTCCGCGGCACCACGATCGTCGGCGCGGTGGTCAACCTGCGCGGCGGGCCCAGGGGCGAGCTGTTCGAGAATTGCCTGATCACCAACGATCCCGCGCTCGCGCCGCGCGGCACGCAGCCCTACAGCCCGGGCGGCTTCCTGATCCCCGACGGCGTGACCGGCGTGCGCATCATCGGCGGCGAGATCCGCCAGGCGGGCGGGACGGGTGGCTCGAACGCCAACCAGGACCAGATGCTGCTCGACGGCGTGACGATCCGCGCCACCCACGGCGCGATCGCGCTCTATGGCCGCTTCCGCAACTGCCGCTTCGTCGAGGCGGGCGGCACCATCCTGGCGCTCCCCGGCGGTGCCGAGGGCAGCCGCAATGCCGGCAACAGCGAGACGCCCTGGACGCTCACTCGCGGCGGGGTGACGCGCCGCTTCCCCGCGACGTGTGCCGCCGGCCGCTGCCCGCCCCGCAAGGGGGAGGGCTGAGCCTCAGCCCGCCGTAGCCAGCCGGGGCGGGGAGGAAGGCTGCGGCACGCCGTTCCCGGCATCGAGCCAGGCCTGGAACATCAGCATCGACCAGATCGCCTGCTCGGAATTGCGCTCGCCGCTGAGGTGCTGGCGCCAGCGCTCGCGGACGCTGGCGGCGTCGAGCAGGCCCTGCTGGCGCAGGCGCGTCTCGTCGAGCAGCGCCTCCGCCCAGTCACGCAGCGGCCCCTTGATCCATTCGCCCACCGGCGCGGCGAAGCCGGCCTTGGGACGGTCGAACAGCGCAGCAGGCGCGTTGCGGAACAGGAGCGTGCGCAGGATGTGCTTCCCGCTGCCGTCGCGCACCTTCATGTCCAGCGGGATGCGCGCCGCCACCGCGGCGACCCGGTGGTCGAGCAGCGGCGCCCGCGTCTCCAGGCTGACCGCCATCGCCGCCCTGTCGACCTTGCACATCACGTCGTCGGGCAGATAGGTCATCGCATCGACATACATCGCCTGGATGGTGTCGGCGGCCGAAGGCAGGCTGGTGTCGTTCGCCGGCATCGCCTCGTCCAGCAGCACCGGCGACGCTTCGCCATGCCATTCGTCGACGAAGGACGTGAAGGCATCGGCGAAGCTGTGCGAGCGCATCATCACGCCCGCCGCCTTGCGCAGCTTCGCTCCCACCTCGGGCCGGCCCCAGCCGGGCACCGACTGGGCGATGCGGTTCCACATATGGGCGGGCAACCGCTCGACCCCGCTGCCGATCAGGCTACGCACCGGTGCTGGCACGCGCTGCGCCATGCGCCAGGCGCGGGGGACGGCGAGGTGACGGTTATACCCGCCGAACAGCTCGTCGCCGCCATCGCCGGACAGCGCGACCGTCACCTGCTCGCGGGCAAAGCCGCTGACGATATAGGTCGGCACCTGCGAGGCATCGGCGAAGGGCTCGTCATAGATTTGCGGCAGATGGGGGATCACGTCCCTGGCCTCGCGAGCCGAGACATAATGCTCGTTATGCTCGGTCCCGAAATGCGCGGCGACCGCCTTGGCATATTCGGCTTCGTTGAAGCCCCCTTCCTCGAAGCCGATCGAGAAAGTGCGGACCGTGCCGCTGGTATATTTGCGATAGAGCGCGACGACCGTGGAGGAATCGATGCCGCCGGAGAGGAAGGCGCCGACGGGCACATCGGCCATCGCCTGTTCGCGGATCGACTCCGCCAGCGCCGCTTCGAGCTGGTCGAGCGCTTCCTTCTCGTCGGTGATCGGATCGGCCAGCCCGGCCTCGACCACGTCGCGATAGGCCCAGTAAGGCTCCAGCCGCATGCCGTTCTCGGCCTTGCCGGGAACCGGGGGCGTGGACTGGGACGCGGGAACCGCGCCCGCGTCGATCGACAGGATATGCGCCGGCTGCAGCTTGAAGATGCGCTCGTAGATGCTGAGCGGAGCGGGGACGAAGGCGCGCGATGCGAAGCGGGACAGCGCCCGGCGGTCGATCGGATTGTCGAAGCCCGGCAGCGCGAGCAGCGCCTTCAGCTCGGAGGCGAAGGCGAAGCTGCCGCCGACCCAGCCGAAATAGAGCGGCTTCTCGCCGAACCGGTCGCGGGCGAGCCGCAGTACCCGGTCGCGCCGGTCCCATAGCGCCAGCGCGAACATGCCGGCGGCGCGCTCCAGCGTCGCCTCCAGGCCCCAGCGGTCGATACAGGCGAGCAGTACTTCGGTGTCGCTATGCCCGCGCCAGGCGATCGGCGCGCCCGCCGCCTCGGCTGCGGCGCCGATCTCGGCACGCAGCGCGGCGTGGTTGTAGATCTCGCCGTTATAGACGAGCACATAGCGCCCGCTCGCGTCCTGCATCGGCTGATGCCCGGCCGGAGAGAGATCGACGATCGCAAGCCGGCGATGCGCGAGGCCGATGCCGGCCGCATCGTCCTGCCAGACGCCCTGGTCGTCGGGGCCGCGATGGTGGAGCGCCTCGGCCATGCCGCGCAGGCTGGCCGGGTCGACTGCGCCCCGCGTCAGAAGGCCTGCAATACCGCACATGCTTCATGCTCCGTAACTTGCGGCGCGCCTTGTTCGCCGCCTGCGCGTCTATCGAAGCAGCCTCCGGCGCGCCAGTGCCCAGCCGCGCCGAACCGACGGATGGCGCCTTTCCTTTTCCGATCCGCCCGTGCTACGGGCGCCCTGCGCTTGGGGAGGGGGCTCGCGCCATTCCCGCGGCGTTCGTGTCAAGCAAATGAAAGCCGCCCATGGTTTCCTTTATCGATTTGCAGGCCCAGTACTCGCGTATCCAGGAAGATGTGGAAGCCTCGGTGCTCCGTGTCCTGCGCAGCGGGCAATATATCCTGGGTCCCGAAGTGACGAAGCTGGAAGAGCGGCTCGCGGATTATGTTGGCGTAAAGCATTGCGTTTCCTGCGCCTCGGGCACCGATGCCCTGGTGATGGCGCTGATGGCCAAGGGCGTCGGCCCGGGTGACGCGGTCTTCACCGTGCCCTTCACCTTCATGGCCAGTGCCGAGGCGATCGCCACGGTCGGCGCGACCCCGATCTTCGTCGATGTGGAGGCGGACAGCTTCAACATCGATCCCGCCGCGCTCGATCGCGCAGTGAAGGCGCTGGCTGCTGCCGATCGCTCGATCCACCCGCTGCCGCGCATCCCCGACGAGGAGCTGAAGGCGCTCAAGCCCAAGGGCATCATCGCGGTCGATCTGTTCGGCCTGACAGCGGACTATGCCGCGCTCAACGCCATTGCCGATGCGAATGGCCTCTTCGTGCTCGAGGACGCCGCGCAGAGCTTCGGCGCGAGCGCCAACAATGCGCGCGCCGGCGGCCTAGCCGAGATCGGCTGCACCTCCTTCTTCCCGGCCAAGCCGCTCGGCTGCTACGGCGATGGCGGCGCGATCTTCACCAACGATCCGGCGTTCGCCGAAGTGCTCCGCTCGATCCGCGTGCACGGCCAGGGCTCGGACAAGTACGACAATGTCCGCCTCGGCATCACCGGCCGCCTCGATGCGGTCCAGGCGGCGATCCTGCAGGTCAAGCTCGACGTGTTCGACGACGAGATGGTCCAGCGCCAGCGTGTCGCGGAGAGCTATCGCAAGGCGATCGCGGCAAGCGGGCTCGACCTCGTCGCGCCGGTGGTCCCCGGCCACCAGGTGAGCGCCTGGGCGCAGTACACCGTGGTCGCCAAGGACGCCGCTGCGCGCAGCGCCTTCCAGAAGAAGCTCGCCGACAAGGGCCTGCCCACCGCGATCTACTATCCCAAGGCGCTGCACCAGCAGCAGGCCTTCGCCTATCTCGGCTATGCCGATGGCGATTTCGCCGTCTCCGAGGATCTCGGCGGCCGCGTGTTCAGCCTGCCGATGCATCCCTATCTGCCGGATGCCGAGATCGAGACCATCGTCGAAGCGATGAAGGGCTGAGCGTGGCCGACAACGTCTATATCCACCCCACCGCGAGCGTCGACGCGCGCGCGGAGATCGGGGAGGGGACGCGCATCTGGATCAACGTCCAGGTGCGCGAAGGCGCCCGGATCGGCCGGGACTGCATCCTGTCCAAGGACGTCTATGTCGATCACGCCGTGATCATCGGCGACCGCTGCAAGATCCAGAACTCGGTCTCGGTCTACAATGGCGTGACGATCGAGGACGAGGTCTTTGTCGGCCCCAATGCCTGCTTCACCAACGACAAGGTGCCGCGCGCCAACAATCCGGACTGGAAGGTCACGCCGACCCTGGTCCGCCGCGGCGCGAGCATCGGGGCGAACGCCACCATCGTCTGCGGATCGGTGATCGGCGAGTTCGCCATGATCGCGGCCGGCGCGGTGGTGACCAAGGACGTCGAGCCCTTCGCGCTGATGATGGGCAATCCGGCGCGCTGCGTCGGCTATGTGGATGAGGCGGGCAACCGCGTGGAGGGCAGGCCGTGAACGCAACCGCACCGGTACGCATCGGCATCATCGGCCTCGGCCGGATGGGCCAGAACCATCTTCGCGTCCTGTCGCTGCTCGCCGGCGCCGACCTGCGCTTCGTCTACGATCTCGACGCAGACAATGCGCGCCGGATCGTCGGCAGCTCGGGCGTCGCCGTCGCAACCGACATCGAGCAGGCGCTGAGCGAGGTCGAGGCGGTGGTGATCGCCAGCCCGACCACCACGCACCAGGCCTATATCGAGCTGGCGGCCAAGCACGTCTCGAACATCTTCGTCGAGAAGCCGGTCACCGACCGGCTAGAGACGTCGCTCGCGATGCGTGACTTCGTCGAGGGCCGAGGCCTCAACTTCCAGGTCGGCCTGATCGAGCGCTTCAACCCGGCGGTCGACCAGATGAAGAAGCTGCTCGACCGATCGGAGCAGGTGGTCAGCGTCGATTTCGTGCGGACCAACAAGCTGAGCGCGCGGATCACCGACGTCGACGTGGTCACCGACCTGATGATCCACGACATCGACCTGGCGCTCTACCTGAACGGCCCCACCGTCGCGGTCTCCGCGCACGGCGTCGCCGAGGGCCCCATGATCGACTATGCCGCGGCGCTGCTCACGCATGCCAATGGCCGCTTCTCGCGGATCCAGGCGAGCCGGATCACCGACAAGAAGATGCGCAGCATCCAGGCGACCTGCAAGGACATGTTCGTCGACTGCGAGCTGCTCCGCAAGGAGATCACGCTCAGCCGCCAGTCCGAAGTCGAGCAGCGTCCGGGCGAGCCCTATCGGATCACCGCGCTGGAGGAGAAGATCGAGGTCCAGCCGCGCGAGGCGCTGCAGCTCGAGCTCCAGGCGTTCCTCGGCTCGTGCCGCGGCAATCCGGCGCCGGGTGCGCCGGGCGTGCGCGAGGGCGTGGATGCGATGATCGTCTGCGACCAGATCCTGAAGGCGATCCTTGGCTGAGGCACTTGCCGACCCGCGTCCGGTCCGCATGTCGGACCGGCAGGGAACGCGCGCATGAAGATCACCCATGTGATCCCCGCGCTCACCAAGGGTGGCGCGGAGCGGGTGCTGATCGACCTGGCCAATGAGGCGAGCGCCGCCGGGCACGCGGTGACGGTCGTCGTCGCGCATCCCGAGGATCCCGCGCTGGGCGAGGGGATGCTCCGCCCCGAAATCACCGTTCGCCACATGCGCGGCGCGCCGTCGCGCTATCGGCGCTATCTGCGGCTGCCCTTCTGGCTGCTCGCCAACTGGTCCTGGCTGCGCGAGCAGGATGTGGTGCACTGCCACCTGACCTTCGCCGCCGCGCTCGGCACCCAGTTGCGCTGGCTGCGGCGGATCACCGGATCGAAGCGTCCGCGCATCGTCGAGACCTTCCACGGCGTCGGCATGCCGATCCGGCGGCAACAGCTCCTGCTGTCGACCTTCCTGGCGCGGGGCCGCGACGGCCTGGCGCTGATGGCGCGCGATGCGCACTGGACGCGCTTCGCCGAGCGCAATCCCGCGCTGCCGCTGGCGATCATCCCCAATGGCGTGGCGGTGGACGATGCCCCGGTGGGCGCCGCGGAGCGTACCGCCTATCGTGCCGGGCTCGGCATCCCCGCGGATGCGCCGCTGGTCGGCACGATCGGGCGCGTCCAGGCGGAGCGCAATCCGCTGGCGATCGTCGCCGCCTTTGCCGGGATTGCCCACCAGGCTGGCGAGGGCGTCCATTTCCTGATGGGCGGCACCGGGCCGATGCTCGATGCGGTGCGCGCCGAGGGCGAGCGCCTGGGGATCGGGGACCGGCTGCATCTTCCCGGCATGGTTCTGAGCCCGCGCACGGCGATGGCGGCGATGGACGTCTATGTCAGCGTCAATGTCGGCCCGATCACGGGCATTGCCGGGCTGGAGGCTGCCGCGGGCGGCACCCCGGTCGTCGCGGTGCAGGCGCTCGCCGAGCATCGCCGCGGCGAGGCGGACTGGATCTGGTCGGATCCCGATCCGGCGCTGGTGGCGCAGGAAGCGGCGCGCCTGCTCGCCGATGCCGGCGAGCGCACGGCGCTCTCCCAACGCCAGCGCGCCCATGTGCTCGCCCATCACAGCGCCGGGGCGATGGCCCGCGCCTATGAGGCGCTCTACGCCCGCGCCGGGGCGGAATCGCGCTGATCGGCCTGCGTTAAGGATTTTGTTTCGGAAACGCACCGGTCAGACACATGTGTTTGCTTGCAATATAGGATTTGAGGGTGTGACCTCCTGCGTGGGATCCCCACCATGATGGAGGCAAGACATGCCATTCAACGGCTCCGGTACCTATGTTCCGCCCGCGCCCCCGGTATTTCCGGCCGATCCGCTCGTGCCCATCCCGCCGGCCGACTATAACACCACCATTCTCGACATCGCCGATGCGCTGAGCGACTGCCTCACGCGTGACGGGCAGGCGGGGATGACCGCCGATCTCGACCATGGCGGCTATCGCGGCACCAACATGGCCTGGCCGGTCGACCCGACCGATGCGGCGAGCAAGGACTATGTCGACAGCGTCTCGGCCGGCCTGGTCGAGGCGGCGATGGCCCCGTTCGGCATCGTGCCCCTGCTGCCGTGCGATCCGCTCGACGACGCGGCGTTCGCGATCAACGCGGCGCTGCAGGATTGCGCCTCCGGCATCGTCGTGCTGCCGGCAGGGACGTTCGGCATCGCCTCGTCGATCGTTCTCGAGACCGGCAAGACCCTGCGCGGCGCTGGCGCCGGCTTGACCCGGATCGTCGCGCTCGACAGCTTCGACGACACGGTCAGCACCAACGGTCTGATCTACATGCCTCCGGACGTCACCGACGTGGCGGTGCACGACCTGGCCGTGGACGGCGCCAAGATACGCGCGTCCGGTGATACGGTGCGGCTGACTGGCTTCCAGATGCGCGGGCAGCGCTTCGTGGTCGAGCGTACCAGCTCGTCCAACTGCACCGGCTATGGTCATTTCGCGCAGGGTGATCCGGGTGGCTTCTTCTTCGCCTCGGGCACTTTCCGCGATTGCTGGAGCTATAATTGCCAGATCAATTTCGAGCAGACCGCGTCCGACGGCGTGCTGCTGGAGAATTGCCACGCCCGTGATGGCGACGGCGACCTGATCGGGACCTATTTCCATCCCCTCACCCAGTCGCGCAACATCACCTATATCGCGTGCAGCGCCACCGGTAACGCCTTTGCCGGCATCGAGCTGATCGCCGATGCCTCGGGGCCGATGGACAATATCCGGATCATCGGGTGCACCATCCAGATGCTGGGGGCAGTCCCCGCGCTCGTGCAGTCCGGGGCGAGCCAGGTCACCAACCTCCAGCTTCTCGCCAGCAGCTTCAGCTGCGTCGGCGGCAGCGGCGCGGTCGACATGTCCCGGGTCGAGGGCAGCGCGGTGCAGTGCATCTTCGACGGTGGTGCGATCGGCTCGGACTGGACTGAGTCCACCATGTCCTTCACCAACTGCAAGTCGATCGGGCGCGTCGATCCGAGCGGCAGCGCCTCGGCCTATGGCATCAACGTCACCGGCGGGAGCAGCCTGCGCTGGTCGGGCGGCTCGCTCGAGGCCTATGGCCCGGAAAACGGGCGGTTCTGGACGAGCGTTGCCAGCGACAGCCGCTTCATCAAGACCAACGACACCAGGCTGGTGCCCGCGGGTCCCAATGCGAGCTTCTCGGCAGCGAACCTGGTGCTGACCGCCAATCGCACCGGCATCGACCTGTCCGCCGGCCCGCCGCTCAACTGGGACACGGCAGCCTTCGATACCGACGGCTATTTCAATTCGGCCACGCCCAGCCGCCTGACCATCCCCAGGGGCATCAAGCGGGCGATCATCAACGCCAATGTCACCGTGCAGGACCTGGTGACCACGGCGACGATCCAGATGAGCCTGGTGCGGAACGGCAACAAGCCGCTTTCGACCAGCGTGTCGAGCAACGTGCTCGCCCAGGGCATGTCCTATGGCTCGGGCGTCATCGATGTCACGGCGGGCGACTATTACGAAGTCTGGGTGGGCGTGTCCGGCGACACCGCGGTCAACATCCCGTCGCTGCGGTGCAATTTCAGCATCCAGGCCGTCGACTTCACCTGACCTGCAAGCTCATCCGCGCTTGGCGGTGCGGGTGAGCAGCTTGGTATACTCGGCCCGCTCATGGTCATCGAGCGCCTGCGGGTCGAGTATTTCCAGTGCCCGCGCGCGCGCCGCACGGCCCATCGCGCCGGCATAATCCCGGTCGCCCAACAGCTTGAGCGCGCGGCGGCCAAGCTCCTCGGGCTCGCGGAACGGCACCAGCTCGCCGGTCTCGCCGGTCTGGACCAGGTCCGCCTGCCAATCGAGGTCATAGGCGACGATCGGCGCGCCACCCAAAGCCGATTCCGACAGCGCCCGGCCGGTGAGCGGCGAGATCACAGCGCCGGAAAAGGCGTTGAGCTGGGCAAGACCGCGCTGGTTCTGGTTGCCGATGAAGCGGACATGCTCCGCCACGCCGAGTTCCCGGGCCATCGCCTCCAGCTCGTCCCGCATCGGGCCGTCGCCGGCATAGGCGAGGTCGATATCGCCCATCTCGGCACGGACCAGCGCGAACGCCTTCAGCACGTCCTCCGGATATTTGAGCGGCTGCAGCCGGCCGATGCACAGGAGATAGTGGCCAGGGCGCAGGCCCAGCCCCGCGAAGAACGCCGTGTCGCACACGCGCGCCTCGGGCGCCTCGAGATGCTCGGGGGCGAGCAGATTGCCGTAGCGGAAGATCGTCACGCGATCGGGATGCGCGCCGTTGGCGAGCGAGTAATCGACATTGTCCTGGTTCGGCGCGGCGACCAGGTCGGCGCGCGGCAGGATGAAATGCTCGATCCGCTTCTCCATCGCGATCGTCCGGAACAGCTTGGGATAGAGCGGCCGGCCGGTATTCTCGCGGATCTTGTCGTTGTTGCCGTTGACCCGGATCAGCATCGGCACCCCGGTGAGGCGCGCAAGCGCCAGGCCGAACAGCCCGAGATAGAGCGGATCGCCGACGCGGATCACTTCGATCCCCTCGCGGCGGATCAGCCGCCACAAAGTGAAGAACAGCGCCGTCTGGCTGATCAGGAAGTTGATCGGGAATACCCGCGAGAGCCAGGAAAAGGCGCCGATCTTGCCCTCGATGAAGGTGTGGCTCGGCCCGAGCTCGTGCCAGTCCGGCTTTCCGAAGCGCTTCGCCCAGCCCGGCGAGGTCATCAGGCTCGCCATCGGGTGGACGCTCCACACATGGCGGAAGAAGCCGTCCAGGTCGCGGCAGGTCACCGAATTCTCCAGCCCGCGCTCGCGGATCATCTCCAGCGTGTAGGACATGTCCAGCACGAGCAGGGAAGGGCGGCGCGCCGCCTTGTCCTGGGGTGGGGCTCCGGCGTCGATATCGGTGGCGGCGATCGGCATGCGCCGGGCCCTAGGGCCATGCAGCGGCGTGTGCAACGCGCGACGTCGCATTGACCCGCGCCCGGCGCTGCCGCTAATGCGGCCGCCAGACGGCCCTCCGGGGCCTTTCCAGTTTAAGGGGTTCAGATGACGGACGTCGATACCGCGCAGCTTGCAGGTCGTAAGGTGATCGTGACCGGGGGCGCCGGCTTCATCGGGTCGCACCTGTGCGAGGCGCTGGTCGATATCGGCGCCGAAGTGATCTGCATGGACGATCTCTCGGCCGGCAAGCGCGACAATGTCGCGCATCTGGAGAACCGGTCGAACCGCCCGAACTTCCGCTTCGCCGAACTCGACGTGTGCGACAGCGGGCCGGCCATGGATGCGGTGTTCGAAGGCGTCGACACCGTTTTCCACAATGCCGCGTCGAAGAAGAACATCTGCCTGATCAACCCGCACCGCGATCTCGACGTGAATGCCGGCGGCGCACTCAACCTGCTGCAGATGTCGATGAAGCACGGCGTCCGCAAGTTCGTCCAGGCATCGACCGGCTCGGTCTATGGCGAGCCGCAGATCTTCCCGACCACCGAGACGCATCCCTTCGAGCCGGTCTCCTATTACGGCGTCTCGAAGCTTGCCGGCGAGCGCTATGTCGACGTGTTCCACAAGCTCTACGGGCTCGACACGACGATCCTGCGCTATTTCCACGTCTATGGCCCGCGCCAGGAATCGAACGAGTTCGGCGGCGTCGTCTCGATCTTCCTGCGCCGGATCACCCAGGGCCAGAACCCGATCGTGTTCGGGCATGGCGAGCAGGTCCGCTCGTTCACCTGGGTCAAGGATCTGGTCGAGGCCAATCTGCGCGCCGCGCTGAGCCCGCGCGCCACCGGCCAGGCGTTCAACGCCGCCTCGGGCATCCGGGTGACGATCAACGAGCTCGCCAAGGGCATGCTCGAGATCCTCGATCCCCAGCAGAAGCTGGCGGTCGAGCATGGCGAGCCGCTGATCGGCGACATCATGGAATTCGACGTGTCGAACACCAAGATCCGCGAAGAGCTCGGCATCGAGTTCGAGGGCGATTTCTGGGGCACGCTGAAGACCGCGCTGGCGGATATCGACTCTTTCCTCGGAAAGACCGACAAGGCCGAAGCTGCGGCCTGAGGGGCCTTTCTTCCTCCCGCGGCGGAAGCAGGGGTTCGTGGACCGGCGCCAATATCTCAAGCACTTCATGGTGCTATTCAGCGGCACGGCCGGTGCGCAGCTCGCCAATCTGGCGAGCTACCCGCTGCTCGGGCGGCTCTATTCCCCGGTCGATTTCGGTGTCTTCGCCATGTTCGTGGCGGTGTCCGCGATCCCCGGGGCGATCGCCTGCGGCCGCTTCGACCTGGCGGTGCCGACCGCGCCCAAGGCGGGTCGCTATGCCATCTACTGGCTGTGCCTTGCGATCGCAGCGGGGATGGGGCTGGTCTCGACCGTCGGCTCGGCGCTCTACTGGGGCGTGACCGGCGCCGGGGTGTCGCCGGTGCTGCCGCTGATGCTCGGCCTGTGCGTGTTCCTCACCGGTTTCTGCGCGGCCTCGTCGCTCTATCTGATGCGGCACGACGCCTATCGGCTCAATTCGGCCTCGCTGCTGCTGCGCACCGGCGGCACGGTGCTCGTCCAGATCGGGCTGGCCTTTGTCTGGCGCGATCCGATGTCGCTGATCGTCGGCTTCACCGCCGGCTTCGCCGCGCAGGCGCTGCTGCTGGCCTGGGCGGTCTGGCGTTTCGTCCCGCCCAGGCGGCCGCGCCTGTCGCAGATGCGGGCGATGTTCGCGCGCTATCGCCGCCAGGTGACGGTCGACATCCCCAGCACCTTCATCGCCGCGGTATCGCTCAATCTGCTCACGTTCCTGCTGCTTTCGCTCTACGGAGAGCAGGCTGTCGGCTATTACTCTCTCGGAAACCGTATCGCCATCCTCCCCCTCCAACTCTTCAACGACGCGCTGAGCCAGGTTTTCTTCCAGAAAGCCGCGCGTGCGCAGGAGGAGCGGGGCGATTTCTGGAACGAGATGAAGTTCAACGTCATCGCCTCGGGCCTGCTCTCGATCGGCGTGCTGTGCGGCGTGTGGCTGCTCGCCAAGCCATTCATCACCATCTATCTCGGCCAGCGCTGGGCGCCTGCCGGCGATATCCTGATCATCCTGGCGCCGATGCTGGCGGTGCGCAGCCTCTGCATGTCGATCGGCACCACGGTGTTCGTGCTGCGCCGGGCGCACTGGCTGCTGCTGCACAACATCGCCAATGCCGCCGTTCTGGGCATCGCCTATCTGATCGCGCGGGCGAGTGGGCTTGAGCTCAACAGCTTCCTCTGGCTGGCCGCAGGGCTGCTCATCGTCGAATATGGCGCGTTCGCGCTCTGGCTCATCCTGGCGGCCTGGCGCGGGCGGAAGCAGCCCGTGTCGGGCCCTCTCGTTGCGAGGCGCGTGTCCAAATGACCGAGACCAGCCAGCCCCTGCCGGCCCCGCGCGGGCCTGAATCGCTCTCGATCGGCGCCAAGCTCGCCTATCGTGCCTATCTCGCCACCGCGCGGCTGGAGGCGAATGGCTGGATGAGCCCACGCGCCCGGCTGGTCGACAGGATGCTGGGCCGGCGCCACGCGGCGCTGTTCGTCTTCCCGAACGTATTCATCGAGGATTATTACGGCCTGCAGCTGGGCGATCACGTCTCGATCAACCGCAGCTGCAACATCTCCGCGGGCGGCGGGCTGACGATCGGCGACCATGTCGCGATCGGCCACGCCACCTCGATCATGACCACCAATCACGGCTTTGCCGATCCGGTGGCGCCGATCAAATATCAGCCGGTCGATCGCGCGCCGGTGGTGATTGGTTCGAATGTCTGGATCGGCGCCAATGTGACGATCCTGCCGGGTGTGACCATTGCCAGCGGCACGGTGATCGCGGCTGGGGCGGTGGTGACGCGCTCGGTCACCGAACCCGACACGATCATCGGCGGCGTGCCCGCGAAGCGGCTCAAGAGCCGCTTCGACTGACCGACCTCACTTCCAGACGATACGGCCGACCCGCAGGTTCATCCGCCGGTAGAGCGCCAGCAGCTTCTGGAAGAAGGCCGCTTCCGACGGATAGTCGGTGTGCGGCTTCTCGGGGCGCGACATGTAGTCGCGGAACTTCTCTTCCGACCAGCCCATCTTCTTGATGAAATAGAGGCGGTCGGCCTCCATGTCCTTCTCGCTCGGATAGGCGATGCCGCCGGCGCGCTCGAGCGCTTCGTCGCGGGTCATCTCGCCGGTCATGATCAGGCTGGAGAGGTGCGGCTTGCGCTTGTCGACGCCGAATTTGTACGGCTGGAGATAGCCTTGGTAGAAGCGCGTGAAGACGGACTCATAGTGCTTGTAGGCATAGGGCTTGTAGCCGAAGTCGCGCTTCAGCACCTCGAGCGCGTCGCTCTTGCGATAGTCGAGATAGTCGAGGAACGAGACCCATTTGATTTTCTGGACGCCGATATAGCGCACCATGTCGAGCGTGCTGATCGACGGGAAGGTCTTGAGCTTCGGGCCCTTGAAGCGCTTGGAGATGCCGACGATGTTGCGCTTATCGGCCTTGTGCCAGTTCCAGGTCGAGGGGATGTCGACGCCCTCGGTGGCGATGTTGGTGCCGGCAAGGATGTATTTCAGGCCGTGCTTCGCCGCCTGCTGGTAGTTCACCGCGAGCATGGCGTTGTCGTACAGCACTTCGACGTCGATCACGTCGGAGGCGAAGAAGGCCTCCATCAGGCCGCGGATCTCCGGCCAGTCGATCACATGGGTGTAAAGATCGACGTTCAGCCCGCGCACCAGGTTGGCGATGTTGTTCTGGGCAAGCTCGGAGTTCCAGCCGCTGTCCATATGGACGGCGAGCGGGCGCAGGCCGAGGCGGACTGCCTGGACCAGCGACCAGCTCGAATCGACGCCGCCGGACAGGCCGACGATGCAATCGTACTTCTTCCCCTTGCCGGCTTCCTTGACCATGTCGACCAGCGCGCCGAGCCGGCGCAGCCGGTCCTCCTCGTCGAGCGGCAGGTGCTTGGCCTTCTTCTCGAGGAAGGCGGTGCAATAGTTGCAGATGCCTTGCTCGTCGAACTGGATGTCGGGCGCGGTGGTGTCCATGATGCACCGCGAACAGGTCTGGGTATTCGGGATCACGCGTTCTTACTCCAGAGGGCCTGAAGCTCCTCGTAGCGGGGATAGGTGATGAGCACCGCGCGGTGCGGGCCCTGAAACACGAAATAGGCGCCGGCGGCGACGGCACTGGCGCCGGCATCGGTTGCCGCCTTCATGTCGTCCAGCGAGCCGATGCCGCCGATCGCCACCAGCGGCACGTCGGCAAGGGCGCTTGCCTCGCGGATCAGTTCGAGGTCGGGGCCGGCCAGCGTGCCGTCGCGGTCGACTGCGTTGAGCAGAATCTCGCCCGCGCCATTGGCCACGGCCTGGCGGACCGCGTCGCGCCAGTCGCTGGAGGGCTGCTTCACGCCCGCCGCGCTATAGGGCTGGGGCCGCCCGAGCCAGTTGCGCTTGACGTCGATCGACACGACCACAGCCTGCTCGCCGGCACGGTCGGCAATCTCGCGGATGATGCCGGGATTCGTCGCTACAACGGATTGAAGCGCCACTTTCTCGACGCCAAGGCTGAACAATGTCCGCGCGTCCTCGGCCGTGCGGATGCCGCCACCATAGCAGAGCGGCATGAAGCATTCGCTCGCCAGCTCTTCGATCATCTTGAAGTCGGGCCCGCGGCGCTCGCGCGTGGCGTCGATGTCGAGCACCATCAGCTCGTCGACTTCCTTCTCGTTGAAGATCTTCACCGCGTTGATCGGGTCGCCGACATATTTCGGCTTGCCGAACTTGAGGGTCTTCACGAGGCCGCCACGGCTCTGGCTGAGCAGCAGGCAGGGGATGACGCGATGGATCAGCATGGGACCGCCAGGAAACGGCGCATCAGCGCCAGCCCGAAACGATGGCTCTTCTCGGGATGGAACTGCACGCCATAGATGTTGTCGCGGTGCACCGCGGTGGTGAAGGTGGTGCCGTAATTCGCCGTGGCGAGCACATCTTCCCCACGATCGCAGACGGCGCGATATTTGTGGACATGGTAGAAGCGCTGCTCGCCCTCGTCATCGGGCAGGAGCGGGTTGGGGCGCGTGGGCGTGACCACCGACCAGCCCATGTGCGGGATCTTCAGCGCCTTGTCGCCGCCGGTGTCGATCTTCACCACGTCCGCCGCGATCCAGCCGAGGCCGGGCAGGGTGCCTTCCTCGCTGCGGCGGCAGAGCAGCTGCATGCCGAGGCAGATGCCGATGATCGGCACCTTCTTCTCGAGCACGAAATGGTTGAGCCGCTCGATCCAGCCCGGGGCGAGCGCGGTCATGCCCGCGTCGAAGGCGCCGACGCCGGGCAGGGCGAGGCGCTTGCAGCCATCGAGGCGCGCCGGATCGTCGACGATCTCCGCCGAGCCGTCCGCCGCCTGGAACATCCGCTGGACCGACTTGATATTGCCGATCCCGCAGTCAACGATTGTCACATCCATGGCATTCCCTGCCGCTGGCCGGGCCGGCGGCACCCCTCCGCATGTTGCACTGCGAGCATGACTTCCGCTTAGCCGCCCGCTGCCACCTCGCCAAGTCCCCGTGACGGCTGACAAATTGGAAGTGCTCGCGTAGGAGGCGTTATCCAGTCTCGCGGGGGTATCAGGTGATCGACAGCTGGCAGAGTTTTCGCGCTTTCGTGCGCGCCGATTTCACGAGCATCGGCTCGCCGCTGACGCTGCGGACGATCCTGCTCGACCCGGTGGCGCGCTTCACCCTGCTGCTGCGCTACTACGAGTATCTGCTGAACACCGGCAAGCCGAAGCTGATGCGCATTCCGATCCAGCTCTGGTTCCGCCGTCTTTCCGTACGGCTCGGCTTCAGCCTGGGGCCGAACATCTTCGGTCCGGGCCTGGCGATCGTCCATTACGGGCTGCTGGTGATCGACCCGACCACCCGGATCGGCAAGAACTGCCGCATTCACATGGGCGCGCATATCGGCGGGGCGGCGTTCTTCGTCGATCCGGAAGAGGCACACAAATATTCGCCGCGGATCGGCGACAATGTCTATATCGGCCCGGGCGCCAAGCTCTACGGGCCGATCCGGATCGCGGACAATTGCGTGATCGGCGCCAATGCGGTCGTCACCAAGTCGTTCGAGCAACCGGGCGTCACGCTCGCCGGCGTGCCCGCCAAGGTGATCGCCGAGGGCGGGGCCGGGGAGCGCGTGATGAAGGGCGCCTGAGCGCCCTCAGGCGAGGAGCTGGAGTTCGCCCTGGCTGAGCCGGTAGCGCTCGCCGGTGTGCGGGCAGACGGTCTCGCCATCGCCTTCCACCGGAAGCTCAAGCCGCTCGCCGAACCGGCTCATCCAGCCGATCTGGCGGCCCGGAACGCCGGCGATCAGCGCATAGGGGCGCACGTCGCGGTTCACTACCGCGCCGGCGGCGACGAAGGCGAATTCGCCGATCGTGACACCGCACACCACGGTGCAGTTGGCGCCCAGCGTCGCGCCGCGACCGACATTGGTCTGGCGGTATTCGCTCTTGCGGACGATCAGCGAGCGCGGGTTGTAGACATTGGTGAACACCATGCTCGGCCCGCAGAACACGCCATCCGCGAGGCGCACGCCGTCATAGACCGAGACGTTGTTCTGGATCTTGCACTCGTCGCCGATCACCACGTCGTTGCCGACGAAGACGTTCTGGCCCAGCGAGACGTTCACGCCGATCCGTGCGCCGCTACAGACATGGACGAAGTGCCAGATCCGCGAGCCCTCGCCGATCTGCGCGCCTTCGTCGACGATCGCGCTGTCGTGCCTGGTGTAGCTCATTCCGCCGCGGTGCGTACGGCGAGGTCGGCGAGCGAGTGGATCGCGCTCGACGACTTGAGCTGCGGCGCGGTCCGAATCTCGTGCACCAGGCGGATCGCCGGCAGGGCGTCGTCGAGCCCGAAGCTGTTACCGGCCAGGATCTGGCGATAGCTCTCGGTGTGGAGGTCGGTGAAGCCGTCGGAGAACTCGATCTCCTCGCCGCCCATGGTGATGCTGCGATAGGTGCGCTGGCCCTTGGCCTGCACCCAGTCGGGCAGATATTCGGCGTTGACCGAGAGGAACCAGCGCACGCTGGCGTTCTTGAAGCGCAGCACGCCGCTGCCGACGTCCCAGGTCAGCAGATGGGTGTTGTTCTCGACCAGCGGGCCGAACACCCAGAGCAGCATGTCGAAGAAGTGGACGCCGATATTGGCGGCGATACCGCCGGACTTGGTCTCCTCGCCCTTCCAGGACGCGAAATACCAGGCACCGCGGCTGGTGATGTAGGTGAGGTCGACTTCGAAATGCGCGTCCGGATCGGCGGCCACCGCATCGGCGACGCGCTGGCGCAGCGCGATGATGCTGGGATGCAGGCGCAGCTGGAGGATAGTGTGGACCTTGCGGCCGCTCTCCGCCTCGATTTCCTGCAGCGCCTCGGCGTTCCAGGGGTTCACCACCAGCGGCTTCTCGCAGATCGCATCGGCACCGGCGCGCAGTGCGAAGCGGATGTGCGAATCGTGCAGATAGTTGGGCGAGCAGATCGAGATATAGTCGACCTTGCGGCCGTCATCCTTGCGGCGCAGCTTGTCGATATGGCGGTCGAACCGCTCGAACTCGACGAAGAACGCGCTGTCCGGGAAGTAGCTGTCGAGGATGCCGACGGAATCGTTGGGGTCCATGGCGGCGACGATACGGTTTCCCGTGGCCTTTACCGCGCCCATGTGGCGCGGGGCGATGTAACCGGCTGCGCCGATGAGCGCGAAGTTCTTGATTGTCGACATGATCCGTCCCGCCTTCGGTCTGATCGGAGCTCCGCGCTCCCGGATTTCAGCCGCTGATTAGAAGCGGCCTTCGTCCAGCGCAACCCCGCTTGCCTGAAGGCCGTCAGCCGAGAAGGTTGGGGATGACCGTCTGGTAGGGCAGCCAATATTCGGCGTGCTGGGCCAGGACCAGCCAGATGATCTGGACCAGCGCCGAATAGAGCAGCACGACGAAGACCAGCACGTCGCTGCGCCTGCCCCGGGCCGGGAAGGCATAGGGGAGACGCCCCATCACGAACAGCTGGAGCGGGATGAGATAGAGCGCCAGGCGATCCACTGCGGTGGACGAGGAGATCAGGATCAGCCCCGCCACGGTCGCGAGCGTCGCCAGCGAGAAGTTCCGCCAGAGCTGGCGCTCCTGCTCCCCTATCGCGAACCGGCTCTGCAAGGTCAGGAACAGCACCGCGGGCAGCAGGTTCATCGCGATGCGGATGCCGGCGCCCTGCGAGCTGCGCTCCGCATCGAGATAGTTCGAGAAGAGCGTGTCGACGAACTGATCGAGGAACACGAAGAAGAGCAGCGCGGCGAGCGCGGCGCCGACGCTGTAGATGGCGAAACGGTGCCGGAGACTGGACGCCACGATCAGCGGAATGATCAGGATCGCGCTCTTGTGGAAGCTAGCCGCCAGGATGAAGAGCACGAAGGTCCGGAAATAGCGGTGATCCTCGAATTCCCGAAGCGAGGCCATGACGATGGCGATCGCAGTCGCTTGGCGCGTATAGCCCATGCCCACCACGATGATCAGGTACGGCACGCCCACGGCAATGGTCAGCCAGGGGTTGGGCTCGCGCTCGGCGAAGCGCAACAGGCCCCAGGAGAACAGCGCGGCGCAGCACAGATTGACGAACCACACATCGAGATTCAGCGTCTGCGCCAGGTGATTGAGCAGCATATAGGCCGGGTCCTGCATGCGCAGGAGTTCCGGCACCGTCGCGCCTTGCAGATAGCGATAGATCTCTTCGTAGTTCTTCCAGTCGGCGCCGACCTTGTAGCGCAGGCCGACCATCAGCATCAGGACGAAGATCGCGACGTACAGCAGGATCGTCGCCTGCTTCTCGCCACGCGGACGCAGGACGTGCGTTATCGCTCCGAAGGCGAAGATCGAGAACAGCACCCAATAGGGAAACAAGGCGGTCTCCGTGCCGACATCACCGGCCTCCAGCGGACCGCGCTTCTCGGTGCCCGCGTATCGCTCCACCGTCGTGCACGCAAGTCGCCAGCGGCGCGCGGGACCCGCAATTCGGGTTTTGGTTTCGGGCCGGGCGTATTAAGGCCGGGCCGTTCAGCATTGGCGAGGGCAAATGAGCGCGGGCAAGACGGTTATACTCTCCATCAATGCGTCGTGGAATATCCTGAATTTCCGTCTGGGGCTGGTGCGCGGGTTGCAGGAGGCCGGCTATCAGGTCGTCGCGCTCGCACCGGAAGACGCTTACACCCAGCAGCTTGCGGACCATGGGATCGGATATCTGCCGATCGCGATGGAGCCGCGCGGCACCTCGATCCTGGCCGACATCGCGCTGTTCTGGCGCTATTGGCGCACCTTGCGCCGGGTGCGGCCCGCCGCCTTCCTGGGATATACCATCAAGCCCAATATCTACGGCTCGCTCGCCGCGCATCTCGTCGGCATTCCGACGATCAACAACATCGCCGGGCTGGGCGAGACCTTCCTCGATCGCCGCCCGGTCAACCGCCTGGTCCGCTTCCTCTACCGCGTGGCGCTCTCGCGCGCCCGGGTGATCTTCTTCCAGAACCCGGACGACCGCGCGCTGTTCGTCGACAACGGCATCGTCGACGCCGCGCGCAGCCGGTTGCTGCCTGGCTCGGGGATCGACCTGTCGCGCTTCACCCCGCCGAGCGCGCCGCGGGACGAGGCGGAGGGCATCTCCTTCCTGCTCGTCGCGCGCCTGCTCGAGGCCAAGGGGATCGCGGACTATGCCGCCGCCGCCAGGATCGTACGGCGGCAATATCCCTCGGCGCGCTTCCGCCTGCTCGGCATTCTGCAATCAGGGAAGGGGGCGCTTTCCCGCGAGACCATCGCGGGCTGGGAGGCCGATGGCTCGATCGAGTTCCTGGGCAGTTCGGACGATGTCCGCCCGTTCCTGGCCGAGAGCGACTGCGTCGTGCTGCCAACCTATTATCCCGAGGGCACGCCGCGCTCGCTGCTCGAGGCAGCCGCCATGGCCCGCCCGCTGATCGCCTCGGACGTGCCGGGCTGCCGCGAGATCGTCCGGGACGGCGACAATGGCTTCCAGGTGCCGCCGCGCGACCCCGAGACGCTGGCCGCCACGATGCTCCGCTTCATCGCCATGTCCCCGGCCGAACGTGCCGCAATGGGTGCGCGCAGCCGGGAGATCGCCGAACGCGAATATGACGAGCAGATCGTGGTTCGCCGTTATCTCGAGGCGCTGGACGCCGGCTGAAGCGCGAACCGGGTCAGAGCGTCAGGTGACGCGCCTGGCTCGGTCCTTCGCCGCCGTCACGGCTCCGCCGGGTCCGCACGCGCGGCTCGGCCATCAGCGCGAGCATAGCCGCGAACAGTGCCGAGATCGCTGCGGTGCGCAGCGGATAATCGACCAGGCTGTGCGCGATGACTGCGGCCGAGGCGATGGTCGCGGCCCGGGCGAATGGGTCCGCATCGGGGTTCCGCCAGATCGCGAAGGTACGGCGCGCCCACCAGAACAGGAAAAGCAGCAGCAGCGCGACGCCGGGCAGGCCGGTTTCCAGCGCCACCTCGAGGAAATCGCTGTGCGCGTGGTTCATGAAGAAGCGCGTCGTCGAATTGGTGTCCTCGCCGTCGCGATAGACTTCGACGAAGGTTGAGACGCCCGAACCGAAGGGCAGATAATCCACCGCCTTGGCCGAGGTGCGGGTGAACGAGGTGTAGCGCGAGAGCGAGGAGCCGCGCGCATCGTCGCCGGTCAGGTTGTTGCCGAAAGGGGTGGTGAAGACCGCCGCGATCGCGGCGATGCCGATCAGCGCCGCGGCTATCGGCACCCAGCGCGGCAGCTTCCGCCCGGCGAAGAGCAGGGCCGCGCTCGCCATCGCGACCGGCACCGCCAGGCCCCAGCCGGCGAGCGAGCGGTTGAGCGCGAGGCCGACGAGCAGCACCACGAACAGCGAGGCGATGATCATGGTGAGGCCGGAGCTGCGCCGGCGCTCGCCCTTCTGCCACTCGATCGAGAGCAGGGCGGCGAGCAGCGGGATCACCATCAGCAGCAGGGTCGCGAGGTGGTTGGCGTTCGCGAAGAAGCCCACCGCCACGCCGCGATTGGTGATGCGATAGAGATACCAGATGCCGCCGGCCGCGACCTGGAGGCCGCCGAGCACGATCGACAGGATCGCGACGCCGACCACCGCCCAGGCGATCCACGAGGCGCGATAGTCGCCGAGGCGCAGGATGCCGAGCATCGCGGCGAAGGCGGGGAGGAGCCAGAACAGCGAGAAGATGGTGTCATCCGGCGCCAGCGAGATCGGCATCCAGGGCGGCTGCACTCCGAGCAGGCGATAGCCCTCGGCAATGTCGTGGCGGCCCGGAAGCGCGGTCCACAGCGCCGGCGGAAGCGGCACGAGCTGGATCACGAAGATCGCAAACAGCAGGATCAGCAGCGTCATCAGCTGCCGCGCCGGAGGCGGGAAGGGGCTGCCACGCGGGGTTCCGAAGGCGAACAGCAGCAGCGCCACCGCCACCAGCTGCAGGAGCATGTTCGCCATATAGCCCGCAGCGCTGGCGCCGCCGAGCAGCAGGCTGAAGACGAGATAGCCCGGGATAATCGCCTGGCGCGGATTCATGTTACTTCTTCGTCCCCGCCTTATCGATACGGACTTCGCTCACTTCGAGCGACTGGTTCGTCGGGAATTCCTGGGCCACGCCTTCGAGGCTGAGCACCTGTGCCGCGCAGCCCGAGGGCACGTTGAACGCCGCGAGCAGCGTCTTGGGCGAATATTTGATGCCCTTCATCGGAATCTCGAGCAGCGCGGTCTTGCCGCCGACGCAACCGAGCTTCCAGACCAGCCGGCTGCCCTGGCCGTCGGCATTGCCCTCCAGGGTGATGCGGAGCTCATAGGCGCCCGGCGTGAGCAGGAGCGTCTGCTTGGCCAGATCGCCGCTGTCGCGTCCGTAATATTCGACCATCAGGCCGCCGCGCCGCTTGATCTCGGCCGCGCCCAGGCTGTTGCTGGTCAGGTCCCAGTTGAACGGAGGCGTTGCCCCCAGGCGCTGGAACTTGGGATTGAACACCACGCCTTCCGCACTGGCGGGGACGTTGTTGAACTTCGCCCAGAGCGCCCGTGCCTGCTGGCCGTCGCCCGCGGCGATCATGTCGTTGACCACCGCAGACTGCCAGGCAGGCGGATAGCCGCCCGGGGCAGCCGGTTTGCGGCCCTTGGCGAGGTCGAGCACCACGGCCGGTGCGGCATGCGTCTCGGTCAGCCGGTCGAGCACCGCATCCAGCAGGGGATCGCCGCGCAGCGCTGCTGCGACCGCGGCGCGCGAGCTGCCATTCTCGGCGAGCTGGGCGAGCAGGGGAACCACCAGATCGCCGGCGCGGCTGACCAGCCGGGTGAGGACGGTCAGCTCGGTCGTCGCGGCCTTGATCTGGTTGGTCTTCAGATAGAATTCGAGCAGCGACAGGCGGGCGAGGCGGTCGCGCGGGTTGCGGCGACGGGCCTCGATCAGCAGCGCTTCGCCGCGGCGCGTGTCGCCGCGCGCCATCGCATCGGCGCCGAGCAGCGAGAAGGGCTCGGCAGCGAGGGGGTGGCGGGATGCCGCCCCCTTGATCTGGGCGATGCGCGTCGGCGTGAGGCGCCGGGTGCCGGTCACCAGCTCGACCGCGGCACGGCGGAACACCGTGTCGTCGCTCTGGGCGAATGCCGGCGGCTGGTCGCGCCGGTCGGCAAGCGCCTCGCCGGCTTCGACCTTGAGGATCAGCCCGCCGATGCCGATGCCGACGACGCCGAGCAGCCCGGCCTTGACCAGCGTAGCCGGCGCGACGCGCCCGAACTTCCTCTTACTCGCCACGGCCGGCTACCGCCCGGATCTGCCGGTTGCGATTTTCCGAGGCGCGGTAGGTATAGGCATCGTAGTTGTAGCCATAGCCCGTGGACTCGTGGCGATAGCGGGTGAGGATCGCGCCCACGACATTGGCCCCGGCACCGCGCAGGCGGTTGAGCGCCTCGACGGCCGCACGGGTGCGGGTCTTGCCGGCCTCGACGACCAGCAGTGCGCCATTGGCCGCGGTCGAGAGCAAGGGCGAATCCGCGAGGCCCAGGATCGGCGGACCGTCGACGATGACCATGTCATAGGCTTCTTCGGCCTGGGCCAGGATCGCGGGCATGCGTGCCGAGGCCAGCAGCTCCGCCGGGTTGGGCGGGATCGGGCCGCAGGGGAGCAGCCAGAGATTTTCCGAATCCGTCTGGCGGACATGCTTCTCGAGCGGATCATGCGTCGTCAGCATGTTCGACAGGCCGTCATCCTTCTCGTCGCCGGTCACGAAGGCGGGCTTGCGCATGTCGGCGTCGATCAGCAGCGTGCGCTTGCCGAGGCGGGCGAAATGCTGCGCCAGCGCCCAGGTGGTGGTCGACTTGCCTTCGGCCGGACGCGTGCTGGTGACGAGCAGCGTCTTGGGCACGCCGTCCTCGGTGGTGAACTGCAGCGCAGTACCCGCCGAGAAATAGGCTTCGGTGAGCGGCGAGGTCGATTCCCGCAGCGCCTCGACCGGACGCTGACCCTTGGAGGTCGGGATACCGCCAAGGAAGGCGAGATGCAGGCGCTCGCGCACATCGTCCGGCGTCTTGATCGTGTCGTTGATGAACTCGAAGGCAAGTGCCGCGCCCAGGCCCAGGCCCGCGCCGGCCAGCAGGCCGAGGAGCAGGTTCATGAGCATGTCGGGCTTGTACGGGGCCTGCGGCGCTTCGGCGCGATCGACGATCGAGGCGTAGCTCGCGCCGATGCCGCCACCCACGCCGATCTCCTTGAAGCGCTGCAGCAGCGCCTCGTAGAGCGCGCTGTTGGTGTCCACGTCGCGCTTCAGGATCGTGTACTGGATGCTGCGGCCGCGCAGGTCGAGCACCGAGCTGCGCAGGCGCTCGACGCGATCACGAAGCTCGCTCTCGGTGGCGGCGGCGGCCTGGTACTCGGCGCGGCGGCTGCCGGCCTGACCGGCCTGGACTGCATTGGCTTCCTTGCGGACGGCTTCGTCCAGCGCATCGATCCGCGAGCGCAGCGCGACCAGTTCCGGATAGTCCGGCTTGAAGATCGTCGCCTTCTCGCGATACTCGCTCTCGAGCTTGGCACGCTCGCCGCGCAGCAGCGAGGTCTGTGCGGCGCTCTCGGTGGAATTGCCGTTGCGGGTCGCCTCGCGATACTGCTGCTCGGCGGCGATGCGCTTGGTCTCCGCCGCGGCGAGCGCGTCGTTCAGCGCGACCAGCGAGGCGCCGGCCAGCGAGTTGGTGTCGGAGCTGCCGCCGCCTTCGCCCTGCTGGGTGCGGATGATGCCCTGCTGCTGCGCATAGGCGACGAGCTGGCGCTCCGAATTCTCAAGGTCGCGACGGACCTTGACGATCTGGCGCTGCAGGAAGTCGCGGGCATAGGACGAAGCCTGGTAGCGGCGCTCGAGGCTGGTCTGGATATAGCTGTCGGCGAACCCGTTGACGATGCGCGCGGCGAGCTGCGGATCGGGCGAACTGTAGGAGATCTCGACCAGGCGGGTGCGGTCGCTCGCGGTGACCTTGAGGTTCGAGCTCAGGATGTCGGTGGCGATGCGCTGGCGGACCGAGCGGTCGAGGTCCGGATTGGGGACCAGCGCCTCGTTCGACGCCAGGTTGAGGTCCTGCGCGACGCGTGCGGAAAGCGCACGGCTGCGGAGCAGGCCGCCCTGGGTCTCGACGAACGACTGGTCGTTCTGCGCGAACTGCGGACCCTTGCCCTCCATCACTTCGACGGCGGGCGGGTTGAGCTCGATCACCGCCTTGGCGCGGTAGAGCGGCGTGGTCAGGAGCGTGACGACGATCGCCGCGGCGATGCCGGCGGTGATCGAGGCCAGCAGCACCCAGCGCCACAGCCACACGATGCGCCAGAGCGCCGCCAGGTTGAGGTCGATATTCTGCTGCTTCGCGTGCGGCGAATGATCGATCACCTGCGGTTGCTCTGCGCCGGTCCAGACAGCCGCGACACCCCGGGGCTCCATTTGCTTCCTAGCCATCATGCTTTCCTTAGGAGTCCGCTACTTACCAGGGCCGAAACAGGGCGAGGAGCGGCAGGGTGTTCAGCAGGTCGCGGAAGACCTGACGATTGCGCGAGCCGTCCACCACGACGACGTCGCCTGGATAGATTTCGGGGTCCGGTGCCTGCCCGCGGCGGATGGCGGTCAGGTCGAAGGCCGCCGCCATGCGCTGGCCCTTCACCGTCCGGAAGACGGCGACGCGGCGCGGATTGGAGAATTCGTCGGTGCCGCGGGCGAGTGCCACTGCCTTCACCAGCGTCATCTCGTTGGTGGTGGGGTAGGCGCCGGGATTGCGGACCGAGCCGTCGACCGTCACGACGCGCGATGCGGCGTTCTTCACCGTCACCGTGACGTCCGGATTGCGCAGATAGCGCTCGGACAGCCGCTCGCGGACGACCTGCTGGATCTCGGGGGTGGTCATGCCGGCCACCGGCACCGAGCCGATCAGGGGAACCGCGATGTTGCCGCTGGGATCGATCTCATAGTCGCGCGAGAGGTCCTCGACACGGAACACGATGATCGAGATCGTGTCGCCCGGCGCCAGCCGATAGTCCATCCCCGGAGGTGCAGGCTTGGCCGCATCGGGGGCGACGAAATCGGGAACGTCATAGGGGATCGGGCCGCCGCGCTTGTTGGCGCAGGCCGACAGTCCGAGACCGATCAGCACAAACGCGAGCGCAAGGAGCGGCTTTTTCGCTCGAGCGGCCATATCGATGAAGCTCCAACAGACGTAAACGGAAGATGGTGGCGATCCATACGCACAGGCTCGATGCATAGGCAAGGCGGTTGAGACGCCTTGCATTCCGCAGCCGAAACTACTGGGCAAATGCTCGTTGGCGATCGGCAGAGGTTTGTCCGGCGGCCGGCCCCATGGTCGAGATGAAGCGGCGCTTGTCGCCTTCGATTATTGCAGCAGTAAGTCGCCCGGTACGGTAGGCGCCGGTGTCGATCGCAATGCGGTTCGGCCGCTCGGCGACCTCGTCGACGACCGTGTGCCCATGGACCACGATGAAGCCATGATCGATCCGGTCCTCGAGGAACGGCTCGCGGATCCAGCGAAGGTCCCGGGGATCCTGCGCCTCCAGCGGCACGCCGGGGCGGATGCCGGCATGGACGAAGAGATAGTCGCCGAAGCGGAACGTATCGGAAAGCTTGCGCAGGAACTCGACATGCGCCTGGGGCACCGCCTCGCGCAGCGCGCGGAGGGCGGCCTCTTCTTCCATCGCGATCAGGCGCGTGGCGTCGAGGCCATAGCTTTCGACGCATTCGAGGCCGCCATATTTCAGCCAGTTGTCGAGGATGGACTTCTCGCCCTGCAGCACGCGCAGGAAGAATTCCTCATGGTTGCCCGCCAGGAAGACCGGTTCGGCATTGGACGGATTGTAGCTGCGCAGCCGTTCGATCACGCCCCGGGATTCAGGGCCGCGATCGATGAAATCGCCGAGGAAGACGATGAAGTTGCGCCGCGCGCTGCTCGAGCGCAGGTCGGCCTCGATCTGCTCGAGCAATTCCTCGAGCAAGTCGAGCCGGCCATGGATGTCACCCACCGCATAGGCCCGCATGCCGGCGGCGCCTTGGGGCTTGGGCATCGTCAGGCCGCAGGCGCTCGCAATTCGATCCCAAAGGCCCATGCCGGGAATCCGTCTCCACGATGGATAGTCGATATGCGCGCTATTTCAGTCGTTTGACTGAGCGTCAAGCTTGGCGCGGTGCAGCGGGCATGGTGGTCGCACGATGAGCCTGGCGGCCGGAATGGGGCGGGGCAGGTGTCGCGGACATAAAAAAACGGCGGCCAATTGGCCGCCGTTTAATTCGGAAATTTCCGAGGACTACGGGCTGTTCGGCTCGTCGTCGCTGTCGGCCAGCACAACCGCACCGCCGATGATGGCGACGGTCGCGAGGACGCCGATCAGAACGGCCGGAGCCAGCTCGCTCTCGTTTTCGCCGGCGGTGGCCGCAGCGCGAACGCTCGACAGCGAGGTCGAGCTCGTCGGAGCTGCCAGAACCGGGGCAGTCGCCATCGACGCGATGGCAGCAGCCGTAAGAAGCTTAGTGAACACTCTTTTTCTCCCTCTTTCGAGCTCTGGTGCTCTCGTCAGGCCGGCCTATGACACAAGACCAAACCTTCCGCAACACCTCAAACCTTTGCCACGACAAGAAATCTGCTGTCGTGATCCAGAAGCAACACGGCCCGGATTGGTTCCGGTGCTCTATTCTTTGGCAGACCAGGCCCCTTGATGGCGCCGGGCTCTTAACGTGGCGCACTGCTATCGCCAAGGGGTTAATGATCCCTCAAGCCGGAAACCACCCGGTCCTCATGGCGGCTTTCTGTGACAATCCTGTTGCTGCGAGGGGGTTTGTGCCGGTGACGGAACGGAAATGAGGCGGCGAATCGCGTCCGCAACGAAATGTCGCACTGCCGCCGTTGGCTGGCGGAGGACGCAGACGCCGCCTACAGAGGCGTTATGATCGCTCTACGCCGTGTTCTTCCATCCTGCGCTGCTGCCGCAATCGCCCTTGGGGCGCTGGCTGTCGAATTCCGTGCGCCGCCGGCACGCGCCGACGATGTCGCCGTGTTCGAAGCCGTCCGCGACGCGGATATGCGGCTTGCCACGGTCGGCTGGCGGCTCGCGACCGCGAATCGGGCGCTGTGCGACCGCGTCGAGGCGGGGACCGGGCTGCAGGTTCACACGCTCGACCAATATGCTGCGGCCAATCGCGATTTCGCGGCGCGGCATTTTGGATTCGCAACGCCGGTCGCCGTGGAAGGCGTGTTCGCGGGGAGCCCGGCCGAGCAGGCGGGGGTCCGTGCCGATGATTCGCTGGTCCGTATCGGCCGGGTCGAGATCGCCAAGCTTTCCGGCAAGCCGGGGACGACCGATCGGCTGGTCGCGGCGCAGCTCGCCATCGCCGCGCTTCCGGCCGATGCGCCGGTCGAAGTCGATGTGGTGCGCGGCGACAAGCCGTTGCACCTCACGATCCGGCCGATAGCAGTCTGCAAGACGCGCTTCGAGCTTGTGTACAATGATGACTTCACCGCTTCGGCGGAAGGCGTGATGGTCAAGATCGGCTCGGGCTTTCTCGAATATCCCGACGATCAGTTCGCCGCGGTCGTCGCGCATGAATTCTCGCATAACATCCTCCACCATCGCGACCGGCTGAAGGCACGAGGTGTCGATTTCGGCATGCTCTCGGGTCTTGGGGCCAATGTGAAGTATTTCCGTCAGACCGAAGTGCAGGCCGATCTGCTCTCGGTCTATCTGCTCGCCAATGCCGGCTATCCGGCGCAGGCGCCGGCGGCATTCTGGAAGCGCTTCGGACCGAGCAAGGCCGGCGGAATCCTCCGCAGCCGCTCGCACCCCGCCTGGCGCGACCGGGTGGCGACGCTGGAGGCCGAAGCTGCCAAGGTGGCGCCCTTGTCCTCGCGGCCCCTGGTGCCGGGGCTGATCGCGGACCGCGACAAGCCGCTGGACGGCGACTGGCAGTCGATCCTGGTGCGTAACTAGAGGTTGCTTCAGCTCGCCAGTCGGAGGGGCTCACCTGCCACGCTGCGCGGCTGATCGGGCCAGATGCCGCGCGTGTCATAGACCTGCTTGTCGGCGCGCTCGTCGAGCGGGACCGACTTGAACACGTCGTGATCGACGAGGACCACGAAGATGCCACAGCTCTCGATCGCGCTGTCGATGTCGATCAGCCCGGCACCCGTGCCATCGAAGGCGGAGGGCAGGGTGTTCGCATAGGGCTCGACGATCTGGATGCGCTCGCCGAAGCGCTTGGCCAGTGCTTCGGCGACCTTGAGCGCCGGGCTCTCGCGGAAATCGTCGATGTTCGCCTTGAAGGCGAGGCCCAGGCAGGCGACGCGTGCCGCCGGGTTGGATTCGATCATCGCTGCGGCGTGCCCGATGACATAGTCGGTCTTGCCGTCATTCACTTCGCGGGCGGTGCGGATCAGCGGCGTCTGCTCGGGCGCGGCGCTGACCAGGAACCAGGGATCGACTGCGATGCAGTGGCCGCCCACGCCCGGGCCCGGCGACAGGATGTTGACGCGCGGGTGGCGGTTGGCGAGGCGGATCACTTCCCACACATCGACGCCCATCTTCTCGGCCACCAGGCTCAGCTCGTTGGCGAAGGCGATGTTGACGTCGCGGAAGGCATTCTCGGTGAGCTTGGTCATCTCCGCGGCCTTGGCCGTGGTGGTGACGCAGGCGCCGCGCACGAAGCGGCGGTAGAATTGCAGCGCCTTGCGGGCGCAGCGCGGGGTGATGCCGCCGATCACCCGGTCATTGTCGATCAGCTCGACCAGGATGCGGCCGGGCAGCACGCGCTCGGGGCAATAGGCGATGGCGACATCGGCGACGCCGGCGCAGTGGCCCGGAACCTTCAGGTCGGGGCGGAGCTTCGCGAGCAGCTCGGCGACCTTCTCGGTGGTGCCCACCGGCGAGGTCGATTCGAGGATCACCACGTCGCCGGCCTTGAGCGTGATCGCGACATTGGTCGCGGCCTTCAGCACATAGCCGATGTCCGGCGCGTGATTCTCGCCGAACGGCGTGGGCACGGCGATGACGAAGACGTCGGCCTGCTCGACCTGGAGCGAGGCGCGCAGATTGCCGCGCGCCACCACGCCCGAGACCAGGCCGTCGAGGTCGATTTCCTCGATATGGACCTTGCCCGAGTTCACGGTGTCGACCACCGATTCGTGCACGTCGACGCCCAGCACCCTCGCGCCGGTACGCGCGATCACCGCTGCCGTGGGAAGCCCGATATAGCCAAGGCCGAGAACACAGACCTTGAGCTCAGAATCCGAAACCATGTGCGACGATCCCCGCAATCCGCTCAGAGGCATGGCCGTCGCCGAACGGATTGTGGGCGCGGGCCATGGCCGAATAGGCGGATGGTACGTCGAGGAGGGTTGAGATTTCGGAAACGATACGTTCCGGGCTCGTGCCGACCAGCTTGGCGGTGCCCGCGACGACGCCTTCGGGGCGCTCGGTGGTCTCGCGCATCACCAGCACCGGCTTGCCGAGCGCCGGCGCCTCTTCCTGCACGCCGCCCGAATCGCTGAGCACGACATGGCAAAGCTCGAGCGCACGGATGAAGTGGGGATAGTCGAGCGGCTCGATGCGGGCGACATTGGCGCGGTTGCCCAGCACCTTGTCCATTGCCGCGACGACATTGGGGTTAGGATGCATCGGGAAGAGGATCGCGGTGTCGTCACGGTCGGCGATGCGGCCCAGCGCCCGGGCGATGTCCTCCATGCCGCCGCCGAAATTCTCGCGACGATGCGTGGTGACGAGGACGATACGCTTGCCGGCGAAGCGGGCGGCGATGGGATCGAGCCCGGCGGCCAGCGCCGGCTCGGTCTCGATCCGGGCGCGGGTGGCGAGGAGGGCGTCGATCACGGTGTTGCCGGTGACATGGATCGTCGCGGGGTCGATATTCTCGCGGCGCAGCGCCTCGGCGGCGGTCTCGGTCGGGGCGAAATGCTGGTCGGCGATCGGCGCGACGATGCGGCGGTTCACTTCCTCGGGCCAGGGCTGGTAGATGTCGCCCGAGCGCAGACCCGCCTCGACATGGCTGACCGGCACCTTGCGGTAATAGGCGGCGAGCGCGCCGACCATCGCGGTGGCGGTGTCGCCCTGGACGATCACGCGGTCGGGCTTCTCCTCGTCCATAACTTTGCCGAGGCCGGTGAGGAGCCGGGCGGTGAGCTGGTCGAGCGTCTGGCCCGGCTCCATCAGGTCGAGATCGATGTCGGGCGTAAGCCCGGCGATCGACAGCACCTGGTCGAGCAGTCCGCGATGCTGCGCGGTGACGCAGGTACGCACGTCCAGGCCCGGCACGCCGGCAAGGGCGCGGACGACGGGGAAGAGCTTGATCGCTTCGGGACGGGTGCCGAAGATCAGCAGGACGCGCTTGCTTGTTCCGTTCATTCCGGCTCCCTTATCCGCCATCCCGTCACCATGTGGTTACGGTGTGCGACATAATTGCGAAACCCGATGGCCATCGCTATTGGCGCGCGATTGATCCGGAGAGGCGTTTCCCGAATGACCATCAAGCCCCTGCGCAAGGCCGTGTTTCCCGTTGGCGGCCTGGGTACGCGTTTCCTTCCTGCCACCAAGGCGCTTCCCAAGGAGATGCTGCCGGTGGTCGACCGCCCGCTGATCCAGTACGCCGTGGACGAGGCGCTGGAAGCCGGCATCGAGCAGATGATCTTCGTCACCGGCCGCGGCAAGAGCGCGATTGAGGACCATTTCGACATCGCCTATGAACTCGAGACGACGATGTCGGCGCGCGGCAAGTCGCTCGAGATCCTCGATGCGACCCGGCTCAAGCCCGGCGCGGTCGCCTATGTCCGCCAGCAGGAGCCGATGGGGCTGGGACACGCCGTGTGGTGCGCCCGCGACATCGTCGGCGACGAGCCCTTCGCGGTGCTGCTCGCCGACGACTTCATGCTCGGCAAGCCGGGCTGCCTGAAGCAGATGGTCGACGCCTATAACAAGGTCGGCGGCAACCTGATCTGCGCCGAGATCGTGCCCGACGACCAGACGCACCGCTATGGCATCATCACGCCGGGGGCGCAGGACGGCGCGCTGACCGAAGTGAAGGGGCTGGTCGAGAAGCCGGCGCCGGGCACCGCGCCATCGAACCTGTCGGTGATCGGCCGCTACATCCTGCAGCCCGAAGTGATGCGCGTGCTGGAGAACCAGGAAAAGGGCGCGGGCGGCGAGATCCAGCTGACCGACGCGATGGCCCAGATGATCGGCGGCCAGCGCTTCCACGGCGTGACCTTCGAGGGCACGCGCTACGATTGCGGCGACAAGGCCGGCTTCATCCAGGCGAACATCGCCGTGGCGCTGGAGCGCGAGGACATCGCCCCGGCGATCCGCGATTTCATGACGAGCCGCTGCCCGGGCTGAGCCGCGGAAGTTCACTAAGTTCACGACATGCACGCGCGGGGACGGTCGTCCGTCCCGATGCGCGGGGCGCGTTATTTCCAAGGTCAAAGAGCGGTCGGGCGGAAGCCCGGCCGTCTGAGCCAATCAGACGAAATCCTACATTGCAAGGTGTCGGCGCCCGGAGGTAGCGGCTAGAAAGGCTTGGCGACCACCAGCACGGCGATCGACGCGACGGCTGTGGCGATGAATCCCGCGACCCGAAGGGCCGGGATGGGGCTGGGCGGCAGATCTCCGCCACGCAGCCGCCGGAGCTTGCCGGACTGGATGCCGTGCAGCCCGGTCAGGGCGAGGACGAAGGCTAGCTTGGCCCATAGCCAGGGGCTGGCGAACCAGCCGGCCTCGACGGCGATCGTTGCGCCGGTCACCCAGACGACCAGCATCGCCGGGACCGTGGCCAGCCGGTCCCAGCGGGCGAGCGGGGCGGTGGCCGCGGCTTCCCCGCGCTGCGCGGCGGCGAGGGCGAAGGTCTGGGCGAACAGGCCGCCGATGAAGAGCAGGACCGCGGCGACGTGCACCGCCTTCAGCCAGAGATAGGGCATCAGGCGCGTGCCTCGGCGAGGGCGGCGCGCTTGCGGCGCAGCAGCCCGGCGTTGAGGAAGCCGCCAAAGGGCAGGAAGGCAGCGAACCCCAGCCGCGCGATCTCGCCCCGAGACCAGCCGCCGCCCGAGACCGTGGTGACCAGGCTCCAGCCATAGGCGATGAAGGCGGCGCCGTGCGCCGGCCCCATCAGCCGGACCGCGAGGGGATAGTCGAACAGGTGCTTGAGCGGGACGGCGACGAAGACCAGGACCAGAAGCGTGGTGGCTTCGATGAACGAGGCCAGGCGCAGCCGCCTTATCTGGGCGATATCCTCGGCGACGGCTGCGGGCGGTTGTTGCGGCATGGGTCCGTATTCCGGCACTAGAGATTGACGGGATCGGCGCCGCAGCGCTGGAGCAGGGCGACGAGCGCGGTCTGGGCGCGCCGATCGGCATCCGGATCACGCTGGAAGCGCATCGTGCTGTGGTGCGCGAGATAGATGCCGCGCAGCTCCCACACGACCTGATCGGCATCGGTTTCGGCATGGAGGTGGCCGAGGTGGATCGCCTGGCGGACATGGGTGTGGAGAACCTGCCGCCATTCCTCGTCCAGCTCGGCGACGCGGTCGCGCACCACGCCCGGCGTGTCGTCGAGCTCGAACATCGCGGCGGCGACGGGGCAGCCGCCCCGCAGGCCGGCGCGCGCCGACCAGCCGAACCACAGGCCGACCAGCGCCATCAGCCGCGACAGCCCCTCGGGATTACGCATCGCCGGCTCGACGACGTTGCGCCAGGCCAGCCGGACGGTCTCGTCGAGCAGGGCGAGCTCCAACGCCTCGCGCGACCGGAAATGCGCGAACAGCCCGCTCTTGGACAGCCCGGTCGCCTCCGCCAGCCGCCCGATGGTGACGGCCGCGAGCCCGCCCTGGCTGAGCGTCTGCAGCCCTTCTTCGATCACTCGGGTTCGAGTCGTCTCTGCTTTCATTCTGATTTAGTACGAACGGTCGTGCTATTTTGCAAGCGTGGTTGCGGGCTAAAGGAGGATGCGAATGGATGGAGGGTGGCCGCGAGGTCGCGTGCCTCAGGCGATGTCGCTTAGCTGCATCCAGATCAGGAAAATTGGTTCACCAACCAGACAAAGGGAGCTTGATCCCGGTAGGCATCCCGCTCCGCCGGCGAGAAGTTCTTCCACATCAGCTTGAATGTGAAGCCGCCCGTTCCCTTTTGATCGATGACGTAGAGCCAGTCCGAAACCCTATCTCTGTCGATCTTTATGAGGTCCCCTTCGGCAACTTCATCCGTGTATGCGGGGTCTGCGTTGACCACGCCCCAAAGATCTCCGTCCTTCGCGACGACGTCGCCGACAAAGATGTGCTCCACCACGGCGCCCGGCCTGGTTGCCCTGAAGCCATATTTCACAAGCGCCAAATCGGGCAGTGACGGATGGTCACCCTTTCCGGCGAGCACGTCCGAGAAGTGGGGAAATGTGGCCTGAGCCTCAGCGATCGCCTCGTTCATCTCGGCGCTTTCTCCACTGAACCAGGAGATTTCTGGCACGGACTTCTTTCGGAAAGGCCACATCATCCTACCCAATCGGTTGCGTGGAAGCCCTCTTAGCTCAGTCGAGGGTGCGCAATTGGGGCGGTTAGCAGCCCGGCAGCTTTGAAATCAGTATGGCGTAGGCTGCATGTCCGCAATTAGGTGGCTTGCAGACAGAGCGTTTCGGGGCATGCTCGACAGCGAGCTGACGCACAAATGCGCGGAGGGGTGAATGAAAACGCTGATCGGGATTGTTGCTGCTCTCGCCGTAGCTACGGGCAGCAAACCGGCTCATTCGGAATCCTTCAGGCTCACCTGCGTGGGAACTGGTAGATCACAGGGCAATGAGGGCGTTCGAAAAATCAGTGAGACCAAGTATCGCATCGAAGGTGAAGGTCAGCAGGTCTCCATTCGCGACGGAGACTATGAATTCTGCATTCAGGGGGCCACCTGCGCCGTCACAATGAGCAGTGAGATTGTGCAGGTTCAGGTTCGAAGCGTTCCCCACCATGACCCGGGTTACACGGCAGTCTTCCACCTCGATCGAAAGAGCCTGATCTTCAAAGCTTCCGGAGGCGGTCTCGATGGTGGGTGGTCGATAACCGGGAAATGCAAACCCGGGCGCTCCTGATCAACAAGAGGCGTCCGCTTTCCGGCACTGATCCGAGCAGCACAATGGCAGACTTTGGGCGTTGGACGCCTGTCCGCTTCTGACGAGCGGCTGCCCGGCTGGGCGAGCGACAATTGGGTGGTTGGCCGTCGCTCGACTATACCATTACGAACCCTTCGGTCCAATGGTCTTGGTTCAGCGCATAACAGTCGATCTGCCAGCCTTCGGGATGATCCGCGAACCCTGGCTTATTGGACAGGCGTTCTATTGCGGCCAGTGCGTCACTCTCCGTTCGATACGCCCCGATAAGCTTGGCGTCGTCGCCAAATTCGTCATCGGACCGGACATGATGAAGGACGAAAACAGCTTCCATATTGCCGGTATGCGCTGGCAAGCGGATGGCCGCAATTGGGGCGCAAGCTGACGGGCTGTGGGCCTGGCTCGTATCGACATCCGGATGCAGTGGCTGGTTTTGCCGGGGAGCAGGAAAAGCCGAATGTCGGTACGCCCTAGCCCTGGTAATGCTCGCGGTACCAGGTCACGAACGCCGGCACGCCCTGGCTCGGCGGGGTGGACGGGGCGTAGCCGGTGAGGTTCCGGAGCAGCGCAGAGCTTGCCTCGGTGGCCGGCACGTCGCCTTGCTGCATCGGCATGAAGTTCCGGATCGCTTCCTTGCCGAGCGCGCGCTCGATCTCGGCGATATAGTCCATCAGCTGGGTCTGCTGGCCGGCGCCGATATTGACCACGCGGAAGGGCGCGACGGGGGAGAGGCTGTCGCCCTCGACCGGCACGCTGCCCGGCACCGCCTCCGTCAGCCGGACGATCGATTCGGCCAGGTCCTCGACATAGGTGAAGTCGCGGACCATCTCGCCGTTGTTGTAGATGTCGATCGGTTCGCCGGCGAGGATGCCCCTGGTGAACTTGAACAGCGCCATGTCCGGCCGACCCCACGGGCCATAGACCGTGAAGAAGCGGAAAAAGGTCATCGGCGTCTTGTAGAGGTGCGCGTAGCTGTGCCCCATCAGCTCGGTCGCGCCCTTGGTGGCGGCGTAGAAGCTCATCGGGGTGGCGGTCCGCTGCGTCTCGGTGAACGGCATGTCGGTGTTGGCGCCATAGACCGAGCTGGTCGAGGCGGCGAGCAGGTGGCCGGTCTTGTGGCGGCGGGCCAGCTCGAGCACGTTGAAGCTGCCGATCAGATTGGCCGCGACGTAGCTTTCCGGATTGTCGATCGAATAGCGCACGCCCGCCTGGGCGGCGAGGTGGATCACCACATCGGGCTGGAACTCGGCCCAGGCGGCGCCGAACGCCTCCATATTGTCGATCGAGACGCGCGCCACCCGGAAGTTCGGGTGGTTCGACAGCACGTCGTTGCGCGCTTCCTTCAGCGCCGGATCATAATAGTCGCTGAAATTGTCGACCCCGAGCACCGTGGCGCCGCGTTGGAGCAGCTTGCTGGCGGTGTGGAAGCCGATGAAGCCGGCCGAGCCGGTGACGAGGACGCGGATCATGGCGCGGCAGGTGCCCCAAGCAGGGGGGGAAGTCCAGTTTCTCTATTGGCTGCAGGACGGACAGCCGGGGTCCTTCGGCAGGGTGAGGGTGCGGAAGCGGAAGGCGAGGGCATCGACGAGGAGGAGCTTGCCGGCCGGGTCCTCGCCGAAGGGGGCGATGGCGCGGATCGCCTCGAGCGCGGCGAGGCTGCCCATCACCCCGGTCAGCGCGCCGAGCACGCCCTGTTCGGCGCAGCTGATGCCCGGGCGCTCGGGATCATGGCCGACGAAGCAGCGATAGCAGGGCCTGTCCGCCTCCCAGCCGCGGAAGACGCCGAGCTGGCCCTCGAACTCGGAGACCGCGGCGGAGACGAGGGGGATGCGGTGGCGGAGCGCCGCGTCGGCGACGGCGAGGCGGGTGGCGAAATTGTCGCAGCCGTCGAGGATCACGTCGGGCGCGAAACTCTCGATCAGCGCATCGGCATTGCGCGCGTCGATGCGCTGGTCGAAGCCGGTGAACAGGATTTTGGGATTGAGCGCGGCGACGCGGGCTCGGGCTGCCTCGACCTTGGCCCGGCCGACGTCGGTGGTGGCATAGAGCGTCTGGCGCTGGAGGTTGGAGAGCGAGACCTGATCGTCATCGACCGCGCCGAGCGTGCCGATGCCCGCCGCTGCAAGATATTCGATCGCCGGCGAGCCGATCCCGCCCGCGCCGATCACCAGCACGCGCGCTGCCTTCAGCCGCATCTGCCCGCCGCCACCGATCTCGCGCAGCACGATATGGCGGGCGTAGCGCTCCAGCTCCGCGTCGGAGAGAGTCATTTGGTCCAGGTGAAGCTGAGGGTCGTGCGGTACCATTGCTCGGTCGCGCCGGGGCGCGGGAGCAGGTTGTTGCGGGCGAAGCCGGCGGCGAGCGCGGCGGCATATTGCTCGACCGAGGGGCAGGCGATGGCGCGCGGCACCGTGGTGCGGATGCTGCCATTCTCGTCGACCAGCACCGCGACCGCGACTTCGAGCGTGCCGGGCTTGGCCGTGGCGCATCTGCGCAGCTTCACTTCACGCTGGACGAAGGCCTGCATGTCCGGCGTGACGATGGGGGGCGCGCGCCAGGGGAGGGGCGGCAGCGCATCCCAGTTGAGCGGCGATGTCTGCATCGCCGCGGCAAGAAGCAAAAATCCGCTCACGTACCCGTCGATCCGAAGCCCCCGATGCCTCGCGCCGTTTCGTCGAGCGTCCCCACCTCCTCGAGCTCCGCGTGCTGGACCGGCGCGGGCACGAGTTGTGCGATACGGTCTCCGCGCGCGACGGTGAAGGCCGCGTCACCGAGATTGGCGAGGATCACCTTAACCTCGCCGCGATAGTCGCTGTCGATCGTGCCGGGGGTGTTGAGGCAGGTGATGCCGTGCTTGAGCGCAAGGCCCGAGCGCGGGCGGACCTGGACCTCGTAGCCGGGCGGGATCGCCATCGCGAAGCCGGTCGCCACCGCATGGCGCGCGCCGGGGGCGAGCACCAAATCCTCGGCCGCGACCACGTCCATGCCGGCGGCGCCCGCGGTGGCATAGGCGGGAAGCGGCAGGCCCTCGCCATGCGAGAGGCGTTGCAGGGTGATACGGATCGGAGCGAGCATCAGGACTTTCCAGGCAGGGCGGCGGCGAGGCGCTGGAGCGCGGAGATCACTTCGGGATCGCCGAGCAGCTCATGGTCCTTGCCGGGGATGATACGATAGTCGGTGGCGATGCCGCGCAGAGACAGGGCCTCGGCGAAGGTCCGCGAGAAGCGCACCGGCGTGGTCTTGTCGTCGGCGCCGACCAGAACCGCGGCACGCAGGCTGGGTGCCATGCCGCCGACCAGCTGGACCGGATCGAGGCTGGTGACGGGCGCGTCCCAGAGCGGCGTCGGCGACACCTTCTTCATGTGCTTGCGCCACTCCGGCAGCGCGCAGGGGCAGGAGACGAGGACGATGCCGTCGACCAGTCCGGGATGCGTCGCGGCGAGATCGGCGGCGATCGCGGCACCGCCCGAATGGCCGACCAGCACGGTGCGGGCCAGGGCGTAGCGGCGCTGGAGATGGCGGATCGTCGCGGCGACCGCATTGATCCGGTCGGCGGTGTAATTGCCGCCGGTCGTCTCGCCGCGCTCGCCGGGCGAGCGGTGGCCCTGCGGATCCTCGTAGCCGGGGCGCAGCAGCGCGACCGCGATGCTGTCCGGCACCGCTTCAGAGGCGGCGCGGGCAAAGGCGTAGTGATAATCGGGCTTGGCCGCCGGCGAATCGCCGTGCAGCACGACGATCATCGTGCGGACCTGCTTCGCGGGCGTGTTGCCGAAGCTCTGGCTGTACAGGCCGTTGACGGGTGCGGGCGGCTCGGCGGGGGCACCCGCGCGCGGCGAGCAGGCGGCGAGGCTTGCGCCGAGCAGCAGCAGCGCGAGGCTAGAGCGCATCGGCGATACGCTCCGCCAGCCGGCGGGCGACGTCTTGCTTGGGCAGTCTTTCCCAGTGTTCGACACCGTCGGCGGTGACGAGATGGATGGCATTGGCTTCACCGCCCATCACATCGCCCGAAACATCGTTGGCGACAATCCAGTCCGCGCCCTTGCGAGTCCTTTTCGCGACGGCATGATCGACGACCCGCTCGGTTTCCGCGGCGAAGCCCACCACCAGCGCCGGCCGGCGTGGGCTGGCGGCGAGCATGGCGAGGATGTCGGGGTTCTCCGAGAGGTGGAGCGTGGGCGGGGCGCCGCCTTCCTTCTTGAGCTTCTGCGCGGCCGCCTCGACATGCCAGTCGCCGACCGCGGCAACCATCACCGCCGCATCGGCGGGGAGCGCCTGCGCCACGGCATTGGCCATGTCCTGCGCGGTCTCGACATCGACGCGCGTGACGCCCGGCGGGGTGGCGAGGGTGACGGGGCCGGAGACCAGGGTGACGCGGGCGCCCAGCGCGGCGAGCGCGCCGGCAATGGCATAGCCCTGCTTACCCGAGGAACGGTTGGCGATGTAGCGCACCGGGTCGATCGGCTCATGGGTGGGGCCGGCGGTGACGAGGATGTGCTTGCCGGTGAGCTTGCGGCTGCCGCTGCCGCCGTGATCCTGGATCGCGCGCAGGATCGCCTCGGGCTCGGGCAGGCGGCCGGGGCCGTATTCGCCGCAGGCCATCGGGCCCTCATCGGGTTCGAGCACAGTCACGCCGTCGCCGCGCAGCGTGGCGACGTTGCGGCGGGTGGCGGCGTGCTGCCACATGCGCACGTTCATCGCGGGCGCGGCGAGCACGGGCTTGTCGGTGGCGAGCAGCAGGGTGGTGGCAAGATCGTCGGCGATGCCGGCGGCCATCTTCGCCATCAGGTCGGCGGTGGCGGGCGCGACCACGACCAGATCGGCTTCGCGGCTGAGCTGGATATGGCCCATCTCGGCCTCGTCCTTGAGGTCGAAGAGGTTGGTGTAGACCTGGTTCTCGCTCAGGGCCGCCAGCGTCATCGGGGTGACGAAATGCTGGCCGCCGGCGGTCAGCACGCACTTCACTTCGATCCCGGCCTTGCGGCACAGGCGGATCAGCTCGCACGCCTTGTAGGCAGCGATGCCGCCGCCGACGATCAGGAGGATCTTCTTGGTCATGCGTGCCAGACTCCATGGCGAACGCGATAGGCGGCGAGGGTGCCCAGCAGCCCGAAGACGTAGGTGAGCAGTCCGGGCCAGGCATAATGGAATTCACTCACCGCGCCGCAGCTCCCGGGGCATTTCGCGAGATGCTGCATCATCCACAGGAAGAACGCCGACGGCGTGGTCGCTATCAAACCGAGCAGGCACCAGAGGGTCGCTGGCTTGGCTGTGTCGCGTTCGGCGAGCGCCGCCATCGCGACCAGGCACAACGCGCTCAGCAACACCACAACCGCCAAGGGCAGATAGAGGACGGCAAGCGTCCTGATCCATCCGTCCAGGCCTTCGGCAGTGTTGTCCGGGGCTTCCACGGCGTACCATTGCACCAGGGCGGACATCACGAGCAGGCCGGGCAGAAGCGCCGCACCCGCGCCGGCCAGCCAGGCCAGCAGCCAGGATCCCTGTGCGCGCGTGCCGGGCCCGACGTCACTCATCGCGCCACCTTTGTCACGGTGATCCTGCGCCTGTCGAGCGCCTGGCGGAACAGGTCGCGCAGGGCGTCGGGCACGAAGGCCAGGCCGATCAGCGAGAGCGGGGCGACCATCAATGCCCAATAGAAGGTATCGGGCCGCGCGAACAGGCCGAGCGCCACGCCATATGCAGCCAGCGTGAGGAAGACGCGGCCGGCGGCCTGGTCGCGCCAGCCCGCCCAGCCGAACAGCGCGAGGGTGAAGAGCAGCACGGCGAGCGCCATCGGGAAGAGCTGGAGCGCGCTCGACAGCACCATCGCCTTGGCGAAGAAGCCATAGCCGTGCAGCCCCGCCCAGCCGGGCGAGACGGGATCGGCGGCACTGGTGACCTGGCCGACGGCATGGGCGTGGAAGCCGAGCGCGACGGCGAGACAGGCCAGCGCGGCGGCCCAGCCGATCGCCTCGCGGCGCTGGCCCTCGAACCAGGCGGTGGCGAGCATGACCAGGGCGAACAGCGCGGCGGTCTCGCGGATCAGCATGGCGATCAACGCGATGCCGACCGCCTCGATCCAGCGGCCGGGCCGGCGGATGCCGAGGGCGAGGGCGACAAGCAGGCCCGCCCAGATCTCGTGGAACGCCCAGAGATCGGGCTGGACGAAGGCCATCAGCCCGCCGGCGAGCAAGGTGAGGCCGATCGCCATCGGCGGCCAGCGCGTCATCCCCTTGCGCAGCTTCATAGCCCAGACGGCGAAGACCGAGGCGACCAGGGCATAGAGCAGGCCGAGGATCGCCAGGCGCGGCAGGTGCGCCTCGACCGTGGCCAGGCCGGGCAGGCGGAAGGTGACGAACGGGCGCAGTGGATAATTGCCGGCACGCAGCGCATCGGCGGTGACGGCATAGTAATTGCCGCCATGCGCGACGCCGGCGACGATGCTCTCATAGAGGACGACGTCGCTCTGGTCGTCGGCGCGCTTGGCCGGATCGCCGCTCACCGGGGGCGGGCCGGCGGTGACCAGGGCAGTCAGCGAGAGCAGCAGGAACAGGCCGAGAAGGGCGAGCGCGATCCGGGCGCGGCCGCGGTTCAGCGCGGCGAAGCGCGTCGGCTCGGCCAGCCACTGGACCGCGGGCAGCTTCACGACAGCAGGTACATCATGATCGCCGCGCCGACCGCGCCGGAGAGCACCGCCACTGCCGCATAGCGCCAGCCGCCGACCACGCGGATCCGCTCGATCTCCTTGAGCGGCGGCGCGGGCGGGGCGCCGCCCGGGGCGGGGAAGCGCAGCTCGATGTTACGGATCAGGTCGGGCAGGCGGGCGAGGGTGCGGATATCCTCGACCAGCCGGTCGGCGATCTTGGCCTCGGGGCCGAGCTCGGTGCGGATCCATTCGCGCACGAACGGGGCCGAGACGTCCCACAGATTGATGTCGGGATCGAGCGTGCGCGCCACGCCCTCGACCATCACCATCGTCTTCTGGAGAAGCAGGAGGTGCGGCTGGGTCTGCATGTCGAAGTCGCGGGTGATCGAGAACAGGCCGTCGAGCATCGCGCCCATCGACATGTCCTTGACCGGTAGCCCGCGCATCGGCTCACCGACGGCGCGGAGCGCGGTGGCGAACTCGGCGACATTGTGGTGCGGGGGGACGTAGCCGGCCTCGAAATGGATCTCGGCGACGCGCTTGTAGTTGCCGGTGATCAGCCCGTAGAGGATCTCGGCCAGCCAGACGCGGGCGCGGCGGTCGATCCGGCCCATGATGCCGAAGTCGATCGCGGCGATGCGGCCGTCGGGGAGCGCGAAGAGATTCCCCTGGTGCATGTCGGCATGGAAGAAGCCCTCGGCGATCGCCTGGCGGAGGAACGCCTTGATCAGCCGGCTGGCGAGGACGCTGGGATCATGGCCGGCGGCGACGATGCGGTCGCGGTGCGAGAGCTTGATGCCGTCGATCCACTCGAGCGTCATCACCTTGCCGGTGGTGCGCTGCCAGTCGATCTGGGGGACCATGAAGTCCGGTTCGGCCTGCATCCCCTCGGCCAGCTCCGAGGCGGAGGCGGCTTCGCGGCGCAGGTCGAGCTCGCGCGCGGTCCAGCGCTTGAATGTCTCGATCACCAGCCGCGGGCGCAGGCGCGAGGCCTCGCCGCCCATCGCCTCGACCTGGGCGGCGGCCCATTCATAGGTGTCGATCGCCTTGGCGAACTCGGCCTCGATGCCTGGGCGCAGCACCTTCACCGCGACCTGGCGGCCATCGGTGGTGATCGCGCGGTGGACCTGCGCGATCGAAGCGGCGCCGACGGGATGCTCGTCGAATTCGGCGAAGAAGGTCTCGAGCGGGCGGCCGAAGCTGCCCTCGATGCGCTGGCGGATCACCGCAAAGGGGAGCGGCGGTAGCGCGTCCTGCAGGCGGAGCAGGTCGTGCGCGGCCTCGTCGCCGACCAGGTCGGGCCGGGTGGCGAGCGTCTGGCCGAGCTTGATCGCCGCGGGGCCGATCGCCTGGAACGCATCGGCATAATGGGGGACCTTGGGCACGCGCGCGCCGAAGCGGGCGATGCGGGCCACGCGGCGGACAGGCCGGGGCGTGTGCGGATCCTGCTCGATGCCGCGCAGGGCACCGTGGCGCGCGAGGATGCGGCCCCATTTGAGCAGGCGCCAGAGATGGATGGCGGGGGCGGTCACCTTACTAGCCCCTCCCCTTCAGGGGAGGGGTTGGGGTGGGGGCTGTCCGCGAGCTCAGGTCTCGGTGAGACACATGCCCCACCCCAAACCCCTCCCCTGAAGGGGAGGGGCTCAAGTGCAATGCATGCCATCAAATCTTCCAGCCCGAATGGATCGCGACGAGCCCGCCGAGCAGCGGCTCGACCTTGGTCTGGGTGAAGCCGGCGTCGCGGATCATCCGCTCGAACTCGGGCATCTTCGGGAAGCGGCGGATCGATTCGATCAGGTAGCGATAGCTGTCCGCGTCGCCCGCCAGCATCTGGCCGAGCTTGGGGACGAGCTTGTGCGAATAGGCGTCGTACACCTCGGCGAAGCCCGGCCACTGGGTGGTCGAGAACTCCAGCACATAAAGGCGTCCGCCGCGCTTGAGCACGCGGTGTGCCTCGCGCAGCGCCTTGGGGATGTCGGTGACGTTCCGGATGCCGAAGGCGATGGTGTAGGCGTCGAAGAACTTGTCGGGCCATTGCAGCGTCTCGGCATTGGCCTCGCTCCACACCAGCCCGTCGATCCCGCGCTCGGCAGCGCGCTCGACGCCGACGGCGAGCATCTCGGGGTTGATGTCGGCGACGGTGATCGCGGCGCCCGAAGGGGCCATGCGGAAGGCGATGTCGCCGGTGCCGCCCGCCATGTCGAGGATATGCTCGCCTTCGCGCGGCTTCACCCGGCGGACGAACTTGTCCTTCCACAGGCGGTGGAGACCGCCCGACATGGCGTCGTTCATCAGGTCGTATTTGGCCGCGACGCTGGAGAAGACCTCGCCGACGCGGCGGGTCTTTTCCTCGGGGGCCACGTCTTCGTAGCCGAAGGAGACGGTGTCGGTCATGCGAGCGGCTCTAGCGGGGCATATGCGTCGCGCAAAGCCCTGCCGCACACAGCACTTCCGTCATCCCGGCGAAAGCCGGGATCTCAGGCGGTGGTGCGGGGAGGTGCCGCACGAGATGCCGGTCCTTCGACTTTGCTCAGGAGAGCCTTTCGCCGGGGTGACGGGACGGGTACGGACGGGCCATGCCAGAACTCCCCGAAGTAGAGACCACCGTCCGCGGGCTGGAGCCCGTGCTCAAGGGCGAGACGATCACCCGCGTCACTCTACACCGCGGCGACCTGCGCCGGCCCTTTCCAGAAGGACTGGGTCAGCGGCTGACCGGCGCGACCGTGACGGCCATGGGCCGGCGGGCGAAATACGGGCTGATCGAGACGAATCGCGGCGACACGCTGATCTTCCATCTCGGCATGTCCGGGCGCTGGCGGATCGATCCGGGCGAGATCGGCAAGCATGATCACATGGTGCTGGAGACGCAGCATCACCGGCTGGCGCTCAACGATCCGCGGCGATTCGGCTCGGTCGACCTGGTGCCGACCGCCGAGCTGGCCGCCTGGCCGCCCTTCGTCGCGCTGGGGCCTGAGCCGCTGGGGCTGGACTTCAACGCCGCGCATCTCGCGCGGATGTTCAAGGACCGGGTGGCGCCGGTGAAGGCGCTGCTGCTCGACCAGCGCGTGGTGGCGGGGCTCGGCAATATCTATGTGTGCGAGGCGCTCTATATCGCGCGCATCTCGCCGGTCCGGGAAGCCGGAACGATCAGCAGGGCGCGGCTGGAGAAGCTGGTCGTGGCGATTCGCGACGTGCTGGAGAGCGCGATCGCTGCGGGGGGCTCGACGATTCGCGATTATGCGCAGCCCGACGGCGAGCTCGGCTATTTCGCCAAGGAATGGCGGGTGTACGGTCGGGAGGGCGAGCCGTGCGGTTGTGGCGGGCTGGTCGAGCGGCGTGTCGATTCGGGCAGGTCGACCTTCTGGTGCCCGCGGTGCCAGAAGTAATCCCGGCCTTGGGGCACGAGACGGTTGACCCGAATCACCTGTGGGGTTAAGGGGCCCGTCTTTCCGGGCGTGGCGGCATGTTCCCCGCGCCCTAAACATTTCGAGCTAGGAACGACACGGCATGGCGAATACGCCGCAAGCGAAGAAGCGTATCCGGCGCAATGCGCGCCGCGCGGAGATCAACGGCACCCGCGTGAGCCGTATCCGCACCTTCGTGAAGAAGGTCGAGTCGGCCCTTGAGGCCGGCGACAAGACTGCGGCCGCTGCCGCGCTCGCCGCTGCGCAGCCGGAGATGGCGCGCGGCGTCGCCAAGGGCGTGCTTCACAAGAATACGGCTTCGCGCAAGTTTGCGCGTCTGAACAAGCGCGTCGAAGCGCTGGCATAACCGTAACTTTTCCGTAACAAAGCCCCGCGGGACCCCGGTTCCGCGGGGTTTTTGTCGTGTCCGAAAGGGCTTGCGGAACGAATCGTGGTTAGTGTTCTGGAACCCTGAGATTCGCGCGAGTCGCAGTGTCTTGGACTTGCAATAATCTGAAGAAGCCAGTGTTTTCATGGGTTTGTTAGATAGTGCCCACGGTTTTCCGTGGGTTACGGCGAGTCAACAAAACTATTTCAGTATCTTTACAGCCGACCCCCTTGATCGACTCAGAAAGGGGTTCCTAAAACAGACCTCCCAGGCGAGCTCTCGCCGGGGTGTTAGCGAAGCCCTCTACACAGGGACCGGGGATGTCCGGTGTCGGGGGGCCTCTTGTCGGATTGAATTGGCGCGCGGGATGCAGCTGCTTCCCGCGAAGGAGGGGTGCGTCAGGGTGACTCAGGTTCAGGCCTTGGATCGGGACGGAATGGAAGCTGCGGTTGCCAAGGCTTGGTCGCATGTGCGCGCTAATCTGCGGCGCTCTGCGGGCCAGCGCCTGTTCGACCAGTGGCTCAAGCCGGTCGTCCTGATCGAAGGCAGCAATGCCGAGATCGTTCGTCTGGGCCTGCCCTCGGCGTTCATGACGCAGTGGGTGAAGAACCACTATGCCGAGCGGCTGCTGCTTGAGTTCCGGGGCCAGATCCCGGCGGTGCGCGCCGTCTCGATCGAAACGGTGGCGGAAGAGCCCAAGCGCGTCCTGAGCGCGGCACCGGTGGCGCCGGTCGCCGATTCGGCGCCGGTGGCGGCGGCCGCGGTCGAGCGCCCGCAGTTCGACCAGCGCTTCACCTTCGAGCGATTCGTCATCGACGCGACCAACCGCGTCGCCTGCAACGCCGCCAAGGCGATGGCGCAGCCGGGCGCGCCGCAGTTCAGCCCGCTCTATCTTCATGCCGGCACGGGCCAGGGCAAGACGCACCTGATGCACGCGATCGGCCATGCGTTCCTGGACGCGAATCCGGAAGCGACCGCGACCTACGTGACCGCCGAGCGCTTCATGTTCGAATTCGTCCAGGCGCTGCGCAACAAGGACACCCACGCGTTCAAGGCGCGGCTGCGCTCGGTCGACCTGCTGATGATCGACGACCTGCAGTTCATCGGCGGCAAGGACGCGACGCAGCAGGAATTCTTCCACACGGTCAATGAGTTCATGTCCTCGGGCAAGCGACTCGTGATCGCGGCGGATCGGGCTCCGCAGGCGCTTGAAGGCTTCGAGCCGCGCCTCGCCGGTCGTCTCGGCTCGGGCCTGGTCGCCGACATCAAGCCGGCCGAGCTGGAGCTGCGCCGCGCGATCGTCGGCCGCAAGCTGCTCGACATGCCGGCGGTGAGCATGCCGCACGAGGTGATGGACCTGCTCGCGGCGCGAATCACCACCAATGTCCGCGAGCTCGAGGGGGCGCTCAACCGCCTGGTCGCCTATGCCCAGCTCAACAGCGAAGTGATCACGATCGACTTCGCCACCAATGTGCTCGGCGAAGTGCTGCGCTCGGCCCAGCGCCGAATCACCATCGACGAGATCCAGCGCGCGGTCTCGGCGCATTTCGAGGTGAAGCAGATCGACCTGATCTCCGAGCGCCGCGCCGTCGCCATCGCCCGGCCGCGCCAGATCGCGATGTATCTGGCCAAGCGGCTGACCACGCGCTCGCTGCCGGAGATCGGGCGCAAGTTCGGCAATCGCGACCATTCGACCGTGATCCACGCGGTGAAGCGCATCGAGGACCTGCGCGCCAAGGACGTGGAGATCGACACCGCCGTGCGCACGCTGATGCGCACGCTGGAGGGCTAACAGGCTACAATCCCGCTCCTTTCAGGGGCGGGCGGGGTGGAGGAGCTGAGAGCGGGGCAACGCAGATCGGTCACGCCTCCACCCTTCAAAACGGAAAGGCCGGGGCTCCCAGGGAGCTCCGGCCTTTTTGTCTAGACATAAGTGGGATACGATTTCCCTCGGGGACCGATCCTATCCTGCGCCTTACCAGCAGATCGTCTGGCCGATTCGCGGATCATAGACGCAGCCGCCTTCGCCGCTTTCGAGCAGCGGGCAATATTCGCTGTAATAGGTCACGCAGTCGCCATAGCTGGAGAAGCCGCGGGCGCGGTAGCTGGTGCAGGTGACCGAGGGCGGGTTGGCGCATTCGAGGTTCGGTCGGGCCTGGAGCGGCTGGGCGAGGACGGCCTGGAAACCGGCAGCGGCGAGCAGTGAGAGCGCGTAACCGATCTTCTTGCGCATAAGTGCCTCCCTTTGTGGAAAGCACAGGCTAGGTTGCGGTGGCGCCGCAACCTAGTCGATCTGCAACGGAAATGGCGGATTTGCTCCGATCAGGGCACCAGCTTGAAATAATAGCTGTAGTTGCGTGCGGTACCGTTGACGACGACGTTGTTGATCGTGACGTCATAAGTCGTGTTCGCCGTGAGCCCGGACACGCTCCATTGCAGGTTGTTGGGCAGGCCATAGCCTTCATTGTCGAACGAGATGTTCGACACGCTGAGCGCCGCGCCGCCGCGCACGCGGACGGCGATCGTCGCACCCGAGAAATTGACCGTCTGGTTCGCGCCGAAATTGGAGCTCTTGTTGGCGATCACGCCGAAGGAGAGCAGCGCGCCATTCTCGAAATAGCGGGCAGGATAATCCTCGAACGGATAGGCGACATAGTCGGGCAGCGGGCCGGCGGTGTTCTGGGTGGAGTTGATCACCTTGATCGAAGCGCCGTCGGCCCGGTTGCTGGTCTGCCACACCCCGGCGACGCGGCCATAAGCGATGGTCGAGAGGAAGGGGTAGAGCAGCCAGCGGCGATGGCCGATATTGTTCGCGGTGATGTTGTTGGTGTCGGTGAGCCAGCCGATCAGGATGTCGGCATCCTGCGAATAGCGCAGCCCGCCCGTGCCCAGATAGATGTTGCTCTGCCCCGCCGCGGTGGCGCCGGCGCTGGTGTAGCAGGCCCAGCTGCTCGGCGGGAAATGGCTGAGCTGGCCATTGGCGGCCATCATCAGCGCCGATTGCTGGACGGCCGGCTCGTCGGCAGCGGCATAGGTGACGGCGGGCAGGCGGTGATGGGCGCGGATATCGTTGAGCGTCGCCAGCACGCGCGCGCCGACCTCGGCCTTGAGCGTGCCCGCCTGGCAGGCGGCGATGTTCGGCTGGGCGCTGTAGAGCAACGCGACCGAGCTGAGGAAATCGGAGCCCGTGGCCGGCTCGTTGCTGGTCGGGGTGGGGGTCGCCGTCGGCGAAGGCGTGGGCGTCGTGGTGGGCGTGGGGGTCGGCGTCGGCGTCGGCGTGACGACGGTGCCGCCGTCCGAGCCTCCGCCGCCGCTGCAGCCCGCGATCGCGCTCCCGAGAAGGAGCAGGGGGATCAGTCTACGCATCAAGCACTCTCCGGCACAGAAACCCGGCGGTACCTGTAACTGTTCCCTTGTTGGAGTTCGGTAAATTCCGGGGAGGGAAGGGCCTTTGCATGCGTTTTTCTACCGTCATCCCCGCGGAGGCGGGGATCCAGAGTCGCCAGGGACGTCGCTCTGTTACCCTGGATCCCCGCCTTCGCGGGGATGACGAAGTAGTAGGTAGGCTTTACACCTGCAGCCCGACCGCCTTCTGCGCGGCGAGCAGCGTCGGGGCGGCGAGTTCGCTCGCACGCGCCGCACCTTTGGCGAGCTGCGCGCCGACGGCCTCGCGGTCGCCCAGCAGCTGGTTGAGCCGCTCGCGCACCGGCGAGAGCGTCGCGATGGCGAGATCCGCGAGCGCCGGCTTGAACGACCCGAAGCCCTGGCCGGCGAACTCGGCGACCACCGACTGGGGATCGCGGTCCGACAGCGCGGCGAAGATCGTCACCAGGTTCTTGGCCTCGGGGCGCTCGGCGAGCGCGTCGAACGAATCGGGCAGTGGCTCGGGATCGGTCTTCGCCTTCCTGAACTTCTGCGCGATCGTGTCGTCATCGTCGGACAGGTTGATGCGCGACAGGTCCGAGGGATCGGACTTGCTCATCTTGGCGCTGCCGTCGCGCAGCGACATGATCCGCGGCGCCGCCTTGGAGATGAACGGCTCGGGCAGCGGGAAGAGGTCGACCTCATAGTCGGTGTTGAACTTGGTCGCGATGTCGCGGGCCAGCTCGAGATGTTGTTTCTGGTCCTCGCCCACGGGGACATGGGTCGCCTTGTAGACGAGGACGTCGGCCGCCTGGAGCACCGGATAGGTGAACAGGCCGACAGAGGCACCCTCGCGGTTCTTGCCGGCCTTGTCCTTCCACTGGGTCATGCGGTTCAGCCAGCCCATGCGCGCGGTGCCGTTGAGGATCCAGCACAGCTCGGCATGCGCGGGAACGCGCGCCTGGTTGAACAGGATGGCGCGATCGTCGATGCCCGACGCCATCAGCGTCGCGGCCATCTCGATCGTCGAATTGGCGAGCTCCTGCGGCGAGATATTGCCCGTCAGCGCATGGAGATCGGCGAGGAAGAAGAGGCACTCCCCCTGGTCCTGCATCGCCACCCACTGCTTGATTGCCCCGAGATAGTTGCCGAGGTGGAGATTGCCGGTGGTCTGGATGCCGGAGACGACACGCATGTTCATTCCTTCCACGCCCGGGCTGACCGTTCGGCCTTTGGACGGGCCGCGGGTCCGAGACGGCGGGGACGCAGCCGCACGATGATGTCAGGGACGAGGCGTCCTAGTCGAAGGGTATCACGAGGGTAAGACCCATTTCGTCATCCCGGCGAACGCCGGGATCCCATGCCGTAGCGCGGGGAAGGCGCCGCACGAGATCCCGACTTTCGTCGGGATGACGGATTGGGGCGGGTAGGTCGATCGCCCCCTTCAGTTCCCCGGCGAAGGCCGGGGCCCAGTCTCGACGGACCTGGTTAGGGTGGTCAAACCTCTCGAACGACGTTGCAACTGGGCCCCGGCCTTCGCCGGGGAACGGTACAGTCTGCAGCGGTAACCGTGCGCTTCACCTTCGACAAAAGCACGCTAGCGGCGCGTGCGGTAGCCGATGCCGGAATAGCGCGTGACGCGAACCCGATCACGGATGGTAAGCTTCAGCGGATCGCGCAGATTGGCGGCGCAGATGCGGAAGGTGCCGTGTGCGACAGTCTCGATCCAGCCGCGCCGGGTCAGTTCCTTGTCGAGCGCCGGCACCACGACGCGGAGCCGATGCCGGCTGCCCTGGATCCGGAGTGCGTCGCCATCGGCAAAGATCTGGTAGTTTCCGCGCACGGTAGCGCAGCGTTCCGGGGCGGGGTCGAGCAGCAGTGCGGCGGCTAGGACCAGCATCGGCATCCTTCCGGAATGTCAGCGGCGACGGCGGACCAATGCCTTGAGGTCGGACAGGCGGAAGGCCCGCGTCACGAAGCAGGCGACAGCATAGATCGCCACGCCGGCGCCGACCAGCACCACCAGTGCTGCGTAACGCTGCCAGAGCTGCCCGCTCAGCCACGGATCGAGCAGCCGGTCGAAGCCGAAGATCGCGGCGCCCATCAGCAGCGCGGCGAGCGCGAGGCGGGGGAGGCGGCGCTTGAGCTGGGCGTCGGCGACGAAATGGCCGCGCTTCCGCAGCTCGGCGTAAAGCATCCAGACATTGACGGTGGACGACAGCGCGGTCGCCAGCGGCGGGCCGATATGGCCGATCAGCGGGATCAGCGTGAGATTCGCCGCGATGTTCACCGCAACCGAGATGGTGGCGAAGCGCACCGGGGTGCGGGTGTCCTGCCGGGCATAGAAGCCGGGCGTCAGCACCTTGACCAGCACATAGGAGGGCAGGCCGATCGAGAAGCCGGCCAGCGCCCAGGCACACTTCACCGTGTCGTCGGCGGTGAAGTGGCCGTACTGGAACAGCCCGCGAACGATCGGCTCGGCGGCGACGATCAGCGCGACCATCGCGGGCAGGGTGAGGAACAGCGCCAGCTCCATGCCGCGATTCTGGGTCTCCATCGCCTCCGCATCCTTGCCGGCGCCGAGCAGGCGCGAGACGGTGGGGAGCAGGATGGTACCCAGGCCGATGCCGATCATGCCGAGCGGCAGCTGGTTGAGCCGGTCGGCATAATAGATGAACGAGATCGAGCCCTCGCCGAGCAGATAGCCGGAGAGCGCGGTGGAGATGACGAGGTTGAGCTGGACCGCCCCGGCGCCGAGCGCGGCAGGGAGGATCAGCTTCATCAGCCTTTTCACCTCGGGATCGAGCCGGGGCAGGCGCGGGCGCAGCGACACGCCGGCGGCGCGGCAGGCGAACCACAGCCAGAGCAGCTGGATCAGGCCGCCGATCGGGATCGAGATCGCCTGGGCGCGCGCCGTCTCCTCGGGCGTGCCGTGGAAGACGAACAGGGCGGTCACCATCGCGACGTTGAGCAGGATCGGCGCGGCGGCGTTGACCCAGAATTTGTCGAGCGAATTGAGCAGGCCGCCGAGCAGCGAGGCCAGGCAGATCAGCATCAGATAGGGGATGGTGATCCGGCTCAGCTCGACCGCGAAGGCGAACTGCTCGTGCGTCGGCGCCTGTTTGTGGAAGCCGCCCGAGAGCAGGGCGGTGAGCGGCCAGGCGGCAGCGAGCATCACCACCGTCATCACTGCGAGGAAGGTGAACAGCACCGCCAGGGTGCGCTCGGCGAAGTCGAAGGCCGGCCCGCGCTCGCCGTCATGCTCGGCGAGCTTGCGGTTGAACATCGGGATGAACGCCGAGGAGAAGGCCCCTTCCGCGAAGAAGGCGCGGAACATGTTGGGCAGGCGGAAGGCGACGAGGAAGGCGTCCGACGCGAAATTCGCACCGACATAGCGCGCCTGGAGCGAATCGCGGACCAGCGCGAGGATGCGGCTGGCGAGGGTGAGGCCACCGACCGAGCCGAGGCTGCGGGCGAGCTTCATGCCGCTTCCGTCATCCCCGCGAAAGCGGGGACCCAGGTCGGAGAGAAGCCGCGAGCAACCGCGGCGGTGCCGGTGGATAGTGTGGGAGATGGGCCCCCGCTTTCGCGGGGGTGACGATCAGGGGTCACGAGGCCCGGTCTCCCGACTATCGGATCAGGCTTCGCCTGCCACTTCGCCGGTCAGGCCCGACTCGTTGGCCGCGCGCTGCTGGAGGTAGATGCCGCCGAAGTCGATCGGCTCGAGCATCAGCGGCGGGAAGCCGCCGTCGCGCACCGCGTCGGCCAGCACACGGCGGGCGAACGGGAAGAGCAGGCGCGGGGCCTCGCCGAGCAGGAAGCCGTCGAGCGCCTCGCCCTCGGGCACGTTGCGGATGCCGAACAGGCCGGCATAGGACAGGTCGACGATGAACGCGGTCTGGCTCTCGGCGGTGGCGCGCACCTCGATCTTGAGCACGACTTCGAACACCTCGTCGGCGACCTTGCCCGAGCCGATGTTGAACTGCACGTCGATCGCAGGCGCGGTCTGGCTCTGGAAGATGGCCGGGGCGTTCGGATTCTCGAACGAGAAGTCCTTCACATATTGCGACAGCAGGCCGGCGGCCGGGGTGGTGTCCTCACCGTTGGCTGCGGGCTCGCCGAATCCGGCGATCGTGTCGTTCTCGGCCATTACAAAATCCTCTTTTCGGAAAGTTTCGCGCTATTGAAGCGTTGGATCGGCTGCGCGCCTAGCAGGCGGGCGCAACGGTTTCAATTGCCCCCGGTTTTGGCCGGATTTGAAACCGGCGCCGCTTGGGCCTATGTTAACCGGCGAAGCGTTTGGAGGCGTAGTGTACACGATAATCCTGTTCGCAATGGTGGCCGGCTTTTTGGCACTCCGACTCTATGCCGTGCTCGGCAAGCGCACCGGCCATGAGCAGGCATTGCCCAAGCCGAGCGAGGAGCGCGTGGCGGTGCCGCCCGCGGCCCGCACCATCGACCAGACCCCCGACGTGCGCGAAGCCAGTGCCCGGGTGATCGGCAACGGCGCGGAATCGGGCCTGAAGGCCGTGATCGCCGCCGATTCCAGCTTCGACGTCGCCCAGTTCGTCGACGGCGCCAAGAGCGCGTACAAGATGATCCTCGAGGCCTTCTGGAAGGGCGACGAGGAAACCCTGGCCTGGCTGGTGGAGGACGATGTCCGCGCCGGCTTCGCCCAGGCGATCGCCGACCGCAAGGCCGCCGGCCATGTGCTGGACAATCGCTTGGTCGCGATCGAGCGCGCGCTGATCTCGGACGCCGTGGTGGAGGGCAAGGCCGCTCGCATCACCGTGCGCTTCGATGCCGATATCGCCGCGGTGACGCGCGATGCCGAGGGCAATGTGGTCGCCGGTTCGCTGAGCGACGCAGTCGAGACCCACGACATCTGGACCTTCGCGCGGAACCTGCGCAGCGACGATCCCAACTGGAAGCTCGTCGAGACCGACGAAGCCTGAAGAGGGCCATTATGCGAATCTGGGGGGGAGTCGCGCTCGCGGCGCTGCTGAGCGCCTGTTCGGGTGGCGTGGTGCCGCATTCGGTCGAGCCGGGCTATAATCCGCCGCCGCGCAATGTGCCGCGTGAGACCCCGCGTGAAAATCCGCGGGTTTCCGAGCCGCATGGCAATCCCGCCGTGCGCCAGCCGATCCCGGCGACGCCGCTGGCCGCGCTTCCGGCGCCGGCCGCGCCTGCTGGGACGCTCACCGCTTCCTCGGCCGGGCTGCTCGCCGGACCTTCGTTCGATTCGCTGCCGCTGAGCGACGATGGCGCGGCGCGGGCGCTGGTCGCCTATCGGCTGAGCTGCCCCTCGCTGGTGCGGCGCACCGATGCGAGCGGGCTGACCCAGGGGCGCGACTGGCAGGCTTCGTGCGACGCCGCGAAGACCTGGCCCGAGCGCGATGCGCGGGCCTTCTTCGCGCGCTGGTTCGAGACGGTGCAGGTCGCCGACGGCAAGGCCCAGGCGACCGGCTATTACGAGCCCGAGATCGCCGGATCGCGGCATCGCCGCTCGGGCTATGGAGTGCCGGTCTATGCCAAGCCGGACGACATCATCGAAGTCGATCTCGGCCAGTTCTCGGCGGACATGAAGGGCAAGAAGATCCGCGGCCGCGTCGCGGGCAAGACCTTCCTCCCCTATTACGACCGCAAGGACATCGACCAGGGCGCGCTCGACGGGCGCGGGCTGGAGATCGCCTGGGCGGCGGATCCGATCGAGCTGTTCTTCCTGCAGATCCAGGGCTCGGGACGGCTGCGCGGGCCGGATGGCCAGGTGATGCGCATCGGTTTCGCAGGGCAGAATGGCCGCGAATATGTCGGCATCGGCGCGCTGATGCGCGAGCGCGGGCTGCTCCAACCGGGCAAGGCCTCGATGCAGGGCATCATGGAATATCTCCGCACCCACCCCGAGGAGGGGCGCGACATCATGTGGGAGAACAAGAGCTATGTGTTCTTCCAGGAGTTGAAGGGGGCGGGGCCGAACGGCTCGCTCGGGCTGCCGGTGACCGGGCAGGTGAGCGCCGCGGTCGATCCCAAGTTCATCCCGCTGGGCGCGCCGGTGTTCCTCTCGATGGACCGGGCCGAGGCGAACGGGCTGTGGATCGCGCAGGATACCGGCGGGGCGATCAAGGGCAGCAACCGGGTAGATACCTTCTGGGGCGCGGGCGATGATGCGCGCGCGATCGCGGGCGGGATGAATGCGCGCGGCACCGCCTGGCTGCTGCTGCCGGTGGGGACGCTCAGCCGGCTGGGCGGGGCGCCGATCGCCACGGTGCCGGCGCCGACCCGCCAGCGGTGAGGCGCCTCGCGCCCGAGGAAGCGGCGCTGTGGAAACGCGTGATCGCCAGCGTGACGCCGCTTGAGGCACGTCCGGTCGAGTCGGTCGAGGCAATCGAGAAGTCCGCGACGCCGGCGCCTGTTCCGGTGCCGGGGGCGCCCAAGGTGAAGGGGCGGGTGCCGCCGCCGCGCGTTGCCGCACCTGCGCCGGCCAAGCCCGCGCGCGGGCAGGCGGTCAACACGCTCGACGCCTCCTGGGACCGGCGGCTGGGGCGCGGGCTGGTCTCGCCCGAATCGACCGTCGACCTGCACGGCCACACGCTCTCCTCGGCCTATGACCGGCTCGATTTCGGGCTGGAGGCGGCGCTGGCGCGGGGCGACCGGGTGCTGCTGCTCGTCACCGGCAAGCCGCCGCGGCCGGAATCCGAGCGCCCGCACGCCCGCGGCGCGATCCGCGCGGCGGTGGGCGACTGGCTGGCCGCATCGCGCTTTTCGGATCGTATCGCTGCCGTAAGAACCGCGCATTCCCGCCACGGTGGGACCGGAGCCCTCTATATAGTCCTGCGCCGGCCCCGAGAGAAATCTTAACCTCTCTCTGCGAAAGATCGTCCCCGGGTCGCCGCCGGGTTTTACGGCCGGCGAGGGATTCTGGGGGACGGGCGGAGCATAGTGGAAGGATTCTCGCTCAAGAGCCGTGCGATAGCCTTTGCGATGTGCGCCGGTGCCGTGGCGTTCATTCTCGCTCTGGCTGCCGCCTCCACGCCGGGCATGATCAGCGTCGAGAGCGCCGGCCGCGCACTGATCGCCGCGATCGTCTGCGGCGTGATGTGCTGGGCCTCGGCCGAGCGCAGCATCGCCTCGACCGCCGAAGCCATCGACGCCGCGATCGAGCGCCTCCAGGGCGCCGCCAATGGCGATCTGCAGAGCGGCATCCCGCCCCAGGTGCATGAATCGGTGCCGACCCTGGCGCGGGCGATGGACGGGCTGTTCCGCCAGCTCCACGCCAATCTGGAGAGCGTCCAGCGGCTCGCGATGTTCGATCCGGTGACCTCGCTGCCCAACCGCACCAATTTCCGCCGCACCGCCGAGCGGATGCTCGCCGACCTGCCGCCGGGCAATGTCGCGGTGCTCTATTTCATCGATCTCGACCGCTTCAAGCATGTCAACGACACGCTGGGCCATGCCACGGGCGATGCGCTGCTCGCCATGGTGGCCAACCGGCTGCGTGCTGTCGCCGACCGTTTCGCCGCCGAGGCCGATGCCCGGCCGCCGCTGATCGGGCGCCTGGCCGGCGACGAGTTCACCATGTTCTTCCCGACGCTGCGCAACGTGCGCGACGCCGAGCGGATCGGCCGCGGCATCCTCTATGCCCTGTCCGAGCCGTTCGACCTTGCCGACCAGGAAGTGTCGATCGGCGCCTCGATCGGCATCGCGCTGCGCCCCGAGCATGGCACCACGCTGCACGACCTGATGCGCGCCGCCGACGCCGCGATGTACCATGCCAAGGCGATGGGCCGTGGCCGCGCCGAGCATTTCACCGAGATTCTCGCCGCCGAGATCGCCGACCGGGCGCGGCTGGAGAGCGACCTGCGCGAGGCCGTGGACAAGGACCAGTTCACCCTGGTCTATCAGCCCCAGGTCTCCGCCGCCGACGGCCGCATCGTCGCCGCCGAGGCGCTGCTGCGCTGGCGCCATCCGGACGGGCTCAAGATGCCCGGCACCTTCATCCAGCGCGCCGAGGAGACTGGCCTGATCGTCGAGATCGGCGAATGGGTGGTCGAGAGCGTCGCCGAGACGATCTCGCGCTGGGGACGCCTTGGCATCCAGCAGCGGCTCGCGGTCAATATCAGCCCGCGCCAGCTCGACCATGCCAGCTTCTTCCGCAAGCTGCGCGAGGCAATGCGTGCGGCCAATGCCCCGGCCAGCCTGCTCGAGCTGGAGATCACCGAGACGCTGGCGATGCATTGCTCGAGCGAAGTGCTCGAGGCGATTGCGCTGCTCCGCCATGACGGCGCGACCATCGCCATCGACGATTTCGGCACCGGCTATTCGAACATCGCGCGCCTGCGCAAGCTGCCGATCGACCGGATCAAGCTCGACCGCAGCCTGATCGAGCATGTCGCCAACAGCGCCGACGCGCGGACGATCGCCCAGGCGCTGATCGGGCTGATCCACGGCCTGAACTGCGAGGCGGTGGCCGAAGGCATCGAGAGCGAGGCCCAGGCCACGGTGCTGCGCGTCATCGGCTGCGACATCCTCCAGGGCTATGCCGTGGCGACGCCGATGGAAGAGGACGCGTTCCTCGAATGGGCGCGCGGCGTGGAACCGCAGCGGATCGCGGGGTAAATTTCTAGCCCCTCCCCTTCAGGAGAGGGGCTTCAAGAAGCGTAGGCCCGCTTCAGGATTTCCGCATAGACATCGGCCAGCGCGACCAGATCGGGAAGCGCCACTGCCTCGTCGAGCTTGTGCATCGTCGCATTGAGCAGGCCGAACTCCACCACTGGGCAGAGTTTAGAGAGGAAGCGCGCGTCCGAGGTGCCCCCGGTGGTCGACAGCTCGGTGGTGACGCCCAGCCTGTCCTGGATGGCGCCGGAGATCAGCGTGGAGAGCTCTCCGGGCTCGGTGAGGAAGGCCTCGCCATAGACCCGACCCTTGACGATCCCCAGTGGCGCGTGGCGCTGCACGATCTCCTCGATCCGGGCGATCAGGTCGGGGCCATATTGCTGGTCGTTGAAGCGGATGCTGATCCGCGCCCTGGCCTCGCCGGGAATGACATTGGTGGCGGGATTGCCCACCGTCAGGTCGATGATCTCGATGTTCGACCGCTGGAACCAGGCATTGCCCTGGTCGAGTTCGATGGCGTCGATCTCGGCGAGCGCGCGGACGAGGCGCGGGACCGGATTGTCGGCGAGATGGGGATAGGCAACATGGCCCTGCCTGCCGGGCACGGTGATGTCGATCACCGTCGATCCGCGGCGACCGATCTTGATCATGTCGCCGAGCCGGTGCTGCGAGGTCGGCTCGCCGACCAGGCACAGGTCCGGCAGCAGGCCGCGCTCCGCCATCCGCTCGATCAGGCGGGGCGTGCCATAGGTGGCGGGGCCTTCCTCGTCGCCGGTGATGATCAGCGTGGTCACGCCGCCCTCGACCTGCGCCGCCGCGGCGACGAAGGCGGCAATCGCGCCCTTCATGTCCACCGCGCCGCGGCCATAGAGCAGGTCGCCCCGCACCTCGGGCTGGAAGGCGTCGCTGGTCCAGCCCTGTCCCGGCGGCACCACGTCGAGATGGCCGGCAAAGGCGAAGTGGCGGCCGCTGGTGCCCCGCACCGCGAGCAGGTTCTCGACCGGTCCCTCGGGCGCCTCGCCCTCGACGAAGCGCTCGACCTTGAAGCCGAGCGGGAGCAGGGCCGCCTCGAGCACGTCGAACACGCTGCCACGCGCGGGGGTGACGCTTTCGGCGGCGATCAGGGCCTTGGTGAGTTCGATGACGTCGGGCAAGATGGTCTCCGGCATTGGTGGAGGTGGCATTGCCCAAGCGCGACGAGGATACAATCCCAGCTTGGTGGATCGGCACATGACGCTGCTGTTGTTCGCAGCGCTTCTGATGCCTGGCCAGGAAGCGGCGCCAACGCCTACGCGAGGCCTTTGCCGGCTGACCGGCATCAAGGTCGAGATGCTTGCGGACTCAGAGACGCTTGCCCGTGGCCGATACCGTACCGTGGAGGGCGAGCGCTTCGGCGAGGCGCGACATGCGATGCTGGAGAAGCTGGCGGCCGCGCTGAAGACCCGGTTCGGCACCGCGCAGCCCTCGCGTGCCGAGCTTCAGCGCAGCGACAGTCTCGACAATGATGCGATGCTCAATCTTGCGGCAGCGTGCCGCGACCTGCCGCGATAGGTGCCGACATGCCCAAGCTCGATCTCGATACCATCCCACAGACCAATGCGACGGGCTATCCGGCGGAATTTGCCGGGCCGGTGCAGGGGCGCTGGTATCGCCGGCTGGCGCCCGCCAGCGGGATTACCGACTTCGGCTGCAGCCATGTCACGCTCGAGCCCGGCGCCTGGTCTGCCCAGCGGCACTGGCATGAGGGGGAGGACGAGTTCGTCGTAATGCTCGCCGGCGAGGCGGTGCTGGTCGATGATGGCGGTGAGACAGTGATGCGGCCGGGCGACGTTGCCGCCTTTCCCAAGAATGACGGCAACGGTCATGTGCTGCAGAACCGCAGCGATGCGCCTTGCGTCTACATCGCAGTGGGGAGGCCGTCCGTGACTGACTGCCACTATCCCGATATCGACATGCACCTGCCGACGGGGCAGGGGTTCCGGCGGAAGGACGGGAGCGGGTTCTGATCACCGCGCTCCCGAAACATCCGGATCAATCGCAGCCGTAATAGATTTCGTCGGTGTAGAGCGTGCGCTCGCCGACATGGACGAAATGGCCGTCGCAATAGATGACGTTGTGGCCGACGATGTTGGTGTGGTTCTCGTCGTCATAGAAGACGACGACATATTCCTGCTGGCCATGCATTGCCTGCGCAGGCAGGGTCGTGCTTGCGGTAAGAACCGCGAAAAGGCCGATGATCTTGAGCGCTTTTTTCATGTGCCGACTCCTCGATTTGGGAAGTCGGATCAGGCGATGATCTGCTTGCCGGATCAATCGGAACCCGGTCCGAAGTGGTTCAGAGGATCAGCGCCTTCATGGCGGCGTAGCGCGCCTGGCGGTCTGCCCAGCCATTGGGGTCCCTGGTCGACTTCGGATCGCCGCGGTTGATGCCGTTGGAGACGGCCCGGAGATTGTCCTGGTCCGCCCAGCTGTTGAGGCTGCAATTGTCCCAATAGGCGCAGAAGGCGAGCAGGCCGAGCGACCAGATCTCGAGCAGTTCGGGATTGCTCTCCAGATCGATGCCGAGCTTGCGACCATAGAGGCGATAATTGGCGCGGCCGGTGAGCTGGCCGGGGCCGCGGCCGAGATAGCGCAGGCCGTCGCCCGGCTGATCATTGCCCAGCGCCGCGTTCATCTCGTACTTCTTCTGCGCGGCGGTGGGGCCCCAGATCTCGCGATTGTAGCGGAAGCCGCTGCTCTCATGCGCGCATTGCGCCATGAAATGGGCGAGGCGCAGGCCGTTCTCGACGATGCCATAGCTGCGGAAATGGACGTTCGCGGCGAGGCCGAGCTCGGGCGCGATCGTCGCCGATGCCCCCGCCTTGACGAACAAGGCGGCAAGCGTGCCGCGTCCGAGCGATCCGTCTGCCGTCACGCCCAGCCGCTGCTGCAGCTTCTTCACGTCGAACATGGATGATCCCCCGACTGATCCGCCCGATCCGGTGGATTGTTGCCCGGTGGAATCTGGACGCGGCTGCAGGGCCGCGCAAGTATATCAGACCGTATCGGCTTCGAATTGCTGGATCACCCAATCCTCTTCCTGCGCCGCGGCGATCCAGTCCTGCATGAAGGGGTGCTGGAGCACCGCATTCATATAGGCAGGCGCGAAGCGGGCGACGGGCAGCGAATAGGTGACGAGGCGCGTCACCACCGGCGCGAACATGATGTCCGCCGCGCCGAACGCGCCGAACAGGAACTGGCCATCGCCGCCGAAGCGGGCACGGGCCTGGGCCCAGAGCTCCATAATCCGGCCGATGTCCTGGATCACGTCGGCATCGGGCGTCTTGGGCGGATAGACCTGGCGGACGTTCATGCTGTGCTTGCGGCGCAGCGCCGCGAAGCTGGAGTGCATCTCCGCCGCCATCGAGCGGGCCATGGCGCGCGCCGCCGGGTCTTCCGGCCAGAACCTGGTGTTGCCGGTCTTGTCGTTGAGATATTCGACGATGGCCAGGCTGTCCCACACCACGGCGTCGCCGTCCCACAGGATCGGCACCTTGCCCGAGGAAGGCGCAAACTCGTCGCCCTCGCGGCGCTTTTCCCAGTCCTGGTCGTACAGCGGCACCACCACTTCCTCGAAGGGCAGGCCGGATTGCCTGCAAGCGAGCCAGCCGCGCAGCGACCAGGAGGAATAGGCCTTGTTGCCGATGTAGAGCTTCATGGCAGCCGGGATAGCGAGCGGTTGCGCAGGGGGCAATCGCGCGCGGTGTGCCGAAGTGAAAACGGTGGCATCTTGTCTTGCCAACGTAACGAAATCCCACGAAGAATCGTGATTGCAAGATTTGGGGGAATCCATGCAGGGCAAGTGGTTCGGGTCGACGGCATTGGCCGTGGTGGCCCTTGGTATCGGTTTTCCGGCGGCTGTTTCTTCGCAGACGGCCCCGGCGGCGTCTTCGGCACCCGCCGCCGCGCCGGCTGCGCGGCCGACACGCTATGACACATCGGTCTTCGCCGAGCTGCCCGCGATCGAGGCGCCTTCGCTCTCGCCCTCGGGGGACAAGATCGCCGCGCGCATCGCGGTGAACGGCGTCCAGTATTTCGGCATCTATCCGGTGGCCGGCGGCGATCCGGCGATCGTGGCGCTGGGCGACACCGACCTGAACTGGTGGCGCTGGGTGAATGACGACTGGCTGGTCATCGGCATCGGCCAGACCGTGCCGGTGCAGGACGAGGAATGGTATCTTACCCGCGCCTTTGGCGTGAAGACCGACGGCAAGAAGCTGGTGAAGCTCAACAAGGATACCGCCGGCCAGAATGCGTCCGACCTGATCTGGGTGGCGCGCGATGGCTCGCCGCGGATCCTGCTGGGCTCGCAGAACTCGATCTACGGCGACAATGCCGATTTCTGGCCGCGGGTCGACGAGATCGACGTCACCACTGGCCGGGCGAAGCGGGTCCAGGCCGGCCAGTCCGGTGTCTGGAACTGGTATGCCGATGGCAACGGCACGGTCCGCATGGGCTATGCCCTGTCCGACGACGGGCGCAAGCGGCGGCTCTATTACCGCCAGCAGCGCGGCGACAGTTTCAAGGTGATCGACAGGGCGACGTCGATCGACGATTCGCTGGAGATGCCGGCGATGTTCCTGGGCGACCCGACCAAGGCGCTGATCATCGGCGACGATGCCGACGGCTATTCGGCGCTGTACGAATATGACCTGACCAAGCTGGAGCGCGGCAAGCAGCTGTTCGCGTCCAAGGGCTATGACATTGACGGCCTGTGGAGCGATGCCAGCGACACCGGCTATCTCGGCATCGACGTGACCCGCGACAAGCCGGGCATGGTGTGGACCGACCCGGCGATGGTGGAGCTGCAGAAGCGGCTCGACGGCATGATCAAGGGCGGGCAGCCGGAGATCGTCTCGATGAGCCGTGACCATGGCACGGTGATCTTCCGTGCTGGTGCGGCGTCGGGGCCAGGCGGCTATTTCCTGTTCCATGCCGCCGACGGCACGGTCGACGCGATCGGCAGCGTCAACCGCACGCTCGGGATGAAGCTGGTCCACCGGGTGCGCACGATTCGCTACAAGGCGCGCGACGGGCTGGAGATCCCGGCGGTGCTGACCCTGCCCAATGGCGATCCGCACAACGCCCCGCTGATCGTGATGCCGCATGGTGGCCCCTTCGCGCGCGACACCGAGGAATGGGACTGGTGGGCGCAGTTCCTCGCGGACCGCGGCTATGTGGTGATCCAGCCCAATTATCGCGGCTCCTCGGGCTATGGCACCAAGTTCACCCGCAAGGGGATCGGGCAATGGGGCCTGGCGATGCAGGACGACCTGGACGATGCGGTGACCGCGCTCGCCGCCCAGGGGCTGATCGATCCCAAGCGGGTCTGCATGGTCGGGGCTTCCTATGGCGGCTATGCCGCGATGCGGGCGGCGCAGCGGGACGGGTCACGCTATCGCTGCGCGGTCTCCTATGCCGGGGTGTCCGACCTCAACCGGATGCTGCGCTTCAACGGCAATTTCCTGGGTGCCGGGGCGCGGCAGGACTGGCTGCGCCAGCAGGTGGGGGACCTGAAGGGCGTGTCGCCGCTCAACTTCCCCGAGCAATTCTCGGCGCCGATCCTGATCGTCCATGGCAAGAAGGACCGCACCGTCCCCGTCTCGCAATCGCGGCTGATGGCCAAGCGGCTGAAGGAGGCGGGCAGGAATGCGACCTATATCGAGCAACCCGAGGGCGATCACCATTTCACCCGCGAGGCGGATCGGCTAGAGTTCCTCAAGGCGCTCGAGGCGTTCCTGGCGAAATACAACCCGGCCTGAGCGGGACTCGCGCTTGATGTATATGCATGATGTGTACGCATGATGCATATACATCGTTGATCGATGTTCTTGATGCATATACATGATGTGTATGCATCAAGAGTCCCTCCCTGCTGTCTGCGCCTGCACCATGCTGCGCAAGGCCGCGCGTACCGTCGGCCGCGTCTATGACGAGGCGCTGGCCGGTCACGGCATGACCACCGCGCAATTCTCGATCCTCCGCCATGTCGCCCGCGATGAGCCGCTGGCGCTCAGCCGGCTGGCCGAGCAGCTCGAGATGGACCGCAGCTCGCTCTACCGGGCGCTGGCGCCGATTGAGAAGCGCGGCTGGGTGGTGGTGAAGCCGGGCGTCGGCCGCAGCAAGTGCGCGAGCCTGTCCGAGGTGGGGAGGGCGGCGCTCCATGCCGCCGAGCCCGACTGGGCGGCGATCCAGCGGCGGGTCGAGGAGGAGGCAGGTTCGGCGCTCTGGTCGGTGATGAAGGCCGGGCTCAAGTCGCTCACCGAAAGCGTCGAGCGTGCGGGAGGCCGGGCATGATCGCGCTGCTTTCCCGCCTGCCGGTCGGCGCGCGCGGCTATGCCGGCATCGTCGCGGCGATCACCTTCGTGGCGCTTTTGGTCTCGGCGGGGCTGCGCTCGGCGCCCGGCGTGATGATGCTGCCGCTCGAGCAGCATTTCGGCTGGGACCGTGCGACCATCTCGGCCGCCGCCGCGATCGGCATCTTCCTCTACGGGCTGGTCGGGCCGTTCGCCGCTGCGCTGATGCTCAGCGTGGGCATCAAGCGGACGATGCTCGGCGGGCTGTTGCTGATGTCGCTGGCGACCTTCTCCAGCCTGTGGATGTCCGAGCCGTGGCAATATGTGCTGAGCTGGGGCGTGTTCTCGGGTGTCGGCAGCGGCGCAGTGGCGTCGGTGCTGGGCGCGGCGGTGGTCAATCGCTGGTTCGCGACGCGCCAGGGCCTGGTGATGGGCATGCTGACCGCCAGCACCGCGACCGGCGCGCTGGTTTTCCTGCCCTTGCTCGCCTGGCTGGCCGAGGGTGGGGCGTGGCGGCCGGTGGCGCTTGCCGTGTCGATCGCCAGCGCCTGCGTGATCCCGTTCGTCTTGTTCTTCGTGCCCGAGCATCCGCAGGACCTTGGCGTGCGCCGCTTCGGCGAGACCGCCGAGAGCGCGCCGCCGCCGCCGATGAAGCAGGCGTCTACCCCGGCGCTGGCCTTCACCGCGCTGTTCCGCGCTTCGAAGAGCATGACCTTCTGGCTGCTGTTCGGCACCTTCTTCGTCTGCGGGCTGACCACCAACGGGCTGGTCGGCACCCACCTGATCGCCTTCTGTGGCGACCATGGCATCGCGCCGGTGCAGGCGGCGGGGCTGCTCAGCCTGATGGGGCTGTTCGACCTGATCGGCACCACCGCATCGGGCTGGCTGACCGACCGCTATGACCCGCGCAAACTGCTCTTCGTCTATTATGGCCTGCGCGGGCTGTCGCTGCTGGCGCTGCCCTTCCTCGACTTCAGCGCCTCCAGCCTGTTGATCTTCGCGATCTTCTACGGGCTCGACTGGATCGCGACGGTGCCGCCGACAGTGAAGCTGGCGAATGTCCATTTCGGCGAGCGGGACGCGCCGATCGTGTTCGGCTGGGTGATGGTGGGGCACCAGATCGGCGCTGCAACCGCGGCGTTCGGCGCCGGCGCGGTGCGGGCCTGGACGGGGACCTACACGCCGGCCTTCCTGGTGGCGGGCGCCTTCGGGCTGGTCGCGGCGGTGGCGATCCTGGCGGCGCGGGCGGAGAAGCCGGGCACGCGGATGGCGCTGGCCTAGGCCGCGCGCAGCGTTCCCAGGAAGCTTTGCATCTCGCCGAGCAGACGGCGGGCCTGGCCGACCAGCTCGTCGGTGGCGGCGTCCATCTCGGCGGTGGTGCGGGCCGCGGCGTCGGTGGCGCTCTCGGCACTGGCGGCGCCGGCCTGGAGATCTGCGGTGAGCGAGGCGGCGGTGCCGGCATAGCTCTGGATCGAGCGGATCACGTCGCCCTGTCGCGTCATCGCATCGCCGACCGCGCCGCCGACTTCGCCGATCCGGTCGAAACTGCCGCGCATCTCGCCGACGATCGAGGTGGTCGCCTGCACCGCGCCGCTCATCCGGCTGAGCTGGGCGCGGATGTCGTCGGTGGCATGGGCGGTCTGGGCGGCGAGGCTCTTCACTTCCTGCGCGACGATGGCGAAGCCGCGCCCGGCCTCGCCGGCACGGGCCGCCTCGATGCTGGCATTGAGCGCGAGCAGGTTGGTCCGTGCGGCGATCTCGGCGATCATGTCGGCGATGCTGCCGACGCTGGCACTGTGCTCGACCAGGGTGGCGAAGCGGGCATCGGCCGAGCGGGAGAGGGTGTGGAGATGCGCAGTGGTCTCGGCCTGGGCGCCGAGGCTCGCCTCGACCGCGACGAGCGACAGGCCGAGATTGGCCGATTCCTCGAGCAGTGTGGTGGCGCCGGTATCGGCGCGCACCGCCCGGCCGGCCATGCCGCGGATCTCGTCATGGGTGGCGAGGGTGGAGGTCTTGAGCCCCTCGGCCGAAACGCGGGTCTGCTCGGCAGCGGCGGCGAGCTCGCTGATCGCGGAGACGAACTGGCTTTCGAACCGGTCGGCGATGCGGGCGATCTCGGCGCGGCGATCGCGCTCGCCCTCGATCTGGGCACGGTGGCGGGCCTCGGCGGCGGAGGCAGCCTGTTGCAGTTCCTCGCGCTGGGCGGCGGCGCGCAGCAGGTCGCGCTCGCTGGCGGCACGGGCTAGCGCCTCGCCCTGGGCGAACTGCTCGCTGACCAGCGCGGCCTGGCCGATCACGGTGCGGGCGAGAAGGGCGACGAAGACGGCGAGGAAGACGAACACGCCTGCCGGGATATTGGCGAAGATGGCATAGAGCGCGCAGATCACGACGGCGATGCCGAGATAGGCGAGGCTGGCGGGCGGCAGCGGCGCATAGCGCAGCGCGCCGATCGCGGCGACGCCGGCGATGGTCGTCGTCGTGACGATCAGCTGCTGATCGGTGGCGCCGAGGCCGAGGGTCGACAGGAACAGGAACCAGCCGAGCGACACCGCGGCCGCCTCGATCACCGTGGCGCGCAGGGCGGCGCCGGTATCGGCGACCTGCCAGTCGCGCGCCCTGCCGTTGCGCCAGCGGACGAGCACAGCGGTGCTAATCGCGAGGTGGAGCGAGAAGGTGGAGATCTGCCAGGACAGATAGCCATTGCCGTGGATCGTCAGGATCAGCAGGAGGCTGACGAAGATGCTGGCGACGAAGGACACGGGATAGGCGCGCTGGATGGCGATGCCATGGGCGCGCATCAGGCTGGTCGGCAGCGCCGCCCATCTGCCCCAGAACGCCCCTTTCAGGGCCTCGAGTCTCGCCTCTCCCATCCGTCCTTCTCTAACCGGGCATGGTTACCAGCCCGTTTACAGTCGCATATGGATTCCACGACGGTGGAGCGGGATGAGCAGGGCGATCACCAGCAGCAGCACCGCCAGCGCGAACAGGAACGAGGCGAGGAGGAGGTTGCCGGGGAGCAGCGCGGAAAGCGCCTCCCAGGCCCAGGCCTGGAAGCCGGTGCGCATCGCGGCGAGCGAGAGGAGCAGCGAGAGGAGATAGCCGAGGATCGCGTTCATCCCCAGCACGTCGAGCGGCCATAGCGCCTTGCGCACCGCTGCGCTGCGCGATGCGACGATGCAGCCGGTGAACAGGATCGCCGACAGGCCCGAGGTCCAGAGCGCGAAGCTGCTGGTCCACAGCTTCTTGTTGAGCGGGAAGGCGAAGGAGAAGGCATAGCCCAGCGCGGCAAGCGCGATCCCGGCGAGCAGGATGCGCATCGTCGCGCGATCCGGCGCGGCCTTCCACCACAAAGCGGCGAGAGCGCCGAGCAGGACATTGACCAAGGCGGGGAGGGTGGAGAGCAGCCCCTCGGGGTCGTAAACCACATTGCCCGCCGCATCGGTGCCCATGCGGTACATGTGGTGGGTGGTGACCATGATCCGGTCGACATAGCCGGCGAGATTGCCCTCGGGGCTCAGATCGCCTGCGGCATGGCCGGGCGTGGCGACGAAGCTGAGCAGCGCCCAATAGCCGAGCAGGAGGACAAGGCTGGCGACGCCGAGCGCGGGGGCGTTGAGATGCGCGCGGCCATCGGCGTCCATGCGTGCGGTGAGGATCGCCAGCGCGGCGGCGAGGCCGTAGCAGATGCCCAGCCGGGGGAGGACACCGAACACGCGGAAATCCGCTAGGCCCGGGCGGGCGAGCATCTGCCATGCCCATCCGATAATGATTAGCAATAGCGTACGGCGAAGCACGCGATTCCAGAGCCTTGCGTCGATCCTGCGGGGAAAGGACAGGCCCAGCGCCACGCCCATGGCGCAGAGAAAGGCGGGGAAGACCAGGTCGGTCGGGGTGAAGCCATGCCACTCGGCATGATCGAGCGGCCACCAGACATGCGACCAGCTGCCCGGCGTGTTGACGATGACCATGAAGGCCATAGTCAGCCCGCGGAACAGGTCGAGCCCGGCAAGGCGGGCGGGTGCGCTGGGCGCTTCGGTCATTGGCGATCCCCTCCGGTTGAAGGGGAGTGTGGCGCGGTTGGCGGTAGAGGTCAAAAGGCGCTTCCTACATCGACGGCGCGGCGACTCGGCCAAAGGACACGAAGTACACGCCTGGAGCCGGTTTTTGCCGGCGGAAGGTCACTAAGGTCACACCAGTGACGGCTTGTCCGTTGGCCGCCGCGCAACATGCTTGCGCGGTCGTGATCCTATTTTTCCAACAATGGGAAAGAGCGGCGCGACGCTTCCCCCGGCCGCACGAGCCAATCAGGCCAAATCCTACATTGCAAGCGGTGACGATGCGGGCAGGGTCTACCGCCCGTACGGGGCTTCCATCTCGAGCTATGCGGAAGGGGCCGGTGTGACGGTGTGTTGTCAGGCCTTCACATAGACCCAGGCACTGGTGCCGCTCGCCAGCGGCGCCTCGACACGCACGTAATTCTCGCTCTCGTACACGTCCGCCGCGGCCAGTTCCTCGGCGGTCAGGCGGAAGACCTTGCCGGGGATGGGCGGGGCGTCGGCGTCGGGGACCAGCGCCAGGTGCACCTCGATGCCGCTGGCTTCCAGCACGTCCGGATCGCGGATCGTGATCTCGATCTGCCGGTAGCCGTGGAGCGTGTCGTCGTGGCCTTCGAGCAGCCGGCCGAACTGGGTAAGCTGCACATTCTCCAGCTGGAGCGTGCCGTAGGAGAAGAGCAGGGCCTCAGCCTGGCTCACCCGATCGCCTCGAGCACCGCGGCGCGCAGCTCGGGGATGCCCATGCCCTTTTCGGACGAGGTCGAGATGATGTCCGGATGCGCGGCGGGGCGCTTGCGGGCCGCCGCCTGGGTGCGCTCGAGGACCTCGGCCAGCTCGCTCGCCTTGATCTTGTCGGTCTTGGTCAGGACGATCCGGTAGCTCACTGCCGCCGTGTCGAGCATGTCGAGGATCTCGTTGTCGACTTCCTTGATGCCGTGGCGGCTGTCGATCAGCACCAGCGCGCGCTTGAGCACGTCGCGTCCGCGCAGGAAGTCGTTCACCAGGTAGCGCCATTGGCGCAGCATGTCCTTGGGCGCCTTGGCGAAGCCGTATCCCGGCATGTCGACCAGGCGGAACTTGAGCGGATCGCCTACGTCGAAGAAGTTCAGCTCCTGCGTGCGCCCCGGGGTGTTCGAGGTGCGCGCCAGGCCGTTGCGGTTGGCGAGCGCGTTGAGCAGCGACGACTTGCCCACGTTCGATCGGCCGGCGAACGCCACCTCGGGCACCACCGGGCTGGGCAGGTGCTCGAGCTTGGGAGCCGATTTCAGGAAGGCGACCGGGCCGGCGAAGATCTTCCGCGCGGCTTCCAGCTGCTCGGCGTCGAAGGGATCAGACATGAGCCGTCATCCCGGCGAAAGCCGGGATCTCCATCAGGAGCGCGCGCCCGCGGCACGAGATCCCGGCTTTCGCCGGGATGACGGACAGAAAATGGCTCACTTCGCCTTGGCTTCCTTCTTCATCGGCTGCTTCAGCACCGGGTGGCGCGAATAGAGCCACTGCTGCTGCAGGATGGTGATCACGTTCGAGGTGATCCAGTAGAGCTGCAGGCCGACGGCGAACGGCGCCATCAGGAACATCAGCATCCACGGCATGATCGCGAAGACCTGCTTCTGGATCTCGTCCATCGGGGCCGGGTTGAACTTCATCTGGAAGTACATCGACACGCCGAGCAGCACGGGCACCACGCCGATCGCCAGGAACGAAGGCGGCGTGAAGTGGAGATAGCCGAACAGGTTGATGATCGTCGCGGGGTCGGGCGCGGAAAGGTCGCGGATCCACAGCGCGAAGGGCTGGTGGCGCATTTCGATGGTGAGCAGCAGCACCTTGTAGAGCGCGAACATGATCGGAATCTGCAGCAGGATCGGGAGGCAGCCCGCGAGCGGGTTCACCTTCTCTTCCTTGTACAGCTTCATGATCTCCTGCTGCTGGCGCTGCTTGTCGTCCTTGTGGCGTTCCTGCAGCGCCTTCATCTTCGGCTGGATGACGCGCATGCGCGCCATCGATTCGAACTGCTTGTGCGCGATCGGGAAGAGCAGGCCGCGGATGGTGATCGTCAGCAGGATGATCGCCACGCCGAAATTGCCGACCAGGCGGAACAGCCAGTCGAGATAGTAGAAGATCGGCTGCTCGATCACGCCGAACCAGCCCCAGTCGAGCGCATAGCTGAACAGTGCGATGCCGAGATTCTTCTGATAGGAATCGAGCAGCTTCACTTCCTTCGCGCCGGCGAAGAAGCGGCTGGAATAGCTGGTCTGCTTGCCCGGCTCGATGATGAGCGGCTGATCGAGCTGATAATCGGCCTGATAGGCCTTGCTCGGGTTCTGGCGCTGGCCGAGCGTGACCGGCACGCGCTGATCGGGGATCAGCGAGGTCAGCCAGTAATGATCGGTGAAGCCGGCCCAGCCGCCGCTGGTCTTGTAGCTCTGGGCCGTGGTCTCGACGTCCGTCCAGCCGAGGTAATGGGCCTTGTCGGCGGTCGCCGCGATCGGGCCGACGCGCGCGGCCCACTGGCCGGCGTCCTTCGAACGATCGGCGCGCGAGACCGAGGCATAGGGGGTGACCGAGACCGGCGCCTGGCCGAGATTGGCGACGGTCTGGCGGATCGAGAACATATAGTCCTGATCGACCGACAGCTCGATGCGGAAGATCTGGCCGGTCGCGGACTTGCTGGTCAGCGTCACCGGGGTCGTCGGGGTCAGCTTGGTGCCGCTGGCCTGCCACACGGTGTTGGCATCCGGCGCCTTCACGCCGGCGCCCGCCCAGCCGAACTCGGCGAAATAGGCGCCCTGGGCGCCGCTCGGGCTCAGCAGGTGGATGGGGGGCGAGTTCTTCGCGGTGGTCTCGTCATATTTGGCGAGGACCAGGTCGTCGATCCGGGCGCCCTTGAGGTTGATCGAGCCCTTGAGCGAGGGCGTGTCGATCACCACGCGCGGGCTTTCGGCCAGCACGATGGCGCGCTCGCGCAGCGCAGCCGGGGCCGCCGCGGTCGGAATCGCCTTGGGCACCTGCTTGCCGTCCACCATCTGGGTGGAGGTGGCCTGCTTCTGCTGCGGGAAGAACCAGTTGGCCACCATCGGCCATGCGAACAGCAGCAACCCCGCGATGACCGCGAACAGCAGGAAATTCTTCTGGTCTTCCTTCACGTACCGATTCCCCGGAAAAACTTATGGCACTGGGTCGTAGCCGTGCCCGCCCCATGGGTGGCAGCGGGCGATCCGCCGGACGGCGAGCCAGCTGCCTTTGACAGCCCCATAGCGGCGAAGCGCCTCGATTGCATAGGCCGAACAGCTTGGCTGGTAGCGGCAGCTGGGCGGCAGCACCGCCGAAGGGCCGATCTGCCAGGCCCGGGCGAGCAGGATGAGGAGGCGCGCGATCACCGCTTCACCTTCCCCAGCGCCTTGGCCAGTTCGGCCTTGAGATCGTCGAATGGGCGCTCGACGCCGCCGGCGCGGCCGACCAGCACATGATCGGCGCCGGGCAGGCCGGCCACAGGCAGCACTTCGCGGACGAGCGCGCGGAACCGGCGCTTCATCCGGTTGCGGACCACCGCGTTGCCGACTTTCTTGGATACGGTAATGCCGACCCGCATCAACGGATCGGCATCGTCGCGTACTCGGACGATCAGGACGAAGCCGGGCATCGGAGCCCGCTTGCCCGCGTTCGCCGCGAGATAATCCTTGCGCTGCGTGAGCCGGGCGAGGCTCACGACTTCACCGTCGGTGATTACGCCGACAGCTTCTTGCGGCCGCGGGCGCGGCGGGCGCGAATCACATTGCGGCCGCCCGGGGTCGCCATGCGGCTGCGGAAGCCGTGCCGGCGCGCACGCACCAGGTTGCTCGGCTGAAAAGTCCGCTTCATCGCTCATCCTCGAGTATCTAGAACGTAAAATGGCCACCACAGGGGCGGCCGCGTGTCGGGTGCCCATAGTGGGACGATCCGGACGAGTCAACGCGTTCCGTTCCCCAAACCGAGCAGTTCGGCCTCTGCGCGGGCGATTTCCGCCTCCTTTTCGCGCTGGCGGCGGCGCCGGGCGCTGCGGCGGCGGAGCGCCATGTCGGCATAGCGCCCGAATCGCGGCCAGCGCCGCTTCATCCGGCAGAAGGCGCGCTGCGCCCAATTGGCGTTCTGGAGGACCAGCACCAGCCCGGCGGCGAACACCAGGATGCCGCCGGGGCCGGGAATGATGCCGACCAGCGGCGACAGGGCGATCACGACGAACCCGGTGACGACCAGGATCGTGCGGACCAGCGGGCTGCGCTTGCGTGCCATGGATAGCAGGTGGGGAGCGTGTGTTGGTTGTGCAAGACACATGCGTGCGGCTGGTCGCGCGCGGGCGCGGTTTCGTCGTGCCGCCGGATGCATCCGTTCCGGTCGCATCCCTCGCCGCATCGGGGGAATCGGGCGCTATCGTCGGGGTTTCCGGGGGAGGGGCAGGGCTTGGTCGCGAGCGTTTCGACGGTTGCCTATCTGGGATTGGAAGCGCGGGCGGTGGAGGTGCAGTGCAACCTCGTCGCCGGCCTGCCCAAGTTCGTGGTGGTCGGCCTGCCCGACAAGGCCGTGGCGGAGAGCCGCGAGCGGGTGCGCGCGGCGATGGCCGCGATCGGGCTGGCGCTGCCGCCCAAGCACATCATCCTCAACCTCTCGCCCGCCGACCTGCCCAAGGAAGGATCGCATTTCGACCTGGCGGTGGCGCTGGCGCTGCTGGGGGCGATGGGCGTGGTCGATGCCGAGACGCTGTCGGGCTATGTCGTGGTCGGCGAGCTGGCGCTGGACGGGCGGATCGCGCCGAGCCCGGGCGTGCTGCTCGCGGCACTCCATGCCGCCGAGACGGGCAAGGGGCTGGTCTGCCCCGCCGCCCAGGGACCCGAGGCGAGCTGGGCCGGGCAGGTCGAGGTGGTGGCGGCGCCCGACCTGATCGCGCTGCTCAACCATTTCAAGGGCAACCAGCTGCTGCCGATGCCGGCGGCGGGGGTGGTCGATACGGTGGTGCCGGGGCCCGACCTTGCGCAGGTGAAGGGGCAGGAGACGGCGCGGCGGGCGCTCGAGATCGCCGCGGCGGGCGGACACAACCTGCTGATGTGCGGGCCGCCGGGTGCGGGCAAGTCGCTGCTCGCCTCGTGCCTGCCGGGGATATTGCCGCCGCTCGATGCGGGCGAGGCGCTGGAAGTGTCGATGGTCGCCTCGGTCGCGGGGACGCTGCAGGGCGGGCGGCTCACCCGAGCGCGGCCTTTCCGTTCGCCGCACCACTCAGCCTCGATGGCGGCGCTCACCGGCGGCGGGCTTCGGGTGAAGCCGGGCGAGGTGAGCCTGGCGCATCTCGGCGTGCTGTTCCTCGACGAACTGCCCGAATTCCAGCGCGCGGTGCTCGATTCGCTGCGCCAGCCGATCGAGGCGGGGGTGGTCAGCGTGGCGCGCGCGAATGCGCATGTCACCTTCCCCGCGCGGGTGCAGCTGGTCGCGGCGATGAACCCTTGCCGGTGCGGGCATCTGGGCGACCCCGCGCTCGCCTGTGCCCGGGCGCCGCGCTGCGCGGCGGATTACCAGGCCAAGGTCTCGGGCCCGCTGCTCGACCGGATCGACCTGCATGTCGAGGTCCAGCCGGTGACCGCGGCGGACCTGGTGCTCGACCGGCCGGTGGAGGGTTCGGCCGAAGTGGCTGCACGGGTGGCCGAGGCGCGGGCGGTGCAGTCGGCGCGTTACCGGGACGTGTCGGCGCGGACCAATGCCGAGGCCGATGGCGATGCGCTCACCGGCCATGCCATGCCCGACGAGGCCGGGCGCAAGCTGCTGGCGCAGGCGGCCGAGGCGATGCGGCTATCGGCGCGCGGCTATACAAGGGTGCTGCGCGTGGCGCGGACGATCGCTGACCTGGCGGGTGCCGAGGGGGTGGGGCGGATCCATGTCGCCGAGGCGCTGAGCTATAGGCGCCAGGCACCGCGAGGATGAGCTGTCAGGCGGGTCGCGTCAGCCAATCGGGCGGAATGGCGATCTCCTCCCAGTCCTTGCGTGCGGGGCTGCGCAGCTCGATCCGGGCGGGCACGAAGCCGCGCAGTTCCGATGCGGCGTGACGTAGCTGCAATTCGGTGTCGGGGCCTTCGATCGCGATGCTGCCGCACCATTCTCCATCAGCCCGGTAATAGACCGCGGTACGCAAATCGCCGCCCAGCCATTGTTCGACCAGCCGTTCGGCCTGTGCCGCCGCTACGGCCGCATCCTCTTCCGTTGAGCCGGTTTCGGTATCGGGGAACGCGTCCTCCCAATAACCGAACATCACAGTCAGGACACCATCGGCGGTGTCGATGAAGATCGGTTCGATCTTCGTTTCCCCCGATGTGTCGATCTGAAGCAGCAGATAGCCGGGATCCCAGCGTGTCCAGATGCCGGCCTGGGCGATCGGCCACGGCGACAGCGCATCGAAGATCAGCCGGGACCAGGCGTCGATGCTTTCGGGCGCGGTGCCGTCATAGGGGACGCCAATGGGTTCGCTTGCACTCATGGCTTTCCCATGCGCGATTTCGCTTCGGGTCGCCAGCAGCAGCGGCTTGCCCTTACCCGTCCCATGGTCTAGCCAGCCGCTTCGCTGCGGGTGTGGCGGAATGGTAGACGCAGCGGACTCAAAATCCGCCGTTGGCAACAACATGTCGGTTCGAGTCCGACCACCCGTACCAGTCTCCAGACAACCAGCAGATTCGTCCGGCTAGCCCGGGCGCGCCTTGTCGCGCGTGGCCAGAAGAAAGGGCCGCCGCATCGGGTGATGCGACGGCCCCCTAGTTGGATCGCGGAGGCGATCAGAGCTTCAGGCGGGCGCCGAACAGGATCGTGCGGCCGAAATGGTTGTTCTCGTAGCTCCGCTCGGCATCGACGTCGGTGTAGCGGTAGCGATATTCGTCGGTCAGGTTGTTGCCCTCGACCGAGAGCTCCAGCCACTCGTTGACCTTGTAGCGGACCGAGGCATCGACGTTGACGGTCGAGCCATAGCCTTCGAACACGTTGCCGGTGCCGCTGTTCGCATCGACATAGGGCCCGCGATAGGTACCCATGACGCGGGCGCTGAAGCGGCCGTCGTCATAGTAGAGCGTGCCGTTGAACGCGCGCTTGGACACGCCGAACAGCGTCGAGTCACGCGTCACATTGGTGAGCGGGCCGAGCGCGCCGGTGGCCGGCACATAGGCCACCGTGATCGGCCCCTGGGTGGTATAGCTCGCGGTGGAATCGATGAACGTCGCGTTGGCGAGCACGCCGAAGTGCTTGAACACGCCCGGCAGGAAGGTCAGCGGCACCTGCGCGGCGATTTCCACGCCGCGCAGCTTGGCGCCCGCACCGTTCACGTTCGCGGTGATCGTATACTCCTGGTTGGGATCGAAGTTGATATAGGCCGGCGAGCTGGTCGGCAGCGCCGACTTCGGCAGACCGGTCGACGCGAAGCTCGCGGTGAAGGCGCGCGAGATCGGGAAGCTGGCGATGTTCTTCTGGAACAGCGCCACCGAGAAGATCGACTGGGGCGCGAAATACCATTCGACGGCCAGGTCGAAATTGGTCGCCCGGTACGGATCGAGCTGCGGATTGCCGTAGCTGATCCGGTAGTTGAAGCCGTCGATCGTGCCGCCAGGGGTCAGGTTGCCCAGCGAGGGACGGGTGATGACCTTTGCGATCGCGCCGCGGACGGTGATGTCGTGCGTCGGATAGAAGGCGAGGTTGAACGACGGCAGCCAGTCGTCATAGGTGCGCTCCACCGTGACGGTGGTGCCGCTCAGGACGCCGGTCGAGGACTGGTCGGTCTTGGCGTAGCGCATACCCGCATTGCCAGCGAATTCGAGGCCGAGCAGGTTGCCCTTCACGTCGAACTGCAGATAGCCGCCCTTCACCGTCTCCTGCACGCTGCGATTGTTGCCCACATCGAGGAGCAGCGGGCGGCTGTACAGCTTGGTATAGGCAGCGGCTGCCGGCAGGTTGGCGACCAGCCACTGGTTGGTGTTGCCCGAAGGCTGGCCGGCGCTGCCCAGGTTGAACTGCTCCGACAGGGCCGAGGTCACCGGGAAGCCATAGACCGCGCCGGGGCCGAAGACCGTGGTGGCCGAGCAGGTGATCGTGCCGAGCACCAGATCGGCGCCGCCATTGCCGCACACCGCGGTGTCGCGCATGTACGCCTTGGTATCGAAGTTGAAGCGCCGCCACATGGCGCCCGCCTTGATCTGGAAGCCTTCCGCCACGTCCCACTCGGTGCGCAGCTGACCGGTCTTGAATTTGTTGGTGACGTTCGACGGGCGATCGCGGATCTCGGCGAGCTGGAAATTGGCCGGATCGGTCACGCTGGTGCCGAAGGTCAGCACCGGGCTCTTCATGTTGGTATAGTCGTATTTGTAACCCTGTGCGTCGCGATCGTCGAAGGCGATCGTCGTCTCGACGGGAATATCGGCATCCGACTTGGACAGGCCGCCCAGCAGGGTGAAGCGGAACTTGTCGGTGACGTCCTGATCCCAGGTACCGCCGAACTGATAGAATTGGGTGTTCGACTTGCGGAGGTAATGCTCGGTGCGGACATAGACGTCGTTGAGCGTCGCCGAGATCATGTTGTTGTTGGCGTCGTACACCGGGTTCACGACGTCGACGGCGCGCTCGTTCGAGCGCAGCAGCACTTCACCCCAGCGCTCCTCGCGGTCTTCCTTGAAGCGCGAATAGAGTGCGTCGAGCGAGATCTTGGTCGATTCGGTCGGCGCGAACTGGATCGAGCCGGTCAGGCCCAGGCGATCGCGGCGGTGCTCGACCTGGCCATAGCGCGGAATGCGCGGGTGGAAGGACAGCGTCGCCTGGTCGCAGGCCGCGCTGGGGCGATAGGTACCGCCGCTGTTCGTGCGGGGCGTGGTGTAGACCACGTTCGGCGGCGGCGCGCTGGTGTTGTAGAAGCAGGGCGTGCCGTTGACCGAGTCGAAGCGCGCCTGCGCCCAGCGCACCGAGTTGTTGCCCAGCTCGAGCGTGTTGACCTTCGAATAGGCGGCCGAGACCGCGACGCCGAAGGTGCCGGCATCGTTCTTCCAGCTCAGCAACCCGGCAACGCGCGGGCCGAGATCCTTGGACAGGTCGTTGTACGAGCCCAGCACCGAGACCACGCCGTGCAGGCCGGACTTGCCGGCCAGCGGATTGCCGGTGTTCAGATCGACGACCGCGCCGAGCGAACCTTCGTCGAGCGAGGCTTCCGCGGTCTTGTGGACCACCAGCGAGCTGAACAGCTCGGAGGCGAAGACGTTGAAATCGAAGGCGCGATCGCGATTGGCGCTGGCGCCGTCGCTCGACGTCGCCACGGTCTCGAGGCCGTTCAGACGGACGCGGGTGAACTGCGCGCCGAGACCGCGCACGGTGATCGCGCGGCCTTCGCCGCCGTCACGCTGGATCGAGATGCCGGGAATGCGCTGCAGCGATTCCGCGAGGTTCTGGTCGGGGAACTTGGCGATATCCTCGGCGACGATCGCATCGACCGCACCGATCGACTCGCGCTTGAGGTTGAGCGCCTTTTGCAGCGACTGGCGGAAACCGGTGACAACAATGGCGCCGTCGGTGGCCTGGTCCTGCTCCTGCACGGTCGTATCGGCGGGGGCGGGAGCCTGCGTGTCCTGCGCCAGCGCCGGAGACGCGATGCTCGCGCCGGCCATCACCGCCAGCGACGCGCCGGCACACCACAGATTCCGCCTCTTAGTTCCTTTACGCATCCCAATTCTCCCATGGTCAGTGTCCAGGTCCCGCCGCGCACGCAGCTCGCCTGGTGTCTTGGCCGGCTGATGCCGGCTCTCTGCTCGTCCTGGCCGGCTTGCGTCGGCCCTTATCCGATCATCGCGAGGCGCTTGCGACCGTCGGCCAGCACCTTGCGATGGAATTTCCTGAGCGATTCCGGACCGTTGCGCTGCGCAGCGGCCCCCATGCGGGCCAGCCCCAGCCAGGTGAGCGCCTCCGCGGCGCGCATGGCGGGTTCAATGCAGATTCGCTCGATATCCTGCGCCACCGGCGCGAAATAGGCCGCCTCTCCCTGCAGTTTCGCGAGCTTGCTGCTCGTCTGTGCCAGTGTTTCTTGTCCGATATGGACACCGGTGTCAACCAGTCCGCGGCCAATCCGGAACAGCAACCAGTGCAAATGCCCCAGAAGGGCACGATCGTCGCCGGCAAAGGCGCCTTCGGAGGCCATCAGCTGCTCGGTATAGATCGCCCAGCCCTCGGCGAAGGCGGGGGCATATTCGAGTCGCAGGGGATGCGGGTTGGCGGCGGCCTCGATCGGCAGCTGGATCATGTGGCCGGGCAGCAATTCGTGATGGACCACGGCGGGCAAGGTCCAGGACGGGCGGTCGCGGATGCGCTTGAGGTCCGGGTAATAGGCGCCGGCCGTGCTGGGCGCGGGGACGGTGCGATAGCCCTGCTTGCTCTCGGCCTCCTCGGCCCGGGTCATCCGCACCGTGGCGACGTTCAGGCACTGGGGCGGCAGCGGGCCGAACAGCGCGGGCAGATGGGCGGGGACCCGCGCGAGTGCCGCATTCATGTCGGCCACGGCGCGGTCGCGGCCGGCATCGTCGTCGCTGTAGAGGAAACGCGGGTCCTTGAACGCGGCGCTGATCCGCGCGCCGACGCTGCCTTTGGTGTAGCCGAGGCGCCTGAGGACGGCATCGGCGCGAGCGGTGAGCTCGCGTGCCTTGTGGAGCATGATCCGGTGCGCTTCCGCCGGGTCGATCCGGCCGTAATGGCGCTCGAGCAGCAGCGCGAAATAGTCGCGGCCCCCGGGGAAACGCCCGGTTCCCGGCTCGGCGGGTGCTTTGGAGGCAAGCTCGGCGAGCAAAGCTGCCTGCCTGCGCAAGGCCTCGGTAGCGGCACCGCCAGCCTTGTCGGCGGCCGCGTCGATCCCCGCGCGCGTTTTCGCCAGTAGCGGCGCGGGGAGGATCACGCCGCGCCGGGCATCGGCCTCGATCTGTGCGGTCTCGGCTTCGACCCGCTGTGCAGAGGGCGCGGCTTCGCGCCAGGCGCCCGCATTCGGCGCGATCACATAGGGCGAGCGGCCGAATCGTCCGATGGGAAACAGCCGGATCATCGCGGAATCGGCCTCTAACCCCGCGCGAACCGTATCCAGGTCGATCCGCGACGATGCCGAAAGCCCGCCCGGATCGAATCCGGAGACCCGGCCCAGCTTCACCGAAGGGGTGCCGGAAAGCCCATCGAGCATCGCCTTGAGCTCGGCGTCGCGGTCGGGGGCGGCTAGGGCGACGCGCGGGAGCGCGGCGACACTGGCGGCGGCGAGGAACTGGCGGCGGTGCATCAAGGGCCTCCGGTTCAGTTGGGCAGCTTCACCAGATTGTTGAGCTGCGTCACCTCCGGCGCATTGCCGGGAAGCGCGACGCGGATGCGGGCGGCGCCCTTGGGCAGCGCGAGCTTTACCGTCGCGGTCTTGGGGGTGAGGTCGAGCGGGGCGGCGAGGGCCGGGATCGCCGCGGTGGCGAGCGCCTTGCCCGAAGAATCCTCCACGGTGAGGGTGCCGCCAGGCGCGTCCTTCGCGCCGAGGCTGTGGACGATGACGGCGAGCCTACCGCCCTTCACCGCGACATCGTCACTGCCGATACCGAGATCCGGGCGCGTGGCGACTTCTCCGCCCGGGGTCTTCAGGGTGAACTCGATCTCGGTCGTGGCGTGTGGCGCGAAGGTGACGCGGGTTGCGGCGCTGCGCTCGAGATGGAGCGGGGTGGTGGTACCGTTCGTCACCATCTCCCATTCGCCGGCCTGCACGTTCCAGGTCGACATCTCGGCCGATTGCGGCGTGTCGCCGGTGTTGTAGGCGATCACCTTGAAGTGGGTCGGCGTGGCGCCAGGGACGAGAATCGCGGTCTTGAGCGCGCCTTCGGGATCGTCGAAGCGCCAGCTCACCGCATTGCCCGGCCAGGTCTGGTTCCGGCGCAGTGCGATGCCGCCGAGCCGCTCGCGCTGGAGGATCTCATTGGGCTGGTCGACCCGGTCGGACCACCAATGGCCCTCGGTGTACATGTACTGGCGCTGCGACTTGTCCTCGATCGCCGCGGCGTGGAGCGACTCCAGGTATCTGGTGTCGCCGGTCGCGTCCCAGGCGGCCCATTGCTCGAAGGCGCCGCCCTTCTTCGCCCGGTCGGTGAGCGCCTTCGCCCAGTCCTTGTCGCTGCCTAGCAGGCGGATGACGTTCTCGTTGATGTCCTGTACCGAGGCGGGGCCGCTCTTGCCCACGCGGGCGAGAATCGGGTCCAGATACTTCGCGTCGCCGGTGAAGCGGTACGCCGACCAGACCGCCTGGATCGGGGTGGAGGCGCCGCCGCCGTCGCCGGCGCGCTCGGCATCGCTGCGCCAGTTGATCTCGTTGGGGTAGCTCCAATTGCCCTTGGCGTCCTGCTTGCCATGGGCGAGCAGACCGTCGACCGTGCCGGTGATCAGGCCCTTCGCATCGGGATTGCCGTTATAGACGCCGAGCAGCGTCGGGGCGTGGAGGACCACCCAGCTATAGGGCTTCTGCCATTCGAACGGCCCCTCGCGGTAGATCTTCTGCGCGCCGTACCAGTTGCTGGCGAAGTGCATGTGCCCGGCGGCGTTGGGGAGGATGATCGTCTTGAGCGCCTTCACCGTCGCCATCAGCCGCTCGACCGCCCGCGGCTCGCCCCAGTTGAGGTAGAGGCGCTCGGCGTCCGAGTTCATGCCCTCCTCATAGGTGTGGAGCTCGTCGGTGGTGATGTGGCCGAGGCCGTTCACCATCATGCCGTTCCTGTACACGGCTTCCGACAGCGCACGGAGCGACGCGTTGATCTTGTCCGGATCGACGCCCATCAGCGCGAGGCCCGGCCATTGCTGGGTGAGGTCGGTATCGTCGGAGATGCCGCCGCCGAAATCGCCATAGGGGACCTGGCGATTGTCGATCCACCAGTTGACGAACTGGCGAGTGATCCTGAGGTCCTCGAGCTGGCGGAAGGCCCAGAGCGGCACGCCGGCGGGGGCTTCGGGCTGCTTGAACTCGGGCAGGTTCTGCGGACCGTAGCTGATGTCCGCCCAGTAGCGGCGCCCTTCGACATTGTCGGGATCGACGCGGAGCAGGTCCTGCGCATCGGCGAAGACGCGGGCGTACATCGCGGCGCGCTTCGAGGCAGTGTGCTCCTCGACCAGGAAGCCCCAATTGTCCTTCACCTGGTTGAAACGGTCGGCGATGTGCTCGGAAAGCGCGTCCTTGCGGTCCTTGAACACGAGGCGGATGTTCATCCCGTCGAGCGATGCCGGGCCGAAGTCGGCGGCGGCGGAGGCGAGGGATAGGTAGAGGCTGTCGTTGGTGAGGATGCGGTCCCGCAGGTCGAGCCAGAGCGTGCGGGCCTCGTTCGGGCGGACAGAGACCGACAGATCGATCATGTCGCGGCCCGGCCAGATCGGGTCCTTCACCTTGATGTTGAGCGGGATCAGCCCGTCCTTGCCGGGCGTGGCCTTGAGCGCGGGGATGTCGATTGCGATGCCGTCGAGGCCGTCGCGGCTGTTCTCCCAGCCATAGTTCCAGGCGCGGGCAAGCGCCCGGCCGGCAAAGGCGTCGCCGAAGCCCGAGGGGATCAGGACATGGACGATCGGCATCGCGCCTTCGACATGCGCGGCGGCACCGGTCGAGGCGGCGCTGCCGGCACCCGCCGCGGCCGAGCCGGCGCCCGGGGGCAGGGCCAGCACGGTGTTGCGCTCGTCGGCCGGATAGCGGCCGCGGATGAACCTGTTGAGCGGGGCAAGCGCGGCGAGATCCGAGGAGACGCCGGCGTTCACCGTGTAGCTGAGCTTGTAGGCGCCCTCGGGTTCCTTGCCGGCGCCGACATCATAGGCCCAGATTTCCTGGACCGGCTGCTCCTGCATCGCATTGGTGAAGCGGAGCGTGCCTCCCTGCGCCTCGCCGAGCGAGGTCACGCTGCGGACCACGCCCTGGGGGCGCCTGGCCAGGCTGCGGAAGCTGGAGCCGTCGGTGCTGTAGTCGAGCGCGCCATAGGCGGCGCCGCGGATTTCGACGCGGTTGAACTTCTCGCCCTTGGGGACGGCGAGCGTGTAGGTCTTGCCGCCCTCGACATAGACGTTCCAGTCGGGCAGCTCGAAATAATCGTCGCGGCCGGGCAGGCGCGAGCGGTTGTAGACGCCGGGCCAGGTGGTCTCGGCGATGCCGTCCACGCCCTTCCACATCCATTCCTTCAGGTCCTTCGCATCGGCGAACTCGACCTTGCGGACGCTGGTGACCTTGTCGCTAAGCACCGGCGGCGAGGCGCTGTCCCAGCCGAAGCGGTGGAGCCAGGCGGCGCGCTTGCCGGCTTCGGCGATGGCAGGGGAGGGGGCGGGTTCGGCTCTGGCGGCGAGCGCTGCGATCCCGGTGGCATCGAGCATGCGGTCATAGACGCGGATCTCGTCGAGATCGCTGCCGCGCATGAAATTGTAGCGGCTCTGCACCTGGTGCGGCGCCATCACCCGGCCTGCGAGACCGAACTGGTCGAGCCCGGTGTCGAGATCTGCCTTCTGGTCCTTGCGCGCGACTTCCTTGCCGTCGACGAACAGGCGCACGCCTACTGCCTCGTCCCAGGCGAAGGCGATGTGCTGCCAGGCATCGGGCGCGGGGTTGGCGGGGAGCTTGAACGAGACGCGGACGCGCGAGAGGTTGGCGTCGGTCACGAAGGCGTCGAAGCCGTGGCCGTTCCAGTCGATGCGCAGGAACGCCATGTCCCAGCTCGAATGATCGGCATAGCCGACGCGGAAGATCACGAAGGGCGCTTCGCCCACCGGCTCGCGCGAACGCCAGAAGAAGGAGAGGGTGCCGCGCTGCGCCTGGATGTTCCCCGGCGCGTTCCAGGCGAGATAGCCGTCGTCCGCCCAGCGGAACGCGCCGCCGATCGCGCCGTCCGGCACATTGGTCACCTTGGTCTGGAAATTGGGGACCGCGTCGCCGCCAGCCTTCTCCGCGGTGCTGCCCTTGTCGCCCGAAGCGCGGAAGAGCAGGCCGTCGTCCGTGCCCTGCGCGAAGGCGGGGCTCGCGGCGAGCGCGAGTGCCCATGCCAGAGCGATGCTGGTGGACGTGCGGATCATGACATGCCTCTCTGAACCATAGCAGGACGGTCTCAGCCGCCCTTATTGTCAAGCATGACGGCGCTTGACACCGGTGACAACAGCTTTCTCATTTCCCAGCGATGTCCGGGTTGAAGTCGCGCCAAGGTACGTTCCTGGGCGAGACGGGCGGGGATCGGGGCGTTCCAATGTTTCCGCTACCAACATCGCGAGGGCTTCGACATGCGTTGACGTGCGCATCTGACACCGGTAGCATCATGCCGACATTCCGCGGACCCGCGCAAAGCCGGCCGTGGCCACTCGGAGAGGAGATCGCGCGCAAGTTACTCGACATGGTCCGGCACCGGTTCGGCCTGTCTTCTCCACATATTCGCGGATCGCAGGAGGCGAGCGGTCCCCGGAGGGTGCGAAGCGGGTGGAAGGGCGATGTCGGGCGACGGCTGCGTTTGCGCGGTCGAGACATGGCGGGCGACCCTCACGCGACCGGAACATGGGGAATTTAGCGTTGATTGAAGGACGGGAACCGGCCGAGGCCATCGCCCAAGCATTTGTTGCGGCCCGACAGGCAGGGAATGCACCGATCGACTATCCGGGCGAACTGCCCGGCACGCTCGACGAGGCCTATGGCATCCAGGAGCGTGCGATCGAACTGTTCGGCGACAAGGTCGCCGGCTGGAAGGTCGGCAAGATCCCGGCGCCGCTCGATGCCACCTATGGCTCCAACCGGCTGGCCGGCCCGATCTTCGCCGATTCGGTGGTGACCGCCGCCGAGGGGGACGTGCCCGTGATGCCGGTGTTCGAGCGCGGTTTCGCGGCGGGCGAGGCGGAGTATCTGCTGCGCCTGGGCACGCTGCCCGAGAATTTCGACCGCGCCTGGACCAATGCCGAAGTCGCCGAATATGTCGATGCCGTCCATGTCGGCATCGAAGTGGCGAGTTCGCCCTTCCCGGGGATCAACGAGCATGGCCCGGCCGTGACCGTCTCCGACTTCGGCAACAATAACGGCCTGGTGATCGGCGCGGAAATTCCGCGCGACATGGATTTCCTTGAGTGGCCGGTAGCGCTAACAATCGAAGGCGAAGTGGCCGGCGAGGCGACGGCGAGCACCATGCTCGACGGTCCGTTCGGTGCCGTCCGCTTCCTGTTCGAGCTTGCGGCTAACCGGCAGCTTCCGCTCGCGAAGGGCCAGTGGATTTCCACTGGTGCCGTCACGGGTGTCCATCCAGTTCGCGTAGGCGATCTGGTGGAGGCACGGTTCGCCGATGACTACAGCGTCAGGTGCCGTATCGTCGGCATTCACGACGCCTGATTCGGCGGTCGCGGAAGAAAAATAAAAGGGAGAGAATGATGGCGAGTAAGGGAGAGGCGGCAGTCTCCGGCGCGGTTTCGCGCGTCGGTCGCTACCGCTGGGTGATCGTGGGGCTGCTGTTCGCCGCCACCGCCATCAACTATGTCGACCGGCAGATGATTGCGGTGCTGAAGCCCGATCTCTCCAAGGAACTCGGCTGGTCCGAGACCGACTACGCCAACATCGTCTTCTACTTCCAGGCCGCCTATGCGATCGGCTATCTCGCCTTCGGCAAGATCGTCGACGCGATCGGCGCCCGCTTCGGCTATGCCATCGCGGTGGTGATCTGGACGATCGCGCACGTGGCGCATGGCGGCGTGCACAGCGTCATGCAGTTCACCCTGGCACGCTTTGGCCTGGGCATCGGTGAATCGGGCAATTTCCCGGCGGGCGTGAAGACCGTGGCGGACTGGTTCCCGGCGAAGGAACGCGCCTTCGCCGTCGGCCTGTTCAACGCCGGCTCGAACGTCGGCGCGATCCTCACGCCGCTGCTGATCTGGGCGATGGTGCCCGCGTTCGGCTGGCGCATGACCTTCGTGATCACCGGCGTGTTCGGCGTGATCTGGCTGATCGCCTGGCTCGCCATCTTCCGCGACAAGCCGGCGGACCACCCCAGGGTGGGCGCGACCGAGCTCGCCTATATCACTCAGGATCCGGCCGATCCCGAGATCAAGGTGAAGAACCTGTGGGGCAAGCTGCTCCGCACCAAGGAAACCTGGGCCTTCGCGCTCGGCAAGTTCTTCATCGACCCGATCTGGTGGTTCTATCTGTTCTGGCTGCCGAGCTGGCTGGGCAAGGAATATGGCCTCAACCTGACGAGCTGGGACACGCCGACGGCGGCGATCGCGCTGGGCGCCATCTACCTGATCTCCGACGTCGGCTCGATCGCGGGCGGCTGGCTCTCGGGCAAGCTGATGAGCACCGGCATGAGCGTGAACAAGGCGCGCAAGCTGACCATGCTGATCTCGGCCTGCTTCGTGCTGCCGGTGATGTTCACCACCTTCTACGGCAATCTGTGGCTCAGCGTGTTCGTGGTCGGCGTGGCCGCGGCGGCGCACCAGAGCTTCTCGGCGACGCTCTACACCATCCCGTCGGACACCGTGCCGCGCTTCGCGGTGGGTTCGGTCATCGGCATCGGCGGCACCGTCGGCGCCGTGGGCGGCATGGTCTTCTCGAAGTACGCCGGCTATGTGCTCGACGTGATCGGCAGCTATGCGCCGCTCTTCATCGTCGCGGGTGCGGCGTATTTCCTGGCGCTGCTTTCGATCCACCTGCTGTCGCCGCGCCTCGAGCGCGCGGACGTCGTGTAACCGAGAGGATTGAGAGATGGCCCGGCCCCTGAAGCTTGACCCTGACCGGCTGTTCCCGGCGGAGGATCGTTCGCGGAGTATCGCGCGTGCGCTCTATGCCGAGGTGGCCGGGCTGCCGATCATCAGCCCGCATGGGCATACCGATCCGACCTGGTTCTCGACCAATACCAACTGGTCGAATGCCACCGAGCTGCTGCTCTCGCCGGATCATTACATCTACCGCATGCTCTATTCGCAGGGCGTGTCGCTCGACTCGCTCTGCGTGCCGAGCAAGGCCGGCATGCCGGCGACCGACCCGCGAGCGGCGTGGCGGACCTTCGCCGAGCATACCTACCTCTTCCGCGGCACGCCTTCGGCGATGTGGCTGGGGCATGTGTTCGGCGAGGTGTTCGGCTTCGACGTGGCGCTCGATGCTTCCACGGCGGATCATTATTACGACACGATCAACACGAAGCTTGCGAGCGACGCGTTCAGGCCGCGCGCGCTGTTCGACCGCTTCAACATCGGCTTCCTCGCCACCACCGAGGGGCCGCAGGACGATCTGTCACCGCATCACGCGATCCACACCAGCGGCTGGAACGGCCGGGTGGTCACCACCTATCGCCCGGACGCGGTGATCGACGTCGAGCATGAGCAGTTCGCCGGCGCGATGAAGATTTTCGCCGAGAAGACCGGCGAGGACGTGTACAGCTGGGACGGTTATCTCGCCGCCCACCGCAAGCGCCGCGCCGATTTCCGCGCTGCGGGTGCGACTGCGACCGACCATGGCCACCCGACGGCGGCCACGGCCAACCTGAGCAAGGATGAGGCCGAGCGGCTGTTCCGCACAATCTTGTCGGATCGCTGGACCCCGCAGGATGCCGAGCTGTTCCGCGCGCAGATGCTGACCGAGATGGCGGCGATGAGCGTCGAGGACGGGATGGTCATGCAAATCCATCCGGGATCTTTCCGCAACCACAATGGCGGCCTGTTCGAGAGCCATGGTCGTGACAAGGGCGCGGACATCCCGATGCGCACCGATTACGTGCACGGCCTGAAGCCGCTGCTCGACCGGTTCGGCACCTCGACCGATCTCTCGATCATCCTCTTCACGCTCGACGAGACGGTCTATGCCCGCGAGCTGGCGCCGCTGGCCGGCCATTATCCGTGCCTGAAGCTCGGCCCGAGCTGGTGGTTCCATGACTCACCCGAGGGCATGCGCCGCTTCCGCGAGCAGGTGACCGAGACCGCCGGCTTCTACAACACCGTCGGCTTCAACGACGATACCCGCGCCTTCCTCTCGATCCCGGCACGCCACGACGTCGCGCGCCGCGTCGATTGCGCCTTCCTTGCGCGACTGGTCGCCGAGGGGCGGCTGCTCGACTGGGAAGCGGCCGAGCTGGCGCACGAACTTACCAACGGGCTGGTGCGCAAGGCGTACAAGCTCGACCAACCCGCGCCGGCGCCTGTCGCCGCCGCTGCCTGAACGGAGCACCCATGTTCGACCGTACCTATTACGCCACGCACCCCGACATGATGGAGTGCGTCTCGAACGAGGAACTGCGCGACCGCTATCTGATCACCGACCTGTTCCGCGACGGCGAGGTCGTGCTCAACTATACCCATGCCGACCGCATGGTGATCGGCGGCGTCGCAGTCGCCGGCGGTTCGGTGAAGTTGCCCGACCAGACCGAGCCGGCTTCGGCTGCGGGGCACCCCTTCCTCGAGCGCCGCGAGCTGGCGGTGGTCAACATCGGCGGTGTCGAAGGCACCGTGACGGTGGACGGCGAGAGCTTCACGCTCGGCAACAAGGACTGCCTGTACGTGACGATGGGCGCCAAGGACGTGCAGTTCTCGGGCGACGGCGCGCGCTTCTACCTGGTCTCGTGCCCGGCACATAAGGGCTTCCAGACCCGCAAGCTCGGCATCGCCGACGCCAACCGGCTGGACCGCGGCACGCTGGAGGAATCGAACGAGCGCTCGATCTACCAGCTCGTCATTCCGGGCGTGTGCGACAGCGCGCAGCTGGTGATGGGCCTGACGGTCCTGAAGCCGGGCTCGGTATGGAACACCATGCCCCCGCACATCCATGAGCGCCGTAGCGAGATCTACCTGTATTTCGAGCTCGACGACCTCGCGAAGGACCGGGTGTTCCATTACATGGGCCAGGAGGATGCGCTGCGGCACATCGTGGTCCAGAACGAGGAGGCTGTGATCAGCCCGCCCTGGTCGGTCCATATGGGTTCGGGGACCAAGGCCTATGCCTTCATCTGGGCGATGGCCGGCGAGAACCAGGACTATACCGACATGAACGTGCTGGACATCTGCCAGCTGGCGTAAGCCTTCTTGTTCCCCTTCCGCTTGCGGGAGGGGTCAGGGGAGGGCGTGGCCTTACGTGACGCCCTCCCGTTGTTTCAGGCCCTCCCCCGACCCCTCCCGCAAGCGGAAGGGGAGCGAAAGTGGCGAGGGTGGGGAGTTCAGAATGACCAATCCCTTCGATCTTTCGGGCAAGACTGCCGTGGTGACCGGCGCCAATACCGGCATCGGCCAGGGCATCGCGCTGGCGCTCGCCGCGGCGGGGGCGGACGTCGCCGCCGTGGGCCGCACGCCGGCTGAGGAAACGGTGGAGAAGGTCCGTGCGCTCGGCCGCCGCGCCGAGATCATCTCGGCCGATCTCTCGACCATCGAGCCTGTGGGCAGGGTTGTGGACGAAGCTGTGGATAAGTTGGGCGGGCTCCACATCCTGGTCAACAATGCCGGGATCATCCGCCGCAACGACAGCCTCGACTTCACCGAGGAGGATTGGGACGCGGTGGTCGATACCAACCTCAAGTCGGTGTTCTTCCTCTGCCAGGCCGCGGGCCGGCACATGGTCGCCAATGGCGGCGGCAAGATCATCAACATCGCCTCGATGCTGACCTTCCAGGGTGGCATCCGCGTGCCGAGCTACACCGCCTCCAAGTCGGGCATCGGCGGGCTGACCAAGCTGCTCGCCAATGAATGGGCGGGCAAGGGCATCAACGTGAACGCGATCGCGCCCGGCTATATCGCCACCAACAACACCGCGGCGCTGCAGGCCGACGAGACGCGCAACCGCCAGATCACGGAGCGCATCCCCGCGGCCCGCTGGGGCTCGCCCGAGGACATGGGCGGCGCGGCGGTGTTCCTCGCCTCCTCGGCCGCAGACTATGTCCAGGGGCATATCCTGGCGGTCGATGGCGGGTGGCTGGCGCGATGAGCATCGCCTTTTTCGGTGAGCTGATGCTGCGGCTCTCGCCCCCGGGGCGCGAGCTGCTGCTCCAGACGCCGAAGCTCGAAGTGAATGTCGGCGGGGCCGAGGCGAATGTCGCCACGGGGCTGGCGTGCCTGGGGCATTCGGTGCGGATGATCAGCGCGGTGGCGGACAATCCGCTGGGCGGCGCGGTGATCGGCGAGCTGCGCCGGCGCGGTGTCGATACCGCGACGGTCGCATCCGAGCCCGGCCGGCTGGGCCTGTATTTCCTGACGCCCGGCGCGGGGCTGCGTGCCTCCGAGGTCGTCTATGACCGGGCCCACTCCGTGTTCGCCCGGCGCCCGGCGGACAGCTGGGACTGGGATGTCCTGCTCCAGGGCGCCACGCGGCTGCATCTGTCGGGGATCACCCCGGCGCTCGGCCACAATACTGCCGCTGCCGCGATCGCCGCGGCCGAGGCGGCAGGTGCTCGCGGCATCCCGGTGTCGTTCGATGGCAACTATCGCGCGAAGCTGTGGGAGAGCTGGGACAGCGATCCCAGGGCGGTGCTGACGCAGCTTATCGGCCATGCCGACCTGCTGTTCGGCAACCACCGCGACATTTCGCTGCTGCTCGGGCGCGTGTTCTCGGGCGACGGTCCGGATCGCCGGCGCGAGGCGGCGGAGGCGGCGTTCGCGGCCTTCCCGAAGCTCCAGACGATCGCCAACACCGCGCGCCATGTCGACGATGCCGACAGCCATCGCATCTCGGCACGGGTCGATACGAGGGCGGGCGGCTACCAGACCGACGAAGTTCTGATCGCCGGCATCGTCGATCGTATCGGCGCGGGCGACGCCTTTGCCGCAGGGGTGATGCATGGGCTGATCGAGAGCGATGGCGATGCGAAGGCCGCGGCACATGCCGGTCTGGCGCTCACCGCGCTCAAGCACTCGCTGCCGGGCGATGCGAGCCTGTTCACGCGCGCCGACCTGGCCGCGTTCGCCGAGGGCGGGCTCGACGTCCGCCGATGATCGACCGGAGGCGAAACATCGCCCCGGCAAGGGTGGGGATGGCCGATGGGAGGGATTTTCTTCGCGGACGCGGCTGAAGGCGCGCTGGAAACATGCGATGCCGCGCAACTGCGCCGGTCCTACGGGATAGACGCGGGGTTCGAGGCGGAGCTCGGCGAGGCCTGGCGCTTCATCGAGCCGCGCATCGCCGGGGTGGCGCGCGAGCTGCTCGAGCGGCGCGAGGGGCATACGGTGCCTGAAGCGCTGGTCGCGAGCCGGGTCGATTATGCACGCGCCAAGCTGTCGCGGCCGATCGACCAGGCCTGGATCGACCGGATCGTTGCCGAGGCCGACCGCATCGCCGAGAACGGGCTGGAATTCTCCACCGTCGCCGCCTCGATGCTGGTCGCGCAGATGCGCATCCATGCGCTGTTCTTCGAGCTGAGCCGCGATCCCGACCAGCTCGAGCGGCTGACCCGCGCCACCCAGAAGCTCGCGGTGATCGAGTTCGAGATCATCGCCAGCCGGCTCCGCCAGATCGCGCGGCTGCGCGCGCAGGCGACGCGCCGGCAGGAACTGGCCGAGGTGCGTGCAGAGCTCAACGAGTCGATCGCCAGCACGGCGAGGGCGAGCCGCGAGATCGCCCAGTTCACCGAGCGCACGGCGTCCGACCTGCTCAGCCTGCGCGCGCCGGCCACGGAGGTCGCCTCGGCGGCGGACCAGGCGGCGGTGGCGATGGGCGAATCCGCGCAGAACGCCGCCGGGCTGATCGCTGCCTATGAGCGGGCTCGCGAGGATGCCTCCGCGGCGGCCGAGGTGGCGGGCAATGCCGATGCGATCGCTTCCAAGGGCGCGCGCAGTGCCGAGGCGCTCGCGGCGCATACCGCGCGGATCGAGGATGTCGTCACGCTGATCTCCAGCGTCGCCTATCAGACCAAGCTGCTCGCGCTGAACGCCAGCATCGAGGCGGCGCGGGCAGGGGACAGCGGACGCGGCTTCGCGGTGGTCGCGCAGGAGGTGCGCAGCCTGGCCGAGCAGGCCGCCAATGCCAGCGGCGACATCACCGCGACGATCCGCGAGGCGCAGCAGGCGAGCGGCGCGATGGCCGAGACCAACCGGGCGATCCTTGGCGTGGTCACCGAGTTGCTGGCGCGCGTCCGTGCGGTCTCGGGCGCGATGGAGACGCAGATGGCGACCGTGTCGGGCATCCTCGCCTCGATCGACGAGACGGCGGTTTCCTCGCGCGAGATCGCTGCGCTGATCGCGACGATCAGCAGCCATGTCGGGCGACTGGCGAGCGAGGCCGAGGAGGCGGGGCAGCATGTCGCGCTGACCCGTGAGGCACTCGGCCGGATCGAACAGGCGACGGGACATATCATGACGGGAGCGGACCAATGAGTGGCGTAACACGGCGTAGCGTGGTGGCGGGTGGCATGGCGCTGGCGGCTACGCCGCTGATCGCGCGGGCGGCTTCGGGCGAAGCGGTGGTCGAGACGCGGGCAGGGCGGTTCGAGGGCGACGCGCTCGGCGGCGGCATGCTGCGCTTTCGCGGCATCCGCTATGGCAACGCGCCCCGCTTCCGCGCGCCGGTGGCGTTCGCGACGCCGGGCGTCAATGTGCCCGCGCATGACTATGGCCCGATCTGTCCGCAGGGCAGGGGCGACCAGACCCAGTCCGAGGACTGCCTGTTCCTCAATGTCTGGACGCCCGGCGCGAACCCTGGGGCGAAGCGCCCGGTTATGCTCTACATCCATGGCGGCGCCTATTCGAACGGCACCGTCACCGTGCCGCTCAACGACGGTGCGAAGCTGGCTGCGACTGAGGATGTGGTGGTGGTGACGGTCAACCACCGGCTCAACGCGCTCGGCTATCTCTACCTCGCCCGCTTCGATCCGCGCTTTGCGGACAGCGGCAATCTCGGCCAGCTCGACCTGATCCTGGCGCTGCAATGGGTGCGGGACAATATCGCGGCATTCGGCGGCGATCCACGGCGGGTATTCGTCTTCGGCCAGTCGGGCGGCGGCGCCAAGATCGCGACACTGATGGGCATGCCTGCGGCCAAAGGGCTGTTCCACTCCGCCGCGACGATGAGCGGGCAGCAGGTCACCGCATCGGGTCCGATCAACGCCACGAAGCGCGCCCAGGCCTATCTGGCGAAGCTGGGGGTGAAGGAGGACAATCTTCAGCCGCTGCTCGACATGCCCACCGAGAAGCTGGTCGATGCGCTCGACGCGACCGATCCGATCCTGGGCGGGGGGCTCTATTTCGGGCCGGTGCTCGACATGAAATGGCTCACTCGCCACCCCTTCTGGCCCGACGCCAATCCGCAGAGCCTGTCGATCCCGATGATCCTCGGCAATACGCATGACGAGACACGCGCCTTCATCGATCCCAATTCGGCGAAGGTGAAGGGCCTGACCTGGGACAATGTCGCCGCGCGGATGGCGCCCGAGTTGCGCATGGACCTGCTGCCCGAATGGGTGGTGGGGCAGTATCGCGCGCATTTCCCTTCGGACACGCCCGAGCAGCTCTTCTACCGCGCCACCACCGCCGGGCGGAGCTGGCCGGGGCAATGGCTCGAGGCGGATGCCCGGGCTGCTGCCGGCGCGAAGGCGACCTGGGTCTATCAGGTCGACTTCCAGTCGCCGACAAAGCCGGAGCGAGGCGCGCCGCATACGATGGACATCGCCTTGGCCTTCGGCACGCTCGACGCGCCGGGATCGTTCACCGGCACCGGAGCGGCGGCGCAGAAGCTTAGCGGGCAGGTGATGGCCGCTTTCGCGGCGTTGGCGCGGACGGGGCGGCCGGTGGCGAAGGGGCTACCCGCCTGGGCGCCCTATACGCTGCCCAACCGCGCGACGATGCTGTTCGACGCGCCGAGCCGGCTGGCCAACGACCCGCGCAAATGGGAGCGCGAGCTGTGGGGCAGGGTGCCGTACATCCAGCCCGGGAGTTGAGGCGCCCATCGTCATTCTCGCGAATTAATCGTCATCCCCGCGGAGGCGAGGATCCAGGGTTTCTCTGCCGGCTCGCCCGCAACTCTGGATCCCCGCCTTCGCGGGGATGACGGTGAGAGTTTATGACACCGGTTTCCATATTGCTGCGCGCGCAAGCAGGTTTGTCTTTGTCCCACGAGCCATTATGGTTGGCAGATGGAGAGAACCGGAAAGCCCACGATCAACGACGTCGCGCGTATCGCGGGCGTCTCGAAAAAAACCGTCAGCCGAGTGATCAATCGCTCGCCGCTGCTCAACGGCGATACCCGGGCCAAGGTCGAGCAGGTGATTGCCGACCTGGGCTATGTCCCCAATGTCCAGGCGCGCGCGCTGGCGCTGCGGCGCAACTTCCTGATCGGCCTGATCCACGACAATCCCAACGCGCAGATGGTGATGAACGTGCAGGCCGGCATGCTCGAGGCGATGCGCGACACCGAGTTCGAGCTGATTGTCCGCCCGATCGACCGAGGCAGCTCGACCATGCTCGAGGATGTGCGCAACTTCCTCGAGCGTCAGCGCCTCTATGGCGTGATGTTCCTGCCGCCGGTCTCGGAGAACGAGATGGTGGCCGAGCTCTGCCGTGAGCTGGGCATCCGCTATGTCCGCATGGGATCGGCGACGCTGGACAGCTCCGAGCACATGGTCGCCTCGAACGATAGCGACGTGGTGACCGAGGCGGTGAACCATCTGATTTCGCTTGGCCATCGCCGCATCGGCCTGATCGCGGGGCCGCACGGGTTCCGCTCCGCCCGCGAACGCCGGAAGGGATTCGAGAATGCGCTGGAAGAGGCGGGGATCAAGCTGCCGCGCAGCCTGATCGCGGACGGTAACTACACGTTCGAGACCGGGCTCGCCGCCGCCGACCGGCTGCTCGACCTGTCGCCGCGCCCCACCGCCATCTTCGCGTCGAACGACGAGATGGCCGCCGCCACGCTCCACGCCGCGCGCCGCCGCGGGATGAGCGTGCCCGAGGATTTGTCGATCGTCGGCTTCGACGACACCGCCATCGCCTCGCACATCTGGCCGCCGCTCACCACGGTGCACTGGCCGATCATCTCGATGGCGCGATCGGCGGCGCTCAAGCTGCTCGCCGAGTTCTTCGGGGACGATGGCAGCGCCGTGGAGGAGCCGTCGCTCTTCCCCTCGACGCTGATCCACCGCGCCTCGGTCGCCCCGCCGCGCGAGGGGTAGCTGCATTCCCCTCCCTGCAAGGGAGGGGCTAGGGGTGGGTTAGAAAAGGTCGGGCTCGATGCCCGGCCTTTTCTGTTTTCGGCTACCGGTCGGCTGGGCTCGCTGCGCTCGCAACCCACCCCCGACCCCTCCCTTGCAGGGAGGGGAGGTAGAAGAGCGTGCCCGCGCTGGATTTGGGCGCTGCACGCCGGCATTTCCCCGATGTTGCTGAAATGCCGCAATCCCCCGATTGTGACATTTTCTTCAATGACACCGGTTGACATCGGTGATTGGTAGCGTGATCAATAGGGTGAACAAGCGTGACTGATACGCTTGCGCCCAAGCGGACGAGAAGATTCGCACAAAGGGGCGTGGGAGGGGGCAAGTCGCGACATGGCTGGAAACTTGCGGGGCGACGGAGGTCGTTTTCCGCGATGCTATGTCGTACCCTGATTCCAGGCTTCCCGGGGCGCATCGACCAGTGCTTGTCGATGAAAGATCCTTGGGGAGGATATCGATGATTTCTACCGCTGACACTCTGGCCCTGCGCCGTTCCGCGCTGCGTGGCACGACGGCGCTGGGCGCGCTCGGCATGGCGCTGCTGATGGCCGCGCCGGCCTGGGCCCAGACCACCGGGGCGACCACCGCGGTCACCGCCGCTGCCCAGGACGATCCGCAGGCGCGCCCGCAGGACCAGACCGAGAGCGGCGATTCGATTGTTGTCACCGGTTTCCGCGCCTCGCTGGCCAATTCGGTCAACATCAAGCGCAACTCGAACCAGATCGTCGATGCGATCACCGCCGAGGACATCGCCGACTTCCCGGATGCGAACCTGGCGGAATCGATCCAGCGCCTGCCGGGCGTCTCGATCGACCGCGACAATGGCGAGGGCCGCACGATCACCGTGCGCGGCCTGGGCGGCGATTTCCAGGCGGTGCGCCTGAACGGTGCCGACGCGCAGAACGTCGCGGGCGGCAACCAGTCCGACGCCGGCGCCAACCGCTCGCGTGGCTTCGACTTCAACACCTTCGCCTCGGAGCTGTTCGGCGGCATCAAGGTGACCAAGTCGACCGCGGCCGAGAATGACGAGGGCTCGCTCGGCGCGATCATCGACCTGACCACCGGCCGGCCGCTCTCGTACAAGAAGAACCGCTTCGCGGTGGGTGCCGAGGCCGAGTATCGCGAGAACGGCAAGAAGTGGAACCCGCGCTTCACCGGCCTGGCATCGGTGCGGGTGACCGACAATTTCGGCATCCTGGTCTCCGGCGCCTATCAGAAGCAGGAACAGCAGATCGACGCCTATCGCCGCAATATCGGCGTGTTCGAATATGCCTATCGCAACTCGCAGATCGCCGGCGTGACTCCGAACGTGTTCGGCTTCGCGCGCCCGAGCAACCAGGGCACCGGCGCGACCTTCGGCTCCGATCCGGCCGCCTATGCGCTGGTCACGCCGACCACGATCATCCCGGGCCTGCCCTCGATCGGCCGCCAGTATCTCGATTATGAGCGGATCGGCGCCACCGCGACGATGCAGTGGAAGCCGAGCGCCGGCACCGAAATCACGCTGGATGGTGTCTGGTCGCGCTACGACCAGAACAGCAACAACACCGGCATCACGCCCATCGGCCTCAACCGCAACGGCACCAATGCCCGCGTCATCGGAACGGGCAGCGCCGGCCTGCGTGCGATCGGCACCACCAACGGCAATGCCGACCGCGTCGCGCTTTATGCGAACTGCGTGCCCAGCGCGATCATCGACTGCAATGGCGAGCAGGCAGGCAATGGCGTCGGCCAGGCGGCGCTGCCGGGCTACCTCAACAGCCTCAACCCGAACAACCTCAACCCGTTCGATTACTACAATAATCCGGCCTCGCCGGGCTATGTCGCGACGGCGAACCAGACCGGCTATTACAACGAGCTGCTCGGCCGCCCGAACACCAAGATCCGCGCGGCGCACGTCAACGGTGCCGGCCAGGCCGATTATCTGATCCTCGACGACGTCGACTGGCGCAGCTTCGCCGACACCCAGTTCGGCCGAACCGACTTCAAGCAGGTGACGCTGAACGTCCACCAGGAATTCGCGCCGGGCTTCTATGCCGATGCGACCGGCGGCTGGTCCAAGTCCGAATTCCGCGCCTATGGCCTGCTCGCCGAGTTCAACGCGATCGACCGCGATGGCTATACGTTCGACGAGCGCGACGGCGGCAAGATGCCGGTGTTCAACCCCGGCTTCGACGTGGCGAACCCGAACAACTGGTCGCTGGTCAAGGGCCTGTCGACGATCCGCTATTTCACCAACACGGTGGACAACGAGTTCAAGGTGGCGCGGGTCAATTTCACCTACGAAGCGCTGCCCGAGATGTCGATCCGCTTCGGCGGCACGGCCAAGCAATTCTCCTATGAAGGCGACCAGGGCCGCCGCAACCAGTCGATCGAGGCGATCAACCCGACGCTGGCGGAGGCGAAGCTCAACATCACCGATCTGGGCCAGACGATCGGCTTCGGCCAGGGCCTGAACGTGACCCAGGGCACGCCGACCAGCTATTATGCGCCGGACATCAACAAGTTCATCAGCCAGTTCGGCATCAACTGCAACTGCGTGAACAAATGGGGCGATTTCCGTGCCGTGGTCGATGGCCGCCAGCGTTCGGGCGTGACCGAGAATGACGTGTCGGGCTTTTTCCAGGTCGACTACAACGTCAACCTGCTCGGCCGTCCGCTGCGCGGCAATGTCGGCCTGCGCGTCGCCAATACCCGCGTCTCGGGCGCGGGCAATGTCGGTGGCGCGGACGGCGTCGCCGGCCTGGCGGTGACCGCCAAGAACGAATATTGGGACTGGCTGCCCTCGATGAACGCGAACTGGGAGGTGATGGACGACCTGCTCGTCCGCTTCGCTGCGTCGAAGGTGATGTCGCGGCCGCAGCTCTCCAGCCTGACGCCGGGCACCACGGCATTCACCACCAGCCTGAACGCCAATGGCACGGCGCCGTCGCTGACCGTGGGCAATCCCTATCTCAACCCGTTCCGCGCGACCAATCTCGACCTGAGCGTCGAGAAGTATTTCGCGCATAACGGCCTGATCGCGGTGAACCTGTTCAAGAAGAAGATCGACAGCTTCCCGCAGCAGGTCGCGCTCGAGGCGCCGCTGGGCGCGGTGTTCGAGCCGGAAGTCTATCAGCAGGTGCTTGGCTTCATCACCAATCCCGCGCTGCTCAACTACACCACGGCGGGCGGCACCTGGGCGATCCGCCAGTTCAAGGATGCGCCGGGTGGCGACATCAAGGGCATCGAAGTCAATCTGCAGACCGACTTCTTCTTCCTGCCCGGCTTCCTCAAGCATTTCGGCGTAACGGCGAACTACACGCACATCGACTCGAACCTGAGCTATCTGACCGGCACGGTGCTCAACACCAGCCAGACGATCTCGGGCACGGCGGTGAACAGCTATGCCGAGGGGCCGTTCCTCAACACCTCGCCGGACGCGTTCAACGCGACGCTCTATTACGAGGACAGCAAGTTCTCGGCGCGCGTCTCGGGTTCGTGGCGCGCCCGCTATGTGAACCGCTTCCCGCTCTCGACCGGCACCTGCTCGGTGGGCACCACCACCGTCGGCGGCGGCCCCTGCAACTCGCCGGTGTTCGCGGACTTCGGCTATAACGAGGACCAGCTGAACATCGACTTCGCGCTGTCCTATGCGGTGACCGACTTCGCCAAGCTGTCGGTCGAGGGCCGCAACATGACCAACTCGCCGCAGTATCGCACCATGTATGCGGCGAACCCGGTCTCGCAGACCTATGCCAGCACCGGGCGGATCATCACCGCCGGCCTGCGCATGACCTTCTGACCTTCGGGGGAGGGCGTGGAGCGGTACCGGCCGGTGCCGCTCCATTCTGGCCCCCGGCAATTCCCTTGCTTCCTGGCCGGCGTCACGCCTCCGTGCGCCGGCAGCTTTGTGTGTGGATAGCCGTCATCCCGACGCAAGTCGGGATCTCGTGCCGTGGCGCGGGGAAGGAACCGCATGAGATCCCGGCTTTCGCCGGGATGACGATTGGGAGGAGGGGTGGGGCTAAATCTCCACCTGGCTGCCCAATTCGACCACCCGGTTGGTCGGCAGCTTGAAGAACTCCATTGCGCTTTCGGCGTTGCGGACCATCCAGGCGAACAGCTTCTCGCGCCAGATCGCCATGCCGGGGCGTGACGAGGCGATCAGCGTCTGGCGGGCGAGGAAATAGCTGGTCTCCATCGGCTTGAACGGCTCGCCTGCCTCGGCACCCAGTCCGCGCAGCGCGGCGGGGATATCGACCTCGTCCATGAAGCCATAGTGCAGGACGACCCGATAGAAGCCGGCACCGAGCTGGGTCACGTCGTTGCGGGCCTCAGGGGCGACGTGCGGCACCTGCTCGATCGCCACGGTGAGGATCACCACGCGCTCGTGCAGCACCTTGTTGTGCTTGAGGTTGTGGAGCAGGGCCGGGGGAATGTCGTCGGTGCTGGCGAGGAACACCGCGGTGCCGGGCACGCGCTGCACCGAATGGCCGGCGGACTGGATGAAGACCTGGATCGGCATCGCCCCCTCGTGCAGCCGGGCGCGGACCAGCTTGCGGCCGGTCGCCCAGGTGGTGAGCAGGGTGAAGGCGATCGCGGCGACGAGCAGCGGGAACCAGCCGCCATCGGGGATCTTGGTGACGTTCGAGGCGAAATAGAGCCCGTCGATCAGCAGGAAGCCGCCGGTGACCAGCCCGGCGACCACCGGCGGCCATTTCCACACCGCGAAGGTCAGCACCCCGAGCATGCAGGCGGTGATGAACATCGTGCCGGTGACGGCGATGCCATAGGCCGCGGCGAGGTTGCTCGAGCTGCGGAAGCCGAGGACGAGCAGGATGACCATGACCAGCAGCAGCCAGTTGGCCAGCGGGACATAGATCTGGCCCGCCGCTTTCGCACTGGTGTGGAGGATGCGCAGGCGGGGCAGGAAGCCGAGCTGGACGGCCTGTTGGGTGACCGAAAAGGCGCCCGAGATCACCGCCTGCGACGCGATCACCGTCGCCATCGTCGCCAGGATGACGAGGGGGAGGCGGGCCCAGTCGGGTGCCAGCAGGAAGAACGGGTTTTCCACCGCTGCGGGATGGCTGAGCAGCAGCGCCGACTGGCCGAGATAGTTGAGCATCAGGCAGGGGAAGGCGATGTAGAGCCAGGAGACCATGATCGCCTTGCGGCCGAAATGGCCCATGTCGGCATAGAGCGCCTCGGCACCCGTCACCGCCAGCACCACCGAGCCGAGTGCGAGGAAGGCGAGCAGCGGATCGAGCGTGAAGAAGTTGAGCGCGTACCAGGGGTTGAGCGCCCAGAGGATCTCGGGGTTCTTGGCGATGCCGAAGGCGCCGAGCACCGCGATCACCAGGAAATAGAAGACCATCACCGGACCGAACAGCTTCCCCACCCGGGCGGTGCCGTGCGACTGGATCGCGAACAGGCCGATCAGGATGACGATGCTGATCGGCAGCACCAGCTCGGACAGCGAGCTCTGGACGGTGGCGAGGCCTTCCACCGCGGACAGCACCGAGACTGCAGGCGTGATGATCGCGTCGCCATAGAAGAGCGCGGTGGCGGTCACGCCCAGCGCGGCGATCCAGGGCGTCCAGCGCGTCTCGCCGAGCTTGCGCTGGATCAGCGCGAGCAGCGCCAGGCTGCCACCTTCGCCCTTGTTGTCCGCGCGCAGGATGATGAAGACATACTTGACCGTCACCACCAGCATCATCGTCCAGAAGACCAGCGACAGCACCCCGAAGATGTGCGCCCGGTCCACCGCCAGCGGGTGGTGGCCGATGAAGCTTTCCTTGAGCGAATAGAGCGGCGAGGTGCCGATATCGCCGAACACCACGCCGATCGCGCCTACCGCCAGGGTGCCGAGCCGATCCTGATGGCCGGGTTCGGCCGAATGTGTGGTGTCCAAGGCGTAGCTTTCACTTCCGGCACCGCCCTCGGCGCCCTCGAACCCGCCTAGTATCCAGAGGTTCCGGCCCCAGCCAACGATTTTATGGAATCTTTATGGTGGGTACCAACTTCCCCGTGGAACCTTAACTCCCCCCCGGACCACATCGCCACGCGACAATGTGGGAGTTTCACCGTGGGTTTGTCGTTGCGTCATCTGGAGGAAGGAACCGGCGGCTGGCGTGCCCAGCTCGGGCTCCGGCTGGGCGGCGCGCTGCTGCTCGGTGCCTGTGCGCTCGCGGTGTGGGCGCTGGTCGTCTCGATGCATCGCCCACCCGAGCACAGCGCCAGCCCCGCCGAATTCGGCGAGGCAGTCTCCTCCGTCGCTGCCTGGATGCTGGGCTGGGCGCTGCTGATCGAGGGGCCGGGCCTATTCCGCCTCATCCCGGTGCCGCCCCGCCACGTTCGCTTTGACAAGGGGCGCTTCGACAGATCGCGCTTCGACGTACCCCGTTCGAAATAGGGAAGAAAATCATGAACGACCTGATCTGGCTGGGGGCACTCGCAGGGCTGGTCCTGCTCACCCTCGGCTTTGTCCGCCTCTGCGACCGGGCCTGAGGAGAACCGCCATGCCGCTGCCGCTCATTCTCGCCGGGCTCACCGCTTTGGGCCTGCTCCTTTACCTCGTGGCCGTGCTCGTCCGGCCCGAGCGCTTCTGATCGGAAATCTCCATGACCGTCCAAGGCTGGATGCTGATCCTCGTCTTCACGCTCATCCTTGTCGCGCTCGCGAAGCCGGTGGGGCTGTGGCTGTTCGCCATCTATGAAGGGCGGCGCACGCCGCTCCACACCGTGCTCGGCCCCGTCGAGCACGGCTTCTACAAGCTCGCGGGCGTCGACCCCAATGCCGAGCAGGGCTGGCGCCGCTACGCGCTGCACATGCTGGCCTTCCAGGTCGCGACCTTCGCCTTCACCTATTTCGTCCTGCGCTTCCAGGACCTGCTGCCGCTCAATCCGCGCGGGCTGGCCGGCCAGTCGCCGGACCTCGCCTTCAACACGGCGGTGAGCTTCACCACCAACACCAACTGGCAGAGCTATTCGGGCGAGACACTGTCGATCCTGAGCCAGATGCTCGGCCTGACGATCCACAACTTCCTGTCGGCGGCCACCGGCATCGCAGTCGCCTTCGCGCTGTTCCGCGGCTTTGCCCGCAAGCAGGCGAACGGCATCGGTAATTTCTGGGCCGACATGACCCGGGTGACGCTCTACGTGCTGCTGCCGGCGTGCATAGTCTATGCGGTCTACCTGATCGCCAGCGGCGTGCCGCAGACCTTCCTGAGCTCGGTCGACGCGACCACGCTGGAAGGTGCCAAGCAGACCATCCTGATGGGTCCGGTCGCCTCGCAGGAAGCGATCAAGATGCTCGGGACCAATGGCGGCGGTTTCTTCAACGTCAATTCGGCGCACCCGTTCGAGAACCCGAGCGCGCTGACCAACCTGATCCAGATGCTGTCGATCCTCGCGATCGGCGCAGGCCTGACCTACACCTTCGGCAAGGCCGTGGGGAACACGCGCCAGGGCTGGGTGATCCTTGCCGCGATGCTCGTGATGTTCGTCGGCGGTGCCGCCATCACCTATTGGCAGGAAGCCGCGGGCACTCCGATGCTCCACCAGCTGGGCCTGGCCGGCGGCAGCATGGAAGGCAAGGAAGTCCGCTTCGGCATCGCGGCCAGCGCGCTGTTCAGCGTGGTGACCACGGCGGCATCGTGCGGCGCGGTCAATGCGATGCACGACAGCCTGACCCCGCTGGGTGGCCTGATCCCGCTGTTCAACATGCAGCTGGGCGAAGTGGTGATCGGCGGCGTCGGAGCAGGCATCTACGGCTTCCTGCTCTTCGCCATCCTCGCGGTGTTCGTCGCGGGCCTGATGGTCGGCCGCACGCCGGAATATGTCGGCAAGAAGATCGAGAGCCGCGAAGTGAAGCTCGCGGTGCTGGCCATCGCGGTGCTGCCGCTGATGATCCTGGGCTTCACCGCGCTCGCCTCGGTGCTGCCGGCCGGCCTGGCGGGTCCGCTCAACAAGGGGCCGCACGGCTTCAGCGAGATCCTCTATGCCTTCACCTCCGCCACGGCCAATAACGGCTCCGCCTTTGCCGGCCTGAGCGCGAACACGCCCTTCTACAACGGGTTGCTCGGCGTCGCGATGTGGATCGGCCGCTTCTTCATCATCGTGCCGGTGCTCGCCATCGCCGGCAGCCTGGCCGCGAAGAAGGTGCACCCGGAAAGCGCGGGTTCGTTCCCGACGACCGGCCTGCTCTGGATCGGCCTGCTCGTCGGCATCATCCTGATCCTGGGCGGACTCACGTTCCTCCCCAGCCTCGCGCTCGGTCCCATCGCCGATCATCTCGCGATGATCCACGGCCAGCTCTTCTGAGGTCCAATTCCATGACGACCGCAACCATGTTCAAACCGTCCCTGATCGGCCCGGCCATCGGCGACGCGTTCAAGAAGCTCGACCCGCGCCAGCTGGTGAAGAACCCCGTGCTCTTCACCACCGCGGTGGTCGCCCTCCTGCTCACCGTGCTGCTGTTCATCGGCGGCACCAATCTCTCCATGGCCTTCCAGATCCAGCTGATCGTGTGGCTGTGGCTGACCGTCCTGTTCGGCACCTTTGCCGAGGCGCTGGCGGAGGGCAGGGGGCGCGCCCAGGCCGCCTCGCTGCGCGCCACCAAGTCCGAGCTGACCGCGCGGCTGCCCAACGGCAAGACCGTTCCGGCCTCGCAGCTCAAGAAGGGCGACACGGTGCTGGTCGAGACCGGCGACCTGATCCCGGCCGATGGCGAGGTGATCGAGGGTGTCGCCTCGGTCAACGAAAGCGCGATCACCGGCGAAAGCGCGCCGGTGATCCGCGAGGCGGGCGGCGACCGCTCGGCGGTGACCGCCGGCACTCGGGTGATCTCGGACCGGATCAAGGTCCGCATCACCCAGGAGCCCGGCCAGGGCTTTCTGGACCGCATGATCGCGCTGGTCGAAGGCGCCGAGCGCCAGAAGACCCCGAACGAGATCGCGCTGACCATCCTGCTCGTCGGCCTGACGATCATCTTCCTGATCGCCGTCTCGACCATTCCGGGCTTCGCGTCCTATGCGGGCGGCCAGGTGCCGGTGGCGATCCTCGCCGCGCTGCTGATCACGCTGATCCCGACCACGATCGCGGCTTTGCTCTCGGCGATCGGCATCGCCGGCATGGACCGTCTCGTCCGCTTCAACGTGCTCGCCAAGTCGGGCCGTGCGGTCGAGGCCGCGGGCGACATCGACGTGCTGTTGCTCGACAAGACCGGCACGATCACGATCGGCGACCGTGCGGCGAGCGACTTCCGTCCGCTGGGCGGCGTCACCACCGACGAGCTGGCGCGTGCCGCGCTGCTCGCCAGCCTGGCCGACGAGACGCCCGAGGGCCGTTCGGTCGTCACGCTCGCCCAGGGCAAATATGCGGTGGATATCCGCGAGCTGCCCAAGACGGCGGAGATCATCGCCTTCACTGCCCAGACCCGCATCTCGGGTGTCCGTATTGGCACCACGTTGATCCAGAAGGGCGCGGTCGATGCGATCCTGCGTGCTCATCCGGGGCTGGGCGACACCGCCGTGGCTTCGGACATGCGCCGGGTCTCCGAGGAGATCGCGCGGCAGGGCCAGACCCCGCTGGCGGTGGCCGAGGATGGCCGTCTGCTCGGCGTGATCGCGCTCAAGGACGTGGTGAAGGCCGGCGTGCGTGAGCGGTTCGGCGAGTTGCGCCGGATGGGCATCCGCACCGTGATGATCACCGGCGACAACCCGCTCACTGCCGCCGCCATCGCGGCCGAGGCGGGCGTGGACGACTTCCTCGCGGAAGCCACGCCGGAGGACAAGCTCGCGCTGATCCGCAAGGAGCAGCAGGGCGGCCGCCTGGTCGCGATGTGCGGCGACGGCACCAACGACGCCCCGGCGCTCGCCCAGTCCGACGTCGGCGTGGCGATGAACACCGGCACCCAGGCTGCGCGCGAGGCGGGCAACATGGTCGATCTCGACAGCGATCCGACCAAGCTCATCGAGATCGTCGGCCTGGGCAAGCAGCTGCTGATGACGCGCGGCGCGCTGACCACCTTCTCGGTGGCCAACGACATCGCCAAGTATTTCGCGATCATCCCGGCGATGTTCATCGTGCTCTATCCGTCGCTCGGCGTGCTCAACGTGATGCAGCTGGCGAGCCCGCAGAGTGCGATCCTCTCGGCGATCATCTTCAACGCGTTGATCATCCCGGCGCTGGTGCCGCTGGCGCTGAAGGGCGTGAAGTATCGCCCGATCGGTGCCGGCCCGCTGCTCGCCCGCAACCTCGCGATCTACGGCCTGGGCGGCGTGCTCGCGCCGTTCGTCGGGATCAAGCTGATCGACCTGGTCGTGGCGGGGCTGCACCTGGCGTGACCTTAGTCGCCCCTCCCCTTCAGGGGAGGGAATGGGGGTGGGGAAGGTGTCTCACCCAGACCTGACCGCGCGGACAGGCCCCACCCCAACCCCTCCCCTGAAGGGGAGGGGCTTAGAAGGAAAAAGAGATGTTGAAAGACCTCACCACTGCGCTTCGTCCGGCGATCGTCCTGACGATCCTGTTCGCCACCCTGCTCGGCATCGCCTATCCGGCGGCGCTCACCGGGATCGGCAGCGTCGCCTTCCCGCACCAGGCGGGCGGCAGCCTGATCGTCGAGAACGGCAAGGTCCGCGGCTCCGAGCTGCTCGGCCAGAACTTCGCCGGTGCCACCTATTTCCATGGCCGCCCTTCGGCCGCCGGCGCGGACGGCAATGACCCCACCGCATCCTCCGGCTCCAATCTCGGCCCGACCTCCCAGGCGCTGCACGACCGTGTCGCCAAGGACGTCGCGGCCCTCCGCAACACACCAGGAAGTTCGGTTCCCGCCGATCTGGTGACCACCTCCGCCTCGGGGCTCGACCCTGACATCAGCCCCGAGGCGGCCTTTTTCCAGGTGGACCGCGTCGCCGAGGCGCGCGGGGTGCGTGCGGACAAGGTGCGGCGCATCGCCGAGGCGCATGTCGAGAAGCCGCTGTTCGGCTTCATCGGCGAGCCGCGCGTCAATGTGCTCGCGCTCAATCGCGACCTCGACAAGCAGGTGGCCCTCGGCGCAAAAGCTGCTGAGTGAGCGCGGAAGACAATCGACCCGATCCCGATGCCCTTCTGCGCGCCGCCGCGCAGGAGGGCGTTGGCCGTCTGAAGGTGTTCCTCGGCGCGGCGCCGGGGGTGGGCAAGACCTATGAGATGCTCACCGAGGCCGCGGCGCGGCGCAAGGCGGGCATCGATGTCGTCATCGGCGTGGTCGAGACGCATGGCCGCGCCGAGACCGAGGCGCTGGTCCACGGCCTTGAGATCGTGCCGCGCCGGCCAGTGGAGTATCACGGCCGCAGCATCGCCGAGATGGACATCGACGCGATCCTCGCCCGCGCGCCGCAGCTGGTGCTGGTCGACGAGCTCGCCCACACCAATGCACCGGGCAGCCGGCACGACAAGCGCTACCAGGATGTCGAGGAGCTGCTCGTCGCGGGGATCGACGTCTATTCCACCGTCAACATCCAGCACATCGAAAGTCTGAACGACGTCGTCGCCAGCTTCACCAAGGTGCGGGTGCGCGAGACGGTGCCGGACCGCGTACTCGAGGCGGCGGACATCGAGATCGTCGACCTGCCGCCCGACGAGCTGATCGAGCGGCTGCGCGAGGGCAAGGTCTATGTGCCCGAGGAGGCGACCCGGGCGCTCGGGCATTTCTTCTCCAAGTCGAACCTGACTGCGCTGCGCGAGCTGGCCTTGCGCCGCGCCGCCCAGGCGGTCGATGCGCAGATGCTCGATTACCTGCGCACCCATGCGCTGGCGGGGACCTGGGCGGCGAGCGAGCGGCTGGTGGTGGCGGTGAGCGAGCTGCCCGGATCGGCCGAGCTGGTCCGCGCCGCAAAGCGCATTGCCGACGGGCTGCGCGCACCCTGGACCGCGGTGCACATCGAGACGCCGCGCACCGCCCGGCTGAGCGACGCCGAGAATGCCCAGGTCGCCGCTTCGCTCCACCTCGCCAGCCAGCTGGGCGGGCAGGTTGCGACGGTGCCGGCGGAATCGGTGATCGAGGGATTGAAGCGCTTCACCATCGAGGCGCGGGCGACCCAGCTGATCGTCGGCAAGTCGGCGCGCTCGCGCTGGTTCGAGCTGCGGCATGGCTCGGTGGTCGACCAGCTGGTGCGCGGGACGCCGGGCGTCGCGGTGCATGTGCTGCCGATGCTGGAGGCGCCGAAGCCCGCCGCGGCGCATCGCCGGCCGGCCGGGCAATGGGGCTCGCCCACCGAATATGCGGCGTCGCTCGGGCTGGTGGCGGCGGTCACCTTGCTCGGCGCGACGATCTTCTCGCTGGGCAACATCACCAATATCGGGCTGCTCTACCTGCTGCCGGTGATGGTCGCGGCGACGCGCTACGGCGTGCGCGCGGGCGTGGCGACCGGGCTGATCTCGTCGCTCGCCTACAACTTCTTCTTCATCCCGCCGACCCATACGTTCACCATCCAGGACCCGCAGAACATCATCACCGTGCTGGTGCTGATGGGGGTGGCGGTGGTCTCCAGCCAGCTCGCTGCGCGGGTGCGGGCGCAGGCGGAACTGGCCCAGCGCAGCGCCGCGCAGAACAGCACGCTCGCCGGCTTCGCCCGGCTGCTCACCGGGGTGAGCACGCAGGAGGATCTCGGGCAGACCCTGTGCGCCGAGGTGGCGCGGCTGCTCGACGTCAGCACGGTGCTGCTGCTCCCCGAGCGGAGCCAGCTGATCCTCAGTGCCGCCTATCCGCCCGAGGACCGGCTGGAGATGATCGAGCAGGCGGCGGCGCAATGGTCGTTCGACCATAACAGCCCGGCCGGGCGTGGTTCCGATACGCTGACCGCATCGGAATGGCTGTTCCACCCGCTGGCGGCCGGCGGGCGCGCGCTGGGGGTGTTCGGCGTGGCGCGGATCGATGCGGGCAATCCGCTGCGATCGGACCAGCTGCCGCTGCTGCTCAGCCTGCTCGACCAGGCCGCGCTCGCCTTCGAGCGAATCGCGCTGGAGAGCGAGATGGCGACGGTCACCCAGCTCAAGGAACGCGACCGGCTGCGGGCGGCTTTGCTCTCCTCGGTGAGCCACGATTTGCGTACTCCGTTGACGACGATCCTGGGCATGCTGGGCGAGATGCAGCCGGTGGGCGAGGGGCAGGGCGAACAGCTCGCCGCAGCCCGGGCCGAGGCGGAGCGGCTCAACCGCTTCGTCGCCAATCTGCTGGACATGGTGCGGATCGAGGCAGGGGCGCTGCACCAGTCGATCGAGCCGGTCGACCTGGCCGAGGCGGTGGCCGCCGCGGTGCACGATCTGCGGCGCGTGCTGGAGGATCATCCGGTGCAACTCGACGTGTCGCCCGAGCTTCCCTTCGTCTCGGTCGACCCGCAGCTCTTCCATCATTGCCTGATCAACCTCATTGAGAATGCAGGGAAATATGGCGATCCCGGCTCGCCGATCACCATCGCCGCGCGTCGCCAGCCGGGCAGCATGACGCTGAGCGTGATGGACGAAGGCCCCGGCCTGCCGCCCGGCGACGAGACGCGGATCTTCGAGACCTTCACCCGGATCGAGGGGTCTGACCGCAAGGGGGGCACCGGGCTGGGGCTCGCCATCGTCAAGGGTTTCGCCGAGGCGATGGGGCTGAGCGTCTCCGCCGCGAACCGCAATGACCCTGCCGGGGCGATTTTCACGATACGGTTTCCGGAGGCGCTGTTGCGCAAGATGAGTGCGAGCGATGAGTAACCAGGCCAAGATCCTCGTCGTCGATGACGAGCCGGCGATCCGGCGCCTGCTGAGCGCCGGACTGACCCGGGTCGGCTACCGCGTGGTCGAGGCCGGCACCGCGCGCGACGCGCTGAGCGCGATGCAGATCGACAAGCCCGAGGCGGTGCTGCTCGACCTGGGCCTGCCGGATCGCGACGGGCTGGAGCTGGTGCCGCTGCTCAAGGCGGCGGGGGCATCGGTGCTGGTCGTCTCCGCCCGCGACGCGACCGAGCAGAAGGTGACCGCGCTCGACCTGGGTGCGGACGACTATGTCACCAAGCCCTTCGACACCGAGGAGGTGCTCGCCCGCATCCGCACCGCGCTGCGCCACCGTCTTTCCGCCGAGGCCGAGATGCCGGTGGTGCGGATCGGCGCGATCGAGATAGACCTCGGCGCGCGGCTGGTCCGCAAGGGCGGGGAGGAGGTGCACCTGACCCCCAAGGAGTTCGGCTTCCTCGCCGAGCTGGCCAAGCATCCGGGCAAGGTGGTGACGCACAGCCAGCTGCTCCGCACCGTCTGGGGGCCGGGGCACGAGCGGGACGTGGAGTATCTGCGGGTGGCGGCGCGGGGGGTGCGGCGCAAGCTGGAGGACGATCCCGCAATGCCCTCGGCGATCCGCAACGAGCCCGGGGTGGGATACCGCCTGATGGCGTGAATGGTGCCGGTTGCAGGAATCGAACCCGCGACCTTCGGTTTACAAAACCGCTGCTCTACCAGCTGAGCTAAACCGGCACGGCCCCGCCCTTGATCGGCTTGGGCTTGGTGGTCAAGGGCCGATCGGTGCGGGGCGGGTGACGATCCACAGCGCCGAGGCGGCCATCGCCGCCGCCACGCCGAGCGCAAGGGTGAGATGCGGGCGCACCGTCACCCAGAAGACGGCATAGCCGAACGCGATGCCGGCACAGGCGGCGATCTTGCCCTTGCGCGGGATCGCGCCCTGCTCGCGCCACTGGCGGATCGGTGGGCCCACCTTGGGATGGTCGAGCAGCCAGGCCTCGAGCCGGGCCGAGCCGCGGGCGAAGCAGCCGGCGGCGAGGATCAGGAAGATCGTCGTCGGCATGACGGGCAGCAGTGCCCCGATCACGCCGAGCGCGACGAAGAAGAACCCCAGCAGCACCCAGAACAGGCGCATGGCGCGGTGACCGAGGCGCGGCTCAGGCGGGATGGCGGCAGGCCTGAAGGGAGGCGGTCACGGGTATCTCCTTGGTGGCGCGACTGTGCCAGCGGCGCCTGCGCGGATCAATGCCGGCTGGCATGACGCTCGGCCATGTAGCGGCCGGGCGAGGTGCCCAGCGCCTTGCGGAACATGGTGACGAAGCTGGGGACGCTCTCATAGCCGAGGTCGCCGGCGACCTGCTGGATCGAGGCGCCGCCGGCCAGCCATTTGACCGCGAGCATCACCGCCAGCTGCTGGCGCCAGCGGCCGAAGCTCATGCCGGTCTCGCGGTGGATGAGGCGAGCCAAAGTGCGCTCGCTGAGGCCGGCGCGGCGGGCCCAGACGTCGAGCGTGCCGCGGTCGGCGGGAGCGTCCATCAGCAGATCGACCACCCGGCGCAGCCGGGCGTCGACGGGCATGGGGAGGTGGAGATCCTCGACCCCGGCAGAGGCGATCTCGTCGAGCAGGACCGCGACCAGCCGGGCATTGGCGCCGGTCTCCGCATAGAGCACCGGCAGGATGGCGGCGCGGGTGAGCAGCTCGCGCAGCAGGGGGGTGACCGAGAGGGCGCAGCAGGCCTGGGGCAGGCCCGCCTCGACGTCCGGCCCGACAAAGGCGTTGTAGCCTTCCAGCACCCCGGTCGCCTTGACCGAGTGGAGGGCGCCGCCGGGGATCCACAGGGCGCTGCGGGGCGGGACGATCCACAGTCCGCCTTCGACCTCGCAGCTGAGCGCGCCCCTTTGGGCGAGGATGATCTGGCCCTTGGCATGGCGATGCAGGTCGAGCTCGATGCTGTCGAAATCGTCGGTGATGAAGCCATAGGTGACCACCGGGCGGGGCACTTCGTCCGGATCCACCCACTCCGAATCTTTGCTATGTTTAGTCAGGATGGGCATCAGCCAGGTCCGTCCGATTGGCGGGATTGAATAATATTCTGTCCGGGCTTCGCAATGACGCCGTTGTTGCGAGCCATTATCAGTTCTTTCCGGAACAGTCGAGCCGGGAAGGGCCGCACGAATGGACACATTGGACACGGATATTGTCGCGCAGCTGCTCGAACGGCTGCACCGCGAGGCGCATGCGGCCGATCATGCGCATTTCGAGCAGGTGATGGCCGAGATCGAGACGTCGGGCCAGACCGCCGAGCAATGGGCCGAAGCATTGCTTGTCGAGGAGAGGGTAGGGCTCCGCCCGGTCTATCAGGGCTATGCCGGGCACTTCCTGTCGGTCACCCCCGGGTACGGCGAATTCCTCTACGCGATGGCACGTGCAAACAATGCCGTCCGGATCGTCGAGTTCGGCACCTCGATGGGGGTCTCGACCGTCTATCTGGCGGCGGCGCTGAGGGACAATGGCGGCGGCAGGCTGATCGGCAGCGAGCTGGAGCCAAGCAAGGTGTCCAGAGCGCGCGGGCATCTGGAAGCCGCGGGCCTCTCCGACCTGGTCGAGATCCGCGAAGGCGATGCGCGCGAAACACTCGCCGATGTTGGCACCGCGCTGGGCGGTCTGATCGACCTGGTGCTGCTCGACGGCGCCTTCTCGCTCTATCTGCCGGTGCTCAAGCTGCTCGAGCCGCATCTGCGCCCCGGCGCGGTGGTGCTCGGCGAGAACGCCTTCGACCCCGAATACCAGGCTTATGTTCGCGATCCCGCCAATGGCTATCGCTCGCGCACGCTCGCGATCGACGAGGGGCGCGGCAATGAATTCAGCGTGAGGACCAAGTGATGCTGGCAATGCAATCCCCCGAACGACCCGTGGCGAGAGCGCCCGGACCGATCAGCCAGGCGCTGATCCGGCTGCTGATGAAGCGTGCGACGGTGAGCGCAGTCGAGCAGCTGGCCGGGCCCTTCCGGCTGATCACGCTGGAAGGGCCGGCGCTGGAAGGCGTGGGCTGGACGCCGGGGCAGAAGATCCAGATCGCGATGGGATCGGCGTTCACCGCGCGCACCTATACGCCGATCGAGTGGAACCCGCTGACCGGGCGTGCCTGCATCCTGGGCTATGTCCATGGCGACGGGCCGGGCAGCGCCTGGGTGCGTGACGTGGTGCCGGGCGACGTCTGCGACATCTTCGGCCCGCGCGCCTCGCTCGATGCGAGCCGGATGGCGGGGCCGCTGGCGGTGTTCGGCGACGAGACCTCGATCGGGCTCGCCCATGCGCTCGCCTATCAGGACCGCAGCCGCAGCGTGGCCGGCTATTTCGAGGTGGGCGACGCCGAGAGCAGCTGCCTGGCATCCGAGCAGCTGGGCCTGGACCGGGTGGCGCTGTTCGGTCGGGTGCCGGGGGAGGCGCATCTCGACGAGATGCTCGACCGGCTGGACGGACTGGCAGCCGCGGGCGCTTCGTTCGTGCTGACCGGCAAGGCGGGAACGATCCAGCAGCTGCGGCGGGAACTCAAGCGGCTGGGCGTGCCTGGCAACCGGATCGCGACCAAGGCCTATTGGGCGCCGGGAAAGACGGGGCTGGACTGAAAGGATGCGGGAGCGCCGGAGGGGGGAGGGCGCTCCCGCAGCTTCCGGGGGGCGGAAGCCTTTGGCAAGGCCCCGATGCCGAGGGGGCTGAGTTGGCATCGTGACCTTGCGAGGTTGGTATGCGCCGATTGAGGGGTGGGGGGTATTGTACGTTGGTTTGGGGTGGGTTGGGTTTTCTCCCTCTCTCCTTCAGGGATCGTCAGTCGGTCACGTCCCCGCACGACCTAAAGAGCGCGGGGTGCCGTTTACCTGATGATGGCTGGCACGTGTCCCTTTGAGGCAAATAGATCGTCATCCCCGCGAAGGCGGGGATCCAGAGTGGCAGAGCGATGTCCTTCGTGGCTCTGGATCCCCGCCTTCGCGGGGATGACGACAAAAAGCGTTGTTCAAGCGGGATAGTCGCCATGACGGTTGGGGAGAGGGGCGGGACTTTGCCTCGGCTTCCCCGGGCTATCGATTGAGACACACTCCCCCTCTCCCCGGCCCTCTCCCCTGAAGGGGAGAGGGAGATTCTCATCCCTTGGTAGCGTTGCCTGGGCGCCTCCGCGGACGTTAGGGAGCGGCATGCGCATTTCGCTTCCCCGCATCGCGACCGCCCCATTCTGTCCGGCCGAGGTGCAGGGGAGCGTCGCGGTGCCGGCGGGCATGCCGGGCTGGCGGCGGCTGTTGCGCTCGGCGGGGCCGGGGCTGCTCGTCGCGGTCGGTTACATGGACCCGGGCAACTGGGCGACCGATATCGAGGCAGGCTCGCGCTACGGGTACGACCTGCTGTTCGTCGTGCTGTTCTGCGGCGTGGCGGCGATGCTGCTGCAATGGCTGGCGATGCGGCTGGGGCTGGTGGCGCGGCGCGACCTCGCCCAGATGGCGCGCGACCGCTACAGCGTGGGGACCACCCGCACGCTGTGGCTGCTCGCCGAGCTGGCGATCATCGCCACCGACGTCGCCGAGGTGCTGGGATCGGCGCTTGCCTTCAACCTGCTGCTCGGGGTGCCGCTTTGGCTGGGCGTGCTGCTCACCGGGCTCGACACGCTGATCGTGCTGGGGCTGAAGGGGCAGGGCTTCCGCCAGCTCGAGGCGATCGTGCTGGGACTGATCTCGACGATCGCGATCTGCTTCGCCGTGCAGCTGACGATCGTCGGGCCGAGCGTCGAGGGGCTGCTGCACGGGGCGATGCCGAAGCTGCACATCTTCCAGGACCCGCACGCGCTCTACCTTGCGGTGGGCATCCTTGGGGCGACGGTGATGCCGCACAATCTCTATCTGCACAGCTCGGTGGTGCAGACCCGGGTGACCGCGGGCGGCGAGCCGGCGACGCGCGAGGCGCTGCGCTTCGCGACGATCGACATCGTGGTGGCGCTGTTCCTGGCGACCCTGGTGAACTGCGCGATCCTGACGCTGGCGGCGGCGACCTTCCACAGCAACGGCTATACCGGCGTGGCGGAGATCGATGACGCGTACCGGCTGCTCGAGCCGCTGACCGGCGCGGCGGCGGCGGCGCTGCTGTTCGGCATCGCGCTGTTCGCATCGGGCCAGAGCGCGACCTTCACCGGGACGATCGCCGGGCAGGTGATCCTGGAGGGGTTCCTCAACCTGAGCATCCCCTGCTGGCTGCGCCGGGTGATCACCCGCGGGCTGGCGCTGATCCCGGCGCTGATCGGGGTGGTCTGGATGGGCGAGGACGGGGTGGGCAGGCTGCTGGTGCTGACCCAGGTGGTGCTGTCGCTGCAGCTGCCCTTCGCGATCTGGCCGCTGATCCGCTTCACCAGCGATCGCGGGGTGATGGGGGTGTATGCGAACGGGCTGGTGGTGAAGGTGATCGCCTGGGCGTTGTTCGGGCTGATTGCGGGGGCGAATGTCTGGCTGATCTGGCGGTGGGTGGGGTGAGTTCTCCCTCCCGCCAATGTCCCGTGCTCCTGCGAAAGCAGGAGCCCAGGGTCGCGAGCGACAGACATAGTAACCCTGGGCTCCTGCTTTAGCAGGAGCACATGGGTGGGGACATGGGGTAGGGCTAGAAACTCCCCCGCACCGTGAAGGTGAAGATCGGGCCGATCAGCTGGTCGTTGCGCTGGCGGAAGAGCAGAGGGCTCGCGTTGCGGCGGCCGTCATGGACGGTGCGGTCGAAATAATGCCGGGCGCTGAAGATGTTGCCGACCTGGGCGCGCAGGGTGAGGCCGAACACGTCCTTGTGCTCGACGAACGCGTTGACGAACCACGGCCCCTCATTCTCCTGGTTCACCTCGGTCAGATAGACGTATCTGGTATAGTGATAGAGGCTGGCGGTGGCGCCCCAGGCGAAGTCGCTCTTCGGGATGTCGTGGCGGAAGTTGAGCTCGGCCCAGCGATCCTGCGTGCCGCTGATCGGGCGCATCTCGCCGGTCAGCGGATCGCGGACCCGGGCGATCTCGAAGCCCAGCTTGGCATCGAGCTTGGCGCCGGGCAGGCCGAGGGGCGCGAACTGGATCGTGCTGGTGCTCTCCATGCCGAAGCGGGTGGCATGGGGGAGATTGCCGACGCCTTCGCCGTCCGCGCCGATCGGCACGATGTCGACGATGTCCTCGACCGCGTAATAATAGCTGCGCAGCCGCGTCTTGCCCGCGGCGCCGAGCGAGCGGCCGACCTCCAGCTCGACTTCCCAGCTCTGCGGCGGGACGAGATCGGGATTGCCGCTGTTCTGCCGTTCCGACTTGAGGTTGGGCTGGGCGAGGAAGTCGTAGAAGCTGATCTGGCCGACGCGGCGGCGCAGTTTCAGGCTGAGATCCCAGTTCTTGTCGGGCTGCCAGCCCAGCGTGAGGCTGCCCTTGGGGCGGAAGAAGCGGCGCGGGGCGAGGTCGCCGTCGACGCGCTCCAGCGTGCTGGTCTCGCCGCCGGCGGCGAGCTGGAGGTTGAAGCCCGAGCCGAGCGGACGGCTGAGCGTGGTCATCCCCTCATAGCGGACCTCGCGGACGATGCCGCTGCCGCCGGGGAAGGGGACGGGGACGAAATCGCCCTGGGGATCGAGCGTGGCGAGCGCGCCGCGCTGGTCGAGCCCGTTGACTGCGCGCTCCAGCGAGACCTCGAGATCGTTCTTCCCCATCTTCCAGCGATACTCGCCGCGCGCGATCGTCTCGGTGACGTGCGAGTTGCGGGTGAAGCGGGTGCCCTGGTCGGGCGCGCCGCTGGCGAAGCTGTCGACCTGGGTGGAGACGATCGGCTCGTGATCGAAGTGGCGCAGGCCGATCACCTTGAGCCGGCCGGGGCCGAAGGCGAATTCGTAATCGGCATTGATGTCGTACATCCAGCCGTCGAGCTTCTGGAGGCGAAGGCGGGTGCCGTCATTGCCGTCGGCGCGGAAGCGCTGTTCATAATCGTAGACCGGGTTCCAATAGGGCGAATAGCCGAGGGTGAGGTTGCCCTTGGCGGTGCCCGGGCCGTCGAACGCCAGGCGGAGCTTGGCGGTGACGGTGTCCGATTCCTGGTGGAAGACTTCCTCGCGCCGCTCGATCAGCGAACCGTCGGCGGCGTAGAAATGCTCGGGGCCGCCGATCGCGCCGCGGCCGGCCTGGTCCTCGAGCGAGAGGGTATAGTCGATCCCGCCGGTCTTGCCGGTGTAGCTGATGTTGCCGCGGAACAGGTTGGGGCGGGAGTAATGGGCGCGGAAGTCCGGGCGCCATTCGAACTGGCCGCCTGCCTTGCGCGCGTCCTTGAGGATGATGTTGGCGACCTGGCCGGCGAGCCCGGCGATGCCGAGGCTGGAGGCGTCTACGATCTCGATCCGCTCGACATTGGCGAAGGCGATGCGCTGGAGCTCGGCGATCGCGCCGCCGGTCTTGTTGGCGATGCGCTCGCCGTTGATCAGGACATTCTCCGACGCCTGGCCGAGGCCGCGCTCCTGGTCCGCCTCGCGGATGGTGAAGCCGGGGACCTGGACGAGCATGTCATAGGCGGTCTTCGGCGCGAACCGGGCGAAGTCGGCAGGGGTGTGGACCTGCTTGGCGGTTGCCGCCGCAGGGGCGGTCTGGGCTGCCGCGCTCCAGGGGAGGAGCGCGGTGCCGGCGAGGAACAGGGCGGCGAGACGCATGGACTGGGGCTTTCCGGACAGGCGCGCGATCAGTGGCCGAGCACGTGCAGCTGGACGAGCTGCTCAGTGGAGGGCTTCTCGATGCCGATCTTGCGGGCGCGGCGGACATCCTCCGCGGTGACGCCGACGGCGCGCAGCTCGACCAGCTTGTTCGCCGGCAGGTTCGGATAGCCGAGATCGGCGATCTTGCGGACATAGGCGGGGGTGACGCCGACGGCCTTGAGCTGGACCGCGTCGTCGGCGCTGAGGTTGCGCAGGCCGGCCTGCTTCATGCCGGCGAGGAAGTCCGGCGAGACGTCGAGCGCCTTGAGCTGGATCAGGTCGTGCGGACGGACCTCGCCCAGGCCGGCGCGGAGCATGGCGCCGGCATAGCTCGCGTCGATCTTGAGCGCGGTGAAGGCGATCAGGTCCTCCAGGTCGTCGGGGCGGACGCCCTGGCGGGCGAGGTCGGCGATATAGGCGGGCGAGGTGCCGAGCGCGGACAGGGCGACGAGCTGGTCGATGCTCGGCTTGGGATAGTTGGCGTCGGCGAGCGCATCGACCAGTGCCTTGTTCGCGCCGGTCAGCGCCAGGTCGAGCGACTGCTCGAAGCTGGGGGTGCCGATGCCGCGGCTGGCGAGATAGCCGGAGAAGCCGGTGTCGGGGGTGAAGCTGCACTTGCCAGTGGCGACGCGGCTGGCGGTGTCGCCGGCGCAGTCGAGCCGGCCGGGCTCGCGGGCGAGGGCGAAGCGCAGGGGACCGTTGGCGCCGAGCGCGCCGCTGTCGAGGCCGAGCTGCTCGCCCTTGATCTGGGTGTTCATGTTGTGGCGCTCGCCCATCGACAGCTTGAGCTCGAAGCGGCTGCCGCTGGCTTCCAGCGAGAGCCGGAAGCTGATCGGGCTGGCGGCGGTGACGGGATCGCGGTCGCGGGCCCGGTCGCCGGCGATGGCGGTGGTGGCGAAGAGCGCGAGGGAGGCGATGACGGCGAGGATGCGGTTCATGGCATTTCTCCTGGATGCAAAGGGCAAGCCGGGGGCGTTCACCCCGGCGGGGGTGTTGTTTTTCGGCAGTGGGGGTCGGGCTAGGCGGGTTTAGTCGTTGGAATCCGGATCGGAGTCCGCGTCCGGATCGGGGGCCGGGCTGGCGCCGTGCTTGATCAGGGCGAGGCTATCGACCCCGACCGGCATGCCGGCGCGCTTGAGGCGGCGGACATCGTCGGCGGTCACCTTCATGCCGGCGAGCGCGATGTAGTCGTCGAGGTCGCCGCGATAGCCGGCGGAGACGATGCTGCGGATATAGGCGGGGTTAACCCCCACCGCCCGGGCGCCCATGATGTCGTCGAACGAGCGGATGCGCAGGCCGGTGGCCATCATCGCCTGGACATATTCCGGGGTGACGCCGAGCGCGCGGGCACCGGTGGCCTCGTCGAGGCCGATGCCGAGCTGCGGCGCGGCGCGGCGCAGGCCCTCGATATAGTCGGGCGTGACGCCGACTGCCTTGGCGCCGATGATCGCATCGAGCTCGCGGTGCTGCTGATCGTTGCGATCGGCGCGGTGGTCCTGGGGCGTCGCGGCGGGTGCCGGGCTCGCCGCAGGAGCAGGTGCCGCGGCGGAGGCGGTGCGGGCGGGCGCGGTCGCGGTGGTGGCAGCGACGGCGGGGTTGGTGCGGGCCTCGGCGTCGTGCCGGGCGGTATCGGCGGCGGCGTGGCGCTCGGTGGCGCCGACGGTGAGCGCGGCGAGCGGGGCGGCCATCACCAGCATGCCGGCGCCGAAGCCCGCCACCCACGAGCCCTGGGCACGGCCGCGCGGCAGGGTCGCGTCGAGCACGCGGCCGACGCGGCGCTTCAGGCTGCCTTTGCCGGGGGCGACGCCGTGCGCGCCGAGCAGCAGGCCCTTGCTCTCGTGCCGGGCGACGCGGACGAGCAGCTGGGCATAGTCCGGCGCGTCGATATTGGCGGCGAGCACCGCGTCGTCGGCGGCTTCCTCGCGCAGCTGGTGCGCCTCGCGGGCCAGGCGCCAGGCGAGCGGGTTGAACCAGTGGATCGCCGTGGCGACGCGGGCGAGCATCAGCTTGGCCCAGTCGAGCGCCGAGACGTGCGCCAGCTCATGCGCGATGATCGCCTCGGCCTCGTCGGTCGCCGCCAGCGCATCGGCGCTGAGCAGGATGGTCGGGCGCGCAAGGCCCCAGGAGATCGGCGAGGGCAGGGCGTCGCTGACCAGCAGGGCGGTGCCGCTCTTCATCCCCATGCGGCGCTGGGCGTGCGCGAGTGCGCTCAGCCAGACCGGATCGACCAGCACCTCGGCACCGGCGCGCAAGCGGACGAGGCGGAGCAGGGCGACAGCGGTGAGCAGCAGCAGCGCCAGCACCGGCAGCGCATAGGCATAGCGTTCCCAGCCCTGGGGCAGGGTGAACCAGGGTTCCGCGGTGTCGGCAGTGACGACTGTCGTCGTCGTGCTCGGCACGGTGGCCTGGCGTGCGGGCAGGTCCGTGCTGGGGAGCAGCGCGGTATCGGTGGCGGGTGCTTCGAACCGGCTCTGGACGAATTCGGGCACGGGCAGCGGCATCGAGGGCAGCAGCAAGGTGGCGAGCGGCAGGATCACCAGCCCGGCGAGGCCGAGATGCGCGATCAGCGAGCGCTCTGCCGCCGAACGGCCGCGGGTAAGGCGCAGCAGGAGCAGGGTGATGCCGGCGATCACCAGCGACTTGAGCACGAGGCCGAGCAATGCGGTCATGTTCAGGCTCCCTTCTTGGCGCGGGCCGCGGCGATCATCGCCTCCAGCTCGTCTAGGTCGTTGTCGTCGAGCTTCTCGCTCATGCCGAGCAGCGCGCTGGCGGCATGGGTGGTCGATCCGTTGAAGAAGGTCCGCACGACATGGCCGAGCGCAGTGACGCTCGCCTTGCTCTCGGCCTCGACCGGCGCGAAGACATAGCCGCGCTCGCTCATCGTGCGCTTGACCGCGCCCTTCTGCTCGAGCCGGGTGAGCATCGCGCGCACCGCCGAGGCGGAGAGCTTGTCGGGCAGGGCTTCGCAGACATCGGCCACGGCCATCGAACCGTGCACATAGAGCAGGTCGACGATCTGGCGTTCGCGGGGCGGGAGGTTGTTCAACATGGGAATCTCTCTCAGCTACATTTGTAGCTATGCGCTACATTTGTAGCGCGCGCAAGTGGCATGTTGCGCTTATCGAGAGTGAGCGCCTCACATTCCCTTCGTCATCCCCGCGAAGGCGGGGATCCAGAGCCGCGGATCATGCGTGCGCGGCTGGCCTTGGCGGATCCGGGGAGTGGCGCGCTCAATTGCATCGTTTCCCCGAGCTACCCTGGATCCCCGCCTGCGCGGGGATGACGGAGTGGAGGAATGGCGGAGTAATGTGGGGCTTGGCTCTCAGCCCGTCAGCCGAGCCAGGTCCGCTTCCACCTTCAGCTCCCACGCCCGCGCGCCCTGCTCGCGGGCCAGGGCCAGCGCCTCCTCCAGCACCGCGCGGCCCGCCTCGGGCGTCGAGTCGCAGCGGGCGAGGATGCCGGCCTTGAGGCGGAGCAGCTCGGGCACCGAATAGCGCTCGCCATTGGCGTTGCAGCGGGCGAGGGCGGCGTCGATCAGGTCGAGCGCCTCGGGGCAGCGCCCGTCGAGCACCAGCCCGCGGGCGAGCGCGATCGAGAAGGGGGTGGTCAGCAGCTCGTAGCGGGCGGCGCGCAGGCGCGAGAGGCTTTCCTCCACCGCGCCCAGCGCCTCGCCGCCCTGGCCGCGCGCGATCGCCAGCTCGCCGCGGAAGCCCGAAGCCGCGGCGACATAGGGACCGAGCGCGTTGGCTTCGGCACAGGCGCTGAAGGCGGCGAGGTCCTCCTCTGCGGCGGAGAAGTCCTCCATCCAGATATAGACCGCCCAGGACCAGATCAGCGCGATGCAATAGGTCACCGAGTGATCGAGCTGCGCCGCCTCGCGGATCGTCTGGCCCGCTTGGCGGCCGGCCTGCTCGGCATGGCCCGAGAGCCACAAGGTCCGGGCCAGCGCGATCCCCGAGCGGTTGCGGTGATCGAAGCCGTAATGGATCGTCCGGCTGCGCGCCGAGGGCGGGCTGTTCTGCAGCGACAGCTCCAGCTCGCGCCGGGCGCTCTTCTGGTCGCCGCCGAGATGGTGCGAGATGCCGAGCAGCGAATAGGCCACACCGAGCGCCTCGGCCGCGCCGATCTGCTCGGCGACCTGCACCGCGTGCCGGGCATGGCCCAGCGCGGTGGCATATTCGCCAATCCGCTCATGGAAGATGTGGAGCCGGCCGAGCAGGCGCAGCTGGTTCCAGCGATCCTCGAGCGCTGTGGCGATCTCCAGCGCCCGGGCGAGCGCGCTGCCCGCCGCCTCGCTGTTGCCGCGGGTGAACATCAGCGTGATGCCGAGCGCGGCCTGCAGCTCCAGCTCGACCGCGGTGCCGCGCTGGCCGTCCTCGATCTCGGCGAGCGCGCGGCCGCACCAGGTGCGGCACTCGATCAGGTGCGAGAGGTTGAGGAACACCGGCGCGCTGGCGGCGGCGAGGCGCACGGCGATCCGGCGGTCGCCATGCGGGCCGAAGCACCAGTCGAGCGCGCTGCGGATGTTGCCGAGCTGCAGGCGGAGCGGCCGGGCGTCCTGCAGCACGCCTTCGTCCTGCTCGGCCATCACCAGCTCGGCGAGGAAATAGGCGGCGTGGCGGCGGGCGATGCCGGCCTGCGCCTCCGCCCCGCGCGCGAACAGCTTCTCGCGCGCATAAGCGCGGGTCATCTCGAGCAGGCGATAGGTGCCGGTGCGGCGCGAACGGTCCGGGGAGATCAGCGACTTGGAGACCAGCTCGTCGAGCGCGAAGGCGACGGCGTCCGATCCGATTTCGGCATCCGCGACCACGTCCAGCGCCGCGTCGATCGAGAAGGGCCCGACGAAGATCGACAGGCGCTCGAGCACGATCCGCTCGACATCGGAGAGCAGCTCATAGCTCCAGTCGAGCGTCGCCTGGAGCGTCTGCTGCCTCGGCTGGGCAGTGCGCCGGCCCGACCAGCCGAGGCTGAACCGCTCGCCGAGCTGGCGGGCGGTCGCCTCGATCCCGTGGGTCGCGACGCGGACGGCGGCGAGCTCGATCGGCAGCGCCATGCCGCCCAGGCGCTGGCACATCTCGGCGATCAGCCGGGCGGCCTCCGCGTCGATCACCAGCGCGCTGTCGGCAGCGGTGGCGCGTTCGCGGAACAGCTCGACGGCGGGGTAGGCGAGGATCTGCTCGGTGGTGAGGCCGGGCAGCTCCTCGGGATAGGCCAGTGCGTCCAGCCGCAGGACATGCTCGGCGCGGACACGCAAGGGCTCGCGCGAGGTGGCGAGGATGCGGGCGTGCGGCGCTTCCTCGACGATGCGCTCGACGATGGCGGCGACCGGCTCGATGACATGCTCGCAATTGTCGAGGATCAGCAGGAAGGGCCGGTCGCGGATATGGCCGAGGATCACGGCGAGCGGGTCCTCGCTCTGCACTGCGATGCCCATCGCGCCGGCGATCATCGAGGGCACCACCGCCATGTTCTCGAGCATGCTGAAGTCGACAAAGGCGACCTGGTCGGTGAAGGCGGGGGCGAGGCGGTGGCCGATCTCGATGGCGAGCGAGGTCTTGCCGACGCCGGCGGCGCCGACGATCGAGAAGAGCGGGGTGTCGGTGACGCGCTCGACCAGGAATTCGACGTCGCGCTCGCGCCCGATCAGATGGGGCAGGCGGGCGGGCAGGTTGGTGGTGCTGACCGGGGGCTTGATGCTCTCGTCCGCCGGGCGGCGCGGGGCGGTGCCGCCCTGGCGCTCGATCGGCGCGACGAACGCATAGCCGACGCCGACCTGGGTGGCGATGTAGCGCGCGCCGTCGGTGCCGTCGCCGAGCAGCTTGCGCAGGCCGGCCATGTGGAAGCGCAGGCTGCCGTCCTCGACCACGACGTCGGACCAGACGCGCTTGAGCAGCTCGCGCTTGGACAGGACGCGGCCGGGCTGCTCGGTGAGGACGACCAGCAGGTCGAAGGAGCGGCCGCCGATCTCGACCGGCTCGCCATGTTTCGTCAGCAGCCGCTCGCCCGGCGCCAGGCAGAAGGGCCCGAAGCACATGCGTTCGCCAAGCTGTTGATCCACGTCCGCCACGATCTGCCATTACCCCAATTTTGGTCGAGCGTTCCATGCCGCGCGGGGTGGCGCACCTCAATCCTACCTAGGTGTTATTCTTTGCGTTCAGGCGGTTCGAACCTTTAATCCTCCCCCGCCAGGGGGAGGGGGACCGCCGAAGGCGGTGGAGGGGGAGGTAAGCGACCAACTATCGGCTCGCTTACCTCCCCCTCCGTCGCGCTGCGCGCGCCACCTCCCCCTGGCGGGGGAGGATTTGCGACGGCGATACGCCTACTCCTTCGGAAAATCGGTCGACAGGCTGAGCGCGCGCCAGCGGTCCAGCTCGTCGAGCCGCGCCTTGTCGCTGCGCTCGATCGCGGCGACGGCGTCGCTGCCGAGCGGCAGGCGGAGCGGTGGTTCGTCGGCGGCCACGAGCTGGAGGATCGCCTGGGCACCGCGGCGGGGATCGCCGGGCTGGTTGCCGTGATAGGCCGCCTGCATCCGCGCGGCATTGCCGACCACGGCGTCATATTCCGGACGGCCGGCCTCGAGCGTGGTCGAGGCGCCGGCGAAATCGGTGCGGAAGCCGCCGGGCTCGACGATCGTCACGCGCACGCCGACCAGCTTCATCTCCTGGGCGAGGACTTCGGAGAAGCCCTCGACGCCCCATTTCGCCGCCGAATAGGGCGCGCGGCCCGGGGCGCCGAGCCGGCCGCCGACCGAGGAGAATTGTACGATGTGCCCGCTGCGCCGAGCGCGCATGTGCGGGATCACTGCCTTGGTCATGATGATCGTGCCGAACAAATTGGTCGCGATCTGGCGGCGGAAGGAAGCGAGCGGCGTGTCCTCGACCGATCCGACATCGCCGTAGCCTGCATTGTTGACCAGCACATCGAGCGTGCCGAACGTCTCGATCGTGGCGGCGACCGCGGCGGCGGCGTCCTCTTCGCAGGTCACGTCGAGCCGCGCGGTGGCGAGCTGGCCTGGCCGGCCGTCGCCCAGCCCGGCGAGATGCTCGGGATCGCGTGCCGTCGCCAGCAGGTTGTCGCCCGCATCGAGGATCGCCTCGCACAGCGCGCGCCCGAAGCCGCGCGAGCTGCCGGTGACCAGCCAGGTCCGTGTCATGGTTCCATTCCCATCAGCCGAAGGTGAAGACATAGGCGCGCACGCCGGGGCGGGCGAACTCGATCGTGACGGTGCGGTCGGCGATCATGCCGGGCTGGCGGACGAGCTGGTAGAGCCGGTCCTCCTTCACCTGGCCCCAGCCCTGGGCGTCGACGTCGACGCCGTGGCGGGCACCCGGTGCGCGGCCGTCGATCGTCACGCGGAAGCGGACCGGCTGACCATCGGGTGCGCCGCCGAGAACGAGATGCGCGTCGCGGGCGTGGAAACGGAAGCGGATCGTGCCGGGGCCGCTCTCGAGCAGCGCATATTCGCCGCCGACCTTCCAGCTGCCGGCCAGGTCCCACTGGTTGAGCGAGAGATCCGCCGCCGAGCTATAGGCGTGCGCCATGTCATGCTTCAGCCCGCCGGGGGAGGCGAAGTCGACGGCCTTGTCATAGCCGATATAGGCCTCGGGCGAGCGGAGATCGGCCCAGTCGGCCTGCGCCTCGACACCCTTGGACTCGATCGGGGCGAGGGGGATGTCGGACACGTCCTGGCCGGCTTCGGCCAGCAGCGTGCGGATCAGCCGCTCGCCTTCGTCATATTTGCCTTCGCCCAGGCGATAGCCGCGCACCTTGCCCTTCGCGTCGATGAAATAGATGCCGGGCCAGCCCTGATTGGCGAAGTCGCGCCACACGGCATAATCATTGTCCTGCAGGTTCGGGTAGCGGACATCGAGCTGGCCGGCGGCCAGGCGGACGTTCGCCGGGTTCTTCTCGAAGCCGAACTCGGGAGCGTGGACGCCGACCACTTCGAGGCCCTTGTCGCCATAGCGCTCGCTCCAGGCGCGCAGATAGGGAAGCGCGCGCAGCGAGTTGATGCAGGAATAGGTCCAGAAGTTGACGATCACGACCTTGCCGCGAAGCGCCCTGGGGCTGCCGGGCACGGGGGTGAGCCAGGGGGCGGCGCCCTCCAGCGCGTCGATCGGGCGCCCGGTGGCGCCGAAGGGGGCGGAGGCGATGTCCTCGCTCGCCTTGGCGGAGGAGCGGACGAGGCCGAGCGCGTCGCCGAAGCAGATGGCGGTGGTGGCGGCCGCGGCCACGACGGCGGCGGCGGCGAAGCCTAGGGAGCGTTTCTGGTTCATGATGCCTGCCTCATCTTGCGGTTGAACGCCGATGTAGGCCGCCCGCGCGCCGGCGCCCGTTAGCCCTCGCCGGGCGCGCGTTAGTTCCTGAAAGCCGTCGCCCACGCGCGCTAACGCCGCATCACTCCACTTAACGGGCGCCGCGCCGGCATTTCCCTATCTGTGCCTCCATCAGTTTCGGAGGGAGTGCAAAGTGTTCGGAGACAATGAAGCGACACGCCGCCAGTTCGTGGTCGGTGCCGCCATCGCCGGGGCGGTGAGCGCGATGCCGTCGCAGGTGCTCGCCCAGGCGGGCAGCGACGCGGTCCGCCCGTTCAGGGCCGCGATCCCCGAGGCGGAGGTCCGCGCGATGAAGCGGCGGATCGCCGAGACGCGCTGGGCCGATGCCCAGCCGGTCGCCGATGACAGCCAGGGCGTGCGCCGCCAGGAGCTCGAGCCGCTGATGCGCTATTGGGCGCAGGGCTATGACTGGCGCAAGTTCGAGGCGCGGCTCAACGCGCTGCCGATGTTCCTGACCGAGATCGACGGGCTCGACATCCACTTCATCCATGTCCGCTCGCGCCACGACAAGGCGATGCCGCTGATCCTGACGCATGGCTGGCCGGGCTCGATCATCGAGTTCCTCGGCGTGATCGACCTGCTGACCAACCCGACCGCGCATGGCGGCAAGGCCGAGGACGCATTCCACGTCGTGGTGCCCTCGATCCCCGGCTTCGGCTTCTCCGCCCGCCCGACGGTGCCGGGCTGGGGCTCGGACCATATCGGCCGCGCCTGGAGCGTGCTGATGCGGCGACTGGGCTATGACCGCTTCGTCAGCCAGGGTGGCGATTGCGGCTCGGTGATCTCGCAGCGCATGGCGCTCCAGCATGTGCCGGGGCTGATCGGCATCCACCTGACCATGCCCGCGGTGGTCCCCGCCGAGATCGCGCATATCCTCGCCGCGGGCGATCCGGCGCCGGCGGGTCTGACGGAGAAGGAGCGGTTTGCCTTCGACCAGCTCGTCGCCTTCTACCGCGACAATTCGGCCTATGCGGCGATGATGAACACCCGGCCGCAGACGATCGGCTATTCGCTGGTCGACTCGCCGGTCGGCATGGCCGCCTGGATGTACGAGAAGATCGGCCAGTGGACCTATCCCGCCGGTAATCCCCAGCGCGTGCTCGGCCGCGACGCGATCCTCGACGACATGTCGCTCTACTGGCTGACCCAGACCGGCGCCTCCGCCGCGCGGATCTATTGGGAGGACCACACCAACAACTTCAACGCGCGTGGCGTCATCGACCTGCCGGTGTCGGTGAGCGTGTTCCCCGGCGAGATCTTCCGCGCGCCGAAGAGCTGGGCGGAGCGCTGCTACACCAACCTCTATTATTTCCACGAAGCCAGCAACGGCGGCCATTTCGCGGCCTGGGAACAGCCCCAAATCTTCGCCGAGGAAGTGCGCGCCGCCTTCCGTCCGCTGCGCTGAATCAACCGATCCCAAGGAGAATATCGATGTCCGACAAGACCCTGTACACCGCCCATGTCCATGTGACCGGTGGCCGCGAAGGCGCCGCCCGCAGCTCGGACGGTCGCCTCGACGTCCAGCTCGCCGTGCCCGGCAGCGCCGGCGCGGGCACCAATCCCGAGCAGCTCTTCGCCGCGGGCTGGTCCGCCTGCTTCGAAGGCGCGATGGGCATCGCCGCCAAGGCGAAGGGGATCACCCTGCCGGCCGACCTCGCGATCGATGCCGAGGTCGACCTGCGCCACGGCGATGACGGCTATTCGCTCGCCGCCCGGCTCAACGTCAGCGTCCCCGGCGTGGAGCCGGAGATCGCCCGCCAGCTGATCGAGGCCGCGCACCGCACCTGCCCCTATTCGAAGGCGATCAAGGGCAATATCGACGCCGTCGTCGCGCTCGTCTGAGCGCGGCGCTGAAGGGAGTATCACCATGAAGAAGCTCATCGCTGGCGGGCTCCTGCTCGCCGCCTCCGCCCTGGCGCCCGCTGCGCAGGCCCAGGCCGTCAAGCCGACCGTCGTCCTCGTCCACGGCGCCTTTGCCGACTCGTCGAGCTGGAACGGCGTGATCAAGATCCTCGAGCGCGACGGCTATACCGTCATCGCCGCCGCCAATCCGCTGCGCAGCGTGCGCGGTGACGCCGACTCGGTGGCCGACCTGCTCAAGAGCATCGACGGGCCGGTCGTGCTCGTCGGGCACAGCTATGGCGGCTCGGTGATCAGCGAGGCGGCCGAGGGCGCCCCGAACGTCAAGGCGCTGGTCTATGTCGCTGCGTTTGCCCCGGAAGAGGGCGAGAGCGCCCTTGCCCTTACCGGCAAGTTCCCGGGCAGCACCCTTCCGCCGACGCTCGCCCCGCCGGTCAAGCTCGCCGGTGGCGGCAATGACCTCTACATCCTCCAGGCGAAGTTCCACGACCAGTTCGCGGCGGACGTGCCCCTGGCCGATGCTAAGCTGATGGCTGCCGGCCAGCGCCCGATCGCCGACACGGCGCTGGGCGAGGCGAGCACCGCGCCTGCGTGGAAGCACATCCCGTCCTGGTTCATCTATGGCGACGCGGACAAGAACATCCCGCCCGCCGCCCAGGCGTTCATGGCCGATCGCGCCAAGTCGCGCGCCACGGTGGTGGTGAAGGGCGCCTCGCACGTGGTGATGGTCTCGCACGCCCAGGCCGTGGCCAGCCAGATCGAGAAGGCGGCGACCGCGCACTGAGTTGAGGCGCCGGCGGTCCCCGAGCGCCCCCCTCGCGCCGGCGCCCAAGCCCACGGTCGGCCACCAGCGTCGCCGACCGTGGGCATTTTTTTTCCGACGAGCCTTTCGGGCGGCCCCCTCTGCGCCCGATCGAGCCGGAATGGCGCATCAACTGCCCGCAAAGCGAGGAACTTTCTGCCGCGAAAGGGGTTCGACTGCGGGGCCACAAGACGGGCCTTTTGACGGTTGCGTTGCGTGGGGGAGCTGGTTTGACGCGATTTCGGCATGCCTTGTTCCTGACTGCGCTAGCCTCCCTCACAATCGCCTGTGCCCCAGCGGCGCTTTCGTCGCCCCCGGTGCAGGCCGAGGCGAGCTTTGCCCCGCGCGGCGATCCGGCGTTCGGCGATGCAGCGCCGGCGATCCGGCGGTTGCTCGCCGAGGCGACGCCGCGCCCCAGGGGCCTCCAGCATTTCTGCGCGATCGGCTATCGCGGTCCCGAAGGCGCCACCGGCTGGGTGCATTGGCGCGAGGGCGACCGGCTGATCCTCTGGCTCGGCCGGGGCGACGGCAGCGATTCCGCCGACGCGCTGCTGCGCTCGAACCGCAATCTGAACCTCAAGACCGATGTGGTCGCCACCGAGGCCGATGTAGCGGGCAGTACCTATCTCGTCACCCGCGCCTGGGTCGCTGCGAAGCTCGCCGACTGCGCTGCCAGGGGTGACAAATACACGATCAGCGCATCCTGAACGGCAGGCGAGGGGAACGCGAATGGCCGATCTGCAATGGTTGTCCGGACAGTCCGTCGCGACGCCGATCGTCGCGGTGGCGGGCAATTCCCTGAGGTTGAAAGTGCTGCCCGGCGCCGGCGAGAAGCTGCCGCTGACCATCGTCTCCTCCACCCCGGCGGTGGCGAATGCGGTCGAGGTCAACAACCGGATGGGGCCGAACTTCACCACCTTCATCCTGCATGCGGTGCTGGGCGGCGAGACCAGCCTGTCGATCCGCTCGGGCGACCGGGTCGTCTATGGGCCGGTGCAGGTCCGGGTGCAGCCGGTGCTGACCCTGCCGGACCAGACCACCGATGCCGGGCTGCTCGCCCGCCTGCTGCTCGCCGAGGCGCCGAACCCCACGCTGGTGGCGGCCAATGCCCAGGCCGAGATCGGCGAATCGCTGCGGCTGATGCGGGTGGTGGTCGAGAATCGCCGCGCCAAGCCGTCGAGCCGCTGGGGCTCGCAGGGCGCGACCAGCCTGGCCGACGTGATCCGCGCACCCGGCCAGTTCCATGGGCTGGGCAGCTATCCGACGATCGCCGGCGACGTGCTGGCCAATATCAACAACATCCTGCGCCTTGCCAACGAGGCGGGCGACCAGCGCCAGCCGGTGCTGCGCGCCCATGTCGAGGCGGTGCTCCAGATCGCCCGCGGGCCGCGCCCGCCCGACCCGACGGGCGGCAAGCTCTACTGGTGGCGCACCGCCGGCAGCGGCGCGCCGAGCAGCGATGTCACACTTTACAAGACGCTCGCGGGAAACAGTTTCTATCAGGAGCGTTGAATGTTCCGGTCGCGACACAAAGCTGAAAGATTAGCTTACTAACATATCTGCAGATATCGGGTTACCGCGTAGTAAAATAATCATAAATTATAAGAAAATCGCCAAATGGCGATTGTGGGTTCGTGCGTTCAGGATTGGCACCGTTCTGGTGCCACAGGCGTTTTAAGGGGAAGCGCGGCGTGCATCGTTCAGGGTGGTTCTATCGTAATGGTTGCGGCATGGGCGCCTTGCTCGCCGGGCTGCTGTGGAGCGGCGCGGCCGCGGCGCAGACCAATCCGCCGCAGCAGAGCCTGCCATCACCGGAGCAGGTGACCCCGCCGACCCCGGAGATCCAGAAGCGCTCGACGGTGAATGTCGACTCGCGCAGCGCCTTCCAGGCGGAGACTTGCCCGTTCGAGGATTCACCGCTGCGGCTGGACCTGAAGAAGGTCGAGTTCTCGCGCCCCGACGGCTCGGCGCTGCAGCCGGAGATCGCGGCGGCGATATCGGACCTCAGGCTGCCGAGCGGCGACCAGTCGATCCGCGTGGTCTGCGAGCTGCGCGACAGCGTCAACGCTGCGCTGCGCCGGCGCGGCTGGATCGCCTCGGTGCAGATCCCCGCGCAGGAGATCACCGACGGGGTGCTCAAGCTGCAGATCGTCACCGCGCGGATGGTCGAGACCCGCGTGCGCGGCAATCCCGGGCCGTACGAGACGCTGCTGCGCGATCGGCTCGCCCAGCTCCAGGCCTATGACCCGCTCAACGAGCGCACGGTCGAGCGGCTGCTGCTGCTCGCCGGCGACGTGCCGGGGCTCGACGTGCAGCTGGCGCTGCGCCCGGCCGGCGGACGCCAGGGCGACGTGATCGGCGAAGTGACGATCAACTATCGCCGCTTCACCGTGCTGGCCAACGCGCAGAACTATAATTCCAAGGTGCTCGGCCGCGAGACCGCCTATGTCCGCGGCGAATATTACGGCCTTACGGGCATGGGCGACCTGACCTATCTCGGCGTGTCGAGCACTGCCGATTTCCACGAGCAGAAGATCCTCCAGGCCGGGCACATCATCAGCCTGGACGGGCAGGGTTCCACCTTTGGCGGACGGTTGAGCTACGCCTGGTCGCGGCCCGATCTCGGCGCGCTCGACTATCGCACCGACACGCTGATCGCCGGCTTCGACTTCACCCGGCCGCTGGTCCGCTCGCTCAACACCAACATCTCGGTCGGCGCGGGCGTCGACTATATCGACCAGGACACCAACATCTATTCGGGCGGCACCAAGCTGCCGCTGACCCGCGACCGGATGCGGATCGTCTATGCCAGCGTGAGCGGCGACATGCGCGACCTCCGGCAGGACGGCAGCGTCATCTGGTCGCTGCGCACCGCCATCGAGCTGCGCAAGGGATTCGACATCCTCGGCGCGTCGAAGCAGGGATTCGTCGACGGGCACGTCCAGTCGCGCATCGACGGCAATTCGGACGCGTTCGTCGCGCGCGGCAGCGTCGAGGGGATCGTGGGACCCAGCCCCTGGTTCCGGCTGATCGGCAAGGGCCAGGTCCAGTGGACCAATGTCTCGCTGCTCAACTATGAGGAATTCTCGCTCGGCAACCTGACGATCGGGCGCGGCTATGATCCCGGCGCGAATAGCGGCGATCGGGCGGTGGGCCTGAGCGCCGAGGCCGAGTTCACCCTGCCGATCTCGCAGAGTTTCACCGTGCAGCCCTTCGGCTTCTACGACTTCGTCTATCTCGACAATCTCGACCGCGGCGCGACCGAGCGCAACCGCAAGCTCTCCAGCTTCGGCGGCGGCGTGCGGCTCACCCTGCCGGGCATGGCGCTGCTCGAGGTGACCTATGCCCATCCCAAGGACAAGGCGCTGACGATCGACCAGCGGCGCCCGCCCAATCGCCTGCTTGTGTCCCTGTCGCTGCGGTTCAGCGACGCTGCCCGCTGAGTCCGGCCTGTTGTTCGAGGAGCGTATCATGCTGACCACCCCCGCCAAGGCCCGCGCCGCGCGATCCTCGACCCTGCGGGCGCTGGCATTGTCCACCGCGCTCGCCGGCGGCATGACGCTGATGCCGGGCATGGCCCGCGCGCAGAACAACACGCCGGGCGGGCAGACCGTGGTGACCCCCACCGGCGCCGGCGCGCCGACCTTCAACGGCGGCACCGGCAATCTGAGCGGCAACGCGACCAATCTCGACGTCGACCTGCGCGCGCAGAGCACGATCATCAACTGGGACCGGTTCAACATCGCCCAGGGCAGCCGGGTAAACTTCGAGACCGGGCTGGCCGGCGAGGTCGCGGTGCTCAACCGGGTGACCGGCACCGGCGCCTCCAACATCCGCGGCGCGCTCAACTCGGATCCCAATGTCAGCGTGTTCCTGGTCAATCCCAACGGGATCATGATCAGCGGCACCGGCAGCGTCTCGACCGGCTCGTTCGTGGCCTCGACGCGCGACATCTCGAACAGCGACTTCCTCGCCGGCACCTACCAGTTCTCGGGCAACGGCAGCGGCGACATCACCGTCAACGGCAGCATCGCCACGCGCGGGACCGGCATCGGCCTGATCCTGCTCGGGCGGCAGGTGATCAGCAACGGCACGCTGGATTCGGGCACGCAGGACACCGCGCTGGTCGCCGCCGACGACGTGACGCTCAACTTCACGCCGGGCAGTCCGCTCGGCATCCAGATCACCCGCGGCACCAACATGAGCCAGGCGATGCAGATCGTCGGCGGGACGATCCAGGGCCGCAACGTCTATTTCGCGATGGCGACGCGGGGATCGGCGACCAACTCGCTGCTCCAGGTCGACGCCAATGTCCGCGCCGTCGCCGGCGACAAGGGCATCGTCATCGTCGGCGGCCAGTCCTCGATCGATGCAGACATCCGGGCGACCGGCGTCAACACCAACAACAGCGTCGGCGTGCGGGTGGGCGGCACGCTGACCTATCAGGGCGGCGCCGGCAATGCCGGGGTGCATATCGGCGGGACGAGCACGGTCACGGTCGAAGGCACGGTCTCCAGCCAGGGCGACTACAAGGTCCGCGGACCCAGCGTGGTCCTGGGCAAGATCGGCAGCACGATCCTGCAGCGGGCCAATGGCGCGGTGTCGGTAGTGGCCTATGACGGCGATATCAGCGGCATCGGTTCGCTCCTGCTCGAGGCCGACGGCGATGGCGGCGGCGGGCAGGCGCTCGTCCTCGACGCCGATGACGATATCGACTTCGGCACCGGCACCACGCTCAAGGCCGGCGGCGCGGGGCTGGCCTCGGCGGTCAACATCTTCACCGGCGACCGCAGCGCCAATATCCGGCTCGGCGACGTCGAGGCGCTGACCCTCGACGGCGGGCTGTCGGGCGGCGCGCTCGAGGGCAAGCTTTCCCGCGCGGCGTTCCTCGGCAATGGCGGCGACATCACGCTGGGCACGGTAACGCTGGGCGGCGCGGCGACGATCGAAGCCGACGACCTGACCCTGACCAGCCTGACCGCCGCCGGAACGGTGACGCTCGAGGCGGCGAACGCGCTGCGCGCGGGCGCGGTAGCCTCGAACGGCGGCGCGGTGATGCTCGACGCCACCACGCTGACCGGCGAGACCAGCGGCACGCGCGCCAGCGTCTCCGCCGCCGGGACGGTCGATATCGACGTCGACGGCAGCGCCTTGCTCGGCACCGTGCGCTCGACCGGCGGGGCGGTGACGCTCGACGCCGGATCGTTCGATGCGTCCAATGTACAGGCAGTGACCGGCGCCACGCTCACCAGCCACAACGGCAACGCGCGGCTCGGCGGGCTGAGCGTGACGAACGGCACGGCGGCGCTCAATGCCGAGGATGACGCCTTCGTCGTCGGCAATGTCTCGGTCAGCGGCGACTATAGCGTGATCGGCGATGCGGTGACGCTCGGTGGCGGCCAACAGGCGGGCGGGGCGGTGACCGTCACCGCGCGCAGCGGCCCGCTGAGCAACAGCGGCGTACTGGGCCTGACCAGCAATGTCGACGGCGTCGGCACCGAGGCGCTGACCCTGCGCGGGCGGATGACGCTGGGCGCCACCACCACACTCAACGGCGGCATCGCCAACCAGTCCGCGGTGGTGATCGACACCAATGCGAACAACGACATCAACCTGGGCAACATCAACGGCGCCTCGCTGTCGATCGCCGGCGGCGCGCCGCTCACTGGAGACCTGGTGCTCGGCAATGTCAGCACCACCGCGGCGCTGGACCTGGTATCGAGCGCGTCGATCACCACCGGCAACCTCAGCAGCGGCGGCCAGATCCGCCTGCAGGCGCCGGTCCTCGACACGCGCAACATCAACAGCGCGACCAATGTGATCCTGTCCGGCCGGCAGGTCGATTTCGACGCGATCACCACGAACACGGCGACGCTCTCGACCACCGGCGGCAGCGGCACGCGCTATCTGGCCGGCCTGTCGATCACCGCCACCGGGGCGGTGACGCTCAACAGCAGCGGCGGGGTGATCTCGGTCGGCCCGCTCGCGGCCGGTTCGCTCACCGTCGCCTCGGCGGGCGCGGTGTCGTTCGATACCGTGGTGGTGACCGGCGCGGCGACGATCACCACGACCGGCTCGAACGACATCGGCTTCAACACCTTTGTCGCGGGCGGCAATGTCTCGCTGACCAGCGGCGATGACATCGCGATCGGATCGCTCTCCAGCACCGGCGGCACGGTGACACTCAATGCAGCGGACGACATCACGGGCACCGGCGGCGGCCGTGCCGCGCTGGGCGCCGGTGGCGCGCTCTCGGTGACGGCGGGCGGCGATGCGCGGCTGGCCGCGGTCAGCGGCAGCACGGTCAACCTCCAGGCCGCGACGATCGACGCCGGCGCGGTGAGCGGGGCGGGCGGCATCACGCTGAAGGCGACCGCGGGCGGGCTGACGCTCGACGGGCTCGCCACCACCGGCGGCAATGCCAGCGTCACCGCGAGCGGCGCGGTGACGATCGACGGACCGGTCTCGATCGCCGGCAGTTACGCAGTGACCGGCAGGGGCGTCACGCTCGGCGGCACCCAGGATGCGACCGGCACGGTCGACATCACCGCGACCAATGGCAGCACCATCTCCAGCATCGCCGGGCTGCAGCTCACCGCCAATTCCGACGGGGTGGGCACCGAGGCGCTGACGCTGCACGGTGGCGCCAATCTCGGCACCGACAGCCTGTTGCGCGGTGGGCCGGGCCGGCAATCCTTGGTGGTGATCGATTCGGCGACGACGGGCAATTTCCGCCTCGGCGACGTCGATGCGAACGGCCTGGTGATCGCCGGCGGTGCGCCGCTGGCCGGCAGCCTGACCTTCGGAAACGTGACGGTGAACGGCGCGGTGAATCTGGTCGTCGATGGCGGGATCACCGGCACCGGGATCACCAGCACCGGCGGCGCGATCTCGCTGAGCGGCGGCGGCGGCGCGACGATCGGCACGCTTTCGGCGAGCACGATCGACGTGGCCATGCAGGGCCACCTCACGTTCGGCGACTTCACCGCCACCGCGGGGGCGGCGCATTTCGCCTCGACCGGCGGCACGGTGACGCTCGGCTCGGGCACGGCCACCGGCGATATCCGCGTCGAAGGCAGCGCGGTGTCGGTCACCGATGCGATCAGCGCCGGCGGCGACTATCGCGTGCGCGGCACCACGGTGGCGCTGGGCGTGGACAATGACGCCGAGCTCCAGTCGGCCGCCGGCGTGGTCGACATCGTCGCGACCAGCGGCGCGATCGCCGGCGGCAACCGGCTCACCCTGCGCAGCGGCAGCGGCGCGCTGATCCTCGACGGTGCGGGAGGGATCGACTTCGGCGCGGGCGTGCTCCAGGCGGGCAGCACCGGCACCGGCCAGCTCGGCCTGCGCGCGGGCAATGGCCAGCTGATCGACCTGGGCGACAATGTGGAGGCGGGGACGGTCGGCTCGGTCGATGCCGGCCACACCGCGATCGCCGCTTCGCTCACCCACAATGGCAGCCTGCGCTTCGGCACGCTCGATTCCACAGGCGCGGTCGATTTCCACCTGACCAACGGCAACCTCACCGGAACCGCGCTCAACGGCGTGGGCACGGTGGCGATCGATGCGAGCGGCGGCACGGTCGATCTCGGGGCGCTCAACGGCACCACGCTGACCGTCAACGGCGGCGCGCTCAAGGGCGGTTCCTGGACGGCGAGCGGCAATGCCGTGCTCACCGGCGGCACGATCACCCTCGTCGGGCTCGACAGCACCGGCGGCGCGGCGAGCGCCACGACCAGCTCGGGCACGCTGTCGATCGACACCGCCCATGCCCTGACCGACCTGGTGCTGACCGCCAATGGCGGTGACGTGTCGGTCGGCACCGCGAGCGCGGGCGGCAATGTCTCGCTGATCGCACTGGCCGGCAACATCCTCACCGACAGCGCGACGGCGGGCGCGACGCTGACGCTCAAGTCGGGCGGCGACATTCGCGGCCGCAGCGGCACCAGCCCCGGGCTTGCCGGCACCGATGTGGTGCTGGAGGTGATCGGCAACCTGACCACCGGCAGCATCACCTCGCCGGGCGGCCTCAGCATCACTTCGGGATCGATGAACATCGGCAGCGTCAACGCCGGCGCGGCGCTGAGCCTGACCGCGGTGAGCGGCGCGATGACGCTGGGCAGCGCGACTGCCCGCGGTGCGATCAGCCTGACCGCGACCGGCGGGATCGATGTCGGTACGCTGACCAGCGGCGGCGGCGTGACGCTCGATTCGGGCGCGGCGCTTGCCGTCCACCAGCTGACCGCGCCGGGCGCAGTGACTGCGCGGGCGGGCACCAATCTGACGCTCGACGAAGTGCAGGCCGCCGGGCTGACCAGCAATGCCGCCTCGGCGACGCTCGGTTCGCTCACCCTCGGCACGCTGACGCTCCAGGGCGGGTCGGCCACCATCGCCGATGCGACGGTGACCGGCGCGACCACATCGAACCTGGCCGGCACGCTGACGATCGACACGCTGACGGGCGCCGATGTGACGCTGCGCGCGGCGGGTATCACCGCGAACAGCCTCACCGCCAGCGGCTCCACCACGCTCACCAGCACGGGCGGGACGATCGATCTCGGCCAGCTCGCCGGCACCGGCGCGGTCACGCTGGATTCGGCGGTCGGCGTCGCGATCGACAGCTGGCAGGCGCCGGCCGGGCTGACGATCTCGGCGATCGGCGACGTGACGCTGGGCACCGGTACCTCGAGCCTGCTGGCCGTGACCGGCAGGGGCATCACCATTACCGACGCCACCGTCGGTGGCGCCGCGACGCTCACCGCGACTGGCGCGCTCAACGTCCAGACGCTGCGGGGCGGCAATCTCGCCTTCCGGGCGGCGAGCATCACCGCGGACAGCCTCACCGCCACCGGCACGACGGCGCTCACCAGCACGGCGGGAGCGATCGACCTTGGCCAGCTCGACAGCGCGGGCGCGGTCACTTTGGACTCGGCGACCGGCGTCTCGCTCGACACCTGGCAGGCACAGGCCGGGCTGACCGTCTCCGCGCTCGGCGACGTGGCGCTCGGCACCGGAACCTCGAGCCTGCTGGCCGTGACGGGCAGGGGCATCACCGTTACCGACGCTACCGTCGGGGGTGCCGCGACGCTCACCGCGAGCGGGGCGCTCAACGTCCAGGCGCTGCGCGGCGGCAATCTCGCCTTCCGCGGGGCCAGCATCACTGCCGATGGCCTGACCGCAACGGGCACCACCACGCTCACCAGCACGGCGGGTGCGATCGATCTCGGCCAGCTCGACAGCACCGGCGCGGTCACGCTGGATTCGGCACAGGGTGTCTCACTCGACAGCTGGCAGGCGCCCGCCGGGCTGACCGTCTCCGCGCTCGGCGACGTGGCCCTCGGCACCGGAACCTCGAGCCTGCTGGCGGTGACGGGCAGGGGCATCACCGTTACCGACGCCACCGTCACGGGCGACGCGACGCTCACCGCGAGCGGCGCGCTCGACGTCCAGGCGCTGCGCGGCGGCAACCTCGCCTTCCGGGCGGCCAGCATCACTGCCGACGGCCTGACCGCGACCGGCACCACCACCCTCACCAGCACCGCCGGCATGATCGACCTCGGCCAGCTGACCAGCGCCGGCGCGATCACGTTGGGCTCGGCCCAGGGCGTGGCGATCGACAGCTGGCAGGCGCCGGCGGGAATGACGGTCACCGCCGCCAATGCCGTCGACCTGGGCACCGGTACGGGCAGCGGGCTGCGCGTCACGGCGGGCAGCATCCAGCTGGCCGACGGCAATCTGACGGGCGACGCCAACCTGACCTCCACCGGCACCCTGGGGATCACCAGGCTCCGCGCGGCCAATGCCGTACTCAAGGGCGGCACCATGACGCTGGGCATGCTCAACCTGGGTTCGCTGAACCTGAGCGGCGTCACCGCGACGATCGCCGATGCGACGGTGAGCGGCGACGCCACGGTGGATCTGACCGGCGCGCTCGGGCTGGACAAGCTGACCGCCGCGACCGCCACCCTGCGCGCGGGGGGCACCGCGACCCTTGGCGGCCTCACCGCCACCAATGCGCTCACCGTGCGTGCCGGCGACCTCGTCCTGAACGGCACGCTCCGCGCGCCCATCGTCACCGTCGGCAGCAGCGATCCCGCCCGCGGCCTGCGTCTCGGCACCGCAGCCGATGCGGGGGGCGTCGGCCCCGGCCTGAGCGCGAGCGAGATCGCCCGGATCGACGCGGATCGCGCCGTGTTCGATGGCGGTGCCGGCGATGTGACGATCGGCACGCTTGCCTTTGGCGCCCAGACCGGCCGGAGCCATGTCGACATCCTCACCACCGGCGACCTCAAGATCGTCGGCGTGGTCGAGGGCGACGGGGTGGGGCGGCTGTTCCGCTTCGGTGGCGCGGCCACCGACGCGACGACGCTGGCCCGTACGATCCAGATCCTCGCCACCGCCGATGCCGGCGGGCGGCTGTTCTTCAGCAATGCCGATGTCGAGCTGCGCGGGGCGAAGATCGCGCTCGGCCAGAGCGGCTTGCTCGACGGGCTGTTCGCCAATGGCGGCGCCTCGGCCGACCAGGCGGCGGCGCTGATCGGCAATTCCAACTCGCCGCTCTACAGCGCGCTTGCCGGCGGCTCGCCCTATGTCACCGGCGAGGAGACGACGCTCACCGCGGCGCGGCTCACCGTGCGGTTCAACGACTTCGCGCTGTTCCAGAACACCGGCACGCGCGGGATGAACACCGGCGTGGTGCTGACGGGCAGCCCGGCCGGCGGCCCGGCGCTCAGCCTGTTCGGTCCCGGCAACGGCACCCGCACCGCCTTTGCGCTGTTCGGCACGATCAACGGCGTCGGCGGCACCTCCACTGCGATCCTCGGCAACACGGTGATCAACGCGAACGGCATCGACCTGGCCAATGCCCGGGTCAATGGCTGCGTGCTCGGTACGGCGGCGGGCTGCCTGACCACGACGATCTCGCAGCCGACGCTCAACGTGTTCGACCCCGGCCGGCTCGTCGTGTTCCGCGCCGAGGCCGACTTCACCCTGCCGTTCGATCCGGTGCTCGGCAGCAACAACGAGGCGCTGTTCGCCGGCGTCGGCTCGATCGCCGAGCCGGGCGCGCCGGGCATCGAGCCCCAGCCCATCCCCCAGGAGCAGAAGTGACGATGCGCATGCCCCATGCCCGCACCCGGCTGGCCGCCACCACCGCGATCCTCGCGATGCTCGCCGGATGCGCGTCCGAAGGCGGGCGGCCGCGCACCCAGCTCGACAGCCTGAGCCTGGGACGCAACACCGCCGACGAGCCCTGCATCGCCAGCCGTACCTGGCGCGATGCGGGCGCCAAGGACCTGTTCGACAGCGCCTATCTGATCACCTGCCGCAACGTCACCGCCAGCCGACCGCTCGGCGCGATGCGGGTGGTGCGCGACACGCCCGACGCGCTCAAGGCGGTGGACGCGCTGTTCGATTGCGGGGCCGAGGCGGAGGTGACGATCGCCGGCGCCCCCGCCCGCGCGCGGCGCTGCACCGACAAGACCTTGGGCATCGAGACCGTCCGCGTCGACGTGCCGATGGGCCGCGACAAGCTGATCGCCAATGCCACGCCCTCGCTGCTCGGCCAGCTCGAGGAAGGGGTGGGCATGCTCACCGGCCGCCGCAAGCTCGACGGCGATCCGCGGCGCGATGTGAAGGCGACGATCGACCTCGCCGCGCTCCCGGCCGGCCCCGGCAGCGCGCCGGTGGTGGCGGACAGCGGCGGCGAGGCGTTCGACGCCGCCGCATCGCTGCGCCAGGGCATCCAGCTCAACCACAATGGCCGCTATGCCGAGGCTTCGCGCCTGCTCAACGACGCGATCAGCCGCCTGCCCCAGGGCATCGACCCGGCGACCCGCACCGAGCTGTTGCTCGAGGCAGGGCTCGCCGATTCCAACGTCTCGTTCAACGACAGCGCGCAGCAGCGCTTCACCCAGGCCGATGCGCTGATCGGCCAGAACGAAGGCGAGCGCGCCGCCTATCTGCAGCGCAAGCGCGACGCCTATGTCGCGCTCGACCAGCTCAACCGCCGCCAGTTCGCCGCGGCGCTGACCACGCTCGACCGGCTGGTCTCGGTCGAGGCGCGCGCCGACCAGCCGCTGATGGACGTCTCGACGATCCGCCAGCTCAACCAGTCGCGTCCCGGCAAGGTGAGCAATGCCGTGGCGGTGCCGGACACGCGCCAGCTCTCGCAGCTGGTGATCGATGCCCAGGCCAATTGGGCGCGCAGCGTCGCGCTGCTCGCGCTGGGGCAGGACGACCGCGCCACTGCCGCGCTCGATGCCTCGACCCGCGCCTATCGCGCGCTGCTCGGGGAGCCGATCGACCCGACCCAGTCGCTGTGGCTCGGCGCGCGTATCGAGCGCCAGCGCGGCCGCCTCGCCGCGCGCCGCAAGGACTGGCCGGTCGCGCTCGCCTCGTTCGACCGGGCGCTGCAATATCTCCGCCGCAGCGCGGTGGGCTCGCTCGGCACCGGCAGCGAGCCGGCGATCGCCGAGGCGCAGCTGGAGCGCGCCGGCGTGCTCGCCCGCAGCGGCGCCTCCGCCGCGCAGATCCGCCAGGAATATGCCGTCGCGGTCGATGCGCTGGTCGCTTCGAACAGCACGGGCAGCATCCTGCCGACCGGGCTGGAGAATTATCTCGACGTGCTGGTCGCCGAGGCCAAGGCCAAGCCGCGTGCCGACACCTATGAGCTGTTCTTCCGCGCGGTCCAGTCGGGCGGTCAGCCGGGCGTGGCGCGCCAGCTCAACCAGCTGCAGAACGTCGTTTCCGCCGATCCCGAGCTCGCCAACCTGGTCCGCAGCCGCGCTACGCTCGAGCGCGAGATCACCCGGCTGCGCTATGCCATTGCCGACAAGGCAGCTGCGCCGGGCGAGACGGTGGGCGACCTGGAGAACCAGCGCCAGCGCGCCGAGGGACAGCTGCTGGTGGTCAACGACCAGCTCTCGCGCAACCAGCGCTTCCGCGCGGTCGACGACACCCCGGCGACCGTCGCCGCGATCCGAGACGCGCTGCACCCGGGCGAGGGCTATCTGAAGCTCTACCAGCTCAGCAACCGCGTCTATGGCATCTACATCACCCGCGAGCAGACCTTCATCTATCCGGTGGTCGCCAGCGCGAAGGAGCGCACCGAGCTCGACGGGCTGGCCGACACCGTCCGCCGCTCGATCGACGGTCGCCTCGCCGATGGCCAGCTGGTGCCCTATGACGCGGGCGGCGCGCATGTGCTGTTCCGCCTGATCGCCGGGCCGGCGCGCGAGGCGATGCTGCGGACCGGATCGCTGGTCGTCGATCCGGCCGGGCCGCTGACCATGCTGCCGATCGGCGCGCTGGTCACCGATTATGATCCCAAGGTCGTCCACGAGGATCCGTTCGACTTCTCGCAGACCGCCTTCCTGGCGGCGAAGACGACCATTTCGACCGCGCTGTCGCCGCGCTCGTTCCTCGTCTCGCGCGGGCTGCCGCAATCGACCGCGCGCCACGCACTGCTCGGCTTCGGTGCGCATACCCCGCCGGTGCAGAATGCCGGGGTGAACCGGATGGTCGATGTCGGCTTCGGCTGCACCGTCGGCTACAACCAGCTCGCCTCGATCTCGCGCGGCTTTGCGCCGATCGACAAGGCCGAGCTGGTCACCGCCGCCCAGGCGCTCGGCGATCCCGATGCGCCCCTGGTCACCGCCGCCGCCTTCACCGACACGGCGATCGAGCAGCGCGGCGACCTTGCCGATTACCAGGTGATCCACTTCGCCACCCACGGCCTGCAGGAAGGGCAATGGGGCTGCGCCAAGTCGCCGCCGGCTCTGGTCACTTCGTTCGGCGATGCCGGGTCGGACGGGCTGCTGAGCTTCTCCGAGATCGCCCAGCTCCACTTCAACGCCAATCTCGTCGTGCTCTCGGCTTGCGACACGATCAGCGGCGTGCGTGACCAGGGCCTCGCCCGCGCCTCGGGCCAGGAGGAATCGGGGACGACGCTCGAGGGTCTCGTCCGCGCCTTCCTCGCCGCCAATGCCCGCTCGGTGATGGCGACATACTGGCAGGTCTCGGCCGAGCAGGAATCGCAGGACCTGATGCGGACCTTCTATGGTGCCGCGCGCACCCAGACGATCGGCCAGGCGCTGCAGAGCGCGCAGCAGACGCTGATGCGCGATCCGAAATACTCGCATCCTTTCTACTGGGCGCCCTATTTCATCGTCGGCGACAGCACCAAGACGATGCTCTCGGGCGCATCCAGGCCGTCCGTGGTGGCGGGCCGCTGATGGCCGGACCCGGCACCGGCATGCGCGAACAGGTTGCGGCGGCGGGATCGCTGGGAGCGGGGCTCGGCCTGATGGCCGCGATCCTGCTCGCCGGCCCCGGGCTCGTCGCGCCGCTGGTGCCGGCTACCTGGTCCGCGGCGGGGCAGGAGACCGCCTTTGTCCTCGCCCTTTACGGTGCGATGGTCGCCGTCGCGCTGGCAGCAGGCGCGGTGCTGCACCACAGGGTCGCGGAGCTCGGCGCGAGCCCGGGCTGGCGGTTCGCGGCCGGCCTCGGCCTCGGCCTGCTCGGCATCTGCCTTGCCACCACCTTCGCGACGATCGCCGGCGGACTGCGCTTCGGCACGGGCGGCGGCGGTGCGGCGGTGCTGCTCTTCGGACTGGTGCTGGTGTTCTTCCAGGCCGCCGCCGAGGAGCTCTACTTCCGCGGCTGGATCCAGCCGGTGCTGGCGCGCGCCTGGGGCGTGCTGCCGGCGATCGGGGTGACCGCGCTCGGCTTCGCGGCGCTCCACATGCTCGGCGCGGCGATGGCGCCGCTGTCCTTCCTCAACCTGCTGCTCGGCGGGCTGTTCTTCGGCGCGCTGGCCGCGCAGGGCGGGGGACTTGCCGGCGCGATCGGGGCGCATTTCGCCTGGAACGGCACCGAGCAGCTGGTGTTCGGGCTCGATCCCAATCCCGGCATCGGCAGTTTCGGCAGCCTGCTCGATCTCGACCTGGCCGGCCCCGCCGCCTGGGGTGGCTCGGCCGAGGGGCTCAATGCCAGCTGGGCCATGGCGATGGCGCTGGTGGTGGTGCTCGTCCCGCTCGCGATGCTGGCGCGCACCTCCGCGCCGGCGCCTGCGGTCAGTTCGAGGTAGCGGCGCGTTGCTGGTCGATCCGATCCCGTTCCTTGCGGAAAGCCGCGAGCGCCTTGCCCTCGAGCGTCTTGCCCGTGCCGGTCGGGATCGTCATCGGATCGACCGGCTGGCCGTCGATATGGACCTCGTAATGGAGGTGCGGCCCGGTCGAGCGGCCGGTGGTGCCGACCTCGCCGATCTGCTGCCCCTGCGAGACATGCGCGCCGGCGGTGACGCCGGGCAGGATGCGGTTCATGTGGAGGTAGAGCGTCTGCCAGCCATTGTCGTGGCGCAGGCGGACGAAATTGCCATTGGCGCCCTTGGGGCCGGAGAACTCCACCGTGGCGCTGCCCGAGGCGTAGATCGGCGTGCCGGTGGGCGCGGCGAAATCGGTGCCGCGGTGCATCTTCTGATAGCCCAGGATCGGATGCTCGCGCATGCCGAAGCGCGAGGTGATGCGCGCGGAATCGACCGGCGTGCGCATCAGCGAGCGGATGGTGCTGACGCCGTTGCCGTCGAACCAGCCCGCCTCGCGCTCGCCGGGCGGGGTGAAGCGGTAGAGCGCGCGCGACTTGGCGGCGGTGCGCAGCGAGACATAGACGAGGTGCGGCACGCCGACCGCCTCGCCGGCGGGGTTATAGGCCTGCTCGAACCCCGCCTCGAAGATGTCGCCGGGCGCGACTTCGCGCTGCATGTCGAAATCGAAGCTGAAGGCATTGGCAAAGTCGCTGATCAGGCTGTCCGTCACGCCCGCCGAGACCGCCGAGCTGTAGAAGCTGTTGCTGTCCAGCTCGCCGCGTACGACGGTGACGCGGGTCTTGAGCGCGGCGGCGAGCTTCTTCGCGTCGAAGCTGCCGTCCGCGGTGCGGCGCAGGACGAGCCCGGCGCCGTCGGCACGGGTGGCCTCGAGCGAGTCCAGCTGGGCGGATCCCGGCTCGCCGTGCAGGTCGAAGATCAGGCGGATCTCACCGGGCGCGGTGCCGAGTGCCGTGCGGGCCTGGCGGGCCGCTTCGTTCGCCTCGGCCGGGACGATGCCGCCCGAGCGCAGCGTGTCCTCGATCTCGGCGGCACTTGCGAGGACGAGCGTGCGGCGGCTCGACGTGGCGACCGGCTCGGCGGGCAGCGCGGCGCTTGCCTCGGCCCTGGGCGCGACCGGGTGGGTGGAGCGATTGGCGAAGGCGATCACCGCGCCGGCCAGCGCCAGTGCCGCCCCGGTGCCCAGCGCGATGCCATAGCCGCGGAGGCGCGGGTCGATCGGCTCGCGACGGATCGGCGGCGGCGGAGGTGGTGGCGTCGGGCCGCGGCCCCAGCTGCGCACGTCGAACGACGCATCCTGCGTGGCGGCAGCGGGTCTGCTCGAGCCCCAGGTCCTCGGGTCGAACGAAGGCTCGTCACGATCCTGCATCTACGCGCCCTGTTCCACGCGCGGGCGGTGCTGCCCGCAGGTGCCCCAGATAACCTTGCTTTATGGGAATCGGAAGCTGTGCTTAAACAAAGCCCTCTGCTCGAAGGAGTGGGATATGGCCGGTAATAACCGCGTCGCCTGGCGTGAGGGCATGTTCCTGCGGCCGCAGCATTTCCAGGCGCAGGACCGCTATATCGACGCGCTGGTCCGCGCCCGGGTCAACAGCGTCTGCCCCTGGCCCTGGGGCTTCACCGAGCTGGTGATTGACGAGGATCTGGCGAGCCTCGGCAAGTTCGGCGTGGTCCGCGCGACGGGCGTACTGCCCGACGGCACCCCTTTCGCCATCCCCGACGACATGCCCCCGCCCGAGCCGCTCGACGTGCCGGCCGAGGCGCGCGATTCGGTGATCTACCTGACGCTCCCCGCCCACCAGGATGGCGTCACCGAGTTCCGCGATGCCGAGACCAATGCGCTCGACGCGCGCTTCCTGGTCGACGAGCGCGAGACCGCCGATGCCTTCTCGGACGACCGCACCACCGAGGGCATCGACTATGGCCGCCCCAACCTGCGCTACGGCATCCTGCGCGACCAGATCTATGGCCGGGTGACGCTCGGCGTCGTGCGGGTGCGCGAGGTCCACAACAAGCGCGTCATGTTCGACGATCGCTTCATCCCGCCGACGCTCGACAAGAACGCTTCCCAGCGCCTGCGCGGCGCGGTGACCGACATTCTCGGCCGGGCCGAGCAGCGCGCCGAGGAGCTGGCGATCCGCGCGGTCGAGGCGACCGATGGCGGTGCCGAGACCTTCGGCAGCTTCCTGCTCCTCCAGTCGCTCAACCGCTGGGTGCCCGTGCTCCAGCATGCCGAGCGGCTGCCGATGCTCCATCCCGAGCGGCTCTACGAGAATTTCGTCGCGATGGCCGGCGAGATCGCCACGATGATCCGCCCCGAGCGCAAGCCGCCGCCCTTGCCGCGCTACGATCACGAGCATCCCCAGACCTGCTTCGATCCGGTGCTCGACCTGCTCCAGTCGATGCTGGCGGCGGTGTTCGACCGTTCGGCAATCCAGCTCCCGCTCGATAATGCCGGGCCGGGTGCGTACGTGTCGAAGATCACCGACCACAACCTGTTCCAGAACGGCTATTTCTACCTCGCCGTCGCTGCCTCGGCGCCGCTCGAGGAGATACGCGGGCTGTTCCCCTCGGTCGCCAAGATCGGCGCGATCGGCAAGATGCGGCAGATCGTCGACAGCGCGCTGCCCGGCGTCCCACTGCGCCACACCCCCACGCCGCCGCCGCAGATCCGCGTGCTGCCCGGATTCGTCTATTTCGAGCTCGATCGCGGCGCCGCCGACTGGCGCGACGTCACCACCGCGCCCGCGCTCGGCCTGCACGTCGCCGGCGACTGGCCGCAGCTCAAGCTCGAGCTCTGGTGCGTGAAGAGGTCCGGCCGATGACCGACCCGAACGACGGCAACCGCACCGTCTTCCGCCCGTCGCCCCTGCAGGGGCTGCGCGGCAATGAAGGGCAGGGCGGTTACGATCCCGCCCCGCCGCTCTCGCGCACCGGCCAGGGCCAGCAAGCGGGCGTCCGCCTCGATCCCTCGCGCCTCGCCGAGGACGACGTGCCGCGTCCCGCCAAGCCCCGCGCCGTTCGCAACGTCATGCTCACCGAGGCGGCGCCGGTGCTCGCGCTCGCCGCCGGCATCCGCGCCGGTCGCGTCCGCGCGCCGATGCCGCAGTTCCACCGCGAGGCCACCCAGCTGATCGCCACCTTCGAGCGCGCCATCGCCCCGCATTATTCGGAAGAGACCCGCCAGCGCGCCAAATACGCGGTTTGCGCGACGATCGACGACATCGCCCAGAACCTGCCCAACATCGGCACCGACGGCGCCGAATGGGCGCGCCGCTCGATGGTCGTCCAGTTCTTCCAGGAGAATATCGGCGGCGACCGCTTCTGGCAGCTCACCGACGACATGCTGCGCGCGCCGGCCGACAATCTCGACATCATCGAGCTCTACCATGCCTGCCTCGCCGCCGGGTTCGAGGGCCGCTTCCGGGTGATGCCGGACGGCAAGCGCCGCCTGCACGAGATCATGGCCAAGCTCCAGGGCGCGCTCACCCACACCCGCGCGCTCTCGCAGACCGAGCTGGTGCCGCACTGGCGCGGCGTCGCGGCGCCGCTCAAGCGCCTCGGCCTGTGGAACCTGATCGCGCTCGCCGCTGCCGGCGCCGCGGCGCTATTGCTACTCGTTTTCATCATCCTGCGCCTGATCCTGATGTCGAGCGGCGAGGCGCCGTCCTCCGCGCTCGCCAGCGTTTCCCCCGGCGCGCCGCTGACCCTGTCGCGCCCCGCCGCCGCGCTGCCCGCCACCGGCAGCGCCCAGGCCGCTGGCCTGCGCAAGTTCCTCGAACCCGAGATCCGCGAGCATCTCGTCACCGTCGAGGAAGACGCCCAGACCGTCCGCGTCCGCACCACCGTCGGCCAGCTCTTCCAGTCCGGCTCGGACCAGCTCGAATCCGGCCGCGAGACGCTGTTCAGGCGGATCGGCGATGCGATCGAGAAGGAGAAGGGCGCCGTCACGATCGAGGGCCATGCCGACAGCGACCGCGTCGCGACGCTGAGCTTCCCCGACAACATGGCGCTTTCCCAGGCGCGCGCCGAGACCGTCGGCACGATCATCCGCGCGTCGCTCAGCGACCCGAACCGCGTCACTACCAAGGGGCTCGGCGAAACCGTCCCGATCGCGTCGAACGACACGGCGGCAGGCAAATCGAAGAACCGGCGCGTCGAGATCATCGTGCCGCGGCGTTATTGAGCGGAGCAGAGCGAATGCGTCGTCTCTTCAAGAACTGGTGGTTCGTCACCATCACATGCGCGCTGATCGTCGCGCTGCTGTTCGCCCTCGGCCTGCCGATCTTCGTCAAGTTCCTGCGCCCGCTCTGGGTGCGGATCCTCTGCGTCGTCGTAGTCGCGTCGATCTGGGGCCTGTTCGCGTACCTCCGCCACCGCCGCCACAAGCGCGCCGCCGATGCGATCGCCGCCGAGCTCGCCGCGCCCGATCCGGCGGGCGAGGAGAGCAAGGCGCTTGGGGCACGGATGCGCGAAGCCGTCGCCCAGCTGAAGTCCGCCTCGGGCAAGCAGCGCAATTACCTCTACACGCGCCCCTGGTACGTGATCATCGGCCCGCCCGGCGCCGGCAAGACCACCGCGCTGCTCAACTCCGGCCTGCGCTTCCCCTTCGGCGACACCGCGATGAAAGGGGTGGGCGGCACCCGCAATCTCGATTTCTGGTTCGCCGACGAAGCAGTGATGGTCGACACCGCCGGCCGCTACACCACCCAGGACTCCGACTATCAGGTCGATAGCCGCGGCTGGACGTCCTTCCTGTCGCTCCTGAAAAAGAACCGCCCGCTCCAGCCGGTCAACGGCGTGATCGTCGCGATCGGGGTGGACGAGCTGCTCGCCAGCGATTGCGCGAAGATCGACGCGCATGCCGCTGCGGTCCGCCGCCGGCTCGTGGAAGTGCGCAAGACGCTCGAAGTCGCAGCCCCGATCTACGTCCTGCTCACCAAGGCGGACCTGCTCGCCGGCTTCACCGAGTATTTCGACGATCTCGACGTCGAGGGCCGCCGCGCCGTGCTCGGCCACAGCTTCGATCAGCCGCGCGGCCGCCCCTCGGCCGATGACGTGGCGAGCGCGTTCGACGAAGTCACCCAGGCCGTCGCCGATCGCCAGGCCAAGCGGCTGTTCGACGAAGTCGATCCGCTGCGCCGCGCGCTGTTGCTCGGCTTCCCCGCCCAGCTCGGCTCGCTGCGCGCCCGCGTCGCCCGCTTCCTCGAAGGCGCCTTCACCAGCGGCGACGAGCCGAGCGGCCAGTTGCGCGGCTTCTACCTGACCAGCGGCGTCCAGCAGGGCGCGCCGCTCGACCGCATCCTGGCCGGCATGGCCGACATCTATGATCGTCCCGCCCAGCCGGCCCAGGGCAGCGGCAGCTCCGGCCGTGCCTATTTCCTCAACCGGCTGCTCGGCGACGTGATGTTCGGCGAGGCCGGGCTGGTGACGATGGACCCCGCCGCCCGCCGCCGCCAGCGCGCCCGGCTGGTTGCCGGTCTCACCGCGATCACGGCGGTGGTGCTGCTCACTTTCACTGCCTGGGGTGTCAGCTTCGCCAATAATCGCGGCTTCCAGAACGACCTGCTGGCGAAGACCGAGGCCGCGCGCGGCCAGTTCCGTGAAGCCGGCATCGACCTGCAACAGGTCCGCGAGAGCGATGGCGACCTCCGCGCTGCGCTCCCCGGCCTCAACGCTTTGCGCAGCCTGCCGCGCGGCTATGCCGATCGCCAGAAAGGCGGCCCGCCGCTGATGATGACTTTCGGCCTCTACGAAAGCGGGCTCAGCAGCCAGGCCGAGGAGACCTATCGCGAGGCGCTGCGCCGCGTGATGCTCCCCCGCCTGATGCTGCGGCTCGAGCAGTACATGCGCGGCCATGGCGGCGACGCGATGGCGCTGTACGAGCCGCTCAAGGTCTATCTGATGCTCGGCCAGCAGGGCCCGATGGACGCCAAGACGGTCAAGCGCTGGATCACCACCGACTGGGCGACCGAAGTCTATCCGGGCTCGGACAGCAATGCCGAGCGCGGCCAGCTTTCCCGCCACCTCGATGCGCTGCTGGAGGACAAGAACCTCGCCGGCGTCTGGGCCGATCGCAAGCCGCCGCTCGATGGCGCGCTCGTCGCCAGCGCCCGCGCCGCGATCGGCACGCTCTCGCTCGCCGATCGCGCCTATGCGGTGATGAAGCAAAAGGCGGCCACCGCCGGCGCCGATTGGGAAGCGGCCAATATCCTCTCGCAGGGCGATGCCATCGCCTTCGCCGATCGCGAGAAGGTGCTCTCCACCCGCGTGCCCTATTTCTTCACCCGCGACGGCTTCGAGAAAAGCTACACGCTCGGCCTCGCCACCGTGCAGGAAGACCTGAAGCGCGATCTCTGGGTGCTCGGCGGCGATGCCGATACCGGCGGCGTGCGCGACGAGATGAGCAACATCCGCCCCGGCGTCGCCGGCCTTTATGCCAAGGACTATATCGCCGCCTGGGAGAGCGTGATCGCGGCGATGCAGCCGGCGGACTATTTCCGCGACCCCTCCGCCTTCGGTGCGATGACCAAGAGCCCGTCGCCGATCAAGCGCGTGCTGCTCGAGCTGCGCAAGAACACCATCTTCGCCGGTGGCGCCCAGGCGGTCGGCAAGCGAATGATCCGCGACCGGATCAACCGCTCGCGCATCGGCCGCTATGCCGGCGACGCCACCAATGGCCGGGCAGCGGGGCTCGATGCCGGCGAGGAGATCACCGCCTATTTCCAGCCGCTCCACGACTATGTCGGCGACGGCAAGGGATCGGCGCCGATCGACGAGTTCGTCGCCGCGGTGAAGCAGGCCGGCCAGGCGGTGATCGCTGCCCAGTCGGTCGGCGGCGGCGGCGGATCGGACGCCACCCAGGCCCAGATGGCCACCGCCATGGCCTCGGTGAAGGCAGCCGCCGCCGGCGCGCCGCCCCAGCTCCAGGGCTTCGTCAACGCCGCGGCCGGCGGCGGATCGGCGGCGCAGATCAGCGCCGCCAAGGGCGCCGTCTCCGAAGCCTATGCCCAGGTTGTCCTCCCGGCGTGCCAGGAGGTCGCGCAGGAGCATTTCCCTTTTTTCGGGGCCGCCGCGGCCAAGGATGCCCCGGCGGTTGATGTGCTCCGCGTGTTCGGCATGGGCGGCACGCTCGATGGCTTCGTCCAGCAGCGGCTGAAGCCGCTGATCGACACCAGCGGCCCGGTCTGGCGCTGGAAGCAGGACGATCCGATCGCGCGCACGCTCGATCCGGGCAGCCCCGAGCAGCTCGCCAAGGCAGCGCAGATCCGCGACCTGCTCGCCGGCGGGCTGCCGATCAAGGTGTCGATGGCCAGGTTCGGTCCCGGAGTGACCGCGGTCGAGGTGTCGAATGGCGGCTCCACCTACAAGTTCGATGCGACCAACAACCTGCCCAAGCCGCTCTTGTGGTCGGTCTCGGGCGGCCTGCCCGAGGCGTCGGTCGTGCTCTACCAGGCCGATGGGAAGGAGCTGCGCCGCTTCGAGGCCGAAGGTCCCTGGGCGCTGTTCCGGCTGATGGGGCAGGCGCAGATGGAGAATGCCGGCGCCCAGGGGATCCGCGCGACCTTCGGCGAAGGCACCGGCAGCGCCACGCTGGCGATCCAGCTGCCCAGCCAGCGCAACCCATTCAGCCGCGGCGACCTCTGGTCGTTCCGCTGTCCGGCGGCGCTATGAGCGCGCGCCTGTTCGGCAAGCTGCCGGCGCATGGCGATTTCGTCGCGCGCGGGCTCGGTGCGGCGGAGCGCGAGGCGCTCGATGCCTGGCTGTCGGCCGAGATGCTTGCCGCCCGCGAGGCGCTCGGCAGTGATTTCGAGGACCGCTACGACCGTGCGCCGCCCTGGCGCTTCGCCGGCACCGACGGGGCGGGCGTGCTGGTCGCCTCGGTCGACGGGGTAGGGCGGCGCTTTCCGCTCTATCTGGCGCTCGGCTCTCCGTCATCCTCCCCCGCAAGGGGGAGGTGGCGCGCGCAGCGCGACGGAGGGGGAGGTACGCAACCAGCTACCGGGTCGCATGCCTCCCCCTCCACCGCCTTCGGCGGTCCCCCTCCCCCTGGCGGGGGAGGATTGCCTGACGCCACCCGCTCAGCGGTCCTGGCTGGCGCGGGCGAAGATGTCGCCGCACAGATCGAGGACCTCGTCTATCGCGCGTTCGGAGAAGGCTGGGATGCGGATCGCCTGGCCGCGGAAGTTGGCAGTCTCGATCCGGCCGCCGAATCCGGCACTTCGGCGCCGCGCTGGTGGACGCTGGGCGGGGAGGGTTTCATGCCCGCGTTCCAGGACGGTGACCGGCCCGAGGGGCTGCTCGCGAAGATGTTGATTTCCGAGGTGAATGCATGAGCGCGCAGCTGCGTCTCGATAGTGTCGGCGGCACCCATGTCGGCCGGGTGCGGACCAACAACGAGGACAGCTACGCCGTCCGTCCGGAGCTTGCCTTCTGGGCGGTTGCGGACGGCATGGGCGGGCATGACAAGGGCGAATGGGCCTCGGCGGCGCTCACCGACGCGGCAGGCGCGCTGGTGCTGCCGACGGACTTCGACCTGGCCTGCACCGCGATCGCCGACATGATCCACGCCGCCAATGCCCATATCCATGGCGAGGCGGCACAGCGCGGCATCCAGATGGGCTCGACCTTCGTCGCGCTCCACTTCAACGGCAGCGCCTTCGCCTTGTTCTGGGTGGGGGACAGCCGCGGCTATGTGCTGCGAGACGGGGTGCTCCACCAGCTCACCCGCGATCACAGCCAGGTCCAGGCGATGGTCGATCGCGGGCTGATCCGGCCCGAAGAGGCGGCCGGCCACCCGATGTCGCACATCCTCGCCCGCGCCGTCGGTGCGCAGGCCGAGGTGGAGGTCGACGTCATCGTCGACGAGGCCCAGCCTGGGGACGTGTTCCTGCTGTGCAGCGACGGGCTGACCAACCGCGTCTCCGATGCCGAGATCGCCGAGGCGCTGGACGGGCATGGCCACCGCGAGGCGCTCGACTGGCTGATCGCGCTCACCCTCGAACGCGGCGCGCCGGACAATGTCACCGCGGTGATCATCGGGGTCAGCGAAACAACCCAGCTAAGCTTTGCCGCTACCGGGTTGGCGCGATGAGCGACCCCAAGGACGATCCGAAGACGGTGTTCGTGCCGTCCACGCCCGAGCCGGCGCCTGAACCGGCCACCGCGTTCCAGCCGGGCGAGCCTGCGACGGAGTTCCAGCCCGGCGGCGGCACCGGCTTCGCGCCGCGCGGCGAGGGGACGACGATCCAGGTCGGCGACGTCCTCAACCATCTGTTCGAAGTGAAGCGCTTCATCGCCCGCGGCGGGATGGGCGAGGTTTTCGAGGGCGTGAACATCAACACCGACGAGCGCGTCGCGATCAAGGTGATGCTCCCCGCGCTCGCCAAGGACCCCAACGTCGTCTCGATGTTCCGGCGCGAGGCGCAGACCCTGCGCCGGCTCCGCCACGATGCGCTGGTCCACTACATCGTGCTCGCCGAGGAGCCGCAGCTCGGCGTGCTCTACATCGTCACCGAATTTATCGACGGTGCAAACTTATCGCTCGAAATGCGCCAGTTGGGGCCGGATTCGTCCGAACTGCTCGCATTGCTCAAGCGCCTGGCGGCCGGCCTCGACACCGCGCACCGCCTTGGCGCGATCCACCGGGACATCGCGCCGGACAATATCCTGCTCGAGGACGGCAGGCTCGACCGCGCAAAGATAATAGACTTCGGGATCGCAAAGGAGATGGACCCGGGCACCGCGACCATCGTCGGCGAGGGGTTCGCGGGCAAGCTCAACTATGTCGCCCCCGAGCAGCTCGGCGACTTCGGCCGCTCGATCGGCCCCTGGACCGATGTCTACAGCCTGGCCCTGGTGATCCTGGCCCTGGCCCAGCGCGGCGACGTCAAGATGGGCGGCTCGCTGGTCGATGCTGTGGACAAGCGGAGGGCGGGCCCGGACCTCAGCGCGGTCGAGGAGCCCCTGCGCGGGGTGCTGGCCAGGATGCTTGCCCCCAACCCGGCCGAGCGCCTCCAGTCGATGGAAGCGGTGCTGGCCGAGGTGGCGAAGATCGAGGCCGTAACCCCTTCAAAAACCGACCCGAAGCGCTGGTGGCTGATCGGTGGCGGCGTCGGTGTCCTGGCGGTGGTGCTCGCCGGCGCGGGCCTGATGCTGACCCCGCGCGGCCCGGCCCCCTCGAAGACCGAGGCCCCCGCAGCCACGTCGAACGACCCGGTCCAGCTCGCCCGCTCGGCCATTGACGCGGCGCTGCCCTCGGTCGGCTGCACCTGGCTCCAGATCGTCGAGGTCGCCCCGGGCAAACCCGGCCCGGTCGCCCGGCTGACCGGTGTGGCCGGCAACCCGTCGGCCTCGCAGAACGAGATTTCCCAGGTACTTGCCCAGCGCAAGATCGAAGGGGCGAGCATCGATTTCAGCGAAGTCGCCCAGATCACCCAGTCGGGCTGCGCCGCGCTCGACACCTATCGCCAGGTCCGCGCCCCGGACTCGCACCAGCTCAGCGTCCCCCAGCGCAAGTTCGAGATGCGCATGCAGCCCGCCGACCCGACGCTCAGCGGCTATCCGGGCGAGAAGGCGGCCAATGTCGTCCTGCAGATCGCCATCGCCAATCCCAAGGACGATATCGCGCTGATCGGGCTCGAGCCCTCGGGCGTGATCGATCCCGAATTCTCGGGCCCCGGCACCGGCGTGCTGGGCCGCGAGGGGCTGAAGAAACTCGCGGGGCAGACCCGGATGGTCACCGATCGCGGCGGCGACCGCTTCCAGATCCAGCTCGACGTCAACCATCCCGGCTGGTCGGGCGTGCTGATGATCAGCGGCAAGGGACCGTTCGACCAGGCCCTGATCGCCCCGCCGCTTGGCGGCCGCGGGCCGGAATGGACGAACAAGTTCGTCTCCCAGGCGGCCGCCAATGGCTGGCAGACCCAGATGGTGTGGTTCAAGGTGGTGGATGAGGTGACGGAGTAGACCGGGCTCCCGTGAAAATAACCCGTGCTCCTGCGAACGCAGGAGCCCAGAGCCGCAAGCGCATCATTCGTGACCCTGGGCTCCTGCTTTCGCAGGAGCACGGGGTTCTGCTTGAAACTACCCCCTTCGCTGCGCCCGCGACTGCTCCTCATAGGCGCGGCGGAATTCCTTGGCGAAGACGTCCATGAACGCCTCGTCCGATCCTTGCGCGACCCCGCCGAACTCCTTCTCATAGGCCTGCCACAAGGCAGCGTCGCGCGCGCCGGGCAGGATCCGGGCGAGCAGCCCGCGGCTCTCCGCCCGCTGGCGGATCGCGGTCGGCGAGAAGCGGTCGAGCGTCGCCCGCAGCGCGCCCTGCATCGCGCGCAGTGTCGCGATCTGGTGCGATTGCAGGTCGAAGAACGCGTTCTCGATCGCCGGCCCCGCGTCCTGGAAGCCGCGTGCCGGCGGGTTGAGCAGCGCCGCGATCGCCTCTTCGGGCGTGCGCGCGAACTTGATCGGGTTGTTGCCGTCGACTTCGAACGCGGTCGATTCCGCGCCCATCTGCGACTTGGCCCGCGCCCGCGCCTCGAGCATCACCACCAGCCCGGCGACCAGCCGGTGCAGGACTTGCCCGGCGCGGTCGAGCAAGGCGGGATTGCGCTGCTTGACGCTGCCTTCGACCCCCGCGGCGCGCAGGAATGCCTCGATCAGCGCATAATCCGGTGCAGGTGGCGGGACTATTGGTGGGGCCGGCTGGGCGGCGCCATTCGGCCCGGCGGGGCTGGCCGCAGGCATGGCGAAATGCTGTTCCGCTACCGGCGCGCCGATCGGCGTGGGAGCGGGGATGTCGCGCGCACCGAAGGGCCGGGCAGGGGCAACGCCGAGCGCCTGTTCGGTGCCGACCGGACGGATGCCGAGCGGGTCGCCATTCTCCTGGATCGGCTGGCCGAAGCCGCCGCGCGCCCAGTCGACGACATTGCCTTCGGCGAGCCGGCCCCAGATGTCGTCGGGCGCCGGCGCGGGCGGGCGGTCCGGCGCGGCGCTCGACCAGCCCGAGGCCGGCTGGGCGTCGGGTGCGGGCGTATGCCAGGCCGAGGCGACGGGCGCCTCGGGCGCGGGCGGGGCGGGTGCCCAGCCCTGCGCGCTGTCGGAGCGCGGGCCCCAGCTGTCATTGTCGCTCGGCGCCGAGGGGATCGGTGCGGCGCCCCAATTGCCGGGGGAGGGCGGCGGATCCCAGCCGGTGGCGGGGCGGTGCGAGACCGGTTCTGCCGGGAGCGGAGCCGGCGCGGAGGGCGCATTCCCCCAGCCATCCCATTGCGAAGCCGCATGGGCATGCACCGGTGCGGCGGCACCCAGCGTTGCGCGGACCTCGTATCCGCCGATCGTCAGCATGTCGCCGTCCACCAAGCGGTGCGGCTGGGTCAGGCGTTCGGGACGGCCGTTCACGAAGGTGCCGTTCATGCTCAGGTCGCTGAGCAGATAGGCGCCGTCCTGGTAGCGGATCTCGCAGTGGCGCGACGAGATGTGGTTGCGCGGATCGGGCAGGCACCAGTCGCAATTGGGCGAGCGGCCGATCAGCGCGCCGCGTTCGTCCAGTACGATCTCCGCGGGCACGCCATTGTCGAGCGTCGTGCGGCCGAGATTGGCGATGGCGAGGCGGAGGGTCATTGCCGGGGCTGGATCCCGTGCTCGGCGATCGCCTCGGCGCGTTCGAGCGCCTGGGCGAAGAAGCCCCTGGGATCGGTGCTGCGCCAGGCCGCCTGGACGACCGCGACAACCGCCAGCCGGTTGGCGAGGCCGGGGGCGGGCTGGACGGGTGCGACGCCCTCGGGCGCGATCGAGCCGCCGCTGTAGAAGATCGCCGTCGCCAGCGTCCGCTCGGGCGCCTCGCGATCGGCGGACTGGGCTGCAGCATAGGCGTCGCGGCGCTTCGCGTCGTCGGGATCCTTCAGCCACAGCCGTGCCCGCTCGATCGCCGTGCGCTCGGGGGACGAAGGGGTGGTGGCGGCAGGGTCGATCAGCCCGGCCGCCCAGTGGATCGCCTCGCGCCGGGGCAGGGCATGGCCGATATAGGCGACGGCCTTTGCGGGATCGGCCGCGCGCAACGCAGCGTAATGCGCACGCACGGGGACGTCCGGCGCCGGCAGCTCGGCGCCGCGCAACTCCATCAATTCCCCGACCTGGCGTGCCCGAGTGAGATGCACGCTACGCCACGGCTCCATGCACGGCCCCCTAGTTGATCTTCACCAAACCCCCGGTGAGCGTCAGCGTTCCCTTGCCGTCGACCGCGGTCTCGGGCGAGTTCATCGTCACCGAGCTGTTGCCGTTCACTTCGATCACCGGCGAGGTCATCGAGATCGATCCCGGCTTCATCTCGATCTTCGAATTGCCGACCTGCAGCACGATGCTGGTGTTGGCGGTCAGCTTGAACGACTGGGTGACGTCGATGATGTCGTCCTTGCCGACCTTCGAGTGGCGCTGGGCGACGATGGTGAGGTTCTGGTTGTTGCCGATCTCGACCGTCTCGTCATTGACCACCCCGCGCGTGCGGTCGTGCCCGACATTGACCGTCTGGTCCTGGCCGACATGGTGCGTCTCGGCCAGGCGGATGCGCGTGTTCATGTCGCGCTCGGCATGAACGTAGATCTCCTCGGCGCCGCCCTTGTCCTCGAAGCGGATCTCGTTGGCGCCGGGCGCGCCGCTGTCCAGCGGCTGGGCGTTGGGATAGTCGCCGGTCTCGCCATAGCGCTTGGTGCGCCACAGCGCCCGGGTCTTGTTCCCCGGCAGGTCGTAGATCGGCATGTGGTTGGCGTTGAACACGCGGCCGACTACCACCGGGCGATCGGGATCACCGCCGAGAAAGTCGACCAGCACCTCATGCCCGACGCGCGGCAGGATCAGGTTGCCCAGGCCGCCTGTCTGCGAGACGCGGATCCAGCAGGTCGCGGACTCGCCCGGCGTCGGCCCGCGGTCCCAGTGGAAGCGGACCTTCACCCGCCCGTACTTGTCGGTGTAGATTTCCTCGCCCGCCGGGCCGGCGACGATGCCGGTCTCCAGCCCCTGCACCACCGGGCGCGGAGTCGATTGCGCCGGGTGGAAGCGCGTCTCCGCCGGGATCGCCTCGAACCGCACGTTGAACGAGGTCTCGCGCGCGCTCTGGCCGCTGCGATAGCTCTCGGCGACGATGCTGTGATAGGCCGAGGTGATCAGATAGTCGCCGTTCATCCGGCCGACATGGTGGTTGGTCACGCCGACCTTGAAGCCGGTCGACAGGCCCGCCGATTGCGAGGAGCCGGTGAACACCCGCCGTTGCGCCCGCGCGCCGGCCAGCATCGTCTCGCTGCGCTCCCCGCCATGCGTCTCGACCGAGCCGGGGTCGATCGACTCATGGTAGAAGCGGCCCGGATAGACATAGATCTCGCGGTCGTCGCGCTCGTGCTGGCCCTCGCTCTCCGACTTGGCCTCGACGAAGCGGTTGGGCGCGCGGAAGTCCCAATCGCGCACCGTCACCTTGGAGCCCGCCTGGGTGCTCACCCGCTCGTGCCAGCTCTGCAGGTAGAACTTGCCCTGGCTGGCGCGCTCGGCAGAGTCGGCCGAGAAGACCGAGACCGAATTGGGCGCATAGGTGATGCTAGGCGGAGTGCCGGCGACATGCGACGACGGCGCGTCGCAGATCACCATCACATGGCTGTCGGCGCCGTGGCGGAAGAAATAATACCAGCCTTCCTCCTCCATCAGCCGCGAGGCGAAGGCGAAGTCGCTTTCCTGATACTGGACGCAATAGGTGCGCGGGCGCGGCGTTCCCGACAATTTGAATTCGAAATCCGAGATGCCGGCGTTCTGGAACACCTGCTTGATGATGTCCTGTGCGGTCAGGTCCTGGAAGATCGCCATCGACCGGCCCTGCGCCAGGAAGAAGCTCCAAGGTTTCAGCACCAGCCGGTAGCGATGCCCGGTCGGCGATTCGTCGATATATTCGCCCGAGATCACCAGCCCGTGGAAGTGGCGGCGCAACTCGCCGTCCTCGCTCACCTTCAGGCCGCAGGGTTTCCCCAAATGTGGCTGAATGTCGACCTCTAATGGCGAGAATATGTCGACGGTTATGGTGAAAGGAGAACTAAGGGTCTCCATGGAGTCGATTCGTTCGAGCTCTACCTGCTCGTCCTCCAAATCGATCGTCATTTCTGAAAGTCTTGACGTGCCTGACAACGCGGCCTCCGACCTTACTCTTGCCCGATGCTCTTACGCTTGGGGAGCGAAACGGTTCAAGTCGGCGCGACGAACCGTTCCACTTTCATTTCGACCGTTCTATCGTAACGGCCCGTCGTTAAGCCGGCTTGCGAACGTTACGGACCCATTTTAGACTTGGCGCGTTCTCCGGGGGTGGGAAGCCAGCGAGGACGTGCATGCGTATTGCGTACCTGTCGACGATTGCCGGCACTGCGTTGCTTTTGGGCGTTCCGCCCGCGGCTGCGCAGCAACAGGCCGAGCCTAGCGTCGAGGGATATCTCTGCACCTTTGCCGGCAAGTGCGGCAAGGCGCCGGAGGCTGAGCAGCCGACTCGGGCCGCGCCGGCGACCAAGGGGTTCCGGATCGCGCGGCCCGGCACGCCTGCCGCGGCCGTCAGGCCTGCCGTCCGTGCCGCGAGCAGCGACTATCGCGCCCCGCGCGCGGCCGCACCCGTGCCGCGTCGCGGCGGGAGCGGTTATCCGAACTACACCCCGGCCTCGCGCGTGTCCGAAGGGCCGCGCGCCGATCTGATGATCGGATTCGAGCTCAATTCCGCGCAGCTGACCGGCGACGGCATGGCCAAGGCGCGGATCTTCGCGCGCTCGCTGCTGATGCCCGAGCTGCGCGACAAGCGCTTCCTGATCGAGGGGCATACCGATTCGCTGGGCGGCGTGCCGTTCAACATGGAGCTGTCGCGCCGCCGTGCCGAGGCGGTGGCGGCCTATCTCTCCAGCCAGGGCGTCGAGCGGTCTCGCGTCGAGATCCGCGGCTTTGGGCCGAGCATTCCGCTCCCCGGCCGCCGTGCCGACGACCCGCATAACCGTCGTGTGGAGGCCAAGCTGATTTCCTGATCCCGTCGCGGCTTTCGTTTGATTTCGAAGGAGAGGGATTTGTCGGGAATGTGCAGGTGTTGATGCCGATTGGCGAATTGCTCGCGCCCGTATCGGAGGAGTCTCCGGGCGGGCTCGACCTGTATGACGATCCCGAGCGCCAGCAGATCGAGCAGGCGTTCGAGGAGGAACCTGCGGGCGTCGACTGGCGCGAGATCGTCTCGAAGATCGAGGCGCAGAGCCAGCGCACCAAGGACCTCTGGCTCGCCGTCTATCTCGCCCGCGCCGGCGCGCGGATGGGGCGGCTCGATGTCGTCGTCACCGGCTGCGAGATGCTGGCCGGACTGCTGGAATCCTATTGGGACGTGCTCCACCCCTCGCTCGAGGAATATGGGCTGCAGGGGCGCAAGGCGCCGTGCGAATCGCTTACTCGGATCGGCACCTTCCTCGGGCCGCTCAAGCGGATCGCGCTGATCGAGCATGCCCGGCTGGGCGACTACAGCGCCGAGGATCTCGAGCGGTTCGAGAATGAGGGCGAGGGCGCTGACGGGTTCGGCATGTTCCGCCATGCGGTGAGCGAACTGCCGGCCGATGCGCTCGCCGGCACGATGGTGTCGCTGCGCGCGATGCGATCGGCGATGGAGCGGGCGGACCAGGCGCTGATGGCGCATGCCGAGGGCGACACCGGCACCGACTTCCGGTCGGCCTACCAAGTTATCGATAACATGCTGCGTTGGATAACGCCTTATTCGGCAAATCCAGAGGAGGAAGCCTCGGCCGAAGGTGTAGATTCTGGAAACGAATCGGAAACTATATCCGCCCCGCAGAAAAGTTTCGGGCGCGTGGAATCGCGTGAAGATGTTGCGCGTGCGCTCGACGCAATCGTTGAATATTATGCACGCAGGGAACCAACCAGCCCGATACCCGTTGCACTGCGTCGAGTAAGGGGGTGGATCAACATGGATTTCCTCGCAATTCTACGGGACATCGCACCGGGCGGCATGCACGAGGCGGGTTCCGTATTGCTTGCGCGCCCGGAGGAAGAAAGCTCCGGATACTGAAATAGATCCCTCAAATCCCTGACTTTTTTGGATGATGCCCGAAAGGGGCGACGAAAGGCGGATCCGATGGTTGCAAAGAGTGGACAGCGTTTCATCAAGGAGAACCGGGCGCCGCGCGTCCATATCGAGTACGAGGTCGAGACCTACGGCTCGCGGCAGAAGATTGAACTGCCCTTCGTGATGGGCGTGCTCTCCGACCTTTCGGGCAAGAGCCATGTCGAGAAGAAGGATCTGTCGAAGCGCGACTTCGTCGAGTTCGACATGGACAATTTCGACGAGCGCATGGAGGCGATCGCGCCGCGCGCCGCCTTCACCGTGCAGAACACGCTGACCGGCGAGGGCAAGTTCGGCGTCGACCTGACCTTCAAGTCGGTCAACGACTTCACCCCGGGCGAGGTGGTCAAGAACGTGCCGGCGCTCGCCCAGCTGCTCGAGGCGCGCCAGCAGCTCCAGGACCTGCTGATCTACATGGACGGCAAGGAAGGCGCGCAGGACCTGCTCGAAAAGGTGCTCAAGGACCCCGCGCTGCTCTCGGCCCTCAGTTCGGCCAAGGCGGCGGCGAATGACGAGACCGCGAGCGCGGCTCCGGTCGAGCAGGCTTGAAAGGGAAGATAGGCGATATGGCGCAAGAGGCACTTCAGCAGGCGCAGCCCCAGGCCGAGGCCGTCCAGTTCGACGAATTCTCGGCGCTCCTCCAGAAGGAGTTCAAGCCCGCCGACGACATCCGCAAGAACCGGATCGAGGAAGCGGTGCAGACGCTGGCGCAGCAGGCGCTGCAGGACGCGGCGATCATCGGCGACGACGTCTATGCGACCGTCGACGCGATGCGCGCGGCGATCGACCGCAAGCTCACCGAGCAGGTCAACCAGATCATCCACCAGGAGGAGTTCCAGGCGCTCGAGAGCGCGTGGCGCGGGCTCCACTACATGGTGATGAACACCTCGACCGGTAAGGACATGAAGATCCGGGTCATGAACATCTCGAAGGAGGAATGTCGCAAGATGTTCCGCCAGTATCGGGATGCGGCCTGGGATCAGAGCCCGCTGTTCAAGAAGGTGTACGAAAGCGAGTTCGGCCAGCTCGGCGGCCAGCCGTACGGCGCCTTCGTCTGCGACTATTATTTCGACCACACCGCGCCCAACCTGGAAGTGATGAAGGGCCTCGCCAAGATCGGCGCGGCGGCGCATGCGCCGTTCATCGCCGCCGCGGCCCCGCCGCTGTTCGGCATGGAGAGCTGGACCGAGCTCGCCAATCCGCGCGACCTGGGCAAGCTGTTCGACGCGCAGGAGTACATGGCCTGGCGCTCGTTCCGTAACTCGGAAGACGCCCGCTACATGGCGCTGACCATGCCGCGCTTCCTCGGCCGTCCCGTCTATGGCGCGAAGACCGAGCCGGTCGACGAGTTCGACTTCGAGGAAGAGACCGAGGGCGCGCACGACCAGCATCTGTGGCTCAACGCTTCCTATGCGATGGGCACCCGGATCACCGAGGCGTTCAACACCTATGGCTGGTGCACGCGCATCCGCGGCGTGGAATCGGGCGGTACGGTCGAGGACCTGCCGACCGCGACCTTCCCGACCGACGAGGGCGGCATCGACCAGAAGTGCCCGACCGAGATCGCGATCTCGGATCGGCGCGAGGCGGAGCTTTCGGCGGCGGGCATGCTCGCGCTGATCCACCGCAAGAACACCGACCAGGCGACCTTCATCGGCGCGCAGACGCTGCACCGGCCGAAGAATTACGAGAATGTCGACGCGACCGCGAACGCCAATCTCTCGGCCCGCCTGCCGTACATCTTCGCGAGCTGCCGCTTCGCGCATTACCTGAAGTGCATGGTGCGCGACTGGGTCGGCGGCAACCGCGAGGCCGACCAGCTGCAGCGCGACCTGCACAATTGGGTGCTCCAATATGTCGACGGTGCGCCAAGCTCGTCGAGCGAGGAGACCAAGGCGCGCCTGCCGCTGAAGGACGCCAAGATCGAAGTTACGCCGGATGAAGAGAATCCGGGTTACTACAAGGGCAAGTTCATGTTCGTTCCGCACTATCAGCTGGAGGGAATGGATATTGCCCTGAGCATGGTTTCCAGACTCCCACGGGCCAACTGAACTTTAGGTCATTTGGTCGCTAGGGCGTTGTACTGAAGCATATCTGCAATAGTGCAAGTAAATATACGTCACGCAAGTCCGCGTATCTATGGAGGTAGGTGATGGCAGTTGATTTGTTCCTGAAGATCGATGGCATCGAGGGTGAGAGCCAGAAAAAGGGCCATGAGAAGGAGATCGACATCGTGTCGTTCAACTTCGGCGCGGCCCAACATGGCTCGTTCCACACCGGCGGTGCTGGCGGTGGTTCGGGCAAGGCCGAGATCCGCGACATCTCGATCGTCAAGGAAGTCGACAAGTCTTCCCCCAAGCTGTTCAGCGCTTGTGCTTCGGGCAAGCACATCAAGGAGATCATCATCTACTCGCAGAAGGCGGGTGATGATCAGCAGCCGCTGACCTATTACAAGATCAAGCTGGAGGACGTGATCGTGTCCTCGGTCGACAACCAGGGCGCGAGCCATGGCGATGCGATCATGGAATCGATCGTGTTCAACACCGCCAAGGTGACCTTCGACTATCAGCCGCAGAGCCGCTCCGGCAGCAAGGATGGCGGCGTGGTCACGGCCAGCTACGACATCCGGCAGAACGTCGCCGCCTGATCCTGAAAGGTTCAGCGCCGATGTCGGATGCCGACACGCTGCTTCGTTCCGGCGATCTCGACGGTGCGCGCTCCGCGCTCGTCGAGACCGTCCGGGCGGAGCCCGCCAACCAGCAGGCACGGATGTTCCTGTTCCAGCTTCTCGCCGCGGCGGGGGAATGGGACAAGGCCCGGCGCCAGCTCGATACCCTCGCACAGCTCTCGGGTGAGGCGCAGATGCTCGCCGTGGCCTATGGCCAGGCGATCGATGCCGAGCGCGAGCGTGCCGAGGTCTTTGCCGGCCGCGCCCGCGCGCGCCAGCACGTCGCCAGCGACTGGCTCGAGGGCGTGATCGACGCCATCGAACATTTCGCCCAGGGCCGCATCGCGGAGGGCGAGGGCGCTCGCGACGCTGCCTTCGATGCCGCGCCCGATGTGGCGGGCAGCTTCAACGACATTGACTTCGACTGGATCGCCGACGCCGATGCGCGCTTCGGGCCCAGCTTCGAGGCGATCATCGGCGGCCGCTATGGCCTCCAGGCCTTCGACCAGGTGGCCAGCATCACCAGCGAGGGGCCGCGCGACCTGCGCGACCTGATCTGGTATCCGGTGCAGATCGCCTTCCGCTCCGGCCAGTCGGTCGCCGCTTTCCTGCACGCCCGCTATCCCGGCTCCGAAGCCGCTGCCGAGGTCTCCGAGCGGCTTGGCCGCACGACCTCCTGGGCAGATACCGAATGGGGCCAGGCGGGATCGGGCCAGCGGCTCTGGACTCTGTCCGATGGCGAGGATCAGGCGCTGCTGTCGCTGCGCACCCTGAGTTTGCGTTAGCCATGGCCGTCCGCCAGCGCCTCACGCCGACGCTGTTCGACAAGCTGGTCGCCGACCTCGAGATATCGGGGCTGCGCGACATCGAGTCCGAGACGCCCCAGGTCGCGCGCGAGAAGTTCCGCCACTATGCGGTGCCCAGGCTCGACCGCTTCAACGAGGCGGCGCTGCGCGCGACGATCCGGCGCGAGCTGGCCTGGCTGCTCAACACCACCAACATCGAGGCACTGCACGATCTCGAGCCCTATCCGTATGTCCAGGATTCGGTGCTCAACTATGGGCTGAGCGACCTGGCGGGCAAGGCGCTGACCCGGCGGGCGATCCTCCAGCGCGCCCGCGAGCTGCGCAAGGCGATCCGCCGGTTCGAACCGCGGCTGGCGGGGGAGTCGCTCACCGTCGATCCCGCCGAGAACCCGGACAAGCCGAACACGATCACCTTCGTGATCCGCGGCGACATCACCGCCGCCGCGCACGCCATGCCGGTCAAGTTCCGCACCGAGGTCGATCCCGAGACCGTCGCTGTCGACGTCACGGAGTAGCGCAGATGGATCCGCGCCTGCTGCGCCATTACAATGACGAGCTGGCCTATCTCCGCGAAGCCGCGCGCGAGTTCGGCGAGGAGCATGAGGAAGTCGCGGGCCGGCTTGGCCTCAAGACTCCGACCGATCCCGATCCCTATGTCGAGCGCCTGCTCGAGGGCGTGGCGTTCCTCGGTGCGCGGGTGCAGCTCAAGCTCGCCGACCAGTATCCCGAGTTCACCTCGCACCTGCTCCATGCGATCCAGCCGCATTACCTCGCGCCGATGCCGTCGATCTGCGTCGCCGGCTTCGATCCCAAGGAAGGCGACCAGGTGCTGCTCAAGGGCCACAAGGTCCCGCACGGCACCCAGCTGACCGCCTTCGCCGCCAGCCAGGACAATGCGCCGGTCATCTTCCGCACCGGCCATGACGTGACTTTGTGGCCGATCAAGCTCGCCGAGGCGGAATATCTTTCTACCCGCGCGGCGGTGGCGCCCTATGCTGCGGCGGCGAACGTCCGGGCCGAGGCCGGCCTCCGCCTGCGCTTCGTGGCGACGCCGGGGGCGGAGCTGCCCAAGGTGCCGGTCAAGGAGCTGCCGCTCTATCTCCACGGCGCCGAGGCGGTGCCGAACGAGCTCTACCGCCAGCTGATCGGCGAGACGCTGGCGGTGCTCGGCCGTTCCGCCGATGCGGTGCCGAACGCCCCCTGGGTCGCGCTGCCGGTCCCCGAGCAGGTCGGGTTCGCCGACGAGGAGGCTTTGCTCCCCGCCGACCAGCGCGCCTTTCGCGGCTACCGCCTGCTCTCCGAATATTTCGCCTGTCCCGAGCGCTTCCTGTTCGCGAAGCTCCGCGACCTGCACCGGGCCTTCCAGTCCTCCCCGCGCGCCTGCGACGTGGTCCTGCTGTTCGGCCGTTCCTCGCCGGCGCTCGCCCGGGCGGTCGACGCCAGCAACTTCAAACTGTTCGCCACGCCCGCGATCAACCTGTTCGAGAAGCAGCTCGACCGCGTCCAGGTCCGCCCGCACGAGCATGAGCTGCACGTCATCCCGGACCGCACCAAGCGCTACGACTTCGAGGTGTTCCGCCTCACCGAGGTCAAGGCCTATGCCCGCGACAATGTCGATGCCCGCACGGTGGCGCCGCTCTACGCTTTCGGGGCACTGCTCTACGACTGGCGCGAGGCGCTGTTCTACTCGACCCAGCTGCGTCCCCGCCGCCTCTCCACCCGCGAGCAGCGCCTCCGCCGCCGCAGCGAATATGTCGGCACCGAGACCTGGATCAGCCTGACCTCGCCCGGCGACGCCTCGCGGCTCGATGACGTTCATGAACTCGCCGTTCGCGGGCTCGTCACCAATCGCGAGCTGCCCGAGCTGCTCACCTTCCGTGGCGACAAGCACTTCACCGTCTCGGGCGTGCCTGCCCGCGCCGTCTCGGTGCTGCGCGCGCCGACCCGGCCGCGCCCGCCGCTCGGTCTCGGCGACGCCGCCTGGCGCGTGATCGCGCACCTCACCCCCAATTACGTCACGCTCGCGCCCGAGGATCATGACGACCCCTCGGCGCTGCGTGACCATCTCGCGCTCTACGGCCGCCAGGACGATGCCGTCCTCCGCCGCCAGATCGACGGCGTGCTGGGCATCAGCTCGTCCAAGGTCATGCGCCGCGTGCCCGGGCTCGACCGGATGGCGCTCGCCCGGGGGCACAAGATCCGCATCAAGCTCGACGATGCCGCCTTCGACAAGGGCGGCATGTTCCTGTTCACCGCCGTGCTCGAGCGTTTCCTGGCGGAGTTCGCCAGCATCAACGCCTTCACCGAGTGCAGTTTCTTCAGTCCGAACGAAGGGGAGTTCGCGCAATGGCCGCCGAGGATGGGGCGCCAGCACAACATCTGAGCTTCCTGCGCCGCGTCGGCGAGCAGGCACGGAAGTTCGGAATGTTCCCCGCGGTTCGCGGGGCGGAGGCGCGTGCCCCCCATCTGCCGCGCCTCGGCCGCGCGCGCCGCCCCAACCAGAGCGTCGTCGACCTCGCCCAGGTGCCGGCGATGCACTTCCCGGCGCCGACCCTCCACTCCGCCGAGCAGCGCGGCGAGCGCATCCAGCTCAACGGCTATTGGCTGGGGCTCACCGGCCCCAACGGCCCGCTGCCGATCCACCTCACCGAATTCGCCACCTTCGAGCATCGCTATGCCAAGCGGCGCCCGTTCGGGCGCTGGCTCGACGTGCTGGCGAACCGGATGCTGCAATTCTTCTTCCGCGCATGGGGGGATTCGCAGCCGGTCGTCCATGCCGACCGGCCCGAGGATGATCGCTTCGCCGGCTATCTCGCTGCGCTCTCGGGCGCGACCGAAGGCGTCTCGCCCAGGGCGCTGTTCACTGCCCAGGCGCGCGTCCATTACGCCGCACTGTTCGCCGGCCGGCGCAGCGCGATCGCGATCGAGGACGCGCTCGGCCATCTCCTCGGCCAGCCGGTCCAGGTGATCGAATACCGCCCCCGGTGGCGCGACATCCCGAAGGAAGACCGCAGCCGGCTCGGCCGCAGCTTCGCCACCCTGGGCGGCGACCTGGTGCTCGGCGACCGCATCCGCATGGCCTCGGACGCGTTCAGCGTGGTGATCGAAGCGCGCTCCTTTGCCGAGTTCGAGAAGCTGCTGCCCTCGGGCCCGCGCTTCGCCATCGCGTCGGAAGCGCTTGATGCCTTCGCGCCGAGCCATCTCGAATGGGACATGCGGATCGAAATCGCCGAGCGGAACGTTCCAGCCGCGCGGCTGGACGGACGCACGCGGCTGGGCTGGACGGGCTGGATAGGCCCGCAGCCGAGCGACCGCATCCGATCGGACGCGCACCTGCGGCGGCTCAAGCCCGCCCATGCCGCACTTGGGGGACTTTGATGACGGAAATCAGCCGCTCTGCTCTGTTCGGTCGCCTGGGTCCCGTGCCGCTCAAGGCGATCGAGACTGCGACCAGCTTCTGCAAGATGCGCGGCAATCCCTATGTCGAGCTGGCGCACTGGGTGCACATCCTGCTCCAGGACCCGCGCAATGACGCTGCCGCGATCCGCACCGCCTTTGGCCTCAACGATAGCAAGCTGATCGAAGACACGGTCGCGGCCTTGGACGCACTGCCCCGCGGCGCCACCGCGATCTCGGACTTCGCGCCGCAGATCGAGGAAGCGATCGAGAAGGGCTGGCTCTACGCCTCGCTCCAGTTCGGCGCAGGCCGGGTGCGCAGCGGCCATCTGCTCTACGGCATGCTCAAGACGCCGACGCTGCGCAACGCGCTGTTCGCGCTGAGCCCGGAATGGCGCAAGGTCCAGGCCGAGAAGCTCGGCAGCGACTTCGACCTGGTCGTCCAGTCCTCCGCCGAGACCACCCAGCGCGACGCGGCGCCCGCCGCAGCAGGCGGTGAAGATGCCCCCGCCAGCACCGGTGTCGCCGGCCCGGGCGAGGCGCTCGGGAAGTATTCGATCGACCTCACCGCCAAGGCAAAGGCGGGCGAGCTCGACAGGATCGTCGGTCGCGACGCCGAGATCCGCCAAGTGATCGACATCCTGCTGCGCCGCCGCCAGAACAACCCGATCCTGGTCGGCGAGGCGGGTGTCGGCAAGACCGCGGTGGTCGAGGGCTTTGCCCGCCGCATCGCCGATGGCGACGTGCCGCCGGCGCTGCAGGGCGTTTCGCTCCGTACCCTCGACATCGGGCTGATGCAGGCCGGCGCCAGCGTGAAGGGCGAGTTCGAGAAGCGGCTGCGCCAGGTGATCGACGAAGTCGAAAGCTCGCCCACCCCGGTGATCCTGTTCATCGACGAGGCGCACACGCTGATCGGTGCGGGCGGGCAGGCGGGAACGGGCGATGCCGCCAACCTGCTCAAACCGGCGCTGGCCCGCGGCCGGCTGCGCACGATCGCGGCGACCACCTATGCCGAATACCGGCAATATTTCGAGAAGGACCCGGCGCTCACCCGCCGCTTCCAGACCGTCGATGTGAGCGAGCCCGAGACCGACAAGGCGATCGACATGATCCGCTCGGTCGCGCCGATGATGGAGGCGCATCATCAGGTCGTGGTGCTCGACGAAGCGGTGGCAGCAGCGGTTACCCTGTCGCAGCGTTATGTCCCGGCGCGGCAGCTGCCCGACAAGGCGGTGAGCCTGCTCGACACCGCCTGCGCCCGCGTCGCGGTGTCGCAGCATGCCACGCCCGCCGCGGTCGAGGATCGCCGCCGCAAGGTCGAGCTGCTCGAGGTCGAGCGCGAGGTCGTCGCCCGCGAGGCGAGCGGCCAGTACCGCGCCGACGATCGCCTCGCCAAGATCGACGAGGAACTGGTCGAGGCCCGCGCCGCCCGCGACGCGGTCGAGGCCAAGTGGAAGCGCGAGGAGCAGGCGCTCGACACGGTCGTCCAGGCTCGCGCCGCGCTGCGCGATGCCCGAGCCGAGGCCGAGGGCGAGCCGGCCAACGAAGCCGAGCTGCGCGACGCGCTCGATATCGCGATCGCCACGCTGCGCGAGGCGCAGGAGGACACCCCGATGGTGTTCGGCGTGGTCGATGCCGATGCGGTCGCCGCGGTGGTCGGCGACTGGACCAGCATCCCTGTCGGCCGGATGGTCAAGGACGAGATCCAGAGCGTCCTGACGATCGCCGACCAGCTCAAGGCGCGCGTCGTCGGCCAGGATCATGCGATGGACGCGATCGCCAAGCGCATCCAGACCAGCCGCGCCAAGCTCGACAATCCCAACAAGCCGGTCGGCGTGTTCATGCTCTGCGGCCCCTCGGGCGTCGGCAAGACCGAGACTGCGCATGCGCTGGCCGAATTGCTTTTCTCGGGCGATGATTCGCTGATCGTCATCAACATGAGCGAGTTCCAGGAGGCGCATACCGTCTCCACCCTCAAGGGCGCGCCCGCCGGCTATGTCGGTTACGGCCAGGGCGGCGTGCTGACCGAGGCGGTGCGCCGCCGGCCCTATTCGGTGGTGCTGCTCGACGAGGTGGAGAAGGCGCACCCGGACGTCCATGAGATGTTCTTCCAGGTGTTCGACAAGGGGTTCATGAACGACTCCGAGGGGCGGTTCATCGATTTCAAGAACACGCTGATCCTGCTCACTTCGAACGTCGGCACCGATCTTGTCATGCACCTGTCCGAGGATGACGAGATGAAGCCCGAGCCCGAGGGGCTGGCGACCGCGCTGCGGCCCGAGCTGCTCAAGGTGTTCCCGCCGGCGCTGCTCGGCCGCCTGCTCGTGCTGCCCTATTATCCGCTGAGCCCGGCGATGCTCGCCGGCATCGTCAAGCTGCAGCTCGGCCGCATCGTCCGGCGCCTCGCCGATAACCACAAGATCCGCCTCAGCTTCGCGGACTCGGTGGTCGACCTGATCGTCTCGCGCTGCAACGAGGTCGCCTCGGGCGGGCGCGTGATCGATGCGATCCTCACCAACACGATGCTCCCCGAAATGTCAATCGCGCTCCTCGAGCGCCAGATGCGCGGCGAGGATGTCGATGCCATCCATGTCGATGCCGGGCCCGAGGGGTTCAGCTATGGGTTCGAAAGCGCGCGCGACAGGAAGCCGGAACCGACCGAGAAGAATAATGATGCGGTGGAACGGGTTCCTGAAGCGGTGAACGAAGGATAATTCACAGATCGTGCAGTAGATAGTCATTCCGCTGCAAGATAACGCAAAGAAGCATATCTAGTCATGCCAATACGGCATCAGTAGGGAGTAGGGGTATGTCAGCGGCCTTGCAGGGTTCAGTCGGATTGAATGGCAATAATGCCCGCGGCGATACGATCGCGGTGCAGAGTTTGCTCACGCGCGCCGGGATGAAGCTCGGCCTGATCGACGGCCGATGCGGGCCGAAGACGATCTCGGCCATCGTCAATTACCAGCGCAACCTGATGCGCAATCCCGACGGTCTGGTCGAGCCCAACGCGACGACCTGGCGGCACCTGACCGGGCAGGGCAGCGCCGCGCGCACCGCTGCGCCCGGCGGCGTCCGTCCGTCCACGCCGACCCGCAACGTCACGCCCGTCCGCACGCCACCGCGCGTGGCCGCGAATGGCAATGGCAATGGCGGTGGCGGCGCGCCGGCGATCATCGGCCGCGCGACGCCGCCGGCGGCTGCCGCGCCGACGCCCGGCAACAGCTCGACCTCCTACACCACCTTGGTGCCGCGTCCGGACCGCACCACGCTCAACCGCGGGCTGACCTCGCCGGCCAACCGCGTGCTGCTCGCCAAGTTCGGCGCCCCGCGCGAGAATTACAGCCAGAACGACCAGCCGATCACCAACGCCAAGCTGGCGGCGATGATGAGCACGGAGTCGGTCGGCCCGTTCCGCGTCACCGGTCTGCGCCCGGCGGTGGCCAGCCTGCGCGAGGTGCTGTCCGACGTGCAGCGCTCGATCCCCGATCTCTACAATTCGCTCAGCTCGGCGGGCATGAAGGTGGTCCGCAACGTGCGCGGCTCGTCCACCTCGATCTCGAACCACAGCTGGGGCACCGCGATCGACCTAAAGATCAACGGCAAGCTCGACGTCCGCGGCGACAACAAGGTCTATCACGGCCTCGTCCTGCTCGCTCCCTTCTTCAATGCGCGTGGCTGGTATTGGGGCGCTGGTTTCCGAACGGAGGATGCAATGCATTTCGAATGTGGCGCCGCACTCATCGCGACTTTCCCCAACCCATGAGCGCGCGGATGATCCTGGGCGGCCTTGCCGCCGCCGCGCTGCTCGGCTGCCATCCCGTCGTCGCCTCGGGCAACAACCAGGCGCCGGCGAATGTCGCGGCTGAAACGCCCGTCGTCGCCGCGCCCGTGAACGCATCGGTTGCCGCCGATGGCCAGCTGGCCTGGTCGCAGGATCCCGGCAGCAAGTGCCGCTTCGTCGCGCCCAAGTCGCTGACCGCCGGGCCGACCAACTGGATCGGCGAGTGCCCGGGCGGCAAGGCATCGGGCCTTGGCGTGCTGGTGCGGCGTGACGGCGGCAAGGCGACCGCGACCTTCTATGGCGAACTGCGCGAGGGCGTGCCGGTGATCGGCGCGATCAACGTCGATGGCGGCTATGTCGTCGGCAAGTTCACCGGCGACGATCTGGTCCAGGGCGATCTCGAGCCGCAGGTGCGGATCGACTCGTTCAACGTCGCGGCCAAGGCGGCGCGGGCGGCGAGCGCGCGGTTCCAGGCGCAGAAGAATGCCGCCTCGGCGCGCTTCTATGCCGATGCGGCCAAGCAGCTCGATCTGCAGGTCGAATGAGCGAAGCCGCGCCCACGGCCTATGACGCGGTCGCCTATCCCAGCGCGATCTTCAGCCAGACGGCGCCCGATCGGCTGGCGACGATCGCGCGGCTGGCCGGCCTGTCGCCGCCGCCGATAGCCGGCGCCCGCGTGCTGGAGATCGGCGCGGGCGACGGGATGAACCTGCTCGCGCTCGCCGCCGCCTGGCCGCAGGCGCATTTCACCGGCTTCGACCTCGCGCCCACCGCCGTGGCGCGGGGCGAGCGCTGGCGGGCGCTGGCGGGGATCGAGAATGCCGAACTACGGGTGCTCGACATCCTCACCGCCGCCGATCATCTCGATGGGCCGTACGACTATATCGTCGCGCATGGCGTCTATGCCTGGGTGCCGCAGGCGGTGCGGGAGGCGACGATGGCGCTGATCGGCCGGCTGCTGTCGCCGGACGGCGTCGCCTTTGTCAGCTACAATGCGATGCCCGGCGGCCATATCCGGCTGGTGCTGCGCGAGGCGCTGCTGCTCCGGCTCGAGGGGCTGGAAGGCACCGAGCGCTGGCAGGCCGCGCGCGACTATCTCACTGCGCTCGCCGCCGAGCCCGAGGGGCGCGAGAACCCCGCCCAGGCCGCGCTGCGCGACGCGGCGAAGCACACGCTCGACAAGCCCTGGTCGGTATTGTGCCATGACGAGCTCGGCCCGCATTTCCACCCGCAATCGCTCTCCAATGTCGTCTCAGAAGCATCCGCTAACGGCCTGCAATTCCTGGGGGATGCCGATCGCGAGCGGATGGGTGACGCCTTCCTGCCCGACGATGTGATGCCCCAGGGGGATACCACCGCCCAGCTGGTCCGCCTGCTCCATGTGCGCGATGTTCACGACTTTCGCTTCTTCCGCCAGACCCTGCTCGTCCGCGACACCGCCACGCCGAAGCGCCGCATCGACCTCGACGCGCTCGGCGGACTCTACGCGGTAACGCGCTGCCACCGCGACGCCGACGGCATGTTCCGGATGAACGCCAATGTCTTCGAGGTGCAGGACGCGCCGCTCGCCGAGGCGCTTGGCCGGCTGGTCGATGCCCGCCCGGCGCGCATCCGGGTCGGCGAGTTGGTCGACACGCCCGCCCGCAAGCTCGCGCTGTTCGAGATGTTCGACGCCGGCCTGATCGACCTGTGCACCGCCCCCGCGCCCTATGCCGCCGAGGTCAGCGAGCGCCCCCGCGCCAGCCCGCTGATCCGCGCGATGCTCGGCGAGGGGCTCGAGAATATCTGCACGCTCGATCACCGGCTGATGACCATTCCCGAGTTCGGCCCGCGCCATGTCCTCGCGCATCTCGACGGCACCCGCGACCGTGCCGCCCTCGCAGCGGTGGCCCGCGAGGCCGGGCTCGACAGCGACGAGGCGCTCGACAAGGGCCTGCGCACCCTGGTGACCGAGGGGCTGATCGCGGCATGATCCTGACCGCGTTCCTCGCCCTTGCGATGGCGCCGCAGACCCTGCCGAGGCAGGTCCGCGCCTATGTCGCGCGGCGGGAAAAGTGCGACCATTTCCGCGGCGAGGACTCGCCCGACGAAGCGCGGCAGAAGGAAATCGAGGCGGCCACGATACGGTTCTGCACCGGGGCGGACCGGCAACTGGCCCGTTTGAAGCGCCAATATGCGCATAACCGCGCGGTGCAGCGCCGGCTTGGCCGCTACGACCCGCGGATCGAGGACTGAACGTGCCGATCACCGGATCCGTAGGCCGAGGCGGCGCCAATGTTCCCGCCGATGTCGCGCAGGTGCAGGAACTGCTCAACCTGCGCGTCGGCGAGATGGGGCTGCAGCCGCTGCCGACCAATGGCGTGATCGACAACGCCACTATGGCCGCGATCGGCCGCTACCAGTCGCTGGTGCTGGGCGGGCGCTCGGACGGGCGGGTCGATCCCAATGGCCGGACCTGGACCGCGCTGGCCGACACCCAGCCGACCACGTTGCTGCGCGACCGTCTCCGCGCCCAGGCGGCACTGCCGAGGCTAAGCGGCGCGGCCTGGTTCAGCGCCAACGAGGCGCGCTTCCCGAATAGCGACCGCGTCGCCGACCTGGCGCCTGCCTTCGCCACCCAGACGAGCAGCTTCATCGCCGCGCTCCAGCGCGCCGGCGCGACCGTCCGGGTGAGCGCGACCCTGCGCAACCGCAACCGCGCCTGGATCATGCACTATGCCTGGCAGGTCGCCCACGGTGCGGTCCAGCCCGGCGCAGTGCCCGCCAATCCGGAGGTCGACATCCTCTGGGACCATGGCGACCCGACCGTCTCGCGCCGCGCGGCCCAGGCGATGGTCAACCTGTTCCACATCGCCTTCAAGCCCTCGCTCACCTCGAACCATATCGAGGGCACCGCGATCGACATGACGATAAGCTGGGACGGCCCGATCGACATCCTCGACGCTGCCGGCCAGACCCACAGGATCGACCAGCCGCGATCGGGCAACACCAACACCGATCTCCACGCCGTGGGCGCGACCTATGGCCTGCTCAAGCTCGCGAGCGATCCGCCGCATTGGTCCGCCAATGGCCGTTGAGCGTTCCAGCCTCACCCCGCGTATCTGGGAGTAGACCATGCCGCCCGCCGCACGGATTACCGATACCGAAGCCTGCCCGATCAAGAACAAGGGCACGATCATGACCGGCGAGAAGTCGGTGCTGATCTGCGGCCTGCCCGCCGCGCGCAAGGGCGACACGCTCGATTGCGGCAGCCCCAGCCAGATCGAGAGCGGCTGCCCGACGGTGAAGATCGGCAACAACGAAGCGGCGCGGATCGGCGACAGCACCTGCCATGGCGGCAAGATCGCCACCGGCGCGCCGACCGTGCTGATCGGCGACGGCGCCAAGGCGCGCAGCTCCACGCTTGGCGACGCGCACGGCAGCGGCGCGCCCTTCGTCACCGAATAACGGATGGCCAGCGCCGCGCCCCCGATCCTGTTCGCGCCCGTCGCCGCGCGCGACGTCGCCGGCTGGGCGGCGGCGGGGCAGCTCTATGCGCTGGTCGACGGCTGCATCTCGCCCGACATCCCGGCCATGGCCGAGCAGGCGGGGCCGGGGCGGGCGGCCTGCCTCTATCTCGGCCGTGCCGCGATCAACTATCGCGAGCAGGCGCCCTATCTGTTCCGCGTCGACCCCGCCCAGGCCGAGGCGCTGGCGACGCGCTTCGACGGCCAGCCCTGGGGCGTGTTCCTGATCTCCAGCGCGGGGTTCGACGCGACCCGGCGGCACCTGCGCCGCTTCCTAAAGGTCCGCTCGCCCGAAGGGGCGGGCTGGCTGTTCCGCTTCTACGATCCCCGGCTGCTTCCCGCCTTCCTGCGCAGCTCGACCCCGGACGAGTTGAACGCCTTTTTCGGCCCGGTCCAGGCCTTCCTGACCGTCGATGCCCGCGGCGAGGGCATGATGGCCTATCGCGCGCCGGAGATCGTCCGCGCCGCGCCGCGCGCCGCCGTCGGCGCCCGCCACCGGATCAGTGAGGCGAACGTCGCCGCCTTTCGCCGCCGCGCGCTCGGCGACCGGATCGCCGCGAGCTTCGAAGGCACCCCGCAAAAGGCCCGGCGCGAGCCGCAATCGGACGATGTGCTGGTCACCAACCCCGATGGCGGCGTCATGCGGCTGGGCTTCGGGGCGAGCGGCATGCTCGATCGCGTCACCAGCCCCCTCGGCCGGCAATGGCGGGTGGCGAGCAACGAAAGAGGGCAACTCAAGGGGTTCAAGCTCCCTTCCGGGCTGACGCTCGGCCTCGACTATGACGCGGCGGGGGACATCACCCATGTCTCGCGCGGCGGCGAGACGCGGTTCCGGGCGGGCTATGACGAGCAGCACCGGCTGACCCGCATCGACTTCCCGGACGGCAGCTTCTCGGGCATCCGCTACCGCGACACCGGCATCGAGGCGACGCGCGACACGCGGGGCAAGTTCATCGCCGCCCAGCGCGACCGGATCGGCCGGGTCGAGCGCTACGACTATGACGGCGACACGCTCGTCGCGATGGTCGACGGCAACGGCAACGCCACCCGCTTCGACTATGGCGCGGGCGAGCGGCCCGAGGCGATGGTCCAGGCCGATGGCCGCCGCGAGGCCTATGCCTTCGATCCCGCCGGCCAGCTCCAGCAGATCACCCGCGCCGACGGGCATGTGCTCGACGTCGTCCAGGACGAGGCCGGACGCGTCATCCGGCTGGCGACGCCCGACGGGGAAGTCGCGACCTTCACCTATGACGAGAAGGGTCAACTCGTCGCCGCCAGGAACGGCGATGCCACGCTCGCCTGGGCCTATGACGAAGGCGGCCGGCTGATCGAGGAGCGGCAGGGCGACCAGAGCGTCGCCTATGTCTATGACGATGCCGGCACGCTGACCGGCCTGACCTATCCCACCGGCGAGACGATCCGCTACACCCGTGATGCCGATCTCCGCCTGTCGAGCGTCACCGACTGGGCCGGGCGGCGCCACACGATCGACTATGCGCCGGAGGACGCCGGCTGGCGCCTGACTTCGCCCGAAGGGCTGGCCACCAGCACCTTCCAAAATCCCGTCGGCCTCACCACCGGCGTCCGCGTCGAGGCGGCGGGCAAGCCGGTGTTCGAGCAGGGCTTCGCCTGGGACGGCGACGACCGGCTGGTCGAGCAGCGTGATACAAGGCTGGGCGCCACCCGCTTCGGCTATGATGCGGAAGGCCAGCTTCTCGCGGTCGAGCGTTCGAACGGGGCGAGTGAGGCCTTCGCCTATGACGGTGCCGGCAACCGCGTCTCGGGCCCCGCCGGACCGGCGCAGTTCGACTCGCTGAACCGCCTGATAGGGCAGGGGAGCGAGCGCTTCGACTATGACGGGCGCGGCAACTGCATCGCCCGCAGCGGCGGCGCGCAGGCTTGGCGCTATGCCTATGACGGGTTCGACCGGCTGGTCCGCGCCCAGGACGATGGCGGCCGGCTGGTCCGCTTCGGCTATGACCCGCTCGGCCGGCGGATCTGGAAGGAAGTCAGCCAGGGCGGCACCCAGCGCATCACCCGCTATGTCTGGGCCGGCGAGCAGCTGATCCGCGAAGTCGAGCAGGTCCATGGCGAGGGCCGCGACTGGCAGGGCGGGCCCACCGAGCGTGCCCGCGACTATTGCTACTGGCCGCAGACCTGGAAGCCGCTGTTCCTGCGCGAAGGCGGCGCGATCCACCAATATCATTGCGACCCGCTGGGCGTGCCGATGCGGCTCACCGATGCGGCGGGCAAGGTTACCTGGGAGGCCGAGCGCAGCGGCTTCGGCGCGATGGCGGCGCTGCCCGGCGGGATCGACCAGCCGTTGCGCCTGCCCGGCCAGTATCACGACGCCGAGACCGGCCTCCATTACAACCGCTTCCGCTATTACGACCCGGCGCTTGGCCGCTATCTGAGCCGCGATCCGATCGGCGTGGCGGGCGGGCTCAATTTCTACGCCTATGCCGGCAACGATCCGGTCAACCGTGCCGATCCGACGGGCCTGTGGTGGAAGGCCGCGCTGGCGATCGTCGCGGCGGTGGCGGTGGCAGCGGTCGTCGTCCTGACCGCGCCGATCTCGGGGCCATTGCTGATCGTCGCCGCCGGCGCGGCGGCAGGTGCTGCGGGCGCGATGGTCAACGAGGCGCTCAACCAGAAGGAGTTCTGCCTCTCCTGCATCCTGCTCGCCGGCCTCAAGGGTGCGGTGGTCGGTGCGATCGCATCGGTGCCGTTCCTGCTGCTGCCCGAGATCGCCGGGCTGGGCGCCTTCATTGCGGCAGGCGCTTCGAGCGGGTTCATTGGCTACGCTGCCGATTGGGGCATCGACAATGCCACCGGCAAGCCACGCCCGTGGAGTTGGAAGGACGCGGCGATCTCGACTGGCCTGGGCGGCGCCTTTGGTGCTGCGGGACGCTATATCAGCGGCGGCCGCACCGGCACGGGCAGAGGCGTGGTGCCCGAGGAGACGGCGCCGGTCGCCCCGCGCGCGGCGACCGCGGCGGACGTGGCGGAATCGCAGGCCGCGCTGGGCCGGGCGAACACCGCCAAGGCGGGCCTCACCAAGAAGGAATATGCGGTCAAGACGACCTCGTCGAACGATGCGAAGACGCTGAGCGGCTGGAAGCAGCCCCGGCCCGAGGGGTTCGACGGCGCGACGGCACAGCAGGTGCAGAACAAGGCCAGCCAGATCGGCCACGAGCTCGAGCCGCATCCCTTCGACAAGGATTTCCCAGGCCAGTACAATGCCTCCCACGCGGAGAAGCAGATGTCGGTGCTCAGCCCGGATCACCCGATCGGCGTGTCCAAGCCGATGTGCGCCGATTGCCAAGGCTATTTCTCCAAGCTGGCGCAGCACAATGGCGCCGACCAGGTCGTCACCGATCCGAACGGCACCTGGATCTTCAAATCGGATGGCTCGGTGCTGAAGCCGGGCGATCCCAAGCCTTGAACAAGAGGACTGAATGGCAATCCAAGACAGTATCGCGGCGGCCCGGGACGATCTCGCGCGCAATCCGGAGGGCGCGCTGTCGCTGGGGCGCCGGACGGCGATCTGGCGCGATCTCGCTGCGCTGTCCGACGCGCGGACCGGCTATGTGCGCCGGGTGCGGCTGAACGATGCCTGTGTGCGGCACGTGATCGGCCGCTGGGACGAGCGTTTCCCGGGAGATGCGGGCGTCACCCAGATGCTCGACATCGCCGCGCAGCGTGTCGCGGGAACGATCGAGGACGAGGCCGCCGGCGATGCGCGGGACCGCTTCTATGTCGAGGTGGTCGAGAGCCGTAGCTATCCCGGCGACGCCTCCGCGATGTTCGTCGGCCTCGCCGCCGCCAACACCGTCATGGAAGCCCGGATCGAGGACAATGAGGACGCGATCCCGGAGGCGGAGGACGACGAGCAGCTCGATCCCGAGGCCTATGACACCAGCTATATGTGCGCCTCGGCGGCGGCGCGCGGCCTGAACGACCGGCCCGCCGACGCAGTGGCGCGGCGGGCGTTCTGGACCTGGTATCTCGATACGGCGATCCCGCAAGTCTATGGGATCTGACGGGGCACGGGCCCGGCCGCGGTGATGCGGCCAGGCCCGGTCTCCGGATCAGGCGTCGATCACTTCCTGGCGCTGCTCGCCCAGGCCGGCGATGCCGAGCGCGACCCGGTCGCCCTTGTGGAGCCAGACATTGGGGGTCTGGCCAAGCCCGACGCCCGGCGGCGTGCCGGTGGTGACGATGTCGCCCGGCTGCAGGCTCATGAAGCGGCTGAGATAGGACAGGATGAAGGCGGGACGGAAGATCATCGTCGAGGTCGAGCCGTCCTGGTAGCGCTTGCCGTTGACCTCCAGCCACATGTGCAGGTCGCTGGTGTCGCCCACCTCGTCCGCCGTGACCAGCCAGGGGCCGATCGGGCCGAAGCTGTCGCAGCCCTTGCCCTTGTCCCAGGTGCCGCCGCGCTCGAGCTGGAAGGCGCGCTCCGACACGTCGTTGCAGACGAAATAGCCGGCGATCGCCGCTTCGGCCTGCGCCTCGTCGACATAGCGGCATTCGGTGCCGACGACGAAGGCGAGTTCGACTTCCCAGTCGAGCTTGGTCGCGTCGCGGGGCTTCACGATCGGATCGTTCGGGCCGGAGAGCGCGCTGGTCGCCTTCATGAAGATAATCGGTTCTTCGGGAATCGCGGCGCCGGTCTCGGCGGCATGGTCGGCATAGTTGAGGCCGATGCAGAGGAACTTGCCCGGGCGCGCGACGCAGGGGCCGAGGCGCGGATCGCCTTCGACCAGCGGCAGGCTCGCCGGATCGATCGCGCGGAGCCGGTCCAGGCTCTCGGGCGTGATCGTGCTGCCGTCGATGTCGGAGACGATCCCGCTCAGGTCGCGGATATTGCCCTCGGCATCGACGAGGCCGGGCTTCTCGTTGCCGTTCGGGCCGAAGCGCAGCAATTTCATATCAAGGCTCCTTCAGGATGCGGAATCAGTTGGTCCAGCCGCCATCGATCACATGGATCTGGCCGGTGGTGAAAGCGGACTCGTCCGAGGCGAGATAAAGGGCGAGGGCGGCGACCTCTTCGGCCTGGCCGAGCCGGCCCATGGGCTGGCGCGCGACGAAGGCGGAGAGGGCGGCTTCATAGTCGCCGGTGGCGCGCAGCCGCTCGTGCAGCGACGGCGTCTCGATCGTGCCCGGACAGATCGCGTTGCAGCGGATGCCCTGGCCGACGAAATCGGCCGCCACCGCCTTGGTCAGGCCGATCACGCCCGCCTTGGTGACGCCGTAGGCGAAGCGGTTGGGCACGCCCTTTATCGAGCTGGCGACCGAGGACATGTTGACGATGCTGCCCCCGCCGCGCGCGATCATGGCGGGCAGGGCGGTGCGGATGATCCGGTACATGCTGGTGAGATTGAGGTCCTGAGCCAGCGCCCATTGCTCGGCCGTGCAGTCGAGGATCGTGCCGCCCGGCACCGCGCCGGCGCAGTTGAACAGCACGTCGAGCGGGCCTGCGCTTGCGAGCGCCTCGGCGATCGAGGCTTCGTCGCGCACGTCGAGCCGCGCGGTCCGGCAGCCGGCAAGGTCGGACAGGCCGTCGAGGTTGACGTCGGTCGCCCATACGGTGGCGCCTTCCCCGGCGAAGAGCTCCGCGGTCGCCCGGCCGATACCCTGCGCCGCTGCGGTCACGAGCGCGGTCTTGCCCGCCAGCCGGCCAGCCTTTGTCATTCCTTGTCTCCGTCAGAGCTTGTAGACGCGTGCCGCATTGGCACCGAAAATGGCCTCGCGCGCACGGCGGTCGCAGCCGGCGAGGAGGGTGTCCGTGATGGTGATCCAGCCGGCGTGGCTGCCGGCCAGGGTCAGCACCGGCCAGTCGCTGCCCCACAGGATCCGCTCGGTGCCGAAGCTGCGCGCGACATGGTCGAACCAGGGGGCGAGGGTGGCCGCATCGGCATGCGGCGGCGCCTCGGTGAGCAGGCCCGAGAGCTTGACCGTGACATTGGGCATGCCGGCCAGTGCCGAGATCGCGTCGAGCCAGGCGGGGTCCGGCGCATCGCCGATCCGCGGCTTTCCGAAATGGTCGAGGACGATCGACAGGTCGGGATGCAGCGTGGCCAGGACAAGGATCGCGGGCAGTTGCTCCGCGCGGACCAGCGCGTCGAAGACCAGCCGGCGCGCCGCCATCGCCTCCAGGCCGGGGCGTACCGCGTCGCGCAGGATCCAGTCCGGGTCGTCCAGGTCCTGCAGCATCGGGCGCAGGCCGAGGATCTTGGGCGTTCCCGCCAGCGCCGCGACACGGGCGGGAGCGTCTTCGGCCGCCAGGTCGGTCCAGCCGACCACGCCGGCGATCCAGGGGCGGGTCTCGGCATGGGTGAGCAGGAAGGCGGTCTCCGCCTCGCTCGGCGCCGCCTGGACGAGGATCGCGGCATCGATGCCGTGCGCCACCAGCAGCGGGGCGAATTCCTGCGGCTCATAGTCGCGGTAGAGGATGCCGGTCGCTGGTGTCAGCCAGCCATAGTCCCCGCGCGCCGGCCGCCAGAGGTGGAAGTGCGAGTCGACGCGCATCGTCAGCGATCTGCCGGGATCGGCGCGTCTTCGGCGATCAGGCCCGCGTCGCGCAGGTCCAGCCAGAATTGCGGCGGGATGCGGAACGCGTGCAGCCCGATCGTCTCCTCGACCTGCCGCGGCGCACCCAGGCCGAGCAGCACGCTCGCCACCGCAGGATGGGCGAGCGGGAACTGCAGCGAGGCGGCGGCGAGCGGCACGCCATATTCCCGGCAGACCGTCTCGAGCCGGGCGACGCGCGCCACGATCTCCGCGGGGGCCTCGCCATAATCGTAGCGCAGCCCGGTCCCCGCCGCGGTGCCGGTCGCGAGGATGCCCGAATTATACGCCCCGCCGATGACCACCGCGACTTGCCGCGCGAGGCAGAGCGGCAGGAACTCGGCCAGCGCACCCTGCTCGAGCAGGGTGTAGCGCCCGGCGAGCAGCATAACGTCGCAGTCCGCCGCGCGCAGCGCGTCCAGCCCGACCTGCCACTCGTTCGCCCCCACGCCGAAGCCGGCGATCGCGCCCTCGTCGCGCAGCCGCTCCAGTGCCCGGAAACCGCCGCCCTTCGTCAGCTGGTCGAAATAGCGCGCATTGTCCGCGCCATGCGTCCGCGTCCCGATGTCATGGACATAGAGCAGGTCGATCCGCGCCAGGCCGAGGCGCTGCAGGCTGTCCTCGTACGAGCGCAGGACGCCGTCATGCGAATAGTCGAAATGGCGCTCGAAGGGCAGCGGCGAGCGGAAGCCCTGCCGCTCGCCGTCGCCCCGCAGCGCAGGATCGGCGCGCAGCAGCCGCCCGACCTTGGTCGAGAGCACCACGCCGGCGCGCGCGCGCAGCGTATCGCCGGTCCGCCGCTCGCTCAGCCCATGGCCGTAATGCGGGGCGGTATCGACATAGTTCATCCCCGCCGCGAGCGCATGCTCGAGCGTGGCGCGCGCCTCGAGGTCGGTGATCGGCTGGTACAGGTTCCCCAGCGGCGCGGCGCCGAACCCGATCTCGCTGACTTCGATCTTGGCGCGGGGAATCGTCCGTGTCGGAATCATGCCGGCGGCTGCTCGTCGAGCGCGAAGATCCGTGTCATCGGCAGCCATTTCGGGCTGCCGGACGCGATCGGGCGCTGATAGGCGTCCATCTCGGCTTCCCATTGGTCGACGATCGGCTGGATCTCGGGATCGGAAGGGGCGAGACCCTCCGGCGCGATCTCGGCGAGCATCACCAGGCGGTTGGAGACGCGCCAGATCTCCATCTCGCGATAGCCGCGCCGGCGGATGTCGCGCACGATCTCCGGCCATACCGATCCCGGCGCGTGGCGCGCCTCATAGGCGGCGATCAGGTCCGGATCATCTTCCAGGTCGAGGGCGAACAGGGCACGCGTCACTTGGCCAGTCCTTCACGCAGTCGCAGCACGGCAAAGCCCAATACGCCGGCAAAGGCGAGCATCGGAACCAGCATCATGTGGTGGACGCCGCCGATCCGCTCCGAGACCAGGCCCATCAGCGGCGGGAACACCGCGCCGCCGATGATCGCCATGATCAGGAAGGCCGCGCCGCTCTCGGTCTCCTCGCCAAGCCCCTCGACGCCGAGCGCGAAGATGGTCGGGAACATGATCGACATGAAGAAGCTGGTCAGCCACAGCGCGCCGACCGCGGGCATGCCGGTGGCGAAGGCAGCGAAGCCGCACAGCACCACGTTCGCCACCGCATAGACGGCGAGCAGCCGCGCCGGCGCGATCCGCTTCTGCAGGAAGGCGCCGCTGAACCGGCCGATCATCAGCATCCCCAGGCTCGCGGAAAGCAGGAAGGCGGTGGCCTGCTCGCTCAGCTGCGGCGCCTGGCTCTTGGCGAAGTCGATGAAGAAGCTCCACACGCCGACCTGGGCCCCGACATAGAGGAACAGCGCGAAGATCGCCGCGCGCAGCCGGCGATGGCGCAGCACGGCGAACAGCGGGCGGCCGCTGCCGGCGGTCTTCTTCGCCTGTTCGAGCACCGGGAAGCGGGTAAGCGCGATGAGCAGCGCGAGCAGGCACACCGCCACGCCGATCGCGACATAGGGGCCCTGCACCGCCGTCGCCGCGGCGGACCGCCAGGCGGCGCGCTCGGCCGGCGCCATCGCGGCGATCTGCGCCTGGGTGCGCTCGTTCGAGGAGAAGATGAAGAGCCCGCCGATGATCGGGCCGATCACCGCGCCGATCCCGTAGAAGGACTGGGCCAGGTTCAGCCGCGCGGAGGCGGTCTGCGGGGCGCCGAGGATCGTCACATAGGGGTTGGACGCCGTCTCGAGGAAGGCGAGCCCGATCGCGATCACGTAGAGCGCGGCGAGGAACAGGCCATATTGCTCGGTGGCCGCCGCCGGATAGAAGAGGAAGGCGCCGCCCGCATAACAGGCCAGCCCGATCAGGATCGTGTTCTTGTAGCCCAGGCGACGGATCAGCAGGCCGGCGGGAATGGCGGCGCAGAAATAACCGACATAGAAGGCGAACTGGATCAGGCTCGCTTCGGTGCGGGTGAGGTCGAGCGCCTTCTGGAACTGGCGGATCAGCACGTCGTTGAGCGCGGCCGCCAGCGCCCAGGAGAAGAACAGCGTGGTGACGAGCGCGAAGGCGACCGCATAGCGGCGCTCGATGATCGGCGGTGCGGCTGTGGACGCGCTACTGGCCATTACAGGTTCCTCCCCCGGCAAGGCCGGATATGCTCTTTTATAATTGCGTATTTAAAATACAAGTTCATAGGAAAAAACAAGATAGGGACGCCTTGATGATCGCCACTTCGACCAGTGATTTCCGCCGGGCGGCGCAGCGGCGGCTGCCGCGCTTCCTGTTCGACTATGTCGATGGCGGGGCCGGGGCGGAGCTGACATTGGGGCGCAACCAGGCCGATCTGGAGACGCTGGCCATCCGCCAGCGCGTCCTTCGCGACGTGAGCCAGGTCGACCTGTCCTGCACCCTGTTCTCGCAGCAGCTCGCGCTTCCGCTCATGCTCGGGCCGGTCGGCCTGACGGGCATGTATGCGCGCCGCGGCGAAGTGCAGGCCGCGCGTGCGGCTGCGGATCGGAACATACCCTTTTGTCTCTCCACGGTATCCGTCTGCGCCCTGGACGAGGTCGCTGCGGCATCCTCAAGGCCGATCTGGTTCCAGCTCTACGTCATCCGGGACCGGGGCTTTATGCGGGACCTGCTCGCCCGCGCCAAGGCGCAAGGCGTGGACACTTTGGTGTTCACGGTCGACATGCCGGTGCCCGGCGCACGCCGCCGCGATGCGCATAGCGGGCTTTCCGGGCCGATGGCAGGCATGCGGCGCCTCCTGCAGGCGGCGGGCCGGCCGGGCTGGGCATGGGACGTCGGTGTCCGCGGACGGCCGCATATCCTCGGCAATGTCGCGCCGGTGCTGGGCGAGGCGAGCGGGCTCGAGGATTTCATGGGCTGGCTCGCCGCCAATTTCGATCCCACCGTCCAGTGGCGCGACCTCGAATGGATCCGCGAGGCCTGGGACGGTTCGCTGATCATCAAGGGCATTCTCGATCCCGAGGATGCGCGGGATGCGGCGCGGCTTGGCGCGAACGGCATCGTCGTCTCCAACCATGGCGGGCGCCAGCTCGATGGCGCGCTCTCGACCGCACGTGCGCTGCCCTCCGTGGCGGAAGCGGTGCGGGGGCAACTCACCGTGCTGGCGGATTCGGGCATACGCTCCGGGCTCGACGTCGTGCGGATGCTGGCGCTGGGCGCCGAGGGCGTGCTGCTTGGCCGGGCATGGGCCTATGCGCTGGCCGCGGCGGGGGAGGCGGGGGTCGCCCGCCTGCTCGATCTGTTCGCCGCCGAGATGCGCACCACCATGGCGCTGGCCGGCGCGCGCACGATCGCGGAGATCGATTCCTCGTTGCTCGACAGGCGCTAATGCCTTTGATGAATAAACCCCTTTCCCTTGATGGGAGAGGGAGGGGCCCGCCGCCAAAGGCGGTGGGAGGGTGAGGGTGACCTCTCCTCCTGAGGCTGTCCTATGAGGAGAGGTCACCCCCACCCAACCCTCCCCCATCAAGGGGGAGGGCTTTTGGGGTCCATGCTAGTTGAGTCCCAGCCGCTCAGGCCGCTTGGCCGCGCCCCGGCCGGTACTGGTAGCGGGTCAGCGTTTCCGGCTTCATCTCGATCGAGAAGCCCGGGCGCTCGGGCGGCATATAGGCGGCCGAGCGGATCACGCAGGGATCGAGGAAATGCTCGTGGAGGTGATCGACATATTCGATCACCCGGCCTTCGCGCGTGCCGGCGAAGCAGAGATAGTCGATCATGGCGAGATGCTGGACATATTCGCACAGGCCGACGCCGCCGGCATGCGGCCAGACCGGCAGGTCGTATTTCGTCGCCATCAGCAGCACTGCCAGCACTTCGTTGACGCCGCCCAGGCGGCAGGCGTCGATCTGCACCACGTCGATCGCGCCGCTCATGATGAACTGCTTGAAGAGGATGCGGTTCTGGCACATCTCGCCGGTCGCGACCTTGACCGGGGCGATGCCGGCGCGGATCCGGGCGTGGCCCAGCACGTCGTCCGGGCTGGTCGGCTCCTCGATGAAGAAGGGCTTGGCGAAGGCGAGGGCGTTGACCCACTCGATCGCCTGGTCGACTTCCCAGACCTGGTTGGCGTCGATCATCAGCGTGCGGTCGGGGCCCAGCACTTCGCGGGCGATCCCGACGCGGCGCACGTCGTCCGCCAGGTCGACGCCGACCTTGAGCTTGATGTGGCGGAAGCCGGCGTCGATCGCTTCCTGCGCCAGGCGGCGCAGTTTGGCGTCGTCATAGCCGAGCCAGCCGGCCGAGGTGGTGTAGCAGGGATAGCCCTCGGCGCGGAGCAGCGCGATCCGCTCTTCCTTGCCGGCGGCACGCGCCTCGAGCAGCGCCAGCGCCTCCTCGGGCGTGATGCAGTCGGTGATGTAGCGGAAGTCGATCGCCCCGACGAGCTCGGCCGGCGACATGTCCGCGACCAGCTTCCACACCGGCTTGCCCTCGGCCTTCGCCCAGAGATCCCAGACAGCGTTTACGATCGCGCCGGTGGCAAGATGGATCGCGCCCTTGTCGGGGCCGATCCAGCGGAGCTGGCTGTCGCCGGTGATATGGCGCCAGAAAGCGGCGGGCTCGGCACGGATCGTGTCGAGCGACTGGCCGACCACCAGCGGGCGCAGCGCCTCGATCGCCGCGACGCAGACCTCGTTGCCGCGGCCGATCGTGAAGGTCAGGCCATGGCCACTGAGGCCGGGCATGTCCGTCTCCAGGATCACATAGGCGGCGGAGTAATCCGGATCGGGATTCATCGCATCCGAGCCGTCCAGCGAAAGGCTGGTCGGGAATCTGATATCCAGCACGCGCAGGCCGGTGATCACGGTCATTGGCGATTTTTCTCTGTGACTGGAGGAAACAAACATCGGGTACGATTGGAGACTTTCCATATTAAGCCAAGTTCATTTTGTATATGGAAATATGATTTCTAGATGAAATCGGATGTTTCTCCTCTCGGAGGGGCGCAAGGCACAGGCGCGCGGCTGCGGAGCGGACCCGCCAAATGCCATTGTCGTCGATCCAGGGCGCGGGCGCCATCCATCGCGCGATTCCGCACGTCGCAGGGCAGGTTTCCCGGCCGGCGTGCGCCGCGAATCTAGCCGGCCTTGCGGCTCCGGCGCACGCGCTTCGGTTCCGGCACCGAGAGGCTCGGCACCACCGGCGCCTCTTCGCGGTCGTACCAGCCCAGCACGGTCGATATGTCGAGCGCGGCCGCCTTCAGGAGCGCGAGCGTCTCTTCCAGCGACAGATGCGGCGCATCGTCGATCACCGCCAGATACGGGATGGTGAGTGCCGCGACCACACTGCCGTTGAAGCCGAAGATCGGGCAGGAAAGGTCGGAAACGCCGGCGAGCCGCGAGCTGGCGATCGATTCATAGCCCTGGGCACGCACCGTCGCCAGGCGCTTGGCGAGCTTGCTCGACGGCGCTTCGCCGAGCACTTCCTCGCGCCGCGCCTCGTCCATGAATGCCAGCAGCACATGGCCCGAACAGCTGTTCTCCAGCGGGATCTCGGTGCCCAGGCGCACGGCGAATCCGGTCGGGCCCGAGCTTTCCTGGCGCGCGACGATCAGGCCGCGGCTCTCGTTGACGACCGCGAGGTGGCAGGACTGCATCGTCGCCACCGCCAGGTCGTGCATGCGCGGCGCGGCGACATAGGTGAGTTCCTGCGCCGGCGTGGCGCGGTGGGCGAGCTCGAGCAGCTTGTAGGTGACGCGGTAGCGGTCGCTCGCGGCATCCTTGTGCAGCCATCCGCGGCGGTCCAGCGCGACGATCACGCGGAACAGCTCGCTCACCGAGCGGCCGAGGCGTTGCGATATCTCGGTGATGGTGAGGCCGAACGGCTCGTTTCCGAGCAGCTCGATCACGTCGATGCCCTTCTCCAGCGCGGGGGCGCTGTAGTTGGGCGACGCGGACTTGTCGTCCGACTGGCTAGTCTTTGCGGCCGGCTTGCGCTGGGATGCGGGCTTGGGGGGCATCGGGGAACGCTAGCGTAGCGGAAACGGCTTGTCATGCCTTCCGCGCATGGGCGTTGCGAGTGCTGCCATCGGTCAGAGGTCCGAGAGTTCCGCGACGAAGTCATAGGCGTCGCCGCGATACCAGGACTGGGTATATTCGACCGGCCGGCCGTCGCGCAGGAAGCCGCAGCGCTCGATCAGCAGCCCGGGCGTGCCGGGATCGACATGGAGCAGCCGCGCCTGGGACGCGGTGAAGGGCACCGCGCGAAGCCGTTGCAGGGCGCGTGCCGGGCGGTGGTCGGTGCGGGCGAGGGCGGCATAGAGCGATTCGGAAACCTCGTGCACGTCGTCCAGGCAATAGGCGGGGACGGTCGAGAACTCGATCGCCATCGGCGCGCCGTCGGCGATGCGGACGCGGTGGAACCGCATCACTGGCGCGCCGGGGGAGAGGTTGAGCTGCATCGCCTCGGCAGGCGTGACGATGCCTTGGGCGCGCAGGATCCAGCTGCTGCTCGCCACTTGCCCGCGCGCCGCCATCTCCTCGGAGAAGGAGCTGATCCGCGAGAAATTCTGCTCGATGCGGCGAGTGACGGTGGTGCCCGCGCCCTGCTTGCGCGACAGCAGCCCGTCTTCCGCCAGCTCCGCGATCGCCTTGCGGATGGTCATGCGCGACAGGCCATATTCGGCGGCCAGGTCGCGCTCGGCGGGCAGGGTGGCGCCGGCCTCAAGGCGCCCGTCGCGGATCGCCTTGCGCAGCAGCTCGGCGAACTGGGCATAGAGCGGCTTGCGGCCGTGCGCCACGAGCGCGCCCAGCGAAGGACGGCTCGCCGGAATCGCCTCGCCGGGCTCGGACCGGAAGAGACCAATCGACTCGGCGGGCTGCTCCTGCCGGAGCGGTTCCGCGCGCGTCGCCGCGGTCAGCGCGAAGGTGCCTGTCTCGTACATTTGTCCCCTCCTTCGGCTCGTCCTGCCCGGCGCAACATACTGTCCTGAAGGCCAAATGACACGCTTAGTTTTCATATACAAAATATATTTGCAAAAACTGTTGCGTGATTGGTTCCCTCGTGGTTACACAATGGTCCTCAGGCGCCCCGAAGCCCGGATTCGCAAAAACCGGTCGGGAGAGGCGCTGCAGACAATCTGTATCCGCAGGAAATCCGGGCTGGCGTGGGTCAGCCCTGCGATGCAAGCGAGGGGGGTTTGATAGATGAATCTACGACTCAAGTTCCTGATCGGCACGGCATTCACCTGTGCTGCCATCCCGGCCTATGCGCAGGATTCGGTGCCTTCCCAGCAGGAAGGCGAGATCGTCGTCACGGGTATCCGCAAGAGCCTTCAGGACGCGATCGAGACCAAGAAGCGCGCCGATTCGATCGTCGACGTGATCAGCGCCGAGGATGTCGGAAAGCTGGCCGACAGCAACGTGGCGGAGTCGCTCTCGCGCCTGCCCGGCGTCACCGTCGACCACCAGTTCGGTGAGGGCGAGCAGCTCTCCATCGCGGGCGTCGAGCCGGCGCTCAACCGCCTGACCATCGACGGCCATTCGGTCGCCTCCGCAGACTGGGGCGGCAACCCCTCGGATCGCTCCAGCCGCTCGTTCAACTATTCGCTGCTCTCGCCGACGATCATCAGCCAGGCGGTCGTCTACAAGACCCCCGAGGCACGCCTCCAGGAAGGCGCGATCGGCGCGAGCGTCGACATCGTCACCCGCAAGCCGCTCGACCTGAAGCCCAACACCGTCGCGATCACCGGCGGCGGCGAGTATAACAGCCGTGCCAAGCGCGGCAGCTTCCGCGGCTCGGCGCTCTACAGCTGGCACAACGAGGACGACACGATCGGCTTCCTCGGCGCGGTCAACTACGACAAGGAGCAGCTCAGCCGCGCCGGCTCGGCAGTCTATTGGTACCGTACCGGTGATGCTCTGCTCGACCGCTATCCGAAGGACGCCAACGGCAACATCATCTATGGCGCGGACGGCCGCGTCACCAGCGGTCCGACCCTGAACGGCCAGCTGCCCAATGCCGCGATGATCGCCGAGTTCAGCAAGGCGCGCGTCGCCTCGTTCCTCGCCCGCGAATTCTTCAAGCAGGAGCGCGAGCGCATCGGCTTCTCCGGCGCGATCCAGGTCCGCCCCGCCGACAACCTTACACTCACCGGCACCGCGCTGGTGATCCGCGGCAATTACGACAATCTGTCGAACTCCCAATATACCTATGGCTATGAGGGCTCGCTGCTCCAGAGCGCGACCTATGCCGACGGCATGGTCACCTCGGCGACCTTCGCCGGCCTCCCCGCCGGCAGCACCGGCGCCACCGGCCAGCTCGACACCAACTTCCGCCGCACCCGGGTCAAGAACGACTCGCTCACCCTGATGCTCGACTGGAAGCCGGGTGACTGGGTGATCACCGCGAACTTCGGCGGCACCCGCGCCTCGGGCGGCAAGGACCCCGAATATCTCCTCGATTTCCGCACCCAGCAGGGGTTCACCTCGGGGACCAACGGCAAGGACACGCTGGTCAACTGGCAGTATCCGGCGAGCGACCCGTCGCACTGGCTGGGCAACTTCACGGCGCTCGGCGGCGAAAACCAGAGCGAGCCGGCGGTGCTCGCGGCCAATGGCGGCAACCCGTTCTTCGGGCGCCAGATCGGCGGCATCACCTTCGCGGAGAAGACGCAGGACCGCGAGCTGTTCGGCCAGGCGGACGTGTCGCGTGCCGTCAATCTCGGCCCGATCAACAAGATCCTGTTCGGCGCGCGCTTCGCCAGCCACAACAACAGCAACACCACCTATGGCGGCGCGGCGTTCACCAACCAGAACTTCACGCTCGCCGACCTCAACCCCTATGTCCTCGACAGCAACCTGTTCGACGGCCTCGGGGTGAGCGGCAACGGCACGCCCTATGCTACGCTCGATGCCGATGCGATCCGCGCGACGCTGGAGAAGTACGGCACGATCAACGTGAACCGCGGTCTCTCCAAGGACCAGTATTTCCACGTCAAGGAGACGATCGTCTCCGGCTATGTCCAGGCCAATTTCGAGGCCGGCCGTTTCCGCGGCAATATCGGTGGCCGCTACGTCTTCACCCGCGACCAGTCGCAATTCTACGTGCAGAGCGGCGGCGTCTTCGCACCGACCCAGGTGACGACCGACGACAACCGCTTCCTGCCGGCCGCGAACCTGATCTTCCAGGCGGGCGAGAATGTCGTGCTGCGTGCCTCGGCGGCGAAGGTGATGGCGCGTGCGCGCTATTCGGATCTCGCCGGCTCGCTCTCGCTCGACGACACCACCCGCTCGGGCAGCGGCGGCAATCCGGACCTGAAGCCCTATGCGGCGACCAATTTCGGCCTGTCCGCCGAATGGTATTTCGCCCCGGCGAGCTACATCTCGGGTGAAGTCTTCTACCGCGACGTGTCGAACTATATCGGCAACGCGGTGCAGGACGGCGTCAGCCTCACCAACACGGTGACCGGCCGCACGCTGGAATATTCGATCTCGCGGCCGGTCAATGGCGGCAAGGCAAAGGTCACCGGCTTCTCGCTCACCGCGAACGCCAATCTGTTCTGGGGCTTCGGCATCCAGTCCAACTACACCTTCACCGATGCTGATACCGGCTCGCCCACGGGCCTGCCCTATCTGTCGCGCGACACCTTCACCCTCGTCCCCTATTTCGAGAAGGGGCCGTTCCAGGCACGGGTCAGCTTCAACCGGCGCTCGAAGTATTTCTACCGCTTCGGCCGCCAGCAGTCGCAGGACTATACCGACGGCTACAGCCAGCTCGATGCCTCGGTTTCGTACAACGTCACCGACAGGTTGCAGGTCAGTGCCTCGGCATCGAACCTGCTCGACGAGACCTATTACCAGTACAGCTCGGATCCGAAGTTCCCGACCTCGGTCTACAAGAACGGGCGCGTCTATTCGCTGAGCGCTTCGTTCCGCATGTAAGCAAGTTTCCGGGCGCGGCCGTTCCTCCCGCGCCCGGAGCCCCTCCGTTTTCCCGAGGTGCCGATGGTCTCCAAGATCGGCACCCAAGCCTCGCCGCCCGTGCTCCGCTACGGGCGGCTTCTTTGTGCCTGGAGCTATTCGGAATAGTTGGTGAAGACGAGGTCCGCCTGCTTGTCGATCGCGTCCAGCTTGATGTGGCAGGCGAAGCAGGACTGGGTGAGCGCGACATTCTGGTCCGCCACGCCCTTTTCGAACTGGCCATAGCCCCAGCCGCCGGTCGCGGCATAGCGCTTGGAGTCCTTCACGCTCACCTGCACATTGGTCGGTGCACCCGCCACGAACGACTGGGGCGCCGGGAAGACGCTGTCGTTGCGCGGCGACGACTCATACTGCCACGCTACGCGGACGATGATCGCGCCGTCGGGGAAGGGGCGGATATTCTTGCGAAAGGCCTTCATCGCGATGTCGTTGCCCAGGATGGCGCGGATATCGTTGTTCTTGCCCGCCTCGTGCGCGACGCTGATCACTTGCCAGTCGCGATAGCCCTTGGGCAGCTCGACGCCGAACACCGGCGAGCGCTGGGGCTGCTGCTCCTGCCTGGGCCAGCTGGCCGCGACCCCGAAGACCAGGGTCGCGAGCGCAAGGCCGGCGGCGGAAAGACGCTGCATCTTCATGCCCTTCACCCCACCATCCTGGCGACGTCGAGCACCGCCTTGGCGAAGGCGGCCGGGGCCTCCTGGGGCAGGTTGTGGCCGATGCCGCCGCTGATCAGCCTGAATTCATAGGGGCCGGTGAACTTGCCGCGATACTGCTCGGGCGCCGGGTGGGGGGCGCCATTGGCGTCGCCTTCCATCGTGATCGTCGGCACGGTGATCACCGGCGTGGTCGCCAGCTTCGCCTCGATCGAATCATATTTCGCCTCGCCCTGGGCCAGACCCAGCCGCCAGCGATAATTATGGATCACCAGCGCGACATGGTCGGGGTTGGCGAAGGACGCCGCAGTGCGCGCATAGGTCGCATCGTCGAAATTCCACTTGGGCGAAGCGAGCTGCCAGATCAGTTTGTTGAACGCATCGGTGTTCTTGGCATAGCCGGCCTCGCCGCGCGCGGTGGCGAAGTAGAACTGGTACCACCATTGCAGCTCGGCCGCCGGCGGCAGCGGCGCGGCATTGGCGGCCTGGCTGCCGATCAGATAGCCGCTGACCGAGACCAAAGCGGTGCAGCGCTCGGGCCAGAGCAACGCCATGATGTCGGCGGTGCGGGCGCCCCAGTCGAAGCCGGCGACGATCGCCTTCTTGATGCCCAGCGCGTCCATCAGCGCGATCCCGTCCATCGCGATCGCGGCCTGCTGCGCGTTGCGGAACGTATCGGCGGAGCGGAAGACGGTGCTGCCATAGCCGCGCAGATAGGGGACGATCACGCGGTAGCCGCGCGCGACCAGCAGCGGGGCGACTTCGGCAAAGGCGTTGATGTCATAGGGCCAGCCATGGAACAGCAGCACCGCCGGGCCGGTCGCCGGTCCCATCTCGACATAGCCGATGTTGAGCGGGCCGGCATCGACCTGCTTGACCGGGCCGAACGAGGCCGGGGCAGGCGCGGCGCCGCGCGAGGCGCTGGCGGCCTGGGCGGTGACGGCGCCGCCGAGCAGGGCGGCGATGGCGGCGGCGCCATGGACGAAGCCGCGGCGATCGGTGACGGTTTCGGGCATCAGGTTCGACATGATCGGTCCTTTCGGGGCAGCGTGGGTACCGGTCCGAGATAGTCCAGCCAGGCACCGGCCGCCCGTTAATCGCTGTGATCCGCTGTGAGGGGCGGCCCGCTCCGGGCGGAAACTAACAGCGTCTAACTGGCTACCACTCTGGCACGCGCGCCATAAGCGGCAATACGCCCTGTGAAGCTGGAAGACCGATGCCCCAATTCAGTCCGGCGACGGAATGGCATGTCCGCGATGCCGAGAATGCCTGGAACATGCGCAACCTCGATGCGCTGCTGCTCAGCCACACGATCGATTGCCAGTGGCGCAACCGGGTGACCTTCCTGTGGGGGCGCGAGCAGATCCGCGGCTTCCTCGACCGCCAGTTCCGCCGCGCGCTCGACCTGCGGGTGCTGCACGAGCCCTGGTCGGAAAGCGCCGGGCGGCTCAGCGTCCGCTACGCCGCCGAATTCCACAGCGACAGCGGCACCTGGTTCCGCGCCTATGGCAGCGAGGAGATCGAGCTCGACCATGCCGGCCTCATCCGCCGCCGCCTCACCGCCGCCAACGAGCACCCGATCCAGGAACGCGAACGCGCCCTGCGCTGGCCGGCCGGGCCAAGGCCGGCGGACCATCCAAGCCTGACGGAATTGGGGTTTTAGCCAGAATCTCCCTCTCCCCTTCAGGGGAGAGGGCCGGGGAGAGGGGCAAGGCCGCTCCCTCCCTTCAATCGTCATCCCCGCGAAGGCGGGGATCCAGAGTCACACGCTGTGCGCTGACGGCTTGCCTTGGAATCTCCGTCTGGCATGTGCTCGATTTCTTCGTTCGTCCTCCCTTACCCTGGATCCCCGCCTTCGCGGGGATGACGAAAACAGAAGCTAGCCCGCCTACGCCCCCACAAACTCCAACCCCCGCGTCTCCCGCAGCACCCCCGCCGCCGCGAGCACCAGCACATAGGCGACCGAAACATAGATCCCGATCGAATGCGCGATCCCGTACGTCGCGATGCTGCCGCCCACCGCGAACGGCGCCAGCCCGGCCACGCCGCGCCCGACATTGTAGCAGAAGCCCAGCCCCGATCCGCGCAGCCGCGTCGGGTAGAGCTCGTTCAGCACCGGGCCGATCGCGCTGTACAGCCCCATGGCGAACAGCCCGAGCGGCGCGCCGAGCGCGAGCAATACGGCATCGGAGACCGGCAGCTCGGTCGCGGCCAGCACGGTCACGATCCCGCCGGTCGCGAACAGTGCGAGTGTCGCTCGGCGTCCGATACGGTCCGCAAGCGTCGCGCCGAGCGCATAGCCGGCCAGCGATCCGCCGACGAGCATCGCCATATGGGTGGCGGCCTGGGCGTTGGTCATCCCGCGCTCGAGCTTGAGCATGGTCGGCCACCAGGTCGCCAGCGCCCAATAGCCGCCATGCGTGCCGATCGCGAGCAGCGAGCCGCGCAGGGTGTTGCCCAGCATCGGGGCGGCGAAGATGCGGTGCCAGTCGTCCGCGCCCGGACAGGCCAGGAAGGTCGCGGACTCGTGCAGACGCTTGCGGGCGAGGAAGATGACAGCGGCCATCGGCAGGCTCAGGAAGAAGGCCGCGCGCCAGCCCGGCTCCGGCGGCAGCAGCGCGATGGCGAGGGTGGAGCTCGCCGCGGCCAGCCCCCAGCCGACGGCCCAGGCGCTCTGCGCGGTGCCGACCAGCCGGCCGCGCGTCGCCGCCGCGGCGATCTCACCCATGAACACCGCGCCCACCGCCCATTCGGCGCCGAAGCCCACGCCCTGGATCACCCGAGAGACGAGCAGCTGCTCGTAGTTCTGGGCGAAGCCACAGGCCATGGTCGACAGCGCCATCCACAGGATCGTCGCCTGCAGCACCCGGACCCGGCCGAGCCGGTCGGAGAGCAGGCCCGCCAGCCAGCCGCCGGCGGCGGAGGCGACCAGGGTCACCGTCGCGAGCAGTCCGCCGGCCGAAGGGGAGAGCTGCCAGAGCGTCAGCAGCACCGGCAAAGTGAACGAGTAGAGCTGGATGTTCATGGCGTCCATGCTGAACGCCGCATAGGTGGAGCCGAACGCCCGCCGGCCGTTCGGATCGAGGTCGCGATACCAGCCTGGTGCAATCATCGGTGTGCGAATGTTCCGGTGTCCATTTCTTCCTGAACCACATCTTGAACGATCGTTCCAGTACATTATCTCCCCTGCATGGCACGTCCCCGCGAATTCGATGTCGATACCGCCGTCCAGTCTGCCGTGGAGGTTTTCCGCGAGCATGGCTTCGAGGGCGCCTCTGCGCAGATGCTCGTCGATGCGATGGGGATCGGCCGGCAGAGCCTCTACGATACGTTCGGCGACAAATGGGGCGTCTATCTCGCTGCGGTGAAACGCTATTCTCAGGAAGAGGTGCGGGCGCACGCCGATCTGCTGGCGAGCCGCGACCGCGCGATCGAGGGCATCCGTGCGATGTTCGATCGGGTGGTGGCGGAGGCGGACAGTGCCTGTCTCGGCGTCGGCTCCACGGTGGAGTTCGGCTGCAGCCGGCCCGATCTGGTCAAGCTGCGCGAGGCTTCGTCGGCCACGCTGGTCCGCGCGATTAAGGGGGCGCTGGCCCTGGCCCGCGAGCAGGGCGATGTCGCCGCCGATCTCGACATGGATAGCCTCGCCGCCTTCCTGATCACCACCATCTCCAGCATCCGCCTCGCCGCGCGTGCGGGGGCGGGGCCGGCGCAGCTCTCTGCCTTGGTGGGCCTTGCGATGCGCGCCCTGCGCTGAGTTTTTTTGACTAATTCTGGAATGACCGTTCAATATAGGAGTCCGCATATGAAGACCGTCGTCATGACCGCAGTTGGTGGTCCGGAAGTCGTTGATATATTTGAACTTAATGAGCCTGTTGCGGGCCCCGGGGAGGTGCTGGTCGGGATTGCTGCCGCCGGCGTGAACTTCATGGACATCGGCGTCCGCAACGGCATGGCCTGGCACGAGCTGCCCTTGCCCCGCGCCCTGGGCGTCGAGGGCGCGGGCAGGGTGCTGGCGCTGGGCGAAGGGGTGACCGATCTGGCCATCGGCCAGCGGGTCGCCTGGGTCTATGCCCCGGGCAGCTATGCCGAGCGCCTTGCCATTCCGGCCGCCGCGCTGGTCCCGGTCCCCGACGACATCGACGACCGCACCGCCGCCTCGCTGATGATGCAGGGCCTCACCGCCAGCCACTTCGCCACCGACTTCTACCCGGTCCAGCCCGGCGACGTCGCCCTCGTCCATGCCGCCGCTGGCGGGCTGGGGCAGCTGCTCACCCAGATCGTCAAGCTGCGCGGCGGCACGGTGATCGGCCGGGTCTCGAGCACGGCGAAGGTCGCGGCGGCCAGGACGGCGGGGGCGGACCATGTCATCGTCGATGCCGAGGGCGATTTCGCCGCCGAGGTGCTGCGGCTGACCGGGGGCGAGGGCGTGCATGTCGTCTATGACGGCTCGGGCCCGGCGACCTTCGAAGACTCGCTGGCGTCGCTGCGCCGCTCGGGTACCTTCTGCTGGTTCGGCCCGGTGCTGGGCGGGCCCGGCCGGATCGACATCATGAGCCTGCCGCGCAGCATCAAGATCGGCTACGCGACCTTCTTCGACCATATCCACACTCCCGAACTGCTCCGTGCCCGCACCGCCCGGCTGTTCGACTGGGTGCGCCAGGGCAAGCTGCGGGTCGCTCCCGCGACCGACTATGCGCTGGCCGATGCGGTGCAGGCGCATGCGGCGATGGAGAGCCGGGCGAGCACCGGCAAGCTGCTGCTCATCCCCTGAGCAAGGCTCTTCCCAAAATGGCGGCGGCGGTCCATGATATGCGACGGACCGCCGCCGACGAGCGACCGTTGCTGCGTCGATAATCTTCGCTTTTGCGCGACGTCTCCTAATATGAACCCGCGACGCGGGGATTGGGTCGATGAGCAAGCAGCACGACTATTATCAGGCCCGTGCCGCGCGCCAGCGCGAGATGGCCGAGCAGTTGAGCGGGTCCGCGCGCGAGCAATATCTGACGCTTGCGGCGATGTACGAGGCGCTGGCGACCGAGCCGAAGAAGCCGGATGGGCCGCAGCGCGAGGCGAAGGTCCATGAGCCCGAGCCCGAGGAAGACGAGCAGGCCTATCTCCAGCGCCGCGCCCGGGAAGAACGCGCTCGCGCCTCGAATAGCGACGATCCCGCGGTGCGCCGGATCCGCTTCGAGATGGCCGACGAATATCTCCGGCGCGCGGAGGCCGCCAAGGTCGCCTGACCGTTGGCATCGGGGCGGGCGCTTCCCATCTTGCCGGGAACGTCAGCACAAGGATTCCCGATGTCTCGTCTCCTGAAGATCGATTTCGTCTCCGACGTCTCCTGCCCTTGGTGCATCATCGGGCTGAAGGGCTTGGAGGAAGCGCTGGCGCGGACCGAGGGCGTGGTCGACGCGCAGATCCATTTCCAGCCCTTCGAGCTCAATCCGGACATGGCGCCCGAGGGCGAGAATATCGGCGAGCACATCGCGAAGAAATATGGCTCGACGCCTGAGCAGTCGGCTGCGAACCGCCAGATGATCCGCGATCGCGCCGCGGCGCTGGGCTTCACGATGAACGGCTCGGCCGACAGCCGGATCTATAACACCTTCGACGCGCACCGGCTGCTCCACTGGGCGGAGATCGAGGGCCAGCAGGCGGCGCTCAAGCATGCGCTGTTCGAGGCCTATTTCACCGAGCAGAAGGACCCGTCGAACCAGGACGTGCTGGTCGCCGCGGCCGAGAAGGCGGGGCTCGACGGCGCGGCGGCGCGCGAGGTGCTGGCCTCGGGCCGCTATGCCGAAGAGGTCCGCGCCGCCGAGCAGCTGTGGCAGAGCCGCGGTATCAACTCGGTGCCGGCGATCGTGATCGAGGACAAATGGCTGATCTCCGGCGGCCAGCCGCCCGAGGCCTTCGAGAACGCACTCCGCCAGATCGCGGCGGAGGTGGGGTAATCCTTCTCCCTCTCCCCGCCTGCGGGGAGAGGGCTGGGGAGAGGGGCATATCGAGATTGTGCTACTTTCCCCTCTCCCCGACCCTCTCCCATGAAGGGGAGAGGGAGCTAGCGAACCCCGAACGTCCACCCTTCGGTCCGCGCCAGCTCCGGCGTCAGGCCTTCCGGCGCCCAGAGCCCGGCATCGTCCGCCACCGCGCGCAGCCAGGCGGCGCTGAGCATCGCGTCGGTGGCGTGGTCGTCATAGCGGGCGAGCGGAGCGTGCGGCTCCGAGCCCAGCACTGCCAGCATCGCGTCGAGCGTCGTCGCGTCGCGGATCTTGGAGACGCCCTTGCGCATTCCCGCGGCGCGGGCGGCGAGCGCGGTGTAGATCTCGACCAGCACCGGGCCGGTCTCGGGCAGCGGATCGAAGGGCCAGATCGGCAGCTTGCCTCGCAGCCGGTGCAGCACGCGCATGCCGGTGAGGCTCGACTTGCCGACTTGGCTTGCGCCGACCAGGTTGAAGCAGCTGTACGGCGACAGCCGCATCGCCGCCTGGCCATGCTCGCACACCCGGAAGCGGCCGCGCCCGGGCGGGAACAGGTCGCCGCAATCGCCCATCTGGCGGAAATGGCGGCGGGCATCCGGGTGCTGCACGAAGCTGGTCGCGGCGAGATGCGGATCGCCTTGCGACAGCTCCTCGACCAGTTCCCATAGCGCCGGGCCGTCGGGCGGGGACATCCCCCAGCCCGGGAAATAGGCGCCCGCATCGACGAGCGGGAAGGCGGGGGACAGGTCGAGCCCGATCAGCGCGCGAATGCCCTTGTCCGCCAGTTCGGCGAGCCAGTCGGCAATGTCCTGGCGCGACCAGTCGCGCTCGACCAGCACGGGCGCGGCGCTGCCCGCCTCGGCACGGGCGACGGCGAGCCCCTTCGGCCGCTCGACCGCCTGGCCGGACCAGTCGATCGCGATGAAGTCGGTGAAGTTCAGGGGCGTTCTTCCATCCCCGCAGCGATCCGCTGGGGCTTCTTCGCCCGGTCCCACCAGGCGCGCTGGATGTAGAGCGCGATCCGCTCGCGGCTGCCGGTGCCGTAGCGCACCAGCAGCATCGGATAGTTGGCATAGTGGTCGGTCTGCCAGAAGGTGTCCGGATCGGTCTCGAACAGGATCTCCTTCTCGGGGTGGGTGACCATCAGGCCGAAGCTGCCCTTCTCGCGGCCGGGCGACATCAGGCCCTTGCCGTTGATCTTGGGACAAGGCGTGCCCCACCAGCTTTCCATCACCACATCGGGCAGGGTACGGGCAAAGGCCGTGGCGTCGTCCCAGTCATCCATCGCGCTTCCGCTCCCGCATCTCGTTCCACCAGGCGATCCGCTCGGCGATGCGCTTCTCATGGCCGCGGTCGGTGGGGGTGTAGAAGGTCTGGGGCGCCATCTCCTCCGGCCAGTAATCGTCGCCCGAGAAGCCGCCCTCGGCGTCATGGTCATAGGTATAGCCCTGGCCATAGCCGATCTGCTTCATCAGCTTGGTGGGAGCGTTGAGGATGTTCTGCGGCGGCATCAGCGAGCCGGTTTCCTTCGCGCTCCGCCACGCGGCCTTCTGCGCCATGTACGCCGCGTTCGATTTAGGCGCGGTGGCGACGTAGAGACAGGCCTGGGCGATCGCCAGCTCACCCTCGGGCGAGCCGAGGAACTCATAGGTGTCCTTGGCCGCGAGACATTGCACCAGCGCGTTGGGATCGGCGAGGCCGATGTCCTCCACCGCCATGCGGACAAGCCGGCGCAGCACGTAGAGCGGCTCCTCGCCCGCGGTGAGCATGCGCGCGAGATAGTAGAGCGCGGCTTGGGGATCGCTGCCGCGCACCGATTTGTGGAGCGCGGAGATCAGGTTGTAATGCCCCTCGCGGTCCTTGTCATAGACCGCGACGCGGCGCTGGAGGAACTCGCCGAGCGCGGCCGGAGTAAGCGGCTCCTCGAATTGCACCGAGAACAGCGTCTCGGCCTGGTTGAGCAGGAAGCGGCCATCGCCGTCCGCACTCGCCACCAGCGCGTCGCGCGCCTCGGGGGTGAGCGGCAGGGGACGCTCCTCGGCGGCCTCGGCACGGTCGAGCAACCGGGTCAGCGCTTCGGGGCCGAGCCGGTGGAGGATCAGAACCTGCGCCCGGCTGAGCACCGCGGCGTTGAGCTCGAAGCTCGGGTTCTCGGTAGTCGCGCCGACCAGGGTGACGGTGCCATCCTCGACATAGGGCAGGAAGCCGTCCTGCTGGGCGCGGTTGAAGCGGTGGATTTCGTCCACGAACAACAGCGTCTTGCGGCCGAGCCGGGCATATTCCTTTGCCTCGGCGAACACCTTCTTGAGGTCCGCCACCCCCGAGAACACTGCGCTGATCGCGACGAAGCGCAGCCCCACGGCATCGGCGAGCAAACGGGCGATCGTGGTCTTGCCGGTGCCGGGCGGGCCCCAGAGGATGATCGAGGAAAGCTTGCCCGCCGCGACCATCCGGCCGATCGGGCCTTCCGGCCCGGTGAGATGCTCCTGTCCCACGACATCGGCGAGTTGCTGCGGGCGCAGGCGATCGGCGAGCGGGCCGTTGAGCGGCGCGGCTTCGGGGCGGTGGGACGGTTCCTGGGCGGCGAAAAGGTCGGCCATTCCGCCAAGATAGGCGCAGCGGACGATTTCTGCATCCCAAGCTTTGATCGAACGCAATTGGCGTGGGCGCGCCAAGGTGCATCCTGTCCGGCGAAGGAGACGGACATTGGACTATGACGTCATCATCGTCGGCGCTGGCCCGGCGGGACTGGCCTTTGCACGGTCGTTGAACGACCAGGGGCTGGAGACGCTGCTGGTCGAGCGCCAGCCCCATGCGGCGCTCGCCGACCCGGCCTATGACGGGCGCGAGATCACGCTGACCCACGGCTCGCGCGCCATTCTCGAGCGGCTCGGCGCGTGGCAGCGCCTGCCCGAGATCGCACCGCTCCGGGCCGCCCGGGTGCGCAACGGTCGCTCCGCCTTCGCGCTCGACTTCGAGCCGGGGCCGGCAGGGGAGGCGTTGGGCTGGCTGGTGCCCAATCATCATATCCGCCGCGCCCTGTTCGAGATGGCGGCCGATCAGCCCGGCCTGCGGCTTGCCTGCGGGACCAGCCTGGTCTCGGCGCGGACGGGGCGGCGCTTTGCCGAGGTGATGCTGTCGAGCGGGGAGGCGGTGCGCGGACGGCTGCTGGTCGGGGCGGATTCGCGGATGTCGCCGCTCCGCGAGCAGCTCGGCATCGCGGCGGAGGTGAACCGGCTCAGCCGCTCGATGCTGGTCTGCCGCGTCGCGCATTCGAAATGGCACGGACAGGTCGCCACCGAATGGTTCGGCCACGGCCAGACGATTGCGCTGCTGCCGCTCGACAACGGCATGTCCTCGGTGGTGCTGACCTTGCCCGAGCACGAGATCGACCAGCTTGCCGCCTTGCCCGACGCGGAACTGGGCAAGGAGCTGACCCGCCGATCGGCGAACCTGCTTGGGGCGATGGAAGTGGCCGGATCACGGCACGTCTATCCGCTGGTCACCAGCTGGGCGAAGCATTTCGGGGCACGACGGGCGGCGCTGATCGGCGACGCGGCGGTGGGGATGCATCCGGTGACCGCGCATGGCTTCAACCTCGGCCTGAGCGGGCAGGCGCTGCTCGCCGCCCAAGTCTGCGAGGCGGCCCGGCGCGGGCGCGATCCGGGCGGCGAGCGGGGTATCCGCGCCTATGAGGAGGCGCACCGCGCCGACGCACGGCCGCTCTGGCTTGGCACCAATCTGCTGGTGAAGCTCTACACCGACGAACGCCCGCTCGCGCGGGCGGTGCGGCATGCGGCGCTGCGGCTGGGTGCACGGTTGCCGCTGTTCCGCTCGGGCGTGCGGGGGATGCTGATGGCGCGATGATCTGATGATCCTCCCCGCAAGGGGGAGGTGGCACGGGCAGCGTGACGGAGGGGGAGGTGGGCGAGCCGATAATTGGCCGCTTACCCCTCTCCGTCATTCCCCGCTGGCGCGGGGCCTGACACCTCCCCCTGGCGGGGGGTGGACAAGAGAAGCGACGACAAATTCTGTCAGGGCACTTGTCAAAATCCTTTCAAGATATATCTTGTGCGCATCAAGAGTCGTACAGGAGATATTATGCGACATCATCATTGCGGCCCGCGGGGCTTTGTTTTCGGCCGCCGCGGCGGCTTTGGCGGTGGTCCGGACTTCGTCATGGGCTGGGGCATGGGTGCCCGCGGGCGCGGTGGCTTCGGCCAGGGCGAGCGCGGCGGCCGTCGCCGCATGTTCGACGGCACCGAGCTCCGTCTCATCCTGCTCAAGCTGATCGAGGAGCAGCCGCGCCATGGCTATGACCTGATCCGCGAGATCGAGGAGCGCTCGGGCGGCGCCTATGCCCCCAGCCCGGGCGTGGTCTATCCGACGCTGAGCATGCTCGACGAGATGGGCCTGATCGAAGAGGCCAAGACCGAGGGCGCCAAGAAGCAGTTCGCGATCACCGCGGACGGCACCGCGCACCTTGCCGAGCGGGCCGAGGAAGTGGAGGCGCTGTTCGAGCGGCTGAAGCAGCTCGCCAACATGCGCGAGCGTTCCGACGGCGGGCCGATCCGCCGGGCGATGGGCAATCTGCGCACCGTCCTGCAGGAGCGGCTTGCGGCAGAAGGCGTCAGTGCCGACATGCTGCACGACGTCGCCGAGATCCTCGACGAGGCGGCGCGGAAGATCGAGCGGCTCTGAGCTTGCCTCGGCTGGAACTGTTGCGGCGGCGGCTCGGGATCGTGCCGCCGCCGAAGGAGACGATATCCATGACCATCACGACCTTCTCGGCCGAGACGCTGGCGCCGACCGGCCATGCCAGCCGCTACCTTCAGCAGCTGTGCAAGCATTGGGAGCACAACCTCCAGGTCGAGTTCACCCCCGAGAACGGCACGGTGATCTTCCCCAGGGACGCGCGCGGCGCCAATCATCCGGGCGACGCGGTGGTGACCTTCAACGTCGCCGAGACCGGGCTCGACATCCGCATCGACGCCAGCTCGACCGAGCAGCTCGAAGGGCTGAAGGGCGCGGTGGAACGCCATCTCGACCGCTTCGCCTTCCGCGAGGAAGGGTTGAAGTACGACTGGAAGTAGGCCGGCTACCGCGCTGGCCAGGACCAGCGCGGCGCTTCATGGTCCTCGATCTGCGTCTCGCCGAGCCGCTTGGACAGGGTGATTTCGCGCACGCCGCGTTCGCCGCCAAGGCTCTCGATCAGCCGCTCGCTGTGCGAGACCAGCACGATCTGGCAATGGCGCGACGCCCGGACGAGCAGCCGCGCCAGCGGGTCGAGCAGGGAAGGGTGGAGGCTCGCTTCCGGCTCGTTGAGGATCATGATCTCGGGCGGGCGCGGTGAGAGCAGCGCGGCGATGAGCAGCAGGTAGCGCAGCGTCCCGTCCGACAATTCCTTGGCGCCGAGCGGCCGGAGCAGGCCGGGCTGCCGCATCTCGACCATGCCATATTCCCCGGGGTGCGCGATGACCCGCGAGCCCGGAAAGGCGTCGTCTATCGCCTCCTCCAGCGCCTGCGCGTCGCCGATCGCGAGGACCGTGGCGATGGCGGCAGCCAGGTCGGCGCCGTCGCTGCTCAGCACGGGCGTGTAGGTCATTACCTGAGGGCGGCGCGCCGGCGCATCGATGTCGGTGCGCAGATTGTCGTAGAAGCGCCAGTTGCGCATCCGCTCGCGCATCAGCAGCAGCTCGAGGCCGTCGACGGAATCGGCGCAGTGGGTGACCATGCTGTCGAAGGGCAGCAGATTGTCCATCGCGCGGCGCCATTCCCCGGTGGCAGCCGTGCGCAGCCGCACCGCGGGCCCCCGCCGTTCCGCGAACGCATTGCCCCGCTCAAGTAGCGGGCCGGTCCACATCGTCTCGACCTTGATCTCGGGATCGCGGGTGAAGGGAAAGGTGGGATCGGGCATGCCGAGATCGATCGCATAGCCGAAGTCCGGCCCGGAGAAGCCGAGCTTCAGGCTCACCGGACCCGAGCGGACCGTGCCCTGGATCGGCTGGGTGCCGCGCAGCATCTCGCGGCTGAATTTCTCCGGGCCCGCCCAGAGCGTGGAGGAGAGGCCGCCTTCCGCGGCGAGCGAGCCGATCAGCCGGCCCTGCGCCGTGTCGGCGAGCAGGCGCAAGGCGCGGTAGAGGCTCGACTTGCCGCTGCCGTTCGCGCCGGTGACCAGGCTCAGCTGCCCCAGCTCGAGCGTGACGCTGCGCAGCGAACGATAGCCGGCGACCGCCAAATGCGAGATCAAAGCAAGGGCCCTTCGAAACGGTGGCGCTGCGAGAGGCGAGGATCATTGCATCTGCGGCAGGACCCGCAAAGGCCTTATCCGCCCCGGCGCTCCATCACCCCCAGATAGGCATCGAGCACCTTCTGGTTGACGTCGTCCCAGATCAGCGCGCTGGCCCGGGCATGGCCTTCGGCGCCCGCGCGGCGCCGCAGGTCGGGATCGGCGACGAAGCGCGCGATCGCGTCGGCATAGGCCTGGACGTCGCGCGGGGGAACGAGGAAGCCGTTCTCGCCATCTTCGACAAGATCGATCGCGCCAGTCGCGCGGGCGGCGACGACGGGCACGCCGCTGGCCATCGCCTCGGAGGTGACGTTGCCGAAGGTCTCGGTGAGCGACGGGTTGAAGAACACGTCCATCGAGGCGACGGCGCGGCCGAGATCGTCGCCGCGCTGGAAGCCGGTGAACACCGCTTCGGGCACGCGCTCGGCGAACCATTCGCGGGCCGGGCCCTCGCCGATCACCAGCACCCGGTGCGGCACGCCGCGCTGCCGGAGCGCGCCGATCACCTCGGCGAACACGTCGAGCCCCTTTTCCAGCACCAGCCGGCCGAGGAAGCCGACTGCGACTTCCTCGTCGCCGATGCCGAGCGAGCGGCGCCATTCGAGGCTGCGCGCGCCCGGATTGAACCGCGCATGGTTCACGCCGCGCGCCCAGGTGGTGATCGGCGTGGTGACGCCCCAGCCGCGGATCAGGTCGGCGGTCGACTTGCCCGGCGTCACGACATGATCGACACGATTGTAGAAGCGGGTGAGCAGGCGGATCAGCGGCTTTTCGAGAAAGCCGAGATGATAATAGGCCGGATAGGTCTCGAAGCGCGTGTGGAGCGAGGCGAGCGTCGCGATGTTGTTGCGGTCCGCCCATTTGAGCGCGCCGTGGCAGAGGAACTCGGGCGCCGAGAGATGGACGATGTTGGGGGCGAAGGCCTCGACGTCCTCGCGGGTGCTGCGCGGCAGGCCGGTGGCGAACTTATACTCCTCGCGCCCGCCCGGAACCGGCCAGGATGGCACGCTGACCAGGTTGCCGGTCGGCGGAAAGGCGGGCGTGCTCGTGGTCGGCGAATAGACGCGGACGGCCACTCCCTGCGACAGGAGGTAGCCGACAAGCAGGTTGAGCGCCTGGTTCGCGCCGTCGCGGACGTAATTGTAGTTGCCGCTGAACAGCGCGACGCGGAGGTCGGTGGGCTTCATGGCGGGCGCATACAGTCCGCGCGCGTGGGGGGCAACCTTGTGGCGGTGTGGCGAATTGTCCCGGCATGACCAACAGCTTTCGCAAGGGCGCCAGGGTCCATTGGACCTGGGCCGACGACATCGCCCATGGCAAGATCCAGGAGCGCTTCGAGCGCCGGGTGCAGCGGACCTTCAAGGGGGCGAAGGTGGTGCGCAACGGCAGCGCGGAGGACCCGGCCTATCTGATCGCGCAGGAGGACGGGACCAAGCTGCTCAAGCTGGGCAAGGAGCTCAAGGCCGACTAGGCTCTTGTTCCCTTCCTGTTCTCGCGCTAGGTCTCGCGCATGGCGAAACCGAAGAAGCGTTATGTCTGCCAGGCCTGTGGCTCGGTCACCGCGCAATGGGCGGGGCAATGCGGCGATTGCGGCGAGTGGAACCAACTGGTCGAGGACGCCAATGCCAATGTGACGCCGTTCCAGTCGCGGCATAATCTCCAGTCGGGCGGGCGGGCGATCATGCTCACCGGGCTGAACACCGACATCGCGCTGCCCGATCGCATGGCGACCGGGATCGCCGAGCTCGATCGCGCGCTGGGCGGCGGGTTCGTCGAGGGATCGGCGACGCTGATCGGCGGCGATCCGGGCATCGGCAAGTCGACCCTGCTGCTCCAGGCGGCGGCCAAGGTTGCGCTGCGCGGGCTGTCGGTCGCCTATGTCTCGGGCGAGGAGGCGGCGGACCAGGTGCGGCTGCGCGCGCGGCGGCTGGGCCTGGGCAAGGCGCCGGTGCAGCTCGCCGCGGCGACCTCGGTGCGCGACATCCTCACCACGGTGGGCGAGGGCGCGCCGCCGGCGCTGCTGATCATCGATTCGATCCAGACCATGCACTCGGACCTGATCGAGGGCGCGCCGGGCACGGTGAGCCAGGTACGGGCGAGCGCGGGCGAGCTGATCCGCTTCGCCAAGGAGCGCGGCACCGCGGTGGTGCTGGTCGGCCACGTCACCAAGGACGGCAGCATCGCCGGCCCGCGCGTGCTCGAGCACATGGTCGACACGGTACTGGCCTTCGAGGGCGAGCGCAGCCACCAGTACCGCATCCTGCGCGCCGTGAAGAACCGCTTCGGCGGCACCGACGAAATCGGCGTATTCGCGATGCAGACCGAAGGGCTGGAGGAGGTCTCCAACCCTTCCTCGCTATTCCTAACTTCGCGCGACGAGAACGTCACCGGCACGGTGGTCTTCCCCGCGCTGGAGGGTACGCGGCCGGTGCTGGTCGAGGTGCAGGCGCTCACCGTGCGACTGGCGAGTGGGGCGACGCCGCGGCGCGCGGTGGTCGGCTGGGATTCGGCACGGCTGTCGATGATCCTCGCGGTGCTCGAGGCGCGCTGCGGGCTGAGCTTCTCGACCTGCGAAGTCTATCTCAACATCGCCGGCGGCTACCGGGTGCAGGACCCGGCGGCGGACATGGCGGTGGCGGCGGCGCTCGTCTCGGCGCTGTCCGAGCGGCCGATCCCGGTGGACGCAGTGGTGTTCGGCGAGATCGCGCTGTCCGGCGAGGTGCGCCCGGTCGCGCATGGCGCGTTGCGCTGCCGGGAGGCTGCCAAGCTCGGCTTCGGCCGCGCGCTCGCCCCGATGGCACAGGTCAAGGACAAGGGCGGGCTGCAGCTCGCCGGGTTCAAGTCGCTCGGCCAGTTCGTCGATCACCTGCTGGGGCGGTGAGGTACGGCGCCTGACAGCCGCTACGGGGTTGTAATCGCTTTCGGTGTGATGGAATATCGTCACCAGGAGAGACTGCCGGAGCGACCCATGCTGCGAGAACTGGCCGCCGACTGGGCGCGTCCCGGGATGCTGGTGCCGACCTTTTGCGCCGTCGTGCTGATGGCGGCGATCCTGGTGGCCGGCCGCGAGCCTGCGCGCACGCCGCCGCCGTCGCTCGCCTTTGCGGGGCTGCCGGTGAGCGGCAGCGCGGAGGATGCGCGGCGCGCCGGCTTCACCAAATGCGTCAAGATCGACGCTTTCCGCACGCGCTGCCTTCGTGAACAGGTGCTGGTGCTCGGGGAGGGGTCGTATGAGGCGGCGATCGACCTGATCGGCAGCAGGGGGCAGGGCGGCTTCGATCACCTGATCCTGTGGAAGAATGGCGGGCAGGAGGAGATCTACAAGCTGGTCGAGGCGCTGCAACGCCGGGGCTGGCGGCATTGCGAGACCGGCAACGAGCGCTGGGGCGACCAGGACATCTATAGTCGCGCCGGGGTGCCGGTGCGCGCGTGGATGGACCTGAGCTACTATGGCAAGCGCCGGGTGCGGATCATGCCGCTGTGGAAGGACACGGAGCGCAGCTGCAAACCTTGGCATTGAGGGCTTTGCTTTCCGCAACTTAGGCCGCAGAGTGCGGTCCATGAAGCGTTCCACTGCCATCTCGATCGCCTCGGGCGTCGCTGTCGCCGCGATCGGCGGCATCTTCCTCTATTCGCGCGCGACGCGTCCGCCGGTGATCAACAAGAAGGTGCCCGAGCCGGCCAGGCCGGTCGACCTGACCCGCTATCTCGGCAAATGGTACGAGCTCGCCCGGCACGAGAACCACTTCGAGAAGGGCCTCGACGCAGTGACCGCCGAATATGCGCTGCTCGACGACGGCAAGATCAGCGTGATCAACAGCGGCACGCACAACTGGCCCGATGGCGACCGCAGCGTCTCCGAAGGCAAGGCGATCGTCGCCGACGAGGCGACCAACGCCAAGCTCAAGGTCTCGTTCTTCGGGCCGCTCTACACCGGCGATTACTGGGTTCTCGATCACGGCGACGACTATGAATGGTCGATCGTCGGCGAGCCGAGCGGCCGCTATCTCTGGGTGCTGTCGCGCGAGGCGGTGCCGTCCTCGGCGCTGGCGCAGGCGGTCATGAAGCGGGTCGAGGAACTTGGCTATGACCGCTGGGCGCTGCGCATCACCCGGCAGGGGTGACCAGGTCCAACAGCGCGCGCCGGAGCCGGCTCCCCAAAGTACACGAAGTACACGCCAAGAGCTGATTCTGCGGAACCCAAACAGGCCCAAATCCGGCGAACGCAAGCGGCTTGTAATATTATTACACCGATGGGGTCCTATTTCTCCAACAATATCAAAGAGCGGCCGGCCGATGAGCCCAGCTGCGCGAGCCAAGCAGGCGGAATCCTATTTTGCAAGCGGAGTAGCCCGGCGTGCGCGGACGGGGCTTGCTTTCCGCCCTGACCCTCTCCCGCGAACGGGAGAGGGAGAATGGCTTCCGCTCCCGATCGGCTTGAGGCATAGCCCGTCGCGGGAGGGACGTGTTCCAATGACTTTGACCGGGCTAGACATCATCGTGCTGCTCGCCATCGGCGGTTCGGCCGTGCTGGGCTTCATCCGCGGCTTCGTCACCGAGGTGCTGGCGTTGGTCGCCTGGCTGCTGATCGTGCTCGCGCTCAAGCTGTTCCACACCCCGCTCGCCGCGGGCCTGGCCGGGATGGTCGGTACCGAGCAGGGCGGGGCAGTCCTCGCCTTCGTCATCCTGGTCGGCGTGACCTATTTCGGCGGCCGCCTGCTCGCCCGCGCGATCGGATCGCGCACGCGCGAGAGCTTCCTCGGCCCGATCGACCGCGCGCTGGGCCTGGGCTTCGGCGCGCTGAAGGGCCTGATCCTGGTCAGCATCGGCTTCCTGCTGGTCGTGCTGCTGTTCGACACGGTGAGCGGCGGCCCGGCCAATCGCCCGCAATGGATCACCAAGTCGACCACCTATCCGTTGCTTAACGCGACCAGCGCGAGCATCGCCGATTTCGTCGACCGCCGCCGCAAGGGCGAGCCGGTGTTCGGCGACGAGAGCGACAATGGCAGCATCGCCAATCGCAGCGAGGCAAATTCTACCCGATAGGGGGTCGCGCATCGCGACTTGCTCCCCTAAGTCGGGAGCGGAATGAACGCACCCCTCTACAACACCGAAATCCTGCGCCTGGCGGCCTCCGTGCCGTTCGAGGCGCGGCTGGAGGGGGCGATGGCCTCTTCCGAGAAGCGCTCGCCTGTGTGCGGCAGCCGCGTCACTGTCGACGTGAAGCTGGATGACACCGGCCGGATCGCGGAGATCGGCATGGTGGTGCGCGCCTGCGCGCTCGGCCAGGCATCGTCGGCGCTGATGGAGGCCCATGCAGTGGGCCGCTCGCTGGACGAGCTGGAGGCGGCGCGCGACGAACTCACCGCCTGGCTCGCCGGCGAGCGGACGACGCCGCCCGACTGGCCGGGGCTCGACCTGTTCACGCCGGCGCTTTCGCATCGCGGGCGCCATGCGGCGATCCGGCTCGCCTTCGAGGCGGTGGCCGAAGCGGCGCGAAAGGCGCGCGGCTGATGGAACATTCGGAAGCCTCGCTGCTCGGCGAATATGTTCCGCTGCTCGGCTTTGCGCTGTTGTTCGTGCTGCTGTTCCGCCGGCTCGGGCTCGGCGCGACGCTCGGCTATCTCGTCGCCGGCGCGGTCGTCGGCCCGCAGGTGCTCGGGCTGGTCGGCGATGCCGAGAGCAAGATGGGCATTGCCGAGCTGGGCATCGCGCTGCTGTTGTTCCTGGTCGGGCTCGAGCTGAGCCCCGGGCGGCTGTGGCGGATGCGGCGCGACATTTTCGGGCTCGGCCTGCTCCAGGTGGCGATCTGCGGACTGGTGGTCGCCGCGATGGTCTGGGTCGCGACCGGCAGCTCGATCGGCGCGGCGCTGGCGCTGGGCCTGCCGCTTGCCCTTTCCTCGACCGCCCAGGTGCTGCCGTTGCTGCAATCGGCGGGGCGCCTGCGCACCCCGTTCGGTGAGCGCGCCTTTGCGATCCTGCTGTTCCAGGACCTGTCGATCGTCCCGCTGATCACCATCGTCGCGGCGCTGTCGCGCAACCCGCATGACCAGGGCGGTCCGCCGGGATGGCTGCTCGGCATCTACACGGTGGCGGCGATCATCGGGCTGATCCTGGCCGGCCGCTATCTGCTGCGCCCGCTGTTCCGGCTGATCGGCAATCTCGGCGAGCGCGAGATGTTCATCTTTGCCGGGCTGTTCACCGTCATCGCCGCGGCGGCGATCATGGAGATGCTCGGGCTGTCGGCGGCGCTGGGGGCGTTCATCGCCGGCGTGATGCTGGCGGACTCGCCCTATCGGCATGAGCTGGAGGCCGATGTCGAGCCGTTCCGCTCGATCCTGCTCGGCCTGTTCTTCCTCGCGGTGGGCATGACGCTCAACCTGCATGCGATCGCCGAGCGGCCCTTCTTCGTGATCGGCATGGCGCTGGCGCTGATCGCCGCCAAGGCCGCGATCATCATGGGACTGGGGCTATTGTTCGGCATGCCGCGGCGCCAGGCCTTTGCGCTTGGCGTGCTGCTCAGCCAAGGCGGCGAGTTCGGCTTCGTGCTGTTCGCCCAGGCCCAGTCGGCGATGCTGATCGAGGGGCAGGCGGCGAGCATCTTCGGCGCGATCGTCACCCTGTCGATGGCCACCACGCCGTTCCTGATGATGGCGACCAAGAAGCTGCGCACCGAGCCGGCGCCGAGCGCGGCAGGGCTCGACCTGCCGCGGCACGAGGGGTCGAACGCCGTCGTGGTCGGCTATGGCCGGTTCGGCCAGACGGTGGCGCAGATGCTGCTGTCACAGGACATCCCCGTCACCATCATCGATACCGATGTCGAGATGATCCAGACCGCCAACGACTTCGGCATGAAGGTCTATTATGGCGACGGCCTGCGCATCGACATGTTGCGCCAGGCGGGTGCTGCCGAGGCCGAGCTGGTGCTGTTCTGCAACGACGGCGACAAGATCGACACCGAGTTCCTCGAGGCGGTGCACTATGCCTTCCCTAAGGCGACGGTGTTCGTTCGTGCCTATGACCGGCGCAGCGTGATCAAGATGAAGGGTGCGCCGGTGGGCGGCGTGGTCCGCGAGCTGCTGGAAAGCGCGGTGATGATGGCGCGCCAGGCGATGCAGGCCGTGGGCGTCGATCAGCGCGAGATCGACAAGACCGAGGCCGAATATCGCCGGCGTGACAATGCCCGGCTCGACGTACAGCGCGAGACCGGCGACCTGCGCGCCGGGATCGACGGGATGATCACCCATGCCAGCCGGGCGGCGGCGATCGAGGTCGATCTGGAAAGCTCCGGGTGAAGGGGCGGCCCTTCCGCGAGCGGATGGGCTTTGCGCTCACCGGCATCCGCACCGGCTGGATACGCGAGGCGAGCTTTCGCAGCCAGGCGCGGCTCGCGGTGGCGGCGATCGTCGCGCTGCTGGTGCTGCGGCCGGCGCCGGTCTGGTGGGGGCTGGTCGCGGTCTGCTGCGCGATCGTGCTGGCGCTGGAGCTGGTCAACTCGGCGATGGAAGCGGTGATCGACCTGCTCCATCCGGGCATCCATCCGTCGGTGAAGGTGGCCAAGGACATGCTCGCCGGCGCGGTGCTGGTGATGAGCTTCGCCGCGCTCGCGGTGGGGGTCGCGATGGTGGTGGCGAGCGGACCGGGGTTTCTGAAGGAGATCGGGCTGTGAGGATCGTGACGGTGCTGGCGGCGCTTTCGGGGGCACTTGCCGTGGCGGCGGGAGCCTTTGCCGCGCATGGCGCGAGCGGACAGGCGGCCGAGTGGCTGAAGACCGGTGGGCAGTATCAGCTGATCCATGCAGTGGCAGCGCTGGTCGCGCTGCGAATGGGCGGGCGGGTGCCGGCCTGGCTGTTCGTGGCGGGCGGTGCGCTGTTCGCCGGGACGCTCTATGCCATGGCGTTTGGCGGGCCGCGCTGGTTCGGGGCGATCACCCCGATCGGCGGCGTGGCGCTGATCGCCGGCTGGGTCTGCCTGGCGGTGGGGGCGTGGAGGCGACCGGCCTGAACCCGAGCGACTTCATCCGGGAGCGGCTGCCGTTGCTGCCCGTGCCCGGCATTCCCGAGATACGCCTGCACAAGGCGGCGCCGTCCAGCGGGCTGGGACGGCTGGCGGCGGAGGACGACGCGTTCGGATCGCCCTACTGGGCCTATTACTGGCTGGGCGGGCTGGCGCTGGCGCGGTTCGTGCTGGACCGGCCGGAGGTTGTGGCCGGGCGGCGGGTGCTGGACCTGGGTTGCGGGTCCGGGCTGGTGGCGATTGCTGCGATGAGGGCCGGGGCGGCGAGCGTGCTGGCGGTGGATGTCGATCGCTATGCCGTGGCGGCTACGCGGGTGAATGCGGCGGCCAACGGCGTGGCGGTCGAGGCGGTGCTGGGCGACCTGACCGAGGGGCCAGTGCCCGAAGTGGACCTGATCCTGGCGGGAGACGTGTTCTACGATCCCGAGCCGGCGACGCGGGTGACGCCGTTCCTGGCGCGCTGCCGGGCGGCGGGGATCGAGGTGCTGGTCGGCGATCCGCGGCGGGCGCCGTTGCCGCTGGAGCGGCTGCGGGGGCTGGCGGAATATGCGTTCGCCGAGACGGATAGCGGGGTGATGCGGGTCAGCGAGGTTTTCGGGTTCGAGTAATCTCCCTCTCCCCTTTGGGGAGAGGGCCGGGGAGAGGGGCCTTTCGATGGGGCATCGCGCTTGCCCCTCTCCCGGCTTCTCCCGACTTTCGCCGGGGTCGCCACCCTCTCCCCGGAGGGGAGAGGGAGAAGGGTCACTCCGCCCCGACGATCTTCGCGACACCCGCCGCCGCATTCGGGTGGTACCCCGTCTTGGCACCCTCGTAGAAGCGAACCGCGATCGGCTTGCCCCATTCGCCCTGGGCCATCAGGTCCTTGTAGATCGGGTAGATCAGCAGGCCGCGGCCGACATGCTTCACGAACGCCTCGATGCTCGGGAGTGCGGGCTCGTAACGGTTGGCGATGGCCAGCTCGGCCCAGGCGGAGCGGACATAGGCGTTGTTCGAGGCCGACAGGCCGAGCGTCTCGTCCAGCTCCCTGAGACGGGCCGGGGTCTGCTGGCGGGGCAGGCCGTTGAGGAAGCGCAGCCATTGCTGGGTCGCCCAGCCGGTCGGCTGCACCGCGCTCGCCGGGCCGCCGGCGTTGAACGCGGCGAGCTTGGCATCGACCGCGGCGAGCGTCGCCGAGGTGACGTGCACCGCATTGTCGGGGAGGCCGGCCTGATAGGCCCAGCGATCGAGCTCGAGCTTGGCCTCCAGCGCCTTGTCGCCCCTGATCAGGTTGGCGCGCAGGTCGGCGAGGAAGCCGGCCGTGGTCTGGGGCTGGAAGGCGTGGCGGTCGAAATAGGAGCGCAGATAGGCGTCCCACTTCGCCCGGCCCACCGCCGCCTCGATCGTGCGCAGGAAGGTCGAGCCCTTGAAATAGTCGAGCTGGCCGAAGGTCGCACCCGGATCGCCGTGCAGGCGGGTGGTCGGTGCGTCATTGCCGCCGGCGTCCTTGATGTCCTTCTGCAGCCCGTCCCAGTCGAGATCGGCGTACATGGCGGCGCGCTCCTTGCCATAGACCGCCTCCATGATCCGGTTCTCGAAATAGGTGGTGAAGCCCTCGTTGAGCCACGAGTCCGACCAGGTCGCGTTGGTGACGAGATTGCCCGACCAGCTGTGCGCCAGCTCGTGCGCGACGACGTCGGTGTTCGAGCGATCGCCGGTGATGATCGTCGGGGTTAGGAAGGTGAGGGTGGGGTTCTCCATGCCGCCATAGGGGAAGCTCGGCGGCAGGACGAGCATGTCGTAGCGGCCCCAGCGATAGGGGCCGTAGAGCGCCTGGGCGGCGTCGATCATCTTCTCGACATCGGCGACTTCGTGCGCGGCGGCATCGAGCTGGCTCGGCTCCGCCCAGACGCCGGAGCGCGGGCCCGTCGCCTTGAAGGCGAGGTCGCCCACCGCGAAGGCGATGAGGTAGGGCGGCACCGGCCGGTCCATCTTGAAGCGGAACCGGCGCTTCTGGTGCGGGACCAGCGTGCCGGTGGCGCCGTCGAGCCGGTCGCCGCTCATCACCGCGACGAAGCCGTCGGGCACGGTGAGCGTCGCGGACCAGGTCTGGCGGATGCCGGGGCTGTCCTGGGTGGGGATCCAGCTGCGGTTGTTGATCGGCTGGCCCTGGCTGAACAGGTACGGCTTCTGCTTGCCGGCGGTCAGCTCGGGCGCGAGCCAGCCGAGCGCGCTGGCACCGGGCCTGGTCTTGTAGCGGATCAGGATCTGCTTGTTGCCGTTGAGCTGGACGGTCAGCGCCGAGCCGAGGCCGATCTCGGTCTCGCGCGGGCCGATCTTGTAGGGGAGGGGCTTGCCCTTGGGGCAGGTGACGCTCTCGATATCGAGATCGTCGATGTCGAGGACGATGTCGGTTGCGCCCTTGGCCGCCAGCACGTCGAGCGTGGCGATACCGGACAGGGTCTTGCTGGCGAAATCGACGTCGAGGTTGAGGTCGACATGGGTGACGCGCGCCGCCTCGGGCTGGGCATGGGTCCACACGTCCTTCGCCTCGGGCGTGGTGAGGATCGGGGCGGGCTTGCCGGTCTGGGCGGCGGCGGGCGCGGCGATCACGATCGCGGCGGCGAGGGCGGGGAGGATGCGCATGGTGGCGTGCTAAGCGGATCGGCGATGAACGGCAACTGAGTGGTGACGATGCCGGCCGTGGCAGAGACGAAGCCGGTCAGAACCCTCGCGATCACCCGTCGAGCATGTCCCGTACCTTCGCCGCCAGGTCGGTATAGGTGAAGGGCTTGGGGAGCAGCTGGACGCCGGGATCGAGGCGGCCGTGATGGACGATCGCGTTGCGAGCATAGCCGGTGGTGAAGAGGACCTTCATGTCGGGCCGCCGGGCCTGGGCCTCGGCGGCGAGTACCGCGCCGGTCATGCCGCGCGGGAGGACGACGTCGGTGAACAGCAGGTCGATCCTGCCCGGCTCGGCGTCGAGCGCCGCGAGGGTGGCGGGGCCGTCGCCCGCCTCGATCACCCGGTAGCCGAGCTCGCGCAGCACCTCGACCGTATAGGCGCGGACATTCTCGTCGTCCTCGCACACCAGGATCGTCTCATGGACGCTGCCCTGGGGCACCAGCTCGGCCGGGGCTTGGGGCGCCGCCGTGCCGGTCGTGCCACGGAAGCGGGGCAGGTAGATCTTCACGCTCGTGCCGTGATCGGGCTCCGAATAGATGCGGACGTGCCCGCCCGACTGCTTGATGAAGCCATAGACCATCGACAGGCCGAGCCCGGTGCCGCGACCGACATCCTTGGTGGTGAAGAAGGGCTCGAAGGCATGGGCGAGCGTGTCCGCATCCATGCCGTTGCCGGTGTCGGAGACGCTGATCAGGACATATTGGCCGGGCGTCACTTCGATGTCGCGCGCGGTGTAGTGGCTGTCGAGATGGGTGTTGGCGGTCTCGATCGTCAGCTTGCCACCCTCGGGCATCGCGTCGCGCGCATTGATCGCCAGGTTGAGCAGCGCATTCTCGAGCTGGTTTGCATCGACCTCGACCGGCCAGACGCGCCCGGCCTGGACGATCTCGACCTCGATCGTCTCGCCCAGGCTGCGGTGGAGCAGGTCGGACATGCCGGCGATCAGCCGGTTGGGATCGACCCGCTCGGGCGCCAGCGGCTGGCGGCGCGAAAAGGCGAGCAGGCGCTGGGTGAGCACCGCCGCGCGCTGCGCCCCGTTCATCGCCGCCCCCGCCGCGCGCGCCAGCCGGGGCTGGTCCTCGGGCAGGTTGCGCTGGAGGATGTCGAGATTGCCGGTGACGATCTGGAGCAGATTGTTGAAGTCGTGGGCGACGCCACCGGTGAGCTGGCCGACCGTCTCCATCTTCTGCGACTGGCGCAGCGCGTCCTCGGCGGTCTCCAGCGCCTCCGCCGCCTCGCGCTCGGCAGTGATGTCGCGCGCGACGCAGTAGAGCAGATTGCCCTCGGGCACCGTCGTCCAGCTGAACCAGCGATAGCTGCCGTCCCGGGCGCGCAGGCGGTTCTCGAAGCGCCAGGTCGGCTCGCCCTGCTGGAGCTTCTCGAGCTCGGCATGGGTGCGCGCCCGATCGTCGGGATGCTCGATCCATTCGGAGCTGCGGCCGACCAGTTCGGCCTCGCTCCAGCCGAGAATCTCGGTCCAGGCCGGGCTGGCATTGCGCCAGATGCCCTGCTTGTCGGCGATCAGGAAGGGATCGCGGGCGAGCGTCCACAGCCGGGTGCGATCGGCCAGCGCCTCGCGTGCGGCAAGGACCTTGAGCGTGGTCTCGCTGACGATGCACAGCACACCGCCGACCGAGCCGTCGTCGTCGAACACCGGCGAATAGCTGATGTCGAAATAGACCGTCTCGCCGCGACCCTGGTCGCGCTCGATATAGAAGGGGCGGTCCTTGGCCCAGAACGGCTCGCCGGTATCGCGCACGCCCTGGAGCAAGGGTCCCAGATCGTCCCACAGCTCGCCCCACCAGATGCTCGCCGGCTGGCCGAGCGCGCGGGGGTGCTTGTCGCCGATCGTGGGGGCATAGGTGTCGTTGTAGAGCGCGCAGAATTGCGGACCCCAGAACATCACGATCTCGGCATGCGATGGCAGCATCAGGCGCACGGCGGCGGTGAGCGCGTTCGACCAGTCGCAAACCTGGCCGAGTGGGGATTCCTCGCCGATCGCGGACGTCAGCCGGCCCAGTTCGCCAAAGGCGTCGAACGTAGCGGCTGATGCGATCGCAGTGGCCATGCGGTTCCCGAATGAGTCTCTATCGTTGCGCAGGCGAAATCGAACCCGCTGGATGCATCAACGCGGGGCGCGTCGTTCTGCTCCCGGGACGCAGCGGAAATCGGTGGATCAGTGGCCGAAGGTAGCGAGCGCGGTGCGATAGCTGCGGCCGAGCGGGACGATCGTGCCGCAACGCAGCTGGACGGCGGGGCGACCGCCGGCCTCGCGATAGATTTGCGAGACATGGCCGCGGTTCACCACCACCTGGCGATGCACCCGGACGAAGCCGAGCCCGGCGAAGCGCTCGGCCAGTTCGGAAAGCGGCGCGCGGACCAGATGGACGCGGCCGTGCGCGAGGATCTCGCTGTAATTCCCCGCCGAGCGGATCTGCGCGACGTCGCAGGCACGCACGCGCAGGAACGGTGTCTCGGGCAGGTCGAGCCATTGCTCGCCATCGACTCGTGCATTGGCCGGGGGCAGCAGGATCGGCAGCGGTTCGTAATAGTCGTCCGGATCCTGGGCGCGGCGGCGGTCGGCCAGGTGCCGGCCCCAGGCCATCAGCGTCAGCAGCGCGGTCGAGCCGAGGATCGCCGAGCGCGGCAGGAAGCTGATCAGCGACGGCGGCAGGGCAGGGCCGTCCGGTCCGCAAAGCTCATAGGGCAGGATGGCGAAGGCGAAGCGCGAGCTGGCCAGCTCGGCGAGCGTCACCGGCACGAAGGCGAGCGCGCCGAGCAGCAGGGGTGACTGCCGGGGCGCCTGGAGCATCTCCTGCACCGGCTTGCGACTGGCCCAGGCAATGGTGAGCATCGCGCCCCAGACGAGCAGGCGGGCGAGCCGCGCCTCGTCCGGATGCTGGGTGGCGAAACTGTCGGCACCGGCCTGCATCCCGCCCATGCCGAAGCCGAGCAGGAAGGTGAACAGCGCCAGCGCCGCCGCTGCACTCAGCGGGACCCGAATGTCCCAGATCGACTCGTTCGCCGCCCTCTCCATGCACGCAGGATAACCCGCGAACGCGCGCGCGCGAACTGCCGTTCGTCACACCGGTCGCCCGTTCGTCCCAGTCCGCTCCACCGGGCCCCCCGCGCGGCGGCAAATCCGCGCCGACAGGGGGGTCAGGGATGAGGGTTCCAGTCATGCGTCATTCGGTATTCTGCCTATCGCTGCTCGCGGTGCCCGCCGCGCATGCGCAAACCGCCCGGGCGCCCCAGCCGCCCGCCAATGGCGATGTGGTGCGCGCCGCCGACGATGCCTTTGGCCGGCGGGTCGGGATCGAGGAGGTCGGGCTCTATTCGGAGAGCGAGGTGCGCGGCTTCGACCTGCAGGCGGCGGGCAACTACCGGATCGAGGACCATTATTATGTCCGCGTCGCCGGGATGCTCCAGCCGCTCAACGGCGGCACCGCGATCCGGGTCGGCGCCAATGGCCTGCGTACCGATTTCGCCGCGCCCTCGGGCGTGGTGCAATATGCGCTGCCGAGCGGCGGCGCGGGCGCGCGGGCCTCGCTCGAGGCGGGCTGGTGGGGCGGTTCGGGCCCGGTGGCGCTGCTGCGCGGCGCGGTGGGATCCGACAAGCTGTCCCTTGCCGGCGGCGTGCAGCTTGGCATCAGCCAGCGCTATACCGACGGGACGGGGGGCGACTTCATCGCGGCCGGGCTGGTGCCGCGCTGGTCGCCGGCGCCGGGCGTGCAGATCACCGGCCTGTGGAGCCACAACTGGTTCCCGCGCGAGGGCGATACCTTTTTCGCCAATCCCGCCGCGGCGCCGCGCGAAGTGAAGCGCTGGACCGAGCGCACGCAGAGCTGGATGGGCAACAAGAACGGGTCGGACCTGATCGGCGCCTTTGCCGATGTCGATGCGGGCGCAGGCTGGCGGTTCGGCGCCTCGGTGTTCCGCAACGCGTTGCCCTATGACTATAGCGCGTTCAACTTGCTGCGCTTCACCGGCAACGGCACCGAGGTTGCGCAGAGCGGCCTGCTGTTCGGCCCGGAAAATCGCTGGGCGGTGTCGAGCGAGGTGACCGCCGCCAAGCAGTTCACCACCGGCAATCTCACCCACCGCATCCTCGCCATGGCGCGGCGGCGCGATTCGACCGTGATCGCCGATCCGGGCGTGGCCTATTCCGCTGGCACCTATGCCGATGTGAACCATATCCCCGAAGTCACCGCGCCGGCCGTCTCGCGCGGCACGGCGCGGATGCGCGACGATGTCGGGCAATGGACTGGCGGGATCGGCTATCGCCTGTCGATCGGCGCGTTGGCCGAGCTGCGGCTCGATGCGCAGCGGGTCGACTATGCCAAGCGCGTCCGCGCGGTGGACGGGCGGGTGACCGAGCAGACCACGCGGCCCTGGCTCTATGGCGGGGCCTTGTCGGTAGCGATCAACGAGCGGCTGACCGGTTTCGCCAGCTATGCGCGCGGACTGGAGGAAGCGGGCGTCGCTCCCGCCAATGCCAGCAATCGCGGCACGGTGCTGCCCGCTGCCATCTCTCGCCAGGCCGAGCTGGGGGTGAAATACCGGTTCGAGGGCGGGCCGACGCTGATCGCCGGGGTGTTCGACCTCTCCAAGCCGACGCCGGGGATGGACGCGAGCGGGGCGTTCGACTTTGTCGGCACGGTGCGGCACCGCGGGGTGGAGCTGTCGCTCGCCGGGCCGCTGACGCCGCGGCTGAGCGCGGTGCTGGGGGCGACCTATCTGGACGCGAAGATCGAGGGCGAGCTGGTCGACCGCGGCGTGATCGGCACGCGGCCGATCGGCCGGCCGGAAGTGACGGCGCTGGCCAATCTCACCTGGCGGGTGCCGGGGGTGGAAGGGCTGACCGTCGATGGCGGGGTGAATGTGCGCGGCGAACGCTATGCCGATCGCGAGAACCGGGTGTCGCTGCCGGGCTATGCGCTGTTCAATCTCGGATTGCGCCAGGCCTTCGAGCTGGACGGCCATCCGGTGACGCTGCGCGCACGGGTGACCAACCTGACTGACAGGTTCGCCTGGAACCCGACCAATTCCGGGCTGATCACGCCGATCCTGCCACGGACGCTGACACTGACGCTGACGGGGGAGATCTGATTGGTCCCCCGCTTCCTGTGCTCCTGCGAAAGCAGGAGCACAGGGTAGCGAAGTACCGGATGACCCTGGGTTCCTGCTTTCGCAGGAACACGGTGTGGGGAGATATCAGCGCTCCTGCGCGTCCAGGAACGCCGCCACCTCGGCAAGGTCCACCGTCTTGTCGAGGTAGGTCTGCCCGATCCCGCGGGCGAGCAGGAAGGGCAGGGTGCCCGCGCTCATCTTCTTGTCGTGGAGCATGTGCTCCACGAGCCGCGCACCGGAGGCGGTGATCCCCGCCGCCTTCAGCCCACCCGGCAGGCCGACAGCAGCCAGGTGCGCGGCAACCCTTTCGGCGTCCTGGCCGGGGCAGATGCCCTTGGCCGCCGAGAAGCCGAACGCCAGCGCCATGCCGGCGGCGACGCCCTCGCCGTGGAGCAGCTTGTCCGAGAAGCCGGTCTCGGCCTCCAGTGCGTGTCCGAAGGTGTGGCCGAGGTTGAGCAGCGCACGGGTGCCGGTGGTCTCGCGCTCGTCGGCCGCGACGATGCGGGCCTTGGCGCCGACCGAATGGGCGATCGCATGTTCGCGCGCCGCCGGGTCGCCGGCCATCAGCGCAGCCGCATTGGCCTCACACCATTCGAAGAAGGCGAAATCGTCGATCAGCCCGTACTTCACCACTTCGGCATAGCCGGCGCGCAGATCGCGTGCCGGAAGCGTGTCGAGCACTTGCGGGTCGATCAGTACTACGCTCGGCTGGTGGAAGGCGCCGACCAGGTTCTTGCCGGCCCGCGTGTTGATCGCGGTCTTGCCGCCGACCGAGCTGTCGACCTGGGCGAGCAGGGTGGTGGGCACCTGGACGAAGTTGCAGCCGCGCTTGAGGATCGAGGTCGCGAAGCCGACGAGATCGCCGATCACGCCGCCGCCCAGCGCGATGACATGGTCGCTGCGCTCCACGCCCAGCTCGAGCAGCCTGTCGAGCAGCGCCTCGAGCTGGCCCCAGCTCTTGGTGCCTTCGCCGGGCTTGAGCACGATCGCCTCGCTCGGGCCGAGGCTCGCCTGCAGCGTGGCGAGGTGGGGCAGGACATTCTCGTCGGTGACGATCACCCAGCGCCGGCCCTTGTCGAAGGGCGCGAGCGCTTCGCCGGCGCGGGCGAGGAGCCCGGCTTCGATGCGGACGTCATAGCTGCGGTCGCCCAGGGCGACGGGAACGATTGTCACGGATTGAGCGCCTTCAGGATCGCGTCGACGGTGGTGTCGTGCGGCGCTGCTATGCTGGGCACCCGGATCGGCGCAAGCGCGTAATAGGGATTGCGGACCGCGGCGAGCTCGGAGAGCACCGCTTCGGGGTCGCGCCCGCGCAGCAGCGGACGGGTGTCGCGGCGGCGGACCCGGTCGGCGAGCACCGCCGGCTCGGCATCGAGCCACACCGCGATCGCATGCTCGAGGATCAGCGCGCGGGTATGCTCGTTCATGAAGGCGCCGCCGCCGGTGGCGATGATCTTGGGGGCGCCATCGACCAGCCGGGCGATCACCCTGCGCTCTCCGTCGCGGAAATGCGCCTCGCCGAACCGCTCGAAGATATCGGCCACGGTCATCCCCGCCGCCGCCTCGATCTCATGGTCCGCATCGACGAAGGGCAGCCGCATACGCTGCGCCAGGCGCCGCCCGACCGTGGTCTTGCCCGCACCCATCAGGCCGATCAGCACGATCGCCTTGCCCGTCCATGCGGTATTCGCTGCCTGTGTTTGTAACATGTTCGGAAGGGCTATACAGCGAGGTCGGTCGTCGGGCAAAAGGCCCGCGAACTCACAATTTCCGGACCGGTTTTCATGTCCCGCTTGATCGTTGCGTTGATCGTCATTCTCGTCGTCCTGGTCGGCGGCCTGTTCTTCCTCGCGGGCCGCGAGACGAAGAAGGAGCCGGTGCGCATGGAGAAGGTGGTCCCGCTTGAAAATCTCGCGAAGTAAGGGTCGCCACCTCGCCCTCGGCGCGCTGCTGCTCGCCGGGGCGGCGGTGCCCGCGCTGGGGCAGCAGGACAAGCCCGAATCGCTGCTGCCGCCGGGCTTCGACCAGCCCGAGCAGGCGCCGGCCCCCGCGCCGCGTCCCGCACCTGCGCCGGCTGCGACCGCGCCTGCATCGAGCCCGGCGCCCGGTGCCGTGCCGATCACCAGCGTACCGGTGCTGAGCGGTGACGGCGCGCTCTCGAACACCGCTGCGGTCGAAGAGACCCTGCCCAGCGGGCCGGTCGATCTCTCGCGCTACGAGCTGCCCGACTTCGCCAAGCACTCGCTGAACCGCACGGGCGTGCTCGCCGCGGGCAATGCGCCGTTCCCGGCAAAGGCGTTCGGTGCCACCGATGGCCGCACCCTCGGCGTGCTGATGCAGCGGCTGAGTGCCCCGGTCGCCTCGCGCTGGGTGTCGATCGCGCTGCGCCGCGCGCTGATGTCGCCGCTCGACACGCCGAAGCACATCAACGGCGCCGATTTCGCCGCGGAGCGCGCCTGGCTGCTGCTGCGCATGGGCGAGGCCAATGCCGCCCGCGCGGTGATCAACGACGTCGATGCCGACAATTACACGACGCGCCTGCTCCAGGTGGCGATGCAGTCCTCGCTCGCCTCGGCCGATCCGGGCGGGCTGTGCGGCATCGCCGAGCGCGGCAACCAATATGTCCACCAGCGCGGCTGGGCGCTCGCGCGGGCGATGTGCGCGGGCCTTGCCGGCAAGCCCAACGAGGCGGGCCAGCTGCTCGACCAGGCGCGCGGCGGCACGCCGGCCAGCGACATCGACAATCTCCTCGCCGAGAAGGTGCTCGGCACCGGCGCGCAGGGTCGCCGCGCGGTCACGGTCGAATGGAGCGGGATCAGCCGGCTCAATGCCTGGCGCTGGGGCCTCGCCACCGCGACCGGGCAGGAAGTACCGGCGTCGCTCTACAACACCGCCGGCCCGCAGGTCCGCTATTGGCAGGCGCTCGCCCCGCAGCTGACGCCGCGCGCCCGCGCCGCCGCTGCCGAGCTCGCCGCCACCGCCGGGGTCTTCTCCAGCGCCGGGCTGGTCGATCTCTACAGCGAGATCGCCGAGAGCGAGGACGCGAACAGCACCGAGGGCGGCGTCGCCCGCGACCTGCGCACCGCCTATGTCGATGTCCAGGTTGCCGACCGGCTCAAGGCGATCCAGACCTTGTGGAGCGAGGCGACGACGCCGCGCACCCAGTACGCCCGGCTGATCCTCACCGCCCGTGCCGCCTCCTGGATTCCGGCCGATGCCAAGATCGAGGAGCCGGAGAAGCTGATCGCCTCGATGCTCTCCGCCGGCTACGAGGCCAAGGCGATGGAGTGGCGCAACGTGGTGCCGCGTGGCAGCATCGGCTGGGCCTTGCTCGCGCTCGGCGATCCGGTGGCGCAGGGGCCGGTCGCGTACGGCGATTTCGACGCGTTCAAGGATGCCGCCGGCCAGCGCCGCGCGCAGCTCGCCTTTGCCGGGCTCGCCGGGCTCGGCCGCTTCGAATCGAGCGACGCGCAGCGCGGTGCCCAGGCACTGAACGTGGCGATCGGCGCGCAGAACGACTGGACCCGCGCGATCGACGCGGCCGGCAAGCGCGGCGATTCGGGCATGGTCGCGCTGCTCGCCGCGGTCGGCATGCAGTCGCGCGTCTGGGACAATGTAGCCCCCGAGGCGCTGTTCCACATCGTCGCGGCGATGCGCGCGGCGGGGATGACCAGCTATGCGCGGATGATCGCCGTGGAGGCGGTCACGCGGTCGGCTTGAGCTTCTCTGATGATCGCGCGCTGATCGAGCGCTTCCTCGAGATGATGCGGGCGGAGGCGGGGGCCGCCGCCAACACCATCGCCGCCTATCAGACCGACCTGCGCCTCGCCTCCGAGTTCCTCGGCGGCGGGCTGGGCGGGGCGGGGCGGCCGGAGCTGGAGAGACTTGGCGGCGAATGGCAGCCGCTCTCCCGCGCCACCGTCGCGCGCAAGTCCGCGGCGCTGCGGCGCTTCTTCGCCTTTCTTGCCGACGAGAAATTGCGCACCGACGATCCCAGCGCCGCCCTGCCGCGCCCCGGCACGGCGCGCGCGCTGCCCAAGGTGCTCAGCGTCGAGGATGTCGACCGGATGTTCGCGGCGATCGCCGACCGGATCGCGCGAGTGCCGGCCGATCCCAACGACCTGCGGCTCCAGGCGCTGATCGAGCTGCTCTACGGCTCGGGCCTGCGCGCCACCGAACTAGTCTCGCTGCCCCGCAACGCCGTGACGCCCGACCGGCCGTATCTGATCCTCAAGGGCAAGGGCGGGCGCGAGCGGCTGGTGCCGATCTCGGACCGCGCCCGCGCCGCCGTCTCGGCCTGGCGCGCGCATGTCGATTCGGGGCGGCCCTTCCTCTTCCCCTCGGGCAAGGGACATCTCTCGCGCGTGCGGCTCTACCAGCTGGTCCGCGCGCTGGCGGGGGAGGCGGGCATCCCGCCCGACCGGGTGAGCCCGCACGTGCTGCGCCACGCCTTCGCCACCCATTTGCTCGAGGGCGGCGCCGACCTGCGCGCGCTCCAGGCGATGCTCGGCCATGCCGATATCGCGACGACCGAGATCTACACGCACGTGGACAGCCGGCGGCTGGTCGAGCTGGTCAACCAGCGACATCCTTTGGGGGAGGCGCTGGGGAAGCATCGGTAACCGTCACCCCCGCGAAAGCGGGGGCCCATCTCCTGCGCGATCGGCAAACGCGCAGGAGCGATTCTGGGACGGTTCGGGAGATGGGTCCACGCTTTCGCGGGGATGACGAAGAGGGTGTCGGGGACCCAGCAATCCACCCGCTCGTTGACGTAGCCCCACGGCAAGGTTAGCCCCCGCACCGATGACCACTTTCCTCGACTTCGAGAAGCCGATCGCCGAGCTTCAGACCCGCATCGACGAGCTGCGCCAGACCGCCGAGGGCGGCGCAGTCGACATCGACGCGGAGATCGCCCCGCTCCAGGCCAAGGCGGAAAAGCTCCTGCGCGACACCTATGCCAAGCTCACGCCCTGGCAGAAGACCCAGGTCGCGCGCCATCCCGAGCGCCCGCACTTCAAGCATTATGTCGCCGGGCTGATCGAAGAGTTCATGCCGCTGGGCGGCGACCGCGCCTTTGCCGACGACAATGCCATCCAGGGCGGCCTTGGCCGCTTCCGCGGGCGCCGCGTGATGGTGATCGGCCATGAGAAGGGCGACGACACCGCCAGCCGCCTCAAGCACAATTTCGGCATGGGCAAGCCCGAGGGCTATCGCAAGGCGATCCGCCTGATGCAACTCGCCAACAAGTTCAACCTGCCGGTGATCACCCTGGTCGACACCTCGGGCGCCTTCCCGGGCGTGCAGGCCGAGGAGCGCGGCCAGGCCGAGGCGATCGCGCGCTCGACCGAGGCCTGCCTCAACCTGGGCGTACCCTTGGTCGCCTCGATCCTCGGCGAAGGCGGCTCGGGCGGCGCAGTGGCGCTCGCGGCGGGCAACACCGTGCTGATGATGGAGCATGCGGTCTATTCGGTGATCTCGCCCGAAGGCTGCGCCTCGATCCTGTGGCGCACCGCCGACAAGGCGGCCGATGCGGCGGAGGCGATGAAGGTCACCGCGCAGCACCTGAAGGAACTGAAGGTGATCGACCGGATCGTGAGCGAGCCGCTGGGCGGCGCGCACCGCGACCAGGGCGCCGCGGTCCATGCGCTGGGCGATGCGATCGAGGAGTCGCTGCAGAAGCTCGACGGCATGTCGCCCGAGAGCCTGCGCCAGGCCCGCCGCGCCAAGTTCCTGGCGATGGGGCGTATCTGAGGAAAGTCTGGGGAACGCGCGGAAGGGCGCATTCCCGGCCGTAGAGCCCTGGGCCCGCGCTTAGCGGATCGGGGCGCTGTGCTCGGTGGCCGCGATGCTCGCACCGAGCATGCCCAGGCCCTGCACGACCGCGAGCACCGCGCAAAGCGCGAGGAACGCGACCACCGCGATCTCGATCGGCGTCACCGCCTTCTTGGAGGATAGCTGCTTCATCCTGTCCTTATAGGACGCAAGGTCTGTACGCCGGCTTAAGCGGGCGGTCCGGCGCGGTTCAGGAAAAATACGAGGTCGTGGATTTCCGGGGCCCGATCCCGGGAGCCCAGGCAAGAAAAAGGGCGGCGGGAACCTGTCCCGCCGCCCGATTTCGTTCGCTTCGTCGGAAGGACTTAGACCTTCATGCTCGACGAAACGTTGGTGAAGGTCGACTTCAGCGAGTTGCCGAGGCCCTGCATGGCGGCAATCGCGGCGACGGCGATCAGAGCGGCGATCAGGCCGTACTCGATCGCGGTGGCGCCCTTGGAATTCTTCAGGAAGTTGCGGATCTTCATGATCATAACCGGTCTCCAGTGTTCAAAAAACAGCTTCATTCACCCGGCCTCCCCGGAAGACTCCGGTTCGGCGAGTCGAAACTACGATCTGGAAGTAAAGAAACGGCTAAGGGCGAGTGTTACGGCGCCGTAACCAAATCACGACTGAGTCGAGGCCGCCTGCACCTTGTTGGTGACGTTGCCCCACATGCTCGTGGTCTGGTTGGCCACGCTCATCAGGCTGACCATCATCGCGATGACGATGAGGGCGAGGATGAAGCCATATTCCACCGCGGTCGCGGCGCGGCGGTCGTGCATCACTTCACGGATCGCTCGTACAAAGGCTCGCATCTCGGGCACTTCTTCTCCAATGGTGGCGTGATTTTAGCCAAAGAGCCTTAACGAAAAGCTGATGGATGCGTCTGACATGTTGCTCGTGGTCGCTGCCGCACTGATCGACGGGGAGGGCCGCGTGCTCCTCCAGCAGCGCCCGCCTGGCAAGCCGATGGCGGGGCTGTGGGAGTTCCCCGGCGGCAAGATCGAGCCGGGCGAGAGCCCCGAATCCGCCCTGGCGCGCGAGCTGCACGAGGAACTGGGAATAACCCTTAGCGGTGAAGACCTGAGGCCGATCGCCTTCGCCAGCGAACCCCTGGCCGGCCGCCACCTGCTGCTCCTGCTCTACACGCTGCGCATCTGGCAGGGCGAACCCCAGGCCCATCACGCGACCGAGCTGCGCTGGGTGACCCCGGCCGCTATGCGCGACCTGCCGATGCCGCCGGCGGATGTGCCGCTGGTGGAGGCGCTGGTGGGGGTGGGGTGAGGGGCTTGGCTATCGTGTGGTCTTGTGGTGACTTAGGCAGCGCGAGCAACTAGAGCTATGATACGGATGTCACAAAAAGAAGACTCTTAAAAAATTCTCGGATGAAGGGTGAGATAGGGGGTAAAGTTGGCGCTAACAGGAAAAATTGACGTGCCTACTTTTAACGGGGCACTCCCTATAGCAATCGGTGCTGGCACAAGTCTTGTGTTCGTTGGTGCGAATGGAGCGGGAAAAACTAGGCTTGGTGTCTTTTTAGATACGAAGCTATCCGAATCTGGGATTGAAGTTCATCGAATTGCTGCCCATCGGTCGCTGGATCTTAATCCAGGAATCGTTCCCCCAAGTTTTGAGACCGCGACTGCTCGCTTGTTTTATGGGAAGGATGACGGAAACTATAAAAATAAGCGTATTTATAGGTACGGGCAAAAGCCTGAGACGGGTCTGATATCTGACTTTGAGCATTTGCTATCTGCTTTGTATGCTGAGAACAACGATATTTCGATCAAATATCGGCAAGATGTAGGTTTAAATGGTTTTCTTCCTCCTCCAAGGGCAAAAATTGATACGCTGAAGGAAATTTGGGAAAAGGTCCTGCCACATAGGGAGATAGTTGTTCTTGGGAATAATATAAGAACAAGAATACCTGGCGGTGACGAGTATTCATCATCGGATATGAGTGACGGGGAGCGTGTAGTATTCTATCTTATCGCGCAGGCATTGCTTGCGAAGCCAGATACGCTGCTCATTTTTGACGAGCCCGAGTTGCATATAAATCGTTCAATACTCGCAAGGCTTTGGGATGAAATTGAGTGCAATCGATCCGACTGTTGTTTTTTATATATTACGCATGATGTTGAGTTTGCTAGCTCGCGACATGCGGCCACAAAATACGCCCTCCGAGCTTTTCGGCGAAAGCCAGATGATGCCTGGGATATTGAAATCGTGCCCGAGGACAGCAGCCTACCCGATGACGTCGTTGCGACTATCGTAGGCAGTCGCCTTCCAGTCCTGATAGTTGAGGGAGATGGAGGTAGTTTGGACTCCGCTTTATATCGGCGTGTCTACGACCTTTTTACTGTCATCCCCGCCGGCTCCTGCGAACAGGTGATTCACTCCGTCGCAGCATTTGCCGCTAGGCCCGAATTGCACCGCGTTGGGTGCGCGGGGCTAGTGGATGCGGACGGCCGTACGAGCGAGGAGGCTGCATATTTGGAGGCTAGGGGAATTTACTGCCTTCCGGTTTCTGAAGTCGAGAATCTGCTATTGCTGCCGGGAGTATTCCTTGCGCTCGCAGCGGCGTTAAAATTTCCTGCTAACGATGCGCAGGCGAGACTAGCCACGCTTCGTGATGTGGTATTCACCCTTGCTGCTCAGCAGATTGACGCCATCTGCCTACGATATACGAAGCGTCGCGTAGACGCTGAGATGAAAAAGATAGGTCTATCGGGGAACGATATCGTAGCACTGGGTGCGAGCTTCCGGCAGGCTACAGAAAATATCGAGCCAAACAAGATATTTGAGAAGGCCAAAGTAGACTTGGAGGCTGCGATAGCATCTCGAGAATATGAAAAGGTTCTATTGGTTTACGATAATAAAGGCCTCTTGAGTGAGGCGGCTAAGCTGCTTGACTTCCAGCAGAGGCCACTTGAGGAATTCGTAGGGCGGACTTTGCGATCGGACGATAGTTCCGTGCTTCATTCCGCTTTAAGAGAGTATCTTCCAACTGTTGTGGCTAGGCCGTGACCACGTCACTGCAATAGGTCTACCCCTTCCCGCGCAAAGCCTCCGCCAGCGAAACCGTAGCGCTCCCGCGCCGCGCCGGCCTGGGCTGGGACTCGTCCGGCGCCCAGCCGGTCAGGTAGACGATCTCGAAGCGCTCGGCGGTCTTGCCGTCCGGGTCGGCGCGCTCGGCGAAGCCCTCCGCTGCCCGGGCCAGGGTGCCGCGGGTCAGGGGCGGGGTGCCCGGCAGCAGGTTGGTCGCCGCCATGCCGCGCAGGTCGCTCAGCAGCGAGAAGATGCTCGAATAGCGCACGGTCAGCGGCTCGACATCGGCCACCGGCAGCGCGAAGCCGGCGCGGCTGAGCAGGTCGCCGGCGGCGCGCACGTCGATCTGGGGGTGGAAGCGCGCCACCGGGCGCTCGCCCTCGGCCTTGAGGAAGACGCTGCGCAGGGTCGCCAGCGTGCCCGCGCCAAGGAAGGCGCCGAGGAACAGCCCGTCGGGGCGGAGCGCGCGGCGGGCGAGGGCGAGGGCGCCCGGCACGTCGTTGACCTGGTCGAGCACGCCGATGCTCACCACCAGGTCGAAGCTGGCCTCGGGAAAGGGGTGGCGGTCCTCGTCGGCATGGACGCCGCCGGCCTGCGCCGCGAAGGCCGCGCCCGCGTCGATCCGGGTGATGGCGGTGCCGGGCAGGTCGAAGCCGCCGCCGAAGCTGCCCAGGTCGAGCACGTCGCGGAAGTCGCGCTTCACGCCGACCAGCCGGTCGTGGATCCCCTCGAGCATGTGCTCGCGGACAAAGCCCTCGTAGCGGCGGGCGGCGCGGTCGCGGCGCTTGCGGCGCAGCGCACGGTCGAAGATCTCGGCGGAATCAGTCGGTCCATTCTGGGGCATGGCGCGCTTGTGCGCCCGCGTGCCGCCGGGGACAAGGCGGGGATGGCGTGGAATCTGCCCCTTGCGCGTCCGCTGGCATGGCCGGTTGCCCGGCCGCTTGGGCGAATCGCCGACCTGGCGCTGCCGCCGCGCTGCCCGGGCTGCGGCGCGATCACCCCGGCCGACCATCGCTTCTGCGCCGCCTGCTGGGGGAGCCTGGCGTTCCTCGGCCCGCCCTGGTGCGCGGCCTGCCATCTGCCGTTCGGGCATGACCGGGGAGAGGGCGCGCGCTGCGCCGCCTGCATCGCCGCGCCGCCGCCGCATGACGGGATCCGCGCCGCGGTGGCCTATGGCGAAGTGGCGCGCGGGGTGGCGCTCAAGCTCAAATATGCCGGGCGGCTCGCCTGTGCCGAGACGATGGCGCGGGCGATGGCGCGGCTGATGCCGGCGGAGGCGGAACTGCTGGTGCCGGTGCCGCTGCATCGCTGGCGGCTGTGGTCGCGGGGGTTCAACCAGTCGGTGCTGATCGGCGCGGCGCTGTCGCGGGCGCATGGCGTGCCGCTCGAGGCGGAGCTGCTGCGCCGGGTGAAGGCGACGCCGGTGCTGCGCGGGCTCGGCGCGCGGGCGCGGGCCAGGGCGGTGGCGGGGGCCTTTGCGCTGGCGCCGGGTGCCCGGGAGAAGCTGGCGGGGCGGACGGTCGTGCTGGTCGACGACGTCCATACCAGCGGCGCGACCGGGGGCGCCTGCGCGCGGCTGCTCAAGCGGGGCGGGGCGGCGAAAGTGATCCTTCTGTGCTGGGCGCGCGTTCTGGACAGCGAGGAAAGCCCGGATTGACAAGCGACCCGGGCGACCACAGGTGTACGCTGCAATGCCCAAGATCGAAATCTACACCAAGGCGTTCTGCCCCTATTGCTACCGCGCCAAGGCGCTGCTCGACGGCAAGCACGCCGAATATGAGGAGATCGACATCTCGATGGGCGGCCCGCGCCGCGCCGAGATGATCGACCGTGCGCATGGCCGCACCACGGTTCCCCAGGTCTTCATCGCCGGCAAGCATATCGGCGGGTCCGATGATCTCGCGGCGCTCGATGCCCGCGGCGGGCTCGATCCGCTGCTCGCCTGAGGGCGGGCCGGTGCGATGATCGTCTTCGACCTCAAATGCGGCCAGGGCCATGTCTTCGAGGCATGGTTCGGATCGAGCGCGGCCTGGGAAGGCCAGCGCGCCGCCGGGCTGGTCGCCTGCCCGATGTGCGGCAGCGCCGAGGTGGAGAAGGCGGTGATGGCGCCGAATGTCGGGGCGAAGGGCAACCAGGCGCCGACCGTGGCGGCCCTTGCGGCCTCGGGGGAGGCGCCGGTGCCGCCCGAAGGGATCAAGCCGGCCATCGCCGCGCTCGCCGCGGCCCAGGCCCGGGCGCTGGAGGGCTCGCAATGGGTCGGCACCGGCTTTGCCGAGAAGGCGCGGGCGATGCACCTCGGCGAGGCGCCTGCCGCCCCGATCCACGGCCAGACCAGCGCGGCGGAAGCGAAGGCGCTGATCGAGGAAGGCGTGCCCGTCGCGCCGCTGCCGCTGCCGGTGGTGCCGCCCGAGGCGTGCAACTGAGCGGCCACCCCTAACCTACGTTCATTGCGCGGACATTCCGGCAGCGTAATCATGTGCCGGCCGGACGCGCGTCATTGCGGGTCCGGGGATGAAGAGGGGACCATCCATGACGCCATTGCACCTGATCCTGCCCGTCGCCGCGCTGCTCTCGGCCTCCGCAGTGCCGATGCAGCAGAGCTGGCAGCGCTACACCCAGCCGACCAACCTTTCCGCGGAACTGCCCGGCGCGCCCGAACGCGTCGATGTCCGTAACGAGGCGATAAAGAGCCGCGTGATCCAGCTCAACCATACCGGCCGCGACGCGAACGGCGATTTCCGGTCCTTCTATTTCCTCCAGGTGGTGATCGCCGACCATCCCTTCGACGTCGACGCGAAGATCGCCGCGGACATTGCCGAGGCCAAGGGCGGCGGCGATGCGGCGGTGGGGAAGACCTTCGTCAGCCAGCGCGCGCTCAAGCCGTCCGAGATGCCGCTGCCCGGTATGCGCGGCACCGAGCTGGTCTACACCTACAGCGGCTTCGGCTCGGACGGGAACCAGATCGAGACCTCGCGCAACATGTATGTCGGCAACAAATGGCTGTCGGTCTCGGTCCGCCATTTCGAGAAGGACAGGAGCTGGCCGAAGGACCGCTTCTTCAATTCGGTTACCTGGCGGCCTTGACGCGCCGGAACGCGCGCTCCGGCGATTGACCGCCGGGGCGTGCATCCCCTAGGGCTTGCGCCGTGCCTCCGTAGCTCAGCAGGATAGAGCGACGGTTTCCTAAACCGCAGGTCGTGAGTTCGAATCTCGCCGGGGGCACCATTTTCGGCCATCCCGCCGCGCGCCCGTGCCGGATTTCGCGATCAGCGCCCTTGCGGCTGCATGTCATAAACCTGTAACGCGCACGCTTGTCCCTCGGGAGCCGTTGCCATTCGCCAGATTGCCGCCTTGCCCTATCGTACCGAGGGCACCACGATCGATGCGCCCGTGCGCGTCCTGCTGGTGACTTCGCGCGAGACCGGCCGATGGGTGATTCCCAAGGGCAATCCGCCCAGCGGCATCACCCTGCACAGCGCCGCCGCGCTCGAGGCGAAGGAGGAGGCGGGCGTGCTCGGCCTCGTCTGCCCGACGCCGCTCGGCACCTATCGCTATCGCAAGAAGCGCCCCAACGGCGCCTCGTTGATGTTCGACGTCGAGGTCTTCCCGCTGGCGGTCAGCGCCGAGCTGTCGTCGTGGAAGGAGCAGTCGCAGCGCGAGCGCCGCTGGTTCAGCCTCGCCGAGGCCGCCGACGCGGTCGACGAGGAGGATCTGCGCGACCTCATCCGCTCCTTCGGCCCGTCCGAGTTCAAGGCAGCCACCCAGCGCATCGGCATCCTCGCCGCTGTCGCCGAAAAATCGAAAGTGAAATCCATGTTCGCCTGGTTCCAGCGCCTCCTGCCCAAGACGGGCAATTTCTTCGAATTGTTCGAGGCGCACGCAGTCACCGTCGCGGCGGGCGCCGAGGCGCTCTCCCGCCTGGTGCAGGACGGCAACCGCGACCATGTCCGCGAAGTGATAGAGCGCGAGCATGATGCCGACGAGATCATCCGCGAGATGCTGCGCACCGTGCGCGAGACCTTCCTGACGCCGTTCGACCGCGGCGCGATCACCTCGCTGATCGGCTCGATGGACGATGCGATCGACGAGATGCAGGCCGCCGTCCAGGCGATCGACCTGTACGAGGTCGCGAAGTTCGAGCGCGAGATGCAGGACATGGTGGCGATCATCGTCGATGCCTCGCGCCTGGTCGTCGAGGCGATGCCGCTGCTGCGCGACGTCGGCCGCAATGCTGCGCGCCTGCACGAGCTCACCGAGCGGCTGGTCCGCATGGAGAGCCATGCCGACGAGATCCACCGCGACGGCCTGAAGCGCGCCTTCAAGGAGCTCGGCCCCGTCGATGCGCTCAGCTTCTCGGTCCAGCGCGAGATCTACAAGCATCTCGAGCGGATCGTCGACGCGTTCGAGGATGTCGCGAACGAGATCGATGGCATCGTCATCGACCACGCCTGATCGAGGCCCAGAGCGATGCACGAACTCGCCCTCCCGCTGCTCATCGGCCTGATCATCGTCGCGCTGGCGTTCGATTTCCTCAACGGCCTGCATGACGCCGCCAACTCGATCGCCACCGTGGTGGCGACGCGGCTGCTCAAGCCGGTCCACGCCGTCGCCTTCGCCGCGGTGTTCAACTTCGCCGCCTATTTCCTCACCATCGCCTTCCCGGCGCTGCACAAGGTGGCGGACACGATCGGCCAGGGGCTGATCGACAAGAATTTCGTCACCCCTGGGGTCGTGTTCGGCGCGCTGATCGGTGCGATGTTCTGGAACGTCGTCACCTGGCTCAAGGGCATCCCGTCCTCGTCCAGCCACGCACTGGTCGGCGGGATGATCGGATCGGGCGTCGCCCATGCCGGACTGACGGGCGTGAAGTGGACCGGTCTCAACAAGACGCTGATCGCCATCGTGCTCTCGCCGACGATCGGCATGATCCTGGCGATGCTGGTGATGCTGGTCACCTCCTGGCTGTTCATGCGCGCCAATTCGCGCACCGCCGAGCGCAGCTTCCGCACCCTGCACCTGATCTCCTCGGGCGCCTATTCGCTGAGCCACGGCCTCAACGACGCGCAGAAGACGATGGGGATCATCACCGTGCTGCTCTATTCGACCGGCTATCTGCACGGCGAGTTCCATGTGCCGCACTGGGTGGCGATCTCCTGCTACATCGCCATCGCGCTCGGCACGCTGAGCGGCGGCTGGAAGATCATCGAGACGATGGGGAGCCGCATCACCAAGCTCTCCCAGCACCAGGGCTTCAGCGCCTCGCTCGCTGGCTCGATCGTGCTGTTCACCGCTTCGGCGCTCGGCATTCCGGTCTCGACCACGCACACCATCACCGGCGCGGTGATCGGCGCGGGCACGGCGCGGCGCGCCTCGGCAGTGCGCTGGGGCGTGGCGGGCAACGTCATCACCGCCTGGATCATCACCATCCCCGCCTCGGCGGCGGTGGGCGCGCTGTTCTACGCGCTGACCCTGTTGTTCTGATTTGCACCAACTAGATCGTCATCCCCGCGAAGGCGGGGATCCAGGGTGGCAGAGCGACGTCCCTTGTGACTCTGGATCCCCGCCTTCGCGGGGATGACGGGCAGAAAGCCTTTTCCGACGTAATAGCGAGGGGAGGGGCAGGGCGCCCCTCCGCCTCAATGCAGCGCGAGCGTGCGCGAAAGCAGGGTCTCGGTGATCGCGCCGAAGCGCGCCGGCTCACCGAATGCGCGGGCGGACAGCATCGCGCCATAGACCGCCGACATGAACGCGTCCGCCTCTTCCGCCGGGGAACGGACCAGCGTCACGCTGCCCTGGCGCACGCCGAGCGCGAGCAACTGCGCCAGCCAGCTCGTCAGCTCGGCGAAATGCGCGCGCACGGACACCGCGACATCCTCGGGCAGGCTTGGCAGCTCGGCGGCGAGCATCGCGGCGACGCAGAAGGGCGCGCTGTTGTCGAGGATGCAGCGCTCCCAATAGTGCGCATAGGCACGCAGCTGCGCGCTCGCATCGGGCTCGGCCTGGGCCAGCGCCTCCACCTGTGCGTGGATCAGCGAGCGCGAATGGTCCACCACCGCCTTGGCCAGGTCGCTCTTGCCGGCGAAATGGTGATGGATGCTCGCCTTGCGGATGCCGATCGCCTCGGCGATGTCGGCATAGCTGAACCCGTTATACCCGCGCGTCATGATCAGGTGGCGCGCCTGATCGACGATCTGCTCCGCCGTGCTTCGTGTCATTTTCCTACCTTCCAATAGGTAGGTATTCGCTTGCGCTGCGCCCGGCAAGGGGCTAGCGGCCTACCAACTGGAAGGTAGATTGAAGGATTCGCAAATGTCCCATGTCATCGAGCAGGGTGCCGCCACCGCCGCGCCGCAGGTTTCCGCGGGCGAGGCCATCCGGCTCCGCAACTATTATCTGCTGCGCGCGCTCGTCTCGGCGGTGTGGGTGGCTGCCGCCTTCACTGTCGGCAAGGATCTCGGCTGGGTCGCGGCGCTGCTGCTGATCGTCTATCCGGCCTGGGACGCGTTCGCCAATCTGATCGACGCGGCGGGCAGCGGCGGGCTGGCGCGCAACCGCACCCAGGCGCTCAACACCCTGGTCAGCCTTGCCACCGCGCTGGCGGTCGCCGCGCGGATGGGCGACATGCACGCGGTCCTCGCCATCTATGGCGGCTGGGCGATCTTCGCCGGCCTGCTCCAGCTCGGCACCGGGGTGCGGCGCTGGAAGGCTTACGGCGCGCAATGGGCGATGGTGCTGAGCGGCGCGCAATCGGCGCTGGCCGGCGGCTTCTTCATCTCGCGCTCGCTGGGATCGCATTTGCCGGGCATCACCGACATCGCGCCCTATGCCGCGTTCGGCGCCTTCTATTTCCTGGTCTCGACGCTCTGGCTGACCTTCAGCCGGAAGGGGTGAGGCGGAAGGGGCGAGGCGTCAGGGCGTGAGCCGGACGACCTCGCCATCTTCCTTGGCGAACTGCTCCGGCTGGCACTCGAGCAGCGACAGCACCACCTCGGACGGGCGGCACAGCTTCGCCCCCTTCGGCGTCACCACGATGGGGCGGTTCACCAGGATCGGATGCGCCAGCATCGCCTCGACGATCTCTGCGTCCGGCGTGGCGGGATCGAGCAGGCCCAGCTCCGCTGCGGGCGTGCCCTTCTCGCGCAACAGGTCGCGGGGGGCGACGCCCAGCGCAGCCAGCAGTTCCTGCAGCAGCGCGCGTGTCCATCCCGCCTTGCGGTACTCGACGATGGCAGGCGCGTAGCCGGCGGCTTCGATCATCGCCAGCGCGTTGCGCGAGGTTCCGCAGTCCGGGTTGTGATAGATGGTGATCGGAAAATCGTCGGTCATTCCGGAGCTTCCTTGCTGAACAGCCAGCCGAAAAAGGCGACGGCCGTGACGGCGCCGGCGATCTGCCCGGCGATGAAGAGCGGGACGGAGGCCGGCGCGATGCCGGCGAAGGTGTCGGAAAGGCTACGCGCGACCGTGACCGCCGGATTGGCGAAGGAGGTCGAGGCGGTGAACCAATAGGCAGCGGTGATGTAGAGGCCGACCGCGGCGGGGGTGAACTCGGGGCGGGATCGCTGCGTGCCCAATATCGTCCCGATCAGGCCGAAGGTCGCGACGAACTCGGCAAAGCCCTGGGACGGGCCGTCGCGCAATTTGGTCGAGACCTGCAGTAGCGGCTCGGCGAACATGAGATGCGCGGCCCATACACCGGTCACGGCGCCGAGGAACTGCGCACCGGCATAGCGGATCGCCGCGGGGCGCTCGATCTCGCCGCGCATCCAGAAGGCCAGGGTCACCGCCGGGTTGAAATGCGCGCCGGATATCGGGCCGAACAGGTGGATCAGCACGATCAGCCCCGCGCCGGTCGCGATCGTGTTGCCGAGCAGGGCAATCCCGTCGATCCCGGCAGCGAGGCGCGCGCCCATGATGCCGGATCCCACCACGATGGCGAGCAGGAGCGCCGTGCCCATGGTCTCGGCGGCGAGGCGGCGCATCATGGCTGCGGGCAGCAGCCTTGCGCGACCTCGGCAAGCGGTGCGCAGATTTCGGGTTGTCCCGCGCAGCAATCGGCGACGAGGAAGCCGAGAAGGTCGCGCATGCCGCCATAATCGGCAGAATAGCGGACCGACCGGCCTTCGCGCCGCGATCGGATCAGCCCGGCATGGCCCAGGATGGTCAGGTGTGTCGATAGCGTATTGGGCAATACGCCGATCTCCCGCGCGATCTCGCCGGCCGGCACGCCGTCTGCGCCCGCGCGCACCAGCAGGCGGAAAACGGCGAGCCGATGGCCATGGGCGAGGGCGGACAGCGCCTCGACGGCAGCGGGAATCTGCATCAGCAGCAGGCCTTGGCGGGCGCGGGGGCGGGGCAGCAGGCGCCCGCGCTGGGCTCAGGCAGAACTTCGTCCTCACCATAGGCGGTCGAATCGCCATGGGTGAAGAAGGTTTCCCAGCGGACGCCCGCCGTGTCGGTCACCCAGGACTTGTCCGATCGGGCATAGCAGCAGGTCGTGGCGTCCTGGTCGAAGGTGGTCGATCCTGCGGCCTTCAATCGCGTCGCCAGCGCGGCGAGATCATTGGGATTGTCCACCTGCACGCCGACATGGTCGATGCCGGTGGCGCGGGCACGCGAGGAGATGGCTAGGTTCACGCGCGGATCGTCCAGCATCCATTTCGCGTAATCGTCCTTCACCACCACGGGCGGCGCGTCGAAGAGCGTGCTGTAAAAGGCAATGGCGTCATCGATCGAGGGGACGCTGATGTGAAGATGTAGCCGCTTCATCCCGGACCTCCTTGCTTCGATACTTCGAATATCGTCGAAATATCGATTCGGTAAGGCGGAATGGGTTTGGGTGCCTTGGGCTCGAAAACCGGCTTTTGGCGTGTACTTCGTGTACTTTGGCTAGAGCGCCACCCCGAAGCCGCGCCCGATCGCCCGCACCCGGCCGATCAGCGGCGAGATCAGGCGGTCGGGGTCGTTGGCGGGCAGGCGCACGCTTTCAGGCAGCACCGCCATCGCCTCGCGCATCGTCACCGCACCCTGGCGCAGGGCGGGGCGGGCGACCAGCCACCACAGCCGGGCATGCTCACCATCCACCTCGATCCGCTCCTGCGGGGTGAGCGGCGTGCGGGCGACATGGTCGGCATGGAGCGCGGCCAGGATGCGCGACAGGCGGCCGAGCGTCTCCAGGTCGGGCGCCGGGTCGCGCTGCATGAAATAGCGCACGACCAGCTCGGCATTGCCCTGGCTCTCGTCGCCGAACACCGCCTGGTAGCGCTCGGTCAGCACCCGCGCGGCGCTGGCCGCCATGGTCTCGGCGAACTTCTTCGAGGCGCCGCCGGGGTGGCAGCGATAGAGGAGATGCGCGTCGTCGAGTCGAGCGATCCGCCCGAAGCGGCTGAGGCGGTGGTAGAGGTCGAAGTCTTCGGCATAGCGCACCTGGGGGCGCTCGAACGGATCGAGCAGCCGGGCGGCCTCGGCGCGGAACATGACGGTGGACCAGACCAGCGGGTTCTGGGTGAGGATCAGCCAGTCGATCGTCGCCGGGGTGAGCGGGCGGTCGCCGGGCCAGGGCGCGGCATGGCCATTCTCGAGCAGCTCGGCAGCGGTGGCGACGAGCACGGTGCCGGGATTGGCCTCGAGATGCGCGACCTGCGCGGCGAAGCGGCCGGGCTTGCAGAGATCGTCCTGGTCGAGCCCGGCGATGTAGCGCCCGCGTGCCGCCGCGAAGCCGATGTTGCGGGCGACGACCGGGCCGCCGTTCACCTCGGCATGGAGCACGGTGATGCGACGATCGGTCAGCGTGGCGAGCAGGGCGCGGGTGTCGTCGGTCGAGCAATCGTCGACGATCACCATCTCCCAGTCGGTGAAGTCCTGGGCGAGGACCGAGTCGATCGTCGCGCCGATCCACGCTGCGCCATTGTATGCGGGCATGATGACCGAGACGGTGGGGGCGGCGCTCATGCGGCGAGGCTCACGCTCTGGCCGAGCAACTGGTCGACGATCAGCTGGCCGACATCGTTCTGCCATTGCCACAGGCCGTTGGCCTTGCCCTTGAAGCTCTTCTCGCCGCCCAGCCGTCCCTCGGGGACGAAGCCGGCGGCAAGCCCGATGCCATAGGCGCCGGGGATCGGCTGGCCCTCGGCATCGGTGACGCGGCAGAGCTGGTCGGCCAGCCGCGGGCGGCCCGGGGCATGGGCGCTGAGCGCGATGCGGTTTCCTGCTGCGTCGAGCAGCGGAAGGGCATGCGGGCGATAGCCGAGCGCGGCGACGACTACATCGGCTTCGGCGAGGATGCGGCTGGTCTCCGGGGCGGGACCGTCCAGCTGGTGGAGGCGGACGCGCGGGTCCGGTGTCCGTCCGCCGATGCTGAGCATGCGCAACACCAGCTCGCGTGCCTCGAGACGGAAGCCGGCTAGGCGGTAGACGAAGCCCGAGAGCGGGCAGATGTCGTCGGGGCCGAAGTCGGTGAAGCCGTCGGCACGGGCGGCCTCGGCATTGGGGTACCAGGGCCGCAGCGCCTCGCGGTGGAGCAGGGTCAGGCTCTCGGTGCCGAACGGGATGTCGGACTTGAGCAGCAGCACGGCCGAGGCGATGGCGGAGGTCGAGGCGCCGATGATCGCGATGCGCGGCGCGCGCTTGCCGGCGATCCGCTCGCGCAGCCGGTCCATGCCGCCGGTCCGCAGCATGTCGTCGCACAGCATCAGCCGTTCGCCGACCTGCTCGCCGAGCGGTGTGCCAGCGACGGACGCCGCGGTGACGTCGCTTGCCGACTGGTAGCCGCCGGTGGCGATGACGATGTTCTCGGAGAGCAGGTCCTGCTCGGCGCCGGTGGCGCGGTCGCGGATGCGGGTCTGCCACAGGCCGGCTGGGGTGCGGCGGGAGTCGATCACCTCATGGCCGGTCAGCACGCGGCCGCCCGCCTCGGTGACGATCGCGCCGACGCGCTGGCCCATCGCCTCGAGGAAGGGACCGGTACGATAGAGCGGTACACCGAGCTTGCCGACATAGTGGGCGATCTCGCGGGCTGCGGGGTGGTCGATCAGCGCGGCGATGCCGGGCTCGGGATTGTCCTTCACCGCGCTGAGGAAGGTCTCGGCGGTGCTGTCAGAGGTGATGGCATAGCCGGGCAGCTCGCCGGCGCCCAGGCTCGGCCCGCGCTCGACCACGGCGAGGCAAGCGCCCAGTTCGCGCAGCTTGCCCTTCTTGCTCGCCGAGATGAGGAAGGCGACGCCCGCCGGTCCGCCGCCGACAAGGACGGTGGAGAGGATCTTCTGCGGCGCGGCCGGCACCACGATCCGTGGCTTGCGCAGCGCGGCGTGGAGCGCGTCGCAGATGGTGGCGACGTCGCGCTCGGTCATCGCGTCGGTGACGGGAAGCGAGAGCATCCGGGCGGCGAGATCGTCGGCCACCGGGGTTGGGGTGAGCAGGCACTCGCGCTGGAAATAGGGCTGCTGGGCGAGGTGCGGCGCGAAGTAATGGCCGGTGCCGATACCCTGTGCCGCCAGCTCGGCCATCACCGCGCCACGGTCGCTGCCCTGGGGAAGCAGCATCGGCATGAACTGGGCGACCTGGCGCCGGGCCCTGGTCGTCTGGAAAGCGACGGTGTCTCCCAGGCTGGTGCGATAGGCGCTGTCGAGCGCGGCGCGATGCTCGGCGACCGCATCGATCCCGTCGAGCTTGGCGAGGGCGAGCAGGCCGAGGACCTCGGGCAGCTTGGCGTTGGTGCCGGGCTCGGTCGCCGAGCGAGGGGCGCCGAAACCGAAGTTGTGCATGCGCCGCAGTGCCTCCAGCTGCTCGGTGTCGGCGCTGTAGATCAACCCGCCCTCTGCCGTGGCGAAGGTCTTGGTGGCGTGCATCGAGAAGACGCTGGCGAAAGCCGCTCCGGTGCCGAAGCCACGACCGTCGGCGTCGAGGCTGCCGAGCGACGCGGCGGCATCGACGACCACGCCGACATCGTGCTGCTCGGAGAGGTGGGCATAGCGGGCCAGGTCGATGCAGGTGCCGAAGGTGTCGTAGGGGACCAGCACCGCGGCTTCGCCGGCGTGGCGGGCCAGGGCTGTCTCCTCGGCCTCGGCGCTGGCGGCCCAGTCATTGGGGTCGCTGTCGACAAGGATCGGCGTCAACCCGGCCCAGATCGCGGCATGGGCGGTGGCGGCGAAGGTGAAGCTGGGGACCAGCGCGTACTTGCCCTTGCGGCCCTGGGCGGCCTGGCGGATCGCCAGGATCAGGCCGATGGTGGCGTTGTTGACCGCCAGCGCCGCGCCCACTCCGCCGAAGAGCTCGGCGACGACCCGGGCTTCGAACGCGCGGACGACCGGACCGCCATTGCTGTAGACGCCGCGTGCCTCGATGGCCTGCAGTGCCTCGGTCATTTCGCTCAGGCGCGGCGGCTGCGGCGCGATCAGCGGTAGATTGTGCATGTCCCCGGCAAGGTCCCTCATCCCCGTTGCCGAACTTATGCCTGCACGTCTCCTAAGATTAGGTAAGCCGCTTCAAGGCTACCAGCTCGCGGTCCAGCGCCTGGAGGAACGCCGAGCGGTCCGCCGCCGAGAAGGGGCGGGGGCCACCGATCTGGTCGCCGCCGGCGCGCAGATCGGCCATGATCGCCCTGGTGGCGATTGCCGAGCCGATAGAGCTGGTCGTGAACGGCTTGCCGGTCGGGGCCAGCACCTTCGCGCCGGCCTTCAAGGCACGGTCGGCCAGCAGGATGTCGGCGGTGATCACCACCGTATCCGCGCCGGCCTGCTCGGCGATCCAGTCATCGGCAGCGTCGAAGCCGTCGCTGACCACCTGCCGGCTGACCAGCGGGTGCTGCGGCACCCGGAGCCAGCTGTTGCTCACGATCACCACCGGCACCTCGTGCCGCCAGGCGACCTTGTAGACCTCGTCCTTCACCGGGCAGGCGTCGGCGTCGACGAGAACCCTCACCGGTGCGACGGGCCCCGGGGCGGCGGTGCCTTGCGATAGGGCTTGGCCTGGTGACGCGGTGCGCCGGGACCGCCGGCGGGACGGTTCGGACCACCACGCTGCGGACGGGGACCCTGACCCTGGGCCGGCGGCGCATCGGACTGCTCGATGCGAACGTCTTCCTCACCCTCGGTGGTGCGGGCGACGGCGGCGATGAACTTGCTCGCCAGCGCGCGGGGGATCTGGAAGGCGGTCTCGTTCGGCCCGATGCGGATCGCGCCGACTTCGTTCTTGGTAATGTGGCCGCGGCGGCAGATCAGCGGCAGCACCCAGCGGGGATCGGCGTTCTGGCGGCGGCCGATGTCCATGCGGAACCAGACGACGTCGTCGAAGCCCGGACGGTGCTGGCCGGCCTGGCGTTCCTCGCGGCGATCGCCCTGGCTGCTGAGCTCCTCGGGCGCCGGCATTGCGGAACGATGCGCGCGGACCAGCGCGGCGGCAATCTCCTGCGGCGTGCGCTCGGCGAGCAGGCGCTCGGCGATGGCGGCATCTTCCTCATCGACTTCGACCGGGGCGAGCAGCGCGGTGATCAGGCGCTCGCGATCCTTCTCGCGGATCGCCTCGGCGCTGGGCACGTCCGCCCATTCGACCGGGATGCGCGCGCCCTTGAGCATCATCTCGACGCGGCGGCGGCGCTGATAGGGGACGATGAGCACCGCGGTGCCCTTCTTGCCCGCGCGGCCGGTGCGGCCCGAGCGGTGCTGGAGCGTCTCGGCGTCGCGCGGCAGCTCGACATGGACGACGAGAGTGAGCGTCGGCAGGTCGATGCCGCGCGCGGCGACGTCGGTGGCGACGCAGACCCGGGCGCGCTGGTCGCGCAGCGCCTGGAGGGCGTGGTTGCGCTCATTCTGGCTATGTTCGCCCGACAGCGCCACCGCCGAGAAGCCGCGCTCGACCAGCGTGGCATGCAGGTGGCGGACATTGTCGCGAGTCGCGCAGAACAGGATCGCGGTCTCCGCCTCGTGGAAGCGCAGCAGGTTGATCACCGCATGCTCGATGTCCGACGGGCTGACAGTGACGGCCTGGTAGCTGATGTCGCCGTGCCCGCGGTCTTCGCCGACGGTCGAGATGCGCAGCGCGTCGTTCTGATAGCGCTTGGCCAGCGCCACGATCGGCTTGGGCATGGTCGCCGAGAAGAGCAGGGTGCGGCGGGTGTCGGGCGCGCCGTCGAGGATCGCCTCGAGATCGTCGCGGAAGCCCATGTCGAGCATCTCGTCGGCCTCGTCGAGGACGACGGCACGCAGCGCGGTGAGGTCGAGCGCGCCGCGCTCGAGATGGTCGCGCAGACGGCCGGGCGTGCCGACGACGATGTGCGCGCCGTAATTGAGCTGGCGGCGCTCCTTGGCGGCGTCCATGCCGCCGACGCAGGTGGCGATGCGCGCACCGGTGGGGCCGTAGAGCCAGATCAGCTCGCGGCTGACCTGCAGGGCGAGCTCGCGGGTGGGGGCGATGATCAGCGCATGCGGCTCGCGGGTCGGCGCGATCTTGCCATCCTCGCCAAGCAGCTCGGGATGCATGGCCAGGCCAAAGGCCACCGTCTTGCCCGAGCCGGTCTGGGCGGAGACGATGAGGTCGCGGCCCGTGGCTTCGGGGGCGATGACGGCGGCCTGGACGGCCGTGGGCGCGGCGTAACCACGCGCTGCGAGCGCTTCGGCGAGAAGCGCAGGGAGTTCAGCAAATGACATGAGACCCCGCACATGGGCTCGAAGGGGGCGTATCGCAAGGGAAAAGAGGGTTGATGGCTCGCGACGTCGCTTTGTGTCGCGTGGCCGGGTGGTTGAGCAACTAAATGGCGGATTTCGGCGGTTTTCGGTTGTCGCTTGTAAATTCTTTACAACGTAAATGTTGAATCCCTTGAATCTCTCTCGGGTGCGCGGGGCCAGGGACTCGGGGTGCGGTTGCATCTCCGAGGGTAGATCAGACGAAATCCTATTTTGCCAGAGCAGGCTCCCCTCCCTGCAACGGAGGGGCTGGGGGTGGGTGGATGCCTGGCGGTACGGAGCTGTCGGACCCGCGTTTGGCCGTATCGCCTGGACGCTACCCACCCCCCGGCCCCCTCCCTGCAGGGAGGGGGAGTTAAGGGGTCAGCCGATCAGTGCCTTGACGCCGTCCGCCAGGCTGGTGGTCGGGTGGCCGATGAGCTGCGACAGTGCCTTGCCATCATCGAACAGCGCACCGTTCGATGTGTCCACGTCCCAGCCGGCGAGCAGCTCGGCGAAGGGGGCGGGGACGCCGGCGCCGGTGAGGGCGGCGGCGTAATCGGCCCGGGGCAGGTTGTTGTAGGGGATGTCGCGGCCGGTCTGGCGGGAGAGTTCGGCGGCGAGATCGGCGAGGGTGAAGGCGGCGTCGCCGGCCAGTTCGTAGACCTTGCCGTCATGGCCGGTGCCAGTCAGCACGGAGACTGCGGCATCGGCATAATCGGCGCGGGCGGCGGCGGCGATGCGGCCCTGGCCGGCCGCACCGATCAGCGCGCCATGGGCGAGCGCGCCCGCGACGCCGGCGGCGTAGTTCTCGATATACCAGCCGTTGCGCAGGATCGTGTAGGGGACGCCCGAGGCGAGGAGGGCGCGCTCGGTCGCGCTGTGCTCGGTGCCGAGGCTGATCGGCGAAGTGTCGGCGCGCAGCAGGCTGGTATAGACGATGCGACCGACACCGGCCTGCTTCGCCGCGGCGATCACCGCTTCGTGCTGCGGTACGCGCTTGCCGACTTCGCTGCCCGAGATCAGCAGCAGCGTTTCCACGCCGGCAAGGGCGGCGGCATCGGGGCGGTCATAATCGAAGGCGCGGGCTTCGACGCCGAGATCGGCTGCCTTTTCGGGGCTGCGGGCGAGCGCGACGATCCGGTCGGCGGGCAGCTTGCCCTTGAGCTTGTCGATGACGAGGCGGCCGAGCTGGCCGGTGGCTCCGGTGATGGCGATGGTCATTGTCCGTTCCTTCTGGCTGGTGACGGACATCCAGATATTGGCCTTGCTTACTATTCGTAAGTACATACATCGAAGTAAGTATGGAAAAAACTCCTGAGCCTTTGGGCGAACCCTTCTCGACCCGGGTGCGCCGTGGTGCGCTGCTCGAGCGTAACTGCCCCTCGCGCGAGGTGCTGAAGCACGTCACCAGCCAATGGGGCGTGCTGATCCTGATTGTGCTGGAAGGCGGCACCCACCGCTTCAGCGAGCTGCGCCGCAAGGTGGACGGGGTGAGCGAGCGGATGCTGGCGCAGACGCTGCAATGGCTGGAAGGCGACGGGCTGGTCGAGCGGATCGCCTATCCGGTGGTGCCGCCACATGTGGAATACAGCCTGACCCCGATCGGGCGCGAGGCGGCGGGGCATATCCGCGCGCTGGCCGACTGGATCGAAGTAAGGCTGCCGGATATTTGCGATGCGCAGGCGGCTAGGGTGGCGGCGTAAGGCGATCTCTGCTCCTGCGCGTCACTCCTGTCTGCGCCGAGAGGGGAGGACGCGCGGTTCTTTTCCGCTCCCCTCCCTGCAAGGGAGGGGATGGGGGTGGGTGGCGAGCGTAGCGAGCCCAGCGAGCGGTAGCCTTAAACAGAAAAGGCCGGGCATCGAGCCCGACCTTTCCTAACCCACCCCTAGCCCCTCCCTTGCAGGGAGGGGAATCTCAGGGGGGGCAGGCTTTAGTAAATTCAGAACGTCGCCCATTCCTCGGTCGAGGCCCGGGCCACCGGCCTGGCCGTGGCGAGCGGCTTGACCGGGGAGACGTAGCCGCGCGGCTTTTGGGCGCGCGCGGGGAGGCTGGTGCGCGGGGTGGCACCGACCTCGAACTTGGCGGCCTGCTCGCCGAGGGCGGCGACTTCGCTGGCCAGGCTGCGCGCGGCGGCGGCGGATTCCTCGACCATCGCGGCATTGTGCTGGGTCGACTGGTCCATCGTGCCGATCGCGGTGCTGATCTGGGTGATCGCGGTCGCCTGGGCCTGGTTGTCGCCGGCCATCTCGCTGAGCAGCGCATGGACCTCGCCGACATCGCCCGAGATGCCCGCGAACGCGCCGTCGACCTTCTGGACCATCTCGACCGCGGTGATGATGTCGGCCTGGGTATGGGTGAGCTGGTCGCGGGCGCGACCGGCCTCTTCCTCGGCGCGCATGGCGAGCGCGCTGACCAGGTCGGCGACGACCGCGAAGCCGCGGCCCGCCTCGCCGGCGCGGCCGGCTTCGACGGCGGCGTTCATCGCGAGGACGCGGGTCTGGAAGGCGATCTTGTCGAGACCCTCGATGACACTGTCGATGCCCTTGGCGCTGTCGGCCACGCGGGTCATCGCCTCTACCGCCTCCTCGGCGATCACTCGGCCGCCGGCGACGGTGGCAATGGCGCCATCGGCACGCTCGACGGTGCGGCTGGCCGCTGCGGCGGTAGCCTTGAGGCGATTGTCGATCTGGGCGACCGCGGCGCTGGTTTCCTCGATGCTCGCGGCATTGGCCTCGGTGCGGCGCGACAGGTCTTCCGACGCCTCGGCGATCGCGCCCGAGCCGGTCTGGATCGCAGCGGTGCTCTCCATCACCGCACCGATCAGCCCGCGCAGCGCGACCAGCGTGGCGTTGAAGTTGGTGCGTAGCTCGGCATAGCCCTGCGGGAAGTCGCTGCCGATCTCGGCGGTCAGGTCGCCCTGCGAAAGGCGCGAGAGGCTGGTGCCGAGATGGGTGACGGCGTCCGCCTGTTCCTTCGCCTGGCGCTGCTGCTCGACCGCATTGTCGCGGAAGGTGTGCATCGCCTTGGTCATGCGGCCGACACAGTCCCGATAGTCGGTGAACTGGATCGGGCTGTCCAGGTCGCCGGCGGCGAGCGCCTCCATGCGGACCACGGTGGCGACATAGGGATCGGCGATCGCGGCACGGTAGCGGACGCACTGGACCGCGGCGCCGCCGATCAGCAGCGCGACCAGCGGCAGGGCGATCATTACCGGCGCGAGGAAGGCGACCAGCGCGACCAGCGTCATGACGCCGATCAGCGAGCCGAAGGCGACGTAGAGCTTGAGGCGGATAGGCGCGGTGGCCTGGAACCAGTGCATCGAAAATCCTCCTGAGCGGCCCCGGGAGGTACGCACCCCGGCAAGCCTTGGCGTCGGCGGGCAGGCCCGTCGGACAAGCCCTTTTTAGGAGGTCCAGACGCGAAACGTTCGCAGCTGCACCAAATTCACTACGGGAATTTACGGAAGCAATTGCTTCGAAATGGTGCAAGTGCATGGAAATGCAGGAAAACGGGAAAGCAACGGCTTGGCGCCCGTTTCTGCGATATCCGGCTAGAGCGCGAGCCCGGCTGCGCGGCCGCTCGCCCAGGCCCATTGGAAATTGTAGCCGCCGAGCCAGCCGGTGACGTCCACCGCCTCGCCGATCGCATAGAGGCCCGGGAGTTTCCGGGCCTCCATCGTCTGCGAGCTGAGCTCGGCGGTGCTGATCCCGCCGACCGTGACTTCGGCCTTGGCATAGCCTTCGGTGCCATTGGGCAGGAACGGCCAGTCGGCGAGGCGGCGGGCGGCTTCTTCCAGCTTGCGGTCGGGGGTGTTGGCGAGCTCGGTGGGGAGGGCGAGCTTCTCGGCGAGTGCGTCGGCGAGGCGATCGGGCAGGGCTTCGCCGAGCAGCTTGCGCAGCGTGACGCGAGGCCGGGCACGCTTGGCGGCGGGCAGCCAGCCGGGTTCGGCCTTGGGCAGGAAGTCGATGCCGATGCGCTCGCCGTGCCGCCAATAGCTCGAGACCTGGAGGATGGCGGGGCCGGAAAGGCCGCGATGGGTGAAGAGCGCGGCCTCGCGGAAGCTCGTCTTGCCGGCGCGGGCGATGACGTCGGTGGAGACGCCGGAGAGCTCGCGGAACAGGGCCTCCTCGCCGCTGAGGGTGAGCGGGACAAGGGCGGGGCGGGGCTCGATGATCTTGAGGCCGAAGCGGCGGGCGAAGTCATAGGCGAAGCCGGTCGCGCCCAGTTTGGGGATCGAGGGGCCGCCGGTGGCGAGGACCAGCGCTTTGGCCTCGGCGGTGCGGGGGCCGAAGGTCATGCGCCAGCGGGCGTCTCCATGCTCGACCTGGGGGGCGTGGCCGAGCCAGATCTCGACCTTTCCCTGCGCGCACTCGTCGAGCAGCATGTCGACGATCTGGCGGGCCGAGCCGTCGCAGAAGAGCTGGCCGAGCGTCTTCTCGTGCCAGGCGATATGGTGGCGCTCGACCAGATCGAGGAAATCCTGCGCGGTGTAGCGGCCGAGCGCGGACTTCATGAAATGCGGGTTCTGCGAGAGGTAGCGGTCGGGAGCGGTGCCGATGTTGGTGAAGTTGCAGCGCCCGCCGCCCGAGATCAGGATCTTCTTGCCCGGGGCATCGGCATGATCGACGAGCAGCACGCGCTTACCCCGCTGGCCGGCGGTGAGCGCGCACATCAGCCCCGCGGCGCCGGCTCCCAGGATGATCGCGTCGTACATCGGGCTGCGCCTAGCAGTTGTTCAGGCTGCGGCAAGCGGGTGTGACGGACGTTGCGGATCCGGAAGGAGATTGGGGATGCATCTTCTGCTTGGCCTGGCGCTGCTGGCGGCACCCGTCGTCCAGGACGATCCGATCTGCGCGGACCTGCAGCGGCTCTCTGCGGCGACGGCCGATCCAGTGGCGTACAAGGCGCTGTACCGCTCCGACTTCGCGCCGCGGCTGTTGCGGGGATGCTTCCGCAGCGACGGCTATTTCTGCAGCCAGACGATGCTGCCGCTCGAGATCACGCACGAGACGATGGCGAAGCGCATCGCGGCGTGCCTGCCGGGCGCGACGATCGCGCCGGGCGAGCCCTGGCCGGGGCTCGCGCGCAGCGTGGTCACCGGCGGCGGGCTGGTGTTCAAGCTGGAGGAAAGCGGCAGCGAACGCGCCCATGTCGGGCGGATCCTGCGCATCGAGATCGGGCCGAAGCCCGGGCCCTAGTGCAGCTTGGCGATGCTGAGCCCGTCGAGCTTGGCGCGGTCCTTGACCGATTCCTCGGAGCGGGTGAGCGCTTTCGCGATCGCCTTCAGCGCCATGCCCTTCTTGGCGAGCGTGTGGAGCTTCTGGATCTCGTCGGCGCGCCAGGGCTGGCGGTGGCGTTCGAACTTCTCGGCCATGTCGGTCTCCTAAAGCAAAAGGGCGGGCCCCGTGGGGAACCCGCCCTTCGCGTTTTCAGCGGCGGGGCGCATCGCCCCGGCCCGGCTTACTTGACGTGCTTCGCGATGTGCTTGTTCATCTCGAACATCGTCACCTTGTCGGCGCCGAAGATCGGACGCAGCACGTCGTCGGCGAGGATCTCGCGCTTGTTCGCCGGGTTCTGCAGGTTGTTCTTCTTGATGTATTCCCACAGCTTGCTGACGATCTCGCTGCGCGGAAGATCCGCGGTGCCGACGATCTTGGCCAGCTCGGGCGAAGGGGTCACCGGCTTGGCGATGCCGCCGCGTGCTTTGGTCTCGGCCATAATGTTTCTCCTGTTCCTGCCCTTGGACGGGCTATGCCTTCGTTAGCGCCAGCGGCGTGTGCGAACCCTTCCGCCGCCTTTCGCGCCTACGATGTACCGCGGTGAGAGCGTTACTCCTCACCTGCACACCCTTTGATCGTCACAAATCGCGTCTGTCTAGAGAGCAGATGCGCCGAGACGCCCCCAGAGAGCGACATTTTGGGGATAAGTCGGGTTAAACGGCCGGTAGGAGAGGGGAAAAGGCCATGCTAAGGGGGATTTTCACGGCAAAAGGGGAGAGCGGGATGCGCGTTCTGGTGCTCGGCGGACTGGTGATTCTGGCCGGATGCGGCGGTGGCGGGACGACCGGCACCAACTATTCCGACCCCCCGCCCATGGCCGAGATCGTCGCCACGCCCAGCCCCAGGGCGAGCGAGACCCCCGAGGCGGACGCAGCGGCGGTCAATACGGTCGAGGCGGCGAGCGAGGCCGACGACACGCTCACCAATAGCGACGCTACGGCAGCCACAAACACAATGTGAGTGGACAAGGCGGCGCGGGCCTGTCTAAAGGCATGCCCAACATGATGACCCGCGCACTTCTCGGCCTGCGACTTATCCGCCCTTAGGGGCAGGACGCACATGCGCGCGCCCCTAAGGGCACTTCACGATTGAAATCGAAGTCTCCAGCCGAGAGAGAGCTGTCATGTTGCGCGATCCGTCCATCAAGTACCGTCCCTTTCCCCAGGTAAACCTGCCCGGCCGCCAATGGCCGAGCCGCACCATCACCAAGGCGCCCCGCTGGCTGTCGACCGACATGCGCGACGGCAACCAGGCGCTGATCGACCCGATGGATGCCGAGAAGAAGACCCGCTTCTTCGAGCTGCTGTGCAAGGTGGGCGTGAAGGAAATCGAGGTCGGCTTCCCGAGTGCCGGCGCCACCGAGTTCGACTTCATCTCGGGCCTGGTCCAGCAGGACAAGATCCCCGACGACGTGATCGTCCAGGTGCTCACGCAGTCGCGCCAGGACCTGATCGAGACCAGCTTCCAGAGCCTCAAGGGCGCGAAGAAGGCGATCGTTCACCTCTACAACGCCGTGTCGCCGGCATGGCGCCGTATCGTGTTCGGCATGAGCCGCGAGGAGATCAAGCAGATCGCCATCGCCGGCGCCAAGGTACTGCGCGACGAGGCCGCCAAGCAGCCCGACACCGACTGGCATTTCGAATACAGCCCCGAGACCTTCTCGACCGCCGAGCTCGATTTCTCGGTCGAGGTCTGCGAGGCGGTGATGGACGTCCTGCGGCCGACCACCGACAAGCCGCTGATCCTCAACCTGCCGGCCACGGTCGAGGCGGCGACGCCGAACATCTATGCCGACCAGATCGAGTGGTTCTGCCGCAACATCCGCAGCCGCGACACGGTCGTCATCAGCCTGCACACGCATAACGACCGCGGCACCGGCGTCGCCGCGTCGGAGCTGGGCCTGCTGGCCGGCGCGGACCGCGTCGAGGGCTGCCTGTTCGGCAATGGCGAGCGTACCGGCAATGTCGACCTGGTGACACTTGCGCTCAACATGTACACGCAAGGCGTTGATCCGGGCCTGGATTTCTCGGACATCGACGAGGTGATCCAGACGGTTGAGTATTGCAACCAGATCCCCGTCCACCCGCGCCACCCCTATGCCGGCGACCTGGTGTTCACCGCATTCTCCGGCAGCCACCAGGACGCGATCAAGAAGGGCTTCGCGGCGCAGGAAGCGCGCAACGACGAGCTGTGGGACGTGCCGTATTTGCCGATCGATCCCAAGGATCTGGGCCGCGATTACGAGGCCGTGATCCGGGTGAACTCGCAGTCGGGCAAGGGCGGCGTCGCCTGGGTGATCGAGCAGGACAAGGGCCTGAAGCTGCCCAAGCGCATGCAGGCGGACTTCTCCCGCCATGTGCAGGCGCTGGCCGACGAGACCAGCCGCGAACTCAACGCCGCGGACATCTGGGGCCGGTTCGAGCAGACCTATCTGCCGGGCGACAAGGACCGCTTCGTCCTCGAGGATTATGAGGAGAGCGGCGCGGCCGGCAGCCGCGTGTTCGTCGGCCGCATCGCGGTGGACGGCGAGACACGCTCGATCTCCGGGCGCGGCAACGGCCTGATCTCGGGCGTGATCGATGCGCTTGCGGGAACGACCGGGCCGGCGCTCGACGTGGTCGACTATAGCGAGCATGCGATCGGCCACGGCGCCGATGCGCAGGCTGCCGCCTATGTCGAATGCCGCACCGCCGATGGGCGGACGGTGTTCGGCGTGGGCATCGACGCGGATATCGCGACCGCTTCGGTGCGCGCGGTGCTCAGCGCGGCCAACCGGGCCTGATCGGGAACCGGCGCGGGATGCTCTCCGGTATCCTGCGCTGGTCCAGGCTCGCTGCGCTGATCTGGTGGGCCGGTACCTTCTGGGCCTTCATGCTCTACGGGCTTGCCTTTGTGGCGTACCCCACGCTGTGGGTGCCGATATCGTGCACGATCGCTGGCATGGTCTTCGTGATCCTGATCCACGAGACCGGCCACGCCGCGGCGGCGATCGCCTGCGGCTGGCGGGTGCTGGTCTTCGCGGTCTGCCCTTTCGGGCTGCACCTGCCGACCCGGACGATCACGTTCCTGCCGCGCGGTTACAGGGAAGACGCTGGCGGTTTTGTCGCCAGTGTACCGCGCAGTCAGGCGCGCGGGACGCGCGCGCGCAGGTTCATCATCGTCGCGAGTGGGCCGGCGGCGTGCTTTGTGCTTGCCGGCGCCGCGTTGGTCGTACGTGAACTGTGGCTGCGCGGGATCGACACGCGGCTGTTGGTCGCAAGCAATTTCGGCCTGGCCATCGCCGTCCAGGCATGCGTGTCGGGGCTGATTTCGCTGCTTCCCTATGACGGGAGCGATGGGGAAAAACTGCTTGTGCTGGCACGGCCCGATTCGGAACGGCTCCTGCACGCTCCCTGCGGTTGGATGGCGACCCAGCTCCACTACAATGTCCGGCTGCGCGACCTTCCCGAATGGCTGATCGCGGCGCAGCGGGCGGTGCCGCATCCCGGGGCCGAGCCCGACCGGCACGGAGAAGGGATCGACATCGGGCGGATACTCGATGCCGATCGACCCGACTTCGCCCGTGCCCGCGAACGGATCGATGCCTATCGGACCCGTTACGGCGGTAGCGCATGGCTCGATTCCTGCGATGCCTATCTCGCGGCAATCGGGGAGGGCGATGCCGCGGGCGCCGCCGCGCGCCTATGGAAGGGCGAGCCCGATCCGGGGGCACAGTCGATGGAGCATGCCGCCAGGGCCTCGGTGCTCGCCGTTCAGGGTCACGAAGCGGGCATGCAGGCCGAACTGCGCGCAATGCGCAAGGCCGTGCGCGCCCGTTCGCCCTATCGCAACGCCACCTTCCGCGACATCGAGCGCCGGATCCGCGCCGCGCTGCGCCCGGCCTAGCGGCTCGGATCGATCAGGTATTTCTCGCCCGTCGCCTTCTTCGCATAAGCTTCCACCACCTTCGGATCGAGCGCTTCGGCGAGCGAGATCGTGTTGGTGTAGTGGCTGGCGAAGGTCGTCGTCAGTTCGGCGGCGACGCGGGCGCGCAGGCGTAGCGTGCCTTCGAGGCCTAGCTTCATCAGGAAGGGCGTGACCAGGAAGCCGCTGACGCCCCAGGCAAGGCCATAGCCGCGATCGAGCTCCATCGGCGACGTATCGAGCATGCCGTAGACATAGACCTGCTTCCAGGTCGAGGAGCCGTAGCGGCTATAGGCGGTGGCGGTGCGGTTGGCTGCCGCTTCCATCGCGTGGAGGATCGAATTGACGATCTTGCCGCCGCCGATCGCATCGAAGGCGAGGGTGGCGCCGGTCTCGGCAATCGCGTCGGTCAGCTTCTCGCGGAAATCGGGCGCGCTGCTGTCGACGATGTATTTCGCGCCGATCTCGCGCAGGATCGCGGCCTGGGCCTCGCTGCGCACTATGTTCACCAAGGGTACGCCGTCGGCGATGCAGATGCGGTTGAGCATCTGGCCGAGGTTCGAGGCGGCGGCGGTGTGGACCAGCGCCTTGTGCCCCTCCATCCGCAGCGTCTCGACCATCGACAGGGCAGTGAGCGGGTTGACGAACATCGAGGCGCCGTCGGCCGCGGTGGCGCCTTCGGGGAGGGGGATGCAGTCGCGCGCGGCGATCTTGCGATATTGAGCGTACATCGAACCGCCGAGCATGCCGACCTTCTTGCCGAGCAGCCCGGCGACATTCTCGCCGGCCAGGACCACGGTGCCGGCGCCTTCGTTGCCGACCGCCATCGACTGGTCGAGCCGCGGCTTCATCGCCGGCATGCGCGCGGCCGGGATCGCGGCGGTGAGCGTCGGGTGGTCGGCGGTGCCGCCGGCCTTGAGCGTTGACATGTCTGCGGGGCCGAGCAGCAGGCCGAGATCGGACGGATTGAGCGGCGCGGCCTCGACCCGGACGATGACTTCGTCGGGGCCGGGCGCGGCCAGCGTCACCGGCTCCAGCGAGAGGGTGAGATTGCCGTCGCTCGAAATGGTCGAGCGTAGCTCGAGGCCGGTCAGCGGGTTCGCCATTGCACTCTCCTGTTGGCCATGTTGCGTCGCGGCTCCGGGCGCGCGTCCTGCTCTAGATATCGCGCTTGCCAGCGGCGTCCAGCGCTCCCCGGGGAAAATACGTAGCTGGTAAGGCTGGTGTTAACGCCTTCCCCGGCAAGGTCGCGCCGTCGGGGGAAGTGGATTGTTCGTCAGTCTCACAGCGGTGCATGCATGCGTCTTCGCGACGCTCGCCTTGCTCGTGGGCGCGATCCGCATCGGCATGCGCAAGGAATCGGCGCTGTCCTGGATGGTCGCTGCCTTGCTCTGCGGCACCACCGAGATGCTGGTCCTCGCGCTGGCGCGGCATGGGCGAGGCGAGCTGCTCGCCGCGATGCTGCTCGTGCCGCCGGCCTATCTCTGCTTCGGACAGGCGCTGCGCATATCGACCGGCGGCAGGCAGAACTGGGGCCTGATCGGCACGAGCATCGGGCTGGTCCTCTGTGCGCTGGCGCTGATGGCGGCGGCCGCGCCCTTCGTGCTGATGACGATACCCTTCCAGCTGGGATGCGCGCTGGCGCTGGCCGATGGGATCACGCATCTGGGGCGCCGGCCAGAGGGGATCATCGATCGCGCGCTGCTCGGCTGCCTTTGCCTGCTCGCGACGCTCTTCCTGGTCCGCATCCCGCTCTATCCCGCGCTGTTCGGCGTCGATGTCCATTATGCCGCGGTCATGCCGTCGGCGTTCGAACGGAGCCTGCTGCTCGTCTCGGCGCTGCTGACGCCGCCTTCGATATTCCTGCTGCTCGCCAAGATCATCATGGGGATCATCGCGCGCTACCGGCTGCGGGCCGAGCGCGATCACCTGACCGGGGTGCTCAATCGCCAGGCCTTCGAGCAGGCGGTGCGGGGTGAGCCGCTGCGCGGCGGATCGGTGATCTTCTGCGACATCGACCGGTTCAAGAGAGTCAATGATCGCTATGGCCATCATGTCGGCGACGAGGTGATCCGGCTGTTCGCCGACATCCTTGCCGCCACCGGTTTTCGGGTGGGGCGGCTGGGCGGCGAGGAGTTCGCCATTTTCCTGCCGGGCAACAGCGCCAGCGATGCCGCGGGTCTCGCCGAAGTGCTGCGGATGCATTTCCACAACAGCACGCATGATGCGCTGGCGCCCGATCACCGGCTGAGCGCGAGCTTCGGGGTGGCCGACTATGCGCAGAACGAGGCGCCGGCCGAAGCGCTGATCCGCGCCGATGTCGCGCTGTACCGGGCCAAGGGCGAGGGGCGGAACCGGGTTGCCATATTCCATGCCTGGAGCATGGTGCCGGTGGTCCGGCAGCCGCCGCGGGCCGCGGCCTAGCGGCTGCGGACGATCTCGCAGCCGATGCGGGCGTCGGGATAGATGTCGAGCTTCATCGAGCGGACGGTGACGCGCTGGACGCGTTCGTCGGCCAGGGCGAGTGCGGCGACCTGCTCGCAGAGTGTTTCCTGCAGCTCGAAATGGCGCGATTCGACCAGCTTGCGGATGCCGGTTCGCAGGAAGTCGTAATCGACCACGGCGTCGATCCGGTCCTCGGGCGGGCTGGCGTAGCGGCAGGTCATCGCGACGTGGAGCGTCACCCGCTGGGGCGCGGCGCGCTCCTCGGGGTGGATGCCCAGGCCCATCGCGACCTCGAGCCCGTCGAGCAGGATGGTATATTCAGCCATGCGGGCGCTCCCGGCCTTCGAACATCACGTCGCCGCCGCGCTGCAGGAAGCGCTGGCCGCAATCGACGAAGATATTCTGCCCGGTGATGCTGGGGGTGACGAGCAGCATCTCGACCGCGGCGGCGATGTCGGCCAGCGCGACCGGGCGCTGGAGCAGGTTCTGCCGGGCATGCTCGGCGAATTCTTCCGCGGTCTGGTCGAGGCTGGGGAGAGTGAGGCCGGGCGAGACGGCATTGACCCGGATGCGCGGGGCAAGCCCGCGGGCGAGCAGCTCGGTGGCGGTGGCGAGCGCGGCCTTGCTCAGCGTATAGGTGAGGAAGTCGGGGTTGAGGTTGGCGAGCTTCTGGTCGAGCAGATTGACCACCGCGCCCTGGTCGAGGTCGTCCTGCGCGGCGAGGGCGGAGGCGAGCGCGACGGGCGCGCCGCAATTCACCTGCATGTGCCGGTCGAGCAGCGCGAAATCGGTGAGGGGCAGGGCGTCCCAGGCGAATTGCGAGGCGTTGTTGACCAGCCCCTCGATCGGGCCGCCAAGCCCCTCGCGCGCGGCGGCGAGCAGGGCGGGGGCGGTTCCGGCCTCGGCCAGCTCGCCGGTCACCACGCAGGCGGTGCCGCCTTCCGCAGCGATCTGCGCGACGAGCGCCTCGGCGTCCTCGGGGGCGTGGTGGTGGTGGATCGCCACCTGATGGCCGCGCAGGGCGAGGCGGCGGGCGATGCCCGCGCCGATCCGCCGCGCGCCGCCGGTCACGAGAACCCTCATCAATAGCCCATCAGCTTGAGCACTTCCTGGCGGCTGCGCTCGTCGTCGCGGAACACGCCCATCATGCGGCTGGTGACCATACCGACGCCGGGGGTGCGCACGCCGCGCGCGGTCATGCAGCCATGCGTCGCCTCGATCACCACCGCGACGCCCTGGGGCTTCAGGCGCTCCCAGATGCAATCGGCCACCTGCGCGGTGAGGCGCTCCTGGACCTGGAGCCGGCTGGCGAAGCCGTGGAGGACGCGGGCGAGCTTGGAGATGCCGACGACGCGGTCCTTGGGCAGATAGGCGATCGAGGCCTTGCCGGTGATCGGTGCCATGTGGTGCTCGCAGTGCGACTGGAACGGGATGCCGTTCAGCAGGACGATGTCGTCATAGCCGCCGACTTCCTCGAACACGCGATTGAGGTGGTGGGCGGGATCCTCGTCATAGCCCTGGCAATATTCCTTCCAGGCACGGGCGACGCGCTCGGGCGTGTCGAGCAGGCCTTCGCGGCCGGGATCGTCGCCGGCCCAGCGGATCAGGGTACGGATCGCGTCCGAAACCTCGGCCGGGACCGGAATCTTGGGCGACGGCGCAACGATGTCGCCATCTTCGGGGCCGTCCTGATCATGCACCATTTTCGTCTCTTCCTAACCGCTTCCGGGCTTTACGCTACGGCAACTGCGTTTCTTGCAGAAACCGGGTGTGGCCCAACTGTATCTCCCCGGGAAAAATGGCCGGAAACCGCAGAGTTCCGGCGCTTATCCCCGTTGACGGGCTGAAAAATGCAGCGTTAGTTTCGCTGGCGATAAAAGCAACGCCGTGACCGGTAACAGCCGGCGCCGGCACCCAAGAGGAGGGGATGCACCAGATGAAGAAGCTCGACCTGCTCGCGGCAACCGCGATCACGCTGTTCCTCGCGACGCCAGCCTTTGCCCAGCAGGGCACGCCGGCACCGGCGCCCGCCGACGACAGCCAGGAATATCAGTCCTCGAACGAGATCATCGTGACGGCGACCCGCCGTAACGAGACCGTGCAGGACGTGCCGATCGCGATCACCGCCATCGGCGCGCAGGAACTGCAGAATTCGGGCGTGGACAATGTTCGCGACCTCGAGCAGCTCGCCCCGTCGATCCAGAGTTCGACCGGCCAGTCCTCGGCGACCGGCACCACCATCTATCTCCGCGGCATCACCACCGGCGGCGACAATCCCGGCTTCGAGCCGGCGGTCGGCGTGTTCATCGACGGCGTGTTCCGCGCCCGTGCCGGCGTCGCCATCTCCGAGCTTCCCGAGCTTGAGCGCGTCGAAGTGCTGCGCGGCCCGCAGGGCACGCTGTTCGGCCGCAATACCTCGGCCGGCGCGTTGAGCATCTACACTGCGCTGCCGCAGTTCGAGACGCATGGCTATGTCGAGGGCTCGTACGGCAACTACAATGCCTATGGCGTCAAGGGTGCGATCACCGGGCCGGTCAGCGAGTCGATCGCGCTGCGCCTCGACGGCAGCTACCGGAAGCGCGACGGCTATATCAAGGACGCCAACAGCAGCCGCCGCTTCAACGATGTCGATCGCTGGGCGCTGCGCGGCCAGGCACTGCTCGACAAGGGCGACATCACCTTCCGCCTGATCGCCGACTATTACCAGACCGACGAAGTCTGCTGCGCCACCGTCTCGGTGGTGCGCGGTCCGCTCGCGCCGGTGATCCAGAGCATCGCCGCCTCGCAGGGCCGTACCGGCATCTATACCGGCCCGGGCAGCGACCGCATCCAGGCCGCCTCGCCCAACCGCAACTATGGCGAGAAGGTGAAGGACTGGGGTTTCTCGGGCGAGCTCAACTGGGATCTGGGCGACGTCAAGCTGACCTCGATCACCGCCTATCGCGACTGGCGCGCGCTGCGCAGCCAGGACATCGACTTCTCGGGCATCGATCGCGCCTATCGTGACGGCTATCGCACCGAGTTGAAGGACTTCACCCAGGAAATCCGCCTCCAGGGCTCTGCGCTCAACGGCAAGCTCGACTGGCTGATCGGCGGCTTCTACCTGAACGAGAAGAACGACCTGACCGACACGGTGCGCTTCGGCGCCGACGCCAACCGTTATGTCGATACGATCTTCGCCGGCCAGCTCGGCGCCGCCTTCGGCACGCCGCTGCAGTTCTACGGCTCGCTTGGGCCGACGGTGCCGACGCTCGGCGCCGCGCTGCTCAACCCGGCGGTGCCGAACAGCCTGCCGGCGCTGCAGGCTGTCTATGGTGCGACGCTCGCCCCGCTGGTCGGCTGTTTCCGTGCCCAGGCGGGCACGGCGCCAGGCAGCCTCTGCGTGATCCCGGGCTATCCGTCGACGCCGATCCCGGGCCTCGCGGCGCTGGCGGCCAATCCGCTGCCGGGCGCGACGGCCGGCCAGGGCAACAACAACGACGTGTTCGGCGTGAAGACCGACGCGATCGCGCTGTTCACCCACAACATCGTCAACGTCACCGACAATCTGTCGCTGACCCTCGGCGCGCGCTGGAACCACGAGCGCAAGACGATGAACGCGTCGATCAACAGCAACACCGGCAGCTGCACCTTCTTCAACCAGGTGCGTGCGGGCAACGCCGCGGCGGTGGCCTATGCCAATGTCCTCAAGCAGGTGCCGGGGCTGTTCAACAACCTGTTCCTGCTGAGCTGCAACCCGGCGGTGAACAGCGAGTTCAACGGCAACTATACCGACAGCTTCACCGACGACGAGATCACCGGCACTGTCAAGCTGGCGTACAAGTTCTCGCCGAAGCTGATGGTCTATGGCAGCTACGATCACGGCTACAAGTCGGGCGGCTACAATCTCGACCAGGCGACCTTCGACTCGGTGCTGCTCGGCGGCAACGGCGCGCAGGGCCGCGACCTGCGCTTCGGCGCCGAGACCAACGACGCGTTCGAAGTCGGCTTCAAGGCCAGCCCGACCCGCGCGTTCACGCTGAACGTCGCGGCGTTCTACATGAACTTCTACGGCCTGCAGTCGCTGGTGTTCTCGGGCAACAACTTCGTCGTCCAGAATGTCGACAAGAGCGTGTCGAAGGGTGTCGAAGTCGAATCCTCGATCCGGCCGGCGAACAACCTGACCATCCAGCTCGCCTACAGCTATATCGACGCGCAATACGCCAAGTCGAACAACTTCACCGGCACGCCACTGCAGGGCCAGGAAGGCAAGCAGTTCCAGAACCAGCCCAAGCACACGGTGACGGGCGCGGTGACCTGGGAGCCGCGCGTATCGAGCAACCTGAAGGGCCTGGTGCACCTCGACTTCCGCTACAACAGCGAAGTCAACATCCCGTCGAGCAACCCGAACCCGGTGACCGGCCGCACCGCGATCCGCAACGAAGGCTATGGCCTGCTCAACGGCGCGATCGGCCTGCAGACCAACGACGGCAAGATCCGCGGCGAGTTCTTCGTCGAGAACATCACCAACACCTTCTACTATATCTCGGGCTTCGCGGTGCCCGAGCAGACCGGCAATTATAACGGCTATCCGGGCTATCCGCGCTTCTACGGCGCGCGGCTGCGCTTCGGCTTCTGATACCGGCCTTCGGGCGGGGATGGGCGCTCCGGGAAACCGGGGCGCCTTTTCTTTTGGGGTGACGCAGGGGAGGGAGGTGCTTTTCCCCGGCGAAGGCCGGGGCCCAGACTTGGAATCTGAAATCGAGATAAGCGGTTCCAGGGCGCGGTGCGCGCGTCGAACTTCTCAAAGCTCGATATGCGCTTTCCAGACTTCAAGTCTGGGCCCCGGCCTTCGCCGGGGAAAGAAGAGGGAAGATTTCAGGGCCTTGCGATACTGCTGTAGAGATCATCCCAGTTCGGGTTCATCGTCTCGATCTCACGCACCTTCCAGACGCGCTTCCATTCCTTCATCTGCTTTTCGCGTAACCGCGCCGCTTCGAGGCTCTCGAAGGGCTGATACCAGACGAGCAACCGGCAGCCGTATTTCTTGGTGAAGCCTTCGATCACGCGGTTGCGGTGTTCCTATGCGCGTTTGGCCAAGTCGCTGGTGGCGCCGACATAGAGCCTGCCATTCCGGCCGCTTGCCATGATGTAGACATAGCCCTGCAACTCCATTCTCAGACTCCAAGTCTGGGCCCCGGCCTTCGCCGGGGTAAGGCTAGTGCAGCGCCTCGATCACCCCCCGAACAACCTGTCGATCGGGCTCTTCGGCAGGAACCACAGCACCGCCACCAGCGCGGCGCAGGCCAGGCCGGCCCAGGGGGAGGCGAAGGTGAGGGCGATGCCGCTGGCATAGATCGCAGAGCAGACCAGGCCCTTGCGCAGCATGCGCTGGTGATATTCCTCCGCCGCCTCGCTCTGGCGGCCGGTGCGGCGGACCACCGTCTGCAACCAGACATAGGCGAAGCTCGGCAGCATCATCACGCCCATATAGACCAGCGTCGCGTCATGGCTGAAATGCTGCTCGCCCAGATAGGCGGTGGCGAAGGGCACCAGCGACAGGGTGAACAGCAACAGGATGTTCGACCAGACCAGCGCATTGGTGACGCGGGTCGCCAGGCCGATCAGGCGGTGATGGTTGACCCAGTAGATCGCGACATAGGCGTAGCTGAGCACATAGGCGGTGAAGACCGGCCACAGCGCCCAGATATGCTCGAGGCCATGCTCCTCCGGCGCCTTCATCTCGAGCACCATGATCGTGATGATGATCGCGATCACGCCGTCGGAAAAGGCTTCCACCCGGGTGACGCCGCCACGGCCCTCGTCGGTCTCACTCATTCCAATGTCCCTCGCATGCGCTTCCCGCCTTCTCGTCGGGATCGCATGCGAGGGGAAGCCCCGTTCGGGTTATTGGGCGGTGAAGGCCGCGTTGATCTGCAGGGCGACTTCGTCCGAGACGAAGGGGACATATTTGTCCATGCCGAAGTCGCTGCGCTTGATCGTGGCGGTGGCCGAGAAGCCGAAGTTGAGCTTCTTGCTCATCGGGTTTTCGCCGGCGCCGACGAACCTGGTGTCGAGCACCACCGGGCGGGTGACGCCGTGCAGGGTGAGATTGCCGGTGACCTTGGCGGTCGTGCCCTTCACGGCCACGCTGGTCGAGACGAAGCGGATGTCCGGATACTTCGCCGCGTCGAAGAAGTCGGCGGTGCCGAGATGCTCGTCGAGCGCCTTGACGGTGGTGACGATGCCCGAGGCCGGGATGGTCACGTCGAGCCGGGCGTCGGCGGGCTTCTTCGGGTCGATGGCGAGCGTGCCGGTGGCGCCGCCGGCCTGGCCGGTGAACTTGCTGAAGCCGAAATGGTCGACCGTGTAGCTGACCTGGGTGTGGCCGCCGTCAACGGCATAGGTGCCGGCCGCAATGCGGGCCGGATCGGGCTGGCCGGGAAGCTGGGCCGCCTGCTGGGCGGCGACGGCGGCGAGCGGGGTGGCGGCAAGCAAGGCAACTGCGAACAGAACGCGCATGAGAACTCCTCTGTGGGGAAGGAGCGCGTCTTGTGGGGATGCGGGGTCCGCCGGAAAATCCCGAAGACGGCAACGCATGGTTTCCGAAACCAGGCGCGAGCCGCGGAGACACGGTGAACGGGAAGCTAAACGCGGGGTCCGGGGAGTTCCGCGCTGGTGCCGACGATGCGCGGGTGAGACGCTCTCCCGACGCTTACCGGAGTCGCGCCATGGGATATTTCTTCCACCTGCCTCAGCCTCGTCAGGAGGCCTCGCACGTTCCGGCAGTGGCGCTTGCCGCACAGGCGGCTGCTGCCGGGAAAAGGGCCGGGGCCGGCGCGCACCGCCGGCCCCGGCAAAGCGATTAGTTCTTGGTCTGATCGACGAGCTTGTTGGCGCCGATCCACGGCATCATCGCGCGCAGCTCGCTGCCGACCTGCTCGATCTGGTGGCGCTTCGCGGCAATGCGGCTGGCCTTGAGCTCTGGCTGGCCGGCGCGATTGTCGAGCACGAAGTCCTTCACGAAGCGGCCCGACTGGATGTCGGCGAGCACGCGCTTCATTTCCTTCTTGGTCTCTTCGGTGATGATGCGCGGGCCGGTCTTGATGTCGCCATACTCGGCGGTGTTCGAGATCGAGTAGCGCATGTTGGCGATGCCGCCTTCATACATCAGGTCGACGATCAGCTTGAGCTCGTGGAGGCACTCGAAATAGGCCATTTCGGGGGCGTACCCGGCCTCGACCAGCGTCTCGAAGCCGGCCTGGACCAGCGCCGTGGCGCCGCCGCAGAGCACGGCCTGCTCGCCGAACAGATCGGTCTCGCATTCCTCGCGGAAATTGGTCTCGATGATGCCCGAACGGCCGCCGCCGACGCCCGAGGCATAGGCCAGCGCGATGTCATGCGCGTTGCCCGAGGCGTCCTGGTGGATCGCGATCAGGCAGGGCACGCCGCCGCCGCGGGCATATTCGCTGCGCACGGTGTGGCCCGGGCCCTTCGGCGCGATCATGATCACGTCGATGTCGGCCGGGGCCTCGATCAGGCCGAAATGGATGTTGAGGCCGTGCGCGAAGGCGAGCGCGGCGCCGGGGCGCAGATTGCCCTTGATGTCGTTCTCGTAGATCGCGGCCTGGTGCTCGTCCGGCGCGAGGATCATCAGGATGTCGGCCCAGGCGGCCGCTTCCTTGTTCGGCAGCACCTTGAAGCCGGCGCCTTCGGCCTTGGCGGCCGAGGCCGAGCCGGGGCGCAGTGCGATCGCGACTTCCTTGACGCCGCTGTCGCGCAGGTTCTGCGCATGGGCGTGGCCCTGCGAGCCATAGCCGAGGATGGCGATCTTCTTGTTCGAGATCAGGTTCAGATCGGCGTCGCGATCGTAGTAAACGCGCATTTCTCTTCTCTTCCCTATGTGATCGTCATCCCCGCGAAGGCGGGGATCCAGAGCCAAGAACGGTGTCGCCTGTGACCCCGGGCCCCCGCCTTCGCGGGGGTGACGGAATGAAAAACTCAGGCCGCCTCGGCCCCTCTCGCAATCGCGACGATGCCGGTGCGGGCGACTTCGACCAGGCCGAGGTCGCGCATCAGCTCGACGAACTTGTCCAGCTTCTCCGAGCCGCCGGTGACCTCGAACACGAAGCTCGACACGGTCGCGTCGACCACCCGGGCGCGGTAGACTTCGGCGAGGCGCAGCGCCTCGATCCGGTGGTCGCCGGTGCCCGAGACCTTCACCAGCGCGAGCTCGCGCTCGACATGCGGGCCGAAGGCGGTGAGATCGGTCACCTTGTGCACCGGCACCAGCCGCTCGAGCTGGGCGATGATCTGCTCCATCACCGGCGCCGAGGCGTGGGTGACGATGGTGATCCGGCTGATCAGGTCGTCGTCGCTGATCTCCGACACGGTGAGCGACGAGATGTTGTAGCCGCGCGCCGTGAACAGGCCGGCGATCCGGGCGAGGATGCCCGGCTCGTTGTCGACGATGACGGCGAGCGTGTGCCGCTCGACTGCTTCTTCCTTGATATGCATGGGTTCAGACCAGCGCCTTGGCTTCGTCGTCCATCTCGCCCGAGACTTCGGCCGATTGGAGCAGCATTTCGGTATGGGCGGCGCCCGACGGGATCATCGGGAAGCAGTTGGCGAGCTTCGCCACCCGGCAATCGACGATCACCGGGCCGTCATGGGCGAGCATCTCGGCGATCCCGCTATCCAGCTGGTCGCGCGTCTCGATGCGGATGCCCTTCCAGCCATAGGCCTCGCCCAGCTTGACGAAGTCGGGCAGGGCGTCGCTGTAGCTCTCCGAGTAGCGCGACTGGTAGGTCAGCTCCTGCCACTGGCGGACCATGCCCATATATTCGTTGTTCAAAATGAAGATCTTGACCGGCAGCCGGTACTGGGTCGCGGTGGCCAGCTCCTGGATGTTCATCTGGATCGAGGCCTCGCCGGCGATGTCGATGACCAGCGTGTCCGGATTGCCCAGCTGGGCGCCGATCGCGGCCGGCAGGCCATAGCCCATCGTGCCGAGTCCGCCCGAGGTGAGCCACTTGTTGGGATCGTCGAAGTGGAAGTGCTGGGCCGCCCACATCTGGTGCTGGCCGACCTCGGTGGTGATGATCGGCGCCTTGTCCCTGGTCGCCTCCCACAGCGCACGGATGGCACGCTGGGGCATGATGACCTGGGGATCGCTCTCCTGGAAATCGAGGCAGCCGACATGGCGCCAGCCCTGGATGCGGTTCCACCACTCGGACAGGTCCGGACGCGGATGCCTGCGAAGTTGATATGCATCGATCATCGCCTGGATCGCCCGGCCGACGTCCGCCACGATGGGCAGATCGACGCGAACGTTCTTGTTGATGCTCGAGCGGTCGATATCGACGTGGATCTTTGCACTGTTGGGCGAGAAGGCATCGAGCCGGCCGGTGACGCGGTCGTCGAAACGCGCGCCCAGGGCGATGATCAGGTCGGCCTGGTTCATCGCCATATTGGCTTCGTAGGTGCCGTGCATCCCCAGCATTCCCAGCCATTTGTCGTCCGAGGCGGGGAAGGCGCCGAGGCCCATCAGGGTCGATGTAACAGGCGCGCCCGTTACATCGGCGAGCTGGCGGAGCAGACGCGCCGCTTCGGGACCGGAGTTGATGATCCCGCCGCCGGTGTAGAAGATCGGGCGCTCGGCCGCGGCCAGCATGTCGACCGCACGCTCGATCGCGGCCATGTCCGGCTCGGTCTGCGGGCGATAGGTCTTGTGCGAGATCGGCGCATTCTCGCCGCGCCGCGCGGTGGCGACCTGGACGTCCTTGGGGATGTCGATCACGACCGGGCCGGGGCGGCCCGAGGTGGCGATGTAGAAGGCCTCGCGGATCGTCGGCTCGAGCCGGGCGGGGTCCTTCACCAGGTAATTGTGCTTCGAGCAGTGCCGGGTGATGCCGACCGTGTCGGCTTCCTGGAACGCATCGGTACCGATCAGCGCCGTCGGCACCTGGCCGGTGATGACGACCATCGGGATCGAATCCATCAGCGCATCGGTGATGCCGGTGACCGCATTGGTCGCGCCCGGGCCCGAGGTGACGAGGACGACGCCCGGCTTGCCGGTGGCGCGGGCATAGCCCTCCGCCGCATGCGTCGCCGCCTGCTCGTGGCGGACGAGGATGTGCTTGATGCGGTCCTGCTTGAAGATCGCATCATAGATCGGAAGCACTGCGCCGCCCGGATAGCCGAACACGACTTCCACACCGAGATCGCTCAGCGTCTCGATCAGGATGTCTGCTCCACTCTTCTCGGTCACAATCGGCCTCCGTTGTTGCGGTGCGGGAAACACCGCCGAAGGGCGCTGCTACCCGCACGAAAACTACGCGTCAAGCCGTATTATAGTAATTTTGTTTCGAATTGCTCGACGAGTCTGTTCGTTTGTGTCTCTTCCGTGCGCTCCCACTCAGGCGGAGGCTGGCGGCGGAACCAGGTATACTGGCGCTTGGCGTATTGGCGGGTGGCAAGCGAGCCGGCGAAATGCGCTTCGTCGAGGTCGCTCTCGCCCGAGAGCGCGAGGCCGATCTCGCGCACGCCGATCGCGCGGAGCACGGGCGCGTCGTCGGGCACGTCGGTGCGGGCGAGCAGCGCCTCGACCTCTGCCTGCGCGACCTTGACCATGTGGCGGAAGCGGCGGTCGATCCGGTCGGCGAGCCAGGTCTTGTCGGGGAGGAGGATGGTCGCGGCGATGCGGACCTCGGCATGGATCCCGCCATGCCGCTCGGCCTGCCATTCGCCGAGCGACTTGCCGGTGGAGCGGACGACTTCGAGCGCGCGCGAGACACGGGCGGTGTCGGCGGGCTTGAGGCGCGCGGCGGTCGCGGGATCGAGCCGCGACAGCTCGGCATGCGCGTCGGCGACCGCAAGCGACCGGACCTCGGCGCGGATGATCGAATCGATCTCGGGCACCGGCGCGATGCCCTCGACCAGGGTGCGCAGGTACATGCCGGTGCCGCCGACCAGAATGGGGAGGCGGGAGTCCGCATGCGCCTCGTGGATCGCAGCGCGGGCCTCGGCCGCCCAGCGCGCGGCGGAATAGGCCTCGGCGCCGTCGACATGGCCGAACAGCCGGTGCGGGGCGCGCTTCTCCTCCTCGACCGGCGGGCGGGCAGTGAGCACGCGGAGATCGGCATAGACCTGCATCGAGTCCGCGTTGATCACGGTGCCGTTGTGCCTTTCGGCGAGCGCGAGGGCGAGCGCGGACTTGCCGCTCGCGGTCGGCCCTGCGATGAGCGCCACCAAAGGCAGGTCAGGGGATCCGATGTTCATTGCGACGCTTATAGCAGATGGTCTGGCCGCAGGGCAGCTTTCGGAAGCGAGTGACCGGCTGGCTTCGGTGCATTGCGGTCCGGGAAGCTGGCGCTGGATCGACGAGGGGCGCGCAGCGGACCTGGAGTTCGCGATGCATCCGGACGCGGCGCGCGGGGCGCTGGAAGGCGCGTTTCCCTCTACCGACATCGTGGTACAGCCGGCCGAGGGGCGAGCGAAGAAGCTGCTCGTCGCGGACATGGACTCCACCATGATCACCGTCGAGTGCATCGACGAGCTGGCCGACTATGCCGGCATCAAGGCGCAGATCGCCGAGGTGACCGAGCGGGCAATGCGCGGCGAGCTGGACTTCGGCGCGGCGCTGGATGCGCGGGTGGCGCTGCTGAAGGGGCTATCGGAGAGCGCGATCGAGCAGTGCCTGGCCGAGCGGGTTCGGCTGATGCCGGGGGCGAAAGCGCTGGTACAGACGATGCGGGCGCGGGGCGCGACCTGCGTGCTGGTCTCGGGCGGGTTCACGCGGTTCGCCGAGCCGGTGGGGGCGGAGATCGGGTTCCACCGGGTGATCGCCAACCGGCTGGTGATCGCCGAGGGCGCGCTGGACGGCACGGTCGAGCGGCCGATCGTCGACAGCGGGACGAAGCTGGACACGCTGCTGGCGGTGCGGGCCGAGCTGGGGCTGGGGGCTTTGGATACGCTCGCGGTAGGCGACGGTGCCAACGACCTGGCGATGATCCGTGAGGCGGGGCTTGGCGTGGCCTATCACGCGAAGCCGATCGTGGCGGCGGCTGCCGGCGCGCGGGTGGACCATGGGGATTTGACCGCGCTGCTCTATGCGCAGGGGATCGCGCGGGGGGATTGGGTGGAGGCTTGATGCTCTCATTCCCCCTCCCTGCAAGGGAGGGGTTAGGGGTGGGTGGCGAGCATGGCGAGCTCAGCTACCCGCCGCTGAAAAAACAAAACCCCGGCCATCGCCCCCGGTCTTTTCTAACCCACCCCCAGCCCCTCCCTTGCAGGGAGGGGAGTAATAGGGATCAGCTCCAGCGCGACTTTCGTTCTCTTCTTTCTCTTGAAGGAATGGGTTCGGGATAGACGCCGTCCAAGCCTTCAGCTGCTCGATCCAGAATGTGCCGAACCGCGCCTTCCGGATTCGACAGCACCTCAGAGTTCCACAACCGTATTATCCGCCAGCCCTTCGTTCGGAGATATGCTGTCCGGCGTTCGTCTTGCTGTGCGTTAGCGATGTGCTGGCTGCCGTCGAATTCGATGCCGAGTTTCGCCTTTCGGCAGGCCAGATCGATAATGAAGGGTGCGACGATATGCTGGCGCGTGAAGGGCGGCCGGTAGCGCGAGATCAGGTGCCAGACGACAAGCTCGGTCTCTGTCGGATTATTCCGCAGGTCGCGGGCGCGTGCAACGAGTTCGGGATCGATGCGGCGGAGCAATGGGTAAGCGTAACAGAAGCGAGCTCCGCTCGCTAACCCACCCTAACCCCTCCCTTTCAGGGAGGGGAATCAGAAGAGGTGCTTGCCTCCTGCGAAGGCTACCGCACGCCCTTGCCGAAGGTGAAGCTGAGCCCGAGCCCGCCCGAGAGCTGGTCGCGGGTGCCGAGCGAACCGTGGGTGAGGGGGCTGTCCGCGCCGTCGCCGGTCAGGCGGTCGTAGCGGGCATAGCCGTACAGGCCCCAGCGCCGGCTGAACTGCCAGGTGGTGGTGCTGCTCACGCCGAGCGCGCTCACTGCGCTGCCGTCCGAGCGATATACCGGCAGGCCGGTGCGGGCGGCCGCGCCGGGCGAGACGTCGAAATAGGCGCGGCGGTATTTGGTGTCCGACAGAGTCACGCGCGGGCCGATCGAGACCAGCCATTTGTCGCCGTCGCGCATCACATAGTCGAGCCCGGCGCTGCCGATCAGGCCCTTGTGGCCGTTGACGCCCTTGCGCAGCTCGGTGTGGAGGCGAAGCGACCTGGCCAGCCAATATTGCGCATAGCCGCCAAGCTCGACCGTGGTGCCGACCTCGTCGATCGCGGCGTGCGATTCCCTGCGCTTGCGCGAGCCCTGGAAGTTCGCGGCGGGGCCGAATTCGAACCCGCCGGTCTTGAGCACCGGGAAACCGAAGCTGTCATCCGCGGCCTCGAAGGCGAAGGGCTCGTCGCCGCGCGCGATCGCGACATCGACCAGCGGGCTGAGCTGGATCTGGTCCGAACCCGGATAATTGGGCGAGACCTGCGGGCCAAGCGAGATGCGATAGCGCTTGGGCGGCTTGCTTTCCCCCTCCTGCGCATGAGCGGGGAGGGCGAGCGCGAGGAGCGGTGCGAGCGCGAGCATGCGATACATGACGCTCCTAACGCCACGATCCGGGATTTGTTGCAACTGCGATATGACCGGAGTGGGGGGATTTGCGCCGTTTTGCTCCTGTTGCTCCCCTCCCTGCAAGGGAGGGGCTGGGGGTGGGTTGCGAGCGTAGCGAGCCCAGCGAGCCGGTGTGTGAAACAGAAAAGGCCGGGCATCGAGCCCGACCTTTTCTAACCCACCCTAACCCCTCCCTTGCAGGGAGGGGAATTGGACTTGCTCTAGTTGCTCACCGGCACGCAGGGGCTGACGCCGCGGCAGGCGCCCGCGGCATCGGCGCGGCTGGCGAAGGGGCCGACCAGCACCTTGGTAAGGGTGCCCGACTTCACATAGGCGACCGAGCGGCCCGGGAAGCGGCCGCCGACCTGGCTCCACAGCTTGCGGGCATTGCCGGGATCGCCGAACGCGCCGAGCTGGAGGCGCCAGCCGCCGTCGCGGATCGCAGGACCGGCCGGCACAGGGGCAGGGTTGGTGCGGACGGGGACGGGCGTCGGGCTCGGCGTGGCTCGGGGCGGGGTGCGGCGCGGCGGCTGGGCGCTCGCGACCTCGACCGGCGGACGGTCGGTGCCGGGCAGCGGAGCGCGGTTCGCCTCCTGCTCATATTTGCGCGCGAGGGTGAGGGCCGCCTGGCGGTCCTGCACGGACATGTACTTGTCCATCTGGGCGAGCGCGCCCGAGGCCTCGGCCAGGCCCGACTGGGAGGAGCGGGTGACCAGCGCATAGGCGCGCACCCAGTCCTTCGGGACGGCATCGCCGTTGAAGTACATCGTGCCGAGCACATACTGGGCGCGGGGATCGCCGCGGCCGGCGGCGCGCTGCAGCCAGGGTGCGGCCTTGTCGCGCCTGCCATTGGCGAAGAGGGCGAGGCCGTAGCTCGCCTCGGCCTGCTCATGGCCCTGGGCGGCGGCCTTGCCATACCAGGCCTCGGCCTGGTCGAGATCGGCGGGCACGCCGCGGCCGAGCTTATAGGCCTGGCCGAGGTTGAACTGGGCGTCGGCATCGCCCTTCAGCGCCGGGCTGCGCCAGCGGTCGACGGCGGCCTTGTAGTCGCCCCGCTCCCAGGCCTCGACCCCGGCCTTGACCGGGTTTTCCTGTGCGAGCGCAAGCGGGGCGGCGAGTGCGATCCCCGCAGCAGCGATCAACCCAAGAAGCTTCATGCGACCTTCGACTCCCACCCCGGCAAGATTGGATAAATGCCCGTTTACCATCCTTTGGGAAAGAAATCCTTAGCCCGATGTCCTCAGGGAAATCCCGGGGCGGAACGCCGTTAACGCATTCTTAGACGACCGCATGGCATCTCCACCCTCGGGTAACTGGTATTTCGAGGGGGTTCATGCGCGTTCTCGCGATGGCATCGCAGAAGGGCGGATCCGGCAAGACGACCTTGTCGGGGCATCTGGCCGTTCAGGCGGAAAGGGCCGGCTGTGGCCCGGTCGTGCTGATCGACATCGATCCGCAGGGCTCGCTCGCGGACTGGTGGAACGAGCGCGAGACGGACCTGCCGGCCTTTGCGCAGACCACGGTCGCGCGGCTGGCTTCGGACCTCGAGATCCTGCGCCAGCAGGGATTCAAGCTGGCGGTGATCGATACGCCGCCGGCGATCACCATGGCGATCCAGAGCGTGATCGCGGTGGCCGAGCTGATCGTCATCCCGACGCGCCCGAGCCCGCACGACCTGCGCGCCGTGGGCGCCACGGTCGACCTGTGCGAGCGCGCGGGCAAGCCGCTGATCTTCGTGGTCAACGCCGCGACGCCGAAGGCGCGAATCACCAGCGAGGCCGCCGTCGCGCTGTCGCAGCACGGCACGGTCGCGCCGATCACGCTGCACCACCGCACCGATTTCGCCGCCTCGATGATCGACGGCCGCACCGTGATGGAAGTCGACCCCAAGGGCCGCTCGGCCGCCGAGGTCGAGGCGCTGTGGACCTATATCAACGACCGGCTCGAGAAGAACTTTCGCCGCACCGTGTTCGCGGCGCCGACCCCGGTCAACCAGTTCGGCGCGCCGCGCGCCAATGGCGGCTTCGGCCGCAGGGTGGTGAGCTGATGTTCGGCACCCCCAAGCCCACCGCGTCGCTCTCCTCGAGCCTGCTCGCCCGCAAGGGCCAGGCACGCCCGGCGATGCGCCCCCAGGGTTTCGTCGGGCTCAACCCGGCGACCGCCCAGGAAGATCTCGGCTGGAACGACATGGGCGACGATGCGGCGCATGCCGCACACGTGCAGCAGTTCTCGCCTGAGCCGCAGCCGATCCAGCACCCGGTGCCCAAGCCGCAGGTGCTGCGCCAGATCGAGCAGCTCGACGAGCGGTTCAGCAAGCCCGAGCCGGTCGCCGCGCAGCCGGTCGCCGCGCCGGTCGCCGCGCCGCAGCCCGAGCCGGCGCCCGCCCCGGTGGCGAAGCGCCAGGCGCTGCCGCCGGTGACTGCCGAGCGGCTCGCCCGGGAAGTGGCCAAGAAATCCAAGGCGGCGTTCACGCTCCGCCTCGACAATGACCGGCATCTGCGCCTGCGCCTCGCATCGGCGGTCACCAATCGTTCGGCGCAGCAGATCGTGACCGAGGCGCTCGACGCCTTTCTCGAATCGCTGACCGAGGTCGAGGCGCTCGCGCGCCAGGTCCCGGCCGGGAACCGTTGAAGGAACGGATGATGAAGACCCGTAGCAAGCTCGTGATCGGCCTGTCGGCACTCTGCGCCGGCGGCACGCTGGCAGCCGGCATCGCCACCCAGGGCTTCGCGCTCTCGGCCTTCGCGACCGACGCGCCCAACGCCAAGAAGGCGGCGCAGGAAGCCGGTGCGGCGCGCAAGGCGATCGCCAAGCGCAAGGCCGGCGACGCGGTCGCCCATGCCGAGGCCGCGGTGGCGAACGATCCGCAGAACGCCGACTATCGCGCGCTGCTCGGCCAGGCCTATCTGCTCGCCGGCCGCTTCGCCTCGGCGAACCAGGCGCTGGGCGACGCGCTGACGCTCAACCCGGGCGACGGCCGCGTGGCGCTGAACCAGGTGCTCGCCAAGATCGCCGGCGGCGACTGGGCGGGTGCGCGGGCGATGCTCGACAGCCATCAGGATACGATCCCCGCTGCGGATCGCGGCCTGGCCTTCGCGCTGGCCGGGGATCCGGTGAAGGCCGTGGAGATTCTCGGCCCGGCCGCCCGCGCCGAGGACGCCACTGCCAAGACCCGCCAGAACCTGGCGCTCGCACTCGCGCTTTCGGGCCGCTGGGCCGAGGCCAAGCAGGTCGCTTCGGTCGACGTCGCGCCGGACCAGATCAATGCGCGGATGCTCCAGTGGGTGAACTTCGCCCGCCCGACCAACGCCTATGACCAGGTCGCCGCGCTGCTCAACGTCACGCCGGTGCAGGATGCCGGCCAGCCGGTGCGCCTGGCGCTGGCCCAGCAGAACGTCATGCTCGCCGCCGCCGCGACCCAGCCGGTGCAGACCGTGCCGGCGCAGGATGCGGTCGACACCTATATGCCGGGCGTGCCCGCCAATGCCGAGGCGGTTGCCGCCGAGGCGAGCGTCGCAGCGCCCGCCGCCGAAGCCGCTCCGGTCGCCCTGGCCGAAGCCGCGCCGGTGGCCGGCACCAATGCCGGCGTCGTGTTCGGCCCGCGTGCGGAAGTGGTGCAGACCGTCCCGGTCGCCGCGGTCCGCGTGCCCGCAGCCGCCAAGGCTTCGCTGAGCGCCCGTGCACCTGCCCCGATCGAGAAGGCGGCCACCGCCAAGCCGTCGCGCGGCAATTTCTATGTCCAGCTCGGCGCCTATGTGAGCCCGGCGGTGGCGCGCGATGCGTGGAACCGCATGGACGACCGCGTGCCGGCGCTGGCCAGCCAGACCCCGTACGGCGCCAAGGTCTCGACCAAGGCGGGCAATTTCTATCGCCTGTCGGTCGGCGGCTATGACCGCAGCGGCGCCACTGCGCTGTGCCAGCAGATCAAGGCCAGCGGCCAGACCTGCTTCGTCCGCGCCGGCGCGGGCGACGCGACCGCCGCCTGGGTGAAGCCCGGCGTGCGCATGGCTTCGCGCTGACGAATTTTCCCACTCCCATCGGGAAATAGGAAAGGCCGGGGCGGCGACGCTCCGGCCTTTTTCGTGCGCGCTTGACGAACGCATAACTGGATGGTTATGGAAATGCATAGCCAAACGGTTATGCATTTGAGGGAGAGTGTCATGCTACGTCAGGTCCACCGCTGGAGCGGCTTCATCTTCAGCATCATGGCGGTGGTGAACATCGTCGCGGTGATCCTGCAGGCCAATGCGCAGTGGCTGGGCCTGCTCGCGGTGGCGCCGCTGCTGGTGCTGCTGCCGACGGGGCTCTACATGTTCGCACGGCCCTATTTCGCGAGGAACGCATGAGCGAGGAAAAGACCGCAGCCGAGCAGATCGATGCCCGTATCGCGGCGCTGGACGACTGGCGCGGCGAGACGCTCGCGCGGGTGCGCGCGATCATCCACGAGGCCGATCCCGAGGTGGAGGAGACGTGGAAGTGGCGCGGCGTGCCGGTGTGGGAGCATGCCGGGATCCTGTGCACCGGCGAGACCTACAAGGCGGCGGTGAAGCTGACCTTCGCCAAGGGCGCGGCGCTGGCGGATCCGAAGGGGCTGTTCAATTCGAGCCTGGACGGGAATGTCCGCCGGGCGATCGACATCCATGAGGGCGAGACGATCGACGCGGAGGCGCTCAAGGCGCTGATCCGCGAGGCAGTGGCGGCGAATCTGGCGAAGCCGGCGCGGGGGAGGAAGTAGGGGATCGGTACCGAAGAATCCTCCCCCTGGCGGGGGAGGATTAGTTGGAACGCCGCGCCGCGTCGGCCTCGTCATAGGCGGCGCCGATCCGGCGGCGGAATCCTGCGAAGCCGGCCTCGCGGGATGCGCGCTTTATGCAGGCGGCGGCGATCGGTTCGAGGGCGGGGATGTCCTGCCGGGCCAGGGCGACGGCCTGGCGTGCCTCCGGCGTCTCGAGCGCGCCTTTCGGTACGCGCTGGCTGTACCAGGAGTTGCCGACGAAGAAGGTGCGGCGCTGCTCGGCGGGGGCATTGGTGCGCTCGGCATTCTGGCCGGCAACGCCGAGTGCCGCTGCGCAGTGGAGCTTGTTCTTCGGGTTCAGGCCATCGGCCTGGGCCGAGGTGCAGCTCGCCACGAGCAGCGTGCCCATGACCAGCGCCGGAATGTTTATAGGAATAGCCATGGCATTGCCTAGGCCGGCGCCGATTAAGGCATGGTTGCGCCGCGCGCCGCCTGATAGGGCGGGATGGCAGGTTGATGGGAGGTTCCAGATGCAGATCGCGGTGCTGACGTTCGACGGGTTCAACGAGCTCGACAGCTTCGTCGCGGCGGGGATCCTCAACCGGATGAAGGCCAGGGGCTGGGCGGCGCATATCACCTGCCCGAGCGAGCAGGTCACCTCGATGAACGGGGTGACGATCACCCGGCAGAAGCCGCTCGAATTCGCCGCCGAGGCGGATGCGGTGCTGATCGGCAGCGGCATCCGCACGCGCGAAATCGCCGCCGATGCCGAGATGCTCGCGCAGATCCGGCTCGATCCGGCGCGCCAACTGATCGGGGCGCAATGCTCGGGCACCTTGCTGCTGGCGAAGCTGGGGCTGATCGGATCGCTGCCGGCCTGCACCGACCTGACCACCAAGCCCTGGGTGATCGAAGCGGGCGTCGAAGTGATCGATGCGCCGTTCGTGGCGCATGGCAATGTCGCGACGGCGGGCGGGTGCTTGGCCTCGCAATATCTGGCGAGCTGGCTGATCGCGCGCGGGGCTTCGCTGGAGGATGCCCGGGCGGCGATCCATTATGTCGCGCCGGTGGGGGAGAAGGAATTGTACGTCGAGCGGGCGATGGGGGTGATCGGGGCGTTTGTGGCTCCAGCACAGGGTATCGCCGCCTGATCGTCATCCCGGCGAAAGCCGGGATCTTGTGCGGTTCCTTCCCCGCGCCTTCGCCTGAGATCCCGGCTTTTGCCGGGATGACGGATTTGGGCCCTTCGATACGCCATTTCGACAAGCTCAATGGCTACTCAGGATAATCGGGGTTCATATTCTATCCGATCATCCTGAGTAGGGCTGAGCTTGTCGAAGCCCGTATCGAAGGAAGGCAGGAAGGTCGGCCCGGCGCCTATTCGATCTCCCGCCCGCCCTTGAACACGCGGTGGACCTTGCCCTGGACCGGCAGCGTGTCGAACGGGGTGTTGCCGGCGCGGGCCTTCATCTTCGCGGCGTCGATCACCCAGGGTGTGTCGGGCGCGAACAGGATGAAGTCGGCGGGCTTGCCCGGGGCGAGCGTGCCGGCGTCGAGGCCGAGGATGCCCGCCGGGTTGGCGGCGAGCAGCTCGAACAGCCGTTCCATGCCGATCAGCCCCTCGCGGACCAGGCCGAGCGAGAGCGCGAGCAGCGTCTCGGCGCCCGACATGCCTTCATCGGCGTCGATGAAGGGCAGGCGCTTGCCTTCGGGGCCGCGCGGATCATGGCCCGAGGCGATGACGTCGATCGTGCCGTCGGCCAGCGCGGCGCGAACCGCCTGGCGATCATGATCGCTGCGCAGCGGCGGCGAGAGACGGGCATAGGTGCGATAGTCGCTGATATCGATGTCCGACAGCAGCCAGTGCGCCGGGGTGACGCCGCAGGTGACCCGTACACCGCGTCGCTTGGCCTGGCGGACCAGGTCGAGGCCGGCGGCAGTGGTGACCTGGCGGAAATGGATGGCCGCGCCGGTATCCTCGGCGAGCATCGTGTCGCGGGCGATCGCCAGCGCCTCGGCAATGGCAGGCGCGGCGGCAAGACCCAGGAGCGTGGCGGTGAGGCCTTCGGTGGCGACGGCGTCGCGCGCCAGATTGCCGTCCTCGGCATGGGCGATCACGGTGAGGCCGCAATCCTTGGCATAGGCGAGGACCTTGCGCATCACCCCGGCGTCCGCGATCCAGCGGCGGCCGGTGGCGACGGCCTTGGCGCCCGCGCTGGCGTTGATCGCCATCTCGGCAAGGTCGGTGCCCTCGAGCCCGCGCGTGGCGGCGGCGAGGGGGTGGACCCACAGGTCCGGCTTCCCCATCAGCGCGGCGCGGCGGATGATGCCGGGATCGTCGAGGATCGGCGACTGATCGGGCATCAGCCCAACGCGGGTGATGCCGCCGGCGCGGCAGGCGGCGCGATCGACCGCGAACACGCCGAGATCGATGATGCCGGGGGCGAGGTGCAGGCCGCCGCCGTCGATGGCTTCGGCATTTGCGGTGTCGGTGGTGATGGTTTCGCCGGAGAAGGCGAAGCGGGTGGCGCCGCCGAGGACTTTGACGTTTTCAAATAGGCGGGTCACGCGGCAATTCCTTCGGCGTTCCAATTACCCTCGTCATCCCCGCGAAGGCGGGGATCCAAGGTTACTGAGGACGTCGCTTTGTTACCCTGGATCCCCGCCTTCGCGGGGATGACGGGAAGGGGGCGCGGTGACGAAGAAAGGAGGCGGCTCATGCCCAGCCCTCCACGCCGCGTTCGGCTCTTGTCAGCACGTCGAGGCAGGCCATGCGGACCGCCACGCCCATCTCGACCTGCTCGGTGATCGCGCTGCGCTCCGGATGGTCGGCGATCGCGCTGTCGATCTCGACGCCGCGGTTCATCGGGCCGGGGTGCATGACCAGGGCATCTTCGCGCGCGCGGGCAAGGCGCTCCGGCGTGAGGCCGTAGCGGGCGTGGAACTCGCGGGTCGACGGGATGAAGCCGCCGGCCATGCGCTCGTTCTGGACGCGGAGCATCATTACGACATCGGCGCCTTCGAGTGCGGCGTCGAAATCGGTGAAGGGGGTGACGAACAGCCCGTCGATCGCCGGCGGCATCAGCGTGGAGGGTGCGACGACGCGGACCTCGGCGCCGAGCGCGGTGAGTGCCAGCATGTTCGAGCGGGCGACGCGGCTGTGGAGCAGGTCGCCGCAGATCACCACGCGCTGGCCGGCGACACTGCCGCGGCGGCGGCGGATGGTGAGCGCGTCGAGCAGCGCCTGGGTGGGGTGCTCGTGCCAGCCGTCGCCGGCATTGAGCACCGGGCAATCGACCTTGTCGGCGATCAGCTGCACCGCGCCCGAGGCCATGTGGCGGATGACGATGACGTCGGCGCGCATCGCGTTGAGCGTCACCGCGGTGTCGATCAGCGTCTCGCCCTTCTTCACCGAGCTTTGCGCTGCGTGCATGTTGACCACGTCGGCGCCCAGCCGCTTGCCGGCGATCTCGAAGGAGAGGAGCGTGCGGGTGCTGTTCTCGAAAAAGGCGTTGATCTGGGTGATGCCCTCCAGCCGGCGGTCGCTGCGGGCGCGCGTCCGGTTCGCTTCGATCCATTGTTCCGCTTCGTCGAGCAGGAACATGATCTCATGGGGCTGGAGACCCGCAATGCCGGTGAGGTGCCGGTGCGGGAAGACGGCGCGACCCTGTATCTGGGCCGCGGGGCGATGATCGGAGGCTTGCATTAAAGCCGTCGCCTAGACCTGCCGACGCGCGGGCGCAAGGAGTCTCGCGCCTGCCGCAAATCGCAGATAGGAAGCCAGCCGCGTTGCGTTTCGGGGGGAGCGTTCGTGCAGGGCTATTGGACTGGGTTTCTCGGCTGGATGACGCGCGATCCGGCGTGGTGGGCGGCGTTCCAGGCCGGGGCGTTCTTCTTCGTGGTAGGACTGGTGCTGGTGCTCGTGCTGCTGCCCTGGTGGCTGGCGCGGGTGGAGCAGGCGCGCTGGCGGCCGATGCGGCACATGCTGGCGCTGGCGGCGCTGCAGGCGCACCGCGATTGCGGGGCAAATGTCGTGGCGCTGTCGCGGCAATTCTTCCGCGAGAACGAGGCCTCGCCGCTCGAGCGGCTGCTCCGCGCGCGGCGGGCGATCGAGGCGCAGCGGGCGGACGGCGCGCGGTTCGGGCGGGCGGTGTCCGTCTATGCGCCGGCGGTGGATGCGCGGCATGCGGCGCTGCTTGCCGATACCGCGGCGCTGGCCGAGCTGGCGGAGCGGACGCTTTCCGGGTTGACGCGGCTCTATCTGGGGCAGGCGGTGGTGCGGGTGGGGGCGAACGCCGTGCATGGCGACGACGCGCTGGGCTATGCGCCGGCGCAGCTGGTCTCGCTCGGTTATGTTGCCGAGATGGAGGCGCTGGCGGACGGGTTCGCCGAGGCGGCGGCCGGGCATCGCGGGCGGCTGGAGGCGGCGCTGGGCCGGCGGGGGTGCAAGGCGGTGCGGGGCGAGCTGGAGCGGATCGGCGGCGACGTGGCGATGCTCGGTGCGGACGTGCGGCGCTTCTGCGGGCGGTTGCAGCCGGCGGATGCGGGGGATGTGGCCTACAAGACGCGGGAGCGGGGCGAGCGGGGCGCGCGGTCGCTCGATGCGCTGATCGCGCGGTTCGACCGGGGATGATTCCCCTCCCTGGAAGGGGGGTAGGGGTGGGTGGATACACGCGACATGGCGGCGTCGAGCGGCGCCTTGGCAGTATCGCCTGGACGCGACCCACCCCCGACCCCTCCCTTCCAGGGAGGGGAGTTATCCGGCGTTCACCAGCGCGTCGATCGCGGCCTGGAGGATGTGCGCCGCCGCCATATTGTCGATCATCTCGGCGCGGCGGGCGCGGCTGAAGTCCTGCTCGATCAAGGTGCGCTCGACCGCGACGGTGGACCAGCGTTCGTCCCAGAGCAGGATCGGCATGCCGATATCGTCCATGTTGCGGGCGAAGGCGCGGGTGGACTGAGTGCGGGGGCTGTCGGTGCCGTCGAGGTTGAGCGGCAGGCCGATGACGAGACCCCTGACCTGCTGCGCGGCCATCAGCGCCTGGAGCGCGGCCTTGTCCTTGGAGAATTTGGTGCGGCGGACCAGCTCGGCGGGGCTGGCGAAGCTCCAGCCGGCGTCGCACAAAGCGGTGCCGATCGTCTTGGTGCCGACGTCGAGGCCGATCAGGCGGCCGCCGGCGGGGAGTGCGGCGCGGAAGTCTGCGGGGGCGGTGGTGATCACGCCAGATCCTCTAGCCCCAATCGTCATCCCGGCGAAAGCCGGGATCTCGTGCGATGGCGGGGAAAGAGCCGCCTGAGATCCCGGCTTTAGCCGGGATGACGGCTTTTGTCAGAACGGCCAGAACTTGCGGCGTGCCTTGAGCCGGCGTTCGGCGTCGGCGCGGACGTTCGCCCAGAACAGGCTGTAGTCGAACACATGGTAATTGTTGCCCGGCAGCACATAGGGGCCGAGGTCGGGCGGGGTGGTGCCGATCATCAGGAAGCCGCGGCCGTCGCAGCGGGCGGGGACGAGGTTCTTGCGGAGCACCGCGCTGGTCAGGTCCTTGCTCGGCATCAGGCCGCCGAGATTGGCCTCGGCCGGGGCGCTGTCGCCCGGCTTGCCGGTGATCGGGTTGGTGCAGACCATCGGTGTGCCCTTGCGCGGCTGGCCGGTGAAGCCGTGGGTCTGGTCGAACGTGTCGATGATCAGCGACGGATCGGCGGGCTCGGCGAAGCTCTGCCAGGAGAGGATGCAGCCGCTGTCGTCGGGGCCGGTGCAGGCGGGCAGGCCCATTTTCGGCAGGTCGGCGGTGATCGAGACCGGCCAGCCGACGACATAGGCGGCGACGATCCGCTTTGCGAGCGGCTTGCCGGCGATACGGTCGACGAGCAGGCGGGTGAGGTGGAGCGCGCCCTGCGAATGGCCGGCGAGGATGATCGGGCGGTTGCCGGCCTCCTTCAGGAACTGGTCGAACGCCGCGGCGACGTCGCGATAGGCGAAGTCGAGCGCCTGCTGGGCCTGGGCCTTGCTGGTCAGGAAGGCGCCGAAGGTCGCCTGGCGATAGCGCGGCGCCCAGACCAGGCCCGAGGAATTGAACGCGCTGGCCTGGCCGCGCAGGAACAGCTCGGCCCGGGCATTGGCGGTCACGTCGTTCAGCGGGGCATTCCACTGGGTGCGGTCGAGGAACGAGGTGGGGTGGATGAAGAACACCGCGGCGGGCGGGTTCTCGGCCGGCTGGAAGCCCTCCGGCGTCCACAGCGCCGGGTTGCCGGGCCGGTCCGGGCGGGCGAGCCAGAGCTCGGGCTTCGAATAGTCGCCGGGGGGCGACAGCCGGGCCACCTCGGTCGTCGGGACGAGCGCCTGGCGGAGCAGCTCGGCGCCCCAGAAGCGGAAGGCGAAGGTGGCGGCTGTTGCGAGCACGATGAGTCCTACGATGACGTAGAGGAATTTACGGGCCAAGCCCCACTCTCCATTGTGCAATGCAGCATAGTGCCGCTTTGTTGCAATCGCATTCCCATCGGGCACGATTTCTCCGGATGCAACCGCGATTGCGGTTCGGGCCATTCTGCACCGGAAATCCACTTTACCGCCCGTGCCCGATGCGAGAGCATGCCTGCGAGGGGAGATTTTCATGGACGAAATCGAAACCGCGCCGTCGGGCGAGGCGGGGCGCTGGACCTGGCGCCCGCTGCTGCTCGCCGGCCTGGGGCTGGCGACGGGGATCGTCGTCCACCTGATCCTGGGCAAGGCGCAGATCTATTACAACGGCCTGGGCGTGATCCGGGCGGGGCTGACCCTGGGCATAACCCTGGCCGCGGTGCTGATCGGCTTCACGATCGAGCGGCGGCTATGGTGGGCCGCCCTGCTATTCGGCGGCGTGATGGGCATTGTCGGATTCCTCGTCACGCTGGGCAATGGCTCGCCGGGAGGCTGGGGATCGGTCGAGGGCTGGCGGACGATGAGCCTCGCGCTCGCGCTCGCGATCGCTGCGCCCTTGTTCCAGGCCGCGCGCGACGAGGGGACGCTACGTCCTTCCTATATCGGCGTGCACGACCATGTCTGGGCCAATGTCGTGCTGTGGTGCGCGAGCTGGGCGTTCGTGGGCCTGGTCTGGTTGATGGCGATCCTGCTCGCCAGCCTGTTCCATCTGATCAAGATGGACTTCGTCCAGCAGCTGCTGGCCAAGGACTGGTTCGCCCGCGCGATGACCGGACTGGCGTTCGGCGCAGCGCTGGGATTGCTGCGCGAGCATGACGCGGTGGTACGGACGCTTCAGCGCGTGGTGGCGATCGTGCTCGCGGTGCTCGCGCCGGTTCTGGCGATCGGGCTCGGCCTTTTCCTGATCGCGCTGCCCTTCAGCGGCGTGCAGGCATTGTGGGACGCGACCTCGGAGACCACGCCGCTGTTGCTCGCCTGTGCGGCGGGCGCACTGATCCTCGCCAATGTGGTGATCGGCCGGGAAGATGCGGACGAGCGCCGCAATCCGCTGCTCCGCTACGGCGCGATGGTGCTGGCCGCCGTGATCCTGCCGCTGGCGGTGCTGGCCGCGGTGGCGACCGGGCTGCGAATCGACCAATATGGCTATACGCCGGAGCGGCTCTGGGGCGTCATCTTCGTTGGCGTCGCGCTGTGCTGGGGCCTCACCTATTTCGCGACGCTGGCGCTGCGGCGGCTCGGCTGGACACGGCTGGTGCGCCCGGCGAACCTGGCGCTGGCCTGCCTGGTCTGTGCGTTGGGCTTCGTGCTGGCGACGCCACTGATCAGCTTCAACGCGATCTCGACCGCCGATCAGGTCGCGCGGCTCGAATCGGGGAAGATCGCGCCGGACAAGTTCGACTGGTCTGCGCTGGCCTTCGAGTTCGGCAAGCCGGGCCGGGAGGCGCTGGCGCGGCTCAAGCGCTCGGCCAACGCCGCGATCCGGGCGAAGGCGGCGGAAACCGAGAAGGCCGAAAGCCCCTATACGCTGCAACTGCGCGAGCAGCAGAAGCCGTTCGTCGGCGATTATGACGTGCGGCCGGCCGGCACGACGCTGCCGGCTGCGCTGAAGACGATGATGCTCCGTGAAAGGGCGTGCGAGGAGGATCATCTCTGCCGCGTCTATCTGCACGACGCGAAGACGGTGACGGTGATCGACGATAGCTGCGCCAGGCTGCCGCCCGAAAGGCAGAACGATCCCGGGGACAAATGCCCGGTCATGCTTCGCACCTATCTGCTGACGGCAGGCGGCTGGAAGGACCTGGACAACTTGCCTCAGCCGATCGATCCCGAGGCGAAGGAATTGCCCGCGAATATGCCGGCCGGCCAGGTACGCGCACTTCTGGAACAGGAATATGCGGCGATCACCGGCAACGGCGTCACCGTGCGCAAGGTCGAGATGCGGCAGGTGTTCGTCGGCGACAAGCCGCAGGGACGGCCTTTCAAGTAACCGATGCTTGAAGGTGGGAGGCGCCCCTGTTAGGCGCCTCCCATGTCCGTCGATACCGCAACCGTGAAGAAGGTGGCGAGCCTGGCCCGCATCGCGATCAGCGATGCCGATGCCGAGCGTCTCGCGCCCGAGCTCAACAACATCCTGGGCTGGATCGAGCAGCTCGGCGAGGTCGATACCTCGTCGGTCGAGCCGATGACCGCCGTGATCCCCAACAAGCTGCGCCTCCGCGAGGACGTGGTGACCGAGGGCAACCAGCGCGACGCCGTGCTGCAGAACGCGCCGCAGGGCGAGCACGGGTTCTTCACCGTGCCGAAGGTGGTCGAATGAGCGACATCACCGAACTGGGCGTCGCCGAGCTGCGCGACGGCATCCGCACGGGCAAGTTCTCGGCGCGCGAAGTGGCCGATGCGTTCATCGTCAAGGTGAGCCAGGGCAAGGCGCTCAACGCGTTCATCGTCGAGACCCCCGAGCATGCGCTCGCCGCCGCCAAGGCCGCGGACGAGGCGATCGCCAAGGGCGAGCCGCTCAAGCCGCTCTCGGGCGTGCCGCTGGGCATGAAGGACCTGTTCGCCACCAAGGGCGTGCAGACCACCGCCGCCAGCCACATGCTGGAGGGCTTCAAGCCGGTCTATGAATCGACCGTCTCGCAGAAGCTGTGGGACGCCGGTGCCGGCATGCTCGGCAAGCTCAACCTCGACCAGTTCGCAATGGGCTCGTCGAACGAGACCTCGTATTTCGGCAACGTGATCTCGCCCTGGCGGCGTGGCGGCGGCGACAATGCCCCGCTGGCGCCGGGCGGTTCGTCGGGCGGCAGCTCGTCGGCGATCTCCGCGCGGCTGGTGCCGGGTGCCACCGGCACCGACACCGGCGGCTCGATCCGCCAGCCTGCGGCCTTCACCGGCATCGCCGGCATCAAGCCGACCTACGGCCGCTGCTCGCGCTACGGCATCGTCGCCTTCGCCTCGAGCCTCGACCAGGCCGGGCCGATGGCGCGTGACGTGCGCGACTGCGCGATCCTGCTCGAGAACATGGCGGGCTTCGACCCGAAGGACTCGACTTCGCTCAACCTGCCGGTGCCCAATTGGGAAGAGGCGCTTTCGGGCGACCTGACCGGCAAGAAGGTCGGCATTCCGGCCGAGTACCTCATCGACGGCACGCCGACCGAGATCGCCAAGCTGTGGGAAGCGGGCATCGCCTGGGTGAAGGATGCCGGCGCCGAAGTGATCGAGGTGTCGCTGCCGCACACCAAATACGCGCTGCCGACCTATTACATCATCGCGCCGGCCGAGGCTTCGTCGAACCTCGCCCGCTATGACGGCGTGCGCTACGGCCTGCGTGAGCTGGCCGATGGGCAGAATTTGCAGGACATGTATGCGGCGACGCGCGCCGCAGGCTTCGGTCCCGAGGTGCAGCGCCGCATCCTGATCGGCACCTATGTGCTGTCGGCGGGCTTCTACGATGCCTATTTCACCAAGGCGCAGAAGGTACGCACGCTGATCGCGCAGGATTTCGAGAATGCCTTCTCGATGTGCGACCTGCTGCTGACCCCGACGGCGCCGTCCTCGGCATTTGCGCTGGGCGAGAAGTCGGCCGATCCGCTGGCGATGTACCTCAACGACGTGTTCACCGTGCCCGCCAGCCTGGCCGGCCTGCCGGCGATGAGCGTGCCGGCGGGGCTGGACGCCGGCGGCTTGCCGCTCGGCCTGCAGATCATCGGGCGTCCGCTCGACGAGCAGGGCGTGCTCAATGCCGGCCTGGCGATCGAGCAGCGCGCGGGCTTCGCGGCGCGGCCGGAGCAATGGTGGTGATTGAGAAGGCCGGCTTCGATCATGTCGAGGTTGGCCGGAAGGCGCACGAATTGGAGGTGCGTCATGGCGATGGGGCTTACCGCTATGCGCAGCGGCTTTCGGAAGAAGCCGGTGCGAAGGAAGACCCGGACGATCATCGATTTTGGAGTGCAGTCGCAGCGATGCTGAGACCGCGCTAAGCTTGAGAAGAAGCAAAATGACCGAGTCCACCTACCGCATCCAGGGCGAAACCGGCGAATGGGAGGTCGTGATCGGCCTCGAAGTCCATGCCCAGGTCACTTCCAACGCCAAGCTCTTCTCGGGCGCGGCAACGGCGTTCGGCGCGGAGCCGAACAGCCAGGTGAGTCTGATCGACGCGGCGATGCCGGGTATGCTGCCCACGCCGAACCAGGAGTGCATCCGCCAGGCGGTGCGCACCGGCATGGCGATCGGCGCGGTGATCAACAAATGGTCGCGCTTCGACCGCAAGAACTATTTCTACGCCGATCTGCCGCAGGGCTATCAGATCAGCCAGCTCTTCCACCCGCTGGTGGGCGAGGGGCAGATCGACATCAGCCTGGACGACAAGGATCCCGAGGCGAACGTCAAGACGATCGGCATCGAGCGCATCCATGTCGAGCAGGATGCCGGCAAGCTGATGCACGACCAGCATCCGACGCGCTCGTACGTCGATCTCAACCGCGCGGGCGTGGCGCTGATGGAGATCGTGTCGAAGCCCGACATGCGCTCGCCGCAGGAGGCCGGGGCCTATCTCAGCAAGCTGCGCGCGATCCTGCGCTATGTCGGGTCGTGCGACGGCAACATGGACCAGGGCTCGATGCGCGCCGACGTGAACGTCTCGGTCCGCAAGCCTGGTGCCGAGTTCGGCACGCGCACCGAGACCAAGAACGTCAACTCGGTCCGCTTCGTCATGCAGACGGTGGAGATCGAGGCGCGGCGCCAGGTCGAGGTGCTCGAGGCCGGCGGCAAGATCGTCCAGGAAACGCGCCTGTTCGATCCGGACAAGGGCGAGACCCGGTCGATGCGCTCGAAGGAAGATGCGCACGATTATCGCTACTTCCCCGATCCCGACCTGCTGCCGCTCGAGCTGGACGATGCCTTCCTCGAGGAATGTCGTGCCAGCCTGCCCGAGCTGCCGGATGCCAAGCGCCGCCGCTACGAGCAGGAGCTGGGGCTTTCGGCCTATAACGCCGCGACGCTGACCGCCGATGCGGATACTGCCCGCTGGTTCGAGGCGCTGCTTGCCGAGGGCGCGCGGATCCAGAAGAAGGGCGAGCAGGAAGTCGCCCGCGCTTCGGCGAACTGGCTGCTGTCGGACCTCTATGGCGCGCTCAACCGCCTGGGCAAGGACCTCGACACCTCGCCGGTGAGCCCGGAGCAGGGCGCCGAGCTGCTGGCGCTGGCGGCCGACGGCACGCTGTCGGGTCCGCTGGCCAAGCAGGTGTTCGAGATCATGCTCGAGACCGGCGATGCAGCGGGCAAGATCGTCGAGGAGCGCGGGCTCAAGCAGACCAGCGACACCGGCGCGATCGAGGCAGTGATCGCAGAGGTCCTTGCCAAGAATCCGGGCCAGCTCGAACAGTATCGCGGCGGCAAGGAAGCACTGTTCGGCTTCTTCGTCGGCCAGACGATGAAGGCGATGGCGGGCAAGGCCAATCCGGCGGTGGTCAACGAGCTGCTGAAGAAGGCGCTGGCGGGCTAGGGCATCTCCACCGGCGGGCGGACGGTCTTCCAGAAGATCAACCCTCCGGCAATGCCTGCGACAGCCAGCCATGCGGGCTCGACCAGAACGCCTGCTCCCGGAGGCGTGCGATCGAGCAGCGGCTGTATCTGGCTGATCGCCAAGCCGGCCAGGGCCGCAATTGGCCAGCCGGCGATGCCCGTGCGTCGTGCGAGGAAGTAGAGCGGAAGCCCGACGAGCGCGGCGATCAGGTAGATCGCCGCGAAGGCGAACGGGAATGCGATCGGGGCCAGCTCGCCGTAGGAGATCGAGACGACTAGCGCGGCCACGGCGGTGGCCGAGAGCATCGCATGCGCCAGGCGAGGGGTGTGCGCCATCCTAGTGTGCCTCGACCGCGTGCAGGCTGGCGCGTGCAGGCAGGGTGCCCGGCGTGCGGATGTCCCAGGCCAGTCCCAGCCGCTCCAGCAGTCGGATGAAGACGAAGCCCAGATCGCTCTGGCCCGGATAGAGCCCTATCTTCGCCGAGCCGGGGAAGGCGTGGTGGTTGTTGTGCCAGGCCTCACCCATGGTAATCAGCCCGGCCCAGGGCACGTCGTGCGCCTGGACGCCGGCGTCCGCCACGATCCAGCTCTGCGGCCCGCGATTATGGGCGAGGTGACCGACCAACCAATGGCCGTGCACGCAAGCGAAGACCCGGGCGCAGACACCCCACACGACGAAGCTCCAGCCGCCGGCCCAATAGAGCAGCGCCGCGATCGGCAGTTGCTGCGCCATCCAGGTTGCCTCCAGGAATCGATAGAACCGGTCCTGGCCGATCCGGCCGATATCGAAGCGGGGCGGGGATGCGAGTTCGAGCCGGCAGTGGATCTGCCACCACGCATCCTTCAGCGGACGGTTGGCGTGGCTGAGATAGGGGTGGCAGTCGCTGCGGCGCTGCGCCCAGTCGCGCAGGTCATGGGTGCGGATGATCGCGAAGGGGCCGCTCAGCCCGGCCTGCGCACCGAACCAGACCAGCACGCGCTCCAGCCAGAGCGGGCAGCCGAAGCTGTTGTGGATCAGCCGGCGATGATAGCCGACCGAATGGCCGAGCAGCAGCGTGGCCCCGGTCGTGCCCAGGAACAGCGCGAGGGCGGCGGGGGAGAAGGTGAGGGGCCCCAGGATCAGCGTCGCCGCCGCCATGCTGCCGTTCCAGAGCGATTGCACAGGCGCCCAGCGCACCGTCCCGCGGACGGGATCGGCACCGGGGGTCTCGACCAGGTGGTTCACGGCATGCGGATCGTTCATGGCGCGACTCATAGGTAGTTAAGGAATTACCTAATTACGCTCTTTGCACTGGCAGGCAATGAAGAAATTGCTTAAATACCTTTTCATGCAACGCGTCTTCGAAGCCTTGTCGTCCACGGTCCGCCGCAAGATCCTGGCCTATCTCGCCCATGCCGAGCTGACCGCGGGCGAGATCGCGGCGCGGTTCGACATCTCCAAGCCGGCGGTGTCGCAGCATCTCGCGGTGCTGGAGAATGCGGGGCTGGTCACCAGCGAGAAGCGCGGACAATATGTCCATTACCGGCTGGTGCGCGAGCATCTGGCCAATGTGCTGAACGACTATGTGCAGGAAGTCTGCCCGGTCTCGCGTCCGCTCAAGCGGGAAAGCGCGGCGCTGGGGGATGCGCCTGCCGTCGGGGGGGAGAAGGAATAGCATGCGCTGGTTTGCCGCTCTTGTGCCGAGCCTGTTCGCGCTGCCTGCGCTCGCCCAGACGGCTGCGCCCGCGCCTGCGTCGCCTCCCGCCGCTGCGCTGCCGCGCGTCGCGCTGGTCACCTCGGTGGGGACGATCACCGTGGAGGTGGACAATGTCCGCGCGCCGATCACCGGCAACAACTTCCTGCGCTATGTCGACCAGAAGCGGCTCGACGGCGTTACCTTCTACCGGGTGGTGAAGGTGATCGACCATTTCGGCTTCGTGCAGTTCGGCGTGCAGAATGCGCGGGCCAAGGTGCTGCCGCCGATCAAGCACGAGCCGACCACCCAGACCGGCATCAGGCATCTCGACTTCACCCTGTCGCAGCCGCGCAACAAGCCCGGCTCGGCCCAGGGCGAGTTCACCATCATGCTGGGCGACCAGACTCCGTCGATGGATGCCGATCCGAGCAAGCCGGGCGACAATCTGGGCTATGCCGCCTTCGCGCATGTCGTCGAGGGCAAGGACGTGGTGGTGAAGATCTTCGACGCGCCCAATTCCCCGACCGCCACGCTTAGCGGCACCTTCAAGGGCGAGATCCCGGCGGTGCCGGTGAAGATCCTGAGCGCGCGCCGGGTCAAGCCCTAGGTCCGCCCGGCCGCGTCAGTTCGCCGGCCGGTCGAGGTACAGATAGAGCGGGTCGAACTCGGCCAGCGCCTCCAATCCCGGCCGGTCGTGGATCGTCACCCGGCCGCCGCGGAAATCGGCGAGTCCCGCCTCGCGCAGTTCGCGCAGCACGCGGTTCACGTGCACACCCGTCAGGCCCAGGCACTCGGCGAACTGATTCTGGGTGATCGGCAGGCGGAAGCTGTCGCCCTCCGCGGCACCGACCACCAGCAGCCGCGACTGGATCTCGCACAGCAGGTGCGCCGCCCGCTCGATCGCGTTGCGCCGGCCGAGCGAGACTTCCCATTCGCGGTGGATGCTCGCGTCGAGATTGGTCGAGAACCAGAAGGCGCGGGTGAGGTGCGGGAAGCGGTTGGTGATCGCCAGCAATCCCGTGTGCGGCGCACGGGCGATGCGGCACGGGGTGAGGGTGATCAGATTGTGATCGAGATACCCGAGCGTATAGCCGTGCAGGTCGGCGAAATCGCCGGGCACATGGATATGGGTGATCTGGCGCTGGCCGTTGCTCAGGTCCTTGTACCGCGCGAGCAGGCCCTCGAGCAGCAGGATCGAGCTGTTCAGCCGCTCCCCGCGCCGCACGATCACCTGTTCGGCCTGGTGGTCGAACGGACCCTGGAGCACGGCGCGCAGCGCCTCTTCCTCCGACGCACTGACTTCGCAGCGCAGCCGAAGCTTTTTCAAATGTTTGTCGATCATGGGCGGCCGGGCGTTACTGCGCTTCCGAATCCTGGTTCTTCACGTCGCCGGCGGTGCCGCCGACGCCGTCCGAGGCGCCTGGGTCCTCGAGCGGCGAATGGCCGCTGCCGCCTTCGCCGCGCTTGACGGCATCGGCACGCGCTTCGGCGATCTGCTGGAGATCGGAGCGCGGGTCTTCACGTTTGTCGTCGTTCATCCTCTCTCTCCTTGTCACGCGATGGGCTGGCCCGGCGCCGGGACGCTGGGCGTGGCCGGCTGGGGCGCGGGCACGTCGATGTCCGGGGCGGGTGGATCGAGCTCGGGAGGCGGGCTCGTCGGCTGGCCTGGCTGCGGCGCCGGGGGTAGCTCGGCGGGCGGCACAGTCGGCTGTACGGGCGGCTCAACGGGCACGATCAGTCTCCTTGTTTCGCCTGACCAACGCTTCGTATTGCGATGAAGTTTCTTGCGCCCTTGCGATGAAGCACCCGACTGCTATAGAGCCCGCCGACCGGCGGTGCCCTGTGCGGGCGTGGCGGAACTGGTAGACGCGCCAGATTTAGGTTCTGGTATCGAAAGGTGTGGGGGTTCGAGTCCCTTCGCCCGCACCAGCATCGCCGCTCGTTTCCCGCGTCACCGGACGCCTGCCAATTCCTTTTCTTGAAGTTTGGAAGCCTGAGAAAAATGCAGACTGTCGAGACGTTGAACGAGGGCCTGAAGCGCGCCTACACGCTCAAGATCACTGCCAAGGACATCGACAAGAAGGTCGATGCCGAGGTCAAGCGGGTCGCCCCGCAGGTGCGCATGCCGGGCTTCCGCCCGGGCAAGGTGCCGGCCAACCTGGTCCGCAAGATGCACGGCGATGCGATCGCGCAGGACGCGCTCAACAACTCGATCCAGGAAGGCGTGCAGAAGCTGATCGCCGACCACAAGCTGCGCCCGGCCGTGTCGCCGTCGGTGAGCCTGGAAGGCGAATATGCGCCGGGTGGCGACGCCGAGATCAAGGTCGAGCTGGAAGTGCTCCCCGAGGTTCCGACTCCGTCGATTGACGGCCTGAAGCTCGAGCGCCTGACCGTTCCGGTCAGCGACGACGAGGTCAACACCCAGCTCAAGCAGCTCGCCGGCCAGCAGAAGGCCTGGACCGACGCCCCGGCCAAGCACAAGGCCGCCGAGGGCGACCAGGTGACCATGGACTTCGTCGGCACCGTCGACGGCGTCGCCTTTGACGGTGGCACCGGCGAGGGCATGTCGGTCGAGATCGGCACCGGCCGGCTGATCCCGGGCTTCGAGGACCAGCTCGTCGGCGTGAAGACCGGCGACGAGAAGACGATCGACGTCACTTTCCCGGCCGACTACGGCGTTGCCGACCTGGCCGACAAGCCGGCGCAGTTCGCGCTCAAGATCACCGCGGTGAAGACCGCCGGCGAGACCGAGATCAACGACGACTTCGCCAAGACGCTCGGCCTGCAGAGCCTCGAGCAGCTCACCGGCCTGCTCAAGGGCCAGCTCGAGCAGCAGCTCAACGGCCTGACCCGCACCTACATGAAGCGCAAGCTGCTCGACCAGCTGGCTGCCGGCCATGACTTCGAGGTTCCGCCCTCGATGGTCGAAGCCGAGTTCGACCAGATCTGGCACCAGCTCCAGCACGAAGCCGAGCATGAGGCCGATCCGGCCGCTGCCAAGGCCGAGCTGGACGCCGAGCGCGAGGACTATGTGAAGATCGCCGAGCGCCGCGTGCGCCTGGGCCTGCTGCTTTCGGAGATCGGCACCGCCAATGGCGTCGAGGTCAGCTCGAACGAGATGAACCAGCTGATCGCCCAGGCGGCCCAGCAGTATTCGCCGAACGATCGCGAGCGCTTCTACCAATATGTCCGCAACGAGCCGATGGCCGCTGCCCAGCTGCGCGCGCCGCTGTTCGAGGACAAGGTGGTCGACTTCCTGTTCGACAAGGCGGAGATTTCGGATCGCGAAGTGACCCGCGACGAGCTGGAAGCCGCGATCGAGAGCGATGACGGATTCGAAACCGGCACGCACACGCACGATCACGACAACCACAAGCCGCGCAAGTCGAAGAAGGCCGAGGACGGCGAGGCCAAGGCCGAGAAGAAGCCGGCTGCCAAGGCGAAGAAGGCCGACAAGGCTGAGGAACCGGCCGCGGAAGCCGAGGCCGAGCCGGCCAAGAAGCCGGCCGCCAAGAAGGCCGCTGCCAAGAAGGCGGACGACGCCGAGGGCGAGGCTGAAGCCAAGCCTGCGAAGAAGGCTCCGGCGAAGAAGAAGGCCGACTAAGGCTTTCTCCTTCGGGAAAAGTTCAGGCCCTCGCTCCCTGCGGAGCGGGGGCCTTTGCTTTTGGGATCAGGCGAAGATGGCCGTAAGTCCGGAGCTGCGTTGCGCGGCCTGGGCACGGGCGATGCGCCACAGCATCGGGATTGCGAGGGCCGCGAGGGCGATGCCGGTCGCCGACTGGATCCATATGATCGTCATCAGCTCGAATGGCCCTGCGAACACGCCGAGGACGATCAGGTCGAAGAAGCTGAACAACCACATGCCCCACCAGATCGCGACGAGCGGCGGGGTTTCACCCAGGTCCGTCTTGGCGTGACTGGCGTTCCAAAGCTCGCGCATGCAGTGATAGGGGATAATCAGGTTGGCGAAGGGAACGAGGAACCAGAGGATTCGCGTGGCTGGCCTGAAGGCGAGCGAGCCGTGGCCGAGCGCGACCAGGTTCCTGCCAGCGCGAAATATCCAGAAAGCGAAGACGCACATTGTCAGGAGCGTCCAGGCCAGCATCGCGAGATCGACTCGCATGGATGCCATGTCAGAATATGCGTGCAGCTCGTACAGGTCCGGGGAAAGCTGATAGGCGATCAGCAATGCCGGGTTGGTGGCGGCATCGATCGCCACCATGGCGATCGTGATCCATGTCAGTAGCCAGAACCCACCTCTACTCATCGCTGCTCCCACCCTTGCAAGCATGCGTGGGAGATGCAGTTTCTGCCAAGTGAAATTGCTGTCGAAACGCAGCCGTTTCGGCCCTATGGCTGGCGCATGACCATGCCCAAAGTCGCCGTTCTCCTGCCCTGCTACAATGAAGAAGCCGCGATCGGACAGACGATTGCCGCCTTCCGCGCCGCGCTGCCGGACGCGACCATCTATGTCTATGACAACAACAGCCGCGACCGGACGATCGAGGTCGCGCGCGCGGCCGGCGCCGTGGTCCGCAGCGAGCGGATGCAGGGCAAGGGCAATGTCGTCCGCCGGATGTTCGCCGACATCGACGCCGACATCTATGTGATGGCCGATGGCGATGCGACCTATGACGCGACCTCGGCGCCGGCGATGGTCGCGCGGGTGGCGGAGGAGGGGCTCGACATGATCGTCGGCACCCGCGTGCACGAGGCGGCCGAGGCCTATCGCCGCGGGCACGTGCTCGGCAACCGGATGATGACCGGTATCCTCGCCAGCCTGTTCGGGCGCAGCTTCACCGATATCTTCTCGGGCTACCGCGTCTTCTCGCGCCGTTTCGTGAAGAGCTTCCCGGTACTCTCCGCCGGCTTCGAGATCGAGACCGAGATCAGCGTCCATGCGCTGGAGCTCAAGATGCCCGTAGGGGAAGTGGAGACCCGCTATTTCGCCCGGCTCGAAGGCTCCGAATCGAAGCTCAACACCTATCGCGACGGCTGGCGCATCCTGAAAACGATCGCGGTGCTCTACCGGATCGAGCGGCCGATGCTGTTCTTCGGCTGGATCGCCGCAACCTTCGCCCTGCTGGCGATCGGGATGAGCATTCCGCTTGCGGTCACCTGGTTCCAGACCGGGCTGGTGCCGCGCTTCCCGACCGCGATCCTGGCGACGGGGCTGATGATCCTCGCCTTCCTCAACCTGTTCACCGGGCTGATCCTCGATACGGTGGTGCGCGGGCGGCGTGAGGTGCGGCGGCTCGCCTATCTGGCCCAGCCCGGGCCGCTCAAATAATCCATTTCAAGATTAGCGGGTGTAAAGGGATCCGGTGAGTCTTGCTTTATCGGCTGGGGTTGCGCGCCGATTTCAGTCGTTCTGAACATGGATCAATTTCAACTAAGAGGATTCATAATTTTCTGGCGGTAGTATTTCGAGGTTAACTGCAGAATTACTTTTAAATACTGTCAGATGAAATGAAAATGAAACGGGCATTACTGTGGTGCTACTGTAGGCGTAACAATAGTGCCAACAACAATGCGTAGGGGCGGCCCCGATCAGGAATAAACCTGAGCTTCAGGGATACCCCAAATGCCAAATCTCTCCCGCTTCCGTCTGTCGCTGCTCGCGGGCACGACGCTGCTCGCTCTGTCTGCGACGCCCGCGCTGGCGCAGGACCAGGCGGCGACGTCCACCGTTGCCCCGGCTTCCGACAATGACCAAGGCGGCCTGACCGAGATCGTCGTCACGGCGCAGCGGCGCGAGACCAACCTGCAGGAGACCCCGATCTCGATCTCGGTGCTGAACACCGAGAACCTGCAGGACCGCCACGTCCAGAGCCTGTTCAACCTCGCCGACGGCTCGGTGCCGTCGCTGCGCGTCGCGACCTTCGAGGCGCGCCAGTCGGCGCTGACCATCGGCATCCGCGGCATCGTTCCCTATGACCAGAACCAGACGGCGCGCGACGCCGGCGTGGGCGTCTATATCGACGGCGTCGCGCTCGGTAAGACCCAGGGCCTCAACGCCGCGCTGTTCGACATCGAGCGCATCGAAGTGCTGAAGGGCCCGCAGGGCACGCTGTTCGGCCGCAACACCGAAGGCGGCGCGCTGTCGCTGGTCACCAAGGCGCCGACCGGCGTGTTCGACGGCCGCGTGACCACCGGCGTCGGCAATTACGGCAGCCGCAGCGCCGAAGCGCATCTCGACCTGCCGGCATTCGCGAACATCGCGCTGAAGTTCGACGGCGTGTACCAGCATCAGGATCCGACCGTGAAGGACCCGCTCGCGGGCTCGACCGGCTGGAACTATTACGACCGCAAGGGCGGCCGCGTCGCTGCGCGCTGGACCCCGATCGACGGCCTGACCGCGGACTTCTCCTACGACTATGCCAAGGACGACAACACCCCGCAGTACAGCCAGCTGATCAACTACAACCCGAACGGTTACGCCGTCGGCACCTATACCAACCCGGCGACCGGCGTGGTCGGCACCCAGCTGTACCTGCCGAGCACCACCGGCGTCGCCATCGCTTGCGGCGGCACGATCAATACCGGCGCCACCACCCCGATCTGCATCGCGCCGCGCGCGCCGATCGTCGGCGTGCATCCGGATCGCCAGACGGTTGCCGATGTCGGCGTGCCGCAGCAGCCCAGCGTCGACATCACCCACGGCTTCACGTCGAACCTGAAGTACAAGGTCTCGCCGAACATCGAGTTGCGCTCGATCACCGCATGGCGCGGCGTCAGCACCGACCAGTGGGACAATTCGGGCGGCCCGGAGCGCAGCAGCTTCGCGCCGAACACCAACGGCACCAACGGCTTCTTCAGCCGCTACAGCCTGTCGTTCCTCGACCAGCACCAGTTCAGCCAGGAATTCCAGGCGGTCGGCAGCTTCGACCAGTTCGATTTCGTCGTCGGCGCCTATTACTACACCGAGCACGCCAGCGAATATGCCGCGACCCCGCTGACCAACCAGTGGAACGCGGACGGCACGGCCTATACGATCCGCAGCCCGATCTTCGTCGGCACGGTGAACTCGGGCAACAACTCGTCCTCCCAGCCGTACGCGGCTTCGTGCAACAACCTGCTGGCGACCACGGTTCCGCAGTTCGCCAACAGCTGCCAGTTCATCACCCGCGCCAGCGAAGCATGGGATCACAACTACTCGGCGTTCGGTAACCTGACCTTCTCGCCGGAAGGCACCGGCCTGCACCTCACTGCCGGTGGCCGTTTCACCAAGGACAAGCGCCACGGCAGCCTGTTCGTGGTGAACAACAACTACGTCTCCGTAGGCACGCCCCCCGTCAGCACCTTCCAGCCGGGCTTCGTGCCGTTCCAGTTCGAGAACAGCATCAGCCGTTTCGATCCGATGCTCAACGTCGCGTTCGACGCGAGCCAGGACATCCACTTCTACGCCAAATACTCGACCGGCTTCCGCGCCGGTGGTGCGAACGACCGTTCGCAGCAGTTCAACGCCTTCGGTCCGGAGTCGGTGAAGTCGTATGAAATCGGCGCGAAGATGGACTTCTTCGATCACCACGCCCGCCTGAACCTTGCCGGCTACATCATGAACCGCAAGAACACGCAGTTCGACTTCGACCTGTTCGACACTGCCGGTGGCAGTCCGACCCAGGGCAGCCATATCGAGCAGACCCAGAACGCCGGTGACACCAAGATCCGCGGCATCGAAGCCGATCTTACCGTGAAGCCGACCTCGGCACTCACCCTGTCGGCCTCCTATGCCTATACCTATTGGAAGGCACCGGCGGCGGTGAACCCGATCACCGGCGGCGCGCCGCAGCAGCTCTACATCGTCTACACGCCGAAGAACGCCGCTTCGGGCGCGATCGACTATGTGCTGCCGCTCACCCTGGCGGGGGGCGCGAATGTGCGCCTGCACCTCGACGGCAACTATGCGAGCAGCCAGTACAGCTTCCAGCTCGAGCCGACCAAGACCGATGCGAGCTTCGTGGTGAACGGCCGCATCGCGCTGGCGGACATCAAGATGAACGAGACGAGCTCGGTGACGCTGTCGCTCTGGGCGCGCAACCTGCTCGACAACACCTATATCTACCGCCGGTCGAACGCGAACTCGTCGCCGGTGTCCAACTACGGCGCCAATGGCGCGCTGGTGTCGACCGCCTATGGCGGCATCCTGGGCGACTATGCCAACTTCAACCCGCCGCGCACCTTCGGCGCGGAAGCCAGCGTCAAGTTCTGACGCCCGGCTTGAAGGGAAATGCGAGCGGCCCGGATGGCGACATCCGGGCCGTTTCGTTTTTGGAGCCGATTGCAAGTTTCTGCTTTTCCCCGGCGAAGGCCAGGGCCCAGTACTTGAACGTCACGCGCCTTTGGCGCGTCTTCGACGCGCACGCTTAGTCTGGGCCCTGGCCTTCGCCGGGGAAAGAAGGTGGGGAAGGCCCGGTCAGCGCGCCAGCGGCAGCCGGACCCGCACCGCTAGTCCTGGCGCGGCGTCCACCAGTTCCAGCGTCCCGCGATGCAGCGCGGTGATTGCCTGGACCAAAGGCAGGCCGAGACCGTGGCCTGGCCGGCTTCGGCTGGCTTCGAGCCTGCCGAAGCGGCGCAGTGCCTGTGCCTGCTCGTCCTGGGGGATGCCGGGGCCATTGTCCGCCACCGTCAGCACCGCGGCATCGCCGCCGCGCACCACCGAGACGGTGATGGTCGAGCCGGCAGGGGTGTGGTTGACCGCATTCTCGACCAAATTGACCACCAACTGGGTGAGCAGCCGTTTGTCGCCATCGATCGGGGCGGCCTCCCAGGGGCTGAGGCGCAGAATCTGGGCCTTGTCGTCGGCCAGTGCCTCGATCGCCTCGGCGGCGTCCCGGGCAATCCCGCTCAGGTCGAGCCGGCGGAACATTGCCCGGCGATCGCCGCCCTCGACTTCGGTGATGCGCAGGATCGCGGCGAACATCGCCAATATCTCCTCGCTCTGCGCCAGCGCTTCCTCGACCTGCGGACGCAGCGCATCGGCGGCGGGCTGGGCGGCCAGGCGGGAGAGCTGGCCGTGCAGGCGGGCTAGGGGCGTGCGCAGATCGTGCGCGACGTCGTTCGAGATCTGCGAGAGGCTGGTCATCAGCGCCTCGATCCGGTCGAGCATGTGGTTGAACGCCTGGGCCTGGCGCCCGAAGGCGGTGCCGGCGCCTTCCACCGGCACGCGGGCGCGCAGGTCTCCGTCGACGATCGCCTCCGCCGCGTCGCGCACCGCCTCGATGTTCCGGCGGATCGCCAGGCTGAGCGCGAAGATGCCCAGCCCGACGAGTAGCAGGATCGCGCCGAAGCCCGAAGCGAGGATCAGCAGGCGCTGCGAGTCATGATCGTCGATCGGCTCGCTTTCCGCCGCCAGTGCCAGCGTCATGCCCTCGGGCAGGGCGTGGACGAGGGCGCGGCCGCGGGTGAGCCCAGGGATGCCGGCGCTGTGGTCGATCGTCGAGAGGCCGGGGGGGAGGCCGTGCGCCGGCGTCATGTTGCCGGCGAGGTGTCTCCCGCTCCGGTCGGTCAGCAGGAAGCCGATGTCGCCGCTGTCGCGCCGCTGCGTCTCCTCCATGATCCGCTGCATGAGCAGGGTCTGGTCCGGATCGTCGGCGAGCAGCTCGGCGGCCTCGCCGTGCAGCCGCTTGTCGATCTGGCGATCGATCGTGGCCAGCAGCGCCAGATAGACGGCGAGGCAGGTGAGCACCGTCGCGAGCGCGATGGCGGTGAGGAAGGCGAATGCGATCGCCCGGAGCGAGCGCAGCGGCGCCATGGCTCAGACGCGGAACATGTAGCCGACCCCGCGCACGGTCACGATCGGATCGGGCAGGCCGGGCAGCTCGAGCCGCTGGCGGAGGCGCCGGATATAGGCATCGACGATGTTGGTGGTGGGCACGAAGTCATAGCCCCAGACGCGCTCGAGCAGCAGGGGGCGGCTGAGTACCGTGCCGGCATCGCGGACCAGTTCGGCGAGCAGCCGGATCTCGGTCTTGTGCATCTCGACCGGCTGGCCGGCACGGGTGACGCGGTGGCGGGCGACGCTCACCGTTACGTCGCCGGCGCTCACCGTGGCGCTGTCGGCGCTGCTTGCCTGACGCCGGCGGAGCAGGGCGCGGATGCGGGCGTGCAGCTCGTCGATCTCGAACGGCTTGACGACATAGTCGTCGGCACCCGCCTCGAGCCCCTCGACCCGCTCAGGCAGGCGGCCCAGAGCGGTGAGCAGGATCACCGGGGTCATCACTTCCTGCTCGCGCAGCCAGCGCAGCACGTCGACGCCGTCGACAAAGGGGAGCATCCGATCGAGGATGACGATGTCGAACGGATCGCCGCCGACCGCGGCGATCGCCGCGCGCCCGTCGCCGACCGACTGGACCTCATAGCCGAGTGCCTGCAACTGCTCGCCCAGCAGGCGGCGGAGTGGCTCGTCATCCTCCACCAAGAGGAGGCGTACGGGTTCTTCGGGAGTGGGTTGGCTGCTCAAGATTCGCATCCGCGCGGAGTTCGCCCCGCTGTAGAGAGCGGCCGCGCAAAGGTCGATGCGAAAGCGCTCAGCCGCGCGCCTCGATCAGTCCCAGATCGATCAGGCTGTGGGCGGTGGCGAGGATCGCCTCCTCGTTGCTGCGCGGCTGCCAGTCGAGCAGCTTGCGCGCCTTGGCGTTGCTGGCGCTGGAGCGGATGCCGAGCCGCGGCGCCGCCTCGCGCGCCATCGGGTTGAACAGCGCCATGATCCGGACGACCCAGCTGGGCACGCGGCGGCGGGTGATCCGGGCGCCGGCGGGGCCCAGGCCGCTGCGCAGCACCTCCGCCATCTCGGGGATCGACATCGCCTTGCCCGCCACGGCGAGGAAGCGCTCGCCGGCTGCCTTCTCATGCGTCATCGCGTCGACCTGCAGGCTGGCCACGTCGCGGACATCGACCACGCCGAACCACAGGTCGGGCAGGCCGGGCATCCTGCCCTCGATCATCGACTTGACCAGCCAGATCGAGGTGGAGAGATCGTCGTTGAGCGCCGGGCCGAAGATGCCGACGGGGTTGACCACGGCCAGCTCCATGCCGTTGCCCTCGGCCGCGACGAAGTCCCAGGCGGCGCGCTCGGCCAGCGTCTTGGACTTCATGTAGGGCTGGACGGCGGGGCCGTTCACATCGGTCCAGTCGGCCTCGGTATAGTCGCTGTGGCGCTGGCCATGGCCATAGCCGATCGCCGCGAAGCTGGAGGTGAGGACGACGCGCTTCACCCCGGCATCGCGCGCGGCGCGCAGGACGCGCAGCGTGCCGTTCACCGCCGGGCGGATCAGCTCCTGCTCGTCCTCGGGCTGGCTCTGGGGGAAGGGGGAGGCGACGTGCTGGACATAGTCGCAGCCGGCCACCGCCTCGGCCCAGCCTTCGTCCTTCTCCAGATCGGCGGCGAAGAAGTGTAGTCGGCTAGTGTCGGCGCCGGCCTTTTCCAGCGTCGCGCGGACCTGGGGCTCGCGGGAGAGGCTGCGGACGGTGGTGCGCACTTCGTGCCCTGCCGCCAGCAGCTGGAGGATGACATGGCTGCCCACGAAGCCGGAGCCGCCAGTGACCAGGACCGTGTGCGTCGTCATTGCGCCATCATGCGGCGGCGTTGTCGGACCCGCAAGGCGGCAAAGGCGTCGACCAGCAGCCGGGCCGCCAGGAAGGCAAGCAGCGGCCAGACGACATAGGCATAGCGCGGGATCGGCAGGACGAGCGCATAGGGCAGGCCGGCCAGCGCGATATAGAGCGCGAGCAGCCCGTAATGGCGCCGCCGCTGGACCAGGCCGATCAGCAGGCCGAGCAGGCCGAGCGCCGCAATGGCACGGATAGCCTCGATACGGAGCGTCGGGAAGGCCTGCCAGTTGGTCAGCGCGCCCTGCCAGCGATCGGGGAAGTAGAATTGGCGATAGTGGCGCAGCGCCAGCCGGGCGAAGTCGAGCGGATGCGTGCGGATCCATGCCCAGGCCTCGCGGCCCAGCCCCTGCGCATAGGCGACCTCGCCGCCCGCTGCGCGGAGCCGGGAGAGCACCTCCGGGTTCTGATAGGGGTGGATCGCTCGCATCCGCGCCTGGGATTCCGCGTGCGGATCGGTAGGGTCGAGCGCGCCGGGGTAGTTGGCGAGCGCGGTCTCCAGCCCGAAATTGTCGCGCAGCAGGATCGGCTTTCCCATCACCTGGGCATTGCGAAGCACCCAGGGGGCGAGGACCAGCGCTAGTGCTGCCGCTGCGGCGGCGGCGAAGCCGACGACCTGACGGAAGGGCAGGCGACGCAGCGCCAGCCAGGCCCAGCAGGCATCCACCGCCAGCCCGGTTGTGGGGCTGACGAAGAAGGTGGCGGCCGACAGCGCCGCGCCGAGCAGCAGCGGCTGCCAGTCGATCGACGCGCGCCGCTCGAGCGTGACGATCAGCCAGAGATTGGCGAGAGCGAGCAGCGTGGCGAGCCCGCCTTCCCAGACGCGGAAGTCGGCGGCCTCCTGCGAGATATGCGCGGGGATCAGGCAGAGCAGCGCCAGCCCGCCGATCAGCGCGGCACGGTTCCAGCCCGCGCCGGCGAACAGGGCGCGGGCGAGCAGCCAGATCGCCGCGAGCTGGGCGAGCGTCCACAGGCTCAGCAGCAGGTTGCCGAGCGCCGAATCTGCGCCGAACACGCGCTGCACCGCGCCTACGATCACCACCACCACCGGCATCAGATGCGCGGTCGGGCCGGTGCCGGGACCGAAGGCATCGGCAATCGTGCCGGTGCGGGCCAGCGCCGACGCGGCCTGGCTTGCCTCGCCGAGCTGGAGCGGGTGGACCAGAGCGCCCACCAGGGCGAGCCAGGCGATGCGCAGGATCAGCCCGGCCAGCACCAGCCGTACCGCCACCCTCTGCGTCGCCTTCAATAGCTGCCCCGATTCGTCCCCGGCGATGGCGCCCTCCCGCAAAACCCCTTGTCGAGGCTAACCATAACCAAGGCTTGAACTCCGAACGTCAAGCGCCGATGTTGGCCTGGGCAAAACAGACATAATGAGATTTTCACCCATGCATCCGCTTTCCGATCAGATGACCATTGATCCCGTGACCGGCGGCCTCGTGCCCATCGTGATCGAACAGTCGAGCCGCGGCGAGCGCAGCTTCGACATCTATTCGCGCCTGCTGCGCGAGCGAATCGTGTTCGTGACCGGCCCGGTCGAAGACCATATGGCCTCGCTGATCACCGCCCAGCTGCTCTTCCTCGAGTCCGAGAACCCGAAGAAGGACATCTGGATGTACATCAACTCGCCGGGTGGCGTGGTGACTGCCGGCATGGCGATCCACGACACCATGCAGTATATCCGTCCGCGCGTCGGCACGGTCTGCATCGGCCAGGCCGCCTCGATGGGCTCGTTCCTGCTCGCTTCTGGCGAGCCGGGCCTGCGCGTCGCGCTCACCAATGCCCGCATCATGCTCCACCAGCCCTCGGGCGGCGCGCAGGGCATGGCGTCGGACATCGAGATCCAGGCCAAGGAGATCCTGCGCATCCGCAAGCGGATGAATGATCTCTATGCGAAGTACACGGGCCAGCCGCTCGAGCGAATCGAGCAGGTCATGGACCGCGACAGCTTCTTCGAGGCCGACGAAGCCAAGGCGTTCGGCGTGGTCGACGAAGTCTATGAAAAGCGGCCGGTTCCGACCGACGGCGAGGCTGCCGCAGCCTGATCGGCAGGACCTATTTAAGGAGTCTGGCGTAATAGCCAGATTCCGGTTTGCCGGAATATCGCCCGCGTGTAGGATGGCGGGTGGCGTAACGTGCGCGCGACGCACGAAGGATGGAAGTGAATGACCAAGCTCAGCGGCGGTGACTCGAAGAGCACGCTCTATTGTTCGTTCTGCGGCAAGTCGCAGCACGAAGTGCGCAAGCTCATCGCGGGCCCGACCGTGTTCATCTGCGACGAGTGCGTCGAGCTCTGCAACGATATCATTCGGGAAGAGACCAAGTCGGCGCTCGTCAGCAAGAAGGACGGCGGGGTTCCGACGCCGCAGGAGATCTGCGACGTCCTCGATGACTATGTGATCGGCCAGAAGCGCGCCAAGCGCGTGCTGTCGGTGGCGGTGCACAACCACTACAAGCGGCTGAACCACGGCGCCAAGGGCGCGGACGTCGAACTGTCCAAGTCGAACATCCTGCTCGTCGGCCCCACCGGCTGCGGCAAGACCCTGCTCGCCCAGACGCTCGCCCGCATCCTCGACGTGCCGTTCACCATGGCGGACGCGACCACGCTGACCGAAGCCGGTTATGTCGGCGAGGACGTGGAGAACATCATCCTCAAGCTGCTCCAGGCTTCCGACTACAACGTCGAGCGGGCGCAGCGCGGCATCGTGTACATCGACGAGATCGACAAGATCAGCCGCAAGGCCGAGAACCCGTCGATCACCCGCGACGTGTCGGGCGAGGGCGTGCAGCAGGCACTGCTCAAGCTCATGGAAGGCACGACCGCTTCGGTTCCGCCGCAGGGCGGCCGCAAGCACCCGCAGCAGGAATTCCTGCAGGTGGACACGACGAATATCCTGTTCATCTGCGGCGGCGCCTTCTCGGGCCTAGAGAAGATCATCGGTGATCGCCTGCAGGGCAAGTCGATCGGCTTCGGTGCGCATGTCGCCGCGCCGGACGAGCGCCGCACGGGCGAGACGCTGAAGCAGGTCGAGCCGGAGGATCTCCTCAAGTTCGGCCTGATCCCCGAGTTCGTCGGCCGCCTGCCGGTCATCGCGACGCTCGAGGACCTCGATGTCGAGGCGCTGGTGAAGATCCTCACCGAGCCGAAGAACGCGCTGGTCAAGCAGTATCAGAAGCTGTTCGACATGGAGGGCGTGAAGCTCGGCTTCAACGACGACGCGCTCACCGCGGTGTCGAAGAAGGCAATCGAGCGCAAGACCGGCGCGCGTGGCCTCCGCTCGATCCTGGAGGGCATCCTGCTCGACACGATGTTCGACCTGCCGTCGATGGACGGGGTGGACGAGGTCGTGGTCGACAAGGACGTGGTCGCCGGCTCGAAGGACCCGGTTCGCGTCTATGCCAAGAAGGAAAAGGCGGGCTGAGGCTCGGCTTTACCGATAGCATTTTGGAAGGCCCTTCCCGGAAGCGGGGAGGGCCTTCTGCTATTCGTGCTATTCGCCACTTCCTGCCATCCCGGTATCCACAACTTCCGTCATCCCGACGAAAGTCGGGATTTCGTGCGGCTCTATCCCCGCGCCACCGCCTGAGATCCCGGCTTTCGCCGGGATGAGGGGAAGGGGCACGCCTTTCTATCTCGCGCTTGTTCCGCTGCATTCCTCTGCCATCATGCTCCTATGCGGCGGGGGCTGAACAGAACCGACAAACTTGCCGTCCGGCAGGCGCGACGTCGCAATGTCCGCTTCCTGCATGCGTTCGTCTGGCTGCTGATCGGCGCGGTCCTCTACGCGATCGCCCTGGCGATCGCGGTGCTGCTCTATCCCGATCCCAAGGACGTGCTGGCACCGGTGATCGGCCCCAGCCTCTACCTGACGCCGCTGTTCGGCTTGCCCTATCTGCTCGCCTCCATCCGCCAGCGCGGCTGGGTGCAGCGGCTGGTCTATTTCTGCGTGGCGCTGCCGGTCGCGCATGTCGCGGCCAATTATCTCGCCTGGCGGCACGCGATGCTGAGCTTTCCGCTCGAGCCCGATCCCCAGGCCTATCTGCGCGATCTCGGCACCGGCGCGGTGGGCGGCCTTGCGGGCGGCACGCTGGCGCTGATGCTGCTCGTGCCGCTGCGCCTGACCTCGCTCACTGCCGGCAGCCGCGCGATCATCCTGTTTGGTATCGTCACGCTCACCCTTCTCGGTGCGCTGGGCATGGCGCAGGGGCTGCTCCTCACCAACGCGCTCGAATATCCCCTCCGCTCGGCGCGCTTCGTCTTCTGGCTGGAGTGCGTGCATTTGCCCTGGCAGGCGTGCCTGGCGTTCTTCCTCGCCTGGCTCATGCGGCTGGGGCGGCGGCCTGGGGCTTGAGGCGCATCAACACGGCATAGAGTATGAGCGCGATGAACAGGCCGACGAACCAGGCCCAGCTGTAGATCGCTGCCCAGACCGGTCCGACGGAGAAGACCGAGGGCGCCGCGGTGGCGAGGAAGCCCGGCAGGTTGGGCAGCACGCCGGCCGCGAAGGCGATCAGCGCCGCCGGGTTCCAGCCCGAGCGGTAGCGATAGGCGCCGTCCGTCCGGTAGAGGTCCGCGACCTGCAGCCGGGTGCGGCGGATCAGCCAATAGTCGGCGATCAATATGCCGGCGATCGGGCCGAGCAGTGCTGAATAGCCGGTGAGCCAGACGAATATGTACCCGCCAGTCGAGGCGAGCAGCTTCCACGGCATCATCAGGATCGCGATGGTGGCGGTGATCATCCCGCCGGTGCGGTAGCTGATCCGCTTCGGCGCGACCGAGGAGAAGTCGTAGGAGGCGGAAACCAGGTTCGCGGCGATGTTGCACGAGATGGTGTCGACGCTGATCACGATCAGCCCGAGCAGCACCAGCGGCCCCTCGAACCGGCCGGACAGTGCGACCGGGTCCCAGATCGCCTCGCCATAGATCACCACGGTGGCGCTGGTGGTGATCACGCTGGCCAGTGCGATCAACCCCATCATCGGCGGCAGGCCGATCGACTGGCCGATCACCTGGTCGCGTTGCGAGCGGGCGAAGCGGGTGAAGTCGGGGATGTTGAGCGCCAGCGTCGCCCAATAGCCGATCATCGCGGTGAGCGCGGGCCAGAACACCACCCAGAACTGACCCTCCCGGGCGCCGCCGGGCACGAAGGCCGAGGGGGCGTTGAAGATCGGGCCGAACCCGCCCGCCGTCTGCACCGCCCACCAGACCAGCGCGATGCAGACCAGGATCTTGACCGGCGCGGTCCAGGTCTCAAGCCGGCGGATGGTCAGCAGCCCCTTGCGGACGAAGAAGAGCTGGAGCGACCAGAAGGCGAGGAAGGCGGCCAGCTGGCCGATCCCGATGCCGAGCAGGGGCAGGGGATCGCCGCGCAGATCGGTCTTCAGCAGCACGCCGAGCAGGGTAAGCAGCGCCTCGCCGCCGATCCAGGTCTGGATGCCGTACCAGCCACAGGCGACCAGCGCGCGGGCGAGGGCAGGAAGCCGCGCGCCGGTGGTGCCGAACGAGGCACGGACCAGCACCGCATAGGGGATGCCGTGGCGGGCGCCGGCATGGCCGATCAGCAGCATCGGCACCAGGACGACGAGGTTGCCGAGCAGCACGGTGAGCGCGGCCTGTCCGGCCGACATGCCCTGCTCGACCAAGCCCGCCGCGAGCATCCAGGCGGGCACCGCGACGATCATCCCGATCCACAGCGCGGCATAGTGATACCAGGCCCAGCTGCGCTGCTCCGGGCCCGTCGGTGCGAGGTCGGTGTTCCAGAGCGTTTCGTCCGCCATGCTTCCCCCCGAAATGCAGGCTCCAACGCGCTGGAATGTCGCGCGATCTACGCTGCGCTGCAAGATCGACTTTTGTTGACGCGACTCAAGTTGAGGCGCACCCTCGCTGTATTAGCCGGATAAAGGAGTCGTCCTATGTCTGATGCTGCAATCCTCGCGGACGAAGATCCCCGCGAGTATCACTCGTCGTTCAATCTTGCTCTCGATTCCGCCGCGGGCACGGCTTTCAAGTGGCTGGTCCTCGGCCACCTGCTCTTCATCGCGGGGTTGTGCGTGCTCACCCTGGCGAATGTCGCCAACGGGGCCGTATGGCTTACCCCGCTTCTTACCTTGCCCCTGGTCTGGGCAGGGCGGAGCCACAAGCTGGCGATGAAGGTCGCGGTGCTGATCGTCGGCCTCACCTTCGCGCACTGGGCGGCGGCCCAGCTGGCGAGCCAGGTCAACGCGGCCGCCACGCCGATGCTGCCGGGCCTTGTCGGCGGCGCGGTGGGCGCGGGCCTCGGGCTGCTGTTCGTGCTGGGCAGCGGGCTGGGCCGGCACGGGCTGGCGACGGCGATCTTCGCCGTGTTCGGCACGGCGATGCTGGCGGGCCTCGGTGCGCTGGTCGTCTATCTCTACATGACGACCGGCTCGGGCAACCAGGGCTTCCCGGGCAACTGGCTCCAGTTGCTCAAGATCTACGTGCCCTGGCAGATCGGCTTCGGCTTCGTGCTGGCCAAGGTGCTGCGGCCGGACGGCGGGCTGATCGAGGAATAGGCTAGCTGCCGGCGAGGGACATTGCCCCCGACCCTCTCCCGGAGGGGAGAGGGAAAAGGGGTTTTGCCCTACCGCCGGTACGCGTAGCGCTGAAAGGCCTCGACGGCCGCCGAATATTTGAGGATCCGCGAGTCCGGATCGACGATCACATGCGCGTCGGCCGGCACCTTCAGCGTCGCGGTGCCGCCCGGCATCTCGACCTTCTGCACCTTGCCATCGATCGAGACCTCCACCGGCAGCGGGAAGGGCTTGTCGTTCGCCATCTTCCAGCGCAGCGCCAGCGTGTCGCCCTGGCGCGTCTCGACCAGCTCGGGCAGCGGCGCCTGGTAGAGATAGACGTCGAAGAACCATTGCAGGTCCTTGCCGGTCACCTTGTTCACATCGGCGATGAACTCGGGCGTGGCGGCGAAGCGCGGGGTGAAGTTGCCAGGCTTCGGATCGGTCCGGCCATAGACGAGCAGGCGAGTGGCCTCGAAGAACTTGTCGTCGCCGATCAGGTTGCGCAGCGTGTGGAGAATCCAGGCGCCCTTGACGTAGATGTCCTGGCCCGGCCCGCCATTCTCCTCCTCATAGACCTGCTCCTCGGTGCGGATCTGGCCCGAGACGATCGGGGCGTGATTGGTGATCTGGAGCCGGAACTCGTCCATCATGATCGCATAGCGCGCCTCGCCCTCGCGCCAGCGGCCGTAGAGCGGCTGCATGTACTGGGCGAAGCCCTCGTGCAGCCAGTAATCGTCCCAGTTGCCCGCGGACATCTGGTTGCCGAACCACTCATGGCCGAGCTCGTGCTGGAATATCTCGTCGAAGCCCGAGGGATATTGCTTGTAGTTGTTGCCGTACGCGTTGATCGTCTGGTGCTCCATGCCCAGATGCGGCGTCTCGGCCACGCCCACCTTCTCGTCGCCGAACGGATAGGGGCCGATCAGGCTCTCGTAGAAGTCGAGCGTCGGGGCGAACTCGGCGAACAGCTTCTTCGCCTTGTCGTCGCGGCCCGGCAGATACCAATATTGCATCGGGATCGTGTTGCCGTAGCGGCTCTTATAGTCCGCCTCGATCAGCCTGTAGGGCGCGATCTGGAGAGTGACCGAATAGGGATTGGGGCTGCGCGTGCGCCAGTTCCAGGTGGTGCGGCCATCGGCAAGCGTGTCGGTGCCGATCAGCTTGCCGTTGCCGGCGACCTTCAGGTCCTTGGGCACGGTGATGTGCATGTCGACCGTGTCCGGCTCGCCGCGGGGGAAGTCGAGGCAGGGCCAGAACAGGTCGCAGCCATAGCCCTCTGCAGTGGTCGCGATCCAGGGCTGGCGATCCGTCCCAGGCGTCTTCGCCCAGACCATGCCGTCGTCCCAGGGCGCGCGCACCGCGACATGCGGCGTGCCGCCATAGCTGATCTTCACCTCCGCCTTGCCGCCGGCCTTGAGCGGGCGGGGCAGGGTGATCATCAGCCGGCCCTCGGGATTGGCCCATTCCTGCGGCGTCAGCGCCTTGCCGTCGATGCTCACCGCGGTGACCGGCAGGTTCCGGTCGAGATCGATCTGCAGGACCTTCTGGGCGATCGCGCTGGTGATCGTCAGCGTCGCCACGCCGGCGATGCGCTGGGTCGCCGGGAACACTTCGATCGCCAGGTCGGCATGGTCGAGGTGGAGCGCGGCGCGCTCGGGGCTGATCGGGCCGCCCGATTCCTGCGTGGTCGGCGTGATCGGCGGCTCGCCGGGCTTTACCGTCTGCGCGGCGGCGGGGAGGGCGGCGAGCGCCAGGGCTGAGGCGGCGAGGGACAGGGACGTGCGGATGGGAGCCTCCTTCAGGCGGGAATCACGGTGCGATTGTCGAGAGTGATGCGGAAACGGAACGGACCCGGCAATGGCCTGTTCGAATCCAGGGCGATTTCCGGGGGATCATGCCGCATTCGGCGCGCGCATGGCCGGCTGAGGCGGAAAAATGCTTGCCCGTGCCGCTACGGCAAGCAACACTCCACAGCCTAAGAGCGTTCGCAGATTGATGCGGGCTCCACGACCCCCATATAATGGAGGAGAGGAGCCCTGTGCGGGCTCAGGAGTATTCATGAAGCAGTCCTACCCCGTTCTTCCCCTTCGGGACATTGTCGTCTTCCCGCACATGATCGTGCCGCTGTTCGTCGGCCGCGACAAGTCGGTCGCCGCGCTCGAGGCCGCCATGGCCGATGACAAGGAGATCTTCCTCGTCGCGCAGCTCGATCCGGCCGAGGACGATCCTGGCCGCGAGGACCTGTATGATACCGGCGTCTCCGCCGAAGTCCTCCAGCTGCTCAAGCTGCCCGACGGCACCGTCCGCGTGCTCGTCGCCGGCAAGGAGCGCGGCGCGCTCGTCACGATGGAGGAGGGCGGCGCCTTCCTCACCGCGAGCGTCAAGCCGATCGACGACGATGCCGTCGAAGGCACCGAGATCCAGGCGCTGATGCGCTCGGTCGTCGACCAGTTCGAGAATTACGCCAAGCTCAACCGCAAGCTGCCGGCCGAGACCGCGGTGCAGCTCGCCGAGCTCGAGGACGCATCGCGCCTCGCCGATGCGGTTGCCGCCAACATTGCCGTCAAGGTCGCCGAGAAGCAGTCGCTGCTCGTCGAGACCAATCCGATGAAGCGCCTCGAGATGGTGTTCGCCTTCATGGAGGGCGAGCTCGGCGTGCTGCAGGTCGAGAAGAAGATCCGCAGCCGCGTGAAGCGCCAGATGGAGAAGACGCAGCGCGAATATTACCTCAACGAGCAGCTCAAGGCGATCCAGCGCGAGCTGGGCAATGAGGGCGAGGAAGGCGATGGCGACGAAGTCGCCGAGCTGACCCAGAAGATCGCCACGCTCAAGCTGTCGAAGGAAGCGCGCACCAAGGCCCAGTCGGAGCTCAAGAAGCTCAAGACCATGGCGCCCATGAGCGCCGAGGCGACGGTGGTGCGTAACTATCTCGACGTGCTGCTCGGCCTGCCCTGGGGCAAGAAGTCGAAGCTCAAGAAGGACATCGCCGAGGCGCAGGGTGTGCTCGACGAGGACCATTATGCGCTCGAGAAGGTCAAGGACCGGATCGTCGAGTATCTCGCTGTCCAGGCGCGCACCAACAAGCTGAAGGGACCGATCCTGTGCCTCGTCGGCCCGCCGGGCGTCGGCAAGACCTCGCTGGGCAAGAGCATCGCCAAGGCGACGGGCCGTGAGTTCATCCGCCAGTCGCTGGGCGGCGTGCGCGACGAGGCCGAGATCCGCGGCCACCGCCGCACCTATATCGGCTCGCTGCCGGGCAAGATCGTGTCGAACCTGAAAAAGGCCGGCACTTCCAACCCGCTGTTCCTGCTCGACGAGATCGACAAGCTCGGCCAGGATTTCCGCGGCGATCCCGCCTCGGCGCTGCTCGAGGTGCTCGATCCCGAGCAGAACAACAAGTTCAACGATCACTATCTGGAGATCGACATCGATCTCTCGGACGTGATGTTCGTGTGCACCGCGAACTCGCTGAACCTGCCGCAGCCGTTGCTCGACCGCATGGAGATCATCCGGCTCGAGGGCTATACCGAGGACGAGAAGGTCGAGATCGCCGAGCGGCACCTGATCGAGAAGCAGATCGAGGCGCATGGCCTGAAGGAGGGCGAGTTCGTCCTAACCCAGGAAGGGCTGCGCAAGCTGATCCAGCAGTACACCCGCGAGGCGGGCGTGCGTACGCTGGAGCGCGAGATCGCCAAGCTCGCCCGCAAGGCGCTGCGCAAGATCCTCGAGGGCAAGGCCGAGAGCGTGACGATCACGCCCCAGAACCTCCACGAGTTCGCCGGCGTGCAGAAGTACCGCCACGGGCTCGGCGAGGAGGAGAACCAGATCGGTGCGGTCACGGGTCTCGCCTGGACCGAGGTGGGCGGCGAGCTGCTGACCATCGAAAGCGTCACCGTGCCCGGCAAGGGCATGATCAAGACGACCGGCAAGCTGGGCGACGTGATGAAGGAATCGGTCGAGGCCGCGTTCAGCTTCGTCAAGGCGCGCAGCCCGGCCTACGGCATCAAGCCGAGCCTGCTCCAGCGCAAGGACATCCACGTCCACCTGCCGGAGGGCGCGGTACCCAAGGACGGTCCGTCGGCGGGCATCGGCCTGGTCACGGCGATCGTCTCGACGCTGACCGGCGTCTCGGTCCGCAAGGACATCGCGATGACCGGCGAAGTGACGCTGCGTGGTCGTGTGCTGCCGATCGGCGGGCTCAAGGAGAAGCTGCTCGCGGCGCTGCGTGGTGGCATCAAGACGGTGCTGATCCCGGAGGAGAACCAGAAGGACCTCGCCGAGATCCCGCAGAACATCCGCGACGGTCTCGAGATCGTGCCGGTCAAGCATGTCGACGAGGTGCTGCGCCTGGCGCTCACCGAGCCGCTCGTGTCGATCGACTGGAGCGAGGCGGACGAACTGGCGGCCCAGCCCACGACCGGCACGGCCGGTCTGGGAGACGCCGTGCACCACTGATCCAGGTTAGGCCTAACCGTTCGGACACCGTAACCTTTTCGTCATTTGGAGGGAAAAGCGGGGCGAAACGTTTTGACAGCCCCAGCGGCGGCGTGCTGACGTGATCGCTCGGCCTGCCGCCGCGACTCGCGTATTTCTGCGTAATTCATGAGGGGGAAAGTCACGAAATGAACAAGCAAGAGCTTATCGGACAGGTCGCCGATACCTCGGGCCTCGGGAAGGGCGATGCGAGCAAGGCTGTGGAAGCCGTGTTCGATGCCATCCAGACGGCGCTCAAGAAGGGCGACGAAGTTCGCCTGGTCGGCTTTGGCACCTTCTCGGTCAGCAAGCGCAAGGCGTCGACGGGCCGCAACCCGCGCACCCGCGAGCCGATGACGATCAAGGCGTCGAACCAGCCGAAGTTCAAGGCGGGCAAGGGCCTCAAGGACGCGGTCAACTAAGACCGTACAAATGCGGGTTTTGGGACTGGACAGCTGGAGCTGCGCCGCCTAAAGGCCCGCTTCCCATTTCGGCCGCCAAGGGTTCAAGGACCTGGCCAATGGGCGCGTAGCTCAGTGGTAGAGCACACCCTTCACACGGGTGGGGTCGTAGGTTCAATCCCTACCGCGCCCACCATTTCAAAGCCCGTCGGTGATCCGGCGGGCTTTTTTGGTTTGGCTCGATCGAACGCGGACGCCCTCTGCATCACGCCTGCACCTGTCCGCGCCAGGCCTTTCCCGCGAAGGGGGAAGCATATGGTATTTCGCAAGCTCGCCATGACGATTGCGCTGTCCGCGCCACTCGGTGCCTGTGGCGATGTCTGTGGGAACTATCTCGTCTCCAGGGCCTATGCGCCGGGTGGCGCCCTGAGCGCGGTGATGTTCCAGCGGGACTGTGGCGCGACGACCGGCTTCACCACCCAGGTCTCGATTCTTCGTCCCGGCGAGCTGCCTACCGGCATGGGCAACGCCTTCATCGCGGACGATGACCATGGTGCGGCAAGGGCCGGCGATTGGGGCGGGTCCTGGGCGGAGATTCGCTGGCTCGGCCCGGATCGCCTCCGTATCCGTTATGCATCGGGCACGCGCATCTTCCTTCGGCGCGAGGAAGAGGCCGGCGTGCGGATCATCTATCAGCAGGTGAACGAAGGATAGCGGCTCGCGCAAGGATATTGCGCGTCTCCCGACGGCGTGACAGTCTGTTTCCAGACGCGCCTAACGTCTCAATTTCGGGGGACCTCCATTGAAGAAGATTCTGCTGCTCGCCTCGGCCATGGCCGTGCTCGCGGTGCCCGCCATTGGTTTCAGCCAGCAGTCGGCCGCGCCCGTCGCCGCGGGTGCCACTGCTGATGCCGGCGCCACCCGCTACGGTGCCTGGGGCTTCGACCTCACCGGCATGGACAAGAGCGTGAAGCCGGGCGACGACTGGTACCGGTTCGTCAACGGCGCCTGGGTCGATCGCACGACGATCCCGGCCGACCGCTCGTCCTTCGGCGCCTTCGCGGTGCTGCGCGACCTGTCCGAAGTGCGCATGCGCAGCCTGATCTCGGGCTATAGCGCCACCGACACCGCGCATCCGGACCGGATGAAGGCGGCGATCCTGTACAATGGCTTCATGGACGAGGCGACGGTCGAGAAGCTCGACGCCCAGCCGCTCGCCGAACGGCTCGCGCCGGTCAAGGCGGCGGCGAGCAAGGACGACCTGGCGAAGCTGATGGGTGCCTCGACCGGTGGCTTCGGCGGCAGCTTCTTCGGCATCGGCGTGAACGACGACGCCAAGAACCCGGATGTCTACGCCCTCTACCTGCGCCAGTCCGGCCTGGGCCTGGGCGACCGCGACCTCTATCTCGATGCCAAGTTCGCGCCGCAGGTGGCGCGCTACCAGCAATATGTCGCGCAGATGCTCGGCATGGCCGGCTGGGCGGATGCCGATGCGGCGGCCGCCAAGGTGGTCGCGATGGAGACCCAGATCGCCAAGGCGCACTGGACCCGCGCGCAGAGCCGCGACCGCGACAAGACCTACAACCCGACCAGCGTCGCCGAGCTCAAGGCGTCGGCCCCGGGCTTCGGCTGGGACAGCTTCTGGGCGGCCGCGGGGCTCACCAAGGCGGACCGCGTGATCGTCGCGCAGAACAGCGCGATCCCGCTGCTCGCCAAGGTCTTCGCCGATACCGATCTCGACACGCTCAAGGCCTGGCAGGCCTTCCGCACCGCCGACGACGTCGCGCCTTTGCTGTCGAAGCGCTTCGTCGATGCGCAGTTCGAGTTCCGCTCGAAGTTCATGAACGGCCAGCCGCAGCAGCGCGACCGCTGGAAGCGTGCGGTCGCGTTCACCGAGCGCGGCGTCGGTGAGGGCGTGGGCCGCGACTATGTCGCGCTCTATTTCCCGCCGGCCTCCAAGGCGAAGATGGACACGCTGGTGAGCAACCTGCGCGTCGCGCTTGCCGGCCGGATCAACGGCCTCGCCTGGATGAGCCCGGCAACCAAGGAGCAGGCCCAGGCCAAGCTCAAGGGCTTCACCGTCAAGATCGGCTATCCGGACAAGTGGCGCGACTATTCGGCGCTCGAGGTCAAGGCGGGCGACCTGGTCGGCAATGCCGAGCGTGCCGGCCGCTTCGAATGGGACTATCGCCGCAACCGGCTGGGCGGGCAGGTCGACAAGGCGGAGTGGGGCATGACCCCGCAGACGGTGAACGCATACTATAACTCGGTGAAGAACGAGATCGTCTTCCCGGCCGCGATCCTGCAGCCGCCCTTCTTCGATCCGCAGGCCGATGACGCGGTCAACTATGGCGGCATCGGCGGCGTGATCGGCCACGAGATCAGCCACGGCTTCGACGACCAGGGCCGCAAGTCCGACGGCAATGGCGTGCTGCGCGACTGGTGGACGGCGGAGGACGCCGCCAAGTTCGAGGCCCAGGCCTCGATCCTCGGCGCCCAGTACGAGGCCTATACCTTTGACGGACTGCCCGGCGTCCACATCAACGGCCGCGCCTCGATGGGCGAGAATATCGGCGATCTCGGCGGCGTGCTGATCTCGCTCGATGCCTATCACCAGTCGTTGAAGGGCAAGAAGGCCAAGGTGATCGACGGCTATACCGGCGACCAACGCTTCTTCCTGGGCTGGGGCCAGGTGTGGCGTACGCTGTTCCGCACCGAGGCGCTGCGCCAGCAGCTGGTCGGCGATCCGCACTCGCCGGGCCAGATCCGCGCGATCAACCCGCTGCGGAACGTCGATGCCTGGTACGCGGCCTGGAAGATCACGCCCGACCAGAAGCAATATGTCGCGCCGGACAAGCGCGTCCGCATCTGGTGAGCTGATCGCCACGGATTGAACGAGCCCGCCGGTGGAAATGCCGGCGGGCTTTTTCATGCCCCGCCTGCACATCCTCTGCACGGCGATTCCTCCAAAGCTTGGTTGGCGTTCGCGCACCTCGAAGCGCAGACCGGCAGCACCAACACAGGAGGCAGGCATGGCAGCGCAGACGATGAACCACCCGCACACCGGCAACCGGCTGCGGATCGCGGCGTGGAGCGCGGCGGCGGGGCTGCTGATGCTGCCCGCGATCGCGATGCAGTTCACCCGCGAAGTCGTCTGGGGGCCGATCGACTTCCTCGCCGCCGGCGCGCTGATCGGCGGCGTCGGCCTGACCTTCGAGCTTGCCGTCCGCACGCATCAGAGTGCCGCCTATCGCGCCGGCGCGGCGGTGGCGCTGCTCACCGCCTTCCTCACTGTCTGGGTCAACCTCGCCGTCGGGATGATCGGCAACGAGGACAACCCGATCAACCTGGTCTTCGCCGGGGTGCTCGCCGTAGCTGCGACAGGCAGCCTGCTCGCCCGCTTCCGTCCGGCCGGCATGGCCTGGGCGATGCTGGCGACGGCGGCGGCGCAGGCCGCCACCATCCTGCCCGCGCTCGCCCAGGAGCCGCGCACCGCGCCGCTGATCGGCGCCTTCGCGCTGCCCTGGCTGCTCGCGGCGGCGTTGTTCCGCGCCGCCGCGCGCCGCGCCTGAGCTACTTCGCCTTGCCCGCCTTCTCGTCCGCCAGCCGCTTGCCCAGCGCCGTCGCCGACCGGTCGGCATAGGCGCGGCAGGCGCCCGGATCGACATAGGGGTTCGGCCGCACGCCCCTGGCGAAGCGCGCATATTTCTCCGGGCCGCCCGAATTGTCCGGATGCGCGCTGAACAGGATGTCGCAGGGCATGGCGCGCACCCTGGCCTGGGTCGAGCGGAAGCTCGCCACCACCTCCGGGTGCCTGGTGAAGCGATAGCCGTTCGCCGCCACGGGATTGAGGCTCGAGGCGAACACCATCGTCCGGCACACCCGCCCCTCGCAGCTCCGCCAGGTCCAGCTCATGCTCCCCGGCGTATGCCCGGGCGTCGCCCGAGCGGTGACCGCGACATTGCCGAGCCGGATCACCTCGCCATCCTTCACCGCGCGCAGGCGCGAGACGGCGGGAAAGGGGACCAGCCAGGCCGCCTGGGGATCGTCGGGCGTGCTCATCCCCTGTTTCAGCGCCGTCACCGCCCAGCCGCCGGCCAGCACCGTGGCGCCGCTGTCGCGCACCAGCGCCGCCAGCCCGCCGGCATGGTCGAAATGCGGTTCGGTGCTGAGGATCAGCTTCACGTCCTGGATGCGGTAGCCGAGCTTCTGCAGGTTCGCCTCGACCGAGCGGACCGATTGCGGCACCGCGCCGTCGATCAGGATCAGCCCCTTGCCGGTGTCGATCAGCCCGACGTTCATGCCCTCGAAGCCGACCAGATAGCTGTTGCCGAACACCCGGATCGGCGCCTGCGGGCCGATCCACTTGGCGGCGGCCTCGGGCTCGATCGGGCGGGTGAGCGGATCGTCCTGCTGTGCCGTGGCGGCGCTGGTGAGCAGGGCGAGGGCGGCGAGGTGGATCGACTTCATCCGGGGTTCCTTGGTTGCTGCCCGGGTGGAATGATCCATCCGGGCGGCTCCGCACAAACCACCATTTCTCGGAAGAGCCATTAGCTGGATTGATGGCTGGGTTCTCCAAGGGGCAATCCAAACATCGTCATCCCCGCGAAAGCGGGAATCCAGAGCCACGGGCATCCCAGCAGAGAGATCCCCGCCTTCGCGGGGAGGACGGGAGCGGGTATGGCGCCCGAATCAAGAGGTTGTGGGAGTAAACAGCGTGCTTTGGGCAGTGGCGACGGTGGCATCGGCGGCGTTCCAGGTGGGGCGCAACGCGCTGCAGCGGGGCATGATGTCCAACACCGGCCCCTGGGGCGCCACGCTGGTGCGCTTCCTGTTCGGCCTGCCTTTCTCGATCGTCTTCACCGCGATCGCCTTCGCCCTCAGCCCGCATCTCGATCCGCAGTTCGGCTGGGCGTTCTGGTGGCCGGCGCTCGCCGGTGCCGTGGCGCAGGTGCTGGCGACGGCGGCGCTGCTGCTCGCCATGCATCATGCCGGCTTCGCGGTGGGCACGGCGCTCCAGCAAAGCTCGGTGCCGCTCGCCGCCACGGTCGGCCTGGTCGTGTTCGGCGACAATCTCTCGGTGCTCGGCTGGACGGGCGTGGCGGTGACCACCCTCGGGCTCGCGCTGCTGGTCTGGCCGAAGAAGATCGAAGGCGCGCATCATCCGGTGCTGGGCGTCACCTATGGCGTCCTGTCCGGCCTGCTCTTCGGCTTCGCCCTCAACGCCTTCCGCCATGCCGGGCTGCGGCTCGAGCCGCATCATCCGGTCTTCTCGGCCATGGCCTGCGTCGCCATCGTCCAGGCGGTGCAGTCCGCCGGGCTGGGGCTCTACCTTGCCGTGCGGGACCGTGCGGCGCTGGCCGCGGTGGCCAGGGGCTGGCGCCAGTCGCTGGGGGCGGGGCTGTTCGGCGCGCTCGCCTCCTCGGGCTGGTTCCTCGCGCTCAACCTCGCCCCCGCTGCGGCCGTGCGGGCGCTGGGCGTGATCGAGATGCCGATCGCCGCCGCGGCTGGCCACCGGCTGTTCCGAGAGAAGTTGAGCACGAAGCAGATCCTCGGCGTGCTGGTGATCACCGCCGGCGTGGCGATGACGGCCGCCTTCTAGCCGTCATCCCGACGAAAGTCGGGATCTCGTGCGGCTCTTTTCCTGCCATCGCCTGAGATCCCGACTTTCGTCGGGATGACGGGAGGGGTGGCGTCGGTGCGTGCGTGCTGCCACTCTCCCATCCATGACCAAGCTCCGCGCCTTTGCCGCCCTTGTCGCGTTCGTCCTTCCCGGCACCGCGCTGGCGCAGAAGGTGCCGGTGCTGCTCGTGCCCGGCCGCGTCTTCACCGCGACCGATCGCACCGTCCATCCCGGCTGGAAGGTGCTGGTCGCCGACGGCAGGATCGTCGCGGTCGGCCCGGACGTCGCCGCGCCCGCCGGTGCCGAGACGCTGGCGCTGCCCGGCACCACGCTGCTGCCCGGGCTGATAGACCTCCATGTCCATCTCTTCCTCCACCCGTATAACGAGACGAGCTGGAACGATCAGGTGATGAAGGAGCCGCTGGCGCTCCGTACCGCCCGCGCGGTCGCGCACGCGCGCGCGACGCTGTTCGCCGGTTTCACCACCGTCCGCGATCTCGGCACCGAGGGGGCGGGGGATGCCGATGCCGGGCTCAAGGCGGCGATCCAGCAGGGCATCGTGCCAGGGCCGCGCCTGCTCATCGCCAGCCGCGCGCTGGTCGCCACCGGTGCCTATGGCCCCAAGGGCTACGCGTTCGATGTGCCCCAGGGCGCCGAGGAAGTGAGTGGAGAGGGGATCGTCCCCGCCGTCCGCCGCCAGATCGCGCACGGCGCGGACTGGGTGAAATTCTATGCCGATTATCGCTGGGGGCCCGGCGAGCCGAGCCGCGCGACCTTCAGCCTCGACGAGTTGAAGGCCGGTATCGCCGCCGCGCATGACGCCGGGCGCAAGGTCGCGGTCCATGCCAGCACGCCCGAGGGGATGCGCCGGGCGATCCTCGCCGGCGCCGACACGATCGAGCATGGCAATGACGCGACCGGCGAAGTCTTCGCGCTGATGAAGGCCCACAAGGTCGCCTTCTGCCCCACGCTTGCCGCCACCGACGCGATCACCCGCTATGGCGGCTGGAATGGCGCGGCGCCCGAGCCCGAGGCGATCCGCGCCAAGCGGGCGAGCTATGCCGCCGCGCTCGGGTCGGGCGTCACGATGTGCGTAGGCGGCGATACCGGGGTGTTCGCGCACGGCGCCAATGCGCGCGAGATCGAGCTGATGGCGGCCTGGGGCATGGCGCCGGACGCGGCCTTGTGGACGGCGACGGCGGGCAATGCGGCGATCCTCGGCATGTCGGATCGCATCGGCAGCATCGCGCCGGGCCGAATCGCCGATCTCGTCGCGGTCGCGGGCGATCCGCTCAAGGATTTGTCCGCGCTCGAAAATGTCCGGCTCGTGATGCAATCGGGCAACATCGTCACCAAACCGTGAACCGTTTCGGGGCATTCCGCCCCGGATGTCACAATCCAGTCATGTGACTGTCTCCGAAACGTCTTCGATTCCGCGCCGACGAGTAACAATGCGTCCCTAGCGCGCCCTTGCGGCCGACGGGGGTAAGCCGAGTCGATCCCGCACCGTATTTCGAATTCGTGCAACCCGGCGTCCGCCGGAACGGAGATCCTATGGCCAGCTTCAAACGCGTCAGCCTTATCATGATGACTACCATTGCATGTGGCGCCCTGGCGGCCTGCGATGGCGCGAACGACATCGCCTCGCCGGGCACCGGCGGCAACGTCATCATCAACAACCCGCCGGCTCCGACGCCGTCGCCGACCCCGACGCCGACCACGGCGCTGGTGACCCCGGCCACGGGCTGCCCGACCATCGCCGATCCGAAGGGCCTGACCAACGACGGCACCATCAAGGGCCCGACCGGCGAATGGCGCGTCTGCACCCTGCCGTCGATCATCTCGGCCAGCGTGACGCTGCCGAAGATCGCCGGCCTGGTCTATCAGCTCAAGGACCGCGTGAACGTCGGCTGCGACGGCGGCTTCACCGCGCCGACCGGTGGCGCGCCGCGCGCCAGCTCGACCGTGGGCTGCACCGCCGCGAACGGCTTCACCCTGAACGGCGCCGGCCAGCTGACCGCCGACACCAACGTGACGCTGACGATCGCGCCGGGCGTGATCCTGTTCGGTGGCACCGGCACCTCTTGGCTCGCGGTCAACCGCGGCAACAAGATCGCCGCCAACGGCACCGCCACCGCGCCGATCATCTTCACCAGCCGCGACAACCTGCTCGGCCTCGCCGACGACACCTCGATCGGCCAGTGGGGCGGTGTGGTGCTGATGGGCCGCGCCAAGATCACCGACTGCAACACCGGCACCACCGCGGCCGGCACCTGCGAGCGTGAGACCGAAGGCGCCTCGGGCACCGGCCCGGCCACCTTCGGCGGCACCGACGACACCTACAATGCCGGCAGCATCAAGTTCACGCAGATCCGTTATTCGGGTTACGTGCTCGGTGCGAACATCGAGCTTCAGGGCCTGACCACCGAGGGCGTCGGCAGCGGCACCACGCTCGACTCGATCCAGAGCCACAACAGCTCGGACGACGGCGCGGAGTTCTTCGGCGGCACCGTCAAGTTCAAGCGCTACGTCGCCACCGGCGCCGATGACGACAGCCTCGACATCGACACCGGCCTGCAGGGCTTCTTCCAGTACGTCCTGCTGCTGCAGCGTCCGGGTCAGGGCGACGCCCTGATGGAAGTCGACAGCAACAACAACGAAGCCGACACGCCGCGTCAGGTGACCCGCGTCGCCAACTTCACGGCGATCCAGCCGCAGACCAGCGCGAACAACGAAGCCAATGACCAGGCCTCGATCCTGCTGCGCGGCAATGCCGATCTGACCCTGGTCAACGGCCTGGTGATCAGCCCGGCCAACGAGTGCCTGCGCATGAACGGTTCGGGCGGCGCCAATGCGGCCACCCTGATCGCCCGTGCGGTCGCGATGCAGTGCAATGCCACCAAGTATCTCGGCACCGGCAGCTACACCGCCGCTCAGGTGCAGACCTTCTTCGGCACCGGTGCGAACGGCAACAACGACGCGTTCACGCCGTCGCTGACCAGCCTGTTCATCAACGGCGCCAACGAGACGGCCATCGCCGCGATCGATCCGAAGACGGTGGACGCCACCGGCTTCTTCGACACGACGACCTATGCCGGCGCGGTCAAGGACGCGAATGACAACTGGTACAAGGTCTGGACCTGCAACTCCGGCTATGCGGGCTTCGACGACACGACGAATGCCAACCGCCGCTGCTCGTCGCTCCCGACGAACTGAGGCCAGCCCGATCTGAGACTGGGCGGGGCGTGGCCACGGGCAACGCTCCGCCCTTTCAGGATTTGCATTGGGGGTTACCATGACGAAGCCGCTCCGGCTTGCCAGCCTGTTCCTTTTCACTTCGGCGCTCGTTGCGCCTTCCCTTGTCTGGGCGCAGACCACGCCTTCGACGCCGGACACGTCCGGCGGCCAGTCCGACGCGCCGGCTCCCGCCCAGGACCAGGCTGCGCCTCAGGAAGAGCAGGCTCCGGACGTCTCGGTTCCGGGCGGCGACGCCATCGTGGTGACCGGTCGCCGCGTCAACGTCGCGCGTGACACCCCGCAGGTGGTCTCGGTGCTGTCGAGCGCCGATATCGCCCGTACCGGCGAAGGCGACATCGCCGGCGCCCTTGGCCGGGTCACCGGCCTCAGCGTGGTCGGCAACGGCTATGTCTATGTCCGCGGCCTCGGCGATCGCTATTCGCTCGCGCTGCTCAACGGCTCGCCGCTGCCCAGCCCCGAGCCGCTCAAGCGCGTCGTGCCGCTCGACATCTTCCCGACCAACGTGGTCTCGTCCTCGCTGGTCCAGAAGAGCTATTCGACCAACTTCCCCGGCGAGTTCGGCGGCGGCGTCATCAACCTGACGACCAATTCGGTGCCGAAGGAAAGCTTCCTCACCGTCAGCGGCGGTGTCGGCGCCAATCTCGTGACCACCGGCCATGTCGGCTATGTCTATGCCGGCGGCGGCCATGACTGGACCGGCTATGACGACGGCTCGCGCGATCTGCCTCCGGCGCTCGCGGCCTTCTTCGCCAGCGGCGAGAAGATCAGCTCGGGCAACATCGATACCCAGGCGATCGCGGGCCAGTTGGTCAATGCCAAGAACGCGCTGGTCCAGCGCCAGTCGCGCATCGGCCCGAACTGGTCGGCGACGATCTCGGGCGGGGCTTCCATCCCGGTCAGCGACGACGTCACGCTCGGCGTGATCGCGACCGGCGGCTACAGCAACAAGTGGACGACGCGCGACGCGATCCAGCAGACCTCGCTGAACAGCGATATCTCGACGCTGGAGAATGATTTCCGCCGGGTCTCCACCGACAATCGTATCGTCACCAACGCCCTCCTCGGCCTCGGCCTCGAGTTCGGCGACAACAAGATCCGCTGGGCCAACCTCTACATCCACGACACGCTGAAGCGTGCGCGTCTCGGCCTCGGCAAGACCAATAACAATGCCGTCACCGATGTGATGCAGCAGGATACCGCCTGGTATGAGCGCCAGCTGGTCAACACCCAGCTGGTCGGCGAGTTCAAGTTCAGCCCCGAATGGAGCCTCGACCTTCGCGCCAGCTATGCGAACTCGAAGCGCAAGGCCCCGAGCGAGCTTACGCTGGAATATGTCCGCACCAACGTCGCGTCGGACCTCTATGGCGCCTATTTCGTCAATCGCCTCAACAACGGCAACAATGGCGATGCGCACATCAGCTATTCGGACCTGAACGAAGACCTGTATTCGGGCGGCGCGGACCTCACCTTCAAGCCGATCACCGATCTGGCGCTGACGGCGGGCTATTCGTACCTCAAGACCAAGCGCGACAGCTCGCGCCGCGACTTCCAGTTCACGGCACCGAGCAGCTTCCCGACCGCGGTCGGCATGCTGCGTCCGGACCTGCTGCTCGGCTCGGCGATCATCGATTACTACAACATCGCGCTGATCGACACGAACGAAGGCGCCCCGGCGTTCCGCGCCGAGCTGGAGAACCATGCCGGCTACGGCAAGGTGAACTGGCAGGTGTCGCCCGAGCTCTCGCTCGACTTCGGCGTCCGCTACGAGACGGCGACCGAGACGGTGGTTCCGCTCCAGGTGTTCAACACCCCGACCGGTAGCACCGCGGCGACCAACCTCGACAACAGCTACTGGCTGCCGGCCGCCACGCTGACCTGGCAGTTCCGCCCGGACATGCAGGTTCGCCTCAGCTCGTCGAAGACGATCGCCCGCCCGCAGTTCCGCGAGCTGATCTACCAATTCTACTTCGACCCGGACAGCAACCGCCAGTATCGCGGCAACCCGCTGCTCCAGGACAGCACGCTGGTGAACGCCGAAGCGCGCTATGAATGGTATTTCGCGCCGGAGCAGCGCCTGACGGTCGCGGGCTTCTACAAGCGGATCAAGAACCCGATCGAGACCTTCATCACCGGCAGCGACTTCGTCACCAGCTTCGCCAACGCGCCGCGTGCCGACCTGTACGGTGCCGAGCTCGAAGCGGTGAAGAAGTTCCCGCTCTCCAACTGGTCGGGCTCGAACTTCTTCGCGGATCGCCACCTGATCGCGATCGCCAACTACACCTACACCAAGTCGAAGCTGAAGGTGCAGCCGGGTGATCAGACCCGCATGTTCGCAGCGTCGTCGACGCTGGCGACCGACTATTTCCAGGACGGTTCGCCGCTAACGGGCCAGTCGGATCACCTCGTCAACTTCCAGTTCGGCATGGAAGACAAGGCCTCGCTCTCGCAGCAGACCCTGATCCTTTCCTATGCCAGCAAGCGCGTGACGAGCCGCGGCCTGGCGAACAGCGGTCAGCCGGACGTGTATGAATATCCGGGCCTCAACCTGGACTTCGTGCTGCGTCAGGGCGTGAAGGTGGTGGGCCGTCAGCTCGACCTGAAGCTCGAGGCGCGCAACATAACGAACCGGAAGCACAAGGAAACCCAGACGCTGGGCAAGAACACCGTGATCTACAACAATTATTCGGTGGGCCCGACGTTCAACTTCTCGCTCTCGACCACCTTCTGATCGCGAGCGTCCGGAACTGAAAAGGGAGCGGCCCGCCTGGCGGTGCCGCTCCCTTTTTCGTGTAGTCAGGCCCGGGGTCTCACCAGCCCCAGGTCCTCTCGCGGTACCATTGCGTGACCACGTATTTCAGGCCCGCACGGACCTTCATGGCGTGGTGGATGGTCGAGGGATTCGGAGTGCCGTCGGGGCGGAGGTTGTTCCAGGCCACTACCTTGCCGGTTTCGGGCTGGATGATCTTGTCGACCGCCTTGAACCGCGTCGCGCCGCCCGCTTCGACTTCGTTGAGGTAGAGCATCACCGTCCAGGTGCGCTGCCCCGCGACCGCGCAGTACTTGTCATAGTCGCGGCCCTGCGGCTCGAAATAGTCGGTATGCGCCTTGAACTCCTGGCCGATCTCGTAGCGCTGGCCCTGCATCGGCTCGCCATGCGTCGGGTCGAGCCCGGTGAACGCCGTCATCCGCCGCTTCAGCTCGGTCACGACCGGATCCTGGGCGCTGAAGTCGCAGGTCTCGCTGGTGCGGAAGGCATAATCGTCATTGGCGTCGGCGATCGTCGAGGGCCGGCGCTCCGCATCGATCTTGATCATCAGCAGCTGGCAGAGCTCGGGCTCGAGGAAGTTCTTGGCGATGAACATCTGGATCTTGGGATGCGGCACGCGCTGCACGCCGGGCCAGCGCATGATGTGATCGACGACCGGCTCGGACGGATGGCCCGAGCCCAGATTGAGGAGCGGGGAGGCGGCATTCTGCATGGCGGCTTTCTGCCAAAAGCCACGCGGGCGCGCCAGCATGACGCGAAACAGTCACAAAATCGCAAGCGCGATGTCACACGACCTGCCTAGCGAAGGGCGCTCCGCAAAGGGGACCCTATGGAAATGGAAGCCGAAGCGCTGGCACCGGTAGCGGAAACGCCGCAGCCGCTGTTCTTTGTCGGCGCCCGGGGCGATTCGCCGGCAGAGGCGCTGATCGCCGAGGCCCGCCGGCGCCGCGCTTCGCATATCCATATCGAGACCGCCCCGGCGGCGATGATCGTACGCATGCGCATTGCCGGCCAGCTCACCGAGCCCCGCCACTATCACGCCGATCCCGCGCTGGCCGCAGAATTCAGCGCCCTGGCCGGTGCCGCGATCCTGACCCAGGGCGAGGGCGAGCGCATCGTGCTGCGCATCGATGGCGGCGAGCAGCGCGAGCGCGCGCTCGAGGCCATCGGGATGAGCCGAACGCTGGTCGATGCGCTGTTGCCCGCACTGCGCCGCGGCGGGCTGGTGCTCATCGCCGGCGCGCCGGGCGCCGGCCGCAGCACGACCATCGCCGCGTTGCTCCGGCATTTCTCCGGCTCGCCGCGCCATATCGTGACGATCGGCACGCCGCCGGTGGAGGGCGCGACCCGGATTGAGGGGCTTGCCGGCGCCGCTGCGATTCGCGCCGCGCTGGAGCAGGATCCCGACATCATCGCACTCGACGGGCTGGACGGCCGTGAGGCCGCCGCCGCCGCAGCCGAGGCTGCCGAGAGCGGACATCTGGTGCTGGCATCGATTGACGCCCCCGACGCCGTCTCGGCGATCCGGCGGATGCGCGACTGGCGCGTCGAGCCGTTCCGCCTCGCGTCCACCGTCGCGGCGGTGCTCGCCCAGCGCCAGGTCCGCCGGCTCTGCGCCGAGTGCCGCCGCCCGGTACAGGCGCAGGGCTCGGTCTCGGCATTGCTCGGCTTCGATTCGGGCGCGATCGTCTTCGAGGCGATGGGCTGCGAGAGTTGCGAGGGCACCGGCTTCACCGGCAGGACCGGCGTGTTCGAGGCGATCGTCGCCGATGGCGCGATCCGCCGGCTGATCAACGACGGCGGCGACGAGGCGATCCTGGCCCGCCACGCCTTCCTGCGTGCACCCAATCTCGGATCGGCCGCACGGGCACTGGTGCGCGAGGGCGTGACCACCCCGGAGGAGGCCGTGCGAATTTCCCGCGGATAAACCCGAAATATGTGGGGTAATTATCTTGCGCTTCGCTTCGGCCCCGGCTAAGCGCGCCTTCTTCACGGCGGTTGTAGCTCAGTTGGTTAGAGCATCGGTTTGTGGTACCGAGGGTCGCGGGTTCAAGTCCCGTCATCCGCCCCATTTCTTCCCCTTGTGACCGCACGCGGCCCACAGACGTGTGGCACTCTCCGCAGGAATGTAGCGCGTGATCACCGACTGGGGTTTCCCCGATTTCGACGACCATGAGGGCGTCCATCTGTTCAGCGACCGCGAATCGGGGCTGAGCGCAATCATCGCAGTCCATTCCAGCAAGCTCGGGCCCGCCGCTGGCGGCGTGCGCTTCTGGCATTATGCGGACCACCGCGCCGCGATCACTGACGCGCTGCGTCTGTCGCGCGGCATGAGCTACAAGAACGCGATGGCCAATCTGCCGCTCGGCGGCGGCAAGGGCGTGATCCTGGCGAGCCAGCCGGGCGCGACCGTCACCACCGCGCAGCTCGAGGCGTTCGGCCGCGCGGTCGAATCGCTCGGCGGCAAGTACGTCACGGCCGAGGATGTTGGCATGTCCGAGGAGCGGATGAAGGTCGTCGCGACCCAGACCCGCCATGTCTCGGGCCTGCCGGTCGCGGCCGGCGGCGCCGGCGGCGATCCGGGCCCGGTCACGGCGCGCGGCGTCTATCTGGGCGTGAAGGCAGCGGCGAAGCGCGGCCTCGGTGCCGATTCGATGAAGGACGTCCGCGTCGCCATCCAGGGCGTGGGCTCGGTCGGCGGCGGCGTCGCACGCCTGCTCGCCGCTGACGGCGCGAAGCTGGTGCTGGCCGACGTCAATGCCGATCGCGCCAAGGCGCTGGCGGCGGAGCTGGGCGGCGAGGCAGTCGATGCCGCCGAGATCCTCGGCATCGAGACCGACGTGCTGAGCCCCAACGCGCTGGGCGCGATCTTCACCGAGCAGTCGATCGCCGCGCTGAAGACCACGGTGGTCGCCGGCGGTGCGAACAACCAGCTTGCCACCCGCCAGGACGGCCACCGCCTCCACGACCGTGGCATCCTCTATGCCCCCGATTACGTGATCAACGCGGGCGGCATCATCAATGTCGGCCTGGAATATCTGGGCCAGGGCAACATGGCCGAGGTGCAGGCGCGCGTGGACAAGATCCCCGAGCGCCTGATCGAAGTGTGGGACGAGAGCGCCCGCACCGGCGATCCCGAGAGCGAAGTCGCCGACCGTATCGCCCAGCGGCTGATCGGCCGGGGTTGATCGGGCCGCACTGATCGGTCGGGGCGCGGGCCCCGACCGATTCGGTCATTCAATCATATTGATTGGGTGCGACCTTGCCGGTGGCGAGGTCGATCACCTTGCCCCGGTCATAGCCGAGCACGCCCGGGATCGGCGCCAGCCGGTTGATCGCGAACGAGAAGCCCGCCACGAACTTACCCTGCGCGCGATAGGCAGCCGGGACAATCGGCTTGTCGACCAGCAACGCCGGTATCTTGGTCGATGCATTTGCCGGCCGGATCGCCGCGGTCCATACCGGCAGAAAGTCGCTCATGCTGGACTCGCCGAACCCGGTTTCTCCTGCGAGTTCGGGTATGTCGCTTTGCGGTCCCGCACCGGCGATGAACAGCGATCCCATATCGGTGATCTTGCCGGCTTCGGCAGGGAAGGAAACGGTGCCTAGGCAGAAGCACGTCTCGAAGATGTCGTTCCAGCCGATTCCATATAGGACATAGTCGCCGGGGAGCGCCTCGAGCAGCATCGTCCGGTCACGATCGGAGCGCTCGAAGGTGCTGCCCATGCCAACGGTCTGGGCGTTGATGATCTTGTCGTAGGCGAAGTCGAATGTGTCGAGGCTGGGGACGGGCGGGATCGGCTTGTTGAATTTGAGCCCCGCCTTTTCCGCTTCTGTCTTCTGGGCAAGTAGCTGCTGCCGCTTCCGGATCAGCCCAGGCTCCGCCTTGATGAAGGCGTTGCGGCGCGCCTCTTCATAGCTTGCCGTCTCGGCATCGGTCGGGATGCGAAGGAAAACCGGGCTCAGGCTGGGGGCATCGGAACGGAACAGAAGATATGCGCGATCCGGGCGCAATGACACCGGACCCTTGGCCTTGATCGCCCGAATCCGCGGAGGCGATTCCTGGGCGACTACAGGGGCTGCGATCAGATGACAGCAGAGCATCAGTGCGGCTGCGCGGTACTTATTCATTTGGTGGGCACCTTTCCGCCGAAATTGGGACCGGAGGCGATCTTCGCCTGGACCGCGATCGACTCAGCTGGTGGAAGGGCGATCACATTCTCCCAGATTTCTTCGGGAACGCTGTAGCGGACATAACCTCGGGTCCCCATGCAACGGAGCATGCGCGCCTGGCGCTGGCGTCGGGCCAAAGTGCCCTCGATCAACGACATGATCAGCACGCCCGTGAGGCCATAATCGTTGGAATAGACGTGCTTGCGCCCGGTCTTGCCCGACCACGGGACGAAGCGGTTCAGCTGCACCGATTCCCAGCCATTGGACTGGAGGAAGCGATAGCAGTCGCTGAGATCGGCATGGGCTTCCGCGAAGCTCACGCCCTCGCGCTGGAAGAAGAAATATTTCCAGCCATTCGCCACGACCTCGGGATCGCCCGAGTGCGAGAGGTCGGGCACGGTGATCGTCGCAGGGTCGGGCAGGGTGGGCGCGGTCTGGGCCATGGCCGCGCCATGCCACAGCGACGCAGCCGCCATGGCGGCTATCGCAAGGTTACGCATATCTTGATTCCCCCCTTTGCACGAACGAATATCAGGTCGATTGCCGCCGTCCAGCGGACTTGCGCCAGACATGTGCCGCCAATAGCGTCGCGCATCCCTCGCACCTCCGCGGAGCCCCATGCGCACCTTTCTCCTCGTCACCGCCGCCCTGCTGTCCATCGCACCGGCCGCCGCCCAGTCGATCGACCCCGCCACCGTCGCCGTGCTGGTCGACCAGGGGACCAGCCATTCGGAGGTGATGACCACCGCCGAATATCTCGCCGACGTGATCGGCCCGCGCATGACCAACTCGCCGGCGATGCGCGAGGCGGAGAAGTGGACGCAGGAGAAGTTCAGGGGCTGGGGCCTCAGCGACGTCCACAAGGAAGGCTTCGACTTCGGCCGGGGCTGGTGGATCGAGAAGTCGAGCGTGCGCATGGTCGCGCCGCGTCCGGTCCAGCTCACCGCCATCCCGATCGCCTGGACACCGGCGACCAACGGACCCGTCACCGCCCCGGTGATCGTGGCGCCGCTGCGCAGCCCCGGCGACTTCGCCCAGTGGAAGGGCAAGCTTGCCGGCAAGATCGTGCTGACCTCCGCGCCCGGCACCGGCTCCGAGCCCAAGGAAGCGCCGTTCCAGCGGCTGAGCGACGAGGACCTAGCCAAGCTCGACGTCTATGAGGAACCGGGCTGGGATCCGGCCAAGCTCGACCAGTCGCTGTCCCGCGCCAAGTTCGAGGGGCAGCTCGCGAGGTTCCTGGCCGAGGAAGGCGCGGTCGCCTATGTCACCCGCTCGCGCAGCGACGGCAAGCTGATCCATGGCGAGGGCTATCTCCACCATGTCGGCGAGACGCCCAAGGTGCCCGGCATCGAGATGGCGGCCGAGGATTATCGCCGCCTCGTCCGCCTGGCCTGGACCGGCAAGGCGCCGACGCTCGAGATCGACAGCAACGTCCATTTCGACGACAGCGACACCAAGGCCTACAACATCCTCGCCGACATCAAGGGACGGGATCCCAAGGCCGGCTATGTCATGGCCGGCGCGCATCTCGACAGCTGGGTGGCGGGCGACGGCGCCGCCGACAATGGCGCGGGCAGCGCCGTGGTGATGGAAGCGGCGCGGATCATCGCCGCGAGCGGGATCAAGCCGAAGCGCACGATACGGTTCGCGCTGTGGGCCGGCGAGGAACAGAGCCTTTACGGCTCGATTGCGTATATCGAGCAGCACCTGGCGAAGCGCCCGGCCTGGGATCATGTGCCGAGCGCCGACGAATTCTACTATAGCTGGGCGACCCGCTTCCCGATCACGCCGCTGCCGGGCCACAGGGAGCTGAGCGCCTATTTCAACCTCGACAATGGCTCGGGGAAGATCCGCGGCATCTATGCCGAGAACAACATGGCGGTGGTGCCGATCTTCCGCGAATGGCTCGCCCCCTTCGCGTCGATGGGCGCGTCGACCGTGGCGATCCAGAAGACCGAGGGCACCGACCACCAGTTCATGCAGGCGGTCGGCATCCCGGCGTTCCAGTTCATCCAGGATCCGCTCGACTATGAGAGCCGGGTGCACCACACGCAGCTCGACACCTTCGATCACCTGAAGGCGACGGACATGCGCCAGGCGGCGATCATCCTGGCGGCATTCCTGCTCGACGCCGCCAATGCCGACAAGCCGCTGCCGCGCCTGCCGATCCCGACCCAGCCGAGCGTCACCGATCCGTTCGCGGCACCGGCCGAGGGGAAATAGCCGCCGGCACCGATACGGACCGAAAAGCCCCACGCCCCCCGTGCCCGGCATGATATTCCGGGCCGGAAGGGGAGGGGCGATGTCCGAATTCTGCGTGGAAGCCGTTACGGGCCAGAAGAACGTCACGATCGAGATCGCCACGGAGGATTTCGAGGCGCTCCGCCAGGGGGGCTATTCGCTCTGCCTGGCCAAGAAGCTCGCCGCGGGCGGTGTGGACTATGACGTCGTCTGGCGCTCGAGCCCGAACTTTCTCCCGTCCAACACGCTGAGCTGGATCCCGGATTTCCAGCTGTTCGCGACGAACCAGTTCGCCGAGGGCCAGCTGGTCAATCCCGCGACCAATGTCGTGGTGATCGGCCAGGGCGAGACGAGCACGCTCGATCAGAACGGGATATTGCACGAGGCCGTCCCGGGCGGACCGCCCATGGGGTTCGTCATGGTGAATGAGTTCGGCCCGATCCATCCCGGGCTGAACCAATGGCTTACCTGGATCGATGGCAGCATGCAGCCGCTGCCGATTTTCGTCCTGCCCTATGCGGCGGTGCCCGGGACGGTCGATTTCCAGCCGATCGATACCGTGCTCGTCTGGTTCGAGCCGAATATCGAGACTTCGACGATCTTCATGACGCCGCGCACCAATGCGGTCGAGATCGACCTGACCGATGCCAGTTCGGCGACGCGGCTCTATTCCGAGGGGGCCTGGTCGACACCCTGAGCGAAGATATTTTCGCAGATTCGCGAAAAAATCGCGGCGGCATGTCACATTCGGCGCGGCCGTCTCGTCATGCGTGCATCCAACCAAGGAGATGCATGATGACCGGCCGCCTCGACCTCTACACCGCCGCCCCCGCCGAGATGAAGGTGTGGCTCGAAATGTCGCTCAAGATCGCCCCCAAGATCGAGCACAGCCTGCTCGAACTGGTGAAGATCCGTGCCTCGCAGATCAACGGCTGCGCCAACTGCCTGAACATGCACACCGCCGATGCCCGCAAGGCCGGCGAGACCGAGCAGCGCCTCTATCTGCTCAGCGCCTGGCACGAGGCGCCCTGCTTCACGCCGCGCGAGCGCGCCGCATTGGCATGGACCGACGCGATGACTCTGGTATCCACGGCGCGGGCGCCGCAGGCGGTCTATGAGGAACTCGCCTTCGAGTTCAGCCCGGAGGAACAGGTGCAGCTCACCCTGATGATCAACGTGATCAACGGCTGGAACCGCCTCGCGGTCGGCTTCGACCTGTTCTACGAGGCCAAGCCGGCCATGGTGGCGGCAGCGTGAGCGGCGCGGACGCAGCGGCCGTCTTCGATCCGCTGCGTCCGCGGCTGGCGCGTATTGCCTATCGCATGCTCGGCTCGGTTGCGGACGCGGAAGACGTGGTGCAGGACGCGTTCCTGCGCTGGCTCGACACCGACCGCGACCAGGTCCGCGAGCCCGAGGCGTTCTTGCGCCGGGTGGTGACGCGGCTGTGCCTCGACCAGCTCAAGTCGGCCCGGGCGCGGCGCGAGACCTATGTCGGCCCCTGGCTGCCCGAGCCCGTGGTCGAGGAGGAGGACGAAGTGGAGGACGTGACACTTCCGCTGATGATGGCGCTCGAACGCCTGTCGCCGCTCGAGCGGGCCGCCTTCCTGCTCCACGACGTGTTCGGGGTCAGCTTCGACGAGGTGGGCGAGACGATCGGCCGCGATCCCGCCGCGGCACGCCAGCTCGCCAGCCGGGCCCGCACCCATGTCCGCGCCGCGCGCCCGCGCTACGAGATGCCGAAGGAGAAGGGGATGGAGATCGTCGCCGCCTTCTTCGCCGCCTCGCGCAGCGGCGACATGACCGCGTTCCGCGGCCTGCTAGCCGACGACGTCACCACCTGGTCGGACGGCGGCGGCAAGGTCCCTGCGGGGCTGCGTCCGATCCACGGCGTCGACGACAACATGAAGCTCTATGCCTCGCTGGCGCGCTTCTTTGCCAAGGAGATGTCGAGGATCGTGCGCTACGGCATGATCAACGGGCTGCCGGGCTTCGTCTCGATAGAGCTGGGTGGCGTGCTCCAGACGACGGCGCTGGCGATCGAGGACGGCAGGATCACCGGCATCTATGTGACGCGCAATCCGGACAAGTTGGGGCATCTCGGTGCGGTGCATTAAGGGAAGAGCACCGTGATTCCCCTCCCTGAAAGGGAGGGGCTAGGGGTGGGTGGAGACTTGGCGATACTGCCGAGCTGGGCCTGATCTCACCGTATCGGTGGCAAGGACCCACCCCCGGCCCCTCCCTTTCAGGGAGGGGAGTGATTGCCCATCGCGGCAATGTCTCCAAACATTAACCCTCGCCGTTATGCCGCTGGAAACGCCGGATGGGTCAGGCGGGGGACATGCGCGCCGCACTCCTGCTTCTAGTCCCGCTGGCGCTCGCCGCCTGCAACCAGACCAATGGCAAGGCCAAGGACGACATTGTCGGCCATCGCTGGGCGCGTGCCGCGGCCGAATGCGGCGATACCTATTTCACCTTCTCGCCGGACGTGATCGATTTCGTCCGCAAGGGGCGGGCGGTGAACTCGCTGCCGGTACGGCGGGTGGTCACCGATCCCTCGGACTCCAATACGGTGATGTTCGTGATCGAGGTCGACAGCGCGCTCGCCACCCGGCCGGAGTCGCGCAAGGACGCCGCCGACGTGGCAATGGCGTTCCGGATCGAAGGCGACAGCCTCCGCCTGGTCGGTCAGGGCGCGCCCGACCGGCTGCTGCCGGTGTCGGTGGGAGAGGGTGGCTTCCCGGCGATGACCTTGCGCCGCTGCCCCGGCTGAGCGGCTCGCAGCAACTCACGGAACCTGTCAATTCTCAGCATGGATTCCGCATCCGAACCCCGCTAGTCGTTGCGCGTGCCTGCCTTGCATGCCCTTGCCAACCCCGCGCGCTTCCTCAGGATTGCGCGGCCGCTGACGCCGATCCTGTTCTGGGTCGGGTTGGCGCTGGTGCTGTTCGGCTGCTGGGCCGGGCTGACGCTCACCCCGCCCGACGCGGTGCAGAAGGAGAGCGCGCGAATCCTCTACATCCATGTTCCCAGCGCCTGGCTGGGCATGGGCGGGTGGAGCGGCCTCGCCATCGCCTGCCTGAGCTATCTGATCTGGAGGCATCCGCTGGCGAGTGTCGCCGCCCGGGCGATCGCGCCGGCGGGGGCGACCTTCGCGGCGCTCTGCCTGCTCACCGGCTCGATCTGGGGCCGTCCGACCTGGGGCACTTGGTGGGAATGGGACGGGCGGCTGACCTCGATGCTGCTGCTGTTCTTCGTCTATGTCGCCTGGATCGCGCTCGACCGCGCCGATGCCGAGCGGTCGGGCGACGGGCGGGTGCCGGCGCTGTTCGGCGTGGCGGGCAGCGCGCTGCTGCCGATCGTCCATTATTCGGTGATCTGGTGGAACACGCTGCACCAGGGCGAAAGCGTGGTAACCGGCAAGATCCATATCTCGCTGCTCTGGCCGCTGTTCTTCACGCTGGGCGGCTTCACCCTGTTCTTCGCCGGCGTGGTGCTGATGCGGATGCGTGCGATCCTGGCGAGCCAGAAGGTCGAGGCCCGTCTGCGGCGGATGGCGGCGGCATGAACCACTGGCCGTTCATCACTGCCGCCTATCTGGTCGTGCTTCTCGGCACCGCCGGGCTCGCCGCGCTCAGCTATGCCGCGATGCGCCGGGCCGAGGCTGCGGCCGAAGCGCTGCGGAGTGGCCGCGAATGAAGGCGAAGCACCAGCGGCTGGTCCTCGCGCTGCTTGCCTTGGGGGCGATCCTCGGCGCCTCGGCGCTGGCGATGTCCGCGCTCAAGGATCAGGCGGCGTTCTTCTATGCGCCCGCCGATGTGAAGGGGAAGCCGCTGCCGCTCGACCGGCATGTCCGGCTGGGCGGGATGGTCGAGAAGGGCTCGATCAAGCGCGCCGCCGACGGCGTTTCGATCCGCTTCGTGGTGACCGACGGGCAGGCGACGGTGCCGGTCGCGTTCAAGGGCGTGACGCCGGACCTGTTCAAGGAAGGATCGGGCGTGGTCGCCGAGGGCAAGTTCCAGCCGGACGGCAGTTTCGTCGCAGACAATATCCTCGCCAAGCATGACGAGCGCTACATGCCGCCCCAGGCTGCCGGCAACATGCACGAGACGAAGACGCTAGAGCAGTGATCGCCGAAGCCGGTCTCGCCGCCCTGTGGCTCGCGACGGGTTTCGCGCTCGTCCAGGTGATGCTTGCCTGGGGGGCGGCGAAGGGTGCCATGCAGGGCACCGGGGCGATGGTGATGACCGCGCTGCGCCGGGTTGCCGTGGTCCAGGGCATGCTGGCGCTCGCCGCCTTCGGGCTGCTCATCACGCTGTTCGTCCTGTCGGACATGTCGGTGGAATTGGTCGTCGAGAACAGCCATTCGATGAAGCCGCTGATCTACAAGATCGCCGGTGCCTGGGGGAACCATGAGGGCTCGATGCTGCTCTGGGTCACCGTGCTGGCGACCGCGGGGGCAGGCGTCGCGCTGTTCGAGAGGCGCCTGGCGACCGCGACGCTCGCCGCGACATTGGGCGCTCAGGCGGCGATCGCGATCGGTTTCTATGCCTTCCTCGCCTTCGCCTCCAACCCGTTCGTCCGCGTCAATCCGGCCCCATTGGACGGGCGGGGGCTCAATCCGCTGCTGCAGGACCCCGGCCTCGCCTTCCACCCGCCGACGCTCTATCTGGGCTATGTCGGGCTTTCGGTGGCGTTCAGCTTCGCGGTCGGCGCGCTGCTGATGCGCGATGTCGGCCCCGCCTTTGCCCGGGCGATGCGGCCCTGGGTGCTGGCGGCGTGGATCTTCCTGACCATCGGCATCACCGCGGGCAGCTATTGGGCCTATTACGAGCTCGGCTGGGGCGGCTGGTGGTTCTGGGACCCGGTCGAGAACGCCTCGCTGATGCCCTGGCTGGCGGCGACCGCCCTGCTCCATTCGGTGACCGTGCTCGCCACCCGCGACGGGCTGCGGGCCTGGACGGTGATGCTTGCCGTCGTGGCCTTCTCGATGTCGATGATTGGCACCTTCCTGGTCCGCTCGGGCATCCTGGTGAGCGTCCATGCCTTTGCCGTCGACCCGACCCGCGGCGGGTTCATCCTTGCGCTGCTCGGCCTCTATATCGGCGGAGCGCTTGCTCTGTTCGGCGCGCGGATCGGCACGGTGAAGCAGGGCGCGACCTTCGAGCTGGTCAGCCGCGAAGGCGCGCTGGTGCTCAACAACCTGCTGCTCTCGGTGATCCTCGGCGTGGTCTTCATCGGCACGCTCTATCCGCTCGTCGCCCAGGCGGCCGGCGTGCAGCTGTCGATCGGCGCGCCCTTCTTCGAGAAGGCGGCGGTGCCCGTCGGCCTCGCGCTGGTCGCCGCGACTGCGGCCGGGCCGCTGCTCAAATGGCGGCGCGACCAGTGGAAGACGCTGTTCGGCAAGCTGCTGGTGCCGGTCGGGGCGGGCGTCATCGCCTTCGTCCTGGTCCTCGCGCTGGGCGGGGCGCACTGGATGCCGTCGCTGGCACTGGGGCTCGCCGCCATGCTCGCCGTCGCCAGCGTCATCCCGCTGTTCCGCCGCAACCTGCGCCGCACGCCGTTGCACATTTACGGCATGGTCGTCGCCCATCTCGGCATCGCGGTGAGCATCGCCGGCATGGCCGCGGACGGCGCCTTCAAGGTCGAGCGGCTGGCGGCGATCTCGGTCGGGCAGAGCGTCACGGTCGGGCCGTACCGCGTCGAGCTGCTCGAGGTGCGGCCGGCGGTCGGCCCCAACTGGTCGGCGCTCGAGGCGCATCTCAAGGCGACGCGGGGCGGCGAGACTATCGACCTGTTCCCGCAGCAGCGCTTCTTCGCCAACCCGCCGACCAACACCAACGAAGCGGCGATCGCGACGCTGCTCGACGGCCAGCTCTACACGGTGATCGGCCAGGGCGACGGGGCGGGGCGCTGGCAGATCCGGGCGTGGTGGAAGCCGTTCGTCACGCTGATCTGGGCCGGCGGCTTCCTGATCGCACTGGGCGGGCTGCTTTCGCTGGTCGGCCGCGTCCGGCGTGAGCGGCGCGACGCGGAGAATGACGCATGAGGCGGCTGCTGATCTGGGCGCCGCTGGCGCTGTTCGGCCTGGTCTTCGCCCTGGTGGCGGGCGGGCTGATCAAGCCGGCCGATCGGACGATCCACTCGGCGATGGTCGGCAAGCCGCTGCCGGCGCTGGCGATGAAGCCGCTGCTGGCGACCAAGCCGGGCATCGACAGCGCGGCGCTGAAGGGCAAGCCGCGGCTGCTCAACGTCTTCGCCAGCTGGTGCATCCCGTGCATCGCCGAGGCGCCGCAGCTGCTCAAGCTCAAGCAGGCCGGCGTCGAGATCGACGCGATCGCAATCCGCGACACGCCCGAGGCGGTGCAGGCGTTCCTGCAGCGCAACGGCGATCCCTACGCCCGGATCGGAGACGATCCGACCGGCAAGGCGCAGATCGCGCTGGGCTCGTCGGGCGTGCCCGAGACCTTCCTGATCGACGCCCAGGGCAGGATCGTCGACCAGCATATCGGCGACATCCGCGCCGACGACATCCCGGCGATCCTCGCCAGGCTGGAGGCGGCGAAATGAAGCGGCCCGCGATCCTGCTTGCGCTGCTTGCCGCCAGCCCGGTGCTTGCCGATTCGAACCGGCCGGCGGCGCCGCTCGCCTATAGCCAGCTGCCCGATGCGGCACAGGAGGCGCAGGCCAAGGCGCTGATGGAGACGCTGCGCTGCCTGGTCTGCCAGGGCCAGTCGATCGCCGACAGCGATGCCGAGATGGCCGGCGACATGCGGGCGCTGGTCCGCGAGCGCATCGCCAAGGGCGAGCAGCCGGCGGCGATCCGCAGCTACCTGGTCCAGCGCTATGGCGATTACGTCACCTATGACCCGCCGCTGAGCTGGGTGACCGCGCCGCTGTGGATCACGCCGCTGCTGCTGCTCGCCATCGGTTTGCTGCTCGCCCGGCGGCTGTTCCGCAAGGGAGGCGCGTGATGGGCTGGCTGATGCTCGCCCTGGTGGCCCTGGTCGCGGCGCTGGCGCTCGTGCTGCTGCGCTATCCCCGCAAGCTGTGGACCGTGCCGGCGACCGCGATGATGCTCGGCGCGGCGGGCTATGCCTGGCAGGGCAGTCCGGCGCTGCCAGGCCATCCGGTGGCGGCGGGCGCGGAGAAGAACCTGGTCAACCAGGAGATGGTCGACCTGCGCGACGCGATGTTCGGCAAGTACGGCACCTATGCCTGGAGCTATGGCAACCTTGCCGACGGCATGCTCCGCCTGGGCGACCGCGAGCGGGCGGCCAAGGTGTGGCAGGGCGCGGTGCGGCAGGTGCCGGGGGACGTCGCGCTGTGGACCGGCTTCGGCGCGGCGCTTGCCGAATATGACGGCAACCAGATCTCGCCGGCTGCGCAGTTCGCCTTCGACAAGGCGCTGGCGATCGGCCCCGATCATCCCGGCCCGCGCTTCTTCTACGGCCTCGCGCTGGTCCGTGCCGGCCGCTACGCCGAGGCCAAGCCCTGGTGGGAGAAGGCGCTGGCGCTGACCCCGGAAAAGGCGAGCTACCGCGACCAGCTGGCGGCGCGGCTGATGGTGCTGGACATGTTCCTGGCGGACCAGGCGCGGCAACAGGGCATGCAGGGGGAGCCGCAGCCGGCTCCGGGGAATGGCCCGACGGCAACGCCGAAGCCGTGAGGCCTTTCCAACAGAGGCGCCCCGAGTCGCCGCTGGAAGTTCACTAAGGTCACGACATTGGCGGGCTTTGCGGCGCCCGAAAGCGGGCGATACGCAACATGCTGTCGCGCGGCTGATCCTATCTTTCCAACAAAAGCAAAGAGCGGCCGGGACATGATCCCGACCGCTCCACGCAAACAGATGAAATCCTACATTACAAGGCCGGAGACGATCAGCCCGCCCAAGCCTCGTACGGCAGGTCGAGATCGTCGGCGACGGCCTTGAACGCGATCTTGCCCTTGTAGACGTTGAGGCCGTTGGCGAGGTGCTTGTCGGCCTTCATCGCGCCCTCGGCACCCAAGTTGGCGAGCTTGAGCACGAACGGCAGCGTCGCGTTGTTGAGCGCGAAGGCCGAGGTGCGGGCGACGGCGCCCGGCATGTTGGCGACGCAATAGTGGATGATACCGTCGATTTCGTAGACCGGGTTGTCATGCGTGGTCGCATGGCTGGTCTCGAAGCAGCCGCCCTGGTCGATCGCGATGTCGACCAGCACCGAGCCGCGCATCATCGTCTTGAGCATGTCGCGGGTGACGAGCTTGGGCGCGGCGGCGCCGGGCACCAGCACCGCGCCGATCACGACCTGCGAGGTCTTCACCGCCTCGGCGATCGCGGCCTTGGAGGCGTAGGCGGTCTTGATCTGGCTGCCGAAATGCATGTCGAGCTCGGCCAGGCGCTCATTGTTGATGTCGTAGATGGTGACGTCGGCGCGCTGGCCGGTAGCCATCTGCGCGGCGTTGATGCCCGACACGCCGCCGCCGAGGATCGCGACCTTGCACGGCGCCACGCCCGGCACGCCGCCGAGCAGCTCGCCGCGGCCGCCCTGTTCCTTCTCGAGATAATGCGAAGCGACCTGGACCGACATGCGGCCGGCGACTTCCGACATCGGCTTGAGCAGGGGCAGGGCGCCCGAGTTCGAGGTGACGGTCTCATAGGCGATGCAGGTCGCACCCGAGGCCATCAGGCCTTCGGCCTGGGGCTTGTCGGCGGCGAGGTGGAGATAGGTGAACAGCACATGGCGCGGCTCGAGCAGCGCGATTTCCTGCGGCTGCGGCTCCTTGACCTTCACGATCATGTCCGACCCGGCGAACACGGAAGCGGCGTCGGGGGCAATCTTCGCGCCGACCTTGGTATAGGCCGCGTCGTCGAAATCGATGCCCATGCCGGCCTTGGTCTCGACCAGCACTTCGTGGCCGGCATGGACCAGCTCGGCCACCGAAGCCGGGGTCAGGCCGACACGATATTCGTGATTCTTGATTTCCTTGGGAACGCCGATGCGCATGGGAGCCTCTCCTGAAAGCGATTGGCGTGCAGAATATAGCATGGCGGGCCGCGAATCCCTGCAAAGATATGACAGGCGGCGCGGTGGTGCGCATGGAATTGCTGTAATCAGCCTGAAAATGCGCTATTCATGCAGGATGGACAGGATCGACGCAGCTATCCTCAAATCGCTCGCCGCGGACGCGCGTGCGCCGGTGAGTGCCATCGCAGCCGAGGTGGGGCTTTCGCAATCGGCCTGCACCAGGCGGATCCAGGCGCTGGAGGCGTCGGGGCATCTGCTCGGCTATGGCGCGCGACTCGGCCACCGGCGGCTGGGCTATCGGATCACCGCGCTGGTCGACATCACGCTGGGCACCCAGGTCGAGGAGGACCTAGCCCGGTTCGAGGCGGCGGTGGCGCAGATCGACGGGGTGGTGGAATGCGCGCTGGTCTCGGGCGGGCAGGACTATCGGCTGAAGATACTGGCGCGCGACCTGGACGATTACGAACGGCTGCACCGCGAGCATCTGGGGCGGCTGCCCGGCGTGGTGACGATCAATTCGAGCTTCGTGCTGCGCGCGATCCCGACGCGGAGCGAGGCGGAGGCGCTGTTCGGCGGGCGGTAAGGGGCGGAGCTCTCAACTGGCAAGGCGACTGCCGCGCCGCGGAACCGTGGCGAAATCCGGTTAGGCCGGTCGCACGCTGACCGCGAACACTTGAACGGTGATGGGCCAGCAGCCATTCTGCGACCGAATCATATAAGTCGTATAATGGGAGAGCGAGGCCGTGGGCAGCCATCACACCAATCGCCGGGCGTTCCTGGGCAGCACCGCTGCAGTTGCAGTGGCAGCGACTGGCATGCCGGCCGCGGCGGGGTCCGCCGCTCCCGTGATCGCCGCATCACCGCCGCCCAATCGCGCGCCGCTTGCGCCGCAGCCCTTCTATCCGCTGCCGACCGGTGCGGTCCGGCCGGGCGGATGGCTGCGCAGGCAGTTGCAGATCCAGGCGGATGGCATGGGCGGGCGGATCGACGAGACCTGGCCCGATCTCGGCTCCGACAGCGGCTGGCTGGGCGGCAAGGGCGAGAGCTGGGAGCGCGGACCCTATTTCCTCGACGGACTGGTGCCGCTGGCGTGGATGCTCGATTCGGCGGCGCTCAAGGCCAAGGCGATGAAGTTCATCGACTGGACGCTCGACAACCCGGCCCCCAACGGCATGATCGGCCCGCGCAGCAACGACGACTGGTGGCCGCGCATGGTGATGCTGAAAGTGCTCACCCAATATCATGAGCTGACCCAGGACCCGCGCGTCATCCCGGTGATGACCCGCTATTTCCATCACCAGCTGGCGGAGATGCCGGGCCGCCCGCTGCGCGACTGGGGCCGGTCGCGCTGGCAGGACGAAGTCGTGTCGGTGATCTGGCTCTACAACCGCACCGGCGATGCGAAGCTGCTCAAGCTGGCCCGGCTGCTCAAGCAGCAGGGCACCGACTGGCAGGGACTGTTCGGGCCGGATTATCCCTATCGCACCAAGACGATCAAGGCGGAGGTCGGCCTCGACAAGACGGGGGAGGAGGGCACCGCCAACGGGCTCGCGGACCATGCGCAGACGCTGCACGGCGTCAACAATGCGCAGGCGCTGAAGGCCTCGCCGGTATGGGCGGTGATGTCGGGCAGCGCCGGGGATCGCAGGGCGATCCACAACCAGCTGGCGATCCTCGACCGCTATCACGGCCTGCCGATCGGCATCTACTCGGCCGACGAGCATCTTGCCGGGCGCAGCCCGAGCCAGGGCGTCGAGCTGTGCGCGATCGTCGAGGCGATGTATTCGCTCGAACTCGGCCTCGCCATCACCGGCGATGCGGTGCTGGGCGATCGGATCGAGCGGATCGCGTACAATGCGCTGCAGGCGACCTTCACCGACGACATGTGGGCGCACCAGTACGACCAGCAGCCCAACCAGATCCGCTGCGCGCACGAGAAGGGACCGTGGACGACCAATGGTCCCGAGGCGAACCTGTTCGGGCTGGAGCCCAATTTCGGCTGCTGCACCGCCAACTTCCACCAGGGCTGGCCCAAGCTGGTCGCCAGCCTGTGGATGGCGACGGCCGAGGGCGGGCTGGCCAAGACGATCTATGGCCCGTGCGAAGTAACGACCATAGTCGGCGAGGTGCCGGTGACGCTGCGCGAGGAGACCGACTATCCGTTCCGCGACCAGGTGACGATCCATGTCGATCCGGCGCGGCCGACGCGGTTCCCGATCGCGCTGCGCGTGCCCGGCTGGGCCAGGACGGCGAGCATCCGCGTCAATGGCAAGGCGGTCGCCGGTGCGGTCGCGGGGCAGTTCGCCACGATCGATCGTGAGTGGAAGGCGGGAGACAGGATCGAGCTGCGCTTCGCCGCCGAGGCCCGCCGGGTCGCCTCGCCGCATGGCAGCTTCGTCGAGCAGGGCCCCCTGGTGTTCTCGCTGCCTATCCCCGAGAAGTGGCAGAAGCTGCGCGACCGCGGGCTGACCGCCGACTGGGCGGTGCTGCCCGAGGGCGAGTGGCGCTATGCGCTGGCCGAGGATGCGCCGATCGAGCGGGTCGAGCGGGCGATCGGGCCAGTGCCCTTCTCCCGCCGCAGCCCGCCGGTGGTGCTGGTGACGCAAGGCTATCGCCTGACCGCCGCCGATTGGGACGAGCGCGACAATGCCGCGGCGCCCCCTCCCGAGACGGCAATGGTGAAGGGTGCGCCGGAGAAGCTGGTGCTGATGCCCTATGCCGCGCCGAAGCTCAGGATCACCAGCTTCCCGGTGGCGAAGAAGGCATAGACGCGCCTCTGGCCGTCACGGCTCGCTGCTGGCAGGATGGCGCCAGGGCAACCGGAGCGGACCGCATGCTGAAGGGAAGCTGTCATTGTGGCGCGGCGGGCTGGACCCTCACCGGGGGCCCGGGCTCGATCACGGCATGCAATTGCACGCTGTGCCGGCGCTATGGTGCGCTATGGGCCTATGATTTCGAGGGTGAGCGGATTGCCGTGACCGGGCCAACGTCGAGCTTCCGCCGGGTCGGCAAGGCGGATCCGGCGCTCGAGATCCTGTTCTGTCCGAGCTGCGCGGGCGTGCTGGCCTGGCGGGGGTTGCGGCTGGAGGAGGATGGCCGGCGGCGCATGGCGGTGAACCTTCGCCTTGCCGAGCTCGACGCGGTCGCCGACCTGCCGATCGACCATTTCGACGGGCTCGACACGTTCGAGGACCTGCCCCCGAGCGGACGCACGGTGCGCGATCTCTGGGCCTGACGCGCCGGCTATTTGGCGCCGGGCAGCTTGATGCCGAGCAGGATGAGGCGCTCGCCGGTGATGCCGAACCAGTGCGGCACGCCGGCGGGGACCAGGATGACGTCGCCCGGGCCGAGCGTCCGCGTGGTGCCGCCTTCGATCCGGCTGCCTTCGACCAGGCCGGGATTGCGGGTCGCCGGGTCGGCCAGGGTGCCGCCCGAGACCAGGGTGCCGGCGCCTTCCAGCACGATCGCATATTCGGCCTCGGCGGGGTGGACCGCCGGGCGGCCCGGCTTCTTCCAGATCTCGATCGCCGCGACCCGATCGCCGTCGCGCACCAGCGGACGCCACATGAAGCCCTGGTCGGGCTTCATCTCTGCGAGCATCGCGCGAGTCTGGGCCTGGACCTCGGTGCTGGCGGCGAAGCTGGTCGGGTCGGTGGTCGTCTGGGCCGAGGCGATGCCGGACGCGCATGCGAGGAGGAGCGCGAGGGTCTTTGCCATGGTCTTCACTGCGTCTCTCCTCTGCCGGTCCGTCCACGCCAAGACATAAGAAGCGAGCCCCTGGGTCAAGCCCGGGGCGACGGGAAAGGGCTACGACCTTAGCCGTGCTTGCGGTGGCGGAAGTTTCGCGCAACGCAAGGGGCAGGGGAGAGTCGAACGATGCGGATTGTCCAGGTTGTTTGTGGTCTCGCCCTGGCGCTGGTGCCGCTCTCCGCTGGCGCCCAGTCGCTGGCTACGGTCGAGCGCAATGGCGCCTTTGTCGCGGTCGAGCCCTATGCGCCGAACATCGTGCGGGTGACGATCTCGCTCGAGCGGGCGCTGAGCGATGCGGCGCCGGGCCCTGGCATCTCGGGCAAGGCCGATGCCAAGGGCTGGTCGCACAAGGCGGACGGCAGCGGCGACGTGTTCGCCTCGCCGGCGCTGACGCTCACCGTCGATCCGCAGCCCTGGCCCAAGGCGCCGAGCCAGATGGAGCGCTATTTCGTGCCGTCGCTGCCCCGGGTGTCGCTGTCGGTGCGCGGGGCGGACGGGCGGCTGCTCACCAAGATGAACGGCTGGGAGCTGGCGCCGCACACGGTGAATGGCGAGAAGACGTTCAAGGCCGGGGCGAGCTTCGCCGCGCCGACGGACGAGCATTATTACGGGCTCGGCCAGAACCAGGAGAGCGTAGGCGCGCTCGATCTGCGCGGGCGGACGGTCGACTGCCGGCACTATTACGACGCGCCGGCCGGCGAGACGGTGTGCATCCCGTTCCTGATGACCAACAAGGGCTATGCGGTGGTGTGGGACAATCCCTCCGCCACCATCGTCTCGCCCGGGCTGCACGGCAGCACCCACTGGCAGTCCGAAGTGGGCGAGCGGGTGTCCTTCTTCGTGATCACCGGGGCGACCACCGACGAGATCTATGCCGGCTATGCCCGGCTGACCGGCGACACGCCGCTGCCGCCCAAGGCCGCCTTCGGGCTGATCCAGAGCAAGGCGCGCTACGAGAGCCAGAAGGAGCTGCTCGGCGTGGCCGAGGGCTATCGCAGCCGCGGCTATCCGCTCGACGTGATGGTGCTCGACTGGTTCTATTGGACCCGGATGGGGCAGCTCGACATCGACCGGAATTTTTTCCCGGACCCTGCGGGGATGAACAAGCAACTCCACGACCAGGGCATGCACAGCATCATCAGCGTGTGGCCGCGCTTCGAGCGCGAATCGCGCTATTTCAACCTGCTGAGCGCCAAGGGCTGGCTGCTGAAGGACAAGGACGGAGGAGTCGTGGATGGCCTGCCGGTGCGCGCGGACCGGGCCGGGGCGCTGCTCGACAGCACCAATCCCGAGGCACGGGCGTGGTTCTGGGAGAAGATCCGCGACAATATCGCCAGCCAGGGCTTCGACTGGTTCTGGCTCGACGAGACCGAGCCGGACCTGGTGCCCGACGGCAATTTCTACTCGATCGGATCGGGCGACCGGTACCACAACCTCTATCCGCTGGTGCACACCGCCAGCGTGATGGAGGGATCGGCGCGCGACCGGCCTGATTTCCGCAACCTGATCCTCGCCCGTGCCGCCTATCTGGGCACGCAGCATAGCGGCGCGCTGTTCTGGTCTTCGGACGTTCAGGCTACCTGGGAAGCGCTGCGGCGCCAGGTGCCGGCGGGGCTCAACTTCACCGCGAGCGGCCATGCCTATTGGAGCAGCGACACCGGCGGCTGGCAGTGGCCGAATGGCCCGGCGGCCGAGCGACCGGTGCTGCTCGATCCGGCGGGCGCCACCGCGATGGGAGCGGACTACAAGGACTATCCCGAGCTGTTCACCCGCTGGTTCGCCTACAATGTCTTCACTCCGACCTTGCGCATCCATGGCCAGCGCCCGGGCACGGCGATCTGGGAATATGGCGCGGCAGCCGAGCCGGTGCTCGCGAAGTTCCTGCGGCTGCGCTACGCGCTGATCCCCTATCTCTATTCGCTTGGGTACAAGACGCACGAGACCGGCGCGCCGTTCATGCGCGGGCTGTTCATGGACTTCCCGGACGATCCCAATGTCGCGAACCTGGGCGACGAATACATGTTCGGGCCCGCCTTCCTGGTCGCGCCGGTGACCGAGCAGGGGGTGACCGCGCGGCGAGTGTACCTGCCCGCCGGTACGGATTGGTATGATTACTGGACCGAGGAGAAGCATGCGGGCGGCCAGTGGGTCACCGCCGCGGCGCCGATCGACCGGATCCCGCTGTTCGTGCGTGCCGGATCGATCGTGCCGCTGGGCGCGCAGGTGCCCAACACCTCGGCGCGCCAGCCGCTCGAGGCTATCCGCGTCTATCCGGGACGGGACGTCAGCTTCGCCCTGTATGACGATGACGGCGTGACCAACGCCTATCGCAAGGGAGCAGGGACGCGGACCGAGCTGCGCTGGAACGACCGGGAAGGGCGACTCTCCGCGTCGGGCAAGCTGCCCGGCGGGCAGGATCTCCAGGCGCTGGTGCGAGTCGCGGGGGCATCGTCCGCGCCGAAATGACGGACGCGCATTTTCGCAACGGAACCAGCCGGGCCTCTTGCGCGTCGGGCCCTGCGTAACGACATTCGTTGATTGCCTTTGCTGCGCGTGCTAACGGCCCGCCCGCAATTAGAAGATCGAGAACGCAGGTCGCATGACCAGGTCCGTTTCCTTTCCGACGCGACACCCGCGCCCGTGAACATCCCCAAAGAAGGAGCCGACGAGTCGGCTCCAGCTCCGCTCGACGCGCATGCCGCGCATGGCCATAGCCATGACGCGACGTGGAAACTGGCGATCGGCGCGATCGGCATCGTCTTCGGCGATATCGGTACCAGCCCGCTCTACGCCTTCCGCGAGACCTTTGCCGGGCACCACAAGCTCGACCTCGACACGATGCACATCATGGGCGTCATCAGCCTGATGTTCTGGTCGATGATGGTGGTGGTGACGTTGAAATACGTCACGATCATCATGCGGGCGGACAACAAGGGCGAGGGCGGCAGCCTGGCGCTGCTCGCGCTGATTTCGCGCAGCAGCGGCAATCCCAAGCGCTGGACGCAGGGGATCGTGCTGCTTGGCGTCTTCGCCACCGCGCTCTTCTATGGCGACTCGATGATCACCCCGGCGGTGTCGGTGCTGTCGGCGGTCGAGGGCCTGTCGGTCGCGGCGCCGGGCTTCGCCCGGCTGGTGCTGCCGATCGCAGTGGTGATCCTGGTGCTGCTCTTTTCGATCCAGCGGACGGGCACGTCGCGAGTCGGCGCCTTTTTCGGCCCGATCATGCTGTTCTACTTCCTGACGATCGCGACGCTCGGCACGCTGAGCCTGGTGCAGACTCCGACGATCCTCAACGCGCTGCTGCCGCACCATGCGCTGACCTTCTTCGCCGCGGACCCGATCAAGGCGTTCCTGGCGCTGGGCTCGGTCGTGCTGGCGGTGACGGGTGCCGAGGCGCTCTATGCCGATATGGGCCATTTCGGCCGCAAGCCGATCCGCATCTCCTGGCTGTGGTTCGTGCTGCCGGCGCTGATCCTCAATTACATGGGGCAGGGCGCACTGCTGATGCGCGACCCCGCGGCACTGCACAGCCCGTTCTACGAGCTCGCCCCCGAGGTGCTGCAGTTCCCGCTGGTCATCCTCGCCACGATGGCGGCGGTGATCGCCTCGCAGGCAGTGATCTCGGGTGCCTTCTCGGTCACCCAGCAGGCGATCCAGCTCGGCTTCGTGCCGCGGCTGCGCATCGAGCATACCAGCGCCTCGACCGCAGGGCAGATCTACATCCCGCTCATCAACTGGGCGCTGATGATCATGGTCATCCTGCTCGTGCTGACCTTCCAGACCTCGTCGAACCTCACCGCGGCCTATGGCATCGCCGTGACCGGCGCGATGCTGATCGACAACTGCCTGCTGGCGGTGGTGCTGTTCGGCCTGTGGAAGTGGAAGAAGCGCTATGCGATCCCGCTGCTCGCACTGTTCTTCACCGTCGACCTGGCCTATTTCACCGCGAACCTGACCAAGGTGCCCGATGGCGGCTGGTTCCCGCTGTTCGTCGGCTTCGTGGTGTTCACCCTGCTGACCACCTGGTCGAAGGGCCGCCAGCTGATGATCAACCGGCTGCGCGAGAGCGCGATGCCGATCAAGATCTTCATCACCTCGGCCGCCACCGCCGCCACGCGCGTGCCCGGCACCGCGGTGTTCATGACCTCGACCCCCGAGGGCGTGCCGCACGCGCTGCTCCACAACCTCAAGCACAACAAGGTGCTGCACGAGCGGGTGATCCTGCTGACGGTGAAGATCAAGGACGTGCCCTATGTCCCTGACGAGAACCGGATGATGATCGAGGACCTGGGCAAGGGCTTCCACCGCATGATCCTGGCCTATGGCTTCATGCAGGAGGCAGACGTGCCGGCCGCGCTCAAGTCGGTCAACGCGTGCGGCGCCGAGTTCAAGATGATGGAGACCAGCTTCTTCCTGGCCCGCCAGACCCTGCTGCCCTCGTCGCGGCCGGGGATGATGATCTGGCGCGAGAAGCTGTTCGCCTGGATGCTGCGCAACGCCGAAAGCGCGATGGAGTTCTTCCGCCTGCCGACCAATCGCGTGGTCGAGCTGGGCAGCCAGGTCGAGATTTGACCGAGCGCGCGGCGCCGCTGATCGTCACGGCGCTGCTCGGGCGGCAGGACCAGGCCTGGTTCAACGCGCTGCGCCGCGAGCATTATCCGCCCGAGCGGAACGTGCTCGACGCGCATCTCACCCTGTTCCACCAGCTGCCGCCCTCGGTGGCGGACGAGCTCAAGCACCGGCTTTCGGTGGAGACGCGCGGGGTGCGGGCGCCGCGGGCGAAGGTGACCGGGCTGATGTCGCTGGGCGGTGGGGTGGCCTACCGAATCGAGGCGCCCGAGCTGGTGGCGATTCGCGAGGGGCTGCTCGATGCGTTCGCGGGACTGCTCACGCCGCAAGATGCCGGCCGCTGGCGGCCGCATGTCACGATCCAGAACAAGGTGCGCCCGGTTCTCGCCAAGGCGGTGCTGATCGCGCTTTCCCGCGATTTCGTCCCTCGCGAGGTGGAAATCGCGGGGCTGGCGAGCTGGCATTATCGCGGCGGGCCGTGGGAAGCGCATTCCCGTCACATGTTCGCTTGACCTTAAGCGAGGCCGGACCTATTGGGCCCCCTCGCTTCGGCGACAGCCTCTTTGGGGCGGAGTAGCTCAGTTGGTTAGAGCAGCGGAATCATAATCCGCGTGTCGGGGGTTCAAGTCCCTCCTCCGCTACCACCTGCACCGTTGGTGCAGACGATGCGCCGGGCGCCTTCCCAGTTTCCGTATCGAGCTTGATCGCCAGCTGAGCGATCAAGTCCTGTTGGAATCGCTCAGCCTGCCAACGGGGATGGCAACTCCCAGCGGATGCCGAGCCCTTCGGCGACCTTGCGCGCCCAGTCGTTCACCAGGGCGATCTCCTCGCGATGCGCTTCGGCGGCCGTCGCCAGTTCGGCGGCGCGGCGGGCGGCGTCGAAGGGGACGCCGGTCTTGGAATGGCGGGTGAAGACCGGCCCGGCGGCGCTCGCATCGGCATCGAGCGCCAGGCCGAAATGGCCGGCAATGGCGCGCAGCGACGCGGCGGGCGCGCCGATCAGTGCCTCGCTGTCGATCCAGCGGGCGCGCTGGGGGTGGCGGCCGAGCGTCTCGCCCAGGATGCGGTGGAGCGCCAGCCAGGCGTCGGCGCCGATCTGGAGGTCGGTATGCTCGAACAGGTCGGGCTCGCTGAAGCCGAGTTCGGCGAGGCGTCCGCCCCGCAGGCTGGTGAACAGCTTGCGGGCCCAGACCCGGCCCCAAAGCCCCCGGCGCGCGATCGAGGCGAGATAGACGGGCAGCGGCGAATAGAGGCAGAGCGCGCGGCTGTCGGGGCGGCGGGCGAGAATCTCGGCGCCGAGCGCGTTGCCGACGCTGCCCGCCTTGATCACCACGGCCTCGCCCGGCGCGAAGGGGCGGGCGAGCAGCGCCAGGATCGCCTCGCTCGCCTCGCCGTTGCGGTCGTGCGGGGCGCCAGTGACGCGGCAGCCGATGATGTCGGAGAGGATCGGCGGCTCCTTGAGCGTGAACACCGTGCCTTCTACGTCGAGCGCGCGGGCGAAAAGGGTCGAGCCGGTGAGACCGGAATGGAGGATCAGGTGGAGCGGTGCGCGCGGGATCGCCATGCCGGCAAGCGCGCGGCGGGGGACGACGCGGCGGGGCAGCGGCTCGATCGCGTCGAGCTGGGTGAGGAAGCCGATCGCCCGGTGCTGCGCGCGCGGGAGGAAGGCGAAATGGATCTCGTCGCGGCGATAATCATAGCGGAGGGGAAGCCAGCGCGGATCGGCGAGCAGCGCGGCAAGGTCTGGTTCGGACATGGCGGCCCTTCTCGCGTGCCGGCCGGGCGGCGTCCAGTGGGCGTCACCAGTCCGCTAGAAGCGCTTTCAGGCCCCCAGCCAAAGCTGTTGTCCACAGCCATTGCGGGGCGGGAGATACACCCCATGTTGCCTCGCACCTTCTCCACCCCCTAGATGCGGGTAGTTGCCCGCACTCGGAAAGCCCTATGACCGCCACCCATTCGACTCGCATGCTGATCCTCGGTTCCGGCCCCGCCGGCCTCACCGCCGCCATCTATGGCGCGCGCGCCGGCATGGCGCCGATCGTGGTGCAGGGCATCCAGCCCGGCGGCCAGCTGATGACCACCACCGATGTCGAGAATTATCCCGGCTTCCGTGACGTGATCCAGGGCCCGTGGCTGATGCAGGAGATGCAGGCCCAGGCCGAGCATGTCGGCGCGCAGATGATGTGGGACACGATCGTCGAGGTCGACGTCTCGCAGCGCCCGTTCCGCATGGTCGGCGACAGCGGCACCGTCTATCTCGGCGACGTGCTGGTGATCGCCACCGGCGCCCAGGCCAAGTGGCTCGGCCTCGATTCGGAGCGGCTGCTCCAGGGCAAGGGCGTGAGCGCCTGCGCGACCTGCGACGGCTTCTTCTTCCGCGGCAAGAAGGTCGCGGTGATCGGCGGCGGCAACACCGCGGTGGAGGAGGCGCTCTACCTCACCAACCACAGCCATGACGTCACCGTGATCCACCGCCGCGATTCGTTCCGCGCCGAGAAGATCCTGCAGCAGCGCCTGTTCGCCAATGAGCGGATCAGCGTGCTGTGGAACAAGAAGGTCGAGCGCTTCATCGGTGGCGGCCAGCCCGAGGGTCTGGTGGGCATCGAGCTGAAGGACATGGAGACCGGCGAGCTCTCGACGATCGACGTCGATGGCGGCTTCGTGGCGATCGGTCACCACCCGGCGACCGAGCTGTTCCGCGGCCATATCGAGCTGGATTCGGACGGTTATATCGTGGTCGAGACCGGCACGACCAAGACCAGCGTGCCCGGCGTGTTCGCTTGCGGCGACGTGATGGACAAGCATTACCGCCAGGCGGTGACCGCTGCGGGCACGGGCTGCATGGCCGCGCTCGACGCCGAGCGCTTCCTGGCGGAGGCGGACTTCGAGACGGTGGTCCAGCACGCGGCGGAGTGAGCAAGACCGTCGCCCCGGCGAAAGCCGGGACCTCGTGCCGCAGGCGTTAGTTGCCTGAGACCCCGGCTTTCGCCGGGGTGACGAGCTGTTCTACCACCTTCTCGAACAGCCAGTCCTTGTCGGCGGCGGTGGCGAAGCTGTGGCTGTCGCTGTCGAGCTGGTCGATACTTGCCTTCGCACGTGCCGCGTCGAACGCCGGTCCCTTGAACGCATCGGCGAAGGCGATGGCGGTGTTGTCACCCTTGGCGAGCAGGATCGTCGCCGGCACCTGCACCTCGCCCAGCGCGGCGGCGAGGCGGCCGGCGAGCGAGGTGTCGCCTTGCGGCGCGTTCTTCGAGATCCTGGCCAAGCCCTTGGCGAGCTTGGCGATGTTCACGCCGCCGCGGGCGGCGCGCAGCCACTCCTTCGGGTCGCGCAGCTTGGCGGCATAGTGGGAGCGGATCGCCGCGGCGGGGGGCATCTCGTCCACGGTCTCGACCGTCCAGGGATTGGCGAGGATCAGCGCGTCGATCCCGGCCTGGGCGTGGAAGAAGGCAAGGGCGGTGGCGGCGTCGCAATTGCCATAGGCGATGATGCGCTCGACCCCCGTCTCGCGAAAGGCCTGCGCCGCCGCTGCGATGTCGGTCGCACTGCTCTCGAACCCGCCATTGTCGCCGGTCGAATCGCCGATGCCGCGGCGGTCGTAGCGCAGCACCGGATGGTCGGCGCGGGCTACGCGCTCGGCGAGTTGCGCCATGCCGCGATGCGCGCCGATGCGGATCTCGTTGCCGCCCGAGACGATCAGCAGCCCGGTGGTCCCGGCCGCATCGTCAAGCGTGCCGACCAAAGTCTCGTCGCCGCAGCCAAACTCGATCAGCTTGCGCATGTGCGGATCCAGGCGGCGATGTCGTCGGCGAGCAGGGTTGCGAGCGCCGGATCATTGTCCGGCTCGGCGCGGCGCCAGAGCGGGCTGGCTTCCACCTTGAGGGCGGCGTCGGCGGTGTCGGTGGTGAGGCGGACGATCCGCGCATTCGGCGCGGGGCGGGCGGTGGCAAGCTCGCCGAGCAGCGCGGGTGAGACTAAATTGCCGGCGATCTCGATCGGCACCTCGCCGCCGAAGACCAGCGAATCCAGGTCCTTGCGCTGGGGATCGGCGGCGAGCGCGGTGCGCTTCAGCTCGCGCAGCAGCTTCTCGCCGGGCATGGGTGCGAAGTGCCAGCGGCCGGCGACGGGGGCGAGCACATCGAGCAGCGCGCCGCTGCGCAGCGCCAGGGCGTAGCAGGGGCGGTCTTCGCGATCGAACCTGTCGCAGGCGAAGTTGAAGGCGTCCTGCAGCTTGAGCAGCGAGGTGCGGTGCGTGGGCACCAGGCTCTCGCCCTGGCCGGGCAGATCGGGGAGCGCCCCGGCGATCCCGCGCGCGGCGAGGAGGCGCAGGATCGTCACCACGAAGCTGCGGGTGCGGTTGGCTTCCTCGAACAGCGGCAGCGCCGCGACCACGACCGGGCCGGCATCGGGGCCGAAGCGCATCATCGCCTCGCGCCCGCCCGCCCAGTCATAGCTGTCGATCACCCGAGCGCCTTGGCGGCGGCGAAGCGGGTGAGGGCGCCGAAGCTCTCGAGCATCTCGCCATCGACCTCGTCGTCCTCGATCAGGATGCCGAGCCGGTCCTCGAGCTCGGTGAGCACGCCGGCCACGGCGAGCGAATCGAGCTCGGGCAAGGCACCGAACAACGGCGTGTCCTCGCGGAATTCCGCGACTCTGTCGGCACTTAGGCCCAGCACGTCGCGCAATACGGCGCGAACGGTGTTTTCGACTTGGAGCGACCCATCGGGCTGCAATGTATTTCCCCTGCCGGTTTTTTCGTTCCCGTAAGACTTGGCGCGGGCGCTGCCAAGTATAAGGGTAATGCCGTGATACCGCTCGACCCCGTTCCCCGGCCCCTGGACAGCCTGACCCTGCGCGGCGCGCCTGACGCCGTGGCGCTGGAAGACAAAGCCGGGACAATGACTTACGCCCAGCTGGAACGGGCCGTGGGCGAGATGGCCCATGCCCTCAGGGCGCTGGGCCTTGAGCCGGGCGACCGGGTGGCGACCTGGCTGCCCAAGACCCGGACTGCCTGCCTGATGCCGCTGGCGGCGGTGCGGGCGGGGCTGGTGCATGTGCCGGTCAACCCGGTGCTCAAGCGGGCGCAGGTGGCGCATATCCTGGCGGACTCGGGGGCCAAGGCGCTGGTGTCGCAGAGCGTACGCCTTCAGTCCCTCGAAGTTGGCGATGTTGGCGACCAGTGCCGGGTGGTCGAGGAAAACGCGCTCACCGCCGAGCGGACACTTCCACCCTCGGATGTTGGCACCGATACGCTGGCGGCGATCCTCTATACCTCGGGATCGACCGGCAGGCCCAAGGGGGTGATGCTGAGCCATGCCAATTTATGGCTCGGTGCCATCAGCGTGGCGCATTATCTTGAGATCAATTCTGAGGATCGGGTGCTCGGCGTGCTGCCGCTCAGCTTCGATTACGGACAGAACCAGCTCTTCTCGACCTGGGCCGCCGGCGCCCGGGTGGTCCCCCTCGATTATCTGACCGCGCGCGACGTCATCAAGGCGGTCGAGCGGTTCGACATCACCAGCCTGGCGGGGGTCCCACCGCTCTGGGTACAGCTGCTCGAGGCGGAGTGGCCGGTTGAGACTGCGTCTAAACTCCAGCGCCTAACCAATTCAGGTGGAGCGCTTACCCCGCGCATGGTGCGCGACCTGCGGGCGCGCTTCCCCGCGGCCGACCTCTATCCGATGTACGGGCTGACCGAGGCGTTCCGATCGACCTATCTGAATCCTACGCTGGTCGACACGCATCCCGATTCGATCGGAACGGCCATTCCGTTCGCGGAAATTGTCGTGGTCGGTCCGGACGGGGCGCCGGCCTCTCAGGGCGAACTGGTCCATGCGGGCCCTCTGGTCGCCCAAGGTTACTGGCAGGACCCCGAGCGGACGGCACAGCGCTTCCGGCCGGCGCCGGCCTTCGCGAAGAGCGGCGGCATGGCCGTATGGTCGGGCGACACGGTGCGGCTGGGCGAGGACGGACTGCTCCGCTTCGTCGGGCGCGACGACGAGATGATCAAGTCGGCCGGCAACCGGATCAGCCCCACCGAGATCGAGGAGGCGGTGCTGTCGGGCGGCGAGACCGGCGAGGCGGCGGCGTTCGGCGTGGCGGACGCGCGGCTGGGCCAGGCGATCCTGGTCATCGCCCGCGGCGACGGCAGCCGCGAGGCCGCGCTGCGCGAGCGGCTGCGGCGCGACCTGCCGAGCTTCATGCAGCCGGCACGCTATGACTGGCGTCCGGAACTGCCCAGAAACGCGAACGGGAAGCTGGACCGGACGGCGTTGCGGGCTAGCCTAGCGTGAGGCTGTCTTTCTACACCGTCATCCCCGCGCAGGCGGGGATCCAGGGTGGCAGAGCGACGTACATCGTGACTCTGGATCCCCGCCTTCGCGGGGATGACGAAGGGGTATGGGGATGACGATTGGGGGCTGAATGACCATCACCGCGAAACCCTTTGGCCCGATCCCGCCGGAATTCGCGGAGCTGCGCCAACTTCCGTGGCTGGACGTCCGCACCCCGGCCTATGTCTATGACTTCGCCGTGGTCGAGGCGCGGATCGCGCTGCTGCGCGCGGCGCTGCCCGGCAGGGTAGGCGTGCATTATGCGATCAAGGCCAACCCGTTCCCGCCGCTGCTCGAGCGGATCGCGCCGCTGGTCGACGGGATGGACGTCGCCTCGGCGGGCGAGATGGGACGGGCGCTCGACGTCATGGCGGCGACCGCGATCAGCTTCGCCGGGCCCGGCAAGCGCGACGCCGAGCTGGAAGCGGCGATCCGCGAGGGCGTGACGATCAACCTCGAATCGATCGCCGAGGGACAGCGCGCGCTGGCGATCGGCCAGGCGCTGGAGAGGACGCCGCGGCTGGCGGTGCGGGTGAACCCGGACTTCGAGCTGCGCGGATCGGGGATGAAGATGGGCGGGCGCGCGTCTCCCTTCGGCATCGAAAGCGCGCATGTGCCCGAGCTGGTCCGGCTGCTGCGCGGCGAAGGCGCGGAGTGGCGCGGGCTGCACATCTTCGCCGGATCCCAGTCGCTCGACACCGAGGCGATCATCGCGACCCAGGCGGCAACGATCGAGCTGGCCGCGCGGCTGGCGGACGAGATCGGCGCGGTGCCGCCGCTGGTCAATCTGGGCGGCGGGTTCGGCATCCCCTATTTCCCGGGCGACACGCCGGTGGACGTCGGCGCGATCGGCGCGGCGCTGGCGGGCGCGGTCGGGCGGCTGGACAGCGAATATGCGATCGAGCTGGGCCGCTGGCTGGTCGGCGAGGCGGGGGTGTATCTCGCCCGGGTGGTCGACCGGAAGGAGAGCCAGGGCGAGACCTTCCTGATCGTCGAGGGCGGGCTGAACCATCACCTGGCGGCGACGGGCAATTTCGGCACGGTGGTGCGGCGCAACTATCCGGTGGCGGTGGCGCACCGGATGCAGGACCCGGCGGAGGAAGTGGTGACCGTGGTCGGGCCGCTGTGCACCCCGCTCGACCGGCTCGCCGACCGCGTGGCGCTGCCGCGTGCGGAGGTGGGGGACGTGATCGCGGTGTTCGCGTCCGGGGCTTATGGCGCGACCGCGAGCCCGAGCGCGTTCCTGGGGCATCCGGCGGCGGGGGAGTTGCTGGTCTAGCCGCTGCCGTTCCGCGGAATTAACTTCCCGCCGCTAGAGCCGCCGGATGGTTTGGTGAGGGCGGAATGGCGATGCGTAGCGGTGCGGCTTTTCTGGCGGGTGCGATTGTCGGGGCGGGGCTCGGCTTTGCCGGAAGGCGCCGCGAGGCGTCCGAGTCGGAATGGTCGCACCGGGAAGACGAGTTTCTCTACAATCCCACGGTGCTGCTGCTCGAGGCGAACCTTCGCGCCAGCGCGCGGATGATGGACCTGCTGCGCGACGATGATTTCGCGCAGCAGCTCGCCGACATGCTGGCGAGCTCCATCGGCAATTTCTGCACGCTGGGCGGCGAGATACTGCTGCGCTGCAGTTCGGATTCCGCCCGGGCGGTGATCGCGCATCTGCGAGGGCGTGGAGAGGATTACCTTTCCTTTGTGCACAGCATCGCACCCCGGCCGCTGCGAACCGAGCCGGCACAGGTGCTGGCGGAACTCGAGGCGATCGGATGGCGTCGGCCCAGTGACGAGGAACTGGCGGCGTTGAAGGCGGTGGAGGCGCTGTCGGAGCGGAACAGCCGGATCGCGCTTCAACGGGACAGAGCGGAAGCGTGAGGGCGACCGCCCGCAAGATTGATCCCCCTGACGAAGGTTGCTCCATACCCGTCACCCCGGCCGTGTGCCGGGGTCCACCACGCCGCATCCAATGCCCTACGATCTCTTGTCCAGCGTTTGCTTCCCGGTGGACCCCCGCCCAAGGCCGGGGTGACGATGGAAGAATGCGTCGGTGCGAGGACGTCGGGTGCGTCGCAGGGGGCCGGCGCTAGGCCCGCCGCACCCCCAGCACCGTCAGGAAGCGGTCGGGCCAGAGGATCGACTGGCCGGTCTTGAGCCCGATCAGCGCGGCGCCGACGGGGGTTAGGATCGAGATGCGGCCTTGGGCGATATCCGCCTCGGACGGGTAGACCAGGGTGACGGTGCGGCGGGTGCCGTTGCTGTCGTCGAGGAACTCCACCGTGGCGCCCATCGTCACCGTGTCGGGCGAGATGCTGGTGGCGCTGTGCAGCCGGGCGCGTTCGGTCTCGCGGAGCAGCAGCGCGCTGACCGCGGGGAAGCGGCGGGCGACGCTGAGCGCCAGGCCGGCGAGCTGCTCGGCTTCGGAATCGATCATGTCGATCGGCGGCCGGCCGGCCGCCTTGCGGGTCTTGCTCATCTTTGGATCTCCCAGGCAGAGGCGGCGCAGTGCCGCCGGGGCGCCGAACGACGGCGCGTTGCTTGGCCCCGGGTCTCCGGGACGTGCCGTAGGAGAACCCGGGGCTAACTGCCTGCCAGGAGCTGTCCCGCATGGACGCGGTATCGCAGCGAGGGTGCGCGAAACGTCATGCCGGGAGGATGGAACCCGGGGTGCGGCTTGTCAAACCGCGCTGGGGAGGGCCCGGCCCCTATTTCCGGGTGGCGGCGGTAGGGGCGAAGTCGAGCCGGGCATATTCGCGGATGCGCCCGTTGCTCAGCTTCCCCTCGACCAGCTCATAGCCCATCAGCGCGAACACCCGGTCGCCGAGGAAGATCGGCCGGGCATTGCCGTACCAGTCGACACAGGAGGCCTTGCAGGCGTCGTCGCGCGCGGTCTCGGCATTGGCGGCGAGCTCGCCGGCGGGGGCCAGGCGGCGGGCGTCGCGGCGCAGGAAGGCGACTGCCGAGCCGCTGCCGAGGAAGCGCGCCGCAGGACTGTTGCCGAGGTCGCGGGTGATCGGCAGGCCGAGCGTGCCCGACGATCCATCGGGGCTGTTCGCGTCCGGGCGGTAGAAGAAGGCCTGGCTGCGCCGCTCGCCCTCGCGCGCGGTGGGCAGGAACGAGGTGTCGCCGAGGCGGGGCGGGCCGCCGGCCAGCTCGATCGAGGAGAAGCCGAGCCGGTTCTTCGCGTCGTTGCCGATGACGACGGCGTCGTTGCCGATGATGTCGATCCGGTCGACGCCGTGGGGTGCGCGGATACGGCCGATCAGGCCGCCGTCGAGCGGGACGACGAAGACGGCTGCCTCATTCTGCTCGCCGGCGAAGCGGCCGGCCGAATAGACGAGGTGGCGGCCCATGAAGCGGTTGTGGAACGACCAGTCCGGCTGGTTGCCGAGCGGCAGCGGGCGATAGGCGCGGCCGGGCGCGAGATAGGCGCCGTTGCCGAATGCCGAAAGCGGCAGGCGGAGCAGCGCGGCATCGCCGGAGCTGACTTCGGGCCGCCACATCCAGTCTCCGCGGCTTTCTGCGCGGACGACCACGTCGAGCGCGCGGGCGGCGCGGTCCTCGCGGAAGGAGAACTGGTCGACCGGGCCGCCCCAGGCCTGGAGCGCGCCGGGACGGGAACCGTCGAGCGGCATGCGATAGAGCATCGCCCGGTCATGGCCCTTGCCGCCGGGCAGGGCCTCGCCGATCCAGACATAGACGGCGTTGCCGGACACGTAGAAGTTGCTCGAATCCGAGCCGAGCACGGCGGTGGCGCGGCAGGAGAGCCGGGGCGCGGCGAGATCGCAGACGGTCACGGTGTGGAGCGTCGAGATGTCGGCTTCGGAATTGCGGCGGATCGGCTCGGGCACATAGACGCGCGTGGCCGGGGTGATCCGCTGGAAGCCGTCCTTGCCGAGGCCGGCATAGCGATCGAGGTCCTTGCCGGTCCAGCGGCGCAGCGCGGGCAGCTGCGCGACGATCGGCGTGTAGGGATCAAGGTCGAGCGGGGTGTAGAAGATCAGCTGGCTGCCGATGAGGCGCGAGGCATAGTTGCTCGAGGAATAATAGTCGTTCGAGCGCAGGTGGTGGCTGTCCTCGTAGCGCAGCCGGCCGGCGGCATCGATACGGAAGCGGTTGATCTCGGTGCCGCCGCGTTCATAGCTGTAGCCGACCACGATGACCCGGTCGCCGGAGACGAGCATCTCGTCATACCAGGCGTCGCCATCGGTGCCCGGCGGGAAGGCGTCGACATGATCGACCGCGCGCATCGCGCCGTCGCCGACCCGGACGGTGAACAGCCGGCCGCGGCGCAGCACGACCAGATGGTTGCCATGGACCTTGACGATGCCGCCCTCGTCGACATCGGCTTCCTGGGTGTTGGTGATGCTCGGGGATGTCGCGCGAGTGCCGGTGACGACCACGGCCTCGTTGGCGGCGCCTGGTGCGGACGACGGGGCCATCACCATCGTGGGGGCGGGAGGCGGCAGGTCGGCCGGCATCGGCGTCGGGCGCTGGCGGGCGCGGCGCTTGAGGAAGGTCGCGAGCTCCTGGTCGCTGGTGAAGGCGCGGAGCCCGGCGGTCTGCGCCTGGGCCTGGGGTGCCGGAAGGGCGCCCGCGCAGATCAGGGCCGCCAACAAGGATGTTCGCCACATGCGCATTGCCCCCTCTATCGTTCGCGAACAGCTTAGCGGCCGGGGTGGCGAGGGCAATCGCCTTGATGCGGTTCAGAGCCGCTCGGCGACCAGCAGGCAGGCGAGCATCGCCAGCACCAGCGCGATCAGCGCGATGCCGAGCGCCGGCCAGCCCCATATGGCGACGACCATGCCGGCGAGCGGCGGGCCGAGCAGCGCGCCGCCCGCACCGAACTGGGTGATCAGGCCGTTGGCCGCGGCGATGCGAGGGTCGTCGGGCGTGGTCGCGCCGGCCTGGGCGGGGAGGCGGGCGAACATCAGCGGCGGGACGAGGCCGCTGACCAGGGTGGCGGCGATGGCGAGGGCGCCGCTCTCGACCAGGCTCGCGGCGGCGTGGCGGTAAAGCCAGAAGACCAGGGGAAGGGTGGCGAGCAGGGCGAGGGTGGAGACGAGCATCATCCGGCGGCGGCTCAGCTGCCCGCCGCGCATCAGCCACATCGCGGCGGCGGAGCCGGGCAGGGCGGCGAGCGAGGCGAGCGCGGTGATCAGGCCTACCTGCCCGATCGGGGCGCCGCTGCGCTCGACCAGGAAGCTCGGTAGCAGCATCAGCAGCGCGCAGACGAACAGGGTGTAGAGCCCGAAGGCGAGGGTGGAGACCCAGGCGGCGGGGGCGGGGAGGGTGATGCGCTGGCCGCCGGCACCGGGGAGCGGGAAGCGGGTGAGCAGCGCGGTGATGACGGCGAGCGCGACGGCCCAGAGCAGCATCACCCCGCGCGGTCCTGCCAGCGTGACCAGCGAGGCGGTGACGGCGCTGCCGAGTGCGAGGCCGACGGGGACGAAGGTGCTCCACAAGGCGAGCGCGCGGCCGCGGCTACGGTCGGTGGCGAGGGCGGCGATGGCGGTGGGGGCGACGATGACCATCAGGAGATAGCCCACGCCCTCGACCGCGCGGGCGGCGAAGAGGATCGCCGGAGAGGGCGCGATCGCCTCGGCCAGGCTGGCGCCGGCCAGGGTCGCGCCGCCGGCCAGCAGGAAGGCGCGCATGCCGAAGCGGGCGAGGCCGAGCCCGGCGACGAAGCCGAACAGCCCGCCGCCGACCTCGAGCAAGGAGATCAGCAGGGCGATCTGGGGGAGGGTGAGGTGGAAGCTCTCGCGCAGGATCGGGGCGATGGCGGAGATCTTGGCGAGCTGCGCGGCGGCGAGGATGCCGACCAGCCAGAGCGTCAGGATTCGGGGCCAGGGCGTGCGCATGCGGGCCCTGCTAGGGGCGGCGGGCGTGGATGGCCACGAATAGATTATACGGGGTCGGAGGCGATCGTCGTGGTGATGCGGCCGATCCGGCCGTCGGCGAGGGGCACCGTCTCCCAGCGCATCGTGCTGGGCAGCACCGCGATCACGGCATTGCCGTTATGGCCGGTGTGGAACTCGAGCCGCTGGAAGGGGCGGTCGTACCAGCCTCGATCGGCGAGCCCCTCCTCGGCGGCGACGATCTCGGGGCTGGCGAAGCGCCACAGCGAGCGGTCGAGGAACGCCTCGGCGCCGCCGGGCCAGCCCGCCACGCGGGCGGGGGAGGCGGCGAGCAGGCGGTGGGTGGCGTCGCAGACCAGGTGGACCGGGGCGGTCGAGCTCTCGATCAGGCGCTTGAGGGCAGCGTCGGCATCGTTGCCGGCATGGGCGGCGATCATCGCGAGGATGCGGTCGCGCATCGCCGGATCGGGCAGGTGCGCGCCGCTCTCCCAGCGCGACACGCTGGCCTGGGTCACCGCCAGGCGCCCGGCGACGTCGCCCTGCTTGATCCCGTTCAGCAGACGGAAGCGGCGCAGCGCCCTGCCCAAAGGGAGATCGTGCAGCATGGCGGGGAAAATAGGCTGCCGGGCCGGCAGGTCAATGCGCGGTCAGCGCCGCGCGCAGCCTGGCGATCATGTCCCGAACCTCGGCGCTGCGGAGCTGGTGCGCCGCTTCCAGCGCGGCCAGGTCGCCGCCGCAAAAGTCGCAGGCTTCGTTCTCGATCCGGACGAAATGCTGGCAGCCGCGGCAGAGGCGCAGCGGCACCGGGATGCGGCCGGGCTCAGGCATCGACCGGGGCCTGGGCAAAGGCCTCGACGACAATCTCGAACTCGCCATGATCGAAGGAGCGCCCTTCGGCTTCCTTCACCTTGACCAGCCGCTCGCGCAGCCCGCGCGACTGGAAGTCGAGCGCGCGGTGATGGCACATCGGATTGTTGCCGGCGCGGCCCATCAGCGCATGCGCGGTCCAGGTGCAGCCGGCCATGCAGGTCTCGGCATAATAGCAGCCGCGGCAATAGCCCCAGAGATCGTCGAGCGTGCGGCGGCGGTTGAACGCCATCGGCTCGGCATTCTCCCAGATGTCGCGCAGGCGGCGCTCGCGGACATTGCCGCCGGCATAGGGGCTGGGCAGGCCGGGGCAGGACTTGATCGTGCCGTCCGCCTCGATCCCCATCACCGTGTCGCCGGCGTTGCAGCCGTGGAAATGGATCTCCTCGTTCATCACGTTGCGCAGCGCGCTCTCGTGCGGGCCGAAATAGCCGATATTGCTGGCCGGCTGGAGGAAGAGGCCGCGCTCGCGGCCCTTGCGCGCCAGATCGGCGAGGAGGGGCATCACCTCGAGCATCTGCCAGGGCTGGAGCAGCATGTCCGGGTGATCGGCGGCATTGCCCATCGCAGTGGTGATGGCGAGCTGCCAGTTGCGGCAGCCGGCATCGATGATGATGTCCATCAGCTCGGGCAGCTGCGTGAGGGTGAGCGCGTTGATCTGGGTGTTGACCCCGACCTCAAGCCCGTGCGCGCGGACATGGCGCATTGCCGCCAGCGCCATCTCGAACGAGCCGATGACGCCGCGCAGGCGATCATGGGTGGCGCCGATCCCGTCGAGCGAGATGCCCACCGCGTTGAGCCCCGCCGCTGCGGCCTGGGCGACGCGCTCCTCGCTGAGGTTGCGCCCGCCGGTCTGCAGGTCGCACTCCATGCCGGCGGCACGGATCGCGGCGATGATCTGGAGCCAGTCCTTGCGCAGATAGGCCTCGCCGCCGATCAGCCCGACGCTGCGCGCGCCGAGCTCGGCGATCTGCTCGACCAGGTCGAGCGCCTCGGCGGTGGAGAGTTCGTCACGGCGTCGCCTGCCAGCCCGCGACCCGCAGTGCTGGCAGGCGAGATCGCAGGCCAGGGTGATCTCCCAGACCACGCTGACCGGCACGCGCCGCATTATGTCGTCGAGCCCGGAATAGCGGACAGGCAGGGTTTCGCTTGTCCGCAGGGCCGTCACTTGGCGGCTGTCTTTCGCAGCACGCCCTCGGCGGCGTGGATGATGCCGTCGAGATCCTTGTACTCCGCCTTCAGCTCCTTGGCGCCGGTGATCAGCGCCTGCAGCTCCGCGACGTTGGCTCTTTCGAGAATGTCGAAGACGACGGGACGATAATAGACCCGGCCCGGATCAAGCAGAAGATGGAGCCGTTCCAGCGTGAGTGCTTCGCGCTGTATCTTGGGAATTGCCATAAGCCTTCTCCCGTATAAAGCGACATCGAGTCGCAGGGAAAACGTACAGGATTCGCAAGTTCTTTGAAAGTGACTCAAAGTTTATTTGGATTTTCGAGTCATTTCACCAATATTGATTATAAATCCATTTCGGATTTTAATTGGATTAATTGAAAGAATACCATTGTTCGGCGCCGAGAGGGGAATTCGTGCGTCCGCAGATATTTGCGCGGCACTCTGCATAATCCCGGGGCACACGGGGCGCCCCAGGGAAGGGATCAGAGCGCGATCCGCAGCGAGGCGCGGAGGGTGCGCGGGGCGCCGGGGAAGATCCATACCGGGCTGTACGAGCTCTGCGCGTAACGCGCGTCGAACAGATTATCGGCCTCCAGCCGCAGGGTCAGCTGGCGCGAGAAGGCGTATTCGACCGATGCCTTGGCTTTCACATAGGCTGGCAGGACCAACCCGCTGCCATCGATCGCGCCGGCCCGGTCGCCCATGTAGCTGGCTCCGGCGCTGAGCGAGGGGCCGCGGCCCTCGGTATTCTGGAAGCGGCCAAGGACGAAGAGCGTACCGGCATGCTCGGGCACGTCGAGGACGCGATCGGTGGCGAAGCTGGCATCGTCGGTGCGGGCGTGGGTCCAGGCGTAGTTGGCGACGATCTGCCAGTGCGGGGCGAGCCTGATCGAGGCGTCCGCCTCGATGCCGCGGCTGCGGAGATTGCCGACAGGGGCGAGGAAGTTGGGGTCGGTGGGATCGTTGGTCAGGATGCCCTGCTTGCGGATGTCGAACCAGGTGAGCGCGACGTCCACGCCCGCCCAGGCGCCGGTGACACCCAGCTCATAGCCCTTGCCGCGCTCGGGCGCGAAGCCCTGGCCGAAGCGATCCGTCCCTGAGTTCAGCAGGAGGCTCTCGCCCCAATTTGCGTGGAGGGCGAAATTGTCGTCGAGCCGGTAGCGGGCTCCGAGGCGGAAATTGGCGGGCTGGTCGACCGCGCGGCCGGTGGCGCCCGTGTTGTTGTTGTGGATGCGCTGGCGATAGGCGTCGAGCCGGACGCCGCCGGTGACGGTCAGGCGATCGGTGACTTCCCACATGTCCTGGACGTAGAGCGTGCCCGACCAGCGCTTCTCGTGATTGTTGGTGAAGGGGAGCAGCACGGGCGGGGCGCCGCCATAGACGGGGTTGAAGATGTCGATCGCATAGGGCGCGCTCGCGCTCGGATTGCGGCGCATCCAGCGCTCGGCATAGTCGAGCAGATAGCCCTTGGCGCCGATGCTGAGCTGGTGCGCGCCGATGCGACCGGCGAGCTCGATACGGGCGGAGAGATCGTCCACCACGAAGTCGCGCGAGCGGCGCTGGCGCCACAGACTGGTGCCGACGAGGCGGGACTGGTCGGAGGAGAAGCCCTTGAGCGAGCCGGTGCGCCAGGCGAGGCCGGCATTGAGGCTCCAGCTGCCGCCGAGATCGGCGAGGGCGGTGATCTGGTGGCGTTCGTTGCGGAAGCGGGTAACGCCGTCATTCGGCTCGCCATAGAAATTGGCGCGGGGCAGGGCGTTGGCGTCGCCGTTCAGCGCGGGGATGCCGCGATCGAAGGGGGCGTCGAAGCGGGTGATCTCGCCGACATAGGTGAGGCGGAAACTGTCGCTGGGGCGCCAGGTGAGCGAGGGGGCGACGGTGCGGCGGCTGAGCGTGACATGGTCGCGCCAGCCGTCACTGTCCTCGCCCGCGACGACGATACGGGCGGCGAAGCTGCGCGAGATCGGCAGGTTGGCATCGAGCTCGACCCGGCGGGTGTTGAACGAGCCATAGGTGAGCACGGCGCTGGCTGACGATGTGAAGCCGGGCGTCTTGCTGACGATGTTGACGCGGCCGCCTGGATCGATGTCGCCGAACAGTGCGCCAGCCGGGCCCTTGAGCAGCTCGATCCGCTCGACCGTGGACGGGTCGCGGGGCGGGCCCATGCCGCGATTGGCGAGGAAGCCATCGACATAATATTCGGCGCCGCCATCGGGCGTGCCGAGGAAGCCGCGGATCGCGAAATTGTCGAGCATGCCGCCACGGTTGTTCTGGTTGCTGACGCCGCTGACCAGCTCGAGCGCATCGGACAGGCGATAGGTGCCCGCCGCGACGAGCAGGTCGCGCTCGATCGAGCGGCTCGACTGCGACATGCGCTCGGTGACCGGGCCCGAGGAGAGGGTGGGATCGGCACCGGTGCGGCGGGTGCCGAGCACGACGATCTCCTGGCCTTCCTCGACGGCGGCTTCCTCCTTTTCCGGCTCGGCAAAAGCGGGGAAGGTGCAGAACAGCAGCGGCGAAAGCAGGGCTGCCGCCGGGAAATGTCGGAACAAGGGCTTGCCTTTCGTGATATGATGTAACATTTCGTGTGGCGAAAGGAAGCCGATGCTGTCAACCCCGAACCCCGGTGCCGAAACAATTCCACACAGTGCGGCGCGTGCCCCGCGGATCGTCTCGATCGATGCGCTGCGCGGGCTGGTGATCCTGCTGATGCTGGTCGATCACGCGCGCGAGTTCTTCTTCCGCCATGTGCCGGTCAGCGACCCGATGGACGTGGAGGCGACCGTGCCGGAACTGTTCTTCACCCGGCTGTCGGCGCATCTCTGCGCGCCGATCTTCGTGCTGCTGACCGGGGTGGGGGCGTGGCTCTATGCGGCACCCCGGGGCGGGGCTCGGGCTGCATCGGACTTTCTGTGGAAGCGCGGGCTGTTCCTGGTGGTGCTGGAACTGACCGTGGTGAGCTTCGCCTGGAGCTTCGAGCTGCTGCCCGACCGGTTCTTCCTGCAGGTGATCTGGGCGATCGGGCTTTCGATGCTGGCGCTCGCGGCGCTGGTGCATCTGCCGCGCTGGGGGCTGGTCACGGTGGGGCTGGTGCTGACGCTGGGGCATAATCTGCTGGACGGCGTGCATGTCGCGCCCGGCGGGTCGGGGCAGGTGATCTGGGCGGTGCTGCACGAGCGGACGTTGCTGCCGCTGCCCTGGGGCGGAGATGTGCGGACGTCCTATCCGCTGCTGCCGTGGATCGGGGTGATCGCGCTCGGCTATGCGATCGGGCCGTGGTTCGCGAAGGGGGCGGAGCCAGCGTGGCGGCTGCGGGCGCTGGGGGTGGCCGGGACGGTGGCGCTGGCCGGGTTCGTCGTGCTGCGGGCCGCGAACGGCTATGGCGACCCGACGGCGTGGCAGGCGGGCAGCGACGGGCTGCGCAGCGTGATGGGCTTCCTGAACGTCACCAAATACCCGCCCTCGGCGGACTTCCTGCTGCTGACCCTGGGCGTGGGCGCCTGGCTGCTGGCCGCGCTGGAGAAGCTGCCGGCGCGGCCGGTCGCGCTGCTGGCGGTGTACGGATCGGCGCCGTTGTTCTTCTACATCCTCCATCTCTACCTGCTCCATGCGATCAACCGGATCGCGGCGCTGGCGACGGGCGTGGATGGGCTGGCGACCCTGCCGAACGTGGCGAGCCTGTGGCTGGTCGCGGCGGCGGTGGCGGTGCCGTGCTGGTTCGCGTGCCGGTGGTTCGGCGGGGTGAAGCGGGCGAGCGGGGCGTGGTGGATGCGGTATCTCTAGGGTGGCATTTTCCCGGCAAGCGCGCCAGTCGAACGGTTGATATTCGGTGGAAGGCGGACGTTGGCCACCACTTGGCAAATGATAGCCTTGGGCGTGTCCAATCAGAGAGTTCACAACCTGGATCTAGAGCGCTTCCTGCTTGCGCTCGATACATGGGCTGCGAACAATCACGTTGCGTCAATAACATGCGACCAATGCGGATCCGTCATCCGGTTTCGACAGCAGGATGCGACCACCTGGCACGAATGTGACTGCGGCAAGTTCAGCGGAGCGCTGAGAGGCCTCTGACGAACGGCGGAGATTGAGCGGATTGCCGATGATCCGCCTTTCGACTTAGACTGGGGCATGCACTTCGCGATTGCCGACGACCTGCTTGGGCACGGCTGGGCCTCAGCGACGCTGAAGATCCGCAAGCGCGTGCACGGGGCATCGGGCGCTTCGGTGATCCCGGTCCGCTATTTCGAGCACAGCTATCTGCGCGAAGATCGCGATTTCCTGTTCGTGCTCAGAAGTGCCGATGACGGCACCTATGAAGTCGTCGGGAAGAAACTCATGTCGGCGCGTCCACGCCTGGCCGCGTCCTGCGCCTGACCAACCATGCTGCCCGGGGGAACAATCTTGCCACTGATCCTGCCCTTCGCCCTTCTGCTGGAATTGCCGCTTCAGGACCAGCGCGAAGCTGCGATCAAATCGACGCAAGCCGATGTCGAGGGCTACAGATATGACGAGGATGTCGGGCTGAAATACAAGGGCGTTACCCGCGCCATCGCGCGCGCGGAGAATGCCGGCCGGTGCCGCACCAAGTTCATCCTTGAAGAGGAGGGTAGCGTGATCCTCGACTGGACCTCGATCAAGGCGGTGACGGCGCAGAAATATCAGGTGGACCTGACGGCGGGCAAGCCATCCGAGGCGATGCGCTTCGAGGTCGACCTGGCGGATCAGGCGACGAACTTCGCGGAGGTCTTCGACTATCTGCGCGCCGCCTGCGCGGGCAAGAAGTGAGCGCGCGCGTTTCGTAGCGGCCACGCCGCCTATGTCTTTGCTTCCGACGGAGTTGCTCCATTGCACCATCTGCTCACCGCCAGGCTCGTCGCCTGTATCGCCCTGCTCTCCGCGGCCGCGCCTGTCGCGCCGGGCGACGAGCCCGTGGACGGCCGCTTCGATGTCGGCGGGCGGTCGATCCGGCTGGCCTGCCAGGGCGAGGGCGCTCCGGTCGCGGTGATCGACGCGGGCATGGGGACGGCGCCGGTGGAGGATCCGGGCTGGCGGGGCATTGCGGACCGGGTGGCGCGAACCACACGCGTCTGCCGCTATGACCGCGCAGGCTTGGGCGGGAGCGATCCGGCGCCTGCCGGCACGCGTTCCAGCCTCGATGCCGCGCACGACCTCCATGCCGCGCTGTCGGCGGCCGGCGTGAAGGGGCCTTATCTGCTGGTCGGCCACTCGCTGGGCGGGCTGCATGCCCAGGTGTTCGCGGCCGAGTATCCGGCGGACACGGCCGGCCTGGTGCTGGTATCGACGACGCATCCCGACCAGTTCTCGCGCTGGCTGGCGCTGCTGCCGGCCCCGGTGCCGAATGAGGAAAAGGCCGTGACCGAAGCCCGCGCCTTCCTGACCAATGTGCAGGCGGACCCGAGCCGGAACGAGGAGCGGCTCGACATGCGGGCGAGCGCGGCGCAGGCGCATCGGCTCGGCACGCTGGGCAGCAAGCCGGTCATCGTCGCGACGCACAGCCCGCGCTTCCGCATGGTGCCCGGACTGTCCGAGCCGTTGGCGGTCAAGCTGGAGGATGCCACCCAGCGGATGCAGCGCGAGTTCCTGTCGCTGTCGACCAATGCCCACCAGAATGTCGCCGAGCGCGCGGGGCATGGCCTGCCGCATGAGGCGCCCGACTTCGTGGTCGACAATATCCTGCAGGGTGTGGCGGCGGCGCGGGGGCAACAGGCTCGCCGGTGATGTGATCTTGCCCTAGGCTCGGGAGCGGCGTTTCCACCGCTCCCGAGTGGCGCTTACCAGCTCAGGCCGAGGCGGGCGTAGATGTAGCGGCCGCCAAAGCCGAAGGGCGAGTAATAGGGGAAGCCGACCACGCCGGTCGTGTTGTTCGCGGCGACGGTATAGTCGGGATATTCGTCGAACAGGTTGTTCACGCCGAGCGCGAACTGGGCGCCCTTGAGCGCCTGGTAGCGCAGCTCGAGATCGGCGATGGTGTGCTTGCCGGTGGGGATGTCGCCCGCCGCGGTGGTGCCGGGCTGGATCACGCTGCCATAATAGCTGGCGCGCGCGGTGATCGCGAGCTTGTCCAGCGACCAGTCGATCGTGCCGGTGACCTTCTCGCCGGGCGTGCCCTGCTCGATCGAGTAGATGCGGCTGCGGGCGAACAGGGTGACCGGGCTGATCACGCCGGTGCCGGTGGGGACCGAGCTGCGATCGACCTTGGTCTGGTTGAAATTGCCGGCGAGGGTGAAGTCGAAGGTGCCGGCATCGTCCGCGCGCAGCTTGTAATGCGCCACGACATCGACGCCGCGGACCCGCGAGCGCAGGCCGTTGATGAAGAAGCGCGCCGCGGTGGCGCCGGTGTTGGTGTTGAGCAGCAGCTGGGCGATCTGCCGGCTGACCGGATCGGTCGAGGTGAGCGAGCCGCTGATGTTCTCCGACAGGGCGAGCTGGTTGCGCAGGCGGATCTGATAGGCGTCGACGGTGAGGTCGAACCCGCCCGAGCGGATCACCGTGCCGAGCGACAGGTTGGTCGAGCGCTCCGGCTCGAGCGGCAGGCCGCCGAGTGCGGCCGCGACCGGACTGACCGACGGGAAGGTGCCGGTGAGCACGGGGGCGCCGTTCTGGATCACCGAGGCGATCGAGGTGAAATATTGCTGCTGCAGGCTGGGCGCGCGGAAGCCGGTGGAGGCGGTGCCGCGCAGCGCGAACCACGGCGTGACGTCATAGCGCAGCGAGACCTTGCCGGTGCCGGTGTCGCCGAAATCGGTGTAATGCTCGGCGCGGCCGGCGAGGCCGACCAGGAGCTTGTCGGTGACCTGCGCCTCGAGATCGACATAGCCCGAGACGTTCTTGCGGCTGCGCTCGATCGCGTTGCGCGGCGAGAAACCGCCAAAGCCCTGAGCGCCCGGCGCCTGGCCGGCGACCGCGCCGGTGGCCGGATAGTCCCAGGAGGCCTGCTCGCCCGGGGTGATCTTGAAGCCTTCGCGGCGGCCCTCGACCCCGAAGGCGACGTTGAGCGACTGGAACACATCAAACTTGCGCGACACGTCGAGCCCGGCGACCCACTGGTCGTAGATCAGCGCGCCGTCATAGAAGCTGGTCGGCGAGGCGTTGCCATAGGCGTAGTTGGCTGAATTGCGGGTGTAATAGGCGATCTTGTTGCGGCCATAGGCGACGTTCAGATCGACGTTCCAGCCGGCGAGATCGCCCTTCAGGCCGAGCGCGCCATTGGCATTGGTCGACTTGGTGTTGATGATTGGCAGGAAGCCGTTCGGATAGATGCCCGAGACGGCGGTGGCGGCGCTGGCGAGGCGGGGGAAGGCGGCGCTGCGGCTGTCGCGGTCCTGATAGCCGAACCAGCCATAGAGCTTGAAATTGTCGCCGATGCCGGTGCCGGCGTTGACGTAGCCGGTATACTGCTCGACTTCGGGATCGCCGAAGCGGCCGGTGACGCGGCTGGGGGTGACGCGCGGATCATAATCGGCGCGGTTGGTCGGCTCGCGCTTGGTATATTCGCCCGAGACGGTGACGTAACCGTCATTGCCGAAGCCGATGCCCTGCCAGGCCGAGGCAGTGAAGGTCGGCTCGCCGGTGATCGAGCGGCTGCCGCGGGCGGTGTCGATATCGGTGGCGTAGAAGCCATAGGTGGCGGTGACGCCGCCGCCCGAGCGGGCTTCCCTGAGGCGGACATTGATCACGCCGGCGATCGCGTCCGAGCCGTACTGGGCCGAGGCGCCGTCGCGCAGCACTTCGATCCGCTCGAGCGCGGTGGCCGGGATGGTGTTGAGGTCGACGGCGGCCGAGCCGCGGCCGACCGAGCCGTTGATGTTGAGCAACGGCGAGGCATTGGCGCGCACGCCGTTGATCAGGACCAGCGTCTGGTCGGGCGAGAGGCCGCGCAGCGTGGCGGGACGGATCGCATCGGTACCGTCCACCGCCGAGGGGCGCGGGAAATCGATCGAGGGGGCGACGGTGGAGAGCGCGGCGCCGAGCTCGGTGGTGCCCTGGTTGCGCAGCGCCGTACCGCTCAGCACGTCGACCGGCGAGGCGGTGTCGAGCCGCGAGCGGCCCTGGGCGCGGGTGCCGGTGACGACGATCTGGGTGTCCTCGGCGGACGGCGCGGCCTGGTCGGCCTGCGGTTCCGCGGCGGGAGTTTCCTGCGCGAGGGCGGGGGAGGCTGCGACCGCCAGCGTGGTGGCGATGGCGAGGAGCGAGGGGGTACGGAAACGCATGATGATGGCCCACCTTTTCTTATGGTGAGCGGAATTTCTACCAATCCACTGGGAATTGATAGAAAGGAAAGCTTGGTCCGGGCAAAAGGGCGTTTCTGCGGTGTTGCGCTGGGGCAACACAGTTGGGGGCGGAACGCGTGGCAGGGGGATTGGTTCCGGAGGCTAAGTAAAATTCATCGGGACTGGAATGACAACTCAATCGTCACCCCGGCCCCTTCGGCGTAGCTCAGGACGGGCTTGTGCCGGGGGCCACTATGCCGCGCGGATTGTCTTTACCCCTCTTGTCCATGACTCGCCTAACGGTGGGCCCCGGCACAAGGCCGGGGTGACGAGGTCCTTTTGAGGAGAGTCTCTCGTCATCCGTAGCTAGTCCCGCCCCGGTACGCGTGCCCGAGCGGGATAATCCCGGCGACCCCTAACCCGATGTTTACCTCTCAAGCGCATAGCTGACCCTGATCCTGTGCGGGTTGCTGCCGAGACGTTGGCGGCTTCGGCCCGGCAGGAAAAGGAGCTCGGTATGCGTTTGATCGGTTTCGGCAGGACTGTTCTGGCTCTCGGCATGGCGGCTGTGCTTGCCGCGTGCGGCGGTGGCGGCGGTCGTCCCGAACTGCCCCCCGCGGCAGCGGTGGCGGGCCGCGAGACGCCCAGCGACGAATATGTCATCGGGCCGATGGACCAGCTCCAGATCTTCGTGTGGCGCAATCCCGAGCTTTCGGCGAAGGTGCAGGTGCGCCCCGACGGCCGCATCACCGTGCCGCTGATCAGCGACATGCCGGCGGTGGGCAAGACCCCGGCGATGCTGGCCGACGACCTGAAATACGCGCTCAGCGAGTATATCAAGGACCCGATCGTCTCGGTGATCGTCGAGAATTTCAACGGCACCTACAGCCAGCAGATCCGCGTCGTCGGCGCGACCGAGAAGCCCGCCTCGATCCCGTACCGCGCCAACATGACCGTGCTCGACGCGATGATCGCGGTGGGCGGCCTGAGCGAGTTCGCCGCGGGCAACCGCGCGCGGCTGGTGCGCTACGACCGGCAGACCGGCAAGCAGACCGAATACAAGGTGCGCCTGGGCGACCTGCTCAAGGACGGCGACATCCGGGCCAACGTCAAGCTCGAGCCGGGCGACGTGATCATCATTCCTACGAGCATGTTCTGAGGTAGCGCGGGTGGGGAACCTCTACGAAGAGCTGCGCGGCGCACTGCACGCGGTATGGCAACGGCGCTGGATCGCGCTGGCGGTGGCGTGGTGCATCTGCCTGGCCGGCTGGCTGGTCGTGTCGCAGATGCCGAACAAATATGAGTCGCGCGCGCGCATCTTCGTGCAGCTGCGCCAGATCATCCCGACCGACGGGACGACGGCGCTCAACCAGCAGAAGGACCTCGACCGGATCCGCCAGACGCTGACGTCTGCTGTGAACCTGGAGAAGGTGGTGCGCGGCACCGACCTGGCGCGGACCGTGGCGACGGACCGCGACGTGGCGGACCGGGTCGCCGGGCTGCAGGCGGCGATCAAGCTGACCGCGCAGCAGGACAACCTCTTCGAGATCACGGTCACGGCGCCGAGCGGCAAGCTGGCCAAGCAGATCGCGCAGAAGCTGATCGACATCTTCGTCGAGACCAACCTTTCCGACAATCGCGACCAGTCGAGCCAATCGCTCGACTTCATGGACCAGCAGCTGGCCGAGCGGCAGAAGCAGCTGCAGGACGCCGATACCAAGCGGGCGGACTTCCAGGCCAAGTTCCTCGGATCGCTGCCGGGCACCGGATCGATCGACGACCGCGTCTCCGCGGCGCGCACCCAGCTCGGCCAGATCCAGGGCGACCTGGCGGCGGCGCAGTCGAGCCTCAACGTGGTCAATGCCCAGATGGCGGGCACCCCGGCCAGCGTTGCGGGCGCCGGTGGCAGTGCTGTGGCCGGCCCGGCCCGGGCGCGGCTCCAGGCGATCCAGGGCCAGATCGCCGATGCGCGCGCCAAGGGCTATACCGACAGCCATCCCGACATGATCGCGCTGAAGAACCAGCTCTCCGCGGCACAGGGTGCGGCGGCGCGTGAGCCGCTGGTGGGCGGCGGCGCGGGCAGTGCTTCCAATCCGGTCTATATCGGGCTGCAGTCCATGCGGGCGGACAAGCAGGCGACCGTCGCCGCGCTGATCCAGCGCAAGGCGCAGATCGAAGGCGACCTCAACCTGCTCCAGGCAAAACTGGCCGAGGCGCCGGGCGTGGCTGCCGAGCAGGGCGAGATCGAGCGCCAGTACCAGGTGCTCAAGGGCCAGTACGACACGCTGCTCGCCCAGCGCGAGCAGATGAAGATCGCCAGCCAGGCGCAGAATGTCGCCGATGCCGACAAGTTCAACGTGGTCGATCCGCCGACCCAGCCGCGCGGGCCGACTTCGCCCAACCGGCCGCTGCTGCTCACCGCGGTGTTGATCGCCGGGCTAGGCGCGGGCGTCGCCGCGGCGTTCGCGCTGGGCAAGCTGACCACGACCTTCGCGACCGCCGCCAAGCTGGAAAAGGCGAGCGGCATGCCGGTGATCGGGTCGATCGGCGAAGTGGTGACCGCCACGCAGACCGCGATGCGGCGCAAGACGCTGACCCTGTTCGCCGGCGGGGTGGCGGCGCTGGCCGTCGCCTATGTCGGGCTGATCGGCGTCGAGTTCCTCCAGCGGGGCATGGGAGCCTGAGATGAACGATCACACGCCCCGCCGCCTGAAGGGGTCGCTGCTCGAACGGGCGGCGCCGTCTTTCCATTATGCGCCTGCGCCGGTCGAGGAAGCGCCTGCCGCGCCGGTTGCCAAGCCGGCGCCGAAGCGCGCCGAGGCGCCGGTGGCGCGGCCGGTCGTACCGCCTGTGGAGACGCCGGTTGCCGCTCCGGTGGCGGCGCCTGAGCCGGCTCCCGTGGCTGCGCCTGCTCCTGTGGCAGTCGAACCGATGGTTCTGTCGCAGCCTTTGCCCCAAGCTGAGCAGTTCCCCGGAGAAAGCCGGGCCCCAGAGCCAAGCAATGAGTCGCCTGTAACCCTGGGTCCCGGCCTTCGCCGGGGAGCAGAAATGGCCGAGATCGCTGCACCCGAACCGCAGATCGCGACGGCGCGTACCAGCATTCGCCATGTCGCGCCGATCGATCGGGACGTGCTGGAGCGTGGCGGGATGCTGATCCCCGGGGCGGCGATCACGCCGCTGGCGGAGGAGTTCCGCATGGTGAAGCGCCAGCTGCTGCTCACTGCGCGCGCCGTCGCCGCCAAGGATACCGCCAAGGCGGCGGACCGGGCGCGGATGATCCTCGTCTGCTCGGCCCAGCCGAGCGAGGGCAAGACCTTCTGCGCGATCAACCTCGCGCTTTCGATGGCGACCGAGAGGGACGTCGAGGTGCTGCTGGTCGACGCCGATTTCCCCAAGCCCGACGTGCTGCCGCGTCTCGGCCTGCCGAACGGCCCCGGGCTGCTCGACGTGCTGGCCGGATCGGTGGCGAACGTCGAGGACTGCATCATCGACACCGATATCCCGCAGCTCTCCGTGCTGCCGGCGGGCACCCGCTCGGTCAGCGATACGGAGCTGCTGGCGAGCGACCGCGCGCGCGCAGTGATCGACAGTCTGGCCACGGCCAATCCGCGTCGCATCGTGATCTTCGATTCGCCGCCGGCGCTCGCCGCGTCGCCCGCTTCGGTGCTGGCGCTGCACGTGGGGCAGGTGATGCTCGTCGTGCGCGCCGACCGGACCAGCGAAGGCGACCTGCGCCAGGCGGTCAACACGCTCGACGGCTGCGAGGACATCCAGCTCGTGCTCAACTCGGTCTCGTTCCAGCCCGGCGGTCGCCGGTTCGGCAGCTATTACGAATATGGGGAGGAAAGCCGGTGAAGCGGCTGATCATCTTGACCGGCATCGCGGCGGGGGCCGCGCTGCCGGCGCACGCGCAGCGGGTGCAGGTCGCGCCTTATATCGAGGCGAGCCAGGTGGTCGCGGCCGACCTGAACGGCGGCGACGTGCTGACCTATTCGACCGTCGGCGCGGGCATCGACGTGGGCGTGCATTCGCGCCGCGTCGAGGTGCAGGTGAGCTATCGCTACGAGCACCGCTTCGATTACCAGAACAAGCTCAACAACGACCATACCCATAGCGGCCTCGCCACGGTGAAGGCGGCGGTGGCGCCGGGCCTGTCGATCGAGGCGGGCGGCATCGCGACGCGCACCCGTTCGGACATCCGCGGCGACGTGCAGACCAGCCAGGTCGGCAATTTCAGCAACTCGGCGCAGGTCTTCTCCGGCTATATCGGGCCGAACCTGGCGACGCATCTGGGGCCGATGTTCATCAACGGCGCCTATCGCTTCGGCTATACCAAGGTCGAGGCGCCGGGGCAGACCGGCGTGGCGCCGGGCCAGCCGCGGCTCGACTATTACGATGATTCCAAGGTGCATGTCGCGACCGCCAGCGTCGGCGTGAAGTCGGGCACGGTACTGCCGATCGGCATCACCGCCAGCGGATCGTACACGCGCGAGGATGCCGGACAGCTCGACCAGCGCTTCGAAGGGAAGTGGGGCCGCGGCGACGTGGTGCTGCCGGTGCTGCGCGGCCTCGCGCTGGCGGGCGGCGTCGGCTACGAGCGGATCAAGATCACCCAGCGCGACGCGCTGCTGAACGGCGCGGGCCAGCCGGTGGTGGACCGCAACGGCCGCTTCCAGACCGATCCGAACTCGCCGCGCCGCATCGCATACGACCTGGACGGCGTGTTCTGGGACGCGGGCGTGATCTGGAAGCCGAGCCGCCGCACCTTCCTCGAGGCGCGCGTCGGCCGGCGCTATGGCTCGATGAGCTATACCGGCTCGCTCAGCTACCAGGCGGGCCCGGGCAGCGGCATCCAGATCGGCGTCTATGACACCGTCCAGACCTTCGGCCAGCAGCTCAACGGCCAGCTCTCGACGCTGCCGACCGCGCTTGCCAGCACCACCGATCCGTTCGGCAACCAGTTCTCGGGCTGCATCTACGGCACGACGGGCGCGGCGGCGGGCGGCTGCATGAACGGCATCTTCGCCTCGGCGGCGACTTCGGCCTATCGCGCACGCGGCGTGACCGGCGTAATGGTCGCCGGCCGTGGCGGCACCCGCTTCGGCATCGGCGGCGGCTGGGCGCGGCGCGACTTCATCGCGCCGTCGGGCGGCACTGCCTTCACCACCAACGGCACCAGCGACACCAGCATCTATGCCCAGGCCTTTGCCTCGACCGATGTCGGCGCGAACGGCTCGCTCCAGGGCAGCATCCTCGGCAGCTATTACAATAGCGACCTGCCCGGGAATGACGGCATTTACGGTTGGGGAGCGAATGCGGCCTATACCCACCGCTTCGGACGGCTGGGCGCGACTCTCTCGGGAGGCGTGTTCGGGTTCGAGCGGGATGGCGACAGTTCGGCCAGCGCCCAGGCGCTGCTCGGCCTGCGCTACGGCTTCTAAGCGTCGGGACGAAAACATGTACGACGATCACTATGGATTGACCGGCCGGCCCTTCCAGCTGACCCCCGATCCGAAATTCTGGTTCGACACGGCGACGCACCGCAAGGCGATGGCCTATCTCGGCTATGGGCTGAGCCAGGGCGAGGGCTTTGTGGTGATCACCGGCGATCCCGGCGTGGGCAAGACCACGCTGATGGGGCATCTGCTCGGCGAGATCGACCGCGAACGGCTGAACGTGATCAAGATCGTCTCGACCCAACTGCGCCCCGAGGACCTGCTGCGGCTGGTCTGCCAGGGGCTGGGGATCGACAGCTCGGGCCTGAACAAGGCCGAGATGCTGGGCGAGATCGAGCGCGGGCTGCATGCCGTGGCGCGCACCGGCCGGCGGACGCTCGTCGTGGTCGACGAGGCGCAATCGCTGCCGATCGAGAGCCTGGAGGAGCTGCGCATGCTCTCCAACTTCCAGGCGGGCGGCTATCCGCTGCTGCAGATATTCCTGCTCGGCCAGCCCGAGTTCCGGCTGACGCTGAGCGACCCGAAGCTGGAGCAGTTGCGCCAGCGGGTGATCGCGATGCACCATCTCGATCCGATGCAGGCGGACGAAGTCGAGCCCTATCTGATCCACCGCCTGTCCTGCGTCGGCTGGCGGGGCAAGCCGCGCTTCACCAACGACGCGGTGGCGGCGATCCATCGCTGGTCGGGTGGCAGTCCGCGCCGGATCAACCAGCTTGCCAGCCGCGTGCTGCTGTTCGGTGCGGTCGAGGAGATGGAGACGTTCGGCGCGAACGAGCTGGCGGCGGTGATCGCCGACCTCAATCAGGACACGCCGGTCTCCGCCTATCGCCCGGCGCCGATCGAGACGCCGGCGGCTTTCGCGCCGCCCCCGGTCGCCGAGCCGGAGCCCTATGAGCTGACCGATGTGGCGCCGATGGGAATGGGCGCGCCGGTGCCCTCGCCGCATCCGCATCCGTCTGACCCGGTGCCGTTGCGTCCGGCCTTTGCCGCGCACCCGCCGGTGCCCGCGGCGGCGAGCGACGACACGCTCCAGCGCCGCATCTCCGACCTGGAGACGCAGCTGCGCGACCAGGACGAGGCGCTGCGCCGCGTGCTGGGCCTGCTGGTCGACTGGGTGGAGCAGGGCGAGGCGCAGGGCCGCCGTCCCGACCTGTCCGCCGTGCGCGGGAACGTGGCCTGATGGTTGTGGGCACTTCTTCTCTTGTTCTCCTGCGAAAGCAGGAGCCCAGGGTTACGAAGGGTGCCGCTTTTGGCTCTGGGCTCCTGCTTTCGCAGGAGCGCAAAAAGGCTTGCGGGGAGCGCTGATCCGATGGTCGTCAACGCCCTCTCGGTCGATGTCGAGGACTGGTTCCAGGTCGGCGCCTTCGAGAACACGATTGCGCGCGATGACTGGGATTCGCTCGAGCACCGGGTGGAGGCGAACACCGACAAGGTGCTGGCGCTGTTCGAGGCGGGCGGGGTCAAGGCGACCTTCTTCACGCTCGGCTGGGTGGCTGAGCGCTATCCGGCGCTGATCCGCCGCATCGCCGAGGCGGGGCACGAGGTCGCCAGCCATGGCTGGGACCATCAGCGCGTCTTCACCATGGGCCCCGAGCAGTTCCGCGCCGACCTCGCCACCGCGAAGAAGGCGCTGGAGGATGCGAGCGGGCAGAAGGTCAGCGGTTACCGCGCGCCGAGCTTCTCGATCGACCGCCGCACGCCCTGGGCGCATGAGGTGCTGGCGGAGGAGGGGTACACCTACTCGTCGAGCGTCGCGCCGGTGAAGCATGATCATTATGGCTGGCACGATGCGCCGCGCGGGGCCTTCTGGCCGGTGCCGGGGGCGGAACTCGTCGAGATTCCGATCACGCTGGCAAGCTTCTTCGGGCGCGAGGTGACCACCGGCGGCGGCTTCTTCCGCCTGCTGCCGGGCGAAGTGACCTATCGTGCCGTTCGCGCCGCCAATGGTGCGGCTCGTCCCGCTATCTTCTACTTTCATCCCTGGGAGATCGACCCGGGCCAGCCGCGCGTGCAGGATGCGCCGTTCAAGTCGAAGCTGCGCCATTACAGCCGGTTGGGCGCGATGGCAGGCAAGCTCGAGACGCTGATCGCGGGGCATCGATGGGGCCGGATGGACGAGATCGCGAAGGGCGAGGCGGAGCGGCTGAAGGCGGAGTGCGCCAAGTGAACGCGCCTTTGCTCGCCAAGCCCGTGCAGCTGCGCATCGCCGATCTGGGCGACGAGATCGAGCGTGCCCGTATCGGCGCGTTCGTCCACGAGCATCCCGAGGGCACGCCCTTCCATCTGCCGGCCTGGAGCGTCGCGGTGGCGCGGGGTTGCGGGCAGAAGAGCCATTACCTCGTCGCGGAGGACGCCCGGGGCGAGCTGGCCGGCGTGATGCCGCTGACCGAGATCTATTCGCCGATCTTCGGCAAGGTGCTCGCCTCAGCCGGCTTCGGCGTGGGCGGGGGCATTCTCACCCACGACCCGCGCATCGTCTCGCAGATGGCCGAGCATGCCTGGGCGCTGGCCCAGCAGCTGAAATGCCCGGTCATGGAAGTGCGCGGCGGCCCGCTGCCGGGGCCGGAATGGAGCGTGGACGACACCCGCTATCTGGGCTTTGTGCGCGATCTCGCCGCGGACGACGACGCCCAGCTGCTCGCCATCCCACGCAAGCAGCGTGCGGAAGTGCGCAAGGCGCTGGAGACCGATCTCCAGATTTCCACCGGCTGTCACGCGGATGACGTGGCCGCGCATTATGCCGTCTATGCCGAATCGGTCCGCAACCTCGGCACCCCGGTATTTCCCCGGAGTCTGTTTTCCGAGGTTTTACGGGAATTTGGCAACTCGGCGGACGTGCTGGTCGTCCGTCACCACGGGGTGGCAGTGTCGAGCGTATTGAGCCTTTACTGGAAGGGCACGGTGTACCCCTATTGGGGCGGCGGCACCCAGGCGGCGCGCGGCCTGCGCGCGAACGACCGGATGTATTTCGAGCTGATGCGCCACGCCCGGACCAAAGGCTGCAGGCGCTTCGACTTCGGCCGCTCGAAGGTCGGCACCGGTCCGGCGGCGTACAAGAAGAACTGGGGCTTCGAGCCGAAGCCGCTGAGCTATTACGACCGGGTGGCGGAAGGCGCGAAGCCGCGCGACGCGAGCCCGGTGAACCCGAAATATTCGCTGCAGGTGCGCGTCTGGAGCAAGCTTCCCTTGTGGATCGCCAATCGCGCGGGTCCCCTGATCGCGAAGGGCCTGGGCTGATGGGCGACATTCTCTTCCTTGCGCACCGCGTGCCCTATCCGCCCGACCGGGGAGACAAGATCCGCGGCTTCAACGTCCTGAAGTATTTGTCGACCAAGCAGCGGGTGCACCTGATCGCCTTTGCCGACGACCCCGCCGACCTGAAGCAGAAGGGCGGGCTGACCAGGTACACCGGCAACCGATCGATCGTGTGGCGCGCCAAGTCGCAGCTGGTCGCGGGGTTCCAGGCGCTGGTCCAGCACCGGCCGGTCTCGCTGACCGCGTTCGACAATGACGCGCTGCGCCAGTCGGTGGAGAATATCCTCGAGCGGCACCGGATCGACACGATCTATGTCTTCTCCAGCCAGATGGCGCAGTATCTGCCGCCGCGGCCGCGACAGCGCGTGATCATGGATTTCGTCGACATGGATTCGGCGAAGTTCGCGGCCTACGCAAAGAGTTCGAAGGGCCCGATGAGCTGGATGCTCGGCCGCGAGGCGCGGATGCTGCTCGCGCACGAGAAGGCGATCGCGCAGCGCGCCGATGCGAACCTGTTCGTCAGCGAGGCGGAAGCCGAGCTGTTCCGCCAGCGCACCGGGGCCGACCGGGTGCATGTGCTCGAGAACGGCATCGACACCGAATATTTCGACCCCGCGGCGACCTTCAAGCGCGTCGACGTGATGGGATCGACGATCGTCTTCACCGGCCAGATGGACTATCGCCCGAACATCGAGGGCGTGACCTGGTTCGTCGAGACGATTCTGCCGCACGTTCGCCTGGCGCATCCCGATGCCCGCTTCATGATCGTCGGCCGCAACCCGACCGATGCGGTGAAGGCGCTGGCCAAGCATTCGGGCGTGGCGGTGATCGGCGAAGTGCCCGACGTGCGCGGCTGGCTGGCCCAGGCCGCGGTGGTCGTCGCGCCGCTCAAGCTGGCGCGCGGCATCCAGAACAAGGTGCTGGAAGGCATGGCGATGGCGCGGCCGGTGGTCGCCTCCGAAGCCGCCGCGACGGGCATCGACCATGGTGGCACGATCCTGGTCGGATCGACGGTGGGCGAGATCGCCGAGCATCTGACGCGGCTGCTTGCCAACCGCAGCAAGGGCGCCGAGCTGGGCGAGGCGGCACGGCAGCGGGTGATCGACCGCTATAGCTGGGAAGCCCGGCTGAGCCCGCTCGACGCGGTGCTCGGCGAGCCGATGCGCCCCGCCAAGGCGGAACGCGTTGCGCGCGTCACGGACGTGCCGAAAAAGCCGCGCCGGGCGGCGTGAGCCCTGAAAGGCGGCGTGCGCTCAAAAAAGCGCGGCGTTCACCATTTCTCCGTCATCCCCGCTTATTCCTTCGTCATCCCCGCGTAGGCGGGGATCCAGGGTCATGAGCGACGTCCTGCTTGGCTCTGGATCCCCGCCTGCGCGGGGATGACGGGAGAATTTGCGTGGCCGAGATATCGATTCCCTCAGGCGCAGGTGCCGGCAGCGAGATACGCGCCACCGCGACCTTCGACGCACGCTGGAAGCGGCATGCCGCGATCCTGGCTGCCGTCTGGCTGGCACTGCTCGTCATCTTCCGCCGCGACACCGGCGATCTGGCGACGATCTACTGGACCAACACCACCTTCGGGCACTGCCTGTTCATCGCGCCGGTGATCGCATGGCTGGTGTGGCAGCGGCGGGTGGAGCTGAGCGAAGTCGTGCCGCAGGGCTGGTGGCCGGGGCTCGCGATCGTGGCGTGCGGCGGGCTCGGCTGGATGGTCGGCGATGCCGCCGGAGTCGCGCTGTTCCGCCATGCCGGGCTGGTGCTGATGCTGCAGGGCGCGGTGGTGAGCGTGCTCGGGCCGAACGTCGCCCGGGCGCTGCTGTTCCCGCTTTGCTACATGGCGTTCCTGGTGCCGTTCGGCGACTTCATGGAAGGGCCGCTTCAGGACATCACGATCACGATGATCATGCCGATGCTCCATGCTTTCGGCGTGCCGGCGAGCGTCGACGGGGTGCTGATCACCACCTCCAACGGCTATTTCGAAGTTGCCGAGGCCTGTTCGGGCGCCAAGTTCGTGATCGCGATGGTCGCGTTCGGCGTGCTGGTCGCCAATGTCTGCTATGTCTCGTGGCAGCGGCGCGCAGGGTTCATGGTCGCGGCGATCGTGGTGCCGATCCTCGCCAACGGCCTGCGCGCCTTCGGGACGATCTATGCGGCCTGGTGGACTTCGGTCGAGGCGGCCACCGGCTTCGATCATATCGTCTATGGCTGGGTGTTCTTCGCGATCGTGATGGCGGCGGTGCTGGCGATCGGCTGGAAATGGTTCGACCGCGACCCCGATGCGCGCTGGTTCGATCCCGCCAAGCTGCAGGCGGTGCCGGCGAAGCGCGTCGATGCGCCGATCGCTGCTGTGCTGGTGCTGCTGGTGGCGAGCCTGTTCCTGGGCTGGTCGAGCCTCAACGATGCACGCGCCTCGAAGCTGCCGGCGCATATCGCTTTGCCCGAGGTGCCGGGCTGGCGCCGGGTGGTTTCCAGCGCCCGTGCACCCTGGTCGCCGAACTTCCCGGGTGCGGACCATATGCTGGTCGGGCGCTATGCGGATGACAGCGGGCGGGCCGTGGACCTGGCGGTGGCGGTCTATGCCACGCAGCATGAGGGGCGCGAGCTGGTCGGCTTCGGCATCGGCGCGATCCGCGAGAATGACCGCTGGGTGAAGATCGAGGACCTAGGTCCGGTGCGGCGCGGTGCGGCGCTGCGCATGACCGGTCCGGGGCGCGTCGAGCGTGAAGTCGTCACCTGGTACCGGATCGGCGGCGTGCTGACCGGTAGCGAGAAGCGTGTGAAGCTGGAGACGCTCAGGACCAAGCTGCTTGGCGGCAACCAGGCCGGCGTGGCCGTGCTGCTCTCGGCCGAGCAGGGCGGCGACAATGGCGCGCATGCGGCGATCCAGGATTTCCTGGGCGCGCTTGGTCCCGTCGAGGGGCTGGCCGATCGCATGGCGGGTACGCGCTGATCTTGCCAATTTCCGTCATCCCCGCGAAAGCGGGGACCCATCTCCTGCGTGTGCGGCATATGAGCCGGTGCGTTTGTGGACAGTCCGGGAGATGGGCCCCCGCTTTCGCGGGGGTGACGACTGAAGACGTGGGGGACTTCGCCTAGCATGTGCGGCATCGCCGGCCTTTACTATCACGCGCTGGCCAAGCCGGTGGACCCGGCGCGGATCGTGCAGATGACCGACGCGCTGGTCCATCGCGGGCCCGATGGGTCGGGCGTGTGGACGACCGCGGGCGTGGGGCTGGGGCATCGCCGCCTGGCGATCATCGACCTGGAAGGCGGCGTGCAGCCGATGGCGACGCCGGACCAGGGCGTGGTCGTCACCTACAATGGCGAGATCTACAATTTCCAGGAGGTCCGCGCAGAGCTGGAGGCCAAGGGCGCGCGCTTCGCCACCGGCAGCGACACCGAGGTGCTGCTCCATGGCTGGCGGGCCTGGGGGCCGCGGATGCTCGACCGGCTGAACGGGATGTTCGCCTTCGCGCTCTACGATGCGGGCGCGCAGAGCCTGTTCCTGGCGCGCGACCGGTTCGGGGTGAAGCCGCTCCATTATGCCGAGCTGTCGGACGGAGCGCTCGCCTTCGCTTCCGAGCTTAAGGGGCTGCTCGCGCATCCGCTGTTCCGCCGCACGCCGGATTTCAAGGCGGTCGAGGATTATCTGGGGCTCGGTTACGTGCCCGACGACAGCTCGATCCTCGCCGGGGTGAAGAAGCTGCCGGCGGGGCATTTCCTGCTGCTCGAGCGTGGCAAGCCGGTGCCGCGGCCGCAGCGCTGGTGGGATATCGACTTCTCCCGGCGCGCGACGGGGAAGATCAAGGACCTCGAGGCAGAGCTGCTCGACATGATGCGTAGCGCGGTGCGCGCGCGGATGATCGCGGACGTGCCGCTGGGGGCGTTCCTTTCCGGAGGCGTCGACAGCTCGGCGGTGGTTGCGCTGATGGCCGAGGCGAGCAAGGCGGCGGTGAAGACCTGCACGATCGGCTTCGACGAGGCGGATCACGACGAGACGGCGTACGCGCAGACGATCGCGGAGCGCTTCGCCACCGCGCACCGGACGCGCAAGGTGGCGGCGGACGATTTCGCGCTGATCGATACGCTGGTCGGCGCATTCGACGAGCCCTTTGCCGATGCCTCGGCGCTGCCGACCTACCGGGTGTGCGAGCTGGCGCGCGAAAGCGTGACGGTGGCGCTTTCGGGCGATGGCGCGGACGAGGCGATGGCGGGCTATCGGCGGTACAAGTTCTTCGCGGCCGAGGAGCGGGCGCGCTCGCTGCTGCCGCAGGGCGTGCGCGAGAATGTGTTCGGCACGCTGGGGCGGCTCTATCCTAAGGCCGACTGGGCGCCGCGTCCGTTCCGCGCCAAGACGACGCTGCTCGCGCTCGCCGAGAATGGCGAGCATGCCTATCCCAAGGCGGTGGGCGTCACCGGGCCGGCGCTGCGGAATGCGCTCTACAGCGACGCGATGAAGAAGGCGCTGGCGGGTCACACCGCCGAGCAGCGCTATACCGACGCGATGCGCCAGGCACCGGCGCGCGACGGGCTCGACCGGGCGCAATATGCCGACATCCAGCACTGGCTGCCGGGGGACATCCTCACCAAGGTCGACCGTGCCAGCATGGCGGTGAGCCTGGAGGCGCGCGAGCCCTTGCTCGACTATCGACTGGTCCAGTTCATGGCGACCCTGCCGCCTGCGCTGCGGATCAAGGCGGGGCAGGGCAAGTGGCTGATGAAGAAGGCGCTCGAGCCCTATTTGCCCAAGGACGTGCTCTACCGGCCCAAGATGGGCTTCGTGACGCCGATCAGCGCCTGGTTCCGCAAGGCGCTGGCCGACGAGGCGGCGGCGCTGGGGCGCTCGAAGCTGCTGCACAGCACCGGCTGGTTCGACCTGCACGCGATCGAGAAGCTCGCCGCGGACCACAAGGCGGGCAGGGCCGAGCACGGTCGGACACTGTGGCAGCTGCTGATGCTGGAGCGGAGCCTGAACCGGTTGTTTGGCTGAGCTGAATTTCCGGTCCTGTTTCCTCGGCGAAGGCCGGGGCCCAGACTAAGCGTGCGCGTCGCAGACGCGCCAAAAGGCGCGTGACTTTCAAGTCTGGGCCCCGGCCTTCGCCGGGGAAAGGGCAGGGGCTAGTCGTTCACCACCGTTGCAACCGCCTCGATCGAGGGCGCGGTCTGCTGGTGCAGCACCGCCACGCCCGCGTGCAGCGTCAGCGCGACCAGCACCAGAGTCGAGAGCAGGAACAGCAGGAAGCGGACCGAGACCTTGTTGAAGGTCGCCTGCACCAGGCTGTGGGCGATGCGCAGCAGGACATAGGCCCAGGCCAGCCACAAATTGAGGCCGTGCCCCTGGCCGAGCAGCGCGAGCGTCAGTGCGATCGCGTAGAACAGCGTCGGCTGCTCGTGGAGGTGGTTGTAGTTGTGCGCCTTCCACTGCGCCTCGGCGGGCAGGATCCTGTCGGCGTCGGCGCCCTTGGAGCCGACCAGCTTGCCCAGGTCGACACCGGCCTTGCTCATCGCCGGGATGCGCAGGGCGAGCATCCAGACCAGCATCACCAGGGTCCAGGCCACGAGCACCACCACCGGCGCCAGGATTTCGCTGTGCATTTGCAGTCCCCCCTCCACTGCTTTCTGTAGGGGGAGGCTGCCGCAATCAGTTCGGGAATACAACTAAACGGGCGAGAGCAGGCTTTCGAGCAGCAAATGGGTGGCGCGGCGCAGCGCCGCTGCGTCCTGGGCGGGCCAGACCGCATTGCGGCAGAGCACGCCCATCACATGCGCCTGGACCAGCCAGCCGATCGCCTCGGCGTCGGCGTCCGCGCGGGCGCTGCCGACCGTAATCAGGCCGCGGACTGCCGTTTCCACGGCCTGGCGGAGCCGCTCGAGATTGGCGGTGTTGCGCTCGCGCAGCCCGGCGTCGCCGGCGCTGGCGGCAGTGATCTCGATGCCGAAGCGGGCATTCGCAGGCGGCAGGGCAGGGGCGATCTGGTGATCGAAGACGGAGTCGGCGAGCGCCGCGATGCTGGTTTCCTCGACGGGACCGAGCTCGGCGGAGAGCATGTCGGTCACTGCATGGATCAGCGCCTCCTTGCTCGGGAAATGGCTGTAGAAGGCGCCCTTGCTGATGCCTGCCGTCGCGCAGACGTCGTCGACCGAGGTGGCGAGCAGCCCGCGCTCGTACAGGCTGCGCGCGGCGGCCTCGAGAATGTGCATGCGGCGCTTGGCGGCCGTCGCTTCGGTAAGACGGGGCATTCAACTCTCACTGATGCATCAACCACAGGCTGCACCGGGATTGATGCCCGCATGTTGCAGCGCATGCAGATCTAGGAGGCCGGGAGGTTTGTTTTCCCGGGGCGGGACAGTTTTCGTGCCTATCCGCCGCACGCCTCGGCGCGAGCGGTGAGGAAAGCGGCCTCGCGTGCGTTTCGGGTGAGCTTCGCCGCCGCCTCGAATTCGGTGCGGGCTTCGGTGAGCCGGCCGGCACGGAACAGAAAGTCGCCGCGGGCGGCGGGCAGGGGAGCATAGTTGCGCAGGGCAGCCGCGTCGGCGAGATCGTCGACCAGCTTCAGGCCCGCCTCCGGCCCAAAGGCCATGCAATGGGCGACCGCACGGTTGAGATCGACCACCGGCGACGGCATCACCTCGCGCAGCCGGTCGTAGAGCGACGCGATCCGCGCCCAGTCGGTATCCTCGGCCCTGGCTGCACGGGCATGACAGGCGGCGATGGCGGCCTGGAGCGCATAGGGGCCGTCGGCGCCGCCCAGCGCTTCGGCGCGGGCGAGCCCGTCGAGGCCGCGGCGGATCAGCAGCCGGTCCCAGCGGGTGCGGTCCTGCTCGGTGAGGGTGAGCAGGGCACCGTCCGGTCCGGCGCGGGCGTGGAGGCGTGAGGCCTGGATCTCCATCAGGGCGAGCAAGCCGAGCACTTCGGCATCCTGCGGCATCAGCCCGGCGAGGATACGGCCGAGCCGCTGCGCCTCCATGCAGAGGCTTGGGCGGACGAGGTCTTCGCCCGCCGTCGCCGCATAGCCTTCGTTGAAGATCAGGTAGATCACCTCGAGCACCGAGGCGAGCCGCGCCGCCCGCTCGGCGCCGCGCGGCACGGCGAAGGCGAGGCCGGCCTTGCCGATCGTCTTCTTGGCGCGGACGATGCGCTGGGCGATGGTCGGCTCGTTCGACAGGAAGGCGCGGGCGATCTCGTCGGTGGTCAGCCCGCCGATCACGCGCAGGGTGAGCGCCGCGCGGGCCTCGGCCGAGAGGATCGGGTGGCAGGCGGTGAAGAGCAGCCCGAGCAGTTCGTCGCCAAGATCGTCGTCCATGCTGGCCTCGATCGCTTCGGCCGGATCGTCGATAGCGCCGTCCAGCTCGCGCGCGATCTCCGCGTGCTTGCGGCTGCGCATCGTGTCGCGGCGGATCGTGTCGATGGCGCGGCGCTTGGCGGCGGTCATCAGCCAGGCGCCGGGATTGGCGGGGATGCCGGTCCGGGGCCATTCGGCAAGCGCGATGACCAGCGCGTCCTGCGCCATCTCCTCGGCCCGGTCGATGTCGCGCACCAGCCGGGCGAGGCCCGCGATGAGCCTGGCCCGCTCGATGCGGAAGGTCGCTTCGATCGCCCGGTGCGTCTCGCCTGCGGTCATGCGGCCTTGTCGGACAAGGCGGCCTGGCCGGCAAGTGTCTCAGACGACGCCGAACCGATCGCGTTCACCTTTGCACTATGTGGCGGGGTCCTCGGCTTCGAGGAAGGGCCAAAGCTCGATCGTGCTGGGCACGGCCATGGTGTTGGGGCAGCGCCTGGCCCAGGCGACGGCCTCGTCCATGTCCTTGACCTCCCAGATCGAGAAGCCGGTGACCATCTCGCGCACTTCGGCAAAGGGGCCGTCGATCACGGTGCGGACGGAGCCATCGACCAGGATGCGCTTTGCCGAGGCGCTCGGCTGGAGCTCTGCACCGGCGACCAGCAGGCCGGCATGGGCCAGCTCCTCGGCGAAGCGGTCCATCGCCGCGAACGCCTCGGCCGCGGGCGGGATGCCATTCTCGGTATCCTCGCTGGCTTTCACGAACACCATCACGCGCATCGCCTGTCTCCCTGGTCGGGCGGCCCATTGGCCGCGCATCGGAACGACGAGCGAAGCTTCCCGGAATCGACAGCGGCCTGCGAATTTCTTCAGGCAAAAGAAAAGGGCGGCCGGGGATGTCCCGGCCGCCCTGTTTCTCATCCGATCGTCAGGCGATCAGGCGAACAGCTTCGCCCAGCCGCGCTTGACGCGCTCGCGCCAGTGGCCGCGGTGATAGGCGTCCGACGCCAGCAGCGGCATGACCGAGCCCGCTTCCGCGAACACCATCTGCTCGATGCCGGTGTTGACCTTGCCCCACGAGGCGGCCTCCTGGAGGGTCGAGGACGAGCAGGCACCGTCGCGCACGTCGGCGACGGTGATCTGCACGGCGTACTTGTGCACTTCCACGTCCTCATGGCCGAGGATCTCGGCGCAGACGACGGTGTCCTGGATGAAGTTCTTCGGCACGCCGCCGCCGATCATCAGCAGGCCGGTGGTGCCCGCCTGGATCTTGATCTCGGTCAGTTCGCGGAAGTCCGCGATCGCGTCGAGCAGCAGGTAGGGCTTGCCTTCCTTGGCGCGGTCCACCTGGTGCTTGACCAGGCCGAAGCCGGCCGACGAGTCGACGAACGCCGGGCAGAAGATCGGCACGTCATGCTCGTAAGCGAGCTTGACCAGGCTGTTGTCCTTCTTGCCATGCTCGACGAGATACTTGCCCATCTCGCGGATGAAGGCGCGCGACGAATAGGCCTTGGGCTCCAGCGTCTCGGCGATCTCGAAGATCGTGTGGTCGACGTTCTGGAGCGCTTCCTCGTCGATGTACGTGTCGTAGATGCGGTCGATGTAGAGCGAGCGCAGCGTGTCGTCGTCGGGGATCTCGAGCGCCTGATAGTGCTTGTGGCCAAGGCCCTCGAAGAAATCCATGTCGACGATGGTGGCGCCGGTGGCGACGATCACGTCGACCATGTTGTTGCGCACCAGCTCGGCATAGAGGTCCATGCAGCCGCCGGCCGAGGTCGAGCCCGCGATCACCAGGACGACAGTGCAGTCCTTGTCGGCCAGCATCTCGTTGTAGATCTTGGTGGCGCGGCCGAGGTCGCGGCTGGTGAAGCTCATATCGGCCATTGCGTCGACGATCGGGCGCGCGTCGAACGACGTGATGTCGATGTGCTTGACCTGCTTCGACAGCAGTTCCGCCTTGCGGGTGTCGTTGATCGGGGCGTTGGCGCTCGCCTGCTTGTTGAGCGTGTTGGTGTCGGTCATGGGGTTTCTCCCATCTTCTTGGCCGCCGTCATTTAGAAAAGGGGACGCGGAAACCCAAAGCATTCGTCACCCCGGCCCTGAGCCGGGGTCCCGCTTGCTGGTGCCTGTAAAGGCAGCGGGACCCCGGCTCAAGGCCGGGGTGACGAGGTAGTAGCGTGCGTTGCGTTACAGCTTGACGACGTTCCAGGCCGGCTGGCGTTCCGTGAGCTCGACATACATCGAGGCCATCGGTTCGTCCGCTACGATGACGGTCGCGTCCGTGCCGAAGCCGTTGAACGCGGTGCGCATCGCCGAGCCATAGGCGCCGAGCATGCCGATCTCGAAATAGTCGCCCGAACGGGTGTCGGCCGGCAGAAGGAACGGGCCCTTCATGAAATCGAGGTCGTCGCAGGTCGGGCCGTAGAAGCTGAACTCGACGTCCTTGGCGTTCGATTCCGGCTCGCGCAGCAGCTCGACCGGGAACTTCCAGTCGATATGCGCGGCGTCGAACAGCGCGCCATAGGCACCGTCGTTGATGTACAGCTCCGCACCGCGGCGGCGCTCCACGCGCACCACGATCGAGCTGTACTCGGCGCACAGCGCACGGCCCGGCTCGGCCCAGAGCTCGGCCGAATAGGAGATCGGGAGGCTCTCGAACGCGCGGTGGATCGTCTCGAAATAGGCTTCGAGCGGCGGCGGGGTCATGCCCGGATAGACCGAGGGGAAGCCGCCGCCGACGTCGATGACGTCCACGGTGACCGCCGACTCGACGATCGCTGCACGCACGCGCTCCATCGCGTTCGAATAGGCCTCCGGCGACATCGCCTGCGAACCGACATGGAAGCAGATGCCCAGCGCGTCGGCGACCTGGCGGGTCTCGAACAGCAGCTTGGCGGCTTCGCCCGGGCCGGCGCCGAACTTCGACGCGAGGCTCAGCTTCGAATGGTCCGACGAGACGCGCAGGCGCACGCAGAGCGTCAGGTCGCTCGCGGCCACGCCGTCGCGGCTGGTGGCGCGGACGATCTTCTCCAGCTCCTCGAGGCTGTCGAGCGAGAAGGTACGGACACCATGGGTGAAGTACGCCTCTTCGATCGCTTCCTCGGCCTTGACCGGGTGCATGAAGCAGAGCGTCGCTTCCGGGAGCGTGCGCGCGACCAGGCGAACTTCGCCGATCGACGCCACGTCATAGGTGGTGATGCCGTTTTCCCACAGGATCTGCAGCAGCTCGGGCGAGGGATTCGCCTTCACGGCATACATTGCCTTGCCCGGGAACTTCTCGACGAAGAACCGAGCGGCCCGAGCCGCGGCGTGCGGACGGACGAGCGTGACCGGCTGAACCGGACCCTGCTTAGCGATGTCGATGCCGGTCACGGAGGAGCCGGCGGTCGAGAGGGGCGCTAACCCCAGCGCGCGATGATGCTTGTGCAACTCAAGGGACCTCCAAGTGCCTTACGGCGATCGTTGACAAAAGCTGCCTTGCGGTTGGAAGTCCCATGGGGCAGCGGAAGGCGGCACATAAGGACGTCGGTCCCCTGTGTAAAGCGATTCGGGGTCCGGAAATTTACGGCGGGGGTGAAGTGTGACGATTGTGCGACAACCGACTCGGGCAGGGGTGCGGGACGCCGCTGCGAAGATCGCCAGCATCCTGCCGCAAACCCCTATGTTCGTTCATGAAATTCACGGGGTTCCGGTGTGCTTCAAGGCCGAGTGCCTGCAGCCGATCGGGGCGTTCAAGATCCGTGGCGCCTGGCATCGGCTGACCGCCCTGGATGACGAGGTGCGCGAGCGGGGCGTGGTCGCCTTCTCCTCGGGCAATCATGCGCAGGGAGTCGCCTGGGCGGCGAAGAAGCTGGGCATTCCCGCGGTGATCGTGATGCCGGCCGATGCGCCCAGGGTGAAGCGCGACGCGACGCTGGCGATGGGCGCGGAAATCGTCTCCTACGACCGCGCGACCGAGAGTCGCGAGAAGATCGCTGCACATCTCGCCCATGCCCGTGGCGCGACCTTGGTGCCGAGCTTCGACGATCCCTGGATCATCGAGGGGCAGGGCAGCGCCGGGATCGAGGCGATGACCCAGATCGTCGAGGCGCGCCTGCCCGATCCGTTGAACGTGCTGGTGCCGTGCGGCGGCGGCGGGCTGGCGTCGGGCATCGCGCTGGCGCTGCCCGATTCGGAGATCGTCACGGTCGAGCCCGAGGGCTGGGACGATATGCGCCGCAGCCTGGAAGCGGGCTGGATCGAGCCGGTGGGCGAGAATCCGCCGCCGACTGCCTGCGATGCGCTGCAGACCACGCGTGTCTCGCCGCTGACCTTCGACGTGCTCTCGCGGCGGGGTGCCACCGGCCTGTCGGTGAGCGAAGCGGAGATCCGCAACGCGCAGCGCTGGGCCGCGGCGAAGCTGCGCGTGGTGGTGGAACCGGGCGGCGCGGTGGCGCTGGCGGCTTTGCTCGCGGGCAAGGTCGATTTCAGGCCGGGCTTGCTCGTCCTGCTTTCGGGAGGCAATGCCGATCCCGATGCCTATGCCCAAGTCCTTTCCGGGAAAGACTGACCCGGTGGCGAACCGCTTCGGATCCGTTATCGCGAACGTGATGAGCGTGGGCGCGCGCGCGCTCGGCTATTTCCTCTGGGGCCTGCTGCGCATCATCTATCGCGGCGACCTCAAGATGATCGCGCTGTTCGGCGGCGTGATCGGGGCGATTGCGCTGATCATCTGGCTGATCGCGCGCTGATGCCCGATCCCGGCCTCGAGCCGCTATGGCTGAGCATCGCGGTGCTGGCGATGGGCGCGCTGGTCTGGGGCGGGTGGAAGCAGTTCCGCGCGGACCGGACCAAGGCGATCCTGATGTGGGTCTGCGCGGTGGTGATCCTGGGCAACCTGCTGATCCTGCGGATCTGACGCGCACGGACCGCTGTGCAGCGTTGCCGTTCGCCGATCCCGCCGAGGATATTGGACCTTTGCGTCTGCTTCCCTAGATAGGCGCGATGAACGGTCCCGCTCAGATCCATTACGGCACGCCCGAAGTCGATATCGTCCGCCCCGGCAGCTATGTGCTGTGCGCCGTCAGCGGTGAGCCCATCCCGCTCGACCAGCTCAAATATTGGAGCGCCGAGTTCCAGGAAGCCTATCGCGGGGCGCCCGAGGCGACGGCGGCGATGCTGGCCGGCGGGGCGAAGAATCTGAAGAAGGGCTGAGCGGCGCGGCGCTCTATCGTCATCCCCGCGAAAGCGGGGACCCATCTCCTGCGCGATCGGCACATACAACCGTGCGTTGATGGATAGTCCACGAGATGGGCCCCCGCTTTCGCGGGGGTGACGCAGAATATTGGGTGACGTCCGAACTCAGCGGATCGGCGAGTTTGGATCGAGCCGCATGTCCAGATACTTGTCCACGCTCTTCATCAGGTCGTCCATTTCGTTCTCGAAGAAATGGTTCGCGCCCGGGATGGTGTCGTGGTGGATGGTGATGTGCTTCTGGGTGCGCAGCTTGTCGACCAGCTTCTGCACGGCGCCCGGCGTCACCACTTCATCCTGCTCGCCCTGGATGATGATGCCCGAGGACGGGCAGGGGGCAAGGAAGGTGAAATCGAACATGTTGGCCGGCGGGGCGACCGAGATGAAGCCGCGAATCTCCGGGCGGCGCATCAGCAGCTGCATGCCGATCCAGGCGCCGAAGCCGAAGCCGGCGACCCAGGTGCTGCTCGCTTCCGGATGGAAGCTCTGCACCCAGTCGAGCGCCGAGGCGGCGTCGGACAGTTCGCCGATGCCGTTGTCGAACGTGCCCTGGCTCTTGCCGACCCCGCGGAAGTTGAAGCGGAGCGTCGCGAAGCCGCGGCGCTGGAAGGTCTTGTAGAGTTCCTGGACGATGCGGTTGTTCATCGTGCCGCCCGCATTGGGATGCGGGTGGAGGATCATGGCGACCGGCGCGCGCGGCTTGGGCGCGGGGGCGAAACGGCCTTCGAGGCGGCCTTCGGGGCCGGGGAAGATGACTTCGGGCAAGGCAGGTCCCTGTAGAATTGGAGGCGCGCAGTGGAGCGCGGTGAGTTGGGCGCTATATAGGCACCGCGCCGTCTTACGCAATTATTACGAGAGCAACTTGGCCGACCGCATCTATCTCGATCACGCCGCGACCACGCCGATGCTGCCGGAAGCCCTCGCGGCCGTGGAGACGGGGATGCGCCATTGGGCCAATCCCAGCTCGCCCCATGCCGAGGGCCGCGCCGCCCGCGCCGCGCTGGAAAAGGCGCGCTCCGACTTGGCCGCCGCCTATGGCTGGGCGCACGAGCTGATCTTCACCAGCGGGGCGAGCGAATCGCTGCATATGGCGCTGACCCGGTCGATGGCGCCGCGCCGGCTGATCAGCGCGGTCGAGCATGATTCGGTGCTGCGCCATGCCGAGGGCGCGCAGGTGCTGCCGGTGGATGCGGACGGCGTGCTTGACCTCGGCGCGCTGCGTGCCGCGCTGGCGGACGGGCCGCGCACGCTGGTCGGCGTGCAATGGGCGAACAGCGAGACAGGCGTCATTCAGCCGATCGAGGCGATCGCGGAGATCGTCCGCGCGGCGGGCGGGATCTTGCTCGTCGACGCGGCGCAGATGCCGGCCCGCGCCTCGGCGGCGGTGTTGCGCCATGCCGACCTGGTCGCGGTATCGGCGCACAAGCGTGGCGGCCCGCCGGGGATCGGGGCGCTGCTGGTCCGCGACTTCGGCACGCTGCTGCCGATGGGCGGGCAGGAAAAGGGCTATCGCGCGGGGACCGAGAACCTGCCCGGCGCGCTCGGCTATGCTGCCGTGGTGTCTCTGCCCGAGGACCTCGCGCCGATGGCGGCGCTGCGCCACCGGCTCGAGGCGGTGATCCTGGCGGAGGGCGGCGAAGTCGTTGGCGCGGGCACGTCGCGCAGCCCGCTGATCGGGGCGTACCGGATGCCGGGCGTGTCCTCGGCCGCGCAGCTGATCCGCTTCGACATGGCCGGCATCTCGATCTCGGCGGGCAGCGCCTGCTCCTCGGGGAGCATGCGGCCCAGCCATGTGCTGACCGCGATGGGCTGGCAGGAGCCGGCGCTGCGCGAGGTGGTGCGGGTGAGTTTCGGACGCGGGACGACCGAAGTCGAGGTCGATGCCTTCACGACCCTCTGGCGCCAGATCGCGATCGAGGCCAGAAACAGGGCTGCATGACCTATCTCGACTATCAGGCGACCACGCCGCTCGCCCCCGAGGCGCTGGCCGCGATGCTGCCGCTGCTGGAGATCAATTTCGCCAATCCGCACTCCGCGCACGCCCCCGGCCGCGCGGCCAGGGCGGCAGTGGAGGTTGCGCGCGACGAGGTCGCCGGGCTGCTGCCGCCGGGGGGCAAGGTCAGCTTCACCAGCGGCGCGACCGAGGCGCTCAACTGGGCGATCAAGGGCAGCATGGGCGGGATCGTGACGATCGCCACCGAGCATGCCGCGGTGCTCGACACGGTCGCTGCGGAAGCGCGCAAGGGCAGGGAAGTGACCGTGCTGCCGGTAGGGCCGGAAGGACTGGTCGATCTCGCCGCGGCGCGGGAGGCGATCAAGCCGGGCGTCGGCCTTGTCGCCGCGATGCTGGTCAACAACGAGATCGGGGTGATCCAGCCGGTCGAGGAACTGGCGCATCTCGCCCACCAAGCCGGCGCGCTGTTCCTGTGCGACGCGGTACAGGGCTATGGCCGGGTGCGCATGCCCGATGGCTGCGACCTGATCGCAGTCTCGGCGCACAAGATCCACGGACCCAAGGGCGTCGGTGCGCTGTGGATCCGTGACGGGGTGACGATCGAGCCGCTGATGCATGGCGGCGGGCAGGAGCCGGCCGGGCGCTCGGGCACGCTCTCGCCGGCGCTCTGCGCGGGGTTCGGCGCGGCGGCGAAGCTCGCCAAGCAGCGCTTCGGTGCCGACCATGCCCATGTCGAGCAGCTCTACCGCGCGGCGCTGAGCCGGATCGCGGGCGACTGGGTACTCAACGGCGCGCAGGAGGACCGCTATCGCGGCAATCTCAACCTGCGCCATGACGGGCTCGATGTGGCGCGATTGATGTCGGACCTTCGTGACGTCGCCTTCTCGGCGGGCTCCGCCTGTGCGAGCGGATCGGGACGGCCGAGCCATGTGCTGGCTGCGATCGGTCTCAGCGATGCCGAGGCGCGCTCCAGCATCCGCATCGGCTTTGGCCGCTACACCAGCGAGGACGAGCTGCTCCACGCGATCGACCGGATCGTCGCCGCTGCCCGCGCGCAGAGCCGCGCCGCATGATCCGCGTCACCTTCGTCAGCGCCGATGGCGTCTCGCATCAGGTAGAGGCCGAGGAAGGTCTGCGCCTGCTCGAGGTCGCGCAGAATGACGGCCAGCCGCTCGAGGGCACCTGCGAAGGGCAGATGGCCTGCTCGACCTGCCATGTGATCGTCGATCCCGAGCATTTCGCCCGGCTCCCCCGCGCGGCGGAGGAAGAGGAGGACATGCTCGACCTGGCAGTGGGCGCGGTGCGCACCAGCCGGCTCGCCTGCCAGATCCTGCTCACGCCCGAGCTGGACGGGCTCGTGGTGCGGATGCCAGCCGGGCACCGCGACATGCAGGGCCGCTAGAGCGCCAGCGCGTAGAAGCGCGTGTCCACCATCATGCGCGGGAAGGTCGGCGGCAGCAGCGCCGAGTCGACCGGCTGGAAGCCGTTGCGCGCATAGAAGCGGTGGGCGGCGAGGAAGCGGTCGGTCGTGCCGAGATAGAGGCGCGACAGGCCCTGGGCCCGGGCATGGTCGAGCAGGGTGTCGAGCAGCGCGCGGGCCAGGCCGCCGGCACCGCGATAGCCGGAGTGGACGAACATCTTGCGCAACGCCGCGGCACCCTCGCCAATGTCCCTGAGCCCGATCGTGCCGACAATCTCGCCGCCAGGCGCCTGGGCGATCCAGAAGTCGCCGGCGTCGCGCTGGTAGAAGTCCGGAATCTCGTGGAGGTCGGGCTGGTCCTCCGCGGTGATCGCGATGCCGAATTCCTCATTCTGGATCGATACGATCAGCGCGGCCACGCCGTCCTGATCGGCGGGCACGAAACGCCGTATTGCTGCCTTGTCCATCACGGCGGGCTAGCATCGCGGAAGGGCGGAAGCGATGGCGCAGCGCCCTGTCGCCAGATTTAACACATTGCGGCAACGAACCAGACATTCAGGCACGCGCAATCCGTCTCGTTTCAGGATCGTGCATGGAACCGAAACGATCGTTCCGGTTTCCGCCCATGCGGGTCTTTCCCCCGCCAGCAGGAGAGAGAACACCATGAAACTGCTTCCGATCCTCGCGGCCGCTGCTGCCGCGACGCTTGCGCTTCCGGCCGCCAATGCCGCTGCCGCACCGTCGGCTCCCGCCGTCGCGGCGAAGGCCGAGTTCCAGCACCACCGTCCGCATGCGCGCAAGCGCGTCTATTGGCGCAATGTCTGCAAGACCACCTGGCGCCACGGCCACCGCCAGCGCGTGTGCCGCAAGGTCCGTTACTGGCGTTAATTTCCGGGGGCGGGAACGTGCCTGCGTTCCCGCCCTTGCCTAACCGTCTGACTTTGCCCATATGCGCCGCGGGAGTCGGGCGGACGTAGTCGTCGCCAACCTGGTCAGATCGGGAACGAAGCAGCCACAACGATTTCGCTGCGGGTCGTTCCGGCTCCCACCTTTCCACGCAGCATTGGCGATGATGCCGGCCCGATCGGGCCTGCGCGATGCGCTGGATTTCCGCCCGACGAAGAACTCGATCCATTCGCCCGGGTCCGGCGCCGCGTGTGCTGTGCTTGACAGTCGTCACTGTGGTCCGTTCTTCTGCGGCGAAATGGGGGAATCGAGATGCATCGCTGGCTGACCGTATTGATGACCTTGTCGGCGCCTGTCGTGGCCTTTGCGCAGGACATCCCGACTGCGTCTGAGACGGTGATCGAGAAGGGCGGGGCATGGTCGGTCGATTATGCCGACTGGAAATGCGTGCTGAACCGCAAGTTCCTGGTCGATGGCGAGCCGGCCATCTTTTCGCTCGAACGCGAGCCGCTCGCTACCGAGGTTTCCTTGCGGTTCGCCGATAAAGGCAAAGCCCGCAAGGCCATCGACGACAAGGCCGTGCTCTTTGCCGACGGCAGCCGGATCGGCAAGCCGGTGACCTTCCATGTCAGGCCGGCTTCGGGCGCGCGGATACGAGACTATCGACTCGATCTGGCCGCGCACCACCCCGATGCGGTCAAGTCGAGTCTGCGCTTCTGGAGCCGCGGCAATGGCGATGTCGAATTCCGGCTCGGCAATTTCGCGGCAGCCTGGGCCGCGCTCGATACCTGCCGGAAGGACCTTGATGCTACGTTGGGGATCGACGCTGCCGCTATGGCCCAGATAGCGACACAGGCCGAAGGGGATGTGACCGATTTCGTGAAGCTGCCGCCGGCGAATGGCGGCTTTGAATTCGCGGCCTTCTACTGGGTGGATGCAGAGGGACGGGTCGATGATTGCCGCCTGTTGCTGCCCAGCCGCCGCGATGCGCTGGACAAGGGTTTCTGCAGCGAACTCAAGGCCAAGGGACGGTTCAAGCCGGCGCGCGATGCCCAGGGCAAGGCCGTCCGGGCGCCGCGTTACGATCATATCTCGATCCTGACCGCGACCGTCATCGAGGCCGTATCGATGTAGTCCAACGGGATCGCTGCCGGGCTTCGACAATCGGCCCGCGGGCCCCTAGATAGGACCATAATGTCCGATTCCCTGCTTGGCCTCGACGAACCCCCGCAGCCGCGCGACAACGCCTATCGGGTGCTGGCGCGCAAATACCGGCCGCAGACCTTTTCCGAGCTGATCGGGCAGGATGCGATGGTCACCACGCTGGGCAACGCGATCAAGCGCGACCGGCTGGCGCACGCCTTCCTGCTCACCGGCGTCCGCGGGGTCGGCAAGACCTCGACCGCGCGGCTGATCGCCAAGGCGCTCAACTGCATCGGGCCGGACGGGCAGGGCGGCCCGACGATCGATCCCTGCGGTATCTGCGAGCCCTGCCGGGCGATCGCCGAGGGCCGCCATATCGACGTGATCGAGATGGACGCCGCGTCGCATACCGGCGTCGACGATGTCCGCGAGATCATCGAAGCGTCGCGCTATTCGGCTGTCTCGGCGCGCTACAAGATCTACATCATCGACGAAGTCCACATGCTGTCGAAGAGCGCGTTCAACGCGCTGCTCAAGACGCTCGAGGAGCCGCCGGCGCATGTGAAGTTCCTGTTCGCCACGACTGAGGTGAACAAGGTGCCGGTGACGGTGTTGTCGCGCTGCCAGCGCTTCGACCTGCGCCGCATCCCGGCCGAGCTGCTCGCCGAGCATTTCGCCAGGGTGACGCAGGCCGAAGGCTTCGAGGCGGAGCCCGAGGCGCTGTCGCTGATCGCGCGTGCGGCCGAAGGCTCGGCGCGCGACGGCCTGTCGATCCTCGACCAGGCGATCGCGCATGCGGGCCTGGAGGGCGAGGGGGTGAAGGCGGACGCCGTGCGCCACATGCTCGGCCTGTCCGATCGCGGCGCGATCCGGACCTTGTTCGGGCTGCTGCTCGAAGGCGATGCGGCGGGTGCGCTGGCCTCGCTGCGCGGGCAGTACGACCTTGGCGTCGATCCCCAGGCGGTCCTGCGCACCCTGCTGGAGACCGTGCACGCGGTGACGCTCGCCAAGCTCGGCACCCAGGCCAGCTCGGGCCAGTCGGCCGAGGAACTGAAGGCGCTCGAGCGCTGGGCGGCGGGGCTGAGCTTCCCGGCGCTCCATCGCCTCTGGCAGCTGGTGCTGCGTGGGCATGACGAAGTGGCGAAGGCGGTGCTGCCGATCGAGGCGGCGGAGATGGCGCTGCTGCGCGTCATCCATGCCTCGCAGCTGCCCGATCCGGGCGAGCTTGCCCGCCAGATCGCCAGTGGCAGCGTCACCATCTCCGGCGGTGCCGCGCCGGCCGCGGCACCGGGCCCCAATGGCTCGGCGATGCCGACCTCGCTTGGCCAGCTCGCCGATTATCTGGAGGAGAAGCGCCGCTTCCAGCTGGCGACTCAGGTGCGGGACTATCTCCGCCCGGTGCGCTTCGAGGGCACCGAGGTCGAGTTCGCCGCGGCGCGGCCCCTGCCCTTCGATTTCATGAAGGAGCTGGGTGCCGCGCTCAAGGAGTTGACGGGCACCAACTGGAAGCTCCAATGCGTCGATGTGCCCGCGGAGGCGATGACGCTGCGCGAGGAGCAAGCGGCGAACGCCAAGGCTGAGCGCGATGCGGTGCTCGCTTCGCCGATGGTCGCCGCCGCAATGGAAGCCTTTCCCGGAGCCGAATTGAACGGCTGGTCCAAGACAGGAAGTTGAGTATGGATCTCGAAAAGATGATGGCCATGGCGCAGAACGTCCAGGCCGAACTCACCAAGGCGCAGGCCGATCTCGACAAGATCGAGGTCGAGGGCGCGTCGGGTGGCGGGCTGGTCAAGGTCCAGGCCTCGGCCAAGGGCCGGATCATCGGCATCCATATCGACGATTCGCTGCTCAACCCGAGCGAGAAGGGCATGCTCGAGGACCTGCTCACGGCGGCGTTCAACGACGCGCGCGCGAAGGCGGATGCGGCGTCGCAGGAGTCGATGGCGAAGATGACCAGCGGCCTGCCGCTGCCCCCGGGGTTCAAGCTGCCCTTCTAAGTCACGGGGAACCATCGCTCTTCCTCCACGGTTGCTACGGCAAAGATAGAGGAGGATGCACATGGTCGAACGAGTAACCGAGCGTAGCGACGGCGTGACCGCGGAGCGCGTCACCGAGACGGGTGGCGGCGGCACCGTGGTGGTCGAGCGCGGCGGCGGCGGCACCGGCCTGATCATCGGGCTGGTGCTGCTGATCGCGGTGGTGATCGGCGCCGTCTATCTGTTCAACGCGAACAACCGCGAGAATGCCAAGACCGACGCCGTCACACAGGCGGCCAAGGATGTCGGCGGCGCCGCCAAGGATGTGGGCGACGCGGCGCAGGATGCCGCCAAGAAGGTCGAGTGACGACCTGAAGCCGGCTTGAACCCGATATCATGATCGACGAAGCTTCCTGCGGGCGATCCGGGGGAAGCGATGAAGCACGCGATGTTGGGGCTGGCCGCGATGGCTGCGGCGCCGGCGGCGGCACAGGATGCGGAGCAGCTGCATCTCGTGGTGCCGCTCGGCGCCGGTAGCGAGGATTATCCGCGCTGGGCGATCGAGCACGGGCTGGGTGGTCGCAGCATACTCACGCTGGAAGTCGGGCCCGACGGGCGGGTGAGCAAATGCGAGGTGTTCGCGAGCAGCGGCTATGCTTCGCTCGATGCGCGGGCCTGCGCAGTCTATCGGAGCCGCGCCCAGTTCAACCTTGCGGCCGGGGCTGGCCCGCGGATCGCGCGGGCGCCGTTCCTGTGGATGCCCGAAGATGGTGCAACCAACGATCCGCTGCATGTGTTCGGTCGTTTCGCTTCTGATACCGGCGTGGTGCTGGGAGCCTCGGTCAGCAGTTCGGGATTTCGCGAGCGGGCGTGCAGGGTCCTCGACGCGGGGCTGGAGATTTGCCGCCTGTTCGTCGCCGGCTCGGATGCTTGGCTGGGCGCCAAGATCACCGATGGCGCATCGCTCTTGGTCGGCGCGAAGGACGGGCGGGTGCTGTCGGTGCGGCTCGGCTTCCACGGGCGCGACAGGCAGCACGCGGCGGCCCAGGCACTTCGGGCAAGGCTCGGGGCGCCTTGCTACGCGCCATCCGCTACCGGGCCCTGGGGCTGGCGGAACGGGACGGCCTATGTGGTGCTGGGATCGGCTGAGGTGTCGGTCTTCATGGCGGAGGGTGATCCGGAAGCTGCCCGGCTCATCGAGGCGCGCTGCCCACCGCTTTCGAGATAGCCAGCGCGATCGGCAGAACGTGGGTGCGCGTCATCGGGGCGAGGGGCAGCGCGTCGGCCTGCCCGATCTCGACCCAGCGGGCCTCCGCGATCTCGGCGGCGACCACCGGCTGGTGCGCGGCGGTGAGGTGGAAGATCTCGGCCTCGACGATGCGGCCGGGCTCGTTGGCGGCGGGTGCCTCGAAGCGGCCGAGCCAGGCGGGATCGGCGGCAGGGACCAGGCCGATCTCCTCGGCCAGTTCGCGGCGCAGCGCCTCGAGCGGCGTCTCGCCCGGCTCGATCTTGCCGCCGGCCTGCATGTAGGCCGAGGTGCCCGCCTTGCGGACAAGCAGCATGCGCCCTTCGCCATCGTCGATCAGCGCGGCGGCGATGCGGATCGGCGCGGTCATCAGCGGATGCAGGCGTCGAGCCCGTCGCCGCGCACCGTGCCGATGCGCGCGGTGATCGCATTGCCGTAGCGCCGGGTGAAGCCGCGCGGATCGATGGCGGCGCGCTTCTTGGGCAGCGGCAGCACCGCGGCGATCTGGGCGGCCTCGCGCGGGCTCACCTGCGAGGCGTCGTGCTTGAAGTAGCGCATGGAGCCAGCATTGACGCCGTAGGTGCCGATCCCCGTCTCCGCGACGTTGAGATAGACTTCCATGATCCGGCGCTTGCCCCAGATATTCTCGATCAGGACGGTGAAATAGGCCTCCAGCGCCTTGCGGGCATAACCGCCGCCCTGGAACAGGAAGACGTTCTTCGCGGTCTGCTGGCTGATCGTCGAGCCGCCGCGGATCTTCTTCTTGCCGGTGGCATTGCGGGCATAGGCCTGCTCGATCGCGGTGAAGTCGAAGCCGTGATGCGTGCAGAAGCGCGCATCCTCGGCGGCGATCGCGGCGCGGGCCATGTTGGGATCGATGCGGCTGATCGACATCCAGCGCTTGGTGACGCCGTGGCCTTCGACCACGTCGCCGATCTGGGTCCAGGTGATCGGCGGCGGCACGAACTTGTAGATCACCACCATGCCGATCGAGACGGCCAGGAAGGCGAGGATCGCCTTGAGGATCCAGAACAGGATGCGGCGGAGCAGCGGCCTGCGGGGCTTGGTCTTGCGCTCTTCTTTCCCCGGCGAAGGCCGGGGCCCAGACTTGGAGTCTGGAAGAGGCGCTGCCGCGCCTGAGTCTGATTCAGGGCTGGGCACCGGCCTTCGCCGGGGAGAAGAAAATGGATCTGCGTCTGTCCCCAGCGGGCGAAGATCTGGCATCGGCGAAGCGCCGAGCTCCTCCGACTGCCCGGCCGTGGTCGCGCGCGGCGTCCAATCGCGCGGGCGAGGCGCAGACGCGGAAGGCGCCGGCGGGATGTCCGCCGACGCCTCAGGCTGGCGCGGACCTTCCGCGCCGGAATCGCGATCTTGATCCCCCACGTCGTCCGTCAGGCGGTGAGCAGGCGCTTTTCGCCGGCGATGCGCATCATCGCCTTCTGCAGCTTCTCGAAAGCACGCACCTCGATCTGGCGGACGCGCTCCCGGCTGACGTCATAGACCTGCGAGAGCTCCTCGAGGGTCTTGGGATCGTCGGTCAGGCGGCGCTCGGTGAGGATGTGCTTCTCGCGCTCGTTGAGGTCCTCCATCGCCGAGACGAGCATCTCGTGACGGACATCGGCCTCCTGCGCCTCGGCAACCTGCTCGTCCTGGAGCGCGCTGTCGTCCTGCAGCCAATCCTGCCACTGGCCCTCGCCATCCTCGCGCATCGGCACGTTGAGCGACGTGTCGCCGCCCATCGCCATGCGGCGGTTCATCGAGGTGACTTCCTCCTCGGTGACGCCGAGATCGGTGGCGATCTTGGTGAGGTGCTCAGGACTCAGATCGCCATCCTCGAACGCGTCGAGCTTGGCCTTCATCCGGCGCAGGTTGAAGAACAGCTTCTTCTGCGCGGCGGTGGTGCCCATCTTCACGAGCGACCAGGAGCGCAGGATGAATTCCTGGATCGAGGCGCGGATCCACCACATGGCATAGGTCGCCAGGCGGAAGCCCCGATCGGGCTCGAACTTCTTCACGCCCTGCATCAGGCCGATATTGCCTTCCGAGATCAGCTCGGAGACGGGCAGGCCATAGCCGCGATAGCCCATGGCGATCTTCGCCACGAGACGCAGGTGCGAGGTGACCAGCTGGGCCGCGGCATCCGTGTCGCCATGCTCCTGGAAGCGCTTGGCGAGCATGAACTCCTGCTCGGGGCTCAGGATCGGAAACTTCTTGATCTCGGCCAGATAGCGGTTGAGGCTCTGCTCACCACCGAGCGCGGGGATCGTCGCCGGGACGTTGCTGCCGCTAGCCATGATCTATTCTCCCTTTACCTAGGGCGCGCATAGCCGAAGCCAGCGCCGCCCGAAATCATACTATGAGGTTATCGAACAGTTCCTGCATGTCGGCAGGGATTTCGCTTTCGAACGCCAAAGCGGTACTATTGATGGGGTGGATGAACCCCAGATGAGCCGCATGCAAGGCCTGGCGCCGGAAATTCAGGGTTTCCAGAAGTTCACGGTGCGCCTTGCGGACGCTGCCATAAACCGGATCGCCGACGAGCGGATGACCCAAAGAGGCCATATGGGCCCGCACCTGATGGGTACGGCCGGTTTCCAGCCTGCATTCGACCAGCGCCGCGTCGCGAAGTTCACGAAGTACACGCCAATGCGTGACCGCGCGCTTGCCGTTCTTCACGATCGCGACCTTCTTGCGATTGTTCGGCGAGCGGGCAAGCGGGGCATCGACGACGCCCTGCAAAGTGCGCGGCTTGCCGCTGACGATCGCCTTGTAGCGCCGGTCGATCGAGTGCGCCTTGAACTGCGCGGCCAGGCCGACATGCGCCCGGTCGTGCTTGGCCGCCACCATCAGTCCCGACGTATCCTTGTCGATCCGGTGGACGATCCCCGGCCGCGCCTCCCCGCCGATGCCCGAAAGCGAGCCCTGGCAATGGTGGAGCAACGCGTTGACCAGGGTGCCGTCGAGATTGCCGGCGGCGGGATGGACGACCAGCCCGGCCTGCTTGTCGATCACGATCAGATGCTCGTCCTCGAACACCACCTGGAGCGGGATCTCCTGCGCCTCGTTGTGCGCCGGCTTGGGATCGGGCACCTCGACGCTGTACAGCCCGCCGCCCAGCGCCTTCTTCGCCGGATCGCGGACCAGGCCCTGGGGGCCGGTGACCGCGCCGGACGAGATGAGCACCTTCAGCCGTTCGCGCGACATGGTCGGCACGGCGTCGGCGAGCGCACGATCCAGACGCCAGCCATCGGCTGTGTCCGCGATACGTGCTTCGATGATGGAAACCCCCGGATTCATGTTTTATCGTAAATGGGCATGGTGTTGGAAATTTCAAGATATGTACTGATCGGTATTCGGCAGATTTCTGCGGCTGCGGCGCCGCGTGAGGCCTGTGGACTGCTGTTCGGATCGACGGATCTGATCTCCGGCTGGCAAGTGGCTGAAAATATAGCTGAAACACCAGAAATACATTTCGAGATCGATCCTCCTACACTGTTCGCCGCGCTGAAGGCAGAGCGGGCAGGCGGCGCCCAAATCGCAGGCTATTGGCACTCGCATCCGAGCGGCGACCCGACGCCCTCGGCCACCGATGCGGCGATGGCCGCGCCCGACGGCAAGGTCTGGCTGGTTGTCGGGGGCGATGCGGTCACCGCCTGGCGCGCCGTGGAGCGGGGTGCGCTCCACGGGCGCTTCGATCCGATCGAGATCGCGGCCTAGGGCTTCAGGCATTCATCTACCTTGTTCTCCGGCGAAAGCCGGAGCCCAGGGTCACACGCGATGCGGCAGAGAAACCCTGGGCCCCGGCTTTCGCCGGGGAACGGGCCCGCCGGATGGCGCGGGAAGCCTCAGTTGCCGGCAGGCGCATCCGGCGCCGGTGCGTCGGCGGGGGGAGGCGGCGGCGGGCCCATGCGGTGGTCGGGGCCGCCCGGACCTTCACGGCCGGGGCCGAAGCCATGGCCGCCCTGGGGACCGCCATGCGGGCCGCGATGCCAGCCGCCGCGGCCGCCATGGCCACGACCGTACCTGCGCATCTGTTCGAAGCGGCCGAAGCGCAGCTCCTCGCGGGAGAGCTTGCCGTCCTTGCTGACGTCGAACTTCTCGAAGCGCGCGGCGGCGGCCTTCATCCATTCGTCCCTGCTGACGAAGCCGTCCTTGTTGAGGTCGATCGGATTGTGCCGGGGGCCCTGGGCCTTCTCGGCACGGGGCGGGGCGCGGTCCTGCGGGGCCGCCATCGCGGCACCGGTGCCGAAGGTGAGGGCGCCGGCAGCGAGCAGCGCGGCGAGTTTCAGTTTCATCATGCCTTTTCTCCGCTCCAGTGATGTCTGGATGACGGAGAATTAGGCCGGGAGTGTCGCGCGGATTTCTCGTTGAGGAGCCGAAATTGTCGCAACTTGTCGGCTCGCATTCGCTGATGATACCGGTATCATGCATCCGATAACGAGCAGGAGAGGGCGATGCGGGACATGGCGTGCGACCGGCGCGGGGCGATGGGATTGTTCGCGGCGGCGGCGGCCGTGCTTGCCGCGCCCGGCGCCCGGGCAAAGGGTGTCGCGCAGGCCGCCAACCTGCTCTGGTACGAGCAGCCGGCGAAGGAATGGACCGAGGCGCTGCCGATCGGCAACGGCCGGATCGGCGCGATGGTGTTCGGCGGGATCGCCGAGGAGCGGCTCCAGCTCAACGAGGATACGCTTTGGGCGGGCGGGCCCTATGATCCGGTCAATCCCGCGGCGAAGGCCGCGCTTCCCGAGGTGCGGCGGCTGATCTTCGAAGGCAGGTTCGCCGAGGCCGAGAAGCTGGCCAATGAGAAGGTGATGGCGACGCCGTTGCGCCAGGCGGCGTACCAGACGATCGGCAGCCTGGAGATCGCGCTGCCCGGGATCGATGCGGCGAAGGCGACGGACTATCGGCGCAGCCTCGATCTCGACGCGGCGCTGGCCGAGACGCTGCTCATTCTCGACGGCGTGACGCATCGGCGGCGGGTGATCGCCTCGCCGGTCGACCAGGTGATCGCGATGGAGCTGAGCGCGAGCCGGCGCGGTTCGGTGTCGTGCCGGCTGTCCTTCACCTCGCCCGAGAAGCAGTGGCAGGTGCGGGCGGAGGGCGCGACCCTGGTGCTGGGCGGGCGCAACGATCCCCATGGCGGCATTGCCGGCGCGCTGCGCTTCGAGGCGCGCGTGGAGGTCGCGGCCAAGGGCGGGCGGGTGCGTGCCGAGGGCGATGCGCTGCTGGTCGAGGGCGCCGATGCCGTGGTGCTGCGGGTCGCGATGGCGACCAGCTACAGGCGATTCGACGATGTCAGTGGCGATCCGGGCGCGATCACCGGGCGGCAGATCGCGGCGGCGAGGAAGAAGGGGTTCGAGGCGCTTGCCGCCGCGACTGCGGCCGAGCATCGCCGGCTGTTCCGGCGCGTGACGCTCGACCTGGGCAGCACGCCGGCGGCGGCGCTGCCGACCGACCGGCGCATTCGCGAGTCCGAGACCAGCGACGATCCGGCGCTCGCCGCGCTCTACTTCCAGTACGCCCGCTATCTGCTGGTCTGCTCGTCGCGGCTGGGGACGCAGGCGGCGAACCTGCAGGGCATCTGGAACGACAAGCCGAGCCCGCCCTGGGGCAGCAAGTACACGATCAACATCAATACCGAGATGAACTACTGGCCCGCGCATACGACGAACCTGGCCGAGTGCGTCGAGCCACTGGTCCAGCTGGTGCGCGAGATCGCGGTGACCGGCGCGAAGACGGCGCGCGACATGTACGGCGCGCGCGGCTGGGTGTGCCACCACAATACCGACCTGTGGCGCGCGACCGCGCCGATCGACGGGGCGAAATACGGGCTCTGGCCGATGGGCGGGGCGTGGCTCTGCACGCATCTGTGGGAGCATTACGAATATGCGCCCGACCGGGCCTATCTGGAATCGATCTGGCCGATCCTGAGCGGCGCCTGCCTGTTCTTCCTCGATACGCTGCAGGTCGATCCCGCGAGCGGGCAGCTCGTCACCAATCCCTCGCTGTCGCCGGAGAATGACCATGGCCATGGCGCGTCGCTGATCTTCGCGCCGACGATGGACAGCCAGATATTGCGCGACCTGTTCGACCAGACGATCGCGGCGGCGGGCGTGCTGGGGCGTGACAAGGCGCTGGTGAGGGAGATCAAGGCGGCGCGGGCCAAGCTGCCGCCGATGCGGGTGGGCAAGCAGGGTCAGCTGCAGGAATGGCCGTTTGACTGGGATGCCGATGCCGAGGATGTGCACCACCGCCACGTCTCGCACCTCTATGGCCTCTATCCCAGCCGCCAGATCGATCCCGAGCGTACCCCCGAGCTGGCCGCCGCGGCGAAGCGCAGCCTGGAGATACGCGGCGACAAGGCGACCGGCTGGGCGACGGCGTGGCGGATCAACCTGTGGGCGCGGCTGCGCGACGGCGACCATGCCCATGCGATCCTGAAGTTCCTGCTCGGGTCGGAGCGCACCTATCCCAACATGTTCGATGCGCATCCGCCCTTCCAGATCGACGGCAATTTCGGCGGCGCGGCGGGGATCGTCGAGATGCTCGTGCAGAATCAGGGCGAGCGGATCGACCTGCTGCCGGCCTTGCCCCGCGCCTGGCCCGAGGGGCGGGTGACCGGCCTTCGCACCCGCGGGGGCTGCACGCTCGATCTCAGCTGGCGGGGCGGGCGGCTGGAGCAGCTCCGGCTGCGCGGCACGATCGCGGGGGAGCGGGAGGTCCGTCTGGGCGGGAAGGCGCGCCGGGTGCGGATCGTGCCGGGGCGCGAGGTGCTGCTAGGCGTGGCGGATTTCGTCTAGGCTAGGATTGAATCAGCAGAAATCGGGACTGGCAGTTCAGCCCTCCCCGGCTTCCTCGCGGTCGAGGGTCGGCAGGGTGAAGGTGAAGATCGCGCCGCCTTCGGGCGCGTTCGCCGCCGAGAAGGCGCCGCCGTGCATCTCGACGATGCGCTTCGAGATCGACAGGCCGATGCCCATGCCTTCGCTCGTCTTGTTGGCGGAGAAGCGCTTGAACAGCTCGGCCAGCGTCTCGGGCGGCAGGCCGGGGCCGTTGTCGCGGCACTGCACCTCGACCATCGCGTCGGGCGCGGGGCGGGCGGTGATCCAGATGCGCGGGTCCTTCTGGCCGGTCTCGCGCAGCGCCTCGACTGCGTTGCGCATCAGGTTCACCAGCACCTGCTGGACCTGGACGCGATCGACGAAGACGCGAAGGTTCGGCGGCTCGACGTCGCATTCGATCTGGGCGGCGAGGCGGCCCGAGCCGACCAGGACGAGCCGCGCGGCGTCCTCGATCATCGGCTGGAGCGGCTCGATGCTGCGCTCGGTGTCGTTGCGCTCGGTGAAGCTGCGCAGGCGGCGGATGATCTCGCCGGCCTGCATCACCTGCTCGCGGGCATTGCCGACCATCTCGGTGCCGGGCCCCTCCGACCCGCTGGCCTTGGCGATCATCACCGCGGCCGAGAGATAATTGGCGGCGGCGGCGAGGGGCTGGTTGAGCTCGTGGGCGAGATCGGCGGCGGCCTCGCCCATCGCGCTCTGGCGGGCGAGATGGGCAAGCTCGGCGTTGAGCTGGGCGACCTGGTCCTCGACGCTGAACTGGGCCGACATGTCGCGCATGAAGATAGTCAGATACTGGACGGCGTCGGCCTTCACCCGGCCGGCGCGCGCCTCGAGCGGGAAGACCGAGCCGTCGCGGCGCTGGCCGATGACGCTGAGCGGCTCGGCATCCCAGGGGCTGAGCTCGCGCTCGCGCAGGTCCCAGAGCTCGCGCTGGTAGCGATCGGCATGGGCCTCGGGGCCGAGCATGGTGATCGGCTTGCCGAGCACGTCCTCGGCGCGATAGCCCCAGAGCCGCTCGGCGGCGGCGCTGAACTCGAGGATCGTGCCCTGCTCCTCGATCAGGATGACCGCGTCGGGCACCATCGCCAGCACCGCGCTGAGCTTCGCCTCGCGCAGGGCGAGGGCGCTGCTCTGCATGTCGGCATGGCGGATGGCGCGCATCAGCACCAGGGCGAGGATCAGCACGTCGCCGGCCAGGACCAAGAACTGCGCGGCGCCGAAGCCGACCAGCCCGGTCTGATGGGCGGCGATGCCGATCAGCGAGGGGATGGCGGGCAGGATGATGATCGCCGGGGCGAGCTGCACCAGCACGTGCCAGCCGCGCTCGCCGGCCTGGTGTCGCATCGCGTGGAGCGTCAGCCCGGCGAGCGGGAGGAGGGCGATCGCGGTGGAGATGGTCGACTTGCCGAGAAAGGCGGGTGAGATCAGGCCGGGCCCGGTGGTGAGCAGGGCGGCCGCGGCGAGCAGGGTGAGCGCCATTGCCGCGCTCGACAGGAGCAAAGCGGTGATGCGGGGAATCCGCCGGTCCGAGGTGATGGCGACCGCCGCGAGCCCGCCCACCGCCTGCACCATGGTCGCGCCCCCGGGGGGCAACCCGTTGTTGCGCACGCCCAGGCGCTGGACGGACTCGGGGAAGAACAGCTGCTCCACCGCAATGGCGCCGGTGATGTACTGGAGCGTGATCAGGCTGAGCAGGATCGCCGCCGGGGCGAAGGCGAGGCGGGCGAGCCGGGGATGGCCGCTCACCGCGAGAAAGGCGGTGAGCGTCACGCTGGCGCCGTTGATCGCGCTGAGCGGTGCCACGGCGTAATTGGGGTCTCCGAAGCCGCGCAGCAGGGGGATGCCGAGCAGCCAGCCGAACAGCGGCGCGGAGAGGATGAGGAAGCCGATGCCGGTGAACCACTGGGGCAGGCTGGCCGCGCCGAGGCTCGCCCAACGATGGTCGGGAGCCGCCTTTCCTTGCCTGTTCGTCGCCGCACTCGTCATGGATCGTTCCCGGGGCCGGGCCACGCCCTTTCCTGCACCTTGTAGCAGGAAGCGCCCCACGCGGCGAAATCCGGAAAAACCCCAGCGCGCGGCACGGAACGTTCCGGCGCCGCAACCCGTTGAGGGAGAAACTCTAAACGGAGAGCGTGCCGATGCTTTGGACGATCGTCGTCATCCTGCTGATCCTGTGGCTGCTGGGATTCACCTTCCATGTCGGCGCAGGGCTGATCCACATCCTGCTGGTGATCGCCGTGGTGGTCGGCCTGATCCAGCTCTTCACCGGCCGCAGGGTGGTCTAGGGGAGCTCCGGCTCCGCATCGTAGAAATCGACCTGCATCCGCATCGGCCCCAGCGGGGTGACGTGGTGCGGCTGCTGCGGCAGCACGAGCCCGGGCGAACCGGGCTCGAGCAGCTGCTCGGCGGGCGGATCGGACCGGCGGAGGAGGAGCTTGCCCTCCAGCACCCGGATCACACCCCATACGCCGGCCTTGGTGCTGTGCTCGCCCCGGAGCGCGGCGGGGAGCGAGCCCTCGTCGAACACCGGGGTGGAGCGATAGGGCGCCGGGCTCATGCCGCGATGTCCAGCTCCGCCGCATGGGCGGGATAGGGGGCGATCTTCGCCGCATCGACGTCGAGCCCGGCCAGCTCGCTGGCGAAGCCATGGTTGACGTCGCGGTGGTGCGCCTCGTCGGCACGGACCACCAGCACCACGTCGCGCAGCGTCGCGCTGTCCGGCAGCTTCCAGTAGTGCTTCGCGATCGCCGGGGCGGGGACGTTGGGCGAGCGGCCCTCGTCGATCTCGGCGAGGTAATGGGTGTAGCTGATCACCGCCTCCTCCTCGAAATAGCCGACGACACGGTGCGCGGTCCTGGCGCTGACCAGATAGAGCGCGAAGAAGGCGAGATAGAATACCCACTGCACCGCGAGGATCACGAAGCGCTCGAACAGCGTCGGCTTCGCCACCTCGATGAAGGTCATCAGGTGCATGCGCTCATTCTCCGCTTCCTCCATAAGCGTTCGAATCCATCCCTTGTCGTCCCGCATCCGGCGCAGTGCCTGGAGGTGGTTGATCGTCGCCCCGACCATGCCGGGCACCGCCGCCACCGTCTCGAGTACGATCGCCCGGTGGCCGTAGCGCTGGGCGAAGAAGGTATCGGCGCAGAAGCGCAGCATCTTGGTGAAGCCGAACGCGATGCGGTCCGACAAGTCGACCGGCTTGTGGTGGACCGACAGGTCGACGAGCGGGGCGTTGGACATGGAACTACTCCTTCGGTGAAATCACGCGGGGACCTTGAAGAACAGGGCGAGCTGGAGGCTCTCGGCGATCCGGGCGGCCCGGTCCTGGAGCGCGGCGGCGGTGCGCGGCTCCATCAGCTCGTCGGTGGTCGCCGCCCAGAGCGCGAGCCAGCGATCGAACATCGCCGGGGTGATCCGGTCACGATGCTGGAAATGGGCGGGCACCGGCCGGCCCTTGTACCTGCCCGAGGTGAGCATCACCGAGGACCAGAAATCGCCGAGCAGCACCAGGTGGGCAGGCCAGTCATGGATCGCATCGTTGAACACCGGGCCGATCAGCGGATCGGCCCGGACCCGGTCGTAAAAGGCATCCACCACCCGGCGCAGGCCGGGGTCGTCGAGTTCGGAAAGCTCGGCCATCGCCGCGACTCCAAATCATGTCTTGAAAATGCATCTATTCACTCGCATTAAAACATGCAAGAAAAATGCATCTAATATTGACCGGGATCAAAAGAGGCTGAGGATGCGCCTGACGCGCTACACCGACTATGCGATGCGGGTGCTGCTCTACCTGGGCACGCGGCCCGATCGGCTCAGCTCGATCGCCGAGATATCGACGGCGTACCACATCTCGCAGAATCACCTGATGAAGGTGGTCAACGACCTAGCTCGTGCCGGCTATGTGGCCAGCGTGCGCGGGCGATCGGGTGGGATAAGGCTGGGCGCGCCGGCGGAGGAGATCAATGTCGGCAAGGTGGTCCGCCACACCGAGGATGATTTCCGTCTCGCCGATTGCCCCAACTGCGTGATCGCGCCAGCCTGCGGGCTGCAGGGCGCGCTCAACGAGGCGCTGGAAGCGTTCCTGGGGGTGCTGGACCGCTATACGCTGGCAGACCTGCTCGTTTCCCGAAGTTCGATGCGGTCGCTGTTCGGGATTCCGGATCAGGATGCATCCGGTTCCCCGGCTTTCGCCGGGGAACCGGGAGAGTAGGAAGAATAGGGACTGCGATCCTAATCTCCCTGCGGACCCAGATAACCCTCGCCATAGACCGCCTTGCGGAAGTCGCGGTGGAGCGACACCTGGAAGGGCTTGGTCTGGACGAAGAACACCGCCGTCAGCTTGTTGGCGGGATCGACCCAGAACAGGGTGGAGGCGGCGCCGTCCCAGAAGAACTCGCCGACCGCGCCGCGCTGTTCCTCGGGTGTCTGGGGCTGGCCGATGCGCACCGCAAAATCGAAGCCGAAGCCGACATTGCCCTTGCCGGGCAGCCAGCTGCGCTCGGTGATCCGCGGATCGAGCTGGTTGGTCGACATCAGCCGCACCGTCGAGGGCTTGAGGATGCGGACGCCGTCCAGCGTGCCCTGGCCGAGCAGCATGCGGGCGAAACGCATGTAATCGTCGATCGGCGCGACGATGCCCGCGCCGCCCATCGTCATCGCGGGCTTGGGGAAGTTGCGCGCGCGGGTGACCGCGTCGGGCTCGCGGGTGAGCTTGCCGTCGGTGCCGAGAAGATAGGTGGCGGCGAAGCGGTCGAGCCGTTCCTGCGGCTGGGTCCAGGCGGCTTCCTTGATCCCCAGCGGCGCGAGGAGGTGCTGGCGGACATAGTCCTCGAACTTCTGGCCCGAGAGCTTCTCGACGAGCAGCGCCTGCACATCGACCGCCGAGCTGTAGCGCCACTCGGTGCCCGGATCGTAGATCAGCGGCGAATGGGCGAGGCGGTGGCCGAACTCGGTCAGCTCGTGATCGAGCCCGAGCGGATCGGCGGCGGCAAAGGCCTTTTCGGCGGCGCTCGGGCCGTCGCCATAGGCGAAGCCGGCGGTGTGGCGCAGCACGTCGCGGATCGTCACCGGGCGCTTCGACGGGCGCCAGATCGGCTGGCCGTTCGCATCGGTGCCGTCCTGCACCAGCATCGTCGCGAACTCGGGGAGATAGCGGGAAAGCGGATCATCGAGCCCGAACTTGCCCTGTTCCCAGAGTTGCATCAGCGAGACGCCGGTGACCGGTTTGGTCATCGAATAGATCTGGACCAGCGTGTCGCGCTTCATCGGCCGGTTGGCCTCGCGGTCGGCCAGGCCATTGGCGCCGAAATAGACTTCGCGGCCGTCCTTCCAGACCAGCGCCTCGACCCCGCTCGCGCGGCCGCTCGAGACCATCTCGGCCAGCGCCTTGTCGAGGCGGGCCTTGTCGATCCGGAAGCTGGCGGTGGCGGCGGGCTTCTCCTGCGCCAGCACGGGCAGGGGCTGCGCGATCAGTAGCGCGGCGACGAAAGGCAGGATCGGGCGCATAGGCTCTCCTCTCAATATTTTTCGGTGGTGGTAGCGCTACCTTCGGCGGGCCGGCAAGCCCGACCTTTGTCGCGCCCGGTGCTGTGCGCTTGCAGCATGGCGCCCTCTGGGCCAAAGAAGCTGTACCTGCCGGGGAGCGCGCATCTTGAACATCAGTCCGACCGATTTCGCCAGCCTGCTCTGCTCGCGGCTCTGCCACGACCTGCTGAGCCCGGTGGGTGCGCTCAACAACGGGCTGGAGCTGCTCGCCGACGAGCATGACCCCGAGATGCGGGCGCGCTGCCTGGAGCTGCTCAACGAGAGCGCCAAGGCGAGCGCCAACAAGCTGAAATTCTTCCGCCTGGCGTTCGGCGCGGCGGGCGGCTTCGGCGAAACGGTTGATACGCGCGAGGCGCAGGCGGCGATCGAGGGGCTGTTCGGCGAGAACCACCGCGTCAATGTCGGCTGGATGGTTGAGGACCCGGTCCTCCCCAAGCAGGCGATCAAGGTGCTGATGAACCTGTCGCTGATCGGCGGCGACGCGCTGATCCGCGGCGGCCAGCTCGACATCGGCGCGGAGATCATCGATGGCCAGATTGAGATCGTCGTGCGCGCCGACGGCCCGCGCATCGTACTCGACCCCGAGCTGCGCAGCGCGCTTGCCGGCGGCAAGGACGATCTGCCGATCACCCCGCGCGCGGCAGCGGCCTATCTGGTCCATGCGCTGGTCACGCAGGGCGGCGGCATGCTCCAGGTGAGCCCGCCCGATGCCGAGGTGCTGCTGTTCGGGGCGTCGTTCCGGGTCGGGTAATGCTGGAAGGGCGCGATTGGACCGGGCTCGCCCGAGCGAGTCCGGGAGAGATAGCCGCGCTACGTGCGGTGGCGCCGATCCCTTTGCCCGCAGCCTATGTCGCATTGTTGGAGCTGAGCAATGGTGGGGAAGGGGCCTTGCCCACCCGGCCGGGCTATTTCTGCCTGTATCCGGCCTCTGAAACAGCCCAGATCGCACGGGACGGCGATTTTCACGCGCATTTCCCTGGTCTGTTTGTGATCGGCGGCAATGGCGGCGGCGAAGCGATAGCGATCGATGCCGAGGATCCCGGCCATCGGATCGTCTATTTCGACATGACGAATATCAACCCTATGGAGAGTGTCGCCTCACTGGCGGCGAACTTCGAGGCATTTGTCGATCTGATCGGGTTGGAATAACTCGAAAAGCATGCCTTCGGGCGTGCTAGTTGCCTTCCACCGTCCAGATCGTGCAACGCGCGATCCAGGTTTCGAGCTGCTCGATCAGTTCGAGACAGGATCGCGTCTTGAAGCTGTGCATCAGCTTCGCGTCGGCATCGAAGCGGAAGGGCAGGTCGTTGCGCCGCCTGCCGCGCGCATCCCGTGGCCAGGGCTGATACTCGACCTTCAGTTCGAAATGGCCCTCGGGGTCGTGCTCCGGCCTGAACTCCACGTCGATGACGAAGCGGCAACCTTGGTTGGTGGCGTTGAACACGCTGGAGCCGCCGAAATCGCCGTCCTCGACGCGCTTGTCGCGGTGGAGCGTGTTCCAGCCGATCTGCCAGCCCGCGGGGATGCGGAGCGGAACCAGCTCGGCATAGTCGGGGGCCTTCTCGCAATCCGCGAAGACGCCGACCGATTTCCTGAATGCGCGCGTGCCGTCCATCTGCGTAGCTTCCATGCGGTTCGGGCTCGTGCAAGCCCGTTGCGGAAAGGGCCGACGCCGTTGCCGGCGCCGACCCTTCCTCACCCCTTGATGTTGACGATCTGCCGGAGCCGGTGGCGGATCGCCACCAGGTCCTGCTGCGCGTCCATCACGGCGCCGATGTCCTTGTAGGCGGCCGGGCTCTCGTCCAGCACGCCTTCGTCCACCCGCGCCTCGATGCCCTTCATCGCCGCGACATGCTCGTCGAGCGTGATCCGCCGCTTGGCCTCGCCGCGCGACATCACCCGGCCGGCGCCGTGCGAGCAGGAGCAGAAGGACTGTTCGTTGCCCAGTCCCTCGACGATGAAGCTGCCGGTGCCCATCGAGCCGGGGATGATCCCCAGCTCGCCCGCCCGCGCGCTGACCGCGCCCTTGCGGGTCACCCACACCTGCTCGCCGAAATGCGTCTCCCGGGTCGCGTAATTGTGGTGGCAGTTGATCGCCTGCTTGTCGGTCTTGAAGCCGCGCACATGCGTGCGCAGCGCCTCGAGCACCCGGATCATCATCAGCTCGCGGTTCACCATGGCGTAGTCCTGCGTGAAGTGCATCGCTTCGATATAGTCCTCGAAGAGCTGCGAGCCTTCGCTCAGGAACGCCAGGTCGCGATCGGCCATGTGGAAGTCGAGCCGCTGCTTCGCGATCGCCTCCTTGGCCGCGTCGATGAAATAGGTGCCGATCCGGTTGCCCGTGCCACGCGACCCCGAGTGGAGCATCACCCAGACGCGATCCTCCTCGTCGAGGCAGACCTCGATGAAGTGGTTGCCGCCGCCCATCGATCCCAACTGGTCGCTGGTCTTGCCGTCGACCTTCGGATGCCGCGCGACGATCCTGCGCCAGCGCGCCTCGAACTTGTCGTACCAGGCGCGCGCGACCGAATTGGGCGTGATCGACCAGCCGCCCTTGGTGTGGTTGGCAGTCTGGCTGCTTTCCATCCCCTTGGGCACGGCGCGCTCGATCTCGGCGCGGATCGCGGCGAGGCTGTCGGGAAGGTCGCCGGCGGTGAGCGAGGTGCGCACCGCCATCATCCCGCAGCCGATATCGACCCCCACCGCGGCCGGCACGATCGCCGCCTTGGTGGCGATCACCGAGCCGACCGTCGCACCCTTCCCCCAATGGACATCGGGCATGCCGGCGACATGGCGGAAGACGAAGGGCAGGGCGGCGACGTTGCGGAGCTGCTGCATAGCACCGGCCTCGAACGGGCCGGCGCTGTCCCACAGCTTGAGGGGCGCTCCCTGGGTCTCGTGAATGCTATACTGGTTCATTGCTCACTCCTGTGGTGTGCTGCTTTTCAGGAGTGCCCGCGCGGTCTCGCGGTAGTTGCTTGTGCCCAATCAAGCTGCACCCCGACGGGTGCAGCGACCCGTCCGTTACCCGAAGCGGGTACCGACTGCATTACGCAGGCTAAGGGGCAGGCTGGTCTTCATAGCGGGCGGGCCATTAGCGCAGATCGTTACGCAAGGGAAGCACTAAGCCGCGATGTCGGCGATCAGGTCGGCAAGGGAAGCCGAGAGCGTATCGACATGCGCGCTGCGTGCGTTGCTATACCATTGGCCGACATCATGTTCGATACCGATCGCACCGAGCATGATCTTTCGCTCATCTTCGATGCGGGCGATCGTCGCACGAAGGTGTCGCATCAGATAGCTGGGGCCGTTCTGCTGCAGCGTGGAATCATCGACTGGCGCGCCGTCGGAAAGGATGACGAGCAGCTTGCGGGGTGGCGGCAGGGCCGCGAAGCGGGCCTCGGCCCATTCGAGCGCTTCGCCATCGATATTCTCGCGCAGCACGTCGGGATGGAGGAAGGCGTCGCGTGATTCCGCGCTCCATTCCATTTCGTCGGCGCGCTTGTAGACGATGTGGGCCAGCGCGCAGAGCCGGCCAGGGCGCCGCGGCTGGCCTTGCTTCAGCCATTGCTCGCGCGCGAAGCCGCCGTGCCAGCCGGCGGTCGTGAAGCCGAGGATCTCGGTGGTCGCGCCGATCCGCACCAGCGCTTCGTTGACGGCTCGGACCGCGCTGGCGGTGGCGGCGATTGGCGCGCCCTTCATCGACCCGGACTGATCGACCAGCAGGCAGACTGCCAGTGCGACCGGATCGGCGATCACGTCGCGAAGCCTCTGCTCGATCCCGGCTATGGGAGGTTGGGCGGCATCGAAGCGCTGCAGGTGATTGCGATGCGCCGCCCACAGCTCTGCCTTGGCATAATGGGTGGGCCGGAACGGGCTGAGTTCGCGAAGGCGCGCGGGAATGTCCGCGGCGCTGAGCTCGACGTCATGGGCGCGTGTGAAGGCTCGGTAGGGCTCGTCCGCCGGGCCGTCCTTCGCCATGCGGTTGCCTCGGGGCCGGCGGCCGCGCGTGCCGAGCCGCCACATTGCCCACCCAAGGCCGAGCAGAAAGAGAATGCCCCCGGCGAGATTTGCCGCCGCACCCTGCCATTCCAAGCCTGCCGGATTCATCCACGCCCCCGTTCTGTCCCTCCACTAACGCCCTTTTAACCACCCATCCCGCACAAGACCTGCGCAAATTTGCTTTCCGGGGCCCCATGGACGACCTGCTGCAGGAATTCATCGCCGAGACGCGTGAGACGCTCGAAGCGCTTTCGGGCGAGATCGTCGCGTGGGAAGCGCATCCGGCGGATCGCGCCCGGCTCGATGCGATTTTCCGTTTCGTGCACACCGTGAAGGGGAGCTGCGGCTTTCTCGACCTGCCGCGCCTGGGCCGGCTCAGCCATGCCGCCGAGGACGTGCTGGCGCAGGTGCGCGAGGGCAAGCGCGCGCCGGATCGTGCGCTGGTCAACGCCGTACTGGCGGTGGTCGACCGGATCGGCGAGCTGGTCGAGGCGATCGAATCGGGCACCAGCCTGGACGACAGCGGCGACGAGCTGCTGGTTGCGGCGCTGGCCGAAGGGGCCGAGGAAATCGCCCATGCCGGCCCGATCGTCAGCCGCGCGCCGGCGCGCAGCGTCCGCCTGAACGTCGACCTGCTCGACCGGATGATGTCCGGCATGTCGGACATGGTGCTGGCCCGCAACGAGCTCGCCCGGCGGCTGCGCAACGGCGAGATCGATCCCGCGATCGAGGCGGCGCTGGAGCGGCTTTCGCTCACCGTCGGCGAGATGCGCGACACGGTTACGCGCACCCGCATGCAGAAGATCGACGCGCTGTTCTCCGCACTCCCGCGCATGGTGCGCGACACGGCGGCGGGGCTGGGCAAGTCGGTGATGCTCCAGGTCGAGGGTTCGGACGTCGAGCTCGACCGCGAGATGATCGAAGTGATGCGCGACCCGCTGGTCCACATCATCCGCAATTCGATCGATCATGGCATCGAGGCGCCGGGCGAGCGCCGCGCCGGCGGCAAGCGCGAGAATGGCCGCCTGTCGGTCTCGGCACGGCAGTCGGGCAACCAGATCATCATCGAGATCGCCGATGACGGCCGCGGTATCGATACCGAGCGGCTGATCCAGAAGCTCGTCATCCAGGGCCGGGACGAGGCCAAGCTGCGCAGCCTCTCGGCGCGCGCCAAGCTCGACCTAGTGTTTGAGCCGGGGCTGTCGTCCAAGGACGTGGTGAGCGAAGTCTCGGGCCGCGGCGTCGGCATGGACGTGGTGCGCGCGGCGATCGAGCAGATCGGCGGCCGCGTCGAGCTCGACAGCAATCCCGGCAAGGGCCTGCGCATCGCCATCCATGTGCCGCTGACCCTGTCGATCATCTCGACGATCGTGGTGGGCGTGGGCGGCCAGCGCTTCGCTATCCCGCGCCAGTCTATCGAGGAGATCGTGACCGAGCGCGGCGATGCGATCCGCGTCGACGTGATCGGCGGCTCGCCGGTCGCCTCGGTGCGCGAGCGGCGCATGCCGCTGATCGACCTGGCCTCGATGCTCGGCGTGCCCGCCAGCACTGCGCGCGAGGAGGGGGCGCAGATGCTCGCCATCGTCAGCGTGAGCGAGGGCAGCTATGCGCTCGCCGTCGACACGGTGCTCGACAATGAGGAGCTGGTGATCAAGCCGGCTTCGCCCGCGGTGATGTCGACCGGCCTCTATGCCGGGCAGACGCTGCCGGATTCGGGCCTGCCGATGCTGCTGCTCGACTGCGCCGGCATGGCCAAGGCGGCGAGCCTGGATTTCAGCCGTGACAGCCAGCAGCTGTTCGAGGAAGAGGAAGAGATCGAAGTCGAGCAGGGCCTGCCCGCCTTGCTGTTCCGCGACCTGGACGGCGTGCGCCGTGCGGTGCCGCTGGCGGCGGTCGATCGGGTCGAGCAGGTCGATGCGGCCAATGTCCGCTTCGCCGCCGGCCGCTTCCGCATCACCATCGACGACCGTATCCTGCCGCTAGCCGCCCATGGCGACCTGGACGGGCTTGAGCGGATCAACGTGTTGCGCCTCAAGGACGGCACCAACGAAGTCTCCTATGCGATCGAGGAAGCCGCCGACATCGTCGTGCTGCCCGAGGAAATCGCGCCGGCGCGCGAGCCAGGGCCGATCGCCGGCGTCGTGCTGGTCGATGGCGAGCAGATCGAGCTGGTCGACATGCTGTGGATCTTCGACGAGCATGCCGAGCGCGAGGTGGAGGACACGCCGCCGCTCTGCCTGATCTCGGGCGACGAGGATGGCTGGATGGCGTCGTTCGTGAAGCCGCTTCTGGAGGCCTCCGGATACCGTGTCGCGCTCCGCCTCGCGCCGGGCGAGACGCCCGCCGTGGTGCTCTCCACCGAGGAGGCGCAGGGCGTGCTTGGCGCACCCGCGCCGGTCGTCCGCTTGCGAAAGAAGCGCGCTTCGGGTGGGTCGGGCGACGACAGCGTCTATAGATATGACAGGGCGGGACTGCTTTCCGCGCTCGAAGCCCGGGTCTCGGGCAAGGCAGGTCGCTGATGTCGCATCTCTATCTCATCGCCCAGGTAGCGGGCCGCGCCGTTGCGATCGACTCCGAGCAGGTCGAGTCCGTGGTGGACATCGGCGAGGTGACGGCGGTGCCGCGTGCCTCGCAGCATGTCCGCGGGCTTGCCGCGCTGCGCAGCCGGGTGGTGACCGTGGTCGACACCCAGTCGGCGCTCGGCATGGCGGGCGGCAGTCCGGCGCGCCGTGCGGTGATCACCCAGGTCGAGGGGCATCATTATGCGATGCTGGTCGACGCGCTCGACGATGTCGCGCCGTTCGACCTGCTGCCGCTGGCGCACGGCGTCACGCTCGATCCCGCCTGGCGCGGGGCAGGGCGGGGCATCGTGGAGCGGGACGGCGAGCCGATCCTCGCGATCGACCTCGCCAGCCTCGTCCCCGGCCATGCCGGGATCAATTAGTTCGCAAGATTAACGTCGCACTCACATCTTTCGTGCACTGTCCAATCCCAACCTAGACACCTGAAAGCGGGGAACAGGGGAAAATGAAGACTTGTCTGGTCGTCGACGACTCCAAGGTGATCCGGAAGGTCGCCCGGCACATCCTGGAGACTCTCGACTTCGAAGTGCGCGAGGCCGGTGACGGTCGCGAGGCGCTCGACTCCTGCCTGCAGACCCCGCCGGACGTGATCCTGCTGGACTGGAACATGCCCGTGATGAGCGGCATGGACTTCCTGCGCGCGCTCAAGGACTCGGGGCTCCCCCAGCGCCCAAAGGTGGTGTTCTGCACCACCGAGAACGGCATGGCCTATATCCGCGCCGCCATCGAAGCCGGTGCCGACGAATATGTCATGAAGCCGTTCGACCGCGAGACGCTGGAAAGCAAGCTGCAGATCGTCGGCGTCGCCTGAGCGACGCATAGGAGAGGCCCCAGTGGCGCACGCATCTCTTGCGGACACCGGGTTCGGCAGCGCAGCTGCCGGGCCGGCGCAGGTGCTGATCGTCGACGACTCCGTCGTCGCACGCTCGGTGCTGGGGCGCATGGTGGAAGGCACGCGGCGCTTCCGCGTCGCTGCCGCCTATAGCGACGTGCGCGCGGCGCTCGACTATCTCAAGACCAATAACGTCGACATCATCCTGCTCGACATCGAGATGCCGGGCATCGACGGCCTGACCGCGCTGCCCGACGTGATCTGGGCAGGGCGGGGCGCCAAGGTGCTGATCGTCTCCTCTGCGGCCGAGCAGGGCGCCGCGGTCACGGTGCAGGCGCTGGCACTCGGCGCGGCGGACACGCTGGTCAAGCCCGGCATCGGCGCGTTCGGCGGCCGCTTCGCCGAAGTGCTCGAGGAACGGCTGTCGCGCCTGCTCGAGACGCATGGCCATTCGGTCCCGGAGCCCGCGGTGCCGGTGCATCCCGCGCCTGTGACGGCCAACACCCAGCATCACGGCCCGGTCCAGCTGCCGGACGATTTCGAGCTGGTAGCGATCGGCGCCTCGACCGGCGGCATCCACGCGCTCAGCCAGCTGCTCCGCGCGATCCCGGCGCGCTTCCAGGTGCCGATCCTGGTGACCCAGCATCTGCCGGTCTCCTTCATGAGCTATTTCGCCACCCAGCTCGCCGTGCTCGGCGGGCGGCCCTGCGACGTCGCTGCCGACCGGATGCGCATCCGGCCCGGCCGCATCATCGTGGCGCCCGGCGACGCACACATGCGCGTGGTCCGTACTTCCGACGGCTCAGCGATCCGCCTGACGCACGAGAAGGCGACCAGCGGCTGCATGCCCTCGGTCGATCCGATGTTCGAGAGCGTCGCCCAGGTGTTCGGCGCCCGCGCGCTCGGCGTGGTGCTGAGCGGCATGGGGCGTGACGGCTGCGAGGGCGCCAAGGACCTGATCGACGCCGGCGCCCGCGTACTGGCGCAGGACAAGACGAGCTCGGTGGTGTGGGGCATGCCCGGCGCCGTTGCCAATGCCGGGCGGGCGAGCGCGATCCTGCCGCCGGACGAGATCGGGCGCCTGATCGCCCGGCGCGGAGGCGTGGCATGATCCCGACCCCGGGCGCCGCGCCGATCGCCTCCGCTGGCGCGATGAACATGATCGCGGCGCTGCTCGAGCAGCGCGCCGGCCAGCAGATCGCGGCCAACCGCACCTGGCGGATCGAGACGGCGCTGAAGCCGATCCTGCGCGAGCGCGGGCTGGCGAGCCTCGACGAGCTGGTCGCCCAGCTCATCTCGGCGCGAACCGGCGAGCTGGCGGACAAGGTCGTCGATGCGCTGCTCAACCAGGAAACCAGCTTCTTCCGCGATACCGCGGTGCTCGACATGGTGGCGGACGCCGCCCAGGCGATGCAGGCCGAGGCCGGCCACCGCCGGTTGCGCATCTGGTCGGCGGGCTGCTCGACCGGGCAGGAGCCGCTGAGCCTCGCCATGCTGTTCTCCGAGCGCGGCATGCCCGATCCCGAGATCGTGGCGACCGACGTATCTCCCGCGGCGCTTGCCCGGGCCAGGAGCGGCCGCTTCTCGCAGTTCGAGATCCAGCGCGGGCTTCCGGTCCGCCGCATGATGACCTGGTTCGACTCGGTCAACGCCGACTGGGTCGCCAAGCCCGAGCTGGTGCGCAAGCTTCAGTTCCGCCAGCACAACCTCACCCTCGATCCCGCTCCTGCGGGCGTGTTCGACATCATCCTGTGCCGCAACGTGATGCTCTATTTCTCGGTCGCGGTGCGCCGGAAGGTGTTCGATACGCTGTCCTCGGCGATGCGGCCCGGCGGGCTGCTTGCGCTGGGCGCCGGCGAGACGGTGATCGGCCAGACCGAGCATTTCACCCCCTGCGAGCGCTATCGCGGCTTCTATCGCGGCGTCGAGGCACCGGGATCGGTGCGCGCGGCGGGTTGATCGCGGTGTCGTTGCGGGTCTAGCTTCCGGCCCATGCACCACGGCCTGGCCTTTCTCGACGCCCCTTCGCCCAATTTCGACGAGCGGGCGCTGCCGGTCACGATGATCGTGCTGCACTATACCGGCATGGAAAGCGGCGACGCGGCACTGGCGCGGCTGCGCGCCCCTGAGGCGAAGGTCTCCGCCCATTACATGGTCGAGGAGGACGGCACGATCCATCGGCTGGTCGCCGAGGACAAGCGCGCCTGGCATGCCGGCCGATCGCACTGGCGCGGGATCAAGGACGTCAACTCGGCCTCGGTCGGCATCGAGATCGTCAATCCCGGGCATGAGCATGGCTATCGCCCGTTCCCAGCCGAGCAGATGGGCGCGCTGATCCCGCTCGTGGCGGAGATCAAGGAGCGCTACGGCATCACCCGCGGCAATGTCGTCGGCCATTCGGACGTGGCGCCGGCGCGCAAGCAGGATCCCGGCGAGCTGTTCAACTGGCATGCGCTCGCACGCCTGCGCCTTGCGCTGCCGCGGCCGACCCGGAACCTGATGGATCCGGGCTGGCCCGATGCCGGCTTCATCATGGCGCTCGAGCGCTTCGGGTACGACGTGACCGACGAGACTGCCGCCGTCACCGCCTTCCAGCGCCGCTTCCGTCCCGAGATGATCGACGGCGAGATCGACATGGAATGCCGCTGCCTGCTGCTCGCGCTGCTGCTGCCCAAGCCGCAGGGTGACGACTGAGCCGGTTTAGTTACGGGTCCGTGCACTAAATTCGTGCGGGCTTCTGCAAGTATAGGATGATCTATAGGAAGGCGGAGGTTGTTTCGCCTTGAGCAATATCGGTTCTTCGACATCCCTTGGCCCGGTCCAGGCCTATCTTTCCGGCGTGGCGCGCGCCGATGCGAAGGGCGAGGTGCCGTCCTCGGTCAACATTCCCACGGTGAGCGAGGCGACCGAAGCGGTCGAGCGTGTCGCGCAGGTGCGCGGCGCCGATGGTGTGGTCGGCCTGGGATCGGACTATCGCAGGATCGCACTCGCCTCGGGTCTCAGCGTGCAGTGGAAGGTCGAGGTGATGGCCTGGGGCACCGCCGTGCTGCGCGCCGCCGATCCGGATGGTGACGGAAAAGCCTGAAACCCTTGCACGGCGCTTGTACGGAAATGGTTTAGAAGGCGCTTGTCCGCCCGTCAGATTTGTCCTCAGCTAGATGCCGGGGGGGGACGGGCCATGCTGACGGCAACCGGGAACATCAATCAACCATATGAAGTCATCGGCGTCGTGCACGCCACAGCCGCGCGTGTTGCGGAAAAGGGAGGCTGCGGTAACAGCCGGGGCATCCCCGTTGAAGCGGCGTATCAGGCGGCCACCGTCGCGCTGCAGGAGGCGGCGAGGCTCTCCAATGCCGACGCTCTAATTCATGTCGGGTATGATTATCGGATGGCGACCAGTCAGGTGGGTTGCAACACCGCCGAGCCTTCGTTCGAGGTCTATGCCTGGGGTACCGCGGTTAAATTGACGTGATCGGCAAATCGGTCGTCAGGCTGGTCCTGTGGGCCGCCGATCATGATCGCGTTCCGGGTCGGCTGGACCGGGTTGCCGCGCGATGGGCAATCTCGCTGATCGGACTATATCGGCGGCACCTTTCTGCGCGCAGCGGCAGAACCTGTCTGTTCCGCAAGACCTGCTCCAGCCATGCGCTCGAGGCATTCGAGCGCCTTGGTTGGCGGGAGGGGGTGCAAGAAGCGGCGGCGCAATTGCGCCGATGCGGCGGAAACTATTCGATGCTCCGCTCAGTCCAAGGCGAGACGATGCTGATCACGTGCGATGGACATCATTTTGCGAGGGCGGATTTGTCGGATGCCGTGGTCCGTTCGATTTCCTAGCCCTTGCAGTAACGCGCCGCTTCGCTAGAGCGGTCCGTGCCAGAGGATCGGGCGGCCGCGGGTGCGCAAGCACGCGAGGAAAGTCCGGGCTCCACGGAAACACGGTGCCGGGTAATGCCCGGCGGGGGCGACCCCAGGGACAGTGCCACAGAGAGCAGACCGCCCACTGGTCCTTCGGGACTAAGGGCAAGGGTGAAAGGGTGCGGCAAGAGCGCACCGCGCGACCGGTAACGGAAGCGGCATGGTAAACCCCACCGGGAGCAAGACCGAATAGGGGCGGCGCATGGGCCTGGTTCCGGCCCGTCGCCCGGGTTGGTTGCTGGAGCGGCGGAGCGATCCGTCGCCTAGAGGAATGGTCGCCCATCCCTTTCGAGGGTGGACAGAACCCGGCTTATAGATCCTCTGGCATTTCACGTAACACGGCGGTGCTATGCTTGCGCCATCCGAACGAGTGGCTATCTGGACGGCATGGCAAGGCAGACGCGATCTTCAGACTGGGGCTTTCCACGCTGGCGCGAATATGGCGCCGAGCGCGAGGCCGTGAAGGTGCGCCTGTGCGACCGCCATGGCTGCGACCAGCCGGGCGACCGGCCCGCGCCCAAGTCGCCCAACAGCCCCGAGCGCTGGTATTTCTGCGAGACGCATGCCGCTGAATACAATCGCAACTGGGACTATTTCGCCGGCCTGACCGCCGAGGAAGCGGCCAAGCGCGAGGCGGACGAGCGGCGTGACGCGTCGGGCTTTGCCGAAGCCAAGTATAATGGCTGGGCAGGGCCGGGCGACGGCAGCCGCTCGCGCGACGAGATGCGCGCGCTGGAAGTACTCGAGCTCGAGGTCGACAGCGATTTCGACGCGGCGCGCATGGCCTATCGCCGGCTCGCCAAGGTCAACCATCCGGACGTGAACCCCAACGATGCCGAGGCGGCGAAGCGGTTCCACGCGATCCAGGCCGCCTATGACGTGCTCAAGGCCGCCGAGGAACGGCGGACGTGGAAGGGCGATTGAAGCACCGCGTCCATTCCAACTGGGACCATGCCGTCCTTGTCTGCGCGAAATGCTCCAAGAAGCTGGATGGAGGCTTCGGGCCCAAGGGCAAGCAATCACTCGCCAAGGCACTGCGCAAGCATCTGGGCCTGAAGAAGGGCCGCAAGGCCGAGGCGGGGATCGTCGAGGTCAAGTGCATGGGCGTCTGCCCGCGCGGCGCGGTGACGGTGATCGATGCCGGCGGGCCGAAGGAATGGCTGCTGGTGCCGAAGGGCGCGGATCTGGATGGCGTGGCGGAGGAACTGGGGCTCGCGAAGGACTAGGCCGATTCTATTCCCCTCCCTTCCAGGGAGGGGAATGTCAGCCCGCGTAACGCTGCGCCGTCTCGCGCACCAGGGCGATCATGTTGGGAATGCCCTGGGTCCGGTTCGAGCTGAGCTGGTTCCGCAGGTCGAACGGCGCCAGAGCGCCTTCGATGTCGCTCGCCAGGATCTCGGCCGGGGCCTTGTCCTGCACCGTGAGCAGCACCAGTGCGATGATGCCCTTGGTGATCGCCGCGTTGGAGTCGGCGAGGAAGTGGAGCCGGCCATCGTCGAGGCGGGTGGGGTAGACCCATACCGCGGCAGAGCAGCCGCGGACCAAGGTGGCGTCGGTCTTGAGCGCGTCGGGCATTGCCTCCAGCCCGCGGCCCAGATCGATCAGCAGGCGATAGCGGTCATCGGCTTCGAGGAACGCATATTCGTCCTGCAGGTCGGCGAGGCTGTTCATGCCCCGCCGCTAGCCGGATGGACCTCAGAGGTCCACCCCGGCCGCGATCGCTTCGAGCTTGCGGATGCGCTCCTTGAGATCGGCGATCTCGATCCGCGAGGCCGCGGTGGGCATTGCGGGTGCCGTTTCCGGCACATGGTGCACATCGAGCTCCTGGCGCTTAAGGGCCAGCCAGCCACGCCAGCCCGAGAGCCCGGCGGCGATCAGCATGCCCAGCCCGGTGAGGCTGGAAAGGGCGAGGGTGAGGTAGAGAGTCGGATCCTGGGTCACGTCATGCCTCCCTTGGTCTGACGCATTCAGTTCTTGTCGCGCAGCGATTCGATCTCGCGGTCGAGACGAACACTGCCTTCGGTGTCGGTGATCACGCGTTCGAGCACCTGGACGCGCTCCTTGAGCGCACGGACCTCGTCGCGGAGCCGGGCATTCTCGGCGACGGAGGCGCTGTCCGCGGCGTTGCCGCGATAGACCTCGTTGCCGTCCTTGTCCTTGTGGATGCCGTAGCGCGCTTTGAGCACGCTGCCGATCGTGACGATCACGATAATCGCGACAACCATCTCGAACGGGTTCATTCCACTACTCCTTCAAACGCGTCGTTGGATCAGTTCTGCTGGCCGGCCCGGGCGAGCCGCGCGGCGCGGCGGACGGGGCGATCCCGCTTTTCGGCGAGGACAATAGCTCCCCCGCACAGTGCGCACAGCACTGCGAACACTACGATGGCAATCATGGTGGACTTCCTCAATACTGGCGGCCCTTGTCGGCGCCGCGTGGGAATTTCAGTTCAGCGGGGGTGCATCCCGCAGCTTCTCAATCTCGTCGGCGAGGTCGACGCCCTTGTCGGTGACGATCCGTTCGAGGACCCGCACCCGCTGCTCCAGCCGTTCGGTCTGGGCCGCATATTGCGCGGCCTTTTCGGCGACCATCTGGGCTTCGAGCTCGAGCTTGCGCTGCTGCAGGGCGAACCAGGGCTTGAGATAGACACCGCCGATCACGGCGATCGTTCCACACAGGATGCCCAGGATCGGAACGAGGATGGGACTGATCTCCATTGCTTCCTCCTCAGTTGCGGGGGCTGCGCAGCTTCTCGATCTCCTGATCGAGCAGGTGCGAGCCGTCGGTCACGATCCGCTCGACATTGGCGAGCCGGTCCTTGATCGAGCCCAGTTCGGCGCGGAGCTGGGCATTCTCCTGGCTCAGGAGCTTGATCCGCTCCATCGCCGCGTCATTGGTCTTCGGATAGAGCGCCTGGCCCCAGCTGCCATCGAGCGGATAGCCATGCTTGATCCGGAGCCAGGTGGTGAAGACCCAGCCACCCACCGCTAGCGCACCGATGATCAGGGCGACGGGGGCGAAGGCTGCGAAGGGAAAGCTCATCTCGTCACTCCTCAGCGCAGGCTGTCGATCTCGCGGGCGACCCGCTCGGCGGGATCGGTGGCGATCCGTTCCAGGACCGCGATCCGCTCCTCGAGCCGGCTGATCTGACCGGTCAGGCGCTCATTCTCCGAAGCGAGAAGGGCGATCTTGCGGTCTGCTTCGAGATTGTCGCTCTTTTCGCCCTGGAAGCTGCGCCGGCCGCGAAGGCCGTGAATGCCTTCATTCTCGATCGGGTAGCCGTGCTTGGCGCGGACCCAGGTCTGGAACGCCTTGGACGCCATCACCGCAGTGACGATCAGAACCGGTACCAGCCACGCTAACTCCCTCATTTCTTCCTCCCTGTTGACTTACCTGGCGATTGGCTCAGCGCAGGCTGTCGATCTCATCGGCGAGCCGGGTATTGCGGCTCGTATAGTACATCTCGATATCGGCGAGACGGCGGTCGATGTCGCGGAACTTCGAGCGGACCTCGGCGGTCGAGCGCGTCGGGTTGGCGCGGACGCCCTGCCAGAACTTGGCTTCCTCCGGGCCTTCGTAGAGGCCGGCCGGCTTGTTCGAGGCCAGCCAGGCGACCAGGAAGTAACCGACGATCACGGTGCCGCTCGTCGAGAGCGCCAGGATCACCATGCCGAGGCGAAGCCAGATGACGTCGATCCCGGTATAGTCGGCAAGGCCCGAGCAGACGCCGAGAAACTTGCCATTGGCCTTGTCGAGATAGAATTTGGTGCGGCTCGACATCTCAATTCCTCCGGGAAATGTCATAGGGGCTCTGTTCCGGGCGAACGTCGCGGACAGGGCGGAAATCGGGGTTGTCGGCGGCGATGATCCGCTCGACGGTGAGCAGGCGCTCTTCGAGCTGGCGTGCGGTATAGTGCAGCTCGTCGAGCAGCTTCTCGTCCTCGTTGGTGATCGTGCCGGACTGCTTCCACTTGGTGATATAGTGCATGATCACCCAGGGCAGCCCGATGAAGAGCATCCCGACGATGACGATCGGAAGGAAGACTTCCTCCATCGCTTAGGCTCCCTTGTTGAGGCGGGCCTTCAGGGCCTCGAGCTCGGCATCCACCTTCTCCGACGAGCGGAGTTCGGCGATTTCCTCGTCGAGCGTCTTCGGGGCGCCGCCCAGGCCGGCAGCCTCGGCGCGACCTTCGGCGAAGTCCACCCGGCGCTCGAGAACATCGAAGCGCGAGAAGGCATCCTGCACCCGCGAGCCGTTGGTGATCTCGCGCAGGCGCATCCGGTTGTTGGCGCTCTCCATGCGAGTGACGATCGAGTTCTGGCGGGCGCGGGCCTCGCGCAGCTTGGTCTGGAGCTTGTTGATGTCCTCTTCCGCAGCGCGCAGCGCCTCGTCGAGCACCGAGATCTCCTCGTTCAGCTGCTCGCACATGTCCGAAGCCTTCTGCTTCTCGACCAGCGCGGCCTTGGCCAGGTCCTCGCGGCCCTTGGAGAGCGCCAGCTCCGCCTTCTCGGTCCAGCTCTCCTGGAGCTTCTCGAGCTTGGCGATGTGGCGGCGCATTTCCTTCTGGTCCGCGATGGTGCGGGCCGCGGAAGCGCGGACCTCGACCAGCGTCTCCTCCATTTCGAGGATGATCATGCGGATCATCTTCGCGGGATCCTCCGCCTTGTCGAGCAGATCGGTGACGTTGGCGGCGATGATGTCGCGGGTTCGAGAGAAGATACCCATTTCGTCGTTACTCCTTCGTATTTCGTTTCCTGCCGGGAGGGGCCTAGGGGGTGACCCCTCCCGTCAGGTTTCCGCTCGCGAGGGGCTGCGAGCGGGGACCCTGTTTCTCAGGCCGTCACCAGGCCGGCCGTGCCGGCCATGATGACCAGGCTGGCGGCTACCGAAAGTGCCACCGAGAAGAAGGCGTTGCGGTAGTAGGCGGCGTTGGCGTTCATGATCTTGTTCCCTGAACCTTGGTTTTTCCAGGCCCGTCAGCGGGCTTGCCATATGCATTGCAGGGGGCGTGCCAAATTGTGAAAACCGCAGAAATCTGCCGTTTTTGCCGTTCATAAGGCGTTCAGGTAGCGGATTTAACTTGCCAAGTGTTAGGAAAATACACCAAGGATTTGGCATGGAGCGCGTAACCCAGGTCATAGGCCAGTCCTCGGCATTCCTCGACGCGCTGGAACGTGCCAGCCGGGCGGCCGCGCTCGATCGCCCGGTGCTGGTGATCGGCGAGCGCGGTACCGGCAAGGAGCTGGTCGCCGAGCGCCTCCACCGCCTGTCGCCGCGCTGGGACCAGCCGCTGGTCACGATGAACTGCGCCGCGCTGCCCGAGACGCTGATCGAGGCCGAACTGTTCGGCCATGAGGCGGGCGCCTTCACCGGCGCGACCAAGGCGCGGATCGGCCGGTTCGAGGAAGCGCATCGCGGCACGCTGTTCCTCGACGAACTCGGCACGCTCTCGATGGGTGCGCAGGAGCGGCTGCTGCGTGCGGTGGAATATGGCGAGATCACCCGGATCGGCTCGTCGCGGGCCGTGCAGGTCGATGTCCGCATCGTCGCGGCGACCAACGAGCATCTGCCCGAGCGGGTCGAGAAGGGGACGTTCCGCGCCGATCTGCTCGACCGGTTGAGCTTCGAAGTGGTGACCATTCCGCCGCTCCGGCACCGGCCGGGCGATGTCGAGGTCCTCGCCGAATTCTATGGGCGGCGCATGGCGTCCGAGATCGGCTGGGTCGACTGGCCGGGCTGGGGACCGAACGCGCTCGATATCCTCGTCCATTATGACTGGCCGGGCAATGTCCGCGAGCTGCGCAATGTCGTCGAGCGTGCCGTCTATCGCTGGGAGCAGGACGGGCCGATCGACGCGATCGAGATCGATCCCTTCCAGTCGCCGTTCCGCCTGCGCACGATGCAAGGCAGCGCCTCGAGCACGCCGGCGCCGGCCGCTACCGCCGCGTCCGCACCAGTGGTGCTGGAAGCGCAGCCGGCGCTTGCCGGGGCGACCGACTTCAAGGGCCGGGTGGCGCGGTTCGAGAAGGAATTGCTCCAGCGTGCGCTCGCCGATCACCGCTTCAACCAGCGGGCGACGGCGGAGGCGCTGGGGCTCACCTATGACCAGCTTCGTCATGCGCTGAAGCGGCACGAGCTTCTGCAGGTGGGAGGCTGAGCAAAAAGCCCTCTCCCCATCGGGGAGAGGGTTGGGAGAGGGGCCGGACGGTGCCACTAGTCCCAAGGCTCATTGATCAAGACACAGCCCCTCTCCCTGGCCATCTCCCCGATGGGGAGAGGGAGAAGAAGGCCAGTAATTCCAAGCTAATGATTAGCGTTCGCAACAGTAATTCCGCCAATCGCACCCGATCGGAATTTTCATTTGCACGACGCAACGATTTTTCCGCGACAGCGGTGAATTTTGCGCGCTAGGGGAGGGACCGCATCGCCCGGCGGTTCGTTGCCCGGGTGAACCCCCTGGTGAACCCTGGAGAGACCAAATGGCCTTCGAACTTCCCCCGCTTCCCTTCGACAAGGACGCGCTGGCGCCGCACATGTCGGCCGAGACGCTCGAGCTTCACCACGGCAAGCACCACAAGGCCTATGTCGACAAGACCAACGGCTTCATCGCCGAGAAGGGCCTCGAGGGGCGCAAGCTCAGCGAAGTGATCGCGCACGCCAAGGAAACGGGCGACAAGGGCCTGTTCAACAACTCGGCGCAGATCTGGAACCACAGCTTCTTCTGGCAGGGCCTGACCGGCGAGAAGACCGCGCCGAGCGGCAAGCTCGCCGAGCTGATCGCCAGCCAGTACGGCTCGACCGACGAGCTGGTGAAGAAGCTGGTTGCCGAATCGACCGCCCACTTCTCGAACGGCTGGGGCTGGCTGGTGCTCGACGGCGACCAGCTCAAGGTCACCTCGCTGCACGACGCCGACACGCCGGTGGTCTATGAGGGCATGAAGCCGCTCCTGACGATCGACGTGTGGGAGCACGCTTACTACATCGACTATCGCAACCTGCGTCCGAAGTATCTCGAGACGATCACCGCGAACATCATCAACTGGGACTTCGTGTCGCAGAACCTCGATGGTGCCGGCGTGAGCCGCGCGGATCAGGACAGCTGATCTTTCGCGATCCGGTTTAAGGAAGGGGCGTCCGAGCGATCGGGCGCCCTTTTTTTGTTCTGTTCCCCGGCGAAAGCCGGGGTCCAGGGTTTCTCTGCCGTGTCGCTTGAGACCCTGGGCCCCGGCTTTCGCCGGGGACGGCTTCTCCTTGCGGACGACATTCAGCCCATATTCAACCGCAGAACGCGAACCTCCGCCCACACTTCTTCGGGGAAAGTCGTGATGCGCCGCTATCTGATCCTCGCACCCTTGCTGCTCGTCGCCGCGCCGGCTTCCGCGCAGATCTGGGGCGGGCCGACCATGCACGGTCCTTCGGGCGGCTCGATGGCGCAGGATCGCGGCTATGGCGAGACTTCGAAGATCCGCGACGACATCCGCAACGGCCGATCGAGCGGCCAGCTCACTCGGCGCGACGCGAAGAGGCTGAAGCGCGAGGCTGGGCAGATCGACACGTTGGAGGAGCGCTACACCGCCGGCGGGCTCTCGCCTGCGGAGGAAGCCGAGTTGTTCGCCCGCCGCGAGGCGCTGCGCAACGACGTGGTCGCCAAGCGCAGCGGCCAGCGCAAATAACTACTCCTGCGGCGGGATCGGCGCCTCCTCGGGCGTCTCCAGCTGCAGCCCGTGCTTGAGCAGCATCGGGATGTTGAGCATCGCGAAGACGAGCGTGACCGGGATCATGATCCAGGTCTTGAAGATCACCCACTGGTCCCAGGTGACGAAATGGCGGACGGTCTCGTTCGCCACCGCGGCGACCGCGAAGAACGCCGCCCAGTTGATCGTCAGCAACCGCCAGCCCTTGGCCGAAAGCCCCGGATAGGCCTGTTCGAGCAGGGTCTGGAGCAATGGCTTGTCGGCGATAAGCCCGTATCCCAGCACGATCGCGAACATCGCATAGATGATCGTCGGCTTGATCTGGATGAAGGTCTGGTCGTGGAAATAGAGCGTCAGCCCGCCGAACAGCAGCACGAAGGCGGCGGTGATCCACAGCATCGGCGAGACATGGCGGGTCTTCCACCAGGAGAGCGCGATCGCCCCGGCCATCGCCACCATGAACGCCACGGTCGCGGCGAACACGCGGGCGAGCACGGGGCCCTGCGCCAGCGAGTTCACTGCGAAGAACACCGCGAGCGGCCCGTAATCGATCAGCATCCGCACGCCGGGCGAGGCGGCCTTCTTCTCAGCCATTGGTCAATTCCTCCACGCCGGCGATGATCCGTGCGACTTCCTCGGCGTTGAACGGGCGCAGATCGTCCACCTTCTCGCCCACGCCGATCGCATGGATCGGCAGGCCGTATTTCTCCGCCGCCGCGACCAGCACGCCGCCGCGCGCAGTGCCGTCGAGCTTGGTCATGACGAGGCCGGTGACCCCGGCGACTTCCTTGAACACCTCGATCTGGTTGAGCGCGTTCTGGCCGGTGGTCGCGTCGAGCACGAGCACCACGTCGTGCGGCGCCGCCGGGTTGAGCCGGCCGAGTACGCGGCGGATCTTGGCCAGTTCGTCCATCAGCTCGGTCTTGTTCTGGAGGCGGCCGGCGGTGTCGACGATCAGGACGTCGGTGCCCTTCTCGGTCGCCTGCTTCACCGCCTCGAACACGATGCCCGCGGCATCGCCGCCCTCGGCACCCGAGACGATCGGCACGCCGATGCGCTCGGCCCAGGTGCGTAGCTGGCCGATCGCGGCGGCGCGGAAGGTGTCGCCGGCGGCGAGCATCACCGAATAGTCCTGCTCCATCAGCAGATTGGCGATTTTGGCGATCGTCGTGGTCTTGCCCGAGCCATTGACGCCGATCACCAGGATAACCTGCGGGCGAGGGAACGCCTCGACCTCGAGCTTGCGGGCGACGGGGGCGAGCACCTTGGCGACTTCCTCGGCCACGACCAGGCGGATGCCCAGCTCCTCCATGTTGCGCTCGAACTGGCCCTCGGCGAGCCGCTGGCGGACTCGCGCGGCGGTGGTGGGGCCAAGGTCGGAGGCGATCAGCGCTTCCTCGATCTCGTCCAGCGTCGCCTCGTCTAGCCGCGCCAGGCCCAGGCCGGCGAGGTTGCCGATCAGCCGGTCGGACGTCTTGCGGAAGCCGCCGAGAAGGCGCTCGTGCCAGCTGGGACCGCTCATGCGATCAGCTTCCCGTCCCGGACATCGACGATCTTTACGCTCACAATCTCTCCGACTTCTTGGGGGGCGAGGCGAACCTCGGCGAAATTGCCGGCATGGCCCCGCTCTCCGGGGCGCTCTACCAGCACTTGCTGGGTGCTGCCTACCAGGCTTTGCAGCCAATTGTCCCTTACGCGGGCGGCCTCGGCGCGGAGGCGGGCGGCGCGGGCCTTGACGATCTCGGGCTCCACCTGGGGCATCTTCGCCGCCGGGGTGCCACTGCGGGGGCTGTAGGGGAAGATATGGGCGTGGACGATGTTGCAATCCTCTATAAGGCGCAGCGTGTTCTCGAACATTTCCTCGGTCTCGGTCGGGAAGCCGGCGATCAGGTCCGCGCCGATCGCGATATCGAGCCGCTCGACTGTTAATCGAGACGCCAGCGCGACCGACTGGGCGCGGCTGTGGCGGCGCTTCATGCGCTTCAGGATCATGTCGTCCCCCGCCTGGAGCGAGAGATGGACGTGCGGCATCAGGCGAGGTTCCCCGGTGAGCAGCGCAAACAACCGGTCGTCGACTTCGATCCCGTCGAGCGAGGAAAGCCTGAGGCGCTGGAGCTTCGGCACATGTGCCAGGATGCGCTCGACCAGCTGGCCGAGGTTCGGCGCACCGGGCAGGTCGGGGCCGTAGCTGGTCAGGTCGACGCCGGTCAGCACCACCTCGGCATGGCTCTCCGCCAGTGCGGCGACCCGGTCGATCACCGCGCCTGCCGGCACCGAGCGGCTGTTCCCCCGGCCATAGGGGATGGCGCAGAAGGTACAGCGATGGTCGCAGCCATTCTGCACCTCGACGAACGCCCGGGCATGGGTCGAGAAGCTGGCGGCGAGGTGCGGCGCGGTCTCGCGCACGGCCATGATGTCCTGCACCGCCACCGGCTCGGGCGAGTGCCAGGCGGCGGCTTGCAGCTTCTCGGCATTGCCGATCACCCGGTCGACCTCGGGCATCGCGGCGAAGGCCTGGGGATCGATCTGCGCCGCGCAGCCTGTCACCACCACCTCGGCGCCCGGCCGTTCCCGGCGGGCGCGACGGATCGCCTGGCGGGTCTGCTTGACGGCCTCGTTGGTCACCGCGCAACTGTTGATCACGACAGTGTCGCGATCCGACAATAAGGTGCGGATCGTCTCGCTTTCGGCGAGGTTGAGGCGACAACCCAGACTGATGACGTGAGGGGATGACATTTGGCCGGTGATCTAGGCGTAGCTACACCCGATGTCCACGCGAAGGCCCGTGAAGTGCTGGGCTTCTGGTTCGGGCTCACCCCCGAGCAGCATTTCGCGACCTCCGCCAGGCTCGATGCGGAGATCGGGGCGCGCTTCGGGCCGCTGCGCGATCTGGTGCTGGGATCGGGCGCGGCGGGCTGGCGCGATGATCCCGAGACGCTGCTGGCGGCGATCGTCCTGCTCGACCAGTTCAGCCGCAACATCCACCGCGGTACCGCCGAGGCCTTCGCCGCCGATCCGCTCGCGCTGCAACTGGCGCTGGAGGCGATCGGCAAGGGCTGGGACGCTGGCATGGACAAGGACCGGCGCCAGTTTCTCTATCTGCCCCTCGAACATGCCGAAAATCCCGCGATCCAGGCGCTGAGCGTAGAGAAGTTCGGGTCGCTGGGGGATGCCTATGTGCTGGGTTTCGCACAGAAGCATGCCGAGGTGATCGCGCGGTTCGGGCGCTTCCCGAGCCGGAATGCGGCGCTGGGGCGGGAGTCGACGGCCGAGGAGCGGGCATTCCTAAGCGAGGCAGGGGCGGGGTGGTGAAGGGCTAGCCCGCTCCGAGCCCCGCACTCCCCGGATGACGCTCCAGCCGGATATCCCGCCGCGCCAGCAGCACGCCGCCGTCGCTGCGGGACAGGTGCACGATCCCGCTGCCGCCGCGCAGTTCCTGTTTCGCGCGATAGGCGGCGGTGACGCCGAACTCGCCGTCGAACACCACGTCGTCGATATAGTATGGGCGCTTGTCCGGCTCGCCGATGAAGAGGTGGACATGCGCCGGCATGCTCCGGTCCGGATAAGGCGCCGGCTTGATCGTCTCGAAGGTGTAGATCCCGTCCGCCCCGGTCCGCGCCCAGCCGCGCAGCCTGCCATGGCGGCGGCTCCACTCGGTCTCGGGCGTGCCATCGGCATAGAGGCCCGCCGCATTGGTGTGATGTGCATAAATGATCACGCCGGCTGCTGGCGCGCCATCCCGTGTCAGTATCCGTCCGGTCAGCGTCATCCGCTCGCCCGGCTCCTGCGCCGAGGCGAGCCGGACCCGGGCGGAAAGGCCTCGGGCGTTGCGCTCGGCCACCGCCGCGCAGCCTTCGCAATTGTAGAGATCGGGCCGCGCTTCGTCCCGAATGCTGCCGGGGGAGGGGGTAAGTGCCACCACTCCGACAAGGCCGCCTGCCGCGCCGCCTAATAGAATCAGGGTCGTCCGACGATCGAGCATCTCGACTCTCCGCCTGATTAACGACGCAGTATAGAATATGTCGAAGGTGCGGAAAAGCGGCGATTCAGCCGACGAGGCGCTGGCCTGAACTGGCTTCGGGGCCGGCCGGGGTGCTGCCGGCGGCGAGGATCAGCCGGCGCTCGGCGAGCAGACGCCGGACGCCGCTCATCGACAGCGGCTTGCCATAGTACCAGCCCTGCGCCTTGGCGCAGCCGGCGGCGCGGAGCCGCTCCTCGATCGCGGCATCCTCCACGCCTTCCGCGGTGATCGGCAAGTTGAGGCTCTCGCCCAGGCTGATGATCGCGTTGACGATCGCCGCCGAGTCCGCGCTCGAATTGAGCGACAGGATGAAGCTCTTGTCGATCTTGATCCGGTCGAAAGGCAGCGCGCGCAGATGGGCCAGCGAGGAATAGCCGGTGCCGAAATCGTCGAGCGCCAGCCGGGCGCCCTGGTTCTTCAGGCTGCCGACGATCGACTGGGCGAGGGCGAGATTGTCGAACAGCGCGCTTTCGGTGATCTCCACCTCGAGCCGGCTCGCCGGGAAGCCGGTCTCGGCCAGCACCTTGATGATCTTCTGCGCCAGCCAGGCGTCGCGCAGCTGCCAGGGCGAGATGTTGATCGACAGGGTAAGCGAGGGATCCCAGTCGCGCGCGGCGAGGAAGGCCTGGCGCATGATCGAGAGCGAGAGGTCGGCGATCATGCCGGTCTCTTCCGCGATCGGGATGAACTGTTCGGGGCTGATCAGCCCGCGCGTCGGATGCTCCCAGCGCGCCAGCACCTCGAAGCCGTGCAGACGGTTGGTGCTCAGGTCGATCTGCTGCTCGAAATAGGGGACGATCTCGCCGCGCGGAATAGCGGTGCGCAGGCCATTCTCCAGATCGTTGCGCATCTGGAGCTCACGCTCCATCGAATGATCGAACCAGGCATAGCGGTTGCGGCCCGATTTCTTGGCCGCGTACATCGCGATGTCGGCCGAGCGCATCAGTGCGTCGATGCTCGCGCAGTCGAAGTCCGAGCGGGCGATGCCGAGCGAGCAGGAGATGTGCAGGCGCAGTCCTTCCGCCTCGAAGGGCTGGGCCATGCGGCTGACCAGCCGCTCGGCGATGCGCTCGACGACGCCGGGCTCGCTGGGGTCGAACAGGAAGCCGCAGGCGAACTCGTCGCCGCCCAGCCGCGCGGTGAGTGTGATCGGCGGCAGGACATGGGCGATCTCGGCGGCGACGGCGCGGAGCAGCGCGTCGCCCACGGCATGGCCATGCATGTCGTTGATCGTCTTGAAGTGGTCGAGGTCGAGCATGATCAGCGCCATCGCCTTGCGGCGGCGCTGGGCCCGGACGAACATCGCCGCGCCTTCCTCGGCCAGGCTGCGGCGGTTGAGGAAGCCGGTCAGCGGATCGCGGTTGGCGAGTTGCTGGGCGCGCTCCTCGGCGGCGGTGCGGATCAGCACTTCCTGGCTGAGCGCGGCATGGCGGCGCCAGCCGAAAAGGATCAGCGCGACGTTGAGCAGCAGCGCGATCACCAGGGTGCGATCGGCAGGCGCGCCGCCCTCGAAATAATATTGCAGCGTCTTGGACAGCACGGCGCTGCCCGTGCCGACGAACAGCAGGATCGCGGCCACGCTGATCGCGCCCGAGAGCAGGCCCGGGCGTGAAGGGTTTTGCGATACGGCTTGTTCTTCGAAGTCCAGCGACATGCCGGCGACGATCCCCAACTGTGATCGGGGTCGTTTCTCATGCGTACGGTATAAAACGGGTTAAGCTGGCGACACGTTCGCGCAATATTTTGCGTCCGCGCCCCGGGCTTGCCTCGCGCGGGCGGATGGAGTAGGTCCGCCGCGACCGTTCTCTTTGAACGCGAGACATTTGCCACCCCAAGGGGTGACGCCGGCCGACGAGGTTTCGTCCGCCGGCGTGTTTTGCGTTTGGCGAATCGCGGTCCTGAATTTGGAGTGTTTGGGTCAATGTTCGAGTCTCTGAGCGAACGGCTGGGTGGCGTATTCGATCGCCTGCGTGGTCGTGGCGCGCTGACCGAAGCCGATGTCCGCACCGCCATGCGCGAAGTGCGGATCGCGCTGCTGGAGGCCGATGTCGCGCTTCCGGTGGCGCGCGACTTCGTCGAGAAGGCTACCGAGCAGGCGATCGGCCACGAAGTGCTCCGCTCGGTCACGCCGGGCCAGCAGGTGGTCAAGATCGTCCACGACACGCTCGTGGACATGCTCGGCCCGGACACGGCCGAGCTCGAGATCGCCGTCACCCCGCCCGCCGTGATCATGCTCGTCGGCCTTCAGGGCTCGGGCAAGACGACCACCACCGCCAAGCTTGCGCGCCTGCTCAAGAGCCAGGGCAAGAAGGTGATGATGGCGTCGCTGGACGTGAACCGTCCGGCCGCGCAGGAACAGCTCGCGGTCCTCGGCACCCAGACCGACGTCAACACGCTGCCGATCGTCGCCGGCCAGCAGCCGGTCGAGATCGCGAAGCGCGCGCTCAACGCCGCCAAGCTCCAGGGCTATGACGTCCTGATGCTCGACACCGCCGGCCGACTCCATGTCGACCAGGCGCTGATGGACGAGATGAAGGCGGTCGCGGACATCGCGACGCCGAACGAGATCCTGCTCGTCGTCGACTCGCTCACCGGCCAGGACGCCGTGAACGTCGCGTCGAGCTTCTCCGAGCAGGTTCCGCTCACCGGCGTGATCCTCACCCGCATGGACGGCGATGCCCGCGGCGGCGCGGCGCTGTCGATGCGCGCGGTCACTGGCAAGCCGATCAAGTTCGCCGGCATGGGCGAAAAGCTCGACCAGCTCGAGGCCTTCCACCCCAAGCGCGTCGCAGGCCGCATCCTCGGCATGGGCGACGTCGTCAGCCTCGTCGAGAAGGCGGCGGCTGCGATCCAGGAGGAAGACGCCGAGAAGATGGCGGCGCGGCTGGCCAAGGGCCAGTTCGACATGAACGACCTGCGCGGCCAGCTCGCCCAGATGCGCCGCATGGGCGGCCTCGGCGCGCTCGCCGGCATGATGCCGGGCATGAAGAAGGCGCAGGCTGCGGTCGACCAGGTTGGTGGCGACAAGGTGCTGATCCGCATGGACGCGATGATCACCTCGATGACGCCGAAGGAGCGTGCCAAGCCGGACCTGATCAACGCCAAGCGCAAGATCCGCATCGCCAAGGGCTCCGGCACCACCGTGCAGGAAGTCAACAAGCTGCTGAAGATGCACATGGAAATGCAGACCGCGATGAAGCGGCTGAAGAAGATGGGTGGCCTGAAGGGCATGCTGGGCATGCTCGGCAAGGGCGGTCCCGGTGGCGGCATGGGTGGCATCGGCAACGCGCTGGGCGGTGCCGGTCTCGGCGACATGATGGGCAAGCTGGACACGGGCGGGCTCCCGGGCCTTGGCGGCCCCGGCGCGCCGCAGCTCCCGCCCGGTTTCGAGAATTTGATCAAGAAGAAGTGATTACCCCGCCCAGCCGTCAGGCGGCGGGGCAACAACCAAAGCAGACCCGGTCACGGTCGGGCTGACGAATACGAAGAAGGAAGATTGTAATGGCTATTTCCCTGCGTCTGTCGCGCGGCGGCTCGAAGAAGCGTCCGTACTACCGCATCGTCGTTGCCGACGCCCGTTCGCCCCGCGACGGCAAGTTCATCGAGAAGATCGGCACCTACAACCCGCTCCTCGCCAAGGACGATGCCAAGCGCGTCGTGCTCGACGGTGAGCGCGCCAAGTACTGGCTAGGCGTCGGCGCGCAGCCGACCGACCGCGTTGCCCGCTTCCTCGACGCCGCAGGCCTCAAGGAGCGCGCCGCCAAGAGCAACCCGAACAAGGGCAAGCCGGGCGAGAAGGCCGTCGAGCGCGCCGAGGAGCGTGCCGAGAAGCTGAAGGCCGCCGAGGAAGCCGCCGCCGAGGCGAAGGCTGCTGCCGCTGCCGCCGCTGCTGCGCCGGCCCCGGTCGAGGAGGCTCCGGCCGAGGGCTCGAACGAGGAAGCCGAAGCCGTGCTGGGCGCCGAGATCGAAGCCGCGACCGAAGAGCCGACCGCGGAAGCCGAGCAGGTCGCAGAAGCGACTGCCGAAGAGACCCCGGCGGCCGAGGCGTAAGCTTTGTCCGGCGATTCTCCCGTCACCCTCGCCGTCATCATTGGTGCGCACGGCGTGACGGGAGAGGTCCGTCTCAAGGTCTTCGCCGAGGACCTGTCGGTGCACCGCCAGTTCAATGGCGGTGCGCTGACGCTGAAGTCGCTGCGCGGTGGCTCCAACGGAGTCATCGCCCGCTTCGCCGAAGTGGCCGACCGGAATGCGGCCGAGGCCCTGCGCGGGACCGAGCTGAGCGTCCCCCGATCGGCGCTGCCCCCGCTCGGCGAGGGCGAATATTATCATGTCGATCTGCTCGGCCTTCCCGCTGTCTCCGATGAAGGCGAGGCGCTGGGCAAGGTTGTGGCGATCGACGATTTCGGCGCGGGCGACGTGATCGAGATCGAGCGGCCGGCTGCCGAGGGCGAGAAGCCCAAGCGCTTCATGGTGCCGATGACCCCCGCCGCGGTGCCCGAATGGGATGCCGAGCGGCTCGTGGTGAGCGCCGCCTTCGTCGAATGACGAAGACCGCCGTCCTTTCCGACATCCACGGCAACCTGCCGGCCCTGATCGCAGTCGTCGCCGATGCCGAGGCGCGCGGCTGCACGCGCTTCCTCAATCTGGGCGACATATTGTCGGGCCCGCTCTGGCCGGACGAGACCGCCGAATGGCTGATGGCGCGCGACTGGCCGACCATCGCCGGCAATCACGAGCGCCAGGTGCTGACCCTGCCGGTAGAGCGGATGAACGCTTCCGACGCGTTCACCAGGGCGGCGCTCGGTTCCGAGGCGCTTGCGTGGATGGCAGCATTACCCGAGACGCTCACGCTGGACGGCATGTTCCTCTGCCATGGCACGCCGGCGAGCGACGTGACGCCGCTCACCGACACGCTGGAAGGTGACACCCTGCGCGTCGCCAGCGAGGTGGAGCTGGCCGAGCGACTGGTGGGGCAGGAGGCTCCGCTCATCCTGTGCGGCCATACCCATGTCCCGCGGCTGCTCGCACTTGCCGACGGGCGCCGGGTGCTCAACCCCGGCAGCGTCGGGCTACAGGCCTATGATGACGATCATCCGTGGCCCTACACGGTCGAGAATGGCGACCCGCTGGCGCGCTATGCGGTGATCGACGGGAAGGAGATCAGCCTCCACGCAGTGGCCTATGATCACCTCGCCGCGGCCCGGAAGGCGGAAGCGGAGGGCCGCTCCGACTGGGCGGTCGGGCTCGCCACCGGCCGGATGGCTCGATAGCCCCAGGCTCAAAGTACACGAAGTACACGCCAGGAGGTGGTCCAGGTCGATGCCGGGCGCTACCATGCTGCCGATTGACAAGTTAAATCCACTATGTTAGTGGGAATTATAGATGAGCAAGGCCCCTGGTCTCTCTCGAACCCCCACCGACCACCCGGTCTGGACGGCGCTTTCCCATTATACCATCGGCCCCGAGGACGCGGAGCTCAGCTTCGCGCAGCGCCTCGCGCGCGAGAATGGCTGGAGCCTTGCCGAGGCCGATCGGGTGATCGAGGAATACAGGCGCTTCTGCTTCCTCGCGGCGACCGCGGACCATCCGGTCACCCCTTCCGACCAGGTCGACCAGGCCTGGCACCTGCACCTCACCTATACCCGCGACTACTGGGAGCGCTTCTGCCCCCAGGTGCTGGGTCGCCCCTTCCACCACGGCCCCACGGCCGGCGGGCGCGAGGAGGGGCATCGCTACTTCACCCAATATGCCGAGACGCTGCGCAGTTACGAGCGCGTCTTCGGCACGCCGCCCGCGGATCTGTGGCCCGACGCGGGGCGGCGACTGCTCGAGGACCACAAGGCGCGCCGCGTGCATCCGCGCGACGCATTCATCGTGCCCCGGAGGCCATTCCGGATCGCGCTGCCCGTAGCGTTCGCAGCGCTCTTCGTCCTGGTCCTGGGGCTCTTGTTGAGGAGCTAGGACTTTATGTCGCCCTTCGATCTTACCGGCGGGCCGTTTCTCCAACTCTATGGCGGGCTGCTGGTCGTCACGATCCTCGCCGGTTTCCTCATCCCGCGCTGGATCCGGCCCGAAGGCCGCACCCCGCGCCGCATCGACACTGATGACCTTGCCTATCTCGCCGGCGGCAGCACCCGCTTCGCCGAGACCGTCGCCGCGCGGCTGCTCTCGACCAACCAGCTGGCGATGGACGGCAAGAACAAGTTCACTCCCAGCCATCTCGGCAACGGCACGCCCGTGGAGCGCAGCGTACTCGCGCTGCCCGACGGGGCGAACTGGGGCATGGTCGAGGGAGCGGTCGGCCAGCATGCCGGCAACATCCGCGAGCGGCTGATCGCCGGCGACCTGCTGATGGGCTCCGGCGAGGCGCTGCAGATGCGCTTCTTCCAGACCTTGCCCTACTTCCTGCTGATCGGCTTCGGCTACACCAAGCTGCTGATCGGCGAGGCGCGGGGCAAGCCGGTCGGCTTCCTGACCATGTTCCTGATCGTCACGGCGATCTTCGCCTTCATCCGCTTCGCCGCGCTCGACCGGCGGACCCGCGCCGGGCACGAGGCGCTGGCAGAGGCACGCGAGCACAGCGAGCGGATCCGGCGCGCGCCGGCGGGCGGCGAGACCGACCTTGCGGTGGCGCTGTTCGGCACCGCGGTGCTGGTCGGATCGGACTGGGGCGACTTCCACCAGATGCGCACCGCCAGCTCGGGCGGCGACGCCGGCAGTAGCGGCGGCGGAGATGGCGGCGGTGGCGGAAGCGGCTGCGGGGGAGGCGGCTGCGGCGGGTGCGGCGGCTAGCGCCGGATCGGCCTCTGCTCGGCCAGCAGGTTGCGGATGGTGGTGGCGGCGACGCCGGCCTCACCCATCGCGTGGCTGATCTGGTCGAGCCCCCGCGCCACGTCCCCGGCTGCGAACAGGCCGGGGACGCTGGTGCGTTGATGGTCGTCCACCTCAAGACACCCGTTCTCATCGGCCCGCGCGCCAACCTGGATCGCCAGGCCGGAGCGGATCTTCGAGCCCAGCGCCGGATAGACGCTGTCGAAGGCGAGGCGCCCTTTGGCGGTATCGAAGGCGAACCGGTCGTCTTCGATCGCATAGCCGCCGCACGGGCCGTCGATCCGCGCGATCCCGGCCGCGTCGAGCTTCGCGGTATCCTCCTCCGACAGGTCATGCGCCTCGGGTGCGACCAGCGTCACCTCCGCGCTGTAGCCACGCAGGAACAGCGCCTCGGCCACGCCGTGGCTGCCCGTGCCGATCACGCCGATCCGCTTGTCGGTCACCTCATAGCCGTCGCAGATCGGGCAATAGCGCAGCAGTCCACGTGCCAGGGCCGCGTCGTGCAGGTCGCGCGGCATGTCCGGCCGGTTGTTCACCACGCCGGTTGCCAGCAGCACCGTCCGCGCCGCATGCTCGCGCGCGCCGACCCGCACGCCGAACCCGTCATCGAGCAGTCTCAGGCTCTCGACCTCGGCCAGTTCGCGCACCGCGCCGTATTTCTCGGCCTGGGCCAGCATCCGCGCGAGCAGGTCCTTGCCCGAGATGCCTTCGGGGAAGCCGGCATGGTTGCGGGTGCAGGGAATCTGCGCTGCGCGGCTCGATCCGCAATCGAACAGGCGGATGCCAAGGTGGAACCGCGCCAGATAGATCGCGGCGGTAAGGCCGGCGGGGCCGCCGCCGATGATGATGCAATCGTCCATGCCGCGGCGAAGCGCTTGGCGGGCAGGGTGGTTCCTTGACGGTGACGGAGGGTGTATATACATGGCGTATATACAGGAGACAGTGATGGGCGAGGAATATCGCGCCAAGATCTTCAAATCGGGCAATTCGCTGGCGCTGCGCCTGCCCAAGGCGCTTGGGCTGAAGGAAGGTGCGGAAGTCGTGCTTCGCGAGGAGCGCACCGGGTTCAGCGTCGAGCCGGTCCCGGAGACTCCGAAGAAGATCGACCTGACCGGGATTGCGGGGGCGCTGCCATGGTTGAAGCCGCTGACGCGCGAGGAGCGTGAATTTGAAGATTCGCCGCGTGTTTGGGATGACCCCGACTGGCCCGGTTGGAAAAAGCTCTCCGAATGAAATACATGCTCGATGCCAACACGTGGATCCTGCTTTTGGCGGGCCACACGAACGTCGTGGCGCGTGTTTCTGAGTGCCTTGAAGGCGAGCTGGCGCTTTCGGCGATCGTATTTGCTGAAATCGCGATTGGCAGCTGGCGTGGGAAGGCGCCGTCAGTTGTCATAGTGGATCAGCTCCCCAAACGCTTTCCGCCACTGCCTTTCGACGTTCTGGCAGCCAAGCACTATGCCCAACTCCCCTTTCGTCGTGGAAGTTTCGACCGCCTGATCGCCGCGCATGCGCTGGCGCTCGGCCTTACGCTGGTGACCAACAACGAAAAGGACTTCGCCGACATCCCCGGCCTCGAAGTCGAGAACTGGACCAAATGACCTTCGCTGCCACCGTCCTGACGCTTTACCCCGAGATGTTTCCCGGGCCGCTCGGCATATCGCTCGCGGGCAGGGGCCTGCGCGAAGGCCTCTGGACCATGGAAACCGTCCAGATCCGCGACTTCGCCACCGACAAGCACCGTTCGGTGGACGACACGCCTGCCGGGGGCGGCGCCGGGATGGTGATGCGGGCCGATGTGATCGCCGCGGCGCTCGACAGCGTCGCAAGCCATGGAGAAAATGGGGGGCGTCCGATCCTGGCGATGACCCCGCGCGGCAAGCCGCTGACGCAGGACCGGGTCCGCGCGCTGGCCGAGGGCCCTGGCGCGGTCATCCTCTGCGGCCGGTTCGAGGGGATCGACGAGCGGCTGTTCGAGGCGCGCGAGATCGAGCAGGTCTCGATCGGCGACTATATCCTCTCGGGCGGCGAGATGGCGGCGCTCACCCTCCTTGACGCTTGCATTCGCCTCATTCCCGGAGTAATGGGCGCGCCTTCCAGCGGCATGGACGAGAGCTTCGAAACGGGGCTGCTCGAATATCCGCAATATACCCGACCTGTCGAATGGGAAGGGCGCACGATCCCCGAAGTGCTGCGATCGGGGGATCATGCGAAGATCGAGGCCTGGCGACGCCAGCGTGCCGAGATCGATACACGGTCACGGAGACCGGATCTTTGGGAGCGCCATGAGGGCGCTCGGATCCAGTCTCCCTCTGGCGCGCGGCGACGTAAACAGGACGACAAGAAATGAACCTGATCCAGACGCTCGAAGCCGAGCAGATCGCCAAGTTCAACGAGGCGAAGAAGATTCCGGAGTTCCGCCCGGGCGACACCCTCAAGGTCGGCGTGAAGGTCGTCGAAGGCGAGCGTACCCGCGTGCAGAACTATGAGGGCGTGTGCATCGCCCGTGCCAACAAGGGCATGGGTTCGAGCTTCACCGTCCGCAAGATCTCGTTCGGTGAGGGCGTCGAGCGCGTCTTCCCGCTCTATTCGCCGAACATCGACAGCATCGAGGTGGTTCGCCGCGGTGTCGTGCGTCGCGCGAAGCTCTATTACCTGCGTGGCCGCACCGGCAAGTCGGCGCGTATCGCCGAGCGCCGCGATCCGCGTCCGACGGAAGTCGCCGCGGCCGAGTAAGCTCCCGGCTTCACGGTATCGAAAAGGGCGCGGTGGCGATGGTCACCGCGCCCTTTTTCTTTTCAACCCTCTCCCGCTTTGGGGGGAGAGGGGGGCAAGGCGAAGCCGAGCCGGGTGAGGGGCTGACCTGGAAGCAGGTGCCTTGCTCGCATTCCAGGCCCTCACCCTTCCGCCGACTTTGTCGGCTCCCTCCCTCTCCCGCGAAAGCGGGAGAGGGAAAACCACCCGATCACCACCCCGATCGCATCGAACAGCTTGTGGCGATGCTCCGCCCAGTCGCGCCCGTAGAAATCATCCATCGCCGTCCCCTTGCTCGACGCGCCGCCAGATCGAATAGGCGGTCGTCCCGTTGCCCGAGGCGCTGGCCGGCACGGCGTAGCGCAGCAGCCCGTCCTGCAGGACATAGTCGCGCACCTGCCGCCGGCCTTCCCAATTGGGGAAGGAAGCGCCCTCGATGTCGAAGATGAGCTGCTTCGCGCCCGCATCGATACGGAGCCGGCCGAAATGTGTGCTCGAGCCGAGCGCGGCGGCACGGAACTCCTCGGGCGTGCCGTGCGCCTTGTCGCCGGCGGCGAAGGCGGGGCGGTCGCGGCGGAAGATCTGCAGGCTGTAGCGCCCGGCCTGGTCGATGATCAGCAGGCCCAGCGGATGCTCGCCATAATTGGTCACCCGCCGCCCGTCGGCAAGGATCTCATAGGCCGAATCCATCACCCAGGTGCCGGCCAGGCCCGGTTCGCCGTCCTTCGCATGCGCGCCTCCGCTGCCCGCCGCGGCAAGCATGCCGGCGGCGAGGATGAGCTGTTTCACCATCTCTCGTTCCTCCATGTAACCTGTCAAATCGGTTACATGGATGTGTTGCGGCGCTGAGCGTAACCTGTCAATGGAGTTTCATGACCAGCGACGAACCTTCCGCCGAATTGCGCGACGGCTTCCATTTCCGGGGCGGGCATCCGGCGCTCGACCTGGTGGCGACGCGTACCGGCCGGCTGAAACCCGTGCAGCGCGAGTTGCTGGCGGAGCCGGGGGATCTCGCCCGCTGGCTGGTCGTGGCGGGTTTCACGGGCTCGCCGCTCGCCGCGACACCCGAGGATCTGGAGCGCGCACGGGTGCTGCGCGAGGCGATCCACGCGGTCGTCGATGCCCGGCTCGCTGGCGGAGCGGATGCGCCGGCCGATATCGCCCAGGTCAATGCGGCTGCGGCAGGCGCGCCAGCAGTACCTCAGATCGGCGTGGATGGGCGTGCGCGGCTGCAGGGCGGCGTATCCGCGCTGCTTGCCACGCTGGCGGGGGAGGCGGCCCTGTTGCTCGGCGGCGATCAGGCCGTGCGCATCCGCCGCTGCGAGGCGGACGGATGCGCGATGCTGTTCCTCGATACCTCGCGCAGCGGCGAGCGCCGCTGGTGCTCGATGAAGCGCTGCGGCAACAAGGCCAAGGTCGCCGAGTTCCGCAAGCGGCGGCAGGGAAGCGCCTAGTCCGCTGCCTGCAACAGGTCGCGCAGCTTCTTGGTCGTGTCGTGCCCCCGGAGCACCGACGTATAGCATTCGCGCACCACGCCCTGCGCGCCCGGCGACATGCGCTCGTCGGCGAGCACCCGGTCGAATTCCTCCTTCAGATAGTCCTCGCCGCGCTCGATCTCGCTGAGGATCGCGTTGTCGCCGCCGCCAAGGGCCAGGCGGAAATCCTCCACCCGGCGGTGGATCGTCGCGGCGGTCGAGCCATATTCGGCCGGCGTGCCGCCCAGTTCGCGGCTCTTGGCCGAGAGCGCCTCGATCACGCGGCGGCGCTCGTCGGCCATGTCCTCGAAGAACTTCTGGAAGCGGCCGGCATCGGCGTGCTTTGCCGAATGCTCGTAGCCGCGCACGCTGTCGATGGTGGTGACGATCAGGTCGTCGAGCTTGGACACGTCATGGTTGGTGGTCACGCGGGCTCTCCTCGCAAGTCATTGCAGGGAGAACCCCGCGCACCATCCGCGGGTTGCCGAAAATTGATGGTTAGCCAGGTATTCAGGCGTAGCTGACGATCTCGAACTCGGTGCCGTCATGGTCGAGGAAATAGAAGCGCCGGCCGGGATCGTAATCGGCATGGGCGAAGGGGATCAGTCCCGCCTTCACCACCCGCCGCTCGATGGCGTCGAGGTCGTCGACCAGGATGCCGACATGGTTGAGCGGCCGGCCCTTCTCGAACGTCGCCTGGTCGGGCGTCTCGGGCGGAGTGTAGACCGCGAGATAGGTGCGCTCGTCGCCGACATGGATGGTGCGCCCGCCGTCACGCGCCGGACCTTCCCAGCGGACATGCCAGTCGAACAGGTCGCCGAGCAATTTCGCCGCGCGCTCGGGGCTGCGGACGGTGATGTTCACATGCTCGATATAGGGCTGGGACATGGATTTCCTTTCCGGTTGGATGCCATGCCGCGAGCAGCTACAACCTCAACCTAAGTTGAGGTCAAGCGGGAAATTTCGGTGCGCGGGAACGAGCTTCTGACGATCGGCGAACTGGCGGCGCGCACGGGTATCGCGGTGTCGGCGGTGCGCTTCTACGAGGGGAAGGGGATCGTCCATCCGATCCGCACCGGCGGCAACCAGCGGCGGTTCCTGCGCTCGGACATCCGCCGCATCTCCTTCGCGCTGATCGCGCAGCAGCTTGGGCTTACCCTGCCGCAGATCGCCGAGGAGCTGGGCAAGCTGCCCGAGGGGCGCACGCCGACCTCGGAGGACTGGGAACGGATCAGCAAGGGCATCCGGGGGCGGATCGAAGTGCAGATCGCCCGGCTGCAGCGCACGCTCGACGATCTCGATGGCTGCATCGGCTGCGGTTGCCTGAGCCTGAAGAAATGCGCGCTATACAATCCAGACGACCGCGCCGCCCGCAATGGCGCCGGCCCGCGCTTCATCCTGGTTTCGCGCAAGGTGGCGCTGGGGCTGGATTGAACGCGTGGTTTTATTGCGGCCCTGCGCAAGATTCCTCCAGCCTGCCGCTTTACCCCGCGCCCGTACCTCGCGATAACGCGGCCCCAAGGAGATCGGGGTCTATGCGGAAATACTTGGTTGGGCTTGCAATGATGGGAGCGCCGCTGATGGCGAATGAAGCGCTGGCGCAGAATAAGGACCTCACGCTCGAGCGCGTGTTCGCCAGCCCCGATCTGAACGGTCCGCAGCCGCGCGCGGCCAAGCTCTCGCCCGACGGCAAGTTCCTTACGCTGCTGCGCAACCGCGCCGACGAGAAGGAACGGTTCGACCTCTGGGCGATGGACACGCGCACCGGCGAATGGCGGATGCTGGTCGATTCCAAGAAGTTCGGCACCGGCGCCGAGATGTCCGAGGCCGAGAAGATGCAGCGCGAGCGCGCCCGCATCGCCGGCACCAAGGGCATCGTCGCCTATGACTGGGCGCCGGACAGCAAGTCGGTGCTCGTGCCGCTCGACGGCGAACTCTACCGTGCCGGGCTCGACGGCAATGTCGCCAAGCTGCCCGCCAATGCCGGCCCCAAGCTCAACGCCGAGATCAGCCCGGCCGGCGGCTATGTCTCGTACGTGCAGGACCAGAACCTCGTCGTGATGGGCCTGGCCGGCGCTGCGCCGAAGCCGATCACCGATGACGGCCAGGGCACCGTTCATTGGGGCGAGGCCGAGTTCGTCGCGCAGGAGGAAATGGCCCGGTTCAAGGGCTATTGGTGGTCGCCTGACGACAAGCATGTCGCGGTCGAGCGCTTCGACGAGGCGCCGGTCGGCATCGTCACCCGCGCCGCGATCGGCGCCGAGGGCACCCAGCTGTTCCAGCAGCGCTACCCCAAGGCCGGCACGCCCAACGCGCTGGTCGATCTCTACGTCATGGACCCGTCGGGCGCCGGCAAGGTCAAGGTCGACCTGGGCGCCGACAAGGACATCTACCTCGCCCGCGTCGACTGGTCGAAGGACGGCAGGACGCTCTACGTCCAGCGCGAGAACCGCGAGCAGACGGTGCTCGACCTGCTCCAGGTCGATCCGGCCACCGGCAAGTCGGTCGTGCTGTTCAGCGAGAAGGCGCGTGCGAAGAGCTGGGTCAATTTGTCGAGCGCGTTGACCCCGCTCGACGACGGCAGCCTGCTCTGGTGGTCCGAGCGTGACGGGCACGGCCATCTCTATCGCTTCGCCAAGGGCAAGTTCGCCCAGATCACCAAGGGCGACTGGGAGGTGACTCCGGACGTGGTCGGCGTGGACGAGGCCAGGAGCCGCGTCTTCTTCCTTGGCAACAAGGACGGCGTGCTCGAGCGGCACCTCTATTCGGTCGACTACAGGAAGGGCGGGGCGATCACCCGGCTGACCGAGGCCGGCTGGTGGAACGAGGCGACGATGGATCCCTCGGGCACGCGCGCGATCGTCAAGCGCTCCAACCCGAACCAGCCGCCACAGACCTATCTCGCCGATGCCAGCGGCAAGCGCATCGCCTGGGTGAACGAGAATGCGGTCACCGCCGCCGATCATCCCTACAGCGCCTATCTCGCCGGGCACCGCGAGCGGACGTTCGGCACGATCAAGGCTGCCGACGGCTCGACGCTCAATTGGGAGATGATCACGCCGAAGATGGAGCCGGGCAAGAAATACCCCGTGTTCTTCCAGCACTATGGCGGCCCGCATTCGCAGACGGTGAGCAAGGCCTGGGGCGGCGCGCTCCAGCAGTATCTGGTCTCGCGCGGCTATATCTGGTTCCAGCTCGACAATCGCGGCTCGGCCAATCGCGGCGTCGATTTCGAGAGCCAGATCTGGCACGCGATGGGCAGTGTCGAGGTCGAGGACCAGGTCGCGGGTGCCAGCTACCTGAAGACGCTTCCCTATGTGGATGCGAACAAGGTCGTCACCTATGGCTGGTCGTACGGCGGCTACATGACGCTGAAGATGCTCGAAAAGACGCCGGGCGTGTTCGCCGCGGGCGTGGCCGGCGCGCCGGTGACCAAGTGGGAACTGTACGACACCCATTATACCGAGCGCTACATGGGCGACCCGACCAAGGTGCCCGAGGCGTACAAGGCTTCGGACAATATCGGCGAGGCGGCGAAGATCGCCGATCCGATGCTGCTGATCCATGGCATGGCCGACGACAACGTCGTGTTCGAGAACAGCACCGCGATGGCGGCGACGCTGCAAAAGGCCGAAGTGCCGTTCGAGATGATGTTCTACCCCGGCCACACCCACCGCGTCGGCGGCCCGGGCATCAGCGTGCACCTGTGGAACACGATCCTCGACTTCCTGGAGCGGAAGACGGAGGCGAAGTAGCTCCATTATCCGATCCGTCATCCCCGCCTTCGCGGGGATGACGAAGGGGAGGGGATGGCGAGAAGCCACACTTGGGTATTCCGAGACAAAAAGTTTCACCCAGCGTCTCGCCACCGCAATTTTCTTCTGCTAGGGCCGCCGCCATGCTTCGCACGCTCAAACGAACTAGCAAACGAATTACCGCGCGCCCGTAATGGGCGCCGACGCGGTATTCTCGCCGCGAAGCACAGGAATGCACTGGCATTCCGACACTCTCTGACAGATAGGCGTCCTCGCGGAGTATCTGCGAGGTTCGGAAAGGAACGAAATGGGCTACCGTGTCGTCGTCGCAGGCGCCACCGGCAATGTCGGGCGCGAAATGTTGAACATCCTGGCCGAGCGGGAATTCCCGATCGACGACCTGGCCGTGCTGGCCTCGTCGCGCTCGACCGGCGACATGGTCGACTTCGGCGAGACCGGGAAACAGTACAAGATCCAGAACATCGAGCATTTCGATCCCGCAGGCTGGGACATCGCGCTGTTCGCGATCGGCTCGGACGGCTCGAAGCTCCACGCGCCCAGGTTCGCCGCCGCCGGCTGCACGGTGATCGACAATGCGTCGCTCTACCGCATGGACCCGGACGTGCCGCTGATCGTGCCCGAGGTGAACCCGGAGGCGATCGACGGCTACAAGGCGCGGAACATCATCGCCAACCCGAACTGCTCGACCGCGCAGATGGTCGTCGCGCTCAAGCCGCTTCACGACGCTGCCAGGATCAAGCGCGTCGTCGTCGCGACCTACCAGTCGGTCTCCGGCGCGGGCAAGGCGGGCATGGACGAGCTGTTCGAGCAATCGCGCAACATCTTCGTCGGCGACCAGGCCGAGCCGAAGAAGTTCACCAAGCAGATCGCCTTCAACGTGATCCCGCACATCGACAGCTTCCTGGACGACGGCTCGACCAAGGAAGAATGGAAGATGGTCGTGGAGACCAAGAAGATCCTCGACCCGAAGATCAAGGTCACCGCCACCTGCGTGCGCGTGCCAGTGTTCGTCGGCCATTCGGAAGCGATCAACATCGAGTTCGAGGACGAGATCTCGGCCGAGCAGGCCAAGAACATCCTGCGCGAGGCGCCGGGCATCATGCTCGTCGACAAGCATGAGGATGGCGGATACGTCACCCCGATCGAGTGCGTCGGCGAATATGCCACCTTCGTCAGCCGCGTCCGCGAGGATTCGACGGTGGAGAACGGCCTGTCGCTCTGGTGTGTCTCGGACAATCTCCGCAAGGGCGCGGCGCTCAACGCAGTGCAGATCGCCGAGCTGCTCGGCCGCCGGCATCTGAAGAAGGCATAGGCCGCTACGACAAAGGAAGGGGGCGGTGGCATCGCGCCACCGCCCCTTTTTTGTGCCGGTTGTACCGGGGGACCAATCCGTTATCCGGTTCAGTCCGTCATCCGGCCCCAATCCGTCATCCCGGCGAAAGCCGGGATCTCGTGCGGCTCTTTCCCGCGCCATCGCCTGAGATCCCGACTTTCGTCGGGATGACGGGTGTTTGGCGCGGCGCTTTCGTCAGAAGCTCGCCCAGGCGTCCGCATTGCCGACCGGCTTGGCCGGCACAGGCCGCGTGCTCGTCAGCGGCTTGAAGCTGCGCGGGGCGGACGCGCCGCGGCCGTCGCCGATGCGGAAGGTGCTGGCCTGGGCATCGAGCCGGCCGACCTGGTCGGTCAGCGCCCGCGCCGCCGCCGAGGTTTCCTCGACCATCGCCGCGTTCTGCTGGGTCGCCTGGTCCATCGTGCCGATCGCGACGCTCACCTCGCTGATCGCCATCGACTGGGCCTGGTTGTCCGACGCGATCGTGCCGAGCAGCTGGTGCACCTCGCCAACCGTGTCGACGATGTCGGACAGCGCGCTGTCGACCCGCTCGACCGCGCCCTTGGCGGTCTCGACCTCGGCCTGGGTGACGGTGAGCTGATCGCGGGCGCGCTTCGCCTCTTCTTCCGCACGCATGGCGAGCGCGGAAACCAGGTCGGCGACCACCGCGAAGCCGCGGCCCGCTTCACCGGCGCGGCCGGCTTCGACCGCCGCGTTCATCGCGAGGACGCGCGTCTGGAAGGCGATCTTGTCGAGGCCCTCGATCACGCTGTCGATGCCCTTGGCGCTGTCACTCACCCGGTTCATCGCCTGCACCGCTTCGTCGGCGGTGGCGCGGCCCGATCCGACCACCGCGATCGCCGCATCGGCGCGCGTGACGGTCTGGCCGGCCGCCTCGGCGGTGGCGCGCAGCCGCTGGTTCATCTGGGTCACCGCTGCCGAAGTCTCCTCCAGGCTGGCGGCATTGCCCTCGGTGCGGCGGGCGAGATCCTCGGAGGCGGCGGCGATCTCGGTCGAGCCGGTCTGGATCGCGCCGGTGCTCTCCAGAACCGTACCGATCAATTCGCGCAGGCTGGCCAGCGCGGCATTGTAGTTGCCGCCGAGCAGGGCGAAGTCGGCGGGGAAGTCGCTGCCGACATCGGCGGTAAGGTCGCCGCCCGCGACGCGCTCCAACGCACCGCCGAGCATCGCCATCGCGCGCTCGCGCTCGACTTCGCCGAGCCGGTGCTTCGCCTCGGCCGCGGCCTTGTCATTGGCGGCGACGCGGAAGCGCTCGAGCGCGCGGGCCATCTGGCCGATCTCGTCGGCGCTGCGATGCTCGGGCACGGTGATCGCGGCGTCGCCGGCGGCGAGGTGTTGCATGGCTTCGGTCATCTGGGCGAGGGGGCGGAACATCGCGCGGCAGATCAGGAAGCCGATCACCGTGACGAGCAGGGTGATCAGCGTCGCGGCGATCGCCATCGAGCTGCGAACCGATTGAATTCCGGCCAGAACATCCGAGCGCGGGATGCCGACATAGAGCACGCCGACCACCTTGCCGCTGGCATCCTTGATCGGATCATAGGCCGTGAAGAAGGGCTTGCCGAGGATGTCGGCGGACCCCCGATACGGTTTCCCTTCGCCCAGCACCGCATCCTTGGCCGGACCCGCCGCCAGAGGCGTGCCCACCGCGCGGCTGCCGTCGGGCTTGAGCACGTTGGTGGTGATCCGCGTATCGCCCGCGAAGATCGTCGCGGTGCCGCCGACCAGGGTCTTGATCTCGTCGACCGGCTGGGTCCAGCCATTGAGCTTGTGACTGCCGACATAGAGGTCGCCGCCCTCGGCACGGAACCCGTCGCCCTGGTCGCGCAGCACCTTCCAGGCGACGCGCATGTTGGTCTCCTGGCGCTCGGCCGCCATGCGCTCGGCATCGGCGGTCAGCACCCGGTCGCTCAGGACATAGGTGGCCAGCGCCAGCAGCAACAGGCTGGCGATGGTGATGATCATGGTCTTGGTGGCAAGCGGCAGGTTGGCAAGGCGTTCGCGCATGGGAAATCTCGTTGAGCGGCGCCGAAGCGACGCCGAAAAGTCGGAATTTCCATCATTATAGGGCGGTCGCAGGCAGCCGCGTGCCGCACGCGAAGTTACGCTGGCGCAACAACTTGAATGGAGCGCTATTCGTGCGGGGGATCAGCTGTCGCAGCTATAGTCGGGCGGGTATATCGAGCGGCCCAGATCCTTGCGGACGCGGCGGGCCAGGCTGGTCGCCGCGCGGTTGCCGAGCTTCTCGGCATGGTCGAGCACATCGGCGAGCGGGCCGGAGCAGCCACCGACCTTGTTGAGCAGCGCGACCATGCGCGAGGCACGGACCGCGCCCTCCTCCGCGCTCTCCCGCGCCGGCAGGAACCAGCCGAGCTCCAGCGCGGGGCGGATGCGATCGTCCTGGCCGGCATATTTCTTGTCGATGGGATCGATCACCTGGGTGCCGAGCAGGATCGCGCCCGCGGCGGCGGCCATGGTGCCCACGCGCGAGGGACCTTTGCTCACCCGGTCGGGATCGGGCATCGCATAATAGCTGAGCAGCAGCGCCGCGAGCGCGCGGGCGCTCTGCCGGTCCTCGACTAGCGCCAGCGCGTCGGGATCGACTTCGATCCGGTCGACCCGGGCGCGGGCAAAGGCGCCGCGCTCCTCCGCGGGGATGGTGGCAAGGGTGAACGGCGCCTCGCCCGGCACCAGCTCGCGCAGCGCGACGTCGAGCTGCTCGATGGGGGCAGGGCGCATCGGCGCGGCGGCGCCCAGCACCAGCGCGGCGGAAACCATGGCGAGCATCTTGATCCGCATCTGCATCCCCCTCTTCGTCGCCCGGTCCTACCCTGAATCGGCGCGCAGGACGAGACGGCGTGGCGCCTCGGAAGTCGCAGACATCTTTACCGGGAATTGACTGATCGAGGTTAGACAGGCGCGTTCACTGGGGTGGGTCGCGTCGCGTGGTGGAAACGAGCAATGCCGGATTGGCCCCGGTGCGGGGCAAGGCGCGCATCGATGTGCTCGACATGCTGCGCGGGATCGCGATCCTCGGCATCTTCTTCATCAACGTGCCCTATATGGCGGCGAGCGTCTGGACCTTCTCGGCCGATGTCCGGCTGATCGGCTGGACCGCGGCGGACCGCGACGCCTGGGTGCTGATCAACCTCTTCCTCGCCGGTACGCAGCGCTGCCTGCTCGAATTCCTGTTCGGCGCCGGCATGATGGTGCTGGCGCGCAAGGCGATGACGCCGGACGGGCCGGTGGCGGTCGCCGACCTCTATTATCGCCGCAACCTGTGGCTGCTGGCATTCGGGCTGTTCGACGTGTTCGTGCTGCTCTGGCCGGGCGACATCCTGCACATCTATGCGCTCGCCGCGCTGTTCCTCTTCCCGTTCCGCACGCTGGGGCCGAAGACCCTGGTGGTGCTGGGGCTGGGCTGGGCGGTGCTCACCGGCATCGGCATCCCCGAATATGGCGCGCGCGAATATGCCGAGCGCACGGTGCTGGTGCAGCAGGTGGCGCAGGGCGAGCCCGCCGCGCTCGCCGAATGGCGCAAGCTCTCCGCCCATGTGCCCGACGCCACGCTGGTCGCGCGCGAGCATGCCGCGCATCAGGGCGGCTTGCTGCCCTATGCCAAGGAAGCGTGGAACTACTGGAGCTATCTCGCCAGCAACTGGCTGATCTGGGACGTGCTGGAGGCGTTCTGCACGATGCTGATCGGCATCGCGCTATGGAAATGGGGGGTGATCCAGGGGCAGCGCAGCGCGCGCTTCTATCTGTGGCTGCTCGCCTGCGGGTACGGCTTCGGCGTGGTCGCGCGCGCCTGGGGCATTTCGGAGACGCTGAGCTTCACCGCCGGCCCGCGCACGCTTTGGATCACCGGCGAGTTCGCCCGGATCGCGATCGGCCTCGGCCATCTCGCCCTGGTCAACCTGCTGGTGAAGGGCCGCGCCGGCGCCGCGCTGCTGGCGGTGTTCAAGGCGCCCGGCCGTATGGCCTTCTCGCTCTATTTCCTCGAGCAGGCGGTGGGGAAGTACATCCTGTTCGCGCCCTGGGGGCTGCTGCCCTGGGGCCGATATGGCTGGGCGGAATCGGCCCTGGTTTCGACGATCGGCATCGTGCTGCTGGTCGGCTTCGCCAATTGGTGGATGCGCTACTTCGTCAGCGGTCCGCTGGAATGGGTGTGGCGGAGCCTGGCCTATGTGCGGTGGCAGCCGTTGGTGCGGGTGAGGGACGATACTTCCGGGACATCCCGCGCCGTTGCGGCTTAGTCGCTCCCCTCCCTGAAAGGGAGGGTTGGGGGTGGGTTGCGACCCCGGCGCATGCCGGAGGCGCCCAGCGAGCCGGTGGGTGAAAAAGAAAAGGCCGGGCATCGAGCCCGGCCGTTTGGAACCCCCCCCAGGCCCCTCCCTTTCAGGGAGGGGAAGGGCCGAGCCCTAGTGCCCCGCCGCAGCCGGGTCGTTCTCCACCTTGCCGCCCGGCTTCTGGAGCAGCACCACCAGCGGCACGCTGACCGCGGTGACGATCGCCATCAGCCAGAAGTCGTTGAGATAGGCGATCATCGCCGCCTGGCGGTTGACCTCGGCATCGACCATGCCGGTGATCATCGCGCCCTGCGCGCCCAGCTGCTGCATGATCACGCCCATGCCGTTCATCGTCTGGGTGGTGACGTGCTCGCCCAGATACTGGTGGCTGCGCTGGATGTTCTGGGCGAGGATCGCGCTCACCGCCGAGATGCCCACCGATGCGCCGATGTTGCGGGTCAGGTTGAGCAGGCTCGACCCTTCGGTGCGGAAATGCGGGGGCAGGCCGGCAAAGGCGAGGCCGTTGAGCGGCATGAACACCAGGCCCAGGCCCAGGCCCTGGACGAAGCCCGAGAGGATGAAGGGCGTGCTACCCATCTCGATCGTCCAGCCCGACATCTCCCACAGCGAGACCGCTGCGATCGCCAGGCCGATGCCCACCGACCAGCGCGGATCGAGCCAGCCGCGCTGGATCAGCTGCGCGCCCGCGAACATCGTGATAACCACGCCCACGCCGCGCGGCATCAGCAGCAGGCCGGTGTCGAACACCGAATAGCCGTACAGGCTCTGCAGCATCGGCGGCAGCAGCGCCATCGTCGCCATCATCACCAGGCCGATCACCATCATGAAGAAGATGCCGGTGACGAGGTTGCGGTGCTTCCACAGCTCGCGCTCGAACATCGGGTTCCTGCCGGTGAACAGATGGACGAAGAACATCCACAGCGCGACGACCGAGACGAGCATCTCGACCCAGATCTCGGTCGAGGAGAACCAGTCCTGGTCCTGCCCGCGGTCGAGCATCAGCTGGAGCGAGGCGATGCCGATCGCCAGCAGCGCGAAGCCGAACGCGTCGAACTGGCGCTTGCGGATCGGGCGCGAGGGGAGGAGCCACCACAGGATGGCGAAGCACACCACGCCGACCGGCAGGTTGACGTAGAACACCCAGCGCCAGTTGAAATTGTCTGTCAGATAGCCGCCGATCAGCGGGCCCATGATCGGGCCGACCATGATGCCCATGCCCCAGATCGACATCGCCTTGGGCTGGTCCTCGGGCTTGTTGATGTCGAGCATCACCGTCTGGCTCAGCGGGTTGAGGAACGCCGCGGTGATGCCCTGCAGGATGCGGAAGGCGACCATCTCCTCCAGGCTCTGCGCCGCGCCGCACAGGGCGGAGGCGATGACGAAGCCGACGGTGGAGATCAGGAACAGGTTGCGCGAGCCGATCCGGTCGGACAGCCAGCCGGTGATCGGGATCGCGATGGCCGAGGCGACGATATAGCTGGTCAGCACCCAGTTGATCGTGTCGCGCGTGGCGCCGAGCGACGCCTGCATGTGCGGGATGGCGACATTGGCGATCGTCGTGTCGAGGATCTGCATGATCGTCGCCATCATCACGCCGAGCGTGAGCAGGCCCCGGTACTTGACCGGCAGTGCAGCGCCGCCCCCGCTCGAGGGCGCGGCTTGCGGGCGGGGAGGCGTGGGGGGAGACGCCTCACCCGCCCTGGTGGCGCGGCCGGGGGCAGCCGTCGCCATGTTACTTGCAGGCGCCGCTGAAGATCACCTTCACATCGGCCGAGAGGCCGGCGATCAGGGCGCGCTGGCTCTTCTCGTCGATCGCGATGCGCACCGGCACGCGCTGGGTGACCTTCACCCAGTTGCCATTGGCGTTCTGCGCCGGCAGCACCGAGAATTCGGAGCCGGTGCCGGCGCCCATCGACTCGACATGGCCCTTCAGCTCAAGGCCCGGATAGGCATCGAAGCTGACCATCGCGCACTGGCCGACCCGCATCTTGTTGAGGTCGGTCTCCTTGAAATTGGCGTCGATCCAGGCCGGCTTGTCCGAGACGATGGTCACCGCGGCGAGGCCGGTGATCATCTGCTGGCCGACCTGCAGGCTCTTGGTCTGGCTGACGATGCCGCTGACCGGCGCGACCACGGTGGTGCGCTGCAGGTCGAGCAGCGCCTTGTCGAGCTGGACGCGGGCGGCGGCGATCGCGGGGTTCTCGCCCGGGACCGCGGCGCCGGTGGCGAGCTTGGCGCGTGCCTCGCTCGCGCTCGCCTGCGCGTTGAGCAGCTGCGCGCGCGCTTGCTCCAGCGCATGCTCCGCCGACTGGAAATTGGCGCGAGTGGTGAAGCCCTGCTTCATGAGGGCAGACTGCCGCTCGTAATTCTCCTGGGCGTTCTGGATCGCGTCCTGCGCCGCCTGGATGTCGGCGCCCTTGCCCTGCGCGCTCACCTGGTCGGTGTTGAGCTGCACCTGCGCCGCGGCAATCGCGGCCTGGGCCTGGGCGACGGCGATCTTGTAGGGCTCGGGATCGATGCGGAACAGCACGTCGCCGGCCTTGACCGCCTGGTTCTCCTTCACGCCGACATAGACGATGCGGCCGCCGACATCGGTCGAGACCGAGCTCTTGTCCTGCTGGACATAGGCATTGTCGGTCGAGACGCTGTTGCCGCCGGTGAAGTAGAAATAGCCGACGATCGCCAGCAGGATCGCGGGCACGCCGAACATCAGCAGCGGGCGCAGCAGGCTGCGCTTCGGCCTGGCCGGGGCCTCGGGCGCCTCCGGGACGGTGGTGCCTTCGGTCGGGATGGTGATCTTGGTCTCTTCGGACTTCTCGATCTTCGGATCTGCGTCAGCCATTTGCGGCCTCATTGCCCTCTTGAACGTTGCTCAGATTGTCGCGGACCGTCTGCAGCGATCCTGTCAGTTGCTCGCGCTGCTCCGTCGTCAGGCCCCGGAGCATGTCCTCGATCATCACCTCGGCCAGCACCTGCAGCTCGTCGAGCACCGGGCTGGCCTTGTCGGTCACGTGAATCCGCCAGGCGCGGCGATCGGCGGGATCGCGACGGCGCTCGACAAAGCCGGCTTCCTCCAGGCGATCGACCATCCGGCAGGCGGTGATCGGCTCGACTTCGAGCTGATCGGCAAGCTGGCCCTGGTTCATGCCGGGATGACGCGACAGGATCTTCAGCGCGCGCCACTGCGCCACGCTGGCACCGCTGCTGCGCGCGCGCTCGTCGAAACGGCGGCGCAGCAGGCGCGCGGTATCGCTCAGGAGGAATCCAAGACTCTCGGCCATAGCGCGCACATAATAAGCATACTTATAGATTGCAATCTGCAACCAGAGTGCATTGTGCGATGCGGCAATTGCGTGGGGCGCAATCCAACCTAATCCGTCATCCCGGCGAAAGCCGGGATCTCAGGCGGAGGCGGGAAAAGAGCCGCACGAGATCCCGGCTTTCGCCGGGATGACGACCAGAGGTAGAATGGGAATGAGGAGAGCGCCGACATGGCGGAGGAAATGACCGGTGGCTGCCAGTGCGGCCGGGTGCGCTACACGGCGCAGGTCGCGGACGACGAGGCCTATCTCTGCCATTGCCGCATGTGCCAGCGCGCCACCGGCGGCGTCTCGATCGCGTTCAAGAACCTGCGCAAGGCGGACGTCCGCTGGGAGACCGAGCCCGATCGCTACGCTTCCTCGCCGATCGCCCGGCGCGGCTTCTGCCGGGAATGCGGCACGCCGCTCACTTACGAAGCGGATGGCCATCCCTATATGGACCTGACCGTCGGCAGCTTCGACGCGCCCGGCCGCTTCGTGCCCACCGAGCATTCGGGGTGCGAGAGCTGGCACCGGGCGTGGCTTGACACGAGCCGCCTGCCGGCATCACGGACCGACGAGAACCCGAGCCTCGTCAAACGCTGGATGGACAAAGTTGGCCGACTTCCCGACTGAAACGCACCGCTTCCAGAGCTTCGACGGCACCGAGCTGGCCTGGACCGAGATGGGGCAGGGCAGGGATGCGGTGCTGATCCACGGCTATGCCTCGACCGCGGAGATCAACTGGATCCGCTACGGGCACGCCGCCAAGCTGGCGGAGAAGGGCTTCCGGGTGATCATGCCCGATCTGCGCGGCCACGGGATGAGCGCGGCGCCGCACGACGCGGCCAGCTACCCGCCCGACGTGACTGCACGCGACGGGCTGGCGCTGGTCGAGCATCTCGGCCTCACCGACTATGATTTGGGCGGCTATTCGCTCGGCGCGCGCACCACGGTGCGGATGATCGTCGATGGCGGCGCCACGCCGCGCAAGGTGATGCTCGCCGGCATGGGGCTGTCCGGCCTGGTCGCCGCCTCGCGCACCGGCACCTATTTCCGCCGCATCCTCACCAATCTCGGCAGCTTCGAGCGCGGCTCGAGCGAGTGGCTGACCGAGGCCTTCCTCAAGACCTCCAAGGCCGATCCGCTGGCGCTGCTGCCGGTGCTCGACACGTTCGTCGACACGCAGGAGGCGCATCTCCAGCGGCTGACCGAGGAGACCTTGGTCGTCGCCGGCGTCGAGGACGATCACAACGGCTCGGCGCACGAGCTGGCCGACCTGCTGCCCAACGCCACCTTCGTCGAGATTCCGGGCAACCACATGAGCGCCGTCACCCGGCCCGAGCTGGGGCGCGCCATCGCGGATTTCTTCTCGGCTTGACCGGCTGGCGGGGCGCGAGCATCGTCCCGCCATCCAGAAAATCCGAGGGGAATCCGTTCAAATGATCCGCACCGGCATTTCGATGCTCGCGCTTGCCTCGCTGCTCGCCGCCGCCCCGCTGGGCGCGCGCGGCCGCGACGGCGATACCGTCCAGGCCGCGCCCACCGCCGCCGAGGCCAAGGCCTTCGTCGCCGATGCCGAGGCGAAGCTGTTCGCCCAGGGCGTCGTCGCCGCACGGGCCGACTGGGTCTACAACACCTTCATCACCCAGGACACCGAGGCGATGACCGCCCGCGAAGGCGCGGCGCTCACCAAGCTCCAGGTCGATCTCGCGCTCCAGGCGGCCAAGTACAGCAACGTCGCCGGGCTCGACTATGACACCGCCCGCAAGCTCGGCATGCTCCGCAACAAGATCGTGCTGCCGGCACCGACCCGCGCGGGTGCGGCGGAAGAACTGTCCGGCCTCTCGGCCAAGATCACCGGCATCTACGGCGCCGGCAAGGGCACGCTCGACGGCAAGCCGATCAACGGCTCGGACATCGAGGCAGCGATGGGCGAGGTGCGCGATCCCGCCAAGCTCAAGGAGATGTGGGTCAGCTGGAACGACAATGTGGGCGCGCCGATGCGCCCCGATTACGCCAAGCTGGTCGGCATCGCCAATGATGGCGCCAAGGGCCTGGGCTATGCCGATGTCGGCGCGATGTGGCGCTCGGGCTATGACATGGACCCGGCGGCCTTCGCCGCGCTGACCGACAAGATCTGGGACGACCTCAAGCCGCTCTACATCGCGCTGCACACCTATGTGCGCCACAAGCTCAACGAGAAATATGGCGACGCCGTCCAGGCCAACAAGGGTCCTATCCGCGCCGACCTGCTCGGCAACATGTGGGCGCAGGAATGGGGCAATATCTACGACATCGTCGCACCCGCCGGTGCCGGCAGCGTCGGCTATGACGTGGGCGAGTTGCTCAAGGCGAAGAGCTACGACCACATCAAGATGGTCAAGGCCGGCGAGGGTTTCTATTCCTCGCTCGGCTTCAAGCAGCTGCCCGAGACCTTCTGGCAGCGCTCGCAGTTCGTGAAGCCCGCGGACCGCGAAGTCGTCTGCCACGCCTCGGCCTGGGACATCGACAATGTCGACGATCTGCGCATCAAGATGTGCATCAAGGTCAATGCCGACGACTTCGTGACGATCCACCACGAGCTCGGCCACAACTACTACCAGCGCGCCTACAACAAGCAGTCGCCGCTCTACCTCGATGGCGCGAACGACGGCTTCCACGAGGCGATCGGCGACTTCATCGCGCTGTCGATCACGCCCGACTATCTCGTCCAGATCGGCCTGCTCGACAAGGGCCAGGTGCCGAGTGCCGACAAGGACATCGGCCTGCTGCTCCGCCAGGCGATGGACAAGGTCGCGTTCCTGCCCTTCGGCCTGCTCGTCGACAAGTGGCGCTGGGGCGTGTTCTCGGGCCAGATCCCGACCAATGGCTACCAGGCCGGCTGGGACAAGCTGCGCCTCCAGTACCAGGGCATCGTGCCGCCGGTGGCGCGAGACGAGAGCAAGTTCGACCCGGGCGCCAAGTTCCACATCCCGGCGACCACGCCGTACACGCGCTACTTCCTCGCGCGGGTGCTCCAGTTCCAGTTCTACAAGGCGGCGTGCGACCAGGCCGGCTGGAAGGGCCCGCTCCACCGCTGCTCCTTCTACGGCAACAAGGAAGTCGGCGCGAAGCTCGACAAGATGCTGGCGATGGGCGCCTCCAAGCCCTGGCCGGACGCGCTGCAGGAATTCACCGGCTCGCGCGAGATGTCGGGCAAGGCGATGGCCGAATATTTCGCTCCGCTGAAGAAGTGGCTCGACCAGCAGAACAAGGGCCAGACTCAGGGCTGGTGATCATTCGAGGGGTGGGCCGCTGGCTCGCCCTTTTTCGTTCAGGGAGTTCCGGACATGCTCAAATATGCGCTCGTGCTCGCCTCGGTTGCCGTGCCCAACATGGCAATGGCCCAGTCCGCACCCATCGACGGCCCCGTGGCGGTGGAGATCGTCTCCGCCGGCCAGGTCAAGGTGCCGGCCAACCGCTTCCGTTTCTCGGTGAAGGTCACCGGCAAGGGCGCGGACGAGAAGGCGGCGGAGGCCGCACTGGCGGCCAACCGTGCCCGGCTGGTGGCGGCGCTGGGTGCGAAGGGCATTCGCGAGGGCCTGCCGCTCACCGGTGCTGCCTCCAACCCGCTCGCCAGCCTGTTCGGCGCCTTTACCGGGCGCGGCAAGCCGAGCTTCTCGCTCGACGCGCTGGAGGATGGCGAGAAGCCGCAATCGACGGCGAGCGAGACTTTGTTCTTCGATGCGCCCAGCCGGGCCGCGGCGGCTGCCGCCGGGCCGATCGCCGAGGCGAACAGCGGCAAGAAGGATGACGACGTGATCGCGCTGCTCGACGATTATGTCGGCCCGACGCGCCAGGCCAAGGCGGACGCCATCGCCAAGGCGCGCGGCGAGGCGGCTGCCTATGCGTCCGCGCTGGGACTGCGCAAGGCGTCGATCGTGCGGATCAGCGAGAAGCAGGACATGGTCGCCGGCTCTATGAGCTTCTTCCTCGAGCTGATCGGCATGTTCGCCAGCAAGCCGGGGGCGGGCTCGGATAGCGTGACGGTGAACGCCAACCTGTCGGTGGAATTCCAGCTGAGCCGCTAGAGAACCGGTTCGGTTGGTAGAACGAGGGGCACCCGAGACCTGGCAAGGAAGACCGGAACGGCCCCGTTTTCAATCCTCCCCCTTTCGAAAGGGGGAGGATTGGGCCGGTCGGAGAAGGTCCGTCAGCACAGGGATTGCGTGCCGCAATCCGCCTGGATCAGGCGCAGAGGCGGCTGGAGCAATGCGTGCTGTTCTCGTTCCAGAATGTGAGAAACAGGGACGGAAGGTAGTCCGGCGGACCGTCCGGTCCGAGGCATGTATCGCCGCCGACATCCGACTCGAAGCATTGACGCGCCGCGTCATAGTCTTCGGGATTGGCGTTGATGCACCGAGTGGCGATGGTCTGGCATTGCGCGTAGGAAAGATTGTCCGCCTTCGATGCCGTCGTGGTCACCAGCATCAGCGGTATCGAAAGGGCTGCCACACCAAGCATTTTCATAGAAGCACTCCTGCCTGACCGAAGGGTTTCGGTCAGTGGAATTTTGCTCATCTTTCAGGTGGGGCAACAAGTGTGCCGGGCCGTTTCGGACCATTATGTCCTGTCGCCCGTCACGCTTCATGATTCCTGAGGGGCCTCCCCATCCGGAATCATGTTCTCGTCGATGATCTGCGCATCCCACTCCGCCGAACTGTCGGTGCCGTCGGGCTGGTGCGCGCGCGGTGCTTCGGCTTCGGGCTGCTTCTCGGGATCGATCATCGTGCATCTCCTAAAAGGCTGGATGCATGATACCATGATGTGCCGCCATTGTAGACCGTTCAGCCCTCGGTTTTGATGCCCCGGGCTGCAAGCGCCTTTCTGGCGGCCTGCGCCGAATAGGTGTCGGAAGGGTCCTCGTCGCCCAGTTCGGATTCCGCGACCGGGGTCGCGCGGATCAGCGGTACGGAGCCGAAAGCCACTCCTTCGATTGTCCGCACGTCGCGGCTGAGAATGATATGGCTCAAGGGGCGATGGTCGTCAGCAAGCCCGCAAAACAGAATTGCTCCATGCGTCTCGACGTCCTGGGCTGTCTCGAAGCCGCTTGAGACGAAATCGCCGATGTCGATCAGTGCCTTCGCCCAACTCTCGATCTGTCGGGCATCCAGCGCTTCCCCATCTTCGAACTCCATGAACAGCTCGCACTGCGAGCCGTTCTCCGGCGCCGCGATGCCGGCCCAGGGCGTGGAGAGGCCATCGGTCGCGAGCGTGAGCCCCTCCGCGGTGCTGATGGCGTACACGCGTCGATGCGGTCCGCCCCATTCCGTCTGATTGTGGTCGTTCGTCTCGCTGCGATCGGAAACGAAATCGGGGGCAAGCGCACCTTGCGTTTGCCAGAAGGCCCGTCTCGCCGCGGCAGCAGCCTCGTAGATAGGATCGTCCGGCCCCCGCGGGACGATCGCCGGGTCGAATTCCGTGTCCAGCGTCACTTGGCCAGCCTGGGCACTCCATCGGATCGTGACCTTGTTGAACCTCTCGGTCGGCGCTTCCGCCAGCCTTTCAACCACCTCGCTGATCGTGTCGCCGGCCGCGCTGTCGTCCAGGCCGGTCACGTACGTGCCCTCGGCGTTCCGGTAGCCGCCCTCGCAAGTCGAGACTGCGGCTTGCAGCGGGGTGGCGATCCATTCGCCGCTGACGGCGCCCGGCGGCGCTTTGTCCAGGACGATCTCCAGATCCGCGATTGCATCGGCGAGCGCATAGGGCATCGCATTCTCCCTTCCGAGGGAAGCTTAACCCGGCGCCCACCTGCGCAGGCGGCAGATGTCTCCGATACGGATCAGCATTGCCGCCTGTCGTACGGGCATCCTGGTGATCGCGCGCTCGATCAGCGGAACGGCGGCTCGTTGAACGCGCGCAGCTTGCGCGAGTGGAGGCGGGGGCCTTCGCGGCGCAGTTCCTCGCAGGTCTCGATGCCGATCTTGAGGTGCTCGGCGATCGCGCGCTCGTAGAAGCGATTGGCCTGGCCCGGCAGCTTCAGCTCGCCGTGGAGCGGCTTGTCCGAGACGCAGAGCAAGGTGCCGTAGGGCACGCGGAAGCGATAGCCCTGTGCCGCCAGCGTCGCGCTTTCCATGTCGATGCCCACCGCGCGGCTCAGCGAGAAGCGCAGCGCCGACTTCGAGTAGCGCAGCTCCCAGTTGCGGTCGTCGGTGGTGACGATCGTGCCGGTGCGCAGCCGCTGCTTGAGCTCCTCGCCCGACTGGCCCGAGACCGTCTCGGCGGCGCGGGCCAGCGCGAGCTGGACTTCGGCGATGGCCGGAATCGGGATCTCCGGCGGCAGCACGTCGTCCATGATATGGTCGTCGCGGAGGTATGCGTGGGCGAGGACATAGTCGCCGATCCGCTGGCTCGGGCGCAGGCCGCCGCAGTGGCCGATCATCAGCCAGGCCTCGGGGCGCAGCACCGCGAGGTGATCGGTGATCGTCTTGGCGTTGGACGGGCCGACGCCGATGTTGACCAGCGTGATGCCCGTGCCGTCCCTGGCCATCAGGTGATAGGCCGGCATCTGGTGCCGCCGCCACGCCGAGGTGTCGTTGAGCAGCCGGTCGGTATCGTCCCCGGCCTCGACCAGGATGCCGCCCGCGCCCGATACGCCGGTGAAGCGCGAGCCTTCGCCGAGCTGGTCGACCGCCCAGCGGACGAACTCGTCGACATAGCGGTGATAGTTGGTGAACAGGATGTACTGCTGGAAATGCTCGACCGGCGTGCCGGTATAGTGGCGCAGGCGCGCCAGCGAGAAATCGGTGCGCAGCCCGTCGAACAGCGCCAGCGGGCGGGTCTCGTCCACCGACATCCACAACCCGTCGGCGATCTCGTCGCCGATATGCGCCAGCTCGGTCGCCGGGAAGTGGCGGCCCAGCTCGGTGACCGAGATCTGGTCCATCGCCGCGATGTGGCCGGGATCGAGCACGTACGGGAAGGGAATCTCCTGCCGCCCGGTGACGGCATGGACCTCGACGTCATAATCCTCGATCAGGAAGGTCAGTTGCTCGGTGAGGTAGCGGCTGAACATCGCCGGGCGGGTGACCGAGATGCGATACTCGCCTTCCTCGACCAGCCGGCCGAACGAGCGGCGCGGGGTGGGGCGGTTGCGATCGGTGCCGCCGCGATAGGTGAGGCGCAGCTCGGGATAGGCGAAGCTGCCGTCCGTCCGGTCCTCGGGACTCGGCGGCGTGCCTTCGTTGATATAGCGATTGAGGGCGGCTTTGAGGCGATCGACCGAGGCGTTGTAGAGGCGCTCGAGATCGGCGACGATGTCGGATGCTTGAGTCATCTTGCAGGGCTAGTGCCCAAAGATGACGCTGGCAAGACTGCCCTTCAAAAGCCCCTCTCCTTCAGAGGAGGGGTTGGGGAGGGGCAGTGCGGTGCGAGACATCCCCCACCCCAAGCCCCTCCCCTGAAGGGGAGGGGCTTTCAGAGGTTACTTCTTCGCCTTGGGCGCCGGCTCCTTGTCGCCGCCGAGCTGGGTGGCGGCATAGGCGGCACCGCCGACGGCGGCTGCGACGCCCGCGGCGATGCCCGCCGCTGCGATCGGATGCTCCTTCACCGCGGTGACGGTGGCATCGACCGCGTCGCCGATCGCTTCCTGCGCCTGGGCGAGGAAGCTCTTGGCGTTCTCGGTCGCTTCTTCCAAAGTCGTCGGCGTAGCGTTGGCAGTTTCGGTATCGGCCATGACGGTCCCTTTCTGAAGTGCTCGCCGAATCAACTCCGGCGAGCCTCCGACGGTTCCGTTACGCCACCGTGTTCAGATCACAGCTTGCCGAGCAGATAATCGGCCGAGCTGACTTCGAACTGGCCCGGCGCCTCGACGTTGAGCTGCTCGACCACGCCGTCATTGACCAGCATAGAGAAGCGCTGGCCGCGCGTGCCCATGCCGAACTTCGATCCGTCCATGGTCAGGCCGATCGCCTTGGGGAAATCGCCATTGCCGTCGGCGAGCATCGTCACCTTGCCGGCGACCCCGCTCTGCTGGCCCCAGGCGCCCATCACGAACGCGTCGTTGACCGCGGTGCAGGCGATCTCGTCGATGCCCTTCGCCTTGATCTCCTCGGCCTTCTCGACAAAGCCCGGCAGGTGCTTGGCCGAGCAGGTGGGGGTGAAGGCGCCCGGCACCGAGAAGAGCGCGACCTTGCGGCCGGCGAAGAAATCGTCCGAGGCGATCTGCTCCGGGCCGCCCTCGGTCACCTTGACGAAATTGACGCTGGGGATGCGGTCGCCAACCTGGATGGTCATCTTGCTCTCCTGGAAATTCGAGTCTGGAAATTCAGTGGAGCCGTTCAATCGGCGCGCCGGGGATGATTTTCAAGCGTGGCGGAGCCGAAACGGTGCGGCTACGTTGATCGGCGATGGACTCGACGCGCTTCCTCACCGGCCAGTTTCTCCTCGCAATGCCGGGCATCGGCGATCCGCGCTTCGAACGCGCCGTGATCGCGATGTGCGCGCATGACGGGGAGGGCGCGCTCGGCATCGGCATCGGCGACACGATCGACGGGCTGACGCTGCACGACCTGCTCAAGCAATTCGAGATCGAGCCCGGCCTCGCCCCCGACACGCCGGTGCATTTCGGGGGGCCGGTGGAGCCGCGGCGGGGATTCGTACTGCACTCGCCCGATTGGGGCGGGCAGGATACTATCGACGTTGGCGGGCGCTGGGCGCTGTCCGGCACGATCGACGTGCTGCGCGCGATCGCCGAAGGGACCGGCCCGTCCAAATGGATCGTCGCGCTCGGCTATGCCGGGTGGAGCGAGGGCCAGCTCGACAGCGAGCTGGCGCGGCACGGCTGGTTCAACACCGACGGCACGCCCGACCTGATCTACGACATCGACGCCGAGGATCGCTGGGCGGTCGCCTTTGCCGGGGCCGGCATCGATCCGCGGCTGCTTGCGAACAGCGCGGGGACGGCGTGAAGCACCTTTTGCTCCTGGCCGGCGCAATATTGCTCGCCGGCGGGGTGGCGCCGCCGGAAGGGAAGGTCGTCGCCTCGATCGACCTCGCCAAGCCGTTCGCCACGCGCTCGCCCTGGCGCCTGACCGCGACGCAGGGCCCCGATGTCGAGGGCGTTGCGGGCAACCAGGAACCCGGCAAGATCGCCCTGTGCCTGAGCAAGGATGCGGGACGCAGCTGCGACCCGGGCCTGGCCGGTCTGCTGCTCGCGGGCGAGCCCGACTACTTCTCGGATCCCCATTATCTCGATCCGCCCGAGATCGTGCATCCGGCATCCGGGCGGGCGCTGCTGCTCCTGCGGGTGGCGAGCGTCCATAGCGGCAACGGCAACCAGCGCGTCGCCACCCGGCTGCTCGCCTATGATCGCGCGAGGGACGGCTTCGTCACCGCCTATGCGCAGCGGACCGGGCGCAACAACAACGAGGAGGTCCGCTATGTCGCTGACGGCGCGCTGAAGGGCGCGATGATCTTCGCCGAGCCGACCGCCGACGCGCCGTTCGGCTATTGGATCAGCGTCAGCCGGCCCGATGCCGGCCTGCGCTACAGCCAGGTGCTGCGCTTCCGCAGCGCGACCATCTATGGCGACCGCAACCCGCTGGCGGTGATCGATTCCGAGATGCCCAACCTCCAGCAGCGCCTGGGGCTGTGGCGGCCGGGCAAGCCGTTGCCACTGCCCGCCGGGCGTGCCTGTCCGAGGCCGCATCTGGTCAAGTCGGTCCTGTGGTGCAGCTGAGGCGATAGCCTAGTTGGTCTCGTTGGGATCCGGCTCGTCGTCGCCGCGGACATAGACCTTGCCTTCCTGCATCCGGATGCGGATCAGCGTGTCGGTGTGCGGCGCGGTGCAGAAGCTGCTGACGCCGTTGATCTCGGCCCTTTCCTCGGTCTCGCGCTTCTTGAGCACGAAGCGCACCGGCATGCTGCAGGTGCTGGCGCCACCCGCCTTGAAGCGCAAGGTCGCCTTGCTCGGCAGCAGCGGCTGGCGGAACTCGTTGTTGCTCCAGCGCGGCTTCCTGCCCGGCTTGGCGTTGTCGACATAGAAGCCGACCACGTCATAGGTGGCGGTCTCGTTGACGATCAGCACGCAGCCGAGCTTCCAGCAATTGACCTTGATGTGCTCGGGCGCGTTGAGCCGTGCCCAGATCATCGAGCGGGCATCCTGGTCCGCCACGCCATGCTGCGGCACCGAACCGGCAAATTCCATCTGCGCCTTGGCGGGCGCGGCGAAGGCAAGCGAAGCGAGCAGGGCAGACGCTAGGAACCGGAACATGGCGGCCTCACCTATCGGGAACGACGCCGCTATCCTGCGCGACGGCGCGGCTTTCGTCACGGGCCATAATCTGGGGTACCATCATTTCCGGCGAATTGCCGCCCGGCCGTTTGCGGGCCGGGCGGCGCCGATCGTCAGGCCGGCTCGGCCACGCGGACGCGCAGGACCCGCGCAGCCGCGACCATCGCGTCGATCGCCGGCTTCACTTCCTCCCATTTCCGGGTCTTGAGCCCGCAATCGGGGTTCACCCACAGCTGCTCGGGCGCGAGATGCGCCTGGGCGAGCCGCATCAGCTCGACCATCTCGTCGACGCCCGGCACGCGCGGCGCGTGGATGTCGTACACGCCCGGCCCGATCGCGCTCGGATAGCGATAGGCGGCAAAGCCCTGGAGCAGCTCCATCTGCGAGCGCGCGGTCTCGATCGAGATCACATCGGTGTCCATCGCGCCGATCGCCGGCAGGATGTCGTTGAACTCCGAATAGCACATATGCGTGTGGATCTGCGTGGCGTCGGCCACGCCCGAAGCGGTCAGGCGGAAGGCATCGACTGCCCAGTCGAGATAGGCCTGCCAGTCGCGCTTGCGCAGTGGCATGCCCTCGCGCAGCGCCGCCTCGTCGATCTGGATCGCCTTGCAGCCGGCCGCCTCCAGGTCGAGCACTTCGTCGCGGATCGCCAGCGCGATCTGCCGGCACGATGCCGAGCGCGGCTGGTCGTCGCGCACGAAGCTCCAGTTGAGGATCGTCACCGGCCCGGTCAGCATGCCCTTCATCGGCTTGGTCGTCAGCGACTGGGCATAGCGCCACCACTCGACCGTCATCGGCTCGGGCCGCGAGACGTCGCCATAGAGGATCGGCGGCCGCACGCAGCGCGAGCCATAGGACTGCACCCAGCCATTCACCGTGAAGGCGAAGCCGGCGAGCTGCTCGCCGAAATACTGGACCATGTCGTTCCGCTCGAACTCGCCGTGCACCAGCATGTCGAGCCCGGCTTCCTCCTGCCAGCGGATCGTCCGCTCGGTCTCCTCGCGCAGGAACTGCTGATAGGCCGCACTGTCGAGGTTGCCGCGATTATGTTCGGCGCGTGCGTGGCGCACCTCGGCGGTCTGCGGGAACGAGCCGATCGTGGTGGTCGGGAAGGGCGGCAGGTCGAGCACTTCCGCCTGTACGGTGGCGCGTGTCGCATAGGGCGAGGTCCGCTCGCGCATCGCTGCAGTCACCGCAGCCATCCGCGCCGCGACCTTGGGGTCGTGGATGCGCGGCGAGACCTTGCGCGCCGCTGCTGCCGCGCTCGATGCGGCCAGCTTGTCCGCCACCCGGCCGCGCCCGCCATTGAGCGCATCCTTGAGTGTCGCCAGCTCGTCGATCTTCTGCACCGCGAAGGCGAGCCACTGCTTCACTTCCTCGTCGAGCTTCGGCTCCAGCGCCAGGTCCACCGGCACATGCAGCAGCGAGCAGGACGGTGCGAGCACCAGGTCGCGGGTCGCTGCGATCGGCTCCAGCCGGTCGAGCAGCTTTTCCAGGTCGGCCCGCCAGATGTTGCGTCCGTCGATCACGCCGAGGGACAGCAACAGGCCCTTGGGCGCGGCCACCAGCAGCTTGTCGAGCTGGTCCGGCGCGCGGACGAGATCGACGTGCAGCCCGGCCACCGGCAGGTTCACCGCCAGAGTGAGGTTGTCCTCCAGCGCGCCGAAATAGGTGGCGAGCATGATCTTGAGGCCGAGACGCGGCAGCTTGGCATAGGCGCGGGTGATCGCGGCGCGCTGGCGGTCGCTCAGGTCGGTGACGAGGATCGGCTCGTCGATCTGCACCCACTGCGCGCCGGCGTGCTGGAGCTGGGTCAGCACTGCCGAATAGAGGCCGAGCACTTCGTCGAGATAGTCGAAGGGATCGACGTCGCGGCCCTTGGCCAGGCTCAGCCAGGTGACCGGCCCGAGCAGCACCGGCCGCGTCTCATAGCCGAGCGCTTTGGCCTCGCGATATTCGTCGACGATCTTGGAGGAGGAGAGGGCGAGTTGCTGCCCGGCGACCAGCTCGGGCACCATGTAGTGATAGTTGGTGTCGAACCATTTGGTCATTTCCTGCGCGGTGTGGCCATGGCCATGCGCGCAGCCACTGGTTTCCCCCGTCGTGCCGCGCGCCATCGCGAAATAGGTGCTGAGGTCGGCCGTGCCGGCGGCGACGCCATAGCGCTCCGGGATCGCGCCCAGCATCAGGCTGGTGTCGAGCACATGGTCATAGAAGGAGAAGTCGTTCGACGGGAGCCAATCGACGCCGATCGCGGCCTGGCGGGCCCAGGCGGCGGCGCGCAGGCCGGCGGCGGAATCGAGCAGTTCGGCTTCGGTGGACTTGCCGCTCCAGAATTTCTCCAGAGCGAATTTCAGCTCGCGCCGCGGACCGATCCGCGGAAAGCCGAGCGTGGCAACAGTGACGGTCATGGTCTTCATACCCCGATGAAGGGCGGGGGAGGCCGGCATGGACACGCACACGCACCGCGAACGGACGGATGGCCCGGCCGCGGCAAGCAGGCGGCCAAACCGGGCACCCCGCCGGTGGACGTTATCGCGTCAAAGGCAGGTCTCCTGGCTCACGGGTCAGCGCGGACGATCCGTCTTCCCAGGGTTGCCCCCAGTGACATGCTGGACCGCCGCTCGCCGCTTACAGTTGCGGGGGCAGCGCCGGATTCGCACCGGCTTCCCGTCTTGGCTTCCGGGCAAGCCGGAAGAACCTTCGACGCTATAAGCATCCGCGCGCCGGGGTCGCGCGTCAAGAGTGATATAAAGATTTCTTTATGTCTTTATGTCCGTGGCTAGGGGGCTCTCCTCGCGCACTCCATTCCGTCATCCCCGCGAAGGCGGGGATCCAGGGTGGCAGAGCGATGTCCTTCGTGACTCTGGATCCCCGCCTTCGCGGGGATGACGGCGGATAGGGATGGGGATGATGGAGGAAGAAGGGGGCGGCGGCGATTTAACGCTTCCCAGCCACCTCCCGACCAGCCCGGTCCACCCGCAGCCACGTCCCGCCGGCATACCAGTGATGCTCGCCATCCCCCGTCAGCGAGCATCCCATGCAAACCTCGCCAAAGCCCTTCTCGAACGGCATCGCCCCGTCATAGCGCCGCGCGATCACCAGCCGCAGCGTCCGGTCGACATAGCCGATCTTGCCCTGCCACTCGGACCGCGCCCGCCCATTCACGAACGGATCGGCGCCATTGTCCATCGTCATCACCGGCGCGGTGCGGCCGTTGCGGCGGACATAGTGGAAGCTCTTGCCGACATGGATGGTGGCGAGGCCCGAGCGGTCGAAGTCCAGCCGCTTCAGGTGCGCTGGCGCCAGCCGGAGCGTGCCGTCGTTCGCCTGCGCGGCGCAGTCCGGGAAGGTGTCGAGCTCGCCGCCGCGCGGGGCATGGAAGCAGGGGAGGGGATAGCTCTGCTGCGCCGGCTCAGCCGGAGCCGTGAGCGTCAGGAGCGGAAGCATCAGCCACTGCATGGCGCGAGGCTATCACGCTGCTGTGTCCTGTACAAAGACCGGCTCGCCACGACATATAAAGATATCTTTATATCCGGGTTGCGTGCCTCCCGCGAAGCCTGTAGGGCGCCCGCATCCGCAGCCGGCGATTCCCGGCGCGTAACCGATTCACATCTGGAGACAGCTCGTGGCTACCGTGCTCGACAAGGACTATGTCATCAAGGACCTCTCGCTTGCCGCCTTTGGCCGCAAGGAGATCGAGATCGCCGAGACCGAAATGCCCGGCCTGATGGCGCTCCGCGCCGAGTTCGGCGCTTCGAAGCCGCTCAAGGGCGCGCGCATCACCGGCTCGCTGCACATGACGATCCAGACCGCCGTGCTGATCGAGACCCTCAAGGAACTCGGCGCCGAGCTGCGCTGGGCGACCTGCAACATCTACTCGACCCAGGACCACGCCGCGGCTGCCATCGCCGAGGCCGGCATCCCCGTCTTCGCCGTCAAGGGCGAGACGCTCGAGGAGTATTGGGATTACGTCATCCGCATCTTCGACTGGGGCCAGGACCAGACCTGCAACATGATCCTCGACGATGGTGGCGACGCCACCATGTTCGCGCTGTGGGGCGCGCGCGTCGAGGCGGGTGAAGCGCTGTTCACCCCGTCGAACGAAGAGGAAGAGATCTTCGTCGCCACGCTGAAGCGCTTCCTCGCCGAGCGTCCGGGCTACCTGACCAAGACCGTCGCCACGATCAAGGGCGTGTCGGAAGAGACCACCACCGGCGTCCACCGCCTGTACGAGCTGTCGAAGAAGGGCAAGCTGCCCTTCCCGGCGATCAACGTGAACGACAGCGTCACCAAGTCGAAGTTCGACAACCTCTATGGCTGCAAGGAATCGCTGGTCGACGCGATCCGTCGCGCCACCGACGTGATGCTCGCCGGCAAGGTCGCCTGCGTCGCCGGCTTCGGTGACGTCGGCAAGGGCTCGGCCGCTTCGCTCCGCAACGGCGGCGCCCGCGTGCTCGTGACCGAAATCGATCCGATCTGCGCGCTGCAGGCGGCGATGGAAGGCTATGAAGTCGTGACGATGGAAGAGGCCGCCACCCGCGCCGACATCTTCGTCACCGCCACCGGCAACGAAGCCGTGCTCACCGTCGATCACATGCGCGCGATGAAGAACATGGCGATCGTCTCGAACATCGGCCACTTCGACAGCGAGATCGAGATCGCCGGCCTCGCCAACTTCAAGTGGACCGAGATCAAGCCGCAGGTCGACGAAGTCGAGTTCCCGGATGGCAAGAAGATCATCGTGCTGTCGAAGGGCCGCCTGGTGAACCTCGGCAACGCGACCGGCCACCCCTCGTTCGTGATGTCGTCGTCCTTCACCAACCAGGTCCTCGCCCAGATCGAGCTGTGGACCAAGTCGGACACCTACAAGAACGACGTCTATGTGCTCCCGAAGCACCTCGACGAGAAGGTCGCGGCGCTCCACCTCGACAAGCTCGGCGTGAAGCTCACCAAGCTGACGCAGAAGCAGGCGGATTACATCGGCGTCACCGTCGAGGGTCCGTTCAAGCCGGATCACTATCGCTACTGATCCCGCGCGCGGCCTTCGGGCCGCTGCGGTGCAAAAGGGTCGCGCAGCCGAAAGGTCGCGCGGCCCTTTTCCGTTTATTGCGCATTGTGCGCCGCAAAACACGAAAAGAAGCGTCTTTCGTGCATCGGCGTGTCAAAAATGTCGCACCGCCAAACCTAAAGTGTTTCCCCGGTGTTGCGAGATACATTGCTCGTTGATGAATGATGTGCTGATCTTGCAGGCTCAGGTGATCGCCAGTCCGATCTTTTGCAGGATCGAGACCGGATGAAATGGTTAAAGAACCAAGTAAGGGGCGAAACATGAACCAATCCTTCTCGCGGCGCCGTGCCGCAACCCTCTCTGCATCGACGCTTGCGCTCGCGTTGATGTTCACGAGCGGGGCTGCGCAGGCGCAGGACACCGCGCAGGTGCCCGAGTCCGACACCCAGGCCGCCCCGGCGGCCACCCAGGCCGACGACACCCCCATCATCGTCACCGGCTCGCGCATCGCGCGCAACCGTAACGACACCGTCGAGCCGGTGCAGACGCTGAGCAGCGAGCAGATCGAAGCCCGCGGCTTCAACACGCTGGGCCAGGCGCTCAACGAACTGCCCTCGTTCGGCGTCGCGGATTCGTCGCCGGTCGGCCTCCAGTCGAGCTTCGGCCCGGGCCAGAGCTTCGTGAACTTCTTCGGCCTCGGCTCGCAGCGCACCCTGACCCTGGTCAACGGCCGCCGCTTCGTCGGCTCGAACACCTCGGCGATCTTCGGCCCGACCGGCTCGGGCGGCGACCAGGTCGACCTTAACGTCATCCCGACCAAGCTGATCGACCGCGTCGAGACCGTCGCCGTCGGCGGCGCGCCGATCTACGGTTCGGACGCGATCGCGGGCACGATCAACGTCATCCTGAAGCGCGACTATCAGGGCTTCGAGATCGACGCGCAGAAGGGCATCTCGGATCGCGGCGACGCCGCCGACTTCCGCGTCCGCGCGCTGGCCGGCCACACCTTCGGCCGCCTCAACATCACCGTGGCGGGCGAGTATAACGAGTCCGACGGCCTGCTCTACACCGATCGCGACCTCGCCGCGCGCGGCCGCTATTTCGACACCAAGGTCGATTCGAGCTACGCCTTCTCGCGCCAGTTCTACAACGACCGCCGCATCCCGGGCATCTCGCAGTACGGCATCCCGCTCGTCGGCCGCTATCTCTATGACGCGCTCGGCGTGAACTCGGTGCTGTCGCCGCGCTACCAGAACTCGTTCTTCGGCGGCCCCTACAGTCCCGGCGTCAACGGCGGCACCCCCGGCCAGAACCTGCGCTTCGATGCGAACGGCAACCTGGTTCCGATCAACTTCGGCACCCCGACCAGCTTCACCAACGCGTCGGGCGGCAACGGCTTCAGCCTGACCGAGCTGTCGAACCTGCTGACCAACACCAAGCGCTACAGCGGCATCGCGATGGCGTCCTATGACGTCAGCGACGACATCCGCTTCTTCGGCGAGGCCTGGTACTCGCACTCCGAAGGCACCAACCTGCGCGATCAGCCGGAATACAAGTCGGGCTTCTTCGGCGCGCCGGGCACCCCCTCGGGCGACGTCATCCTGAGCATCAACAACCCGTTCTTGTCGCCGGCGGCGCGGGCGTCGATCGTCCAGTCGATCAACGATCCGAACTGCTTCACGCTCAGCGACCAGTGCATGGGCTACACGGCCAACCAGGACTATTTCTACCTCGGCCGCGCGAACACCGACCTGACCACCGGCCGCGTCCGTGGCCAGGTGGACATCGTCCGCTTCGTCGGCGGGTTCGACGGGTCGTTCAACGTGTTCGGCGACAAGGAATGGAAGTGGGAAGTCGTCGGCAACTATGGCCGGTCGACGGTCAAGAGCCGCCAGCCGACCATCGTCGAGCAGAACTTCCTGAACGCCGTGGGCGCGATCACCGCCGCGAACCCGACCGGCACGCCGTGCCTTGCCGGCCTGCCGAACTCGAGCGCGCCGACGGTCAGCTCGACCTGCGCGCCGCTCAACCTGTTCGGTTCGGGCGTCGCCAGCCAGGCGGCTCGCGACTATATCACCGGCATCGCCACGCCGCGTTCGGTGAACACCCAGAAGGACTTCACCGCCTCGCTGACCGGTCCGCTCTTCAAGCTGCCGGGCGGCGACCTGTCGTTCGCGATCGGCTATGAGCACCGCGACGAGCACCAGAAGTTCGATCCGGGCGCGATCTTCCTCGGCGGTCCGGATCCCACGTCGAACGTCGACGAGAATGGCGACGGCATCCCGAACAACGATCGCGTTTCCTACGGCCAGAACGTGCCGATGGCGCCGATCAACGCGGGCTACAACACCGACGAAATCTTCGGCGAAATCCAGGCCGACCTGATCGGTCCGGACAACAACATCCCGCTCATCCGCTCGCTGCAGTTCCAGGGCGCGATCCGCTATGTCGATCACTCGGTGAACGGCGGCGCGGTGACCTGGACGGCGGGTGGCCGCTGGCAGCCGATCGCGGACATCACCTTCCGCGGCAACTACACCCACTCGATCCGCTCGCCCTCGATCACCGAGAGCTCGGCCCCGGCGCAGAGCTTCTTCGGCTTCGCGACCGATCCGTGCGACCGTCTGGAGCGTGCCAACGGCCCGAACCCGACGACCCGTGCGGCGAACTGCACCGCGGCGCTGGCCGCGGCGGGTCTGACCCCGGCGCAGATCGCCAATTTCGACGCGCTGTCGGACGAGCGTTCGTTCACCCAGGCGATCCAGGGCTCGCCGACCCTCAACAACGAAACCGCCAACAGCTGGACGGTGGGTGCGGTGTTCGAGCCGACCTTCCTCCGCGGCTTCTCGCTCACCGCGGACTATGTCGATATCCGGGTGAAGGGCGTCATCACCTCGTTCAGCGGCGATGACGTGGTCAATGGCTGCTATGACAGCTCGGCCTATCCGTCGAACCCGTTCTGCAGCCGTCAGCTGCGCGACAGCTCGGGCCAGCTCTCGTACATCGTCACCGGTTACGTGAACCAGGACGAGCTGCGCTATCGCGGCATCGTCGCCCAGGGCCAGTATCGCAGCAAGACGCCGTTCCTCGGCGCCAACAGCTCGATCGGCCTCTCGGTCAGCTACCAGCACCTGTTCGAGCTCTCGAGCACGACCGCTGGCACCAAGACCACGACCAACGGTTCGGTCGGCTACTCGACCGACAAGGGCGTCGTCTCGCTGACCTATGACAACTCGGGCTTCGGGCTGTTCCTGCAGGGCCAGTATATCGGCCCGGCGCTGCGTTCGGTGAACGCTGCTCCGAACTACGAGCCGTTCAACCACGAGAATGCGATCTTCTTCACCAACATGGGCGTGACCATGGACGTGGCGGAGCGCTTCCAGGTGCGTCTGAACGTCGACAACCTGTTCGACACGGCGCCGCCGTTCCCGTCCTCGGGCACCAGCGACGTCTATTTCCGTGGCGCACTGGGTCGTTACTTCCACGTGGGCTCGACCATTCGCTTCTAAGCGAACCCGAGTTCAGGCAATCGGGGCCGGGCGGTTTTCCGCCCGGCCCTTTTTGTTGCGCGAGCGCTTTCCGCCGGTGGGAAACTTGGCCTAAGGGTGGTCGATGCTTCCGGCTGGCGAACGACAATTGTGATCCACATCGCGCAATCCGCTGCGGTGGTCGCAGGCGCCGTGCTCGCGCTGCTCGTCATCGGCGGGGTATGGGCGCTGTTCGCCGGGCTGCGCGCCCGGGCCGAGGCTGCCACGATCGCCGAGACCAATGCGCAACTTGCCGCGCTGATCAGCGGTTCGCCCGCCCAGGCGATGCTGGTCCGTGCCGACGGCCGCATCGAGCTGCCGCGCCGGCTGGGCGACTGGCTGGGCTTCCGGGACCTGCCGCGCGAGCTGGGCGATCTCAGCACTGTCGATGCCGGGCTGCTGCCCGAGGACGCCGATGCGCTGGGCGTCCAGGTTTCCGCAGCGCAGAAGGCCGGCAAGCCGTTCAGCCTTTCCGTGCGCGCGCACGGCTCCGAGCGTGCCCTGCTGGTGATCGGCGAGCGGGCGCCCCAGGCCGTAAACGCCCCCGGTGGGGTCGTCCTCTGGTTCCTCGATGCGACCGAGAGCCAGTCCGAGATCAACCGCCTTCAGCGGGAGGCGACCCGCCTGCGCGCTGCCTTCGACGCGCTCACCGCGCTGATCGAGGCTGCGCCGATGCCGATGTGGTATCGCGGTGCCGACCTGCGCCTGCTCATGGTCAACACCGCCTATGTCGAGGCGGTCGAGGGCAAGGATTCCGAGGATGTTGTCGCCCGCGGGCTCGAGCTGGTCGAGGGCGTCGGCATGGGCGGGCCGCTCGCCAATGCCGCGATCGCGCGCGACACCGGCGAGCCCCAGACCGCGGCGATGCCCGCGACGATCGGCGGCAAGCGCCGGATGCTGCGCCTCCACGACATGCCGCTCGGCACCGGCGGCGTCGCCGGCTTCGCGGTCGATATCGAGGAGCTCGAACAGGCGCGGGGTGGGCTCAAGCGCTTCGCCGCCGCCCAGCGCGCGATGCTCGACCGGATTTCGGCGGGCGTCGCCCAGTTCGGTGCCGATCGCAGCCTGATCTTCTCCAACCAGCCGTTCCGCCGCATGTTCGCGATGAAGAACGAATGGCTGGCCGACCGCCCCGAGTTCGACCGGGTGCTCGATCGCATGCGCGAGGCCAATCGCCTGCCCGAGGTGCGCGACTATCCGGCCTGGAAGGCGGAGCGGCGCGAATGGTTCGTCGCGCCCGATGCGGTCGAGGAGACCTGGAGCCTCGGCGCCACGCACATGCGCGTCGTCGCCCAGCCGCTGCCCGAAGGCGGGCTGCTGCTGCTGTTCGAGGACCAGACCCAGCAGTTCGAGCTGCAGCGCGAGCATGGCGAGATGCAGCAGGTGCGCACCGCCACGCTCGAGGGCCTGGCCGAGGCGGTCGCCGTGTTCGGCAAGGGCAGGCTCCAGTTGTGGAACCGCAAGTTCCGCCAGGTCTGGGGCTTCGAGGACGCGTTCCTCGATGGCCATCCCCAGGTGCAGGCGCTGGTCCGCGCCTTCGGGCCGAAGCTGGTCAAGGCATCGCGTGCCGACATCATCGGCGACCTGATCCGCATCGCCGCGCAGGATCGCCAGTCGCGCGGCTCCAGCATCGCCTTTGCCGATGGCCGGCATTTCGACATCACCGCGGTGCCCTTGCCCGACGGCAATGCGCTGGTGACCATGCTCGACACCACCGATCATCACCGCGCCGAGCGTGCGCTCAGCGCCCGCAACGAGGCGCTGGAGGCGGCGGACCGGGTCAAGACCTCGTTCCTCGCGAACATGAGCTACGAGCTCCGCACCCCGCTCACTTCGATCAAGGGGTTCGCCGAGATGCTGCACGGCGGCTTTGCCGGCCAGCTGAGCGAGAGCGGCCAGGAATATTCGGAGGCGATCCTCGTCTCGGTCGAGCGGCTGGGCACGATGATCGACGAGGTGCTGGACCTGACCCAGAGCGAGGGCGCTCCGCTGGAAAAGGCGCCGGTCGATATCGAGCATGCCGCCCAGAACGCCGCCGAGGCGGTCGCGCCGCTCGCCAAGGCCAAGAACATCGAGCTGGTGGTCGAGGATGCCGGCAGCGCGGGCAGCATCACCGGCGATGCGCGCCGCGTCCGCCAGGTGATCGAGCATCTGCTGCGCCACGCGGTCTCGGCGACGCCGGACGGGGGCAGGGTGCTGCTCCATCTCGACGGCAACAAGCGCGTCGCCCGCGTGATCGTCTCGGACAATGGGCCGGGCATGACGCGGGAGCAGGTGGCGAGCGCCTTCGACCGCTTCGCCCAGTTCGGCAATGCCCGTGGCAACCAGCGCTCGCTGGGTCTGGGCCTCCCGATCGCCAAGCAGTTCGTCGACGCGCACCGCGGCCGCATCGAGCTAATCTCCGAGCCGGGGGAGGGGACGCTGGTGACGGTGGAGCTGCCGCGGAAATGAGGAAGGGCGCCCTTCAAATCCTCCCCCAGCTTGCTGGGGGAGGGGGACCGCCGGCGAAGCCGGTGGTGGAGGGGCCGGCGCACCGCGCCGGTTTCACTGTCGCGCCCCTCCACCATTCGCTGCGCGAATGGTCCCCCTCCCCGAGACAAGCTCGGGGAGGATTTTGATGACCATGCACCTCCACACACCCGAAGAATCACTCGAACTCGGCCGTCGCCTCGCCGGTCTCGCCCGCCCCGGCGACGTGATCGCGCTGTCCGGCCCGCTCGGTGCCGGCAAGACCAGCATCGCCCGCGGGCTTCTGGCGGCGCTCGGGCTGGAGGAGGAGGCGCCGTCTCCGAGCTTCGCGATCGTCCAGCCCTATGAGCCGCCCGAGGTGCGCTTCCCGGTGCTGCACGTCGATCTCTATCGGATCGACGATCCGTCCGAGGCCGAGGAGCTGGGCCTCGACGACGCCCGCTACGATTCGCTGCTGATCGTCGAATGGCCCGAGCGGCTGGGCGCGGCGGCGTGGCACGATGCGCTGTGGCTGTCCCTGGATGTGGCACCGGACGGCGCGCGCGTCTTGACAGCGAAGGTGCCCGCGGCATGGAAGGACCGATGGTCCCTGACATGAATCCGCCCGCCGCGGCGCCCGACTTCCTCGTTGCCGCCGGCTGGGGTGGCGCCGAGATCCGTCCGCTCGCCGGCGACGCCTCGTTCCGCCGCTATTTCCGCGTGGTGGAGCATGACCGCACCGCGATCCTGATGGACGCGCCGCCGCCGCACGAGGACCCGCGCCCCTTCATCAACATCGCCCGCTGGCTGACCGACCATGGCTTCGCCGCGCCCGAGATCCTGCACGAGGACCTGACCGAGGGCCTGGTCCTCATCCAGGACTTCGGCGACGCCCGCATGCGCGAGACCGTCGATGCCGCGCCCGAGAGCGAGCTCAGGCTCTACGAAGAAGCGATCGACCTGATCATCCGCCTCGCCGGGCACCCCGCGGCGGATCTGCTCAAGCCCTACAGCCTCGCCGAGTACCACCGCGAGGCGAACCTGCTTCCCGAATGGTATTGCCCCGCGGTCGGACTCGACGTCGACATGGAGGGCTATCGCGCCGCCTGGGACGAAGTGCTCGCGCCGGTGCTCACGGGTCACACGCCTGTCACGGTGCTGCGCGACTACCATGTCGAGAACATCATGCTGATCGACGGTAGCGCGGAGACCTTGGGCCTGCTCGACTTCCAGGACGCACTGGCGGGCCATCCCGCCTATGACCTCGTCTCGCTGCTGCAGGACGCGCGCCGCGACGTGCCGGTCGAGCTCGAGACCGCGATGCTCGATCGCTACAAGCGCATCACCGGCGCCGGCGACGCGTTCGACGTGGCCTATCACGTGCTTGGCGCCCAGCGGAACGCCAAGATCGTCGGCATCTTCACCCGGCTGTGGAAGCGCGACGGCAAGCCACGCTACCCCGGCCTCTGCCCGCGCGTCTGGACCTATCTCAACCGCGATCTCCAGCATCCGGCGCTCAAGCCGGTCGCCGACTGGTTCGAGGCGAACATCCCCGCCGACATGCGCGGCGACCCACTCACCATAGCAGGTTCCGGCGCAGGCGCATGAAACCCTCCGCCACCTATTCGCTGCGTCCGAACCCGGACGTGGCCCTGCCCGAGACCGCGATGGTGATGGCCGCCGGCCTCGGCAAGCGCATGCGCCCGCTCACCGTCACGCGCCCCAAGCCGCTGGTCGAGGTCGCCGGCAAGACGCTGCTCGACCATACGATGGATCATCTGCGCGAGGCCGGGATCCAGCGCGCCGTGGTCAACGTCCATTATCTCGCCGACCAGGTCGAGGCGCACCTCAAGGTCCGCGCCGGCGATGTCGAGGTGCTGATCTCGGACGAGCGCGCCCAGCTGATGGAGACCGGCGGCGGCATCGTCCAGGCCCGCGAGCTGCTCGGCGACAAGCCCTTCTTCACGGTGAACAGCGACACGCTCTGGGTCGACGGCCCGATCGGCTCGCTCAACGCGCTCGCCGCCGCCTGGGACGACGAGAAGATGGACGCGCTGCTGCTGCTCGTGCCCCTTGCCCGCGCATACAGCCACAAGGGCCAGGGCGATTTCCGCCTCGACCCGCTCGGCCGCATCACCGAGCGCCGCAAGCCCGGCCGCCTCGCGCCGTTCGTCTATGCCGGCGCCCAGATCCTCCACCCCCGCGTGATCCGCGACTGGCCCGAGGGCCCGTTCTCGACCAACCTGTTCTGGAACCGCGCGATGGAGCAGGGGCGGCTGTGGGGCACGGTCCACCAGGGGCTGTGGTTCGATGTCGGCACGCCGGGGGCAGTCAAGGAAGCCGAAGAGATATTGGCGGCGGTTTGAGGGCTCAGTCGTCCACAGGCGATTTTCCTGTGCACGAAACCCCCAAAGGGGCGTCGATTAACCAATCTCCTCTTGTTCCGGCCTGAAACGGCAATAGAATCATTACTGCACTGACGAACTCAGTGTCCGACAGGTGGTCCAAACATCTTTCGGGCTGGCTGCGTCGGTTGCCCCCGCGGGTGTCCAACGAAGGGTCTCCAAAACCATTTCGTTCCTAGGCGGGCAACCGACGCCGTCAGAGCCTATCTCACTTCATGCGATTATCGCAACGAGTGGTTTTCTGTTTTCAACAGTCGCGTTGTGCTGCCCCACTCCCTAGCTGAATAAATGGGCGCTAGGGTGTCGCCCAAGCCCATGCCCGAAGCCCTCCACCTCTACACCATCCCCCCGCACCGCGCCTTCGCGGATGCGCTCGCCAACGGGCTGATCCAGCGCTTCGGGGCCGATCCGATGGCGCTCGCCCGCGGCATCGTCCTGCTCCCCAACAACCGCGCCAAGCGCGCCATCCAGGACGCCTTCGTCCGTGCCAGCGGCGGCGGCCTGCTCCTTCCGCGCCTCGTCGCGGTCGGCGATCCCGAGCTCGACGAGGCGGTGTTCGATGCCGCCGGCGACCCCGAGCCCGTCGCCCCCGCGGTCGGCCCGCTCCAGCGCCAGCTCATCCTCGCCCGGCTGATCCAGCAGGCCGAGCCCCGCCACGACGCCGCAGAAGCCGTCCGCCTGGCCGGCGACCTCGCCGCCACGCTCGACCAGCTCCTCATCGAGGAAGTCCCGCCGCGCCGCCTCAAGGAGCTCGATCTCGGCCCCGAGCTCTCCGCCCATTGGGAGCGCTCGCTCCACCTGTTCGAGATCGTCCTGCAAGGCTGGCCCAGGGAACTCGCCCGGCTCGGCCGCATCGACCTCGCCGATCGCCGCCGCCTGCTGATCGACAAGGTGGCGAAGCGCTGGAAGACCGCACCCCCGGCCGGCTTCGTCTGCGCCGCCGGCATCACCGCCAGCGCGCCCGCCATTGCCCGGCTCCAGCGCGTCGTCGCCGGGCTGCCCCAAGGCATGGTCGTCCTCCCCGATCTCGCCATCGCCATCTCCGATGCCGAATGGGACATGCTCGGCCCGCACGCGCCCGATCCCTCGGGCCGGCGCAAGCGCAACCTCGAGACCCATCCGCAATTCCACCTCAAGCTGCTCCTCGAGCGGATGGGCGTCCACCGCAGCGAGTTCGATCCCTGGCGGGCGATGAGCGAGCATGACGCGGCGCCCTCGCGCAGCAAGGCGATCGCCTCGGCGATGCAGCCGCCCGAGCTGACCCATGGCTGGACTACGCTCCCCGAGAAGGAGCGCAAGCTCGACGGCGTCCGCGTCCTCGAAGTCGCCACCCCGGCCGAGGAGGCCCAGGCCATCGCCCTGGCGCTGCGCCAGGTGCTGGAGACGCCGGCCAGGACCGCCGCGCTCGTCACCCCGGACCGCGCGCTCGCCCGCCGCGTCGCCGCGCACTGCGCCCGCTGGGGCATCGCGGTCGACGATTCCGCCGGCCAGCCGCTATCGATCCTGCCGCCGGGCACCCTGCTCCTCGCGCTCGCCGATGCCGCCGCCCAGCGCTTCGCCCCGCTGCCGCTGCTCACCTTGCTCAAGCACCCGCTGGTGATGCCTGAGGCGCGCACCGAATGGCTCGACGGCGCCCGCCTGCTCGATCGTGCCCTCAGGGGCCCGCGCCCGGCGCCCGATCTTGCCGGCATCGATCGTCATCTCGCCGAGCAGGAGGGCAGGGACGGCCCGCTCCGTCAGGCGGCGCTGCGCTGGTGGCCCGAGGCGCGCGCGCTGCTCACCCCGCTCGAAGCCGCCTTCAGCGCCGGCGCCCAGCCGATCCCCGTCCTCCTCGCTGCACTCCGCGAAGCCGCCCAGGCGCTTGGCGGCGATGGGCTGTGGAGCCGTGCCGAGGGCCGCGCCGCCGCGACCCTGCTCGACGATCTCGAGCGCGAGGGCGTCGATGGCCCGCACCGCGCCGATCCCGACACGCTCGCCCCGATGCTGCGCACGCTGATGGACCAGATCGCAGTCCGCCCGCCCCAGGGCGGACATCCGCGCCTCGCCATCCTCGGCCAGCTTGAGGCGCGCCTGCAGACCGCCGACCTGATGATCCTGTCCGGGCTCAACGAAGGCGTCTGGCCGGGCCTGCCCGCGCCCGATCCCTGGCTCGCCCCGCGCATTCGCGCCGAACTGGGCCTGCCGGGGCTGGAACGGCGCATCGGCCTCGCCGCGCACGACCTGGCCGGCGCGCTCGGCGCACCCGAAGTCCTCCTCACCCGCGCCCGCCGCGACGCCACCGCGCCGACCATCGCCTCGCGCTTCTGGCTCCGCCTCGAAGCCTTGTCCGGCCGCCTCGATCGCGCACCCGATCTTGCCGCCTGGGTCCATGCGATCGACGACCCCGGCGCGCCTGAGCCCGCTAAGCGCCCGGAGCCTTCGCCCCCGGTCGAGGACCGGCCCAAGGCGATCTCGGTCACCGAGGTCGATCGGCTCAAGGCCGATCCCTATGCCTTCTACGCCCGCCGCATGCTCAAGCTCATGCCGCTCGATCCGGTCGATGCCGATCCCAGCGCGGCGTGGCGCGGCACGGCGGTGCACGACGTTCTTCAGAAATGGTTCGAACTCGACAATTGCGATCCGGCCAGACTTCGCGCCCGCGCCGAGGCGATGCTGGTCGACGAGCGCACCCATCCGATGATGCGCGCGCTCTGGCAGCCGCGGCTGATGGAGGCGATCGACTGGATCGCCCGCCAGATCGCCGAGAATCCCGACCGCAAGGTCCTCGCGGTCGAGCTGGACGGCGAGATCGAGTTCGCCGGGGTGAAGCTGCGCGGCAAGTTCGATCGGATCGACCGGCTGGGCGATAGCAGCCTGGCGATCGTCGACTACAAGACCGGCCAGCCCCCCAGCACTCGTGCCGTCCGCGCCGGGTTCAGCCTCCAGCTCGGCCTGCTCGGCCTGATCGCCGAGCGCGGCGGGTTCACGGATATCGAGGGCGTCGCGCGGGCCTTCGAATATTGGTCGCTCGCCCGTTCCCCGCGCACCGGTGGCTTCGGCTATGTCGACAGCCCCGTCGACCCGAAGAAGAAGGAGCCGATCCCCGCCGAGGAGTTCGTCGACATTGCCGCGCACCATTTCGCAGAGGCGGTGAATGCCTGGCTCACCGGCGACGAGCCCTTCACCGCCAAGCTGGTGCCCGAATACGCTCCCTATGCCGAGTACGACCAGCTGATGCGCCGCGACGAATGGTATGGCCGTGAGTGAGGGCGGCTTTCACTTATCCTCCCCCGCCAGGGGGAGGTGGCACGCGCAGCGTGACGGAGGGGGAGGTAAGCGAACCGCCTGTTTGTCGCTTGCCTCCCCCTCCGTCAGCCTTTGGCTGACACCTCCCCCTGGCGGGGGAGGATTGTATCTCGGCGGAAACCCCCATGTCTGAAGTCCGCCCCCTCCACAAACTAAAGGGCAACCAGAAGACCGCGTCCGACCCAGGCCGCCATATCTGGCTCTCCGCGTCCGCAGGCACCGGCAAGACCCAGGTGCTTGCCGCGCGCGTCTGGCGGTTGCTGCTGAACGGTACCGATCCTGGCGCGATCCTCTGCCTCACCTTCACCAAGGCAGGCGCGGCCGAGATGTCCGAGCGGATCACCAGCCGGCTCGCCCGCTGGGTGCGCGCGTCCGACACCGAGCTGGCCGCCGACCTCGAGGCGCTGGGCGAGAACATCTCGCCCGCGGGCCGCGAAAAGGCCCGCCAGCTCTTCGCCAAGGTGCTCGACGCGCCCGGTGGCGGCATCCGCATCCAGACGATCCACAGCTTCTGCCAGTCGCTGCTCGCCGCCTTCCCGATGGAGGCCGGCCTCGTCCCAGGCTTCCGCCCGCTCGACCAGCGCGAGGAGGCCGTGCTGGCGCGCGAGGCGCTGGCCGAGATGCTCGTCGATGCCGAGCGCGATCATCGCGCCTGGGTGGTCGATGCGGTCGGCGCGCTGTCGCTGCGGCTGGGCGAAGGCAAGGCCGAGGATTTCCTCAAGGCCTGCGCCCGCGAAGGCGAGGCGCTCGCCGAGCTGCCGGTCCTGATCCAGCCCTTCCTCCGCGAAGCGCTGGGACTTCCCTTGGGCGACGTCGATGCCGAGATCGCCCGCCGCTGCGCCGACGACAGCTTCGATCTTGCCAGCCTGCGCGCGCTCACCGTGATGAATGCCGATTGGGGCACGGGCAGGGGGCTCGAGCGCGCCGACATCGCCGCAGCCTGGCTCGGCAGGAGCCCCGATGCCCGCGCCGCCAGCCTTGCCGATCTCCATTCGATCTGGGCCACCGCCAAGGGCGAGCCGCGCTCCTTCGGCAAGGGGCAGGCGCCGCAGGATCCATCCTATGCGGACTATGCGATGCGGCTGTTCGAGACCTGCGGCCAGCTGCTCGGCATGAAGACCCAGGCGGCCTATGCGGACCTGCTCGCTTCCGGGCTGGAGGCCGGCCGCATCTATGCCGATACCTACAAGCGGGCCAAGCGCCGCCTCGGCGCGGTCGACTTCAACGACCTGATCCAAGCCACCGTCGCGCTGCTCGCCGAGCCCGGCATGGGCGAATGGGTACGCTTCAAGCTCGATCAGGCGACCGAGCATGTCCTGATCGACGAGGCGCAGGACACCAATCCCCAGCAATGGGCGATCGTCAGCGCGATCGCCGACGAGTTCTTCGTCGGCGAGGGCGTGCGCGCCCAGACGATGCGCACGCTGTTCACCGTCGGCGACTACAAGCAGGCGATCTTCGGTTTCCAGGGCACCGATCCGATCTTCTTCCGCGCCGCCTTCGAGCGCTTCCTCGCCAAGTCGCGGATCCAGGCCGACCTCGACTATGATTTCGATGCGGACAAGCCCGAGCCGCGCGAGGTCGAGGAGCTGTCGCTCACCCACAGCTTCCGCTCCACTCGTCCGGTGCTCGAGTTCGTCGATGCCGCGATCGGCGCGCTGCCGATGCCCGGCATGGGCGATCTCTCCGATGCCGAGGAACATGCCAGCGAAGTGCCCGGCCCCGGCACGGTCACGCTCTGGCCCCCGGTCACCGAGGGCGGCAGCGAGGCCGACGAGGAGGAATGGGTCAGCGACGCCACCCGCAAGCTCGCCGGCGACATCGCCCGGGCGATCAAGGGCTGGATCGGCACGCTCGACCTGGAGAGCAAGGGCCGCAAGCTGGCGCCCGAGGATGTGATGATCCTGGTCAAGCGCCGCGGCGAGCTCGCCTCGCTGATCGTCGCGCGCCTTTATGCCGAGGGCGTGCCGGTGGCGGGCGTCGATCGCCTGCGGCTGAACGCGCCGCTTGCGGTGCAGGATCTGCTCGCCGCGATCCGCTTCGCGCTCCAGCCCGAGGACGATCTGTCGCTCGCTTCGCTCCTGGTGTCACCGTTGATCGGCTGGACGCAGGAGGCGCTTATGGACGCTGCGGTGCGCTCCGGTGGCGGACTGTGGCGGCACCTGCGCAGGACCCAGCCCGAGGAGCGCCTGGCGCCGCTCTACGCGCTCCTCGCACGCGCTGACATCGCCACGCCCTATCGCTTTCTGGAAGAACTACTTTCTGGTCCTTTGGATGGTCGCCGCAAGCTGTTGCGCCGGCTGGGCGAGGAAGCCCGCGATCCGATCGAGGAGCTGCTCAATGCGACGCTCAATTTCGAAAAGGTTGCGACCCCTTCGTTGCAGCGATTCCTCGACTGGTTCGATCGCGGCGATGTCGAGATCGTCCGCGATGCGGCCCAGCCCCAGGCGGCGGTGCGCGTGATGACCGCGCACGGCGCCAAGGGTCTCCAGGCGCCCCTGGTCATCCTGGCGGACGCTACGGTGGACCCGACCAGGTCCCCGCGCGACTTTCTGGGTTGGGAACCGTCCGCTGCGTCCGGAAAGCTGCCGATCTTCCGTCCGCGCGCCGCTGAGCGGGGCGTGCTCGGCGAGGTCCTCGAAAATGCCGATGCGCGCGAACTTAGCGAGCATTGGCGTCTGTTCTACGTCGCAGCCACCCGTGCCGAGGAGCGCCTCGTCATCGCCGGCGCGCTGGGTCCCATAGCCAAGGGCGTACCCCCGGCCAAGAGCTGGTACGCCGCCAGCGCCGCCGCGCTCGACGCCCTCGGTGTGGCCGAGGGTGAGACCCGCGAATTCAAGGGCTTGCACCCTCAGGCGCCGGTCCCCGCCAGGCCCCGCACGGCCGCCGGCGCGGCGGTGGTGGCGGCGCTCCCCGACTGGGCCCGCCGCCCCGCGCCAGAGGAAGCCCGCCCGCCGCGCCCCCTCGCGCCCTCCTCGCTGGGCGACGACGCGGTCGCCGATCCGCCCCCCACGCCAGCCCTCCGCGCGGCCGCCGAGCGCGGGTGCCTCCTCCACGCCCTTTTCGAGCGTTTGCCGTCGGTTAGCCCGGCGGATCGCCCCGCCGCCGCCGAGCGCTGGCTGGCCGGGGCAGGCGGCGTCTCCGACCCGGCCCAGCGCGCCGAGCTGGTCGCCGCCGCCCTGGCAGTGACCGAGGACCCGCGCTTCTCCGCGCTTTTCGGCCCCGACTCCCTCGGCGAGGCCCCGATCGCCGCGGTTGTGGGGGAGGGGCTGGTCGTCTCGGGCACGGTCGACCGGCTGGTGGTGACCGACAGCCATGTCCGGGTCATCGATTTCAAGACCGGCCGCCGCGCGCCTGTCGGGCTGGAGGCGATCCCACCCTATCATCTCCGCCAGATGGCGGCCTATGTCGCTGCGCTCGCGGTGATTTTCCCCGGTCGCACGGTGGAGGCGGGCCTGCTCTACGTGTCGGGGCCGACTCTCCATCTGCTGCCCGCCGAGTTGCTGGCCGCGCACAAGCCCGGCTTCGCGGATAAGGAGCAAAGCTTGGGCCTGCGCGCTTGACCCGGCGCAGTGCCGACATAAATTAACCCCCGACATCGTATCAGGAGTAGTAACATGGCCACCAAGGCGACCACCGACGCCCAGTTCAGCAGTGACGTTCTCGAGTCCGGCAAGCCCGTGCTCGTGGATTTCTGGGCGGAGTGGTGCGGGCCGTGCAAGATGATCGCCCCGGCGCTGGAAGAGCTCGCCGAGGAACTGGGCGAGCAGGTCCAGATCATCAAGCTCGACATCGACGAGAATCCCGACGCGCCCACCAAGTACGGCGTGCGCGGCATCCCCACCATGATCCTGTTCAAGGACGGCCAGCCGGCGGCGACGCAGGTCGGCGCGATGCCCAAGAGCGGCATCAAGAAGTGGCTCGAAGCCCAGCTCTGAGCCTCTCGATACGGGCGGGCACCCTGTGGGTGTTCGCCTGCCTCACCGGCTGTGAGGATACTGGCTCGATCGGCAATGTTGCGCGCCGCGAGCGGGTTACGGTCGTGGATCTCGATCTCCACAATGAAGCCGCCGAACATGGCTGCGGTGGATATCTTTCGGCACAGCCCCTGCGGTCCTGCGCCGGATTGGGCGAGCCGCGCCGGTACACGGGCACCTATCTCCGCCATATCGAAGGCGGAAGCTTCCGCGAGGGCGCGTTGGGGCCCGCGGATGTCGATCGCGGATTTGCCCTGGTCTTTGACGAACAGACCCGCGACGCCGTGCGTCTGCCTGCCTATCGCACCCGCTATTCGGTCGACCTTGTCCGGATCGTGTTCATGGGCCGGCGCGTACTGGATCGTACCTCCGATCCGGCCAATTTCGGCGCCCCAAGCGCCATCATCGTCGATCGCGTGATCTCGGCGGCGCCCATCCCGGCTGCCGATATGCCGGCGGCGCAGAAGCAGGCGGGACTGCAGGCCGACTTCTAGCTTCGATAGTCGGCGTTGATCGAGATATAGCCGTGCGTCAGGTCGCAGGTCCACACCGTGGCACGGCCTTCGCCGAGGCCCAGTTCCACGCCGATCTCGATTTCGCGGCCCTTGAGGTGCTCGGCGACCGGCGCCTCGTCATAGCCTTCCACCGCCAGCCCGTCGCGCGCCACCTGGGTCGCGCCGAAGCGGATCGCCAGCCGGTCGCGCTCGGCGGGCTCGCCGGCCTTGCCCACCGCCATCACGACGCGGCCCCAATTGGCGTCCTCGCCGGCGATCGCGGTCTTCACCAGCGGCGAATTGGCGATCGACATGGCGATGCGGTGCGCGCTGGCGTCGCTCTCGGCGCCCTCCACGGTGATCTCGATCAGCTTCTGGGCCCCTTCGCCGTCGCGCACCACGAGCAGGGCGAGCTGGTGGCACAGGTCCCGGAGCGCGGCGCGGAAGGCGTCGGCGCCGTCATCCTCGTCGCTGGCGAGCGGCGCATTGCCCGCGCTGCCGGTGGCGAAGGCGAGCACCGTGTCGCTGGTCGAGGTGTCGCCATCGACGGTGATGCACGAGAAGGTCTTGCGGTTGGCGTCGCCGAGCGCGGTCTGCAGCCAGGCCGGATCGACCGCGGCGTCGGTGAAGACGAAGCCGAGCATCGTCGCCATGTCCGGCGCGATCATCCCCGAACCCTTGATGATGCCGGCGAGCTGGACGGTCTTGCCGCCGACCACGGCGCGCGTCACCGCGCCCTTGGCGAAGGTGTCGGTGGTCATGATCGTCGCGGCAGCGTCTTCCCAGCTGCACGGCTCGGCGGTGAAGGCATTGTCGAGCCCGGCCTCGGCCTTGTCGATTGGCAGCGGCACGCCGATCACGCCCGTGGAGGCGACGAACACGTCGGAGGGCTGGCAGCCGAGATGCGCCGCGGCGCGGGCGGCGATCGCCTCCACCGCGGCGCGGCCGCGATTGCCGGTGAAGGCGTTGGAGTTGCCGGCATTGACCACCAGCGCACGCGCGGTGCCAAGCGGCAGCGCCTTGCGGCACCATTCCACCTCGGGCGAGGGGCATTTGCTGCTGGTCAGCACGCCCGCCACCGCAGTGCCCGGCGCCAGCTCGACAAAGGTCAGGTCGCAGCGGTCCCACGCCTTGTAGCGCGCCCGGGCGACCCGCGTCGTGACGCCGGGAATGGCCGGCAGGGCGGGGAAGGGCAGCGCGAGCGGGGAGCGTTCGATGGACATGGCCGGACCTGTTGCTAAGTTGGCGACCGCTTCGGGCAAGTGGGGGGAAAGATCAATGGTCTTGGCGGTCTTGGCGGCGCTGGTCATGCAGGCCGCGCCCGCAGCGCAGGACGGGGTGATCCCTCCGCTGACGAGCAAGCCGCAGCCGCGCGGCCGCCCGCAGGCCTGGCTGACCGACGACGACTATCCCGGCGGCGCGCTGCTGCGCCGCGAGTTCGGCGCGGTCAAGTTCCGGCTCGCCGTCGATGCGCAGGGCAAGCCGACTGCCTGCAGCGTGACGGGATCGTCGGGCTATTCCACGCTGGACGACAAGGTCTGCGAGATGCTGCTCAGGCGTGCGGTCTTCACACCGGCGCGCGATGGCGCCGGCAAGGACACTCCAGGCGACTATAACGGCACCTTCACCTGGGTCCTGCCGGGCGGCACGCGTGCGCCGAGCCCGGTGGCTGCACGCGCCAGCGCACCGCTGGATCTGACCGTGGGGCTGCAGGCCGTGCCGAAGAGCTATGCCGGGCCCGCCTTGCTGCGGCTGGTATATGCCGATGGCAAGGCGAAGGCCTGCAGGATCGAGGCGAGCACCGGCAACGCCAGGCTGGACGCGGTCGCCTGCGAGCAGGCCAGGGCACAGGTGGAGATGTTCAAGATCGATGGCGCATCGCTCCCGCAGCCCGACAGCCGCATGGTGTCGGCGCGGTTCGAAGCGTCGAAATAGTCCGGTCGCATGGACATCGGCCCGGCGACTGATAGCAATGCGTCAGTCGCCAAGGATACGAAAGGCATCTCATGATTCTCGCTACCCTGCTGGCCCTGGCCGGCCAGACCGCCGCGCCAGCCACGATCATGACCGTCACCGTGCAGAAGCTGCCGGCCACCTATCACCAGGCGCCGGTCGTCCATCTCGACTTCACCGACAAGGGCGCGGTTTCGGCGTGCACGCTCGAGCAGAGCAGCGGCAGCCCGGGTATCGACAAGGTCGCCTGCCAGCAGGTGCAGACCATCACCCTGCCGGTCGAGAAGGGCAAGGCGCCCGAATCGCGTTCGGCGGCAGTGGATTTCGTGACGGGCGCCGCGCCCGCCAAGTGATCGACCAGGCCAGGCCCTGAGCCGACCGCATCCGGTTCCAGCGATCGGATGCGGGCCGGGCTTCGTCGCGACGATTTCCGATTGGCGAAGCCGAATCGAGTCACTATGTCCCAAGCTATTGCACGGATGACTGTCCGTGCCGTTTTAGAGACTTGCCGTTTGGAACTGCTGCTTCTCCTGACTGCCTTCCTCGCGAGCCTGACCGGTGTCGGTCAGGCCGATCGTGGTGGAATCCGGCAGGTCCAGGGTGTCGCGGTGGTCCAGGCTGCGCAGGCGGCCCAGGCGGCGGTGCTTCCCGCCCGCCGCGCGACGCCCGCGCTTCCCGTGCCGCTGCTGCGGCCCGAAAAGGCCGCCCCGCTCGCGGCCGTGCAGCTTCCGCTCGGCGAACTGCGCCTGCCCTTCGAGCGCCGGCTCGAATGAGCTTTTCCACGGCCCGCTGAACCGCGAGGCCGTTTCCACCGTTCTCGCATCCAAACGGGCGCCGACCGCAGCGGCGCGCCCGTCCGACCACCCTAGATTTAGACTGGAAAACCCATGCTCGGCGGCATTGCCAAGTCCCTCTTCGGTTCCTCGAACGATCGCTATGTGAAATCGCTCGGCAGCATCGTGAACAAGATCAACGGCTTCGAGCCGGCGATCTCGGCGATGAGCGACGAGGAGCTTTCGGGCCAGACCATCAAGTTCCGCGAGCGCCTGGCGAACGGCGAGAAGCTCGACGCGCTGCTTCCCGAAGCCTTCGCCACCGTGCGCGAGGCGGCCAAGCGCGTGCTCGGCCAGCGCCACTATGACGTGCAGATGGTCGGCGGCATCGTGCTCCACCGCGGCGAGATCGCCGAGATGCGCACCGGCGAGGGCAAGACCCTGGTCGCCACGCTGGCGACCTATCTCAACGCGCTGCCGGGCGACGGCGTCCACGTCGTCACCGTCAACGACTATCTCGCCTCGCGCGACGCCGAATGGATGGGCCGCGTCTACCGCTTCCTCGGCCTCACCACCGGCGTGATCATCCCGAACCTGTCGGACCATCAGCGCCGCGAGGCCTATGGCGCCGACATCACCTACGGCACGAACAACGAGTTCGGCTTCGACTATCTGCGCGACAACATGAAGTATGAGCGCGCGTCGATGACGCAGCGCCCGTTCAACTTCGCGATCGTCGACGAGGTCGACTCGATCCTGATCGACGAGGCCCGCACCCCGCTGATCATCTCGGGCCCGACCGACGACAAGTCCGAGCTCTACATGGGCGTCGACGTCGTCGTGAAGCAGCTCGTCCCCGAGGATTACGAAAAGGACGAGAAGCAGCGCACCATCGTGCTGACCGAGGACGGCACCGAGAAGGTCGAGCGCATGCTCGAGGCCGCCGGGCTGCTCCAGGGCGCCAATCTCTACGACTTCGAGAACACCCAGGTCGTCCATCACCTGAACCAGGCGCTGCGCGCGAACGTGATGTTCAAGCGCGACATCGATTACATCGTGAAGGACAACAAGGTCGTCATCATCGACGAGTTCACCGGCCGCATGATGGACGGCCGCCGCTGGTCGGACGGCCTGCACCAGGCGGTGGAAGCCAAGGAAGGCGTGGCGATCGAGCCCGAGAACCAGACGCTCGCCTCGATCACCTTCCAGAACTATTTCCGCATGTACCCGAAGCTGGGCGGCATGACCGGCACCGCGGCGACCGAGGCGCCGGAGTTCTTCGACATCTACAAGATGAACGTCGTCACCATCCCGACCAACCTGCCGGTGCAGCGCGTCGACGAGGAGGACGAGTTCTACAAGACGCTCGAGGAAAAGTTCGCGGCGATCGCCAAGAAGATCAAAGAGCATTCGGCCAAGGGTCAGCCGGTGCTGGTCGGCACCGTCTCGATCGAGAAGTCGGAGATGCTCAGCGAGTTCCTCCACAAGGAAGGCGTCGAGCACAGCGTGCTCAACGCGCGCCAGCACGAGCATGAGGCGCATATCGTCGCCCAGGCCGGTCGTATCGGCGCGGTGACGATCGCCACCAACATGGCCGGCCGCGGCACCGACATCCAGCTGGGCGGCAACCTCGAGTTCCGCGTCCATGACGAGCTGTCCGAAATGGAGGAGGGCCCGGCCAAGGACGCCGCGATCGAGCAGATCAAGGCCGAGATCGCGGCCGAGAAGGAGCGGGTGAAGCAGGCCGGCGGCCTGTTCGTGCTCGGCACCGAGCGCCACGAGAGCCGCCGCATCGACAACCAGCTGCGCGGCCGCTCGGGCCGCCAGGGCGATCCGGGCCTCAGCCGCTTCTACCTCTCGCTCGACGACGATCTGCTGCGCATCTTCGGCTCGAACACGCTGTTCGCCAAGATGATGCGCAACAACATCCAGGACGGCGAGGCGATCGGCTCCAAGTGGCTGTCCAAGGCGATCGAGACCGCGCAGCGCAAGGTCGAGGCGCGCAACTACGACATCCGCAAGCAGGTCGTCGAGTATGACGACGTGATGAACGACCAGCGCAAGGTCATCTACGAGCAGCGCGCCGACATCATGGACGCCGAGACCGTGGGCGATGTCGTCACCGACATGCGCGCGGAGACGGTGAACGCGATCGTCGGCGAATTCTGCCCGCACGGTTCCTATCCCGAGCAGTGGAAGGTCGAGGCGCTCAAGGAGAAGGTGCTCGGCACCCTCAACGTCGAGGCGCCGGTCGACCAGTGGATCAGGGACGAAGCGCAGATCGAGCCGGAAATGGTCGAGGAGCGCATCCGCGAGGCCGCAGACCAGATGGTCGAGGCCAAGGCGGCCGACCTCGAGGTCGAGACCTGGCGCCAGGTCGAGAAGTCGATCCTGCTGCAGAATCTCGACCATCACTGGAAGGAGCATCTCGCGATGCTCGACGCGCTTCGCCAGGTCGTCCACCTGCGCGCCTATGCGCAGAAGACGCCGATCAACGAGTACAAGCACGAGGCATTCGCGATGTTCGAGCGCATGCTCGGCCAGATTCGCGAAGACGTGACCCGCACGCTCGCCTTCGCCCAGTTCCGCATGGAGCCGGCACCCGATCTGCCGCAGCTGCCCGACTTCCTGACCACCCACATCGACCCGCTGACCGGCGAGGACGACACCTATGACTATGACGCCGGCGCCGCCGGCCTGGTCACCACCCGCATGTCGCAGCTGGGCATTCCCCAGCCGTCGACCGAGGATCTCGGCACCGATCCGGCGCAGTGGGAAGGCGTGGTCAGCCGCAACGCGCCGTGCCCGTGCGGCTCGGGCAACAAGTACAAGCACTGCCACGGCCAGGTGGCCTGAGCTCAGGGGCGGGTCTCAGGCCCGCCCATCCATATTCCGTCATCCCTGCGCAGGCGGGGATCCAGAGCCAAGGGCAACGCCGCCTGCAACGCTGGATCCCCGCCTGCGCGGGGACGATGATTCTTGGGGTGTGCGCCCTTTTGCTCCCCGGCCTTCGTCGGGGAACCTTGCAATGTAGGATTTCGTCTGCTCGGCTCGCGCGGCTAGCCTTGAGGCTGGCTGCTCTTTGATTCCGTTGGAAAAATGGGATCAAGCGCTCGCAAGAATGTTGCGAGATGCTCGGCGATGCCGGGAATTGTCTCAACTTGAGGTGCCGCGAAAACCGCCAATGGTGTGACCTTAGTGAACTTTCGCGAGTCGCGCCTGCAGCCGGTGTTGGAACGGCCTGAGTGGGGCAAAGGAAAAGGGAGGGCCGGTCAGCCCTCCCTCCCGTTGGTCTCTCCCACGCGTGCAGGAGGATTTCTGATGCTCGCTTACTTCGGCGACGGCATCTGGATCGACGGGCCAAGGCGGTTGACCACCTCGTGCGCGTCGAAGGCGCGGACATTGTCGCCGGGCTTGGGGCCCTTGCCCATCACCACTTCGGCCATGGCCTCATATTGGGTGACGGTGCGATAGTCCCAGTCGCGGTCGCGCCAGAAGGGATCGTCATAGAAGGGATCCCAGCTGCGCCAGCCCCAGCGCGGGCCGCGATAGAAGCGCCAGGACGGGCTCCAATAGCCCCAGGGGCCACCGCCCCAGCCCGGGCCGCCCCATGCGCCCGGCGTGCGGACGACATCGGTCTTCTTCTCGGTATCGCGATCCGCGAGCACGAAATAGTCGAAGCCCTGCTGCAGGGTCAGCTCGGCGGCCCGGTAAAGCAGATAGCGCTCGACCGTCTCGCGTGCCGTCAGGCTGTTGCCGGCGAAGCTGACGCGGAAGCGATTGCCTTCGATCTGCGTGTCCGAATAGCCGTTGCGGCTGGTCGGGCCTGCGCCGGTGGCAGGCTGGTAGGGGGTCGCGGTCATACAGGCGGACAGCGAGATGCTGCCGGCGAGGATGAGAGCAAGCGCTGCGAACCGAGGGCGCTTGGGAGTTCTCAACATGGTTCCTCCGGAGTTTAAAAGTCTGGGCACTGCGATGACGGAACGAACGCGCGCCGGCAGGGATGTGTCCACGACGGAGCGTGCCATAAGTACGATTGACGGCGGCTGAACGACCTGCAGCAAGTCACGCGAGTCGCTCGGGAACTTCCATCGCCTCCACGGCGAGGGTCTCGCGTGGGGCCATGGCCTCCCAGGGGAAGACGAACCAGTCCTTGTCGACCGATCGGTCGATTTGGCGGGACCGGTAATCAACCCGTTGCGAGGAGCGGACATTGTCGAGCAGCACGGCGAAGCGGATGCGGCTGGCGATGGCGCCTTCGCCGGCCAGCGCGTTACGGATCTCGCCGATCGTCCTGCCGCTGTCGTTGATGTCCTCGACGAACAGTAGCCGGTCGCCGTCGCGAGTCCGCCTGGCAAGCACCGCGACCAGCTCCTCGCCGAACTGGGCGATCCTGGTCGAATGGTCGATCGAGACCAGCGGCAGGCCCATGCGGTGCGACAGGAACACCGCCGGCGTCAGCCCGCCGCGGCCGATGCCGACGAGCAGCGTCGGGGTCCAGGCTTCCGCGGCCTCGGCGATGGCGTGGACGCCCGCGACCATCTCGGCATGGGTGAAATGGGTGAAGACGATGCTCAAGCGTGTTCCTCCGCATAGGCGTCTACCTTGGCGAGATGCGCGGCAACTTCCTCATCGGAAAGGAACGAACCGAGGAAACTGTTCCGTGCCAGCGTCACCAGGTCGCGCCTGCTGAGCGTGCGGCCCTGGGCGATCGCCCGGTAATTGTCGGCGACATAGCCGCCGAAATAGGCCGGATCGTCGGAGTTCACCGTGGCGCGCAAGCCAAGCTCCAGCATCCGGTCGATCGGGTGCACGTCGACCGATTCGACGTTGCACAGCTTGACGTTGGAGAGCGGACAGACGGTGAGCGTCATCGACGAGCGGGCGAGGCGGGCGACCAGCGCCGGATCCTCGAGGCTGCGATTGCCATGGTCGAGCCGGTCGACCGCGAGCAGGTCGAGCGCTTCCTCGACATAGGCGGGCGGGCCTTCCTCGCCGGCATGGGCGACGCGCTTGAGGCCCATCGCGGCGGCTGCGGCGAAGACGCGCTCGAACTTGGAGGGTGGATGGCCGAGTTCCGACGAGTCGAGGCCGACTCCGGCGATCCGGTCGAGCCAGGGCTGGGCCTGGGTCAGCGTCTTGAACGCGTCTTCCTCGTCGAGATGGCGCAGGAAGCAGAGGATCAGCTTGGAGGTGATGCCCAGCCGCTGCTCGGCCTCATCCATCCCGGCGAGCAGGCCGTTGGCGACTACGCCGAAGGGGATGCCGCGATGCGTGTGGGTCTGGGGATCGAAGAATATCTCGGCATGGACCACGCCGTCCTCCGCCACCCGCTCGAAATAGGCGAGGGCGAGGTCGCGGAAATCCTCCTCGGTGCGCAGCACGTCGGCGCCGGCATAGTAGATGTCGAGAAAGTCCTGAAGGTTCGAGAATTCATAGGCCGCCCGCACTTCCTCGACCGAGGCGAAGGGGATGGCGACATTGTTGCGCTGGGCGAAGGCGAACATCTGCTCGGGCTCGAGGCTGCCCTCGATATGCAGATGAAGCTCGGCCTTGGGCAGCCCGGCGATGAAAGTGTCGAGATCGCGCATCGACGGAACATCGCAGGCGCGCGGGGGAGTCGCAAGGGGAGCGGTGCGGCTATCCGCGCGTTGGAGGGGGATGCCGTCGAGCGTGATCCGGAGCTGGGCCTATGACGAAGCCGAACACCGGCTCGACATCGTCTTCATGAGCGGGCGCCGCTACAGCTATCACCAGGTGCCGGCGCGCATCGCCGAGGGCATGAAGAAGGCGATCTCCAAGGGCCGCTATTTCAACCACCGGGTGCGTGATCGCTTCGCCTTTACAGAGGCGGCGGCGCATTGATCCCCGGCCAGCCGGTACGGGCTGGGTCGTCCTCCGCCGGTGGCGGCTGCGGGGGCGGCGGGTCGTCGCTTGCCGAACGGCGCCAGGCGCTGGGCGACATGCCGAATTCGGAAGTGAACCAGCGGGTGAAGGCGGCGGGCGAGGCATAGCCGAGCATCTCGCCGACCGTGGCGACGGGCTGGACGTTGTTGAGCAGGTGGCGGACGACCAGCTCGCGCCGGACGCCGTTGAGTACCGCGCTGAACCCGGTTCCCTCCGCTTCCAGCCGGCGCTGCAGCGTGCGCGGGGAGATGCCGATCTGGCGTGCCACGCTCTCTATCGAGGCGTTGCCCGATGCGAGCAGCAGATACAGGGCGCGGCGGGTGCGATCGGTTTCGGAGATCGGCGGCGCGGAGGGGAATTGCGCCTCGAAATAGCTGTTCGCATAGGCGGCGAGGTTCGGACGGTAGCTTGGATTGCGCGCGCGCAGCGCCTCGCGGTTATAGACCACGCCGTTGATGTCGCTCCCGAAGATCACCGGGCAGCCGAGCACGCGGTGATGCACTTCGAGCGAGCGCGGGGCGGCGTGCATGAAGTGCAGGCAAGCGGGCTTCCATGCCTCGCCGCCGACTTCGGTGAAGGCGCGCGACAGGATGGCGGCGACTGCCTCGTGGGCCTGGCGCGGCACGAAATCGATGTTGCTGACGATCTGGGTGCGCACCACGGCGCTGTCGCCCTCGATCTCGAGGTGGAAGGTGAGCAGGTCGCCGAGCAGATGCTGGTAGCGGATCAGCGTGCGGATCGCGTCTTCGAGCGTTTCCTGCTGCTGGAGGACGAGGCTGACGGGGCCAAGCGAGGAAAGGTCGCGGCGCTCTGCGATCAGCATCGCGAATTGCGGGCAATTGGCCTCCATCGCCGAACGTTCGAGGATGGAGGCTATCGCACCTCTGGGCAGCCGCTCCTCCGGATTGCGTAATTGGGAAGGGCTGACGCCGGTGTCGGCAAGAATGCGATAAGGATCGAGGCCAACTTCGAGGGCGACCGACACATAGTTCATCAATATGGCTGCACGTCCTGAGGTCATGCAGGGCCCTCCCCATGCCCGGAGTGCATCCGGAACATTCCGAATCTTATGCAGCGTGGCGCAAACTGCCAAGTGGCTGGCGTGAAATGCAAAGCAGCTTGTCGCAGCTCGTCATAAAGAAGACTTGGGAACCGGTTTCCTGGGCAGGAACCGGTCGGGGCACGGAGAAAATAACATGGGGTTCGATGGTGCATCGGCCGTCAGGTGCGATGTTGGTAGCGGTAACGGTCGGGATCTGGCGGCCGAGTCGATTCCCTTTCCGGCAAATGATTCGCCTATCGCGGGCTGTGCTGTGAACGCGCCCGATGCGCGCGCGCGGTTGACGGCGATGAGCGCGATGGCAGCGGCGATGGCGCATGAGCTCGCCCAGCCGCTGACCGCGGCTAGCAATTACATGGAAGGCTGCGCGGCGGTGATCCGCCAGCGGATCCACGGCCTCGAGCAGCTGCTCGGCTATATCGAGGACGCAGCGGCGCAGACCGCGCGCGCGTCCGACATCGTGCTGCGCATGCGCGCCTTCGTGAAGACCGGCGCGATCGATGCGCGCCCGGAGTGCCTGGTCGAGATGCTCGACGCGGTGAGCGCGCGACTGTCGAGCCTCGAGGATGTCGAAGTCGTCCGCAGCTTCGCGCCGGGCGCGACCTGCGTGCTGGGCGATCGCATCCAGCTCGAGATGGTGCTGTCGAACCTGCTGCTCAACGCCGCGCAGGCGATGTGGAACAGCCCGGTGCGGCGGATCGAGATCGCCACCTGGACCGAAGGCGGTCGCATCCGCATCCGCGTCGCCGATACCGGCCCAGGCGTCGCCCCGGCGATCCGCGAGCATCTGTTCGAGCCGATGGTGAGCACCAAGGTCGACGGCACCGGCCTCGGCCTGGCGATCTCGCAGACGATCGTCGACGCGCATGACGGCACGCTGACCATCGAGCCTTCGGAGCCGGGCGAGGGCGCGGTCTTCGTCCTGACGCTGCCGCGCGGCCCCGAGTTCATCTGACGCCTTCCCCCCGAGGGCCTTCCCCCCGAGGGCCTTCCCCCAAGGCCCTGAAGCCCCGCCCGTTCCCCCACGGGCGGGGCTTTTTCGTGCGGCGAACATGACGAACATCGCGCACGCACGTATGCCGCGATTTAGGAAAGTCTCTAATTTTCAAGGGGTTGTGGTGGCTCCCTGAGTAGGATTCGAACCTACGGCCGCTCGATTAACAGTCGAGAGCTCTACCGCTGAGCTATCAGGGATCACCATCTTTCCGCGCGGTGAACCGCGGCGGAGGCGGCCCTATGCAGCGGGTTTCCGAGGATTGCAAGGGGTCAGGCGACGAATTGTTCCATCGTAATGCGATCATCGAGCGCGTGCTCGGGATCGAAGAGCAGAGTGAGGTCGCGGTGATGGTCGATTCCGATCTCGACCCGCGCCACGTCGCGCACTTCGCGCTGGTCCGCGACGGCGCTGACCGGGCGCTTGTCCGCCTCGAGTACGCGAATCGAGATGCGCGCCTTGTCGGGGAGAATCGCCCCGCGCCAGCGCCGCGGCCGGAAGGGGCTGATCGGCGTCATCGCCAGCATCCCCGAGCCGAGCGGCAGGATCGGGCCCTGGACCGAGAGGTTGTACGCGGTCGAGCCGGCAGGGGTCGCGATGAGCATGCCGTCGCAGACCAGCTCCGGCAGCACCACGCGATCGTTGACGGTGATCTCGAGCTTCGCGGTCTGGCGGGTTTCGCGCAGGAAGGAGACTTCGTTGATCGCGGGCATCTCGAACCGCTCGCCGGCGGCATTGACCGCCTCCATCCGCAGCGGGCTGACCTTGAACGGCTTGGCCCGCGCCAGCCGCTCGTCGAGCCCCTCGCGTCGCCAGTCGTTCATCAGGAAGCCGATCGTGCCGAGGTTCATGCCGAACACGGGGACGTTGCGGCGCCCTTCCAGCAGCGTGTGCAGCGTCTGGAGCATGAAGCCGTCGCCGCCCAACGCGACGATCGCTTCGGCCTGTTCGAGCGGCACCCAGTCATACGCCTCGCGAAGCTCGTCGGCGGCGAGCTGGGCAGGTTCGGTGGGCGATGCGAACAGCGCGCGGAGCTGGCTCATCCGCCGGTGACGCTCATGTGGCGACGCGTGGCCGGCGCGGCGCCGGCGGCAATGCGGAAATCGTGGCGCGCGGGCTTGCGGCGCAGCGCGCCGTCGATCGCGTCGTCGAGACCGGCGAGCCCGTGGCCGCGCAACGCGGCCTTGAGATCCACGCCCTCGTCATGGCCGAGGCACATATAGAGCTTTCCATCGGTGGCGAGGCGGACGCGGTTGCATCCGTCGCAGAAATTGGCGCTGAGCGGCGTGATCAGGCCGAGCCGCGTCTCGGTGCCCGCGACGCGCCAATAGCGTGCCGGACCGCCGGTGCGGTGGGTGTCGGGAAGCAGCTCGAAGCGCTCGCGCAGATCGGCGAGCACGCCGGTGAGCGGCAGGAAGCGATCGGTGCGATCCTCGTCGATCTCGCCGAGTGGCATCGTCTCGATCAGCGTCAGGTCCATGCGGCGCTCCGCCGCCCAGGCGAGCATCGGGGCAATCTCACCCTCGTTCAGCCCCTTGAGCGCGACCATGTTGAGCTTGACCGCGAGACCGGCTGACTGGGCTGCGTCGATCCCGGCCAGCACCTTGGCGATGTCGCCATGCCGGGTGATGTGGCGGAAGATCTGCGGATCGCGGCTGTCGAGGCTGACATTCACCCGGCGCACGCCGGCATCGGCCAGGGCGCCGGCATGCTCGGCAAGGCGGGTGCCGTTCGTGGTGAGGGTGACTTCGTCGAGCCCCTGGCCGAGATGGCTGCCGATGCGGCGGACCAGATCGAGCGTGTCGCTGCGGACTAGCGGCTCGCCGCCGGTGAGGCGGATCTTGCGCACCCCGCGCGCGACGAAGCGATCGGCAACCAGCGCCAGCTCGTCGAGGCTGAGCAATTCGCTGCGCGGCAGGAAGCGCATGTTCTCCGACATGCAATAGCGACAACGCAGGTCGCAGCGATCCGTGACCGAAATGCGCAAATACTGGATCGCGCGGCCATGTGCGTCGATCAAGGCGGGCGCGGCTGCCATACAAGAGCAGGTAAGCTTGAAGATAGCGGTGGGCAAGCGTTCGCGTTATCGAGGGCGGAATGTCTGAAGATTTCACAGTCATCGAAAGCGCCAACGCTGATGCGGCACCGGTGTTCGTCCTCAGCTTCCGCCAGCGCGACGAAGTGGCGGCCGCGGCGGCGGGAGGCGGCTGGCGGGTCGTCGCGGCGCGACGCTCCGATGCACTGGAACGGCGCTTCCTGGCGAGCGGCGCCGCCGTCGCGGTGATCGACGCGCGCGGCGCGCTTTCCGAGGGGATGGATGCTTCCAAGGTGCTGGGCGCCACGATCGAGGCGCATGGCGCGGCGATGCTGATCCTCGTCTCGCAGAGCGACACGGTGCACATGCGCCACTTCTTCGATGCGGGCGCGACGCACTTCCTGTCGAGCCCGATGTCCTCGGCGGCAATGGCGCACGCGATTCGCTTCGCCCAGCGCCATGTCGAGCGGCTCTCGGGATGGCACGGGCAGGAGAAGGGGCCGCCCGAGCCGCTGGGCTGGCGCTTCGATCCCGGCATGCGCTCGCTCCAGCTGACCCCGGCATTGGCGAGCCTGCTCGGCCTGCCCGAGGCGCCGGGCACGCGGAGCTTCTTCGCCCGGCTCGACCCGGCCGACCGGACGCTCGCGCGCAGCGCATTGAAGCGGTTGAACGCCGAGACGCCCTCCACTGCCTTCGCCCATGATCTGGCCGGGGTGGGGCGGGTGGTGCAGCACCTGCAATATGACGCGCAGACCAACCGGCTGCACGCGCTGGTCGAGGCGCTGGGCGTGGCGCCCGACGCCAATGCGGCGGTGCGCGACGCGCTGACCGGCGCGCGCGATGGGCCCAGCGCACGGCGCTGGATCGATCGGCGCCTGGCCGAGGGCGGCAAGGTAGGCGTGATCCTGATCGGGCTGACGCGGTTCGACACGGTGAACACCGCCTATGGTCGCAATGTGGGCGACGAACTGCTGCGCAGCGTATCGCGCCGGGTGGGCGAAGTGGCCCGCGACGCACTGGGCAAGGGCGCGATCGTCGCGCGGATCGGCGGATCGGAATTCCTCGTCGCCAGCGACGATGCCGATGCGGCCCGGATCGGCACCGCGCTGGCCCGGCTGGAAGATGCGCTGGCGCGGCCCTTCGTCGCGGGCGGCGACATCGCGCCGCTCGGTGCCCGGCTGGTGACCGCGGAGAGCCGGGCTGGCGACAGCGCCGCGATCCTGCTCCGCCGGGCGAGCGAGACGCTGCTCGGCGACGTGCCGCTGGAGAAGGGCGCGCCGCCGGTCGACGCGCTGGTCGACAATCTCCACCGCGCGCTGGAGCGCGGCGAGATCGGCGTGCTGTTCCAGCCCCAGGTTTCGATCGCCACGGGGCAGATCGTCGGCGTGGAGGCGCTGGCGCGCTGGAACCATCCGGAGTTCGGCGAGCTGGGTGCGGAGACGCTGTTCGCCGCGGCGGAGCGGGCAGGGCTCGATGCGACCCTGTCGGACCATGTCCAGCGCCGCGCGCTGGCGGCGGCCGCCAACTGGCCTATGTCGTTGAGCAAGCTGCGCCTGTCGATCAACGTCACCGCCGCCGATGTCGCCCGCTCGGGTTTCGTCGACGCGCTGCTCGGCCGGATCGATGCGAGCGGCTTCCCGCGCAACCGCCTGACCGTGGAGCTGACCGAGAGCGGCATCATGTCCGACCTGGGCGAGGCGGCGCGGCTGCTGACCCTGTTGCGCGCGGCAGGGTGTCGGGTGGCGATCGACGATTTCGGTACCGGCTATTCGAGCCTGGCCTATCTGAAGGCGCTGCCGCTCGACTATCTGAAGATCGACAAGAAGCTCAGCCAGGACATCACCGGCTCGCACCGCGACCGGGTAGTGGTACGCGGGGTGATCGACATGGCGCGTTCGCTGGGGCTCGCCGTGGTCGCGGAAGGGGTGGAGACGCCCGAGCAGCTCGACCTGCTCGCCAAGGAGGGCTGCCAGTATTTCCAAGGCTTCCTGTGCGCCGGGCCGGTCGACGTGCCCGCGCTCGCCCAGCTGGTGAGCCGGGCATGAGCGATCCGCGGGATATGAGCGGCGTCTGGTACGGCCATTATGCGAGCAGCTCCGGCAGCGAGCACAATGGCTTCATCGCGGTGCTGGAGGAATCGGGCGGGGTGTTCTCCGGATCGATCAGCGAGCCCGACGGAGGGGGCGGGGTGCGCCGCGCCTCGGTCGCCGGGCGGCGCAGCGGCGGGCTGATCCAGTTCGTGAAGCAATATCGCGGGCGCTCTGACGATGCGGTGCTCTACGAAGGCGGCGTGGACGACCAGGGCCTCCAGGCGAGCGGCAACTGGACGATCGACCTCGCCGCGGCCGGCGGCTTCAGCATGGCGCGGGAGAAATTCTCGATCGAGGAACTGGAGGCGGAGATCGAGGAAGGGATTGCGGTTCGCTGAGGGGGCTCTTCTGCTCCCCTTCCGCTTGCGGGAGGGGTGGGGGGAGGGGCTGTAAGCAGGCTCTGACGATGTCAGGGAGGATAGCCCCTCTCCTAACCCCTCCCGCAAGCGGAAGGGGGACTAGTAGTCAAGCCGCCGGATCGGCGCCGCGGCCTTCGGTTACGCGGTTCAGCGTGACGCCGGCATAGCGCGCCAGGCTGCCGAGCAGGGCGGTGGTGCTCGGGTCGGCCGGGCCGGATGTCGCCCAATAGGCGCCCATCGCCATGCTCGGGCCCATCAGGCCGATCGGATACATCGACATGCTACGCACGAAGGTGGGGCGATAGGCGTCCACCGGCACCCGGTCATCTTCATAGATGTCCGGGATGTGGATCGGCCGGCCCTCGAGGATGGCGAGGCCCGAGATGCAATTCTCGATCGGGAAGTCCGACCCGCTCCATAGCGGGGACATCGCGTCCTCGGCGATATAGGCAACGCGATTGCCGCTGCGCCGGATGACGGTGACGCCATCGCAGCGGGCAATCTTCCGCGCGCACTCCCGCAGCACGGTGACCAGTTCGTCGATCGAGTTGGCGCGCGACAACCGGGCCATAGCTTCGGTCAACAATCGGCGTTGGTCGAAACTATCCGGCTCACTCAAGCCTAGCTCCCCACGAGCGGCCCCATTCGGGGTCACGCCTGATTCCATCACATCCGTCACGGCCTGATACGCAGCCTTGCTCTGGTTGGTTCAACACGAAACCTGCCAAATCGGGTCGGCTTCAATACAACGAAGCCCACAAAGGCGCGGAAACCGCCGGCGGGCTCCCAAAGCCCTGCCGGAGCGGCCATGCGCGCCGATCGACAAATATTCCCGGACATCCTGAACGCAGTCGCAGCATGCGCAACTACGCAAAAATACCGGGGGGTCGCCGTCGCCCTTCTAGAAGGGCGCGCGCAGTGCCGAGATCGCGGCCGCGGGCAGGTTGCGCACGCTGCCGCTGATGATCGGATGCCGGCCGTTCGCGCGTGCGGCACGGTCCGCCGCATCGGTGTGGAAGGCGGCGGTCAGCTCGGCGAGCGTCTCGGCCTCCTGGCTCAGCGTGCGGGTGGCGGCGGAGGTCTGCTCGACCATCGCGGCATTCTGCTGCGTGCCCTGGTCCATCGTACCGATCGCGGTCGAGACCTCGCCGATCGCGACGGCCTGGGCGTTGTTGTCCTGCGCCATGGTGCCGAGCAGCGAATGGACCTCGCCGACGTCGCTGGAGATGTTGGCGAGGGCCCCGTCGACCTTCATCACTGCATCGACCGCGGTGACGACTTCGGCCTGGGTGTGGGTAAGCTGCTCGCGGGCGCGGCCGGCTTCCTCCTCGGCGCGCATGGCGAGTGCGGAGACGAGGTCGGCGACGACCGCGAAGCCACGGCCCGCCTCGCCGGCACGTCCGGCCTCGACCGCGGCGTTCATCGCGAGGACGCGGGTCTGGAAGGCGATCTTGTCGAGCCCCTCGATCACGGCGTCGATACCCTTGGCGCTGTCCGCCACGCGGTGCATTGCCTCGACCGCCTGGCCGGCGACGCTGCGGCCGTCATCGACGGTGGCGATGGCCTGGTCGGCGCGGACGACGGTCGACTGGGCGGCCTGGGCGGTGTTGCGCGAACGGCTGTCCATCTGGGTGACCGCGGCGCTGGTCTCCTCGAGGCTGGCGGCATTGGCCTGGGTGCGGCGGGCAAGATCGTCCGACGCCTGGGCGATCTCGTGGATCGTGCCGTTGATCCGCCGGGTGCCGGCGGCGACGGCGGTGATCATCGCGCGCATCTTGTCGAGCGTGTGGTTGTAGCTGCGCTCGAGCGAGGCATAGGTGGCGGGCATGTGCGAGAGCTGGCGGGTGAGGTCGCCCTCGGCGAGCGCGGCGAGCGCCTCGTCGAGCGTCTGGACGGCCTTTTCGCGGGCGACCTGCTCCTCCTCGATATAGAGCGAGATCGACAGCTCCATGTCGAGCAGCGCGGCCTTGACCAGCGCGGCGGGCAGGGTGGCGGCAGCGCGGGGGCGCAGCACGCCGAGCAGGCGGCGCCACAGCGGGGTGCGGGCCATCGTCTCGTGGAGCAACTGCTCGAGCACCAGCGCATAGCCGCCGACATACCAGCGCGGCTCGAGGCCGATGCGGGCATGGGTGGCGCCGATGCGGCGGACGCTCTGGTAATAGCTGTCGTCGAAGCGCGCCTCGACGATGTGCGCCCAATGCTTCTCCTGGGCCGACTGGGCGCCGCGCATGTGATCGGGATTGGCGAAGAAGCGGGCGGTCTCCGGCGTCTGGCGGACGCGGGCGTAGAAATGGTCGAGGGCCTTGCCGATCACCGAGCGGATCAGCGCGCCGCTGCCGGAAAGCGTGGCGCGCTGGGCAGCATCCATCTCCATGAACGCGAGACGGGGCGAAAGAGGATCGGTCACTTCTGGAGTTCTCCCAAGGGGTTTGCTCCCATTCTAGGAAGACTCCCCCCGGGCGGTGCCTTGCACCTTGTTTTACCGCGTCATTATTGATCCCGGTCAATCATCCGGCGGCCTTGGCGAGCCCGCGCGAGAGCTGGAGCGCGCCGTTGAGCCGGGCCTGGGGGGTGGCCCAGGCGCGCGTGATGACCAGCTTCATGTCCGGCCGCAGCTTCGCCGTGCCCTCGAGCTTGTCGACATAGGCGAGCAGGCCCTCGACGTTCGGGAACTTGTCGTCGTGGAAGGTGACCAGCGCGCCCTTCGGCCCGACATCGAGCTTGGCGATGCAGGCGCGCTTGGCGTTGAGCTTGGCCTCGATCAGGGTGATCAGGTTCTCGGTCGCCTCGGGCAGCTTGCCGAAGCGATCGATCAGCTCCGCTGCGAAGGATTCGATGCCAGCGCGGTCCTCGATCTCGTTGAGGCGGCGATAGAGGCCCATGCGGAGATCCAGGTCGGGGACATAGTCCTCGGGGATCATGATCGGGGCGTCGACGGTGATCTGCGGCGACAGGTCGCGCGGGCGCTCGTCGCGCAGGCCGCCGGCCTTGGCATCGAGGATCGCCTCTTCGAGCATCGACTGGTAGAGCTCGTAGCCGACTTCCTTGATATGGCCCGACTGCTCGTCGCCGAGCAGATTGCCCGCGCCGCGGATGTCGAGGTCGTGGCTGGCGAGCTGGAAGCCGGCGCCTAGGCTCTCCAGGTCGGAGAGGACCTTGAGCCGCTTCTCCGCCGCCTCGGTCATCAGCCGCTGGGCGGGGGTGGTGAGATAGGCGTAGGCGCGCGTCTTGGAGCGGCCGACGCGGCCGCGCAGCTGGTAGAGCTGGGCGAGGCCGAACTTGTCGGCGCGGTTGATGATCAGCGTGTTGGCCGAGGGGATGTCGATGCCGCTCTCGATGATCGTTGTGGAGACGAGCAGGTCGTACTTGCGGTCGTAGAAGGCGGACATCCGCTCCTCGACCTCGCCCGCCGCCATCTGGCCGTGCGCGACGACATAGCGGATCTCGGGCACGTCGTTGCGGAGGAACTCCTCGATCTCGGGCAGGTCCGAGATGCGCGGGGTGACGAAATAGGCCTGGCCACCGCGATAATGTTCCCGAAGGAGAGCCTCGCGCAGCACGACCGGGTCCCAGGGCATGACATAGGTGCGCACCGCGAGGCGATCGACCGGCGGGGTCTGGATCACCGAAAGCTCGCGCAGGCCGGACATCGCCATCTGGAGCGTGCGCGGGATCGGGGTGGCGGTGAGGGTGAGGACATGGACGTCCGCCTTCATCGCCTTCAGCCGCTCCTTGTGCGTCACGCCGAAGCGCTGCTCCTCGTCGACGATGACCAGGCCCAGGCGCTTGAACTCGACGCCCTTGGCCAGCACCGCATGCGTGCCGACGACGATGTCGATCGTGCCGTCGGCGGCGCCTTCCTTGGTCGCCTTCATCTCGGTGGTGCCGACCAGGCGCGAGAGGCGGCCGACCTTGATCGGGAAGCCCTCGAAGCGCTGGGTGAAGTTGTTGAAGTGCTGGCGCGCCAGCAGCGTGGTCGGGCAGACCACCGCGACCTGCATGCCGGCCATCGCCGCGACGAAGGCGGCGCGCAGCGCGACCTCGGTCTTGCCGAAGCCGACATCGCCGACGATGAGCCGGTCCATCGGGCGGCCTGCGGCGAGATCCTCGAGCACGTCGCCGATCGCGCGGTCCTGGTCGTCGGTCTCCTCATAGGGGAAGCGGTCGACAAAGGCGGGGTAGCCGCCGGCATCGGGCTCGGCGACTTCGGCCGGGCGGGTGGCGCGCTTGGCCGCGGTGGCGATGAGCTCGCCCGCGATCTCGCGGATCCGCTCCTTCATCCGGCTCTTGCGGCGCTGCCAGGCCTCGCCGCCGAGCTTGTCGAGCGTCGCGCCTTCCTCGCCCGCGCCGTAGCGGCTCAGGACCTCGAGATTCTCGACCGGCACATAGAGCTTGTCGCCGCCGGCATAGGTGAGGGCGACACAGTCGTGCGGCGCCTTCTGCACCGGGATCTGAGTGAGGCCCTCGTAGCGTCCGATGCCGTGATCGACGTGCACCACAAGATCGCCGGGCGACAGCGTCGCCAGCTCGTTGAGGAAGGCGTCGGTCGACTTGCGGCGCTTCGAGCGGCGGACGAGACGGTCGCCGAGCATGTCCTGCTCGGTGAGCACCGACACGTCGGGCGCGGCGAAGCCATGGTCGAGCGGGAGGACGATCATCGCGACGGCACTGTCGGCGATGCCCATCGCCTCATGCCAGTTCTCGGCCTTGCGCGCGGTCTTGAGGCCGTGATCGGCGAGCAGCCCGGTCAGGCGCTCGCGGGCACCGTTCGAATAGCTGGCGAGGATCGGCTTCTTGCCCGACTTGCGCAGCTTGGCGATGTGCTCGACCACCGCCTCATAGACATTGGTGTTCGCCGCGCGCTCGGGCGCGAAGTCGCGCGGGCCATCGACGTTGAAATCGAGCACCGTCGCGCTCTCGGGCTCATGGAAGGGCGTGGAGGTGTGCGCCGGCCAGTCGGAAAGGCGCTTCTCCCATTCGCTGGCGACGAGATAGAGCGCATCGGCAGCGAGCGGGCGATAGCTGCCCGGATCGGCCGACTGGGCGCGGACGCGGTTGGACTGGTAATCGGCGATCGCTTCGAACCGCGCCTCGGCGGCGCCGGCATCGCCCGCGTCGCGGATCAGGATCGCGTCGTCGGGGAGATGCTCGAACAGCGTCTCCAGCCGCTCCTCGAACAGCGGCAGCCAATGCTCCATGCCGGCGAGGCGGCGGCCGTCGCTGATCGCCTGGTAGAGCGGGTCGCCGGTGGCGGTGGCGCCGAACTTTTCCCGATATCTTGTGCGGAAGCGCTTGACCGAGTCCTCGTCGAGCAGCGCCTCGGATGCGGGGAGCAGGGTGAAGCCGTCGATGCGGCCGGTGGTGCGCTGGTCGGAGGGATCGAAGGTGCGGACGCTCTCGATCTCGTCGCCGAAGAAATCGAGGCGGAGGGCCTGCTCGGCGCCGCTCGGGAAGAGATCGACCAGGCCACCGCGCACGGCGAACTCGCCGGAATCGTTCACCGTGTCGACGCGGACATAGCCATTGGCCTGGAGCAGCACCGCCAGCTTGTCGAGGCCGATGCGCTCGCCGGGCGCCAGGCGGGCGACGAGTTGGCGGATGCGGAAGGGCGTCAGGGTGCGCTGGGTGACGGCATTGACCGTGGTGACGAGCAGGCGCGGCTTGTTCGATCCTGCCTGGAGCGCGTGGAGCGTGGCGAGACGCTCAGCCATGACGCGCAGCGTCGGGCTGGCGCGGTCATAGGGAAGACAGTCCCAGGCCGGGAAGCTGAGGATTTCGAGCTCGGGCGCGAAATAGGGCGCGGTGCTGGCCACGGCGCGCATCGCCGCCTCGTCGGGCGCGACGAACACGGTGATCCGTCCGGTGCGTGCCAGATCGGCGAGCATCCAGGGAAGGAAGCCGGTGGGGGCGCCCGCAAGGGTGAGGGGCTTCTGCGCGGAGAGGATAGTCTTGAGGTCGGGCATCTTCACACTTTCGCCCCTCCCCTTCAGGGGAGGGGTTGGGGGTGGGGCAGGTGTCTCATCGAGACCGGTGCCTGCGGACAGGCCCCACCCCAACCCCTCCCCTGAAGGGGAGGGGCTTTGGTTACTCCGAAATCGGCACGTAATTCAGCGTCTTGAGGGCGTTCATTACCGTGCCGGCATAGCGCTCCGGCACGGCAGCGGTTCCCATTGCCCAGGCCATGATGTCGACGTCCTGCTCTTCGAGCAGGGCCTCGAACAGGTCCATCTCGGCGTCATTCCAACTCTCGCCATGCTGGTCGAAGAAGCCGCCGATCAGCAGGTCGGCTTCCTTCACGCCGCGGTGCCAGGCACGGAAACGCAGGCGCTTGAGACGGATTTCGCGGTCCATTCGGTCCTCAACGGCAAATGGCCGGCAGCGCGAAAATGCGCGGTCGGCGAAAGACGGGATACGGTTTCCCAGATAGGTCGCCGCGCAAGTGAACGCCAGCGGCAACTTAATCGCGCCATTCTCGCGCGATCGCGCCCGCTTCGCCAGCGATCCTCCTAGAATGGAAGACATTCTACGTAGAGGCTGTTTCCATATGCGTTTCGTGATGCTCAAGTCGATCAACGGCGACCCGATCCTGGTGAACATCGCGTCGGTGCGCACCGTGGCGACGATCAACATGGCCGGCGACGATGTGGGCGTGCTTTCGTTCGACGGCGGCCATGAAGTGGTGGTCGGCTCGACCGTGAACGAAGTGCTCGCCGCGATCGAAGCAGCCGGCCAGCGTATCGCCACCCACTGATCGTTTCGCGCCCCCCTAGCGGCGCGCCGACCCAGGAGCTACCTCGGGCCCAATGCGGCCCGACGTACTCAATCCACTCTTTGCCGAAGTCACGGCGCTCAAGGGGATCGGCCCGACGCTGGCCAAGCCGCTCGAACGGCTGGGCCTGGCGCGGGTGGTCGACGTCGCCTTCCATCTGCCCACCGGCTTTATCGACCGGATCCCGCGCAACGAACTGATGGCATCGGATGCGGGCCGGATCATCGCGATCGAGCTGACCGCGACGAGCTATCGCTTCGGCAGCAGCCCCCGCTCGCCCGCCCGGGTGCAGGCGGCGGACGCGCATGGCAATCATGTCTCCCTGGTCTTCTTCGGCGGCAATTCGGGCTGGGCGAAGAAGCTGCTCCCCCTCAACGAGAAGCGCTGGGTCTCGGGCAAGCTCGACCAGTACGGCCAGGAGCTGCAGATCGTGCACCCCGAGGTCGCCGTGCCCGAAGAGGCGGACGGCGGCGGGCGCGAGGCGATCTATCCTTGTTCGGAGGGCATCACCTCCAAGCGGATTGCGGCGATGGCCGCCCAGGCGATCGAGCGCGCGCCCGACCTGCCCGAATGGATCGAGCCCAGCCTGAAGGACCGCCACCAATGGCCGGGCTGGAAGGAAGCGCTGGCCCGCATCCATGCCGACCCCGCGGATGCCAAGGCGCGCGAGCGGCTCGCCTATGACGAGGTGTTCGCCAACCAGCTGGCGCTGATGCTGGTGCGCGGCGAGGCGCGGGCCAAGCGCGGGCGGCCGCTGCAAGGCGATGGGCGGCTGCGCGACAAGCTCCAGCTGCCCTATACCCCTACCGGCGCCCAATCGCGGACGATCCGCGAGATCGAAGGGGACATGGCGCAAAGCCAGCCGATGCTGCGCCTGCTCCAGGGCGATGTCGGCGCGGGCAAGACGCTGGTGGCGACGATGGCGCTGCTGATCGCCGCCGAGGCTGATGCGCAGGGCGCGATGCTGGCGCCGACCGAGATTCTCGCCCGCCAGCATTACGAGAATCTCTCGCGGATGCTCGCCGGGCTCGACGTGCGGCTCGCGATCCTCACCGGGCGCGACAAGGGCAAGGCGCGCGAGGCGACGCTGATGGGGCTGGCTGCCGGCGAGATCGACATCCTGGTCGGCACCCATGCGATCTTCCAGCAGGGCGTGACCTATCGCGACCTGGGGCTGGTGGTGGTGGACGAGCAGCACCGTTTCGGCGTGGCCGAACGGCTGATGCTGCAGGCCAAGGCGCAGGTGCCGCCGCACCTGCTGGTGATGACCGCCACCCCGATCCCGCGCACCCTGCAGCTCGCTTCGCATGGCGAGATGGACGTCAGCCGGCTCGACGAGATGCCGCCGGGCCGCCAGCCGATCCAGACCACGGTGATCGCCGAGGACAAGCTCGACGCAGTCGTCGCGGGGCTGGGGCGGCACCTGGAGGCGGGCAAGCAGGCCTATTGGGTGTGCCCGCTGGTCGAGGAGAGCGAGAAGACCGACCTTGCCGCGGCCGAGCATCGCGCCGCGACGCTGACCGCGCGCTTCGGCGCCAAGGTCGGGCTGGTCCATGGCCGGATGAAGGGACCCGAGAAGGATGCTGTGATGGCGCGCTTCGCCTCGGGCGAGCTCGGCGTGCTGGTGGCGACGACGGTGATCGAGGTCGGCGTGGACGTGCCCAATGCGACGCTGATCGTGATCGAGGCGGCGGACCGGTTCGGCCTGGCCCAGCTTCACCAGCTGCGTGGGCGCGTCGGGCGGGGCGGGGGGCAGTCGCACTGCATCCTGCTGCGCGGCGACAAGCTCAGCGAGACCTCGCGGGCGCGGCTGGCGCTGATGCGGGACACGACCGACGGCTTCCTGATCGCCGAGCGCGACCTGGAGCTGCGCGGGGCGGGCGAGATCCTGGGAACCCGCCAATCGGGCGAGCAGACCTTCCGGTTGGCGACGCCCGAGAGCCTGGCGACCCTGATCGCCGCGGCCAATGCGGATGCGCGGCTGCTGGAGGACCAGGACCGTTCGCTGCATTCGCCGCGCGGGGAGGCGGCGCGGGTGGCGCTGTATCTGTTCGAGCGGGATGCTGCGGTCAGTTTGCTGCGGGCGGGGTAGACCGGTTCCGGGACACGAATTTTTCGGGGTAGCTGCGGCAATGTGCCTGACCTAGGTCGAGGGCGTATGAGTATCAGGGTGACCGAAGACTTCTGGGCGCTGACCGAGAAGGAGAAGCAGACCCTCCGCCTGATGGTCCGGGGCCATGACGCGAAGTCGATGGCGCGCAGCCTTGGCCTCTCCGTCCACACGATCAACGAGCGGCTTCGCGATGCGCGGCGCAAGATGGCGGTGTCGAGCAGTCGCGAGGCGGCGCGGCTGTTGCTGGAAGCCGAGGGCGGCGATGCGAGTTCGGCGAACCCCGAATTGCTTGGGGACAGGGAAATCGGGGCAGACCCGGCTTGGACGCCGATGGATCAGGGAGATGCGCCGGACAGCGGCGTGGGGCGGGCATACCGCCATCCCCGGATCCTCATCGGAGTCCTTCTCATGACGCTTGTTCTCGGACTTTCAGTGCTCATCGCCTTGCCGCATTTCGCCTCCGCGCCGCCGGCCGCGGCAAGTGCTTCCCGCGTGGCGCCGGACCCGGCGGTGGTGGATGCCGCGCAGCAATGGCTGGCGCTGGTGGATCAGGGGCGGTGGGACGAAAGCTACCGCGCGACCGGCGCGTCGTTCCGCAAGCTGAACACCGTCGAGGTCTGGACCGCGACGTCCCGCAGGGTACGCGTGCCGCTTGGCGAGACGATCTCGCGGACCTTCCTCAGCCAGGAAAACCTGCCCGCGCCGCCCGCCGGCTATGAGGTGGTGAAGTTCCGCACGCGCTTCGCCAACAAGGCAGAAGTGGTGGAGACGGTCACGCTCGATCTCGAGGAGGGGAACTGGCGCGTCGTGGGCGTGACGGTCGAGTGAAGCTGGGGTGGCCGCGTTTCCGGCCGGGGGCGCGGCTGCTTTGCGAAGATCGTCTCCCGACGAAAGTCGGGATCTCGTGCGACTCCTTCCCCGCGCCTTCGCCTGAGATCCCGGCTTTCGCCGGGATGACGGATAGAAGGCGTGGTCGCGCAAGCTTCCGGCGTGTATGCTGCGGAGGCCGTTTGGGGAGCATGAATGCATGCAGAAGGATCGGAAGAGCCTGCTGATCGCCGTTGCGCTGATCGTCGCTGGCGTTGCCGCGTTCTTTCTTTTCCTTTTCGTCACGGGACATGATCCCGACGAGCGGCCGCTGACGCTGTTCGAGTGGGTGCTGGGCGGAATATTGATCGGCCCGGGGTTCGGCTATCTGCTCAAGGCGCGGAACGGGCAGGACCGCGGCGGCTGAGGCTATTTCGCCTTCACCATCACCGAGATCAGCTCGTAATAGCTTGCCAGGTCGATCGCCCGCTCGAACTGGCAGCCGATACGGCCCCCGAGCGCCCAGCGGACCTCCGCCACCATCGTGCCGGCGTGCGGCAGCACCACGCGGATGCGCTCGCCGGCCTCGAACGGGTCGTCGCAGCGGGCCATCAGGCCGTGGGGCGACACGTTGACGATGATGAAGTCCAGCTGCTTGGCGTCGGGGCCGAAGGCGCGTGCGCGGTAATAGACGTCGTCGCGTCCTTCCCGCCGGGGATCGGAATAAGCCAGGTTCGATCCGAAACTCACGCAACGCCCCACAAACGCTTGAGTAGGTATGCGGTAGTAGCGCTACCGCATGAAATTCCTTCCAACGAAGCTGCTTAACAGTGGCTTATCGCGGGATCCGGAAGATTACGCAGGCGTGAGCAGGCCGTGCTTCTTCTTGCCGAAGCTGAGCTTGACCTGCGCCGTGACGGCGATGTCGAGCGCGGGATCGCTCACCACCTGATCATCGACGCGAATCGCGCCCTCGGCGATCTTGCGCCGCGCCTCGCCCTTGGACGGGACGAGGCCGAGCGCGACCAGGCCGTCGACCACGTTGATGCTGCCGCCCGCGACCGGATAGGTCGGGAGCGAACCGCCGGCCGAGCCTTCCTCGAACACCTTGCGGGCGGTCTCGGCGGCATCGTCTGCTGCGGCGCGGCCGCGGCACATGGCGGTGGCTTCGTTGGCGAGGACCTTCTTGGCCTCGTTGATCCCGGCGCCCTCGAGCGCCTCGAGCCGGGCGATCTCTTCGAGCGGCAGGTCGGTGAACAGGCGCAGGAAGCGGCCGACGTCGCGGTCGTCGGTGTTGCGCCAGAACTGCCAGTAGTCGAAGGCCGAGAGCTGGTCGTCGTTGAGCCAGACGGCGCCCGACATGGTCTTGCCCATCTTGCCGCCGTCCGCCGTGGTGATCAGCGGGGTGGTGACGCCGTAAACCTCGGTGCCGTCGACGCGGCGGGCGAGCTCGATGCCGTTGACGATGTTGCCCCACTGGTCCGACCCGCCCATCTGCAGGCGGCACGCGGCGCGGCGCGACAGCTCCAGGAAGTCATAGCCCTGGAGGATCATGTAGTTGAACTCGAGGAACGACAGCGACTGCTCGCGATCGAGCCGCAGCTTGACGGAGTCGAAGCTGAGCATGCGGTTGACCGAGAAATGCCGGCCGATATCGCGCAGGAAGGGGATGTATTCGAGCTTGTCGAGCCACTCGGCATTGTCGACCATCACCGCGTCGGTCGGGCCGTCGCCGAAGGTGAGGAACTTCTCGAACACGGTCTTGATCGAGGCGACGTTCGACTGGATGACCTCGTCGGTCATCAGCTTGCGCGCCTCGTCCTTGAACGAGGGATCGCCGATCTTACCGGTGCCGCCGCCCATCAGGACAATCGGCTTGTGGCCCGCCTGCTGGAGGCGGCGCAGCAGCATGATCTGGACGAGGCTGCCGACGTGGAGCGACGGCGCGGTCGGGTCGAAGCCGATATAGCCGGGGACGATCTGCCTGGTCGCAAGGGCGTCGAGCGCCTCCGGGTCGGTGACCTGGTGGATATAGCCACGTTCGGAGAGCAGGCGGAGCAGATCGGACTTGAATTGGGTCATGGTGCGGGCCGCATAGCCGAGCGGAACGCTGCTGTCATGCCTGTGGCGTATCGCAGTCCTTGTCGCCCGCATAGGCATTGAGGATCGCGGCGAGCAGGCCGGGGAAGCGGGCGTCGACTTCGCCGCAGCGCGTGGTGTTGCGCATCTCCACGCCGTGGCGCTCCGAATGGATCAGCCCGGCATCGCGCAGCACCTTGAAGTGCTGGGAGAGCGAGGACTTGGGGATGTCGCGCTCGCCGACGCGGGAGAAGGTCGTGCAGCCCTGGACGCAGCCCTGGCCGGCGACCTGGGCGAAGATCGCCGCGCGCACGGGATCGGACAGCGCGTGGAGGATCGCCTCCACCGACACGTCCTCGATCGAAGGGTGAAACAGCGGCCGCATGAAATTTATCTAGGGGCTCTTGAAGTCTGGTTCAATAGTTCTGAAATCCTGAACTATGGGAGTAAGGGACCATATCGGCGTCCGGCCCATGGAGAATTTCAGTCATGTCGAAGCTCGCAGACAAGGTCGCGATCGTTACCGGGGCATCCAAAGGCATCGGTGCCGGCATCGCCAGGTCGCTGGCGGCGGAAGGCGCCGCGGTCGTGGTCAACTATGCGTCGAGCAAGGCCGGCGCGGATGCGGTGGTGAAGGACATCACCGATGCCGGCGGCAAGGCGATCGCCGTGCAGGCCGATGTCGCCAAGGCCGACCAGGCGCAGGCGCTGGTCGATGCCGCGATCGAGGAATTTGGCCGGCTCGACGTGCTGGTCAACAATTCGGGCGTCTATGAATTCGCCTCGCTCGATGCGACGACCGAGGAGCTGTATCGCCGCACCTTCGACGTGAACGTGCTCGGCGTGCTGCTCACTACCCAGGCGGCGGCGAAGCACCTCGGCGAGGGCGCCAGCGTGATCAACATCTCGTCGGCGGTCACCAGCCTATTCCCGGCCGAATCGGCGGTTTACACCGGCACCAAGGGCGCGGTGGATGCGATCACCGGCGTGCTCGCCAATGAGCTCGGCCCGCGCAAGATCCGCGTCAACGCGATCAATCCGGGCGTGGTCGAGACCGAGGGCACGCATGCCGCCGGTTTCGTCGGGTCGGAGTTCTTCGACGCGATCATCGGCCAGACCCCGCTCGGCCGTGTCGGCTATCCGGACGACATCGCCTCGATTGCCGTCTTCCTGGCTTCGGACGATGCCCGCTGGCTGACCGGCGAGAAGCTGACCGCCAGCGGCGGCCTGCGCTGAGCCAGGCAAGGGGTGGGGCGGAAGCGCCTCACCCCTTCTTGCTTGTGCGCGTCACCATCCAGATACCGGCGCAGACGAGCAGCAATGCGGCGAGATAGCTCCAATGGAGCAGCGACTCGCCGAGGAAGATCGCGGAGAGCGCCACGCCGAACACCGGGATCAGGAAGTTGAACGCCGCGATCAGGCCGACAGGGTTGTGCTTGAGCAACAGGCTCCACAGCGCGAAGGCGACCGAGGAGAGCAGGGCGAGATAGAGCAGCAGCGCGCCCGCGGTCAGGCTGGGGGCAGCGAGATGGCCATGGCCCGCCAGGCCGGTCGCGGTGAGGATCAGGCCGCCGATGCTCAGCTGCCAGCCGGTCATCACCAGCGGATCCATGTCGCGGGAGATTCGCTTGCCGTAGATCGAGGCGGCGGCGAGCACGAAGGCGGCGATGATCACGAAGCCTTCGCCGAACAGGCTGAAATCGAAGTCGAGATGGCCGTTGCCGCCCAGGTTCACCACCACCACGCCGAGAAAGCCGACCAGGCAGCCCAGTGCCTTGCGGCCGCTCAGCCGGTCGTCGGCATAGAGGAAATGGGCGATCACCACGCTGAAGAACACGCCGGTCGCATTCATGATCGACGACTTCACGCCGCTGGCATGGGCGAGGCCGATATAGAAGAAGACGTACTGGAAGCCGGTCTGGGTGAGGCCGAGCAGTGCGACCTGGCGCCATTGCCGGCGGGACAGCGCGAAGATCCGGCGCCCGGTCGCTGCGGCGAAGGCAAGCAGGATCGCGCCGGCCGCCGCGAAGCGATAGCCGGCGAACAGCAGCTGCGCGGCTGTGTCCGCCTTGCCGATGCCGAACAGGACATAGCCTTTCTTGATCGCGGGATAGGCGCTCCCCCAGAGCAGGCAGCACAGGGTGGCGAGCAGGAATACGCCGGTACGGGACTGGTAGAAACGCGCGGACACGCCGGGGCCCTAACCCATCTTCGCCGCGGGGCAAATCCGCGCTAGGCCGGACGGCATGACGATCCATGTTCCGCTGATGCCGCATCCCGATCATCCGCCGCGTGGCGTGGCGGGCATCGAAGTCACCGCCGATATAAGGCGCGGGGCGAGCGTCCTGACCTATCGTGTCGACGGACAGACGCTGGTCCCGGCGCTGGTCGCGCCGGAGCGGACCGACGAGTTGTGGAAGCACACCTGCTTCGAGCTTTTCGTGAAGCCAGCGGGCGGGGAGGGCTATTTCGAGTTCAACTTCGCGCCCTCGACGGCTTGGGCGGCCTATCGGTTCGACGGCTATCGCGACGGAATGCGTGACCAGCCGCTCGATGCGCCGGTGATCGAGCCGGTGGAGGACGGGGTGCGGGTTTCGGTCGATCTCGGCGGGCTGCCGGAGGGGGAATGGCGGGTCGCGATCACCGCGGTGATCGAGGAGGCGGACGGGACCAAATCCTATTGGTCCGCCACGCATGGTGCGGGGAAGCCGGACTTTCATGCCGATGCGGGGTTCGTGGTCTCCCTGTAACCTGTTCCCCGGCGAAGGCCGGGGTCCAGTTGCAACGTCGTTCGAGAGTCTCCGGCGCCATCGAGCGTGCGTCGAAACTGGGCCCCGGCCCTCGCCGGGGAACTGGGGAGCCAGGATTACCAGCGTGTGCGGCGTCCAATGCGGCACTACGACGATCCGGCTTGCGTCGCGCTCGAACTCCCGGCACCCAGCGGCGCATGAAATTCGGCATCGATCGGCTCCTTGCGAGCCCTGAGCTTCGGCGTCCCCTCGAAGACAGGCGCGTGGCGCTGCTCGCGCATCCGGCCTCGGTGACGGCGGACCTGACGCATTCGCTCGATGCCCTGGTCGCAACCGGGCTCAACGTCTCGGCGGTGTTCGGCCCGCAGCACGGCGTGCGCGGCGACCTGCAGGACAATATGATGGAGTCGCCGGACTATACCGATCCCACCTACGGGATGCCGGTGTTCAGCCTCTATGGCGAGGTACGCCGCCCGACCGGCCAGTCGATGGGTACGTTCGACACGATCCTGATCGACCTGCAGGACGTCGGCTGCCGGATCTACACCTTCGTGACGACGCTGCTATATGTGCTCGAGGCTGCGGCCGAGCATGGCAAGAGCGTGTGGGTGCTCGATCGGCCTAATCCGGCAGGACGGCCGGTGGAAGGCACGACGCTGCTGCCGGGCTGGGAAAGCTTTGTCGGCGCCGGGCCGATGCCGATGCGGCACGGCATGACGCTGGGCGAGATGGGTCATTGGTTCATCCAGCAGTTCAACCTCGACGTCGATTACCGGGTGATCGAGATGGAGGGCTGGCAGCCCAACGCAGCCCCCGGCTTCGGCTGGCCGCCCGAGCGTCCCTGGATCAACCCGAGCCCCAACGCCGCCAACGTCAACATGGCGCGGGCCTATGCCGGCACGGTGATGCTGGAGGGGACTTTGCTTTCCGAAGGCCGCGGCACCACGCGTCCCCTGGAATTGTTCGGCGCGCCGGACATCGATGCCAAGGCAGTGATCGCCGAGATGCGGCGCCTCGCGCCGGAGTGGCTTACGGGCTGCACGCTGCGCGACATCTGGTTCCAGCCGACCTTCCACAAGCATGTCGGCCAGCTCTGCTCGGGCGTGTTCATCCATGCCGAGGGTGGGGCCTACGACCACGCCGCCTTCCAGCCCTGGCGGCTCCAGGCGCTGGGCTTCAAGGCGATCCGCAAGCTTTATGGCGACTATCCGCTGTGGCGCGACTTCCCGTACGAATATGTCTTCGACAAGCTGGCGATCGACGTGATCAACGGCGGGACGGACCTGCGCGAATGGGTGGACGACGCGGCGGCGCTGCCGGGCGACCTGGATGTGCGGACCAAGCCGGACGAAGCGGCATGGGTAGAGGCGCGGGCGCCGCATCTGCTGTATTAACCGTCACCTTTATCCGTCATCCCCGCGAAGGCGGGGATCCAGGGTGGCAAAGCGACGTCTTTCGTGACTCTGGCTCCCCGCCTTCGCGGGGATGACGATCGGGAATTTGCTTGTCGTGCACGAACCCCTTAACCACCCCAACATGCTCGCGGGGCTCATATTCGCTGTCGAGGAGGCCGAGGGCCGTCCGGGTACGCTGATGGCGACGCTGCCGTTCGGCGGCATGACGCTGCTCGAATATCAGGCTCGGCTGCTGGTCGGCGCCGGGGCGGAGCAGGTGCTGGTCGCCGTCGGCAAGATGACGCCGGCGCTGCTCACCGCGGTCAATCGCGCCGCCAAGCGGCATGCTCGCATCGAGATCGTCCGCTCGGCCGAGGAAGCCGCTGAGAAGATCGCGCCGGGCGCGCAGGTGCTGGTGATGGCCGATGGCCTGGTCACCACCGATCCGGTGATGGACAGGATGGCGAAGGCGGGCGGCGAGGCGCTGCTCGTCACTGACGATCCGACCTCGCCCGCCGCGATCGAGCGGCTCGACATGCGCGACAGTTGGGCCGGCGTCGCGCGCATCACCGTCGAGCAGCTCGCCCAGATCGCGCAGATGCCCGAGGATTACGACTTCCAGTCGGCGCTGCTGCGCGTCGCCGCGCAATCGGGCGCCGAGCATGTCGGCCTCACCGCCGGCTGGCTCAAGGGCGGCCATGCCGTGGAGCGCAGCGTCGAGGGACTGGCCGCGCGCAACACCGGCGTGCTGGCGGCGCTGACCGAACGCCGCACCAATTGGGCGGACCGCTGGGTATTCACTCGCGCCGCGCGAATCGCGCTGCCCGAGCTGGTCGGCCGCAACGTACCCGGCTGGGCGCTGAGCGTCGCCGGCGGGGTGATCTCGGCGGGCTCGCTGATTCTCACTGCGCTGCGCTTCGAGGGGGCGGGCGCCACGGTCGCGCTGCTCGGCACCGCGACGCTGGCCACCGGCGCGGCGATGGCGGTGCTGCGCGGCGAGGACAAGCGCGCCGGGCTGCTCGAATGGGCGATCTTCGCGCTGTTCGGGTTGACGGCGATTCTCACCGGCTGGGCCGAATTCGCCAATACGGCCAGCACCACGCCACCGGTGCTCGCGCTGGTCGGCGTTGCGGCGCAGCTTCTCGTCGAGCGCGTGCCGGCCCGGGCGAAGCGCTGGTGGGCCAGCCCGTCGGCGCATCTGCTTGTTCTGGCGCCCTTTGCGCTCGCCGGATTCGCCACGATCGGCCTTGCTGCAGTTGCGATATATTCCTTCGCGACACTCGCTGCAGCAGTTGAGGGCATTCGCGAAAAAGCTTAGTCTCGTCTTAAGGACATTTCCGCTAGCTTGAGGTCGATGTCGGATAATCCCGTCGGCACGCGCGATGGCTTGGCCGTCAGCGCCCGGGAGCTGCTCGCACGTGCGGCGGCTGCGGAGCTGCGCGCCTATAAGGGTCTGATGGTCGCTGTCGAAGATTTCTTCCTGCCCGAAGAGGCACGGCTCGACGAGCATAGCCGCGCAGGCCTGGCCGCGCTGCTGCGTGGACTCGTGGAGACGGTGGAAGGCGAGATTCGCGAGCATGCCGTACGGTTGCTCACCGGGCGCGGCGAATCGGCGCTGGTCGTGGCGCTGATCGAGCCGGGCGTCTCGGTGCTGGTGCGGCTGTGGAATTCCGGCCTGCTGCGCGACGGCGACCTGATGGCCGAGCTGGTCGCGCGCGTCCGCCAGGAGATGCTGAGCACCGCGCTGCCGATGAACGCGCCGGACGATCCCGAGCGGCCCAGCCTGATCAACCGATTCGTCCAGCATCCGGACAGGGTGGTCGCCGCGAGCGCGATGGCGGTGCTGATCGCCGAAAGTCGTCGCCGGGGCAGTCCCGAAGTGGGACAATTCCAGACCGAGCTTCCCGCCGAGCTGCACCACCGATTGGTGTGGTGGACCGCGGCGGCGCTGCGCGAACGGTTCGAAGGCGCGAACGAGGCGCTCGACCGGGCGCTGTGCGACGCCGCCCAGCGCAGCCTCGCCGCCTATGACGAGGGCGACCGGCTCGAGGCCGCCGCGATGCGCTTCGCCGCGGCGATCGACGCGCAGCCGGGCGAGCTTTCCGGCATGCTGGTCGAGGCGCTGGGCGACCGGCGGATCGTGCTGTTCATCGCTTTGCTCGGCCATGCGCTGGGCGTGCCCTATGCGCTCGCCCGCGACCTGGTCCTCGACCCCGGTGCCGACCGGCTGTGGCTGGCGCTGCGCGCGCTGGAGATCGGTCGTGAAGGTGTCGCCCAGATCGGCTACGCGCTGAGCGAGGCCGATCCGCGCCGCGACCTGGAGAAATTCGCCGACACGCTCGATACCATCGCATCGATCTCGCCGGTCGAGGCGCGTGCCGCCCTGGCGCCGCTCAAGCTCGACCCCGATTATCGCGCGGCGCTTATCGCGCTCCAGCGGGGAGGGGTGAAGTGATCATCGATCCCTCGCTGCCGCTGTCGATCGCCCGGCTCGATGCCGAAGGGCGGCTGATCGATGCCGAGGCGCGGCTGTTCGAGCTCAACATGCGCGCCGGCGGCAATATCGGCGCGCCGCTTGCCGTGCCGCAGATTGCCACGCTCGCGCGGCTCTCGCAGCGGCTGGGCATCGCCATCTCGCGCAACGTCATCGCGGCGGACGGCGAGGACGATCTGGAATTGTGGGTGCGTGCCGAGCCCGAGCAGGGCGGGGTGCGCCTCGAAGTCAGCGGCTGGCGGCTGCGGCCGGGCTGGCGCGCGCCGGCGAGCGAGCCCGAGCGCGACGGGGACTTCTTCCGCTCCGCGGCCGACTGGCTGTGGGAGACCGATGCGTCGCTGCGTATCACCTTCCTCTCGATCGAGGCGGGCGCGCGCTACGGATTCGATTCGAGCGCGATGCTGGGCCAGCCGCTGACCCGCCTGTTCCGGCTCGAGCAGGACGAGGCCGGCGAGTTGCCGATCCTCACCGCGGTGGCTGCCCAGGGCAGGTTCGACGGGCAGAAGGCCGAGTTGCGCGGCACGGGTCGGATGGTCCGCCTTGCCGCCACGCCGCGCACCGATCCGGGCGGGCGCTTCGCCGGCTTTGTCGGCGCCGCACACATGCTCGACCAGGCCGTGCCCGCCGCACCCAAGGTCGATACGCCGCTGCCCCAGGCCGCCGCGCCGTTCGGCGGCTTCCCCGATTCGTTCAGCCAGCGGCTCGATCGCGCGCTGCGCGGGCCGCTCGGCAAGATCATCGCCAACGCCGATTCGATCAGCGCGCAGACCGAGGGACCGCTCAAGCCCGATTATGCGGAGTATGCCAGCGACATCGCCAATGCCGGGCGGCACCTGCTCGGGCTGGTCGATGACCTGGTCGACCTCCAGGCGATCGAGCGCGATGATTTCGAGACCGGCGACGAGCCGATCGACTTGGCGGATGTCGCGCGCCGGGCCGCCGGGCTGCTCGCGGTGCGCGCCGCCCAGGCCGAGGTGCGGATCGACCGGCCGGCGATGGACGAATTGGTCCCGGTGCACGGCGAGTTCCGCCGGGCGCTGCAGGTGCTGGTCAACCTGATCGGCAATGCGGTGCGCTATTCGCCGCCGGGCGCGATGGTGTGGATCCGGCTCGAGCGCGACGAGGGGCACGGCCATGTGATCGTCGCCGATCAGGGCAAGGGCATCGCGCAGGCCGATCAGGAGAAGATCTTCGAGAAATTCGGCCGGGTCGACCCGAGCGAGCCGGGCGGCTCGGGCCTGGGCCTCTACATCGCCCGCCGCCTTGCCCGCGCGATGGGCGGCGACCTGGTAGTGGACAGCGCGCCCGGACAGGGCGCCCGCTTCGTGTTCAGCCTGCCGATCCGCGGTGACGTTCACCAAAGCTGAAGCTTTTGCGGGCCTGATCCCGGTGGGAGGAAGGCGTGATGGCAATTCTCGACATGTTCGCGCTGATGATCGCCGCAGCGGTTCCCGCGCAGGAATATGACATGGCCGCACAGGCGGATCTGTGTGCGACCGATCCGGCGACAGTGGTGCGCCCGGACGCGCAAGGCATCACCGCCAATTATGTGTTCCAGCTCCGATCGGGGCTGACGACGCCGGTCGATGCCTTCTTCGATGCGCTGGACCGCGAGCGTTTCGCCGTGGGCACGGGGGTGCAGACCCCGAACTTCTCGCTGGTCTTCGTCCAGACCCGCCGGCCCGCGCAGGATGCAGAGCAGGTGCGCGAGGAGGTCAGGATCCTGTGCGGATTCGCCAGGGTCGCGAAGGGCAAGATGTCGTTGTTCGAACGCCTGGACGCCGAAGCCCGGGCACAGCGGGATCGGGAGCGGATGCAGCAGCCGGTGATCAGCAGCAGACTTGAGGGGCGCGTTCCCGACGAATATGCCAGCCCCGTCACGCGGGAAGAAGTCGCGGCGCTGCTGCGAAGTCCGGAAATGATGCGGGACTTCTTCGATGAGACCGACCCGGGGCTGAAGCTCGGCCGAATCCATGCATTCGGCTGCGCGCCCTTCGAAAAGGGCAGGTCCTCCTGCCGCATAGGCCTGCCCGTATATCAGCGCGGCGAGCCGGAATATATTGAGATTGAAGCAGATTTCGCACGAGATGCTGCGGGGAAGCTCCATTATGACCCGCAGCCCATCACCGTGAACTGAGACGGGGCGCCCGCCGGATCCCGGCGGACGCCCCATTGTCGCTCGCGATCGGCGCCGGTTAGCGGCGGCGGCAGATCGTCACGCGGTTGCCGTAGCGCCACTCGCGCCAGCAGACGCGGCGGTTGTGGTAATAACGGCGGTCATAGCCACGACGGCCGCGATCCCAGCCGCGATGGCGGCCACGATCCCAGCGACGGCGATCATGGTCGCGATAGCGGTCCCGGTCCCGATAGCGCCAGTCCTGCGCGGCCGGTGCCGCGGCGGCGAGCGCGATCACGCTGGTGGTCGGCACCGGCGCGGCGGCCGCCGGCGTGGCGGCGCTGGCGATGCCGACGGTGGCCAGCGCAGCCGCTGCGATCAGCTTGGCAAGGTTCATCTCAACTCTCCATTCCTCTCTCTTCCCGCACGAAGAACGATAGGGCGGCGATTGAGTCGCATTGCTGAACCCGTTGGTAGGCCAGGGTTCAGGTTGGCGCGCCCGCTCAGAGCATGAAATCGGAAGAGATGAGGCTGAACGAGCCAGTGAGCTGGATCGCGAAATCCGCGATGCCGTCGCCGTTGATGTCGCCAAACACCATCGTGTCGCTGCCCGCATAGTCGTAGCGGAGCTGCCCCGCGACGCCGCTGAACGCCGCGTTGCCGATGAAGCTGAAGGCATTGTCCGATCCGCCGGTGATCGCATCGATCGGCGACAGGTTGATCTTGTCGCCATCGGCCCGGCTGAAATCGGTGATGCGATCGACCTGCGAGGGGAGGATGCTGGCGGTGAAGTCGCCGGGGTTGAAGGCGAACTGGTCCGCCCCCGAACCGCCGGTCATGCTGTCGAGGCCGGCCCCGCCGACCAGCATGTCGGCCCCGCCACCGCCATAGAGCCAGTCGTCTCCGGCCCCGCCGAACAGGCGATTGTCGCCCGAGCCGCCGAGCAGCTGGTCATTGCCGTTCCCGGCGGAGATCAGCGTGGCGTAATTGTCGGCGCTCGTGTCGAAGACATCGTCATAGGCGGTACCGTATACGCTATCGATATGCTCGATGCTGACCAGCGTCGTGCCCAGGATCGTGCCGGTATAGCCGGCGAGCAGGGGCGCGAAGTCGCAGTTCACGCCGCCGGTCGCCAGGGTAAGGTCGAGCTTCAGCGCGTCGGTGCCGCTGCCCCCGTCGATATAATCGCCAAGCGCGCCGCTGACAAAGTCGTTGCCGCCATTGCCATAGATATAGTCGACCGCGGTATCGAGGCCGACATGATCCATCGCCTGGCCTTCGATCCAGTCGTTGCCGTCGCCGCCATAGAGCGTGTCGCTGCCGCCCCAGCCGAAGATCTGCGGTGCCGTGCCGGTGACGCTGCCGGCGGTGATCGTGTCGGCATAGTTGCTGCCATAGACGACAAAGAGCGATTCCATCGCGGTCGCCGATCCGCCGGCGATCGAGACCGTCCCGCCACTCCAGAGCCCCGAGAAGTTGATCGTCTGGCCGGCCGATGCGTTCATCAGATAGACGTAGAGGGTGTCATAGCCGGCGCCGCCATTGGCATAGTCGCCGACCGACATGAGCAGATGGTCGTCGCCATTCTCGCCGAAGAGATTGTCGGAATAGCTGTCGGTGAGCGCGCTGTGGCCGAACAGATTGTCGTTGCCATCGCCACCATAGAGCGTGTCGCCGCCATCCTGGCCGAGCAGCACGTCGTTGCCGCCATAGCCGTAGATGAAGTCGCCGCTCGCCGATCCGTAGATGGTGTCCGCGTTGTTGGTCCCGGTATAGCTGGGCATGGTTGCAACTCCCCTTTGCAGTGGCCGAATCCGTCAGGACGACGGGGCTGGGCCCGAGGGAAATTTCCAACGGATGCCGGGCGTTACAACGGGAGTTTAAACCGATCCGGAGATAGCGGTGCTCAGCGCTGCTCGCGTTCTGCCCGGCGCGCAGCCTTGCGCTCGGCGCGGGTGGGGACAAGGCGGACGCCCCCGACCAGTATCGCGCTGAGCAGCGCGATGATCCCGCCGCGGATCACCCAGGTCTGGCTGCCGATCATCGGGCTGGTGACGGGCACCTGCAGGATGCCGAGCCCCTGGAGCATGAACACCACGCCCGCGATGAAGCCGAGGATGCCGATGAGGATCAGGATGTTCTGGCGCATTCCGGCGACTCCGAGCGGATGGTCGCCGCAGCGTTAACCGAAAACGCCGCCCCCGCGAAGGCGGAGACGGCGTTCCTGGAACCGATATGGGGTTGGAAGGCGGCTCAGCGCTTGCCGACCGGCACGTAGTCGCGCTGCGTCGGGCCGGTGTAGAGCTGGCGCGGGCGGCCGATCTTCTGCTCGGGATCCGAGATCATCTCGTTCCACTGCGCGACCCAGCCGACGGTGCGGGCAAGGGCGAAGAGCGCGGTGAACATCGTGGTCGGGAAGCCGATCGCCGAGAGGATCACGCCCGAATAGAAATCGACGTTCGGGAACAGCTTCTTCTCGATGAAGTACGGATCGTTGAGCGCCATCTCCTCGAGCTGCAGCGCGACCTCGAAGACGGGATCGTTGACCTTGAGCGCGTCGAACACTTCGCGCACGGTCTTCTGCATCACGGTCGCGCGCGGATCGTAGTTCTTGTAGACGCGGTGGCCGAAGCCCATCAGGCGGAACGGATCGTTCTTGTCCTTGGCGCGGGCGATGTACTCGGGGATGCGCTCCGGACGGCCGATCTCGCGCAGCATGTTGAGCGCCGCTTCGTTGGCGCCGCCATGCGCCGGGCCCCACAGGCAGGCGATGCCGGCCGCGATGCAGGCGAACGGGTTCGCGCCCGACGAACCGGCGAGGCGCACGGTCGAGGTCGAGGCGTTCTGCTCGTGATCGGCATGGAGGATGAAGATGCGGTCCATCGCCTTCTCGACCACCGGATTCACCACATATTCTTCCGCCGGCACGCCGAAGGTCATGCGCAGGAAGTTGCCGGTGTAGCTGAGCTTGTTGTCCGGATAGAGGAACGGCTGGCCGACCGAATACTTGTAGGCCATCGCCGCGATCGTCGGCATCTTGGCGATCAGGCGGTGCGACGCGATCATGCGCTGCTTCGGATCGGTGATGTCGGTCGAGTCGTGATAGAAGGCCGAGAGCGCGCCGGCGACGCCGCACATCACCGCCATCGGGTGCGCGTCACGGCGGAAGCCGCGATAGAAGGTCGCGAGCTGCTCGTGCAGCATGGTGTGGCGGGTGATCGTGTTCTCGAACGCGTCCAGCTCGCCCTGGTCCGGCAGCTCGCCGTTCAGGAGGAGATAGGCGACTTCCATGAAGCTCGACTGCTCGGCGAGCTGGCCGATCGGATAGCCGCGGTGGAGCAGGATGCCCTCGTCGCCATCGATATAGGTCAGGCCCGATTCGCACGAAGCGGTCGAGGTGAAGCCGGGGTCATAGGTGAACTTGCCGGTCTGGCCGTAGAGCTTGCGGATGTCGATGACCTCCGGGCCGACGCTGCCCGAGAGAATCGGATATTCGACATCCTTCCCCGGAACCTGCAGCTTCGCGGTGTCGCTCATAAACGTCGTCCTTAGTCTGGGCCGAACCTGGGATCAGGCCGGCACGGTCATCTGATCTGCGATGCGAGCCAGGCTCTCTTCGCGTCCCAGCAGCGCTAGAACGTCAAAGATGCCCGGAGATGTCCGACGCCCGGTGAGTGCCGCGCGCAGAGGCTGCGCAGTCGCACCGAGCTTGACACCCGCATCTTCCGCGACGGTGCGTACCGCCGCTTCGAGCGCCTCCGTATCCCAGCTTTCCACGCCGTCAAGCGCGGCGTGCAGCTTGGACAGGAGCCCCCGCGCGTCGCCCTCTAGCAGAGCCTTGGCGCCGTCGTCCAATTCCAGTGGGCGAGTGCGAAACAGGAAGGCCGCGCCCTCCGCCAATTCGAGGAGATTCGCGGCGCGCGGCTTCAATGCGGCCATGCTGCGGCGCAGAAGATCATGCTGCGATTCCGAAAGTTCGAAACCGAGTCGCGGCGCCACGAGGTCGGCGAGCCGCTCGTCGCTGGCCGCGCGGATATAATGGCCGTTCAGGCTCTCGAGCTTCTTCAGGTCGAAGCGCGACGGGCTGCGGCCGACGCCGGACAGTTCGAACCATTCGATCGCCTGCTCGCGGCTGATGATCTCGTCATCGCCATGGCCCCAGCCGAGGCGGAGGAGGTAGTTGGACAGCGCCTCGGGCAGGATGCCGAGCTGGTCGCGATACTCGTCGACCGCCACTGCGTTCTTCCGCTTCGACATCTTGGTGCCGTCCGGATTGAAGATCAGCGGGATGTGCGCGTATTCGGGCTCGTCCCAGCCCATTGCGCGATAGATCGGCAGCTGGCGGAAGGCGTTGTTCAGGTGATCGTCGCCGCGGATCACATGGGTCACGCCCATGTCGTGATCGTCGACCACCACCGCGAGCATATAGGTCGGCGTGCCGTCCGAGCGGAGCAGGACGAGGTCGTCGAGCTCGGCATTGTTGACTGTCACCGGGCCCTGGACGTGATCCTGGATCGTCACCGCGCCTTCGCGCGGCGCCTTGAGGCGGATGACATAGGGGGCGTTGCCGCCCTCGGCCTCGTCGCGGTCGCGCCAGCGGCCGTCATAGCGCAGCGGCTGCTTGTTCGCCTTCTGCTCGGCGCGCATCGCCTCGAGCTCCTCGGCGGTGGCGAAGCACTTGTACGCATGGCCGTTGGCGAGCATCTCGCGGGCGACCTCGGCATGCCGCGCGGCGCGGGAGAATTGATAGACCTCGTCGCCGTCCCAATCGAGGTTCAGCCAGCGCATCCCGTCGAGGATCGCGGAGATCGCCTGGTCGGTCGAGCGGGCGCGATCGGTATCCTCGATGCGCAGCAGGAATTTGCCGCCGTGATGGCGGGCGAACAGCAGGTTGAACAGCGCGGTGCGCGCACCGCCGATGTGCAGGAACCCGGTAGGGGACGGTGCGAACCGCGTGACGACCTGTTTCGCACCCGTATCAGATGTTGCGCCCAACCGAGCTTGCTCCCAGAAAGTGTTTTCGATGGCCCGTTCAGCCGCCGAGGGCGCCCCTAGCACGGGGTCTGCCTCCCTTCAAATGGGGGGAGGGGCGGCATTTCGCCAGATCGGCGGCGCGATCGAGCGCTGGCTGGAGGCGGAGCGGGGACAGCTGCCGCTCTGGCTGCCGGTCGCGCTGGGGGGCGGGATCACTGCCTGGTTCCTGCTTCCCGATGCGTCGCGCTGGATCGGCTTCCTGCTCGCCTGCGCCGCGGCGGCGCTGCTCGGACTGGCCCTGCCGGGGCGGCTGGGGCGAGCGCTGCTGATCGGCGGGCTCGCCATGGCCGCGGGCTGCGCGCTGATCTGGTGGCGGGCCGAGCGCGTCACGGCACCGGTGCTGGCGCGGCCGGCGGTGGTGGAGATCAGCGGTCGCGTCGTGCGGGTCGAGCGGATGCCGGCGCGAGAGCTGGTGCGCGTGACCTTGCTGCCTGGCCGCAGCGACCTGCCGCCGCGCGTGCGGGTGAACCTGGAGGCGAAGGACGTGCCCGCGGGACTCGCGCGGGACGCGGTGGTCAAGCTGCGGGCCCGGCTGATGCCGCCCGCCGGGGCCGCGGTGCCGGGCGGCTATGATTTCGCACGCACCGCATGGTTTGCCGGACTAGGTGCTACTGGCAAGGGTTTCGATCCGGTCGAGGTGGTGACGCCGGCAAAGGCATCCGGCGCGGATCTGCGCGCGTCGCTCTCCGCACATATCCAGTCGCGAATCGAGGGGAGCGGGGGCGGCATCGCCAGCGCGCTCGCCACGGGCGACCAGGGTGCGATCGCCACCGAGGATGTCGAGGCGATGCAGCGCTCCGGCCTCGCCCATCTGCTCTCGGTGAGCGGGCTGCACGTCACTGCGGTGACGGCGGCGGCGATGCTGCTGGTACTCAAGCTGCTCGCCTTGAGCCCGACGCTCGCCTTGCGGTGGCGGTTGCCGCTGGTCGCCGCGGGGGCGGGGGCACTGGCGGCGATCGGCTATACCTGGCTCACCGGCGCCGAGGTACCGACGATCCGGTCGTGTGTCGCCGCGCTGCTCGTGCTGCTGGCGCTGAGCCTGGGGCGCGAGGCGATCACGCTGCGGCTGGTCGCGGCGGGCGCGATGATCGTGCTGCTGCTCTGGCCCGAGGCGCTGGCTGGGGCGAGCTTCCAGCTGAGTTTCGCGGCGGTGACCGCGATCGTCGCGCTGCACGAGAGCCCGCGCATGCAGGGCTGGTTCGGCAAGCGGGAGGAGGGACGTGTGGCGGCATTGCTGCGCGGCGCGGGTGTGCTGCTCGTCACCGGCTTCGCCGTCGAGCTCGCGCTGATGCCGATCGGGCTGTTCCACTTTCACCAAGCCGGGCTCTATGGCGCGCTCGCCAACATCGTCGCCATCCCGCTCACCACCTTCGTGATCATGCCGATCGAGGCGCTGGCGCTGGCACTCGACCTGGTCGGGCTGGGCGGTCCCGCCTGGTGGCTCACGGCCCGCGCGCTCGACCTGCTGCTCTGGATCGCGCGGACTACTGCGGCCGCGCCGGGTGCCGTGGCGGCCTTTCCGAGCATGCCGAACGGCGCCTTCGCGCTGATGATGGCCGGAGGGTTGTGGTTGGCATTGTGGCGGACGCGCCTGCGCTGGGCAGGCGCGGTGCCGCTGTTCGCCGGTCTCATCTGGATGCTCGCCACGCCGGCGCCCGACCTGATCGTCACCGGCGACGGCCGCCATCTGGCGATCCGCATGGCGGACGGCAGCACGGCGCTGCTGCGCGACCGGGCAGGGGACTATACCCGCGACATGCTGGCCGAGACCGGCGGCAGCGATGCCGAGCCGGTGGCGCTGTCCGAGCAGCCCGCGGCGCGGTGCAGCCTCGACAGTTGCATGATCGAGCATCGCGCCGGCAACCGGGTGTGGCGAATCGCGGCGACGCGGAGCCCTTATGTGCTGCCCTGGGCCGAGTTCACCGCCCTGTGCCGCCGCGTCGATGTGATGATCAGCGACCGGCGCTTGCCTGCGGGCTGTACGCCGCGCTGGCTCAAGCTCGACCGGCCGGCGCTGGCCCGGACGGGCGGGGTGGCAATCGCATTCGGGAGCGGGCGGGTGACGATGGTGCGCGGCGCGGGGCAGCATCCCTGGTTGAACCCGCCAAAGGTCCAGCCGCCCTATATGCCGGAAGGGGAGATTGCACCTGTCCGGACACGAAATCGCTAGCCTTTGGCGACGCCTGGCGTTCTCCTTCGTCCATGATCAGGCCCCCGAAGAAGAGCGACACGATCGAAGTGCGGCTTCCCCATGCGGTGAAGCGCGCCTTCATGGAACAGTGCCGGGCAGAGGGGCGAACCGCCAGCGACGTGGTGCGCGGCTTCGTCGAGACGCGGCTTGCCGGCGAGCCGCCGCAGCCCGGCCTGCTGCGCCGCTGGTCCCGCCCGCTTGCCGCTGCCGCGATGATCGGGGCGATCGGGCTGGCCATGCCATCGGCGGTGACCGCCGCGCCCGACTTCCGCCCTAGCTATGCCGCGTTCGACAGCAACCATGACGGGGTGCTGACCTCCGACGAGCTTGGCCCGAAGCGCGCCGAGCCAAGCATCTGGTGCGGGGAGCATCGGGTGATGGCGTTGCCGCTGCGCCGGGCTTCGATGCCCGAGGTGCGCGGGCTGCGGCCCTTCACCATCTCCGCTTCCGACTTCGCACTCGCCAAGGCGGATGCGAACGGCGACGGCAAGGTCAGCTTCGCCGAGTTCGCGGCGCACCGGCTGAAGATGTTCCGCGCCGGCTTCGACCTGCTCGACGCCAATCGCGACGGAACGCTGTCGCCGGCAGAATATGCCGCTGCCTGGAACTTGTTCCGCTTCATCGGGGAGCAGCCCGACGTCGCACCGTTCCAGGAACTCGACCGCAATGGCGACGGCAAGGTCGCCTGGACCGAGTTCCTGGCCTGAGCCTCAATACTTCCGGAGCAGCCCGGCGAGGCGGCCCTGCACGCGGACCTGGTCGGGGCGGTAGCGCTGGGGGTTGTAGTCGCGATTGGCCGGATCGAGCCGGATCATCGCGCCTTCCTTGCGGAAATACTTCAGCGTCGCCTCATTCTCGTCGATCAGCGCCACGACGATCTCGCCGTCGCGCGCCGTCTCGGTGCGGCGGATCAGGGCATAGTCGCCGTCGAGGATGCCGGCCTCGACCATCGAATCACCCGCGACTTCGAGCGCATAATGCTCGCCCGCGCCGAGCAGGGCGGCAGGGACCGGGAGCATGGCCGAATCCTGGAGCGCCTCGATCGGGGTACCGGCGGCGATGCGGCCGTGCAGCGGGATCTCGATCACGTCATTGGCCGGCGCCGGCAGCGTCGAAGGCGTGGAAGTTGACGAAGTTGATGCCACGGGGGCCCCGGTCTTGGGGGCTGCGGGCTTCTTCGCCGCTTCGCCGCCGCGCTCCGGCATGCGCAGCACTTCGAGCGCACGGGCACGGTTGGGCAGGCGGCGGATGAACTCCCGCTCCTCAAGCGCCGAGATCAGCCGATGCACACCCGATTTCGACTTGAGGTCGAGCGCCTCCTTCATTTCCTCGAACGAAGGCGACACGCCGGTCTCGGCAAGCCGGTCGGCAATAAAGCAGATGAGCTCGTGCTGCTTGCGCGTGAGCATCCCGTTTCTCCCGGTCTGGAACAGACTGGGAACGTTTTTGCAATGTTCCGCCTGCTTGTCAAGCGATGTCGAGGATTTCTGCCGAGTCGCCCGTTTTCGCCTCCGGAGCCCCTGCCGGACGCACGATCAGGCAGGTCGCGCGGGCCAGGGTGCGCAGCATCGACGAGTCCTGGATCGTCGCGGCATGGGCGCGCCCGTCGATCAGCTCGGCGCGGAGATAGTCGGCGCGGGCGCCGGTGGCGGGCAGGGGCTCGCCCAGCGGCACGGTGCGCGTCCGGGGCAGCGGATCGGCGGCCCCGGCGAGATGCGCGATCAACGGGCGGACGAACAGGATCGTCGTGGCGAACACCGACACCGGGTTGCCGGGCAGGCCGAGCACGACTGCGTCGCCCAGCCGGCCGGCCATCACCGGCTTGCCGGGGCGCAGCGCGACCTTCCAGAAGTCGATCGTCGCGCCCGCCGCCTCGAGCGCCGGGCGGACGAGATCGTGATCGCCGACCGAGGCGCCGCCGGTGGTGACGAGCAGATCGCAGTCGAGCCCGCGGAACGCTGCCTCCAGCGCGTCCTGCCGGTCGGGCAGTATGCCGAGGTCGATCAGCTCGATCGGCAGCTCGGCGAGCATCGCCGCAAGTAGCAGGCGGTTGGTCTCGGGAATCTGGTCGGAGCCGAGCGGGGTGCCGGGCGGAACCAGCTCGTCGCCGGTGGAAAGCAGCGCCACGCGCACCTTGCGGCGGACGGGCAGGGCCGCATGGCCGGCAATGGCGGCAAGCGCGAGGCGGGCGGGGGGGAGGCGCTCGCCGGCGCGGATCAGGGCATCACCCTCGACGAAATCGAGCCCGCGCGCGCGGACGCTGCTGCCGAGACGCGGCGGGCCCTCACCGGCGAGTATGAGGCGGGTGCCATCACACGCGGCTTCTTCCTGGACGAGGATCGTGTCGGTACCGGGCGGCAGCGGGGCGCCGGTGAAGATGCGCACCGCCTCACCTACTCCCGTTGCACCCGCAAAGCCGCGACCGGCGGCACTCTCGCCTATCACTTCCCAGGGGCCGGGCAGGTCGTCGAAGCGGATCGCGTAGCCGTCCATCGAGGAGAGGTCCGCGGCCGGCTGGGTCCGCAACGCGGCTATGTCCCGCGACACCCAGCGGCCCGCGGCCTCGGCGAGCGGGCACAGTTCCTCGGCAACCGGCGCGGCGAGCGCGAACAGGCGTTGCTGGGCTTCGGCGACGGGGAGGAGATCGGCCATGCCCGCTGCCTAGGGCAGGCGGACAAGCCACGCCAGTATTCGCTAGCCCGAGATCCGGCCGAGATCGCCCGCCTTGAGCGGCAGGCGGAACTCGCAAAGGAAGCGGTGGCGGTCGTCGGTCTCGATCACCGAGGCCGGACCGCCGCCGATATTGGGCAGCGAGATCCATAGCTGGGCGCCGTTGGCGAAAGGCGCGCGCGATTCGAACTCGACGAGCTGGGGCGTGATCCCGCGCAGCTTGACGTTCCACCAGCGCACGCCCTCGCGCACCCGGGCGGGGGTGTCGAGGCGGATCGCCTTCTGGTCGGGGATCAGCCCGTTCTGCTCCTGGATCACCGCGATGCGCGTGTGATGCGAAGGCTGTTGCTGGGCCTGGCGCAGCCAGGGCATCAGCACCTGCCAGGGCAAATCCTCGTCGAACGCGACGCCGGCAAAGCTGCCCTGCGACCATTTCACCAGGCCGTCGAGCGGGCGCAGGCCGTCGAAATTGATCTGGACCGCGTCGCCTTCCTGCAGCGCGATGTCGGTCTCGAAGCCGCAGCCGCCCTGGGAGAGGTTGCGGCTGCGGGTGAACTCGACCTGGTTGCCGCGGCGCACGCAGATCGTCTGGTGCAGCTCGACGCGCGGCACGCTGCGGCGCTCGGCGGGAAGGGCGGCGAGGTTGCGGGCAAGCGTGCTGATCACGTCGATCGGCGTCTCGAACAGGAAGCCGGCCGAGCCCTGCTCGGTCCAGCCGATCCGACCCGCCAGCGACTGGCCGTTGGCGAGTTCCAGATGCAGTCCTTCGGCTTCGACGATCTCGTCGTCGATCTGGAGCATTGCGCCCGCCGCGCTCAGCTTGCGGATCGAGCAGGCGAGACGCGTGGTTTCGCCGACCAGGACCGCTGCGTCGAACGCGGCATGGTCGCCTGGCTCGGGCAGCAGCTGCGCAGCCGGCGCCTCGCCCGAGAGGCTGAAAATGGTGGAGGACGCAAGTCCCTGTCGCATAAAAAGATTTTTCCCGCCCGGACCCTTTTCGATAGTGGGGTGCCGGGTCTGAAGGCGGGGTTAATCCGCAGGGTTGCGAAATCCCTAATGCGTGCCCGGAACGATCAGTCGCGGTTGGGGGCGCCGAGCGGGAAATAGGCGCGATAGGGGCGGGCTTCCTCGACGCAGCGGGCGACCGAGGGGCGGGCGAGCAGCCGGGCACGATAGGCGCGCAGATTGGCGAGCGTCTCCGGAATCGGGCGCACCCAATCGGCATAGAAGAGCGAAGGCGCGGCGGCGCAATCGGCCAGGGTGAAGCTGTCGCCCACGGCCCATTCGCGGCCCTCCAGATGGCCGTCGAGCCAGGCATAGACCTTGTCGAGCCGGGCCATCGCCTCGTCGAGGCCGATCGGATCGCGGCGTTCCTCGGGCAGCAGCGAATTGAGCACGGGCTTCTGCATCGTGCCCATGACGTAATTGTCGAAGATCCGGTCGAACATCCGCGCCTGCACCGCGAGATCGGGATCGGCCGGGATCAGTTGCACCGGGCCGGGATGATGGACGTGGAGATATTCGATGATCGCCGTCGCCTCGAGCACGGTGCGATCGCCTTCGACCAGGACCGGGAAGAGCTTGAGCGGCCAGCGCGCTTCCAGTTCGGCGCTGGCTTCGGGATCCTCGAGATTGCGGAAGGTGAAGGCGGTGCCGTTCTCGTAGAGTGGGATCAGGCCCTTCCAGGTGTAGGACGAGAAGGGGTGGCCGAAGAGCTGAAGGGTCATGGCATCCTCAATAGTTAGGTTATAAACTAACTATTATGATTTGGCGGAGGTGTCACGCGATTCTTCACAACCCTCCGTCATCCCCGCGCAGGCGGGGATCCAGGGCAACAGAGTTGTTCGGTATTTGGCTCTGGATCCCCGCCTGCGCGGGGATGACGATCAGGGTGCTCGGGCCACCCAGTCGCCCGATTTGCCGCCCTTCTTGGAGAGCAGGCGGATCTCGCCGATGGTCATGCCCTTATCGAGCGCCTTGGCCATGTCGTAGAGGGTGAGCAAGGCGGTGGAGACGGCGGTCAGCGCCTCCATCTCGACGCCGGTCTGCGCCTCCGTCGCGGCGGTGGCGGTGACGGTGACGCCGGTCTCGTCGGGCGCGAGATCGACCGAGACTTTGGTCAGCGGCAGCGGGTGGCAGAGCGGGATCAGCTCGGCGGTGCGCTTGGCGGCCATGATCCCGGCGATCCGCGCGGTGGCGAGCACGTCGCCCTTCTTCACCGCACCCGCGCGGATCGCGGCAGCGGCTTCGGCGGACATGGTGATCCGGCCGCAGGCCACGGCCTCGCGCGCGGTGACCGCCTTGCCCGCGACATCGACCATGCGCGCGGCGCCGGTTTCGTCGAGATGGGTAAGGTCGGTCAATTCCCTCTCCCCTTGTGGGAGAGGGAGGGAGCAGACGAAGTCGGCGGAAGGGTGAGGGGGAGTGAGACCCACATCCCCCTCATCCTACCAGCGCCCGGGTTGCGGCCTCGACATCGTCCTGCCGCATGAGGGACTCGCCGACCAGGAAGCAGCGGATATCGTGCGCGGCCATCGCATCGAGGTCGGCGCGGCTGTTCAGGCCCGACTCCGCCACGAAGGTGCAGTCCTTCGGCGCCTGGCCGACCAGGTCGTAGGTCTTCTGGACATCGACCTCGAAGGTTTTGAGATTGCGGTTGTTCACCCCGATCAGCCGCGAGCGCAGCTTCAGCGCGCGCTCCAGTTCCTCGGCGTCGTGGACCTCGACCAGCACGTCCATGCCGAGGCCGAGCGCGGCGTCCTCGATCTCGGCCATCTGCGCGTCTTCCAGCGCGGCGACGATGATCAGGATCGCGTCCGCCCCGATCGCACGCGATTCGAGTGCCTGCCAGGGATCGACCATGAAGTCCTTGCGGATCACCGGCAGGTCGCAGGCGGCGCGCGCGGCGATCAGATAGTCTTCGTGCCCCTGGAAATACTCCAGGTCGGTCAGCACCGAGAGGCAGGCGGCGCCGCCGGCCTGATAGGCGCGGGCATGGGCCGGGGGATCGAAATCGGCACGGATCAGGCCCTTGGACGGGCTGGCCTTCTTGATCTCGGCGATCAGGCCATAGCCGCCGGCCGCGGCCTTGGCGTCGAGCGCGGCCTTGAAGCCGCGCGGCGGCGTGCGGGTGAGGGCGAGCGCGTGTAGGTCGCTCACCGGGGTCGCCTTGCGGCGAGTAGCGACTTCGCCATGCTTGGTGGCGATGATGGTATCGAGGATGGTGCTCATCAAAAGGCGATCCAGCAGTCGAGCAGCGCCTTGGCAAGGCCCTTGTCGATCGTCTCGGCCGCTTCCTCGGCGCCTTCGCGCAGATCGGCGGCCTCGCCGGCGATGACGAGCGCGGCGGCGGCGTTGAGCAGCACCGCGTCGCGATAGGGACCCGGCTCGCCCTCGAGCAGGCGGCGCAGCGCCAGCGCGTTGTATTCCGGGCCGCCGCCGCGGATCGCGCTGAGCGGATGGCGGGGCAGGCCGGCATCCTCGGGAGTGATCCGCGAAGGGAGCCCCGAGCTGCCGACGCTCACCACCACGCTGGCATGCTCGGTCGAGAGCTCGTCCAGCCCTTCCTCGCCCGAGACGATCGCGGCGGCTTCGACGCCGAGCTGCTCCAGCGCCTCGGCATAGATCGGGGCATAGTCGGGGCGGGCGATGCCGATCAGCTGGCGGCGGACATGTGCCGGATTGGCGAGCGGGCCCATCAGGTTGAAGATGGTGCGGCGGCCGATGCGGCGGCGCAGCGGCCCGATCCGCGCCATCGAGGGATGGTGCGCCTGGGCGAAGAGAAAGGCGATGCCGAGCTCGTGCAGGCTCTCCTCGGCCCGCGCGCCGGCCCGGTCGAGATCGAGGCCGAGCGCCTCCAGCGTGTCCGCTGCGCCCGATTTGGACGAGGCGGCGCGGTTGCCATGCTTGGCGACCGGCACGCCGGCGGCGGCCACGACCAGGCTCACCGCGGTCGAGACGTTGAGCGTGTGATGCCCGTCGCCGCCGGTGCCGCACACGTCGATCGCGCCTTCGGGGGCAGTGACCGGGATCAGCCGCGCGCGCATCGCCCGGGCGGCCTCGGCGATCTCGATGCTGGTCTCGCCGCGCACCGACAGGTCGATCAGGAAGCGCTCGATCTCCGGCTCGGGGACATTGCCGTCGAGGATGTCGGCAAAGGCCTGGGCGGCGGACTCGCGCGTGAGCGGGCTCGCGGGATCGGGGAGGAGAGTGAAGGTCGTCACGCGGGCCTCTATCGAATTCGGATAACCCGAAGTCGAGCAAATCCTGCTTTAGCCCGCCTCGATCAGCCGCCGCCCTTCCGGGCTGATCGCCAGGTCGCGCCAGTCGAGTTCCTCCTGGAGCTGCTCGTACAGGTCCTGGCCGATCACGTCGCTGTCGCGCAGCTCGTCGAGCTTGTCGCGCTGGGCGGCGATGGCCGCGAGGCGGAGGCGCTGGCGGGCGTCGAATTCGGGGCAGATATTGTCGGCGCCGTTGCGGTCGATCTCGAACTGGCGCCGGGTCTCGTCGGCGACCTTGCCCTGCTCGCCTTCCAGCGCGGCGAGTGCTGCCTCGGCAAGCTTGCGACGGGCCTTGTCGAGCAGTTCCTCGCCATCGCCCTTGCCGGCCAGCCCGAGCAGCCGGATCAGCGGCGAGAGGGTGAGACCCTGCAGCACCAGAGTCGCCAGCACCACGGCGAAGGCGGACAGGACGATCAGGTCGCGCTGGGGGAAGTCATGCGGCAGCGCCATGGCGGTGGCGAGCGTCACCAGCCCGCGCATCCCGCACCAGCCGACCACCACGCTCTGGGCGAAGCTCACCGGCTTCGCATCGCCGCGCAGCATCGGAAAGGTGCGGACGAGGATGTTGTACCCCACCGACCAGGCCATGCGCGTGGCGATCACCCCGAGCACCACCAGCCCCGCGAAGCGCGCCGCGTCGCCCAGCCGGTCGGCGCCCATGCCCGCGACGATCTGGCGCACCTGCATGCCCATCAGCAGGAAGGCGACGACGTTGAGCACGAACACCGCCACGCCCCACACCGCGAAGGACTGGACGCGGTTGCGCGCGTTGATCGGCACCGCGGGCGAATTGGCGACGTACATCGCGCAGGTCACCACGCAGAGCACGGCGGACAGGCCGAGCCGCTCCGCCAGGATCCAGGCGATGAAGGTGTTGACGAACTCGAACAGGTTGCCGCCGAACGAGCCGCGGGTGAAGGGCATCACCTTGCCCATCGCCCAGCCGCAGAACAGGCCGAGCGCGATACCGCCGGGCACCGCGAGGCTGAGGCGGGTGGCGACCATCGCGTCGATCCCGCCATGGCTCTGCACCGCCAGCGCGGCCCCGAACAGGAGCAGGGCGGTGGCATCGTTGAGCAGGCTCTCGCCGGTGAGCACCTGGACGGTGCCGCGCGGCAGCTTGGCCGATTGCAGCACGGTGGTGGCCGCGGCGGCATCGGGCGGAGCGACGATGGCGCCGAGCGCGATCGCGGCGGCGATCGGCAGGCCGGCGAAATGCCAGCCGATCCAGGCGACCACCGCGGTGGTGATAAGCACCGCGACCACCGCTAGCGCGATCAGCGGGCGCCACAGCCGGCGGATCGCCGACAGCGGGAAGTCGAAGGCGGCATCGAGCAGCACCGGGGCGATGAACAGCGCCATCGCGGTATGGCCGTCCAGCGTGATGTCGGGCGCGCCGGGGATCAGCGCGACGACCACGCCGGCGGCGGCGAGCATCGTCGGATAGGGAATCGGCGTGCGCCGCGACACCTGCAGCAGCAGGACCGCCAGCGCGAGCAGCGCGACGAGGCTCTCGAAGAAGCTCATCCGCGGAGGCTAGCGGGTAAAACCCTCTCCCGTCTACGGGAGAGGGTGGCGAGGCGAAGCCGAGCCGGGTGAGGGGCAGCGGACCAGGCTTGGCGCTTCCGCGTTCACCCTCACCCTTCCGCCGACTTTGTCGGCTCCCTCCCTCTCCCTTGGAAGGGAGAGGGAATCAGTTCGCATTCCCTGGCTGCACGGCCCTCGGCCCATCCTCCGGCCCATCCAAGCCGCGCGGCCCGTGGTGCCGCCCATGCGGCGGTGGCGGCGGGATCTCGCCGACGATCAGCTTGCCGTCGTGATTGGTGTCGAGCTTGTCGAAGCGGGCATTGGCCGCCGCGATCCATTCGGCGCGGGTGATCGTGCCGTCGCCATTGGCATCGGCGCGGGCGAAGCGGCCCAGCCCGCCATGGTCCATGCCGGCAAAGGCGATGCCGCCCGCGGCCACCGTGACCAGCACCCCCGCCAGCGTCGCGGCGACCAGCTGCAGCTTGTGGTTCATTGCAGTCTCCATCCGGCCCGGGATCGGGCCATGCCGGAGAAATGGCGGCGAGAGGTCGCGCGGCTATGTCACCGCGCGACCGAAATTGTCGCAAAGCTTTGCAGGTTCAGGCGCCCTGGCAGATTCAGGCCAGCGCGTGCGCCTCGATCCCGGCGAGCCTGAGGAAGTTGGCCAGCATCGCATGGCCATGCTCGGTGGCGATGCTCTCCGGATGGAACTGCACGCCGTGGATCGGCAGCTCCTTGTGCCGGAAACCCATCACGTGCGCGTCATCGGCAGTGGCGTTGACGGCCAGATCGTCGGGAATGTCGGTGACGATCAGCGAGTGATAGCGTGTCGCGGTGAAGGGCGAGGGGAGCCCCTCGAACAGGCCGGTCCCGTCATGGCTCACCGGGCTGGTCTTGCCGTGCATCAGCCCGCCGCGCACCACCGAGCCGCCGAAATGCTGGCCGATCGCCTGATGGCCCAGGCACACGCCGAGAAGAGGCTTCTTCAGGTCGGCGCAGGCGGCGACCAGGTCGAGGCTGATCCCCGCCTCGTTGGGGGTGCAGGGGCCGGGCGAGATCAGGAAGGCCTGGGCATTGCTGGCGACCGCGTCGCGCGCGCTGAGCGCATCGTTGCGCACCACCTGCACTTCGGTGCCCAGCTCCATCAGATAGTGGACCAGGTTCCAGGTGAAGCTGTCGTAATTGTCGATGACGAGGATCATGGCGAAAGCCTTAGCTGGCCTATTCTTCTTCGTCATCCCCGCGAAGGCGGGGAATCCAGGGTAACAAGGCGACGCCCTGCTTGGCTCTGGATCCCCGCCTGCGCGGGGATCACGGGAAGGGAGTGGAGTGACGGTCAATTCTTGCGCTGCAGCGCCACCACGATCGGCCCGATCGGCGCACCGCCGTCGAGCCGGTCCGAGACGGGGTCCCAGAGGCGCGAGACGGCGCCGTCGAGATAGAGCGCATCGGGTGCGGCGAGCTTGTCGCGGAACAGGCGGGCGAAGCGGCCGAACGAGACGGCCTCGTTGCTGATCGCGAACCAGGCGCTGCCGTTCAGCCCGACACCCACCGCGTTGCGGATCTGGAGCGAGGTGCCGTTCTCGGCCAGCCTGGGGTGGAGCTTGCCGTTGATCAGCAGCATCGGACCGGACTGGGTGGCGAAGCGGACATGATCGGGCTTGTTGGCGGCGAAATCATCGGTGGTGGCGACGTGCCAGCCCTTGGCGTCGCCCCAGAATACGCCGTTCGGCTGCATGTGGAAATTGCCCGGGCCAGGCCGGCGGTTGAGCGATTTCTGCTCGGCCCCGTCCTCGACATAATAGCCGATCGGCAGACCGGCCGCGTCGAACATGCCGGCGTTCATCGCGAAGGCGATGCGCGGATAGCGCTCGCCCAGCCGCGGCTGGAGCCCGGTGAAGTCGCGCATCGGGCGTCCGTCGGCGCCCTTGTCGACCAGCATCAGGTCGTGCTTCTGCGGATCGGCGCGGCAGACGGTGAAGCTGGTGCCCTCGAAGCTGATCTTGCGGCAGGCGTCATCGACGCCCCCGTTGGAGGCGCAGGCGGTCAGAGTCAGGAAGGCGCCGGCAACGGCGATCGGCCGGATCATGGCTGCCACTTAGGATGAAAAGGCGTTCACGCAAGCCATGCCCGTGCCTTGGGCTTGCCACAGTGGGGCGGCACGTCCAGCGGCGAGGGGCGTTGTTACGCCAGAAGGAGTGTTCATGATCGTTCGTTTGCTCGTCGCTGCCGCGCTGCTCGCCGGTCCCGCCATCGCGCAGGACAGCAAGCAGTCCCAGGATGCCGACCAGAGCGGCCCGCCCAAGCGGGTGCGCAGCATCCTGCTCTACGGCCAGGAGGAATGCCCCAAGCCGCAGAACGAGGACGAGATCGTGGTCTGCGCCAATGGCGGCGAATCGCCCTATCGCATCCCCAAGGAATTCCGGAACCAGCGCAAGGACGATGCCGCGTCGCAGGCCTGGACCAACCGGGTCGAGATGGTCGAGGAAGTCAATCGCGCCGGCCTGCCGAACAGCTGCTCGCCGGTGGGCACCGGCGGCCAGACCGGCTGCACCCGCGCCGCGATCCGCCAATGGTATCAGGAGCGCCTGGAGCAGAAGGCCAAGGACGCCGCGATTCCTTGAGGTCCTAGCTCCTCCCTCGCGAAGCGGGGAGGGGGACCGCTCGCGAAGCGAGTGGTGGAGGGGGCTTGGCCGCGAGCGGATCGCTTGCCGAACCGCCCCCTCCGTCGCGCTGCGCGCGCCACCTCCTCCGCTGCGCGAGGGAGGATTTAACTGGCTATTGCCCGAAGCCCGCTTCCCCGGCCTGCCGCACCGCTTCGCGCGCAGCCGCGAACAGCGCCCCCGCCTTGGCCTCGCACTCCCGCTGCTCATATTCCGGCACGCTGTCCGCGACGATCCCCGCGCCGGCCTGGACGTGCATCACCCCGTCCTTCACCAGCGCGGTGCGCAGCACGATGCAGCTGTCCATCGAACCGTCGGGCGAGAAATAGCCGACGCCGCCGGCATAGGGCCCGCGCGTCTCCTGCTCGAGCTCGGCGATGATCTCGCACGCCCGCACCTTGGGTGCGCCGCTCACCGTGCCGGCCGGGAAGCCCGCGAACAGCGCGTCGAGCGCGTCCTTCCCCGGCGCCAGCTTGCCGACCACGTTCGAGACGATGTGCATGACGTGGCTGTAGAACTCGACCGTGTAGCTGTCGGTCACCTTCACGCTGCCCGCTTCCGCCACCCGGCCGACATCGTTGCGGCCCAGGTCGAGCAGCATCAGATGCTCGGCGCATTCCTTCGGATCGGCGAGCAGGCTGGCGCGGTTCTCCTCGTCCTCCGCCGCGGTCTTGCCGCGCGGACGGGTGCCGGCGATGGGCCGGATCGTGACTTCGTTGTCGCGCACCCGCACCAGGATCTCGGGGCTCGATCCGGTCAGCGCGAAGCCGGGAAGGTCGAGATGGTAGAGGAAAGGCGAGGGGTTGATCCGCCGCAGCGCGCGATACAGCTCGAAGGGCGGTAGCGCGAACGGGGTGGTGAAGCGCTGGGCCAGCACCACCTGGAAGATGTCGCCGGCGGAGATATACTCCTTCGCCGCCGCGACCATCTCGCCATAGCGGCCGGGGCGCAGCGCCGGGGTGAGCTCCACCGCTGCCGGCTCGGCGCGCACCGGTGCGGGCAGGGGGGCGCTGGCGAGCTGGGCCGCCACCGCCTCGATCCGCTCGGCGGACAGGTCGACATCGCCGTCAGGCCATACCGGCGCGACGAGGAACAGCGCATCGGCGAGCCGGTCGAACACCAGCACCACCGTCGGGCGCACGAACATCATGTCGGGCACGCCGATCGGGTTCTCGGGCGGGCGCGGCAGCTTCTCGACCAGCCCGACCGTCTCGTAGCTGAAATAGCCGACCAGGCAGGCGAGCGCCTTGGGCAGCTCGGGCGGCACCTCGGTGCGGCAGCGCCCGGCCAGCGCCCGCAGCGCGTCGAGCGCGGGCTCGGCGCACGGCTTGAAGGCGTGACGGTCGGTCAGCCATTCGGCGTTGATCGCCGCTTCGTTGCCGGTCGCCCGGAAGACCAGGTCGGGGGCGAGGCCGATCAGGCTGTGGCGCCCGCGGACCGATCCGCCCTCGACCGATTCGAGCAGGAAATCGCCGCGGCCCGGCTCGATCAGCTTCAGCGCGGCGGCGACCGGGGTCTCCGTGTCCGCGATCTGGCGCCGCCAGAGCAGCGCCGGCCGCCCGGCGGCATTTGCCGCGCGGGCGGCTTCCAGACCCTCGATCACGTGCTTAGCGGACGCCCTGGCGGGTCAGGTCCGCGCGCAGGCGGGCGATCGCCGCTTCGTTGCGGGTGACCTTCACGTCGTTGCGGATCGCGCGGATGAACTCGCGGGCATATTCCGCGGGGATCTGCTGGGTCAGCGCATTGCGCATCCCGGCCATCGCTTCGGCGTTGCCCGAGGCGTCATGCGGCTCCACCGCATTGAGCAGCACGACGTAATAGCCCTTGCGATCGGGCGCTTCGAGCAGGCGGGCCTTCTTCGGCTGCATGCTGAAGGCCATCTTGATGAACTGCTCCTTGTCCGCGATTTCCTGGCGCTTGAAATCGAACGGCTTGGGCGGCGGGCCCTTCGCGCCGGCATCGGCAAGGGCCTTGTCCATCGGCACGCCCTTGTCGAGCGCGGCGACCACGGCGGTGGCGGCGGCCTTGGCCTTTTCCAGCGCCTTGTCGACCAGATAGTCGGTCTTCACCTTGTCGCGGATGCTGGCGAGCTCGCGCGGGGCGGCCGGAACGACCTTGTCGAGCGTCAGCACCGCGAAGGCGCCTTCGGGCGAGGTCTGGACGATCTGCGGCTCGTCGCCGACATTCTCCATCGCGAAGCCGCCGCGCATGATCGCGACGATCGCCGGATCGGGCTTGTACGCCTCATTGTCCGGATCGGTGCCCGTGGCAGTCAGCGCCGGGGTGACCTGCGCGGCCAGCTTGGCGTCGGCCAGCAGCTCGGCGAAGTTCTTGCCGTCGCCCACGCCGTCCTCGATCTTCTGGCGGAGTGCAGCCAGGGCCTCGGCGGTCTTGCGCTGGGTGATCTCGGTCGACAGCTCCTCACGGGCCTGGTCGAGCGACTTGGCCGCGATCTGCTCGATCTTCTCGACCACCAGGATATGGTAGCCGAGCGACGACTTGATCGGCCCGACCACGCCGCCCTGCGCCGCGGCGAAGGCGGCGTCGGCAACCCCGGCGGTGGTCTGGCGGGCCAGTTCGGGCTTCTGGATGCCTTCGAAGTTGCTGGGCTCGAGGCCTGCCTGCTGGGCAGCGGCGGCCAGCGCCTTGCCGCCCTTCACTTCGCCGGCGATCTTGTTGGCGGTCGCCTGGTCGAGCACGACGAGCTGGCGCACATTGCGCTTCTCGGTCGCGGCATAGCGAGCGCCGGCCTTCTTGTAGGCGTCGGCGACCTCGGCCTCGGTCGCGGTCTGCTGCGCGCGGATCTGGTCGATCGACACCGTCGCAAAGCGGACGGCGCGGCGCTGCGGGACGAGGTAGCGGGCGCGGTGGCTGACATAATAGGCGTTGAGCGCCTTGTCGTCGGGGTCGGGGCCCGGGTCCATCTGCGCGGTGTTGATCATGCCGACCACGCCCATGCGGCGCTCGAGCAGCAGCGATGCATAGGGGGCGACCACGCCGTTGGGCACGTCGGTGCCGATCGTGGCGCGGTTGACCAGCCAGTTGCCATAGCGCTCGCGCAGCATGCTCTCGCGGAAGGTGGCGGGGGCGATGCGGTTGTCGGCGAGCAGCTTCTCGAAGGCCTGCTGGCTGAACTTGCCGTCGATGCCGGCGAAGCTCGGGTTGCTGGCGATGTCGGTGTCGATCAGCTTCTTCGACACCTGCATGCCGGACTTGCGGGCGAACTCCACCAGCGCGGCCTGGTTGATCATCTCGTCGATCGCGATGTCGAGACCGCCCTGGCCGAGGAACTGCTCCATCGTCACCGTCTGGCCCTGCTGCTGCAGGCTGCGCAGGAAGCGCTCGATCCGGTCCTTCACCTCGGTGTCGGAGATCTTCTGCCCGCCCACCGTCGCCAGCGTGCTGCTCGACGCGCCGGAGGCGCCGTTGCGGATGCCGGTGATGTCGCCCGCGGCAAAGGCGATCACGATGAGCCCGAAGAACAGGAACACCGCGATCAGGCCGTAGCGCGACTTGGTGAAATTGCGGAAGAAGCTGAGCATGAAGGGCCGATCGTTGGAATGGTTTGCCCGGTGCTTTAGGGCGCTAGTTCGCGCCCATCAAGCTTGTGCGAACGCGTCTGCCTGCTATCCGCCGACGAAACAAACAAAACAGGAGGTTGGGGTGATGCGGCGCAAGCTGGTGGCGGGGAACTGGAAGATGCACGGGCTGCGCGCGCAGCTGCCGGAGATCGAGGCGATCGCGGCGGCCGCCGCTGCGAATCCCTCGGTCGATGCCGCGCTCTGCGTGCCCTACACGCTGATCCACCCCGCCGCGCAGGTGGCCGGCGCGCTGCCGATCGGCGCGCAGGACCTGCACGAGGCCGACAAGGGCGCGCATACCGGCTGCATCTCCGCGCCGATGCTGGTCGAGGAGGGGGCGACCCTAACCATCGTCGGCCATAGCGAGCGCCGCGGCGACCAGCACGAGACCAGCCACGACGCCTATATGAAGGCGGCGGCGGCGCACCGGCACGGGCTCAGGGTGATCCTGTGCTGCGGCGAGCTCGAGGCCGAGCGCGCCGCCGGCCGCGCCGAGCGTATCGTCCAGTCGCAGATCGAGAAATCGCTGCCCGACGATGCCGATCCGAGCTGGCTGACCCTCGCCTACGAGCCGCGCTGGGCGATCGGCACCGGCAAGACGCCGACGCCCGACGAGATCGCCTCGATGCACGCGATCCTCCGCGCCAAGCTGCGCATGATGATCGGCGAGGAAAAGGCCGAGGGCGTCCGCATTCTCTATGGCGGGTCCGTCACCGGCGCGAACGCCGCGCAGATCCTCGCGCTCGACAATGTCGACGGCGCGCTGGTCGGCGGCGCGAGCCTGACCGCCGAGAAGTTCGTGCCGATCATCGAGGGTGCGGCGTCGGTTTCCTGACCTCGCCGAGGGTGAGGAACGCCGTCACCCCCGAGAGCGCGGCAGCGGCGGCGCCGACCAGCGCGCCCATGTGGAAGGCGCTGACCAGCCCTTCGCCCGCCGCCGCGATCACCGCGCCGGCGATGGCGGTGGCGATAAGCCCGCCGGTGCGCGCGATCGCGCTGTTGAAGCCCGATGCGGTGCCGGTATGCGTCTCGTCGACCGAGGCGAGCACCGCGGTGGTCAGCGGCGCCGCGACGCTGGCCATGCCGATCGCGATGGCCAGCGCGCCGGGGAAGACCGAGGTCCAATAGGGCGCGTCCTCGTCGACGAGCAGCAGCAGCGCGAAGCCGATCGCGACGATCATCGGCCCGATCGTCAGCGGCCAGCGCGGGCCGACCTTGGCGGTGATCCGGCCCATGATTCGCGAGGCGATGCCCATGCCGAGCGGCATCGGCAGCAGCGCGAAACCGGCATGCAGCGCTGAATAGCCGCCTGCCTGGATCAGCACATAGGGCAGGAGCAGCAGCACGCCCCCCAGGGCGCCGTAGAGCAGGAAGGTGAGCAGGGTCAGCCCGGCAAAGGCGCGCGAGCCGAACATCGCGACCGGCATCATCGCACGGTTGCCGCGGTGATGCTCGACCCACAGGAACAGGCCGATGGCGAGTAGTCCGGCGGCGAGCCCGATCGCCACGGTCGCGTCGATCGCATGGTGGCTCGACCACAGCGTCAGCGCCCAGGTGAGCGCGCCCAGCGCCAGCGTCGCGGTCAGCGCGCCCGGCAGGTCGAGCGGCAAATCCCCTTCGGCGCTTTCCTCGACATAGAAGAGCGCGATCCCGATCGCGACGAGCGCCACCGGCACGTTGACGTAGAAGATCGCCCGCCAGCCGATCGCATCGACCAGCCAGCCGCCGAGCGGCGGGCCGACCGCACCGGCGATTGCGCCCACGCCGGCCCAGGTGCCGATCGCCTTGCCGCGCGCCTCGCCGGTAAAGGCATGCCCCAGAGTCGCCAGGCTGTTCGGCAGCAGGATCGCCGCGCCGATCCCCTGCAGCGCGCGTGCCGCGAGCAGCAGCGTCAGGTCGGCGGCGACGGCGCAGGCGACCGATGCGATGGTGAACAGCGCGATGCCGAGCACCAGCAGCTTGCGCCGCCCGAAATGATCCCCCGCCGCGCCGCCGATCAGCAGCAGCGCCGAGAGCGGCAGCATGTACGCGTTGATCGTCCATTGCAGCTCGGCCGGAGTGGCGTGCAGGTCGGCGCCGATCGCCGGCAGCGCGACATTGGTCACCGATCCGTCGATGAACGCCAGGCTCGACGCGAGGATGCAGGCGGTGAGGGTGAGGTTGGGATGCTTGGCCGCCATGGCCCCTCGGTAGCAGAGCGCGGCGCCGACGGGGAGGCTGGACGAAGGCACAGGTCGGCCCATTCCGGAGGAATACGGTAATCTACTGAAATTGCGTAAAATACGCGGTGTCGTTCCGGCTGCGGCGCGCCGGGCCGCTATAAATGGATATGCCGAAGCTTCCGCTTCCCGCAGGTCCCATCGACAGCGAGCAGAATCAGGCGATTCTGGTCGAGCAGTTCCGCGCCCTGCGCAAGCAGGTGCCGCTGATGTACGCGATGATGTTCGTCGATTCGGCATTCCTCGCCTTTGCCGCCTATGGCACGGTCAGCCCGTGGTGGAGCCTGGGCATGCCGGCGGCGCTGGCGCTGCTCTCGGCGGTGCGCGCCACCTTCTGGTTGCAGCGGCGCAGCTTCACGCCCCGGCCCGAGAACATCCCGCACTATCTGCGCGGCACGGTGGTCGTGTCGATGCTGCTCAGCCTCGGCTTCGGCGGATGGGGGCTGCTGCTCTATGCCGAGGGCGATCTGATCCGCCGCGCTTGCATCGCGCTCTACATCTTCATCGGCGCGATCAGCTGCTGCTACTGCCTCCAGGCCGTGCCCCGCGCCGGGCAGGCGGTGCTGCTGTTCGGGGCGATGCCGGTCACGATCTGCCTGGTCTTCTCCGACGACTGGTTCCTGCGCGGGCTCGGCGCCAACATCCTGCTGGTCGCGCTCGTCGTGCTGCGCATCCTGCGCACCAACCATGCCGGCTTCGTCGAGGTGCTGACCTCGCGCTCGGACATGGCGGCCGAGCAGCTGCGTGCCCTGGGCGCCGAGCAGCGCGCGCACGATCTCGCCTATCACGATACGCTCACCGGCCTGCCCAATCGCCGGGCGCTGGCCGAGGCGCTGGAGCGCCGGCTCTCCCCGCAAGGCGACGGCGCGCCGCTCGGCCTGCTGATCATCGATCTCGACCGCTTCAAGTCGATCAACGACGTGCACGGCCATCCCGCGGGCGACCAGTTGCTGCGCGACGTCGCGACGCGGCTCGACGCGGTCGTCGGCATCGGCGGGACCAGCTACCGGCTGGGCGGCGACGAGTTCGCGGTGATCGTCGGCGGCGATGTCGAGGGCGCGCGCCGCACCGCGCATGCCATCGTCCATGCGATGCACAAGCCCTTCTCGGGGCCGGAGCTCGTCCATCATATCGGCGCCAGCGTCGGCATCTCGCTCTATCCGCAGGACGCGCTCGACCTCGACACGCTGATGCGCCGCGCCGACATCGCGCTCTACAAGGCCAAGCATCTCGGCCGCGGCCAGCACTGCGCCTTCGAGCCGATGCTCGATGCCGAGATCCGCAGGCGTGCCGAGATCGAGCGCGAGATGCGCGAGGCGATGAACCGCGACGCCTTCGTCCCTTATTACCAGCCGATCGTCGATCTGCGCAGCGGCGCGGTTGTCGGCTATGAGCTGCTCGCGCGCTGGGCCCGCGACGATGGCGCTGAGATCGGCCCCGAGCTGTTCATCCCGATCGCCGAGGAATGCGGGCTGATCGACACGCTGATGCTCCGCCTGCTGCGCCGCGCCTGCCGCGAGACGCGCGAGTGGGAGGTGCCGATCGCGATCAACGTCTCACCGACCCAGCTCAAGGATCCCTGGTTCAGCCAGAAGCTGCTCGGCGTGCTGATCCGCGAGCGTTTCCCGGCCCGGCTACTCACCATCGAGATCACCGAGAACGCGCTGATCGTCGATGCCGAGAGCGCGCAGGAGGCGATCGAATCCCTCCGCAACCAGGGCGTCCAGCTCGCCCTGGACGATTTCGGCACCGGCTATTCCTCGCTCCAGCACCTCCAGATGCTGCCGTTCGACCGGCTGAAGATCGACCGGTCCTTCGTCACTTCGATGGACCGCGATCCCCAGGCGCTGAAGCTGATCCTGGCGATCATCGCGCTCGCCACCACGCTCGAGCTGCCGGTGGTGGCCGAGGGGATCGAGTCGCCGGCGATTGCGGAAACGCTCGCCCGGCTCGGCTGTGCGATGGGGCAGGGCTATCTCTATGGCCACCCGATGTGCGCGGCGGACATCGACGCGACGCGGGACGCCAGCGCCGCCTGAGCGCCTCTTCCGTACGGCGCCCGCCCGACATAGCATGACGCGGTTCACGGGAGGGTCCGATGCCGCTTCTCGCCTGGTTCGCCTGCCTGCTCGCCCTGGTCGCCACGCCTGCCTTTGCCGGCACGCTGGAGCAGGGGCGGATCGACGCCACCAGCCTCAGGGGCAATGCCTCTGGCATCCCCAGCACGCGCAGCGTCACCGTCTACCTGCCCGACGGCTATGCCGCGGCCCCGGCGAAGCGCTTCCCCGTCCTCTATTACCTCACCAACTTCTTCGAGGACGACCGCGCGCCCTGGGCCCACAACGGCGCGCAGGCGCTGCTCGACCGGGCGATCGCGAAGGGCGTGATCGGCGATGTGATCGTGGTGACGGTCGATTGCACCACCCCGGCGGGCGGCAGCTGGTACGTCAACTCGCCCGTCACCGGGAACTGGGAGGACTTCATCAGCCGCGAGCTGATCGCCTGGGTCGACGGGCGCTATCGCACCCTGACATCATCCAGCTCGCGCGGCATTGCCGGCGACCGGATGGGTGGCCATGGCGCGATCCGGCTGGCGATGCGGCATCCGGAAGTGTTCGGCGCGGTCTATGCGCTCCACCCGATCGGCGCGGGGCCGGGGCTGCAGACCATGTTCTCGCGGCCCAACTGGCAGCTGCTGCAGGACGCGAAGGCGTTTGAGGACCTGCGCGGCGACGGCTTCTCGCTGGTCTTCACCTCGATCTTCCAGGCGCATCTGCCGAACGCGACCCGTGCACCATTGTTCTACGATCCGCCGGCGAAGCTTGTCGGCGGCAGGCTGGATGTCGATCCGGCGCTGACCGAGAAGCTCAACGCCAGCTTCTTCCTCGAACGCCAGGTCCCCGCGCACGCCGCCAATCTCAAGCGCCTGCGCGGCTTCATGTTCGATTGGGGGCGGGGCGACACCAATGCCGATCACATCGTCTCGCTCCAGGCCTTCACCCGAACCCTGGACGCGTTCGGCGTGCCCTATGAAGCGGAGGAATATCGCGGCGGCTGGGGCGACCGCCACTGGGGCGAAGACGGCCGCATCTACACCGAGCTGCTGCCGTTCTTCGCGCGGACGCTGGTGTTTTAGGAATGCAAAAGCCCCTCCCCTTCAGGGGAGGGGTTGGGGTGGGGGCTGTCCGCGAGCGAAAGTCTCGGTGAGATACATGCCCCACCCCCGACCCCTCCCCTGAAGGGGAGGGGATGGTGGCGCTTACCGCCCGTACCGGTCCTTCAGCACCTTCCACACTGCGCGCAGGCTCACCGCCTCGGCGCCCTTGGGGCGGCCCGGCTTGTGGCTGCCGTTCCAGCAGAAGATGTCGAGATGCGCCCATTGCGCCTTCTCGGGCACGAACTCCTTGAGGAACAAGGCCGCGGTCAGCGCGCCGCCGAACGGGGCCTCGGCCGCATTGACCATGTCGGCGACGTCGGACTTCAGCATCTCCTTGTACGGATCGTAGAGCGGCAGGCGCCACATCGGATCCGCCTCGGTCTCCGCCGCGGCCATCAGCTCGCTCGCCAGCGTGTCGTCGTTTGCGAACAGCGCCTGCAGGTCGGCACCCAGCGCGACGCGGGCGGCGCCGGTCAGCGTCGCATAGTCGATCACCAACTCGGGGGTCTTCTCCTCGGTCTTGGTCAGCGCGTCGGCGAGGATCAGGCGACCCTCGGCGTCGGTGTTGCTGTTCTCCACCGTGATGCCCTTGCGCGAGCGCATGATGTCGCCCGGACGGGTCGCCTCGCCATTGATCGAATTCTCGACCGCGGGGACGAGCATGTGCAGTCGCACCGGCAGGCGCGAGGACATGATCAGCTCGGCGGTGGCCAGCGCGTGCGCCGCGCCGCCCATGTCCTTCTTCATCAGCCGCATGCCGGCGGCCGGCTTGATGTCGAGGCCGCCCGAATCGAAGCACACGCCCTTGCCGATGATCGCGACCTTGGGATGCTCGGGATTGCCCCACTCGATCTCGATCAGGCGCGGCTCGCGGCCCTTGCCGGCGGCCTTGCCGACCGCCCAGAGCAGGCCATAGCCCTTTTCGACCTCGTCGCCCTTCACCACGGTGAGCTGGCCGCCATAGGCCTTGACCAGGTCGGCAGCGGCGGCCTCGAGATCGGCCGGGCCCATGTCGTTGGCGCCGGTGTTGATCCGGTCGCGCAGCTTGTAGGTGGCATTGGCCATGCGCACCGCTTCCTCGATCCGCGCGGGATCGCCGGTGAGCAGCACGCGGGGGCCGGTCGGGGTCTTCTCGTCCTTCTTGTAGGCGTCGAATTTGTACTGGGCGGCGAGCCAGCCATGGATCGCCTTGCCGGGCTCCACGCCCTCGACGCGGTAGGTGCCCTCGGGCAGCGTCTCGGCGAGCTTGGCGAGGCACCAGGCCGAGAGCTTCTCGGCATTGGCGACCACGCTCACCACCGACCAGTCCTCGGCGCCGTCGCCGGGCAGGATCGCGCTCGAATAGGCGCTCGGCGCCAGCTTCTGCGCGGCGGCCGCGGTGCGGTGGCGCGGCGGCTGGGCGGCGAGCCAGGCGTCGAAGCCCTTGGCGTCGATCACATGGATGGTGCGGGCGGACTGGCCCTTGTCGGGCTGAACGAGCGTGTTGGGATCAGACATGGCATTGATCTAGGTAATGGGCGAGGCGAGGGCTAGCCCCCACGGACAACATGAAATTTCGTTCACAATGGAACGGTCTCGTTTCGAAACCGGTTTCCGAAGGGTCCGTGGGCCACAGGGAGCAGGCGATGTCCGACACGCGCTACGAGGGGGAACGTATCCCCTATCTCGAGCCGGTGGAGCCCACCCCGCGACGGCGCAGCATCGCCGCGACGGTCGTCGGCGGCCTGATCGCGCTGATCGGCCTGGTGCTGGCGGTCGGCGGCGCCTGGCTCGCCGTGCTGGGCGGCTCGCTCTACTATCTCGTCACCGGTGCGCTGATGCTCTGGTCGGGCGTGCTGCTCGTCCGCGGGAGGATGAGCGGCGGCTGGCTCTATCTCGCCATCGTCATTTCCAGCGTTCTTTGGGCCTGGTGGGAGGTCGGTTCGAATCCCTGGGCGCAAGTCCCCCGCGTTATCGCTCCGGTGGTGCTGGCCATCGCCGTGATCCTGATCCTGCCGACCCTGACCCCCGCGCCAGGCAAGTGGCGCCTCGCGCTGGGCGGTGTCGCCGTCACACTAGTGCTTAGCATTATCAACTTCTGGGCCGCCGCCGCAGGCCAGCCCAACCCGGTGCTTGCCGGCCTGCCGTCACCGGGCACCGCGGGCATGTTCGATCCCTCGGGCCAGCAGACTGGGGCCGACTGGCCGGTCTATGGCGGCACCACCAGCGCGCGGCGCTATTCGCCACTCGTCCAGATCACGCCGGCAAACGTCTCGAGGCTCAGGCAAGTGTGGCTCACCCATACCGGCGACCTGCCCAGCTCGCCGATGATCCGGAAGACCTATGGCGCGGAGAACACCCCGCTCAAGGTCGGTGACAGCCTCTATGTCTGCACGCCCAAGAACATCCTGATCGCGCTCGATGCCGCCAGCGGCATGGAGAAGTGGCGATACGATCCCAAGGTGCCGGACGACGCGATCCCGTACACCGCGGCCTGCCGCGGCGTGGTCTATTATGCCGTGCCGAATGCGCCCGCCAACCAGGCCTGCGCGACCCGGATCATCGAGGGCACGCTCGATGCGCGCCTGATCGCGGTCGATGCGAAGAACGGCAAGCCCTGCGCCGATTTCGGCGCAAATGGCCAGGTCGATGCCAAGGTGGGCATGGGCAAGGTCCCGCCGGGCTTCGTCTCGATCAACTCGCCGCCCACGCTCGTCCGCGGCGTGCTGGTCACCGGCCACCAGGTGCTCGACGGGCAGGACCGCTGGGCGCCGTCTGGCGTGATCCAGGGATTCGATGTCGTCACCGGCCAATTGCGCTGGGCGTGGGATATGATGCATCCGAGCTGGAATGGCGCGCCGCCCGCGGGCCAGGAATGGGCGCGCGGCACGCCGAACATGTGGACGCTCGCCTCGGGCGACGAGCAGCTCGGGCTGGTCTACCTCCCGATGGGCAATGCCGCGGCCGACTATTACTCGTCGCTCCGCCGCCCCGAGGAGAATTTCTACGCCACCTCGCTGGTGGCGCTCGACGTGACCACCGGCAAACCGCGCTGGCGCTTCCAGGCGGTGCGCAACGACGTCTGGGATTACGACTTCGGCGCCCAGGCCACGCTGGTCGACTACAAGGGCGCCCCGGCGCTGGTGCTGCCCTCGAAGCAGGGTGACATCTACATCCTCGACCGCCGCACCGGCCAGCCGCTCACCCCCGTAGGCGAGATGAAGGTGCCTGGCGGCGGCGTCGAGCCGCAGCAGCGCGCCGCCACCCAGCGCGTCTCGCTCTGGCATAGTCTGCGCAAGCCCGACCTGACCGAGCGCGACATGTGGGGCATGTCGCCGATCGACCAGATGCTCTGCCGCATCCAGTTCCGCCGGGCGAGCTACAAGGGCTTCTTCACCCCGCCCGAGGCCAGCCGCCACTCGATCCAGTATCCCGGCTATAACGGCGGCACCGACTGGGGCGGCATCGCGGTCGATCCGCAGCGCGGGGTGATCGTCGCCAACTACAACGACATGCCCAACTATGTCCGGCTCGTCCCGCGGGCCGAGGCCGACAAGCTCGGCTGGGCACCGCGCGACCAGGCCCGCGGCCGGATCGGCGGCGCGGAAGGGGCAGGCGATCCCCAGGCGAACACGCCCTATGCGATCAACGTCAATGCCGGCTGGCGGATGCCGTTCACCGGGCTGCTCTGCAAGCAGCCGCCCTATGGCGGGATCCGCGCGATCGACATGGCGAGCGGCAAGACGATCTGGGACCGCCCCTTCGGCGAGGCGCGCACCAACGGCCCGTTCGGCATCCCCTCGATGCTGCCGGTGAGCATCGGCACGCCGAACAATGGCGGCTCGGTGGTCACCGCCGGCGGGCTGATCTTCGTGGCCGCCGCGACGGACAACCTGATCCGCGCGATCGACCTCAGGACCGGCAAGACGCTGTGGAAGGCCGTGCTGCCCGCAGGCGGCCAGGCCACGCCGATCACCTATGAGGCGAACGGCAAGCAGTATCTCGTCATCTATGCCGGCGGGCATCACTTCATGGAGACGCCGGTGGGCGACGAGGTGGTGGCTTATGCGCTGCCGTAGAGGCCTGGCTCCCCAATATTCCCCTCCCTGAAAGGGAGGGGCTAGGGGTGGGTTAGAAAAGGTCGGGCTCGATGCCCGGCCTTTTCTGTTTTCGGCTACCGGATGGCTGGGCTCGCTCCGCTCGCAACCCACCCCCGGCCCCTCCCTTTCAGGGAGGGGAGTTCAGGCAGGATTCGCCTTCACATAGTCGATGAACGCCCGCAGCGGCGCCGGCACCAGCCTTCGTCCCGGATAGTATAGGAACGGCCCCGGAAAGCTCTCCCACCAGTCCTCCAGCACCGGCACCAGCGCGCCGCTGGCGAAGCTCGGCTTGAGCCAGTCCTCGAACAGCGTGACGATGCCACTGCCCGCCGCCGCGACGTCGAGCAGCATGTCGATCGCGCTCCCGACGGTGACGATCAGCGCGGGCGGTGGCTCGACCACCAATATCTCGCCGTCCTTCTCGAACTCCCAGGGGATCAGCCGCCCGCTCTCAAACCGGCCGCGCAGGCAGCGATGCTCGAGCAGGTCGCGCGGATGCCCCGGCACGCCATGCCCGGCCAGATAGGCAGGGGAGGCGGCCGCGGCGAAGCGCTGGACGCGCGGGCCGATCGGCACCGCGATCATGTCCTGCTCCAGCCGCTCGTCATAGCGGATGCCGGCGTCGCAGCCCGCCGCGAGCAGGTCGACGAAATTGTCCTGCGCGACGATCTCGACCTGGATCTCGGGATAGGCGGCAAGGAAGCCCGGCAGGATCGCCGGCAGCACGATCCGCGCCGCGCCGATGGGCACGTTGAGCTTGAGCGTGCCCGCCGGCCGGTCGCGGAAGATGTTGACCACGTCGAGCGCCGCCGCGACCTCGCCCAGCGCCGGGGCGAGCCGCTCGATCAGCCGCGCGCCCGCCTCGGTTGGCGCGACGCTGCGGGTGGTGCGGTTGAGCAGCCGCACGCCCAGCCGCGCCTCCAGCCGCCGCACCGCTTCGCTGAGGCCCGAGGCGCTGGCTCCGGTCGCGCGCGCCGCATCGCGAAACCCGCCGGCCCGGGCTACCGACAGGAAGGCGTTCAGCTCGCCAAGGTCGAGGTCCATTGTTCGAAATTCCGCACAGCCCGTGCAGATTGTGCCCGATTATCGCGCGATGCCGCAAGCCCTAGATAGGCGGTGCTTCGAGACTGGAGAATGACGATGACCGACTTCCCGATGACCTACCAGCTGGGCGAACGCACCGTGAACCGCGTCGGCTATGGCGCGATGCAGCTTGCCGGCCCGGGCGTGTTCGGCCCGCCGCGCGACCCCGACCAGGCGCTCGCCGTGCTGCGCGAGGCGGTGGCCTCGGGCGTCAACCACATCGACACCAGCGATTTCTACGGCCCGCACTTCACCAACCGGCTGATCCGTGAGGCGCTGCACCCCTATCCGGACGATCTCGTCATCGTCACAAGGTCGGCGCGCGGCGCGGCGACGATGCCGCCTGGTTGCCCGCCTGGAGCCCCGACGAGATCGAATCGGCGGTGCACGACAACCTCACCAACCTCGGCATCGAAGCGATCGACGTCGTCAATCTGCGCATCATGGGCGACATCCATGCCCCGAGCGAAGGCCCGATCGCACCGCAGTTCGAGCGTCTGGCGCGGCTGCGCGAGCAGGGGCTGATCCGCCATCTCGGCCTGAGCAACGCGACGGCCAGGCAGGTCGAGGAAGCGCGTGGCATCGCGCCGGTGGTCTGCGTGCAGAACCAGTACAACCTCGCCCACCGCGAGGACGAGGCGCTGCTCCGCACCCTGGCCGAGGCGGGGATCGCCTATGTGCCCTTCTTCCCGCTCGGCGGCTTCTCGCCGATCCAGTCGGGCACGCTCGACGACGTGGCCAAGGGTCTCGCTGCCACGCCGATGCAGGTCGCGCTCGCCTGGCTGCTCCAGCGTTCGCCCAACCTGCTGCTGATCCCCGGCACCTCCTCGCTCGGCCATCTGCGCGAGAACCTGGCGGTGCGGGAGCTGGTGCTGCCGGCCGAGGCGGTGAAGGTGCTGGACGGAATTGCCTAGTAAGGCTCCCCTCCCTGCAAGGGAGGGGCTGGGGGTGGGTGGATGACCGCGATACGGCACCTCATTGCGACGCGGTGGTGGTACGTCAGGACGCGATCCCCCCCCCAACCCCCTCCCTTTCAGGGAGGGGGAGTTTAGCGCCCCACCACCTTCACCTTCGGCGCGCACATCGCGATCGCGCGATCGACCATGAAGCTGAGCCTATCGCGTGCCAGCGCAAGCTCGGCCGGGTCCAGCCCCCGGTCGAGCGTCTCGAAGTTGAGATAGGCGAGCCCGTGCAGCACCGCATAGTTGGAGAGAGATCCGTCGCTCGCCACCACGCGTTCCTGCACCACGTTGAAGTCTGCCTGCACCATCGCGTCGCGGCAGAACGCATCGCCCGGCTGGTTGCGGGCGAGACGGGTGGCAAAGGCGACGGTGTCGTCATCGTCGAAGGGATATGCCTTCGACACCGACGGGCTCGGGTCCAGCGTGTCGTCGCAATAGCGGATCGAAATGATCCCGCTGCCCTCCGGATCGCTCCTGTTGCAGCGCGAGCCGGCCGTCTCGAAGCCCTTCGCATTGGTGTGCAGGGCGATGATCGGCCAGGCGCCATGGGCCAGGTCGGCGAGGATATGATGGGCATAGCCGGGCAGGGCGGTGTCGAAGTTGCGGTTGGGGTCGACCGGCCTGCCATAGTCGACCGCATTGTTGAGCCGCTTCCCGTCGTCGCCCGGCGAGATGCCCGAATCGACGGCGATCAGCACCCCGCCATATTTGCGGACCGCGGCGAGGCCCGCCTCGAACCCGGCATTCTCATTGTCGTGCGGAACGAAGAACAGCGGCCCTTTGGTGTGCCTGGCATTGGCGATCCGCCACAGCCGCCAGCGCGCCCGTTCCTCGCGGAAGGTCAGTTCGGAGACGCGGAGCCCCTGCCACTCGGCCGGATCGCGGTGCCGGGCGAAGTCGTCGTCCTGCACGCTCAGCGGATCGACCGGCCGCACCGTCACCGGATCAGGCGGCGACGCGCTGAACAGCGCGGCGATGGCAAGGGTCGCCAGCCGCATCAATCCCTCGGCTGCACCAGGAACTGCTCGAACTTCCCGTCCGTGCCGGGCTCGGCATAGGTGATCGCGATCAGCTTGCGGCCATCGGCATAGCCGATCTGATAGTTGCGGTTGACGAACCCGCCGCGCAGCCGCGGCTTGCCGAGCGCGGTGAAGCTCACCGGATCGCCGAGCGGGGCCAGGCTGGCATGATAGTCCTCGGTCGCCTGGGGCGTGAAATAATAGGCGGCATCCTCGGTCAGCTTCGAGCGGTCGAGCGTGCCGCCCCGCAGCTGGTCGAACACGATCTTCGCCAGCTGGTCGCGCGCCTCGTCGATGGTCAGCGGCCGCTGCGGCGGCGGCGCTGCCGGTACCAGCAGATCGGTGATCCCGCCGGTGATCGCATCCTGCGCCCCGCCGAAATCGGCATTGACCAGCGCGACCACGGCGAAGCGCTTCTGGGGAATGACGAAATTGTCGGAGAGGAAGCCGACCGCCTCGCCGCCATGCTCGACCGTGCGGATGCCGTCGCGCCCGCCCAGCGACACGCCCAGGCCGTAACGGGTGTTGGTGCCGTCCTTGAGCAGCACCGGCGTCTCCTGCGTCGCCCAGTCCTCGGCGCTCAGGATCTTGCGGTCGATCCGGGCGATGTCCCACTTCGCCAGGTCGCTGGCCGACATGGCGAGCTCGCCCGCCGCCCATAGCCAGCCATCCGCCGCCGGCTTGGCGGGACGCACCGGTCCCAGCGCGAAGCGGTGATTGCCTTGTGGGAATCCCTTGCCCACCGCGATGTCCTGGTCGATCGCGTCGATGCCGAGCGGCTTGAAGATCTTCTTCTGGAGATAGTCGAGCAGCTTCATGCCCGACGCCTTCTCGATGATCATCCCGGCGACGACATAGCCGGTGTTCGAATATTGCCAAGCCGTGCCCGGCTGGAAGTCGAGCGGCTTCTTGGCCCAGCGATCGAGAATCTGCTGCGGCGTGACCGGCGTCGACATCGCTGCGAAGTCATAGTCCTGCGGCCAGTAATCCTGGATGCCGGCGGTGTGGCTGAGCAGCTGGCGGATGGTGATCTTGTCGGCATCGGTGATGTCCGGCACCCATTTCGATACCAGGTCGTCGAGGCTCAGTCTGCCCTCGTCCTCGAGCAGCAGGATCGCCGCGGCGGTGAACTGCTTGGAGATCGACGCGATCTGGTATTTCGCCGTAGGGCTGGACGCCTTCATCCCCGGACCCTGGTCGCCATAGGCCCTGGCGAAGACGATCTTGCCGTCGCGCACGATCGCGACCGAGGCGGAAGGCGCGCCGGAGGACTTGAGCGCGTCGGTGACCAGGGAGTCGACCTGGGCGGTCTCGTCGGCAGTCAGCTGCTGCGCGGCGGCGGGCGTGGCGATCAGAAGGGCGGCGGCAAAAGCGGGACGGAACATCGGGCCTCCGGAATGGAATGGCGCGAGCTTAGGACAGGGTTTCCGGATCGTCATCCCCTCCGCGCTCCCACCTCACAATCGTCATCCCGGCGAAAGCCGGGATCTCAGGCGATGGCGCGGGACGCCGGACAAGAGCCGCACGAGATCCCGGCTTTCGCCGGGATGACGGAAAGGAGCGGATAGCAGAAGGCCTTCCTCGCTCTCGCGGAAAGGGACTCCCGAAATAAGCGGAGGGGCAGGGCGAGCGGCCCCGCTGGCGATCAGGCCAGTGGCACCCCGTAGAGATCGTGCTCGTCCGCGTCCTCGATCTCGACCCGGACGATGTCGCCCTGGCTGAGATGCCCCGCGTCGCGCAGGAACACCTCTCCGTCGATCTCCGGCGCATCGGCCTGGCTGCGACCCGTCGCGCCGCCTTCCTCGCCGACCTCGTCGATGATCACTTCGAGCGTGCGGCCGATCTTGGCCTGGAGCTTGGCGGCGCTGATCGCCGCGGTCTTCTCCATGATCCGGGCGTAGCGCTCTTCCTTGACCTCTTCGGGCACCGCGCCGGGGAGGTCATTGGCGGCGGCACCCTCGACGGGCTCGAAACGGAACGCGCCGACCCGGTCGAGCTGGGCCTCGTCCAGCCAGTCGAGCAGATACTGGAAGTCCGCCTCGGTCTCGCCGGGGAAGCCGACCACGAAGGTCGAGCGGATCGTCAGATCCGGGGCGATCTCGCGCCACTTCTTCAGCCGCTCGAGCACCTTGGCCTCATTGGCCGGGCGCTTCATCGAACGCAGCACCGACGGGCTCGCATGCTGGAACGGGATGTCGAGATAGGGGAGGATCAGCCCCTCGGCCATCAGCGGGATGACCTGGTCGACATGCGGATAGGGGTAGACATAATGCAGGCGCACCCAGGGCGCGATCTTGCCGAGCTCGCGGGCAAGGTCGGTCATGTGCGGGATGACCTCGCCGCCCTTCCAGGGGCGCGGCTCCTTGCGGATATCGACCCCGTATGCCGAGGTGTCCTGGCTGATGACCAGCAGTTCCTTGGTGCCCGCCTCGACCAGCTTCTCCGCCTCGCGCAGGATCGCGTCGGGACGGCGGCTGACCAGGTCGCCGCGCAGCGCCGGGATGATGCAGAAGGCGCAGCGGTGGTTGCAGCCCTCGGAGATCTTCAGATAGCTGTAGTGGCGCGGCGTGAGCTTCAGCCCCGCATCCGGCACCAGGTTGACGAAGGGCGAGGGCGGCATCGGCGCCGCCTCGTGCACCGCGCCGACGACTTCTTCGTACTGATGCGCGCCGGTGACGGCGAGCACGTTGGGGAAGCGGGCGCGGATGACCTCGGCTTCCTTGCCCATGCAGCCGGTGACGATGACGCGGCCATTCTCGGCGATCGCCTCGCCGATCGCCTCGAGCGATTCCTCCTTGGCGGAGTCGAGAAAGCCGCAGGTGTTGACCAGCACGACGTCGGCTCCGGCATAGTCGGGGGACATCGCATAGCCGTCGCTGCGCAGCTTGGTGAGGATCCGTTCGCTGTCGACCAGGTTCTTGGGACAGCCGAGCGACACCATGCCCACGCGGGGCGCCTCAGGAATTTTGGTTGCCATGATTGGCGGCGCACATAGGAAATCTGTGGAAAAATACCAGCACTACGACATGTTCATCGGGAAACTACGGGGGAAGAGCAGCATGCGGGCGGTGATCGAAGGGGTGGGTGCGCTGCTGGGCATGCCTGTTTCCGAGGGCAAGGGCAGGCGGCATCGGCGAATCATGTCGCTCGTTATCCTGGCGGTCTTCGTGGCTTTCGTGCTGTTCGCCGTCCAGGCAGCCCGCGCCGCTGACTGGCCGACGAAGGAAGGCGATTTCACCGTCCGCGACTTTACCTTCAAGTCGGGCGAGAAGCTGGGCGAGGTGCGGCTCCATTACACCACGCTCGGCACGCCGCACCGCAATGCGAAGGGGGAGATCGACAATGCCGTGATGGTGCTCCACGGCACGGGCGGATCGGGCAGGAACTTCCTCGTGCCGGTCTTCGCCGACGAGCTTTACGGCCCGGGCCAGCCGCTCGATATCACCAGGAATTTCGTGATCCTGCCCGACAATATCGGCCATGGCGGCTCGTCCAAGCCCAGCGACGGGCTGCGCATGGCCTTTCCGCACTATGACTATGACGACATGGTCGCGCTCCAGCACAGGCTGCTGGTCGATGGGCTGGGCGTGAAGAAGCTCAAGCTGATCCTCGGCACGTCGATGGGCTGCATGCACGCCTTCGTCTGGGGCGAGACCTTTCCGGGGTTCGCCGAGCATCTCGCCCCTTTCGCCTGCAACACCGTGGCGCTCGCCGGGCGCAACCGGATGTGGCGCAAGATGGCGATCGACGCGATCCGGGCCGATCCGGCCTGGATGGAGGGCAACTACACCACCCAGCCGGTGCAGGGCCTGCGCACCGTCGCCGACCTGCTGATCCTCGCCGGTGCCAACCCGATGGCGCTCCAGGCGCAATATCCGACGCGCGAGGCGACCGAGAAGGCGCTCGACGCTTCCTTCGTGCGGGCAAGCCGGCTCGATGCGAACGACGCGCTCTATTACATCGATTCCTCGCGCAACTATGATCCCTCGCCCGCGCTGGAGAAGATCACGGTTCCCCTGCTCTGGGTGAACTCGGCGGACGATTTCATCAACCCGCCCGAGCTTGGCCTGGCGGAGCAGATGGTGAAGCGCATGCCCCGCGCGCGCTTCGTGCTGATCCCGGCGTCGACCGAGACGCGCGGGCACGGGACCCACACCTCAGCCAAGTTCTGGAAGGCCGATCTGGCGAAACTGCTCGCCGAATAGCGGAAGCGGGCGTAGCTTCATACCTCTGCAACTATGCAGGGGAGAGGCAAGATGCAGATTCATTGGCTGGCGATCCTCGCCGCGGCGGTGGCGGGATTCATGGTGGGCGGCATCTGGTATGGGCCGCTGTTCGGCAAGGCGTGGATGAAGGCGCGGGGGCTGAGCGAGGAGGAGCTCAAGTCCGGCGCGAACATGGGCAAGATTTTCGGCGCCACCTTCGTGCTCAATCTGATCGCGGCCTTCGCGCTCGATCACCTCTACAACACCTATGACACGCCGCTGGGGCTCCACTATTCGCTGGTGGTCGCCGGGATCATCGGCGTTGGCTTCATCGCCACCTCGGTAGGCGTGAACTATCTGTTCTCGCGCCTGCCCCGCGCGCTGTTCCTGATCGATGCGGGCTACTGGATCGTCATGTACCTGGTGATGGGCGCGATCTTCGGGCTGCTCGTCTGACCGTCAGGCGGGCGCCGTGAAGATGAACCAGGCGCCCGCCGCGATCAGCGCGAAGCCGATCAGGTGGTTGATCGTGATCTTCTGTCCCAGATAGAGGATCGAGAAGCCGACGAAGACGGTGAGAGTGATCACCTCCTGCATCGCCTTGAGCTGCGCCGCCGAATAGACCGCGCTGCCCCAGCGATTGGCCGGTACCGCCAGGCAATATTCGACCAGCGCGATGCTCCAGCTTGCCAGGATGACGAGCAGCAGCGGCGCGCTCTTGAACTTGAGATGCCCGTACCAGGCGATGGTCATGAAGACGTTCGAACCGATCAGCAGCAGGATCGGCAGGAGGCGGGCGAAGAGCATCTCTGGCATGGCGCGACCTTGGCGAGGGTGGCGTCGGGGTCAAGGGGACCGGGATATCTCCCACCGGTTTTCATTTACCGGGCTCCGGAGATCGCATAGCCTGCCGGTGCAAGAATTTGGCGCGAGTGGCAGAAGGGAGGCCTTTGCCTTGGCCTGCAAATTATGTGCGTGGCTGTGCGGTCGGCTGTGCGCCGATCCGGCCAGGTCCTTCTGGCAACAATCCGAGGATTGGGAGCGCGCCCATTCCAACGACTACACGCTCTGGCTCGAGGCACCTGTCGAGGATCGCGAACGGGCAGAGGCGGCGCTGGCAGCCTTCGACACCGATCCCGAGGCCTCCTTTGGCTTACTGCGCGAACTGGCGGACGCGGGCATGGCCTGGACCATGGAAACGGTTGGATCCTATTATGCCCACGATGGCGTCGTCGCCGCCGATTTCGCACTCGCCCAGGACTATTATTGCCGGGCGATCGAGGGGGGCTCCTGGATGGCGACGATCGGCTATGCCAAGCTGCTGGCACGGCATGGAGATTTCGACGGTTGCGAAGCGGTGCTGCGGGACGGCGTCGAGCAGGACTTCATTCCCGCCTGGTTCTGGCTTGCCCGATATCGATTGAAGCAATCCAGCCGCGCCTCTGTCTGTCGCGAGGTGAGGCCGCTGCTGGAGCATGCAGCCGATGCCGGGCATCCCGCTGCGGCACTGTACCTCGCCCGCCTGAAACTGCTTGGGAAATTCGGCTTCCGCGAAATCCCGGCCGGCTTCAGGCAAATCTCGAAGGTCGTCGAGTGGAGCAGCTCCGAAGCTTCAGCATCGCACGACACTCCCGCCGAGGCTGCGGGCTGAACTCTTGCGCATGGCGCCACGCTGGCCGGAATGGCATCAAGGCCGGATGGAGACGATCTCGAAGACCAAGCTGGTCGAGCAGCTACGCGCCCTGGGCGTGCGCGAGGGCGGGGTGCTTCTCGTCCATATGAGCTACCGCGCTGTCCGTCCGGTCGAGGGCGGCCCGGAGGGGCTGATCGCGGCGCTGGTCGAGGCGCTGGGGCCGGAGGGCACGCTGGCCATGCCCTCTGCAACGGGCGACGACGATGTCGCCTTCGATCCGGTGACCACGACCAATCGCGACGATCTGGGCATTGTCGCCGACCTGTTCTGGCGGATGCCGGGCGTGGTGCGCAGCCCGCATTTCGACGCGGTCTCGGCGCGCGGCCCACAAGCGGAGTGGATCACCGGCGGCCCCTTCGTGCTGCCGCCTGCGGCGCCCGAGAGCGCGATTGACCGGATCCGCGCGCTGGGAGGGCAGGTTCTGCTGCTCGGCGTCACGCACCATGCCAACACCATGCTGCACCTGGCCGAGCTGGTCGGCGGCGCCCCCTATCGCAGCGATTTCCACTATGTCGATGCCCAGGGCCGGGAGGTCCATTACGGCGAGAATGACAGCTGCTGCGAGAAGTTCGAGCTCGCCGATGGCTGGTTGCGCGCCGAGGGGCTGCAGCGCGAGGGGAAGGTCGGCCATGCCGAGGCCCGGCTGATGGATGCCGAGGCGCTGGTGCGGATCGCTTCGGAGAAGGTGCGCCAAGACCCGCTGGTCTTCCTCCACGGCCCCGACGAGGGTTGCGAGGAGTGCGACGAGGCGCGGGAGAGCCTGTAATCTTCTCCCTCCCCCTTCGGGGAGAGGGGCAGGACTTGGCCGTTACCTCGCCGCTATCAATTCAAGACACACTGCCCCTCTCCCCGACCCTCTTCCCAAAAGGGGGAGAGGGAGAAAGGTTATCCCATCACGATCTCCAAAATCGTATCCCCCGCGAGCAGCGCCTGCGCCTCGGGCGTCTTGTGGCCATGGGGCATGCCGCCGCGGTAGATGCGCACGCCCAGGCCCGTGGCGATTGCTGACAGCGGATGCCCGATCTCCTCCGGGCGCACCGGGCGCTCGGACAGCTCCACCTCGCCATGGATCGAGGCAAGGTCGGTCAGGTAATCGGCCAGATGCGGCCCCTGGCACGAGCTGGCGAGCAGCAGCCCGGCGAAGCTCACCGGATTGACCACGGTGGTCGCTCCCGCCGCGCGCGCCGGCAGCTCGTTATCCTCGTTGCGCACGATCACGCTGATCGGGACGTCCGGCGCCAGGTGCCGCGCGGTCAGGGTGATCAGGATCGAGGTGTCGTCGCGCCCGGCGCAGACGATCATCGATTCGGCGCTCATGATATGGACGTCCTTGAGCACCTGGTCGCGCGTCGCATCGGCCTGGAGCACGATGCAGCCGCATTCCTTGGCGCGGGCGATATTGCCCTCATTCTGGTCGATCACCACGATGCTGCCCGGCGTCCGGCCGCGCGCGATCAGCTCGTCGACCGTCTCCGATCCGGTAGTGCCATATCCCGCCACGATGATGTGGCCCGCAAGGGTCCGCTGGATCATTGCCATACGCCATTTGTCCCAGGTGCGCTTGAGCACGAAATTATAGGCGGTGCCGAGGAAGATCAGCACCACGAACACGCGGATCGGGGTGACGACGAACGCGTCGAACATCCGCGCCGAATTGCTGACCGGCACGATGTCGCCATAGCCGGTGGTCGTCACCGAGATCGACGTGAAATAGAGGATGTCGAGGAAGCTGACATGGCCGTCGGCCGCGTCCTTCAGCCCGTCGCGCTCGATCCAGTGGACGCCCACCGCCAGGGCGAGGAGCGCCAGTACCGCCAGCACCCGCCAGCCGATCGCTGCCCAGACGGGCATGCTCGACTTGCGTTTGAGCGTGGCGGGCGGCTTGAGCGCCATCAGCGCGCAGGCAGTCTCGGCAGCGGATCGACCGGATTACGGCCCTGGCGAATCTCGAAATGGAGCTCGGGGCGGTCCGCAAAGCCCGAATTGCCGGAGAGCGCGATCATCTGGCCCTTCTTCACTGCCTGGCCACGCTGCACCAGCAGCTGGCCGGCATGACCATACACGGTCGTCCAGCCATCGCCATGGCGAATGATCACCAGCCCGCCGAGCGCGGGGATGTCCGAGCCGACATAGGCGACCACGCCGTCCGCTGCCGCCAGCACCGGCGTGTCGAGCGGAGTCGCGATCTTGATGCCGTCATTGCGCTCGCCCGAGGCGCCCGGGCCGAAGCGCTTGATGACGTTGCCCCGGAGCGGCCACTGGAAGCCGCCGGCAAGCCGCGCCGGCGCCGCCACCGGCGTAGTCGGCGACAGGACACGCGCCGAGGAAGCGGTCGGTGCCGCCGGCTTGGCTTTCTCGGCGATGGCGGGCTGGCCGCCGGTGACGATGTCGTCCACGTCGAGATCGAGGTGGAAGCGCGCCGCGCGCTGCTCGATCGTCTCGGGCCGGCCATTGGGCGAGGCGGTGTCGGGGATCAGCAGCCGCTGGCCGGTACGCAGGATATAGGGCTCCTGCAGCTCGTTGACCGCGATGATCCGCGACCAATCGACGCCATAGGCCACCGCAATCGCGATGCCGGTCTCGCCGTCGCGGACCAGGTGATAGCGCCCGCCCGGGATGACCAGCTTCTGGCCGACGCGGATCACGAAGGGCGGGGGGATGTCGTTGGCCCGCGCGATCGCTTCCGATCCCGCGCCGGTCTTCGCCGAGATCGAGCGCAGCGAGTCGCCCGGCTTCACGATGTAGCTGGTGCCGGCGATGACGCGCGAATCCGCCTGCACCTTGCGCGCCTGCCAGGCGGGCGGCGGGGCGGGGAGGCGGCGCACGTCCTGCTCGTTGCCGAGCGCGGGACGCTCCCAGCGCTCCTGTTGCGGCTCGGGATTGCGGTCCTGGCGTTCGCGTGGCGGCGCACGATAGCCGGGATCGTCATAGGCCCCGCCGCGCTGCGGGATACAGGCGGCCAGCAACAGCAGCGCCACCGGCGCCATCCGCTTTACCGCCATCGATCCGACCCCCGAATTAACCATCTTGGCCCGCACCATAACGCGCATTTCCCCGCGCGTCAGGTACGTCTGAATGCGGAGGTGTCTCAGTTTGCCGGTTCGAGCCGCTCCAGACCCTTGAGATAGGGCTTGAGCACTTCGGGGATCGCCACCGAGCCGTCTTCCTGCTGGTAATTCTCCAGCACCGCGACGAGCGTGCGGCCCACCGCCAGGCCCGAGCCGTTGAGCGTGTGGACGAAGCGCGTGCCCTTCTCGCCTTGCGGGCGATAGCGCGCGTTCATCCGGCGCGCCTGGAAGTCGCCACAGGTCGAGCAGGACGAGATCTCGCGGTAGCGCGCCTGGCCGGGCAGCCAGACTTCAAGGTCATAGGTCCGCGCTGCGGTGAAGCCCATGTCGCCGCTGCACAGCTTCATGCGGCGGAAGGGCAGGCCGAGCGCGGTGAGGATGCCCTCGGCGCACCGGGTCATGCGCTCGTGCTCGGCTTCGCTCTGCTCGGGCGTGGTGATCGAGACCATCTCGACCTTCTCGAACTGGTGCTGGCGGATGAAGCCGCGCGTGTCGCGGCCCGCCGAGCCGGCTTCCGAACGGAAGCAGGCGGTGAGCGCGGCGAAGCGCAGCGGCAGTTCCTGCTCGGCGAGGATCTGCTCGCGCACGATGTTGGTCAGGCTCACCTCGGCGGTCGGGATCAGCCAGCGGCCATCGGTGGTCTGGAAGCTGTCCTCGGCGAACTTGGGTAGCTGGCCAGTGCCGAACATCGTCTCGGAGCGGACGAGCAGCGGCGGGATCGCCTGCTCGTAGCCATGGCCCTCGAGCGTATCGAGCATGAACTGGCCGAGCGCGCGGTGCAGCCTGGCGGCGGCGCCGCGCACCAGCGTGAAGCGCGTGCCGGAGAGCAGCGCGCCGGTCTCGAAATCCAGGCCGAGCGCCGGGCCGAACGCGTCATGCTCTTTCGCTTCGAAGGGGAGGACGGTCGGCTCGCCGACGGTGGCGACGAGCTGGTTGTCTTCCTCGTCGGCGCCGGTGGGGACGTCGGCATATGGAATGTTGGGAAGGGCCGCCAGCAGCGTCATCAGCTCGGCGCCGACGGCCTTCTCCTCGGCGTCGATCTCCGGCATCCGCTCCTTGAGCGCGGCGACTTCGGCCATCAGGTCGGTGGGGTCGTCGCGGCGCGCCTTGGCCGCCCCGATCGCCTTCGAGGCCTCGTTGCGGCGCGTCTGCACCGCCTGTGCCTCGGTGATCAGCGCGCGGCGCTTCTCGTCGAGCGCGACCAGCGCTTCGGCCTGGGGTTCCAGCCCGCGGCGGGCGAGGCCGGCGTCGAAGGATTCGGGATTCTCTCGGATGGCGCGGATATCGTGCATGTTCGGGCGTATGACCGCGCTCCCTTTCGCGCGCAACCCTGCCGCATTCGGCGGCGTTTAGGGATCAGGCACGAAAACAAGGAGAATGGATATGCAGGTTCCGCACGATACGGTCGTCGTGGTCGCCGATGGGCGCAAGATGCTGTTCCTGAGGAACGCGGGCGACGCCACCGTCCCGAACCTGCAGGTCGAGAAGAAGGTGGTCGACAAGCACAATCCCGCGCATCACGACCAGGCGACCGACCTGGCCGGCGGCGCGATGGGCACGCGGACCGCGGGCGCGCAATGGGGCGGCGGCAACATGGAGGAAGTAGATTTCCACCAGCTCGAGGAAGACCGCTTCGCCGCCGAAACCGCCGCGCTGCTCAAGGAGCGGGCGCTGCGCCAGGACTTCGAGTCGCTGATCATCATCGCCCCGCCCCGGACGCTGGGCGAGCTGCGCAAGCACTATCACAAGGAAGTGAGCGACCGCCTGCGCGCCGAGATCGCCAAGGACCTGACCGGGCATCCGGTCTCGGAGATCGAGCAGGCGCTGGCGAAGGCGGAGTAGGCGCCGAAGCCGTCAATCGCGGCCGCAAAATCGTCACCCGCGCCACAAACCGTCATCCCGACGAAAGTCGGGATCTCAGGCGAAGGCGAGGGAAAGGAGCCGCACGAGATCCCGGCTTTCGCGGGTTTGACGGCTAGTTGGGTGCCAAGATGACGGTCAGGCCTCGCCCGAGTCGTCCGACTTCTTCTTGGCGAACCGCTTGCGTGCGACCAGCGCCGCCGCGGCGCCGCCGAACAGCAGGATCATCGGCGGGGCCGGCACCGGTGCCGGGCCGCCCGAGCTGCTGCCGCCGCACCCGCGGCCGCAGCTGCTGCTGCCATGGCTGCTCGATCCGTGCCAGCCGCTCGAACCCCAGCCGCTGGAGTTGCTCCAGTGGCTGCTCGATCCGTTCGACGAGGACGAGGTCGACGACGAGTTGGACGAGCTGGTCGAGGAGCTGTTCGACGACGAGGTCGAGACATCGCCGCTCGAGCTGGTGGACGAACTGGTCGAGGTGGACGACGAGACGTCACCGCTGGACGAAGAGGAGGTCGACGACGACACGTCGCCGCTCGACGACGAGGTCGAGCTGACCTGGCCGCTCGACGTGGAGGTCGAGGAGCCGCCGGTCGAAGTCGATGTCGAGGAACCGCCCGTCGAGGTCGACGAGCCACCGGTGGAGGTGGAGGTCGAACCGCCCGACGAGGACGAGTTGGACGACGAGATCTCGATGTTGATGCCGCTCGAGCCGCTGCTGCTGCCCGAGGACGAGCCGCCGAAGAAGCCGCCGGCGAAGAAGCCGCCCATGAAGCCGCCGCCGCCCGAGCCGCCGATCACGCCCGAGGAGGACGAGCCGCTGCTGCTCGACGAGACCATCGGCATCTCGCCATAGGGCGGGGGAGTCGGGATTGGGGCGCCCTGCGCGGTGACGACGACGACCTGGGGCTGGCCCTGAGTCGTGGTGGTGACCGTGCGCTTGACGACTCGCTTCACGGGGCGAGCGACGGTGCGCTTCACGACCCGCTTCTTCACGACGGTGACGTGCCTCACCACGCGCGGCTGCTGGATGCGTTCGGTGACATATACGCCACCGCCGCCAATCACCGCGCCCCCGCAAGTGCAGGCGCACAGTTTAGCCAAGGCCATGCGAACCGACATTGTCCCCACTCTTTCCGTTGCTGGCGCTTCGCTCCCCACTGGACCGTCAGCAGCTTCGCGCCCGTCAATGCAGTAAAAGTGCAAAACAAACTGTTAAGTGCAATGCCCTTAACGGCCGTTAACTATATTTAAGGATGTTTTTCGCAGGCCGGATTTCTTCTGCGATGGTTAATGTTCTACTTCGGTACGGAAGTGCGGCCTCTTGGCCGGCCGTCTCTGAACATTTCTGGTTAATTTCCGTGCCGCAGGGGTCTCGGTTCAGCTGCCGCTAATTTCCCTCCATTTACGGGCTATTACGCCTGTGGATTAAAACAACGGCCCGCTTGTTAACGCCTTCGCGCGTAAGTATAGGGCCGCGCAGGGCAAACGGTCACCGTACGGCTCGGGCCTGAGCGGGGACCGGAGTGGAGAGTGGGGATGGCTACTGTTTTGGATCGCTTCGACGAACCGGGTAAACGCGTTCCTCCCGCCGCAAATGACGGCGACGACGGCTATCGGCCGAGCAACGACGAACCCTTCATGAACCCGCGTCAGCTGGAATATTTCCGCAACAAGCTGCACGCGTGGAAGGACGACATCTTCCGTGAGGCCGCGGGAACGCTCAACCAGCTGCAGACCGACTCGCTGCGCGAGGCGGATCTCACCGATCGCGCTTCGAGCGAGACCGACTGGTCGATCGAGCTGCGGACGCGGGATCGCCAGCGCAAGCTGATCTCGAAGATCGACGCGGCGCTGCGCCGGATCGAGGATGGCGAGTACGGCTATTGCGAGGTGACCGGCGAGCCGATCAGCCTCGGCCGTCTCGAGGCGCGTCCGATTGCGACGATGACCCTCGAGGCGCAGGAGCGTCACGAGCGCAACGAGAAGGTGTCGCGGGACGAATAGCAGGGGGCTCAGGGCCTCCTTTTTTGTGCCTCCGCGGGACAGTCGGGGAGGCACATTTTCGTCCTTTGTTTACACTTTCGGCAAGGTTTGCTGGGCTATTCTCCGCGCGTAACCACTTTGCGTTTCGAGCGAGACGATGGACCAGTTTTCCTTTGACCCTCTCACCACGCTGTCGGCGGACGATTTCGCCAGCCAGCGCAACGGTTCGCGCGACAGCCTCATGCTCGCCGCGCAGTTCCGCGTGGCGGGGCGGCCGGATGAGCAGGTGCGGGTGCGCAACCTCTCCTCGGGCGGGTTGATGGCCGAATATGCCCAGCCGATCGACCGCGGCACGGTGGTGCAGATCGAAGTGCGCGGCGTGGGCTGGGTGAGCGGGCGCATCGCCTGGGCCACCGATGGCCGAGTCGGCATCGCCTTCGACGCGCCGATCGATCCGATGCTGGCCCGCAAGCCGGTGGGCGGCGGTTCGCATACGCCAAGCTTCGTGAAGCCGATCTTCACCCGGCGCTGAGTCGCCAGGTTTAGGCGCCATCCCACAAGCCGGCGTCTTCCCCGCGAAGGCGGGGATCCAGAGCCAGGTGTGCTGTGGGTGAAGCTCGCTATGGCGTTTCCGGTTGGGAAGCGCGCGATTGCTTCGATTTTCCCGAACTACCCTGGATCCCCGCCTTCGCGGGGATGACGGGGGAGTAGTGACTCGCCGTCGGGGCTATCTCTACGGTGATTTCGCGCCGTCGGGGTGCGGCATGGGCCACACCCCTGTCTGCGCGGCGCTGCCTAGGGGCGCGCCATCTCTTCCTTGATTCGCAGTTTCTGCTTCTTCAGGGATGCCAGGACCAGCTGGTCCGGCTTGGGCCTTTGCGATTCGGCGGCGATACGCTGGTCGAGCACGGAGTGCTTGGCCGATAGAGCCGAGAAATGCGCGTTCTGCATCGAAGCAGTCTCCTTCATCGGGGTGGCCGGAACCTGCGAATAGATCACTTTTCCACAGCTTTGTCGCGGGTGAATCTTGCCTAATCGATAGTGTGCGAAATTCGCGCGATGACCCGTTGCGGAGCCTCCCGGGCTGGTGCAGGGAGTGGGGGAGTACGGGGGCGTTCGCGATGGACGATACGGAGATTGTTCGGCGGCTCGAGACGGTGCGGACCGAGCATCGCGATCTCGACGCGGCGATCGACGCGCTGCTCGCCACCGGCACTTCGGACCAGCTTCAGGTCGCCCGCCTCAAGAAGCGCAAGCTGATGCTGCGCGACGAGATCGTCCTGCTCGAGGACCAGCTGATTCCCGACATTATTGCTTAATATCGGCGCTGATCCGGATCGGGACGTAACTCCTGCGAAATTAAGCATTTCGTTACCATGAAGGCTGTGGCAGCGTCGGTTCCATGGGGAAACAGGGCACTGCCACGATCCATCGCAAGCTGATCGACTCGCTCTATGTCGAGGCGATGCTGCTGGCCGATGAGGCACGCGGCTATTTCGACGAGCTGGGCCGCAACGAGCGCGAGGCGCTGGAGGCGCTGAACCGGGTCGCCTTCTCCTGCGAGTCGCTCAAGGTGACGACGCGGCTGATGCACATCATCGCCTGGCTGCTCACCCAGCGCGCGGTCGATGCTGGCGAGATCACCCCCGGCGACGCGCTGTCACCCTCGCGCCGGCTGGGTGATGCGCCGGAGACCGAGGAAGCGCTGCTCGATGCGATGCCGCCCCAGGCGGTGTCGATCATCAACACCAGCATCGACCTCTATCGCCGCGTCGGCCGGCTCGACGAGTCGCTCGACGAGGAAGTGGTGGTGGAGAGCCCGGCGCGCAGCATGATGGACCGGCTCGCCGCGGCGTTCTGAGCCAATTCGTCATACCGTAGCCCAAGTCCGTCATCCCGGCGAAAGCCGGGATCTCAGGCGATGGCGGGTAAAGAGCCGCACGAGATCCCGGCTTTCGCCGGGATGACGGTTTGGGGCGGAGATGGCGACTTAAGGCTGGGATGACGAGCTAGGCAGCAGCGATGGCTACCCGCACAGCCCCGCTTTAGCCGCAGCGTACTCCGCCTTCATCCGCTCGATCTTCACCGCCGCCGGCTCGATCGCATGGACCGCGCCGATGCCCTGGCCCGATCCCCAGATGTCCTTCCAGGCCTTGGCCCCGCCGAAGTTCATCGCGCTCGGATCGCTCTCGGGCAAATTCTCCGGATCGAGCCCGGCATTGACGATCGAAGCCTTGAGATAATTGCCGTGCACCCCGGTGAAGAGGTTCGAATAGACGATGTCGTCCGCACTGCCGTCGACGATTCCCTGCTTGTATTCGGGCTGGGCATTGGCCTCGTCGGTGGCGATGAAGGGCGAGCCGATATAGGCGAGGTCGGCGCCCATCGCCTGCGCCGCCAGCACCGAGCGGCCATTGGCGATGGCCCCTGAGAGAATCACCGGCCCGTCGAACCATTCGCGCACTTCCTGGACCAGCGCGAAGGGGCTCAGCCGCCCGGCATGGCCGCCGGCGCCGGTCGCGACCAGGATCAGCCCGTCCGCGCCCTTCTCGATCGCCTTGTGGGCGAAGCGGTCGTCGATCACGTCGTGCAGCGTGATGCCGCCCCAGCTGTGCACCGCGTCATTGAGCTCGGGCCGCGCGCCGAGCGAGGTGATCACGATCGGCACCTTCCACTTGGCGCAGGCCGCTACGTCATGCTCGAGCCGCGGGTTGGAGCGGTGGACGATCTGATTGACCGCGAACGGCGCCGCCGGCGTGTCCGGATGGTCGCGGTCCCAGGCGGCCAGCTCCTCGGTGATCTGGTGCAGCCATTCGTCGAGCCGCGTGTCCGGCCGCGCGTTCAGCGCCGGGAAGGAGCCGACGATCCCCGCCTTGCACTGGGCGATGACCAGTTCGGGCACCGAGATGATGAACAGCGGCGACCCGATGACGGGCAGGCGCAGGCGATCGAAGAGCGGAGGCAGGGCCATGGATCAGTTTTGTAGCGAAACCGGAATGGCCGTCCAGCCCGGTGCTGGGGACGCTACGGCAGGGCGGGGCGGTCGGGACGGGTGCCCGGGGCACAAGGCCCGACTCGGCCCGAATCAGTCGAACGGCCGCTGCCAGACCACATAGGTATCGATGTCGGTCGAGCGGATCGCGGCCGCGTACATGTCGTGGCGAAAGTCGGGCAGCGCGGCGATGCGCTCCACCATCACCCCTTCGCCCCGCGCGCCCAGCGGCAGGGTGAAGGCGACGTCCTCGTCCGGGCCGTAGAACAGCCACCAGGCGCTGCGCCCCTCCGGCCCGCTGTCGCTCGCCTCGATCGCCACGGCCATCAGCTCGTCGACCGCGGCGGAGCGGCGATTGCCCTGGGGGTCGATCATCCACAGGCTGTCGGCCTCGACGCCCACCTGCCACAGGCTCTCCGGCTCGGGCGGGGCGATCGGGGCGGGAGGCTCGGCGGGCGCGGGTGCTGCAACCGGCGCCTTGGACAGGCGCCTGAACCAATCGAACAACCCCATTGCCAACTCCCGGCCCGACTCGAAGGGATCAAGGGCTAGCCCGGCAATGTGACGGCTCCGCGAGCGTTCAGTCGATCCGCTTCAGTCCGGCGGCATATTCGCGCTGCTTGGCGGCATAGAGCGCGGCGCTGGCCTTGAGCAGTGCCTTCTGCATGTCGTCCAGCGGGCGGATCGCCTTGGCGGGAGAGCCGACGATCAGGTGCCCGGCGGGGAATTCCTTGCCCTCGGTCACCAGCGCGCCGGCACCGACCAGGCAGTCCTCGCCGATCACCGCGCGGTTGAGGATCGTCGCGCCCATGCCGATCAGCGTGCGGTTGCCGATCGTGCAGCCGTGCAGGATCGCGTGATGGCCGACGGTGACGTCCTCGCCGACGGTGCAGGGCGCGCCGGGGTCCGAATGGAGCATCGCCCCGTCCTGGATGTTCGAGCGCGCACCGACCAGGATCGGGGTGTTGTCCGCGCGGATCACCGCGCCGAACCAGACCGAGGCGAGGCTGGCCAGGTGCACGTCGCCGATCAGGTCGGCGCTCGGCGCGACCCAGGCGTCTTCGGCGAGAAGGGGGCGGTGCCCCGCAAATTCATAGAGCGGCATGCGCTCAGAATAGCGGCGCTTCGAAGCCCTGGGGAAGGGGGATATTGGCACCGAGCGCGAGCGCCAGCGCGACCGCGCCGAGCAGCAGCGCCAGCGTCGAGGAGAGCGAGAACAGCCCCCAGCCGACCATGGTGACCATCTGCGAATTGGCGCGCTGCTCGCGCTTGTTGCGACCCATCGACTGGATCACGAACATCGCCAGCATCGCATAAGAGAAGACAAGAAACTCGGTCATCAACCCACCCCAAGCTACCCCGGGGGCGATGTACCGGGCGAGGGTTAACGGTTCAATGCCGCGCACCTCCGGTTTACCGCAGTGCCGCAAGCTTCCGTCGCCGGCGAAACGAGTTCAGTGATGGGCGGGTGCAGGCGCCTCTGCTGCCTTGCAGCTGCACGTGCAACCGCAGGAAACGGGCATGCAGCGGCAGGGCTGGGGCGTCACGCAATAGCAGACCTGCGTCGCCGCCGCCTTGGCCTCTTCCTTCCTCTTCGGCTTCTCGGGCGGGTCGGGAAGGGGCAGCAGGTCGCGGGCATTGGCGCCGGCATAGACGCTGTGCTGGCTCGCCCCGCAGGCCGGGCAGCCATGGTCGTGATGGTCGTCCTCGTCCTGCCCGCCCAGGCCGAACCTGAAGCCGCCCGACTCCTTCTTCAGTATCTTCTTCGCTGCATCGCACACCGCGATGGCATGGTTACCGAGGGTCGATACGGTCTGGCCCATCGCCACCTGCTCGGTGGCGTAGAAATGGACGAGCATCGCGTCGCGGTGCGCATCGGCCGGCTCGCGCACGGCGGGATAGCTCAGCATCTGCTGCAGGTCGGCGAGCTGCGATTCCATCGCGACGATCTGGCCGCCCCAATTGTTGAACGCGGCGAACAGCTCGTAGTCGGGCCAGGTCGCCGGCGCATGCGGGCGCATCTGCTCGATGAAGTTGACCGGCCCGGCAATGTCCTCGCGCAGCAGGCGGAGCAGCACGCGCAGGGTCACCACGTCGCGCTGCGGCTGGCGCAGGCGCTGGGCGAAGATGTCGGTCACCGTCGCGGTGTGCTTCCACACCTGCCGGGCGAGCATGCGGGTGAACTCCTCGTCCCGCTTCTTCGGCTTGGCGAGCAGCGCGGCCTTCAGCGAGCTGAGGATGCCGATCACGATCAGCAGCGCGACGAACACGCCGCCGACCAGGATCCAGGCCGGCCAGTAGATCGAAGCCGCGCTGATCGGCGCGGCCACGGCACCGGCCTTCGCCGCGCCAGCCGCTACATTGCCGATCGAAACCAGAATAATCGCCACGCCTTCCCCCTGAGTCGCGCGCGATATGGTTAACAGAAACCGCCGGCCAGCACAGTCATGACTCTTCCGTTCCGAAACGGATGCTTAGAGCGTGACCCCGCGCTTCCAGATCGCGATCTCGCGCTCGCCATTGCGCTCGGCGGCGGTTTCCCGGCCCGATGCGATGGCGGCGATCGTGCCGAGAAGCGCGTCGGCGGCGCTTTCCATGCCGTCCTCCAGCACTTGCCCGGCATCGAAGTCGATCCAGCCGGGCTTGCGGGTGGCGAGGTCGTGGTTGGAGGCGATCTTGATCGTCGGCACCGGGAAGCCCAGCGGCGTGCCGCGGCCGGTGGTGAACAGGATCGCGGTAGCACCCGCCGCCGCCAGCGCGGTGGAGGAGACCGCGTCGTTGCCCGGCGCCTCGAGCAGGGTCAGCCCCTTGCGCCGCACGCGTCCGCCATAGGGGATCACGTCGGTGACGATCGCATGGCCGGCCTTCTGCACCGCGCCGAGCGACTTCTCCTCCAGCGTGGTGATGCCGCCGGCGATGTTGCCGGGGGAGGGGTTCTCCGAGACCGGCTCGCCGTGGCGGGTGAAATAGGCCTTGAAGTCGTTGACCAGCGCCACGATGCCGTCGAACACCGCTTCGTCGCTGGCCCGCTCCATCAGCAGCTGCTCGGCGCCGAAGATCTCGGGGATCTCGGTGAGGATTGCGGTGCCTCCCGCCGCGGTCACCGCATCGGCCATCCGCCCGACCAGCGGATTGGCGGTGAGGCCCGAAAAGCCGTCCGACCCGCCGCACTTCACGCCCAGCACCAGCTCGGAAAGCGGGGCGGGGGTGCGTGTCGCCCGGGCGCCCTCGACCAGCTCGGCGACCAGCGCCAGCCCTTCCTCGACCTCGTCGTTCGCCATCTGCGCGCCCAGGGTGCGCAGATTGGGATGGTCGATGCCTTCGAGCATCCCCTTGATCTGGTTGTTCTCGCAGCCCAGCCCGACGATCAGCACGCCGCCGGCATTGGGGTGATTGGCTAGCGCCGAGAGGATCGCGCGCGTGCCCTGCAGATCGTCGCCCAGCTGCGAGCAGCCGAACGGGTGGGGAAAGGCATGGACGCCATCGACCTTGCCTGCGTGGAGCACCGCGGCGCGCTCGGCGATCTTCTGCGCGGTGCGCCCGACGCAGCCGACGGTGGGGATCACCCAGATCTCGTTGCGCGTGCCCACTCGGCCATTGGCACGGCGGTATCCCAGGAAGCTGGGACCCTCGATCGTCGCATCGTCATGCGCGGCGGGCGCGAAGGCATAGTCGCCACTGCCCTTGAGCGCGGTGGCGACATTATGGACATGGACATGCTCGCCAGGCTGGATGTCGCGCGTCGCCACGCCGATCGGGAAGCCGAACTTGAGCACCGGCTCGCCAGCCCTGATCGGCTTCACTGCCACCTTGTGGCCCTTGCCGATCGGCTCGGCCAGGGTGACACCCAGGGCCTCTTCGCCGGCTGCCATGTCACGCAGCGCCGTGGCGGTGCTGTCCTTGGGATCGATACGGAAAAGCGCGGGGATCATGGTGTCCGATATAGGCCTGCCGCGGGCCTATGGAAACCGGTTTCCCTCACCCCGCCGCCAGCCAGGCGAAGCGCACCACGAACAATCCTGCGAGCACCAGCAGCAACCAGTCGCCGGCGGTAATCTTCCCGCGGATCAAGCGGATGAGCGCATAGGCGGTGATCCCGAAGGCCAGCCCGTTGGCGATCGAGAAGGTGAAGGGGATCATCGCGACGGTGAGGAAGGCCGGTATCGCGATCTCGGCATCGTCCCAGTCCACATCGGCAAGCGGCGCCATCATCAGCCCGCCGACCAGCACCAGCGCCGGGGCGGTGGCGGCGAGGGGCACCAGTTGCGCCCAGGGCGCCACGAACATCGCGAGCAGGAACAGCACGCCGGTCACCACCGCGGTCAGCCCGGTGCGCCCGCCCGCCTGCACCCCGGCGGCGCTCTCGACATAGCTGGTCACGGTGCTGGTGCCGAACAGGCTGCCGGCGATGCTCGCCACCGCGTCGGTGAACAATATGCGGTTGAGGCGCGGGATACGGCCCTGTTCGTCGATCAGCCCGGCGCGGCGGGTGACGCCCACCAGCGTCCCGACATTGTCGAACAGGTCGACGAACAGGAAGACGAACAGGATCTCGAACAGGCCGAGCCCGTGGCTGCCCGACAGGCCGAACACGCCTGCCAGGTCGAGATGGAAGGCGACCTGGCCGATCGCGGTGAGGTCATAGGGCTCGGGCTTGAACGCCACCTGGCCGGTCAGCCAGCCGGCGAGGGTGGTCGCGGCGATGCCGATCAGGATCGCCCCGCGGACCTTCCACGCCGCCAAGCCCGCGGTGACCACCAGCCCGAACAGCGCCAGCGCCGCGCCGGGGGCGTGAAGGTTGCCCAGCGTCACCGAAGTGGCCGGGCTGGTGACGATGATCCCGGCATTCTTCAGGCCGATCAGCCCGATGAACAGCCCGATCCCGCCCGCCACCGCCGCAAACAGCTGGGGCGGGATCGCCGCGATGATCAGCTGGCGGATGCCGGCGAAGGTGAGCAGCAGGAAGGCGATGCCGGATAAGAACACGCAGCCCAAAGCCACCGGCCAGGGCACGCCCATGCCCTGCACCACGGTGAAGGCGAAATAGGCGTTGAGCCCCATCCCCGGCGCCAGCGCGAGCGGCACATTGGCGGTGAGCCCCATCAGGATGCTCGCCAGTCCCGCGGCGAGGCAGGTCGCGGCGGCGACCGCGGCCACCGGCATGCCCGCCGCGCCCAGGATCGCCGGGTTGACGATGATGATGTACGCCATGGTCAGGAAGGTCGTGCTGCCCGCCAGCACTTCGGTGCGCACCGTCGTGCCGCGCTCGGTGAGCGCGAAATGGCGTTCGATCAGGCCCGTTTCCCCGGTATCGGCCACAAGCATTCCCCCATGCCGCGAAGGGCGAGCATAGCGCGTCCCCGCCGCAGCGGAAGCCGCGCCTTGCAATGTAGGATTTCGTCTGTTTTCCTCGTCCGGCCGGGGCTCGCTTCGGCCGCTCTTTGCCCTGTAGGAAAAATAGGATCCCATCCACGCAAGGATGTTGCGCGGGGGCCGTGGCACGATCCCCTGCCTGTGCGATGTTCGCGATCTCCGGGGCGCGAAAACCCGCTTTGGGCGTGTACTTCGTGTCCTTTGGCGAGTCGCCACGGCGGTGCAAAGTTGGAACGCGCTGCCTCAGCGCTGATACTTGTCCTTCTTGCGCTTGCCGAACAGCATGCCGCGCTCCAGCCGCTGGCACAGCGCGGTGTAATAGGCCTCGAGGAACGCATGGTCGTCCTCGCCGTCCGTCGGTGCCATGCCCAGCCGCTCGCGGATCGTCCGCGCCACGACGATCATCGAATAGTCGTCGTTCCGCCGCAGCACTTCCTCGAGCTTTTGCAGCTCGAACTCGCCATAGACGCTCAGCTGCGCATCGCTGAACGCGTAGCGCGGCTGTTCGGACGGCGCCGTGCGCGCGGCCACGCTGTTGCCCAGCTCGCGGCGGGGCAGGCGCACCACCCAGGTGCCGGCGATCAGGTCGCCGACGCGCAGCCGGTCGCGGTTGAAGAAGGGGAAGAGCGCGAAGATGCCCGTCCACAGCAGGCCGAACAGCCCGGTGGCCCAGTCCGCCATGCCCTGCGAGCTCTGATAGGCCAGGAACGACAGCGGCAGGAACAGCTCGAGCTCGCGCATCGCGTTGCGCGCCACCACCTGATGCCCGCGCAGCCGCGATCCGTCGCGCGCCACCACGCGCAGCTTCATCAGCCGCTTGCCCGGCGTCGCCGCGCGCGGGCCCAGCTCGAAGATCGCGAAATAGCCGTTGCGCAGGGCGAAGAAGCCCAGCAGCCAGACCATCACCAGCGCCTGGGCCAGCACGGCTCCCGTGCCCATCAGAATGAAGAGCAGCGCGAGGGTGAGCGCAACCAGCATCATCACGATCATCACCAGATCGAACATGAAGCCGCCGGCGCGTTCGCCGATCGTGGCGATGTCGAGCTTGAGGTCGACGCCTTCGGGGGTGATGAAGGTGCGGCGATTGCGGTCCTGCTCCCGCCCCTGGCCGGGCGCCGTGCGAGCGTCAGCCATCGACAGTCTCGCGCACCGGCATGACGTAGAAATAGAGCAGCCAGCCGAGCAGCGCGCAGCCGCCGATCGCCACGCGGACCGCGTCGGACTGGATGATCTGCCGGCCGACGCCTTCGAGCAGTCCGGCAACGGCGAGCATGAGGACGACGCCGATCATCGCGAAGGCGGCGGTCCGCCCGGCCGCAGCGGTGGCGGCGGTGCGCGAGAGCCTGCCGGGGAAGGCCACCGCCATGCCGATGCGCAGCCCCGCCGCGCCGGCGATCGCGATGGCGAACAGCTCGGTCGTGCCGTGGATCGACAGCCAGGCGGCGAGCGGCAGGCCAAGGCCCTTGGAGACGAACACCGCCATGAAGGCGCCGAGGATGCAGCCATTGTACAGGAGCAGCAGCAGCGTCGGCACCCCGAAGGCGAAGCCCAGCGCGAAGCACATCAGCGAGATCTGGGCGTTGTGGGTGAAGAGATAGGTGGCGAAGGCGCCGAGCATCCCGTCCTTGCCGCCGCCGTCATAGAGCCCGGCGCGCAGCTCGGCCGCGCTCGATTGCGGCCCGCGCCCGCCGGCAAGGTCGCCGGGGACGATCGAATGGTACCAGCTCGGATCGCTGGCGACGAGGCAATAGGCGGCGATCGCACCGAGCGTCATCATCAGCACCGCGATCAGCGTCTCGCGCGCCAGGCTGCGCAGCGCCAGCGGCCAGCCCGAGCCGAAGAAGCTGGCGAGGCGCCGCCACAGCGGCGGCTGGACGCCGTAGAGGACGAAATAGGCGCGGGCGCACAGTGCCTCAAGATAGGCGACCAGATCGGCGTCGAGCGAGGTCTCGCGGGCGACCGAGAGCGAGGACAGGGCAGCGCGATAGAGCACCGGCAGCTCGAGCAGGTCCTCGTCGGACAGCGAGCGCACCCGGCCGCGCTCGATCTCGCGGATGCGCTGCTCGAGTTCCAGCCAGTCGACGGTGCGGGCCTCGCGGAAGCGCGCGCTGGCGAATTGGGACGATGCGGCGGCGCTCACAGCAGGTTCCTCCGCTTGAAATCGAGATACTGCCGGACGAGCGCCGGGCCGACCTGGTCGTGGCGCGCCTCCAGCACATGGATGCCGGCATGGCGCAGCCGGGCCTGGACGATCCGCCGCTCGCGCAGCATCGACGCGGCGATCACTGCGCGGGAAACGTCGTCGATCGCCACCGGCTCGGTGCCCGCCAAGTCCTCCAGCTCGTCATCGGCGAGGATCACGAACAGCACGAGATGGCCGCGCAGCAGGTTGACCGCCGCGTGGATCATCAGCTCGGCGCCGGTCGGGTCGGTGAATTCGGTGAAGATCACCACGAGCGAGCGGCGGGTGAGGTCGCCGGCCAGCGTGGCGAGGGCGAGCGTGTAGTTGGTCTCGACCGTGCTGTAGTCGAGCTCGCCGGCCAGCCGCTGCATCAGCGGGAAGGCCCGCGTGCCCGAGACCGCGCCCGAGGCGATGCGCGGCTGCGAATCGAAGCCGAACAGCGCCACCCGGTCGCCGAGCTTGAGCGCGGCATAGGCACCGAGCAGCGCCGCGGTGATCGCCCGGTCGACGCGCGGCAGGCCGTCGATCGGCTCGCACATCACTCGGCCGGTATCGATCGCGAAGACGATCTGGTTGTTGCGCTCGATCCGGTTCTCGCGGGCGAGCAGCTTGAGGTGGCGGGCGCTGTGATTCCAGTCGATCGTCCGGCGTTCCATGCCCGAGCGCCATTCGCTCAGCGCCTCGAACTCGCTGCCCTCGCCGCGATCGACCCGCGCCATCTCGCCCATCTGGGCATCGCGCAACAGGACATGGGCGGAAGCGCGCACCGGGCGGATGTCCGGCGTGATCACCACATTGCGGTGCAGCTGCTCGGTACGCTGGCGCCAGATCATCCCGAACGGGCCGGTCCAGCGGCTCCACAGCGCTTCCACGCTGTCGATCCCGCGCCGGACGGGCAGGAAGGCGATCGTCGCGTGGTTCTCGCCGCGCGCCAGCCGGATGCGGCCCTGGGCACGGGGCGCCAGCTTCGGGCCGGTTGCCACCGCTATCTCCAGCCCGTCGACCGGCTTGCCGGCAACCGACACTTCGACGAGCAGTGGCGCGCCGATCTCGATCGAGCCGGGGAATTCCACCTTGAGCGCCGGCGCGCGCGGCGCCAGCAGGGCATCGGTCGCGGCGAAGGCCAGGACCATCGGGATCCAGACCAGCCCGGCAAACCATAGCTGCGGGGCGAACAGGGCGACGAGCAGCGCCAGCGGCGCTCCCGCTGCCATCGCCAGCACGCAGCGGATGGTCGGTCGGATCAACGCGGTGCCTCGACCTGCTCGATCAGCCCGGCGATGATCGCATCGGCGGTCCGCCCGTCGATCTCGGCAGCGGGTGAGAGGATGACGCGGTGGCGCAGCGCCGCGGGGGCGAGCTTCTTCACGTCGTCGGGCAGCACGAAGTCGCGCCCGTCGAGCGCGGCATGGGCGCGGGCGGCGGCGGCCAGCGTCGCAGCGGCGCGGGGGCTCGCGCCGATCTGCAGGTCGCCGGTCGAGCGGGTCGCGCGGATCAGGCGGACGACATAGTCGACCACCTCGTCGGCGAGCCGGGCACCGGCGACTGCGTCGGTGGCGGCGCTGATCGTCGCATGATCGGCAACGCGGTTCACGCCCCATTCGTCGGGCTTGGGCATGCCGAAGCGGGCGCCTTGCTGCGCCACGATCTTCAGTTCCTGCTCCAGGCTCGGATAGCCGACCTCGAACTTGAACAGGAAGCGGTCGAGCTGCGCCTCGGGCAGCGGATAGACGCCCTGGCTCTCGATCGGGTTCTGGGTGGCGACCACCATGAACCGGTCGGAGAGCTTGTGGTCGATCCCGTCGATGGTGACGGTGCGCTCCTGCATCGCCTCGAGCAAAGCCGCCTGCGTCTTGGGCGGCGTGCGGTTGATCTCGTCGGCAAGCAGCAGCTCGGTGAAGATCGGGCCGTGGGTGAGGGTGAACTGGCTGGTCTGGAAGTTGAACAGGTTCGAGCCGAGGATGTCGCCCGGCAGCAGGTCCGGAGTGAACTGGATGCGGCCATAGTCGAGCCCCGCCGCCCGGGCGAAGCACTGGGCGAGGAAGGTCTTGGCGGTGCCCGGCGGGCCCTCGAGCAGAATATGGCCCGAGGCGAACAGTGCGACGAGCATCAGCTCCACCGCCTCGTCCAGACCAACCACGGCCTTGCCCACTTCGGCGCGGATCGCATCGCCCAGCGCCTTCACTTCCTCAATGTTCACGCGTGACGGTCCTTTTCCATTGGTAGAGGGCGCGGGCGGCGTCGAGCAGCGCGCGGGTGTCCTGGGCATGGCCGGCACGTTCGGCCAGGACGGTGAAGGGCTCGCCGGTCTTGTCGAGCCGGTCGAGATAGCGGTCGAGCGCTTCCGGCGGCAGGTTGCTCGGCGCGCCGGTGGCGCCCGCCGCCGCATCGCGGATCAGCGCGGCATAGCGGTCGCCGGTGCGGTGGCGGCGGCCGGCGAGGCGCAGCAGCGCCGCGCCATTCTCCGCGATCGCCCGCTTGCCGAAGGCGACTCCGCGAACCTCAGGGAGGGCAGGGCCGAAACGCAGCATCGCATGCCAGCCCGCCAGCAGCGCGGCGATCAGCAGGCACAACGTGAGCGGCAGGAACGGTGCTTCGAAGGCGAGCTTGAGCAGATTGGGGTTCTGCCCGAAGCCGTGCAGGGTGAGGTCGAAGGCAACCTCGCCCTCGCCGAATGCCCCCAGCAGCTGCATCGCCCGCTCCGCGCCGGCGAGCGTCTTGAGCCCCTGATTGTCGAGCAGATCGGGATCGGCGACGATCAGCAGCGGCCGTTCCTTCACCCGGGCGACCAGCAGGTTGCCGTTCGCGTCGGTCAGGATCCGCTGGAGGTCCTCCTCTTCATCGCCGACGTCGACGACGACTCCTTCGAGCTCGTCTCCCGCGATCGTGCGCAGTCCATCGCCATTCTCGCTGACCTTCGCCTTGGCGACCTTCACGATCTGTTTAGGCAGTTCGGTGACCGGGATGCTGCCGAACGATATCACCCAGGCCGGTTTGTCGCGCCGCGGCATGGTCAGCCATTTGGGGAGCACGAGGATCGTCGGCAGGGCGGCGCGGCGCTTGAGCAGCTTCTCGATCGTGTCGGGATCGGTGGTCGGCTCCAGCGTGATGACCAGCGGGCCCGGCGTGTCGAGATCGGCGTCGCGGCGGACCATCTTCACCGATCCGTGCACGCGGCGTACCAGGTCGGCGGCGCCGGCGAACCCCACCGCCGAGGTGGCGAGGGCGTGATTGCCCGGGCGCTGTTCGGGCTGCAGGTCCTCGCCATAGGCGGTGAGCAGCAGGAAGGCGAGGAAGCCGATGACGCCCATCACCACCAGCACGAGCACGGTGCGCAGCGTGAAGGGCGTGGCGGTTGCGTCGGCGCTCATTTCCACGCCTTTGGCAGCGCGAATTCGCCATAGGCGGCGCGGGCCTCTTCCCAGTCCCGCAGCGCCAGCGTGCGGCCGCCGAACAGGCTGCGCTCCACCGGCGCGGCCATGGCGGCGAAGGCACTGCGGACGATGGCCGGCATCCAGTCCGAACCCGCGATCTCGCGGCTGGTCAGCGCCGGGTGGAGAAGCCGCGGGCGGTGGCGCTGGATGTCCTCCAGGCTGCGCTGGAGCAGCAGATGGACGGCTTCCGAATAGCGGCCCTGCGCTGCCAGCGCCTCGGCATCGGCGAGCAGTGCGCGCGCCGTCTTCTCGGTCGGGCGCCAGGTGGCGACGTCCTGCTCCGAGTCCGCACCGGCGTCGCGCGAGGGGCGGTTCCGCCAGAAGTATACGAAGAGCAGGTAAAGCAGCATGGCGAGGCCCAGAACCAGCCCGCCGAGCAGAATCCAGCCCATCCAGCCCATATAGGGCGCGATCTCGCCAAGCTGTTTCGCCAGCCAGCGCATCCAGGGCGGGATTTCCGGCGGGCGCGCGGTCGCCATCTCGAACTGGATGTCGGAACGCGCGCTTAGCGCCTCGTGCGCCCTGGCGACGGACTGCGCAGTCGATGCCTGTACGGTCACGTCGAATCCCCCACGGGCCCAGTGCTACCGGAACCGGACGCCACAGGAAAGCCTGCCAAGGCTGGACTTTACAACCGTTTTTGTTCAGCTTTTCTTCGTCGTCGACGCACTTCGATGGAGAGAGGGGACCATGGCTGAATCTGATTTTGGCGAAGCGCGTTTCGAGATCGGTGCAGTGATCTCGCGCGTGTTCGAGACGATCGGCTCGAACATCCTGCTTTTCTGCGGGCTGGCGCTGGTGCTGACCGGCATCCCGCAATTCGTGCTGCAATTCTGGCAGGCGATCAATTTCACCTTGCGACCCGAGCTGACGCCCGGTTCCTATGTGTTCAGCTCGTCCTATTGGTCGATGCTCGGTATCAGCGTGCTGGTGGGGATCGTCACCGGCGCGATCCTGCAGGGGGCGCTTACTCGTGCTGCCGTGATGCACCTTTCGGGCGAGAAGCCGCAGTTCGGCCAGTGTCTGGCGGTGGGAATCAGCCTGATCCTGCCGATGATCGCGATCGGTCTGCTTTCCGGCATCGCCATCAGCATCGCCTTCTTCTTTCTCGTCGTGCCGGCCATCATATTGTGGCTCGTCTGGGCAGTGGTCACGCCGGTCTATGTGCAGGAGAAGGTGGGGATATTCGAAGCCTTTGGGCGCAGCGCTGCGCTGACCAGCGGTGCACGCTGGCGGATCTTCCTGACGATGCTGATCATCGGTGTGCTGCTCTGGGTCCTCAGCATCCCGGCCGGCTTCCTCACGGCAGCCATGATGGCCACCGGCAATGCCTTTCTGATCGCGTTGGTCGGGGCGGCGTTGAGCGCGTTGAACAGCCTGGTCCTGGTTGCGACCCAGGCGAGCATCTATGTCGAACTGCGCCAGAAGAAGGAAGGCGTCGCCCCGGCAGAGCTCGAGGCGATCTTCGCCTGAGAGAATGCGCGCCGGCGCAGGGATTGCCCGCGCCGGCGCTGCGTCAGCCGACCAGACCTGCGAAATGCAGGATCACGCCGAGGCCGGCCGTCGCCGCCAAGGTCGCGATCACGCCGGTCCGCAACAGGAAGATCGCGGCGATCGCGCCGGCTGACAGGGCCAGCGCCCAAGGGTCTAGGCTGCCGAGTAGCGGCGCGTCGAATCGCATCGGGCCGATCCCGATTTCCACGGTCTGGCGGAATAGCGTGTGGATCGCGAACCAGATGGCGAGATTCAGCACCACGCCCACCACCGCCGCCGTGATCGCCGACAGCGCGCCCGATACGGCCGCATTGCCGCGCAGCCGCTCGATGTACGGCGCGCCGAGGAAAATCCACAGGAAGCAGGGCAGGAAGGTCACCCAAGTCGCCAGCAGCCCGCCCAGCGTGCCGGCGAGCAGGGGTGAGAGCATGCCGGGCGCGCGATAGGCGCCGAGGAAGCCGACGAACTGGAGGACCATGATCAATGGCCCCGGCGTCGTCTCCGCCATGCCAAGCCCGTCGAGCATCTCGCCCGGACTGAGCCAGTGATAGCCATCGACCGCCTGCTGCGCGACATAGGCCAGCACCGCATAGGCGCCGCCAAAGGTCGCCACCGCCATCTTCGAGAAGAAGATCGCGATGCTGGAGAAGACGTTGGACGGGCCGAGCAGCAGGGTCAGCGCCGCGACCGGTATCAGCCATAGCGCAAGGCAGGCCAAGGCTGCGCGCGAAGTCTCCCGCCAGGAGGCACGGGCATGGGCGGGAAGCTCCTCGCCGAGCAGCGTGTCGGCATCGGCGACGACCGCGCCGGCCTTGGGCCCGCCATGGCCGCCGCCCTTGAATGCAGCGGAGCCACTGCGCCCGGCCCACCAGCCGATCAGCCCGGCGCCGAGGACGATCAGCGGGAAGGGGACGCTCAGGAAGAAGATCAGCACGAAGGCGGCGGCAGCGAGCAGGCGCGATGCTCCGGAGCGCAGCGCCCGGCTGCCGATCCGCGCGACTGCCTGGAGCACCACCGCGAGCACGGCTGCCTTGAGTCCGAAGAACAGCGCCGAGACGAAACCGAGCTTGCCGTAGAGGACATAGATCCAGCTGAGCGCCATGATCGAGACCATGCCGGGCAGCACGAACAGGGTGCCCGCGACGATGCCGCCCTTCGTCCGGTGCAGTAGCCAGCCGATATAGGTAGCGAGCTGCTGCGCCTCGGGGCCGGGGAGCAGCATGCAATAGTTGAGCGCGTGGAGGAAACGCTGCTCGCCGATCCAGTGCTTCTCCTCGACCAGGATGCGGTGCATCACGGCGATCTGGCCGGCCGGGCCGCCAAAGGAGAGCGCGGCGATCCTCAGCCAGACCCAAAAGGCCTGGCCGAGCGTGACCGGGGCAGGGCGGGGGAGCGGTGCCGCCGTACCGTCGAGCGCGATGCCGGTCATGCCCGCACCTCGCGCGGCTTGTGCGAGGCCCAGTCATGTGTTTCCGAATGCGCGTCGCGGCACCAGCGATAGAGCGCGTCGTAGATCGGCATGCCGGCTTCGAGCTGCTCCAGATCGTCGGCATGGACGCGCGACAGGCCGAGCGAGATCGCCAGCAGCCCCGCCGCCTCGGGTATGATATCGGGCCGGGCGGTGTCCGCTCCGCGCACGATCGTGGCGAGATGGTCGAGCGCGGGGAAGGCCGACAGGCCGAAGGTCTCGACCATCAGGTCGAAGGTGCAGTGCTCGCCGCGATGGCTCCAGAACACCTCGTCATGCGCCACGTCGAACGGCGCAGCATCGAAGCGTCGTGCGGTCTCCAGCACATCGGCGGGCGGCACGAACAGGAAGCGCGCCTGTGGGTCGACGAAGCGCCGGATCAGCCAGGGGCAGGCGACGCGATCGACCTTGGGCCGGGCGCGGGTCACCCACAGCGTCCGCCCTTGCGCATCCCGGGCGGGCAGATGGGCGGTGGAGAGCAGGGGTAGGCCAGCCTCCCGCCACGCGGCGAAACCGCCTTCGAGCACTTCGCTGTCGATCGCCTCGCTGCGCAGCCAGGCGGCGAGACCGGGCGCGCCGCGCCCGCCATCCTCGTCGATGACGACCACCGATCGTCCGGCGAAACCGACGGCCCCGTCCGCGATCGAGGTGGTCGAGAAGGGAAGCGAGGCGGGAAGCAGCTCGGTCCCCCGATCCTCGCGAATGTCGACGAGCACGGGGGCGGCGGCGGTGCCGATCAGTCGTGAAAGTTTGTCAGCGGATATGCTGTTCAGCGCAGGCATGGAGCGTCCCTCGTCATAAGGCAGGACGCGATGCTTTGGCTGGCGCCTCGTGGGGAGATCGCGTTCCCCATGGCCCGAGAAAAGCCGAGCGGCCGGCTGCTGTCAAGCCGGCCGCTCGGGTGTGGGTTCTCGCCTCAGCGGGGCAGCACGGCGCTCCCGGTGATCTCCAACTCGGCGGCGACGCCCGCGACCGCCGGCAGGCCGGGACGCGTCACGGGCTGGCCGCCACCGATCCACAGCTTGACGCGGCCGGGTACCAGCTTTCGCACGCCCTTGGCATCGACCTGGCTCAGCGCGCGCGCATCGAGGCTGAAACTGACGGTCTTCGTCTCGCCCTGCTTCAGACGGACGCGTTCGAAACGCTCGAGGGCGCGGACCGGTGCACCAGCTATTCCGGGGTGCGAAACGTAGAGCTGGACGACTTCGTCGCCGTCGCGCGCGCCGGTGTTGCTGACGTCGACCGAAACCTCGACCTTGCCGTCGGCACCGACCTTCGCCTTGCTCAGCTTCGCGGCGGCATAGCCGAAGCGCGTGTAGCTGAGGCCGTGGCCGAAGGGATAGAGCGGCTCGCCGGTGAAGTAACGATAGGTCCGCCCGGCCATGCGATAGTCGGTGAAGGCAGGCAGCTGCTCGGCCGACTTGTAGAAGGTCACTGGCAGGCGCCCGGCCGGGCTGAAGTCGCCCGCGATCAGGCCCGCCACGGCATGGCCGCCTTCACCACCCGGATACCAGGCCTCGACGATCGCTGGCACATGCGCATCGGCCCAGTTCACGCCGAGCGCGCTGCCGTTCATCAGCACCAGCACCGTCGGCTTGCCCACCGCCTGGACGCGCTCGAGCAATTGCTGCTGCGGGGCGGGGAGGTCTAGGCTGGTGCGGTCGCCGCCGGCAAAGCCCGGCGCCTGGACCTTCATCTCCTCGCCCTCGATCCGGGCCGATAGGCCGCCGACGAACAGGACGAGATCGGCCTGCTTCGCCGCATCCACGGCATGGTCGCCATCGGCGCCGGGCGGGCTCCACACCAGCTGCTGGCTGCTGCGCTGGCCGCGCTGGAAGCCCTCGACGCGGATCGGATAGCGCTTGCCCTTCTCCAGCGTGATCTTGCCGGAGAGGATCGACGGCGCGTCGCCGACGCCCCATTCGTCGACGACCAGCTTGTCGCCGACCCAGACGCGGTAACCATTCTCGCTGGCGAAGCGGAACCCATATTCGCCGCTCTCCGGGGCGACGAGCGTGCCCGTCCAGCGTGCCGAAGTCTCGCGGTCGCCGCGCCATTCGAAGCGGGCATTGGGCGCCGTGCTACTTTCGGTGGCCGCGCCTGCCAGATCGGCGCCCCTGAAGAACTCGACCTTCAGGCCCTTGGTCACGCAGCCGGCATCGACGCAGAGCGCGTCGTCGGGCACCGGCACTTCTGCGGGGCCGATCAGCCCGGTGCCCTGCACGTACAGGATCTTTGAATTGGGATAGCGCGCGCGGATGCCGTCGAGCACGGTCACCGCCTTCGAAGGCGTGCCGTAGTAATTGCCGACCAGCGCGTCGAAGCTGTCGGCATTGGGGCCGATCACTGCGATCGTCTTCGGATCGCCCTTGATCGGCAGCAGGTCGCCCTGGTTCTTGAGCAGCACCATCGATGCCTCGGCCATCTTGCGTGACAGCGCGTGATGCTCGGGCGTGTCGTAATCCTTCGCGGTGATGTCGGCGAAAGGCAGCTGCGGATCGAACAGGCCGAGGCGGATGCGTGCCTCGAACAGCCGCAGCAGCGAGCGGTCGACCACCGCCTCGGGCAGCTGGCCGGCCTTCACCGCCGCGACGATGTTCTCCGGATCGGTGGTCATGTTGTTGCGATAATCGCCGCAGATCAGGTCCATGCCGGCCTTGAACCCCAGAGCGACGCCCTCGGGCGCGGTCTTGGTGTAGTGGAGCGCATCCTCGCGATAGATGTTCGCCGCCGCGCCGCAATCGGACACGACATAGCCCTTGAAGCCCCAGCTCCGGCGGAGATGGTCCTCCATCAGGAAGCTGTTCGCGCAGCCCGGCACGCCATCGATGGCGTTGTAGACGCACATGACCGATTCGACCTTGCCCTCGGTCACCGTCGCGCGGAAGGCGGGGAGGTAGGTGTCCTCCAGGTCATAGGGGCTCGGATGCACGTCCTCGCGGTGGCGGTTGCTCTCGGGGCCGCTGTGCACCGCGAAATGCTTCGAGGTGGCGACGGTCTTCAGGAACTTGGGATCATTGCCCTGCAGCCCGGTGATGAAGGCGATGCCCAGCCGGCCGGAGAGATAGGGATCCTCGCCATAGGTCTCCTGGCCGCGGCCCCAGCGGGGATCGCGGAAGATGTTGATGTTGGGGGACCAGACGGTGAGCCCGCGATAGAAGTCGCTGCCGCCGTTCGGATGGCGCCGCTCGACATATTTGGCGCGGAACTCGGTGGCGATCGTGTCGGCGACGTCGTGCAGCAGCGGCGTGTCCCAGGATGCGGCCATGCCGATCGCCTGGGGGAAGACCGTCGCGATGCCGGCGCGGGCGACGCCGTGCAGGCCCTCGTTCCACCAATTATACTCGGGCACGCCGAGGCGCGGGATCGCCGGCGCGGTATGGCCGAGCTGATGTGCCTTCTCGTCCAGCGTCATCTTCGAGATCACGTCGCGGGCGCGCTCTTCCGGCGTGGCGGCCGGATCGCCGAGCTTGCCGGGAGTGGTGGTCTGCGCGCTCGCCAGCGGCGCCAGTGCGCTCGACGCCAGCAAAATGAGCGCGGTCTTCAGCTTGTGATTCACCTGGGGCCTCTCCTTTGTTTGGACCCGAGGCTAGCGCAAAAATGGTAGCGCTACCAGATGCTAGAAAGGTAAGGTAGGGTGTGGCCTGTTTGTTGCCGCGGAAGCCCTCCTAAACCGTCGGGCACGCGGCAACTGTCAACTATGTGCAAGTATTCTTCGTGTAGATGACGCCGCGCTTCAGCGCATCGTCCCAGATATCCAGCTCAACCGAAGAGGCAATATGAATTCTGATGTCAAGAATCTTGCCGTTTTCAATAAACGCGCCGTTTCTGCTTAGGGAAACTCGATTCCCCGGGGTGATGGCTGTCCCCAGGTTGTCGTGCTTTACAGTGAAGCCGGTGCTTCCATGGGATGTTATCAGGTTGCCTTTTTCAATGATGATCGCATCATTTCCTCTAGTGTAGCACCCAATTAAAGAGTCCTCTTTTAATCTTTTGTCCGAATGCCACCAATCAAACGCTAGGTAAATAGATATGACTAAAAACAAGGCATAAATTATCTTGTCCCGCACATATTACTCCCAGCATATAAGAAGCTTTGTAGTGGAACGGGTTGCATTAACTTGAGTTCCGGCTGCCGGGCCCAGCCCTACGCCGTTGACTTCGCCGCTGTCGCTGAAAGAGGCGTCAATTTGTGCACCGAAGCCGGTAAGGCCGACAGTGGTGGACGTTCCCATCAGGTTCGAAAGGCTCCTGTATATTCCGCCTTCGGCCCCGCTTTCCCATCCCCCCACTAATCCGACGCCCAAGCTAACGAAGATTCCCTGGGTGCCCGTATTGAAATTGATAAAATAGCCGCCGCCAGCAGTCACGCCGAGATTGGTACTGGCGCCGGCGGATACGGTCCCCGTCACTGTGCCGACCACACCGTCCTCGCGGGCGGCCTCCCCGCAGGGGACCTGGCGGACGGGAAGGGGCAGTGTGTTCGGGCCTCCCCCACCTGCCGAACCGGGGGATATGGATGGACCTCCGGAACCGGTATCGACACAGACCGATCTCTGGATTCTGCCTGTGGACGGATAGCTATGTCCGCTGTCGTCCGTAAAATAGGATTCGCCAGCAACAGTCCAGCTGAAGCAACGTTGCTCGAGTCCGAAGGGATCCGTAAAATTGATCGGGTCGTCGCCTACATAGGCGTACAAGTTCATGCCGGCCCTGTACCTGATCGGATCGGTCTGCATGAATCGTCCGAGCGAGGGCGAGTAGATGCGGGCCTTGTAGTAATACATCCCCACGTCGGGCAGCCAGGCCTGGCCAGTATATTGGAAGCGCCCGATATTGCCCGATCCCGGGATGCCATATTCGTCATAGCGGTTGACGCCGAGGACGTTGCCCGACCCATCGGTCACCGAGACCACCGAGCCGCGCTCGTCGGCGTGGAGCCAGCGGCGGTCGCCGGTGCCGGCGCCTTCATACCACACCACCGGCTCGTCCACGCCCGGCCCCGGGACGTAGCGCTTCGAGATGGTACCGGTCGCCGCATTGATCTCGGCGATCATCTGCCCGCCGGACCAGGCGAACCGCGTGTCCGCGCCGGTGCTGGTGTTGTACGATTGCAGCAGCTGGCCGCCACCGGGCTCGTAGAGCATGGTCGCGCCCGGCGCGGACACCAGCTGGTTCTCGGCGGTGTAGCCATAGGTCGCGCTGCCCGAGTTGCTGAGGTTGCCGCGCGCGTCATAGCCCAGGCCGGTCGTGCCGGCGGCGGTGGCCTGGTTCAGGCCGTTGATCGTATAGGGACGGTCGACATTGTAATGCCCGTTCCAGGCATAGGTGTCGTTGGGGCGGGTCACCGAGGCGATCTGGTTCGCCGGATTGTAGGTGAAGCCGTCCGTGAAATCATAGGCGCTGCCGCCCAGATCCTGGCTGAGCGACGAAAGCCGCGACACCGCGTCATAGCCATAGCTCGTGCTGGTGCCATTCCCACGCGTGACGCTCGCGCGCCGGCCAAGATCATCATAACCATAGGTCGCGAGTACGCCGGCGCCCGAGGTCGCGCCATTCTCGCGGATTGCGGTGACCTCGCCCGTTATATTATGATCGTAATCGACATAGAAGCCGTCGCCCCAGGTCAGCCGCGTCTGCCGGCCCGCTAGGTCATAGGCGTGATAGGTGGTCGCGCCATAGGTCTGCTCGGCAGTGACTCGGTCCAACGCGTCATAGGTCAGGGCATTCACCGCCCAGCCATCGCCGGTCGCGTTCGTGACGTGGCCGAGCAGGTCATAGCTGTAGGCCACGTCCCAGTTGGGCGCGGCGCCGGGGGTGACCTTGCTCGTCACTCGGTTGAGATTGTCATAGCCATAGGTGATCGTCTGGCCGTCGCGCAGGCGGCGCGAAGTGACGTTGCTCGCGGCGTCGTACCCCAGCTGCTCATAGTCGCTGCCCGAACTCGTGGCTGCGCCCTGCGTGGTCACCGGGTAATAGGTCTTCGAGAGGCGATCGACCCCGTCATATTCGTAGCTCGTCTTGTTGCCTTCGCCGTCCGTGACGCTCGCGACCTTTCCATTGCCGGTGTACGTGGTCACGATCTCATCCGCCTGGTCTGTCGTGCCATAGGCCGCCTGGACCCGGGCGACCCGATTCGTCGCGTCATAGACCTTCCGCGTGATCCGGTCCGGTCCGGCAGAGCCGGCGGTAGCCAGGCTGCAGGCGCCGGGCAGCGATCCCCAGGTCGCGCTGTTCATCCGCAGTGCGGTGCAATCCAAGTGTCCGGCCGCGTCATAGCTGTACTGCGTCACATTGTAGGTCGCGCCGCCCGCGCTCAGATCGTCCCTGGTCTTGAAGCCATTGGAGTCATAGGTCGAGGCCAGTTGCTGCTGGCTGGAAAAGGCTGCCCAGTCGCCGTCACCAGTTCCGCCCACGGTTCCCATCTCGACCATGGTCGGGTGATTGTCGCTGTTGAACGTGGTCCGCTGCGCCCTGCGGAGCCGAGGGCCGGCGCCATCCGGATCGGGGGAGATGATGCCTATGCGATTGTTCGCCGCGTCATAGCGGAAGGTGGTGGTATCGTCGTTTCCCGCCAGCGGTCCGTCGACCGAGAGGAGGTTGCCGGAGCTGTCATAGCTGGCGGTCCGCGTGGCGGTTAGGCTGCCATCGCCGGCGCCCTTGCTGACGCTGCTCTGCAGCAGGTTGCCGTTATAGGCGATGGTGGTCTTCACTTCGTCGGAACCGCCGGCGCAGCTGCTGGTCGTGCGGCAGGCCGAGATCCCGGTCAGCATCGAGACGCCGGCAGTTGCCGAATAGCTGTAGCGGATCTGGGGCCGCACGCCGCCGGAGGTCGCGGCGGGCGTGGTGATCGAAGTCGGCTGGCCCGTCGTCGCATCATAGGCATAATCGGTCTGGTTGAGCTTCGCGTCGCGCGTCCAGTTCGGGCTGTTGCAGGTCACGACGTTGCTGCAGCTGGCATCATAGCCGGCGCTGGTGACGATATCCGCGCCGCCCACCGTGGGCTTCGCCTTCAGCGTGGTCGAAGTGACATTGCCCCGGCCATCATAGGCATATTGGACCTTGTTGCCCTCGGGATAGGTGACCTCGGTCAGGCGGCTGCTCGTGTCGTAGTCGAACTGGGTGACGAGGTTCCCGGACGCCAGCACCTGCGTGATCTTGCGCACCCGCCCTTTCGACAGGTCCGCCTCCACGATCTTCTGATTTGAGAGCGCGTCGGTAACGGTTGTGGTGGCGATCGAGCCGCTGACGATGCGTGAATAATTGGTAGTCACACCATCGATCGTGATCGACGACACATAGGAAGGAGTGCCGCTATAGCTGATGGTCGTCGAATAGGAGGTAGCGCCAGGGCGCTGGATTCCGGTCAGCGGCACGCTGCTGGCGCTGAAGCGCCAAGTGCGGCCTGCCGGATCCGTATAATCGCCGAAGTTCTGCGCCGGATTCAGATAGGTGATGGTAGGCGCGGAGGCGGGGGGCTGATTGGCGTTGGAAAACGCCACGGATGTCCGCTGGTACCAGGCTGTCTGCGGCGCCGAGAAGTTGCCGGCAACGTCCGACTGGTAGTTCACGCTGAACCCATAGCCCGCCGAATTGGTCACGCTGGCCAGGCGATAGAAGGATATGCCCGCGGTACAGGTCGGGCCCGCTCCGCTGGTGCACTTCTGCACCCAGGTATAGGTGATGTTGTACTTCATCCCGTTGGGCTTGGTGATGCTGACCGGGATGCTGCAGGAGAAATCGCCGTATCGCGAACAGGCATAGCCCTGCACTGGATAAGTTCCGCTCACCTTGCCCACGCCGAGCGATCTGAACTCGATCTTGGTACCGTCCGCGGCGGTATAGGTGTAGCCCGCTCCGTTCGCGACCAGCGTCGCTCCGCTTCCCGTCAGGGAGGTATAGTTGGTTCCACTCACGGAAAACGCGTCCGAGGCCGGGCCTTGGATGACATAGGCGGTGGTCAGGCCGCCAACGGTCCGGAGCGTAACGCCACCAGTCCAATCATCGGCCCAGCCACCGCCATTGTTGCGGGTGCGCGTGAAGGCGAGCCGCCCTTCACCGCTGCCGATTGCCCCCTCCGTAAAGGTCGTGACGTAGTTGCCGCTCACGAGGTCGACGCCATTCTCGTCGACATCGACATGGATCGGCGGCGTCGTCTGCGCCATCGCCGGAACCAGATGGCCGGCGCCGAGAATGGTCGATGCGCAGAGCAGGCCAAGGCGGCGCGCGCGCGGAGTCATGTGCTTGCGGATCATAAGCGCTCCGGGAAAAGGGTGCGAGGTATCGGCCGCGCGACTCCCATCTCAGGAACGCAGCCTGCAACGATTGCGGATTGGACGAAGGGGTGCGTCAGGGAGCTGGGTTGGGGGACCCGGTGACCTTGACGTTCTTGCGGTTGTCGGCCTTGTCGAGGGTATATTCGGCCTTGACCCCATTGTTGACGGTGCCCGAGCGCTCGACCTTCACGAGCCGCCCCCTGGCGTCATAGGTGTAGGTAACCGTTTCGCTGGCATGCGCCTGGGACATCGCCAGCACGCTCAAACCAAGCCCACCGATCAACAAGGTACGCATATACCCCCCGATGTTCGAGAACGCCGGAAAGACTCCCGTCGTCGCAGGCGATCATGCCCGCAATTCCGGAAAGCCCAATAGGGAGATTGCACCGTATCGAAGTCAATCCCGAAGGCCGGGCGGGGTGACAATGCGAGCCGGCTTACGAAATGGCGAGAGCATGGTAATCTTTCCGGCGCAGGAGATACGCAAAGGGGGATAATGCGTTCGGCGACCATCTTGAGAGCGTTTGCGGGGCGATATCTCCATCTTCGCTTCCGGTCCGGCCGGGACCATGCGGTGGAGATCGTCGAGCGGCCGGCATTGTCGCTGTCGCCGGGCGAGCTCGATGCTCTCGTTTCAGCCTGTCGGACGGTCGTGGCGGCCTGCCTTGACGGGCGCCAGCTCGACTACGGCCTGTTTGCCCCCGACGGCTCGGCATGGGAGCGTAGCGTGGTGACGCTGGTGCGCCGCACGCGCGACGATGCGCCGATCGCCTTCAATGCGATGCCGCTGCTCCGGGTCGAGCGCGGCGGCGCGCCGGGCGAAGTGCTGCATCTCGGCCTGGTGATGGTCGATCCCGCCGAACGGAGCGCCGGCCTGTCCTGGATTCTCTACGGCCTGACCTGTTTCGCGCTGTTCGTCCGGCGCGGGCTGCGGCCCTTGTGGATCAGCAGCGTGACCCAGGTGCCGGCGGTGGTCGGCATGGTCGCGGAGACGTTCGATGACGTATATCCGGCGCAGCAGGGGACAAGGGCGAGTTTCGCACACCACCATCTTGCGCATCAGATCATGCGGACGCAGCGCGACGCCTTTGGGGTGGGGGAGGATGCCGGGTTCGATCCGGCCGCCCAGATCATCACCAATGCCTATACCGGCGGCTCGGACAATCTGAAGAAGAGCTTCGAGGTCGCCGCCAAGCACCGCGACGAGCGCTACAACCGCTTCTGCGCGGAGGCGCTCGACTATGCGCGCGGCGACGACGTGCTGCAGATCGGCCGCATCGACCTGGCGACCGCGCGGCGTTTCCTCGCGCGCAGCGTGCCGCGCAGCGCCGTTCCCCAGCTGGCCGTCCAGGGCATCCTCCTCGCGATCCAGGCCGTGGTCGCGCCGCTGGTGCAATGGCTGGCGGCAGACAAGCCCCTAGGCAGATTGAGACCCGCCCGATGAATGCCTTCAGCTATGACGAGATGACCACGCGCAACCGCGGTTTCGTGACGGCGCAGGAGCAGGCACGGCTGCGCGCGGCGCGCGTGCTGATCCCCGGCGTGGGCGGCATGGGCGGCGCCGCGTTCATGGCGCTGGTCCGCGCGGGCGTGGGACGCTTCGTGATCGCCGATATCGACACGTTCGAGGTCTCCAACCTCAACCGCCAGCTCTTCGCCACGCTCGACACGATCAGCCAACCCAAGGCAGAAGCGGCGCGGGCGGGCGCGCTCAGGATAAATCCCGAAGCCGAGATCGAGCTGCTCGGCGGCGAGTGGACCGAGGCGCTCGACCGGCTGATCCCGGCGAGCGACGTGATCGTCAACGGCATGGACGATGCCGCGGCCGGAGTGCATCTCTATCGCCGCGCCCGGGCGCATGGCCGCACGGTGATCGATGCCTATGCCTCGCCTCTGCCCTCGGTCACGGTGGTGCGACCCTCGGCGCCGCGTCCCGAGGAGCGCCTTGGCTACCCGACGGTCGGCGTGCCCTGGACCGAGGTGACCGCCGAAATGCGGGTTGCCTGCCTGCAGCGCGAGATCGAATATGTGCTGACCCACAGCTCCTCGCACCGCCATGTCGACCTGGACGTCGCCGCCGAAGTCGCGGCCGGCAAGCGCTCGCGCTTCTCCTTCTCGACCATGGTGACGATGGCGGGCACGCTGATGGCCGAGGAAGCGGTGCGCGTTATATTGGCCCGGCCGGGCGGCGCGGATCATCGCGGCTATTTCTTCAATCCCCACCGCGCCAAGGTCGAGCGGCCGCTGCCAGCGCCGTTCGCGGCGGTCCGCGGTTTCGCGGTGCGGCGCTTCATGCAGCGGATGATGGCGTGAGCGGGACGATCGACCAGCTCATTACCGCCATTGCGCTTCTCGCCCTGCTCATCGCGCGATGGGGCGTGGCCGATGCCGCGGCGCGCTCGGGTGTCGCCGCCCGGCTTCGCACGCTCTACACGCTGACCGGCGTGCTGCTCGCGTTGCGCCTGCTCGCGCCGCTGCTCGCCATGACACCGCTGGTGGTCGCGCTGATGATCGCCGCCGCCTGGTTGCCCTTTGCGGGCGTGCGGATGGTGGAGGAATTGTGCCGCCGACACGCGCCGCGCCCGGTGAAGCTGCTGGCGCTGGGCGGCGGGCTGGCCTTCACCCTGGTCGCCCTGACGCTCGGCGTGGTGTGGAGCGCAGGGGCGCTGCTCGGCCTTGCGGCCTATCAGTCGATCATGCTGGTCCTGATGATCCGGCAGCTCGCCGGGGCGCGGGGCACTCTGGGCATGGTGGAGCGGCGGACGGTCGATACCTTCCTGCTCGCGTTGCTGCTGACCATCCCGCTGGCGCTTACCGATTTCCCGGCGCTGTTTCCCGGCCTGCCGGTGCGTGGCGGGGCGATCGCGGTGCTGCTGCTGGTGCTCGCCTCGTCGCGGCTGGTCAGCGATCGCGGCACGCCGGCCGGGCTGATGGCCGACCTGTTGGTGGCGCTGGGAGCGAGCGGGGTGGTCGTGCTCGCTGGATATGTCGCCTTGCGGGGACTGGATGCCGATGCGGCGGTGAAGCTGGCGGCAGGTGGAGGGGCGGCCGCCGCGCTGCTCCTGCTGGTCGAGCGAGCTGCCAGCGGCGGGACGCGGGGATCGGGGCTGACTGCGGCGCTTGCCCGGGCACCGGGCGGCGACCTCGGCACCATTCTCTCGGCCCATCCGCTGCTGGAGTCCGGATGCGTGCTCGAGGGCGACGATCTGGCCGGCTATCCTTCGATGAGCCTGGCACGGCTGCTGGAGCACCGGGTGATCAGCGCTGATATCGAGGATGCGGAGGTGGGCGATGCCGGGCGTGACCTGCTCCAGGCCGCGCAGGCGACGCATCTGCTGCGCATATCACGCGACCCTCCGCGGTTGCTGGCGATCGCGGCGGGCGGGCTCGCCGGCGCGTCGCTGGACGACGAGATCGAGATTGCGGCGCGACTGATCGAGGCAAGGGCATGACGATCGAGCTGAGGACAGGCGACCGCGACGCGTTCTTCGAGGCGCCTTTCCACGCCTATCGGCGCGAGGACGGCTATGTCTCGCCCCTGCGCGGCGACGTGTTGCGGATGCTCGATCCCGAGGCCAACCCGCTGTGGAAGGCGGGCAATCCCTTCCGCTTCTGGACCGCACATCGGGGTGGGCGCCCGATCGGGCGGATCGTCGCGCATGTCCATGGCCAGTCGAATGCCCGGCACGGGACGGCGCGGGCGCAGTTCGGCTTCTTCGACTGCGCCAATGATGGCGAGGCGGCCGCTGCGCTGCTCGGTGCCGCGGAGGATTTCGCGCGCGAGACCGGTCAGCATGAGTTGGCGGGCAATTTCAACCTGACCGCGATGCAGCAATGCGGCGTGATGACCGGCGGGTTCGGCGCGCGCAGCTATACCGACATGATCGTCAACCCGCCGCATCTGCCCCGGCTGCTCGAGGCCAACGGGTTCACGCGCTTCTTCCCGATGCGCACCTTCGAGCTGCAGCTTGCCGAGGCGCGAACCGAAGGCCTGCGCGCGCTCGAAGCAGCCGACGGCTTCCGCTTCGCGCCGATCCGGAAAGCCAGTTTCGCCGAGCGGATGGAGGAGGCGCGCGCAGCGCTCAACGACGGGTTCGCCGACAATCCGATGTTCGTGCCGCTTACCGCCGACGAATTCCGCTTCCAGGCCGGCGAGATGATGTCGATCCTCGATCCGCGCCTGTCCTCGGTGCTGGTGAAGGACGATCGGCCGGTCGGCACGATCATCTGCATCCCCGATCTCAACGGGCTGCTCGCGGCGACGCGCTCGCGCATCGGGCTGGTCACGCCCTTCCATTATCTGCGCTACCGGCTGCGCCGGCGGCGGGCGGTGATCATCTTCTACTCGGTGGTACAGGACATGCACGGCCAGGGCCTGATGGGCGGGATGCTGGCGCGGACGGTCGCGGCGCTGCGCGATGCGGGATATGAACAGCTTGGCATCACCTGGATCGCCGACGGCAATGCGGCGAGCCTGCGCCAGATGGAGAAGCTCGGCGCGCGTCCGCTGCACGAGACGCACCTGTTCCACAAGGCGGTGGCATGAGCGGGATCGACCGGGAGGCGCTCGTCGCCGAGGCGATGCTCGCGCCGAGCGTCCACAACGTCCAGCCGGCACGATGGCGGCTGGCGGGGGCGGACGGGCTGCAGCTGTTCGAGGATCCGGGCTGCCGGCTGACGGTGGGGGATCCGAGCGGCAACGATGCCGGGATCAGCCTCGGCGCTGCTGCCGAAGGGCTGCGGCTTGCCGCGAGCCGGGTCGGGCTCGCCTTGGTCCCGGAAGGGCTTCCGGCGACGGAGCCGAGGCTGCGCCCGGTGGCCGGCTATCGGCTGGCTCCAAGCGAAGAAGCGCCCGATCCCCTGGCCGGCTATGCCGAGGCAAGGCGGTCCTGGCGCGGCACCTTCGCGAAGCCGGGAGCGGCGGATCGCGAGGCGGCGTCCGCGCTGGTGGGCGAGGACGCGGCGGTCCTGACCGATCCCGAAGTGCTGACCGGTCTGGCGCGCCGGTTCGACCGGGCGAGCTTCGGCTTCATGCGGGAGAGTGACTTCCGCGGCGAGCTGCTCTCCTGGATGCGCCTGACGCCCCGACATCCGCGCTGGTCGCGTGACGGGCTCAATGCCGAAGCGATGGCGATGGGGCGGGTCGAGGCCTGGGGTGCCGGGCTGCTGCTGGGCCGGGGCTTCGCGGCGTTCGACCGGATCGGGCTCGCCCGGCCGCTGCTCGCCGAAGGCGCCAAGGTCGCCGCCGCCGCCGGGCTCGTGGTGTTCCATCGCCCGGTGGAGGAAGCGCCTTTCGACAGCGGTGCGCATTTCTACCGGCTGTGGCTGCGGCTGGAAGCGGTGGACTTCGGTGCCGCAGTGCTCGCCGCGCTGGCCGATGATCGCGAGGCCGCCGCCGAGGTTGCGCGGATCGCGGGAGTGCCGGACGGGCACCGGGTGGTCAGCGCCTTCCGGATCGGGCGCCGGCCGGCCGGCGCGATGCCTGGACGGGCACGGCGGTCGATCGGGGAAGTGCTGGTCTAGAGCAGCTTGAGGAAGGCGAGCAGTGCTTGCTTCTCGGCATCGGACAAGGCCGCGCCATAGCCATGGCCGCCATTGCCACGACCCGGCGCGCGCGTGTCGATCCAGGCGGGCTGGGAGAAGGGGCGATAGCCTTGCGGATAGCTTCCGTCGGGGGTGAGGCGCAGCCCCACCCGGTCGAAATCAAGCGCGTGGCCGCCGACCTGGAAGCGGGCGGGCCGCGTCGCCGGCGAGAGCAGCGCGGCCAGCGTGGGAACCGAGCCATTGTGGAGATAGGGCGCCGAGGCCCAGATTCCGGTCAGCGGTGGCGCGACATAGCCCTGGCCCGCGGCGGCGGCGACCGTGTCGCGATAGACGGTCCGGTTCACCTCTTCGGCTAGCGCCGGTCCGAACGCAGCGGCACGCAGCCGGTCGGTGCCGACATCACCCGCCCAGTTGGGAAAGCGGACGAGCTGCGGATGGCCATCGGTCAGGCGATAGTCGCCATGGCAGGCGGCGCATTGCCGGGCATAGAGTGCCGCGCCTGCCCGTGCCTGGTCCGGATCGACGGGGCCGGGAAACGGTTGCGGGCGATAGGCCTTGAGGAACGCCATGATCGCGGTGGCGTCGTCGATCCTCCCGATCGCCGCATCGGGATGCACGCCCATGCTCGGCACGGTGAAGAAGGTGGTGATCGCCGCGAGCGATCGCAGGTGCCCGGGGGTGAGATCCGCCTCGGTCATCGGGCGGCGGCGCGGCCCGCCGGGCACGGCATAGGAGCCGTCGGCGAGCAGGCTCGTCTTCCAGACCCGGTCGCCGAGATCGGGGATCGAGACGACACCGGCATCGCCGGCGCCGCCGCCGATCAGCGGCAGGCCCAGCGCAGCCTTGAGCGCGGCAACGCCGTTGGTGCTGCCCGGCGCGCCATTGGGGAAGGGCAGGGGCCGGTCCACCCCGGCAAGGCTGGCGAGGCGGCGCCTGGCCAGCGGCAGCACCAGCATCCGTAGCGTCGCGCGCTCGCGCCAGTTCATCTCGGGAAACAGGGCGGCGGCGGCGGGAAGCAGCCTGTCGCTGCCGGCAAAGCGCCGCATCGCCTTGAACACGGCCATCGTATAGGCTTCGAGGTCGATCGAGCTGTTCGGCATGCCGAGCACCGCGCGGCGGGGATCCGGCATGCCGTCTGCGCCATAGGTCACGCCGGCATGGCAAGCCGCGCAGCCGAGATTGGCGACGCGGACCAGGTTGCCGCCGATTGGTGCAAGGTCGCCGGTGGTGAAGCCGAGCGGCATGCCGCTATTCCGTACGCCGACAACGCCCGCGGGCCGGTTGACCACCTTGGCATCGGTGAGGAAGCCGAAGCGGGCCAGCACGCGCGCCAGGGTGGCGCGATCGATCTTCGCCGAAGGATCGCGCGCCTGCTCGTCCAGCACCAGCGCTGCGGCGACAAGCCGCCAGGGCACGGCGTTGCTGGATAGCGCCCCCATGCTGATCCCGCCGAAGCCGGCGCCCTCGAATGCCGCGGCGCCCTGCGCCACCGTTCCGGCACCGGGCGCCAGCGAGGGGCGGGTCAGCGATTCACGCTCGGTGCGCGCGCCACCCCAGAGCAGCGCGGCGAGCAGCACCAGGCCTGCACCGACAAGGGCAAGGCGGCTCCAGCGGGTCAGGCGAGAAACTCCTCCACGGCGCCGACGAAGATATCGGGTTGCTCCCAGTGCGGATAGTGGCCGCAGCCATCGATCAGGAGCGCCCGGGCATCGGGCAGCAGCTCCGTGGCGCGCGCGGCGTTGCGGAGCGGGAAGACGCGGTCCTGCCTGCCCCACAACACCAGCGCGGGTGCCTCCACCCGCCGGGCGAGTTCGGCCATCTCGTCCAGATGCGTGCTGCCGAGCAGGTTCACGCCGGTCTGCAGCGTGCGGACGAACGAGCGGTCGCTACCGGGCAGGCTGGCGTAGCGGTTGGTGATCTCCACCAGCTCGGGCGTGATCAGGTGCCGGTCATGGATCGCCAGGCGCAGGGTCAGGCGGTTGTTGGCGGGCGTCGGTCGGCCGAGCCAGCTGCCGATCAGCGGCATCGCCGGCGCTCGCATCAGCAGGTTGGTCCTGCGGCCGAATCCGCCCGGCGCGGCGAGCACCAGCCGGCCGACGCACTCGGGACGTGTGGCGGCGAAGCGTATCGCGACACTGGCGCCCAGCGAACTGCCGACGATGTGCGCCCGGCCAAGTTCCAGCGTATCGAACAGCGCCGCCAGCTGCGTCGCGAAGAAGGCGCCGTCATAGGCGGCATCGGCCGGGCGATCGGCCTGGCCAAAGCCGGGCAGGTCGAAGGCAATGACTCGACGGTGTTCGGCCAGCACGGGCAGGGTCTTGCTCCAGATCTCGATGCTGTTGGCCAGTCCGTGGACCAGCACCACCGGAGTGCCGTCGCCACCGGTGTCGATCAGCCGGGTCCGCAGGCCGGTTGGGAGTTCGAGGAAGCGCATAGCCACGGCAGGCGTTCTGCCACCAATAGGCTGCCGATCGGTTACGGCGCGTATGTGGCGTTCATTCGCTGTGGGTTGACGGTCCCGGTTCCAGCGATATCGCAGGAGGATGAGGGTCTGGTTCAATCAATCGTTTTCGTTGCGTAATGTCGTGGCTCGCATCGTACGGGAGCGTCCGTCCGTGCGTTTGGCTGTCAGTGCGATCGATGCCGACACCCCCGCCAGGGATGTCGCGCCTGAATTCTGGCAAGAGCCGGGAATTGCCGCCGGGGATTATCCGGATTGGGTTCTCGCCACTGCGATCGAGAAGCGCGTCGCGGCGCTGGTCCCGCAACGGGGACGGGCTGCGCTTGCCCGGATGGGCGATCGATTTCGCGAAGCCGGGATCGCCCTGCACGTAGCCGGGGATGCCGAGACGCTGGACATGCTCGAGGACAAGGCCGCTTTCACCGCGTCCCTGGCCGGAGATCCGCTGCTTTGCCCGACCATTCCGGTCGATTCCGCCGCGACGTTCGAGGCGGCAGTCGAAAACCTCGCCGTCAACGGCATCACGGCCTGCGTGAAGCCGGCGATAGGCATCTACGGCGCGGGCTATTGGACCCTGAATGCGAAGGGATCATTCGATCACCTGGCCGATCCGGATGCACGGAGGATCACCCCCGAAGCCTATGGGGCGGTGCTGCGTCAGGCCGAGGCGACCGGCAAACAGGTGTCGCTTCTGGTAATGGAGCATTTGCCGGGGCTTGAGGCGTCGGTGGATATCATTGCCGACCGGGCCAAGGTGATGCTCGCCGCGGTGCGGACCAAGCTCGACGCCAATCGGCAGCGCATCCAGACTCGTCATGAACTCATCGCGCATGCCGCCGGGCTGGTCGCACGCTTTGGTCTGCACGGGGCGGTCAACGTCCAGTACAAGCAGGATCGCCACGGCGACTGGCGGATTCTGGAGATCAACACGCGCGCGGCAGGCGGTGCATCCTATTGCGACGAGGTGGGCGTTCCCTTCAGCACGACCTGGATCGACGTCGTCACGGGCACTGCGCAACGCTTCGATGTTGAGATCGATGCGGAGATCGTCGCAGTGGTCCGTGCGGAGCGCCGGCACTGATCGCCGTAGCGGTCAGAAGAGATCCGCCGGCACCAGCCACGCATAAGGCACCGGTTCGCTTTATGCCCCTGCATCATGCATGGCGCTGCCGGGCGGCGGCTGTCGGCGGACGAGGTGCTCCATGCTCAGCCAGAGATGGTCGTTCGTATCGCGGACGTCGAGCAGCTTGATAAGCTCGTCGCCGCTGCGCCGGAAGCCGTGAAATCGGCCAATTTCGACCTTCATTCGCGCAGAGCATCCCCGGAGTTGAGAATGCAATATCTCGCAGAAGACTTGCGCGCGTCAAATCCGTGTTGGTCCAAAAAACCAAAGCGGCGCTAATGTTTTCAATGCTATTGCGGCTGTCGGGCGAATTGTCATAATCGTCTGGCACCAGTACCTAACGATATAGGAAGAGGGGGATTCCGCTTGGTCAGCCTGCAAAAGGGCCAGTCCGTTCGACTGGAGAAGTCCGGTGGTGGCACGCTTACGCGCGTGGCCATGGGGCTCGGCTGGGACGTCCGCAAGGCCAAGGGCCTGATGGGGTTCCTTGGCGGCGGTGGTGGCGACATCGATCTCGATGCCTCGTGCCTGCTGTTCGACGCCGATCGCAACCTGCTCGACCAGGTCTGGTTTCGCCAGCTCGTCAGCCACGATGGCAGCATCGTGCATAGCGGCGACAACCGCACCGGCGCCGGCGATGGCGACGACGAGACGATCAGTGTCGACCTGACTCGCCTTCCCGCCAATGTGCGGACGCTGATGTTCACGGTGAACAGCTTCACCGGCGACAGCTTCGACCGGATCGAGAACGCCTATTGCCGCGTCGTCGATTCGACCAACGGCAAGGAACTGGCACGCTACGACCTGACCGGCGCGGGTCCGCATACTGGGCAGGTGATGGCGAAGCTGGTCCGCTGGGGCGATGGCTGGGAGATGAAGGCGCTGGGCGAGCGCACTTCCGGCCGCACGTTCCAGGAAATGATGGGTGCGATCGACGCCGCGCTCTGAGCGCGGAGGCAACAGGCGCTTCGCGGTGTAATACGGGATATTCGCATGACCGATCTGCAACAGGGCGGCAACGCCCCCGTGCCCGGCAATGCGCTGACCATCGCCTTCGCATGGACGGTGGCGGCGGGGCGTGACGTCGATGCCGATGCTTCGGCCTATCTGCTGACCGCCTCGGGCAAGGTCCGCGGCGACACCGATATGGTCTTCTACAACCAGCCTGAAGGCGGCAGCGGCGGCATCCGCTTCGTGTCTTCGGGGAACAGGGGCAGCTTCGAAGTCGATCTCGCGCGGCTTCCCGCCGAGATCGAGAAGATCGTGTTCTGCGTCACCATCCATGAGGCGCAGGCGAAGAGCCAGACCCTCGCGCTGCTTGACGGCGCGGAGATCAGTGTCGCGCCTTCCGGAGGCGCGGCTGCTCTGCGTTTCGCGCCTTCGCTTGCAGGGGCCAGCGAAGCGGCGATGACATTTGGCGAACTCTATCGTCGTAACGGCGAGTGGAAGTTCCGCGCGGTGGGACAGGGTTTCAACGGGGGTCTTGCGCCGCTGGCCCGCTCGTTCGGCATCGACGTGGCGGAAGAGGCGGCACCTGCTTCGCCACCGCCACCGCCACCGCCATCTGCACCGGTCAACCTGAGCAAGGTGACGCTCGAAAAGCCGGGCCAGACGGTCAGCCTGGAGAAGCGCGGGGCGAGCTTTGGCGAGATCACGATCAACCTGAACTGGTCGCGCGGCCGCAAGGGCTTTTTCGGTGGCGGCAGTGCGATCGATCTCGACCTCGGCTGCCTGTTCGAGCTGGCCGATGGGCGCAAGGGCGTCGTCCAGGCGCTCGGCAACGCCTTCGGCTCGTTCCACCAGCTGCCCCATATCGCGCTGTCGGGCGACGACCGCACCGGCGACGTCTCCCAGGGCGAGACGATGCGTATCAACGGTGCGCACTGGGCGCAGATCCGGCGCATCGCGGTGTTCGCCAACATCTATGACGGCGTGCCCAACTGGCAGCAGACCGATGGCGTCGTGCTGGTGACCATGCCCGATCAGCCGCCGATCGAAGTGCGGATGACCGAAGGGCGCGACGATCGCCGGCTGTGCGGGATCGTGCTGATCGAGAATGACGCCGGGCGGCTCAAGGTCACCCGGATCGTGGAATATGTTCGCGACCAGCAGGTGCTGGACGAAATGCTGGGCTGGGGCCTGCGCTGGGTCGCCGGCCGCAAGGATTGAGCCGTAACCGGCACAAGGGGGAAGACGTTGTTCAGATACTATAAGGGTTCATTGCTGTTCACGGCGCTGTGCCTCGCAATCGGTGCGTGGCTCGGCTGGACGATCACGCACAGCATCGTCGGCACGCTCGGCATCCTCTGGATCGTGCTGGTGCTCGGCGTGCTCGAAGTGTCGCTGTCGTTCGACAATGCCGTGGTCAACGCCACCGTGCTGCGCGACATGGATCCGGTCTGGCGCCGGCGCTTCCTGACCTGGGGCATCCTCATCGCGGTGTTCGGCATGCGGATCATCTTCCCGCTGGTGATCGTCGCGATCGCCGCGAAGATGGGGCCGATCGACGCGATCAAGCTCGCCGCGACCGATCCTGCAACCTATGAGCGGATCATCACCAGCGCCCATGTCGGCATCTCCGGCTTTGGTGGTGCCTTCCTTGCCATGGTGGGGCTGACCTTCTTTCTCGACGAGGACAAGGAATCGCACTGGATCAGCATGATCGAGAAGCCCTTCTCGAGCCTGTCGCGGGTATCGGGCCTGGCGATCGGCCTGGTGCTGCTCGCGCTCTACGGCATCTCGCGGATGATCCATCCCGAGGAGGGCATGACCTTCATCGTCTCGGGCATCTTCGGCCTCGTCACCTATATCGGCGTGCAGGCGATCGGCGCGCTGCTCGAGCGTGAGGAGGAGGAAGAGGTTGCCGGTTCCGGCACGGACGCTGCCGTCGTGGTCGCCAAGTCGGGGCTTGCCGGCTTCCTCTATCTCGAGGTGCTCGACGCATCCTTCTCGTTCGACGGCGTGATCGGCGCCTTCGCGCTCTCGAACAACCTGTTCATCATCGCGCTCGGCCTCGGCATCGGCGCGATGTTCGTCCGCTCGATGACGGTGATGCTCGTCGATCGCGGCACGCTTACCGAATATCGCTATCTCGAGCACGGCGCCTTCTATGCGATCATCGCGCTGGCCGCGATCATGCTGCTGTCGGTCCGCTTCGAGATTCCCGAGACGGTGACCGGGCTGATCGGCGCCGGCTTCATCGGTCTGGCCTTCATCGCCTCGCTGCGGAGCAACCGCGCCGAGGCGGCCGGGGAAATCCCGCTGGAGGAAGCCGATCCGATTGCCCCGACGGGCGAACACCTCAATCGATCGTAGTCAGGAGAGAATATCATGTCGGTAAGCCTGTCCAAGGGCGGCAATGTCAGCCTTTCCAAGGAAGAGCCCAATCTTTCGAAGATCCTGATCGGCCTGGGCTGGGACACGCGCACCACCGATGGCGCGGACTTCGACCTCGACGCCAGCGCCTTCCTGCTCGCCAGCGGGGACAAGGTGCGTGGCGACGGCGACTTCATCTTCTACAACAACCTGCGCTCGAGCGACGGCTCGGTCGAGCACACCGGCGACAACCGCACGGGTGAGGGCGACGGCGATGACGAGGCGCTCAAGGTCGAGCTGAGCCGGGTGCCCGAGGAGGTGCAGAAGATCGCGATCGCAGTGACGATCCACGAGGGGGAGAGCCGCCGCCAGAGCTTCGGCATGGTCTCCAACGCCTTCATCCGTATCGTCAACGACGCCAATGGTCGTGAGATCTCGCGCTACGACCTCGCCGAGGATGCCTCGACCGAGACCGCGATGATCTTCGGCGAAGTGTATCGCCACAATGGCGAGTGGAAGTTCCGCGCCGTGGGGCAGGGCTACAAGGGTGGCCTCGCGCCGCTCGCGCGCAACTACGGCGTCAACATCGGCTGATCCTGGCCGCAAGGAGTATTCATCATGGCAGTTTCGCTTTCCAAGGGCGGCAATGTCAGCCTGAGCAAGGAAGCACCGGGCCTCAAGGCCGTGCGCGTCGGCCTCGGCTGGGACACCCGCGTCACCGACGGCAGCGCCTTCGATCTCGACGCCAGCGTCTTCCTGCTCAACGAGGGCGGCAAGGTCCGCTCGGACGCTGATTTCGTGTTCTACAACAACCGGAACGGCGGCAACGGCTCGGTCGTCCACCAGGGCGACAACACGACGGGCGAGGGCAGCGGCGACGACGAGGTCGTGGCGGTGACGCTCGACCAGCTTCCCGCCGACGTCCAGAAGCTCAGCTTCGCGGTGACGATCCACGAGGCCGAGGGCCGCCGCCAGAATTTCGGCATGGTCTCCAACGCCTTCATCCGCGTGGTCAACGCCGATGGCGGCACCGAGATCGCCCGCTACGACCTGTCCGAGGATGCCTCGACCGAGACGGCGATGATCTTCGGTGAACTCTATCGCCACAATGGCGAGTGGAAGTTCAAGGCGATCGGCCAGGGCTTCGCCGGCGGGCTCGGGCCGCTGGCCCAGTCCTTCGGCGTCAATATCTGACCTCCGCGACTGCGCCCGCATATGCGTGACCTGGTTGCGGGCGAACGGGCGGCCATTGCCGGAGCGCAGGTCCTTGCGCTTTCCGGCGATGGCGGCGCGCCACCGGTTCTTGCGCTGATCGCGCTGGGGGCGGATCGCCGGACCGCGCCCGCCTTCCCGCCGATCGACGCGCTCACGCGGGAGATGCGCCCGGCGGCGCAATTCGAGGACGAGACGCGGCTGCGCATCGACCTCGATGCCATGCCGGCACCAGTCGAGCGGCTGATGCTGATCGCCTTCGATCGCGGCAACCAGCCGATCGGCAGAACCGTCACGGTGGAGACCGGCGAGCTGCGCTTCGCCGCCGACCTGCGCGGCCGTACCGATGCCGCGGTGATCCTCGTCGAATGCTATCGCCACCAGGGCGCCTGGCGGATCTCCGCCAACGGCCAGGGTTTCGCGATGGGGTTGAACGCGATCGCGGCCGCGCACGGCATCGATCATGGCTGGGTGATGCGGCTGATCCCGCGGCTGCACCCGGGAAGCGGCTCCGGCTATGACGGCGATCCCCGCCCACGCGGTAGCGGTCCCTCTAGCGGCAGCGGCGTGGCCATCGACCGCAACCATATCCTGACCAACGCGCATGTCGTGGAGGATGCGCGGTCGGTCACCGTCCATGTCGGCGGCCGCGCGATCCCGGCGGAAACGGTGTTCGCCGATTCGCGGAACGACCTGGCGCTGCTCCATGTCGAAGCGGTGCTGCCCGGCGTCGCCCAGTTTCGCTCGCAGGTGGGGCTGCATCTCGGCGAGGACATCGTCGCGCTCGGCTTCCCGCTCCAGGGACTGCTCGGCACCGGGCCGCAGGCGAGCGCCGGCAACATTGCCGCGCTATGCGGAATCGGCAATGACAGCAGCGTGTTCCAGTTCACCGCGCCGATCGCCAGCGGCAACAGTGGCGGACCGATCCTCGATATGGCAGGGCACCTTGTCGGGCTGGTCAGTTCGTCACTCAATCTCGATCGCATCCGCGAGCGTGGGGCCAGCGGCGAGAACATCAATTTCGGGATCAAGGGCGCGATGATGCTCAGTTTCCTCGATGCCTTCGGGATCGAGCCGCAAATGGCGCGCGAGGCGAGCGTGGCGGGCCGCGCCGAAGTAGTCCGCCGCGCGCGCGACTTCATCGCCAAGGTCAGCTGCGAATGCTGACGCTCGCCTCGGCGACCCGGTCGATTACGCTAGCGACCGGCCGGCTCGACATCGCGATCGAGGAGGCCGCCTGGCCGCTCGACAGTCTGTGCGATTTCGCCGCGCGCGAGAATCCGCGGCGGGGATTCCTCGTGGTCTCGCGCGTGCTCGGCCGGCATCTGCCCGCCGCACCGCAGGTGATGCGGCAGAGCGTGCGCGACCTTGCCGCGCGTGTCCCTGCCGACCTGCCGGGCCCGGTGATGGTGATCGGCCTGGCGGAGACTGCGGTGTGCCTTGGCCAGACCGTCCACGAGGAACTGCGCGCGGCGACTGGTCGCGAGGATATCCATTTCCTCCACTCGACCCGCCAGCAACTCGATCATCCGCTGCTGTGCCGCTTCGAGGAGCCGCATAGCCACGCCTCGGCGCATCTGATCTATCGCCCGGACCTGCCCGAGCCGCGATCGCTGGTGATTGTCGATGACGAAGTCTCGACCGGCACGACCCTGTGCAACCTGGCCGACGCGCTGGTTGCCGCCTGGCCGCGCGTCGAGGCGATCGTCGTTGCGACGCTGACAGACTGGTCGGTAGGCAAGGGCTGGCAGGCACGGATGCCGCGCCCGACCCAGGTTGCGGCGCTGCTCCGCGGGCGGCTCGATTGGACGCAGGGCGAAGCGGTGACTGCCGACGCCGCGTTCGACATGGCGGCTGCCTCGCTCGGGCGGATGGCGTCGCACCGCAATTTCGGCCGGCTCGGGATCGACGCGCCGATTGCGCCGGCGCCTTCTTCGGCACTGCCGGAAGTGACCGGGCCGCTTCGCATCATCGGCACCGGCGAATTCACTTACCTGCCCTTCAGGCTGGCCGAGCAACTGGCTGCCGGGGGACATGACGTCGTCGTGCAGGCGACCAGCCGCAGCCCTGCGCGGCTCGGCGCGGCGATGACCGTCAAGCTCTGTTTCTCCGACAATTACGGAACCGGCGTGCCCAATTATCTCTACAATGCCGATCCGACCGATGGACGCGCGAACTGGATCGCGCACGAGACCGGGGCGAAGACGATCGACCCCGCGCTGGTTGCAGCGCTCGACGCCCGGCTGGTCGGCTGGGCTGCATGAGCCGCGCCATCGCCCTGGTCGATCTGGACGACACGCTGTTCCAGACGCTGCGCAAATGCCCGCCCGAGGTGCCGGTCGAACGGCTGACGCCTTTGGGCTTTGCCCGCGACGGTTCGCCGCTCAGCTATGCGACGCCGCGCCAGATGCAGTTCCTCGAATGGCTGGCCGAGACCACGCATCTCGTGCCGGTCACCGCGCGCAGCCTCGACGCGCTGCGGCGCGCACGCATCCCGTTCCGCGCTGCGGTCTGTGCGCATGGCGGAGTGGTGCTGGATGAAGATGGCGAGGTCGATGCCGGCTGGGCCGATACCATTGCCGGCCGTGCGGGCTCCTATGCCGGGCAACTGGCCGATCTGGCCGGGGCGATCGCGGACGAGGCGCGCGGGCAGGGCCTGCCGATCAACGCGCGGGTGCTCTGTGAAGGCGAGCTACCGCTCTACACGCTCGCCAAGCATGACGATGCGGATGCCGACACATTGTTCGCGGTCGTCGATGCCGCGGTCCCGTCGCTGCCCCCGGGCTGGACCGATCACCGTAACGGCAACAACGTCGCGCTGATGCCGCCCTATCTCGGCAAGGCCCATGCGGTGGCGCATATCCTGCCGGGCCTGCGTGCCCGCTTTCCCGACGCGCCGGTGATCGGGATCGGCGACAGCCTGACCGATGCGCCGTTCATGGGGTTGTGCGACTTTGCGATGATGCCGCCGCGCTCGCAGCTGGCAGCAGGGATGTTCGATGCCCGCTGAGGCCCATGCGCTTGCCGAGGCACCCTTTTCCGGCAGCTACGATCCCGCTGACGTCACGTTCCTGCTCAAGCCGGTGGCGATGGCTGCGACTGGCGTTGCCGACAAGGAGGCGGCGATCCAGTCCGGCCGTCGTCATTATTCGGAGATGATCGCGCCGGAGAGCGTGCCCGATCCAGCCTATCTGGCGCTCTACCATGCCGCGCTGGCGCGCAACGGCGCGCGGCTGGCGCAGGACGTGGCGAGCCTGGCCGCGCATCTCGCGGCCCCACGGCCGGGCCGCGAAGTGGTGATCGTCTCGCTCGCCCGCGCGGGCACGCCGATCGGGGTGCTGCTGGCCCGGACCCTGCGCGCTCGCGGGCACGCCGCCTATCATTATTCGGTAAGCATCATCCGCGACCGCGGCATCGATCTCGTCGCGCTTGCCCATATCGCCGCCCATCATGACCCGCGCGACGCGGTGTTCGTCGATGGCTGGACCGGCAAGGGGGCGATTGCCGGAGAGTTGCGCGCGGCGCTCGCCGGAAACCCGCTCGGTTTCGCGCCGCAGCTGGCGGTGATCGCCGATCCTGCCGGCCAGGCGGATATCGCAGCCACCGATGACGACTATCTGATCGCCTCGGGACTGCTCAATGGCATCGTCTCCGGGCTGGTGAGCCGTTCGATCCTCAATGCCGAAGTGGTCGGGCCGGGCGATTTCCACGCCTGTGTCACCTATCCGCAATATGCCGATGCTGATCTGTCCCGTGCCTTTGTCGACGGCATCGCGCCGCTCGCCGCGGCTGTGGCGCCCCGGCCCATCGACGGGCATGGGGCGCGACGCGAAACGCTGAGAGAGGGATGCGAGGCAATGATGGAAGCGCTGCTGGCGCATGGCGGCACGCGTGACCGCAACCGGATCAAGCCGGGAATCGCCGAGGCGACCCGCGCGCTGTTGCGCCGCATGCCTGAACGGCTGCTGGTCCGCGATCGGCAGGATGCCGACGTCGCGCATCTTCTTCACCTCGCTGCCGAGCATGGCATACCCGTCGAGCCACTCGGTGAAGGCTCGCACTATCGCGCGGTGGCGATCATCCGCAGCCTGGGGCAGGACGCATGAAACCGATCTCGGCGCTGGCCCTCGGCGCGACACTCTATCTGCCTTGCGCGCGCGAGGATCTCGCCGAGGTTCTCCTCGGCGCGAAGCGCATCCCGGGACTGCGCTCGGCGGTGTTGTGCCTCGAGGATGCCGTTCTCGATCGCGATCTGCCGGTCGCGCTTGCCCGATTGTCCGCGTTCCTCAGGACACTCGCCGCGCGTGCGCCGGCGCCGGGTGACCCGCTATTGTTCGTGCGGCCCCGCAATGCGGCGATGCTGGAGCATGTGCTGTGCATGCCCGGGGTCGAGCGGCTGTCGGGCTTCGTCATTCCCAAGGCACATGCCGAGAGCATGCCTGCCTATCTCGTCGCGCCGCTCCACGATCATCACCGGCTGATGCCGACGCTGGAGACGCGCGAGGCCTGCGATCCGCAGGAGATGCGACGGCTTCGCGACCAGCTGCTGGCGGTGCAGGAGCGTATCCTGGCGCTGCGCATCGGCGGCAACGACCTGTTGCGGGCGATGGGTCTGCGCCGCACTGCGGGGCGCACTGCCTATGACGGGCCGCTCGGCAGCATCATCGCCGGGCTGGTCGCCGGTTTCGCGCCCTGGGGATTCGCACTCAGCGCGCCGGTGTTCGAGCAATTCTCCGACACCGCGCTGCTGCGCGACGAGGTCGCTCGCGACATCGAGCATGGCCTGATCACCAAGACGGCGATCCATCCCGATCAGGTCCCGGTCATTCAGACCGCGCTCGCCGTTCCTGCCGACCAGATCGAGGAGGCGCGGCTGATGCTCGCCGAGGATGCACCGGCCGTGTTCGCGCATGACGGGGTGATGTGCGAACCGGCGACGCATCGCGCCTGGGCCGAGCGGCTGCTGGACCGGGCGGCACTTTACGGCATCGCCGATCCGCATGCCGTGCCGCTGCGCCTCGTTTCGGGAGCCGATCATTGACCGGGTTTCGTACCACGAGCGACTAGCGGCAGGGCCGGGCATCAGGGCAGGGGATCGTCCTTGCCGTAGCGGTTCTCGATGAAGCGGAGATTGTCGGCAAAGCTGTCCAGGTCCTCCTGGGCAAGGCTGCGCGACAGCGTTTCCAGGCGCGCGATCATCTTCTCCAGGCCCTGGTTGAGATTGTAGCTGGCCGACCGGCCCGTCTGCCGGAAGATTTCGGCACGGTGGCTGGCCGGAATCTCGGCATAGCTTTCGATCAGTCGTGGCAAATGATTGTCACGCATCTGGCGGACCTCGGTCAGCGCCGAGACCATCAGCGCGTCGTCATGCGTCCGTGCCTCGATATCGGCGATCAGGGCGAGCAGCCTGGCGACAAGCGGCCGCGATGCATCGGGCAGCCGCGGATCCTCTGCCGAGATCGGCGGCACGGTCGGCGCGTTGCTCGCCGGTGCGGGATCCGGACGCGCAGGTCCGCTCAGCCATCCCGCCAACCTGTCCAGAAATCCAGCCAACCCGATTTTCCCACCCGAATGCGTTACATAGCACGGTAGAGCATCGACTCGATGTCGCGCTAGAGGGGAGTGCGCCGTTGCGCCGCGGCATCGATCGCGCGGCGGGCCTGATCGATGGCATCGTCCAGGACACGCTGGAGATCGCCACGCGTTGCCGGCGCTTCCTCCGCCGCGCGTGCCGTCCGCTCCAGCGCCTCGGCCTGGCGGGCCATGTCCTGGCTTCCCGTGATCGCGCGGCGGGCCGCGATCGCGGTACGCAGCGCTGCGATGCTGGTATCCCGCGCCCGGGCGAGGGCCTGGGCCAGCGCATTCTGCCCGTCGATCAGCAATTGCAGGGTGAGGATGCCCTGCTGCGTGACCGCGGCCTGGGTGGCGACATCCTGCTCGCGGGACAGCAGACGTGCGTGGGCGGTGTCGCACAGGAAACGGGCACGGGTCGGCTGGTCGAACATCAGCTCGCGACCTGCCGCGTCCATCATCGCGGCGCACGCGCGGATCAGCTGCAGCGCGTCGTCCAGCTCGGCGGCGGCGGCGTGCAGCTTCTTGCTGTCGGTCTCGATCGTGATCAAGGATCGGGCGACATCGTCGCGTTCGCTGTCGAGCGTCTCGATCAGCGCCTCGAGGCGCGTCTGCGCATCCGCGGCGTTGGTGCCGGCGGGTTTGAAGAAGGATCGCCTGCGGGGCCGAACCGGCGCGCCTAGATCGGTCACGAGGGCCTGGAGTTCCGCCAGATTGCTCGCTGCCGACTGGCCTAGGGAAGTTGCGCGATCAAGCCGCGCACTCGCTTCCGCCGCTCCGCCGATCGCGCGCCTGCCCAGCGTGTCGATCGCGGCAAGAAGGTCATTGTCGTCCGATGCCAGCCATTGGCGGAGCAGGCGGCGCGCTTGATCGCGAGAGGCCTTTTCGACGCCCGAAGGAGAACTGGGCAAACTTCTGTTCCTCTGGTCGATCCTTCACAGGCACATGCGAACTGCGCAGGGTGGGTCACCACCCTCTAGTCGATACCTGACTTGGCCTGCAACATGCGTGTGGTTCGATCCAGTCCCGCTCGAAGATTGGCGTTGCGCGAGATTGGGCGTCGTTGGCAGGCGGGGGCGAGTGCTGCGCCGTGCGCCCAAAAAGAAATCGATCGATTAGAACGCCTTCGCCAACCGCTCCGTCCATGAGACAGGCTCGCTAGCTCAACGACATTTTCCGGGGTTCATCTCGATCAACCGAGAAGAAGGAATGGTGGACGCACTAGGGCTCGAACCTAGGACCCGCTGATTAAGAGTCAGCTGCTCTACCAACTGAGCTATGCGTCCATTCCGGGTTGTTTCGGCGCCCTTGGTGAGTGCGCCTCCGCAGTGGAGGTGGGCCTTTAGCGGCGAGGTTCGCGGCTTGTAAACCCCCTATTTCGAAAAAATCACCAACGCTGCACGCGGCGGCTCTGGCGGTCGATCGAAAGCAGGATTCCGAAGCAGATCATGAAGGTCATCACGGCGGTGCCGCCGAAGCTGATAAGCGGCAGCGGAACGCCCACCACCGGCGCCAGGCCCATCACCATCGCCATGTTGATCGCGCAATAATAGAAGATCGTCGCGGAGAGGCCCGCCGCGGTCAGCCGGGCGAAACGGCTCTGCGCACGCATGCTCACGCCGATGCCCCAGCGGATCAGCGTGCCGAAGCCCAGGATCAGGAAGAAGCCGCCCATCAGGCCCCATTCCTCCATCATCGTCGCCAGCGCGAAGTCGGTATGGCCCTCGGGCAGATAGTCGAGATGGCTCTGCGTACCCTGCAGGAAGCCCTTGCCGAACACGCCGCCCGATCCGATCGCCACCTTGGACTGGCTGATGTGATAGCCGGTGCCCAGCGGATCGCTCTCCGGATCGAGGAAGATCATCACGCGGTTGCGCTGATAGTCGTGCAGCACGAAGTTCACCGCCAGCGGGGCCGCCACCGCGAGTGCCAGCGCGCCGCCGATGAACAGGCGCAGCGGGATGCCCGCCAGGAACATCACCGTCACCGCGCCGAAGCAGATCATCAGCGCGGTGCCCAGGTCGGGCTGGAGCATGACCAGGCCGGCGGGAATGCCGAGCAGCACGCAGGCCGGCCAGATCGCCCCGAACTTCCGGATCTCGCCCGCCGGCAATATCTCGTAGAAGCGCGCCATCGCCATCACGATCACCGGCTTCATCAACTCGGAGGGCTGCAATCGGATGAAGCCGAGGTCGAGCCATCGCTGGCTGCCGCCGGCGACGGCGCCGAGCAGCTCCACGCCCACCAGCATCACCACGATGACGATGTACATCGGGAAGGCGCCGAGCGCCCAGAAAGTCTCGGGCACGCGCGACAGGCCGATCGCCATCGCCAGGAACACGAAGAAGCGCAGTCCCTGGTTGAGCGCCCAGGGCGTCATGCTGCCGCTCGCCGCCGAATAGAGCACGACGAGCCCGAACATGCCGATCGCTACCACCAGCCCGATGATCCGCCAGGGCAGCTGGGCGAGGGGGCCGGGGACGATGCCTGAGGGACCCAGGCCGGAGGATTGGAGCGTGGCCATCAGTCTGCCTCCACGCTGCCGCGTTCGGCCGCGCTGCTGTCGATCGTGTTGCTGGTCGTGGCGTTGGCCGCCTCGGAAGCGACGGTGCTCGCCGCCTCGACCGCGTCCTCCGGCGCCTCGGGGGGCGGAGCGTTCTGGGCAGTCGAGAAGGCCTGGGCCTGCGCGGCCATCCGGGTGCGATAGTCGCCACCCCATGTCGGCTCCTCGGCGTGCAGCGAGTCCATCGCGCGCTTCCGGTCGAACAGGAAGGTCATGATGTCGCGCCCGATCATCGGCGTGTCGAGGTTGCGGATCGTGTGGCCATTGTGCTCGAGCACGATGCCCGCGGCATATTTGGGCTTGTCCGCCGGTGCGAAGCAGACGAGCAGCGCGTGGTCGCGCAGCTTGAACGGCAGCGAGGCGTTCTTGAGCACGCCCGATGCGCGCTCCGCCATGGTGATGCGGCGCACCTGGGCGGTGCCGGTCTTGCCCGCCAGGGTGATGCCGGGCACCTGGATGCGCGCCGCGCCGCCGGTGCCGCCCGAATTGATAACGCCGAACATCGCGTCGCGGATGATCGCCAACTGCTCGGGCGTGGCGGCGAGCGGCGGGGCCACCTGGCGGGGCATGTCGGCGAGCAGCCGGGGGACGAGCTGGCGCCCCGAGGCGAGCCGGCTCGCCATCACCGCCAGTTGCAGCGGATTGGCGAGCACATAGCCCTGGCCGATCGAGGCATTGAGCGAATCCGCCACCGTCCAGGCCTGTTTGTAGCGCTTCAGCTTCCAGGCGCTGTCCGGCACGGTGCCGAAGCGCTGGGTGGAGAAGGGCAGGTCGAACTTCTGGCCGAGGCCCAGCGCGCGCGCCATCGGCGCCACCGCGTCATAGCCCACGCGGCGGACCATCTCGTAGAAATAGATGTCGCAGCTCTGCATGATCGCGTTCTTGAGGTCGAGCGGACCATGGCCACCGCGCTTGTGGCAGTGGAACACGCCATTGCCGACGCGCATCGCGCCCGAGCAGACGACGCGGGCATGCGGATCGACGCCGGCATGCATTAGTGCCAGCCCGTTCATCGGCTTGACGGTGGAGCCAGGCGGATACAGGCCCTGCAGCGCCTTGTTCATCAGCGGGACGTGATCGTCCTCGCTCAGCATCTTCCATTCGTTGCGGCTGATGCCGTCGGAGAAGCTGTTGGGATCATAGGCCGGCATCGAGACCATGGCGAGGATGTCGCCATTCTCGACGTCGATCACCGTCGCCGAGCCCGAGTTGGTGCCCAGCCGCCGCGCGACATATTCCTGGAGCAGCGCGTCGATGGTGAGCTTCACCGTCTCGCCGGGCTTGTCGGGCCGGGTGGCGAGCTCCTTGACCAGCCGGCCATGGGCGGTGACCTCGACGCGCTTGGCGCCCGGCGTGCCGCGCAGGCGATCCTCCAGCGTCTTCTCGAGCCCGTCCTTGCCCAGCTTGAAACCGGGGGCGACGAGCAGCGGATCCTTTTCCTTCTGATACTGCTCGGCCGATGCGGTGCCGACATAGCCGACCAGATGCGCCACGCCCGCCGCCAGCGGATAGTTGCGCGAGAAGCCGCGGGTGGGCTGCACGCCCGGCATCTCGGGCACGCGCACGCTCACCGCGGCGAAGCGCTCCCAGTCGAGGCTGTCGGACACCTGAACCGGCTGGAAGCCCGAGGCGCGCTTCAGGTCGGTGCGGATCCGCGCCATCTCCTCCTCGGAAAGGCTCAGGATCTGCTGGAGCAGGCCGAGCGTCTTTTCCTTGTCCTCCATCCGGTCGGGGATCATGTCGACGCGGAACGCGGTGCGGTTGTTGGCGATCGGGATGCCGTTGCGGTCGACGATCCAGCCGCGCCGCGGCGGCGTGAGCGTCAGGCGCACGCGGTTGCTCTCGGCGGTCAGCCGGTAGCGCTCGTTCTCGAATACGGCGAGCCAGGTCATCCGCCCTGCCAGCACCAGCGCGGCAGCACCCTGGATCCCGCCGAGCACAACTGCGCGGCGGGAGAAACTGTAAGCCTGCGCTGCTTCGGTGATCCGGACCATCAGTTCTGTTTCTTATCCCGATCCAGCCACGCACAGAACCGGGCAATTACGGGAAATAATGCCGCCGAGACGACGATCTGGAGCAGCAGCGCCGTATCGACATGCGCGCTGAACGGTACCGCGATCAGCCGTCCGCCGACCAATACCATGGCGATCGCTCCGCTGGCGATCAGCCAGTCCTGCCAGAAATCGCGCCATACCAGCCGCGTGTCGAGCACATCGACCATCAGGATCGCCAGCGTCCAAAGCACCATCGCGCTGCCCGGCGGCTGCCCGCTCAGCATGTCGTCGACGAAGCCGAGCGGCACCGGCATCCACACCTTCATCGCGTCGCCGCGCACCAGCCGCCAGCCGAGCAGCATCATCAGCCCGAACGGCGGCAGGAAAGGCACGGTGGCGACGACCGGCAGCAGGGTCATCATCGATCCCAGCACCACCGAGAGCGGCGCAAGCCAGATGCTGCGCGGCAGCTTCTCGCTTCGGCCGAGGGGGATGAAGTCGGTCACCGCTATTTCTTCGCGGAGGCCGGCTTGGCGCTGGACGAAGGGGAGGGTGTGGGGCTGGGTGCCGGCTCCGGCAGGAAGGTCTGCTGGACCAGCGCGAAGTCGAGCGCGTCGGGATTGGCCGAGGGCTCGGCGACGGCGATGTCGCGCGAGGTGCGGATCACCCGCGCCACCGGGATGTTCGGCGAGAAGATGCCGCCGGTGCCCGAGGTGACGAAGGTGTCACCCGGCTGGAAGATCATCGTCGCCACGCTTGCCGAGCGGATGTCGAGCAGCCCGTCGCCGCGCCCGGTGGCGATCGCCGGCAGGCCGTCGCGGGTGCGCCGCACCGGGACGATGCTCTCCGGATCGACGATCAGCAGCACGCGCGCGGTGTTGGGGCTGGTCTCGGTCACCTGGCCGATCAGCCCGTCGGGCTGGCGCACGGGCTGGCCGCTCTTCACGCCCTGCCAGTTCCCGGCATTGAGCGTGGCATAGCGCCGGGTGCTGCCGAGCGAGCTTGCCACCAGCCGCGCGACCACCACCGCGTCGGTGGAGACGTCGCGCAGCTTGAGCATCTCGCGCAGATGCCGGTTTTCCTGGTTCAGCGTCCGTGCGCGGCTGACCAGCAGCGCGTTATCGGCGATCTGCTTCTTCAGCCGCGCATTCTCGCCGCGGACGTCGACATAGCTGGAGACGCCGCCGGGCACCCCGGCCACGCTGGTGCGGATCCAGGTGAAGCCCGAGGCGATGGGGGTGGTGATCTCCGACAAGAAACCCCGCACCGCCGCGAAGGCCGGCGGATTGAACGTCGAGAGCAGCAGCAGGGCCACGCCGATCAGCATTCCGCCGACCGCGCCCACGTAACCGAGGAAGAGCCCGTATTGCGCCCGTCGCGAAAAACCCGAGCGCCGGTTGCGTGGCGGCGCCATTGCCCCCTGCCTTCCGAATTAGACCGAGATGAGCACGCCGCGGAACACCGGATCCTCGAGCGCGCGGCCGGTGCCGAGCGCCACGCAGGTCAGCGGGTCCTCGGCGATCGTGACCGGAAGGCCGGTCTCGTCGCGCAGCACTTCGTCGATCCCCTGCAGCAGCGCGCCGCCGCCGGTGAGGACGATGCCCTGGTCGACGATGTCCGCGGCCAGCTCCGGCGCGGTGTTCTCGAGCGCGATACGCACGCCCTCGACGATCGTGCCGACCGGCTCCGAGAGTGCCTCGGCGATCTGGCCCTGGTTGATCTGGATTTCCTTGGGCACGCCGTTGACCAGGTCGCGACCCTTGATGTGGATCGTCTGGCCGATGCCGTCCGCCGGCGGCTTGGCGACGCCGACTTCCTGCTTGATCCGCTCGGCCGTGGCTTCGCCGATCAGCAGGTTGTGGTTGCGGCGCACGTACGAGACGATCGACTCGTCCATCTTGTCGCCGCCGACGCGGACCGAGGTGGAATAGGCGAGGCCGCGCAGCGAGAGCACCGCGACTTCGGTGGTGCCGCCGCCGATGTCGACGACCATCGAGCCGATCGGCTCGGTCACCGGCATGTCGGCGCCGATCGCGGCCGCCATCGGCTCCTCGATCAGCCACACCTGCGAAGCGCCGGCGTTCGATGCGGCGTCACGGATCGCGCGGCGCTCGACCGAGGTCGAGCCCGAGGGGACGCAGATCACGATCTGCGGCCAGCGCATGAAGCGCCGCTGGCCGTGCACCTTGCGGATGAAGTGCTTGATCATCTCTTCGGCGATGTCGATGTCGGCGATCACGCCGTCACGCAGCGGGCGGATCGCCTCGATGCTGCCCGGGGTCTTGCCCATCATCAGCTTGGCGTCGTCGCCGACCGCCTTGACGCGCTTGACGCCGTTGAGCGTCTCGACCGCGACCACCGACGGTTCGTTGAGGACGACGCCCCGCCCACGGAGGTACACCACGGTGTTCGCCGTGCCGAGATCGATCGCCATGTCGTGGGACATGAAATTGAACAAGCGGGAAAATGCCATCTATGGTTCCGTCCTGCGGCGCGGGCGCCCGCCGCGCAGCTCTTCAAAAATCTAGTCCTGCCCCTTCCGGGACGGACTGAAGAATCCGGCCTGGTGCGATGCGGTTGGGGTCGCGGGATGCCGTCGCTTGGGCTAGAGCAACGACCATGTCAATACGCCGTCTGCCCGAACATCTTGTCAACCGAATTGCAGCGGGAGAAGTGGTCGAACGCCCCGCCAGCGCGCTGAAAGAACTGGTCGAAAACGCCATCGACGCCGGAGCCACCCGGATCGCCGTCAAGCTCGCCGGTGGCGGCACCGATCTGATCGAAGTAACCGACGACGGCTGCGGCATGTCGCCTGCCGAGATGGCGCTCGCGCTGGAGCGCCACGCCACCTCCAAGCTGCCTGATGACGAGATCGACCAGGTCACCACTTTGGGCTTTCGCGGCGAGGCGCTGCCCTCGATCGCCAGCGTCGCGCGGATGACGCTGGAGAGCCGGGTGCGCGGCGCCGAGGGCTGGCACCGCATTGTCGACAATGGGGCGGTCGTCTCCGAAGGCCCTGCGCCGCTGCCGCCGGGCACCCGGGTGCGAGTCGAGGCGCTGTTCGCCCGCGTGCCCGCGCGCCGCAAGTTCCTGCGCTCGCCGCGTGCCGAGTATGCGGCCAGCCTCGACGTGATGAAGCGCCTCGCCATGGCCCGGCCCGACATCGCCTTCTCGGTCGAGCATGACGGCCGCAGGGCCTTCCATGTCCAGGGCGGCGAGACCGGCCCCGAGCGCGTCGCCGGCCTCACCGACCGCGCGCTGGCCGAGAACAGCGTCGCCATCGACTTCGAGCGCGAGGGGCTGGTGCTGGGCGGCGTCGCCGGCCTGCCGACCTTCAACCGCGGCGTGGCCGATCACCAGTATCTGTTCGTCAACGGCCGGCCGGTGAAGGACCGCCTGCTGATCGGCGCGCTGCGCGGCGCCTATGCCGAGATGCTGGCGCGCGACCGCCACCCGGTGGTCGCGCTCTTCCTCGACGTCCCGCCCGACCAGGTTGACGTCAATGTTCACCCCGCCAAGACCGAAGTCCGCTTCCGCGATCCGGCGCTCGTGCGCGGGATGATCGTGTCAGGCCTGCGCCGCGCACTCGACGAGGCGGGGCACCGCAGCGTCCAGCGCCCGAGCGAGGCGGCGCTGGGAATGTGGACCAGCGAGACCAGCGCGCCGCTGGCGCCCGCGCCGCAGCTCTGGGACGCCGATCCGGCCTTCACGCCTGCGCCGCAATACAATCCCGCGCCGTCCTACAATTACACCAGCGTCCAGGATCGCCGCCCGAGCTTCGCCGCCCCGCCGCCGCTGGCCCGTGCCGAGCCGGCGGTCGCGCCGGTGCCGCAGAGCGTCCAGCACCCGCTCGGCGTCGCCCGCGGGCAGGTCGCCAAGACCTATATCGTCGCCGAGGCCGAGGATGGCCTGGTGCTGGTCGACCAGCACGCCGCGCATGAGCGCCTCGTCCTCGAACGGATGCGCAAGGCGATGGCCGAGGGCGGTGTCGCGTCGCAGGGCCTGCTGGTCCCCGAAGTCGTCGAGCTCGACGAGCCCGCGTGCGACCGGCTCGAAGCGCGGATTGCAGAACTGTCCGAGTTCGGCCTCGACCTTGAGCGTTTCGGGCCGCACGCGATGCTCGTACGCGCCGTGCCGGCGGATCTGGGCAAGGGCGACGTGCATGCGCTGGTCACCGATCTCGCCGACGAACTGGCCAGCTTCGACGAGGCGCTGAGCCTCAAGGAAAAGCTCGACCATGTCGCCGCGACCATGGCCTGCCATGGCTCGGTGCGCGCGGGCAGGGTGCTCTCGGTCGCCGAGATGAACGCGCTGCTCCGCGAGATGGAAGTCACGCCCCACTCGGGCCAGTGCAACCATGGCCGCCCGACCTGGGTGAAGCTGGCGCATGGCGACATCGAGAAGCTGTTCGGGCGGAAATAGCCCGGGTTATTGCGGTGTCGAGCCTTTGCGGCGTGCGCGAAGCGTCGCGTTTGCTTCGTCCGGCGATGGCAACGGACGATTGGTACGCACTACGTGGAAGGCGCCGCAATTATCATCCGGGCAGCCGCATGGAACGGTATCCACATGATATCGCGGCCGACCGCTACGCGCCTGCAGGCTGTTCATCTTCTCTTCGCTCCTGATCGTATCGATGATCGCGTTGCGTTTGAGAAATTTTCCAACCACTCGCAGTTCCTTTGCTGGATCCGTTCAAGGCAATTAGCGCCGCACCTTCCCGAAATACCACGCGATATAGCTCCCCAGCGCCAGCCAGCCCGCGATCACCGGCCACACGCCATAATCGCGCAGCGAATAGCTGAGCAGCGCCGAGATGCCGATCAGCAGGTTCGCGGAGCCCCAGTAGAAGTTCATCAGCGGCGAGGAGCGGCTCACCCCGCGGGGGCGGGTGAAGGGAGTGGGGAAGGGCTCGCCGCGCAGGCCGGCGGCAAGGTGCGGGATCGCGTTGCAGAGCAACGCCCCGGCGAGGAACAGCACGACATAGCCCATCGGGCGCGATCCTCACCGATATGGCGGTATCTGGCAATGCGACTTCTGGCGGGGCACCTCAGCGCTTGGTCGTCGCCGGCATGCGGAAGACTTGGCCGCCGCGCGCCTTGGCCCAGCCCGGCAGCACCGGCGAGCCGTCGGCGGTGCCGCTGAAATCGACCACGCAGATATTGCCGAAGCGGCGATGCGCGCCGCAGCCGACGCCGGCGTAGCGGAAGTCCGCCTGGAACAGCAGTGCGCGGTGCCCGCGGCCGCGCACCCCGTCATCGACGATCAGGCTGCGGACCACCGCGCCCGCATCGCCATTGCCGTACCAGATGCCCTCGCCGACATAGATGTCGCCGCCGCGCCGCTTCACCCGGTCGCCCGGGCTCGACCCGTCGCGCGAGACGTGGCCGCTCCCGCCGAAGGATCCCTGGTCGTCGGCATGGTCCTGCGCCGCCAGCACGAGCAATTCGGCGCGGCTCAACGGCGGCAGCGGCGCCTGGCGCTCGAGAAAGTCGATCGCCTCGTCGACGGCAGGAATGCCCTCATTGGTGATCACGCCGTTCGGGTCGCCCGGCAGGAACAGCACGCGGCCGTCGAAGAACTCGCGATATTCGCGCAGCATCTCGGCATATTCCTGCGGATGCTCGCGGGCATAGTTGATCTCGGTGAGCACGTCGCGCTCGAGGCGGGAGACGTCGTTGGCGCGCTCGCCCGCATGGGTGGCGGCATTCGTGAGGAACATCGCACACGCGCCAAGCGCAGCGGTCCAACGGGCGGCCTTGGCAATACGCACGTACACGCTCCCCCCGGAGCCGGCCCGGGCCCCGCGCCCGTCCGTCGATTCACCGGTAGCGATACACGCTTAACCGGCTGAGAAGGCAAGCGGATATTCGGGAGTTAACCGTATGGGGCTCAGGGATGCCCGTCGGCCTTGCGGCCCAGATCGGCGACGCACATCACGCGGTAGCCGCGATGCGGCCCGCAGGCTACGCCGGCGTAGCGCATCTCGGCGGCGAAAAGCGTCTTGCGGTGGCCACGGCCGGGCACCGCATCGTCGACGATCAACTGGCGCACGACCTCGACGGCGCTGGGCGGGCCATAGGTGATCACCTCGGCGACATAGCTGCCGCCGCCGCGCCGCTGCACCCGGTCGCGCGGATTGGCGCCATCGGCCGAGTAATGGCCGGTGCCGCCGCTCGGCCCCTGCTCGCGGACATGGTCGCGCGCGGCGCGGGCGAGCAGGGCGGCGGGGGCGATCGGCTCCAGCGGCGCCTGGCGCTCGAGGAAGCGGATGGCCTCGTCCACGGCGCGCACGCCTTCCTCGGTGCGCAGTCCGTCGGGATTGCCGGGATACCAGACGATCTTGCCCTTGAAGAATTTGCGATAGGCGCGGAGCTGCTCGGCATAGTCGCGCGGCCGGGTGCGGGCGAAGTTGATCTCGGCGAGCACGGCGGCCTCGATGCCCGGCTGGGTGGGCATGGCGAGCGCCAGGGCTAGGGGCAGGAAAGGCGGCATCGCGGCCCTATAGACCAGATCGAGGTGAACGCTTCCCGAACAAAAGATTAACGCCCGCTGCAACCTTGCTCGGCTGAGCTCGTTTTATGCCCTGAGCGACAAACAAAGGTTCGGGTTGAGATGAACAAGGTTCTGCCAGTTGTCCTTGCCCTGATCCCGCTGGCCGCGGTGATCGGTGCCTGTGTTTCGTGTCCGTAACGCGATTCGTTTGACTCGCCGGGTTCGGCGGATGGATCCAAATTACTTGCGCCGGGTTACGGATACATCGGAATACTGAAACCCCCAGCGGGTCGCGCAAAGAAAAGGGCCGCTCCGAAATGTCGGGGCGGCCCTTTCATTTTTCCGTGCGGAGGCTGGATCAGCCCTCGGCGGTCTCGCCTTCGTCGGCGGCCGGAGCGTCCTCGCGGACCTCGGCGGTCGCGCCCGGCTCGGCGTTGGGGTCGTATGCCTCGACGAAGCCCGCGGTGTCACGGCCTTCCTCGAACATCGCGGCCATCACGTCGACGCCCTGCGCCTGCATGTCCGCCTCTTCCGGCGAACGGGCGACGTTGACCTTGACGGTCACCGAAACCTCGGGGTGCAGCGCGACCTTGACCTCGTACACGCCGATCGCCTTGATCGGCTTGTCGAGGACGACCTGCGACTTGGTGACCTTGTGGTTGTCGGCGACGAGCGCCTCGACCAGGTCACGCACCGCGACCGAACCATAGAGCTGGCCGGTGTTCGAAGCCTGACGGATCAGGGTCACCGAAACGTCGTTGAACGTGCCGGCTTCCTTCTCCGCGTCGGTGCGGCGAGCGGCGTTGTCGGCCTCGATGCGCGCGCGGTTGGCCTCGAAGACCTTGCGGTTCGCGGCGTTCGAACGAAGCGCCTTCTTGTTCGGGAGAAGGAAGTTGCGGGCGAACCCGTCCTTGACCTTCACCACGTCGCCGATGGCGCCGAGCTTCTCGACGCGCTCAAGCAGAATGACTTCCATGGGTCGAGCCTCCCTTACTTAACGATGTAGGGCAGCAGGCCCAGATGGCGGGCGCGCTTGATGGCCTGGGCCAGCTCGCGCTGCTTCTTGGCGCTCACCGAGGTGATGCGCGACGGGACGATCTTGCCGCGCTCAGAGACGAAGCCCTGCAGCAGACGGACGTCCTTGTAGTCGATCCGGGGAGCGTCCTTCGCGGAGAAGGGGCAGCTCTTGCGGCGACGGAAAAACGGGCGTGCCATGGTCTATATCTCCTTATTCGCCGCCGCCGAAACCGGTGTTGCCACCAGCTTCATCACGATCGCGACGGCCGCGGCCGCGCTCACGCTCGCCCTTGCGCATCATCACGGTCGGACCCTGCTCCAGCTCGTCGACCTTGACGGTCATGTAGCGGATCACGTCTTCGTTGATCTGCGTCTGGCGCTCCAGCTCGGCGACCACGCCGGCCGGCGCGTCGATCTCGAGCATCACGTAGTGCGCCTTGCGGTTCTTGGCGATGCGATAGGCGAGCGAACGAAGACCCCAGGTCTCGGTCTTCACGACCTTGCCGTTATTGTCCTCGACGATCTTGGTGGCGGCTTCCGCCAGAGCGTCCACTTGCGCCTGGGCCAGATCCTGGCGCGCAAGGAACACGTGCTCGTAAAGAGCCATGTATTCTCTTCCATGTTGGCCGATCGCTGACGCCACCCCATGTGGCGCCCCTCCGGCTGTCGTCTCGTATTCAATGGTCGCGCGAGCGGGAATCGCGTCCCCACTTCGAACGAAGGCGCGCCCTTAGCGGGAAGTGCCGCCGCTGGCAACCGCAATCGCTCCCAAAGACGGGAGAGGATGGGGCGGGCACATAAACGGCCGCTTGCGGCATGGGAAGCCGAGTGGCCGATATTGGGTGGTAGGTTCCGGCGAACGACACGCCGTCGCCCAAGATTTTGGCAGACCTGCCATTGCTCTCGTAGCTGATCCTGCATCCACTCGTGCTTCTGCGGCTGCCTCGCCTCCGAACGGCTGACTATGGGTGGTGGTTGCCGTTCGCACCCTGTGTTGTCGCCTTTGCCCTGATGCCTTCCGCGGCCAGCTCTTCGATCAGCCAGTCAGCTTCAGCTTTGGTGCCGATCAACAGCCTCGGGTACGATTGAAGTAGGCCAGCGGCATCCTGCCTCGGTACGGAAAGCAGCCGTATTGTTGTCGAGATGACCTTCGCTTTCTCGCCTTCCTCAATCCGGACCGACCAAGAGCCCTTGGCCGTAATTAGTTCGTTTCGAAGGTTAGGTGGCCCCCAACCGACGCCATCCTCCTCGGAGTTCCTCGAGGCGGGACACGAACTGGAGCGATACCAGCGCAACTTACCGCCAATTACCGGCTGGCCAAAGAAGGCATGTCCGGGTTGCCCGCATCCAGGGCAGGCCACCGGCAACATTTGGCTATCGAGGTAATCGTTCACGGCCCAATGATGGCTTCTCGACTGAGTGTCCGCAACTGGGGCGTTGGCCGCCTGTCCGCTCCGGGCGCGCGGCTGCCCGGCTGAGCGACCGACAATGGGTGATTAGCTGCCGGTCCGCTTCCGACTGTAATGACTGCCCAAGACCCCTATGGTGAGCCCCATCAAGATCGAGGCTAAGGCCGCGAAAGCCCACGAAAGTAGCGGCGATACCCCCCAGCCTATCGCGGAATCTTTGATCGCCAACGCTGTTATCGTGACGACGCCGGTAATGACGAGAGAGATAGCCTCGCGAGATCGATTGCGCATATTGCAAAGATACCACCACTGCCGACCACCCACAATTGGGGCATTTGCCAGCGATCGGCCCTTGGGCCGGCCACCACATTGGTAGACGGCCGAGAATGGGTGGTTAGTTGCTGTCGTTAGGCGCGATGCCAATTGTCGCTAGGTCCTCCAGCACGACAATCCGCCCATACCCTTTCCAAAATGGATCATCATATGCGGACTGAACGCGTGCGACAGGCAGAAAGCGCCCGGCGGCGTGGAGAGCCTCAAGCTCGCCGATAAGGCGTTGGTAGAGGCGATCGCCCTCGGTAGCGCGGAAGTCGGATAGTGCCTCTTCGAAGCTGGAGTACAGCTCGTCGGCCATTTGATTCCAATACCCCATTAGGAAGGTGCGGAAAGCTGTCGCGTTGTCGTTCAGAGCTTCTTTCATATGAAATCCGTCGGCCGTCAGGCTCCAAGCCTAGCAGCTTCGATACAGCGTGCGAACGGCCGCAATCGGAGCGATAGCCGACAGGCCGCTCTCATGCGCCTTCGCTTTAGTACCGCTCGCCATTCCCTCGCGGGCGCGGTGCCGGTCGCGTGTCGCTCGGGACGATCGGGGCGGGGCTGCGCGAGAGCCAGCCGCCGTCGTCGTCGAGGCGCGGCTTGGGGAAGTCCGCCGGCGGGTGGATCGGGCCGCAGCCCTCGTCGTCCCACTGGATGCAGCGGATCCGGTCATTGTAGACCACGCCGCGGACATTGCCGGTGCTGCCGTCCGGTCGCGTATAGCTGCTGTCGAGATACCATTCGCGGTTCTTCTTCGGCTTGCCGGAGCGCACCGGCTCGGAGACCCGCCCCATGTCGATGCCGCGGAAATTGCGCGAGAAACTGTCCAGCTCGATCGCGGCGCGGAAGCGGCTCTCCGGCGCGCCCGGCCCGTCGAGTCGCTGGGTCAGCCAGTTGATCCGCCGGTCGCGCCTCGCCTCTTCCTCGCCCAGCCGGGTGATCCAGCCGGTGTCGCGCACGAACATGCCGACGGTGGAGAAGGTCACTTCGGATTGCTTGGGGATGCCGCGCACCGAGACGATCTGGCCCTGGAAGCCCTTGGCGCCGCAGGTCGTCGCCTGCCACATCGTGCCGTCCGCCTCGTAGAGCTCGCAGCCGACCGAGGTGCGCCGCCCGATCAGCGTGCCTTCGCGCAGGCCGTTCGGCCCCTCGAACCCGCCGACCGAATAATAGAAGCCGGTGACATGCTCGCCGTCGAAGCTCAGCACCACTTTCACGCCGCCACCGACGACCTGCTGGTAGCAGCGCTGGTCGGGATAGGGGCAGGGGGTCTGCTCGCGGCGGCGCAGGTCGGCGGTGACCGAGGTCTTGCCGGTGTAATTGCCGAAATAGGCGACCTGGCCTTCGAAATCGGGGGCGAGGCCGCCGTCCTCGCGGTCCGCGGCAAGCGCGGCGAACGGCATCAACACGGCCGCGGCAAGGGCCGTGAGGGCTGTTGCCCTGAACATCCTGCATTCCTCCCTGTCGACGCTCGTTAACCATAACACTAACGGAGCCGAAACGAGGAGTCGGATTCTTGCCTCGCATGTAAAACGGCAGGGCAAGGCCCTGCCGTTTCATGACTGGTTTTCGGCGTTCTGCTTACCGGATCGCGTTTGCGATCACCGCCGCGATGATGCCCGAGGTGATGCCGACCAGCACCGCGTCATTGCCCGACTGGACATAGCGATAGCCGCGCGGCGGGGCCTTCAGGCCACGATAGTGGCGATAGTCGATCTGGCGATAGTTGCGGGCATAGCGGCTGTCGAAGCGATCGCCCTTGTGCCAGCTGCGATAGTTCGGGGCGACGACGACCTTCTTCTTGACCACCACTTTCTGCACCGGCGGGCGGCGGTCATGATGCTGCGGGGCGGCAGCGAGCACCGGCGTGCCGACCATCGACATGGCGACGGCGGCGAGAATGAACTTCTTCATGACTGCACTCCTCTTTTCTCGTTGGCGCCGGCTTGTCTCCGGCGTTGATCTCAATCTGGGGGTGCCGTGTCGCAGAGGTTTGTCCCGCGGGTTGCGAAATGGTCGCAATGTTTCGCAATCCTGTCCGCAGCGTTCATGTCGGGCAGGGTTGCGTCGGAGAGGGCGCAGGCCTAACGCGCGGCCCCAATCGCACGCAGCCGCTATCCAGGAGAGACATATGCGCGCCTTCATCTTCCCCGGCCAGGGCAGCCAGGCCGTCGGCATGGGCAAAGCACTCGCAGACGCCAGCGCCACCGCCCGCGAAGTCTTCCAGGAAGTCGACGATGCGCTGGGCCAGAAGCTGTTCAAGCTGATGAGCGAAGGTCCCGAGGACGAACTGACCCTCACCGCCAATGCCCAGCCGGCGATCATGGCCAATGCCATCGCGGTGCTGCGCGTGCTCGAAAAGGAAGGCGGCATCCGCCTGGCCGACAAGGCCGATTTCGTCGCCGGCCACAGCCTTGGCGAATATACCGCGCTCTGTGCCGCTGGCGCCTTCGATCTCGCCACCACGGCGAAGCTGCTCCGTATCCGCGGCGACGCGATGCAGGCGGCGGTGCCGGTCGGCGTCGGCGCGATGGCGGCGATCCTCGGTGCCGACCGCGAAAAGGCCCAGGCGATCGCCGACGCTGCGGCCGAGGGCCAGGTCTGCACCGTCGCCAACGACAATGATCCGTCGCAGGTGGTGATCTCGGGCCATCGCGAGGCGATCGAGCGGGCGCTGCCGATCGCCAAGGAGATGGGCGCCAAGCGCGCGCTGCTCCTGCCCGTCTCGGCACCCTTCCACTGCCCGCTGATGCAGCCCGCCGCCGATGCCATGGCCGAGGCGCTGGCAACAGTGTCGCTGCAGGCGCCGCTGGTCCCGGTCTACGCCAACGTCACCGCCGCGCCCGTGGCGGATCCGGACACGATCCGCGCGCTGCTCGTCGAGCAGGTGACGGGCATGGTCCGCTGGCGTGAGTCGGTGCTGGCGATGTTCGCGGCGGGGGTGACCGACTATGTCGAGTTCGGCGGCAAGGTGCTGGGGGGCATGGTCAAGCGCATCACCCCGGATGCGGCGCCGGTCAGCGTGGTGACGATGGACGACATCGAAGCGCTGGTGAAATCGCTGTAAGGAGATATTGGTTCGCGCAACGACGCGACGACGCAACGAGGTTGGCGCTTGAGGGATGTCGAGCAGATCGCCAAGGATGTTCTGGATATTTCGGTGCGATTGCACCGGGATCTGGGGCCTGGTCTGCTTGAGTCCGTATATGAAGCTATCCTCGCCGCGAAACTTGCGTCGCTTGGCTACAGTGTCGCTCGACAACGGCCGATCGACATCGAGTTCGAAGGATTGCGGTTCGACGCCGCATTCCGCATCGATTTGTTGGTCGATGATCTGCTGCTGATTGAAATCAAGTCGGTCGAGCGTCTGAATCCTGCGCATGCCAAACAATTGCTGACCTATCTTCGGCTTACCAAGCAGCCCCTTGGGCTGCTTATCAATTTCGGTGGCGCTACGCTGATGGAAGGGGTCCGTCGGCTCGCCAACAACTACAACCCCGTCGCGTCGTTGCGCGAACCAAAATCAAGGAATCCAATCATGTTCGACCTCACAGGCATGACCGCACTCGTCACCGGCGCTTCGGGCGGGATCGGCTCGGCGATCGCCAGGGCGCTGGCCGCGCAAGGGGCCCGGCTCGCCGTTTCGGGCAGCAACGCCGAGAAGCTCGAGGCCTTCCGCGCCGAGCTTGGCGGCGACCATGTCGCGCTGCCCTGCAACCTGTCCGACGCCGCGCAGGTCGATGCGCTCGTGCCGCAGGCCGTGGAAGCGCTCGGCAAGCTCGACATCCTCGTCAACAATGCCGGCGTCACCCGCGACAACCTCACCATGCGGATGAAGGACGAGGAGTGGGACCAGGTCATCACGGTGAACCTGGAAGCCGCCTTCCGCCTGATTCGCGCCGCTGCCAAGCCGATGATGAAGGCGCGCTTCGGCCGGGTCATCTCGGTCACCTCGGTCGTGGGCGCCACCGGCAACCCGGGCCAGGCCAATTATGCCGCCTCCAAGGCCGGGCTGGTCGGCATGTCCAAGGCGGTCGCCCAGGAGCTCGCCAGCCGCAACATCACGGTCAACTGCGTCGCCCCGGGCTTCATCCGCTCGGCGATGACCGACGTGCTGCCCGAGGCGCAGAAGACCGCCTTGCTCACCCGCATCCCGGCCGGCGATCTTGGCAGCGGCGAGGATATCGGCGCGGCGGTGGTCTATCTCGCCAGCAAGGAAGCCGGCTATGTCACCGGCCAGACCTTGCATGTGAACGGCGGCATGGCGATGCTGTGAGCCGGTCCGGGGGCTGGAGTTTGAAGTCTATGCGTCTTTTCGGAATTGCAGCCCTCGCCACCCTGGTCGTCTCGGTGCCGGCCCACGCCGCCGATCTCGCGACGATCGATTGCGTGATCGGCAAGCTCAAGCCCGCGCTCCAGGCGCAGATCTCCAAGGACGTCACCCGCAACATGGGGGAGGGCGCCGGCGTGCGCCCCACCTATGATCCGGCGGTCGGCAGCGGCATCTCGGTCGCCGCCCGGGAATGCTCGGACGAGCATAAATGGTCCGAAACGGCGCTGGAGGCGGCGCGGGTCTACACGCTCGCCAAGCTCGGCCAGCCGATCGCGGAGACCTTCGTCGCGGCGCAGGGCTTCGACGTCGGCGAGCTTGAGTCGCAGTTCGACGCGCTGCCCGAGGACGCCCGCAACCGCCCGCTCACCACCGAGGAAATGCAGAAGCTGGTGATCGCCTCGGTCACCGACGAAGCGAAGCAGACTCGCGCCAACGCGGCGCTGCTCAACAAATATTTCCTCTTTCTCAGCACCGTCCGCTACGCGGCATGGCAATTTTCGGAAGCCTGACCGTCGGCGTCGGTGCGCGCACCCTCTTGCAACGGCACCATGTGCGATCTAGGTGCGTTCCAACGATATTGAGCCCCTAGCTACAAAGGAAAACAGGGACCATGGCCACTCAGGAAGAGATCACCACCCGCGTGACTGCGCTTGTCGTCGATCACCTCGGTGTCGATGCAGGCGACGTTTCGCCGACGGCGAGCTTCATTGATGACCTGGGCGCCGACAGCCTCGACATCGTCGAGCTGGTGATGGCGTTCGAAGAAGAATTCGGTGTCGAGATCCCCGACGACGCGGCTGAGAAGATCAGCACCGTCGGCGACGCGGTCTCCTACATCTCCGAGCACCAGGCGGGCTGATCGCCCTTCAGGCGATCGCGCCCTTATGGGCCGAGCTTGAGAATCCAGCGGCTCCCCGTCCTTGGCTCGAAAAGAGTTGGGCGGGGAGCCGTTTTGTTTTGGCCATGAAACCCGGTATTTAGCCCGTATTCATGCGCGATATTTTGAAGTTTGACGGAGAAATCGGATGCGCCGTGTAGTTGTCACCGGCCTTGGCCTCGTCACCCCGCTGGGCGCGGATGTCGAGACCGCCTGGAAGAACATCATCGCCGCAAAGTCGGGCGCTGGCACGATCACGCGCTTCGACGCGACCGATTTCCAGAGCAACTATGCCTGCGAAGTGAAGGGTCCGGACCATGAATATGGCTTCGATCCGGGCAAGCGCGTCGACCACAAGGTCCAGCGCCAGGTCGATCCGTTCATCGTCTACGGCATCGATGCCGCGGGCCAGGCGATCGAGGATGCCGGCCTGCTCGACATGGACGAGGCGACCCGTTTCCGCGCCGGCTGCTCGATCGGCTCGGGCATCGGCGGCCTGCCGGGCATCGAGAGCGAATCGCTCGTCCTCGCCGAAAAGGGCCCCAAGCGCGTCTCGCCGCACTTCGTCCATGGCCGCTTGATCAACCTGATCTCGGGCCAGGTCAGCATCAAATATGGCCTGATGGGCCCGAATCACGCCGTGGTCACTGCCTGCTCGACCGGCGCGCACTCGATTGGCGACGCCGCGCGGATGATCGCGATGGACGATGCCGACATCATGCTCGCCGGCGGCGCCGAGAGCACGGTCTGCCCGATCGGCATCGCCGGCTTCGGCCAGGCCCGCGCCCTGTCGACCGGCTTCCGTGACGAGCCGTGGCGCGCCAGCCGCCCCTGGGACCAGGACCGTGACGGCTTCGTCATGGGCGAAGGTGCCGGCGTGGTGGTGCTCGAGGAATATGAGCATGCCAAGGCGCGCGGCGCGAAGATCTATTGCGAAGTGGTCGGCTATGGCCTGTCGGGCGATGCCTATCACGTCACCGCGCCGCATCCGGAAGGCTCGGGCGCATTCCGCTCGATGCAGATGGCGGTGAAGAAGTCGGGCCTGGCCCTGTCGGACATCGATTACATCAACGCCCACGGCACCTCGACCCCGCTCGGCGACGAGCTCGAGCTCGGCGCGGTCCGCCGCCTGTTCGGCGAGGACATCGGCGGCCTGTCGATGAGTTCCACCAAGTCGGCGATCGGCCACCTGCTCGGCGGCGCCGGCGCGGTGGAGAGCATCTTCTGCATCCTGGCGCTGCGCGACCAGATCGTCCCGCCGACGCTCAACCTCGACAATCCGAGCGAGAATTGCGCGGGTGTCGATCTCGTCCCGCACAAGGCCAAGGAGCGCAAGGTGAAGGCCGTGCTGAACAACTCGTTCGGCTTCGGCGGCACCAACGCCAGCCTGGTGATGAAGGCTGTCTGACGACACGCCAACCCCGGCACCGGCCGAGAAACCTGCCAAGCCCCGGAAACGACGGCTTGGCGGTTGCGCGCTGCTCGTCGCCATCCTGGTGCTGGTCGCGCTCGGCATGGGCGTGCTCCAGCTCTGGGGCGGGGCGGGGCCTGCCCGGCAGAACATCTCGGTCCTGATTCCCGAAGGCTCCAGCCTGTCGCGTGCCGCCACCGAACTGGAAAAGGCCGGCGCGATCGGCTCGGCCCGCCAGTTCCTGATCCTTGCGAAGGTGCTGGGCAGCAGCGATCCGATCAAGGCGGGCGAATATCGCGTGCCGGCGCGGCTCAGCCAGTCCGACATCCTCAAGATGATGCAGGGCGGCCGCACCCTCCAGCGCTTCGTGACCATCCCCGAGGGCACGCCCTCGATCCTGGTCTATGAGACGCTGATGAAGGCGCCGCAGCTCAGCGGCGAGATCCAGGTCCCGGCCGAAGGCAGCGTGCTGCCCGACAGCTATGCCTATAATCGCGGCGACACTCGCCAGGCGGTGCTCGATCGCATGCAGAAGGCGATGGCCAATTATCTCGCCAAGGCCTGGGAGGCCCGCAAGCCGGGCATCGCGGTCAGCAGTCCGACCGATGCGCTGAACCTCGCCGCGATCGTCGAGAAGGAGACGGGCAAGCCCGAGGAACGCAAGATGGTCGCCGCGGTCTATTCGAACCGTCTGCGCCAGAACATGCCGCTCCAGGCCGATCCGACCTTCATCTACCCGATCACCAGGGGCAAGCCGCTCGGCCGCCGTCCGCTCTACTCCGAGGTGCACGCCAAGAACGCGTACAACACCTATGAGAAGACCGGCCTGCCGATCGGCCCGATCACCAATCCGGGCCGCGCCAGCATCGACGCGGTGCTCGATCCGGCGAGTGCCACGGCGCTGTACTTCGTCGCCGACGGCACTGGCGGCCATGTGTTCGCCGACACGCTCGAGCAGCACAATGCCAACGTGCAGAAATGGTACGCCATCCGCCGGGCGCGCGGCGAGATGTGAGCTGTTTTCCCTCTCCCGCCTGCGGGAGAGGGAGGGAGCCGACGCAGTCGGCGGAAGGGTGAGGGTGAGGGCGGCCCGCGTGACGCCTGCCTCTCGTTCACACCCTCACCCGGTCTCGCTTTGCTCGACCACTCTCTCCCGCAGGCGGGAGAGGGTTTGGGAACCTAGCTTGCCTCCCCCATCCTCGCATGTAACATTGTTGCGCAATCGCCACGAACCCCGGGGGAATCACTGCATGCGCCGCCTTGTCCTGACCAGCCTTTTGCTCGCCACAGCCGCCCCGGCCTGGGCACAGGACAAGCCCGAGCAGCCGGCGAAGAAGCAGGATTATCGCGAGCAGATGAAGGCGGAGGCCGAGGCGGCCTGGGCGCGTCCTCCGGTGGAGGAAACCAGCGCGGTCAGCCATGGCAATGTGACGGTGGGCGGGCAGGCCATCGCCTACACCGCCACCGCCGGCACGCTCACCATCCGCGATGACGAGGGCAAGCCGACCGCCTCCTATTTCTACACCGCCTATACCCGCGACGGGGCGAAGGGGCCGCGCCCGGTCACCTTCTTCTACAATGGCGGCCCCGGCTCGCCGACGATCTGGCTGCACATGGGCAGCTTCGCGCCGGTGCGCGTGACCACCGCCAATCCCGAATATATCCGCCCCGCGCCCTATGGCTTCGGGCCCAATCCCGATTCGCTGATCGACAAGACCGACATGGTGTTCATCGACGCGATCGGCGCCGGCTGGTCGCGCCCGCTCGGCGACAAGACCGGCAAGGACTTCTGGGGCGTCGACCAGGACGCCGACGGCTTTTCCAGGGCCATCCTGCGCTACACCAGCAAGTTCAACCGCTGGGCCTCGCCCAAATTCCTGTTCGGCGAGAGCTATGGCACGCTGCGCAACCCGGTGGTCGCCGCCAAGCTCGAAGCCGCCGGTCTCAGCCTGAACGGCATGGTCCAGTTCTCGACGATCATGAACTATGGCGTGCGCCAGCCGGGCTACGACCAGAATTACCTCACCCTGTTCCCGACCATGGCGGCGACCGCCTGGTATCACAACCGGCTGCAGAACCGCCCGGCGGACCTACGCGCCTTCCTCGACGAAGTCCGCGGCTTCACCAGCGGCGCCTATGCCGCGGCGCTGGCCAAGGGATCGACGATCTCGCCCGAGGAAAAGGCGGCGGTCGCGAAGAAGATGGCCGAATATACCGGCATCGGCGAAGCCTATATCCTGCGCGCCGACCTACGCCTCACGCTACCGCGCTTCCAGACCGAGCTGCTGCGCGATCGCCGCCTGGCAGTGGGCCGGCTCGATTCGCGCTATCTGCTCAACGTCACCGATGCCAATGCCGACAGCCCCGAGGGCGATCCCGCCTCGACCGCGGTGTCGGGCGCCTTTGTCGCGACGTTCCAGGATTATGCGACCCGCGTGCTCGGCTACAAGACCGACATGCCCTATCGCATGACCGCGCGCGGCCCGGGCTTCGACTGGGACTGGAAGCACCGCGCGCCGGGCGACGGCACGCACCTGGCGCCCGACAGCGCCGTCGATCTCGCCTATACGATGCGCACCAATCCCTATCTGAAGGTGCTGTTCATCAACGGCTATTATGATTTCGCCACGCCGTTCTACGGGGCGGAGTTCGACGTCAATCACATGCTGCTCGACCAGCAGCTCCAGAAGAACATCCGCTTCACTTACTATGACGCGGGGCACATGGTGTATCTGAACCCGGCCACGATGCCCGAGATGCACCGCGACCTCTCGACCTGGTATGACGACGCGCTGCGCGCCGCGGCTTCGAGCAGCCCGCCGGCCCGTCCGGAGGCGAAGGCGGGTAAGAACTGACGCGCCGGTCCGGCGAGGGCTTCAGGCGAAGCCTTCGCCGGGGCCCAGCCCCATCTTCCCATGATGGTGGACCGCGATCCCGTTGAGGAAGCTGTTGGCGATCATCCGGGCGCGCTCATGGACATGCTCGGCGGCGTCGCCACCGCCGATCTCGGCCAGCGTCGCGGCGAACAGGTCGAGCCAGCGCGCGAACATCGGCTTGTCGAGCCCCGGAATGCCGAGATGGATCGGCATCGGCCGCCCGAGATACTCGCCGCTGCTGAACAGCACCGAGCGCCAGAAACGCTTCATCTGGTCGAGATGCGGGCCCCAGTCCTGGATCCGCCCGGCGAACACCGGGCCGAGCACCGGATCGGCCCGAATCCGCCCGTAGAAGCGATCGACCAGCTCCGAGACGAACGCATCGTCGATCCCCATCTCCGCGGCCGCACGCCGCTTCTCGTCGCGCATGGCGAGGGCGTGGGGGGAGGGCGTGCCGGTCTTTTCCATGACGGCGATGTGGGGTGGGTGGCGCGGGATGGGAATGGGACATTCGGTCCCACACTTGCCTATACCGTCATCCCGGCGAAAGCCGGGATCTCAGGCGATGGAAGGACACGGTGGCCGGCTGGACCTACATCATGACCAACAAGCCGCGCGGGATTCCCTATGTCGGTGTCGCCGCCAACCTCGCGCAACGCGTCCAGCAGCACCGCGAAGGTAAAGGCTCAAAATTCTGCGCGAGGTATAATCTCAAGCTTCTCGTTCTCGCCGAGCCGCACGACACGATCGACGATGCGATCCGTCGGGAGAAGATGCTCAAGGAATGGAAGCGCGAGTGGAAGATCGAGTTGATCGAGCGCTCCAATCCCGAATGGCGCGATCTGTTCGACGACATTCGGGAATAGAGCCGCCCGAGATCCCGGCTTTCGCCGGGATGACGGGTTAGTTTACCGCCTCAGCGAAGCCGCCTCGCGCGCCAGCGCCTCGACCTGCTCGTAGCTCGCGCCCTTGGGCGTCACCCACGACCCGCCGACGCACAGGATCGGATCGAACGCCAGCCATTCCGGCGCGGTCGCCGCGGAAATCCCGCCGGTCGGGCAGAACTTGCACTGGTAGAAGGGCGCGGCGAGCGCCTTCAGCGCCTTGAGCCCGCCCGAGGTCTCGGCCGGGAAGAACTTGAAATGGGTCAGGCCGAGGTCGAGCCCGCGCATGATGTCGCCGGCATTGGCGACGCCCGGCAGGTACGGCACGCCGCTGCGGGTGATCGCGTCGCCCAGCCGATCGGTCAGGCCCGGCGAGACGATGAACTCGGCATCGGCCTTCATCACCTGCTCGAACTGCTCGGTGTTGACCACCGTGCCCGCGCCGACGATCGCGCCCTCGACCTTCTTCATCTCGGCGATCGCCTCCAGCGCCGCGCCGGTGCGCAAGGTCACCTCGAGCACGCGCAGGCCGCCCTTCACCAGCGCCTCCGCCAGCGGGCGGGCCGTGGCGGCGTCTTCGATCACGAGCACCGGGATCACCGGCGCGGTCTGCATGATGGCTTCGATATTCAAAGGGCGTGCTCCTGCGCGAATGCCGCGGCGGCGCCGTACAGGCCCGGCTGCGGGTGCGTGATGAGCTTCACCGGAATGGAAGACATCAGGCCCTGGAACCGGCCCTTGGCGACGAACCGCTGGCCGAAGCCCGACTGCAACAGATGGTCCTTGAGTCGCAACCCCAGACCGCCCGCGATGACCACGCCCTTGGGGCCATGGCATAGCGCGAGGTCGCCCGCGACCGCGCCCAGGCTGAGGCAGAAGCGGTCGAGCGCGGCCACTGCCACTTCGTCCTTGCCTTCCAGCGCCAGCGCCCAGATCGCCTTGTCGTCGAGCCGGTGGACCGGCTTGCCCTCGAGCTCGGCCAGCGTCTCGTAGAGCGAGACGATCGCGGGGCCGGCGACCACGCGCTCCTTGGAGACGCGGGTATAGGTCTTGCGCAGCCGCTTCACGAGCGCGTCCTCGATCGGGTCCAGCGGGGCGAAGTCGCTATGGCCGCCCTCGGTGGCGATCACGTCGTATCCGGCGCGGTGGCGGAACACCTGCGCCACGCCCAGGCCGGTGCCGGGGCCGCATACGGTGATCGCGCCCTTTTCCGGAAGCGTCTCGTCCGGGCCGCACAGATGGAGGAAATGCTCCGGGCCCATCTGGGCGACGGCATGGCCGATCGCCTCGAAATCATTGACCACCGTCCAGGTATCGGCGCCCAGCCGGTCGGGGATCAGGGCGGGGCGGATGATCCAGGGATTGTTGGTGAGCTTGATGATCTCGCCGCCCACCGGCGAGGCCACCGCCAGCGCCGCCGCCTTGGGCAGCGGCCGGCCGAGCTCCTCGCCATAAGCCTGCCAGGCGAGCTGCAGGCTGGGATGCTCGGCGACCTTCTGGGTCATCGGCTCGCTGATCGAGACGACGCGGCCCTCCGCTACCTCGGCAACGGCAAAGCGGGCATGCGTGCCCCCGATATCGACCGCGACGACTTCCATTCGGGCTCCTGATCCTCTCGTCCGCCTGGGCCTGTCAACGTTGCCAGACCCGGCCGCGCCCTTCTTCCCATGTGCGGCGCAGAAGTAAAGGGCGACGTCAAAACTCCCCTCCCTTCAAGGGAGGGGCTGGGGGTGGGTGGAGACCGGGCGATACGGGCACCACAGGGGCGCACCCACCATATCGCCAAGCCTCTACCCACCCCTCGATCCCCTCCCTTCCAGGGAGGGGAAGCCAGCTTACAGCCCCGCTTCCGCCAGCATCGCCGACGCGCCCTTCTCGGCTTCGTCGCAATGGTTGCGCAGCATCGCGAACAGCTCGCGGCCGGTGCCGATCGCGGGCGGCGGCGCGGCGACATGCTCGCGCGCCTCCCATTCCGCCGCATCGACCAGCGCGGTCAGCTCGCCGCTCTCGGCGCAGACCCGCAACACATCGCCGTCGCGCAGCTTGGCGATCGGGCCGCCGCCCAGCGCCTCGGGGCTGAGATGGATCGCGCACGGCACCTTGCCGCTCGCGCCCGACATGCGCCCATCGGTGACCAGCGCGACCTTGAAGCCGCGATTCTGCAAGACCCCCAGCGGCGGCGTCAGCTTGTGCAGCTCGGGCATGCCGTTCGCCTTGGGGCCCTGGAAGCGGACCACGACGATCACGTCGCGCTCCAACTCGCCGGCCTTGAACGCCGCCTGCACCTCGGCCTGGTCGGAGAAGACGCGGCACGGCGCCTCGATCGTCCAGCGCTCGCGCTCCACGGCCGAGACCTTGATGCAGGCGCGGCCGAGATTGCCCTTGAGGATACGGAATCCGCCCTCGGGGGAGAAGGGATCGGCGGCGGTGCGCAGGATCGTGTCGTCGCCGCTCGCCGCGCCATGCTCGGTCCAGACCAGCGCGTCGCCGGCCATCTCGGGCTTGCGGCCATAGTCCGCCATGCCGCCCTTGCCGACGGTCAGCGTGTCGCCGTGCATCAGCCCGGCGTTCAGCAGCTCGCGGATCACGAAGCTCGGCCCGCCGGCATCCTCGAAGCCGTTCACGTCCGCCGAACCGTTCGGATAGACGCGCGCCAGCAGCGGCACGATCCGCGAGAGCCGGTCGAAATCGTCCCAGTCGATCGTGATCCCCGCCGCCCGGGCAAAGGCCGGGACGTGGATCAAATGGTTGGTCGAGCCGCCGGTCGCGAGCAGCACGATCGCCGCGTTCACGATCGCCTTCTCGTCCACGACATGGCCGATCGGGCGGTAATCGTCGCCGTTCCAGCCGATCTCGGCCAGCCGGTGCACGGCGGCGCGGGTCAGCTCCTGGCGCAGCTTGGTGCCCGGATTGGCGAAGGCGGCGCCCGGCATGTGCAGGCCCATCGCCTCCATCATCATCTGGTTCGAATTGGCGGTGCCGTAGAAGGTGCAGGTGCCCTTCGAGTGGTACGCCGCGATCTCGGCATCGAGCAGCTCGTCGCGGCCGATCTTGCCCTCGGCATAGAGCTCGCGGATTCGCGCTTTCTCCTTGTTGGCCAGGCCCGAGCGCATCGGGCCGCCGGGGATCAGCACCATCGGCAGATGGCCGAAGCGCAGCGCGCCCATCAGCAGACCGGGCACGATCTTGTCGCAGATGCCGAGCAAAGCTGCGCCCTCGAAGGTGCGGTGCGAGAGCGAGACGGCGGTGGACAGCGCGATCGTGTCGCGGCTGAACAGCGACAGCTCCATGCCCTGATAGCCCTGGGTGACGCCGTCGCACATCGCCGGCACGCCGCCCGCCACCTGCGCGGTGGCGCCGGCCTCGTGCGCCCAGACCTTCATCTGCTCGGGATAGCGGTAATAGACCGCATGGGCCGAGAGCATGTCGTTATAGGCGGTGACGATGCCGATGTTCATCGAATGCCCGGCCTTGAGCTGGTCGCGCTGCTCGTCGGTGCCGGCATAGGCATGGGCGAGGTTGGCGCAGCCGAGCTTGGGCCGGTCGTTCCCCGATTCGCGCTCGGCATCGAGCAATGCGAGATAGGCGCGACGCTTGGCCTTGGAGCGCTCGATCACGCGATCGGTGACGGCGGCGATTTCGGTGTGGAGGGTCATACGCTCATTCCATTTGCACTACCGTTCCCCGGCGACGGCCGGGGCCCAGGGTTTCTCGGCTGAAGCGCTTGTGACCCTGGGCCCCGGCTTGCGCCGGGGAACAGAAGAAAATTCTATGCCGCCCAGTGGATATCCACCGGCAGCTCGACATCGGCGAGCACGCGGCCGACCGGATAGCTCGACGAGGCGCCCTGCTCGATCGCCGCTTCCAGCACGTCCTTCTTGGCCTCGCCGGTGATCGCGATCATCAGCGCACGCGCCGTGATGATCGCCGAACGCGACAGGGTGACGCGGGCGACCGGGGCCTCGGGCGGCAGCGGATCGGGCATCACGCCCAGCGCGCGGCGCTCCTTGGGGCCGTTCAGCGCCTCGTCGAAATCGGGGCCGGGGAAGATCGAGGCGCAGTGGCCGTCGCCACCCACGCCGAGCAGGCAGAGGTCGAGCGGCCAGTGCACGTCCTGCAGCAGCGCGTCGGCCGAGCGGCCGGCCGCCTTGTAGTCCGGCGCCTTGTCGCTCACGAGCGGGATCACCCGCGCACCCTTGGGGATGAAGATCTTGCCGATCGCGGTGACGTTCGACAGCGGATCGCCCAGCGGCACGATGCGGTCGTCGCCCGGGATGATCGTCACGCGCTTCCAGTCGATCTTGGCCTTGGCGAGCTTCTCGTAGATCGGCAGCGGGGTCTTGCCGCCGGCCAGCGCGATCACCGCCGCGCCGCGGGCGTCGATCGCGCTCTCGATGATGAAGCCGATATCGCCGGCGACGGCCGCGGCCATCTCGTCGGCGTCCTCATAGTCCCACCATTCGATTTCGGTCGTCATGTCAGCTCCTTGGGTCTCTCAGGTGGGTATCTAAAAACTATCTCAAAGCGGCATGGGTTTCCAAATTCCTCCCCCAGCTTGCTTGGGGGAGGGGGACCGCCGGCGAAGCCGGTGGTGGAGGGGCCGCCGTCGCAGACGGCGGATTGCATCCGCCGCCCCTCCACCAGCCTGCGGCTGGTCCCCCTCCCCGAGACGAGCTCGGGGAGGAATTTGCAATCATTCATTCCACGTCACCCCGTCGCGCTCGGTCAGCGCGATCGCGGCGCTCGGGCCCCAGCTGCCCGAGGCATAGGGCTTGGGCTTCACCGCGGCCGTCTTCCAGCCTTCGCGGATCGCGTCGATCCAGGCCCATTGCGCCTCCACCTCGTCGCGGCGGACGAACAGCGTCGGATCGCCCTCGATCAGGTCGAGGAACAGCCGCTCATAGGCGATGCGGCGGCGGGTGCCGGCGAACTCGTGCTCGAGGCTCAGGTTCAGCGGCACTTCCTTCAGGCGGATGCCGTCGCGGTCGAGGCCCGGCTCCTTCGCCATCACCAGCAGCTGGATATATTCCTCGGGCTGCAGGCGGATCACCAGCACGTTCGGCTTCAGCGCGCCGCCGCGCTCCTCGAAGATCGAGTGCGGCACCGGCTTGAAGGTGATCACGATCTCGCTGCGGCGCTCTGCCAGCCGCTTGCCGGTGCGCAGATAGAAGGGCACGCCGTGCCAGCGCCAATTGTCGACATGCGCCTTGATCGCGACGAAGGTCTCGGTGTCCGAGCTCTTCTCCAGGTCGGTGTCGTAGGACCGCACGATCTCGCCCTTCACCGCGCCGCCGCCATATTGGCCGGTCACGGTCAGGTTGGGCACGTCGTTGCCTGCGATCGGCCGGAGCGAGCGCAGCACCTTGACCTTCTCGTCGCGGATCGCGGTTCCGTCGAAGCGGGCAGGGGGTTCCATCGCGACCAGCGCGAGCAGCTGGAGCATGTGGTTCTGGACCATGTCGCGCAGCGCGCCGACATCGTCATAATAGCCGGCGCGGCCTTCCAGGCCCACCGTCTCGGAGACGGTGATCTGGACATGCTCGATGCCCTGCGCGTTCCACACCGGCTCGAACAGCGAGTTGCCGAAGCGCAGCGCCAGGATGTTCTGCACCGTCTCCTTGCCGAGATAATGGTCGATCCGGAAGGTGCGGTCCTCGGGGAATGCCTCGGCGACGATGTCGTTCACTTCGCGGCTCGACTTGAGGTCGACGCCCAGCGGCTTCTCCAGCCCGATGCGGACGTTCGACCCGGTCAGCCCGGCCGATTCGAGTCCCTTGATCGTCGGGCCGAACAGCGAGGGCGCGGTCGACAGAAAGATCGCCAGGCCGCCCGAAATGTCGCCGAGCTTCTCGGCCAGCGCGGCGAAGCCCTCGGTCTTCGAGGCATCGAGCCGCTGGTAGAAGACGCGCTCGAGGAAGCTTCCGACAGCGCTGTCATCCTTACGGTCGGCGGGAAGGAAATGATCGAGCGCGTGGCGGGCGAATTCGCGGAACCCCGCATCGTCATAATCGGAGCGCGCGGTGCAGGTGATGGTCAGCCCGTCGGGCAGCAGCCCGTCCGCGTGCAGGCCATAGAGCGAGGGAAGCAGCATCCGCTGGGAAAGGTCGCCGGTGGCGCCGAACAGGAGCAGTTTGCCCGCGGATTGTCGCATGCTTTGCCTCGCTATCTTCGTTTCGGCCTCGCGAGACACCAATGGCGCGCAAAGATCAAGGCCGGGTGGCGGGTTCTAGATAGGGTAACCGGTGGCAGCGGCAAGCGAAGGGGCGGGAGATTGTTCGGGCGACGGAGCGGCGGCGTAGGGAAGAAGGAAGAAGGTGGTTCGCGCAGAGGCGCAGAGGACGCAGAGGGGACGCTAATCGCGTGCTCAGCCCGTTCCCCAAATCGTCATCCCGGCGAAAGCCGGGATCTCAGGCGAAGGCGCGGGGATGGAGCCGCATGAGATCCCGGCTTTCGTCGGGATGACGGCTATGGGGCAGGACGCCCAGGACGTCCCAAGCGCAACCCCTCTGCGTCCTCCGCGCCTCTGCGCGAACAAACTCTTCTTCGTCGCGCCGTTGCGTCGTCGCGCGAACAAAAAAGGCCGGACCCAAGGGCCCGGCCTCCTCAAAACCCGAAACCAAACCGGCTCCTACAGCACCAGCCCCGCGGTCTGGTCGAACCCCGCCATGATGTTGAGGTTCTGCACTGCGGCGCCGGCCGCGCCCTTGCCGAGATTGTCGAGCGTCGCCACCAGCCGCGCCTGGCCGGTCTCGGCATTGCCGAACACCCGCAGCGACAGCCGGTCGGTGCCCGCATCCTCCTCGATGCTCACCGTCGCCACGTCGCCCGGCAGCACGCGGACCAGCGGCGAATCCTTGTAGGCCTCGCGCAGCGCGTTCTCGATCGCCTCGAGCGACGGCCGGCGGGTGAAGGCGTGGAGGGGCAGGGGCACCTCGACCAGCATGCCGCGATAGGCCCGCACCACGGCGGGCTGGAAGATTGGCGGATGCACGATGCGGGCGTGCTTGGTCATCTCGGGCACGTGCTTGTGCGCGAGGCCGAGCCCGTAATTGCGGAACGCCGTCTCGGTATAGCCGGCCGCGGCCTGGTCCTCGAACTCGGCGATCATGCTCTTGCCGCCGCCCGAATAGCCCGAGACCGCGTTGACGCTCAGCGGATGGTCGTGCGGTACCAGCCCGGCGCGAATCAGCGGGCGGACGAGTGCCAGGAACCCGGTAGGATAGCAGCCGGGGTTGGAGACGCGCGTCGCCTCGGCGATCTGCGCCGCCTGGCCGGGCTCGAGCTCGGGAAAGCCATAGGTCCAGCCATCGGCGACGCGATGCGCGGTCGAGGCGTCGATCACGCGGACCTTGGCCGCCTTGATCATGTCGACCGCGTCGCGCGCGGCATCGTCGGGCAGGCACAGGATCACGAAGTCCGCCGAGTTGAGCGCGTCCTCGCGCTTGGCCGGGTCCTTGCGGTCCTTGTCGTCCAGGATGATCTGCTCGATCCCGTCGCGGCCATCCAGCCGCTCGCGAATCTCCAGGCCGGTGGTGCCGACGGCGCCGTCGATGAACACGCGAATCGTCATGCCGCGGGGCGCTCCAGGATCGAGGCGGGGACATAGCCGACCAGCTTCTGGCCAGGGGCGACGCCCCAGGCATGGTCGCCGGCGAGTTCGAGCACTTCGAACGAGTCGCCGCCCGCAAGCTGGGCGAGCGTTTCCGAATCGGGTTTGGAGCCGGCGCGCAGGGGCACGGGCGAGGAGATCATGCGGAGCATAGGCGCCGCATAATGGGGTGCGAACACGCGATCCGCCAGACGTACGTCTGCCAGGTCACGACGAACCGCATCGACCCTGGGATCGATGGGAACCGAACGGCCCTTCAGCGAGAAACGCTTACGCGCTGGCCCTGCGGGCGACTGGTTCGGCGATGTGCCCCCCAGTGAGGAAATGCCCGAATTCTGCAAGAAACTCTGCCCCTTCCGCGGTCTTGGCGACGAAGATGTTCCGCTTGTCGGTGTCGTCGCGCTGGCGGCGCAGATAGCCGAGCGTGCCCAGTCTGTTCAAGGCACGCGTGACGACGGGCTTCGATACGTTCAAAGCCCGGGCCAGGCCGCGCACGGTATGGGGGCCAGGTTCCAGATAGACGAGCATCAGCAAGGCCATCTGCCGGTTGGTCAGGTCCGGTTCTCCCGATCGCACATAGTCGATCAGCGTGTTCTTCCACGAAGAAAGCGAGCTGTCGGTCATTGCGTTCACGGCATCTACTCTGTTGTTACGCCCCCGATACGCCAGGGCCAAAGCTCATAACGCGCGTGAACCGATCCGGTTTCAGTCCGGCTGCGAAATGTTACAGCTTTGTTGAGCATCTGAGGTGGGTAGTGGCTCCACACGGTTGATTGGAACCGGCGGCTCCCCTATGTGCCGCCTTTCTTCAAGAGGTCCGCGCATTTCATGTTCACCTTCCTGCTCATCGTCCAGGCCTTCATCGCCGCGGGTCTCGTCGGCGTGATTCTCCTGCAGAAGTCGGAGGGCGGCGGCCTCACCTCGAGCGGCAGCCCGTCGGGCCTGATGTCGGCGCGCAGCGCGGCCGACTTCCTGACGCGCACCACCGCGATCCTCGCCTCCGCGTTCATCGCCATGTCGATCCTGCTCGCCTTCCTGGCGGCGAATCGCCACGGCGCGACGATCGACGCCTCGCTGCAGCGCTCGACCCCGGCCGCCGTGCCCCAGGCGCTGCCGACCACCGCCCCTCCGGGCGGCGCGGCGCCCTTCGCGCCGGGCAACGCGACTGCCCCGGCGGCTCCGGCCGCGCAGGGCAACAGCTCGGTCCCGCTGGCCCAGTAAATCCGCCGGTCCCGGCCTGGTCCGGGGCTGTCCACATAAATTTGTGCCCGGTTGCGTGATTCGCACGCTTCCGGCGCGCGTCCATTCACGTTAGGCGTTTTCTCCCATGGCGCGGTATATCTTCATCACCGGCGGCGTGGTCTCCTCGCTGGGCAAGGGTCTCATGGCAGCGAGCCTCGCGGCTCTGCTCCAGGCGCGTGGCTATCGGGTCCGCATCCGCAAGTTCGATCCCTATCTCAACGTCGATCCCGGCACGATGTCGCCCCACCAGCATGGTGAGGTCTACGTCACCGACGATGGCGCCGAGACCGATCTCGACCTGGGCCATTACGAGCGCTTCACCGGCGTCGCCTCGCGCCAGTCGGACAACATCACCTCGGGCCGGATCTACAAGACGATCATCGAGCGCGAGCGCCGCGGCGACTATCTCGGCGCCACCGTCCAGGTGATCCCGCACGTGACCGACGCGATCAAGGCCTTCGCCCAGGCGGACACCGAGGATCTCGACTTCGTGCTGTGCGAGATCGGCGGCACCGTCGGCGACATCGAGTCGCTGCCCTTCGTCGAGGCGATTCGCCAGCTCCGCAACGATCTTGGCCGCGGCAACTCGGTCAGCGTCCACCTGACGCTGGTGCCCTACATCGCCGCCGCCGGCGAGCTGAAGACCAAGCCGACCCAGCACAGCGTGCGCGAGCTCGCCTCGCTCGGCGTCCATGCTGATGTCATCGTCTGCCGCAGCGAGAAGCCGCTGCCGGCGAGCGACCGCGCCAAGATCGCGCTGTTCTGCAACGTGCCCGCCTCGTCGGTCATCCCCGCGCTCGACGCGAAGACCATCTACGGCGTGCCGCTCCAATACCATGCCGAGGGGCTCGACGTCGAAGTGCTCAAGGCCTTCGGGATCGACGTCACCGGCTCGCCCGATCTCACCCGCTGGGAAGAGATCGAGGACCGCGTCCTCAATCCCGAGGGCGAAGTCACGATCGGCGTGGTCGGCAAGTATATGGGCGTGCCCGACGCCTACAAGTCGCTCACCGAGGCGCTCACCCACGGCGGCATCGCCAACCGGGTGAAGGTCAACATCCGCTGGCTCGACGCCGAGCTGTTCGAGCATGGCGACGAGTCCGAGATCACCGCCCAGCTCGAGCCGCTGCACGGCATCCTCGTCCCCGGCGGCTTCGGCGAGCGCGGCAGCGAGGGCAAGATCGCCGGCGTCAAGTTCGCCCGCGAGCGCAACGTGCCGTTCTTCGGCATCTGCCTCGGCATGCAGATGGCGTGCATCGAAGGCGTCCGCGCCGGCGGCATCGCCAATGCCTCGACCACCGAATTCGGCCCGACCGAGGAGCCGGTGGTCGGCATGATCACCGAATGGATGACCAGCGAGGGCCTGCAGAAGCGCGAGGAAGGCGGCGACATGGGCGGCACGATGCGCCTCGGCGCGTACACCGCGAAGCTCGGCGGCAACTCGGTCGTCTCCTCGATCTACGGCGCCGACGAGATCAGCGAGCGCCATCGCCACCGCTACGAGGTCAACACTGCCTACAAGCCGGTGCTCGAGCAGGGCGGCCTGGTCTTCTCGGGCATGTCGCCCGACGGCTCGCTGCCCGAGATCGTCGAGCGGCCGGACCACCCCTGGTTCGTCGGCGTGCAGTTCCACCCGGAACTCAAGTCCAAGCCCTTTGAGCCGCACCCGCTGTTCGCCAGCTTCATCGAAGCGGCGGTGCGGCAGAGCCGGCTGGTCTGAGCTACTTCCAGCGGAAAGCAGAAAGGCCGGGCCCAGCGCCCGGCTTTTTTTGTTCGCGCAGAGGCGCAGAGGACGCAGAGAAGTCTCGCGCAACCAAAGCCGTGATCCGGGCGCCATAGCCCCCACAGCCGTCATCCCGGCGAAAGCCGGGATTTCATGCGGCTCCTTCCCGCGATACGGCCCGAGATCCCGGCTTTCGCCGGGATGACGATTGGCGCGAGCGCCGGCCAGGCGCACGACACCTCTGCGTCCTCCGCGCCTCTGCGCGAACAAATCTCTTCTTCGTCGCGTCGTGGCGTCGTCGCGTGAACCATTTGCACCACCGAACCCCCGCGCGCTAACAGCCGGGCAGGGGGAGCACCGCATGTCGGATTTCGAATTCATCTTTTCGCTGTTCGGCCTGCTGCTCGGCCTTTCGCTCGCCGAGGTCCTTGGCGGGTTGGCGAAGGCGATCGAGGCGCGGCTCCGCCCTGGTTCCGCGATCCGCATCGGCTGGCTGACCCCGCTGCTCGGCGCCTTCGTGATGCTCGACCTGCTGTCCTTCTGGCAGGCCGCCTGGGTGGTGCGCGACGTCGTCCATGTCTCGGGCAAGCTGCTGATGGCGATCACCGTCTTCGCCGCCGCCTATTATCTCGCTGCGCACCTCGTCTTCCCGCGCGATATCGAGGAGCAGCCGGACTTCGACGCGCATTTCTTCCGCGTCCGCCGCGTCGTCATCGGGGTGATGTTCGGCCTGCTGCTCTGCCAGCTCGCCTTCTACGCCAGCATCCCCACGATCGCCCCGCATTTGCTGCGCCCGCTGGCGCTCGGCCTTACCGCGATCCTCGCGCTGCTGATGGCCGCGGCGATGTTCGTCCGCGGCGAGCGCTGGGCGAAGGTGGTGATGCTCGCCCTCGTGGCGCGCTATGTCGTGGTGTATCTGCTGTAGGAATCTTCCACCAACCGTCATCCCGGCGAATGCCGGGATCTCAGGCCGCATCGCGCTACTGCACGAGATCCCGGCTTTCGCCGGGATGACGGTGAGAACCCGCCACCATCTCCCGGATCTTCGCCGCCACCTCGGGCGCCACCGGGTTGTAGATCATCATGTTGAGCTCCGGCCGGCCCTCCACCGCAAAGGTCGAGAATTCCAGCTCTATCGTGCCCAGCTCGGGATGCCGCAGCCTTTTCACCCCGTCGCCCTGCTGCCCGGCGACGTCGTTGTCGCGCCACAGCGCGTCGAACTCGGCGCTGGTCCGCGACAATTCCTCGACCAGCGCGCTGATCTCCTGCGATGCGCCCGCCCGCGTCACGTCCGCCCGGAACGAGGCGACGACGTAGCGCGCCACGCTCAGCCAGTCCTCCTGCGCCGCCTGCAGCCGCGAATCGGAGAACATCCGCCGCAGGATGTTGCGCTGCTCCACCGGCACCGCGCCATAATCGGTGAGCGCCACCGCCGCCGCCGCGTTCCAGGCGACCACGTCCCAGGTCGCGGTGCGGATCATCGCCGGCACCGGCATCGCGTCCAGGACGCGCTGCAAGCGCGGCGTGATCCCCTCGGCCCCGCGATAGCGCGCTTCCGGCGGGTGCCCGAAGGCGAGCATGTACATATGCTCGCGCTCGGGCTCGGTGAGCATCAGCCCCGAAGCGATCCGGTCGAGCACATCGGCCGAGGGCGCGCCGCCGCGGCCCTGCTCCAGCCAGGTATACCAGGTCGGGCTGATGTTCGATCGCTGCGCCACTTCCTCGCGCCGCAGGCCCGGGGTGCGCCGCCGCCCGCTTCCGAAGCCGAAACTGGCCGGATCGAGCCTTGTGCGCCGGTCGCGCAGGAACTTGCCGAGTGGGGTAGCGCTGTCCTGGGGCATAGCCTGTCAGTCTTTATACTAGGATAACGTCACTACTTTAACAGGAAATGGGCAAGGGCCACAACTGCTTCGAACAACCAACGGAGTATCCCCATGCGTGTCTTCCTCACCGGCGCCACCGGCTTCATCGGCTCGCGCATCGTCCCCGAGCTGCTGGCGGCAGGCCACCAGGTGCTCGGCCTCACCCGCTCCGATGCCGGCGCCGCCGCGCTCGCCGCCCAGGGTGCCGAGGCGCATCGCGGCACGCTCGAGGACCTCGAGTCGCTGCGCGCCGGAGCGGACGCCGCGGACGCGGTCATTCACACTGCCTTCGATCACGACTTCTCGAACTTCGTCGCCAATTGCGAGAAGGACGGCCGGGTGATCGTCGCGATGGGCGAGGCGCTCAAGGGCACGGGCCGCCCGCTGCTGATCACCTCGGGCACCGGCATGGGCAATGCCGTGCCCGGCCAGCCCGCCGACGAGGACGTCTTCGCCCGCGAGCATCCCAATCCTCGCATGATCTCCGAGCAGACCGGTCAGGCGCTGCTCGAGGCGGGCGTCGATGTCCGCGTGGTCCGGCTGCCCCAGGTTCATGACACGGCGAGGCAGGGCCTGATCACCCCCTATGTCGCCAATGCCCGCGAAAAGGGCCTGGCCGCCTATGTCGGCGACGGCGCCAACCGCTGGCCCGCCGCGCATGTCCTCGACGTGGCGAAGCTCTATGTCCTCGCGCTCGACCGGGGCGAGAAGGGCGCCCGCTACAATGCGGTGGCGGAAGAGGGGATCGCCGCGCGGGAGATCGCGGAGGTCGTCGGCGCCGGTATGAACATTCCCGTCCGCTCGCTCACGCCGGAGGAGGCAGGGGCGCATTTCGGCTGGCTCAACATCTTCATGGGCCTCGACATGCTGGCATCAAGCGCCAAGACCCGCGCCCGCCTGGGCTGGGAACCGGTGGGGCCGAGCCTGATCGAGGACCTGAAGCGAATGGACTATTCGGCTCTCTGAACACTCTGTCCGCCGAAGTTGGCACCTTTCTAAATTCCTCCCCCAGCTCGCTGGGGGAGGGGGACCGCGCCCGCAGGGCGGGGTGGAGGGGCGCGCCGGGTACCGGCGCTCCCGCGCCAGCCCCTCCACCACGCGACTGCGTCGCGCGGTCCCCCTCCCCGAGACAAGCTCGGGGAGGAATTGCGTTTCCCCACCCGCATCGACTAGCGGGATACCCCATGCGTACCCTGCTTGCCGTCCTCGCCCTCTTCCTCACCGCCGCCGCGCCGCCGCAGGAGCCTGCAACGGTCCGCGTCCGGATCGTCACGTCGGCGGGCAACATCACCGTCGCGCTCGATGCCAGGCGCGCCCCGAAGACGGTCGCCAACTTCATGGCCTATGTCGATGACGGCCGGCTCGAGGGCACCCAATTCTACCGCTCCGCCCGCCGCAAGGGGAACCCGGGCCAGGGCTTCGTCCAGGGCGGCATCGGCACCGATGCGCGGCGCATGCTGCCCTCCGTGCCGCTCGAATCGACCGCGCAGACCGGCATCCACCACCTCGACGGCACGATCTCGATGGCACACGGCCCCAACCCGGACGGCGCAAACTGCAACTTCTCGATCATGGTCGGTCCCAATCCCGGGCTCGACGCGCGCGGCCCGTTCAAGGGCTTCGCGGCGTTCGGCAAGGTGATCTCGGGGATGGACGTGGTGAAGCGCATGCTCGCCATGCCGACCGGTGGCGGCCGCGACGCGATGAAGGACCAGATGATCCTCAAGCCCGTCCAGATCCTCCGAGTCGAGCGCCTCGACGGCAAGGCCAAGCCCACCGGCTATGTGAAGCCCTGGCTGATCGGCCCGGCACGCTGAGGTCAGGCGGCGTCCTCGTCATCCCACGCCAAATAGCCGTCACCCGGCGCCCAAAGCCGTCTCCCGCCGCCCCTAACCGTCATCCCGGCGAAAGCCGGGATCTCGTGCGGCTCTTGTCCTGCGCCATCGCCTGAGATCCCGACTTTCGTCGGGATGACGGAGGGGCGCGCCTTATCGGCGGCGGTCTTCCGCTGCTGCTGGGCCCTCTCTCGCGTAGGTGGGGCTGTCCTACACTCCAATGTTCTGCTAATGTTCTAAGCAACTGCCGCAAGGCCGCTCTTTGAACCGGTGCAGAAAAGCGAAGCGCGAACTTCCGTGTCCGCGGGTGTCCGCTAGCGCGCCCTTCCGCTCTCCCCGGAGCGGAATGGAAACGCCGCGCAAAGGCAGGGACAGGCGTAAACACCGCCAACTTCCGCGTCCAATGCGTCCGCTCGCGTGCGAATCGTGCAGATACACAAAGGGCGCCCGAACCGAAGTTCAGGCGCCCCCCGCTGCGACGTCCAAAGGGAGGAAGACGTCGCAAGCCGTGGTGGGTCGGGTCAGGCCGCGTCGGCCTCGCGGTGCACGATCGGGGTCGGCTGCGTGCCGTTCACCGCGATCTTCTTGGGCTTCATCGCCTCGGGCACCTCGCGGACCAGCTCGATCACCAGCAGGCCGTCGGCAAGGTCGGCGCTCTCCACGCGGACGAAGTCGGCCAACTCGAAGCGGCGCTCGAAGCTGCGGGTGGCGATGCCCAGGTGCAGGTATGCGCCCTGGTTGTTCTCGTTCTCCTCGCGCTTCTTGCCGGCCACGAGCAGCAGGTTCTGCTGCGCGGTGATGTCGATCTCGTCAGCCTTGAAGCCGGCGACGGCGATCGTGATCCGGTAGCGGTCCTCGGCGACGCGCTCGAGGTTGAACGGGGGGTAATTCTCGGAAGCCTGGGCCCGGGCGCTGGCCTCGAGCAGGTCGAACAGCCGGTCGAACCCGATGGTCGAGCGGCGGAAGGGAGTGAAATCGAACTGGCGCATATCAAGACCTCTATTCTTGAGCGAATTGATCAACTTAACCGGCGCCCGGAGGTCCGCGACGCCGCGGTTTTCGCGGCCCTTCACGGCGCCGCTCAATTCAGATCGTGTTGGAGATTGCGGCTTTCAAGATGCGTCGAAACGGGGGCCGGAAGCGGCGATCAACCAGCGCTAGGCATGGCTAAACATCTCCTTGCTCGCTAATATCCACCAATTGAGTGGAGATTAAGCGCAACACGGCCAAAGGGGATGATGATGAGCCTTGCTTCGCTTTCGCTGCTACTTCTAGCCAGTACCGCGCCGGCACCTGCCGGGGCCCTGCGTGACGATCCGGTTGCCTCGACCTCCACCGACGATCAGCAGGCCAGGCCGGCCCAGCAGCAGAGCGGCAGCGGCGAGATCGTCGTCACCGCCCGCCGCCGCGAGGAGAGGGCGCAGGACGTGCCGATCGCCATCTCGGTGATCGGTGGCCCGACGATCGAGAACAGCGGCAACACCAACCTCAACCGGCTCCAGACCGCGCTGCCGGCGGTGCAGTTCTATTCGAGCAACCCGCGCAATTCCGCCATCAATATCCGTGGCCTGGGCGCGCCGTTCGGCCTCACCAACGACGGCATCGAGCAGGGCGTCGGCTTCTATCTCGACCAGGTCTATATCGGCCGCATCGGTGCCTCGACCTTCGACTTCGTCGATGTCGAGCGGGTCGAGGTACTGCGCGGGCCGCAGGGCACGCTCTATGGCAAGAACACCACGGCCGGCGCGATCAACATCACCACCCGCGCGCCCAGCTTCACCCCCGAGGCGAAGATCGAGTTCGGCATCGGCAGCTACGACCAGATCACCGCCAAGGCCTCGGTTTCGGGACCGCTCAGCGACAAGGTGGCGCTGCGCATCTCCAGCGCGCTGACCAGCCGCGAGGGCACGATCGAGAATGTCCGCACCGGCGAGGACCTGCACAAGCAGCGCACCAGCAGCTTCCGCGGCCAGCTCCTGTGGAAGGTGAACGACGATATCGACCTCACCTTCGCCGGTGACTGGAACCTCCAGAACCCGCTGTGCTGCGTGCAATATTATGCCCGGGTCGGCGCCACCCAGCGCCCGCTCACCCGTCAATATGCCGCGCTGGCGACGGCGCTCGGCTATGCGCCGCCGAGCACCGATCCGTTCGACCGCAAGACCGATCTCGATGCCGAGATCAACTCGCGCCAGGAGATCGGCGGCGCCTCGCTGGTCGCCAACTGGAACCTCGGCCCGGCGACGCTGACCTCGGTCACCGCCTGGCGCTATTGGGACTGGCAGCCGAAGAACGACCGCGATTTCATCGGCTTGCCGATCACCACCGTGTCGCAGAATCCGTCGCAGCAGAAGCAGTTCAGCCAGGAGCTGCGCCTCAGCTCGAACGGTGACGGCCGGCTCGACTATACGCTCGGCGCCTTCTTCTTCCACCAGACGATCGATACCCAGGGCTCGCAGGTCCAGGGTCCCGCGGCGAGCCGCTGGCTGCTCTCGGGCGGCGACGCGTCGAACCCGAATGTGCTGAACGGCCTGACCTCGACCAACACGATCAATTTCGACAACACCAGCTTCGCCTTGTTCGGCAAGCTCAACTGGGAGCCGGTCGACGGCTTCCACATCGCGCCGGGCCTGCGGCTGAACTACGACAAGAAGTCGGGCTATTACGACTCGGTCGTCAGCATCCACAATTCGCAGTTCAACTTCACGGCATCGGCCGACAATGTCGCCTCGCTGCTCGCGGCGGCCACGGCGACCAGCGCGGCTGCCCGCACGACCTTCCTCAACCAGACCAACACGCTGGCGCCGCAGCGCTACAGCCCGCGGTTCAGCGACTGGAACGCCTCGGGCGACATCACCGTGTCGTACGACTTCACCCCCGATATCCACGCCTATGCGACCTATGCGCGCAGCTTCAAGTCGGGCGGCATCAACCTCTCGGGCCTGCCGCTGAACTCGACCAATACCGGCGTCGATCTCAGCACCCAGACGGTGAAGCCGGAAAAGGTCAATCACTTCGAGATCGGCCTGAAGACCCAGTTCCTCGATCGGCGCCTGACCTTCAACGCGGCCGGCTTCTGGACCGAGATCACCGACTATCAGGCGACGGTGAACAACAACGCGATCAACGTGATCCGCGGCTATCTCGCCAATGCCGGCAAGGTCCGCTCTCGCGGTTTCGAATGGGACGCCTCCTTCCGCCCGAGCCGGCAGGCGAATTTCTACTTCAACGGCGCCTATACCGACGCGAAGTATGTCGACTTCAAGAACGCGCCTTGCCCGCCCGAGCTCTCCGGCGGCACCGCGCTGAGCGTCGATGCGAACGGCAATCTCAACGGCACGCCCTCGGCGCCCGGCACCCCGGGCGGCAACAGCCGGCCCTATTGCGACATCTCGGGCCAGGTGCTGCCGGGCATCTCCAAATGGTCGCTGAGCTGGGGCGGCGAGGTTCGCCAGCCGGTGGGCGATGGCGATGTCTATCTCGGCTATGACGGCAGCTGGCGCTCCAAATTCTCGTCCAACCCGTCGCAGTCAGCCTATACCTGGATCGACGCCTATTCGCTGTCGAACGTCCGGCTCGGCTGGAAGCGCGCCGATCTCAACATCTATGGCTGGGTCCGCAACGTCTTCGACAAGCAGTATTTCGAGCTGCTCTCGGTCCAGTCGGGCAGTACCGGCCTGATCGTCGGCCAGCCCGGAGACCCGAGAACCTATGGTCTGACGGTCAGCAAGACCTTCTGATCTTGACGAGACTGACCTCCTGCCATGGCCGGGGGAGGTTGGGGAAGGGAGGCGGCGCCCGCACCGCCTCCCTTCTTGTTGCAAGTTCATTCCGGATGATTTGAGAAGGTCTTAACCGACGCCCGCTATAGTTATCGCCTATAGTGGGAAGATGATGCGCGTGTCGTCGAGATCCATGCCGAGCTTCAGCAGTGCGGGCCTGCTCGCGGCGCTAGTCTCTGCCTGCCAGATCGTCGGCGGGCTGGTCTGGGTAAGCTCGCCGGCCTTCGCGGCGGGCGGCTATGCCAAGATCGCGCTGATCGCGTCGCTCTGCATCTCTGTGGTTGTTCTCTCGCGGCTGACCATCCCCAACGCCGTCCGTGCGGTGCTGGTGCTCGGCGTGATCGCGGTGCTGCTCGGCGTCGCGGTCCGCGGTGACGTCACCGGGGTGAAGCAGGTCAGCGACGTGGTTTCCTCCGTCGTGGGCCGGCGTCCTGTGGAAGTGCGGCTGCCGGAGGATCAGGAGGTCGGGGTCGCCCGATCGCGCTCCGCCGCTGCCGCCAGGGTTCAGCTCCAGCCGGGCGAGGGTGGGGACGGCGGCTGGGCCGCTCGCCTCAACGACGCCGCGCGCGTTCAGATCGATGGCGGCGCGCCGGCCGAGATCCACGGCAATGTCACGCTCGCGGGTGGCGATGCTGCCAGCCCGCGCATCGGCTGGGCGGTCACCTGGGCAGGCGTGACCCTGTCGTGCGGCAAGCTGAGCGCGGTCGCCACCCGGCCCGACGGCCTGACCCACCAGGTGATCGGGACGTTCAAGCGCTCGATAGCGCGCACCGCGACGCTGAAGCGCCCCTCCTGCTACTGAACGGTCTCGGCACCCGGATCGAGCGTGATGATCACGATCGCGCCGCCCACGGCATAGCCGCTGGCCAGCGGGGCGATCGAGATGCGTGCGCCGATCTCCTTCGCGCCGCCGCACAATAGCCGCGCGTCGAATGCCTCCGCTTCGGAGCGACCGCTCAGCACCTGCTCGACCGCATCGCGTGCCGCGGGCCGGTCGGGTACGGCGATAAGGTCGGCAAAGCGCAGGCCGAGGATGCGCTCGCGCGGCAGCCCGACCAGCTTGGCGAACTCGGCCTCGGCCATCGACACCGTGCCGCGCACGCTGAGGCGGATCACTTCGATCCGTCCATGCGCGACACGCGCCTTCTCGAGCGCGGTCTGCTCGGCGAGGCGTGCCTCTTCGTCACCCTCGTAGTTGACCCGCACGAGAAGGGCGATGCCCTCTATCCAGGGAACGGCACGGACCCGTAGCCGGGTGCCATTCTCTTCGTCCAGCGTCAGGTCGAACTGCGCCTGCTCGCCGCTGCGCAATACATGGCGCAGGCTGGAAAGCACGGTGGCATGGGTGGAGGAGGGCAATGCGTCGGTTATCGGCGATCCGACCAGCGCGCTTTGCCGCTGACCCAGGATCAGTGCCGCTGCGCTGGAGACGTCGGTGATCTTGAGTTCCGGGTCGATGACGAGCAGCCCGCCGTCCATATGCTCGACCAGAAACTGATATTCGAGTTCGCGGTGACTGCCGTCCCGTTCCCCCGCATGTTCCGCATCCCAGCTTTCGGCTGCCAGCAGTACGTAGCGCGGGCGCCCGTGATAAGTGATCGTCACAGGGCCGTGCGCGGCGCGATCCTGCCAATATGCAAAATTGCGCGTAAGTTCAGCGGATGAAACGGTTTGTGCTGATGGGCGCTGCATAATTGTAACCCCCTGGTTGCTTTCGGGCATCATCAATTGTTGTTTGCGACCCTGAAGTGAACCATGAGAATTTTGCAAATTATTCAATTTGATCAGAACATGAAGGATATCACGGGATTAACGCAAATCAAGTTGGCGTTGATCGAGAATGGATTTAAAAATCAAAAGGATCGCTGCGCCGAGGGACTCCTCGGTCGGGAATGCGGCAGATAAAGTTTACTGAAAATACGGAAATCCTACTTTCGCACATGGGAGCATTTTGGAAGCTATCCTGTGCGAAGAAACGCACATGTATCCGCGTCTTCTCTTGCTGCCCCACAGGGCGCGTCCCGCCGGTCCCCGGCTGTGGCGAGACAGGCGCGGTGCGGCTGCGATCGAGATGGCCTTCTCGCTCCCCATTCTTCTGATGCTGATCTGCGGCATCGTCACCTATGGCGGGTGGTTCCTCTGCGCCAACAGCGTGCAGCAGGCAGCGAACGAGGCGGCGCGTGCCGCGGTCGGCGGGCTCGATCCCACCGAGCGCGCCACGCTGGCCCGCACCGCGCTGGACGCCAATCTGCGCAAGACCGGCACGCTCAAGTCCGAGCATATGAACACGCTGGTCGACGATGACGGCCATACGCTGACGGTGCACCTCTCCTACGACGCGTCGAGCGATCCGCTGCTTTCGATCAAGCTGGTACCCCTGCCCAGCAAGGTGATCGAGCGCAGCGCGACGGTGGTGATTTCGGCTCCATGAGGCGCGTGATGGCTTTGCTGTCCTTCCTCCATGCCCTCGGGGCCGATCGCCGCGGCAACATCACCATGATCTTCGCCGGCGGGCTCGTGATGCTGGCGGGATCGGCGGCATTCGCGGTCGATACCGGCTCGCTCTATCTGGAGAAAAGGCGGCTGCAGGGCGTGGCGGACGCGGCGGCGCTCAGCGCGGCGAACAGCCAGGCGGCGGATGCCGCGGCCCGCACGGCGATGACGGCGAACGGCGCCGATGACGCCAGCATCGAGAAGCTCGAGCGGGGCAGCTATTCGCCGGACAGCTCGGTGGCCCATTCCGCGCGCTTCGTGGCCTCGGGCAGTGACGGCAATGCCGTGCGGCTGATCATGGGGCGGGACGTGCCGCTGTTCTTCGGGCGGTTCCTCACCGGGCGGACGACGGCGCGTGTCTCCGTGACCGCGATGGCGGCGCGGGTGGATCTCGCTTCCTTCTCGATCGGCTCGCGCCTGGCATCGGTGAGCGGCGGGCTGCCGGGGCAGCTGCTCTCGGGGCTGGCAGGAACCGAGCTGAACCTCAATGTGATGGATGCGCAGGGACTGGTGAACGCCGATCTCGACGTCCTGGCCTTTGCCGATGCGCTGCGTACCCAGGCCAACCTCCAGGGGCTCACCTTCGGCGAGACGCTCGCCAGCAACATCACCCTTCCCAAGGCGCTGAACGCAATGGCGGCGGCGACGGGGAGCTCGAGCGCGCAATCGGCCTTGCGCGCGATGGCGATGCGGGTGCCGCCGGTCACCGTTCAGCTTTCCAGGCTGATCGATCTGGGGCCGCTGGCGGGGGAGAGCAGCACCGATCCGTCGCGACCGATCAAGGCGGACTCCTATGCCCTGGTGCGCGAGATGCTGCAGATCGCCACCGGCAAGCGTCAGGTCGATCTGGATCTGGCGGCGGGGGTGCCCGGCGTGGCCGCGACCAAGGTGACGCTGGCGATCGGCGAGCGGCCGGCGCAGTCGCCCTGGCTTGCCGTTGCCAAGGACCGCAGCGTCAAGGTGCGCACCGCGCAGACCCGGCTCTATGTCGATGCCAAGGTCGGCGGCTCGGGGCTCCTCGGTCTGGCCTCGGTCCATTTGCCGTTGTTCGTCGAGCTGGCCAATGCCGAGGCTTCGCTCCGCAGCATCTCCTGTCCAACGCCATCGACGGCTACGGTCAGCCTCGACGTGACCACGGCTGCCGGGCAGGTGGCGATCGGCGATGTCGACACGGCTGCGCTGGGGAATTTCAACGCCGCGATCACGCCGAAGCGCACGACTTTGGTGAAGGTCGCGCTCCTCGCCGAGGTGACCGGCCAGTCGCATATCGGACTTGGCGGAGCCGGAGCGCAGCGCGCCACCTTCACCGCGCAGGAGATCGCAGCGGGCAAGGCGCACACGGTGTCGACCAACGATCTGAGCCAGGGCGTGGCGGCGTCGCTGATCCGCAACATGGACCTCCAGGCCAATGCGCTGGGGCTGGGGGTCAATCTTTCGCTGGTGACGTCGACCGTCGGCACGGTGCTGCAAGGGGTCGCGGCGCCGCTCGATTCGGTGCTTTCGGATCTGACGGGGCTGCTGGGAGTGAATGTCGGGCAGGCGGATGTTCGGGTGAACGGGCTGCGCTGCGGCAAGCCGATTTTGGTGGGGTAGGGGATTAGCGTTGGGGTTGGGGAATGCGTGGCGATCGTAGAGGATTGAAGATTACCCAGGGTGTGGACCGGCGCGAGGCTATGCGCTGGCCGGTATCCCTGGCGGCGAGCGTGAAGGAATCGCGCCTGTGTTTCCAGAATGTCCGGCTGGTCGAGATCTCGCGGGCAGGCTGCCGGATCGAGACCGGCTTCCTGCTCCCGCCGGGCATGGAGACGGTGCTTCGGCTGTCCGGGTTCAAGGCGCTGAACGCGACGGTGGTGTGGAGCAATCGCGAGGCGGCGGGGTTGCGCTTTGCGGCGCCGCTGCATCCGGGCGTGGTGACGCACCTGATGAGCCTGCCCTCGACGCAGGAACTGGCCGAGTATCGCCCGCTCTCGGCGCCGCGCTGAAAAGCGGAAATCCGGAAGCTAGAAACGGCAAACGCCCGGACCGTTTCCGATCCGGGCGCCTGCGTGACGAATGCTCGTCAGCCCCCTTTGTCAGGCCCAGCCCGCACACTCGCACTTGCCTACGAGCGGGGCTTGGAGCCTCCCCGAACCACGGCCTTTCGCCTGCGCTTCGACGAGAGTTTTGCTAGGCGCACGGGCCGGCTTTGTCACTGGCATTACAAGGGGTAGACGCAGTTTGGTGCCACCCTGTGTTGAATCGGCAACATAAAGGTTGGCAGTAGGAATTCGCGGTCATCTGCCCTAGATCGGGTGCCGAGCTGATTTCTGGGTGAGTGCCAAGACCCGCATGCTGCTAATTTCACGTTACGAGCGGATGATCGCCCGCCGCTATCTCCTGCCCGGGCGGAGCGAGGCGTTCATCGCCGTCGTCGCCGGGTTCAGCCTTGTCGCCGTCATGCTCGGCGTCGCCGCGCTTATCGTGGTGATGAGCGTCATGAACGGCTTCCGCGCCGAGCTTTTCAACAAGATCACCGGGCTCAACGGCCATGCCGTGGTCCAGGGCTATGGCGGCCAGTTGCGCAACTGGCGCGAGGTGCTGGAGGAGGCGCGCAAGACGCCGGGCGTCACCAGTGCCACCCCGCTGATCGAGCAGCCGCTCTTCGCCACCTATAATGGCCGGGCCGAGGCCCTCCAGCTGCGCGGCATGCGGATGGAGGACATCCTCAGCAACCCGACGCTCAAGGGCAAGGAGATCATCGGTTCGCTCAAGAGCCTGAAGCCCGGCGGCGAGCAGGTGGCGATCGGGTCGCGGCTGGCGGAATCGCTCGGCGCGACCGTGGGCAGCGAGATCTCGATCCTCAATCCCGCCGGCGCCGCGACGCCCTTCGGCACGATGCCGCGCATCGTGAAGTACAAGGTGGCGGTGATCTTCGAGGTCGGCGTCTATGATTATGACAAGGTCTTCGCGATCATGCCGATCGAGGATGCGCAGACGCTGCTGCTGCTCGGCGACGGCGTCTCGATGATCGAGCTGGAGACCAGCAATCCGGACAAGGTCGGCGATATCCTCCAGCCGCTCGTCGACAAGGTCAGCCAGGTCGGCCAGATCACCGACTGGCGAACGATGAACTCCGAGCTTTTCGAGGCGCTGGCGGTGGACCGCACCGTCTCCTTCACCATCCTCTCGATCATCCTGGTGGTTGCGGCCTTCAACATCGTCTCGTCGCTGATCATGCTGGTGCGCGCCAAGACGCGCGACATCGCCGTGCTGCGTACCATGGGCGCGACCCGCGGCGGGCTGATGCGCATCTTCGTCACCGTGGGCACCACGATCGGCGCGCTCGGCGTCGCGGCGGGCGGAGTGCTCGGCTTCCTGTTCATCACCTTCCGCGAGGGGGTGGTGAAGTTCATCGGGCTGGTCACCGGCCAGAATATCTGGGATCCGCAGATGCGCTTCCTTACCGAACTGCCGGCCAAGACCGACCCGTTCCAGACGATCGGCATCTGCGTGATGGCGCTGATCTTCTGCTTCCTCGCCACGCTCTATCCGGCCTGGAAGGCCGCCAATACCGATCCGGTCCAGGTGCTGCGCTATGAGTGAGGCTGTTCTCCAGACGCGCGGTCTCAAGCGCAGCTTCAGCCAGGGCGGCGAGACCATCGAGGTGCTGCGCGGCGTCGATCTCGACGTGCAGCCGGGCGAGATCGTCGCCTTGTTGGGCCCATCCGGCTCGGGCAAGTCGACCCTGCTCCAGGCGGTTGGCCTGCTCGAAGGCGGGTTCGGGGGTTCCATCCGCATCGCCGGCAAGGAGGCTGCACAGCTCGACAGCCCGGGCCGGACCGCGGTGCGCCGCGATCATCTGGGCTTCGTCTACCAGTTCCATCACCTGCTGCCCGACTTCAGCGCGCTCGAGAATGTCGTGCTGCCGCAGATGATCCATGGCGCGCTGCGTACCGATGCCGACAAGCGCGCGGAGGAGCTGCTCACCGCGCTCGGCCTCGGCCACCGGCTGACGCATCGGCCCAGCCAGCTTTCGGGCGGCGAGCAGCAGCGTGTCGCCGTCGCCCGTGCGCTCGCCAACAAGCCGGCGCTGGTGCTGGCCGACGAGCCGACCGGCAATCTGGACGAGCTGACCTCGGACAAGGTGCTCGCCGAATTCCTCGGCCTGGTCCGCACCCAGGGCTCGGCCGCGCTGATCGCCACGCATAACGAGCGGCTCGCGGCGCGGATGGACCGGGTGGTGCGGCTGCACGAAGGGCACCTCGAGTGAACCCGTGGCGTGATGTCCCAACGCTATCGGGCCGCCACGTTACCCTTCGGCCCATGACGCGCGCGGATCGTGCCGATCTGCTCGAGGCTTTCGAGGGACTCCGCCAGCTCTTCCACACCACCGTGCCCGATGATGCGAACATCGATGCATGGATGGACCGGATCGAGAACGACGTGGCGGCGGGCCGCGGCCTGCCCTTCACCGTGCTGGACGCCAGCGGCCGCGTCTCGGGCGTCACGCGCTTCCTGCGGATGAGCAAGGGGCATCGCCGGGTCGAGATCGGCGGCACGCTCTACGCGCCGCGCGTCCAGCGTACCGGGCTCAACACCGAGGCCAAGTACATGCTGCTTCGCCATGCCTTCGAGGCGCTGGAGGTGAACTGCGTCCAGATCCGCACCGATTTCCTCAACCAGGCCTCGCGTCGCGCGATCGAGCGGCTAGGTGCGCGCCTCGACGGCGTGCTGCGCGGCCATCTGATCCTGAACGGCCACATGCGCGACAGCGTGGTCTATTCGATCCTCGCGCACGAGTGGCCCGGGGTTCGCCGCAATATCGAGCTGCTGATGGCGCGGTACGAAGGAGAGGGCGCATGACCGCGATCACCGACATTCCCGTGACTCGGGCTGGCGGCGAGCAGGCCACGCTCGCCGATCATGCCGGCGAGGTGCTGCTCATCGTCAACACTGCCTCCAAATGCGGCTTCACCCCGCAATATGCCGGGCTCGAAGCGCTGCACCGCAAGTACAAGGATCGCGGCTTCTCGGTCCTCGCCTTCCCGTGCAACCAGTTCGGCGCGCAGGAGCCCGGCGATGCCGCGGAGATCGCGAACTTCTGCTCGCTCACCTATGACGTGACCTTCCCGGTCTACGCCAAGATCGACGTCAACGGCGCCGATGCCGCGCCCTTGTTCGAGGCGCTGAAAAAGGCGGCGCCGGGCGTGCTCGGCTCGAAGGGGATCAAGTGGAACTTCACCAAGTTCCTGGTCGATCGGAACGGCAATCCGGTCGAGCGGTTCGCGCCGACGACTAGCCCCGACGCGATCGGCCCTGAGATCGAGAAGTTGCTCTAGCGGGCAGCTGCACCGATTGCGGCGCCGCAGGGCGGGCCGGGCGGTGCAGGCGCTCGAAGATGCTGTCCAGCACGAAGCGACCGGTGAGCTCGATCAACGCGCTGCGATGCGGCCGGGCGCGGCGCTGGCCGCGCGTCTGCGCGGGCGCCGGGTTGCGTAGCCCGTGCCGGCGCGGTGCGGGAGACGATGCCATGCGCGCAGCCACGGCCGAGGCACTGTACCCCAGGTCGCGCCGACGCCAGTCGATTTCCTCGCCGGCAGGAACTTCGCTCCATGCCTCTGCACCGATCTCGCGCCACAGGTCCTTGCCGCAGCGCATGCACATCGCGAATTCGCTGTCACCTTCCCGAAGGCGGTTCGGCATCGCCGCATGCTCGAGCAGGCGGCAGCGTAGCGAACGCATCAGAAGCGGGCCGGGCGGTAGCGGCGGGAGCCGCCACGCGGGGGATGCCGATAGGTCACCGCCGGGAATTCATACGTTCCGGCGCTTACGCCGTTCTGGGCGGCGGCAAGCTGCGGATTCCAGATCTCGAACCGATCGCCAGCTCCGACGACAAGCGCGACGCTTTCGATCCGGCCATGCTGGCGCATGCCGGCGGGAAGGGTGAGTCCGCGCGCATTGCGCGGCTCCATCTCGACCATGCCAAGCACGCGGCGCATGCCGGCGTCCGTCGCCTGCGCGTCCATGCCGGAGCGGGTGCGGATTTCCTGCAGGTCGGCGCGGGCATAGCCGACCAGGCACTGGTCGCGTTCATGTGCGGAAAGAACCAGGGGTTCGTCAGTGGCGGGCAGGCCCAGTGCCTGGGCCGTGCTCTCGGTCAGCAGCAGATTTCCATCCGCATCAACCTCGCAAAGCGCACATCCGCGAAACAGCGACCCCATTTTTTGCCCCTTCAACGCAACGATTTACCCGAACTTTCCACAAACTTATGCACAGGGTTAACGCACATCAACCAAAATGTATGCGATAAGGTGGTTAACGCGCGCGATGGGTTGCTGAAACACTTCCTTACGAGCGGGGCGGGAGCCGCTCTGTTAAAGGCGGGTTCATCGCATAACCGGCATCGGCAGCCGTGATCGGCTTGAACGGTGCGTTTCGGGCAACTAGAGGTGCGCCGAAAGCCCCCGCTCTTTCCCCGTCTATGGAGAGTTTCGCATGAACTTCGCTTCCAAGCTCGCGCTGGCCGCCGTGCTGTCGCTGGGCACCACTGCGCTTACCGTGGCACCCGCCGCCGCGCAGAAGAAGGACGACAAGAAGGCAGATCCCAACGCGCTCAAGGTGAGCGACGAATTCCGCAAGCCGGCAGCCGTGGCCGAGGCCGCGGTCAAGGCCAAGGACTGGGCCACCGCCGAGCCGTCGATCGTCACCGCGGAAGCCGCGGCCAAGAATGACGACGAGAAATATTATGCGGCCTGGCTGCGTCTCCAGCTCGAGCTGTCGCGCGGCAACGAGAATGCCCAGATCCCGGCGCTCCAGATTCTCTCGGTCAACCCGCGCACGGCGCCGGATGCGAAGAATGCCTATAACGCACGCCTGAACTTCCTGCTCGGCAAGGCTGCGGCGTCGCAGAAGAAGCATGCCGAGGTCATCACCTACATGGCGAAGGCGCGCGAGCTCGGCGAGAAGAACCTCGACATCCCGCTGATGATGGCGAACGCCTATGCCGCTACCGGCAAGAACGTCGAGGCTGCGGCCGAAGCGCGCAACGCGATCGAAGCCGCCAAGGCCACCGGCCAGAAGGCGCCGGAAGCTTGGTATCAGTTCGCCATCCCGAAGGCGATCGCCACCGGCAACCGCGAGACCTCCTATGACTGGCTGGCCTATTACCTGAAGGACTATCCGACGGTGAAGAACTGGCGCTGGGCGATCGAGGTCCTGGGCCAGGGCGCCAAGGGCACCGACCGCGCCGCCAAGACCGAGCGCATCGATCTCTATCGTCTCCGCCGGATCACCAACTCGCTGGCCGATCGCGGCGACTATGCTGACTACGCCTATGCCGCCCAGTCCTCGGGCCTGCCTTGGGAAGCGCTCTCGGTGATCGAAGAGGGCCGCAAGAACGGCAAGCTGCCCACGACCGATCCGGATGGCAACCGTACCTACACGGCGGCCCAGGCCGGGGTGAAGAGCAGCCCGGCGCTCGCCACGCTGGCTTCGCAGGGCGGCGCCGGCAATGCCGACGCGCTGCTGGCCGCCGGCGACAACGAGAACGCGCTCAAGCTCTATGACGCGGCGCTCGCCAAGGGCGGCGACGCCAATGAGATCAACCTGCACCGCGGCATCGCGCTCCAGCGCCTGGGCCGCAAGGACGAGGCCAAGACGGCGTTCCAGGCGGTGAAGACCGGCCCGTTCGTCAATGTCGCGCTGCTCTGGCAGGTCTCGCTCGACACGCCGCCGCTCAGCTGAGCGCGGCTTCGAGCCTGAAAAAGAAAGGGGCGGCTTTCGGGCCGCCCCTTTTCGTTTCTTCCGCCTCGGAGGGATCAGGCGACCGGGACGCCCGGCAATGCCTTGGAGGTGCGGATGGTGAGCGAAGTCTTCACATGCTCGACATTCGGCGCCGGCGTCAGGCGCGTCGTCAGGATGTGCTGGAAGCTCTGCAGGTCCGGGGCGACGATCTTGAGGATGAAGTCGATCTCGCCATTGAGCATGTGGCATTCGCGGACTTCGGGAATGTCGGCGACCATCTGCTCGAAGGCGCGCAAATCTGCTTCCGCCTGACTCTTCAGGCTGACCATCGCGAATACGGTGAGGTTGTAGCCGAGCGCAGCCGGATCGAGCGCGGCGTGATAGCCGGTGATCGCCCCCTGCTGCTCCAGCGCGCGCACGCGCCGCAGGCACGGCGGCGCGGTCAGCCCAACGCGTTCGGCTAGTTCGACATTGGTCATCCGGCCATTATCCTGCAGCAGGCCTAGGATCCGTACGTCGATGTCGTCGAATCGCATTTATGTTCCTTCTTTCTTTTGATTCGTTTCCGTGTGTTGCGTTTAGACATAATATTATTACGCCGCAACGCAATTGTCCCACAATGCGACGTGCCGAAATGGACAGTTCCGAAGGGGCGTTCGGCGAGTTAAGGAATCGTTACGGCGTGCGTTGCTACGCCGGGTAAAGGGTAGGCACGCGTTGCGCTTTGACGACACTCTGGAGACCGTACTCGCGTCCGATCTGGGCACGCCGTACGGCGTCCAGTCGGCGTGGCGGCAGCTGGTCGATCTGATCGGCCGGCGCCGGGCGACCGCGGGTGCCCGGGCGATGGGCGTGCTCCGCTCGATTCGCGATTCGGTGCCCCTGGCGGTCCGCGCCGCCAGTGCCCGCGCGCTCGAATATGCCGATCCGCCGCCGCCGCTCGTCCGCCTGTTCGCGCTCGATGAGCTGCAGGTGGCGCTGCCCGTGCTGCGCAGCGCCCGGATGAACTCGGCCGAGTGGATCCAGCTCTTGCCCGAACTGGCGCCCGCAGGCCGCGCGGTGCTGCGCAATCGCCGCGACCTGAGTCCGGTGGTGCGCCGCGCGCTGGAAAGCTTCGGACCGATCGACTTCGTCCTGCCCGACGAGACGGTGAAGGAAGCTCCCGCGGAAGTGGCGCTGCCCGAGCCCGAGGCAGCGATAGCTGAGCAAGCCGTCGAGGCGATCGCAATCGACTGGGCCGATGTCGTCGATGCGCATCCGGCCGAGATCGAGGCGGCGGAACCCGAAGTTGAACCAGAGCCCGAGCCGGCCGCGGAAGTGCCCGAGCCCGAGCTCGAACCTGCGCTGGCGGCCGAGGCAGCGGAAAAGCCCCTCATCTATTGGAGCGCCACGACCCCGCAGCAGGTGCCCGTGCGCGAGGCGAGTCTTTCCGCGCTGCTCGCCCGGTTGCCCGATCCCGCCCTGGCGGCCGAACTGACCGAAGAGGTTGCGCTCAACGGTTTCGAGTCGGTTGATGCGGAGCTGGCGGAGGCCCCCGAAGCGGTCGCCGAGCTGGAGACTGCGCTGGCTCCAGCAATTGTGCCGCACGGGGTTCCCGACATCGAGGATTTCTCCTTCGTCGCGCTCGCCGGCCTCGCGCCGTCGCTGAGTGGTGGGGCAGTGCAAGAGGGTGAGAGCCGGACAAATCCGCTCCGCCCGGTCCAATCCGGGACAGACGAGTCACCCTCCGGTATCGAACCAATTGCGCCACCGGAGTCCGGGGCGCAGGGTCCGGTCATGGAGTATAGTGACAGCCTGGTCGCAGAAGCGCGGCAGATCGCGGCAGAAGCCGTGGGCGACGATGACGGCACCTTCGAGATCGCCGATGTCGTCGCGCGGATCGACGCGTTCTGGCGGCATCGCGAGGAAACCGGTCCGAAGGAGCCGGCGCCGCTGCGCCCGGCCGACGATTTCCGCTTCGAGACCGATGCCAAGGGCATGATCCGCTGGGTCGAGGGTGTCAGCCGCGCGCCGCTGGTCGGCGTGTCGCTCGACAGCCAGGCGGCTCCCGGGGCGCCGGACAGCTCGCGTGTCGATGGCGTCGCCGCCGGCGCCTTCCGCCGTCGGGCCGGCTTCTCCAATGCCCGGCTTTCGGTGGAGGGCGAATCCGACGCCGCAGGCGACTGGTTGATTTCCGCCATCCCGGTCTTCGATCCCGGCAATGGCCGCTTCACCGGCTATCGCGGTACCGCCCGCCGCCCGCGTGTCGACGAGCGCGCCGAGCCGGTGCGCATCGCCGCCGGCCCGGCCATGCCTGCGGATTCGCTGCGCCAGCTCGTCCATGAGCTGCGCACGCCGACCAATGCGATCGCCGGCTTTGCCGAGATGATCGAGGCGCAGATGCTGGGCCCGGTGGGAGACGCCTATCGCGACCGTGCCCAGGTGATCCGTTCGCAGGCGCGCGAGCTGCTCGGGGCGATCGACGATCTCGATCTCGCCGCGCGGATCGACAGCGCCGCGCTTTCACTCGTCCCCGGCCAGATCGCCCTGCGCCCGGTGCTGGCCTCGATCGTCGACGATCTCGCGCCGCTCGCCGAGCTGCGCGGCTCGGTGATCGCGCTGCCGATTGCCGACCTGTCGGTCACCGGCGACCGCCGCGCGGTCGAGCGGCTGCTCGCGCGCCTGCTCGCTACGCTCGTCTCGGCCAGCGGGCAGGGTGAGCGGATTGGCGTGCACATGGCGCCGGAGGGAACGGACGTCGTGGCGATCACCATCGACCGGCCCCAGGCGCTTGCCGACTACCCGGGCGATTCGGTGCTCGACATCGACGACGAGCGCGAGGATGCGACCCTGCTCGGCACCGGTTTCGCGCTCCGCCTCGCGCGCAATCTCTCCCGCGAGCTGGGCGGCGCGCTCGTCATCGGCCGGGAAAACTTGACTTTGCGGCTGCCGGCCGCCGTAAACGAGCAGGTGGGCCAGGCACATCTGAGCTGAAGTGGGGGACGGGGCCTCAGGTCGCCGCGGTTATCGCGTGCCTGCGCCCGAGCCTGGCGCGCGCGTCGATTGGCCGGACGATTTCGGCACCCGCTTCACGATCTTCGTCGATACCGAGGAAGAGTTCGACTGGGGCGCGCCGCTCCGCGCCGATGCGGACGGCACGCGCCACATGGCCGCGCTGCCGCCGGTCCATGCGCGCTTCGCTGCGGCGGGCGTGGCGGTCACCTATCTGGCGGACTATCCGATCGCGACCTCGCGCCTCGCGGTGGAGGTGCTGCGCGAGGTGGTGCAGGACGGCCGCTCGGCGATCGGCACGCAGCTCCATCCCTGGGTCAATCCTCCGCACGAGGAGGAAGTGAACGGCTTCAACAGCTTCACCGGCAATTTGCCGCTCGCATTGCAGCGGGCCAAGCTGGCGGCGCTCACCGATGCGGTGACGCGGATCGCCGGCAAGCGGCCGCTGGTCTATCGTGCCGGGCGCTATGGCATCGGGCCCGATACGCCGGCGCTGCTCGCCGGGCTCGGCTACCGGATCGATAGCTCGATGCGCTCGGCCTATGATTATTCGGATGAGGGCGGGCCCGATTTCTCGGCGGTTCCCAATCACGGCTTCCGCCTCGGCGAGTTGGTCGAACTGCCCTTCACCACGGTGTTCACCGGCCGCCTGCGGAGGGGCGGGGCAGGGCTGCACCGGAGCCTGGCCCGGCTACCCAAGGGGATCGGCATCGCCGCGCGCCTCAAGCTGCTCTCACGGGTCGCATTGACCCCCGAAGACATGCCGTTGCACGAAGCGCAGGAGGCAATCCGTATCGCGGTGGGCGAGGGCCTGCGCCTCCTCAACTTCGCCTTCCACTCGCCTTCGGTCGAGCCCGGCCACACGCCCTATGTCCGCACCCGGGCGGATCTCGCTGCGTTCCTGCATTGGTGGGACGAGGTGCTCCTGCTGCTCGACAAGCTGGGCGTACGCTCGGCATCTGTGGATGAGATCGTCGCGGCGGCTTGCGGGCTGGCCTGACCTTCCGCTAGTGCGGGCCTGACTGCTGGGGGGCCTGTAGCTCAATTGGTTAGAGCTGGCCGCTCATAACGGCTAGGTTGCGGGTTCAAGTCCTGCCGGGCCCACCAGCGGTATCTTTGCGCCTGTCGGCCCCTAGCCGCGACTTTGCGGCGATTTCGATCATATCCGGGTTCGCGCGATGCGCGCCGTTCGCAAGGCCACTGCCTTCGATATATTCATCGATCGTCACAGCCACGTAATATCTAGTCCCCACCGGACCCCCCGAAAGAAAAGTTTCAAGTCGAGACGCGTCAGGGCCGTCGTCAGGCTTGGAGGAGCGGAGAGGGAGGCGTGAGGGAGCCGACGGGTTCCTGAGCGCCGACAAGAATAGAGTTCGAACAACGCCGCCATCCCGGTCTCTCGAAGGCCGGGAAACGCTGGCGCTCGTCCGCAGGACATGCGGCGGGGCACATATCCAGAGGGGGATAGATATGCACACCAAGTCCAGTCATCGTACCCATGCCGCACAGCTTCTGCTGGGTGCGGCGTTCGCGGCGCTGTGCGTCGCCCCGGCTGCCGCGCAGACTGCACCGGCGTCGGAACCGGTCGCAGAGGAAGATGGCGCGATCGTCGTCTCCGGCTATCGCCGCAGCCTCGAGGACGCGATCGACCTGAAGCGCAACACCGTCGGCTTCTCGGATTCGATCGTCGCCACCGACATCGCCGATTTCCCCGAGCAGAACCTGTCCGAAGCGCTGCAGCGCATGCCCGGCGTGACCATCGAGCGCGAAAAGGGCCTGGGCACCCGCGTCAACGTGCGCGGCCTGCCGAGCGAGTTCACCTTCGTCTCGATCAACAAGCTCGCCACCGCTTCGGGTTCGGGCGGCCGTGACGTCGAGTTCGACATCTTCGCCTCTGAGCTGATCCAGTCGGTCACCGTCCAGAAGTCGCCCACCGCGGCGGACGAGGAGGGCGGCATAGCCGGCTCCGTGCTGATCCGCACCGCGCGCCCCTTCGACAATCCGGGCCTGCGTCTGGTCGGCAGTGCCGAGGGCGCGTACAACTCGATCTCCGAGAAGATCGACCCGAGCTTCTCGTTCCTCGCCAGCAAGACGTTCGGCGATTTCGGCGCGCTGATCTCGGTCGCCAAGCAGCAACGCACCAACCGCACCGATTCCAACTCGGGCATCAACTTCCGTCCGATCGCGCGCTGGACCGACCGTACCGGCACCACCTATCGCAATCAGGCGATCGCCGTGCTCCAGCGCGACGCCGGCATCACCTTCACCGATGCGATGAAGAACAAGATCGTCTTCCTCGATAAGGTCGGCGACCGCGTCTATCAGAACGACCAGGACCGGCTCGGCATCTCTGGCTCGCTCCAGTACAAGCCGGGCGACCATTTCAGCCTGGCCTTCGACGCGTTCATCGGCTCGTACGACACGACCGAGGACGAGTACGACGCGGCCGGCTATTCGGCATCGAGCAACTCGACGCTGGAGACGATCCACGACTTCGACGCGACGACGCTGTCCAGCTCGGGCATCGTCGTGCTGCGCGACGTGTCGTACACCAACACCCAGCACGAATTCCTGAGCAAGCAGTACCTGACCGACACCGACTATCGCCAGTTCAGCGGTGAGATGAACTGGAAGGTCGGCAACCTGACGGTCAACGCGCTGGGCGGCTATTCGGGCGCCAAGCGGGTGCTCGACTATGCCAACCTCAAGCACGTCGCCTATGCGCCGTCGCGCACCCGCTACACCGAGACGGGCGGCGAGACGATCCCGAGCGCCAACCCGAATACGATCGACATGTACGATGCGCCGAGCAAGTATCTGTTCGAGGCCTATGAGACGACCCGCGAGGAAATCCAGGACGACAAGTACGCCGGCCAGATCGACCTGAGCTGGGCCTTCGGCTCGTCGGTGTTCAAGCGCCTCAACTGGGGTGGCCGCTACACCAGCAAGACCAACGAGCGCCAATATGGCGAGGAGAAGATCCAGGGCCCGACGCGCGGCAGCACCGCCTATGTCAACGTACGCAAACTCGGCGACAGCCCGCTGACCAATGTGACCGACATCGTCGGCGGCAAGGACTATCAGGCGCGCAACCTGAGCTGGTCGCAGATCTCGAACGACTATGCCCGCAGCTTCTTCCGCCCGGCCGGCTTCGTGACGCCGTACCAGAACGCGAACTATTACAAGGTCAAGGAAGACACGGTCGCGGGCTATGCGATGCTCGACCTCGAGTTCGATGTCTCCTTCCCGATCTTCGTGAACCTGGGCGGCCGCTACCTGCGCACCTCGATCACCTCGGAAGGCTTCCACCAGATCCAGAACCCGAACGGCACCACCGGGCTGACCGGCACGCCGATTTCGAGCACCGGCCGCTACGAGAAGTTCCTGCCTTCGTTCAACGCGCATGCCGAGCTGACCAGCAGCCTGTACCTGCGCGCCGCCGCCTCAAAGACGCTGATCCGCCCGGCACTCACCGACCTGGCGTACAAGCGCACCGCGAGTTTCAGCAGCTTCCGCTACACCGACGGCAATCCGGGCCTGAAGCCCACGCTGGCCGATCAGTGGGAAGTCGGCGTCGAGAAGTATCTCGGCAATGACGGCGGCATCCTGGCGGCGTCCTATTTCTGGAAGAAGATCAAAGGCGTGGTCCAGAGCCGGCTGACCGGCGAAGTCCCGGGCGTGACCGTTTACAATGCCAATGGCACGATCAACGGCGTCTATGATTTCGACGTCTACCAGCCGGTCAATGCCGAGGGTTCGTACGATGTCAGCGGCGTCGAGCTGAACGCGGTGATCCCGTTCGGCATGTTCGCCAACTGGATGGACGGCTTCGGCATCAACGCCAACGCCACCTTCCTCGACAGCTCGCTGACCGGCCAGTCGGACCTCGGCGTGCCGACCTCGCCGATCGGGCTGGCCGACAGGACGTACAATGCGACGGTGTTCTACGATAAGGGCCCGATCTCGCTGCGCGTGTCGTACAACCGCAAGGGCGCCTATGTGGAGCGGATCGAGCGGAACATGTATCCGGTCTATCGCAACGCCTATGGCCAGTTCGACTTCGCGGCCAGCTACCAGCTGACCCGCAACTTCCGGGCCGAGCTGCAGGGCATCAACGTGGGGAACGCGAAGACCACGGGCTACACGATGGACCCGAGCTTCCCGACCACCTACGAATTCTCGGGAAGCCGCATCACGCTGGGCGTTCGCGCCCAGTTCTGACCCTCTGACCGGGCCGGCATGCCATGCGGTGTGCCGGCCCACCCATTGCTGGAGTAATGCGATGTTCTGGCTGTTCGCCCCGCTTGCCCTTGCCGCTGCCGATACGCCGGTGCGGATCAACGACCTGGTGATGCTGGGCACGCACAACAGCTACAAGCTGGCGATGCCGGCGGAGCGCATGAAGCAGCTGCGGGCGTTCGACGCCAACAGCGCCGATGCGCTCGATTATTCCCACCGGCCGCTGGTCGAACAGCTCGATGCCGGTGCGCGGCAGCTCGAGCTCGACATCTGGTACGATCCCAAGGGCGGGATTTATGCCGATGGTTCGGCGGACCCGACGATGCAGCGCCCGGGCTTCAAGGTCCAGCACATGGCGGGGTTCGACAATCGCTCGAACTGCCTGACGCTGGTCCAGTGCCTGACGATCATCCGCAGCTGGTCGGATGCGCATCCGGGCCATGTGCCGATCCTGCTGATGTTCAACACCAACGACAATGGCCGCTTCATCAAGGGAGAGGCCTATAGCGAAGCCGCCTATGACGCGCTCGATGCCGAGGTGCGCTCGGTGCTGTCGCCGAAAAAGCTGATCGTGCCCGATGACGTGCAGGGCAAATACCCGACGCTGCGCGACGCGGTGCTGGCGAATAACTGGCCTACGCTGAAGGCATCGCGCGGCAAGTTCCTGTTCGCGCTAGACGAGACCCCGGCCAAGGTCGCGCTCTATCGCGGCGCGCGCAAATCGCTGGAGGGGCGCGTGTTCTTCGTGAACACCGACGAGGCTTCGCCCGCTGCGGCCTACATGACGATCAACGAGCCGGTGCGCGATGCCGGGCGGATCGCAAGCGCCGTGAAGGCCAATTTCCTCGTCCGCACCCGTGCCGATGCCAACACGCGCGAGGCCCGCGCCAACGATACCGGCCCACGCGACGCCGCCTTCCGCAGCGGCGCGCAATATATCTCGACCGACTATCTCTGGCCCGATCCGCGCTTCGCCGGCGGCTACCGGGTGACGATGCCCGGCGGCGCGATCGCGCTGTGCAACCCGGCGCGCCGTCCGCAGGGATGCGGCGCGCCAATCACCGAACCCAAGACCCGCTGACTTTCCGGAGCATTGCCATGATCTCGCGTATCGCCATCGCCGCGCTTCTCGCGCTCGCCAGCCAGCCCGCCTTCGCGCAGGAGGCTACGCCCGACCTGTCGCGTGCAGCGCGCGGCGACGTGCGCGAGCCGGGCGGCGCGCGCCGCCTGCCGGGCGACATGCGCGCACTCTACGAGAAGCTGAGCAAGCAGGGCGACGTCCGCAACGTCATCCTGCTGATCGGCGACGGCATGGGGGATTCCGAGATCACCTTGGCACGCAACTATGCCGAGGGGGCAGGCGGCTATTTCAAGGGGATCGATGCGCTGCCCTTCACCGGCCAGTACACCCATTATTCGCTCGATCGCGAGACCGGCAAGCCGAACTACGTCACCGACAGCGCAGCCTCGGCCACGGCATGGGCTTCGGGCGTGAAGAGCTATAACGGCGCGATCGGCGTCGATATCACCGGCAAGGCGCAGCGCACGTTGCTCGAATATGCCAAGGCGGCGGGGCTCGCCACCGGCGACGTCTCGACCGCCGAGATTCAGGACGCGACCCCGGGCGCGCAGATCGCCCATGTCGCCTTCCGTAGCTGCTATGCGCCGGCGGTGACGCTCAAGACCTGTCCGCAGAACGCGCTGGAGAATGGCGGCCTGGGCTCGATCACCGAGCAGCTGCTCGATGTCCGCGCCGATCTGGTGCTGGGCGGCGGCGCGAAGAGCTTCGCCGAGGCCGCGACCGCGGGCAAGTGGAAGGGCAAGACGCTGGAGCAGCAGGCGCAGGCCCGCGGCTATCGCATCGTCCGCAACGCCGCCGAGCTCGACGCGATCACCCGCGCCGACGACAGGCAGCCGCTGATCGGCCTGTTCGCCGAGGGCAACATGCCGGTGCGCTGGACCGGGCCGAAGGCGAGCTTCCACGGCAATATCGACAAGCCCGCGATCACCTGCCAGCCCAATGCGGCGCGCGATGCCAGCATCCCGACGCTCGCGGGGATGACGCGTAAGGCGATCTCGCTGCTCAAGGGCAATCGCAAGGGCTTCTTCCTCCAGGTCGAGGGGGCCTCGATTGACAAGGAGGACCATGCCGCCAATCCATGCGGCCAGATCGGCGAGACGGTCGATCTCGACGAGGCGGTGCAGGTCGCACTCGAATTCGCCCGCAAGGACGGCCACACGCTGGTGATCGTCACTGCCGATCACGCCCATACCAGCCAGATCGTCGGCAACGGCACCAAGGCCCCGGGCCTGACCGCCGCGCTCAACACCCGCGAGGGCGGGGTGATGACGGTCAATTACGGCACCGCGGAGGAAGGCTCGCAGGGCCATACCGGCACCCAGCTGCGCATTGCCGCCTTTGGCCCGCGTGCCGTGAACGTCAGCGGGCTGCTCGACCAGACCGACCTGCACTACATCATCCGGGACGCGCTGGGCCTCAAGTGATCCGGGGCAGGGGCTGGCCTAGCGCCGGCCCCTCTTGTGTCCCGGGTATCTTGCGACTAGGGCCGCATTCCGCGTCGGGGAGTGGCGCAGTCTGGTAGCGCGCCTGCTTTGGGAGCAGGATGTCGCAGGTTCGAATCCTGTCTCCCCGACCACTCAATCCATATCGGTTTCACTTGCGATCCGGGGCGGTATATTTTCCGCCTTGCCGTCCAGTGCGCGCTTCAGGGCGTCGGCATCGAGCCGTCCTTCCCAGCGCGCCACCACGATCGTCGCCACGGCATTGCCGATGAAGTTGGTCAGGCTGCGGCATTCGCTCATGAAGCGGTCGACACCCAGGATCAGCGCCATGCCGGCGACCGGAATGGTCGGCACGACCATCAGCGTCGCCGCCAGCGTGGCGAAGCCCGCACCGGTCACGCCCGCGGCGCCCTTGGAGGTGAGCATCGCGGTGCCGAGCAGGATCAGCTGCTCGCCGAGCGACAGGTGCACGCCGGTCGCCTGGGCGATGAACAGTGCCGCCAGTGTCATGTAGATGTTGGTGCCGTCGAGATTGAACGAATAGCCGGCGGGCACGACGACGCCGACGACTTCCTTGTCGCAGCCGGCACGTTCGAGCTTTTCCATCAGCGCGGGCAGGGCCGCCTCGGAGGAGGAGGCGCCGAGGACGAGGAAGAGCTCGCCCTTCAGGTAGCGCAGCAGCTTGAGGATCGAGAAGCCGGCGAACCAGCCGACCAGACCGAGCACGACGAGCACGAACAAGGCAGAGGTAGCGTAGAAGGTCGCGACCAGCCCGCCGAGGTTCCACAGCGCCCCCACGCCATATTTGCCGATGGTGAAGGCCATGGCGCCGAATGCACCCACGGGAGCGGCGCGCATCAGGATCGCCACGAGGCGGAACACGACGAGGCTCAACTGCTCAAGCAGGTCGACCAGCGGGCGGACGCGCTCGCCCAGCCCGGCGAGGCCCACGCCGAACAGGATGGCGACGAACAGCACCTGGAGGATCGAGCCGCTGGTGAGCGCCGAGGCCAGCGTCGTCGGGATGATCGCCATCACGAAGCCGGTGATGCTGGTCTCGTGTGCCTGCTTCTCATAGCCGGCGACCTTGGCCTCGCTCAGCGTGTGCGGATCGATGTGCATGCTCGCGCCGGGCTGGACGACATGGGCGACGATCAGGCCGACGACCAGCGCCAGCGAGGAGAAGAACAGGAAATAGGCGAGGGCCTTGATCACCACCCGGCCGAGCGAGCCCAGCTCGCGGGCGCCGGCGATGCCGGTCACCAGAGTGAGGAAGATGACCGGGGCGATGATCATCTTGACCAGGTTGACGAAGGCGAGGCCGAGCCATTCGAGCGAGGCGCCGAAACTGGGCCAGAGCGCGCCGACCAGTACGCCGGCGGCGATGCCGATCAGCACCTGGACATAGAGCATCTGCCACCAGGGCTGGGGCTTGGGCGGTTCTCCGGCATAGCTGGTGGCGACTGCGCCCATTCACTCTTCCCCCAATATTTCCACCGGCCCCAATATTTCCACCGGCATAGCGGAGCGCGCGAAAGCCCCAAACGGAAAAGGACGCCCCCTTGCAGGAGCGTCCTTCCTATCTCTCGGTCCGGCCAGGGGCCGGGTGCCGAACAGAGATCAGTGGGCGTTCGCCTCGGCGGCGTCGGCCTTGTTCTCTTCCACGTTCGCGGCGTTCTCGAGGGTCGCCTCGGCAGCAGCGTTGGTGGTGTTGTCGGCAGCGGCTTCGTACGCAGCGGCATTCGCCTCGTGCGAGTCGGCAACGTTCTCGGCGGTGGTGTTGGTGGTGCCGCCGTTGCAAGCCGCGAGCGACATCAGGCCGGCGGTCGCAGCAACAATGAGGATCTTCTTCATGTGGTGCTCCTAAAGGAACTCAAACGTTTCGCAGCCGGCCCGATTAGCCGTCGCGAACCGCTGGCATAGCGGTCGTTGCGTTTGCGTCAATCGCAAATTCACCCACTGGCAAAATTTAGGACATTTTTTCGCCCAAATCTTGCCAGTTGGCGGCCATCAATGCGCGAGGCCGCCTCCGGTTCCCTTACTCGCCCTCACCCTTGGGGATCGGGCCGATGTCCTCCGGCGCGTTCGCCGTCACTGCCAGCATCGCGGTCCAGGCTGCCACATTCTGCCGTAGCTGCTCCGGATCGATCTTGTCGAGCGTGTCGTCGGGCGTGTGGTGATAATCGAAATAGCGCAGGCCGGACTGGGAGAGATCGATCACGCCCACACCGGTGTTGATGACCGGACCGACATCGGTGCCGCCATGCGCCGTGCCCCGGCCGCGCGAGATGCCGAGCGGCGAAAGCACGGTGGCGAGACGGTCCGCGATGGGCTTGGCGCCCTCGGGCAGGTTCACTTCGAACTTCCAGACGCGATCGGCGCCGAAATCCGATTCCTGGGCGAGGACGTGCCGCTCAGTGGCATGCGCCTTGGCGTAGGCCGAGCCCCCGAAGCCGCCGACTTCCTCCGCGCCGAACCAGACGACGCGGATCGTGCGCTTCGGCTGGCCGGCATCCATGATCCGCTTGGCGGCGGCAGTGGTGATCGCAACGCCCGAGGCGTCGTCGATCGCGCCGGTGCCGAGATCCCAGCTGTCGAGATGGCCGCCGACCAGGATGATCCCCGCAGATGGATCGCTGCCCGGCACATCGGCAATGACGTTGCCCGATTCGGCCTCGCCCTTCACGCCTGCGGTGATCTGCACGCGCAGCTTCACCGGGCCGCGCTTGAGCAGCCGCTCGAGCTGGTCGGCGTCGGGGAGCGACAGCGCGGCGGCGCCGATCGGCTTCACGCCCTGGGTCCAGCTGGTGACGCCGGTATGGGGATTGCGGTGATGATCGGTGCCGATCGAGCGGATCAGGATCGCCGCTGCGCCCTTGGTAGCGGCGATGTTCGGGCCGGCGCGCCGGGCGGCGCCGTAATAGCCATATTGCGAGCCGTCCTGGGTGGGCGTCATCGTGTTGCCGACATAGACGATCTTGCCCTTCACCGCCTCGGCCGGTGCGGCCTGGAGATCGGCGAAGGTCGGGAAGAACGCCACTTCGGCCTCGATCGGCTTGGGGCCGGTCGAGCCCGAATTGCCGAGCGCCGCGATGACGAGCTTCTGCGATGCGGAGCCGAGCACCTCGGCGGTCTCGATGCCGCGTTCCCAGAGCGGCATCTTGAAGGTCTCGATATGGACGTTCTTGAAGCCGAGCGCGGTGAGCTTCCTGACCGCCCAGGCGCGGGCGCGGGCTTCCGCCTCGGTCGCCGCCAGGCGCTGGCCGACCTCGGTGGTGAGGCCTTCGGTGATCTCCCAGGCAAGGTCGTCCTTGAGCGCCGCGTCGCGCAGTGCTGCTGCGTCATGCGTCTGGGCCAGAGCGGGGAGGGGCAGGGCGAGGGCGGCGACGGCCGCGAGCAGGATGCGCTTGGTCATGGCCGGCGACGCTAGTCGCGAGCGAAACATTCGGCAATGCACCGAGGGTTTCCACGGCGTTTCCGGGGCGCTTTCGAGCCGATATTCAACCGAGTGGTTGAGCAATTCGTTGAATCCCTTGAATCACTTTGTACATGTGGCCGGCATTCAACCGATCGTTGAACGACGCACACCACTGCCCGCCGGGCCCGGGAAGAGGGCAGCAGAGGAAATCCTACATTGCAAGCGGGGCGTTCCGGCGCGGCTGCGTTGCCATTTTGCCAGCCCCCCGCTACATCGCCGCCAAACTTCCTGCATATCCAGACCTGCGAACGGAGACCGCCACGTGGCCGCCCAATACGCCTTCGTCATGAAGGACATGACCAAGACCTTCCCCGGCGCTCCCAAGCCGGTGCTGAACAACATCAACCTGCAATTCTATCAGGGTGCCAAGATCGGCATCGTCGGCCCGAACGGTGCCGGCAAGTCGACCCTGATGAAGATCATGGCCGGCATCGACAAGGATTTCACCGGCGAGGCTTGGCCGGGCGAGAACATCACCGTCGGCTATCTGCCGCAGGAGCCCGAGCTCGATCCCACCAAGAGCGTGCTCGAGAACGTCAAGGACGGCGCGCGCGAGACCGCCGATCTGGTCGAGCGCTTCAACGCGATCTCGGCCGAGATGGGTGATCCCAAGGACGACACCGATTTCGACGCCCTGATGGAAGAGATGGGCGAACTGCAGACGAAGATCGACGCGGTCGATGGCTGGACGCTCGACAACCAGCTCGAAGTCGCGATGGAAGCGCTGCGCTGCCCGCCGGGCGACTGGTCGGTCGAGAACCTGTCGGGTGGTGAGAAGCGCCGCATCGCGCTCACCCGCCTGCTGATCCAGAAGCCGTCGATCCTGCTGCTCGACGAACCGACCAACCACCTCGATGCCGAGAGCGTCCAGTGGCTTGAGCACCACCTCAAGGAATATGCCGGCGCGGTGCTGATGATCACCCACGATCGCTACTTCCTCGACAATGTGGTCGGCTGGATCCTCGAGATCGATCGCGGCAAGTACTTCCCGTACGAGGGCAATTACTCGACCTATCTCGAGAAGAAGGCCAAGCGCCTCGAGCAGGAGGATCGCGAGGAATCGAGCCGCCAGACCGCGATCAAGAACGAGCTCGAATGGATCCGTCAGGGCGCCAAGGGCCGCCAGACCAAGTCCAAGGCGCGTATCGCCAAGTTCGACCAGCTGGTTGAATCGCAGCAGAACCGCAAGCCGACCGGCGCCCAGATCGTCATCCAGGTGCCCGAGCGCCTGGGCGGCAAGGTGATCGAGGTGGAGAACATCTCCAAGGCGTATGGCGACAAGCTGCTGTTCGAGAACCTCTCGTTCACGCTGCCGGCCGGCGGCATCGTCGGCGTGATCGGCCCGAACGGCGCCGGCAAGTCGACGCTGTTCAAGATGATCACCGGCCAGGAAACCCCGGACGAGGGTACCATCGAAATGGGCTCGACCGTCCGCCTGGGCTATGTCGATCAGAGCCGCGATCACCTGGACGACAAGAAGAACGTCTGGGAGGAAATCTCGGACGGGCATGACTATATGAAGGTCAACGGCCACGACGCCTCGACCCGTGCCTATGTGGGTGCCTTCAACTTCAAGGGCGCCGACCAGCAGAAGAATGTCGGCAAGCTCTCGGGCGGTGAGCGCAACCGCGTGAACATCGCCAAGATGCTGAAGCGCGGTGGCAATGTGCTGCTGCTCGACGAACCGACCAACGACCTCGACGTGGAAACGCTGGGCGCGCTGGAAGAGGCGATCGAGAATTTCGCGGGCTGCGCCGTGGTGATCAGCCACGATCGCTTTTTCCTCGATCGTCTCGCCACCCACATCCTCGCCTTCGAAGGCAACAGCCATGTCGAATGGTTCGAGGGCAATTTCGAAGCCTATGAGGAAGATAAGCGCCGTCGCCTGGGCGATGCCGCCGATCGTCCGACGGCGCTGTCGTACAAGAAGCTGACGCGCTGAGGAAAAGCCCGCTCCGGCAAGTCGCTGGAGCGGTTTCCTGACCAAGATCGAGAAGCGCCCGGGTGGAAACGCCCGGGCGTTTTTCGTTGTCTACCCGCGCTTGGCTCCGATTCGGCTCTATAAATTCCGTAATTTACGATGTCCCGGAGTTGAATCATGACCCTGAAGCAGAAGCTGCTCTCCGCCCTGGTGATGCTGGGAATCGTCCTCGGCGCCGTCATCGCGGGCTTTTCCTGGTCGGCGACCACCAGCCGCAACGCGCTGGACACGGTGCTGGCGGACCGCGTGATCCCGCTCAAGGACCTGAAGCAGGTCGCGGACAATTATGCCGTCGGCATCGTCGATTCCGCGCACAAGGCCAGGAACGGCAATATCAGCTTCGCCCAGGCGGTGCAGAATATCGACAAGAGCAAGGCCGAGATCGACGCGGCGTGGAAGCGCTATGCCGCGACCGACGCTACCGAGGACGAGGAAGCGCTCGCCAAGCAGGCCGAGGCCGCGATGGCCAAGGCCAATGAAGGCGTCGCCCGGCTGGAGACGATGCTGCGCAGCGGCGATCGCGCCGGGCTGGACCGGTTCGTGATGGGCGAGATCTATGCGGACGTGGATCCGGTCTCGGACACGGTGGGCAAGCTCGTCGCGCTGCAGATCAGCGTCGCCAGCGACGTGACCACCGGCGCGCTGTCCAGCGCCAACACCGCGATGACCGTGGTGATCGTGCTCGGCCTGATCGCGCTCGGCGTGCTCGGCGGAGCCTTCTACATCGTCAGCCGCAAGGTGGTGGCGCCGATCAAGGGCCTGGCCGAAGTGATCCACGGTATGGCGCGCGCGACCGGCACGACCAAGGTGCCGCATACCGACCAGCGCGACGAGATCGGCGACATCGCCCGCTCGGTCGACGCCTATCTGGAATCGGTGATCGCCAAGGAGCGTGACGCTTCCGCCGCCGCCGCCGAGACCCAGCGCATCGTCACCACGGCGCTGAGCCAGGGCCTGTCGGCGCTGGCCGAGGGCGACCTGACCGAGGAGATCTCGGTCGCGTTCCCGGAAAGCTATGCGACGCTCAAGACCAACTTCAACAGCGCGCTGATCGCGCTGCGCACGCTGATCTCCACCGTGAACGACGGCGCGGCCGCGATCCAGACGGGCTCGCGCGAGATCGCCCAGGCTTCGGAAGACCTGGCGCGCCGTACCGAGGGCAATGCCGCGAGCCTCGAGGAGACCTCGGCTGCGCTTGCCCAGATGGATCAGCGCCTGCGCGGCACTGCCGAGGCGGCGAACCAGACGGTGCGCAGCGCAGACGAGGCGATCCGCGTGGTCGGCGACGGCCGTTCGCTCGCCCATCAGGCGGTCACTGCGATGGGTCGGGTCAGCGAGAGCGCGCGCGGCATCGACGACGTGATCGAAGGCCTCGACAAGATCGCCTTCCAGACGCGCGTGCTGGCGATGAACGCTGCAGTCGAAGCCGGGCGTGCCGGTGAGGCCGGACGTGGCTTCGCGGTGGTCGCGGACCTGGTCTCGGCGCTTGCGATGCGCGCCGAGGAAGAGGCCAAGCGTGCCCGCGAGCAGCTGACCGTGACGCAGGACGAAGTCGGCTCGGCCGTGGAGGCGGTGCAGCGCATGGATACGGCGCTGGAGGCGATCTCGGGCGGCGTGGGCGCGGTCCACAAGCTGCTCGACGCCATGGCGGCGGACAACCAGGCCCAGTCGACCGCGATCACCCAGATCGTCACCGCGGTGAACGAGATGGACCAGTCGACCCAGCAGAATGCAGCGATGGTGGAAGAGACCTCGGCTGCCTCGCGCAACCTGGCCGAGGAGGTCGGCAACCTCGCCGACCAGGCCGGCAAGTTCCGCACCGAGGGTGGACGTGGTGCCGCGCCGCGGGGCCAGGTCGTCCAGCTCCACAGCGTCGCTGCCTGAGTTTTGCCCGGGGGATCGCTTGCCGCTCAGAAGCGGCGGGCGATCCCCATATAGAGCTCCACGTCCGGGCTGGCATGATTGAGCCCGGCGACGGCACCGATGTCGAGCTGCAGGTTCGACTTGGGCTGCCAGGCGACCGAGAGGCTGGCTAGCGCCTGGGTGGCGTGGCCGGCGGGATCGCGGTCGCGCACCGCCTGCAGCTCGAGCGCGCTGCTCACCGACTGGGTGACGGCCGCGGTGAGGCCGATGGCGCTGCCATAGGCCAGGTGGCGGCCGTGCCGGTCCTGGTCTACCGCCGCATCGATCTCGGGGGTCAGCGACAGGCCGAGCTTGTCGGTGAGGCTGTAGCTGAGCGGCACGATCAGGCCGGCACCCCAGTCGCCCGCGCCGATCGTCGCGCCGCCCACCGGCAGCGTGGCATAGGGCATGACCGCAGCGGCGAAGCCCGAGCCGTCGGGATGCGCGAGGTTGCGGCGGACCGCGAGGGTGACGTCGCCGGTGCCGCTGTCATGCGTGACCGCGCCGGTGGTGCGGTCATGGGTGCGGACGGCGCCCAGGGCGGTCCAGCCGAGCTGGACCTCGGCGTGGTCGGCGACCCCGTAGCGGAGCAGCATGTCGCCGAAGGTGAAGCTGTCGCTGCGCTGGCCGGCATCACGGTCGAGCGACCAGTCGATCGCGCCCATCTCCGCGACGAGGTGCCCGGGATCGACGGTGCAGGCGGGCGTGTCCAGGCCCGGGCGGTCAGGACAGAGCGGGCGCAGGTCCTGCGCTTCGGCGGTGCCGATGGTGGCGAATGCGGCGGCTAGGGCAAGGGCGAGCTTCATGGCGGCGGCATAGACGGTTCGCGGGCGGCAGGGTAGCGTCCGTCCGAGAGGGAGCTGCATGCGCGAATGGATCAGGGAAAATGCCGGGCGGATAGGCGTGCTGGCGATCCTTGCCGCGCTGTTCCTGTCGCCCGTTGTGGCGTTGCGGTGGATGACCTCGGTGCCGGGCCAGTCCTGGGAGGGGCCGTTGCCACCGCTCACGCCGGTCGAGCGCGACCTTGCCGGGCGGCTGCGCGGACATGTCGCGACGATTGCCAGCAAGCCGCACAATATCGGCCATGCAACGGGCTATGCCGCGGCGGTCACCTATATCGAGCAGCAGCTGGCGGCTTCGGGCTATGCGGTCACCCGCCAGGTCTTTGACGCGGGGCTGGCGGTCAATCTCGAAGCGGTGATCGAGCCGCGCTCGGCCGATGCGCCGACCCTGGTGGTGGGCGCGCATTACGACAGCGCGCGGGGTGCGCCGGGCGCCAATGACAATGGCAGCGGCACCGCGGCGCTGCTCGAGCTCGCCCGGCTGCTCGCCGACCTGCGCGGCAAGGCGGACGTCCGCATCCGGCTGGCCTTCTTCGCCAATGAGGAGCCGCCCTTTTTCAAGACCGACCGGATGGGCAGCCTGGTCTATGCCCGGGTACTGTCGGAGAAGGGGCAGAAGCCTGATGCGATGTTCTCGCTGGAGACGCTGGGCTTCTACGACGACGCGCGGGGGAGCCAGCATTATCCGTTCCCGCTCGGCGCGCTCTATCCGGACACGGGGAATTTCGTCGCGTTCGTCGGCACCGTTTCGTCACGGCCGCTGGTGCGCAAGGCCGTAGGCGCGTTTCGCGAAGTGGCGCAGTTCCCGAGCGTGGGCGGTACCGCGCCGGGCTTTGTCGAGGGGATCGACTGGTCGGATCACTGGTCGTTCGGCGAGATCGGCGTGTCGGCGCTGATGATCACCGATACCGCGCCGTTCCGCTATCCGCACTATCACAAGCTGACGGATACCCCGGACAAGCTCGATTACGACCGGCTTGCCCGGGTTACCCTGGGTATCGAGCGGCTGATCCGCCGCTGGCGTTAGGCCTTCTTGGCCGTCGCCGCGTCTGCGCTCCACGTGCCGCCGCCGGCGGCCGCGAGGTAGAGGAAGATGAAGCAGTAGAGCATGATCGCCTCGCCGCCGTTCACCGCCGGGAAGAAGCCGCCCTTGGCGTGGACGAGGAAATAGCCGACCGCGCACATGCCCGAGGCGATGAAGGCGACCGGGCGGGTGAACAGGCCGATGACGAGCAGCGCGCCGCCGACCAGCTCGATCGTGCCCGCGGCATAGAGCAGCGGATTGAGCGGCATGGGGAAGGGCGGCACGTTGAAGAACTTGGAAAGGCCGTGCTGCAGGAAGCCAAGGCCTGCGAAGATGCGCAGGACGCTCAGCAGCTTGCCGGACCAGCTTGCGGGAATGGGCATGCAATAGTCTCCCTCGACCGGCGCGCGTCCTTGCGGGCCGTTTCGAAAGGGAAATGTTTCACTTCATGTCCCGCCGGTCAACCGGACGCCCGGGAAACCGAATGTTTCCGATCAGGCGCCGCGCGGGCGATCCTTCGGTTCGGCGGCGTTGTTGGCGATGTCATCGGCCTTGTGGACGCGCGTGCGACCGTCCGGATCCTCGATCAGGTCGAGCTCCGCCTGGCTGGACACGTCGCCGGCGAGATTGCCGCCCGAGCCGCCTTGCTGGCCCGGCGCCGTCTCGATGGCGTCGATCATCGCGCTGTCGTCATGCTCGCGCGCGCTCGTGGTGCTGGGATTTTCCATATCACTCTCCTTGCACGGTCAATGTGCGAGCAGCGCGGCGCGTTCCGCCTCAGGCGGTGAAGCGCTTGGTAAATCCCTTGGCGTGCTTGTCCTCGGCGGTCTGGAAGGCCTCGACATGGTCGACCACTGCCATGGGCGGGCCTTCGCGCAGCGCTTCGGTGAGCGAGGACAGGGCCTCCTCATCGCCCTCGGCGAGCAGCTCCACGCGCCCGTCGTTCAGATTGCGGACCCAGCCCTTCACGCCAAGCTGCTTGGCGGTACGCACCGCCCAGTCCCGATAGCCGACGCGCTGCACGCGGCCCGACACATAGATACGCTGTGCCGTCATATGTCCCCACGCTCATTTTTATACCCGGCCGCAACCCTTCGGCCTGGGCACAGTTCTATCATTTTGAAGATGCGAGGGAATCCATTCGCGCGGCGACTCGTCGCGCCTCAGGGGTAAGTGATCGCAATCACTTCATATTCGCGCTCGCCCGCAGGCAGGCTGACGCGGCGCAGGTCGCCGATCCCGGCACCGCGCAGGGCGCGGGCGAGGGGGGCGTTCCAGCCGACCAGACCCTTGGCGGCATCGGCCTCGTCGTCGCCGACCAGGGTCAGCGTGCGGTGGTTGTCGTCCTCGTCCGCGATGGTGACGGTGGCGCCGAAATAGGCGCGGCTCTTGTCCTCCTGCTGCGCCGGATCGACGACCTTGGCCGCCTTCATCCGCTTCGACAGCCAGCCGAGCCGCCGGTCGATCTCGCGCAGGCGCTTGCGGCCGTAGATGTAATCCCCATTCTCCGAGCGGTCGCCATTGCCGGCGGCCCAGCTGATCGTCTCGACCAAGGCGGGGCGTTCCCTGGCGAAGAGGGCTTCGTATTCGGTCCGGAGCGCGGCGTAGCCGGCGGGAGTGATGTAGTTGGGGCGGTCCATTTCCGTCGCTTTTCGACCTGTGTTCCCCTTCCGCTTGCGGGAGGGGTTAGGGGAGGGGCCGTCTCGAAGCACGACCGTATGGCCAGCGGATACGCCCTCCCCCGACCCCTCCCGCAAGCGGAAGGGGAGCGCAAGTGGCTATGCGGTCCCCTAGCCCGGCTTGTTCTTGCCCAGATACCAGCTGGTGTTCGCCGGCCCCCTGGAGCGCGCGCGTTCCGGGTTGAGCAGGTCGTAGACCACCGCGTTCTCGATCACGCGCTGGACATAGTTCTTCGTCTCGAAGATCGGGATCTGCTCGATCCACTGGACGATGTCGCCGCCGGGCAGGCGCGGATCGCCATTGGCGCGGATCCATTTGTTCACATTGCCTGGGCCGGCATTGTACGCCGCGATCGCCAGCGGATAGCTGCCGTAGAGATTGTACATCCGCTGGAAATAAGTCGAGCCGAGCTGGATGTTGTAATCGGTGTCCGAGTTCAGCGTGCCGGGGCTGTAGCTCATCCCGAGCTTGGTCGAGACTTCGCGCGCCGTGCCCGGCATCAGCTGCATCAGGCCGCGTGCACCGGCATGGCTGACCGCGTCGCGATCGAACTGGCTCTCCTGGCGTGCGATGGCGTGGACGATCGTCCAGTAATCCTGCTGCGAGGCGGGCACCGCGACGGTGGGATAGCCGGCCGCGGTATAGTCGGAGAGGCCGTTCTGCAGTGCGCTCTTGCCGACCAGCACGCCCAGGTCCGGCCGGCCGATCGCCCGGCTCAGCTCGGCGGCGAGGATGTGGTCGCTGTCCGACGTCGCGTCATTGGCGATCTGGCGGATGAACAGGCTCTGGTCCTGCCGGTTGCCCATCGTGCCGAGCAGCTGCGCGGCGCGCACCGTCTCCTTCTTGAAGAAGGCGTCGCGCACCGCGGGATCGCTGACCCGGGCGTTGAAATCGGGTGGGCGCTTGAGCGGATTGCCGAGTCGCTCGGTGGCAAGCTGGCCGTAATAGACGTCGGGGAAGCCCGCCGCCTTGGTGTAGAAGCTGGTCGCCTTGGCCTGATCGCCCGAGACTTCCGCCGCGCGGCCGGCCCAGTAGAAGCCCTTGGACTGGGTGGTCGGGGTCTTCGAGCCATGGCCGTAGCGATCGAACATGCCGATCGCGTCACGGCTGCGACCGAGATTGTTGAGCGCCACCGTGCCGGCGAGCCAGGTGAGGCTGGTATAGTCGTCGCGCTCGCCGAGCGGCAGCTGGCTGATGTCGGTGCCGGCGGGGAAGGCGTCGTCGACCTGGCTGGCGATCTGGTAGGCGAGGCTGAACTGGCCGTCCGACTGGGCGCCGCGCGCCGCCGTCAGCAGCACTTCGTACCATTCCTCGGCATCGCCCGGATAGGAGGCGAGCTGGCGCGGCTGGGCGAGATAGGAACGCATCGCCGGGCTCTGGCCGGTGTCGCGCAGCCACATCGCGCGATCGGCGATGTAGCCGGGATTGGCGCGGCCGGTCGCAAGTGCAGCGGCACCCTTCGCATCGGCATCGGGCGCCTTGGTGCGGAAGGCGATCCGCGCGTCGAACACCGGGCGCATCGCCGGCGAGACATAGGAAAGCTGGCGCTGCGCGGCGCTGAGCGAGCCGGCCCAGAGCAGCATGTCCATCCGTGCGTCGTGATCGGCGGGCGTAAGCACACCTGCAAAGCCGGCGAGCAGGGCCGTCTCGTCGCGCGGGCGCAGCACGCCGTGGCGCCAGGCGCGGCGGGCCTGCTCCTCGGCTTCGGCGCGGCGGCCCGAGGCGGCGAGCCCCTCGGCATAGCGCAGGCGGCCGGCGGCGGTCAGCGGCGCGAAGCGCTCGAAATAGCGGACGACCAGGCCGGGCGCCCAGGTGCCGCTCTCGAGCACGGTTTCGGCGGCGGCGCGGCGGCTCTTCTCGCCCGGCCAGCCGGGATGGAGCAGCAGGAAATTGGCATAGTCGGAGAAGGGGTAGTTATCCGACTGCTGGAGGCGCTTCCATTCGACCAGCGCGTCGCCGAGTTGATCGGCCTGGATATAGGGCGGCGGCACGCGGGGAACGCCCGCTTCCAGCGCCACCTTGTACCACTGGATCTGCTCCTGCGTGAGCTGCGACGAGACGGCGAGCCCTGAGACGCCCGCGAACAACAACGCACTTTTCAACAGCGGAGCAAGCATACTGGACATGATAGATGACCCGCGCCTATCTGCCAGCCCCGATTTGGGGAATTAGGGAAGATTTTCGGACCATGTTCTGGGGCTCCATTCCCGCGCTGGTGACGCCGTTCCGTAACGGCAGCTTCGCGGAGGAAGACTATCGCGCGCTTGTTGAATGGCAGATTGCCGAAGGCTCTGCCGGGCTGGTGCCGTGCGGCACCACCGGCGAGGCGGCGACGATGCCCAAAGACGAGCATTTCGAAGTGGTGCGCGTCTGCACCGACCAGGCGAAGGGCCGCGTGCCGGTGCTCGCCGGCGCCGGCTCGAACGACACGCTGGTCGCGATCGAGAATGTGAAAGCCTCCAAGGGCGCCGGTGCCGATGCGGTGCTGATGGTCCCGCCCTATTACAACCGCCCGAGCCAGGAGGGCATCTTCCAGCATTTCGCGGCGATCGCCGAGCAGGCCGATCTGCCGATCGTGCTCTACAACGTGCCGGGCCGCACGGTGACCGACATCCAGCCGGCGACGATGGTGCGGATCGTCAAGGCGTTCCCGGGCAAGTTCATCGGCGTGAAGGACGCGACGGGCGCGCTCGCCCGCGTCTCCGAGCAGCGCGCCGGCTGCGGGCACGACTTCATCCAGCTCTCTGGCAATGACGAGACGGCGCTGGCCTTCAACGCGATGGGTGGCACAGGCTGTATCTCGGTGACCGCCAATGTCGCGCCGAAGCTCTGCGCCGAGTTCCAGGCTGCCTGGGCAGCGGGCAATCACGCGCTGGCACTGGAGCTGCACGACCGGCTCTATCCACTGCACCTCGCGATGTTCACCGATGCCTCGCCGGGGCCGGTGAAATATGCGCTGGGGCGGGTTCGGGAAGGCTTCCCGCAGGAGCTGCGCCTGCCGATGACGCCGGCCGGAGAGGCGAGCCGCAAGGCGGTCGACGCCGCGCTGGAATTCGCGGGGCTCGTCTGAGCTAATCCAATCCCCTCCCTTCCGGGGAGGGGAGTTTGGCGAGGCGAGGCTAAGCCCGCTGCTCACCGCCGGCATAATAGGTCGGCACATGGCCGCGGATCCAGGCGTTCTCGCGGAACCATTTGGTGACGATGTACTTGGTGCCCTCGAGCACGCGCATGCCCTCGTGCAGCGTGTCGTAATTGGGCGTGCCGTCTTCCATCATGTTGTTCCAGATCAGCAACAGGCCCTTTTTCGGCTTGAAGCGAACCCCGGCGCGCGGGAACCAGGTGGCGCCACCTTCCTCGACATCGTTGAGATAGGCCATCGCGGTCCAGGTGCGCTGGCCGCCATATTCGAGCATCTTCTCCCAATATTCCGCGCCCTCGTGGAAATAGTCGCAGTGCGCGCGGAACTGCTGGCCGGGGGCGTAGCGCTGGCCCTGCAGCGTCTCGGCATTCTCCGGCGGCAGGCCGAGGAGGTGGGCGATGCGATCGTCGATCTGCCAGACCAGATCGGACCAGCGGTCGAGGTCGGTCGAGCTGCTGGTGCGGAACTCGGGATCCTCATGCGCGGCGAGCAGCGTGGAGGGGCGCGCCGACTTGTCGATCAGCGCGACCAGCGCCTCGCACTCGGCTTCGCTGAGGAAATCGGGATAAGTGTAGAGCTGCGCAGTCTCCACCTTTGCCCGCTTGATGCCGGGATGGGCCTCCAGCTTCGCCGTGACTTCGCGGGCGATCCGCGCGCGGTTGGGCGAGGGGGATCCCGATACTCTGCCGATATTCTTGCTCACAGGGGCCAATTTGCGCCTGAGGGCCTCGCGGTCAATAGGGGTGGTGCCCCTTGCCAAAGGCAAGAGGCCCGGTCCTGACGGGCCGGGCCTCCCACTTCTGGCAAGATGCGGGCTGGCTTACCAGAAGATGTCGTAGATCGTGTCGACGATCTCGCCGGTCTCGACATCAACGAGTAGCGCGTCGTTGTAGTAGCGCACCCAGCGATACGGGCCGTAGACCTCGGGCAGGCGGTAATAATAGGGATCGTTGATCCAGTATTGCGACGAGAACAGGATCGAACTCAGCGTGAAGCCGATCCCGAAGCGGCGATAGCCATAGCCCCAGCCCGACGGCGCATAGTAACGCGGCAGGCGGTAGAGGCCGCGGTTGGAGCTGCGATAGCCGCGCCAGTCGTAGCGGCGGTCATTGCGCCAGCCGTTGTTCCAGCGGCCGCGGTCGTTGCCGCCCCAGCCGCGGTTGTTGTCCCAGCGGTTGCGGTCGTTGCCGCCCCAGCCGCCGCGGTTCCAGCCATTATTGTTGCGGTCGCGGTTGCGATCGTTCCAGTCGCGGTTGCCGCGATCCCACTGGCCGCTGCGATTGCCGTCGCGGTTCCAGTCGCGGCGATCCTGGCCATTACGGTTCCAGTCGCGCCGGCCGTCGCCGCCGCGGTTGCCGTCCCAGCGCTGCTGCGGCTGGGCTTGGGGCGGGGAGACCTGGGTCTGGGGCGGGCGGGCCTGGCCGCCATTCCATTGCGGACGCGAGCCGCGGTCGCCGCCGTTCCAGCCGCCACGGTTCCAGCCACCGCCATTGGCGCCGCCACCATTGTTGCCGCCGCCGTTCCAGTCGCGGCGGGGCTGCTGCTGCGGCTGCGCCTGCTGCTGGGGCTGGCCCGAGGACTGGCGCCAGCCACCGCCGCGATTGCCGCGGTCACCGCGATCGCCACGGTCCTGCGCCGGCTGCGAGGCGCCCGAATTGCCGGAACGGTCGCCGCCGCCCCAGCGATGCCCGCGATCCTGCGCCAGTGCCGGCGGGACCAGGGCTGTTGCGGCGATGATCGCCGCTAGCAAGGTCTTCTTCATCAAGTGTCTCCGCTGGGACCGGCACACGCGCCGGGCTTCGAGGGTAGCATTCCTCTAGAACCCGGCGGCTGACATGACTCTGAATTCATCTGTCAGCCAATTGAAAGCATCTGAAACATCTAGGGTTCCGACTGGGCGGGCGTCGGCGCGTCCTGTCCGGGCTCGGGAGCCGGCGCGTCGCCGCGGGCGATGCGGGCGGCGTTCTGGATCGCCTCGACCAGCCGGGGATAGATGCCGCAGCGGCAGAGATTGGGGATCGCATCCTTGATGTCCGCCTCGCTCGGGTTGCGGTTGCCGCGCAGCAGCACCGAGGCGGCCATCACCACGCCGGGGATGCAATAGCCGCATTGCGGCACGTTGGCCGCGATGAAGGCCTGCTGCACCGGATGGCTGCGATCCTTGGACAGCCCCTCGATCGTGGTGACGAACGTGCCTTCGAGCGCGCCGATCGTCTCCTGGCAGGCGAGGCGGGCGGTGCCGTCGACATCCACCGTGCAGGCGCCGCAATCGCCGGTGCCGCAGCCATATTTGGTGCCGGTGAGGTTCGAGGCGTCGCGCAGCGCCCAGAGCAGGGGCGTGCGCGGATCCATCTTGTACGCGACCGGCTGGTTGTTGACGGTGAAGCGAGTCATGCGGGGGGTGTAGCGGGAAACGCGGTGTTTCCGAAACCGGCATTGTGCCGGACCGCCCCGGGCGCGACATCGGCCACATGACATTTCCAACGCTCTTCATCCCGCATGGCGGCGGCCCCTGCTTCTTCATGGACCCGAATGGCGGTCCGGCCGACCCGATGTGGCAGCCGATGCAGGCCTATCTCGCCGGGCTGATCGACTCGCTGCCCGAGCGGCCAAAGGCGATCCTGCTGGTCTCGGGCCATTGGGAGGAGGAGCAGGTCACCGTGCATGCCGGCAACGGCCAGCCGCTGCTGTTCGACTATTACGGCTTTCCCGAGCACACCTATCGCCTGCGCTGGGATGCGCCGGGCTCTCCGCAAGTAGCGGAGCGGACGAAGGCGCTGCTCGAGGGGGCGGGCTTTCCCGTCGGCGAGGAGCGCGAGCGTGGCTGGGACCACGGCGTGTTCATCCCGATGATGGTCGCAGTGCCGGGTGCCGATATCCCGCTGGTCCAGCTCTCGCTGCGCAAGGACCTGGACCCTGCCGACCATATCGCGCTGGGCAGGGCGCTGGCGCCGCTGCGCGACGAGGGCGTGCTGATCGTCGGCAGCGGCATGAGCTTCCACAACCTCCGCGCCCGTGGACCGCAAGTGACGCCGGTCGCCGATGAATGGGATGCGGCCCTGACCGACGCAGTGACCGATGCCGATCCGGCGCGCCGGGCCGCGCGGGTCGCCGCCTGGGACCAGCTGCCCCACGCCCATTTCGCCCATCCGCGCGAGGAGCACCTGCTGCCGCTGATGGTCGCGCTCGGCGCGGGCGGCGAGGGGCCGGCGGTGTGCGATTACCGCGATCATGTGCTGGGGTGGACGGTTTCGGGCTACCGGTTTGGGTGATTTACCCCAACGGGGTACGAAAGTTCACTAAAGTCACGACATCCACAGCTACGGCGCAGCGGCTTTCCGAAGCGGCGGATTTACCCGTCTGGGGTGCCTTCGCGTCCGGCCTGATATTCGCGATGAGAAAGAGCGAAGCGAGGGTGGCAGGCGAAATCCTATTTTGGAAGTGAGTGGGTCCGCTCTGGACGTAACTCCGTCATCCCGGCCTTGTGCCGGGATCCACCGGGCCGCAGACAATGTCCGTCGTGATCGAAAGAACGCCTTGCGTCTATATCCTGGCCAGCCGCTATAACGGCGCGATCTATGTAGGCGTGACTTCGAACCTGCTGGGTCGGATCATCCAGCATCGCGAAGGCGCGTTCGAGGACATGCGAAGAGGCTTGGGTTTCGGCGGCTGGTCTATTTCGAGACCGGCGAAAGCATGGAAGGGGCGATTGCGCGCGAGAAGCAGCTCAAGCGCTATCGGCGCGAGTGGAAGCGGAACCTGATCGAGCGGCAGAATCCGATGTGGAACGACCTTGCTGTCGAGCTGGGATTGGAGCCTCTGCCGGCATGACCCGTGGCCCGGTGGGCCCCGGCACAAGGCCGGGGTGACGGTAGGGGTGTGGAGAGGGTGGTCCCCTACTCCCGCCAGCTCTTGTCCGTGCGGTCCACCAGGCGGACCATCGCGGCGAAGTCCGCGGCGCCGGGGCCGCCCGGAACCTGGGCCATGTGGAGGTCGCGCTGGTGGACGGCGACGACTTCGTCGGGCACTACCAGCGGCTCGCCCATGCTCGCGGTGGCGATCTGGATCTCGCAGGCACGCTGGAGCGACCAGTGCTTGATGAACGCCTCGGGCAGGGTGCGGCCCATCACCAGGATGCCATGGTTCCGGAGCAGCATCACCCGCTTGTCGCCGAGATGCGCGAGCAGCCGCTCACCCTCCTCGTCGCGCACCGTCACGCCTTCGAAGTCGTGATAGGCGATCTGGCCGGCGAAGTTGCAGGCGTAGAAATTGGTGGGGCGCAGGCCGCCCTCGACGCTGGCGACCGCCATGCCCGCCGTGGTGTGGGTGTGGGCGATGCAATGCGCGTCGGGGAGGTGGCGGTGGAACAGCGCGTGCTGGACGAAGCCGGCGCGGTTCACCGGATAGGGCGAGTCGTCGAGCTTGTTGCCGTCGATGTCGATCTTGACGAGGTTCGACGCCTTCACCTCGCTGAAGTGCAGCCCGAACGGGTTGATCAGGAACGCGCCTTCCTCGCCCGGCACCTTCAGCGTGATGTGGTTGTAGATCATCTCGGACCAGCCGAGCATGTCGAACACCCGGTAGCAGGCGGCGAGTTGCTGGCGCGCCTCCCACTCGGCTTCGGTCATCACTTTGGTTGCCAGCGCGGTGGCCATGTTACCTCTCCCAAGGCTTTTTCGTTTTTCGGGTATGCCACAAGCTGTGCTCCTGCGAAAGCAGGAGCACATGCCCGATGGATCGAATGCGCGCGCAGTGCGTTTCGCCGGCGCAACGGTTGAGGGGTGTATTCCGCATGCTGAAGTTGAAGGTGCGCCAGGGTGTCGTCCTGGCGGGATTGTTCACGCTGGCTGCTTGTGGCGGCGCCGGCTCGGGTGGCGGCAACGGATCGGCGGCTGTGGCGACTTCGCCCGATGCCGCGGCCAAGATCAGCGCCTATACCGAGGCGTATAACGGCCTGATCGACACGTTCGGCCTGCCGGCGACGGCGGATACCTACAAGGAAGCCAAGATCCCGAGCCGATCGCCATCGGACAGCATCAACGTCAGCGACGGCTGGGTCGAGACCGGCGAGGGCAAGCTGAAGGCGGCGATCGCGCTGCCGGGTTCGCTCGGCGATCTCGACAAGAAGGCGGAGGCGCTGGACGCCGCGCTGGTCAAGGTGCTCGCCCGGCTGAGGCCGCTCTATCAATATTACAACACCAAGGCCTATCGCGAGGACGCGCTGAAGCGCGGCAAGGCCGAGGACGCCCAGATGATCGCCGAGTTCGACGCGGCGCTGAAGGCGATGGACGACTTCAATGCCGAGCTGGTCAAGCAGCGCCGGGCCGGCGCCGAGGCGGAGCTGGCCAAGCTCAAGGCGGACGGCAACATCGTCGGTTACAACAACAAGCAGGCGATGCTGCAGGCCGAGGAGCTGGTCGGGCTGTTCGACAAGCCCGAGGACCTGAAGGACGCGGCGATCTTCGCTAAGGCGGACGGGCTGGCGTCGTCGCTCGACAAGCTGCTGACCGAGCAGCAAAAGGCGATCACGGAAGCCAAGACCAAGGCGACCGAGCCGCTCGAGAAGAGCCGGCTGGGCACCTATGAGCTGGTGGCGGAGATGCTGGGATCGATGATCGGCCAGTATCGCGAGCTGAAACAGTCGCATTCGCCGAGCAACATGAAGTCGATGATCGACTCGTACAACAATGCGGTGGGTTCGGCGAACCGGATCAGTTGAGGTGTTCTCGCTTTAATCATCGTCATCCCCGCGAAGGCGGGGATCCAGGGTGGCAGAGCAATGCCCTTTGTGACTCTGGATCCCCGCCTTCGCGGGGATGACGGATATTGAAAGCGGCGGGGTCCTTCCTCAGCTGAACGCGTAAGGCACGACGCTGCGCCGGTCCGGATCGATCGCGATCGCCGAGGCGGCGGGGGGGAAGGCGCGCTGGTCGCAGTCCACCCGCGGGCAGATGCGGCAGCTCGCGCCGATCGGGGTGGCCGCGCCGCCCGGGCGGAGGTCGTCGGCATAGACGAAGTCGGCGGCGTGCAGCTCCTCGCAGCCCAGGGCCACGGCATAGCGGCGCGACGGGCGGGCATAACTGCCCGAAGGCTTCACCAGCCCCTTGGCCATCGAGACATAGCGCGTGCCGTCAGGCATCTCGGCATGCTGGACGAGGATGCGGTCGGGGATCGCCACCGCCTCGTGCACCACCCAGAGCGGGCAGGCGCCGCCGAGCGCGGCGAATTGCAGGCGAGTGGCCGAGTGGCGCTTGGTGATGTTGCCGGCCATGTCGACCCGGCAGAAGAAGAAGGGCAGGCCGGCGGCACCCGGGCGCTGGAGGGTGGAGAGGCGGTGGCAGGCCTGCTCGAAGCTCACCCCGAAGCGCTGGCGCAACCGGTCGATGTCGTGGCGGACGGTGCGGGCGGTGTCCTTGAACGGCGTGTAGGGCATCAGCAGCGCGCCGGCGGCATAATTGGCGAGGCCGATGTTGAGCAGCTCGCGAGCCGCGGGAGAGGCGAGGCCGGACTCCTCGACCACCTGGCGCATCTCGTTCTCGAACTCGTAGCGGACCAGCCGGTGGGCGAGCAGGAAGGCGCGGCTCTCCGGCGGGAGCGCGCTGTTCACGGCCAGGGTGCGGTCGCGCGGGTCGAAGCGGCTGAGCTGGCTGCCGTCGCCCTCCTCGCCGGTGACGCGGACGCCGTGCCAGCGCAGCCGGTCCTCGAGGCCGCGGGTGGGGCGGTCGGGGTCGAGATCGGCGGAGAGCGTCTCGGCCGAGCGGTCGATCGCGTCGATGTAATTGCCCTCGGCCTGAAACCAGTCGCGCACCTCCTCCCAGGGGAGCGGGGCGGTGCCGGTCGAGCCGCTGTCGAACCGGTCGTCGAGGACGCGGAGCTGCTCCTGGCTGCGGCGCCAGGCCTCGTGCAGCGCGACCATGCGGCGGGCGAGGAGCGGCTGCTGCTCGATGCCGCGGCGGACATCGGCCTCGTCGAGCCGTCCGGCGGGGACGCTGGCATCGGTGGCGGCGTCGATCGTGCGGAGCAGCGCCGCGCTGTCCTCGACATCGCCGAACGCCTCGAGCGGGAATTCGCGGGCGAGGGCGACCAGGACGATGTCGGTGATCGGCCGGTCGTTGTTCTCGATCTGCGAGAGGTAGGAGACCGAGATGCCGAGCCGCGTGGCCATCGCCGCCTGGCTGATGCCGGCGCGGCGGCGCAGCTCGCGCAGGCGGAAGCCTTCGAAGACGCGGCGGCGGGGAGAGTTGCTCATATCCGCAGTATATCTGCAAACTGGCACGCTGCAACTTTGCAACATTGCATTTGCCGCAGGGGCATGTCCCGATGCAGAGGCGCAGCCACCTAAGGGGAACCGCATGTCGTCGACGATCGAGGAACTGGAACGCCGCCGCGCCGCTGCCCGTCTGGGCGGAGGCCAGAAGCGGATCGACGCGCAGCACGCCAAGGGCAAGCTCACCGCGAGGGAGCGTGTCGAGGTGCTGCTCGACCAGGGATCGTTCGAAGAGCTCGACATGTATGTCGAGCATAATTGCGTCGACTTCGGCATGCAGGACCAGATCGTCCCCGGTGACGGCGTCGTCACCGGATCGGGCACGATCAACGGCCGCCTCGTCTTCGTGTTCAGCCAGGACTTCACCGTGTTCGGCGGCTCGCTCAGCGAACGTCACGCACAGAAGATCTGCAAGATCATGGACATGGCGATGAAGGTCGGCGCCCCGGTGATCGGGCTCAACGACAGCGGCGGTGCGCGCATCCAGGAGGGTGTCGCGTCGCTCGGCGGCTATGCCGAGGTGTTCCAGCGCAACGTGCTGGCATCGGGCGTGGTGCCGCAGCTCTCGCTGATCATGGGCCCGTGCGCCGGCGGCGCGGTCTATTCCCCCGCGATGACCGACTTCATCTTCATGGTGAAGGATTCATCGTACATGTTCGTCACCGGCCCGGATGTAGTGAAGACCGTTACCAACGAGATCGTCACGCAGGAGGAACTGGGTGGTGCGGTGACGCATACCACGAAGTCGGGGGTCGCTGACGTGGCCTTCGACAACGATATCGAGGCGCTGCTCGCGGCCCGCGACTTCGTGGACTTCTTGCCAAGCTCGAACCGGGAGCAGGTGCCCGAGCGGCCGAGCGACGATCCCTGGGATCGCCTCGAGCCGAGCCTCGACAGCCTCATCCCGCCGAGCGCAAACCAGCCCTACGACATGCACGAGCTGATCCGGAAGACGCTCGACGAGGGCGAGTTCTTCGAGCTGCAGCCGAGCCATGCCGGCAACATCCTGATCGGCTTCGGCCGGATCGAGGGACGCACGGTGGGCGTGGTCGCCAACCAGCCGATCGTGCTGGCCGGGTGCCTCGACATCAACAGCTCGAAGAAGGCGGCGCGGTTCGTGCGCTTCTGCGACGCGTTCGAGATCCCGATCGTCACCTTTGTCGACGTGCCGGGCTTCCTGCCGGGCGTCGGCCAGGAGCATTCGGGCATCATCAAGCACGGCGCGAAGCTGCTCTTCGCCTATGCCGAGGCGACGGTGCCGAAGATCACGGTGATCACCCGCAAGGCCTATGGCGGCGCGTACGACGTGATGGCGTCCAAGCATCTGCGCGGCGACCTCAACTATGCCTGGCCGACCGCCGAGATCGCGGTGATGGGCGCCAAGGGCGCGGTGGAGATCATCTTCCGCGGCAAGACGCCCGAGGAGATCGCCGAGCGGACCGCCGAATATGAGGCACGCTTCGCCAATCCGTTTGTTGCAGCTGCGAAGGGTTTCGTGGACGAGGTGATCATGCCCCATTCCACCCGCCGCCGCATCGCCCTGGGGCTCCGCAAGCTGCGGAACAAGCAGCTCGAGAACCCGTGGAAGAAGCACGACAACATCCCGCTGTGAGGTCGCGATGATCTTCATCGTCATCTGGACATGTCTTCTCCTGGGATTCGTCGCATTCGCCCTCTGGCAGGGCGTTCGTTCGCTTCGGTCGGGTGTCGCGAACGGGAGGCTAGGCTGGAAGGCGATCCGGCGCGTGGATAGTCCCATACTCTATTGGGCAGCGACGATCTGGATGTTTTTCGCCGGATGCGTCGGATTGGCGATCCTGGCCTTCGGCCTCTCGGCAGTGAACTGGAAAATAATCGGATGAAACTCGGCCGCCTCAACCATGTCGGCGTCGCGACCCCTTCGATCGAAGCGTCGATCGCCTTTTACCGCGACGTGATGGGCGCGGAGGTGATCCGCGCGCCGTTCGACCTGCCGGCGCAGGGCGTGAAGGTCTGCTTCGTCGATACGCCGAACAGCCAGATCGAGTTGATCGAGCCGCTGGGTGAGACCTCGCCGATCCATGGCTTCCTGGCGAAGAACCCGGCCGGCGGGCAGCATCACCTCTGCTACGAAGTGCCCGACATCCACGAAGCCAAGGCCTGGTTCGAGGCGAAGGGCGCCAAGGTGCTCGGCGAGCCGCGCATCGGTGCGCATGGCACGCCGATCTTCTTCGTGCATCCGAAGGACATGGGCGGGGTGCTCACCGAGATCATGGAGACGCCGCGTGATGGGCATTGATCTGATCTCCCTCTCCCCGACGGGGAGAGGGAAGGGGCCCGCGCCGAAGTCGGCGGAAGGGAGAGGGGCAGTCGTAGCCCGCTCTCTCTGCCCCTCTCCCTTCCGCCGACTTCGTCGGCTCCCTCCCTCTCCCCGATGGGGAGAGGGAAAGTGAGCGACAAGCCTACGCTCGACCAATGGTCCGCCGCCGCTTCGAAGGAAGTGAAGGGCCGCGACCTGGCCTGGCACACGCCCGAGGGCATCGAGGTCAAGCCGCTCTACACGGCCGAGGACACCGCGCATCTCGACCCCGGCCTGCCCGGCTTCGCGCCGTTCACGCGCGGCGTGCGCGCATCGATGTATGCCGGGCGGCCCTGGACGATCCGCCAATATGCTGGCTTCTCGACCGCCGAGGCCTCCAATGCCTTCTATCGCCGCAACCTCGCGGCGGGGCAGAAGGGGCTGAGCGTCGCCTTCGATCTCGCCACCCACCGTGGCTATGACAGCGATCATCCGCGCGTCACAGGCGACGTCGGCAAGGCGGGCGTGGCGATCGACAGCGTCGAGGACATGAAGATCCTGTTCGACGGCATCCCGCTCGATCAGATGAGCGTCAGCATGACGATGAACGGCGCGGTGATCCCGATCCTCGCCTTCTTCATCATCGCGGGCGAGGAGCAGGGTGTCGACAAGAGCCTGCTCGACGGGACCATCCAGAACGACATCCTCAAGGAGTTCATGGTCCGCAACACCTATATCTACCCGCCCGAACCGAGCATGCGGATCATTTCGGACATTTTCGCATATACCAGCGCGAACATGCCGAAATTCAACAGCATTTCCATTTCCGGCTATCATATGCAGGAAGCCGGGGCGACGCAGGTGCAGGAGCTCGCCTTCACCATCGCCGACGGCATGGAATATGTGAAGTACGGCGTCGCCAGCGGGCTGGATATCGACAAGTTCGCAGGTCGCCTGAGCTTCTTCTTCGCGATCGGCATGAACTTCTTCATGGAGATCGCGAAGCTGCGCGCGGCGCGCGTGCTGTGGCACCGGGTGATGACCAAGCTGGGGGCGCAGGACGAGCGCTCGAAGATGCTGCGCACCCACTGCCAGACCAGCGGCGTGTCGCTGACCGAGCAGGACCCGTACAACAACGTCATCCGCACCACGATCGAGGCGATGGCGGCGATGCTGGGCGGCACGCAGAGCCTGCACACCAACGCGCTCGACGAAGCGATCGCGCTGCCGACCGACTTCTCTGCCAGGATCGCGCGCAACACCCAGCTGGTCATCCAGGAGGAGACGGGCATGTGCAATGTCGTCGATCCGCTGGGCGGCAGCTATTATATCGAGAGCCTCACCCAGGAGCTGGTCGACAAGGCCTGGGAGATCATCGAGCGGGTCGAGGCCGAAGGCGGCATGGCCAAGGCGGTGGCGGCCGGCTGGCCCAAGGCGATGATCGAGGAGGCGGCCGCAGCGACGGCGGCACGGATCGATCGCGGCGAGCAGGTGATCGTCGGCGTCAACAAGTATCGCAAGGCCGAGGAAGAGCCGATCGACATCCTCGATGTCGATAACCATGCCGTGCGTGAGGCGCAGATCGCCCGGATCAAGCGGGTGAAGGCGAGCCGCGACGAGGCGGCGTGCCAGGCAGCGCTGTTCGCGCTGCAGGAAGGCGCGCGGGGCAGCGACAATTTGCTCGCGCTTGCCGTCGAGGCTGCCCGTGCCCGTGCGACGCTGGGCGAGATCAGCGCGGCGATGGAGGCCGGCTTCGGTCGCTATGCCACCAAGCCGACCCCAGTGCAGGGTGTCTATGGCGGCGCCTATCAGGACGATGTGGTTTGGGAGCGGCTCAAGGACGGGGTGACCGCCACCGAGCGCCGGCTTGGTCGCAAGCCCCGCATGCTCGTCGCCAAGATGGGGCAGGACGGGCATGACCGCGGCGCCAATCTGGTCTCCTCGGCCTTCGGCGACCTGGGCTTCGACGTGGTGCCGGGGCCGTTGTTCCAGACCCCGCAGGAAGCCGCAGCGCTGGCGATCGAGAGCAATGTCGATGTCGTGGGTGCTTCCAGCCTCGCCGCGGGTCACAAGACGCTGATCCCCGAGCTGATCCGCGAATTGCAGGACGCGGGCAGGGCGGACATCAAGGTGGTCGCCGGCGGGGTTATCCCGGCGCAGGACTATGAGTTTCTCCGCGAAGCCGGCGTGCAGGCGATCTTCGGGCCGGGCACCAACCTTGTCAAAGCGGCCGAAGAAGTGCTGAGGCTCCTCGGGCACAACATGCCCCCCGTGGAGGAAGCCGCCGAATGACGGAGATCGAGGAAGAGCTTGCCAAGGCCGGAGACGGCGAGGCGCTGCTCTACGACTATTTCAAGCACCTCACCTCGCTGTGCATCGTCTCGCTGGGCGGTGTGCTGGCGCTGGTGCCCTATGGCAAGAGCCTGTCTCCCAAGGCGATCATCCTGGTGCTGATCGTGCTGGCCTCGGCGGGGCTGCTCTCTTTCTCCGGTGCCGGCGAGATCGTACGTGCACGGTTCAAGCGCAAGCCGCTGAACAACAACGTCAATTTCTGCCGGATCGGCGCGCCCGTGCTGCTTTCCATCGGCGTCGGCATGTTCGTCTATCTCTTTACCCGGACCCTGCAACCATGACCCGTACCGACTGGACCCGCGACGAGATCGCCGCGCTGTTCGACCTGCCGTTCACCGAACTCGTCTTCCGCGCCGCCGAGGTGCACCGCGCGCATCACGCGCCGAACGAGGTCCAGCTCTCGACGCTGCTCAGCATCAAGACCGGCGGCTGCCCGGAGGATTGCGGCTATTGCAGCCAGTCGGTGTCGGCCGAGACCGGCCTGAAGGCGACCAAGCTGATGGACGTGCGCCAGGTGCTGCAGGCCGCGGCCCAGGCCAAGGACCATGGTTCGTCGCGCTTCTGCATGGGCGCCGCCTGGCGCAATCCCAAGGACCGCGACATGCCCGCCATCGTCGAGATGGTGCAGGGTGTGCGCGCGATGGGCATGGAGACCTGCATGACCTTGGGCATGCTCAGCGAGAAGCAGGCGCAGATGCTCGCCGATGCCGGGCTCGATTACTACAACCACAATATCGACACGTCCCCTGAACGTTACGCCGAGGTGATCACCACCCGCAGCTTCGAGGATCGTCTCGACACGCTCGAGCATGTCCGCGAGGCGGGGATCAACGTGTGCTGCGGCGGCATCGTCGGCATGGGCGAGACCCGGCCGGACCGTGTCGGCTTCATTCATGCGCTCGCCACCCTGCCGGTGCATCCGGGCAGCGTGCCGGTGAACGCGCTGGTGCCGATCAAGGGCACCGTGCTCGGCAACATGCTCGCCGACACACCGCTCGCCCAGATCGACGACATCGAGTTCGTCCGTACGATCGCAGTGGCGCGGATCACCATGCCGGAGAGCATGGTGCGCCTCTCCGCCGGGCGCGAGAGCATGAGCGACGCGACCCAGGCGCTGTGCTTCCTGGCCGGCGCCAACTCGATCTTCACCGGCGACAAGCTGCTCACCGCGGGCAATGCCGGCGACGACAAGGATGCGGCGCTGTTCGCCCGGCTGGGCGTCAAGCCGATGCAGGCCGAGGTGAAGGTCGAGCTCGAGGCGGCGGAGTAAGAGTTCCCCTCCCGCTTGTGGGAGGGGTTAGGGGAGGGGCCACCCCTCCGAACCGGATAGAACGCTCGCGGCAGACAGGCCCTCCCCCGGCCCCTCCCGCAAGCGGAAGGGGAGTGAAGGGTGTTCAAGAAGATCCTGGTCGCCAATCGGGGCGAGATCGCGTGCCGCGTGATGCGCACCGCCAAGAAGATGGGGATCGCCACGGTGGCGGTCTATTCGGACGCGGACGCCCGCGCGCCGCACGTGCTGATGGCGGACGAGGCGGTGCGGCTCGGGCCGGCGCCGGCGGCGGAATCCTATCTCAAGGCCGAGCTGATCCTGCTCGCCGCCAAGGAGACCGGGGCCGACTGCATCCATCCGGGATACGGTTTCCTCTCGGAGCGCGAGAGCTTTGCGAAGGCTTGCGCGGATGCGGGGATCGCCTTTGTCGGCCCGCCGCCGGGCGCTATCGCGGCGATGGGCGACAAGATCGAGTCCAAGAAGCTCGCCAAGGCGGCCGGGGTCAACGTCGTGCCCGGTTTCGTCGGGGTGATCGAGGATACCGAGCACGCCGTCCGCATCTCCAACGAGATCGGCTATCCGGTGATGATGAAGGCCTCGGCCGGCGGCGGCGGCAAGGGCATGCGCCTTGCCTGGAGCGAGGCCGATGTCCGCGAGGGCTTCGAGGCGACCAAGCGCGAGGGGCTGGCAAGCTTCGGCGACGACCGGGTGTTCATCGAGAAGTTCATCGAGAGCCCGCGCCATATCGAGATCCAGGTGCTGGGCGACCAGCATGGCAACATCGTCTATCTGGGCGAGCGCGAATGCTCGATCCAGCGCCGCCACCAGAAGGTGGTCGAGGAGGCGCCGTCGCCCTTCGTCACGCCCGAGATGCGCAAGGCGATGGGCGAGCAGGCCGTCGCCCTCTCGCGCGCCGTGGGCTATTTCAGCGCCGGCACGGTCGAGTTGATCGTCTCGGGCGCCGACAAGACCGGGCAGGGCTTCTACTTCCTCGAGATGAACACCCGCCTGCAGGTGGAGCATCCGGTGACCGAGGCGGTGACCGGGCTCGATCTGGTCGAGCAGATGATCCGCGTCGCCTATGGCGAGAAGCTCGCCTTCGGCCAGGACGACATCAGGCTGACCGGCTGGGCGATCGAGAATCGCGTCTATGCCGAGGATCCCTATCGCGGCTTCCTGCCCTCCACCGGGCGGCTGGTGCGCTATCGCCCGCCCGCTGCCGAGGAGACGCCTTATGGCGCGCCCGGCACCCGCGGCGACCATGGCTATGTCCGCGTCGACGACGGCGTGACCGAGGGCAGCGAGATCTCGATGTTCTACGACCCGATGATCGCCAAGCTGATCACCTGGGGCGAGACGCGCGACGAGGCGGCGGACCTGCAGGTGGCGGCGCTCGACCGCTTCCGGATCGACGGCATCGGCCACAATATCGATTTCCTCTCCGCGCTGGTCCAGCATCCGCGCTTCCGGGAAGGCGCGTTGACCACTGGGTTCATCGCCGAGGAATATCCCGAGGGCTTCCACGGCGCGCCGGCCTCCGATGCGCTGAAGCGCAAGCTGGCGGCGCTGGCGGCAGTCATCGACATCGAGCGTGCAGAACGGGCCGCGGCGACCTCGGGCCAGCTCAACGGGGCCGTCTCCGTCGGTGACGAGCGCGTGGTGCTGATCGACGGCGATCGGTTCGCGGTCGTGGTCGACGAGGAAGTCACGGTCGATGGCCAGCCGATGGAGATCGACGGCGAATGGCAGGCGGACAATCTGATCCTCACCGCGATGATCGACGGCGCGCCGCTCAGCGTCGGGGTCGCGCGCAAGGGGGCGGCCTGGAAGCTCACCGCGCACGGTGCCTCGCACCTGGTCGAGGTCTATCCGCCGCACATCGCGCAGTTCCGGCACCACATGATCGAGAAGGTGCCGCCGGACATGAGCAAGTTCCTGCTCGCGCCGATGCCGGGCCTGCTCACCCAGCTCCATGTCGCGCCCGGCGACAAGGTCGAGGCCGGCCAGCCGCTTGCGGTGGTGGAGGCGATGAAGATGGAGAACATCCTGCGCGCCGAGCGGGCAGGGGTGGTGAAGGCGGCCAATTTCGGCGCCGGCGACAGCCTGGCCGTGGACGCGGCAATCCTCGAGTTCGAATGAAGGGGCGGGCGACGCCGCGGAACCAAATACGCGGCGCCGCCCTCGTCTTGGCCTGGGCGGGAAGGCTCCCCCGGGATGGCGGGGTCCTGGCCAGCCCGGTGGTTTGCAGCAGCCTTCCGAAAGGCGTTCGACACCCGCGCTGATGCTGGCCGGCGGGCTTTCAGGCGACGTCGCTGCGACAAAGACGTCAGCTTCTGCGACCGAGCGGAGCGCTTGACGGTTCCATCGGCAAATGATGGAACGAGCCGCGTGAGCGAACTTCCTTCCCCGTCCGATCTTCCCGCCCCGACTCAAGCCGAGGAAAGGGCCGAGGCGCGCGCCGCCGAATCCGCCGCGATCCGGCGCCGGTGGATTACCCTGGGCGAAGTGCTGGCGGTGATCGCGGTCGTCATTTCGGGGCTGACCTTGTGGAACAGCTGGAGCGAGCGGAGCGACAGCAAGGCTGCGCAGAGCGCGGACGCGCGGCGTGCCTCCACGCGTGCGGGCACGCTGGTTCTCGTCGTCGCGGATGCGGGCAAGCGCGCCCTGGTGCTGAAGCCTGCCTCCGCGGAACAATCCGTCCAGAGCCAGACCTTGCTCTTCCCTGCCGCGCTCGGGGCTGCGTCCGCGCAGACCACCGGTGAGCCGCGGATCGAGACTTCCTGGTTCGAGCATGCCCTGGAAAAGGCGCGGGAGGCGGCAAATCTTGCCGACAATAGCAGGGGAGACGAGCGGCTGCCGGTCGTCATCGTCACGCGCTTCCTGGTCGATGGTGAGCCGCACGAGGACGTCGCGCTCTACGAGATCGGCTATACGATATCCGGCCGGCTGCTGGGTGGGCACAGCGTGGCGCTGCGCGGGCTCTCCTTCGTCTCCAGGGTGAAGAAGAACGATGCGCAGGCAAAGCTCGATGCCCGCTGGAAGGCGCTGTTCCCCAAGGCCTGACGCGGAGGGCTGGGCTCTACATGGCGATGTCGGGGAGCGCTGTTGCTGGCGCGTAGTCGCAGGTGAGATTCTCCTGCGTCCGCGCTGGTGACCCCTACGAGAATCGAACTCGTGTTTTCGCCGTGAGAGGGCGACGTCCTGACCGCTAGACGAAGGGGCCGTGCAGCGGAAGCGGGCAATTACGGGTAGCGTCTCTCCCCGTCAAGCGCCTTCCGGAAGGTTTGGCAATTTTATTGCGATGCCGCGTTTTTCAGCCGGTGACGGGCAGGCGGAGCGAGCCGTCGGGTTCGTAATGGACGGGGCTGTACGCTGTCACCGCATCGAGCGGCAGGTCGGCATAGAGGTGCGGGAAAAGCTGGCCGCCGCGCGACGGCTCCCATTGTACTGCGTCGCCCATCGCCTCCAGATCCACCGCTGCGAGCCACAGGCCGGTCTGGCCGGCGAAATGCTTGTCCAGCGTCTCCTCGACCTGCGCGGCGGTGGAGAGGTGGATATAGCCATCCTGCAGGTCGATCGGGGCGCCCTTGAACACGCCATTCTGCTCGAGGGCGTGCATCTGTTCGGCGGTGAGGATCTTGTAGGCGGTGTTTTCGGGCATGGCGGTTCCCTTGGCAGGAGCTCCGAAGCTATCCCGATCGTCACCCCGCGAAAGCGGGGGCCCATCTCCTGAAGGTGCCACGGGCATAACAGCTGTGGTGAAACGGGATAGCGCAGTAGATGGGTCCCCGCTTTCGCGGGGATGACGTTGATATTGGCGGTTGGAGAGCCTTACTGCCCGTCCTCAGGCCCACGGGCGAGGTCCTCGCTCGTGGTGCCGTCAGGCGTGGCTTCGCCGATGGTCGGGCCGTCACCCAGCTCCACCTCGGCATCGCCTTCGCTTTCCTCGATCCGCGCGGCGGAGACGACATGCTCGTTGTCCGCCACGTTGAACAGGCGCACGCCCGCCGAACCGCGGCCGATCACGCGCAGGTCGCCCAGCGACATGCGGATCATCTTGGCCTGGTCGGTGACCAGCATCAGCTGGTGCCCCTTGCTCGCCGGGAAGCTCGCCACCACCGGACCGTTACGGCCGATATTGTCGATATTGGTGATGCCCTGGCCGCCACGGCCGGTGCGCCGATACTCGTAGGCCGAACTCAGCTTGCCATAGCCATTGGCGCAGACGGTGAGGATGAACTGCTCGCGATCCTTGAGCTCCTCGAAGCGCTCGGGCGCCAGATCGGGCTGGCCTTCCTTCTCGGCCTTCCACGGCGCGAAGCGGAGATAGGCCTCGCGCTCCTCGCTGGTGGTGCCGACGCGGTGGAGGATCGACAGCGAGATGACCTCGTCTCCCTCGGCCAGCTTCATGCCGCGCACACCGGTGGAGTTGCGGCTCTGGAACTCGCGGACATCGTCGGCGGCGAAGCGGATCGCCCGGCCCTGGCGGGTGGCGAGCAGCACGTCGTCGCCTTCCTCCAGCAGCGCCACGCCGATCAGCCGGTCGTCGGCGTCCTCGCCTTCGAACTTCATCGCGATCTTGCCGTTCGAGGGCACGTTGTTGAACGCGTCCATCGCATTGCGGCGTGCCGAGCCCTTGGCGGTGGCGAACATCACATGGAGGTTCGCCCACTCATTCTCGTCCTCGGGGAGCGGGAGCACGGTCGAGATGGTCTCGCCCGCCGCGAGCGGCAGGATGTTGATCATCGGCCGCCCGCGCGTGGCCGGGCCGCCCTCGGGCAGCTTCCAGACCTTCATGCGATAGACCTTGCCGAGGGTCGAGAAGAACAGCACCGGGGTGTGCGTCGAAGTGACGAACAGCTCGGTGACGGCGTCCTCGTCCTTGGTCGCCATGCCGGCGCGGCCCTTGCCGCCGCGGTTCTGGGCGCGGAAGCTGTCGAGGCTGGTGCGCTTGATATAGCCCTGCACGGTCACGGTGACGACCATGTCCTCGCGCTCGATCAGGTCCTCGTCCTCGATGCCATCGGCAGCGGGGGCGATCTCGGTGCGGCGCGGGGTGGCGTAGAGGGCGCGGACCGTGGTCAGCTCCTCGACCATCACTTCGTACAGCTTCGCGCGGTTGCCGAGGATCTCGAGCAGCTCGGCGATCGAGTCGGCCAGTTCCTTGAGCTCGTCGCCGATCTCGTCGCGGCCGAGCGCGGTCAGGCGATGCAGGCGCAGGTCGAGGATGGCGCGGACCTGAGCGTCCGACAGGCGATAGGTGTCGCCGGTGACTTCGGTTTCGACCGCCTCGACCAGCTTGATGTACTGGGCGATCTCCGCGATCGGCCATTCGCGCGCGAGCAGCTTGTCGCGGGCCTCGGCCGGGCTCGACGAACCACGGATGATGCGGACGACCTCGTCCAGGTTGGTGACCGCGATCACCAGGCCGAGCAAGATGTGCGCGCGCTCGCGGGCCTTGGCCAGCTCGAACTTCGAGCGGCGGGTGATGACCTCCTCGCGGAACTTGACGAAGGCCTGGATGATGTCCTGCAGGTTGAGCAGTTCCGGCCGGCCGCCGCGGATCGCGAGCATGTTGGCCGGGAAGCTCGACTGGGCAGGGGTGTTGCGCCAGACCTGATTGAGCACGACCTCGGGGGTCGCGTCGCGCTTCAGGTCGATGACGATGCGGACGCCCTCGCGCGACGATTCGTCGCGGATGTCGCTCACGCCTTCGATGCGCTTGTCCTTGGCGGCCTCGGCGATCTTCTCGACCAGCGCGTTCTTGCCCTGCTGATACGGAATCTCGGTGAGCACGATCGAGCGACGATCGCCGCGCTGTTCGAACTCGTGGCGCGAGCGGACCATGATCGAGCCGCGGCCGGTCGAATAGGCGTTGCGGCAGCCCGAGCGGCCGAGGATCAGCGCGCCGGTCGGGAAGTCCGGACCGGGGACGATCTCCATCAGCTCCTCGAGCGTCAGCGCCTCGCGCTTGCCGAGCATGCCGTCGATATGCGCCAGGCAAGCGTCGATCACTTCGCCGAGATTGTGCGGCGGGATGTTGGTCGCCATGCCAACCGCGATGCCGCCGGCGCCGTTGACCAGCAGGTTGGGGAAGCGCGCGGGGAGGACCGCCGGCTCGCTCTCCGACCCGTCATAGTTCGGGACGAAGTCGACCGTGTCCTTCTCGATATCGTCGAGCAGCGCCGAGGCGACCTTGGCGAGGCGCGCTTCGGTGTAGCGCATCGCGGCGGGCGGATCGGGATCCATCGAGCCGAAATTGCCCTGGCCGTCGATCAGCGGCACCCGCATCGCCCAGTCCTGGGCCATGCGCGCCATCGCGTCGTAGATCGAGCTGTCGCCGTGCGGGTGGTACTTACCCATCACGTCACCGACGAGGCGGGCCGACTTGCGATAGGCGCGGCCGGCGACATAGCCGCCTTCCTGCGCGGCGTAGAGGATGCGGCGGTGGACGGGCTTCAGGCCGTCGCGAACGTCGGGGAGCGCGCGCGCCACGATCACGCTCATCGCGTAATCGAGGTAGCTCGTCTTCATCTCGTCGACGATCGAGATCGGCGTAATGTCGGAGGGGTCGTCGGCGAGGATGGTCTCGTCGGTCAAAGTGTTCACCGCTTTCGGGTTCTTGAGTGTGTCTTACGGCTCTAACGCTGCCGACGCATCCTGCCAACCCCGCCCGCGCGCGTGCGCGTACGCGAGGAAAGCTGGGGATAAGTCTGGTTACGTGTCAGGCGGGGAGCTTCTTGCAGCTCTGGTAGATCGCCTCGAGATTGCCGCGTTCGAGCGAGGCTCGGAAAGCGCCCGATGTCAGCGCATGCCGGGCGTCCGGCGTGTCGGCGACGTTCCGGGCCTTGCGGATCGCTTCGAAGCGCGGGGTGAGCCGCGCGAGCACTTGCGATATTTCCTTTTCGAAAGACGAATCGCCATATCGGGCAAGCGCGCCAGCCGCGCCGGCCAGCAATGTGGTCACGCCCGTGCACAGGATGTCGCGTTCGTCCGGATCGGCGGGGAGCGGGGCGGGGGCAGTTGCGCGCGCCAGCGGGAAGCGCGCATCGCAGGCCGGGATCAGGCCGGCATTGTCCTCGGGGCGCGAGCGTGCGGGGTCATTGGCCTCGCGCATGATCTGGATGGAGCGATCGACGACATTGTCGGTGGGACTCTCCGCTGCGGCTGCCGTCATGCCCAGGTACAATTGATGGGACAGGCCACGCAGCACGCCCGGATCCTTGCTTCTGGCGGCGAGCAGGAAGGCGGGCAGGCATTGCCGTGCGGCCTTGCCGGTATCGGCATCGAGCGTGACGGACTGCCCGAGCAGCGCGAGCGACAGGAAGAACATCGATCCACCCCCTTTGGATTCGCGCCGGAATCTAGCCGGGCGGGAGCGGGGAAGGAAGGTGGCCGGTGGCGGGGCGGGAGGAGGTGCACCCCGCCACCGGGTCCGGGACCGCGTACTGCCGGTACGCTATGCGGATGCGCGGTCCTTAATGGGTCGTGCCGGTGTGCGGCAGGCGAATGACATATTGGCCGCTAGCCTCGATCCCGGTGGTGTCGTCCTCGACCTCACTACCGACCAGCTTGCCGAGATTGGCGAGCGCGCCGACCATGCCGAAACCTGCAGAGAACGGACGGCCGCGCGCGTCGCGGCGGGGCTTGGGGCGGGCGCCTCGCGGCTCGCGGCGGCGGGGCGGGGGCGCCATGCGCGCCATACGCTCGGCGACCGAGGCGGCATCGCCGGTGCGGCCGAACTCGCGCCACACGACCTGGAAGCCCTCGGGCACTTCGCTCCATTCGCCGCCCTCGGGGCGGATCAGGTCGCAGCCGCAATGGTGGCAGACCGCGAAGTCGAGACCCTGGTTGTGATGATGGGTGGTGCCGGCGGTGTGGCCCATCATGTTGCAGCGGATACTCATCTCAATGCACTCCCTTGGTCGTCTTGGTGCCGCGCATCCGCAGCCGGAATTCGGCCAGGGCGCGGAAATGGGCGTCGTCGCTTTCGAGCGCGATCGCGGGGTTCCAGATTTCGAAGCTGTCGCCGGCGCCGACGAACAGCGCGAGGTCGTCGATGCGGCCGAGATGGCGCATCGCCGCGGGGATGCGCAGGCCCTTGCCCTCGCGCTTCATCCGCTCGGAGAGGCCGAAGGTGCCGCGCATGCGGTGATAGTGGCTGCGGGCTTCCTCGCCGCGCGCTTCCTCCGCGATCCGGCGGCGCTCGGCGCGCTCGGCGAGGGTGGAGAGATGCTCGCGGCCATAGCCGATCAGGCAGGTGTCGCCCTGGTGCTTGGCGACGATGATCTCGGGATTGGTCTCGGGGGAAAGCGCTGCTTCGAGAAAGGCCGGGACGGCGACGTTGCCGTCCGCATCGACCTCGCAAAGCTCGCTACCATGGTAAAGGGCGTTCATGGGTCTCGACTCGTCAGAAAAGGTTGGGACTTTGCTGGTAAGTCACTGAAACCTCGGTGGGTTTCCCTGCTTGCCTTATAGTTGCCATAATGGCGCCCAATTCTGATCCACCGATGAACCGTTCCGTTCGATCGGCGAAAGGTTTACTTCGATTAACCATGATCTGGACCATCGGCTGCGATCCCGCCATTCCGGAGAGCACCCGTCCGAGTCCGTGCGTAGGGAAGAATCCTGAGCCCAAACGCTTGAAAATTGTGGACAACGCTCCCCACGGGTAGCGCCACGGAGAGCGGGACCCTACAATCGGCGGATGCATTCCGGCTTCGTTCCACTTCGGGTCTTCTCGTCCTTCACCATGCTGGAGGGCGCGATCGAGCCGAAGACGATCGCCAAGCGCGCGAAGGAGCTCGGTTTTCCGGCGGTCGCGGTGGTCGATCGCAACGGCCTCTATGCCTCGATGAGCTTCGGCGATGCCTGCATGAAGGCGGGCATCCAGCCGATCATCGGCACGCTGTTGGCGGTCAAGCGGCCCGACATGCCGGATGGAGTCGCTGCCCCGATCGACTGGCTCGCGCTCTATGCGCAGGACGAGCAGGGCTATCTCAACCTGTGCGACCTCGTCTCGATGGCGCATCTCGATCGCCCGCTCGAAGAGGATGCGCACATCCCGTTCGAGGCGCTGGAAGGGCGCACCGACGGGCTGCTCTGCCTGACCGCCGGGGCGGAAGGGGCGCTGGCGCGGCTCTATGCCGAGCAGCAGGATTCGGCGGCCGCCCATTATGCGACTCGGCTCGAGGCGCTGTTCCCCGACCGGCTCTATGTCGAGATCGTTCGCCGGCTCGACGAGGTCGAGGGCAGGGCCGAGCCCAGGCTGCTCGATCTCGCCTATGACCGGAACCTGCCGCTGGTCGCGACCAATCCGAGCTGCTTCGCCGAGCCGACCTTCCACGAGGCGCATGACGCGATGCTGTGCATCGCCAACAGCTCCTATGTCGCCTCGGACGATCGCCCGCGTTCCTCGCCCGATGCGTGGATGAAGCCGGCGACCGAGATGAAGAGCCTGTTCTCGGACCTGCCCGAGGGCATCGCCAACACGCTCGTCGTCGCCCAGCGCTGCGCCTATGCCGCGCCCAAGCGCAAGCCGATCCTTCCCAGCCTCGCCGGCGATCGCGAGGGCGAGGCGAAGATGCTGCGCGATCTCTCCTGGGAAGGGTTGGAGAAGCGGCTGGAAAAGGCCGGGATCACCGATGCCGCCGAGCGCAAGGTCTATGAGGAACGGCTCCAGTTCGAGCTCGACATCATCATCCAGATGGGCTTCCCGGGCTATTTCCTGATCGTCGCGGACTTCATCCAATGGGCGAAGGCGCACGACATTCCCGTCGGCCCGGGCCGCGGCTCGGGCGCGGGCTCCGCAGTCGCCTGGGCATTGACCATCACCGATCTGGACCCCTTGAAGCTGGGCCTGCTGTTCGAACGTTTCCTGAATCCGGAACGCGTCTCGATGCCCGACTTCGACATCGACTTCTGCGAAACCCGGCGTGGCGAGGTGATCCGCTACGTCCAGCAGAAATACGGCTCCGACCACGTCGCGCAGATCATCACCTTCGGTACGATGAAGGCGCGGGCAGTGGTGAAGAACGTCGGCCGCGTGCTGCAGATGAGCTATGGCCAGGTCGATCGCCTCGCCAAGCAGATCCCCAACCACCCGACCGATCCCTGGACGCTCGAGCGCACGCTGAACGGCGTGAGCGAGTTCCTCGCCGAGTATAACGCGCACAAGGAGATCAAGAACCTCGTCGATCTCTCGATGCGGCTCGAGGGTCTGCCGAGCCACTCGTCGACCCACGCCGCCGGCGTGGTGATCGGCGACCGCCCGCTGTCGCAGCTCGTCCCGCTCTACCGCGATCCGCGCTCGGACATGCCGGTCACCCAGTTCGACATGAAATATGTCGAGGGCGCCGGCCTGGTGAAGTTCGACTTTCTCGGCCTGAAGACGCTGTCGGTGCTCAAGAAAGCCGTTGAGCTGCTCGCCGATCGCGGGCTCGACGTCGATCTCGATGCGCTCGCCTGGGACGACACCGAAGTCTATGACCTGCTCCAGCGCGGCGACACGGTCGGCGTGTTCCAGCTGGAATCGGAAGGCATGCGCCGCACACTGACCGCGGTGCGCCCGACCAACTTCGGCGACATCATCGCGCTCGTCTCGCTCTATCGCCCGGGCCCGATGGACAACATCCCGAGCTTCGGCCACCGCAAGGGCGGGCGCGAGGAGATCATCTATCCGCACGACCTGCTCGAGCCGATCCTGAAGGAGACCTACGGGATCTTCGTCTATCAGGAGCAGGTGATGCAGGCCGCGCAGATCCTGGCCGGCTACTCCCTCGGCGGCGCGGACATGCTCCGCCGCGCGATGGGCAAGAAGATCAAGGCGGAGATGGACGCCCAGCGCGAGACCTTCGTGAAGGGCTGCGCCGAGCACAACAACATCAAGCCGGCCAAGGCGAACGAGCTGTTCGACTTGATCGACAAGTTCGCCGGCTATGGCTTCAACAAGTCGCACGCCGCCGCCTATGCGCTGCTCGCCTACCAGACGGCGTGGCTCAAGGCGCATCACCCGCAGGAATTCTTCGCCGCCTCGATGGCGTACGACATCCACCAGACCGACAAGCTGGCGATCTTCGTCGACGACATGAAGCGGCTCGGGATCCGCTATCTGTCGCCCGACATCAATCGCAGCCAGGCCGATTTCTTCGTCGAGAAGACTGAGGAGGGGCTGGCGGTCCGCTATGCGCTGGGCGCGCTCAAGGGCGTGGGCGAGGGCGCGATGGAGGAGCTGGTGCGCGACCGCGAGGAGCGCGGCGTCTTCAAGTCGCTCGACGATTTCGCCCTGCGCACCAATCCGCAGCTGATCAACAAGCGGCAGCTGGAAACCCTGGCAGCCGCCGGTGCCTTCGATTCGATCAACGACAATCGTGCCGGCGTCTACGGCGCGGCCGAGCGGATCATGGCGGTCTGCCAGCGCTCGCACGGCGAACGGAACAGCTTCCAGGCCTCGTTCGACATGCTCACCAAGCCTGCGGGCGACGAGATCCGCTTGTCCGAGGACGTCTATTGGTCGACCGCCGACCGGACCGGGCACGAGCGCGAGGCCTTTGGCTTCTATTTCCAGGCGCACCCGCTCGACCGCTTCCAGCACCTCGCCAGGAGCTTCGGCGCGCGCGACATCGTCTCGCTGGGCGAGGTCGACATCCCGCCCGGCACCCGCGTCGGCGCGACGCTCGCGGCGCTGGTCGAGGATTGCCGTCCGCGCACCTCGGCGCGCGGCAACAAGTACATGATGGCGACGATCTCGGACAAATCGGCCCAGACCATCGCCACCTGCTTCGAGGACAGCGCCGTCCCCGATCTCGAGCGCTGCGCCCGCGAGGGCGGCTGCGCGGTGCTGACCGTCGAGCTCGACAAGCGCGCCGGCGAGGATACGCCGCGCGTCTCGATCAAGCGCGTCCAGAGCTTCGAGAGCCTGGCCAACACTGCGCGGCTGGTGCTCGACGTGACGATCGACGATGTCGCGGCGATCCCGATCCTCGCCGGCATCATCGGCGACCAGCGCGGCGGGCGCGGCGAAGTGCTGGTCCATGTCGGCATCGCAGGCGGCGTCGCCGAGATCGTGCTCGGCCGCGACTTCCGGCTCGACGGCGAGCTGCGCCAGAAGATCGAGAATGTCCCCGGCATCCGCTGGGCGGTACTCAAGAGCGCCGCGGCGAAGCTGGCCGAGGCGGCCTGACGCAACAACCGTCATCCCTATAACCGTCATCCCGACGAAAGTCGGGATCTCACGCGGCTCTTGTCCAGCGTCGCGCGCCTTCGCCTGAGATCCCGGCTTTCGCCGGGATGACGGGTCAGGCGCCGGGACGACGGAATTGGTGCGAAATCCTTCCTTACACAGCCCACTCTCGACACCTGCGCCATCCGCAGGTTACGCTCCTCGAAAAAGCGGTATGGAGAGCGAGGATGCTGGGTGGAATGCAGGATTTCGAGCTGCGCGTGACCACGCTGCTCGATCACGCGGCGCGCGAGCATTGGGGGCGGGAGCTCGTTACGCGCTGGGCAGATGGCAGCGAGACGCGCACCACCTGGGCCGGCATCGCCCGGGACAGCCGAAAGCTCGCCCAGGCGCTCGAGCGGCTCGGCATCAAGAAGGGCGACCGCGTCGGCACGCTGGCGATGAACCACAGCCGTCACCTCGTCGCCTGGTATGGCACCGCCGGCATGGGCGGGCTGGTCCACACGATCAACCCGCGCCTGTTCGACGACCAGCTCGCCTTCATCGCCAACCATGCCGAGGACAAGGTCCTGTTCTACGATCGCGCCTTCGCGCCGATCGTCGAGCGGTTGAAGCCGCACTGGACGACGATCGAGCATTATTACTGCTTCGACAGCGATGGCCCTGACGGGTTCGAGGCGCTGCTCGCCGCCGAGGACGGCAATTACGAGTGGGTGAAGGGCGACGAGCGCGAGCCCTGCATGATCTGCTACACCAGCGGCACCACCGGCAATCCCAAGGGTGTGATCTATACCCACCGGTCGAGCGTGATCCACGCGATCGCCGAGATGCAGCCCGACGTGTTCGACCTGTCGGCGCGGGCGGTGGCGATGCCGATCGTGCCGATGTTCCACGCGGTCGGCTGGGGCCTGCCCTGGGCCGGCGCCGCGGCGGGAATCAAGTTCGTCTTCTCCGCGGTCAACGACCCGCTGGTGCTGTGCGAGCTGATGAACCGCGAGAAGGTGACCCACACGGCCGGCGTGCCCACCGTCTGGTTCGCGATGTTCCAATATATGGACGCGACCGGTGCCAAGCCCGAGCATCTGAAGATCGTCACCATCGGCGGCTCGGCCGCGCCGCGCGCGATGATCGAGCGGCTGATGAAGATGGGCATCCGCGTCAACCATGCCTGGGGCATGACCGAGACGTCGCCCATCGGCACCATGGGCGCGCCGTCCTGGGACTGGGACGATCTCAGCTTCGAGGCGCAGGTCGACCAGGTCTGCAAGCAGGGCAAGGTGCCGTACGGCGTCGAGCTGCGCGTGGTGGACGACGAAGGCGTGGTCCAGCCGCGCGACGGCAAGAGCTCCGGCCGGCTGCAGGTGCGCGGCCCGTGGATCGTGCAGAGCTATTTCAAGGCGGACGAACCCGCGGTCGATGCCGACAACTGGTTCGACACCGGCGACGTCGCGCTGCTCCATCCGGACGGCACGATGCAGATCACCGATCGCGCCAAGGACGTGATCAAGTCGGGCGGCGAATGGATCAGCTCGGTCGAGCTGGAGAATGCCGCGGTCGGCTGCGCCGGCGTCGCCGAGGCGGCGGCGATCGGCGTCCATCACCCGAAATGGGAGGAGCGCCCGATCCTGCTGGTGATCCGCAAGCCCGGCAGCGACGTGACGGCGGAGGAAGTGCAGGCGCATCTCGCCCAGCACGTCGCCAAATGGTGGCTGCCCGACGAGGTGCACTTCGTCGAGAGCCTGCCGCACACCGCCACCGGCAAGCTGCTCAAGACCGCGATCCGTGCGCAGTACAAGGACTTCAAGCTGGCGGCGGCCTGAGCGGTACCGTCACCCCGGCGAAAGCCGGGGTCTCGTGCCGCAAGCTGCGCGCCCGTTGCCTGAGATCCCGGCTTTCGCCGGGATGACGCTGTGCGTCACATCCCCGCGAACGCTGCCGTGACCTCACCCGCCTTGGCGTCCTTGAACCGGGCGCAGTTGCGGATGCCTTCCACCGCGCGGTCGAGCGACAGCGTGCTGCCGCCTTCGGCGCGCAGCTTGGCATCGACCGTGTCGGCGGCCGCCAGCGAGCATTGCGACTTGAACATCTGCGCCGAGCGGCCCGAGAAGATGCCGCCGCCACCGCTGGCCTTCGAGAACTCGTCGAAATGGGCGAGCATATAATCGAGCGCCGCGTCTCGAGTGCTGGCGTCGTTCATGAAGATCGCCGAGGCGAACAGCCGCTCGCGCGGGGTGTAGCGGGCGTCGTTGAACTCGGTGAAATACCATTTGGCGACATCGGCATTGCCCGAGCCGGCAATGGCGCGGAACGCCGCCTGGCGCAGGCCCGGCGTCTTGCCCGCCAGCGCCGCCTCGGCGAGCGTCTTGGCGAAGGGCACGCCACGATCCTCGACCGTGACGGTCAGCGCCAGCGATGCGAAGTCGTTGTCCAGCGCCTTGGTGTCGCCGGCCAGCCAGGCATCTGCCGCCGCGCTCAGCTTGGCGCGGAGGGCCGCGTCATGGCCATTGTCGGCGACGAAACCGACCAGCTGCTCGCGCAATTCGGCGGTGTCGGCATTGTCCTTTTCATGCGCGCCGGCCTTGGGGTCGAAGCCGATCTTGTCGAGCATCGGTCCATAGATATCGACGAACAGCTTGCGATAGGCGGGCAGGGCGGCCTCGCCGATCAGCCCGCGCTGGCGCAGGCCGGCGAGCCGCTCGCCATTGTCGAGCTGCATCTTGGTCTTGGGATGCTGGGCCATCGAACGGGCCAGCGCGACGAGCTGCTGGGTCCTGGCCTTGCCGGCATAGAAGCTCGCCCACAGGCTGTCGTCCACCGCCAGCGCCTCGCCGGTCGGCAGGGTCGGGGCGGCGGCGATCAGCGCGTCCCAGTCGGTGGGGTCGAGGTCGAAGCGGTAATAGCCCCAGCCGCCTGCATTGGGGACGAGCGTGCCGGTGCCGTTCGAGACGACAGGCGCGCTCGGCTTGTCGAGCAGCATGCAGTTCTTGGTCTCGCCCTGTCGGGTGCAGAGCGGGACGATCCACTGCTGCGCCGGCGCATTGGTGCCGAAATAGGCGAAGCGCTGCTGGCTGGCGGTGAGGATGCCGTTCTGGCGGTGGAAGGTCACCACCGGCACGCCCTGCTGGTCGACGAAGCTGCGCAGCGATTCGAGCACGCGCGGATCGTGCGCGGCATCGGCGAGCGAGCCGAAGAACTGCTCGGTGGACGCGTTGCCATATTCATGGCGCTTCATGTGCAGGCGCACGCCGTCGCGGAACTTCTCGTCACCCATATAGGCTGCGATCATCCCGACGACCTGGCCGCCCTTGCCATAGGTGATCTGGTCGAACGCCGCATCGATATCGGCATCGTTGGTGATCTTCTGGTGGATCGGCCGGCCGGCGACGAGCGAATCCAGGTCCATCGCCTCGAAGCCTTCCCCGATCGCATCCACGCCGATGTCGAGGTCGGGGCGCCACTCATTGCCGATCCGGTAGCCCATCCAGTTGGCGAAGCTCTCGTTCAGCCAGATATCGTCCCACCAGGCCGGGGTGACGAGATCACCGAACCACTGGTGCGACAGCTCGTGCGCCACCACCATGCCGAAGGTCTGCTTGCGCGAGGTGGCGTCGCTCTCGTCGACGAACAGGATGCCGTCGCCATAGATGTCGGCGCCCGCATTCTCCATCGCGCCGGGCATCACCGGCGAGCCGATCTGGTCGAGCTTGGGGAAGGGGAAGGGCTGGCCGAAATATTTCTCGAGCAGCGCGACGATCGGGCCGGAATTGTCCAGCGCGAACTGCATCTCGTCCTTGTAGGGCTTGGTGCCGACGATGCGCAGCGGCAGCGGAGCCTTGCGCTGCGCGGTGGCGGGAACCTTGCCGGCAAGGGTATCGAACGGGCCGACGACAAAGGCGACCAGATAGGTCGGCAGCGGCTTGGTGGCGATGAAGCGGTGCTTCACGAGTTCACCGACCTTGGTGGCCTTGCCCGTCTCGGGTGCGTTGCTAAGCGCGACAAAGCCCGGCTTGGTGGTGAGCGCGACGGTGAAGGGTGTCTTGAACCCCGGCTCGTCGAAGCTGGGGAAGGCAGCGCGCGCATCGATCGATTCGAACTGCGTCCAGCTGTACCAGTCGCCGGCCACGTTGATGCGATAGGGACCGGAGGCGCCCCCGCCGAAGGCCGCGTCATAGTCGAACTTCAGCGTGACCTTGCCCGGCTGCACCGTCTTGCCGAAATCGATCTGGGCGAGACCGTGCGGGCTCTTCTGGGTGAAGGTCAGCGGCACTTCCTTGCCTCCGACGATCGCCACCGCCTTCGTCACATTGAGGTTGCGGCCGTGCATCCACACCGCCTGCGCCGCCTTGTTCAGCCGCACATCGATCTCGGCATGGCCGCTGAAGCGCGGCTTCTCCGGGACGATCGTCAGGTCGAGCCGATAGGCGAGGGGCGTCACCGTGTCCGGCAGCTTGCCGGTCGGCTGGGCATCCTGGGCATTGGCGAGGGCGGGAAGGGTGAGAGCGAAAGCAAAGGCAAGCGCGCGCATGAGGCATCCTTATGGTCTGCCGCAGGGACTAGGCGCGCCGCGATGCGCGTGCAATCCGCGAACTGTTTCACTCCGCTTACCGTATGTTTCCTGATTATGTCCGAATCGGCCATACAGCTAAAGAGGGGGCAGGTCCTCGGACCCGGGCGGCGTTTTGATCCCTCTTTCCGCCGCCCCACCTTTCCAGGCCACCGCACCCACGCGGTGGCCACCCTTTCCCCGGCACCCGCGGAACACTTTGGCCATTGCGCCGAAACATGGCTTGGCTATGGTAGCGCTATCATAAGATAAGCACGGAGAGGGATATGGGGCTGATCGCGCGCCTGATGGCGCTGGTCCTGCTGCTGGGCGCCGCGGCGGCGCCGGGCGAGCGCTGGGTGACGGCCTGGGCGACGTCGCAGATGATCCCCGGCAACAATGCGCTGCCGGCCGAGGATCTGAAGGACGCGACGCTCCGCCAGATCGTCCGCATCCAGATCGCCGGCACCAGGCTGCGGGTGCGCCTCACCAATGCCTATGGCACCCAGCCGCTGCGCATCGGCGCGGCGACGATCGCGCGCTCGGCCGATCCCGCCTCGGCGCGGATCGATGCGGCCAGCCTGGCCGGCCTGCGCTTCGGCGGCGCGAAGAGCGTGACCATCCCGGCGGGCGCGGATTATTGGTCGGATCCGATCACCCTGCCGGTGAAGGCGGGGGCGGATCTGGCGATCACCCTCTACCTGCCCGATGCCCCGGTGCAGCAGACCGGCCATCCGGGCTCGCGCGCGACCAGCCATATGCTCCACGGCGATCGTAGCGGCGATGCCGACCTGCCCGGCGCCAAGACCGCCGATCGCTGGGTGCAGATCGGCGCGATCGAGACGGTTTCGACCCGGGCATCGGCGGTGGTGATCCTCGGCGACTCGATCACCGACGGCTACGGCGTCCAGCCCAATAGCAATATGCGCTGGACCGACGCGCTCCAGCGCCGCCTGCGCGCCACCCCGGAACTCGCCGACATGGCGGTGCTCAACGCCGGCATCGGCGGCAACCGGCTGCTCAACGACGGGCTCGGCCCCAATGCGATGGCACGCTTCGATCGCGAGGTGCTGAGCTATCCGGGCGTCACCCATCTGGTGATCTTCGAAGGCGTCAACGATCTCGGCACGCTCACCCGTGACGCCCCGGCGACGCCCGAGGCGCATACCGCGCTCGTGGAGGGGATGATCGGCGCCTATCGCCAGATGGTCGCCCGCGCCCGCGCGCACGGGATCAAGGTGATCGGCGCGACGATCACGCCCTATGGCGGCTCGTCCTACTACCATCCCGATGCGCAGAACGAGGCCGATCGCGCCGCGGTCAACGCCTGGATCCGCACGCCCGGCAATTTCGACGGGGTGATCGACCTCGACGCCGCGATGCGCGATCCCGCCGCGCCGACGAAGCTGCTGAAGGCGTACGACAATGACGGGCTCCACCCCTCGGTCGCCGGCTACCAGGCGATGGCCGATGCGGTGCCGCTGTCGCTCTTGTCGGACAGGGTGAAGGACAAGGGCAGGGTGGCCGCGCCCGCCACACCCGCACCGATGATCGCCTTCACCTTCGACGACCTCACCGCCCATGCGCCGCTGCCCGCAGGATATACGCGCGTGGGTATCGCCGAGCAGATCGTCGCGGCGCTGAAGGCGGGCGGGGCGCCGGCGATGGGCTTCATCAACGGCGTCCAGCTCGAGCGCGAGCCGGCCTCGGCGCCGGTGCTCGACAAATGGCGCGCGGCGGGGCTGACGCTCGGCAATCACGGCTGGAGCCACGCCAATCTCAACGACCTGAGCGACGCGCAATTCCTGTCCGAGCTGGAGAAGAACGAGCCGATCCTCAAGGCGAAGATGGGCACGGCCGACTGGCGCTGGTTCCGCTATCCGTTCCTCTCCGAAGCCTCGGCCGACCCGGCGAAGCGCGCCCGCATCCGCAAGCTGCTGGCCGAGCGCGGCTACAAGGTCGCCACGGTGACGATGGATTTCTCCGACTGGGCGTTCAACAACGCCTATGCCCGCTGCGTCGCCAAGGGGGACGCCGACGCGATCCTGAAGATGGAGCATAGCTGGTTGGGCAATGCCGCGGTCCAGGCGGACCGCTCCCGCGAGATGGCCAAGGCGCTCTATGGCCGCGACATCCCCTATGTGCTGCTGATGCACCTCGGCGCCTTCGATGCGCGCATGATGCCCCGGCTGATCGCGCTGTACCGCGAGAAGGGCTACCGGTTCGTCTCGATCGAGGAGGCGGAACGCGACGCTTATTATGCGCCCGAGCTGAACCCTGCGCTGCCGCCGCAGCCCCAGGGGTTGAACGGCGCGATGGCGGCAAAGGGGCTGAAGGAACCCCAGGCGCCCGAGCTGCTGCCGCTGGATACGATGTGCACCTAATCTCCCTCTCCCCTTCAGGGGAGAGGGCCGGGGAGAGGGAGTTTAAAACAACTCCCCCTGCGCCCCCCTCGGCGGCCGGAACAGGTCGGTCCGGAGCCGCAGCACCTCCTGGTCCAGCCCATAGCGCTTCGCCGCCATCTTGAACCGCGTGCGCAGCAGTTCCGCCCAGGGGCCGTGCCCTCGGAAGCGCGTGTGGAAATTGGGGTCGTTGTCCTTGCCGCCGCGGATCGACTGGATCGTCGCCATCACCTTGCCGGCGCGATCGGGGAAATGGGTGTCGAGCCAGGCGCGGAACAGCGGCGCGACTTCGTGGGGCAGCCGCACCGGCAGGAAGAACGCCGTCCGCGCGCCCGCCGCCGCCGCGCGCTCGAGGATATGCTCGATCTCGTGATCGGTCACCTGCGGGATCACCGGCGCGAGCGAGACGAACACCGGTACCCCCGCATCGGAAAGCTGCTTCACCGCCTGCAGGCGCTTCTCCGGATGCGGCGCGCGCGGCTCCACCGTCATCGCGATCTTCGGGTCGAGCGAGGTGATCGAGAGCATCACCGCCGCCAGCCCCTTCCGCGCCATAGGGGCGAGGATATCGAGGTCGCGCGTCACCCGGTTCGACTTGGTGGTGATGGTCAGCGGGTGGTCATGCTCGGCCAGCACCTCGATGCAGCCCCGCGTGATCCGCCACTCCGCCTCGATCGGCTGATAGGGATCGGTGTTGGTCCCGAAGGCGATCGGCCGGCAGACATAGCCCCGCTTGCCCAGTTCGGCGCGCAGCAGCTCCGGCGCGTCGGGCTTGGCGAACAGCCTGCTCTCGAAATCCAGCCCCGGCGACAGGTCGAGATAGGCGTGGGTCGGCCGGGCGAAGCAATAGATGCAGCCATGCTCGCAGCCGCGATAGGGATTGATCGAGCGATCGAAGGCGATGTCGGGCGACTGGTTGCGGGTGATGATCGTCCGCGCCCGCTCCACCGTCACGGTCGTGCGCAGCGGGGGCGGGGCGTCGTCCAGTGCCGCGCGCATGTCGAGCCATTCCCCGTCCGCCTCGCGCGCGGGAAGGTTGAAGCGGCTGCTCGCCTCGTTGAGGGTGGCGCCGCGCACCGGCCGACTCTTTGCCATTGCCAAAGCCTAGGCGCGCATCTAGAACATAGCAAGAACATTGGAGGCGAACATGGCACGGATCAGCTATCTCGAACTGCCCTCGAAGGACGTGGGAGGCACCCGCGACTTCTATGCGAAGGCATTCGACTGGAAGTTCACCGACTTCGGACCGGACTATGCCGCGACCACCACCGGCGACACCGATCTCGGCATCAACGGTAGCACCGATCATGTGATCGAGCAGCTGCTGCCGATCATCGAGGTGCAGGATCTCGAGGCGGCGTTCGAGGCAGTGAAGGCCGCGGGCGGCGAGATCGTCGTGCCGATCTTCAGCTTCCCCGGCGGCCGACGCTTCCATTTCCGCGATCCGGCGGGGAACGGCCTGGGCGTATTCGTCAACGAACCGGAATGATTGCCGCGCCGGCACCTCGGGGATAGGGTTGGCGGAACAGGGATTTCCGGTGTGCCTGGCATGGCCGGGATTCCCGCACCGCAAATGCAGGAGGGGGAATGATGCGGGGTGCAATGATGGCAGTCGCGCTGGCCGCGGGTATCTGGGCGATGCCGGCGATGGCGCAGGGCGCCGATCCGGCCCGGATGGTCGATCTGTCGCGGCCCGAGCAGGTGGCCAAGCTCCTCCAGGAGGCGGGCTACAAGGCCGAGCTGCTGAAGCATGATTCGAACGGCGATCCCTATATCTCCAGCGCCGCCAACGGCTCGGCGTTCACGATCGAGTTCTACGATTGCAGCGCGGCCAAGGGCTGCACCTCGATGCAGTTCTTCTCCTGGTACAAGAAGCAGCCCTATTTCTCGGTCGAGATGGCCAATCGCTGGAACGCCAGGAAGCGTTTCCTGCGCATCGTGATCGACAAGGATGGCGACCTCTCGACCTGGATGGACGTCACCACGATCGGCAAGGTCAGCTTCGCCAATTTCTCCGATACGGTCGACTGGTGGCAGTCGATGACGGCCGACCTGTTCACCTTCATGGACGAGGAAGAAAAGGCGGCCGGCGGGAAGAAGTGAGGGGCTGAAGTTCCTCCTCAAATCCGATCATCCTGAGTAGGGCTGAGCTTGTCGAAGCCCGTATCGAAGGAAGCCCGTCCTTCGATACGCCATTTCGACAAGCTCAATGGCTACTCAGGATAGTCGGATTAGGGAAATGTCGCAGGCGTCGCGAAATCGGAGCATCAGCGCTCCCCCAGCCGCGGCAGCAATTCCACGAAATTGCACGGCTTGTGCCGGATATCGAGCTGGCTCGCCAGGATGCCGTCCCAGGCGTCGGTGACTGCGCCGGTCGAGCCGGGCAGGGCGAAGACATAGGTGCCGCGCGCCACGCCCGCGGTGGCGCGTGACTGGATCGTCGAGGTGCCGATCGACTGGTAGCTTAGCCAGCGGAACAGCTCGCCGAAGCCCGGGATCTCCTTTTCCTGCACCCGCGCCAGCGCCTCGGGCGTCACGTCGCGGCCGGTCACGCCGGTGCCGCCGGTGGTCAGCACCACCTCGACCTGCGGATCGCCGATCCAGCGTTCCAGCTGGGCCACGATCGCGTCCGCATCGTCCTTGATGATCTCGCGCGCCGCCAGCACATGTCCCGCCGCCGTCAGCCGCTCGACCAGCCGGTCGCCCGAGCGATCGTCGGCCAGCGTCCGCGTGTCGGAGACTGTCAGCACCGCGATCCGCACCGGGCGGAAGGCGATGCTGTTATCGATTGGCATTGCCGTCCTGGTGGAAGGCGAGCTTGCGTGCGCTGAGCCGCACCGCGGTCGGGCCCTGCATGCCCGGGAATTTCGGCCACATGCCCTGCGCCAGCGCCTCGCGGCTGCTCGACTTGCGGCCCTCCTGGTTCTCGTACATCCAGTAGTTGCGCAGCACGGTCATCACGTAACCGCGCGTCTCCCAATAAGGGATGCTCTCGATATAGAGCAGCGGATCGCCGCCATCCTTGATCATCGCGTTCCAGTTGGAAACCGGGGTGGGGCCGGCATTGTAGGACGCGATCACCTTGGGCAGCAGCCCGCCGGTGAAGGGCTGGTCGCGCAGCTGCTCGAGATAGGACTGGCCGATCTCCATGTTGACCGATGGCTTGGTCAGGTCGCTGGCGGCATAGTTCATGCCGTTGCGCCGGCCGATGTCGATCGCCGCGCCCGTCTTCACCTGCATCAGGCCCATCGCGCCGGCGGCGCTGCGGATCTCGGAGTTGAAGCGCGATTCCTGCAGCGTGTGCGCGAACACCAGCGCCTTGTCGACGCGCCAGCCGCCGGCGGGCGTCCAGTTCGGCGCCGGATAGCGCGCCGCGGTCAGCGGCTGGGTACCCTGCGGGCAGTTGTGCGTGAGCCAGAGCTGGGTGGAGGGCAGGCTCAGCCGGCCCGCCAGGCGGGTCAGCGCGAGATGCTCGGACGCCGAGCCGATCTTGGCCTGGTAGCGCAGCACTTCGTCGGCCAGCCCATCCTCGTCGATCTCGACCAGCGCGGCGGCGACGCGGACGTTGGGGCGGCGCTCCAGCGCGCGCCAGTCCTCGGCGACGAACCTCTCGCCCTTGCCGGGCTTGTCCTCGATGCCGAGCGCCGACTTGGCGAGCAGGCCGTAGAAGGTCTCGCCATATTGGGTGGCGGCGCGCAGCTTCACCTCGACCTTGTCGGGGTGGCCGCACGCCATCTCGGCGCGCGAGCCCCAATAGAGGCCTGCGGAGCGCAGCTCGGTATCGGCGGCGCGGGTGGCGACGCGCTCGAAGGCGGCGGTGGCGCCGGCGCAGTCCTGCTCGCGCCAGGCGGCGAGCCCGGCGACCCAGTCGGCCTGCGGGGCCCAGTCGCCCGAGCCGTCCTGCGCCTTGGCGGCAACGCGGCGGGCATTCTCGTCATCGCCTGCGACATAGTAGATCCAGGCGACCTTCTGCTGCCACTCGGTCTTGGCCTCGGGGGTCAGGTCGGCCTCGAACTTGCTCACCACGCCTTCGGCCTCGAGGCCCTGATCGGCCTTCACATAGGGCTGGATGGCGAGCGCGATCTCGGTGGCGGCGGTGTCGCTCTTGATCGAGCGGGCGCGCTGGCGGACCGGGGCGCCGTCATACCAGACGAGGCGCGCAGCGGCGGGGATGGCGGGGGTGGAGACCGCGCCGCGGGTCCGGGCCATGCGGCTGAGCTGGTCGGCCTGGGGCAGCTCGGGCGCGTCGCCGATCAGCTGGAGGATCGGCGCGAGCTCGACCTTGGGCGAATTCTTGGCGGTGTAGAGTTCGGCGCGGGCGATCGAATGGAGCGGGCCCGGCTTCATCGAATCGAGCTGGAGCTGGGCATCCTGCCAGCGCTGGGCACGGATCGCGGCGAACACCTTGCGGTATCCGGCCTTCTGGTCCGAATCGAGCTGCTCGGGAATGCCGTCGCCTTCGCGCGGGGCAGGGGCAGCGGCGCCGTCTTCGGCCGTGTTGGCATTGGTGGTGCCGGCCGACAGATCGGCGGCATGGGCCAGCGCCGGTGACGCGATCAACGCGGCGGCAAGCAGGATACGCATGGTCACAGGGTCCCCCGGGTCAACTGCAGCAGGTGCTTCCAGGCTTCGCTCTTGGCGGCCGGGCGCTCCAACAGGAAGCGCGGGTGCAGGCTCGCTACGGCTGCGGTTTTGCCACCGAAGTGGTTAACATCGACTAAACCATTTGCCGCGCCGCCGTCATTCGTCTCAGCCAGGACACGGCTCGCCGTTTGTCCCAAAATCAACAGCTTAGCCGGCTGGAGCAGCTTGAGGTGATGCTTGGTGATCTCGATCAGCCGGCCCTCCTGGTCGGGCGGGATCCGGCCGGCGAGCGGGCGGGCGACGGCGAGCGGCAGGAAATAGACCGAATCACGCGCGATCCCCGCGGCGGTCAGCATGCGCGCGAACAGCTTTCCGGCGGCGCTGTCGGCGAGAATCTCGCTCTGGTCGTCGCTTTCCGGCATGTCGGTCAGCACGACGATCTGGGCGTTGGCTGGGCCGCTCGGGGCGATCCTGGGGGTCATCCAGCCGGCTTCGGGCACGGTCTCGCCGGTGCGCCAGGCGGTGAAGGCGGCAAGCGTGTCCGGCAGGACCTCGGGCTGGGGCGACGTTACGGCAGCCTGCGCCACCTGCACGGGCGCCGGCCGCGCGAGCCAGTCGCGAGCCTCATCCTCCTGAAGGGTTTCGACACCCGCATCGCGCCACCATTCGAGTGCGCTCGCGAGGGTACGCCCCCAATCCGCTGTGTATTCGCCTCCCACCACTGCACAGAGTCACGGCTTGACGGGCGGGTCAATCTGCCTTCATCGACCAAGGGACAGGACGTTGCCAGCATGCGACGACAAGCGGTGCGGCGCGTTTCAGGCCAAGACTATGAAGGATGCGATGATGAGCGAACGGGAGTCGATGCCCTATGACGTCGTGATCGTCGGCGCGGGCCCCGCGGGCCTTTCGGCGGCGATCCGGCTGAAGCAGCTGGCCAGCGAAGCGGGCAGCGAGCTTTCGGTGTGCATCCTGGAGAAGGGCTCCGAGGTCGGCGCGCATATCCTTTCCGGCGCGGTGATCGATCCCAAAGCGCTCGACGAGCTGCTGCCGACGTGGCGCGAGGATGGCTGTCCGCTGGCGAGCACGCCGGTGACCGAGAACCACCACTGGGTGCTGAGCGCGAAGGGCAAGTCGGGCTTCCCCGAGTTCATCACCCCGCCGTTCCTGCACAACAAGGGCACCTATACCGGCTCGCTGGGCAATCTCTGCCGCTGGCTGGCCGGCAAGGCCGAGGAGCTGGGCGTCGAGATCTTTCCGGGCTTCGCCGCGGCCGAGATCCTCTACAACGACAATGGCAGCGTGAAGGGTGTCGCCACGGGCGATATGGGCGTGGCGCGCGACGGCGAGCACAAGGGCGATTACCAGCCCGGGCTCGAGCTGCATGCCAAATACACCTTCTTCGCCGAGGGCTGCCGCGGACATCTGACCAAGCAGCTGATCCGCAACTTCGAGCTCGACAAGGACAGCCAGCCGCAGATCTACGGCATCGGCATCAAGGAGCTGTGGGACATCGATCCCGCCAATCACGTGCCCGGCCGCGTGATCCACACCCAGGGCTGGCCGCTGACCGACGGCGCCAATGGCGGCGGCTTCCTCTATCATCAGGCCGACGGGCAGGTCGCGCTCGGCTTCGTCACCTGGCTCAACTACAAGAATCCTTATCTCTCGCCCTTTCAGGAGATGCAGCGCTGGAAGACGCATCCGGAGATCGCGGCGATCCTGAAGGGCGCCAAGCGCGTCTCCTATGGCGCCCGCGCCATCTCCGACGGCGGCTGGCAGTCGGTGCCCAAGCTGGTCGCGCCCGGTGCCGCGCTGATCGGCGACGCGGCGGGCTTCCTCAACGTGCCGCGGATCAAGGGCACCCACACTTCGATGAAGAGCGGCATGATGGCGGCCGAGGCGGCGTTCGCCGCGGTCGGCGCGGGCCGCGAGGCGGACGAGCTGGCCGCCTATCCCGAGGCGTACGAGAAGAGCTGGGTCTACAAGGAGCTGCGCGGCGTCCGCAACGTGGCGCCTTTGGTCAAGAAGTTCGGCGACACCTGGGGCACTTTGCTCGCCGGCGCCGCGATGTGGAGCGAGCTGATCGGCCTGCGCTGGCCCTTCACCATGAAGCACAAGCCCGACAATGAAGGGCTGTGGCACGCATCGGTCGCGCCGAAGATCGACTATCCCAAGCCCGACGGCGTGCTGACCTTCGATCGTCTCTCCTCGGTGTTCATCTCGAATACCAATCACGAGGAGGACCAGCCGGTCCATCTGACGCTCAAGGACCCGGAAATCCCGATTAACTACAATCTTCCGGTGTACGCCGAGCCGGCGCAGCGCTACTGTCCCGCGGGTGTCTACGAAGTTGTCGGCGAAGGCGACGATCTGCGCTTCCAGATCAACGCGCAGAATTGCGTCCACTGCAAGACGTGCGACATCAAGGATCCTACCCAGAACATCAACTGGGTGGTCCCCGAAGGGGGCGGCGGCCCCAATTATCCGAACATGTAGTTGGCTGTTCGGTTCGGCTGACGCCGAACGCCGCACCGGCCCGCACCTCCACCCGGCCACCCATATGATACTGCCGTTGGGTGGCCGGGTGGGGGTGCGGGCCGGTGCCGCCCTGATGGCTATGCTGCTGCTGGCCCTGCCGGCAGCGGCGCAGCAACGGGCCGAGCCTCCGCTCGACCTGCGCGATTATGCCCGCGCCCGCGCCGCCGATGCGGCGGGGGAGCCTGACCGTGCCGCGGCCGGCTATGCCCGTGCGCTCACCGCGGTGCCCGGCGACCAGGTGCTGGCGATGCGCGCCTATCGCCAGGGGCTGGCGGCGGGCGACTATGCGCTCGCCACCCGCGCCGCCGCCTCGCTGGTCGCCGCGCGCATCGCCCCGCCCGACACCGATCTGCTCGCCTTCGCCGTCGCGCTGAAGGGCAGGGACCGGCTCGGTGCCGAAAAGGCGCTGGAGCGCATGTCCAAGGCGCAGCTCGATTTCATGGTGCCCGTGCTCGGCGCCTGGCTCGCGCTCGATCGCGGCGAGGATCCGCTGCCCCTGCTCGACACTGCGCGCGGCAACGCGCTCGCCTCGCGCTTCACCGGCCGTCACCGGGCGCTGCTGCTGATCGCCGCGGGCAAGACCGACCAGGGCCTGTTCTCGCTCGCCGCGTTCGGCGGCACCGACGATGCGCCGGACGCGCGCATCGATGCCGGCATCGCGCTGCTCCGCACCGGCCGCACCGACAAGGCCGAGCAGCTCCTCGGCGACCTCGCCGGGGCGAGCAAGGCCTGGCGCAAGCGCGAGGCGAAGGGCGGCCGACCCGATGCCGCCTTCGGCGCCGCCCATGCCTTTCTCAGCCTCGCTGCCGATCTGGGCGGCGAGGAGCTGGCGCCGCTCTCGATCCTGCTCACCCGCGCCGCGCTGCTGCTCGATCCGCAGGAGGACCGCGCCCGGCTGCTCCTCGCCGACGCCCTGTCGCGCAGCGACGCCACCGATCTCGCGCTGCGCACGCTCGCGGAGATCCGCACCGACGGCCCCTTCGTCCGCGGTGCCGCCGCCGGTCGGGTCGCCGCGCTGCGCAAGGCTGGCCGCCTCCCCGAGGCGCTGGCCGATGCGAAGGCGCTCGCCGCTGCCGAAAAGGCCAGCCCGCAGGAGATCCGCACCTATGGCGAGCTGCTCTTCCAGACCGGCAGCTATGCCGATGCTGCCGAAGCCTATGCCCATGCCCAGGTCCGCGCCGGCGACGAGAGCGGCTGGGAATTCTACTATCTCCGCGGCGCCGCGCTCGATCGTGCCGGCCGCTGGGAAGAGGCGCTGCCCGTTCTCCAGCGCGCGGTCCAGCTCGCCCCGGAAGAGCCCGAGGCGCTGACCTGGCTCGGCAATGCCCAGGTCGAGCGCGGCGTCGATCTCCCCGCCGCCCAGGCGCTGCTCGAGCGCGCGCGCAAGCTCAAGCCCAATGATCCCGCGATCACCGACTCGCTCGGCCGTGCTTACTATGCCGATGGCCAGTTCACCCGGGCGCTGCCCCTGCTCGAGCAGGCGGTCCGCGCCGATCCCGGCGGCTCGCGGCCCAACGAGCATCTCGGCGACACCTATTGGAAGCTCGGCCGCCGGTTCGAGGCACGCTACGCCTGGCGTGCCGCCGAAGTGAGCGCCGGCCCCGCCGATGCCACGCGGCTCCAGGCCAAGCTGGCGAACGGGTTGAACTGATGGTCACCGAGATTGCCAGGGCCAAGCTCAACCTGGCGCTGCACGTCCGCGCGCGCCGCCCCGACGGCTATCACGAGCTGGAGACGCTGTTCGCCTTCGTCGAGCATGGCGACATCGTCCAGGTCGAGCCGGCCGATGCTGACAGCTTCACTCTGGCCGGTCCCTTCGCCGGGGTGCTGCGCGGGGAGGGCGACAATCTCGTCACCCGCGCCGCCCGTGCGTTCCGGGAGCAGTTCGGCCACGGCGCCCATGCGATCACGCTCGACAAGCACCTGCCGGTCGCCTCGGGCATCGGCGGCGGCTCGGCCGACGCGGCGGCGACGCTGCGCGCGCTGGGCCGGCTGCACGGTGTCGCGATCGAGGACATGTTCGCCATCGCCGACGCGCTGGGCTCGGACGTGCCAGCCTGCCTGTTCGGCCGCACCGCGATCGGCAAGGGCAGGGGCGAGCAGCTCGAGCCGGTCGCCGGCCTGCCCGGCACGCCGGTGCTGCTGGTCAACCCGGGCGTGGCGGTCTCCACCGCCGAGGTGTTCCGCCGCTGGGACGACGTCGATCGCGGTCCGCTGCCGGCCGACCCGCGCCAGGGTCGCAACGACCTCGAACCGCCGGCCCGCGCCATCGCCCCGGTGATCGGCGAGGTGCTGGCGTTGCTCGCCGCGCAACCGGGCGCCGGGCTGACCCGCATGTCCGGCTCCGGCGCGACCTGCTTCGCGCTGTTCGACGATGATGTGAACCGGGATGCTGCGGCGGAGGTATTGGCGGCCAATGGCTGGTGGGTACTGCCCAGCCGGCTCACCTGATTTCCCTCTCCTTTACCCCGGCGAAGGCCGGGGCCCAGACTTGAAAGTCACGCGCCTTGGCGCGTCTTCGCCGCGCACGCTTAGACTGGGACCCGGCCTTCGCCGGGGAAAGAGAGGCCATTAACCACCCTCGCAAACCCGCCTTTGTGAGTTTCGCGCGCATACCACCCCCAGCGGATCGACTGCCGGGAGCAGAACGTCTGTCGGTGGCGCGGGCGCGGAGAGTCTCCAAGTCCCGCCCCATCCACCCCTTGACAGCGCGCCGCCATTCGGGCCGATCCGCGCCATGATCCATCTCACCCGCACCGGCAATGTCGCCACCATCGCGCTCGCCCGGCCCGAGGCGAAGAACGCGCTTCCCACCGCGGCCTGGCAGGCACTCGCCGCCGCCGCGCGCGAGGTCGGCGATGCCCGCGCCGTGATCCTCCGCTCCGACGTGCCCGGCATCTTCTCCGCCGGCGCCGATGTCCGCGAGTTCGAGCAGCTCCAGGCCGATCCGGCGCTCCGCACCAAATTCCGCGAGGCGATGCGCGAAGGGATCGAGGCGATCGCCGCGCTGCCCATGCCGGTGATCGCCGCGGTCGACGGCGGCTGCTTCGGCGCCGCGGTGGCGCTGATCCTCGCCGCCGATATCCGCATCGCCGGCAAGCTCTCCGAATTCGCTGTCACCCCGGCGCGGCTCGGCCTCGGCTATCCCCGCGAGGATGTCGCCCGGCTGGAGGCGCAGGTCGGGAAGGGCATGGCCTCGCTGCTCCTCTTCACCGGCGACAAGCTCCGCCCCGACGAAGTCCACAAGATCGGCCTGGTCGAGCTGAAGACCGCCAGGGCGATCGACACCGCCACCGCCATGGCCAATGCCATCGCCGGCAACGCCCCCCAGGCCGTCCAACTGCTCAAGCGCACCCTGCGCGGCGAGCAGACCGACCAGGGCTTCGAGGACGCGTTCGGCGGCGCCGAGTTCGCCGAGGGCCTCGCCGCCTTCCGCGCCCGCCGGAACCCGGCCTGGTGAGCGCCGCCGAGATCCTGGAGGGTGGCGCACAGGACGTGCTCCTGCTCTGCGACCACGCCTCCAACGCGGTGCCCGCCGATATCGACCTCGGCATCGCGCCCGAACTGCTCGACAACCATATCGCGATCGACATCGGCGCCGCCGCCGTCACCCGCGCGCTGGCCGCCAGGCTCGATTGCCCCGCGATCCTCGCCACCGTCTCGCGGCTGGTGATCGATCTCCACCGCGAGCCCGATCATATCGGCCTGATCCCGCACCGGAGCGACGGCCATCTGATCCCCGGCAACGAGAGCATCGACAAGCCCGCGCGCATCGCCCGCTTCCACGCGCCCTATCACCGCGTGCTGCGGAACCGCATCCGCGCCCAGCGCCCGAAGCTGATCCTCTCGATCCACAGCTTCACGCCCTGCCTCGAGCATGGCGGCACCGCCCGCCCCTGGCAGGTCGGCGTCCTCTACAACCGCGACACCCGCGCCGCGCATCCGACGGTGCAGTTCTTCCGGGACCGCGGCTACGTCACCGGCGACAACGAGCCCTATTCGGGCCGGCTGTTGAACGCGACGCTCAACCGACATGCCGAGGGGCAGGGCATCCCCTCGGTCGCGATCGAGATCCGCAACGACCTGATCCGGGAGGATGCGGGGGCAGGGGAATGGGCCGGGGTGCTGGCGAATCTGGCCGGGCATCTTCTCTAGATTCCCCTCCCTGCAAGGGAGGGGCTAGGGGTGGGTTAGGAAAGGCCGGGCTCGATGCCCGGCCTTTCCTGTTTCTGCGGTCGGCTGGCAGAAGCTCGCTGCGCTCGCAACCCACCCCCGACCCCTCCCTTGCAGGGAGGGGAGTGGATGGGCTTTCGCAGGCGCCACAAAAAGTTTGCGCAATAGTCTTGCGCAAAACCCCCTCTCCGCGACATAGGCTTGCGCGTCATGACCAACCGATTCGACAAGTCCAAGCTCCCCAGCCGCTACGTTTCCGTCGGCGTCGAGAGTGCCCCGCACCGCAGCTATTATTACGCCATGGGCCTCACCGAGGAGGAGATCGCCCGGCCGTTCGTCGGCATCGCCTCGGCGGGCAATGACAGCGCGCCGTGCAACACCACGCTCGACCAGCAGGCCGACTGGTGCCGCACCGGCGTGAACGAAGCCGGAGGCATGCCGCGCCGCTTCAACACGATCACCGTGACCGACGGCATCGCCATGGGGCACCAGGGCATGAAGTCCTCGCTGGTCAGCCGCGAGGTCATCGCCGACTCGGTCGAGCTCTCGGTGCGCGGCCATTGCTACGACGCGCTCGTCACCTTCGCCGGCTGCGACAAGTCGCTGCCGGGCATGATGATGGCGATGCTCCGCCTCAACGTGCCGTCGATCTTCGTCTATGGCGGCTCGATCCTGCCGGGCCGCTACCAGGAACGCGACCTGACCGTCATCGACGTGTTCGAGGTCGTCGGCCGCTATGCCGCCGGCAAATGCCCGCTCTCGGAAGTCACTGCGATCGAGAAGGCGGCCTGCCCGGGCCACGGCGCATGCGGCGGCCAGTATACCGCCAACACCATGGCCTGTGTTGCCGAGGCGATCGGTTTGTCCTTGCCGAACAGCAACATGGCGCCGGCGCCGTACAAGTCGCGTGAAGAGATCGCGATTGCCGCGGGCCGTCAGGTAATGACGCTGATCGAGAAGCAGATCCGCCCGCGCGACATCTGCACCCGCGAAGCCTTCGAGAACGCCGCGCGCATCGTCGCGGCGACCGGCGGCTCGACCAATGGCGCGCTGCACCTGCCCGCCATGGCCAATGAGTGCGGCATCGATTTTGACCTGTTCGACGTTGCCGAGATCTTCAAGACCACGCCCTACATGGCCGATCTCAAGCCCGGCGGCCGCTATGTCGCGAAGGACATGCACGAAGCCGGCGGCATCTACATGCTGATGAAGTCCCTGGCCCAGACCGGGCTGCTCCACCTCGATTGCATGACGGTGACCGGTAAGACGCTCGGCGAGAATATCGACGAGGTTACCTGGAACCCCGACCAGAAGGTCATCTACGACGCCAAGACCCCGATCACACCCACCGGCGGCGTGGTCGGCCTGCGCGGCTCGCTGGCGCCCGAGGGCGCGATCGTGAAGGTGGCGGGCATGCACCGCCTCCAGTTCACCGGCACCGCCAAGGTGTTCGAGCGCGAGGAGGATGCCTTCGCCGCGGTCGAGGCCAATGCGATCAAGGAGGGGACGGTCGTCGTCATCCGCTATGAAGGGCCCAAGGGCGGCCCGGGCATGCGCGAGATGCTGTCGACCACCGCCGCGCTCTATGGCCAGGGCCTGGGCGAGAAGGTCGCGCTGATCACCGACGGCCGCTTCTCGGGCGGCACGCGCGGCTTCTGCATCGGCCATGTCGGTCCCGAGGCGGCCGAGGGCGGCCCGATCGCGCTGGTCGAGGACGGCGACGAGATCAGCATCGATGCCGAGGCCGGCACCGTCGATCTCAACGTGCCTGAGGACGTGCTGGCGGAGCGTCGGGCGAAGTGGCAGCCGCGGATGAACGACTATCAGTCGGGCGCGCTCTGGCGCTTCTCGCAAAATGTCGGTCCGGCTTATAAGGGGGCTGTAACGCACCCCGGAGCCAGCGCCGAAACCCATGTCTTTGCGGATATCTGATCAGAAATTCCCCTCCCTGAAAGGGAGGGGCTAGGGGTGGGTGGAGGCCTGGCGATACTGAGGCCAGAAGCGATGCGCTTGCCGTATCGCGGTCATCGACTCACCCCCGACCCCTCCCTTCCAGGGAGGGGAGTTTATGCGCTCGCATCGTTACTCCTCCTCACCGCCTGCAACACCCAGGTCCGCGACAAGGCCGCCGAGGCCCGCAACGAAATCCACGCCGAGAAGATGGAGAAGGCCGAGGGCCGCATCGAATGCGCCCCGCCCGGCGCCGAGACCTTCGCCTTTGCCTGCACGATCGACCGCACCCAGTCGCAGGACGGCCTGTTCCTCACCCTGCGCCATCCGGACGGCGGTTTCCGCCGCCTGCTCGTCACCACCGACGGTCGCGGGGTGATCGCGGCGGACGGCGCCGAGAAGGCCGAGGTGACGATCCTCGCACCCGATCAGATCGAAGTCGCGATCGGTGGCGCGCGCTACCGCTTGCCTGCGACCGTGCGCGGGGCCAAACCGGGCAAATGATCCCGCCCGGCGCACCGATCGTCACCGCTGCCCAGATGCGCGCCGCCGAGGAGGCGGTGTTCCGCCGTGAACCCCAGCTCGACGTGATGGAGCGCGCCGGCGCCGCCGTGGCGCGCGAGGCGGCGCGTTTCGCGCCTGGCGCTCCGATCCTCGTCCTCGCCGGCCCGGGCAACAATGGCGGGGACGCCTATGTCGCCGCGCGCCTGTTGAAGGCAGCCGGCCATGACGTCGCCATCGCCGCCTCGGGCGAGCCGGGCACCCCCGCGGCCCGCACGATGCTGGAGCGCTGGGGCGGGGAGGTGGACTCGCTCTACCGCGCCCGGCCGCGCCCGGTGCTGATCGACGGCCTGTTCGGCACCGGCCTGACCCGCCCGCTGGAACGCGGCATCGCCCCGGTCTTCGCCGAGCTGGTCCATGGCGCCCGCTTCAGCCTCGCGATCGACCTGCCTTCGGGCCTCGCCACCGACAGCGGCGCCGATCTCGGCGTCCCCCGCGGCATCAGCGCGACGCTGGCGCTCGGCGCGCTCAAGCCCGCCCATGTCCTCGGCGCCGGGCTCGAGCGTTGCGGCCATGTCCTGCTCGCCGATATCGATATCCCCGTCGATACCAACTGGCGGACCGTCGCGCGCCCGAAGCTCGCCGCCCCGGGGCCGCGCGCGCACAAGTATAGCCGTGGGCTGGTCGTGGTGGTCGAGGGCGACATGCCCGGTGCCGCGCGCCTCGCAGCCCATGCCGCGATGGCAGGCGGCGCGGGCTACACGATTCTCGCCTGCGCCGGTGACAGCAGCGGCGGACCCGACGCCTTGGTGCGCCACAGGATCGCGAATGGCGACGATCTGGCGGATTTCCTAACCGAGAACCGTATCGGGGCTGTCGTCATCGGCCCCGGCCTGGGCCGGGATCGCCGCGCCGAGGGGCTGCTCAAGGCCGCGCTCGGCGCCGATCTTCCTCTCATCCTCGACGGCGATGCGCTGACCCTGCTCGGCAAGTCCGCCACCGCCTGGCTCCAGCGCCGCAATGCCGCCACCTGGCTCACGCCGCATGCCGGCGAGTTCGGGCGGATGTTCGAAGGCGATGGTGACAAGATCGCCCAAACCCTTGCAGCGGCATCGGAAACCCGTGCGACGGTGATCCACAAGGGTGCCGATACGGTGATCGCCAGCCCTCGCGGCGAGGTCCGCGTGCTGGCCCAGGCCTCGTCCTGGCTCTCCACCGCCGGCACCGGCGACGTGCTCGCGGGCACGCTCGCCGCCCAGGTCGCCTCGGGCAATAAAAATGCCGCGGAAACAGCGGTCTGGCTCCACGCCCGCGCCGCCGCTCTTGCAGGACCGGCCTTCATCGCCGATGCGCTGCCGATGCATCTTCCCCAAGCGATCTCCGAATGTCTCTGAGCACCGTCCTGAAGGTCGCCGGCCGCGGTGAGGGCATCACCGACGATGGCCGCTACATCCCCTTCACCGCCCCCGGCGACCAGGTCGATGCGCACGGCGCGATCACCCGCGGCCCGCATCACCAGGAACCGCCCTGCCGGCATTTCCCCGAATGCGGCGGCTGCCAGCTCCAGCATCTCGACGATGCCAGCTGGAGCGCCTTCATCGTTGACCGGATCGCCGGTGCGCTCGCCCAGCACAAGCTCGAGACCGAGATCCGCCCGCCCTTGCTCTCGCCGCCCAGGACCCGCCGCCGCGCCACGCTCCATACCGAGCGCCGCGGCCGCCAGGTGCTGCTCGGTTTCACCGGCCAGGGCAGCCACACGCTGATCGACCTGCAGGAATGCCACGTCCTCGATCCCGCGCTGTTCGCGCTACTGGCGCCGCTCCGCGGCCTGCTCGCCGCGCTGCTGCCGACCTCGCGCCGGATCAACGTCCATCTCGCCAGGGCCGACCAGGGCATCGACGTCCTTCTCGACGGGCTGGAGGCCGAGGGCCTCGCCGCCGCCGAGGCGATCACCGCCTTCGCGCACCGCCATCAGCTCGCCCGCTTCTCGATCGACGAGGGCCTCGGGCCGACGGCGCGCTGGGAGCCCGATCCGGTGACGATTACGCTCGGCGGCGTGCCTGTGCCGTTCCCCCAGGGCAATTTCCTTCAGGCGACGCCGGAGGGTGAGGCCGCGCTGGTCGCTGCCGTGCGCGAGATCGTCGGAGATGCCGGCACCGTCGCCGATCTCTTCGCGGGCCTTGGCACCTTCACCTTCGCCTTCCCCAACGCCAAGGTCTATGCGGCCGAGGCGGCGCGGGACTCGATCCTGTCGCTCAAGGCCGCCGCGGGCAATGCACGGCGCATGGTCTTCGCCGACCACCGCGACCTGTTCCGCCGCCCGGTGACGGCTGGCGACCTCGACAAGTTCGAAGCCGCAGTGATCGACCCACCCCGCGCCGGCGCCCGCGAGCAGGCCGCCGAGATCGCCAGGGCGCGGACGCCGCTGGTGGCGCATGTTTCCTGCAATCCCAATACTTTCGCGCGGGATGCGGAGATTCTATGCCAGGGCGGCTATCGCCTCGACTGGATCCAGCCGGTCGGCCAGTTCCGCTGGTCGACCCATGTCGAGCTGGCGGCGCGGTTCAGCCGCTAGCGGGATAATCCGCCCGCAGGAAGAACAGCCCGTCCGACGGCGCGTTCAACCCCAGCGCCGCGCGGTCGCGGGCTTCCAGCGCCGCGGTCATGTCGTCGGGTGTCCAGCGTCCCTGGCCGACCAGCACGATGCAGCCGACCATCGAGCGCACCTGATGATGCAGGAACGAGCGCGCCGAGGCGAACACGCTGATCCGCTCGTCGTCCGCCACCACCTCGAGCCGGTCGAGCGTGCGCAGCGGGCTGTCCGCCTGGCAATGCGCCGAGCGGAAGGTGGTGAAGTCGTGCCGCCCCACCAGCCGTGCCGCGCCCTCGGCCATCAGCCCCGCATCGAGCGGCGGGATCACCCGCCAGGCCAGGCCCTTCTCCCAGGTAAGCGGCGCCCGCCTTGTTGAGATTCGATATTCATAATGGCGTGCAACACACGAGAAACGTGCATGCCAGTCGTCCGAGACCTCGACGCAATCGAGGATCGCCACCGGGTTGGGCCGCACGCGTGCGTTCAGGGCTTCCATCAGCCGGAAGGCGCTGATCGGCTTTTCGATATCGATATGCGCCCGCATGCCCAGGCCGTGGACGCCCGCATCGGTGCGCCCCGCCGCCTGCACCGAGGTGCGCTCGCCGGTCACCGCAAAGGCGGCGTCCTCGATCGCCTGCTGGACGCTCGGGCCATGGTCCTGCCGCTGCCAGCCCATGAAGGGCCGGCCGTCAAACTCCACCGTCAGCGCGAACCGCGTCAAAGCCGGATTCCCGGCGGGATCGGAAAGCCCCGCAGCAGCTCGGTCACCGTCATGACGCCACGTCCCGCCCGCTGCACGGTCTCCGGCCGGAGGGCGCCGTCGCCGCAGCCGATGGTCAGCTGCGCGTCGAGCACGAGCCCCGGCGTGGTGCGGTAGTGCACGTCGCCCGGATTGTCGGACGCGCTCCGGACATGGGCGGTCAGTATCTTGATGCGCTCGCCTTCATGCTCGAACCATGCCCCGGGCGCGGGATTGAAGGCGCGGACCTGGCGATCGACCTGGTGCGCCCCGACGCTCCAGTCGATCCGCGCCTCGGCCTTGTCGATCTTGGCGGCATAGGTCACGCCTTCCTCGGGCTGCACCTGCGGGGGATAGCCAGCCAGGTCGCCGAGCACCTCCACCATCAACTTCGCGCCGAGCAGCGAGAGCCGCTGGGAAAGCACGCCGCTGGTATCGGAAGGGCCGATCGGAACCCGCGCCTCCAGCCGCACCGGCCCGGTATCGAGCCCGGCTTCCATCTGCATGATGCCGACGCCCGTCTCTTCGTCGCCGGCCAGGATCGCCCGCTGGACCGGCGCGGCGCCCCGCCAGCGCGGCAGCAGCGAGCCGTGCACGTTGAGGCAGCCATGCTTCGGTGCATCGAGCACCGCCTGGGGCAGGATCAGGCCGTACGCCGCGACCACTGCCACATCCGCCTCCAGCGCCTGGAACGCCGGCAGCGCCTCGGGGTCCTTGCGGAAGGAAAGCGGCGTGCGCACCGCGATCCCCAGCGCCTCGGCACGGGCCTGCACCGGGGAGGGGGTGAGCGCCTTGCCGCGCCGTCCGCCTGCCCGGGGCGGCTGGCTGTACGCCGCCACGACGTCGTGCCCGGCCGCCACCAGCGCGTCGAGCACCGGCACGGCGAATTCGGGCGTTCCCATGAATATCACTCGCATGGGGGGGCTTTAGCCCTCCAACATCCTGCCGTCATCCCCGCGAAGGCGGGGTTCCAGAGTCGTGAAGGACGTCGCTCCGTTGCCCTGGATCCCCGCCTTCGCGGGGATGACGGAATAGAAGGCGGGATGAGGGCAAGGGGCAGGGTGTTTTCTTTCCGTTCCGCCTCGCTTATCTCCCTTCCCATGGCATCTCCCGAGATCGAAGCGCTCACCCAGGCCCTGTCGCGATTGCCCGGCCTCGGCCCGCGTTCGGCGCGCCGCGCGGTGCTCCATCTGCTCAAGAAGCGCGAGACCGCGCTCGACCCGCTGCTCGCCGCACTGGGCGCGGTCAGCCGCAACCTCGCCACCTGCGGCACCTGCGGCAATGTCGACACCAGCGACCCCTGCCAGATCTGCGCCGATCCGCGCCGCGACGTGCGCTCGCTCTGCGTGGTCGAGGAAGTGGCCGACCTCTGGGCGCTCGATCGCTCGCGCCTGTTCCCCGGGCGTTTCCACGTCCTCGGCGGCCGCCTGTCGGCGCTGGAGGGCGTGCGGCCCGAGGACCTGCGCATCGACCGGCTGGTCGCCCGCATCGCCGCGGGCGGGATCGACGAAGTGGTGCTGGCGATGAACGCCACGCTCGAGGGCCAGACCACCGCCCATTACATCGCCGAGCGGATCGAGACCTATCCCGTCCGCGTCACCCAGCTCGCCCACGGCCTGCCGGTGGGCGGCGAGCTCGACTATCTCGACGAAGGCACGCTCGCCCAGGCGCTGCGGGCGAGACGGCCGGTAGCGTGACCTGTCCCCCTCCCTGGAAGGGAGGGGCTAGGGGTGGGTGGAGGCCTGGCGATACTGTCGGTTCACCCCGCACCTCAATGTATCGCGGGCATCGACCCACCCCCGACCCCTCCCTTCCAGGGAGGGGAGGAATTGATTCCGACGCCCCGCTGGCCTAAATTACCCGCATGGCCATTCTACCTATCGTCGAAGTACCCGATCCGCGTCTGCGTCTCATCTCCGAACCCGTCGCGGAGGTGACCGACGAGCTGCGCGACCTGATCGCGGACATGTTCGACACGATGTACGACGCGCCCGGCATCGGCCTCGCCGCGATCCAGGTCGGCGTGCCCAAGCGCCTGATCGTCATGGACCTCCAGGAGAATGAGGACGAGGACGGCAAGCCGATCCGCGAGCCGCGCGTCTTCATCAACCCCGAAATCCTCGATCCGGCCGAGGAGCAGTCGGTCTATACCGAAGGCTGCCTGTCGATCCCCGAGCAGTTCGCCGATGTCGAGCGCCCCGCGCGCTGCCGCGTGCGCTGGCTCGACGAGAATGGCGCGGCGCATGACGAGCTGTTCGAAGGGCTGCTCGCCACCTGCATCCAGCATGAGATGGATCACCTGCAGGGCATCGTCTTCATCGACCATCTCTCGCGCCTGAAGCGTGACATGATCCTCAAGAAGCTCAACAAGGCCCGCAGGGCCGCGGCCTGATCTCCGGCGCGCGGCCCCTTGGGTGCCGCGTCAGCCGATCACGATCGTTCCGCTCGACGACGCGGACTTGTACTGCTTGCCGATCTGGGCGGCGAAGCTGCTCGAGGCAGCGCTGACGCTGCCCACGCCGTCGCCGCTGTTGAAGTCGTGCGAGCCGTGCAGCGTGATGTTCTCGGGCGGGATCTTCGTGTCCGGAAGCTTGCCGAAGAACAGCGTGATCCAGACCTGGGCGGTGTTGAACGCCTCGGTGCCGCAACTGATCCGCCGCACGATCGAATAGGTGCCGACGGGCTGCTTCTTGGCGTCGCTGAGCTTGCCGCCTTCGATCTGGAAGCGGCCGGCGGCGTCATCGACGTTGTTCAGGCATCCACGGGTCAGATGGTAGGTGAGGGCCATGTGCGTGTTCCTTTTTCGCTGGTTGCGATGGGACGAATGCGAACGCGCGACCCTCGATTCCCCCGATTTCGGGCGGTGCGCCATGGTCGGGGATCGGATATATGCAGACAAGTGAAGATGGGTCGGAACCGGACCCTAAATTAACCCTGTCCTACACGGATCGTTCGAGTTATGTTCCCGGGTCATTGATGTCCTCGCGCGGGGCACCTGCCCGATCGGGCGTCTCCCGCGCGTGCATGTCGTGAACTTAGTGAACTTCCGGGAGGCTCGTGTTGGATTTGCTGGCGCTAGGGGTTGCGGTCGCCGCGCTCGTCATAGGGCTCGGCCTGGGCATGTTCCTTGGCGGTCGCCCGGCGGCGCAGATGCGGGCCGAGCGCGATGCGCGCGAGGCGCAGTTCAAGGCGGCGATCACTGATCTGGCGGCGGCCGAGGAGCGCGCCAGCCATGCCGAGGCGCTGCGCGCCCAGGTCGAGCTTGTGCGCGACGAGCGTGACCATGCCCGCCTCCTGGTGACCGAGTTGCGCACCAAGGCGGAGGCGTTCGAGGAAAGGTTCGCGGAGTTCAAGGGCGCGCGCGAGGCGATGGCGGGCCAGTTCCGCGAACTCTCCCAAATGATGCTCACCGAGACGCAGGAAGCCTTTCTCAAGCGTGCCGAGGAGCGGTTCAAGGAATCCGAGCAGACTTCGGGCCAGAACCTCAAGGCCCTGCTCCAGCCGGTCAACGAGCGGCTCCAGCGCTATGAGGAAGGCGTCGCCAAGGTCGAGGCCGAGCGGCGCGATGCCTTTGGCGATCTCAAGGGCCAGATCGAGCAGATGCGGATCGGCCAGGAGCGAGTGAGCGCCGAGGCGGCCAAGCTGGTCAATTCGCTGCGCAACGCGCCCAAGGCGCGCGGCCGCTGGGGCGAGCAGCAGCTGCGCAACGTGCTGGAGACTTGTGGCCTCTCCGAGCACACCGATTTCGATACCGAGGTGAACGTCGCCGGCGAGGATGGCGGGCGGCTGCGGCCCGATGCGATCGTCCATGTGCCCGGCGGCCGCGCGCTGGTGATCGACGCCAAGGTCTCGCTCAATGCCTATCAGGACGCGTTCGGCGCGGTGGACGAAGTCGAGCGCCAGCGTGGACTCGAACTACACGCTGCCTCGATGCGCTCCCACGTCAACGGGTTGGGGAACAAGGCCTATTGGAGCCAGTTCGCTGAAGCCCCCGACTATGTGATCATGTTTGTCCCCGGTGAGCATTTCCTCTCGGCGGCGCTTGAGCATGACCCGACCCTGTGGGACTTCGCCTTCGAGAAACGCGTGCTGCTCGCCACTCCGACCAACCTGATCGCGATCGCGCGCACCGTCGCGGCGGTGTGGCGCCAGGAGAAGCTGGCCAAGGAAGCCCGACAGATCGGCGAGCTCGGCAAGGAGCTGTACGACCGGCTCGCCAAGGCGCTGGGCGATCTGCGCGTGGTCGGCTCGGGGCTCAACACCGCGGTCAAGAACTTCAACACCTTCGCCTCCAGCCTCGAGACCCGCGCTTTGGTCTCGGCCCGCAAGCTCAAGGAGCTGAACGTCGAGACCGGCGCGCGCGAGATCGAGGCGGTGCCCCCGGTCGAGCTGCTCGCCAGCCATGCCGGCGAGCCGGAGGCGGAAGCGGCGGAATAACCTGCGCTATGGCGGCCGGGGCGTTTGCCGCTAGGTTTCGGGTCCGAATCGGATGGAGGGGAATTCGATGAAGCTTGTTCTTGCGCTCCTGCTTGCCGCGGCTCCGCTAGGCACCGCTATCGCTCAGGAATCGACGAACGACGCCAGGCTCGGCGAGATCGTCCAGCTGATCCAGGGCGGCCAGCCGCAACTGGCGGTGGACAAGCTCAACCCGCTGCTCGCCGACTATGAGCGCCGCTATGCCGGCAAGCCCAAGCCTTTGTGCGATGTCGAGCCGGCCGAGACCAAGGCCTATCCAGGGGTCGCGGGCAAGGATTACACGCTGGCGGAAGGCGGCTGGTGCATCGCCTTGTGGGCCAAGGGCTTCGCGCTGATCGACCTGAAGCAGCTCGATGCGGCGGTGCCCTTCCTCGAGCGCTCGGTGGCGCTGGCGCCCTTCCATCCGCATTACCTGTCCGAGCTCGGCTATGCCTATCAGGCGCAGAAGAACTGGCAGCGTTCCTATGACTTCTACGCCCGCGCCGCGGATTCGGCGCTGCGCCAGGAAGGCGACCGGCGGAACAAGTCGCTGCGCCGCGCCTGGTTCGGCATGGCCTATGACATGATCGAGATGGGCCGGCTCGACGAGGCCGCGGCGCTGTTCCGCAAATGCCTGGAAGTCTCGCCCAACGACCAGCGGGTGAAGGACGAGCTGCAATATATCGAGGAGCAGAAGGCGAAGAAGAAGACGGGCTAGGCCGTTGCGGCATCCTTGCAATGTAGGATTTCGCCTGCTTCGCTATCGGGGCCGGGTTCTGTGACCGGGCCGCTCTTTGCACGGTTGGAAAGATAGGATCGGAGCCGAGTAAGCGCGTGACGCAATGGCCGTTGTCCCGGCCATTATCCGTCACCCCGGCGAAAGCCGGGGTCTCGTGCGGCTCTTTTTCCCGCCATCGCCTGAGATCCCGGCGTTCGCCGGGATGACGGTCGGACTTCGCGCGCGGCGATGGCCTCGCCCCCCCCCCGCGAGCCGAGAGTCCCGGTCAGGGCCGGCCGCGGACCAGCGTCATGGTGCGGCCGCGGGCGTTGCTCAGCACCAGCCGGCCGCCGCGGCAGCCCCACGAGATGGTCAGCCGCTCGCCGAGCAGGCCCAGGATCGCCTGCTCCTGCAGGTTCCGGGCACGGTCGACACAGGCCATCCGGGTGCTCGCCACCCCGCCGGTGGTCAGCCGGCCGCGGGTGAAGCTGTAGCTGCCGGTGAAGCGGTTGCAGCCGGCATTGCCCGAGACGCGGCCCTTGTCGAACGAAACCGAGGGGCGGGTGCCCCGCACCACCGGACGGCCATTGAGCGCGCTGATCTGCCAGTTGCCGTCGATCAGGCCGCTGCCGGCCTCGGCACGCGGCTCGCCGCCGCAGCCCTGATAGGTGCGGCCATCGACGGTGACGGTTACCGTGTCGGGATAGCTGCGGTCGCTCATCCCGTCGCTGCACGGGCGATGGTTGGTGTTCACGTTGATCCGGCGCGTCTGCCAGATCTCGCCGGCAAAGCCGTGGATCACCTTGGGCGTCGGCACGCTCACCGGCTGGCGGCCCGGCGCCTCGAAGCGCATCGTCCGCGCGCCGATGGTCAGGCTCCAGAACGGCTCGGTGCCGCTGGCGCGATAATCCGCCTGGGCCTGCGCCGCGGCGGGCAGGACGGTCAGCGCGATCAGGCTGGCGGCGGCGATGGTCGAAAGTCGCATTGGTTCACTCCCTCTATGCGGAACACAATGCGTGGGACGGCCTGAACGGTCCATGGCCGTAACGATTAGCTGGCGTTCAGCTTCGCTGCTGGCCGAGCACCTCATAGGCCATCACGGCGGTGGCGATCGCCGCGTTGAGGCTGTCCGCCTTGCCGAGCATCGGGATCTTGACCAGCAGGTCGCAGGCCTCGGCCATGAAGCCCGGCATGCCCTGCGCCTCGTTGCCGGTCAGCAGGAAGGTCGGTGCCTCGTAGAGCGGCGCGCGATAGTCATGCTCGGTGTCGAGGCTGAGCCCGACCAGCTGGCCCGGCCCCTTGCGCAGCCAGACGAGGAAGTCGCCCCAACTCGATCGCGCCACCGGCACGGTGAACAGCGCGCCCATGCTGGCACGTACGGCCTCGACCGAGAAGGGATCGACACAGTCGTCGATCAGGATCAGCCCGCCCGCGCCGACGGCATCGGCAGTGCGCAGGATGGTGCCGAGATTGCCCGGATCGCGCAGCCGCTCGGCGACCAGCCAGATGCCCGCGCTGCTCCGGTCGAGATCGGCCAGGGTGACGGCGAAGTCGGGATAGACGCCGACGACGGCGCCCGGATTGTCCTTGCCCGAGAGCTTGGAGAGGATGTCGGCATTGGTCTCGACCGCCCAGCCGCCCTCGGCCTCGGTCGCGTCGACCAGCGCGCGGACCAGCGCATGGCCGGCCATGTCCCTGGCGTAGAACAGATATTCCGGCACCCGCCCGGCCTCGTGCGCCTCGGTCAGGATGCGCAGCCCCTCGGCGAGGAACAGGCCTTCCTCGCGGCGATGCTTCTTGTCGCGCAGGTTGCGGACGCGCTTGATGAGCGGATTGGAAAAGGCAGTGATTTCGCGAGGCATCAGTTCCCCTAGCTTCTCTCGTGCTCCTGCGAAAGCAGGAGGCCTAGGGTCACGGGCGACGGAGCTTGCAATCCTGGGCGCCTGCTTCCGCAGGAGCGCAGGGATCACTCCTCGTTGAACCGCGCCTCGACCAGCTCGACCAGTGCCTGCACCGCGCCGTCCGCGCCGGCGCCTTCCGCGCTGATCGAGATGGTGTCGCCCTTGGCGGCGCCGAGCATCATCAGGTCGAGGATCGACGTGCCCGAGGCGGTGTTGCCGTCCTTCTCGACGGTGAGTTCGACCGGCTGGGCGGTGGCGAGCGTCACGAAGGCCATGCTGGCACGCGCGTGCAGGCCGCGCTTGTTCGAGATCGTGACGTTTCGGATCGTGCGACTCAAGCGGCAGCCTCTCCCAATACTTCGGATGCTACGGTGATGTATTTCCGGCCCGCGTCCCGGGCGGCGGCCACCGCCTCGGTGACCTTCATCGTCTTGCGCGCGCTGCCCAGGCGGATCAGCATCGGCAGGTTGATGCCCGCGATCACTTCGACCCGGCCTGCCTCCATCAGCGAAATGGCGAGATTCGACGGCGTGCCGCCGAACAGATCGCTCAGCACGATCACCCCGCGGCCCGAATCGACGCCCTTGATCGCCTCGGCGATGTCCGCGCGGCGACCTTCCATATCGTCCTCGGGCCCGATGCAGATCGAGGCGATCTGCTCCTGGTTGCCCACTACATGCTCCATCGCGACTACGAACTCCTCTGCGAGTCGTCCGTGCGTCACGAGCACCAAACCGATCATCTCAAACTCCGCCCCCTGCCGTGGTCACCGGGGCCCCCTCCAGCGAGTCCTGCGGCGCGGTCTTGGTATCACGATGCGCCACCGTGGGCGAAAAACCCGCGTCGCGCAACCGGGCGGCCATCCGTTCGGCGACATGAACCGACCGGTGGCGGCCTCCGGTGCATCCGAACGCTATCGTAACATAGGCCTTCCCCTCCGCCTGATAGCGCGGGAGCAGCAGCAGCAGCAGCGACTCGATCTGCGCCATCGCCTCGGGATAGGCGGGGTCGGCGGCGATGTAGGCGGAGACATCGGCGTCCTTGCCGGTCCCCGGCCGCAGTTCCGGCACCCAGTGCGGGTTGCGCAGGAAGCGCATGTCGAACACCAGGTCCGCGTCGCGCGGCAGGCCGCGGGCGAAGCCGAAGGAGACGACCGAGATCACCGTCTCGCCCAGGCCCTCGCCCGAGAAGGTCGCGCGAATCTGCTGGGCCAGTTCGTTCGAGCTCAGGTCCGTCGTGTCGATCAGCCGATTCGCCCAGCGGCGCAGCGGCATGAGCAGCTCGCGCTCATGGGCGATCCCGTCCCATGCCGGACGATCCTGGGCGAGCGGGTGGCGGCGGCGCGTCTCCGAATAGCGCCGCTCCAGCTCGGCGCCCGAGCATTCGAGGAACAGCGTGCCGACGTCGTGGCCATGATCCTCGCGCAGCTTCTTGATGCGCCGCACGATGCTTTCGGGGTCGAAGCCGCGCGTCTGGGTGCCGATGCCGATCGCCAGAGGGCGGTCGTCGTCCACGTCCAGCCCCTCGGAGGGCGCGGTGTCGAGCAGGCGGTTGAGCAGCAGCAGCGGCAGGTTGTCGACGACCTCCCAGCCCAGGTCCTCCAGCGTTCGAAGGACCGTAGACTTGCCCGCGCCGGACATGCCGGTGACGAGCAGAATCTGCTTGGGCCGCGCCTTGCTCATCGTGCGAAGGCCTTTAGCGCATATTCGACCTTGATGGGAGCGGCGGGCTCGCCGGGGCCGAGCGCGAGCACCGGGATCTCGACACCCGCGATGCGGCGCGTGCGGCGGTCCTCGGGCAGGCGCGGCGCGTCGTCCAGCACCACCACGGCCAGCGCCACGGGTGCCTCGTCAAGGTTCGGCATCTCCACCGGCCCGATGCCGCGGATATCGACCCGCCCGCCGGTGCCCACCGGCACCGTGGCGCACAGCGTCTTGCCGCGACGGACGCAGACGGTGCGCGCATCGACCACCAGGGTCGCGCCGCGATCGAGCAGCCGGAGCAGCAGGTCGGTGCGCTGCGCATCGTCGCGCGCCTCGATCAACACACCCTTCCCATCGATCGCCACACAGGCGGCCAGGATGGATTCCGAAGACAGCTCGGCCATTTAGTTACGTCCCGCCAGTGGCAGACGAACGACGAATCGTGCCCCGCTCAATCGATCCTCCCGCGATTCGACTGAAATGCTCCCCTGGTGGCCCTCAACGATCGTGCGGGCGATGGCAAGCCCCAGGCCGGAGTGCTGGCCGAACGCCTCGTCCTGCGGCCGCACCGAGTGGAAGCGGCGGAAGATGTTGTCGCGCGCCTCCTCGGGCACGCCGGGACCTTCGTCCTCGACGCGGATCGTCAGATATTCCTCGTCGCTGGCCGCCGAGATCGCGATCAGCCCCTTGGGCGGCGAGAAGGAGATGGCGTTCTCGATAAGGTTCTCGAACACCCGCTCCAGCCGCGCGCCTTCGCCGAGCACGGTGAGCTCGACATGGGCGCTGCGATCGAAGGCGATGCGGATGCCGTTCGAAATGCCGCGCGCCTCGCGCTGGTCGAGCAGCGCCTGGATCATCGCCCCGATATCGACCGGCTCGAAGGTGGCGCGGCTGAGCTGCGCGTCGAGCCGCGAGGCCTCGGAGATGTCGGTGATCAGCCGGTCGAGCCGCAACACGTCGTCGCGGACGATCTCGAGCAGCTGGTCGCGATGTTCCTTCTTCTTCACCGCTGCCATCCCATCGACGGCGGAGCGGAGTGAGGCGAGGGGGTTCTTGAGCTCGTGGGTCACGTCCGCCGCAAAGGCCTCGGTCGCGTCGATCCGTGCGCGCAGCGCCTGGGTCATGTCGGAAAGCGCGCGTGCGAGCAGGCCGATCTCGTCGCTGCGGTCGGGCAGGCGGGGGACCACCACTTCGCGGGCGCGCCCCAGCCGTACCCGGATCGCCGCGCGGGCGAGCAGGCGCAGCGGCCGCACGATCGTCCGCGCCAGGAACAGCGAGAGCAGGATCGAGAAGACCGAGACGAACAGCAGCACCATGCCCAGCCGGAAGCGCTCGGCGCGCACCGTCTGGGTGATGTCGCGGGCGTTGACCGTGGTCATCACCACGCCCAGCTCGGTGATCGGCGCGGCGGCGGTGATCACCGGGGTGCGGTCGGGCGCCCGCCACACCGTCGCCGGCGTGCCATGCGCCGAGACGGCGGTACGCACATCGGGCCAGTCGAGCCCCTGGTCGGCGGCCCGCTCGCGGTAGAGCGGGGCGCGGTCGGCGCCCGCCACCGTGTCGATCACCGCATCAAGGATGCGCGCCGCTTCGATCCCCCAGGGATCCTTGTCCGGATCGCGCAGCACCACGTTGCGCAGCCCGAGCACCTTGCTGTCGGCGAGCAGCTTGCCCTTCTCGTCGAACAGCCGGATCCGCGTGCCGGTGTCACGCGCCAGGCTCAGCACCAGCAGGTCGCGGCGCTTCTCGTCCTTGGTCGAGGCGAGCGCCTGGGCGATCAGCCGCACCTCGCGGCTCGCCTGCTCCACCCGGCTGTCAACGATCCGGCTGCGGAACGAGTCGAGATAGGAGAAGCCGCCGCCCAGCAAGGCGAGCGCGACGATGTTCACCGCGAGGATTCGCGGCGTCAGGCTGACGCGATTGGACCATTTGAGCGCGAGGTCGCGCTCGTCCTTACTCGTCCGAGAACCGGTAGCCCGCGCCATAGAGCGTCTCGATAGCATCGAATTCCGAATCGACTTGCCGGAATTTGCGGCGGACGCGCTTGATGTGGCTGTCGATCGTTCGGTCGTCGACATAGATGTCGTCCTGATAGGCGGCATCCATCAGCTGGTTGCGGGTCTTCACGATCCCCGGGCGCTGCGCCAGCGTCTCGAGGATCAGGAACTCGGTGACGGTAAGCGTCACGTTGGTTCCGTTCCAGGTCACGCGGTGGCGCGCCGGGTCCATGGTCAGCCGGCCGCGCTCCAGCGCCTCGGCGGTGACTTCCTCACCACCTTCCGCGCTCGGCTGGGCCGCCTCGGTACGGCGCAGGATCGCGCGGATGCGGGCGATCAGCAGGCGCTGCGAGAACGGCTTGGCGATATAATCGTCCGCGCCCATCGCAAGGCCCAGCGCCTCGTCCAGCTCGTCGTCCTTGCTGGTCAGGAAGATCACCGGGATCGTGCTCTTCTCGCGCAGCTTCCGCAGCAGTTCGAGCCCGTCCATCTTCGGCATCTTGATGTCGAGCACCGCCAGGTCGGGCGGATTGTCGATCAGCGCCTTCAGCGCGCTCTCGCCATCGGAATAGACTCGCGTCAGGAAACCCTCGGTCTGCAGGGCGATCGAGACGGAGGTCAGGATATTGCGGTCGTCATCGACCAGCGCGATCGTAGCGGTCATGCGTTTGGGGCACTCGGAACCATTGATTGGACGGCGTAACCGAAACTTCTTTGCCGCTCAATCGGCTGACAACGTTTACTCGGGTTGACCCTGTTTCGGGCGCGGGCCTATGGCCGCGCAATAATATTGCACTGGGCGAGAACAGCCCGGGCAAGGACACCCCAAAGGGTGTGTGGAGACGGAGGCTAATTTGACCGAGCGCATGCCGCGCCATGGTCTCGATGCGATGGGCATCGGGACGGGCGCCGATATTTTCTGGAACCTCGAAACCGCCCAGCTCGTCGAGCAGGCCGTGACCCGCGGCGAGGGCGAGCTGGCCAAGGATGGCCCGCTGGTCGTCACCACCGGCAAGCACACCGGCCGTAGCGCCAAGGACAAGTTCATCGTCCGCGACGCGACGACCGAGGACAGCGTCTGGTGGGGCAAGGTCAACAAGGAGATCAGCCCGGCGCATTTCGCGGCGCTCAAGACCGATTTCCTCGCCGAGCTGGCGAACCGCGACACGCTGTTCGTCCAGGACCTCTATGGCGGCTCGCAGCCCGAGCACCGCGTCAATGTGCGCGTGATCAACGAGCTGGCCTGGCACAATCTGTTCATCCGCACGATGCTCGTCCGCCCCGAGGGGACCGAGCTCCCCGGCTTCGTACCCGAATACACGATCATCGACCTGCCGAGCTTCCGCGCCGATCCCGAGCGCCATGGCTGCCGCAGCGAGACGGTGATCGCGGTCAGCTTCACCGAGAAGCTGATCCTGATCGGCGGCACCGCCTATGCCGGCGAGATGAAGAAGAGCGTCTTCGGGCTGCTCAATTATCTCCTCCCGCAGGACGGCATCATGCCGATGCATTGCTCGGCGAACATTGGTCCGGACGGCGACACCGCGGTGTTCTTCGGCCTGTCAGGCACCGGCAAGACCACGCTGTCGGCCGATGCGTCGCGCACGCTGATCGGCGATGACGAGCATGGCTGGTCGGACACCGCCGTCTTCAACTTCGAGGGCGGCTGCTACGCCAAGATGATCAACCTCTCGGCCGAAGCCGAGCCGGAGATCTTCGCGACGACGAAGCGTTTCGGCACGGTGCTCGAGAATGTCGTGATGGACGAGGCGAGCCGCACGCTCGACCTGGCGGACAATAGCCTCGCCGAGAACAGCCGCGGTGCCTATCCGATCGACTTCATCCCCAACACCTCGGAGCGCAACCTCGGGCCAGTCCCGCGCAACATCATCTTCCTGACCGCGGACGCTTTCGGGGTGATGCCGCCGATCGCGAAGCTGACGCCGGACCAGGCGATGTACCACTTCCTCTCGGGCTACACCGCCAAGGTGGCCGGCACCGAGATCGGCGTGACCGAGCCTGAGGCGACCTTCTCCACCTGCTTCGGCGCCGCCTTCATGCCGCGCCACCCGGCGGTGTATGGCAACCTCCTCAAGGAGCGGATCGCCAAGGGCGGGGTGGATTGCTGGCTGGTCAACACCGGCTGGAGCGGCGGCCGCGCCACCGATCCTGGGATCAAGCGCATGCCGATCAAGGTGACCCGCGCGCTGCTCAACGCCGCGCTCGACGGCAGCCTGGCCCAGGCCGAGTTCCGCAAGGATCCGAATTTCGGCTTCATGGTCCCCGTCGCGGTCAATGGCGTCGACAGCGCGATCCTCGATCCGCGGGCGACCTGGAACAACAAGGCGGACTATGACGCCACTGCCGGCCGCCTGGTCGACCAGTTTGTCGAGAACTTTGCCCAATTCGCCGATCATGTGGATCAAGGCGTCCGCGAGGCCGCACCGCAAGTAACCACACACGCATAAACCGCCCGGTCATCGATCGGGCGACAGGAGCCCGATCGATGACCGAGTTCTCGCCAAGACTGTTCGCTACCGACGCCGAGATCGTCCATCTCGGCGAAGGCCTGCTCGCCTGTTCGCTCGCCAGGGAGGAGTGGACCCACGAGGCGCATCTCGCCGCCTGCCTCTATCTGCTCGCCGAGCGGCCCGATGTGGATGTCGACGCCGAGATCGCCGGCCTGATCTCCCGCTTCAACGAGAGCGTCGGCGGGGTGAACGACGACCAGGGCGGCTATCACGACACGATCACCCGCGCCTATGTCGCCGGCGTGCGCCTGTTCCTGTCGCAGGCCGCCGAGACCGGACTGGCCGAGCGCGTCAACGCATTGCTCGCCTCGCCCATGGGCCGGCGCGACTGGCCGCTCGGTTTCTACAGCCGCGAGCTGCTCTTCTCCGTCCCGGCGCGCCGGGGCTTCGTTCCGCCGGACCGGGCACCGTTGCCGTTGGGCTGAGCCATGCGGATGTGCTAGATACGCTCCCGTTCCGAACCCATCGTAACAGGAGCAGATCATGAGCATTCTCGACGGTATCCTCGGCCAGGTCACGCAGAACGCGGACATCGCCAATCTCGCGGCCAAGGTCGGTCTCTCGCCCGAGCATGTCGAGCAGGCCGTGCAGGCGCTCGCCAAGTTCCACCCGATGGACGTCGACACCGCCGAAGGCGCGTCCTCGGCGACCGGCCTGCCGGTGGACAAGCTCCAGGAGATCATCGGCCATATCGGCGGCGAAGGCGCGCTCGGCCATTTCGCCAACCTGCTCAAGGGCGACGGCGAAGGCGTGCTCGGCCAGATCGGCGGGCTGGCGTCGGGCCTGCTCGGCGGGAAGAGCTGAGTGAAACTCCCCTCCCTATAAGGGAGGGGCAGGGGGTGGGTGGCGTCCTGGCGACACGGTCGTCGAGGTCTCTGCCTCGACGTATCGCGCGCAAGGACCCACCCCTAACCCCTCCCTTCCAGGGAGGGGAACAAGAAGCGCTCTATCGCCAGCACCGCCACAGCCCCCGCCGCATAGGCGACGAAATCGAGCCACTCGAAGCTGCCGCCCAGCACCACGCGCGCCACCCGATCATGCACGCCGAGCAGGTCGAGCACATGGATCGCCTGGCCGAACTCGATCACCGCCCCGATCGCGAAGGCCAGCGCCGCCGCCGGCAGCACCCGAAGCGGCAGCACTGCGCGCAGCCCGCAATAGACCAGCATCACCGCCAGCACGTCGCCGAGATAGGGCCGGACGAAGCGATCCCGTACGAATAGCGCGATCGCCACCTCCACTGCGAACAGCAAGGCCGCGGCCAGTGCGTAACGCGGGCGCCAGATCATTCGGACGAGAGGATGCTGTCCGCCACCACATCGTGATGCTCGACGTGCAGCGGCCGCTCGAGCAGGTAGCGATCGTCCTCGGGATAATAGCGCGCGATCGCGATATCGTCCCCGGCAAAGCCGCGAATCTCGTCCAGGCTCTTCCACCAGCTCAGCGTCGTCACTTCGGTGGTGCCGTCGCCCAGGTCGCGGAACAGCATCTGGAATCCGAGATTGCCCGGCGTCGCGGTATAGTCGGTGCCGCCGGTCGCCGCGATATAGTCGCGATAGGCATCGCGCTCCGCGGTGCGGATCACGCCGCGCCAGCGCCGCAGGATCACGCCTTGCGCTCCGCGATATGCCGCTCGATCACATGCCCCAGCACGGTCATCGGCACATTGCCGCCCAGCACCACCGCGTCGTTGAACGCGCGGAAGTCATAGCGGTCGCCCAGCGCTGCCCTGGCGTGGTCGCGCAGCCGGTTGATCTCGCTATGCCCCACCTTGTAGCCACAGGCCTGGCCCGGCCAGGAGCAATAGCGGTCGACCTCGCCCGAGACTTCCTCGACCGAGGAGCCGTTGGCGGTGACGAACCACTCGATCGCCTGCTGGCGCGTCCAGCGCTTGGCGTGGAGGCCGGTATCGACCACCAGCCGGCAGGCGCGGAAGCCCAGCGACTGGAGATAGCCGAGCTTCTCCGCCGGGTTCTCGGCATAGACGCCCAACTCGTCGGCCAGCTGCTCGGCATAGAGCGCCCAGCCTTCCGAATAGGCGTTGAACGCCAGTATGCTGCGGATCAGCGGCATCCTGTTGGCATATTCGCCCTGCCAGACATGGCCCGGAATGCCTTCGTGATAGGCGAGGTCGGGCACGCTGAAGCGGGTGTGCAGGCTGGTGGTGCGCAGGTTCAGCCAGACCTTGCCCGGCACCGTGCCGTCGATCGATCCGGCACCGCCATAGGCGCCCGGCGCGCCCGGCTCTTCTTCCAGCGGCAGGCGGCGCACCTCGACATTGCCCTTCACCAGCGTGTGGAATGCCTGCGGCATCCGCCCGCGGATATCGGCGATGCGGTCCTGCATGAACTTGATGATCTCGGCGCGGCCCGCGTCGCTCTCCGGGAAGGCGAAGCGCGGGTCCTTCGCCAGCGCCTCCATCCGCGCGCCGACCGAGCCTTGCGAATAGCCTTCCTTCTTGAGGATGGCATCCATCTCGGACTGGATCTTCGCCAGCTGGTCGAGGCCCATCTTGTGGACCTCGTCGGGGGTCATCGTCGTCGTGGTGCCCGCGCTCAGCGCCCAGGCGTAATAGGCGTCGCCGTCCTTGAACTTCCACACGCCGGCATCGCTGGTCGCGCGGGCACGGTGCTTTTCCAGCTCGGCGATCTGCCGGTCCAGCGCAGGGCTGAGCTTGTCCTTGGCGAGCAGCCAGGCGCGTTCGCCGAAATCGCCGTTCATCCCGGCGGTGCGGTTGGCGACCGAGGTCACCACGCCCCAGCCGGCCGGATTGCCGCTTCGGGCGAGCTTGATCTGCTTCAGGCACTTGTCGAGCAGGAAGTCGGGGGCGATCACGCCCTTGCGCGCCGCGATCTTCAGCCGCTCGGTCTCGCCGTCCACCTGCTCGGCATAGCTTTCCAGCCGGTCGAGATAGGCCTCGCCATCCTCCGGCGTCGCGATCTGGTGGTCGCTGTCGAGCATGCGCGGCGTGTCGAGGAACGCGCCGACATTCTGCACCACCACATAGGGCGTGTTGCGCCAGCCGCCGGTCGGAACATCGCCATAGCCGAAGGCGAAGCCCTTCAGCGCGTTGGAGAAGCTCGCCTGGATCACGTCGATATGGGTGCGCATCGCCGGGCTCAGCGCGTTCAGGTCGAGCCTGGCGATGTCGGCCAGCGCCTGCTTCAGGTTGGCGGCGATCTTCGCCTGGCCCTTTAGCGAGCGGTCCATCAGCTGGTGCTTCAGGTTCGCCCGCTTGTCCTTGTCGATGCCGAGCGTGGTCGACGTCTCCGGATAGTCGCGCAGCATCTGCTCGGCGACCCGGTCGATCAGCGCCTGGGCGGGCGCGTCATTCTGCGCGAGCAGCGCGCGGGCCGCGGCGGGGGCGCCGGCAAGCGCGAGCGTCGAGCCCGCGCCGAGCAGCAACTGACGGCGAGTGGTGTCCATGTGAAATCCTCGGAGTAATCGTCATCCCCGCGAAGGCGGGGATCCAGAGCCAAGAGCGGTGTCGCTTGTAACCCTGGATCCCCGCCTTCGCGGGGATGACGAAGAAAGAAACATCAGGCGGGCTCGACGTCGAGCGAGCCGCCGCGTGCGCCGGTGATGCGGACATGCGCGCCGGCGGGGGTGTCGGGGCCGCTGGCCGGCCATTCGCCGTCGCCCACCTTCACCCGGCCCCGGCCGGCGGTGATCGGCTCGACCACGGTGACCACCTGGCCGATCAGCCGGGCGACGCGGTCGTTGAGCAGCGGGTCCGCGCTCGGCACCGGGTTCTGGCGATACCAGCGCCGCCCGACCGCCACAGCCGCAGCAGACGCCGCCGCGAACAGGAACACCTCGAACACCAGGTCGAACGCCGGCACCAGCAGCGTGACCACCCCGGTCACTGCCGCGCCGGCGGCGATGAACACCAGGAAGATGCCCGGCGCCAGCAGCTCGGCGATCGCCAGCACCGCGGCAAGGATCAGCCAGGCGAGCCCCGGCATGGCGAGCAATTGGTTGAAGTCCATCTCACCCCTCCTTGGGTTCGAACGGCCGCGGGCGCGGCGGGGCAGGGGGCGCCGGCGGACGCGGCGCGCCGCCATTGCCGCCATTGCCCAGTGCTTCCTTGGCCAATTCGCCGATGCCGCCCAGCGTGCCGATCAGCTGCGTCGCCTCGACCGGGAACAGGATCGTCTTGGCATTGGGCGAAGTGGCGAACTTGCCGACCGCCTCGACATATTTCTGGGCGATGAAGTAGTTGAGCGACTGGCTCGATCCCGCCTCGATCGCGTCCGACACCAGCTGCGTCGCCTTGGCTTCCGCCTCGGCCGAGCGCTCGCGCGCCTCGGCGTCGCGGAAGGCGGCTTCGCGGCGGCCCTCGGCCTCGAGGATCTTCGACTGCTTCTGGCCCTCGGCACGCAGGATCTCCGAAGCACGTGTGCCCTCGGCCTCGAGGATGTTGGCGCGCTTTTCGCGCTCGGCCTTCATCTGGCGACCCATCGCGTTGACGATGTCGGCCGGCGGGCGGATGTCCTTGATCTCGACACGCGTGATCTTCACGCCCCAGGGCGTCGTCGCGTGATCGACCACCGAGAGCAGCCGCGCGTTGATCTCGTCGCGCTTCGACAGCGTCTCGTCCAGGTCCATCGAGCCCATCACGGTGCGCAGGTTGGTCGTGGTGAGCTGGAGCAGCGCGATATAGAGGTCGCTCACTTCATAGGCCGCCTTGGCCGCGTCGAGGACCTGGAAGAACACCACGCCGTCGGTGGAGATCATCGCATTGTCCTTGGTGATGATCTCCTGGCCGGGGATGTCGATCACCTGCTCCATCATGTTCACCCGGCGGCCGACCCGGTAGAAGAAGGCGGGGTAGAAGTTGAAGCCCGGTCCGGCGACGGTGGTGAAGCGGCCGAAATGCTCGATCGTGTATTGATAGCCCTGGCGGACGATCGTCACGCTGGAGAAGAGGTAGAGCACGACGACCACGGCCACCGCGCCCAGGAAAACATTGAGTACGAGCATTCCGACTCCCCCTTCACGATTTGCTTCTTGCTAGCATAGAGAAGGGCCATGACCACAGCCCGTCTCGCACCGCGCACCGCCCTGTTCCTGCCGGCTTCCAATCCGCGTGCGATCGAGAAGGCGCGAGGACTCTCCGCCGACCTGGTGATCCTCGACCTGGAAGACGCGGTGAAGGACGCCGACAAGGCGACTGCCCGCATCGCCGCGGTGGAGGCCGTGGCCCAGGGCTTCGGCCCGCGTCTCGCCGCGATCCGGCTGAACGGGATCGAGTCGGGCGAGCATCTGGAGGACGTCGCCGCCGTCGCCACCTCGCGCGCCGACTTCGCCGTGCTGCCCAAGGCCGAGAGCGCCGCCGATGTCGCCCAGGTCGCGAAGGCGCTCGGCAAGCCGCTGCTGGCGATGATCGAGACCCCGCTCGGGGTGCTCGCCGCCGCCGAGATCGCCGCGGTACCGGGTGTCTCCGGCCTGATCGCCGGCACCAACGACCTTGCCGCCTCGCTCCGCCTGCCGCCGTCGAGCGGCCGCGCACAGATGAGCGTGGCGCTCCAGACCATCGTCCTTGCCGCCCGCGCCAATGCGGTCTGGGCGCTGGACGGCGTGTTCAACCGGCTCGACGATCCCGAAGGCTTGGCCGCCGAATGCCGCGAGGGCAGGGCGCTCGGCTATGACGGCAAGTCGCTGATCCACCCCAACCAGATCGAGATCGCCGCCCGCGCCTTCGGTCCCACCGAACAGGAACTCGCCGAGGCCCGCGCCCTGATCGCCGCGGCGACCGGCGGTGCCGAGCGTTACGAGGGCCGGATGATCGAGACGATGCACGTCGATCAGGCCCGCGCGGTGCTCGCCCGCGCTGCCGATAGCCCCGTTACGGAACATTTCGGAGCCTAAGGGCGACCCCTTAGGTCCGGCCTATCCTATGATAGGAACATGCCCGGACTCCCCATCCTGCACCGCGACCTGACTGCCGCACTCGACGAGATCGAGGCGCTGATCGCGGAGCCAGAACTCGACCAGCTTCGCCTTTCGCGCGTCCGCCTCTACATCTCCAAGGTCAATGGCGAGCGCCGCAACAAGGTCGATGCGCTGTGCGAGGAGCTCTCGCGCCAGGCGACCGGCGTGTTCGCCGAGCAGCTGGCGGCGCTCCGCCAGTCCAATATCGAGAAGCGCATCGAATATACCGTGCATGTCGGCACCTGGGGCCCGCGCGAGGTCGCGGCCGACTGGCCGGGCTATTGCCGGGCCTCGGTGACGCTCGCCCGCAGCATCCGCGAGCAGATCGCGATCGAGCAGGCGCTGCTTTGCATGACATCCGAAAGCGCCGACCCCCTAGCGCTTTCCGACCCTCGCGGTTACATGGGCCGCCAACTTCCGAATCAGGACATTGGCGCACCCCATGGACATCCCTCTCGGCCTCACCTTCGATGACGTTCTCCTCTATCCGGGGGAATCCGAAGTCCTGCCGAGCATGGCCGACACCCGCACGCGGGTAACCCGCGGCCTTTCGCTCAACATTCCGATCCTCTCCTCGGCGATGGACACCGTCACCGAAGCCGACATGGCGATCGTCATGGCGCAGCTCGGCGGCATCGGCGTCCTCCACCGCAATCTCGACATCGAGGAGCAGGTCGAGGCGGTGCGTGCCGTGAAGCGCTTCGAGAGCGGCATGGTCGTCAATCCGATCACCATGGCGCCCACCGGCACGCTGGCCGAGGCGCGCGCGCTGATGGCCCAGCACCGGATCAGCGGCATCCCGATCGTCGAGGCTTCGGGCAAGCTCGCCGGCATCCTCACCAACCGCGACGTCCGCTTCGCCGAGCGGCTCGACCAGCCGGTCGCCGAGCTGATGACGCATGACAACCTCGCCACTGTCCGCGCCGGCGTCAGCTCGGAGGAGGCGCGCCGCCTGCTCCATTCGCGCCGTATCGAGAAGCTGCTGGTCGTCGACGATGCCTATCGCTGCGTCGGCCTGATCACGGTGAAGGACATCGAGAAGGCGGTGAACTACCCGAACGCGACCAAGGACGCTGCCGGCCGCCTCTGCGTCGCCGCCGCCACCACCGTGGGCGACAAGGGCTTCGCGCGCACCGAGGCGCTGGTCGATGCCGAGGTCGACCTGATCGTGATCGACACCGCGCATGGCCACAATGTCGAGGTCAGCCGCGCCGTCGAGCGGGTGAAGAAGCTCTCCAACCGCGTCCAGGTGATCGCCGGCAACATCGCCACCGCCGAGGCCGCCAAGGCGCTGATCAATGCGGGCGCGGACGGCATCAAGGTCGGCATCGGCCCGGGCTCGATCTGCACCACCCGCGTCGTCGCCGGCGTCGGTGTGCCGCAGCTCACCGCGGTGATGGAAGCCGCCAGCGAAGCCGCCAAGCATGACGTGCCGGTGGTCGCCGACGGCGGCATCCGCACTTCGGGCGACGTCGCCAAGGCGATTGCCGCCGGCGCCTCGACTGCGATGATCGGTTCGCTGCTCGCCGGCACCGAGGAAGCCCCGGGCGAGACCTTCCTGTACCAGGGCCGCGCCTACAAGTCGTACCGCGGCATGGGCTCGGTCGGCGCGATGGCGCGCGGCTCGGCGGACCGCTATTTCCAGCAGGACGTCAAGGACCAGCTCAAGCTCGTCCCCGAGGGCATCGAGGGCCAGGTGGCGTTCAAGGGCCCGGCCAAGGACGTGATCCACCAGCTGGTCGGTGGCGTGAAGGCGTCGATGGGCTATGTCGGTGCCGCGACCATCGACGAGTTCCAGAAGAAGGCCCGCTTCGTCCGCATCACCAATGCCGGCCTGCGCGAGAGCCATGTCCATGACGTGACGATCACCCGCGAGGCGCCGAACTACCCGACGCGCTGATGAACCGGGCGCAGCGGGTCGCTCTCGCCGAGGAGACGCTGCGCATCCTCGATCGCGGTGACTATGCCGCCGCGGACGGAACCCACGTGTCGATCCGCGACGCGGTGGATCGCGCGGTGGCAGGTACCGAGCTCTATCGCGACACCGACTTCCCGGAGCAGTTCGCGTCGGCCCCGGATGGCACCGGTCCGGTCTTCGAGCTGACCGGAGAGACCACGCTCGAAGCGGCCGAGCGCCTGGCCGGGGAGGGTGTCGCCGATCCGTTCGTCCTCAATTTCGCCTCGGCCAGGAACCCGGGGGGAGGTTTCCTCAGCGGCTCGCAGGCGCAGGAGGAATCGCTGGCCCGGGCCTCGGCGCTCTATCCCAGCCTCAACGCCCGGTTCGCGTTCTACGAGCATAATCGCGCCGGAACGAGCTGCCTCTATTCGGACTGGATGATCTATTCGCCCGCCGTCCCGGTGTTCCGCCGCGACGATGGCGGTCTGCTCGCCCGGCCCTATGCGGTGAGCTTCCTCACTGCGCCCGCGGTCAATGCCGGGGCCGTGCGGCAGAACGAGCCCGAGCGTGCCGGCGCGATCGATGCGGTCAATCGCGAACGAGCCCGAAAGCTGCTCTGGATCGCGCATCGCAAGGGCCACAAGGCGCTGGTGCTCGGCGCCTGGGGCTGCGGCGTGTTCCGCAACGATCCCGCCGTCATCGCCGCGATGTTCTCCGGCCTGCTGACCGGCGAGTTCGCGGGGTGTTTCGAGCGCGTTGTAATGGCGATCTACGACACCACCGCGGATCAGCAGGTACGGAGCGCGTTCGGAGCGCATTTTGGCTAGTTGGGGAAGGGCATCCCCGCGCCCGGGTGCGGCGACCGGATGGTATGGTAGGCGTCTGGAAAGCAATTCGCGCTACCGCGTAACGATGTCCCGGCGTCTCGATATCCTCACCCGGCATCATGATCGCCTGATCGAGATCATGGCCACGGCCCGCACCCAGATCACCGATTCCGTCAGGGACGCCGATCTCGATGCGCTGCGCCATCTCCGCCGCGAGATGGTCGAGGCACTCGCAGCCTATCAGCGCTTCGTCCATGAAGAGATTTACGAGCCCGCCCAGCAGGGCGTCGGGTCGGAGGAAGCGTGCCGTGACGCCCGGGCGCTGAAGATCGACTGCATCCAGCTCCAGCGCGACTATGACGATTTCTGCCTGCGCTGGGCCCGGCGCCACGTCCTCGAGAACTGGCCCGAATACCGCCTGAGCGCGAACGTGATGATGAAGCACGTCAACGACCACATCGCTCAGGTCTGCGAGCTGCGAAAGGGCTGGAACGGGCAGGCCGCCTGAGCCCCGGGGCGGGACGGGCGACCACTCTCTATCCGATTGCAAGCCTTGGGCAATTCGCTACGCTTCGCCCGGTGCCAAGTTTCGTTCGCGCCCGGCTCGTGCCGGGCTCCGCCATTTTCCCGCCGCTTCCCGATGCAGCGTCCAGCCGATCCGCCGGACCTTCCGCCGGCTTCCGGCCCGCGCTGCTATGGAGTGCGATCGGCCTGAGCATCGCGATCTGCGCGGCGCTGATGTGGAAGGCCGGGCTGCGCATCGATCCGCTGCTGCCGGCAAACCTGGTCTATTTCGCGGCCCTGCTGCTGCTCTTCGCCGTCCGGCCTGCTCTGTCCCGCAGCAGCCGGCGCTGGGCGCCCGGGCTGGCCGATCTCACCGAGAATGTCGGGTTGTTCATGGCGATGGCGCTCACCGGCGCGGTGGCCACCTATCCGCTGGCGGCACTGTCGCACGGTTTTGCCGACGCGCCGCTCCAGCGGATCGACGAGGCGCTGCATTTCCACTGGCTCGCCTGGTACGAGACGGTCGCCGCGCATCCCGGCCTCCAGCGGCTTGGCGTCGCCGCCTATCAGTGCATCTATGTGATCCCCGCCGCGCTCCTCATCGCCTTCGCGATCCGCGGCCAGCGGGGCGAGGCGCACCGATTTCTCGCGAGCTTCTGGCTGGCTGCGATCCTCACCCTGACCCTCTACCTGTTCATGCCCGCTGTCGGCCCGCTGACCTATCTGTGGAAAGGCCCGATCCCCTATATGCCGACCAGCGCGATCTGGCAGGAACAGCTCATCCCGGCGCTCCGCGCGCACCAGATCGGCCAGGTAAACCTCAACGAGCTGCGCGGCCTGGTCTCGGCCCCGAGCTTCCACACCGCCTCGGGCGTGGTCTACATCGCCACCGCATGGCGCTGCGGAAACCTGCGCTGGCCGCTGACCTCCCTCACCCTGGCGATGCTGCTGGCGACGCCGGTAGAGGGGACGCATTACCTGTCGGACATGCTGATCGGGGCGGTTGTGGCGGTTGTGGCGCTGATGCTGGCGGGGAAGCTGGTGGGGCGGTTTGCCAAGTAGAGTTGGCAGGTCCAGCTCCTTGACGTCCTTGGTTTCGTGATCGAATCATTGGGGCATGGATCCGCGCGTTTCCGAACTGCATTGCATCATGCCGATCGCGAACCTCGCTTCGGTGCTGGCGCACGGTATTCTTTCCTATGAGGACGCGGCGCAGCTCCAGCATGCGTCGGTGGCGATGCAGCCAGTTCAGGATCGGCGGGATCAGAAGCGCATCCCGCAGGGTATGCGGCTTCACCAATATGCCAATCTGTATTTTCACGCTCGTAACCCGATGCTTTACAAGCGGTTAGGTGAGGCTGGATCGCTCTGCGTGCTGCGTATTTCGCTTGAAGCGATGGCCATACCGGGAGTTGTCATTACGGACAGCAATGCCGCGAGCGACTATGCGCGTTTCCTCCACCCCTCTCAGTGGGCGCATATCAATTTTGACGACGTGCTCTCCGAGAGCTGGACCCATCCAGACGACCCACGGCGTTATTATCAGCATAAGTCTCGCAAATGTGCCGAGGTGCTGGTGCCGCATCGCGTGCCGCCGGCGTTGGTGGTGGGCGCGTATGTGATCGATGCATCCGCGTTGACTCGGTTGCGCGCCGCTGCGCCGGAGTTTCCGGGATATGTCGATCCCGTTCTGTTCTTCCGGTCGAATCTGTGATAGCGAACCATATGCTCAAAGCCGTGATCGGAGATATCTTCACCAGCAATGCTCAGACGCTGGTGAACACCGTCAATTGCGTTGGGATTATGGGCAAAGGTGTAGCGCTGGAATTCAAGAAGCGCTTTCCTGGAATGATGAAGGACTATGTGGATCGCTGTGAGCGCAAGGAAGTGCGCTTGGGCGAGCCCTATCTGTACGAGGATGAAACCGGCGCACGGATCGTAAATTTTCCTACCAAGGGCCATTGGCGCTCGCCCTCTCGGTTCGTGGATATTGAGCGTGGGCTCGATTATCTGGCGGCGCACGCCGTCGAATGGGGGATCGATAGCTTGGCGCTTCCGCCGCTCGGTTGCGGCAATGGCGGTCTGGCCTGGTCGGAAGTTGGTCCGCTGATCCATGCCAAATTGCATGCGTTGCCCATCGATATCGAGGTTTATGCGCCTTATGGCACCCCTAGGAACGAGCTGACGAATGAGTTTCTGGCGGGGCCTTCCCAGCTTAGCCTTACGGGCCGTGGGCTGAAGTATCAGAAACCGAATCCGAGCTGGATTGCCCTGCTTGAAGTGCTGCGTGAGCTTCAGGCGCAACCCTATGCCAATCCGGTTGGCCGAACGATCTTTCAGAAGATCGCCTATGTTCTTACCGAAATGGGAGTGCCGACGGGCTTCGAGTTCGGCAAGGGAAGCTATGGGCCCTTCTCCGGTGACATGAAGCTCGCGCTTCACGATTTCGCCAATCGGAACTGGCTCCAGGAGGCGCAGCTCGGAAAGATGATCGCCTTCCGGGTGAGCGCACAATATGAAAAGGATCGCCGAAAGCTCGCTTCCGAGATCGAGATTTATGGCAAGAAGATCGACAAAACAGTCGATCTTTTCAGTCGTATCAAGAGCACCGAGCAGGCAGAGGAAGTCGCGACGATCATCTATGCATGCCAGTGGATCAAGGCTCGCAGGCCTGGCCAATCGATCACGGAGCAGGACATTCTGGACTATGTGCTGGATTGGAAACCATCCTGGCAGGCAGATGAAAAGCGCGAAGCCGTTGCAAGTGCTATCCGCAACCTGGTTCTACTGAACTGGGTTAGGGCCGAAATTAGCGAGAGCATGATCGAGATGGTGTGAGGGCGGGCACCTCGGTGTAATTAATCCCCATACCCGATCCGCACCTTCCCCGCCGCCTCGGCCGCAACCTGTCGCGCCGCATCGGTATCCCCCGCCAAAGCCAGCGCCACGCCCATCCGCCGGTACGGCCGCGAGTTGGGCTTGCCGAAGATCCGCACATCCACTTCGCCGCCTTCGGTCGCGAGCGCCTCGGCCAGCCCTTCATAGGACAAGGTCTCCGAAGCCCGGTCGGCCAGGATCACCGCGCTCGCCGAGGGCCCGCGCAGTGCGATCGACGGGATCGGCAGCCCCATCACCGCCCGGGCGTGCAGGTCGAACTCGCTGAGGTTCTGCGAGATCAGCGTGACCATGCCGGTGTCGTGCGGGCGCGGGGAAAGCTCGGAGAAGATCACTTCCTCGCCCTTCACGAAGAACTCGACCCCGAAGATGCCGTATCCGCCCAGATCGTCCACGACCTTGCGTGCCATGTCCTGCGCATCCGCGATCGCCTGGGCCGACATGGCCGCCGGCTGCCAGCTTTCCTGATAGTCGCCGCGCTCCTGGCGGTGGCCGATCGGCGGGCAGAACAGCACGCCGTCCCGGGTCCGGATCGTCAGCAGGGTGATCTCGTAATCGAAGTCGACGAACTCCTCGACGATCACCCGCTTGCGGTCGCCGCGCATGTTGGCGACGGCATAGTCCCAGGCCGCCTCCAGCGCGCTCGCCTCGCGCACCGTGCTCTGGCCCTTGCCCGACGAGGACATGACCGGCTTGATCACGCAGGGCAGGCCGGTGTGCTCGGCGCCTGCCAGCACCTCCTCCAGGCTCTCGGCGTACCGATATCGCGACGTGCGCAGGCCCAGCTCGACCGCGGCGACCTCGCGGATCCCGTCGCGGTTCATCGTCATCTGCGTCGCGCGCGCTGAGGGAACGATGGTGAAGCCCTCGGCCTCCAGCTCGGCCAGCACCTCGGTGCGGATCGCCTCCACTTCGGGCACGACATAGTCGGGCTGGTGCTTCTCCACCGCGGCACGCAGCAGTTCGCCGTCGAGCATCGAGAATACCTCGAACCCGTCCGCCACCTGCATGGCGGGAGCCCCCTCATAGGCGTCGCAGGCGATCACATGGGCGCCGAGCCGCTTGGCCGAGATCACGAACTCGCGGCCAAGCTCGCCCGAGCCGAGAAGCAGGATCTTCGCCGTGAACGCCATGTGCTTTGCCTTTGCGTTGGAGGATGGGCGCGTCAGTGGCGGGAAGCGGCGAGCTTGTCCATTCCCGACGCCCCGCACGCGGTTCAAATGCGCACCCAAACAGTTCCCCGGCGAAGGCCGGGGCCCAGTCTCGGCACACATGGTTGGGACAGCCGAACCTCTCGAACGGCATCGCAACTGGGCCCCGGCCTTCGCCGGGGAACTGAAAAGGGAAATGCGAAGGTGGCTAGGCACCCCCGGGGGCACGCCAGTTTCCGCTACCAAAATAGGAAATCTTCTGCTTCTGCTCCGGCCATGCCGAGCGCGATTTCCCTGCCTCTCGACCTCCCGCGCACCCGCGTGGTGATTCAAGGGATTCAACATTTTTCGCCCCGCGCTGTAGGTGCATCATGAACCCCGCAGCCCGTCTCCAGGCCGCGATCGACCTGCTCGACAGGATCACCGCCGCCGCCCGCGACCAGGGCGGATCGGCCGACACCATCATCGCCAAATGGTTCGCCGAGCGCCGCTATGCCGGTTCCAAGGATCGCCGCGCGATCCGCGCGCTGGTCTATGACGCGATCCGCATGCTCGGCGAGCGCCCGGAGAGCGGTCGCGCCGCGATGCTGGCGCTGGTCGAGCGCCGCGCCGAGCTGGCTGAGCTCTTCGACGGCTCGCCCTATGGCCCCGCGCCGATCCAGCCCGGCGAGCCCGTCGCCGAAGCCGGCGTGCTGCCGCGCTGGCTGGCCGAGGCCTTTGTCGCCTCCGGCCTCGATGCCGATGAGCAGGCCGCCTTGCTCGAGCGGGCGCCGCTCGATCTGCGGGTCAACACGCTCAAGGCAGATCCCGCGGTGATCCAGGCCGAGATCGGCGCCGCCGTGTCCTTGCCCTGCCTGCCCGCTGGCCTGCGCGTCCCTTCGGACAGCCCGGTCGAGCAGCTTCCCGCCTATAAGGACGGCCAGTTCGAAGTGCAGGACGCTGGCAGCCAGTTCGTCAGCCTCGCGGCGGGCGTCGAGCGTGGCCAGCATGTCATCGACCTGTGCGCCGGCGGCGGCGGCAAGACGCTGGCGCTGGCGGCGGCAATGGCAAATCACGGCTCGATCCTCGCCTGCGACATCGATCGCCCCCGGCTCTCCCGCCTGATGCCGCGCGCCGAGCGGGCAGGAGTGGGTATCGTCGAGACGCGGCTGCTCAACCCCAACCAGGAGGTGAGCATGCTCGCCGACCAGGCTGGCCGCGCCGATGTCGTGCTGGTCGATGCCCCCTGTTCGGGCACCGGCACCTGGCGCCGCAACCCCGAGGCGCGCTGGCGGCTCAACCCGCAGCGGCTCGATCGCTATGTCGGGATGCAGTCGGCCTTGCTCGACATCGCCGCCGATCTCGTCCGTCCGGGCGGCGTGCTGGTCCATGTCGTCTGCTCGCTGCTCGACGCCGAAGGGGCGGGGCAGGCCGAGGCGTTCCTTGCCCGCCATCCCGGCTGGGAAGCCGAGCCGCTGGCGCTTGGCGCGGGCAGTCCGCGCGGGCCGGGCCTTCGCTTCACCCCGCTAAGGGACTCGACCGACGGCTTTTTTGTCGCGAGGATGCGTCGGCCATGATAGCGACCGGCAAGATTTCGGAGAATGTGATGCGGTTCACTGCGATTGGGGCGGCTGGTGCGTTGCTGCTGCTCTCGGTTTCCACCTCGCTGATGGCACAGCGTGCGGACGATCAGATCGATCCGCGCTCGGTCGAGCTGGTCAAGCAGGGGCGGGCCGCCCTGGCTGCCGGCAACCTCCAGGGTGCCGGCGATGCGCTGGAGAGCGCGCTGGTGGTCGATCCGCGCAACCGCGACGCCTATCTCGTCCTCGCCGACCTTGCCCGGAAGAACAACCTGCCCGGCAAGGCGATCCGCCTCTACCGCGAGGCCCTGAGCCTTGAGCCCAACGACACCGCCGCGCTGCGCGGCCAGGGCGAGGCGATGGTCGCCAAGGGTGCGATGGAGCGGGCCAAGGAGAATCTCGGCAAGATCGAGAAGCTCTGCGCCAAGGGCTGCGGCGACGCGACCCAGCTCTCGGCGGTGATCGCCAAGGGGCCGCCGGTCACCACTGCCCAGGCCGGCCCGGCTCCGGCGCCCAGCGCGACCCCGACGGCCAAGCCCTGACCGGCTTGTAAAATAGGATTTCGTCTGATTGGGTAGGGCGCTCGGCGGAAGCCGGGCCGCTCTTTGACAATCGGCATGGCGCGCGAAAACGCGTCTTTGGCGTGTACTTCGTGTACTTTGACGTCAGCCCAGCGTTCGGGCGAGCGCGACGAACTCGGCAACGCTCACCGTCTCGGCGCGCCGGGCGGAGTCGATGCCGAGCGTCTCCATCGCCTCGATCGCGCCCGGCACGCCCTTCAGGCTCTGGCGCAGCATCTTGCGGCGCTGGCCGAAGGCGGCGGCGGTGAGGGTTTCCAGCGTCTTCAGCCGCACGCCCTCGGGCGCCTCGGCGGGGACGATGTGGACGACCGCGGACATCACCTTGGGCGGCGGGGTGAAGGCCGAACGGTGGACATTCATCGCGATCTTCGGGGTCGAGCGCCACTGCGACAGCACGGCAAGCCGGCCATAATGCTCGCTGCCGGCCTCAGCGACGATCCGCTCGGCGACTTCCTTCTGGAACATCAATGTCAGGCTCGCCCACCACGGCTCCCATTCGGCCGAGAGCCAGCCGACCAGCAGCGCGGTTCCGACATTGTAGGGCAGGTTGGCGACGACGTGCGGCTTGCCCTGGAACAGCGCCGGCGCATCGACTTCCAGCGCATCTCCCTCGATGACGCGGAGCTTGCCGGGGAAGAAGCCGCCCAGCTCCTCCAGTGCCGGGATGCAGCGCCGGTCGCGCTCCACCGCGGTGACGCTGGCGCCGCCCTGGAGCAGCGCGCGGGTCAGGCCGCCCGGGCCGGGGCCGACCTCGAACACCTCGGCGCCGTCGATCTGGCCCGGCACCTTGGCGATGCGGGCGAGCAGCTGGTGGTCGAACAGGAAATTCTGGCCCAGCGCCTTGCTCGCGCTGAGACCATATTTGCTGATGACGTCCCGGAGAGGCGGAAGGCTGCTCACGCCGCGGCTTCGGCCCTGCGCTGGGCAGCGCTGGCCGCCATCTTGATCGCGGCGATCATCGCGCCGGGATTGGCCTCGTCCTTGCCGGCGATGCCGAAGGCGGTGCCATGGTCGGGCGAGGTGCGGACGATGGGCAGGCCGAGGGTGATGTTCACGCCTTCGTCGAAATGGAGCGTCTTGATCGGGATCAGCGCCTGGTCGTGCGTCGGGCAGAGCGCCGCGTCATAACCGGCACGGGCCCGCGGGTAGAACATCGCGTCGGCGGCGAAGGGGCCGACTGCGTCGATGCCTTCCTCGCGGAGCAGGGCGATGGCGGGCTGGAGGACATCGATCTCCTCGCGCCCGATCTGGCCACTCTCCCCGGCATGCGGGTTGAGCCCGGCAAAGGCGAGGCGAGGGCGCTCGATGCCGAAGTTGCGCAGCAGGCCGCGCGCCGTCACCCGCGCCTTGGCGAGGATCAGCTCGGTGGTCAGCAGGCCCGGCACGCTGGCGATCGAGACGTGCACCGTGATCGGCACCACCCGCAGCGTCGGGCCGGCGAGCATCATCACGGCGTTCTCGGGCGAGATGCCGCAGCGCTCGGCGACGAACTCGGTCTGCCCGGGATGAGTGAAGCCGATCTTGTAAAGCTGCACCTTGGAGACCGGCCCGGTCACCACGCCGCCGGCAGCACCGGCATTGGCCAGGCCCACGGCCAGCTCGAGTGACTGCAGCGCCGCCTTGGCGCTGGCCTCGTCGGGGCTGCCCGGCGTCACCTGGCAGGTATCGCCCACCGCAAGAACCGGCAGCGCCTCGGCAAAGGCGGCTTCCGCCTGGTCGGGATTGGTGATGCGGGCGATGGGGCCGTCCCAGACCCGTTCCACCGCGTCGGGGCAGCCAATGGCGAAGAAGGGCGCGAGCGAATGCAGTTCGCGCGCCTTCCATGCCTTGGCAGTGATCTCGGGGCCGACACCGGCCGAATCGCCCATGGATATGGCGAGCGGCCGGATCACCTCAGCGATATTCGATCAGCGCGTCGCGCCGCAGGTCGCGGAGCATGCGCTGGGCGCGCAGGTTGGTGCGCTGCTCGGCGACCTGGTCCTGGATCTGTTCGATCGAGGGCTGGCCCGGAGGGGGCGGATCGTCGCGGCCGCAAACCACCAGCACGCGCACGCCGTCCTCGATCGTGCCGAAGGGCTGGGTCACCTGACCGACCTGGAGCGGCAGGATGATCTGCTGCAGCGCGGCCGGCAGGTCTCCGATCACCACGCCGTCCTTCTCGACGACTTCCGCGTTCTGGGCGGCAGCGACGTTGGACGCGTCGCCGCAGCCCTTGATCGCCTGGGTCGCCTGGGAGAACTGGCTGGCGCGGGCCGAGGCCTGCGCCTCGGTCGTGCCCTTGGGGAAGTTGATCGTGATCTGGCGCAGCGAGAGCTTGGCGCCGCGCGGATCGGCCATGCCGATCTTGCGCTTGTCGGCGAGGTAGACGATCGAGAAGCCGGTCGTGAGCGGGATCGGGCCGGCCACCTGCCCGGTCTGCATTTCCTCCACGGCCTTGGCCATCTCGTCGGGCAGGATGCCCGGGGCGAGACGGATCCAGCCGAGATCGCCGCCCTGGCCCTTGGTCGAACTCTCCGAATAGGTCTTGGCGAGATAGTCGAAGGGCGCGCCTTCCTTCATCTGCTGGATGATGCGCTGCATGCCGGCATAGACTTCCTGCTTCCGGTCGTCCGTCGCGTTCATGTAGATCTCGTAGACGTGATATTCCTCGCTGCCCTGTGCGGCCTTGAGGCGCGCGAGGATGGCGTTGGCCTCCTCGTCGCTCACATTGACGTCGACCTTGCGGCGGAGCAGGCGGCTCCAGGCGACTTCGCCCTCGATCTGCTTGCGCATCGTGCGCTCGGAAGCGCCCGCCTGGCGCAGGAAGGCGCGCATCTGCTCGGGCGTCTTCTGCAGGCGACGCGCGACGGCGCCGAAGCTGGAATCGATCTCCTTGGGATCGACGGTGATCTCGTTGGCCTTGGCTTCCTGGATCTGCAGCGTCTCGTCGATCAGCTGGCGCAGGATCATCAGGCGATACTGGTCGCGCTCCTCCGGCTTCAGGTTGAGCTTGTTGAGCGCGATGATCAGGTTGAGCCGCTGGTCGACGTCGGTGCCGGTCAGCACCGCGTCGTTCACGATCGCGGTGGGCTTGCGGATATTGGGATCGGCCTTGCCGAACAGCTTGATATCGCGCGGCAGATCGAGCTGCGCGGCAAGCGCTGCGGCGGCGTCTTCCTGCGAGGGCTGCTGCGGCTGCTGCGGGGCGGGCGGCGCGTCCGACACCGTCTGCGCCATGGCCCCCGACGCCAGGCTGGAGATCGCGAGCGCCAGAACGGACAAGCGGCCTGCGCGGATCGCCTTGCTAACACCAATGTTCACGTGATTCCGTACCCTCAAATCTGCCGGAAAGTGGCGCATAATGGCCAATTGTGCCTGAACTTAGGCTTACTGCCGGCGGTTCCCCTCGCCCGGAGCCTAGCGCCCCAGGTTCTTGAACGCCAGCGACAACAAATAGGAATTGCCGCGCGACGCGTCGCCGGTGGTGGCGTAGTCGCGCTTCCAGGTCAGGCCCAGGCGGAGGCAATCGTCCTCATAGGTGATGCCCAGGCGGTGGCGCACCGGCTCGAACCCGTCGGCAAGCGAGGTCGGATCCTCCTTGCGGTCGGTCAGGTCGACCAGCGTGGAGCCGGAGAGCGACCAGAAGCGGGCGATCTGGATGCGGGCGCCGAGGCGAAGCTCCTCGCGGTCCTGCAGGTCCTCGAGCGAGGCGTTGATGTTGCGGTTGAGGCGCAGATAGCCGATCTGGGCATAGGTCGAGCGCGAGCCGAGCGTCATGTCGACTTCGTTGCGGCGGAAGGCGAGGCTGTCCTTGTCGAGCCGGTAGCGGTGGGTGAAGCTGACGAAGTCGCGGAAGCGGATCACGGTGCGGCCGACGATGTCGGAAACCCGGTCGTTCAGGCCCGTGCCGTCGGGGAACAGGGTCGGTCGCGACGAGATGCGGTAGCTCTGGCCGACATTCGCGTCGATCGAGAAGCCCGGCAGATAGAGCGCGTAGTCGAGGCCCCAGGTGAAGCGGGTCGAATCCTCGAACCGGTCATAGCCGGGGAAGCGGTTGAGCGCGAAGAGGTTCGAATCCTCGAGGTCCACGGCCCGCGCGTCTTCGTTCGGCACCTCGAGATTGGCGATCTTGGGCGAGGCAACCATCTGGAAACGCGGCGTGATCCGCTGCGTGCCGCCGAACAGCGAGCCGACCAGCGGCCATTTCACGTCGACCGCGCCAGCGGCGATGCCGCGGGTGTGGAAGCCGTCCTCGCCGCGATAGCTGGCGATGCTGGTCAGCATCGTGTCCGAGGCGTTGTAGAGGTCGCCGCGGGCATAGGCGGTGAAGGTGATCTCCTGGCCCCAGTTGGTCAGGCGGCGCAGGTCCCAGCGGGCGCTGGCGAAGGCGCGCTGCGAATCCTGCCCGTCGGACCGGCCGATCGCCAGCGTGTTGAGCTGGAACTCGAACCGTCCGCCGATCAGCCCGTCGTCCATGCGGCGGCGATAGTCGATCTCGGGCAGGGCATAGGGCTGGAGGCCCTGGCGCTCGCCGACGCGCAGCGTCTGCACAACCCAGGCGTTGATCGAGAAATAGCTATCCGGATCAATGCGTTCCACGCGAATGTTGTTACGCAGTCTGTCGTCGCGCGAGATGTCGTAGCGCCGCAGGAAGGTGCGGTCGGTGGTGAGGCGGAACGAGGCGCTGGCGCTCCAGGCCGGGTCGAGCTGGAAATTGCCGACCGCATCGACATAGCCGCGGAAGTCGTTCTTCGACGTCGCCGGGGTGACCGGCACCGTCAGGTCGTCGGCGCGGCGGCTATAGGTGCCATAGGCCGTGACGCGGAAGGCGCCCAGCGAATTGAGCTCGCGATACTCGCCCTGCAGCACGGGCAGCACGCCGGAGTAGATGCGCGGGGTGATCGTCAGGTCGCGATTGGGCGCCAGGCTGAAATAATAGGGCAGCGCGAACTGTACGCCGTTGGCGCGGTTGTAGCGCAGGTCGGGCGCCAGAATGCCGCTGGCGCTCTCCCCGCCGACCGGGTGCGAGAAGACCGGCAGCGGGATCGTCGCGAAGCCGAACACCGAGACGCGCGCGCCGGTGTAGCGTAGCCGCCTCTTAGTTGGCTCATAGACCACGCGGGTCGCGGTGATCTTCCAGCTCGGCTCCTTCGGGCAGCCTTCCGAATCGCTGACCGAGCAGGGCGTGTAGGCGGCGTTCTCGACTGTGAAGCTGCCGTCCTCATGCCGTTCGCCGCGCTGGGCGGCGACGCGGCCGCCGGCGTCGAGCACGACCAGCATGTTCTGGACGACGCCGTCCTTAAGGCTGTCGGTAAGTTCGATCTTGTCGCCATAGGCGCTGTCGCCCTGCGGATTGACCAGGACGACATTGCCCTCGGCCACTACCTGGCCCGACTTGCGGTTCCACACCACCTTGTCCGCACGCAGCCGCTCGCTGCGGCGATAGAGGCGGACGTCGCCGGTGGCGGTGACCACGTCCTGCTCATTGTCATAGTCGAGCTGGTCGGCGGTGAACTGGATCTGGTCCTCACCCTCGGGCAGCGCGGTCGGCGAGGGCGGCGGCGGGGCGACCGGCGGGGTCTGGAGATCGGGCACGGCCGAGGGGGCCGGCGCAGCCGCAGGCGCGTCCTGAGTCGGTTCCGTCTGTGTCTGCGCACGCGCCTCCGCTGCCAGGCACAGGCCGAGCGCGGCCGACAGCAGCAAGGCCTTGCGCGTCACTTCGATTCCCACCTTTGTTTCTCACTCCCGTGCACGCGGCCGTTCCCGCCCTATCGCAGCGGTTGCGCCACCGCAACGTCACGTGCGTTGGCCCGAACGCACGGAAGCGCTAACAGGAGCCATGCAGGTCGATTTCTACCACCTCACCCAGCTCCCCCTGGAACGCGCGCTGCCGCGGATCGCCGAACGCGTGGTCGAGACCGGCGGGCGGCTGCTGATCGTCGCCGGGGAGGCGAGCCAGCGGGCGAAGCTCGACCAGCTGCTCTGGACCTATAGCCCGGAAAGCTTCCTGCCGCACGGCCAGGCCGGCGGGCCCGACGACGACCGCCAGCCGATCCTGATCGCCGGCGAGGCGGGCGCGGCGCCGGCCAATGGCGCGAAGAACATCGCGCTGGCCGACGGGGTGTGGCGCGACGAGGCGCTGGGCTTCGACCGGGCCTTCCACTTCTTCGACGAGGATCGCATCGCCGAGGCGCGGGCCGCCTGGAAGGGGCTGGCGGGCCGCGAGGGGGTGGAGCGCAACTATTGGAAGCAGAACGAGCAGGGGCGCTGGGAAAAGGCGGCCTGAGCGGACGCTTCGGACGCGGAAGTTGGCTGGGGTTACGCGGGGAAGTGGTTGTCAAACCGGCGGTTCGTTCCGTTTCCTGCACCACTTCCTCTCGCTGGAAGTGTTGCGTTTGCGGACAGGTTGCGTCCGAATGTTGGCACCGTCCGCAAGGACGTCGTCATCCCGGCCTTGTGCCGGGATCCACTTCTCCGCACGCATTGGGCAAGAGAAGTGAAGACATGACTCGCGGCGCGGTGGACCCCGGCACAAGGCCGGGGTGACGGACAGGGGACCGCGCTCGCGCAGCCTCATGGCTCGCACGTCGTCGCATCGTCTTCACGGTTCAAAGAGCTCCTGCAAGAACAATAGCAGAACATCTTCCTGTAGGAAATCCGGGACGCTTGCATCCTGCGCATCCGCGGACTAGGGAGCCGCGACTTTTCCACACCCTCAAAAACAGGAGCCGCACGGCCATGGCCGCGACCCGGACCTTTTCGATCATCAAGCCCGATGCCACCCGCCGCAACATCACCGGCGCCGTCACCAAGATGCTCGAGGAGGCCGGCCTGCGCGTCGTCGCTTCCAAGCGCATCCAGATGAGCCGCGAGCAGGCCGAGGGCTTCTACGGCGTCCACCGCGAGCGCCCCTTCTTCAACGACCTGGTCGAGTTCATGATCTCGGGCCCCGTCGTCGTGCAGGTGCTCGAGGGCGAGAACGCCGTCCAGGCGAACCGCGACATCATGGGCGCCACCAACCCGGCGAACGCCGAGCCCGGCACGATCCGCAAGGAGCTGGCCGAATCGATCGAGGCGAACTCGGTCCATGGTTCGGACTCGGAAGAGAATGCCGCGATCGAGATCGCCTTCTTCTTCAAGCCGGAAGAGATCGTCGGCTAAAACGCCGCGGTTTCTACACCGATCTGGATGCGAAAGGCCGGGGTGGAAGCCCCGGCCTTTTTCGTTTGCGGATCCGGGCGCGGGACGGCGGAAAATGCGCACCGTCCGTCGCCGCGACCTTGCCGGCTTTCCGCGCGCCGATAGCCCTGTGCCAATATCGGCGTCGGGAGCGTGCGGATGAAGCATATCATGGGCCTGGCGCTCGGTGTCACGCTGCTGGGCGCCACGCCCGCCCGGGCGCAGGTTGTCGATGGCTGGGGCTGGACGATCGTCACCCCGTCGATCGCGCGAACCGACATTTTGGGCATGCATCTGGCCGATCTCGAGAAGCGACGCGGCGGGGCGACGACCCGGGCGCTACCCCCTCGGGCGCGGCGCATTGCGGTGCCTGTCTCCGCTTTCGCGTACAGGCCGTCCGCAGACGTAAGAAAGGCCAGCCTGGACGCGATGCTGATCAAGGCGCGCAAGGGGGATCCCGCCGGCGCGCGCTCGCTCGAGCAACTGATGGCGCAGGGCGACATCATCGAGCGGATGGGGCAGCTGCTGGCACCGGTGAAGCTGCGCACCGACAATCTCGCCGATGCCTATGCGCTGTGGTGGATCGTGATGTGGAACGCATCGCAGGGGAAGAGCGCCGATCCGGACCCGGTTGTTTGCACTGCCGTGCGGAACCAGGTGGTGGCGCTGCTGCCGGGGCAGGCCAAGCTGGACGATGCCGACAAGCAGCGGCTCGCCGAGGGGCTGCTGCTCCAGGCGATGCTGGTCGAGGCGGCGATCGACCAGGCCAAGGCGCCGTCCGAAAAGGCACAGGTTGCGGCGCTGGTCCGCCGGACGGTGGCGCCGATGGGGCTGGATTTCACGGCGATGACGCTGACGGGGAAGGGGTTCGTGGCGCAGTGATGCGTGGGGGAACTGGAGCAATTCCGTCATCCCGGCGAAAGCCGGGATCTCGTGCGGCTCTTGTTCCGCGCCTTCGCCTGAGATCCCGGCTTTCGCCGGGATGACGGCTTGTGGCTAAGTACGCGGCAGGGTGATCGTCGCGACCAGTCCGCCGCCTTCGCGGTTGGCGAGGGTGATCTCGCCGCTGGCGTCGCGGACGATGGCGCGGGCGAGGGCGAGGCCGAGGCCGGCGCCGCCGGTCTCGCGGTTGCGGGACTCTTCCAGACGGGTGAAGGGATCGAAGACCTTCTCGAGCTTCTCCGGCGGGATGCCGGGGCCGCGATCGCACACTTCGATGCGGACGCTGCGGTCATCGGAACGGAGGCGCACTTCGGTGGCGCCGCCATATTTGATCGCGTTCTCGATCAGGTTGCGCACCGCGCGGCGCATCAGCGAGGGGCGCAGATGCATGCGCAGGCGCGGCGCTTCCTCGAAGGTCACGTCCTGGTCGAGATCGCGGAAATCCTCGACCACCGCGTCGATCAGCGCCGACAGGTCGACATCGGTGGGCGGTTCACTCGGGCGCCCCAGCCGCGCCAGGCTGAGGATATCGTCGAGCGTGTGGTTCATCTCGTCGATCGTGTCCGCCATGCGCGCACGGTCCTCGTCGTCCTCGACCGATTCGATGCGGACGCGGAGGGCTGCGAGCGGCGTGCGCAGGTCGTGGCCGATCGCGCCGAGCATGCGGTCCTTCTCGTCGAGCATCGCGGTGACGCGGGTGCTGAGCGAATTGTAGGCGGCGATCACCGCGCGGACGTCGCTGGGGCCGGCCTCCTCGACCGGATCGGCATCGTCGCCGGGGTGGAAGTCGCGCGCGGCGGTGGCGAGCTTGCGCAAGGGGCGGGCGATTCGGTGGCCGGCCCAGAGCACGGGCACGAGCACGACGATGTAGAGGATCAGCGTCTGGGCGAGCAGCTGCCAGATCAGCGCTCGCTCGGTGCGGGGCCAGGCCGAACTGAGCGACAGCCAGCCCTTGCCGGGCAGCTCAACCCCGACCATCAGCTCGGCGCCGAGGCGGCGCAGGCGATCGGCGCGGGCGGGATCCATGCGCTTGAGCAGCGGGCGGTTGGCGTCGATCGGACGGATCACCGCGATCACCTGGCCGACCTGCACGCCGCCATCGGTGAGCCCGCGGCGCAGGTCGCGCTCGATATCGGCGCGGCGGCCGAGCTCGGCCGGGATCGGGTTGGCGGGAACGAAGTCGACCCGGCCGCCGCGGCCCTGGCGGCGATCGCGGCCGTCGCGGCCCTCACGGCGATCCATGGCGGCGGGAGTGTCCGGGCGCGGGTTGATAGGGGTGCCGAGCCGCTCGGCCGCGTCGATCAGCCGGGTGACCGAGGGGACGATCACCTGGGCGAAACGGGCACCCTGGCGCTCGCGGACCAGCAGGCCGAAATTGATCGCCTGCGCGACGAACAGCGCCACTGCGACGAGGAGGGCGATCTGGCCGGGGAGGGAGCGGGGGAAGAGGCGAGTCATTCCATCAATCCTCCCCCGCAAGGGGGAGGTGGCGCGCGAAGCGCGTCGGAGGGGAAGGTGGGCAATAACATCTGCCTGGAGTCCGCCCCCTCCGTCAGCCTGCGGCTGCCACCTCCCCCTGGCGGGGGAGGATTGAGATGGGCCATTCCTACGTTCACAGCCGCGTCACTTCCGCCGCCAGCGTGTACCCGCCGCCCCATACCGTCTTGATGATCGCGGGGTTCTTCGCATCGACTTCGATCTTCTTGCGCAAGCGGCTGACCTGGTTGTCGATCGCGCGGTCGAAGGCGGCGGCTTCGCGGCCCTGGGTCAGGTCGAGCAGCTGGTCGCGGGTCAGCACCGCGCGGGGGCGGGTGACCAGGGCGTGGAGGAGATTGTACTCGCCGGTGGAGAGCGGGACCGAGACGCCCTCGCGATCGACCAGCGCGCGCTCGCCGGTCTTGAGCACCCAGCCGGCAAAGGCGAAGCTGCCGGCGTCCGGCGCGTGCTGGCGGGTGCCGCCGGCCTGGAGGCGGCGCAGCACCACCTTGATCCGGGCGGCGAGCTCGCGCGGGGAGAAGGGCTTCACGACATAGTCGTCGGCGCCCATCTCGAGCCCGACGATCCGGTCGGTCTCCTCGCCGCGCGCGGTGAGCAGGATCACCGGGGTGTCGCCGGTCTCGCGGATATGGCGGCAGAGCGACAGGCCGTCCTCTCCGGGCATCATGATGTCGAGCACCACCAGATCGATCGCATAGGCGGCCATGCGGGCGCGTGCGCCCTCGGCATCGCCGGCCTGGGTGATCCGGAACCCCTGCTTGGTGAGATACTGGGCGAGCGGCTCGCGGATCGAGCGCTCGTCCTCGACGAGCAGGAGGTGCGGCGTATCCGACATGTCGGGTTCGTAGGTCATGGGCGCAGCGCAAGGCAAGGGGAAGGGGTGCCCGGGCGGGCGAGGAGGCAAGAGCCCGCCCGGGCCGAAGCGGCCGACTTAGTTGTTGCCGTCGGCCGGCGGGGAAGCCTGGCGATCGCGCATGCGGTCCATCATCGCCTGGATCTCGGCCTGGTCGATCTTGCCGTCGTGATTGGCGTCGAGCCGGTCGAAGCGGCGCTGGGCCTGGGCCTGCATGTCGGCGAGGGTGACGTCGCCGGTCATGTTCCGCATGCCCATGCCGCCGCCGCGGCCCGCGGCGTCGCGCTCGGCCTGGCTGACCTTGCCGTCCTTGTCGGTATCGAGCCGGGCGAAGCGCGCGGCGACGTCGGCGTCATATTCTTCCTTGGTGATGACGCCGTCCTTGTTGGCGTCGAGGCGGCCGAACATGCCGCCGCCGCGCGGGGCATCCTGGGCCAGGGCCGGAACCGCAGTCAGGGTCGCGGCGAAGGCGGCAGCGAGGAGGAACTTCTTCATCGGGGCTGAACTCCTTGGTCGCGGAGGTTCATGGCCCCCGTCAGGGTTCGGCTTTTCGCCCGGGGCTGTCGCAATGGTTTGTCAGGCCGCGGGGAAACTGTCGCAAATTGTGTCAGCCGAAGATGGCGACGCCCTGCATGGCCTCGGCGATCGGCTCGCCTGCCGCGTTCCAGATCGCCATGCGCTGGGTGGAATAGCCGTGATGCGCGGTGTCGGCATGGGCGTGGAGCAGCCACCAGCCATCGGTGGTGGAAGGCTCCGCGGTCTGGAAGTTGATCTGCCAGTTGAGCGAGCTGAGCGGGGTGCGGCGCTCATCGAGCAGCTTGAACGCCGCCGGAGGGAGCGCGTCGCCGATCGCCATCAGCTCGACGAACGGGTGGAGGCCAGCGGGGTCGCGCAGACGCGCCCAGCGGAGCCATTCGGCGGGGCCGAGACCGTCCTTCCGGTCATGGAAGTTGAAGTTGCCGGTGAAGAAATCCTCGGGGCCGGTGTAGAGCGCGGCATCGGGGGCGGGCGGCGCCTGGGTGGCGCGCGGGGCGGTGTCATGGTCGAGCGCCGAGGCGAGCGGGGCCATGAACACGAAGGTGGCGCGCATGCCGAGCCCGGCCTCGGATATGACGTCGGACTGGATGAAGGCGGCGTTGCGGCCGCGGCGGAGCTTGGTCGCGGTGACCGTCACCTCGCCGGCGAGCGGGCCGATGAACGCGACCTGGGCCGAGCGGAGCGGGGGCAGGTCGAGCTCCACCTCCAGCGCCGCCTGGAGCGCGAGCGCGGCGGAGAGGCCGCCATAGGCCGTGCGGCCCTGCATCCAGTCGGTCGGGACAGTGGCGGTGAAGCCGGTCTCGGTGCGGGTGGCGGCTGCGAGGATCGAGGCGAGCGGGGTCATGCGGCGGCGTATTGGTCGCGCAGCTCGCGCTTGAGGATCTTGCCGATCGCGCTGCGGGGCAGCTCGTCGACCCGGACCAGATCGGCGAGGCGCTGGGTCTTGCCGACCCGGGCGTTGAACCAGGCGAGGATTTCCGCCGGTTCGCCGGGGCCGGTGTAGAAGCCGATCGGCGTCTCGCCCCATTGCTCGGAGGGGATGCCGACCACGGCGCAATCGGTGACGCCGTCATGCCCGATCAGCACCGCCTCGAGGTCCGAGGGGTAGATGTTGAACCCGCCCGAGATGATCAGGTCCTTCTTGCGGTCCATCAGGATCAGGAAGCCGTCCTCGTCGAACCGGCCGACATCGCCGTGGCGGATATAGCGGTTGCCCTCGGCATCGTGCCAGGTCGCCGCCGCCGTGGCCTCGGCGCGGCCGTGATAGCCGGTCATCATCGCGCCCGAGCGGCCGACGACCTCGCCCATCTCCCCCTGGGGCACTTCGTTGCCCTCCTCGTCGATCAGGCGGATGTCCTGGCCGGGCAGCGGGGTGCCGACGGTGTGGAGCTTGGCCGGGTGCATGTTGCAGACCAGGGCCGTGGTGCCGCCGCCCTCGGTCATGCCGTAATATTCGACCAGCAGCCCGGGCCAGCGGGCGAGGACGTCTGCCTTCAACGCCGGCGAGAAGGGCGCGCTGGTGCAGGTCTTGAGCGCGAAGCTCGACAGGTCGAAGCTGTCGAAATCGGGCAGCGCCATGATCCGCTGATACTGGACGGGCACGAGCATCGCGTGGGTGGCGCGGTGCTTCGCCGCCTGGCTGACGAAAGCATGTGCGTCGAACTTGCCGAGCAGCACGGCAGTGCCGCCCCAGGCGATGGTCGGGATGAAGCTGACCAGGGTGGTGTTCGAATAGAGCGGGGTGGCGATCATCGTCACCGCGCTGCCGAAGCCGCCGGGTGCGCGGGCGATGTGGATCCAGCGCATCGACTGGGGCTGGACGATGCCCTTGGGTGTGCCCGTGGTGCCGGAGGAATAGATGATGTTGAAGGGATCGTCGGGGCAGACCTCGACCGGCTCTGGCTTCGATCCTTCGGGGGCGAGGAAGCCGTCGAGCGTCTCCAGGCGTACGAGCATGGCGGAAACCTGCACGTCGCCGAGCGCCTTCGCGCCGGCCTCGTCGAGGAACAGTATCTTCGCACCGCTGTCGGCGATCATCGCGGCGAGCTGCTCGGCGGTGGCCGAGGGCTGGAGCGGGGCGGGGACGCCGCCGGCGCGCAGCGCGGCCAGGAAGGCGGCGCCATATTCGATCGAGGAGGAGGCGAGGATCGCGACCGCGTCGCCCTTGCCCACGCCTTCGCGCTGGAGCGCGGTGGCGAGGCGGTCGAGCAGCGCGTCGAGCCCGGCATAGGAGATCGCGCGGTCCTCGAAGATCATCGCCGGCTTGTCGGGCCGCTCCCCGGCATGGCCGCGGATCAGATCGGACAGGGTGGCGAATTCGCTCGCCAGCATCTCGTCGGTACGCATAACCCCTCCCTGTTGCGGACAGGCTAGAAGAGCGCCGCCGCGAACGCCATACGCAATTTTCGAAAAATCACTCGGGCGCGGGTTCGGACGAGCGGCGCATATGGACGAACAGCGCGATGATCAGCGCGGCCAGTGCCATCAGCGTGCCGGCGACGAGGAAGGCGGCGCCGTCGAAGCCGTGGTGCGAGCCGGCCGCCAGCGCCTGGGTGGCGATCAGCGGCCCTAGGATCGCCGCGACATTGTTCATGCTCGACACGCCGCCCTGCAACGCGCCCTGGTGCGAGGCGTCGACCATGTTCGACAGCGTGCCGTTGAGCGCCGGATAGGCGAAGGCGCCGAACGCGCCGACCAGGAAGAAGGCATAGACCTGCCAGCCCTGCTGGATGAAGGCATAGGACAGCAGGGTGAAGGACGCGCAGCTCAGCGCGATCAGCGCGGCGCCGCGCTCGCCGAAGCGCTTGATCACCCGGCCGGTGAGCAGCGCCTGGACCAGCACGGTGAGGAAGCCGACATAGGCGAGCGACCAGCCGATCGCGGTGGCGTCCCAGCCGAAGCGGATCGCGGCCCAGAAGGACCAGGTCGAGGGATAGACGGTGCCGGCGAGCTGCCAGAAGAACCAGGCGAGCAGCAGCGGCCCGGCATTGCCGGCATGGAAGAGCGGGCGGAAGGCACCGATGATGTGCGCGTCGGACCAGCGGAACGGGCGGCGGTTCTCCTTCGCCAGCGTCTCGGGCAGCAGGAAGAACATCACGACGGCGTTCAGCGCGGCGCAGATCGCGGCGATCAGGAAGGGCGCGCGCAGGCCGAGTCCTGCGCTGATCCCGCCCAGCGCCGGGCCGAGGATGAAGCCGACGCCGAACGCCGCGCCGATCATCCCGAACACCGCGCTGCGCTTCTCGGGCGGGGTGACGTCGGCGATCACCGCGCTCGCGGGGCCGAAGGTGGCGCCCGCGATGCCGGCGATGACGCGCCCGGCGAACAGCCACAACAGGCTGGGCGCGGCGGCCATCAGCGCATAGTCGATGGCGAAGGCGATCATCGAGAGAATGAGGACCGGGCGGCGGCCATAGCGGTCGCCGAGATTGCCGAGCACCGGCCCGGCGAAGAAGCCGGCGATGGCGAAGGCGGCGAGCATCCAGCCGGCGATGCGGGTGGCCTCGTCCAGCCCGACATGGCCGAGCTCGGTGACCAGCGCCGGCAGCACCGGCATGACGATGCCGAAGCCGATCACGTCGATGAGCACGGCGATCAGCACGATCGGCACCGCGCGATGTTCGAATTTCATTCTTATCCCCTCTTGGGATGCGTCTTAGCAGAGGTGGAGGAGAGGGACAGCCGCTTTCCCGTCATCCCGGCGAAAGCCGGGATCTCGCGCGGCTCTTTACCCGCGTCCCGCGCCATCGCCTGAGATCCCGGCTTTCGCCGGGATGACGGTTTGGGGGCGGGGCGAGGATTGGGGGCCGGATGCCGAATGAGGTGGCTTGACGCCTGTCATTCCGTACCGCAAATTCGAAACCAACAAGAACACCGGAGAGAGCGATGGCCACGGCCCCCGATATCGACGCCTCGGCGAATCCCCTGGATACGTTCCGCGCTGAAGCCCGCGAATGGATTGCGTCCAATTTCCCGTCCAGCCTGAAGGGCAAGGACAATGCGATGTCCGCGGTCGAGGGGCCGCACACCAACTCGCCCGAGGAGGATGCCTGGCAGCAGGCGATGGGCGACAAGGGCTGGGGCGTGCCGACCTGGCCGAAGGAATATGGCGGCGGCGGGCTCAGCCGGGCCGAGGCGCGGGTGCTGCAGGAAGAGATGCAGCGCGCCGGCGCTTGGAACCCGATCGGCGGCATGGGCGTGATGATGTTCGGTCCGACGCTGCTGGAATATGGCACCGAGGAGCAGAAGCGCGAGCATATCCCGGCGATCGCCAAGGGGACGGTGCGCTGGTGCCAGGGCTATTCGGAGCCGGGCGCGGGGTCGGACCTCGCTTCGCTGCAGACCTTCGCCGAGGACCATGGCGACCATTATGTCGTCAACGGCCAGAAGACCTGGACCAGCGGCGGGCAATGGGCGGACAAATGCTTCATGCTGGTCCGCACCGACAAGTCGAAGAAGCATGAGGGGATCACCTTTGTGCTCTGCGACATGGATGCGCCGGGCGTGGAAGTGCGGCCGATCCAGCTGATCTCTGGCAGTTCGCCCTTTTGCGAGACCTTCTTCACCGATGTGAAGGTACCCAAGAGCAACCGCGTGGGCCAGGAAGGCGAAGGCTGGACGATCGGCAAGCGGCTACTCCAACACGAGCGCTCGAGCCTGTCGGGCGGCGGGTCGACCGCGGGGCGGATGTTCTCGGGCGCGTCGCTTGGCCAGATCGCCAAGAAATATGTCGGCGTCGACAGCGAGGGGCGGATCGCGGACTCGGACCTCCGCAGCCGGATCGCCCGGCACGAGATGGACCTGCGCAGCTTCATGCTGACGCTGCGCCGCACCGCGCTGGAGGCCAAGTCCAACCAGGGGCCGAGCGCGGCGACCTCGATCATGAAGAATGTCGGCGCGCGGATCATGCAGGAGCGCTCCGAGCTGCTGATCGAGATCCGCGGGTTCGCGGGCCTTGGCTGGGAGGGCGAGGGCTTCGAGGAGGACGCGCTCAAGGACGTGCGCACCTGGCTCTTCGGCAAGGCGGTGTCGATCTATGGAGGGTCGACCGAGATCCAGAACAACGTGATCGCCAAGCGCATCCTGGGGATGCTGGATCATCAATAATCATCTCCCTCTCCCCGCTTGCGGGGAGAGGGCTGGGGAGGGGGAGAGCGCGGGCATTTTGCTCCTCTCCCCGACCCTCTCCCCGCAAGCGGAGAGAGGGAGTTTTCTGTGGCAATCCTGACCGAAGAACAGACGATGCTGCGCGACATGGCGCGGGAGTGGGCGGATAACAAGGCGCCGGTCAGCGCCTTCCGCAAGATGCGCGATGCGGCGCCGGCTGCGGGCTATGACGCCGCGACCTGGGCGGCGCAGGCCGAGATGGGCTGGACCGGTGTGCTGGTGCCCGAGACACAGGGCGGGGCAGGGATGGGCTATGTCTCGCTGGGGCTGGTGCTGGAACAGCTCGGCCGCAACCTAGTCGCGACCCCGCTGGCCAGCACCGCGGCGGCGACCAGCGCTATCCTGATAGGTGGCTCGGACGCGCAAAAGGCCGAATGGCTGCCCCGGATCGCGGCGGGGGAAGTGATCGCGACGCTCGCGATCGACGAGGGGCCGCGCTTCGATCCTTCGAAGATCGCGACGACCGTATCGGGTGGCAAGCTGAGCGGCGTGAAGGCCTTCGTGCCCGAGGGCGACAGCGCGCAGCTGTTCGCCGTCGCGGCGACCGACGGGCTTTATCTGGTCTCCGGCGATGCCGGGGTGACGCGATCGCCGCGCCACCTGACCGACGGCCGCAGCCATGCCCAGGTGAGCTTCGACAATGCCCCGGCAGAGGCGCTGGGCGGCGGGGCCGAGCTGATCGGCCATATCGCGGACCGTGCTGCTGCGGCGGCTTCGGCGGAGATGCTCGGCATGGCGGAGAGCGCCTTCGCCCAGACCAACGACTATCTCAAGACGCGGGTCCAGTTCGGTCAGGTGCTGGCAAGCTTCCAGGCGCTGCAGCACCGCATGGCCAGGATGTTCACCGAGCTCGAGCTGTGCCGCTCGGCAGTGGAAGGCGCGCTGGAGGCGATCGACAGCGGCCGGGCCAATGTCGCGCAGGAAGTCAGCCTGGCCAAGGCAGTGGCGAACGAGACGCTCCACCTGGTCAGCCGCGAGATGATCCAGCTGCACGGCGGCATCGGCATGACCGACGAGCATGATGCCGGCTTCTACCTGAAGCGGGCGCGGGTGCTGGAGGCGCAATGGGGGAACGCGGCCTGGCACCGGGAGCGGTTTGCGCGGTTGAACGGGTATTGAGGAGCTGAACTCCCCTCCCTGCAAGGGAGGGGTTGGGGGTGGGTTACGAGCGCAGCGAGCCCGGCTAGCCGGTGGGTAGGAAGAAAAGACCGGGCATCGAGCCCGTTCTTTTCTAACCCACCCCTGGCCCCTCCCTTGCAGGGAGGGGGAATGGTTATCGCGCCATCGCCTGAGATCCGGCTTTCGCCGGGATGACGGGAGGGGGGCAAGGTGTCGGTTCGGCTATCGCGCCTCGATACTTCCGCCGCGCCCAAGAAATTTACGCAGATGATGGAATTTTTCGAAGATCGATTCGGCTGAGGGGCTTCGACACGCGCCAGCAACATATGACATTTGCGCAACACTGCTAGTTTAGTCCCCTTTTGCAACCTTTGTTCTGCTTGACGTCCCTCAGGGACCTGTCAGTATTCGAGGATAGGGTATGGAGCCGGCAAAGTGCTCTGGCCCGTGGTGGGAGAGATGATGATGATGCGGTTACGCCTTTTGTCGTGCGTTGCTGTGCCTGCGCTTTCGATTGCGCTGGCGGCCCCTGCCTTCGCGCAGGACACCCAGACACCGCCGGCGGACGCAACTGCCCAGGATCAGGGCCCGAGCGATCCCAACGAGATCGTCGTCACCGCACAGGGCCGCGCCCAGGTGCTGGCCGACGTCCCGCTCGCCGTCTCGGCGGTGACCGCCACCCAGCTCGAGCGCACCGGCGCCAACGACATCCGCGCGCTCAACCAGGTCGCGCCGTCGCTGCTCGTCTCCTCGACCGGCAGCGACGCCAACACCTCGGCCCGTATCCGCGGCGTCGGCACGGTGGGCGACAATCCGGGCCTGGAGAGCTCGGTCGCGACCTTCATCGACGGCGTCTATCGCTCGCGCACCGGCCTTGGCCTCAACGATCTGGGCGAGATCGAGCGGATCGAAGTGCTGCGCGGCCCGCAGGGCACGCTGGGCGGGCGCAACGCCTCGGCCGGCATGCTGAGCGTCACCACCAAGGGGCCCGAATTCACCTTTGGCGGCATGGCCGAGGCGACCTATGGCAATTACGATGCCTGGCGCCTGCAGGGCGCGGTGACCGGCCCGCTTTCCGAGCAGGTCGCGTTCCGACTCGACGGGCTCTATTCGAAGCGCGACGGCTTCTACCACGACGTCAACACCGGGCGGGACATCAACAATCGCGACCGCTACCTGGTGCGCGGCCAGCTGCTGTTCCAGCCGAGCTCGGACCTGTCGGTCCGCCTGATCGCCGACTATAGCCACCGCAAGGAGGATTGCTGCGCCGCGGTCTATGCGACTGCCGACGTCTCGCAGGCCAATGCCTATCTGTCGCCGACCAATCCCGGGCTGATCGCGCCGGGCACGCCGGTGGCGACGGTGCTGACCGGCATCACGGGCACCACCTTCGCGCAATATTTCCCGGCCTATAACGACGCCTATTCGCGGCGCATCGCGACCAGCGCCAACCGCTCCTATACCGGCAAGACCAAGGACTGGGGCATCTCGGGCGAGATCAACTGGAACCTGGGCGGCGTCGAGCTGACCTCGATCACCGCCTATCGCGACTATGACAACACCCAGGCGGCGGACGCCGATTACGGCCTGGCCGACATCCTCTATTTCGGCCCGAAGAGCGGTCGCAGCTTCAAGACCTTCACCCAGGAACTGCGCTTCCATGGCGACGCGCTCGACGGCAAGCTCGACTGGCTGGTCGGCGGCTATTACGCGCATGAGGATCTCGACACCGCCAGCGAGCTCAAGTTCGGCAACGACTATGGCCGCTTCGCCGCGTGCCGCGTGGTCTATGGCTCGTTCAGTGCCTTCTACAATCCGAACAATGTCGGCTGCCTGTCGGCGACCGGCACGGCGGTGCTGAGCAACGCGGCCGGGCCGCTCGGCGCGGCGGGTGCGGCGATGGTCGGCGGGCTGCAGCGGCTCGATACGGTGCGCAACGTCGGCGACGACACGGCGAACTTCGACCAGACCAGCTCGAACTTCGCCTTCTTCACGCACAACATCTTCCACGTGGCCAAGGGCCTCGATCTGACGCTGGGCCTGCGCTACACCAACGAAACCAAGAAGTTGAACGCCAACTTCAACAATACCAACACGGTCTGCCCGGCCCAGCAGGCGGCGCTGCTGCCCTTCATGGGAGTGCCCGCGCTGGCGCCGCTCGCCGGCGGCATCATCACGCTGAGCTGCCAGGGCGGATCGTCCTCGGCGCTCAACGCGCTGACGCTCAACGACACGCGCAAGGAGGACAAGTTCACCGGCACGGCGATCCTGTCCTACAAGCCGAGCGACGACGTGATGATCTATGCGAGCTACTCGCGCGGCTACAAGGCGGGCGGCTTCAACCTCGACCGCTCGGCCTTCAAGAACCCGAGCGCCGCCCAGCCGCTGCCGATCTTCCCGATCAGCACCGCCAATGCCGGCTATTATGCCGATGTGCTGCAGTTCGACGAGGAGACGGTGAACGCCTATGAGGCGGGCATGAAGTACTCGACCAAGGGCTTCAACCTGAACGTCGCCGGCTTCCGCCAGGAATTCAGCAACTTCCAGCTGAACACCTTCAACGGCACGGTGTACCTCGTCCAGAACATCAATGGCTGCAAGTCGAGCCTGGGCGGCGGCGACCGCGACCTGAGCGCGGCGACCGGCGTCTGCCCGGCGGGCCAGACCAAGCCGGGCGTGGTGTCGACCGGCTTCGAAGTCGAGATGGGCCTGTCGCCGGTGCGCGACCTGAACTTCAACTTCGGCCTGACCTACGCCAAGACCAAGTACGCCAACAATCTGGTGGGCTCGAAGAGCGGCGCGCCGCTCGATCCGGCACTCCGGCTGCTGCCGGGCCAGCTGCTGTCGAACGCGCCCGAACTGGTGGCGACCGGATCGGCGGCCTGGACCCCGTCGCTTGGCGGCAAGCTGCGCGGTCTGCTCTATGTCGATACCCGCGTGGCCGACAACTACAACACCGGCTCGGACCTGTTCCCGCAAAAGGCGCAGGACAGCTTCGTGGTGGTCAATGGCCGCATCGGCATCGGCAGCGAAGACCAGCTCTGGGCGCTCGAGTTCTGGGTTCAGAATGCGACCAAGGCCAATTACATGCAGGTCGGCTTCAGCTCGCCGTTCCAGGCGGTGAGCACCACGCCGACGGCGGGCTATCCGGGCGGTTCGCAGATCTTCTCGGCCTATCTGGCCGAGCCGCGGACCTATGGCATCACGCTGCGCTCGCGCTTCTGAATCCCCGGGGAAGGGTGTGGGACGGGTCCGCGGAGAAATCCGCGGGCCCGTTTCGCTTTCAGACGGCGTTCAGGGCAGCGGCGGGAGAAAGGGGCATCGAAGTCTGGAGATGCCCATGCGTATGTTCGTGCTGCCCGTCCTTGGCCTTGTCGCGTTGGCCGTGCCGGCATCTGCTTTCGCGCAGGGTGCGGGCACGCCGGGATGCGCGGTGCGCGTCGAGTTCGCCAGCTATGCGATGGGGATCGACCGCGCGGCGTTCGACCGGGTGCAGGCGCTGCTCAAGCGTGACCGCGGCGTGCGCGCCGTGGAGGTGCAGCGCTGGGGGCGGGAAGGCGAGACCAATCTCTGCATCCAGCTGCGCCGGCCGGGCGATGCGCGGCGGGTGTTCGGGCGGCTGAAGACGGCGCTGCCGGCGAAGCCGCGCGGGCCGATCACGGTAGAGGCGCGGGGCGGGTTGCGGTTTGCGGCGCCCAAGGCAGAGTGATAGCGCTCGACCGAGCGTTGCAACCATCGGGCATATTGGAAGGCGATGTGAAAAGGGGGGAAGCGCAGGCTTTTGCCAGGAAGCTGGCCGGGGCAACCATGCGGGCCTGTCATGACTATCGCGATGGCGACCTCGTTCATGAGGAGCCTTTTTCCGATCAGCTTTGCGGGCGATTGAAGGAGACCCTTCACGATTTCCAGACCGGCAGCATCGCCTGGCAGGTCGACGTGGCACCTGGCCGCGGACGTCTCAGCGCGAGGAGCCTGACGAAAACGAAGGAGGAGCCTGTCTTTGGCGCCGATATCGTGATGACGATAGACATCGAAACATCGACGGAATCGGTGAGAAAGGGCTTTCTTGCTCAAGCCAAGCGGCTCGAGCCGGGGAAACTGCTGTCCAACCAGGAGCATCGCCGTTTGCTCGACCAGTGCGAGAAAATGGTAAGCTTCACGCCTTGCAGCATGGTCTTTCTCTACCACCGGGAAGGCTTGCAGGTCATTCCGGCCAGCGCGGTACTCGGCAGCCGCCACATGGATCTCTGGGATATCGAGGCTTATCCGATCGACATCCTCTACGAGGATTTCGGCATCTGCTGGTTCGGCGATATGCGGATACAGGCCACGGACCCCGCCTCCCTCGAAGGGCTTCGCGCAATGCTGGATACGCGGGTAGCTGTGCGCCTCGCAGGCAGACAGGCTCCCGATGATGCGTTCGAGCCGGAAGATTTTCCTGATATAAGCGACCTCTTCTAGCCACCGCGTAGATCCGCGATCTCGGGAAGTGTGTTGCACGAGCAACACAATGAGATTACCAGAAAGCGAACCACCCCGGGAATCTTCATGGCAGCATCGAATGGCCGATATCTTGTCGCCTTCACGATGGCGTTCGTGGGCATCGGCATTCCGCTTGCCCAGGCGCAGGATTATCGCCCGGCCTTCCATCCCGACCAGCTCAAGGGACCGCCTGCAGGCAAGCCGAACGAAGTGCTGGTGCTGGGCACGGCTCATCTGAGCGGGCTGAAAGAGCTTCGCCCGGAGATGGTGGTGCCGCTGCTCGCCCGACTTGAGGCGTGGCGGCCGACGGCGATCGCCACCGAGGATCTGTCCGGCCTGCAGTGCGACAGCCTGCGTCGCTATCCGGCGCGCTACGCCTCGACGATCAAGGACTATTGCTACGACACCAGGGTTGCCGCGCAGGCGACTGGGCTCGACGTGCCGGCGGCCAATGCCGAGGCGGAGCGGGTGCTCGCGGGGTGGCCGGCTACGCCGAGCCCGGCGCAGCGGCGGCATCTCGCGGCACTGTTCCTTGCGGCGGGCGAGAACGCCTCGGCGCTGGTGCAATGGTTGCGGCTCGATCCGGCGGAACGGCGCGCCGGCGAGGGGCTGAATGCCGAATTGGTCGCGATGCTGGACAAGATCAAAGGACGGCGGAACGAGACCAACATGATCGCCGCGCCGCTCGCCGCTCGGCTGGGCCTGGAACGGGTGTGGAGCGTCGACGACCATTCGGCGGACCGCGAGGATGGTGCGGACGCCAAGGCTGCTGGCGAGGCCGTGATGAAGGCATGGGACAATCCCGACACGGCAGCACGGGAGGAGGAAGACAAGACGCTGGCCGCTGGTCTCGCTCAGCCGGACGGGCTGCTCGACATGTACCGGGCCTATAACGCGCCCGGGCAGCCGATGCGGACCTATCGATCCGATTTCGGCGCGGCGTTCCTCGAGCCTTCGCCCCAGCGCTATGGCCGGGCCTATCTGGCCTATTGGGAGACGCGCAACCTGCGCATGGTGGCGAACATCCGCGACGTGATCGGTCGCGCACCGGGCACGCGGCTACTCGCCATCGTCGGCGCCTCGCACAAGGGCTATTACGAGGCCTATCTGAACCAGATGCACGATGTGCACCTGGTCGATGCGCTCGCGGTGCTGCGCTGAACAGTTATTGCGACTAACTTGCATTAGTAGCCCCGCGCTGCTAGCCGCACCCCGATCAAGCCGCTCCGCCTGAGAGCGGCGCCAATTCGGGGGTTCCCAACATCATGTCCGTGCGTGCGCGACTTTCGCTGCTTTCCCTGCCGTTTCTGACGCTCACCGTGGCGATGCCGCAGGTTGCGCGTGCCCAGCAGGCCGAGCCGCAAAAGGATGGCGAGGGCGACGAGGCGATCGTCGTCACCGCCGCGCGCACAGTGCTGCCGCCCAACGCGCTGCCGCTGACCATCGACGTGATCGACAAGCAGCGGCTCGACCAGCAGATCGCGATTTCTGGCTCGGTTACCGATGCGGTGGCGAACCTCACCCCGTCCTTCTCCCCGACCCGCCAGAAGCTGTCGGGCGCAGGCGAGAGCCTGCGTGGGCGCTCGCCGCTCTACGCGATCAACGGCATCCCGCAATCGACCCCGATGCGCGACGGCAGCCGCGACGGCTTCACCATCGACGGCTTCTTCGTCGACCGGGTCGAGCTGATCTATGGCTCGAACGCGCTGCAGGGGATCGGCGGCACCGGCGGCATCGTCAACCAAGTGACGGTGGGCGCGCCGAAGCAGGAAGGCATCAGCGGCCGCGTGCTGCTGCAGGGCAGCGCCGACAATGATTTCAGCAAGGACGGGCTGGGCGGCAAGGCTGCCGGACTGGTCCAGTGGAAGTCGGGCCGGTTCGATGCGACCTTCGGCGCGGCGTTCGAGAAGCGCGGTGTCTTCTATGACGGCGACGGGCGCCGCGTCGGCCTCAACCTTACCCAGGGCGAGACCCAGGACTCCAAGACCGTCTCGCTGTTCTCGCGACTTGGCTATCAAGTGGGCGAAACCGGGCGGATCGACCTGATTGCCAGCCGCTTCGAGCTGAAGGGTGATGGCGACTATATTGCAGTGACGGGCAACCGCGCGACGGGCCTGCCGACCAGCGCGGTGCGTGGCGACGCGCCGGGCAAGGCTGCGGCGAGCCGCACCGAGAGTGTGGCGCTGACCTATACCGACACCGCGCTGGGCGGCGGCAATTTCGTCGGCCAGATCTTCTTCAACCGCACGCACGACACGTTCGGCGGTGAGATCGCGCCGATCGCGACCTTCCAGGACCCGACGATCGACCCGACCGAGAGGCTGTTCGACCAGTCCGAGAACCGCTCGCGCAAGCTCGGCGCCAAGCTGAGCTACGAGCGCGCGGTGCCGGGCTTCGAGGCGCTGACCGCGACGATCGGCTTCGATGCGCTAGTCGACAAGACCGAGCAGCGGCTGATCGCCACCAACCGCATCTGGGTGCCGCCCAGCGACTTCCGCAGTCTGGCGCCGTTCGCCCAAGCCAACCTCAAGCTGTTCGATGGCAAGCTGCGCCTCGCCGGCGGCCTGCGCTACGAGAATGTCGCGATCAAGATCGACGATTACCACACGCTCGCCTCGACCACCTATGTCGCGCCGAACAAGGCGACTTATGGCGGCGTCGCGGTGGCCGGCGGCAAGCCGAAGTTCGAGGACCTGCTGTTCAACGGCGGCGTGATCGTCGAGCCGGTGGCTGGTATCCGCGCCTATGCCAGCTATGCCGAGGGCTTCACCGTTCCCGACATCGGCCGCATCACCCGCGCGATCAAGGTGACGGGCGTCGACCTGGACAATTATCTCGACATCTCGCCGATCGTCTCGAACAACCGCGAGATCGGCGTGGAAGTGAAGCGCGGGCCGCTCGACGGATCGGTCACCTATTTCTGGTCGTCGAGCGACAAGGGCCAGCTGCTTATCGCGCGCGCCGCCGGCATCTTCGACGTGCAGCGCCAGCGGGTGGAGATCCAGGGCCTCGAGGTCAATCTGGGCGTGAAGCTGCCGGTGCCGGGGCTGAAGGCCAGCATTGGCTATGCGACGCTCAACGGCCGCTACGACGCCGACACGGTGCCAGACGGCAAGGTCGATACCGATCTGGACGGCACCAACATCTCGCCGGACCGCGTCAACCTTGCGGTGGACTATGCCAGCGGGCCGTTCAGCGCGCGCGTGCAGACGCAATTCTATCTGTCGCGCCATTTCGACGGCAAGGCGCGGACGATCGACGACGCCAACCCGCTGCACCCGCAGAAGCTCTTCATGAACGACTTTGGCGGCTATGCGCTGACCGACGCCTATGTCCGCTACCAGACGAAGCTGGGCGGCCTGAGCCTGAGCGTCGCCAACCTGTTCGACAGGATGTACATCGACTACGCGTCGGACACCCGCCTGCCGAACGACAACACGGTCTTCTATGCCGGTCGCGGGCGTACCTTCACGCTGAGCTGGGACTATCGTTTCTGATGCAGCGCGGGGTGATGGGATGGCTCGACCTGGCCCACCGCTGGACCGGCGGCGTGCTGGGGCTGGTGCTGGCGATCATGGGGCTGACCGGCGCGATCCTTGTCCATGAGGAGAGCTGGCTGTCGCTGACGCTTCCTCATGCCGCGGACGTGCGCGTGGCGAACCCGAACGCGATCGCGGAGACCACCGCCAAGCTGATGGCGTCCGAGCCCAAGGCGCAGGGCATCACCTATGCCAGTGACCGGTTCGGCCTCAACCAGGTCCGCATGGCCAAGGGCGCCGGCGCCTATGCCGACCAGGCGGGCAATGTGGTGACGCGCTGGGACAGCCAGTGGAGCCGGCCCGAGCAATGGATCTTCGACCTGCACCATCACCTCTTCACCGGCGATACCGGGGAGACGGTGATCGGCATCGCCGGGCTGGCGGCGATCCTGTTCGTGATCACCGGATCGATCCTGTGGTGGCGCACGCGCAAGACGTTCAAGTTCCGGATCTGGCCCAAGCGAATGAGCCGGCCGATGATCGTGATGCAGCACCGCGACCTGGGCATCGTGATGGCGCCGTTGCTGCTGCTCTCGGCGGTTACGGGGACGATGATGATCTTCAAGCCGTTCGCGGCGATCATCACCGCGCCTTTCTCCTCGCCTTCGGCCGATGCCGCGGCGATGAAGCCGCCCAAGGTGAAGAGCGGGCCGCTTGCCCAGCGCCCGGACTGGCGGGCGATCGTGCTGGCGGCGCATGCCCGTTTCCCTGACGCGCAGATCCGCATCCTCTCGCTGCCGCGCAAGGCCGGCGACCCGATCCTGGTGCGGATGAAGCGTGCCGGGGAGTGGTTGCCCAACGGCCGCTCGAATGTATGGTTCGACGCCGCAGACGGGCATGTGCTGGGATCGATCGACGCGCTGGCCCTGCCCAGGGGTGCGCAGATATTCAACGGCGCCTATCCGGTGCACGCGGCCAAGGTGGGCGGGTTGCTCTACCGGCTGCTGCTCACCGCCTCGGGGTTGACGATGATGCTGCTCGGCAGCCTGGCGGTGTGGACCTTCTGGTTCAAGCGGCCCAGGCCGAAGAAACTGGTGCGTAAGCCGGCCTAGCCCGGGGAGAATTTCTCTCCCCGGTAGGTCCGGACCGCGTTGCCGCGTTCGAGGGCGTGGTTCTGGTCCCATAGTTCGCGCTCGCCCGCGGCTGCGCGCCGTTCGCGTCGTCCCTGGAGCAGCAGCGCCAGCTTGAGCCGGGCGATGTTGCGGTTGGCATGTTGCGAGCGCTGGTCCTGCGAGAAGGCCGTCAGGCCCGTCGGCAAGTGTGTGGCGCGCACGGCGCTGTCGGTCTTGTTGACATGCTGCCCGCCGGGCCCCGACGCGCGCATCGTCTGGTAGCGGATGTCCGTATCGCGAAGGTCGGGCACGTCCTCGGGCAAGGGTGCGCGCGAGGCGCCGACGAACCAGTTGCGGCGCTTGTGCAGCGGACGGAACGGGCTGGTGCCGATCCACCGGATCGTGCCGGTGCGGGCATCGACAAAGGCTTGCGCACCTTTGCCGGAGACCCGCAGCAGCACCGATGCCGTGGGGCCATCCACAGGCTCGACTGGTTCGCAGGCGAGGCCCGCCGCCCGGCCTTCCTGTGCCCAGGCGTGGACGAGCCGCTCAACCACCCATTCGCATTCGCGGGGTCCCTGGCCCGAGGACAAATGGAGAAGGATATCGGTCATGCGCGCCTCGTCTTGTAGGTGACCAGGGGGCGGAGCGTGGCGACAAGATCGACCAGGCCGTGCTGCTCCAGGTCGTGCACGACCTGGTGGATGTCCTTGTAAGCCTGTGGCGCCTCCTCGAAGATCAGGTCGCGATCCTCGCAGATCACCCGGCCGCCGAGGGCGGTGCGTTCGAGATCGGGGATGCGGAAGCGGCGGGCGAGCTTGTCGCGCGCCTCGCTCCGGCTCCATTTGCGGCCTGCACCGTGCGCCAGCGAATGGAGCGCGGTGTCGGCCGGCGCGCCGGGGCGAGGCCGCACGAGATAGGTCATGTCGCCGCGCGATCCGGGGATGACGACCAGTCCCTTGTCCGCCGGAGCTGCGCTCTTGCGGTGCAGCCAGCCACCGCGATGCGGCGTGACGCTGTTGTGGCAGATGTCGAGCAGACGCTCGCCGTCTCCGCCCAGGCGATCGAGGAAGCGTTCCGCGATCACCGCGCGATTGAGCTCCGCCCAGCGCACCGCATCGTCATGCTCGGCGAGATAGGTGGCACAATCGGCGGTGCCAGCGGCGAGACCATCGACATTGTGCCGGGCGCGGTGCCTGTCGAGGATCGCCTGGCCGAGCCCGCGCGAGCCGCTATGGACCATCAGGTGAACCCTCTGCGCGTCGAGGCCGAGTTCCTCGAACAGGTCGGCGTCGAACACCTGCTCGAAGCGCAGCAGCTCCGCGAAGTGGTTGCCGCCGCCGATCGTGCCCAGCGCTTCACCGGCCAGGGGCGGGAGGCCCATCTCGCCAAGGCGCGTGGGAGCGTCGCCTTCCCAGGGCTCTTCCAGGCCGTGAAGCTTGCGTACCGCATTGTCCGGACGGAATTTGCGCAGCGTGACGCTGGTGCGCCACAGGCTCATGCCGCAACCGATGTCGCTGCCGACCAGATGCGGATAGACCAGGGTGCGCGACCAGAAGGCCGCGCCGACCGCGATGCCGCGTCCCGCATGGAGATCGGGCAGGCCGACGACCGCTTCGATGCCGGGCAGCGCAGCGGTCTGGTGGAGTTGGTCGATCGCAAGCTGCTCGATCCAGCTTTCGGGCGAGGCGATGATGTGGATGCTTGCCGTGGTCATGGCGCGACCTCCCCGGTGACGAGGAAAGACGGCAGGCGGCGGATGCAGCTATTGAAAGATGCCGCGGCGCGATGGCCGCGAATAAGGGTCAGGCGACCAAAGTCACCTGCAAGGGGCTTGCCCATGTACGATGTTCCCGAACTCGGAAAATGGAAGTGGCGATGAGAGCGGTAATGGTCTGCATGGGCTCACTCCTTTTCTGAGCTTGGGGTTACCGGCGGGCGCCAGTAGCGGAATTGTTCCGGGAGATCAATGGTGTGCCGATGCCGGGCCTTCGCCGCGCGAAGACCCGGCATTGCGGCCTACATGTTGGCCGCGGTGGGGCGGACGATCACTTCGTTGACGTCCACGCCGTCGGGCTGCTCCAGCGCATAGCGGATCGCGCGGGCGATCGCGTCCGGGGTCAGCGACTTCTGGCGCCAGTCCTTGAGCGCGGCGGCGACCTGGGGATCGCTGATGTCGTCGCCCAGCTCGGTGGCGGTGACGCCCGGCGAGATGATCGTCGCGCGGATGTCGTCATGCTCCTGGCGCAGGCCCTCGGTGATCGCCCAGACCGCGTATTTGGTGCCGCAATAGACCGCTGCGGTCGGCAGGACGAGGTGCGCGCCGACCGAAGCGACGTTGACGACATGGCCGTTCTGCTGGGCGACGAAGCGCGGCAGCACCGTGGCGATGCCGTTGAGCACGCCGTGGATGTTGACGTCGATCATCCGCTTCCACTCGTCGGTCTTGAGCGCGGCGAGCGGGGAGAGCGGCATCACGCCGGCATTGTTGATCAGCACGTCGACCCGGCCGAACTTCGCTTCGGCTGCGTCGGCAAAGGCCTTGAAGTTTGCTGCATCGGTGACGTCGAGCTCGCGCCAGGCGATGTTGGGGCCGAGTTCCTCGGCCAGCGTCTGGAGTCGGTCGCCGCGGCGGGCGCCGATGAACAGCTTCGCACCGGTGGCCGCCAGCTCGCGGACCGTGGCTTCGCCGATGCCGCTGGAGGCGCCGGTGATGAGGATGACCTTGTCGCTAAGTCCCGTCATGGTTCGTTCCTTCTCGTCTGGAATGACGAGACAGGATTTGGGGCGGCAAAGGGTTCGGGCGGTAGAGCGATTGGCCGAAGGGATTGCACGATCCTCCAAATGTGGATGGAGGCGCTTGCGTGCTTCTCTCGCATGATGGAAGCAGGCAGCATGCACGACATTGCCGCACTCGCCACGCTGATCGAACGGCATACGCCGGAAACCGGGATTTCGGGGACCGCGATCCGTCGGCTGTCGCTGATCCGGGCAGACCAGCCGAGCCTGCCTATCCCTTCGGTCTATGAGGCGTCGCTTTGCCTGATCGCCCAGGGATCGAAGCGCGTGTCGCTCGGCGATCATGACGTGGTGTATGATGCGTCGCGCTATCTGCTGGTGTCGGTGGACCTGCCGCTGGTCGGGCTTGTACTCGAGGCGAGTCCGGACGCGCCCTATCTGTGCTGCAAGATCGATCTCGACCTGCCGGCGCTGGCCGACCTGATGATCGCGGAAGGCGAGGCCGGGCCGCAGCGCGACTTGCCCGCGCTGGCGGTCTATCCGGGGGATGCCGACCTGATCGATGCCGCCTGCCGGCTGGTCAAGCTGCTCGACAGGCCCGAGAGCATCGCCGCGCTGGCGCCGCTGGTCGAGCGGGAGATATTGTACCGATTGCTTACCGGGCCGCATGGCGGGACGCTGCGGCGGATGGCGAAGGGCGACAGCCATCTCGGCCAGATCAGCCGGGCGATCGCGCGGATCCGGAGCGGGTTCGACCGGCAGCTGCGGATCGAGGACATCGCCGATGCGGCGGGGATGAGCCCCTCGTCGCTGCACGCGCATTTCAAGGCGGTGACCCGGATGACGCCGCTCGAATATCAGAAGCAGCTCCGCCTGCAGGAAGCGCGCCGGCTGATGATGGCCGAGGGAGCGAGCGCGGGCTCGGCGGGGTTCGCGGTCGGCTATGACAGCCCGTCGCAGTTCAGCCGCGAATATCGCCGCCTGTTCGGTGCGCCGCCGCGGCAGGATATCGAGCGGTTGCAGGCGGCGGGGGAGCTGGCGGAGGCGCTCTAGCCTGCCAGCACCCGATCGTCGAACAGGCCGAAGGCGATCGTCGAGGCGTAATAGGCCACGGCCTTGTCGCGCGGCATGGTGCTGGCCCATTTGCGCATGTCGAAGGCGGCGTTCTGCAGCGCCATCAGCGTCTGCGAGGCGACCAGCGGGTCGATCGCGCGGATCGAGCCCTGGGCGATGCCGTCGGACAGCAGGCCGGCGAAGCGGCGGGCGATGCGGTTCGAGCGGTCGATCATCGTCGAGCGGACCTGGGGCGGCAGGCCGGACAGCGCGGTGGTGCGCAGCAAGGGGCCGCGTTCGCTGAACTGATAGTCGAGCAGCGTCGCGATCGTGCTCTCGAGCTGCTCCCAATGGGTTCCGCCGGCAGTCTCGGCCAGGCGCTGGGCATCGGCGATGATGTCGAAGCTGCGCTTGTAGCAGGCGATGACCAGGTCGTCCTTGGCATCGAGATGGTGGTAGAAGCTGCCCTTGGTGACGTTGAGCTCGCTGGCGATCTTCTGGACCGAGGCGCCGCGATAGCCGAGCTCGTTGATCAGCCGCGTGGCGGCGAGGAGGAAGGCCTCGCGGCCGGGCTCGGGCTCGTCATGCTCGAGGTCGAGCATGTGCGGGGTCCAGGCCTGGCCGGGCGCGGCGATGCCGGTGCGGAACACGTCCATGAGGCGCGCCTCGACGCGGGGATATTCGTCCACCTCGTAGCGGGGCAGCCAGGCGGTGAGCCAGAAGGTGTTCTCGAGCAGCACGTGCGCGCGCGCGCCGTGGAGATCGGTCTCGGCGCGGCTGGCCGGGGTGCCCCAGAGCGCACGGGTCTTGCGGAACACGCCGCGCCAGCGATCGAGCAGCTCGCGCTTGATCGGGTCTTCCATGGCGCGCAGGTCCGACAGGATCGCGAAGTCGCGCTCCTCGCCGCGGCGGATGCGGGCGAGCCGCTCCATGTTGATGTTGAGATAGCGCCCGACCCGGGCCTCGGGCGTCGGCTCGTTGCCGGCATCGTCCAGCATCGCCTCCAGCCGGTCGAGCGTCTGCTCGAAGGCGGCGGCGGCAAGGTCTTCCTTGCGCTTGAAATAATAGGTGACCGACGTGGTGTTGAGGCCGACGCGGCGCGCCACGTCGGCAAAGGTCATCCCCTTGGCGCTCTGTTCGTTGATCGCGTCGGCAGCCGCGGCGAGGATCGCATCCCGCTTGGCCTGGAAGCGTTTCGTCGCGCTTGCGGTTTCTAGTTTCCCCGGTGCATTCATTGCAACCAGTCTAGCGGATTTGACGGCTAGCCAAAGCGGTTTTTTGAATCGAGGTTGTGCCGATTTTCGCGCCGGCCCGACTTTACCGAATATCCGGTATGCTCTACGCCGATCCGTGAAGCAGAAAACGGAGAGGATGCGCCATGGATTTCACGCTGAGCGAGCGCGAGACCTATTTCCGCGACCGCGTGAAGGCCTTTATCGACACCAGGATCCGGCCCCGCGACGGCGACTATCACGCCCAGCAGAAGCAGGGCGATCGCTGGAAGGTGCTGCCGGTGATCGAGGAAGTGAAGGCCGAGGCCAAGGCTGCGGGGCTGTGGAACTTCTTCATGCCGCCCCATTCGGGCCAGGCCTATGTCGACGACAGTTTCGAGTTCCAGGGCACCCAGCTCACCAATCTAGAATATGCGCTGTGCGCCGAGGAGATGGGACGGCTCGGCTGGGCGTCGGAGTGCTTCAACTGCTCGGCGCCCGACACAGGCAACATGGAAGTGCTCCACCGCTACGGCACGCGAGCGCAGAAGGACCAGTGGCTCAGGCCGCTGATGCAGGGCGAGATCCGCTCGGCGTTCCTTATGACCGAGCCGGCGGTGGCCTCGTCCGATGCGACCAATATCCAGACCAGCATGGTGCGCGACGGCGATCATTATGTGATCAACGGGCGGAAATGGTGGAGCAGTGGCGTGGGCGACCCGCGTTGCGCGGTCTCGATTGTGATGGGCAAGACCGATACGGGCGCTGCGAAACATGCACAGCAGAGCATGATCCTGGTGCCGATGGACGCGCCTGGCGTGAAGATCGAGCGGATGCTTTCGGTTTTCGGGTATGATCATGCGCCGCACGGTCACGGCGAAGTGGTACTCGAGAATGTCCGCGTGCCGGTCGAGAACATGCTGCTTGGCGAAGGCCGGGGGTTCGAGATCGCGCAGGGTCGGCTCGGGCCGGGCCGCATCCACCATTGCATGCGGACGATTGGGGTTGCCGAAGAGGCGATCGAGGCGATGTCGAAGCGGCTTGTGTCGCGCGTGGCGTTCGGCAAGCGGCTTTCGGACCATTCGGTGTGGGAGCAGCGCATCGCCCGCGCGCGCATCGATATCGAGATGACGCGGCTGCTCTGCCTGAAGGCGGCGGACATGATGGACAAGGCGGGCAACAAGGCCGCCCAGCTCGAAATCGCCATGATCAAGGTGCAGGCGCCGCAAATGGCGCTGCAGATCATCGACGACGCGATCCAGGCGCATGGCGGCGCGGGCGTGTCGGGTGATTTCCACCTGGCGCATGACTGGGCGGGCATCCGCACGCTGCGGCTCGCGGACGGTCCGGACGAGGTGCATGCCCGGGCGATCGCGCGGAACGAGTTCGGGAAGTACGCGGACTTCAAGGCGGACCGGACGAGCAGCGGGGGTGTCGGGGTTTCGCGCTGACCCCCTGCTCCTGCGAAAGCAGGAGCCCAGGGCCGCGTGGTGTGTCGTCTGTAACTCTGGGCTCCTGCTTTCGCAGGAGCACTAGGAGGGGAGAGTGATGAAAGCAGCCGTTCTCTACGAAGCGGGCAAGCCGCTCGAGATCACCGAGGTTCGCGTATCGAAGCCCGGGCCGCGCGAGGTGCTGATCCGCACCGCGGCGGTGGGGGTGTGCCGGTCGGACCTGCATTTCGTCGACGGCGCCTTCCCGCATCCGGTGCCGACGGTGCCGGGGCATGAGGCGGCGGGGGTGATCGAGGCGGTGGGATCGGACGTCGCCCATCTGAAGGTGGGCGACCATGTCATCACCTTCTTCACCGTGTTCTGCGGCAGCTGCGAGATGTGCGTGACCGGGCGGCCGTCGCTGTGCATCGATCCCTCGACCCGACGTCCCAATGGTGCCGAGCCGCGGCTGTCGCTGGAGGACGGGACGGGGCTGGCGCCGTTCCTCAACCTCTCCGCCTTTGCCGAGCAGATGCTGGTGCACGAGAACGCCTGTGTGGCGATCTCGAAGGAGATGCCGCTCGACCGTGCCGCCTTGCTCGGTTGTGCGGTGATCACCGGCGCCGGGGCGATCTTCAACGACAGCCGGGTGCGCCCCGGGGAGAGCGTTGCGGTGATCGGTGCGGGCGGGATCGGGCTCGCCGCGATCAATGCCGCCGAGATTGCGGGGGCGGGGACGATCCTGGCGATCGACCCGGTGCCGGAGAAGCGCGAGCTGGCGCTGAAGCTCGGTGCCACCCATGCGCTGGATGCGATGGCCGAGGGGCTGGCCAAGGACGTGCTCAAGCTGACCGGCGGCGGCGTCCATTATGCGATCGAGGCGGTCGGGCGGCCGAACACCGCCGAGCTCGCCTGGAACATCCTCCGCCGCGGCGGCACCGCGACAATCCTGGGGATGATCGCGCCGGGCGGCAATGTCAGCCTGCCGGGGCCGACCTTCCTGACCGGCAAGAAGATCCAGGGCTCGCTGCTGGGCAGCACCCGTTTCCCGATCGACATGCCGCGGCTGGTGCAGATGTATCTCGACGGGCTGCTCGACCTCGACACGATGGTCGCCGAGCGGATCAGGCTGGAGGATGTGAACGATGCACTCGACAAGCTGCGCAAGGGCGACAGCGTGCGCTCGGTGATCGAATTCGCATGAGCGACCTGGACGAAGCGAAGCTGGCGGACTGGCTAGCGGCGAATGTGGCGGGCTTTGCCGGGCCGATCGCGGTGACCAAGTTCCCGGGCGGGCAGAGCAACCCGACCTATCGGATCGATGCGGGATCGGGATCATACGTGCTGCGTCGCAAGCCGTTCGGGCCGATCCTGCCTTCGGCGCATGCGGTGGAGCGCGAATATGCGCTGATCGCGGCGTTGCACCCGACCGGCTTCCCGGTCGCCAGGCCCTATGGGCTTTGCGAAGACGCCGAAGTGCTGGGCTCGCCCTTCTACATCATGGAGATGGTCAAGGGGCGGACGCTTTGGGACGGATCGCTGCCGGACCTCAGCGCGGCCGAGCGGACGGCGCATTATCATGCGATCGTCGATACGCTCGCGGCGCTGCATGCGGTGGATTATGAGGCGGTGGGGCTGGGCAGTTATGGTAAGCCGGGCAATTATTTCGCCCGCCAGGTCGAGCGCTGGACCAAGCAGTATCGGATGAGCGAGACCGACCCGCTGCCCGAGATGGAGCGGCTGATCGAATTCCTGCCGCGCACCGTGCCCGAGCAGACGCGGACCAGCATCGTGCACGGCGATTTCCGCATCGACAACATGATCTTCGCGCCCGCCGAGCCGCGCGTGCTGGCGGTGCTCGACTGGGAGCTGTCGACGCTCGGCGATCCGCTGGCCGACTTCTCCTATTTCCTGATGAGCTGGGCGACCGAGCCGGAAGGGCGTTCGGGGGTCAAGGGGCTCACCGGGCCGGAGACGGGCATCCCGACGATCGAGGATGTCGTGGCGCGCTACTGCGCGGCGACCGAGCGGGACGGAGTGCCCGATCTCAACTGGTACTTCGCCTATAATCTCTTCCGGCTGGCGGGGATCGTGCAGGGGATCAAGAAGCGGATGCTCGACGGCAATGCGTCGTCCGCCAACGCCGCGGCGACGGTGGAGCGGCTGCCTGGGCTGGTCGCGCAGGCTTGGCACTTCGCGCGGGAGGCGGGGGCTTAGGCCTCCTGTTCCCCGGGGCAAGCCGGGGCCCAGGGTCACAAGCGAGACGGCGGAGAAACCCTGGGCTCCGGCTTTCGCCGGAGAACTGATTAGGGATGACGGATATGACGGGACCATTCGACCTGACCGGCAAGGTGGCGATCGTCACCGGTTCCTCGCGGGGGATTGGCAAGGCTTCGGCCGAGGCGCTGGCGGATGCGGGCGCCAAGGTGGTGATCTCCAGCCGCAAGCAGGACGCGTGCGACGAGGTCGCGGCCGAGATCAACGCGAAGCATGGGGCGGGTACCGCGCTGGCGGTGGCGGCGAGCATCTCGGACAAGGAAGCGCTGCGGCATCTGGTCGAGGAAACGCGGCGGGTGTTTAGCCGGGTGGACGTGCTGATCTGCAACGCCGCCTCCAATCCCTATTACGGGCCGCTCGAGGGGATCGCCGACGACCAGTTCCGCAAGATCCTCGACAACAACATCCTGTCCAACCACTGGCTGATCCAGATGGTCGCACCCGAGATGCGCGAGCGCCGCGAGGGCTCGATCGTGATCATCTCTTCGATCGGAGGCTTGCGCGGATCACCGGTGATCGGGGCGTACAACGTCTCCAAGGCGGCCGACCTGCAGCTCGCGCGCAACTATGCGGTGGAGTTCGGGCCCGACAATGTGCGGGTCAACTGCATCGCGCCGGGTCTGATCAGGACTGATTTCGCGCGGGCGCTGTGGGAGGATCCCGAGCGTGCCAAGGCGACCAATTCGACCACACCGCTGCGTCGGATCGGCGAGCCGGAGGAGATTGCGGGCGCGGTGGTGTATCTCGCCAGCCGGGCGAGCGCGTTCATGACCGGGCAGGCGATGGTGATCGATGGCGGGGTGACGATCTAGCTGGTGCTCCTGCGAAAGCAGGAGCCCAGAGTTGTGGAGGGGGCGACGTTTGTGGCCCTGAGCTCCTGCTTTCGCAGGAGCACGTGGAAGGGATTTCGATGCAGTTCGCAGGCAAGACAGCAATCGTCACCGGCGCCGGTTCGGGGATCGGGCGGGCGACGGCGCGGGCGTTCGCGGAAGCCGGCGCGATGGTGGTCGCGGCGGACCTGAGCGAGGCGGTGGAGGAGACCGTCGCCGGCTATGAGGCCATGCTCGCGGTGCGGATGGATGCGGGCGATGAGGGCGGTGTCGAGCGGCTGGTCGCCACCGCAGTCGAGCGCTTCGGCGGGCTCGACATCTTCTACGCCAATGCCGGCATCTCGGGCGGTGCCACGGGCATCTTCGATACGCCGACCGAGCTCTGGGCGGAGGTGCTGCGCGTGAACCTGATCGGGCCGGCGCTGGCGATCAAGCATGCGGGGCCGCGGATCGTCGAGCGGGGTGGCGGGGCCATTATCTGCACCGCGAGCGTGGCGGGGCTGCGCTCGGGCGCTGGCGGGCCGGCCTATTCGGCGAGCAAGGCGGGGGTGATCAATCTCGTCCAGACCGCGGCGCAGCAGTTCGCGGGATCGGGTGTGCGGGTGAACGCGATCTGCCCGGGGCTGATCGAGACCGGCATGACCGAGCGTGCCTTCACCTATGCCCGTGAGAACGGCAAGGAGGACAAGCTCGGCCGGCTCAACCCGCTGCGCCGTGCCGGCCAGCCCGAGGAGATCGCCCGGGTGGCATTGTTCCTCGCTTCCGACGCGGCGAGCTATGTCAACGGCCAGGCCTGGGTGGTGGATGGCGGGCTGTCGTCCAGCCATCCGGTGACGCGGCAGGAATTCGGCAAGCCGGCCTTCTAGGACGCGGCGACCCTCCCGAAGCGGATCGAAGCGCGATTGACTCGAGTCTGCACGCAGGCCAGCTTCCATGCAAAGCAGGAGAGGGGAACTGCATGCGGGGCATAGTGCGTGGCGCGATCCTGGCCGGGCTGCTCGTCGCTGTGGCGACGCCGGCGATGGCCCAGGAGGACGATGGCGGCGGGGCCGGCGAGATCATCGTCACCGGCCTGCGCAGGCTCAATCCCGATGACGATGATGACAACAAGACGGTGAAGCCCATCCCTGTGCCGGCGGCGGTGCAGACATTGCGGCGCACCGCGGACTTTGCCGTGCAGCAGGTCGTCATCGTCAGCGATACGGTCGGTGAGGAGGCCGCCCGCGAGGAAGTGCTGGCGATGACGCGCAAGGCGATCGATCTTTCCGCCGGCGCGGGCACCTTGCTGGCGACCGGTGAGCTGGTGGTCGAGCCGCTGACTACCGGCAACTACAAGGAACTGGTGTTCATCGACGATGACGACGAGTTCGACGGCGAACTGGTCAAGTTCCTGGTCAAGGTGCCGCTGGCGCCGGGCATCGATGCCAAGGCGGCGCTGGCCAAGATCGAGCGGTTCATGAAGTCGGTGCCCGCCGTGGGACGAGCGGAGATCAAGCCCTATAGCGAGCTGACGCTGAGCGTGGTGAACCCCGAGCAATATCGCGGCGCGATCATCGACCTGGTGGCGAAGGACACGGCGGCGACCAGCGCGCGCTTCGGGGCAGGCTATGGCGTTGAGGTCACCGGGCTCGATCGGCCGGTGCAGTGGAAGCGGGCCGGGCTGACCGAGGTGCAACTGTTCCTGCCCTCCGCCGCCACCGTGCAGCCGCGCAACTGATCGGAAGAGAGCGATGAACAAGATCCTCAAGATCCTGGCGATTGGAGCGGGACTGCTCGGCATCGCCGCGCCGGCGCTGGCGCAGGAAGTGATCGTGACCGGGTCGCGGCGGGGCGGCGACGCAGGCTATTATGGCGGCATCGTCGCCACCTCGCGGCCGGTCGTCGCGCTGAAGCGCACCGCCGATTACGGCGTGCAATCGGTCCACGTCGCGGGCGACGAGCGTGACAGGGAGAAGCGCCGGGCGGACCTGAAGGAGACGATCCGCGCGATGATCGCTGCTGCCGCGAAGCAAGGCTTCGAGCTTGCGACGGGCGACTATGTGCTGCAGCCGCTGACGCTCGCCAATTACGAGAATCTCTATTTCAGCGGGGACGGGCGCCCCGATACCGATCGCGCCGAGTTCCTGGTCAAGCTGAAGCTTGCACCGGGGACGCCGGAGAAGGTGGCGGCGGATCGGATCGCGGCCTTCTTCAAGTCGGTGCCCAAGGCAGGGCGAACGGTGATCCGGGCGGACGGCAGGCTCACGCTGAGCGTGGTCAATCCGGACCAGTACCGCGCCGCGATCATCGAGCTGATCGCAGCCGATGCGGCGATGGCTTCGGGCAAGTTCGGCGGGACCAGCGGCGTGGACGTGAGCGGGCTCGACCGGCCGGTGGAATGGGCGCGCGCCGAAGAGACCAACGTCTTCCTGTTCCTCCCCGCCAGCTATGTGGTCCGCAAGCGTTGAGCTCCGGGACCGTCGAGATTGTCGCCACGCCCGCCGGCGAGGCACCGCTCTGGGTGCGCGAGGCTTGGATCGGCATGGCGCTGCCGCTGTCGCCGGGACCGAATGGCGGCATGCACGAAGTGGTGGGCGTGCTCAGCCTTGGGCGCCGGCCGAGCCTGCTCGGAAGGCTGCTGCTCGGCAGGGCGCGCCGCCGCATCAGCGGATATCGCGTGCCGAGCGCGGAGGCGATCCGGCTGCTCGCCGAGCATCGGGCGGACGCCGCACAATGGTGGAGGGCCAACACCGACCTGACCGCGTGCGGCGATTTCCTGTTCGATGCGCCGGCATGCCGGGTGAAGAGCGAGGCGCCCTAGCCCTTGACCCGGACCAGCCCCTCCTGGGCGACACTGGCGACCAGCCGGCCGTCGCGGCTGTAGATGCGGCCGCGGTTGAAGCCGCGGCTATGGCCGGCCCAGGGGCTGTCCGTGGTGTAGAGCAGCCATTCGTCGAAGCGGAAGGGCTCATGCAGCCAGACCGCGTGATCGAGGCTGGCGGTCTGCACGCCGCCGGTCATCCAGCTGACCCCGTGCGGGAGCATGCAGGTGCCGAGCAGGGTCATGTCGGTGGCGTAGGTGAGCATCGCGCGGTGGAGCGAGGGATCGTCGGGCAGCGGTGCCACAACGCGGAACCAGCTGTGTTGGACTGGCTCCTGGGCGACCGGCTTGAACCAGTTGCGCGGGTTGACCGGGCGGATCTCGATCGGGCGCGCGCGCAGGAAGAAGCGGCGGAACTTCTCCGGCACCTCGTCGCGGATCGCCTCGCGCAGGTCGCGCTCCGACACCAGGCTGTCGGGATCGGGCACCTCGGGCATGTCGAACTGGTGGTGCAGGCCCTCGGCAGGGAGCTGGAAGCTTGCGGTCATGTTGAGGATCGGCTGGCCGCCCTGCATCGCGATGACCCGGCGATTGGCGAAGCTGCGCCCGTCGAAATCGCGCACGACCCGGTAGATGATCGGGTGGTTCTCGTCCCCGGGGCGCATGAAATAGGCGTGGAGGGAGTGGGCGACCTTATCGTCCTCGACCGAGCGTTGGGCGGCCTGTAGCGCCTGGGCGACGACTTGGCCGCCGAACACGCGGCCGACGCCGCCGGGCTGGCGGGGGCCGCGATAGAGATCGGTGTCGATGCATTCGACGTCGAGCAGGGCGGTGAGCTGGTCGACCAGGGCCTGGGGTTCGGTGGCGCGCTGGGGGGTGTTGTCAGCCATTATTCTCACCGTCATCCCCGCGAAGGCGGGGATCCAGGGTAACGGAGCGACGCGCTTTGCGACTCTGGATCCCCGCCTTCGCGGGTATGACGAAAAGAGAGGTGCGCGCGGTTCGCATCAATAACCCGCCGCTTCCGCCAGGGCGTTGGCGTGGAAGTTGGTGTCTCCGAACATCTCCGCCAGCACCCGGGCGCGCTTCATGAAGAAGCCGATGTCGAACTCGTCGGTCATGCCGATGCCGCCATGCATCTGGACACCTTCCTGCACGGCGAGCGTGGTGGCAAGGCCGGTCATCGCCTTGGCGACGGCGACGGCCTCGGTCGCATCCTGCCCGGCGTCGAGCAGCTGCTGCGCCTTGAGCACGGCGGCGCGTGCGACCTCCATCTCGCTGTAGAGGTGCGCGGCGCGGTGCTGCAGGGCCTGGAAGCTGCCGATCGCGACGCCGAACTGCTTGCGATCCTTGAGGTAATTGACCGTCATGTCCATCGCGCCGCCGCCTACGCCGACCAGCTCGGCCGAGGCACCGGTGCGGCCTGCCGCCAGCAGGCGGGCGAGGGGGCCGTCACCCTGATCGACTTCGCCCAGAACTGTATCGGAATCGACACTGACATCCGCAAAGGTGACATGCGAGGCCAAACTGGAGTCGGCCAGACGTTCGGTACGTACCTCGATTCCGGGGGTTTTCGGATCGATTACGAAGAGCGTCAGTCCCGAACTGGACGCTCCGGCCGCGGAAGTTCGCGCGGCGACGATCATCAGGTCGGCGACATGGGCGTGCGCGACGAAACGCTTGGCGCCGGAGAGCCGAAAACCGTTGCCCGCGCGCTCGGCGGCGAGCGAAACCTGGCCTGTGAACTTCGGCGTCTCATCGATCGCCAGCGCTGCGACGGTGTCGCCGGCGAGGATGCCGGGGTACCAGCGCGCGGCATGGCCGGTGCCCTTCAATGCCTCGACCGCCGCCACCGCCGTGGCGAGGAAGGGGGAGGGCGACAGGTTGCGGCCGATCTCCTCGAGCACCACGCCCGCCTCGACATGGCCGAGACCCAGGCCGCCGTCGGCTTCCGGGATCAGGATGCCGGTGAAGCCCATTTCAGCGAACTGCTTCCAGAGTTCAAGGCTGAAGCCGGTGGGATCGTTCGCGTCGCGCAGGGCGCGTATATGGGCGACGGGGGCTTCCGCGGCGACGAAGTCCTTCGCGGTGTCGCGGAGCATGGTCTGGTCGTCGTTGAGGTAGAGGGGCATTTCTCACTCCGTCATCCCGGCGAAAGCCGGGATCTCGTGCCAAATGTCGTTTGCTTGCCGCCTGAGATCCCGGCTTTCGCCGGGATGACGATCAGGAGGGCAAATCCAAAATCCGCTTGGCGATGATGTTGAGCTGGATCTCGCTGGTGCCGCCCTCGATCGAATTGGCCTTGGTGCGGAGCCATGACCGGGCTGCGGCGCCCTGGTGCGAGTCCTCGCTTTCCCATTCGAGCGCGTCGCTGCCGCCGGCGGCCATCTGGAGCTCGTGGCGGGTCTTGTTCAGCTCGGTGCCGTAATATTTCATCATCGAGGGCTGGGCAGGGTGCGCCTGGCCGGCCTTCAATTCGTCGATGAACTTCTCGGACATCGCCGCGAACGCCTTGGAGCGCACCTGGAACAGCGCGATCTGGGCGCGCAGGATCGGATCGACCCCGGCGCGGGCGGCTTCGACCAGCGGGTCCTTGCCGGCGCCGCCGAGGCCGAAGCCCGAGATCATCTCCCGCTCATGGCCGAGCAGGTATTTGGCGACATCCCAGCCCTTGTTGAGCGTGCCGAGCAGGTTGGCCTTGGGTACCTCGACATTGTCGAAGAAGGTTTCGCAGAAGGGCGAATTGCCGCTGATCAGCAGGATCGGCTTGGTGCTGACGCCCGGCGAGGCCATGTCGAACAGCAGGAAGCTGATGCCGGCCTGCTTGACGGTCTTGTCGGTGCGGACGAGGCAGAAAATCCAGTCGGCCTTGTCGGCATAGCTGGTCCAGACCTTCTGGCCGTTGACGACAAAATGATCGCCCGCATCATCCGCGGAAGTTTGCAGTCCCGCCAGATCGGAGCCGGCATTGGGCTCGCTATAGCCCTGGCACCAGCGGATCTCGCCGCGTGCAATCTTCGGGAGATGGTCGAGCTTCTGTTCCTCGGTGCCGTATTTGAGCAGCGCCGGGCCGAGCATCGAGATGCCGAAGCTGTTGAGCGGGTTGCGCGCCTTGATGCGCTTCAGCTCCTCGCGGAGGATCTTGGTCTCCGCGGGGGAGAGACCTCCTCCTCCATACTCCTTGGGCCAGTCGGGCACCGTCCAGCCGCGCGCGCCCATCCGGTCCATCCAGAGCTTCTGGTCGGGATGCGCATATTCCGGGTTGCGGCCGCCCCAGGTGGTTTCCTTTTCCGACTTGGGCGGGGTGCGCATCTCGGTCGGGCAGTTTTCCTCCAGCCAGGCGCGGGTTTCGGCGCGGAATTGGTCAAGTGCTTCGGTCATTGGATTTTCTCACGCGGAGGCGCGGAGGCGCGGAGGAGATTGGGTGCACGCAAAGGCGCTAAGACGCGAAGAGGGTGAGATTGTTCGCGCAGAGGCGCGGAGGACGCAGAGGAGGATCGCCAGCGGTGAGGGCGGTATGCCGCGCTAGCGGCAGGCATTTTGGCAAGGCTCAGAGTTGAGCCACCGCGTGCGCGGTGGGCAACCTTCTCCGCGCCCTCTGCGCCTCCGCGCGAATGAAAATCTTCGCGTCTTCGCGTCTTCGCGTGAACCATTTCTGGCTCCTCTTCCAAGGAAGGGATGGGACGTCGTGCGTTGCGACTGCCCCTCTCCCCGACCCTCTCCCCGCGAGCGGGGAGAGGGAGGTTGGCTTACTTGTTGAACTTCTCGCCCTTTTCCGCCTTTTCGCGGAGCAGGGGGGCGACTTCGAAGCCGTACTTCTCGAGGCCGGCGACGATCTTCGCCAGGCCCTCGGTGTCGGCCCAGAACATCGGGCCGCCGCGGTACGGGGGCCAGCCATAGCCGTACACCCAGACAACATCGATGTCGGAGGCACGCTGCGCCATCTTCTCGGCGAGGATCAGCGCGCCTTCGTTGACCATGGTGTAGAGCGTGCGGACGACGATCTCCTCCTCGGTGATCTCGTGGCTCGGCACGTTCAGCTTTTCGCGCCATTCGGCGATCAGCTCGGCGACGCGCGGGCTGTTCGAGGGCTGACGCTTCTCGTCATAGTCGTAGAAGCCTGCGCTCTTCTTCTGGCCCCAGCGGCCCTCGGCGGCGAGCGCGTCGCGGATGTTCTCGATCCGGTTCGGGTCGCGGTGCCAGCCGATGTCGACACCGGCGAGATCGGCCATCTGGAACGGACCCATCGGCATGCCGAAGGCGACATGGACCTTGTCGATCTGCTCGGGCGTGGCGCCTTCGAGCAGCATCTTGTTGGCCTCGACCTGGCGCGGCATCAGCATGCGGTTGCCGATGAAGCCGTAGCAGACGCCGGCGATGACGGCGACCTTCTTGATCTTCTTCGAGATTGCCATGGCGGTGGCGAGCACGTCGTCGGCGGTCTTGGCGCCGCGGACGATCTCGAGCAGCTTCATCACGTTGGCCGGCGAGAAGAAGTGCAGGCCGAGCACGTCCTGCGGACGCGAGGTGGCTGCGGCGATCTCGTCGATGTTCAGATAGCTGGTGTTCGAGGCGAGGATGGCGCCCGGCTTGGCGATCTTGTCCAGCTTGCCGAAGATGTCCTTCTTGACGTCCATATTCTCATAGACCGCCTCGATGATCAGGTCGCACTCGCCGAGCGCGTCGAAATCGAGCGTCGTGTTGAGCAGGCCCATCGCGCCTTCCACCTGCTCGGCGGTCATGCGGCCCTTGGCGGCGGTCGCCTCGTAATTCTTGCGGATCACGCCGGTGCCGCGATCGAGTGCTTCCTGTGCCATCTCGACGATGGTCACCGGCACGCCGGCCGACAGGAAGTTCATCGAGATGCCGCCACCCATCGTGCCGGCGCCGATCACGCCGACGCGCTTGATGTCGCGCAGCGCAATGTCCTCGGCGATGCCGTCGATCTTCGCGGCCTTGCGCTCGGCGAAGAAGATGTGGCGGAGCGCGGCGGACTGGGTGCCCATGATCAGCTTCATGAAGCCCATGCGCTCGGCCTGGACACCCTCGGCATAGGGCTTGCCGGCGGTCTGCTCGATCAGGTCGAGGATCGTGTTCGGTGCGTCCATGCCGCGGAAACGCTTGGCGTTCTTGGCGCGGAAGGATTCGAACACCGCAGGGTCGACGGTGACCGGACGCTCGGACGAGCGCGAGACCGGCTGGCCGATCACTTCGTTCGCGAAGGCGACGGCGTCGGCGACGAGGTTGCCCTCGGTCGCGAGGCGATCGACCAGGCCGGCGGCCTTGGCCTGCTCGGCCGAGATCGGATCGCCTTTGGTCGCCATTTCAAGCGCGACTTCGATGCCCGCGACGCGCGGCATGCGCTGGGTACCGCCGGCGCCGGGCAGGATGCCGAGCTTGACTTCGGGCAGGCCGAACTTCGCCGAGGGAACCGCGATGCGATAGTGCGAGGCGAGCGCGACTTCGCAGCCGCCGCCGAGCGCGGTGCCGTGGACGGCCGAGATCACAGGCTTGTCGAGCGCTTCGATCGCGTCGACCAGCACGGGGAGCGAGGGCTCCTGCATCGGCTTGCCGAACTCGGTGATGTCGGCGCCGGCGAAGAAGGTCTTGCCCGCGCAGGTGATCACGACGGCCTTGATGCTGTCGTCGTTCTTGGCTTCCTCGATGCCCGCCTGGATTCCCTGGCGGACCGCGGCGCCGAGCGCATTCACCGGCGGATTGTCCGAGGTGATGACCAGGACGTCGCCCTGGCGGGTGGTGGTGATGGGGGAGGTCATGTTTGTCTCCAGTTTATCGGTTCACGCGTGGGCGTGGAGCGAGTGAGTTTGATTCACGCGAAGGCGCGAAGACACGAAGAAGATTTGGTTCGCGCAGAGGCGCGGAGGACGCAGAGAGGGTGAGGAGGCCACAGAATTGCGTCGCGTCAGCGGCAGCAAAAGCGGAGCGCGCGCAGATGGCCTGCCGCTTGCGCGGCGTACAACCTGCTCTGCGTCCTCTGCGCCTCTGCGCGAACCAATTCATGTCCCCCAGCCTCATCAGTCCGCCAATGCCGAATAGATCAGCGTCTTCAACTCGCGCCGGATCGGGTAGAGCATGGACGGCGAGAATTGCGTCATAAAGACCATCGAGATGCGCTCGACGGGATCGATGAAGAAGGCGGTCGAGAACATGCCGCCCCAATAATATTCGCCCGGGGAGCCCGGCATCATCGAGCGGGCGGGATCCATGGTGATCGCGAATCCAAGGCCGAAGCCGGTGCCGGCATTGGTGGTCTCGCTGAACAGCGACTGGGACATGGTTGCGAGGTCCGAGCCGCCGGGCAGGTGGTTGGCGGTCATCAGGTCGACCGTCTTGCGACTGACCAGCCGGGTGCCGCCCAGCTCGCCCTTGTTCAGGAAGAAGGTGCAGAAGCGGTGATAGTCGAGCGCGGTCGACACCAGGCCGCCGCCGCCCGAGACGAGGCGCGGCTCGCGCGACCAGGCGCTCTCGGCGCCGCGATCGTACATCACCCGGCCCTTGCCCTGGACCAGCGACCAGCAATCGGCGAGGCGATCGGTCTTGTCGGCGGGGACGGTGAAGCCGGTGTCGTGCATGCCGAGGGGCATGAAGATGCGCTGCTCGAAAAAGTCGCCGAGGCCCTGGCCCGAGACGCGCTCGACCACGGCGCCGAGCACGTCGGTGGAGACCGAGTAGTTCCATTCGGTGCCCGGCGAGAATTCGAGCGGGATCTTGCCGAGCGCGGCGACGAATTCGTCGAGGGTGAGGTTGCCGTGCCAGTTCTCGATCCTGCCCTCGCGATAGGCGGCATCGATGTTGGTGCGGTTCTGGAAGCTGTAGGTCAGGCCCGAAGTGTGGCGGAGCAGGTCCACCATCCGCATCGGCTCGTCGGTAGGAATGGTCTGGAACGGCACGCCCACGCCGCCGGCCTTGAACACGCCGAGCCCCTTCAGCTCGGGCAGGATGTGGTGGACCGGGGTGTCGAGCGCGAGCTTGCCCTCTTCGAGCAGCATCATGAAGGCGAGGCTGGTGACCGGCTTGGTCATGGAGGCGATGCGGAAGATCGTGGTCTCGTCGACCGGCGCGCCGCCCTCGCGGGCGGCACCCTGGTGCGAGAAATGCACGATCTCGCCATTCCGGGCGATCAGCAGCTGGGCATGGGGCAGCTTGCCCGAGTCGAGGTAGCGGGTCTTCAGATACGGATCGATCCGGGCCAGCCGCGCCGCATCGAAACCCTGACTTTCGGGCTTGGCAATCTTCATGCGGCTGGCATACCTCTCATTCGAAACCGGTGACTCGCATCTTCTACGGGACGCGCTCCCCCTATTGCCTTGAGCGCGCGATGAATCAACACTAACGTTGTTTACGGTACGGCATCCGATGCCAAACCCAACATTCTAGAAACATAAACCGCACAAGCTGGAGAGAATCGCCTTGGCCCCCGAACCCATCGTGCCGCTCGACCCCAAATGGCCCGCCATGTCGCTGGAGCAGGTGAAGGGGGCGCTCACCGCGCCCGGATCGCGTTTCGAGATGGAGGAGATCGAAATTCGCGGGGTGCCGACCCGGGTGTGGAAGAACGCCCCGCCGACGCTGGGCGTGCTGGCGCAGCTTGCCCGGCTTTATGGCGACCGCGTCTTCACCATCTATGAGGACGAGCGCGTCACCTATGACGCGAATTACCGTGCCGTCGTCCATCTGGCGCAGAAGCTGGCGGAGATGGGGGTGCAGAAGGGCGACCGCGTCGCGCTGGCGATGCGCAACCTGCCCGAATGGCCGACGATCTTCTTCGCCGCGACGAGCCTGGGCGCGATCATCGTGCCGCTCAATGCCTGGTGGACCGGCGGCGAGCTCGAATATGGGCTGAAGGATTCGGGCTCCAAGGTGCTGTTCGTCGATGCCGAGCGGCATGCACGGCTGAAGCAATGCTATGACGCGTTGCCCGACCTGGAGCGCGTGGTGGTGAGCCGCTGCGACGAGGAGCTGGGCGGCAAGGTCAGCCGGCTCGAGGTGCTGATCGGCATGCGGAGCGACTGGGCGAGCCTGCCCGACATTCCCTTCCCGCAGGTGGCGGTGGCGCCCGAGGACGACGCGACGATCTTCTACACCAGCGGCACCACCGGCAATCCCAAGGGCGCGCTGGGCACGCACCGCAACATCTGCACCAACATCCTGTCGAGCGGCTATAGCGCCGGGCGGGCGATGCTGCGCCGGGGCGAGATCCCGCCGGCGGCGATCCCGCACAAGGTGGGCCTGCTGGTCATCCCGCTGTTCCACGTCACGGCGTGCAGCGCCGCGCTGATGGGCGGGATCGCCAGCGGCCAGACGATCGTGTTCATGCGCCGCTGGGACCCGGTGAAGGCGATGGAGATCATCCAGCGCGAGAAGGTCAACGCCACCGGCGGCGTGCCGACCATTGCCTGGCAGCTGCTCGAGCATCCCGAGCGCGGCAACTACGACCTCTCCAGCCTGGAAGTGGTCTCCTATGGTGGCGCCCCCTCGGCGCCCGAGCTGGTCAAGCGCATCCATGAGGAGTTCGGCGCGCTGCCCGGCAATGGCTGGGGGATGACCGAGACGATGGCGACGGTGACCCAGCATAGCGGCGAGGATTACCTGACCCGGCCGACCAGCGCCGGCCAGCCCGTGGCGACCGCGGACCTCAAGATCATGACCGTCGAGGGTGATCGCGAGTTGCCCGTCGGCGAGGTGGGTGAGCTCTGGGCCAAGGGGCCGATGATCGTGAAGGGCTATTGGAACAAGCCCGAGGCGACGGCGGAGACCTTCGTCGAGGGCTGGGTGCGCACCGGCGACCTGGCCAGGCTCGACGAGGAAGGGTTCCTCTACATCGTCGATCGCGCCAAGGACATCATCATCCGCGGCGGCGAGAACATCTATTCGAGCGAAGTCGAGGACGTGCTCTACGCCTTCCCCGGGGTGATGGACGCGGCGCTGATCGGGGTGCCGCACAAGACGCTGGGCGAGGAGCCGGTGGCGGTGGTCCACCTGGCGCAGGGCACGAGCGCGACCGAGGCGGAACTGCAGGACTTCGTCCGCGAGCGGCTGGCGGGGTTCAAGGTACCGGTGCAGGTGCGCTTCGCCGCGGATACGCTGCCGAGGAACGCCAATGGCAAGATCCTGAAGAAGGACCTGCGCGCGCTGTTCGTGGGGGCGACGGCGGCCTGAGCCGCATTTTCGCTGGCCGGGGAAGCGGGCTGCGCTAGGCTCCGCATCCGAAAGGGAGACCATGGGATATCGATCGCGGGGCGTTCCCTGGCGTAACGGCTGCTTCCCTGGTCCCGCCGGAGCTGGTGCGGACCCAATCGGCGCCTGCTTTTCCGCCGGTCGACGCGCGCTGCATGTAGCGGGTCGGCGATTCCGCTCCGCCCGATCCCGCAGCGATGTCGGTGCGGCTGGCCGAACTGGCTGGCAGCAGATCGGTGAATTGGCGGTTCGACCCCTTCGCTTCCAACATCCCCCGCCTGGAGATGTTGCAATCGCTTGCCGACGCGGCTTTCGCGCGCGGTCGCGCGGCAGGGGGGTGGCGCAATGGGAGAAAGGGGTGATCCCATTTTAGGTCAATGAGACGCTGCTGCGCAGGTCGGTGGAGGAATAGACGAAGATGTTTCTTGGGTAACCGGGTGAAATCAAGAATTCAGCACCACCCGAAATGCGAATGGCTCCGCGCTGCCATGTTGCCCCTGAAATCCGGTCAGTACTGGTTCATTCCTGGCCCTTTATACGTTGATCCCGGAGTCGAGAATCCATCACCGAATTGGACAGAATAGATGTTGAAACGAACCATTTTGACCCTGATAATGGTGGGGACCGCAGTTCCTGCCTGGGCACAGGCCGGCGGGCGCAGCGATCGGGGGGATATTTCCGAGTTCCGTAGCTCAAGTTCGAAGCATGCCGCGCGCATAGCGGCGTGCAAGCGTTTCGAGCGCGAGCAGCGGGTGGCAAATTCTTCTCCGGAAACCGGATCGGATGCGCAAAGGGGGAGCGCGGATGAGAAGAAATTGTCTGGCAATGTCGGTCTTGTGCGTGCTGCTGACGCAGCCCGCCCTTGCGCAACGCGCCGACCGGACTGATCGCGGAGACCTGTCGGAATCGCGCCGCGCCACGCGCCCGCCTCAACGGACGCCGGCGCCGTCTCCGCTTCCGCGGGAACAGCTGTTCGCAGCCCTCCTGGCGGAGGAAGGGGAGGAGGAGCCGGCAAAGCCAAGCTGGGCCTTCAACGTTGGCAGTCCGGTCCTGCTCGACGTCAATCCCGCCGGGGCGCCCGGAGGCTCGGCAGATGCGCTTTATGGCGATCCGTCCTTCTCCGCCGAATATTCGCGTCCGGGGATATTCCCGCGTTGGGACCTGACGGTCAGTGGCGCCGCGGACGCCGACCTGTATTCGTACGATCCGGACGAACTGGACGAAACCCGCCTCGATGGCGGGGTAATCCTGAGCAGGGACTTCGCCGGTGTCGGCAAGTTCTCGCTGGGTTTCAAGGAGCGCGTTGTGTTCTCGGGCGCCGGCTTCGAGACGTTCAACTATGCGCTTCAGCGCTATGTGATGAGTTTCAAGCCGAAGATATCGGACAATTTCTCGCTCGCGCTGACGGGTGAGTTCCGTACATCGACCCAATCGAAGCAGCGGCGCTGGTTTGCGGACCTCAACATGAAATGGACTGCGCTCGCGACCAAGGACGGGACGCTGACCTTCGCGCAGCAATTCTCGCTCTCCGAATTCCGGAAGGGCGGAAACAGCGGTCGCGAGGACCTGCTCTCGCAGACCAAGGTGACGTTTGTCCCGGAGCTTTCGCTGCCGGACGGATTTACCTTCGATATCAGCGCGACCCTGATCCGCCGCTTCTCGAACCGGGCGGACAACCGGTTCACCGATGTGCAGGTAGGGCCCAGCTTCAGTTATGATTTCTAGCTGAGCCGGGCGCGTCTCAATGCGCTCGCACGCCCGTGATGGCGTGTTGCCAGCCGGTGAGGCGTGACTCGCGTTTTTCGGCTTCCAGCTTCGGTTCGAACGTCAGCCCCGCGCCGCGCATCCTGGATGCTTCCTCCAACCCGTTGAACATGCCGCAGCCGATTCCGGCCAGCATCGCGGCGCCGAGTGCCGTCGTCTCGGCGAAGTCGGGGCGGTCGACGGGGATGGCGAGGATGTCGGCGAGGTCCTGGGCGATCCAGTCGTTGGTGACCATGCCGCCGTCCACGCGGAGGCGCGACCAGTCGGCGCCGTCGGCGGCGAAGGCAGTCTTCAGGTCATGGCTCTGGTGCGCCATCGCCTCCAGCGCGGCGCGGACGATATGGGCGCGGGTGGCGGCGAAGCTGAGGCCGGAGATCGCGGCGCGCGCCTCGGGTTCCCACCAGGGCGCGCCGAGGCCGGACAAAGCGGGGACGAGGTAGACGCCGCCATTGTCCTTCACGGAGCGGGCCAGGCCCTCGGTCTCCTGCGCGGTCTCGATCAGCTTCACGGAGTCGCGCAGCCACTGGACGAGGCTGCCGGCGACGAACACCGAGCCTTCGATCGCATAGGTGCGCCGGCCGTTCAGCTGCCACAACACGGTGGCGAGCAGGCGGTTCTTGGACGAGGGCGGGGCGCTGCCGGCATTGGTGAGGACGAAGGCGCCGGTGCCATAGGTCGCCTTGGTGTCACCCTTCTCCAGGCAGGCCTGGCCGATCGTTGCGGCCTGCTGGTCGCCGGCGAGGCCGCAGATCGGGATCTCGCCGCCGAACAGCTTCGTCGTGCCGAACTTCCCCGCGCAGTCGACGATCTCGGGCAGGGCTTCGCGAGGCGCGGAGAACATGTCGAGCAGCCCGTCGCTCCAGCCGCCTGAGCCGAGGCCCATCAGCAGGGTGCGCGAGGCGTTGGTGGCGTCGGTGACATGGAGGCCGCCGGTGAGCTTCCACACCAGCCAGCTCTCCACCGTGCCGATCGCCAGCCGGTCGCCGACGCCCTTGAGCTGCGGCCAGTTGCGCATCGCCCAGGCGATCTTGGTGCCCGAGAAATAGGGATCGAGCAGCAGGCCGGTGCGGGCCTGGACGCCCGGCTCCTCGCCGGCGTCGCGCCAGGCGCGGCACAGGGCGGCGCTGCGCCGGTCCTGCCAGACGATGGCGGGGGCGAGGGGCTCCCCTGTCGTCTTGTCCCAGAAGACGATCGTCTCGCGCTGGTTGGTGATGCCGATCGCGGCGATATGCTCGGGCCCGCCAGCCTCGCGGACCATGGCATGGGCGCATTCCAGGGTGCGGCGCCAGATCTCGTTCGCATCATGCTCGACCAGGCCGGGGCCGGGATAATGCTGGGTGAGCTCGGCGCTGTGGCTGCCCAGGCATTTGCCCGAGGGCGCGAAGAGCATCGCGCGGGTGGAAGTGGTGCCCTCGTCGAGGACTAGGATGTTCTCGCCCATAATCCCAAGCTAGCCGGGATTACATCCGTTGCAATCCACGCTAGGGTTACCGAAGCGCAAGGGAAGGGCAGAAGTGAACGATCGACCCGACAGCATCGGTGGCGAACCCATGGACGACGGCGTGCCCTCGGGCGCGGCGCGGGGGCCTCTGGTCGGCCAGGAGAATATGGGCGACGGCCAGAAGCGCGACCGGCTGATGGCCGCGACGACGCTGATCGCAGGTGTGGGCCTGCTGCTCGCGCTGCCCTTCGCGCTGCAGGCGGGGGCGGTTTTCTTCCTGCCGCTGACCACCGCGCTGGTGATCGCCATTGCCCTGGTGCCGCTGCTCGAATGGCTGGAGCGGCACCGGCTGCCGGCGCCGATTGCGGCGTTCATCTGCGTGCTGCTGTTCCTGATCGCGGCGAACGTCGCGCTGGCCTCGATCGTGGTGCCGGCCTGGCAGTGGATCCGCGACCTTCCCGCCAAGATCCCGCAGATCCAGGAAAATCTGAAGCCGCTGATCGAGTTCTACGCGAACCTCGACAGCTTCGTGAACAAGACGGTGATGAACTTCGCCTCGGCGCCGATGAAGCAGCCCGAGGTGATGGCCGCGACGCCGCCGCGCTCGCTGATCGACCTGTTCGCTACCTCGGCACCGTCGGCGCTGCTCGAGATGTTCTTCGCCATCCTGGTCATCTATTTCTTCCTCTCGGGCTGGACCCGGCTGCGGCGCAACGCGATCACCAGCCGGTCGAGCTTCGGCGGGGCGATGGCGACCGCGCGGGTGATCCAGGACGTGGTGGACGACACCTCGGCCTACCTGGGCACGATCACGCTGATCAACCTGACCTTGGGACTGATCGTCGCGGGTGTGCTCTGGGCGATCGGCATGCCGACCCCGCTGATGTGGGGCGGCATCGTCACGCTGCTCAACTACATCCCCTATTTCGGGCCGGTCTTCGCCGCGCTGCTGCTCGCCATGGGCGGGCTGATGACCTTTCCGGACCTGGGCTGGGCCTTCGTGCCGCCGATCGTGATGATCGCCTGCCACCTGGTGGAGGCCAACGTCGTCACGCCGCTGGTGGTCGGACACCGGCTGACGATCAGCCCGATCATGATCCTGATCTCGCTGAGCTTCTGGGGCTGGGTGTGGGGCACCACCGGCGCGCTGCTGGCGGTGCCGCTGCTGATCATCATCCAGACCGTGGTCAACGCCGCGGGCAAGCCGGACATCGCCGGTTTCCTGTTCGAACACGGGACCTTGGTGAACGATCCTGTGGATAATCGACCGCTCCGGCGAAAAAGTCGCGACCAATCCGGTTGACACCCCCAAAAGTCGCGTCTAGTGCCCGCCTCCTCGCTTCGAGAGAGCGGGTGTAGCTCAGTTGGTTAGAGCGCCGGCCTGTCACGCCGGAGGTCGCGGGTTCGAGCCCCGTCACTCGCGCCATTCCCCAGATCATCGCACGGGAAGGCGCCCCATGGGCGGCCCGACCGGAGGATGTCATCCGGGGCTGGTTGGTTCTCGAAACGCGTAATGCGGGTGTAGCTCAGTTGGTTAGAGCGCCGGCCTGTCACGCCGGAGGTCGCGGGTTCGAGCCCCGTCACTCGCGCCACGCACTGCGTGGGCATCTCCTACATCGCTGGCCGTACCGACGCGGCAAAGGACACGAAGTACACGCCAAAGGCGGGTTTTCGCGGTGCCGGATCCAGCATGCCTGCCGGAGGCGCGCCGCATCTCGCAACTTTGTTGCGTCGACGGCATCCTATCTTTCCTACGCAGTCAAAAAGCGGCGGCCCTTGCCGGCCTCGCTTCGCCGCAAATCCAAGGACATCGCCGGTGCCCGGCTCGTTGATCCCCCGGGGCATTTGAGGAGCGACGGCGATGGAACTCGAGACGCGCGAAACGCATGACATGATTGCCTCCGATCGAGTCGAGGGCACGGCAGTCTACAACCGGGAAGGCGAGCGGCTGGGCACGGTCCACCGCTTCATGGTCGACAAGGTATCGGGCCAGGCCGAATATGCGGTGCTGTCGTTCGGCGGTCTGTTCGGGCTGGGCAACCGGCACTATCCGCTGCCCTGGCAGAAACTCACCTACGACACCGACAAGGGCGGCTATGTGGTCGACCTGACCAAGGAGCAGCTGGAAGGCGCGCCGAGCTATGACGAGGAAGGCAGCGACCGGCCGGCCTATGACCGCGAATATGGCGAGCGCCTCTATGGCTATTACGGCATGACCTATTGAGCAGCGCCCCTCAGGCGCGGCGCCAGCGGCCGGTTTCCATCCAGCGCAGGGCGCCGCCCAGGGGCAGGATCCAGACGATGCCGGTGACGACATAGATCGGCAGCTGGGCGAGGACGTGCAGCTGCCCGATCCAGCGCGAGAAGCTGGCGACCAGGACGATCCAGACGAAGATCCAGGCGACGATGGCCAGCGCGCCCGCCGGCTTGCGCCAGCTCGGCGCTACGCTTCCGCGTGCCATGTCATGCCCTCCTCGGTGATCACCGCCTGGAGCGGCACGTCCCAGATTTCCGACGGGATCGCCGGCACTTGCTGCATCGCCCAGGCGACGCCGACGCGCCAGGCATCGGGATAGCGGGCAAAGGCGCGGTCGTAATGGGCGGCGCCCTGGCCGAGCCGGTTGAGCCGCGCGTCGAAGCCGACCAGCGGGGTGAGGATCACGTCGGGCGCCACCTCTGGGCTGTTCTCGTGCGGCTGGCGCAGGCTGAACGGCCCATCGACCAGCGGCTCGCCCATCTGCCAGGCGAGGAAGCGGATCGGCGCGGCGCGATCGACGACGAAGGGGAGGGCGAGGGCGCAGCCCTTCTCGGCCGCGGCGGCGGCGAGCTGGGTGGGATCGGCCTCGCTGCCGATCGCGACATAGGTGGCGACGATCATCTCGGGCCGCAGCCGCTCGACGAACGCTTCGGGCGCGAGGATCGCCTCGCTCGCTTCGATGGCGAAGGCGTCGCGCTCGGCACGGAGCTGCGCCCGGAGGGCAAGCTTGTCGATCATGCGATGCTTTTAGGGGAGCGGTGGCGGGACCGCCATGGCCGTTTGCCAGAAATATCCTCTGACGCCCGTTACGTCAGGTGGGGACCATGTGCCGCGGACCAGGATCCGCACAGGGACAGCCCCCATGGATGATGAATAGCCTCAGGGATAATTGCTATGGCTCGTACCGGGCAGTGCCCGCCGTTGGTGGATGTAGGAGGTTGGGCGGAGGTTCGCAACCACTCCGTCATCCCGGCGAACGCCGGGATCTCGTGCGGCTCCTTTCCTGCGCCTTCGCCTGAGATCCCGGCTTTCGCCGGGATGACGGCTTGGCTCAAGCCTCCGCGGCATCCTCTTCGAGCGCAGCGGCCACGGCTTCCAGCCGGTCGGCGATGCGTTCCAGCAGGACCGGCGAGACGCCTTCCGGCGGGTTGCGCTCGGTCTCGTCGAGCAGGTCGGCGAGGATCAGCGCGAGATAGACCAGGGTGCGCTCGGCATTGAGCCCGCCCGAGGCGCGCAGGGCGGTGTCCGCATGCCTCTGGAGGATCGATTCCAGGTGGCGGATGTGCGTCTCGTCGCCTTCGCGCGCGGCGACCGAATAGCTGCGGCCGGCGACGCTGATATCGATATCGGCCATCAGTCTTCCTCACCCTTGGCTTCGCGGGCGATCAGCGCGTCGAGCGACGACACCGCGCCCTCGATGCGCGCGCGCAGCTTGGCGTGGCGCTGGGTGATGCGGTCATGGGCATAGGCCCGCGCGGCTGCGGCCTTCTCGATGCGGACGAGGGCCAGTTCGATACGATCGGCGGGCGTACTTGCCATATCCAAGCGTTACGCACCCCCACCGAAGCTATCAACCCCCGAATGGCACCGGTTTCATGGCGGCTTCGACAGAGCGGATCATTGCAGCGCCGGTTCGAGTCCGGGCGCGAGCCGGTTGACGTGGGCCCGCAAGGGCACCAAAGGCGTCCGCGCCAGCATCATGGGGACTCTCAAGTGACCGCAAGCTTCACCGACTGCGCCAATGCCATCCGGGCATTGTCGATGGACGCCGTGGAGGCGGCCAATTCGGGGCATCCGGGCATGCCGATGGGCATGGCCGACGTCGCCACCGTGCTGTTCCAGAACTATCTGAAGTTCGATCCCACCGATCCCAAATGGGCGGACCGCGATCGCTTCATCCTGTCGGCCGGCCATGGTTCGATGCTGCAATATTCGCTGCTGCATCTGACCGGCTATGCCCGCCCGACGCTGAAGGACATCCAGGACTTCCGCCAGATCGGCAGCCCCTGCGCCGGCCACCCCGAGAATTTCGAGCTGGCGGGTGTCGAGTGCACCACCGGCCCGCTCGGCCAGGGCTTCGCGATGGCGGTGGGCTTCGCCGCTGCCGAGCGTCACCTGAACGCCGTCTATGGCGACGACCTGGTCGACCACCGCACCTGGGTGATCGCCGGCGACGGCTGCCTGATGGAAGGCATCAACCACGAGGCGGTCGGCCTGGCCGGGCATCTGAAGCTCGGCAAGCTGATCGTGCTGTGGGACGACAACAAGATCACGATCGACGGCGCCGTCTCGCTCTCGTCGAGCGAGGACATCCCCGCGCGCTACCGCGCCTCGGGCTGGCAGGTCGTCGCGTGCGACGGCCATGACCAGGCCGACATCGCCCGCGCGATCGACGAGGCGCTCGCCAGCGATCTGCCGTCGCTCGTTCAGTGCCACACGATCATCGGCAAGGGTGCGCCGAACAAGCAGGGCTCGTCCAAGGTCCATGGTTCGCCGCTGGGTGCCGACGAAGTCGCCGCCGCCCGCGCCGCGCTGGGCTGGAACCACCCGGCCTTCGAGATCCCGGGCGACATCCGCGAGACCTGGCTCGAGGCCGGCAAGCGTGGTGCCGCGCCGCATGCCGAATGGAAGAAGCGCCTGGAGGCGCATGAGGACCGCGCCGAGTTCGAGCGCCGGATGCGCGGCGAGCTGCCGGCCTGGTTCTCGATGCAGGACCATATCCAGGGCCTGATCGAGGCGCCGCAGAAGGTCGCGACCCGCAAGGCGAGCGAGATGGCGCTCGAGGCGATCAACGCGCAGATCCCCGACACCGTCGGCGGCTCGGCCGACCTGACCGGTTCGAACAACACCCTGACCAAGGGTCTGGGTGCGTTCACCGCCGACAATTACGCCAGCCGCTACGTCTATTACGGCATCCGCGAGTTCGGCATGTCGGCGGCGATGAACGGCATGGCGCTGCATGGCGGCGTGATCCCCTATGGCGGCACCTTCCTGGTGTTCGCGGACTATGCCCGCGCGGCGATCCGCCTCTCGGCGCTGCAGCAGGCGCGCGTGATCTATGTGATGACGCACGACTCGATCGGCCTGGGCGAAGACGGCCCGACCCACCAGCCGGTGGAGCATCTGACCAGCCTGCGCCTGATCCCCAATCTCGACGTCTATCGCCCGTGCGACGTGGTCGAGACCGCGGAGTGCTGGGAACTGGCGCTGCAGAAGGCGGACGGCCCCGGCCTGCTCGCGCTCAGCCGCCAGAACCTGCCGCAGCTGCGCCTCGAAGCGGGCGAGAACCGCTCGGCGCGCGGCGGCTACGCCATTCGCGAAGCCGAGGCGCCGCGCCAGGTGGTGCTGCTCGCCAGCGGCTCGGAAGTCGAGATCGCCGTTGCGGTGCGCGACGAGCTGGAAGCCCAGGGCATCGGCGCCGACGTCGTCTCGATGCCGTGCTGGGAGCGCTTCGACGCGCAGGACGCGCAGTACAAGCGCGACCTGCTGCCGGCGCATGCGCTCAAGGTCTCGATCGAGGCCGGCACCACGCTCGGCTGGGAGCGATACACTGGCTTGGATGGACTAAACTTTGGCGTCGATGGATTTGGCGCCTCGGGTCCCTATTTGAAGCTCTACGAGCATTTCGGGCTCACTGCGGGAGCCATCGTTCCGCAGATCATCGAGAAGTTGAACGGAGAACAGGCATGACGAAGGTTGCGATCAACGGGTTCGGGCGCATCGGTCGACTGGTGGCGCGCGCGATCCTCGAGCGCCCCGACAGCGGGCTCGAGCTGGTCACGATCAACGATCTCGCGGACGCCAAGTCGAACGCCTGGCTGTTCTCACGCGACAGCGTGCACGGCAAATATCCGGGCACCGTCACCGCTGAGGGCGATGACCTGGTCATCGACGGCAAGCGCATCAAGGTGACCAAGGAGCGTGATCCCGCCAACCTGCCGCACGCCGCCAATGGCGTGGAGCTGGTGCTGGAGTGCACCGGCTTCTTCACCGACCGTGCCTCGGCCCAGAAGCACATCGATGCCGGCGCCAAGAAGGTGCTGATCTCGGCTCCGGGCAAGAATGTCGACCTGACCGTCGTGTTCGGCGTCAACAACGACAAGCTCGAGGCCGGCCACACGATCGTCTCGAACGCGTCGTGCACCACCAACTGCCTGGCGCCGGTCGCCAAGGTCCTCAACGACGCGATCGGCATCGAGCGCGGCCTGATGACCACGGTCCACGCCTATACCAACGACCAGAAGATCCTCGACCAGATCCACCCGGACCTGCGTCGTGCGCGCGCCGCGGCGATGAGCATCATCCCGACCACCACCGGTGCCGCCCGCGCCGTGGCCGAGGTGCTGCCCGAGCTGAAGGGCAAGCTGGACGGCTCGGCGATCCGCGTTCCGGTTCCGGACGGCAGCCTTGTCGATCTGACCTTCACCCCGAAGCGCGACACGACCGTCGAGGAAGTCAATTCGGTGCTGAAGGCGGCGTCGGAGAGCGGTCCGCTCAAGGGCATCCTCTGGTATTCGGACGAGCCGCTGGTCTCGATCGACATCGTCCACACCTCGGCCTCGTCGACCGTCGACAGCCTGGAGACCGCGGTGATCGACGGCAAGCTGGTGCGCGTCGTCAGCTGGTACGACAATGAGTGGGGCTTCTCGAACCGCATGGTGGACACGGCCACCGCGATGGCGAAGCTGGGCTGACGCCCCTGACCACCTTGATCCGACTATCCTGAGTAGGGCTGAGCTTGTCGAAGCCCGTATCGAAGGGCTCCTTCGATACGCCATTTCGACAAGCTCAATGGCTACTCAGGATGATCGGTGGAGGGGTGGCCTGTTGAATTTGTTTAGGAGTTCCACATGACCCGCCCCTTCAAGACGCTCGACGACATGGGCGACATCGCCGGCAAGCGCGTGCTGGTCCGCGAGGACCTGAACGTGCCGATGGCCGACGGTGCCGTGACCGACGACACCCGGCTGCGCGCCGCGGTGCAGACTGTCGCCGAGCTGGCGGACAAGGGCGCCAGGGTCGTGGTCCTCGCGCATTTCGGGCGGCCCAAGGGGCAGCGTAACCCCGAGATGAGCCTGTCGCTGGTCACGCAGCCGTTCAGCCATGTGCTCGGCCGCGAAGTGCGCTTCATCGACACCGATGGTGCGGCGGAAGCGATCGACGCGATGGGCGAGGGCGACATCGCCCTGCTCGAGAACACCCGCTTCGACGCCGGCGAGGAGAAGAACGCACCCGAGACCGTCGCCGCGCTCGCCGCGCTGGGCGATCTCTATGTCAACGACGCCTTCTCGGCCGCGCACCGCGCCCATGCCTCGACCGAGGGCCTGGCGCACAAGCTGCCGGCATTCGCCGGACGCCAGATGGAAGCCGAGCTCGATGCGCTGGAAAAGGCGCTGGGCACGCCGCAGCAGCCGGTCGCGGCGGTGGTCGGCGGCGCCAAGGTCTCGACCAAGCTCGACGTGCTCAAGCACCTGGTCGACAAGGTCGATCACCTGATCATCGGTGGCGGCATGGCCAACACCTTCCTCGCCGCGCGCGGCGTCGATGTGGGCAAGTCGCTGTGCGAGCATGACCTGACCGGCACCGCCGAGGAGATCCTCGATGCGGCCGACAAGGCGAACTGCACCGTCCACCTGCCGTACGACGTGGTGGTGGCGAAGGAATTCGCGGCCAATCCGCCGAGCCTGCGCACCGTCAACGTCCACGAAGTCGCGGCCGACGAGATGATCCTCGACATCGGTCCGGCGGCGACCGAAGCGCTGGCTGACGTGCTCAAGACCTGCCGCACCCTGGTGTGGAACGGTCCGCTCGGCGCGTTCGAGACGCCGCCGTTCGACACGGCGACGGTTTCGCTCGCCAAGACCGCGGCGGCGCTGACCAAGGAAGGCCAGCTCGTCTCGGTCGCCGGTGGTGGCGACACGGTGGCGGCGCTCAACCAGGCCGGCGTTTCGGGCGACTTCACCTTCGTCTCGACCGCGGGCGGCGCCTTTCTGGAGTGGATGGAAGGCAAGGAACTGCCCGGCGTCGCGGCGCTGGCGCGCTGATCCGATTTCGGGGGTGCCGTGCGGCGCCCCCGCCCAGGGCTATTTCACTTTCTCGTTGAGCAGCGGCACGAGCAGCTGGTCGAGGGCCTGGGTGTCGAAGGCGCCGGCCTTGGCGTAGCGCACCACGCCGTTGCGATCGATCACGATGTTGGTCGGCACGCCGTTGTCGAGCACGTCATAGGGCCCCTTGATCGAGCGGACCGGATCGATGTGCATCGCCTCGAACAGCTTCTTGAGCCGGAAGGGCTGGAGCGAATCCTCGGTGGTGACGGCGAACACGCGCAGCCCGGCGTCCTTGCGCAACACATAATAGGCGTCGAGCGCCGGCAGCTCCGTGCGGCACGGCACGCACCAGGTCGCCCAGAAGTTGAGCACGATGACGTTGCCGCGCAACTCGTCGAGCGAGACCTTGCCGCCCTTGATCAGGCGCAGCACGAACGGCGGCGCGGGCTGGCCGACCTTGATCTGGGCGAACATTGGGGCGAGCACGGGCGCCGGCGCGGCGCCGAGCAGCGAAAGCGGCAGCACGACAAGCGCAAGCCGCCGATAAAGCGCAGAAATCCCCATGACTTTCCCCCTCCGGCCGCAGCGATGCTGTCCCCGCTTCGGCCAGCCGTCAAGCGCGGGATCGGAACCGCTCGTCGCCGCATGCAGAAAAGCGACTCCGGTGGCAGCGTTGTCAGGCTTTTCCCCTGCAAATCCGGACGATAGGGGCTCCCCGAGACCAGATGATCAAGGGGAACAAGATGTCGATCACGCCGGCCGTAAAAGCCATTCTCGCGAACTATGAATCCGACAATCCCGGCGTGAAGGCCAACCTCGCCCGCATCCTGATGCAGGGCAAGCTGGGCGGCACGGGCAAGCTGATCATCCTTCCGGTCGACCAGGGCTTCGAGCATGGCCCGGCGCGCAGCTTCGCGGTGAACCCGGACGCCTATGATCCCCATTACCACTACCAGCTGGCGATCGACGCGGGCCTGAGCGCCTATGCCGCGCCGCTTGGCATGCTCGAGGCGGGCGCCGACACCTTTGCCGGCCAGATCCCGACCATCCTGAAGTGCAACAGCTCGAACAGCTGGGCGACCAGCGCCAACCAGGCAGTGACCGCGGGCGTGGACGACGCGCTGCGCCTGGGCTGCGCCGCGATCGGCTTCACCATCTATCCGGGCTCGGACGACGTGTTCGAGATGATGGAGGAGATCAAGGAGCTGTCGGCCGAGGCCAAGTCTGTCGGCATCGCCACCGTGCTCTGGTCGTATCCGCGCGGCGGCAAGTTGCCCAAGTCGGGTGAACTCGCCCTCGACGTCGGCGCCTATGCCGCACACATGGCGGCGCTGCTCGGCGCGCACATCATCAAGGTCAAGCTTCCCAGCGACCATATCGAGCAGGAAGAGGCCAAGAAGGCTTACGAGGGCACCGACTGGTCGGCCCAGTCGACCCGCGTCGGCCATGTCGTGAAGAGCTGCTTCAACGGCCGCCGCATCGTCGTCTTCTCGGGCGGCGCGGCCAAGGGTGCCGATGCGGTCTACCAGGATGCGCGCGACATCCGCGACGGCGGCGGCAACGGCTCGATCATCGGCCGCAACACCTTCCAGCGCCCGCGCGACGAGGCGCTGGCGATGCTCGACAAGCTGGTGCGCATCTACAAGAACGAAGAATGACCGGTCGCCGGCCCGTACTGGCAGGGCTCGCGCTCGCGATGCTGGGCGGGCCGGCCCTTGCCAAGGAATTCCGCATGGAAGACGCCGAGCTCTACGGCATGATCGGCAAGATCAAGGCCCAGCCGGGCAAGCGCGCCGAGCTGATCGCGCTGCTTTCCGGCGGTACCGGCGACATGCCGGGCTGCATCGCCTATCTGATCGCCGAGGACGTGAAGGATGCCGACGGCATCTGGATCACCGAGATTTGGCAGACGAAGCAGCACCATGCCGACTCGCTCAAGCTGCCCGTCGTGCAGGCGGCGATCGCCAAGGGGCGGCCGCTGATCGCCGGGTTCGAGACGCATGTCGAGACGCGGCCGGTTACGGGCGTGGGGCTGGGCGGCTAGGGCTTGTCCTTGTGTCGGATCGGCCCGCAACTGATTGCGGAGGTATCGGCATCGATTGGTGTAAGCGTCAGCGGATGCAGGGCGCTCCAATTCGTGCTGAGGAGCGTACCATTGGCGTCCCGGACGACCTCGATGCGATCCCTTTCAGGGCCGTCCGAGCTCTCGTAGAGTAGTTCGACCGCGCCATCGAGAACCCGATAGGTGCCTGTGCTGCTTGACGCGCCGAACTGGCTATATTGGATGAACCGGTCGGCGGTGGGGAAGGTAAGCGGCCCTGCATCGCAAGGATAATTGGGGCGCTCATCGATAAAATGTCCAAGCAAGAGCCGGCGCAGCTCGGCGGCGGGCACTGGGATTGGATATTTCTTCGGCGGTGATGCCGGAGCACTGCAGGCGGCAAGTACCAGCGATCCCGCCAGAGCGTACCGTCGGCCGAATTTGCGCATGCCTCTCCCCATCGGGGTGACTTTGGGTCATCCAGGATCGCGTGGCAATCGGCAGAAGGAAGCGGACATGACGCGGGGCTGGACAGCGGTGGACGGCTACATCACCGGCAAGCTGATCGGCGCCGATCCTGCGCTTGACGGCGCGCTGGCGGCCAATGCGGCGGGCGGGCTGCCGGCGATCGACGTATCGGCGGCGCAGGGCAGGATGCTCGAGCTGTTCGCGCGGATGTGTGGCGCGCGGCGCATCCTCGAAGTAGGCACGCTGGGTGGTTATTCGACCATTTGGCTCGCCCGGGCGCTGCCCAGGGATGGCCAGCTGGTGACGCTGGAGCTCGAGCCGCATCACGCCGAGGTGGCGCGGGCGAACCTGGCCAATGCCGGCGTGGCGGATCGCTGCGAAGTGCGCACCGGGCCGGCGGTGGATAGCCTGGTGGCGATGATCGCGGCGGGCGAGGGGCCGTTCGACCTCGTCTTCATCGACGCCGACAAGCCGAGCAATGTCGCTTATCTGGAGGGCGCGCTGAAGCTCACCCGGCCCGGCAGCGTGATCGTCGTCGACAATGTCGTGCGCGAGGGCGCGGTGACCGATCCGGACGATCCCGATCCGCGGGTGATCGGCACGCAGGCGCTGTTCGATGCGGTCGCGGCCGAGCTGCGCCTCGATGCCACCGCGATCCAGACCGTCGGCGACAAAGGCTGGGACGGGTTTCTGCTGGCAGTGGTGCGCGGCTGAGGCTTGGGCTAAGGCGGCCCGGATGACCGACCTTGATGATGATGGCCTGCCGCCGCTCGACTCGAATTTCGCCGACCAGTTCGTGCGCGACATGCGCCGGCCGCCGTGCCAGCTCTACCTGATCTCGCCGCTCAACGTAAGCGGCGCCTTCCCGGAGCGGCTGAAGCGGGCGCTGGGCGCCGGGCCGGTGGCTGCCTTTCAGTTCCGCGTGAAGGGCGTGGACCAGCACGAGGCGGCGCGTCTGGCCGAGCCGCTGCAGAAGATCTGCGCGGATGCGGATGTGGCGTTCATCGTCAATGACGATGTGAGTCTCGCCAAGCGGCTCGGTGCCGATGGCGTGCATCTGGGCCAGGACGATGGCGACCCGCGCGAGGCGCGCTCGGTGCTGGGACCGCAGGTGCAGATCGGCGTGACCTGCCATGACAGCCGCCACCTGGCGATGGAAGCCGGCGAGGCGGGAGCGGACTATGTCGCGTTCGGCGCCTTCTACCCGACCGCGACCAAGGAAACCCGCCATCGGCCCGAGCCGGTGATCCTCAGCTGGTGGTCGGCGCTGTTCGAACTGCCCTGCGTCGCGATCGGCGGGATCACGCCGGACAACGCCGCGCCGCTGGTCAAGGCGGGGGCGGACTTCCTCGCGGTGTCCAGCGCCGTGTGGGGCGGGGACGAGGAAGCGGCGGTGAAGGCGTTTACCGAGCTGTTGGCCTGACCCAAGCGTCATCCCGACGAAAGTCGGGATCTCAGGCGATGGCAGGAATGAGCCGCATGAGATCCCGACTGTCGTCGGGATGACGGATTTGGTGTGCGCGAAACCAACCCTGAGTTCCACCCGTTGTTCTTGCGGAACATGATCTGCAGGAGCTTGATTCGGTGCGGAAATTTCTCGGTTTTGCGGCTTGTCTCGCCTGTGCCTCGCTCGGTCCCGCTGCCAGCGGGCAGGGGGGAACTTCCGCCAGGCCGCCGATCGACTATTCGATCCTGCATGCGCAGGTGATCCTCGACCATCTGGGTTTCTCGCCCGGCATCCTCGACGGGCGCGAGGGCCAGTCGCTGACTGCGGCGCTCAAGGGGTTCCAGACTTCGCGCGGCATGCCGGCCAGCGGCAAGCTCGACCCCGCCACGCTGCGCGCGCTGGCGCCCTATGCCTCGTTGCGTCCGGTGCGGAAGCTCACCCTCGACGCGGACACGCTGAAGGGGCCGTACGTCAATCCGATCCCCAGGGATCCAGAGAAACAGGCGAAGCTGCCTTCGCTCGCCTATACCAGGCCGCTCGAGAAGCTGGCCGAGATGTTCCACACCACGCCCGAGGTGCTGGTGGAGCTCAATCCCGGCGGCGGCGCTATCCGGCCGGGCGCGGAGTTCGTCTTCCCCAATGCGCTGCCCGCCTCGCGCGACTATCCGGCGGACATCAAGCCCGAATGGCGCCAGACGCTGAACGACCTGAACGTCGAGGCCAAGGTGCCCGAGGCGGATCATGTCGTCGTCGACAAGAGCGAGAAGGTGCTCAAGGTGTTCGACAAGCAGAACCGCCTGGTCGCCCAGTTCAGCGCGACCATGGGCAGCGAGCATGATCCGCTGCCGATCGGCACCTGGAAGATCAACGGGGCGGACACCAACCCGAAGTTCCACTATAACCCCAAGCTGTTCTGGGACGCGAAGAAGGGCAGTGACCCGGCGATGCTGCCGCCGGGGCCGAACGGCCCGGTGGGGGTGGTGTGGCTCGATCTCTCCAAGGAGCATTACGGCATCCATGGCACGCCCGAGCCGCAGACGATCGGGCGCACCGAGAGCCATGGCTGCATCCGCCTCACCAACTGGGACGCCGCGCGGCTCGCGCTGATGGTGAAGCCGGGCACCGAGGCGGTGTTCCAGGAGTAGGGCGTATGCCGGTCTGGGCGAAGCGAATCGGCTGGGGGCTGGGCCTGCTGCTGGTGCTGCTTGCGGCGGGGTTCCTCTCGCTGGTGCGGATCACGGTGCAGCCCGCCGCGCCGGCGCTTCCCCAGCAGGCGGCGATCGAACCCCAGGCCGCGCCGCTTGCCGGCACCAGCGACCCGGTGCCGCTGATCATCCCCGTGGAGGGCGTCGGCGCCCGCCAGCTCAGCGATACATGGGGGCAGAGCAGGGGCAACGGCGCGCGCGAGCATCACGCGATCGACATCATGGCCGCCAAGGGCACGCCGGTGCTCGCGGCCGCGTCGGGGACGGTCGAGAAGATATTCGAGAGCGTGAATGGCGGGCACACCATCTATGTCCGAACCCGGGACGGCGCCACGATCCACTATTATGCCCATCTCGACAGCTATCTGGTCGCGGAGAAGGCGGTGGTGCGCCAGGGCGAGCCGATCGCCACGGTGGGGAATACCGGCAGCGCCTCGGGCGGCGCGCCGCATCTCCATTTCGAGATCAAGCTGATGCAGCCGGGCGAGGGCTGGTGGCAGGGCCAGAACATCAATCCCTATCCGCTGCTGCGGGATACCGAGCGATAGTCCGTCATCCTGGTGGAAGCCGGGATCTCGCACCGCAAAGGGACAGCGTGCGGCACGAGACCCCGGCTTCCACTGCGGAGCATGGCTTGCCCAACTCGGCGCGCCCGGCTAAAGGCGCCGGCTCAGCTCTTTCTCAGTTCCATAGGTCTCGACCATGAAGATCAGCGGCGTGGACATCCGTCCCGGCAACATCATCGAATATGAAAACGGCATCTGGCGTGCCGTGAAGATCCAGCACACGCAGCCCGGCAAGGGCGGTGCGTACATGCAGGTCGAGCTCAAGAACCTGCGCGACGGCCGCAAGAACAACGTCCGTTTCCGCTCGGCGGAGACGGTCGAGCGCGTGCGCCTCGACACCAAGGACTTCCAGTTCCTGTTCGCCGAGGGTGACGTGCTCACCTTCATGGACAAGGAAACCTACGACCAGACCACGCTGCCGCGCGACCTGCTCGGCGATGCGGCAGCCTTCCTGCAGGACGGCATGGACGTGGTGATGGAGCTCTATGACGAAGAGCCGATCAGCGTGCAGCTGCCCGACACGATCGAAGCGACGATCGTCGAGGCCGACGCGGTGGTGAAGGGCCAGACGGCCTCGTCGTCGTACAAGCCGGCCGTGCTCGACAATGGCGTGCGCATCCTGGTGCCGCCGCACATCGCCTCGGGCACCCGCATCGTCGTCGACGTGTACGAGCAGACCTACGTCCGCCGCGCGGACTGAGGCTGAGCGGACGAGACGGATAGCGTCGCTATCCGTCCGATCCGCCAGCCCGGCCGGCGAGCGCAGCTCGACCGACGGCGCGGGCTTTGCCCGCGGCGGCATGGATTGGGGACGGGCCCCACCCCAACCCCTCCCCTGAAGGGGGGCTAGAAGGTATAGATATGGTTTCGCATTCCGGCCTCATCACCGTCATGGAGCGCGCCTGCCGCAAGGCCGGCCCGCGCCTGCGTCGCGACTTCAACGAGGTCTCGCACCTCCAGGTCAGCCGCAAGGGGCCGGCGGACTTTGTCAGCCTGGCCGACAAGCGCGCCGAGGACACGCTGATCGAGGAGCTCCAGAAGGCGCGTCCGGACTGGGGTTTCCTGGTCGAGGAGCGCGGTGAGATCGCCGGCGATCCCGACAAGCCGCGCTGGATCATCGATCCGCTCGACGGCACCAGCAACTTCCTCCACGGCATCCCGCATTTCTGCATCTCGATCGCCGTCGAGGATCCGCGCGGCGCCCAGGGCAAGCCCGAGGTGACGCACGCCTATATCTACCAGCCGCTGACCGACGAGAGCTTCTGGTCGGAAAAGGGCCGCGGCGCCTGGCTGCAGGACCAGCGCCTGCGCGTCTCGGCGCGCCGGCACCTCGACGAGGCGCTGATCGCGACGGGCATCCCCTTCATGGGCCATGGCAATTTCGCCGAGTGGAGCCGCATCTTCGGCGCCGTCGCGCCTGAAGTCGCCGGCATCCGCCGCCTCGGCTCGGCCGCGCTCGACCTCGCCTGGGTCGCCGCGGGCCGCTTCGACGGCTTCTGGGAAAGCGACCTGAAGCCCTGGGACGTCGCCGCCGGCATGCTGCTGGTCAAGGAAGCGGGTGGCTTCGTGACCGACTATCGCGGCCAGGACCTGGCGCGCGAGCGCAACCAGTATCTCGCGGCCAACGACGTGCTGCACTCCAAGCTGCACAAGCTCGTCGCGAACTCGCTGCGGTGATCGCGGCGGCGCTGATCGGGCTGCTTGCCCAGGACGCGCCGCCCGCCGCCTTCCTCACCATCCCCGCCGAATACCGCCTGATCGAGGGCGTCGCCTCGGATGGCGAGACGATCTGGGTGAGCAGCGTGCTGAATCGCAGCATCGTCGCGCACCGGAATGGGCGGTTTACCGCACACACGCTCCCCAAGGGAGATGGCGCGCCGCTCGGCATCGCCTGGGATCCGGGCCGCAAATGGCTGTGGGTCGCGGCCAATTGCCCCGCCGATCTTAGGATTCCCGACTGCAGCGGCGCCGCGCTGCTCGCGATGGACCGCAAGGGCAGGGTGCGTGCCCGGCTCGCGCCCGGGAGTGCCTTCACGCCGGGCGATGTCTCGGTGTGGCAGGACCGGGTCTTCGTCAGCGACAGCAAGAACGGCGCAGTCTATCGCTGCCAGGGCAAGTGTGCCGCTCTTACGCCGGTGATCGCGCCGCGCGAGAAGGGGAGTGCGCAGGGCAGCGCAGTCTACGACCAGGGCAGGAAGCTGCTCGTCGCGGACTATGGACTCGGGCTGATCAGCATCGACCTGGCCAGCGGCGCCGAGACGCCGGTCCTGCTTGCCGACGGCAACCGGCTGCGCGGAGTCGACGGGCTCGTCGCGGACGGCGACTCTTTCCTCGGCGTGCGCAATGCCAATGTGCCGGGCAAGGTCTGGCGATTCCGGATCCTGGACGGGAAGATCGCGGAGCCGGAGGTTGCGGCGCAGGGCGGGGCGATCGTCGATTCCACCCAGATCGCCCGTGCCGGCAAGCGGATCCTGATCGTCGGCGACTCCCAATGGGGCGCCCATCTGCCTGACAAGGCGGGACGTATTTCCGGCGCGCAGCGGCCCACGCCGATCGTTGCGATCCCGGCGCGGTAAACGCCAAATTATTGCGAATGATTCTCAAGGGTTTCCGCCCTTGCCGCACTCCTTTCATCGTCCTAAAGCCCCCGTCAGATTCCGCATCCGCGAGAAGAGAAGGCCATTGGTCGACCTGTCACAATATCTGCCGATCCTGTTGTTCCTCGGGGTCGCCCTCGCGCTTTCCAGCGCCTTCGTGTTCCTGCCCATGCTGGTCAGCCGGCTGACGGGATCGCACAAGCCGACGGAAGCCAAGCTCAGCGAATATGAGTGCGGCTTCCCCGCGTTCGAGGATTCGCGCAGCCAGTTCGACGTGCGTTTCTACCTCGTCGCCATCCTGTTCATCGTCTTCGATCTCGAAGCGGCGTTCCTGTACCCCTGGGCCGTCTCGGTGTTCAAGATGGGCACCGCTGCCGCCAGCTGGACCGCCTGGATCTCGATGATGGTCTTTATCGGCGAGCTGTTGCTCGGCCTTGTTTACGCCTGGAAGAAGGGAGCGCTCGAATGGGAGTAGAACTCACCCAGTCGTCGCCCTTGCCGGGCAGCGGCCTGATCGGTGCGCCGCCGCCGGGAACCCTGCCCGACGTCGGCTTCCTGAACGACATCAATGCCGAGATCGGCGACAAGGGCTTCCTGGTCACCTCGACCGAGGAGCTGTTCCAGTGGGCCCGCACCGGCTCGCTGTGGTGGATGACCTTCGGCCTGGCGTGCTGCGCGGTCGAGATGATCCACGTCAACATGCCGCGCTACGACATGGAGCGTTTCGGCGCCGCGCCGCGCGCGTCTCCGCGCCAGTCGGACGTGATGATCGTCGCCGGCACGCTGTGCAACAAGATGGCCCCCGCGCTCCGCAAGGTCTATGACCAGATGTCGGAGCCGAAATACGTCATCTCGATGGGCAGCTGCGCCAATGGCGGCGGCTATTACCATTACAGCTACAGCGTCGTGCGCGGCTGCGACCGGATCGTGCCGGTCGACATCTATGTCCCGGGCTGCCCGCCGACCGCCGAGGCGCTGCTCTACGGCGTGATGCAGCTCCAGCGTAAGATCCGCCGCGTCGGGACGATCGAGCGATGAGCGCGGTGAAGACCTCTGCGCCCCGTTTCGCTTCGAACGAAGGCGTGATCGACGCAGCCAAGGCCGCGCTCGGCGGCATCCTGCTCTTCTCGGAGGACAGCGTCGGCGAAGTGAACCTGGTGCTCGACCGCGCCCGCGTGGTCGAGGGGCTCAAGCTTCTGCGCGACACGCCGGGCCTCGAGTACCAGCAGCTCATGGAGATCGCCGGTGTCGACTATCTCGACCGCGAGGAGCGGTTCGAGGTGGTCTATTGCCTGCTCAGCCTGACGCGGAACCACCGCATCAAGGTGAAGGTGACCACCGACGAGGAGAAGCCCGTCCCCAGCGTCACCGGCGTCTGGCCGGTCGCGGGCTGGCTCGAGCGCGAAGTGTACGACATGTACGGCGTGCTGTTCGAGGGCAACACCGACCTGCGCCGCATCCTGACGGACTATGGCTTCGTCGGCCATCCGCAGCGCAAGGACTTCCCGCTGACGGGCTATGTCGAGCTGCGCTATTCGGAAGAAGCGAAGCGCGTGGTCTATGAGCCCGTCACGCTGGCCCAGGACTTCCGCAACTTCGACTTCATGAGCCCTTGGGAAGGCGCGAAGTACGTGCTGCCAGGCGACGAGAAGGCGGCTGCTCCGGCGGCTCCCGCGCCTGCACCGGCCCCTGCGCCCGCACCGGCTCCGGCCCCCGCGCCGCAGCCCGAGGCCAAGGGTGCGCCGACTCCGCTGACCGCGGACGAGACGCTGAAGCCTGCGCCCGATGCCAAGCCGGCCAAGGCGAAGGTGACCAAGCCCAAGACCAGCGACAGCACCGCCGACACCGGCGCGGGCAAGTCCGGTCCCGAGGCCGGCCCGGCGCCCGCCGATCCGGACGTGGTCAAGAAACCCCGCAAGCCGCGCGCCAAGAAGGCGCCGGAGGGTGAAGCGTAATGGCTGAATATCTCGACGAGATCGAAGGCGTCATCGACGGCGGCAAGCCGGAAAAGGGTGACACCGAGATTGCGAACTACACGATCAACTTCGGCCCGCAGCACCCGGCGGCGCACGGCGTGCTGCGTCTGGTGACCGAGCTGGACGGCGAGATCATCGAACGTATCGATCCGCACATCGGCCTGCTCCACCGCGGCACCGAGAAGCTGATCGAGTACAAGACCTACACCCAGGCGCTGCCGTACTTCGACCGGCTCGACTATTGCTCGCCGCTGGGCATGGAATACAGCTATGTGCTGGCGGTCGAGAAGCTGCTCGACCTCGAGGTTCCGCTGCGCGGCCAGTATCTCCGCGTGTTCTTCGCCGAGCTGACCCGCATCTGCAATCACATGCTGAACCTCGGTTCGCACGTGATGGACGTCGGCGCGATGACGCCGAACCTGTGGATGTTCGAGATCCGCGAAGACTGCATGAACTTCCTGGAGCGTGCCTCCGGTGCGCGCATGCACTCGAACTGGTTCCGCGTCGGCGGCGTCCGCCAGGACGTGCCGCTCAAGCTGCTGACCGACATCGCAGAGTGGCTCGACACGCGCCTGCCGCGCCTGTTCGGCGACGCGATCAGCCTGGTCGCCGAGAACCGCATCTTCCTGCAGCGCAACGTCGACATCGCGGTGGTGAGCCGCGAGGACGCCGTGGCCTGGGGCTTCTCTGGCCCGATGATCCGCGGTGCGGGCATCCCCTGGGACATCCGCAAGTCGCAGCCCTACGATGTGTACGACCGGGTCGAGTTCGACATCCCCGTCGGCACCCGCGGCGACTGCTATGACCGGTTCATGGTCCGCGTCGAGGAAGTCTACCAGTCCGCGCGCATCATGAAGCAGTGCCTCCAGCAGATGCCGGAGGGCCCGGTGCTCACCCTCGATCGCAAGGTCGCGCCGCCCCGCCGCGGCGAGATGAAGCAGTCGATGGAAGCACTGATCCACCACTTCAAGCTGTTCAGCGAAGGCTATCACGTCCCCGCGGGCGACGTGTACGTCGCGACGGAGAGCCCGAAGGGCGAGTTCGGCGTCTATCTCGTCTCGGACGGCAGCAACAAGCCGTATCGCTGCAAGATCCGCCCGACCGCGTTCAGCCACCTCCAGGCGATGGACTTCATGTCGCGCGGCCACATGCTCGCCGACATCACCGCCATCCTGGGCGCGCTCGACATCGTGTTCGGGGAGTGCGACCGGTGAGCGCCGACCGCATCGCCATCGCGCACGAGATGATCGCGCACTACAATGCGCAGGATGCCGACGCCTATGTCTCGCTGATGACCGACGGTGCCTGCGAGGCGGGATATCGCGGTGCGGTGCTGCGTGAGGGCAAGGAAGGCGTCCGCTCGGGCCTGAAGGCGATGTTCGCCGAGTTCCCGCAGAACCGCGCCGAGATCCTGAGCAGCTACAAGCTGGGCGACACCGTGGTGCTCCACGAGAAGGTCGCGCGCTCGCCGGAGAGCGAGCCGTTCGAGGTTATGTCCATCTATTCTTTCGCCGACGACCTGGTCGATCGCGTGGAGTTCATTCGTTAATGGCTGACGCACCCCAACTCCCTGATGATGCGGAGACCCGCGCGCGCTGGGGCAATTTTGCCTGGACGCCGGAGAACGCCGTCAAGGCACAGGAAATCATGGGCCGCTATCCGGCGGGCCGGCAGCTCTCGTGCAGCATCCCCTATCTCGACCTGGCCCAGCGTCAGGTGGGTGCGGAGACCAACACGCAGGGCTGGCTGCCGATTCCGGTGATCGAGTTCGTCGCGCGCGAGCTCGGCGTGCCGTACATCCGCATCTTCGAGGTCGCGACCTTCTACACCATGTTCAACCTGGTGCCGGTCGGCCGCTATCACGTGCAGGTCTGCGGCACGACGCCGTGCATGCTGCGCGGCTCGGACGACGTGATGGCCGCCTGCAAGGCGCGCGGCATGAAGAAGGGCCATACCACCGAGGACGGCCTGTTCACGCTCACCGAAGTCGAGTGCATGGGCAATTGCTCGTCGGCGCCGATGGTGCAGATCAACGACGATAATTTCGAAGATCTGGACTATGATCGTACGCTCGTGATCCTTGACGCGCTGGCCCGGGGCGAGAGCCCCAAGACCGGCACGCAGGAGCCCGGCCGCCACACCGTGGAACCGCTCGGCGAGCCGACCAACCTGGCGGCGATGGAAACCGAGAACCACGATTATCGGGGTGAATGGTGATGAAGCCCGAGACCAAGAACCTCATCTTCGTCATCCTGGCGATCATCGGCGGCATCGTCGTGCTCGGCTGGGCGCTCAAGCTCGCCTTCAAGCTGATCGGCATCGCAATCGTGCTCGGGCTCGCTGTGCTCGCGTACATCTTCATTCAGAACATGGTGGGGAAGGGCCGCTAATGCTCGCGGATAAGGACCGCATCTTCACCAATGTCTACGGCTTCCAGCCGTGGAACCTGCCGGCTGCCCAGAAGCGCGGCGATTGGGACAAGACCAAGGATTTGCTGGCGCTCGGCAACGACGTCATCATCGACAAGATCAAGGCGTCGGGCCTGCGCGGCCGCGGCGGCGCGGGCTTCCCGACCGGCATGAAGTGGAGCTTCATGCCCAAGGAACCGCGCCCGGATCGCCCGAACTTCCTGGTGATCAATGCCGACGAGTCCGAGCCGGGCTCGTGCAAGGACCGCGAGATCATCCGCCACGATCCGCACAAGCTGATCGAAGGCGCGCTGGTCGCCGGCTTCGCGATGCGCGCGCGTGCGGCGTACATCTACATCCGCGGCGAATATATCCGCGAGGCCGAGACGCTGTTCGCAGCCGTGAAGGAGGCGTATGACGCCGGCCTGCTCGGCAAGAACGCGTGCAAGTCAGGCTATGACTTCGACGTGTTCGTCCATCGCGGTGCGGGCGCTTACATCTGCGGCGAAGAGACCGCGATGCTCGAGAGCCTCGAGGGCAAGAAGGGCCAGCCCCGCCTGAAGCCGCCGTTCCCGGCGGGCGCGGGTCTCTATGGCTGCCCGACCACGGTGAACAACGTCGAGTCGATCGCGGTGGTCCCGACGATCCTGCGGCGCGGTCCGGAATGGTTCTCGAGCTTCGGCAACGAGAACAACCGCGGCACCAAGCTCTTCCAGATTTCGGGTCACGTGAACAAGCCGTGCGTGGTCGAAGAGGCCATGTCGATTCCGTTCCGCGAGCTGATCGAGAAGCATTGCGGCGGCATCCGTGGTGGCTGGGACAACCTCCTCGCGGTTATCCCGGGCGGCTCCTCGGTGCCGCTGGTGCCGGCGGCGCAGATCATGGACTGCCCGATGGACTTTGACGGCCTGCGCGCGCTCGGCTCGGGCCTGGGCACCGCGGCGATCATCGTGATGGACAAGTCGACCGACGTGGTCCGCGCGATCAGCCGTCTCAGCTATTTCTACAAGCATGAGAGCTGCGGCCAGTGCACGCCGTGCCGCGAAGGCACGGGCTGGATGTGGCGCGTGATGGAGCGGCTGCGCACCGGCGACGCCGACATCAGCGAGATCGACACGCTCCAGCAGGTCACCAAGCAGGTGGAAGGCCACACGATCTGCGCGCTCGGCGATGCCGCTGCGTGGCCGATCCAGGGCCTGATCCGCCACTTCCGTCCGGAGCTCGAGCGCCGGATCAACGAGCGCCAGGCCGGCAACGGCATGCAGGAGGCTGCGGAATGAACAAGGCTCTGATGATGCTTGCGGTTCCGTCGCTGCTGGCGCTTATGCCCGCGGCGCATGCGCAGAATGCGGAGGGCCCGCAGGCCTTTGGCAAGTGCGCGGTCGGTGCCGACCATGCCGGCGCCGCTGCGCTGCTCGCCACTGCCGCGGGCAGCAAGGAATCGAGCGCGGCCGCGAAGAAGCTGGCCGACAAGAAGAACGCCTGTGGCGCCGTCCTCGGCCGCGACCGTGGCACCGATGTGGTGCGCGGGGCGATCGCCGAGCAGCTCTATCTCGAAGCCTATTCGACCCCGCCGGCGGCAGTGATGGGCGAGCCGGCGCCGTTCCAGGGCAGCGGCGATCCCTCGCTGGTCCAGGTCGACCTCGCCCGCTGCGCCGTGACGCGCGATCCGGTTGCCGCCGATGCGCTGCTCCGTTCGACTGCCGGCTCGGCCGAGGAGCGCGCCGCGCTCGGCGCCGTGGTCGCCGCGGTCGGCCGTTGCACCCCGGGTGGTGCCAAGATCGGTTTCAGCAAGGTGCAGCTGCGCGCCGGTGTCGCCGAGGGCCTGTGGCTCTACCGCAAAGGCGATGCAGCGCAGTGATGCGTCCGATGGCTTACAAGATGCGCGGTCCTGTCGTGCAGGGAAAGAAGTAGAATGCCGAAGCTAACTGTCGACGGAATTGAAGTGGAGGTGCCCGCGGGTGCCACCGTGCTCCAGGCCTGCGAAGCCGCGGGCAAGGAAATTCCGCGCTTCTGCTATCACGAGCGCCTTTCGATCGCCGGCAATTGCCGCATGTGCCTCGTCGAGGTGAAGCCCGGGCCGCCCAAGCCCCAGGCTTCGTGCGCGCTGCCCGCCGCCGACAACCAGGAAATCCGCACGGACTCGCCGATGGTGAAGGCCGCGCGCGAAGGCGTGATGGAATTCCTGCTGATCAACCACCCGCTCGACTGCCCGATCTGCGATCAGGGCGGCGAGTGCGACCTGCAGGACCAGTCGGTCGCTTATGGCCGCGGCCACTCGCGCTACACCGAGAACAAGCGCGCGGTGACCGAGAAGTACATGGGTCCGATCATCAAGACGATCATGACCCGCTGCATCCAGTGCACCCGCTGCGTCCGCTTCGGCGAGGAAGTGGCCGGCGTGGAGGATATCGGCGCGATCTATCGCGGCGAGAACATGCAGATCACCACCTATCTGGAAAAGGCGTTCAAGAGCGAGCTTTCGGGCAACGCCGTCGACCTTTGCCCGGTGGGCGCGCTGACCCACAAGCCGGTCGCCTTCGAGTACCGCTCGTGGGAGCTGAAGAAGAATCTGTCGATCGACGTGATGGACGCGGTCGGCACCAACATCCGCCTCGACAGCCGTGGCCGCCAGGTGATGCGCGTGCTTCCGCGGATCAACGAGGACGTCAACGAAGAGTGGGCGCACGACAAGACCCGCTATCATGTCGACGCGCTGGTCCGCCGCCGTCTCGACAAGCCTTATGTCCGCAAGGACGGCAAGCTGGTCGAAGCGAGCTGGGACGAGGCGTTCGACGCGATTGCGGGCGCGGCCAAGGCCGCCGGCTCGAGCGTCGCGGCGATTGCCGGCGACCTGGTCGATTGCGAGACGATGTACGCCGCCAAGGCGCTGGTGAAGGCACTTGGCTCGGACCTGCTCGAAGGCCGCCAGACCGGCCTGGCCTATGACGTGTCGAACCTCGGCTCGGTGGCATTCAACACCACCATCGCCGGAATTGAGGATGCGGACGCGATCCTCCTCGTCGGTTCGAATCTCCGCTTCGAAGCGCCGCTGATCAACACCCGCGTGCGCAAGGCGATCAAGAAGGGCGCCAAGGTCTTCGCGATCGGCCCCGAGACCGACCTGACCTACAAGGTCGAGTGGCTGGGCAACGACCTGTCGATCCTCGGCAAGCTGCCGGATCGTGCGGCCGAGGCGCTCGACGCGGCGAAGAAGCCGGTGCTGATCGTCGGCCCGGGCGCGCTCAAGGAAGGGCAGGGCGCAACGCTCGCCATGGCCTCGGCCTTCCAGCGGGATGGCTGGAACGGCTTCAATGTCGTCCACACCGCCGCCGCGCGCATGGGCGGACTGATGCTCGGCTATGCCCAGAAGGGCGGCATCGCCGACATCGTCGCCGCTGCGCCGAAGCTGACCTTCTTCCTCGGTGCCGACGAAGTGAACTTCGAGAGCTTCAAGGACAGCTTCAAGGTCTATGTCGGCCATCACGGCGATAACGGCGCGCACCATGCCGACGTCATCCTGCCGGGCGCGACCTATGCCGAGAAGCCGGGTACCTATGTGAACCTGGAAGGCCGCGTGCAGCGTGCCGACCGCGCGGTGTTCGCCCCCGGCGACGCCCGCGAGGACTGGACGATCCTGCGCGCGCTTTCCGACCGGCTCGGCCACACGCTGCCGTTCGACAGTTTCGAGCAGCTGCGCGCCGAGATGGCGAACGAAGTGCCGGCGCTGGGCCGTGAAGGCCTGGCCGGCTACGAGTTCTCGCCGCCCAAGCTGGCCGCCAAGGCCAGCGGAGCGCTCGGCTATCCGATCGCCGACTTCTATCTCACCAACGCCATCTGCCGTGCGTCGCCGACGATGCAGCGCTGCTCGGCCGAACTGATCCACGGCGAAGACTTCGCAGAGGCCGCAGAATGACCCCGTTTTTCCAATGGCTCGGCCTGCCCTTCGAATGGGCGTGGTTCGTGGCCACGATCGCCGGCATCCTGCTGATCTCGCTGCCGCTGATGCTGGCGGTGGCAATGATCATCTATGTCGACCGCAAGATCTGGGCGGCGATGGCGCTGCGCCGCGGCCCGAACGTGGTCGGCCCGCTCGGCCTGCTCCAGTCGTTCGCGGACGGCCTGAAGGTCTTCCTGCAGGAAACCATCATCCCGTCGGGCGCCAACAAGACGCTCTTCCTGCTCGCGCCGATCATCACCTTCACGGTGGCGCTGATCGTGTGGGCGGTTGTGCCGTTCCAGGCGAACGTCGCGCTGTCGCACATCAATGTCGGCCTGCTCTACGTGCTCGCCGCCTCGTCGCTCGGCGTCTACGGTATCATCCTGGCGGGCTGGGCCTCGAACTCGAAATATCCGTTCTACTCGGCGATCCGCGCTGCCGCGCAGATGGTGAGCTATGAAGTCTCGATCGGCTTCGTGCTGATCTCGGTCGTGCTGTGGGCCGGCACCTTCAACCTGGGCGAGATCGTCGAAGCGCAGAAGGGCTCGGCGATCTTCGGCTTGGTGAACGGCTATTTCGCCAACCCGCTGCTGTTCCCGATGGCGATCGTGTTCTTCATCTCGTCGCTGGCCGAGACGCAGCGCGCGCCGTTCGACCTCACCGAGGCCGAGAGCGAGCTCGTCGCGGGCTACCAGACCGAATATTCGTCGATGGCCTTCGCGCTCTACTGGCTCGGCGAGTACGCCAACGTCATCCTGATGTGCGCGCTGAACGCGACTCTGTTCTGGGGCGGCTACCTGCCGCCGATCGACTGGGCGCCGCTCTATTACGTGCCGGGCATCATCTGGCTGCTCGCCAAGATGTGCTTCTTCTTCTTCTGCTTCAGCTGGGTGAAGGCCACGGTGCCCAGGTACCGCTACGACCAGCTGATGCGCCTGGGCTGGAAGATCTTCCTCCCGCTGTCGCTTCTCTTCGTCTTCCTCGTTTCCGGGTACCTCATGCTGACCCGGGTTGGAGTGCCCGCATGAGCACCGTCGCCCATTTCATCAAGACCTGGACTCTGTGGGAGTTCGTCAAGGCGCACGCGCTGACCTTGAAGTATTTCTTCAAGCCCAAGGCGACGATCAACTATCCCTATGAGAAAAACCCGATCTCGCCCCGCTTCCGCGGCGAGCACGCGCTGCGCCGTTATCCGAACGGCGAAGAGCGCTGCATCGCGTGCAAGTTGTGCGAGGCGGTGTGCCCGGCGCTGGCAATCACGATCGAGGCCGAACCGCGCGAGGACGGCAGCCGCCGCACCACGCGCTACGACATCGACATGACCAAGTGCATCTATTGCGGGCTTTGCCAGGAGGCTTGCCCCGTGGACGCCATCGTCGAGGGCCCGAACTTCGAGTTCGCCACCGAGACCCGTGAGGAGCTGATCTACCAGAAGGAGAAGCTGCTCGCGAACGGTGACCGCTGGGAGCGCGCGATCGCCGCGAACCTTGCCGCCGATGCACCGTACCGTTAAGCGCACGCCAATCTACAGGGGCCATCCGATTCCGTGATCCAGCTTCTCGCCTTTTACCTGTTTGCGGCAGTGGTGTGCGTCTCCGGCGCCTTCACCATCCTGTCCCGCAACCCGGTCCATTCCGTCCTGTGGCTCATCCTGGCGTTCTTCAACGCCGCGGGTCTGATGGTGCTCGCCAATGCCGAGTTCATCGCGATGCTGCTCGTCATCGTCTATGTCGGCGCCGTCGCCGTGCTGTTCCTGTTCGTGGTCATGATGCTCAACATCGACTTCGCAGAGCTGCGCGCCGGCGTGATGAAGTACGCCGCGGTGGGCTTCGCGCTTGCTGTTGCGCTGGTCGCCGAGATCCTGATCGCGGTGGGCGCCTATAGCGCCGGGACACTGCAGCTCGGCCGCCGCATCGCGCCGATCGACGCCAAGGTGAACAACATCGAGGCGATCGGCCAGCTTCTCTATTCCCGCTACCTGTTCGTGTTCGAGGGCGCCGGCCTGGTGTTGCTCGTCGCGATGATCGGCGCGATCGTGCTGACGCTGCGTCCGCGCACCGACGTCAAGCCGCAGAAGATCAGCCGCCAGGTCCAACGCCGCGCCAAGGACGCGACCCGCAACGTGAACCATCCCGTGGGGCAGGGGGTAGAGCTGTGATCACCCTTACGCACTATCTCGTCGTCAGCGCGATCCTGTTCACGCTCGGCGTGCTCGGCATCTTCATGAACCGCAAGAACCTCATCGTCATCCTGATGGCGATCGAGCTGATCCTGCTGTCCGTGAACCTGAACCTCGTTGCGTTCTCGAATGCGCTGGGTGACCTGGTTGGCCAGGTCTTCGCGATGTTCGTGCTCACCGTTGCCGCTGGCGAAGCGGCGATCGGTCTCGCAATCCTCGTAATCTACTTCCGCGGCCGCGGCACGATCTCGGTCGAAGACGTCAATCGGATGAAGGGATGATGCGCGTGCCCAATTCCGTCATCCCGGCGAAAGCCGGGATCTCGTGCGGCTCCTGTCCCGCGCTCTCGCCTGAGACCCCGGCTTTCGCCGGGGTGACGAGGTTCATCTGATGTCGCCGATCTATTTCATCGTGTTCCTGCCGCTACTCGCGGCAGCCGTTGCCGGCCTTTCCAACAAGGCGTTCGGCAGCACCTTCCCGAAGCTCGTCACCACGGTTTCGCTGTTCGCGGCGTGCGCCCTGTCGTGGCCGATCTTCCTCCAATATCTCGGCGGCCATGCCGAGCCGACGATCTCGCCGGTGTTCACCTGGATGCTGAGCGGCTCGATGCAGGTCGACTGGGCGCTGCGCGTCGACAGCCTGACCGCAGTGATGCTCGTGGTGGTGACCAGCGTCTCCTTCCTCGTCCATCTCTATAGCTGGGGCTATATGTCGGAGGAGCCGGATCAGCCGCGCTTCTTCGCGTACCTCTCGCTCTTCACCTTCGCGATGCTGATGCTCGTGACGGCCAACAACCTGGTCCAGATGTTCTTCGGCTGGGAAGGCGTGGGCCTCGCATCCTACCTCCTGATCGGCTTCTGGTTCCGCAAGCCCTCGGCCAACGCCGCCGCGATCAAGGCCTTCGTGGTCAATCGTGTTGGTGACTTGGGCTTCATGCTCGGCATCTTCGGCACCTTCCTGGTGTTCGGCACGATCGACATCCCGACGATCCTCGCCGCCGCGCCGAACATGCATGGTTCGACCATCGGCTTCCTCGGCGCCCGCTTCGACACGATGACGGTGCTCTGCCTGCTGCTGTTCGTCGGCGCGATGGGCAAGTCGGCGCAGCTCGGCCTGCACACCTGGCTTCCGGACGCGATGGAAGGCCCGACCCCGGTGTCGGCGCTGATCCACGCCGCGACCATGGTGACCGCAGGCGTGTTCATGGTCTGCCGCATGTCGCCGATGTTCGAGCAGAGCGCCGTCGCGCTCGGCGTGGTGACCTTTGTCGGCGCCGCGACCTGCTTCTTCGCCGCGACCGTCGGCACGACGCAGACCGACATCAAGCGCGTCATCGCCTATTCGACCTGCTCGCAGCTCGGCTACATGTTCTTTGCCGCCGGCGTCGGCGCGTACGGCGCGGCGATGTTCCACTTGTTCACGCACGCCTTCTTCAAGGCGCTGCTGTTCCTGGGTGCCGGCTCGGTGATCCATGCGATGCACCACGAGCAGGACATGCGTTACTATGGCGGCCTGTGGAAGAAGATCCCGGTCACCTACTGGACGATGATGTTCGGCACGCTCGCCATCACCGGCGTGGGCATCCCCGGCATCTTCGGCAACACCCCCTTCGGCTTCGCCGGCTTCCACTCGAAGGACGCGATCATCGAGGCGAGCTATGCCGCAGGCCAGACCAGCGCCTTCTGGGTCGGCGTGTTCGTCGCGCTGCTCACCAGCTTCTACAGCTGGCGCCTGGTGTTCCTGACCTTCCACGGCAAGCCGCGCTGGGCGGGTTCCGAGCACATCCAGCATGCCGTGCACGATCACCATGGCCACGGCCATGACGATCATGCACACGGTCATGAAGCTGCTGAGGATGAAGGTGCCGGCCATGCGCCGACCGCCGACGAAATTCTGCACGATCATGGCCATGAGGGCACGGCGGGCTATCACCCGCACGAAAGCCCGATCGTGATGCTGATCCCGCTGATCGTCCTCACGCTGGGCGCGATCTTCGCCGGTTTCGTCTTCCACGGCTTCTTCATCGAGCCGAGCGCCGGCGAGAGCTATTGGCACGGCGCGGTCGCCTTCAACGAGCATCTGATGCACGCGATGCACGAGGTGCCGGTGTGGGTGAAGCTCAGCGCGACGATCGCGATGCTGAGCGGCCTGGCCATTGCGTATGGCGCGTATATCGTGTCGCCGAGCTTCCCCGCGAAGTTCGCCGAGGCGTTCCGCCCGCTGTACCTCTTCTCGCTCAACAAGTGGTATTTCGACGAGCTCTACAACTTCCTGTTCGTGCGCCCCGCCTTCGCGATCGGCCGCCTGTTCTGGAAGCAGGGTGACGAAGCCACGATCGACCGGTTCGGCCCGAATGGGGTCGCCAAGGTCGTCCAGCTCGGCGGTGGCGTCACTGCCAAGCTGCAATCCGGATATGTCTACGCCTATGCCTTCATCATGCTGATCGGCCTCACTGCCGCGCTGACCTGGGTGATCGCGCGATGAGCGGCTTCCCGATCCTCACCGTCATGCTGGCGGTGCCCGCGATTGCCGCGGTCGCCTGCCTGTTCCTCAACGCGCAGGGCGCGCGCTGGCTGGCGCTCGCCGCCACCTTCGTCGACCTTGCGCTCGGCATCCTGCTCTGGGCCAACTTCCAGACCGGCGACGGCGCTGCCCAGTGGCAGTTCGTCGAGCATGTCCGCCTGTTCGGCATCGGCGGCGCCGAGTTCGCCTGGGCGCTCGGCATCGACGGCTTCGCGCTGCTGCTGATCGCACTGTCGGTATTCCTGATGCCGATCTGCATCGGGGCGAGTTGGCTCTCGATCGAGAAGCGCGTGCCGGAGTATATGGCTGCGTTCCTCGCCACCGAAGTGCTGATGATCGGCACGTTTGCGGCGCAGGACCTGATGCTGTTCTACGTCTTCTTCGAAGGCGGCCTGATCCCGATGTTCCTGATCATCGGCATCTGGGGTGGCGCCAACCGCATCTACGCGTCGTACAAGTTCTTCCTGTACACGCTGCTCGGCTCGCTGCTGATGCTGATCGCGATCATCTACATGATCCTGACCACCGGCACGACGTCGATCCCGGCGCTGATGCAGCATGACTTCCCGGCGCATGTGCAGACATGGCTATGGCTGGCCTTCTTCGCCTCGTTCGCAGTGAAGATGCCGATGTGGCCGGTCCACACCTGGCTTCCCGACGCGCACGTGCAGGCACCGACCGCCGGTTCGGTGATCCTGGCGGGCGTGCTGCTGAAGCTCGGCGGCTACGGCTTCCTGCGCTTCTCGCTGCCGATGTTCCCGGAAGCCTCGGCGCAGTTCCTGTGGCTGGTGTTCGCGCTCTCGGCCGTCGCGGTAGTCTACACCTCGCTCGTCGCGCTGGTGCAGAGCGACATGAAGAAGCTGATCGCCTATTCGTCGGTCGCGCACATGGCGATCGTCACTTTCGGCCTGTTCGCGTTCAATGCGCAGGGTATCGAGGGTGCGATGATGGTGATGCTGGGCCACGGCGTGGTCTCGGGCGCACTCTTCCTGTGCGTCGGCGTGATCTATGATCGCCTGCACACCCGCGAGATCGACCGCTATGGCGGCCTGGCGATCAACATGCCGCGCTATGCCGTGCTGTTCCTGCTGTTCACCATGGCCTCTGTCGGCCTGCCGGGCACCAGCAACTTCATCGGCGAGTTCCTGAGCCTTGCCGGCCTGTACCAGGTCTCGACGCTCTACGCGTTGCTCGGCACCACCGGCATCATCCTGGGCGCGGCATACATGCTGTACCTGTATCGCCGCGTGGCCTTTGGCGACCTGACCAAGGACGATGTGAAGGCGATGCCGGACCTCGACGCGCGTGAGTTCCTCATGCTCGGTGCCCTGGCTGCCGTGACCCTCTGGATGGGCGTCTATCCGGAGAGCTTCATGAAGCCGATGCGCGGTGACGTGGAGAAGCTGGTTGCTCGCCTCGAGCGTGCCGCCCCCGCCGGTGACTCGCTGCCGACTATCGGCAAGCCTGCGCCTGCCGCCCATCATGGCGAGACTCACGCCGCTGCCCCTGCTGCGCACGGGGAGGCGCACTGATGAATTATTCGCTCCAATTGATGATGGCGCTGCCCGAGCTGGTGCTCGCTGTGGGCGCCATCCTCCTCATGCTCGTCGCCGCCTGGGGCGGTGCCCAGTCGACCAGGTTGGTCAGTTGGACCGCCATCGCCGTGCTGATCGGCGCCGGCATCTCGCTGGCCGGCCCGGCGTCGGCGGGTGGCGAGGCCTTTGGCGGCCTCTACCGTCCGGACATGTTTGCTGCCTTCGCCAAGGCGCTGATCTTCCTCGCTGCCGGCGTCTCGATCCTGATCGCGCCGCGTTTCTTCGCGGAAACCTCGGGCGACGACCTGCGGCCTGAATATCCCGTGCTGATCCTGCTCTCTGCAGCCGGCATGGGCATGATGGTCTCGGCGGGTGACCTGATGTCGCTATACGTCGGCCTCGAGCTGCAGAGCCTCTCGGCCTATATCCTGGCGAGCTTCATGCGCCGCGACACGCGTTCGGCGGAAGCGGGCCTGAAGTATTTCGTCCTTGGCGCGCTGGCCTCGGGCATCCTGCTCTACGGCATCTCGCTGGTTTACGGCTTCTCGGGCACGACGCTCTTCTCGGGCATCGCCGACGCCTATGCCTCGGGCGAGCAGAAGACCGGGCTGCTGTTCGGCCTGGTGTTCGTCTTCTCGGGCCTGGCGTTCAAGATGTCGGCCGTGCCGTTCCACATGTGGACGCCCGACGTGTACGAAGGCGCGCCGACCCCGGTGACGGCGTTCTTCGCCTCGGCCCCCAAGGTCGCCGCGATTGCGCTCGCCACCCGCGTCGCGATCGACGCGATGGGCCCGGCGATCGCCGACTGGCGCCAGATCGTGATCTTCGCCTCGCTGGCCTCGATCATCTTCGGCTCGGTCGCCGCGATCCGGCAGGACAACATCAAGCGACTGCTTGCCTACTCCTCGATCGCCAATGTCGGCTTCGCGCTGGTCGGCCTCGCCGCTGGCGGTGAAGCAGGCGTGTCGAGCGTGCTCTATTATGTCGCCATCTACGTGGTGATGACGTTGGGCAGCTTCCTCGTCGTGCTGCAGATGCGCGATGCGGAGGGCCGTCCGGTCGAGACCATCTCGAGCCTGTCGGGCATGTCGCGCACCCGCCCGGGTCTCGCGGTGGCGATGGCGATCTTCATGTTCAGCCTCGCCGGCATCCCGCCGCTGCTCGGCTTCTTCTCGAAGCTGCAGGTGTTCCTGGCCGCGGTCCATGCGGGCTTGTTCGTCTTCGCCGCGGTGGCTGCCGCTGCCTCGACGATCGGCGCATACTACTACCTCAAGATCGTCAAGGTGATGTATTTCGACGAGCCGGCGCCCGCTTTTGGCGGCCGCACGGATCCCGTCGAGGGCCTGCTGCTGGTGATCTCCGCGGTGGTGATCTCGCCGCTGGGCTGGCCGCTGCTGGGCTTCCTCGAAGTCTGGACCGGCGCAGCCGCGAAGGCGCTGTTCTGACCGCGACCGTTCGGACCGTCGCCGAGACGGGATCGACCAATGCCGACATGGCCGAGCTCGCCCGGAACGGGGCGGGCGAGGGCCTGTGGCTGAGAGCCGAGCGGCAGACCGCGGGCAAGGGCCGTCAGGGCCGTGCCTGGCAGTCGCCGCTCGGCAATCTCTATGTCTCGACGCTGGTGCGGACGCGGGCAGGGGAGCCGAGCCCGGCTACGCTCGCGCTGGTCGCCGCAGTCGCGCTGGACGAGACGGCGCGGGTCTTCGGTGTCGCGCCGATGCTCAAATGGCCCAACGACCTGCTGGTGAACGGTGCCAAGCTCTCCGGCATCCTGCTCGAGCGGGTGGGAGAAGCGGTGATCCTCGGCTTCGGGGTGAACCTGGCGGAACATCCCGAGGACCTCGATCGCCTCGCCACCAGCTTCGCCGCGCATGGCCCGGCGCCCGATCCCCAGATCTTCGCCGAGACGCTTGCCGAGAGCTTCGCCCGCTGGGTGTCGCGCTGGCGGGATGGCATCGCGCCGGTGCGTGAGCGCTGGCTGGCCCGGGCGCATCCGATCGGGACTGCACTCACGGCTCGTCTGGCCGACGGATCGAGCATCGAGGGGCTGTTCGGCGGGCTCGACAGCGAAGGCGCGCTCATCCTGCGCTTGGCCGACGGCACCAGCCGTGTCATTCACGCCGCAGACGTGTTCCTGCTCTGAGAGGCCCGGAAATGCTGCTCGCCATCGATGCCGGCAACACCAATGTCGTCTTCGCCCTGCTGGAAGGCGGCGAAGTCCGCGCCCGCTGGCGGATCGCCACCGATCCGCGGCGCACCGCCGACGAATATGCGGTGTGGCTGAGCCAGCTGCTCAATCTGGAGGGCTATGACCGCGCCGATGTGACCGGCGTGATCATCGGTACGGTGGTGCCCCGCGCGCTGCACAATCTTCAGGTGCTCGCCAGCAAATACTTCAAGACCGAGGCGGTGATCGCCGGGCAGGGCAAGGCCGAATGGGGCTTCCCGCTCGATGTCGAGGAGCCGCAGGGGCTGGGCGCCGACCGGGCGCTCAACATGATCGCCGGCCATGCCCGTCATCCCGGCGACCTGATCATCATCGACTTCGGCACCGCCACCACCTTCGAGGTGGTCGACTATCGCGGTGCCTACAAGGGCGGGATCATCGCCCCGGGCATCAACCTTTCCCTCGATGCGCTGGTGACTGCCGCCGCGAAGCTGCCGCGCATCGCGATCACCGCGCCGGCCACGACCAGCGTGGTGGGCCGCAACACCGTCGACCAGATGCACATCGGCATCTACTGGGGCTATGTCGCGATGATCGAAGGGCTGGTCGCGCGGATGAAGGCGGAGATCGGTCGCCCCGTCAAAGTGATCGCCACCGGTGGCCTGGCCGTGCTTTTCGAGAAGCGCACCCCCATATTCGACGTGATCGAACCCGATCTGACCATTCAAGGGTTGGCGATGCTGTGGGAACGCAGCCGTTGACCGAGGAAACCAAGTGACCCCTGAAAAAGAACTCCTGTTCCTCGCGCTCGGCGGCTCGGGCGAGATCGGCATGAACGTCAATCTCTATGGCTGCCAGGGCAAGTGGCTGATGGTCGATTGCGGCATCACCTTCGGCACCCCGGAATATCCGGGCATCGACGTGATCCTGCCCGACCTGCAGTTCATCGAGGAGCGGCTCGACGACCTGCTCGGTATCGTGCTGACGCATGGCCATGAAGACCATATCGGCGCGCTGCCCTATCTGGCGGGCGAACTGGACGTGCCGCTCTATGCCACCCCGTTCACCGCCGGCCTGATCCGCGGCAAGCTCGAGGAAGAGGGCCTTGAGGAGAAGGTCGAGCTCAACGTCGTCGACGAGGAGGGGCCGTTCAACCTCGGGCCGTTCCGGATCACCTATACGCCGCTCGCCCATTCGATCCCCGAGGGCAATGCGGTGCTGATCGAGACGCCCTATGGCAGCGTGTTCCACACCGGCGACTGGAAGCTGGACGACGCCCCGGCGCTGGGCGGTGCCTCGACCGCCGAGGAGCTGACCGCGATCGGCGACAAGGGCGTGCTCGCCTTGGTCTGCGACTCGACCAATGTCTTCAATCCCGAGGCCTCGGGATCTGAGGCGGCGGTCCGTGAGGGGCTCGACCAGGTCATCGGCGCTGCCAAAGGCCGGGTGCTGGTCACTACCTTCGCGTCCAACGCCGCCCGCCTGCAGACGCTGGGCGAGGTCGCCCGCGACACCGGGCGCGAGCTGTGCGTCGCCGGGCGCTCGCTCGACCGGATCATCCGCGTCGCCAAGCAGACCGGCTATCTGCGCGACTTCCCCGAGACGGTGGACTTCGAGGCGGCGATGGCGCTGCCGGCGAACAAGGTGCTGATCGTCGCCACCGGCGGCCAGGGCGAGCCGCGCGCCGCGCTCAACCGCATCGCCGAGGGCAGCCATGTCCTCAAGGTGCATGAAGGCGATACGGTGGTATTCTCCTCGCGCCAGATCCCCGGCAACGAGATCGCGATCGGGCGGATCATGAACACGCTGGCCGCCAAGGGCGTCGAGCTGATCACCGACCGCCAGGCCTTCATCCATGTCTCCGGCCATCCGGGCCGCCCCGAGCTGGCCGAGATGTACAAGTGGATCCGGCCCGAGGTCGTCGTGCCGGTGCACGGCGAGGTCCGCCACATGTACGAGCAGGCCCGCTTCGCGCTCGAGCAGGGCGTGCCGAGGGCGATCCGCCAGGTGAATGGCGACATCATCCGCCTGGCGCCCGACGGCCCGTCCAAGATCGGCGAGGCGCCGGTGGGGCGGCTCGTGCTCGACGGCGACATCATCCTGCCGGCCGACGGCACGACGATCACCGAGCGGCGGCGCGTGGCGCTCTACGGCCAGATCAGCGCGGCGGTGGTGATCCGCAATGGCAAGCTCGCCGGCGAGCCGCAGATCCGCCTGCAGGGCATTCCCGTCGAGGAAGACCGCGAGGACTTCATCGCCGAGGCGTCCGAGGCCGCGCGCGAAGCCGTGAAGAAGGACGGCAAGGGCGATATCGAGCGGCTGCGCGAGTCGGTCCGCCTGGCGGTGCGCCGCGCCGCGGTGCGCTACACGGGCAAGAAGCCCGTGGTGGACGTGCTGATCATCGAGCAATAGCCGATAGTCGTCATCCCGGCTTTCGCCGGGATGACGATCTGCTATCACCGCACGATGCCCTGGAAGTCCGCGCTCGCCATCTATTTCCTGTTCTGGGCCTTCTCGGTGTTCCTCGTCCTGCCGTTCGGCGTGCGGACGAGCGAGGAGGCGGGGGTGGCGCTGGTGCCGGGCCAGGCGCCGAGCGCCCCGCACGAGTTCAACGCCGGGCGGATCGCCAGGTGCACGACCATCGTGGCGACGATCCTGTTCGCGCTCTTCTACCTCAACTACGTCAATGGCTGGGTGACCAGCGACATGCTCGACTGGTGGTCGCAGGTGCAGCCGGGGAACGCTGCGTAGCGCTTCCTACGCGGGGGTGTCGGCCCGACTCGGCAAAGTACACGAAGTACACGCCAAAGCCGGGTTTTCGCGGCGGCAAGATTGCAAGCATCGTGCACAGGGTGGTTCGGGGCATCGATGCCGCGCAATATCGTTGCGCCGATGAAGTCCTATTTTTCCTACGGGTCAAAGAGCGGCCGGGCAGGCGCCGGACCGCGGGAGGGAAACAGGCGAAATCCTATTTTGCAAGGTGTCGGCGCCCAAACCGTCCGCTCCCCTCCCTGGAAGGGAGGGGTTAGGGGTGGGTGGATGTACGCGATATTGCTCCCGAGCATCTCGCGGCTTCCGTAAGGCCTGGACGCAACCCACTCCCGGCCCCTCCCTTCCAGGGAGGGGAGCTTGATGGCCTACTCGGCCTCGCCGTAGGTGATCCGGTCGATCCCAATATTCGTCGAGGTTCATCAGCGCATCGGCGAACGCCGTCGGAAGCTCGGGGCCGCGCCCGGTCTCGCGGGCTACTTCGATCGCGGTGGGCAGCAGCAGGAAGCTGTAGCCCAGCGGACCCACCAGGGCTCGGCTTCCGGATCCTCCTGCGGCTCCGGCGCTGCAGCGAGTTCGCGCAGCAGCGCGGGGATGTCGCCGGCAGCGCCATAGGCGTGCTGAAGGCTTCCCCAGCGGGGATCGTCGAGCGCCAGCACGGGAAACCTAGGTCCGCAGACGTTCGATTGCCTGGGCGAGGGCGACGTAGAGCTTGCCCATGTCCGAGGAGAGCAGCGTCACGCCCATCGGCGAGCCGTCGCGCAGGGCCAGGATCTGCCGCAGCATCGCCTCGAAATCGTGGATGTAGCGGTTCACATTGTCGCGGAAATCGTCGTCGTTTTCGTAGAGACGGTGGATCTCGCGCGTGTCCGAGGGATCGAGCAGGCGTACCGCGCGGCGGGTGAAGACGCCGCGGTCGCCCTTGAGATAGGCGGCCCAGGCGCTGTCGGTCACGTCCGCCGAAAAGGCCTTGGTGATGTCGATCGAGGCCGAGTTGAGCGCTTCGATCAGCAGCGAGACCCGGCGCGCGAAATTGTCGCTGTCCGACTCCTCGCGCTCCTTGCGGCCCTCGGCGATGCGGGCTTCGACCTGGGCAGTGGTGTCGGCGAGCGAGACCATCTGCTGGGTGAGCCGCTCGGAGGCGCGGGTCGCGGCGTTGACTGCGGCCTCGGTCGTCTCGGCGAGATCGGTGAGCTGGCGGCGGATCGAAGCGTCGACCGCGCGGCGCAGCGCGTCGCCGGCGGCCTCCTCGATCGCCCGCTCGGCATGCGGCACGATGCCGGCCAGCGTCTCGCGGGCATGGTTGGCGGCTGCGCTGGAAGTCTCACGGACGCTGAGCAGCGCCTCGACCAGCTGCGGCGCGGCGCTCTCGGCGAAGCGGCGGGTGGTGGCGATGGTCTCGTCGACGATCGCGCCGAGCTGCTGGGCCTGCTCGCCGCCGGTCGCCAGCGTCTCGAGCAGCGAGGCCTGGGTCTTGGCGAGCGTGTCGCGCTGCTGGCCGACCACGTCGGCGATCGCCTCGATCGCGTCGTGGGTGCTCTCGGCGGCAGTGACCAAGGCGAGCAGCTCGGGCTTGGAGGCTGCGACGACCTGGCGGCTCGCGTTGATCCGCGCGTCGAGCCGGGCCAGCGCCTCGGGCAGGGTCTCGTCGATCTCGCGGGCCGAGGCATCGAGCGCGGTGAGCAGATCCTCGGAGGTGCCGATCACCTTCTGCGCGGTCTCGTCGCCGACGGTGAGGGCGATCGTCATCGCCTCGACCGAGCCGTGCAGCGCGCTCATTGAGGCGGCGAGGTTGCGGGTGCGCTCGGTGCCGGCGACATGGAGGTCGTCCATCGCGCGGTCGAGCCGATCGACGCCGGTCGCCAGCCCTTCGAACAGCGCGTCGCCGCGGCCCTGCTCCTCGGCGATGCGGCTGCCGATGCGGCCGATCGCTTCCTCGATCGCGGCCATGCGGGTGCCCATCGCCTCGATGCTGTCACGCCCGGCGCGATCGAGCGCAGCCTGGTTGGCGGAGAGCATGGCGAGGATCGCCTCGCCCTGGGTGGTGATGCCCTTGCGTGCCTCGTCCACGGCATGGGCGGCGCGGTCGAGCACGGCATCGACTTCGGTCGACATCTCGCCGGTGACCTGCTCGAGCCGGGCGCTGGCGGTCTCGCTGGTCGCCTCCATCCGGGCGATGTGCGCGGCTAGACGGTCGGCAGCGCCGCCGGCGATCTGATCGGCTTCGCGCCCACGCTCGGAAAGCGCGGAAAGCTGAGTGTCGAGCGCGGCGGCGCGCTCGCTGGCGAGCAGGCCGGCGGCATCGACCCGGTCGGACAGGCCACGCATCTCCTCATGCGCCTTGGGCAGCGAGGAGAGGACGACCGATACGCGGTGCTCGGCATCGGCTGTGGCTTCGCTGAAATGGCGGGTGCTGGCGTCGATCGAGCGGGCGTGCTGGGCGGCGCTGTTCGAGGCGCTTTCGAGCCGCTCCGAGGCGCGCTCGCCCATCGCGATCAGGATATTGGTCTGCTCGGCGAGCGAGGCGCGATTCTCCTCGATCTTGCGCGAGAGCGTGGCGACGACCCGCTCCAGGCTCGCCGCCTCGGCGCGCATCGCCCGGGCAGTGGCGCCGAAGCGCTGCGCCTCGGCGCGGCTCGTGCGGAGTGCGAGGAGACAGAGGATGCCGATCAGCGCGGGCGGGACGCAGAGCGCGGCGATCAGCTCGACCAGCCGGATCGGCTCGATCGCCGCGCCGAAGCTGGCGCGCAGCAGCCAGCCCATTGCGCCGAACCAGCCCAGCACGGCGAGGATGGCAAGGGCAGGGAGGATCCAGCCGGCGCTGCGGCGCGGCGCTTCCTCCGTGTCCTCGACCTCGTCATAAGCCAGTGGCTCCACCGCCACGGGGGCGGTGGTTTCGGACAGGGCCAGCTCTTCCGCGTCTTCATTCGCGGCCAGCGGCTCGGCAGGTTTTCCCCCAATCATATGGTGCATTTACCACATTTCGCCGTGGCTCCAACATTTGCGCGACTTACGTATGGAAACGCGGCGTTAACGGTGGGCGGATTAGGCTATGCGAATGGCGTACGATCCCGGTGCAATCGATGCGACGCTCGCGGCGGCGGTGGGTGACGAACCCGCGCTGATCGCCGAGCTGCGCGAGGCGTTTCTTGAAAGCGTGCAACGCTGCATCGAGACGATGAAGTCCGCCGACAATCCGGATGGCTGGGCCGCCGCGGCGCTGCGCCTGAAGGGCCTTTCCGCCAGCTTCGGCGCGGTCCGGCTGATGGCGCTGGCCAATGAAGCCGCCAATGGACAGGCGCATGACGGTGCGATACTCCGTCGTCTCCATCGGGCAGTCGACCGGCTCTAAAGAAACCGGCGCATGCGGAGTCCCGATCCAACAAGGGATCGAACACGCATGCGCACGCGCCTTGGCCTGACTTCGCTTTTTCTGGTTTCCATGCTCGGCGCGGCGAGCGCGCATGCGCAGGAGGCCGCCAGGCCCGCGCCTGTGCAGGACGGCAGCATCGTCGTCACCGGGCAGGAGCCCAAGCCGATCAAGCGCGCCCAGCGCTATATCCGCCAGGTGCTGGACGTCGACGATGGCCAGCTGGCGCGCTTCGTCGAGCCGGTCTGTCCCGAGGTGATCGGCCTGCCCGATCGGTTCAAGGCGCCGATCGAGAACCGGTTCCGCATCGTCGCCGGGGCCGCCTCGGTCCGCCTCGCGCCGGACCCGTGCAAGTCGAACCTGATGATCGTGTTCGCCGACAATGCCGATGCGCTGATCGCGACGATGCGCAAGCGGCGCAATCCGGTGTTCGCCAATCTGGACGACGGGGCGCTGGCGGACGCGTTCAAGGCGGGGCCGATCCATGCCTGGCGCCTGGTCGTGACGCGCGACGAGGCGGGCAATGTGACCAATTCGAGCACCGACATGGACCCGGACAACATGCCGGTGATGGAGGGCGACACCCAGGCGATCACGATCAACGCCGTGGTGGTGATGGACCGCAAGGTGGCGCTGGGCAAGTCGGTGCGCCAGCTCGCCGATTATGTAGTGATGCGCACCCTGGTGGGGGCGCGGCCGCCGGCGAAGGGATCGATCGCGGCGCCTTCGATCCTGTCGCTGTTCGATCCCGCCGTGGCACCGGCTCCTGCGGAGATCACCGACATGGACATCGGGCTGCTCGCCGGGCTCTACAAGCTGCGCAATCCGTACGAGCAGGGCGGGGACCAGGCCTGGCGGATCTCGCGGGGCATGGTTTCGGGGAAGCAGCGGTAGTTTCGCAATCCTCCCCCGCCAGGGGGAGGTGTCAGGCCCCGCGTCAGCGGGGGATGACGGAGGGGGGAGCGAGACGATGGTGGGTCGCTGACCTCCCCCTCCGTCACGCTTCGCGTGCCACCTCCCCCTTGCGGGGGAGGATTGGGGTCTGCTCAGCGCTTGCGGCTGAGCTCGCGCATCGCCTCGTCGAGGCCGGCCAAAGTGAGCGGGTACATGCGGTCGTTCAGCAGCTCGCGCAGGATCTTCACCGACTGGGTATAGCCCCATTGCTCGCGCGGGATCGGGTTGAGCCAGACCGCGGCGGGATAGGTGTTGAGGGCGCGCTGCATCCAGACGGCGCCCGCCTCCTCGTTGAAATGCTCGACCGAGCCGCCGGGATGGGTGATCTCATAGGCGCTCATCGAGGCGTCGCCGACGAAGACCAGCTTATAGTCATGGCCGTATTTGTGGAGGATGTCCCAGGTGGGCGTGCGCTCCTGGAAGCGGCGGCGATTGTCCTTCCACACGCCTTCGTACAGGCAGTTGTGGAAATAGAAGAATTCGAGGTTCTTGAACTCGCTGGTCGCGGCGGAGAACAGCTCCTCGCAGAGCTTGATGAACGGGTCCATCGACCCGCCGACATCGAGGAAGAGCAGCAGCTTCACGGCATTGTGCCGCTCGGGGCGCATATGGACGTCTAGCCAGCCCTGCTTGGCGGTACCCTCGATCGTCGCGTCGATGTCGAGCTCGTCGGCGGCGCCTTCGCGGGCGAAGCGGCGCAGGCGGCGGAGCGCGACCTTGATGTTGCGGGTGCCGAGCTCGCGGGTGGAATCGAGGTTGCGGAACTCGCGCTGGTCCCAGACCTTGAGCGCGCGCTTGTGCTTGCTCTCGCCGCCGATGCGGACGCCTTCGGGGTTGTAGCCGCTATTGCCATAGGGCGACGTGCCGCCGGTGCCGATCCACTTGCTGCCGCCCTGGTGGCGCGCATGCTGCTCCTCGATCCGCTTCTTGAGCGTCTCCATGATCTCTTCCCACGAGCCGAGCGACTGGATCTGCGCCATTTCCTCGGGCGTCAGATATTTCTCGGCGATGGCGCGCAGCCATTCCTCGGGGATCTCGGCGGGAGCGACGCCATAGCTGGTGGCGACGCCGCGAAACACCTTGGCGAAGACCTGGTCGAACCGGTCGAGCAGCCCCTCGTCCTTCACATAGGTGGCGCGGGCGAGATAGTAGAAGGCCTCGGGCGTCTGCTCGATCACGCCGCGGTCGAGCGCCTCGAGCAGGATGAGATGCTCCTTGAGGCTGGCGGGAATGCCCGCGGCGCGCAGCTCGTCGAGGAAGGAGAGGAACATGGCCCTCTTCTAGGGCTGGAGCGCGTACAGCGTCCAGTGGCTGCCGGACAGGCCGTAGGACTGGGCGCGGGCGATCGGGCGGTAGAGGCGCCCGCAGCGCCGCGAGGCGGCGGGGAAGGCCTCGCCATCGGGCCGGTCGAGGAACAGGAAGGGCGCGGGGCCACAGGACTTCTCGACGATGACGAGGGGATAGGCCTGTTCGGCGGAGGCGACCTGGAGGATCGCCTTGCCGGTGGGGCGGTCGAGGATCACCCGGGTCCCGGCGGGCGCGTGCGCCGCCATCGCCCGGATCGCCCCGCCGGGATCACCGCGCCGGGCATGGATGATGCGGGCATCCTCGATCAGGCCGCCGATCAGGACGGCGGCCAGTCCGGCGCGGGCCAGCCATCGGCGCCAGCCCGGCATGGGCAGCGCGATCGCGATCATCTCGCCCAGCATCAGCAGCAGCGCGAGGCAGGCGACGAGATAGTAGCGGGGGAAGCCGGTGTTGCCGGCGTGGAGCAGCGCCAGCGCGAGCGGGAAGGCGAGGATGGCGAGCCGGCTGAACGCGGTGCGCCGCGCGCCCAAGCCCGGGGCGAGCAGCACCAGCGCCGGGACCAGCGCGAGCCACCAGGGGGTGATCACCGGCCAGCCGAGCGTGCTGCCGAAGCCGAGGACGAGTGCGTGGAGGAAGGGCAGCCAGGCAAAGGGATCGTAGCGGCCGAACTGGAAGCCGGTGCGGCTCGCCGCCGCCGCGCCCAGCACGATCGCCACGACCAGCGCCAGCGCCAGGATCGAGGGCCAGAGCAGGGCGAGGCTCTGCTTCAGCGCCTTCACGAAACCCTCGCGCTGCCACAGCGCGAAGCCGATCCAGCCGGCCAGTGCGCAGAAGCCGAAGACGATGGTGAGCTGCGACAGCGCGCCGAGGAAGAAGCACAGCGCCAGCGCGGTCGCCGGGCTGCGCTCGGCCTCGCCGGCGAGCCAGCGATCGGTCAGCAGGAGGGCGACGAGGAAGGCCAGGGCCATCGGCGCATAGCCGCGCGCTTCCGATCCCAAAGTCACCAGCATCGGCGAGACGGCGAACAGCGCCGCGGTCACCAGGCCGAACAGCGTGCCGCGCCGCCAGCCGATCAGTCCGGCGACGTAGATGGCGGCGGTGCCGGTGAGGATCGCCGGGGCGCGGGCGAGCAGCGGATCGGCGCCCAGCCCGACCAGCTGGAGCCAGAGCGAGTTGAGATGGTGGTTGTTGTCGTGGTTGATCTGGACGAACACGCCGATCGGGGTGCCGGCCTCGTGCGCGAGGACCGCGGACCAGGCCTCGTCGAGCCACAGCGCGCCCCGGGCGGCGGCGATGCGCAGGGCCAGGCCGAGCAGGATGATGGCGGCGAACAGCCATTGGGCGCGGCGCCGTGCGATGTCTTCCCCCATGCGACCTTCATGCGGCAGCGCGGGACCGGCGGCAAGCTCAGCGGGTAACGTAGGCGTCGATCAGCGAGCCGACATAATCGGGCTGGCGGGCGGTGAGCTCGGCCGAGGGGCGGGCCTTGCGCACGGTGCCGGGCGCGTTGCGGTCCGGTGTGCCGTAGATGAAGCCGTGCGCGGGGTAGATCGAGCTGCCCAGGCCGTTGCGGTCGCGGTACCAGACCTTGACCAGGCTCCAGTCGCCGCGCTCGGAGACGTCGAACAGGGTGACGTCCTGCTCGGCATGGCCGCGCTCGCCACCCACCCGCGACCAGTTGGCATGGGTGATCATCAGCACGCGCTTCTCGACGATGCGGCTGACCACCGCGACATGGCCGAGCGGCAGGCGCGCGCTCTTCGAGAAGGCGAGGACGGCGCCGACCTTCGGGGTCTGGCCGCGCTGGTAGCGATCCCTGGCCTGGTCCCACCAGGTCCAGGCATCGCCATAGATCTGTATGCCAGAGGCCTGACGCGCGAAGGGCACGCACTCGCCGACATATTCGAGAAGGGATTGTGCGCCGGCAGGCGCCGCGGCGGACAACGCGGCGGCAAGCAGCACGGAGAACGCAACACGCTTACGCATACTCGGGACCCATACAAGGTCCCCCCCAAGCGGACGGTATCCGGGGGTGGTTTAAAAGGGGTTAACCCTGTTGTTCACCGAAAGGGGCGTAGTCCGGGTATTCGTCCGTCAGCCGGCGTCGCGCCTCGCGATCCGGTGCCGCCGGTAACGAGAGGCGTGGCGGGTAGGGCATCTCTTCGACACCGTCGAACGGGCCACAGGCTCTGGCCACATCTGCCAGTCTGCGCATGATCTCCGGAAACTCGCCATCGCCCTCTATAATCAGCGCATCGACCAGGGGGCATGCCGTCGGCACGCCATTGGCCCAGCTCGCGGCAGTCGCGGCGATCCCGTCCTGCTCGAGCAGTATGACGCCCGCGACGTAGAGATCATCGCCCAGTCTCTCCTGAAGCGTTTCGGCGGAGGCGCCATAGCTCCAGGTCCGTTGATATTGGACGAGGTTGCGGAGTGCCTGGGGGTGATCCTGATGTACGGGGAACACGCGCCACGCGCCGTCCTGATACTCAATGGGCGTGAGCGAGACCGCGCGCTCGTTCTCTGGAAAGTCCTGCCAGGCATATTCGGCAATCATGCGCAGCCCGTCGAGGTCTTCGCTGCCCGTCACTAGTACCGCAGAGCGGGATTCCACAATCGCCACCGGATTCCCCTTTACCGGCAGCTGCGCAATAAGGTCCGGGAGCAGAATCCGGGAGGCGTCGTAATAGTCCTGGCATAGCGACACGAACGTGCCTTCCGCCAAGGGGCCAAACTTGTGTTCACGTTCGTCGAGATGTGCAACTGCGAGCCCGAGCGCATCGTCGAAGCTGACGCCAAGCTCCGCGAGCAGTTCATCCGTCACCAGACTGATGCTGTTTGGCGAATCCAGCGCCAGCATCAGCAGCATCGTATCGCAAAAAGGCCGCGCCGAGTTCTGATGCGGAAAATCTCCCGATATGCCGGCGGTCGCCACCAGCATGTCTGCGCGAGCGCGCAGCACCGGCAACAGCATATCAAGTGCGGCGTCGCCCCGGGGCTGCGGCTTTTCGCGGTCAAGGATGAAGCCGACCATATTGGCGATGTGCCCACCCCGATCCTCGGCAGGGAGGCGCTGATACTCGATGAATGAATTGTGCAGGAAGGTCTTGTGCGGGTGATCTCCCTGCCCGCGACCTATCTCGAACGCGACCGGGTCATATCCGGCGACGAAGGACGGTGCCGCCTTCTTCAGCGCCCGGAGTAACAACTCGGCAAACCTGTCTTCCTCCCGCTTCGGAGTGCCACCGCCGAATAGCTTGTGAAAGAATTTCATCAGTCTGCCGATCGGACCGCGAGCACCGGAGCCGGGGGCTGGCGGGGGAAGGTCTCCAGCGTCGGATCGACATGCGCCCAGGCGGGGGCGTCGTCGGTCCAGATCGCCACCTGCGGGGTCAGGCCGTGCGGCGCATCGAGGAAGCCGAGGCGCATGGTGCGGAATTGCGGGCGGGCGGAGCTCTGCGCCATCACCGGGGTGCCGCACAGGCCGCAGAAGCTCTGGGTCAGCGTGTTGCCGCTGTCGGCGACATAGCTGGTGGTGGTCAGCGTGCCGCTCAGCTCGAGGTCGTCGGTGGCGAAGATCGCGTTGGTGGTCGGCGAGCCCGCGGCCAGGCGCTGGCACTGGCGGCACCAGCATTGGCGCACCGCGACGGGTTCGCCGGCGATCGTGGCGGTGACCGCGCCGCAGGCGCAGCTGCCGGTATAGGGCATCAGGCCTTGCCCTGCTGGCGGCGGGCCATGAAGGCGAGGCGTTCGAACAGCATCACGTCCTGCTCGTTCTTGAGCAGCGCGCCGTGGAGCGGCGGGATCGCCTTGGTCGGGTCCTTGTTCTGTAGCACCTCGAGCGGCATTTCCTCGTGGAGGAGCAGCTTGAGCCAGTCGAGCAGCTCGGACGTCGAAGGCTTCTTCTTGAGGCCGGGGACCTCGCGGATCTCGTAGAAGATATCCATCGCCCTGGAGACGAGGATCTTCTGGATGCCGGGGAAGTGGACGTCGACGATCGCCTGCATCGTCTCACGGTCCGGGAACTTGATGTAATGGAAGAAGCAGCGGCGCAGGAAGGCGTCGGGCAGTTCTTTCTCGTTGTTCGAGGTGATCACCACGATCGGGCGCTCGGCGGCGCGGACGGTTTCGTGGGTCTCGTAGACATGGAATTCCATCCGATCGAGCTCCTGGAGGAGATCGTTGGGGAATTCGATGTCGGCCTTGTCGATCTCGTCGATCAGCAGGACCGGGAGCTGGGGCGCGGTGAACGCCTCCCACAGCTTGCCCTTGCGGATATAGTTGGAGATCTCATGGACTCGCGGATCGCCGAGCTGGCCGTCGCGGAGACGCGCGACCGCGTCATATTCGTACAGGCCCTGCTGCGCCTTGGTGGTCGACTTGACGTTCCATTCGATCAGCGGCGCGCCGACGGCCTTGGCGATCTCATAGGCCAGCACGGTCTTGCCGGTGCCGGGCTCGCCCTTGACGAGGAGGGGGCGCCGCAGGGTGACGGCGGCATTGACCGCGACCTTCAGGTCCTCGGTCGCGACATAGCTTTGGGTGCCTTCGAAACGCATGACGTATTCGAAAAGGGGGGCGGGGCGGGGAGGCAACCACTATGTTCCCCTTCCGCTTGCGGGAGGGGTCAGGGGAGGGAGTGTAAATCTCTAAATGGGTGCTCGCGGCCAGTTCAGGCCCTCCCCCGGCCCCTCCCGCAAGCGGAAGGGGAGTAGAAGGAGGCTACTGCTTGTCGCGGGCCGAGGCGCGGGCTTCGAGCAGGTCCCAGAGACCGCGATGCTGGGCGAAGAGCTGCTGGGCGCCGAACAGCATGGCGCGCTCGAGCATGCCTTCGCGGACCAAAGTGTCGACCACCGTCACCGTCTCCTCGGCGAGCGGCAGCTGCGAGGGCGGGGGCGCCAGGCCCAGCCGTTCGGCGGCGGCGTCGAGCGTCTCGCGGATCACTGCCCAGTCCATCGCCAGCGCGATCGCCGCGCCGGTGGCGCAGCCTGCGCGGTCCGACTGGGCGAGCATGTCGATGGCATGGCGCTGCGCGGCGGTGGCCGCTTCGCTCTCGGCATGGCCGGGCGTGCTGGGCAGCGGACCGGCAGCGGCGACGATGCGGACGAGATAGGCGCGCTCGATCACGAAGGCGTCGGCCGCAGCCTCCAGCCAGTCGCGCTCGATGCCGAGCCGGGCATGGCCCAGCGCATGATCGATCACGCCGGGATGGCGGCCATGGAGCAGGCAGATGTGGTGGACCGCGTCCGACAGGTCGCGCAGCGGCTCCTCGTTGCGGGCGAGGCGCTGGAGATAGGGGTGATTGGCGCTGCCATCGGAGGCGATGAGCGCCCCCATCGAGCCCCAGGCACCGCCCAATCGCGCAACTTGTACGGAATCAAACGGCATAAGCCCCTACGTCCTCCTGCGGCCCCATGCCGGCGGGCAGGTTCTGCAACCCGGGGATATACCGAAGCACGTAAAGACGCGGTGAATGCCGAATTTACTGTGGATAAACCACGTGTTCCCGCACCGTTCCGGGGAGAAAACGAAAACGCCCCGGAAACAAGTTCCGAGGCGTTCCGATAGTATCCGCGAAGATTTCCGAAGTTACTGGTCGAGGAACGACCGCATCTTCCGGCTGCGCGAGGGATGCTTGAGCTTGCGCAGCGCCTTGGCCTCGATCTGGCGGATGCGCTCGCGGGTGACCGAGAACTGCTGGCCGACTTCCTCGAGCGTGTGATCGGTGTTCATGCCGATGCCGAAGCGCATGCGCAGCACGCGCTCCTCGCGCGGAGTGAGCGAGGCAAGGACGCGGGTGACCGTTTCCTTGAGGTTCGCCTGGATCGCGGCGTCCACCGGGATGACGGCGTTCTTGTCCTCGATGAAGTCGCCCAGGTGCGAATCCTCCTCGTCGCCGATCGGCGTTTCGAGGCTGATCGGCTCCTTGGCGATCTTCATCACCTTGCGCACCTTCTCGAGCGGCATGCTCAGGCGCTCGGCCATTTCCTCCGGCGTGGGCTCGCGGCCCTGCTCGTGGAGGAACTGGCGGCTGGTGCGGACCAGCTTGTTGATCGTCTCGATCATGTGGACCGGGATACGGATCGTGCGTGCCTGATCGGCGATCGAGCGGGTGATCGCCTGGCGGATCCACCAGGTGGCGTAGGTCGAGAACTTGTAGCCGCGGCGATATTCGAACTTATCGACCGCCTTCATCAGGCCGATATTGCCCTCCTGGATGAGATCCAGGAACTGCAGGCCGCGATTGGTGTATTTCTTGGCGATCGAGATCACGAGGCGGAGATTGGCCTCGACCATCTCCTTCTTCGCGATACGCGCCTCGCGCTCGCCCTTCTGCACCATGTTGACGATGCGGCGGAACTCGGCGAGCGCCATGCCCGTCGACTGCGAGATCTCGGAGATCTCGATGCGGATGCGATCGACAGCGGCGGCCTCGTTCGCGGCAAACGCCGCCCACTTCTTGTCGAGGCCCTGGACCGACTGCAGCCACTGCTCGTCGAGCTCGTGATCGACATAGCGATCGAGGAAGTCCTTGCGGCTGACCTTGTGCCGCTCGGCAAGGCGCAGCATCTGGCCGCCCAGCGCGGTGAGGCGCCGGTTGAAGCTGTAGAGCTGGTCGACGAGATATTCGATCTTCTGCTGGTGGAACTGGACCGATTCGACCTCGGCCGTCAGCTCCTCGCGCAGCTTCTGATACTTCTTCTCCTCCGAAGCGACGAGCTCGCCGCCAGCAGCCATCGCGTCGAGGCGCTGGAGCTGCATCTTGGAGAATTTCTTGTAGATTGACGTGATGTTGGCGAACTTCTCGAGCGCCTGCGGCTTGAGCGTCTCTTCCATCTGGGCGAGGCTGAGGGTGTTGTCCTCCTCCTCGTCGTCCGACGGCCGCGGGGTGCGGCGCTCGGTCATCGAGTCCTCGTCCTCGTCGTCCTGGACTTCCTCGACTTCCTCTTCCTCCTTGTAGGAGGCGCCGGCGGTCTTCTCGCTGATCTCGCCGTTATCGTCTTCCTCGGCGCCTTCGACCTGCTCGGCCGACGGACCCTTGGAGAGCATGGCGTCGAGATCGAGGATCTCGCGCAGCTGCATCGTGCCTTCGTTGAGGGCGTTCGACCAGCCGATGATCGCGTTGAAGGTGATCGGCGATTCGCACAGGCCGAGGATCATCGTGTCGCGGCCGGCCTCGATGCGCTTCGCGATCGCGATCTCGCCTTCGCGCGACAGGAGCTCCACGGCGCCCATCTCGCGCAGGTACATGCGCACCGGATCGTCGGTACGATCGACGGTTTCCTTCTTCTTGGTCTCGAAGGCAGGCGCCGAATCGTCGCCGCTGTCGCTCGACTCGGCTTCGTCCTGGCTGTCGTCCTCGGGCTCGGCGTCCTCGCCGGCTTCCTCATTCTCGACGACGTTGACGCCCATGTCGTTGAGCGCCGCCATCACGTCCTCGATCTGCTCCGAGGACATCTGGTCCTGCGGAAGCATCTCGTTGAGCTGATCGACGGTGATGTAGCCGCGCTTCTTCGCCCGCGCGACGAGCTTCTTGATCGAACCTTCGTTCAGATCGATCAGCGGCGCGTCACCCGCCTCATTGCCCTCGGTGACGTCCGCCATGTTCGCCTTGGCCATTCAAATCCTCGAAACTTGGATGGCGGCAATTATACGCCGCCCTAATCCTCGAAATTCTCGTCGTCCGCAAGCATCAGATTCGCGAGGCGCGTTTCCAGCTCCTGGCGCTGCCTGAGCAGAGCCGTTTGCCGGGCGAACGCCTCGTCGTCGAAACGCTCGAGCATCACAGCCGTTGCCTCTGCCAGCGCCGCGTCCACCGCGGGGCGCGCCACCATCACTGCGATCGCCTCGTTCAGGTCTTCGCGCGCCTTCTTTTCCTCGGCTTCGGGCCGGGTAAAGGAGAAGGGCAGGGTATCGGCCCGGAGCAGCTCGCTCGCCATCTGATCGAAACCGGACTTCGCCAATATGGTGAGTACCTTGGTTCTATCAAGCTGCCTATCCTCCAGCGCGACATCGACCACCGCCTCGAACAATTTGCCGAGCGCGCCGGAGGCACCGCGAAGACTGCCGAGCACTTCCATGTGGCGGGCGATTTCTGCCGGGTGACGGATCAGTCCGGAAAGGACGGCCTTGGCGAGGATCGGATCGAGCCCGCCGGCCTGGAGCGAGCGGGTCTGCTGGGTGAGCGGCGGCTCGGGCGGAAGCCAGTTGCCGCGCTTGTCACGCTTGCCCCGGGCCGGGGCGGGGCCGGCGCTACGCTGGGGGCGATTCTCGAAATTGCGCGGGCCGCGACCGAAATGCTGGTCGGCGCGGGCGCGGAACTCGGCGAGATATTCGTGCTTCACGTTCGAGTCGCCGATGCTGTCGGCGAGCGCGGCGAGGCGGCGCTTGAGGCCGGCGCGCTGTTCAGGCGTGTCGAGCGGCTCGGCGGCGATCTCGCTTTCCCACAGGCGGTCGACCAGCGGCTGGGCCTTGGCGAGCAGCGCCTCGAAGGCGGCAGGCCCCTGGGCACGGACGAGGTCGTCGGGATCGAGGCCGTCGGGCAGGGTGACGAAGGCGAGGCTGCGGCCGGGCTCGAGCATCGGCATGGCGCGATGCGCGGCGCGGATCGCCGCCTTCTGCCCGGCCGAGTCGCCGTCGAAGCAGAGCAGGGGAACGTCGGCGATTCGCCAGAGCCGTTCGAGCTGATGCTCGGTCATCGCGGTGCCGAGCGGGGCGACCGCTTCGGCGAAACCGGCCTGGGCCAGCGCGATCACGTCCATATAACCCTCGACCGCGATGATCCGGCCGGACTTGCGGGCGGCTGCCTGGGCGCGGTCGAGATTGTAGAGGGTGCGGCCCTTGTCGAAGAGCGGGGTCTCGGGGGAGTTGAGATATTTCGGCTCGCCCTCGCCGATGATGCGGCCGCCGAATGCAATGGTGCGGCCGCGCACGTCGCGGATCGGGATCATCAGACGGCCGCGGAAGCGGTCGTAGGGGTCTTTCTTCTCCACGGAGATCAGGAGCCCGGCCTCGACCAGCATCGGATCGCCATAGGCCTTGAGGGCATCCTTGAGCTTGCCGCGCGAATCGGGGGAATAGCCCATGCCGAAGGTGCGGGCGGTCTCCTCCGAGATGCCGCGCTTCTTGAGCACCGCGCGGGCCTCGGCGCCCTCGATGCCGTTCAGCTTGTCGACGAAGAACTTGGCGGCGTCCTCCATCGCCTCGTGCAGGCCCTTGGCGCGCTCGGCCTTTTCGGCGCTGCGGCGATCCTGCTCGGGCATCTCCATCCCGGCTGCCTGGACCAGCTCCTTCACCGCATCGATGAAGGGCAGGCCGCGCTGGTCGGTCATCCAGCGGATCGCATCGCCATGCGCGCCGCACCCGAAGCAATGGTAGAAGCCCTTGTCGTCGTTGACGTAGAAGCTCGGCGTCTTCTCGTTGTGGAACGGGCAGCAGGCACGGAACTCGCGCCCTGCCTTCTGGAGCTTGGTCGTCTTGGCGATCAGTCCGGACAGCAGCGTGCGGGCGCGGAGTTCGTCGAGGAAGGCGGGGGTGAGGGACACCTACTCCCCCTCCCTTCCAAGGGAGGGGGGCGGGGGGAGGGTGAGTCCCCGATTCCATTGACGCACGGCAAGCCCCCGCGCCCGAGAAGCTATCGTTTCGAGCACGCCATCAATGTTGGTCGAGACTTCATGATTGGTGAAGCGAAGCACTGTGTAGCCGAGTTGTCCCAAGCCGATGTCACGATCACGATCGGCATCAGGAATGTGGGTGTCGCCGTCGATTTCCACCACGAGCCCAATGCCCGCGGCGCAAAAATCAACGATGCACGGTTCTATGACGTGCTGGAAACGGAACTTGATGCCTTCCAGCTGCGATGCCCTGAGCCGCTGCCAGAGCTTGTATTCCATAGGCGTGGGATTCTGGCGAAGTTCCTTCGCGCGTGCCTGCATCCACTGCTTGCTTTGCGTGAACACTCACCCACCCCCCAACCCCCTCCCTTGGAAGGGAGGGGGAGTTTAGCATGTCCTCAGCTCAACGCCGCCTTCACCAGCCCGCTGGCCTTGCTCATGTCGAGCGTCGTCGCATGCCGCGCCTTCAGTTCGGCCATCACGCGGCCCATGTCCTTCATGCCCGAAGCGCCCAGCTCGGCCTTGATCGCCTCGATCGCGGCGGTGGTCTCTTCGTCGCTCATCTGGGCGGGGAGGAACCGCTCGATCACCGCGACCTCAGCCTTCTCGGCGTCGGCGAGCTCCTGGCGGCCGCCCTTTTCGAACATCTCGATCGATTCGCGGCGCTGCTTCACCATTTTCTGCAGCACCTCGATCACCAGCGCGTCGTCGTCCATCTGGACCGACTTGGTGCGCTCTTCGATGTCGCGGTTCTTGATCGCGCTCTGGATCAGGCTGATGGCGCCGCGGGCCTCCTTGTCGCCGGCTTTCATGGCGGTGATCTGGGCGGCCTTGATATCGTCTCGGATCATTTCGTCTCTCGTGAATCGGGAATTGACCCCGCAATAGACCCGCGAACCGGTTGACGCGAGGGGGGTAGGGGTCTAGCGGGCGGCACTTAGCGACATTGCTGCACCTCAAATGGAGAGCCACCCACAAATGGCCGACGCCACGCCTACGCCTATGCCTGCCGGAGCTACCGGTGTTCTGGTTTTGGCGTCGGGGGACGTGATTTGGGGCCGTGGCTTCGGTGCCGAAGGCCAGGCGGTGGGCGAAGTCTGCTTCCACACCGCGATGACCGGCTATCAGGAGATCATGACTGACCCGTCCTTCGCGGGCCAGATCATCAACTTCACCTTCCCGCACATTGGCAATGTCGGCGCCAACCCCGACGATATCGAGGCGGACGATCCCCATGCGCTGGGCATGATCGTGCGCGAGGACGTGACCGAGCCGAGCAACTTCCGGTCGACCGAGCATCTCGATGCCTGGATGAAGAAGCATGCGCGGATCGGCCTGTCGGGCATCGACACCCGCGCGCTGACTCGCCGCATCCGCCTTGCCGGCGCGCCCAACGGCGTGATCGCGCATTCGGTCGAGGGCAAGTTCGACATTCCGCTGCTGCTCGAGATGGCGCGCGCCTGGCCGGGCCTGGAGGGCATGGACCTGGCGATCACGGTGACCGCCGAGACCCATTATGGCTGGGAAGGCGGCGTCTGGCGCCTGGGCTTCGGTTATGACGACGGCGGCCAGGAAGATACCCGCCCGCATGTCGTCGCGCTCGATTATGGCTCGAAGCGCAACATCTTCCGCAACCTGGTCCAGGCCGGCGCCAAGGTCACCGTGCTGCCGGCACAGGCGACGTTCGAGCAGATCATGGCGTTCAACCCGGACGGCTTCTTCCTGTCGAACGGCCCGGGGGATCCCGCTGCGACCGGCGAATATGCCGTGCCGGTGATCCGTCAGCTGCTCGAGACCGGCAAGCCGCTGTTCGGCATCTGCCTCGGCCACCAGCTCCTGGGTCTGGCCGTGGGTGCCGAGACCACCAAGATGTTCCAGGGCCATCGCGGCGCCAACCATCCGGTCAAGCGGCTGGAAGACGGCGCGGTGGAGATCACCAGCATGAACCACGGCTTCGCGGTCGAGCGCGAGACGCTCCCCGAGAACGCCCGCGAGACGCATGTGTCGCTGTTCGACGGCTCCAACGCTGGCATCGAGCTGACTGATCGCCCGGCTTTCAGCGTCCAGTACCATCCCGAGGCGAGCCCGGGTCCGCAGGACAGTCTGTATCTGTTCGAGCGGTTCGTGGGGATGATGGGCAAGTGATGGCGAAAGCCTTAATTGCACTCTTTGGAATGCCCCTCGCCGGTTGTCAGGCTTCAGCGCCCCCGCTTTCCGCCCTGCCGGAACGCGCTTTTGTGGTGAGATATGAGCAATTTTCACTCGGTGGATCATATCTTCGCATGGCGCGCGGTGAGAAGCCGGACCAAGATTTGCACGGTAACGCCGTGGAAGATGCGGCCATCTGCACAATATCCGATGTTCGTGTCTTAACTCTCGATCCGGGCAACATTCACGGCGCGACGGTTGTGCTGTTATTGCCCGCAAGCACCCGCAAAGAAGTTCTGGCGTGTGTGAAGGACCGATTGCCGCCGGAGGCAAAAATCGAAGGTCCTGTAGAAATCAAAAGCCTAGTTGAGGCGACGAAAAGATAATGCCAAAACGCACCGACATCTCCTCCATCCTCGTCATTGGCGCCGGTCCGATCGTGATCGGCCAGGCCTGCGAGTTCGATTATTCGGGCACGCAGGCGATCAAGGCGCTCAAGGAAGAGGGCTATCGCATCGTCCTGGTCAATTCGAACCCGGCGACGATCATGACCGATCCCGAGCTGGCCGACGCCACCTATGTCGAGCCGATCACGCCGGCGATCGTCGCCAAGATCATCGAGAAGGAGCGCCCCGATGCGGTGCTGCCGACGATGGGCGGGCAGACCGCGCTCAACACCGCGCTCGCCCTCGCCAATGACGGCACGCTGGAGAAGTTCGGCTGCATCATGATCGGCGCGGACGCCGAGGCGATCGACAAGGCCGAGGACCGGCTGAAGTTCAAGGACGCGATGACCAAGATCGGGCTCGAAAGCGCCCGCTCGGCGATCGCGCATACCGAGGCCGAGGCGCTGGCCGGGCTCGAGCATGTCGGCCTGCCGGCGATCATCCGCCCCAGCTTCACCATGGGCGGCTCGGGCGGCGGCATCGCGTACAACCGCGAGGAATTCATCGCCATCGTGCGGACGGGCCTCGACCTGTCGCCGACCACCGAGGTGCTGATCGAGGAATCGCTCCTCGGTTGGAAGGAATATGAGATGGAGGTTGTCCGCGATCGCAAGGACAACGCCATCATCGTGTGCAGCATCGAGAATGTCGATGCGATGGGCACGCACACCGGTGACTCGATCACCGTCGCCCCGGCGCTGACGCTGACCGACAAGGAATACCAGATCATGCGCAATGCATCGATCGCGGTGCTCCGCGAAATCGGCGTGGAAACCGGTGGCTCGAACGTGCAGTTCGCAGTGAATCCGAAGGACGGCCGCCTGATCGTCATCGAGATGAACCCGCGCGTGTCGCGTTCGTCGGCGCTGGCATCGAAGGCGACCGGCTTCCCGATCGCCAAGGTCGCGGCCAAGCTGGCGGTGGGCTACACGCTCGACGAGATCGACAACGACATCACCGGCGCCACCCCGGCGTCGTTCGAGCCGACGATCGATTACGTCGTCACCAAGATCCCGCGCTTCGCCTTCGAGAAGTTCAAGGGCGCCGAGCCGACGCTCGGCACCGCGATGAAGTCGGTCGGCGAAGTGATGGCGATCGGTCGCAACATCCATGAATCGATGCAGAAGGCACTGCGCGGTCTGGAGACCGGCCTGAGCGGATTCAACAATGTCGACAAGCTCGCCGGTGCGCCGCGCGACGAGATCGAGGCGGCGCTGGCCGTCCGCTCGCCCGACCGGCTGCTGATCGCCGCCCAGGCGCTGCGCGAGGGCTTCACCGTGCGCGAGGTCTGCGCGATCGGCCAGTACGACCCGTGGTTCATGGAGCGCCTGGCCGAGATCATCGCGGCCGAGGCCGAGGTGATGGAAAAGGGCCTGCCGCAGGACGCGCTGGGCATGCGCCGCCTGAAGGCGATGGGCTTCAGCGACAAGCGCCTGGCCTTCCTCGCGCTAAAGTCGGCGAACCTGCGCGCGGGCACCGATGCCATGGCCAAGTCGTCGGGCCTGATCGGCGAGGTCGTCAAGGCGATGACCGGCGGCGTGACCGAGAATGACGTGCGTGCGCACCGCCACAAGCTCGGCGTGCGCCCGGTGTTCAAGCGGATCGACACCTGCGCGGCCGAGTTCGAGGCGAAGACGCCGTACATGTATTCGACCTACGAGGCGCCGAGCTTCGGCGAGCCCGAGAACGAGGCGGCGCCGAGCGACCGCAAGAAGATCGTGATCCTGGGCGGCGGTCCGAACCGCATCGGCCAGGGTATCGAGTTCGACTATTGCTGCTGCCATGCCTGCTTCGCGCTGGCGGACGCGGGCTATGAGACGATCATGGTCAACTGCAACCCGGAGACGGTGAGCACCGACTATGACACCTCGGATCGCCTTTATTTCGAGCCGCTGACCGCCGAGGACGTGCTGGAGATCCTGCACGTCGAGCAGCAAAAGGGCGAGCTGGTCGGCGTGATCGTCCAGTTCGGCGGCCAGACCCCGCTCAACCTCGCCAAGGCGCTGGAAGATGCCGGGATTCCGATCCTGGGTACTTCGCCCGACGCGATCGACCTGGCCGAGGACCGCGAGCGCTTTGCCGACCTGGTGGAGAAGCTTGACCTCAAGCAGCCGGCGAACGGCCTGGCCCGCACCCGCGACGAGGCGGTGAAGATCGCCGAGCGGATCGGCTATCCAGTGCTGATGCGGCCGAGCTATGTGCTGGGCGGTCGCGCGATGGAGATCGTCGACTCCACCCAGCAGCTTGACGACTATATCCAGACCGCCGTGCAGGTCTCGGGCGACAGCCCCGTGCTGATCGACCAGTATCTGCGCGATGCCGTCGAGGTGGACGTGGACGCCATTTCCGATGGCACCGACGTGGTTGTCGCGGGTGTGCTCCAGCATATCGAGGAAGCCGGCGTCCATTCGGGCGACAGCGCCTGCTCGATCCCGCCCTACAGCCTGCCCGCCGAGATCATCGCCGAGATCGAGCGCCAGACCGAAGCCCTGGCGCGGGCGCTCAAGGTCAAGGGCCTGATGAACATCCAGTTCGCGGTGAAGGACGGCGAGGTCTACCTGATCGAGGTGAACCCGCGTGCCTCGCGCACCGTACCGTTCGTCGCCAAGGCGATCGGCATCCCGGTCGCCAAGATCGCCAGCCGCGTGATGGCGGGCGAGAAGCTGGCCGACCTGCCGACGATCGACCGCAACATCGATTATATCGCGGTCAAGGAAGCGGTGTTCCCGTTCAACAAGTTCCCGGGTGTCGACCCGGTGCTTTCCCCCGAGATGAAGTCGACGGGCGAGGTTATGGGCATCGACCTGGACTTCGCGACCAGCTTCGCCAAGGCGCAGCTGGGGGCGGGGACGACCTTGCCGAGCGCGGGCCGCCTGTTCGTCAGCGTCAAGGACACTGACAAGCCGGTGATCCTGCCGGGCGTGCGCCTGCTCACCGAGCTGGGTTTCTCGATCGTGGCGACCGGTGGCACTGCCGATTACCTCGAGGCCGAGGGCATCAAGGTCGAGCGCGTGAACAAGGTGGCCCAGGGCCGCCCGCACATCGTCGATCGCATCCTGGACGGGGACATCGCACTGATCTTCAACACGACCGAAGGCTGGCAGTCGCTCAAGGATTCGTCGGACATCCGCCGCTCGGCGCTCAACCTCAAGATCCCGTATTTCACCACGGCGCAGGCAAGCGTCGCTGCGGCGCGGGCGATCGAGGCACTGTCGAAGCACAGCCTGGACGTGCGGCCGCTGCAGGAATTCTACGCGAGCCGGGGCTGACCTTCTCCCCTCCCGCACGCGGGAGGGGGTAAGAGCGGCTTGTCCCGCACCATAACTTTCCTAGCCTTGCGGAGCGGACGCCGCAGGCTTATTATTCGCGTTCGCACAATTGATCTCCCCCATCAGTATCCATGTGCGGGCGTTCCCCCTGGGGGCGCTTGTGGGACGGGGCGTTTTGAAGGACTTGGTGGATGGCTACGGTCGATAAGATGCCGATGCTTCAGGAAGGCTATGACAAGCTCGTTTCGGAGCTGAAGCGCCTGAAAATCGAGCGCCCGCTGATCGTGGATGCGATCGAAGAGGCGCGTGCGCATGGCGACCTTTCGGAAAATGCCGAATATCACGCCGCCAAGGAGCAGCAGGGCCAGAACGAGGCGACGATCGCCGACATCGAGGGCAAGCTCAGCCGCGCCCAGATCATCGACCCGCGCGAGCTCTCGGGCGACCGGGTCGTGTTCGGCGCGACGGTGACGCTGCTCGACGAAGACGACAAGCCGATCAAGTACCAGATCGTCGGCGAGACCGAGGCGGACGTCAGCCGCGGCCGCATCTCGTACAACTCGCCGATCGGCCGCGCGCTGATCGGGCGCAAGGTGGACGAAGAGGTCGAGGTCTCGGTGCCCGCCGGCGACCGCTATTATCTGGTGTCGCAGATCGAATTCATCTGAGCGTGAAGTTCCGCGATTTCCCGGCGACGATCACGATCTCGGCGGTCACGGCGCTGGTCAGCGCCCTGATCCTGATCGCCAACCAGCTTCCCACTGCCGCAGTGCTCGCCGGCTTCATTCCGGCGCGCCTGCAGCAGGAGCTGCTCGCGCCCGATATCTGGGCGGTGCCGGCATGGCTGACGCCGCTCACCACGCTGTTCGTCCATGCCAGCGCGCTGCAGATCTTCTTCAACGTGCTGATGCTGGTGATCACCGGGCAGAAGACCGAGCAGGCAATCGGCTGGCCGCAATTCGTGCTGCTCTATGTGGTCGGCGCCTTCGCGGCGTCCGCCGCCTATGCGCTGATCGCGCCGATGGCGATGTGGCCGATGCTCGGCATGAGCGGCGCGCTGTCGGCGGTGATCGGCGCCTATTCGCTGCTCTATGGCCAGCCGCGCAATCCGCCGATCGGGCCCTTCTCGGCCCGTACCGTGCACGTGCTGTGGCTCGCTGCTGCCTGGGCGGCGATCAGCCTGGTGACGGCGTTGCTGCAGACGCCTCCGGAGGGCGTTTCGCGCGCCAGCGTGCTCGCCTGGGGCGCAGCTGCTCCGATCGGCGGCTTCCTGGCGGGGTTGGGCGTCGCCCGTCCGCTCTTCATGTGGCATTGGCGGAAGGCCTGAGGGCCGTTCTCGCCTGACTGTCCCCGGCACTGGGCCGGGGATCAGTTCCTCGTCGCTCAGCCCAGATCGGGCTCGAGCAGGCGGTGCAGATGCACCACGACATAGCGCATCTCGGCATCGTCCACCGTGCGCTGGGCAGCGCCGCGCCACGCATTCTCTGCGCTGGCATAGTCGGGGAAGATGCCGACGACGTCGAGCTTGGACGGATCAACAAAGTCGAGCGTCTGCGGATCGGTCACGCGACCGCCGAAGACGAGGTGCAGTTTGCTCATTGGGCCTCCGAAAAACACTTTCTGGTTTTATAGAGGCCTCTAGGAAGCAGGCGCGCCGGCCTCAAGCCTTTTGCGTCGCGCCCTTCGCCGCATCGACCAGATTGCCGAACAGCGCGCCCACGCGCTCCTTGGCGTCGTCGCGGCTGGGGAGCAGCGCGTCGAACTCGGCCTTGCCGGCATCCTTCACCGCCTGGACGGTGCCGGTGACCTTGTCGGCGATCTGGCGCCCGGTCGCGTCGAGCAGCTCGCGCTCCTTCTGGCTTCGCGGGATCAGCATGCCGATCAGCACGCCGAGGGCGATGCCGCCACCGACCAGCACATAGGGGTTCTCGGTCAGGCTCTCGGCCTTCTCGTTTGCGGGATTGCTGCTCATCACGAGGATCCTTTCTTGCCTTTACGCTTCAAACCCGTGGCCGGGTCGCGAGTTTCATGCCGCTTGCCGAGGATGTCGCCGATCCAGCCCCGGGCCATGACCAGGCCCACGGTGGCGGCGATGCCGGCGGCGGCGAGGGGACGGCTGCGTACCGCCTCGGCGCCCTTGCGCGCGACCGTGGCGACGCCGTGGGCGGCGGTCTCGACCGCATCCTGCGCGAGGTTGGAGGGGCTCAGCCGCTCCTGCACCTGGCCCAGCGTGCCGAACAGCTGCGCCCTGGCCGCGTCGATCCGAGCCCTAGCGGCATCCACGTCGTGCGGATTCTCGCTCACGGCTTTTCCTTGAAGATGCGCTTCACATGGCTCCAGGCGAGCCAGCCCATCAGCCCGGCGATCGCGAGGAACGCCAGCACGACGATCAGGGTGGCGAAGCCTGGCCCGACGAGCGGGGAGAGGGTGAACACCAGCCCGACGACCAGTGCCACCGCGGCGGCCTGAGCGAGGACGAGCGCCACCGCACCCATCCAGAGCATCGCCCGGGCATCGCGCAGCTTCGAGCGCAGCAGCGTGCGGTAATAGCCGATCTCGGCATCGGCATAGGCCCTGCCGTCCTCGACGAGCTGCTGGAGCAGGTCGCCGATGGACTTCTCTTCAGGCTGCGGCGCGTCCACCCCCCGTTTCGCCGCTTACGACTTGTCGGTGTCCGCCGCGTCCGATGCGGCATCGATCCCCGACTTGATCAGCCGCGCGAGCACGAAGCCGAGGCCCGCCGCGACGCCGACCGCGATCGCCGGGCTCTTGCGGACGAATGCCGTGACGTCCTCGAGCAGGTCGTCGACTTCCTTGCCGCGCAGGCTCTCGGAGAAATTGGCGATGCCGTCCGCCGCGGAGCGGGCATATTTGCCGTACTGCTCACCGAGCCGCGCATCGACGTCGAGCGCCGCCGACTGCATCATCTTGGCGACCTCGTCGAGCGCGCCGGTCGCCTTTTCCTTGCCTTCGCTGGCAAAGGCGCGGGCGCGGTCCGCCGCGTCGCTGCCGATCTCGCCGGCCTTTTCGCGGATCGTGTCCGCCGCGGAACGCTTTGTGGTCTCGGCAGTGGTATCCGCCGCCCCGTCGATCGTTTCGCCCGTCGTTTCGTCAGCCATGCCAAAAACCCTCCATGCCTTTCGCGAAACAACAACGGCCACGTTTGCGAGTTCCATCCGGAGCCGTTAGAGGCCGCGTCGCGCCCTCAATACCCCATATCTAGGGAGACCGTTTCGTGACCGCAATCATCGACGTCCATGCTCGCCAAATCCTCGACAGCCGGGGCAACCCCACCGTCGAGGTCGATGTGTTGCTCGAGGACGGCAGCTTCGGCCGCGCCGCAGTGCCCTCGGGCGCCTCGACCGGCGCGCATGAAGCCGTGGAAATGCGCGACGGCGACAAGTCGCGCTGGCTCGGCAAGGGTGTCGACAAGGCAGTCGAGGCCGTCAACAGCGAGATCTTCGAGGAAGTCGTCGGCATGGAAGCCGAGGACCAGGCCGATCTCGACGCCGCGATGATCGAGCTCGACGGCACCGAGAACAAGGGCCGCCTGGGCGCCAACGCGATCCTGGGCGTCAGCCTGGCCGCCGCCAAGGCCGCTGCCGATGCGCGCGGCCTGCCGCTCTATCGCTATGTCGGCGGCGTCAATGCGCACGTCCTGCCGGTGCCGATGATGAACATCATCAATGGCGGCGAGCATGCCGACAACCCGATCGACTTCCAGGAGTTCATGATCGTGCCGGTGGGTGCGGAGAACATCGTCGAGGCGGTACGCTGCGGCTCCGAGATCTTCCACACGCTCAAGAAGAAGCTACACGAGAAGGGCCTGGCTACCGGCGTGGGCGACGAGGGCGGCTTCGCGCCGAACATCGCTTCGACGACCGAGGCGCTGGACTTCATCATGAGCTCGATCGAGGCCGCCGGCTACAAGCCGGGCGACGACGTGATGCTCGCGCTCGACTGCGCCGCCACCGAATATTTCAAGGACGGCGCCTACAAGATGGTAGGCGAGGGCAAGACCTTCTCGTCGCTTGAAAACGCTGACTTCCTCGCCGAGCTGGCCGCCAAGTACCCGATCTTCTCGATCGAGGACGGCATGGCCGAGGACGATTGGGAAGGCTGGAAGGCGCTGACCGAGAAGCTGGGCGGCAAGGTCCAGCTGGTCGGCGACGACCTGTTCGTGACCAACCCGAAGCGCCTGCTGCGCGGCATCGAGGGCGGCTATGCCAACTCGTTGCTGGTGAAGGTCAACCAGATCGGCACGCTGACCGAGACGCTGGAAGCGGTGAGCCTGGCGCAGCGCTCGTCCTACACCGCGGTGATGTCGCACCGCTCGGGAGAGACCGAGGACGCGACGATCGCCGACCTGGCGGTCGCCACCAACTGCGGCCAGATCAAGACCGGTTCGCTGGCGCGCTCCGACCGGCTTGCCAAGTACAACCAGCTGATCCGGATCGAGGAAGAGCTGGGCGACGCTGCGATCTATGCGGGCCGTTCGGTGCTGAAGAAGTAATCGAAACCCGTCCCTTCCGCCTGGAAGGGCAGGGATAGATGGAAGAGGCCGGGGCGCGATGCCCCGGCCTTTTTCGTGCCATTGTGAGGAATTGTTTCTCCCAGGCGCAGGTGGTTGCGCCGCAAGGCTCGCTTGTTCATCCGACGGGAATACCGGCCGAGAGAGCCGGTAAGCTGCAGGAGATGATCCATGAGCATTGTTCTCGCACTCGGGCTGGCGCTCGCCGCCCCGGAACCGGTCCATTCCACCCTGGAGCATCGCGCCAGCTTCGATCATGAGGGCGAAAGTATCGACGCGCATTACCGCGCTCGCGTCGTGCTGGTCCGGCGGCAGGTCGGTTCGGTCGCCAAGGCGGGCATGGCGTCGACACTGCGCTGCACGTGGCGCGCGCACCTGCGCATCGAGCGTGAGGCACGATTGGGCGGGAAGCTGCGCTTGAACCGCAGCATCGACCGCAAGGCGATCCTGGAAGGGAACCGCCCGGGCTGGTGTCGCGCCGATGAGGATGCCGTTGCGGCGGAAGTCGCCCGGCGTGGTGAGGAGATCCGCATGCACCTGCTGGCGGCCGCAGGAGAGGATCAGGCAATCTTGAAGACGGAAATCGCGCCGAAGGGAGTGGGGCGCTGAACAGGATGGTGATGCGTGCGATCCTGTTGCTGGCGGCTGGGCTCGCAAGTCTTTCGAGCGCGGCTGCGCAGGATGTCTCCGGCGGCGTGGAGCTGGCGACCGACGAGAATCGCCGGGGCCTGAGCTGGAGCGGCGGGCGCGCGGCGGCGTCTGCGGACGCGCAAGTCTCGGTCGGGATAGTGGATGCATCCGCCCGGGTCGCGACCACGCGCAACGCTTCCCGCCATGCGGAAGCGGACGCGGTTGCCGATCTCGAACTGGGCGCGACAACCGATGCGGGACCGTTCCGGCTGCGCGGACATGTGACCGCCCATCTGTTCGCCGGCGCGCGCGAGCGGATGGACTATGTCGAGCTGGGTGCCCGGGGCAGCTATTCGCTGGGACCGCTTCAGATCGGCATTGGTGCCGTCTATGCGCCGGACCAGCGCGCCATCGGCGGCGACAACCTCTATCTGTTCGCGTCCGCCAATGCCGGCATCCCCAGGACGCCGCTCTCGCTGTCCGGTGCGCTGGGACATAGCAGCGGGAGTATGGACGATTCGGTGCGGGCCGCCCGGCTCCGGCCGCTGGGAAACTATACCGACTGGCGGTTGGGGGTGGACTACAACCAGTTCCCCTTCACGATCGGTCTCGACTATATCGGCACGGACTTCGTGCGCCGGACCAGCGCTTCGTCCTTTGCCGACCCGGGCAATAGCGGCGACCGGGTGGTCGGGCGGGTTCGCCTGGCCTTCTGATCCGCCCCCCTTCCTCCGCACCAATACGGGCCTTGCGCGCGGGGCGTGGTTAAGCGAAAAACACCATATGCGATCGCGTACTGCTTCTCCCTTCCAGACCCTTTTGCGCCGGGCCGGGCTGCCCGCGGTGACGCTGATCGCCATCGGCTTTTTCGGCTATAACGCCGTGCTCGGACCCACCGGTGTGATGCAGACCAAGCTGATCAAGGCCGAGTACCAGCAGAAGCAGTCCGATTATGCCGCGCTCGACAAGCAGCGTGCGGCGCTGAAGAACCGCGTTGACCTGCTCGACCAGAAGCGCGGCGTCGATCCCGACCTGGCGGACGAGCTGGCGCGCAAGCAGCTCAATGTCGTCCGCCCGGACGAAGTGGTCATTCCGCTGCAGAAGCACGGTCCCGCGCCAACAGGCCGCTGATCGCCTGGGCGAGCGTCGTCGCCCCCTTCATCCTTTCCGCCGAGGGATCGCCGAATGCGATCCAGCCCTGGTTGAACCCGTCGAGCATCTGGATGCGGGGGAGGGGATGGGCCATGCCCTGATCGCAGAACAGCGCCTCCCAGCTGTCGCGCGGCACCGGCTGAACCTCGACCGGATGGCCGAGCAGCGCGGCGAAAGTGCCGGCGATCGCTTCAGGTGAGACCGGGGCCGGCCCTTCGAGCTCGACCACCCGCACGCCGCGCCATTGCTGCCGCATCAGCGTCGCCGCCGCGCGCCCGACATCGCCTGCCGAGACCATCGGGATCGCGTGGCTGACTGGCTGCAGGAAGGAGGCGATCCGACCTTCGCGTGCGGGAGCCACGTCCCAGGCGGCATTCTCCATGAACCAGGCGGCGCGCAGGAAGGCGACGGGCATCGGCAGGTCGCGCAGTGCATCCTCGAACAGGCCGAGCTGGTTGAGCAGGTTCGGCTGCACTGCCCGGGCGCCGATAGTGGATAGCGCCACGACGCGCTCGGGCTTCGCTGCCAGCAGCGCCTCCCGCACCGACTCGATCATCGCGCGGGCATCGGGGAAGCCCGGCTGCGGATCAAAGGCCGCGGGCAGCATCACGAACGCGGTCTCGGTACCGCGCAGCGTCTCGGTCAGCGCGGCGACATCGGCGATCTCGCCTGTCACCAGTTCGACCTTCTCCTGCCAGCGTGCTGCGCGCGAAGCATCACGCACCAGGGCGCGCAGCCCTGCATCCTCGGCTAGCAGTGCCTCGGCCAGCGCGCCGCCAACCTGTCCGGTCAGTCCCGTCATTGCGTACATTGTCGATCTCCTTGTCTCGCAAGCGAGATAGGCGCGGGCGCTCTTTGACTATAACGCCGATCTGTCAGATCATTCATGACGTAAATGCAGGAGTTGTGTGGTGTTCGATGATCGGCTGCTCGCGGGCGTCCGCGTGCTGGTGGCAGTGGTGGAGGCGGGAAGCTTCACCGGCGCTGCCCCCGTGCTGGGACTGACCGACTCGGCGGTGTCGCGGGCGATCGGCCGGCTCGAGACCCGGGTCGGGGCGCGGCTGTTCGATCGAACCACCCGGTCGTTGCGGCTGACCGAGGCCGGCGCCCGCTTCCACGCCTCGGTCGCGCCGCTGCTCGACGGGATCGCCGAGGCTGCCGAGGCGCTGGGCGGCAGCACGCGCCGGATCACGGGGCGGCTGCGTGCCGATGTCGATTCCCATTTCGCCAGCACCGTGCTCGCGCCGCGCCTGCCCGAGTTTCTAGACGCACATCCCCAACTCGAGCTCGAATTGCTCGCCCGGGGCCGGCCCGACGATCTGGTGCGCGAGGGGATCGACGTGGCGATTCGCTTCGGGCCGCCCGAATCCCGCTCGCTGGTGACGCGCATGCTCGCGGAGACCCGCGTGCTGACCGTCGCCGCGCCGGCCTGGATCGCGCGCCATGGCCGGCCGCGTCATCCCGGGGAGCTTGCCGGGCATCGCTGCATCCACTTCAATGACCCACGCACGGGACGCCCGTTCGACTGGGAGTTCCGCCGCGGCAGCGAACTGGTCGAAGTCGCGGCGGGCAGGGGGCTGATCACTACGGACGGCGCCACGATGATCGCCGCCTGCGTCGCTGGTGCCGGGGTCGCGCAGACGCTTGCCATTGGCGTGGCGCCGCTCCTCGCCAGCGGTGCGCTGGTCGAGCTGTTTCCCGACTGGCCCGACGAGCGTTTCCCATTGCATGCGCTCTATCCTTCGGGTCGTCACGTGCCCGCCAAGGTGCGGGCGTTCCTCGATTTCTGCACCGGATTGCTCGCGCGCCCGGTCTGATTGCGTTTGTTGCAATGCAGCGTGCGGAAATCGCATTTCTGGTTGCAGAGACTGCAATTGCCGTAGCGGCACGTGAACGGCACGCGCATTCCCGCGTTAGTTGCACGGCGGGCGAAAACGCGCTTATAGGCACCCGCCTTCCCCCTCCCCGGACGAGGATTTCCTGTGGCCAAAGCACCGGCACGCAAAACGACTGAACCCGCAAAGACCAACCGCGAGCGGCCCGAAGAGCCCAAGCGGTATGAGGCTTCCAAGGAGCAGCTGCTCGAATTCTACAAGCAGATGCTGCTGATCCGCCGCTTCGAGGAGAAGGCCGGCCAGCTCTATGGCCTCGGCTTCATCGGCGGCTTCTGCCACCTGTACATCGGCCAGGAAGCCGTTGCGGTCGGCCTGCAGTCCGCGCTCGACGGCGAGAAGGACTCGGTGATCACCGGCTATCGCGACCATGGCCACATGCTCGCATACGGCATCGATCCCAAGGTCATCATGGCCGAGCTGACCGGTCGTGCGGCGGGCATCAGCCGCGGCAAGGGCGGCTCTATGCACATGTTCTCGACTGAGAAGAAGTTCTACGGCGGCCACGGCATCGTCGGCGCGCAGGTCGCGCTCGGCACCGGCCTGGCCTTCGCCCACAAGTATAACGAGGATGGCGGCGTCGCCATGGCCTATTTCGGCGACGGCGCCGCGAACCAGGGCCAGGTCTACGAGTCGTTCAACATGGCCGAGCTGTGGAAGCTCCCGATCATCTATGTGATCGAGAACAACCAATATGCCATGGGCACGAGCGTAAACCGGTCGTCGGCCGAGGACCAGCTCTACAAGCGCGGCGAGAGCTTCCGCATCCCCGGCATCCAGGTGGACGGCATGGACGTGCTCGCCTGCCGCGGTGCCGCCGAGGAAGCGCTGGCCTGGGTCCGTTCGGGCAAGGGTCCGATCATCCTCGAGATGAAGACCTATCGCTACCGCGGTCACTCGATGTCCGACCCGGCCAAGTATCGCAGCCGCGAGGAAGTGCAGTCGGTCCGCGACAAGTCGGATCCGATCGAGCAGGTCAAGCGCGAGCTCGAGGACATGAAGGTCTCCGAGGCCGATCTGAAGGCGATCGAGGCCGAGATCCGCAAGATCGTGAACGAGTCCGCCGACTTCGCCGAGCAGACGCCCGAACCCGATCCTTCCGAACTGTATACCGACGTGCTGGTGGAGTCCTACTGAGATGGCGATCGAACTGAAGATGCCGGCGCTCTCGCCCACCATGGAAGAGGGCACGCTCGCCAAGTGGCTCGTCAAGGAAGGTGACACGGTCAAGTCGGGCGACATCCTGGCCGAGATCGAGACCGACAAGGCGACGATGGAGTTCGAGGCGGTCGACGAAGGCACGATCTCGAAGATCCTGGTCGCCGAGGGCACCGACAACGTGAAGGTCGGCACCGTGATCGCGACGATCGCGGGCGAAGGTGAGGACGCTTCGGCGGCCCCGGCACCTGCCGCCGCACCGGCCCCGACGCCGGCTCCCGCTGCGGCCGAGCCGGCTGCCGGCGAGGATGGCGGCCCGAAGAAGGCAGACAGCGGCACCAAGCAGCTCGCCAGCGAGAAGGCCGCCACGGTCCAGGACCCGGCGATCCCCGAGGGCACCGAGATGGTCAAGGTGACCGTCCGCGAGGCGCTGCGCGACGCGATGGCCGAGGAGATGCGCAAGGATCCGCGCGTTTTCGTTATGGGCGAGGAAGTCGCCGAGTATCAGGGTGCCTACAAGGTGACCCAGGGCCTGCTCGAGGAGTTCGGCCCGAAGCGCGTGATCGACACGCCGATCACCGAGTATGGCTTTGCCGGCCTCGGCTCGGGCGCGGCGATGGGCGGCCTCAAGCCGATCGTCGAGTTCATGACCTTCAACTTCGCGATGCAGGCGATCGACCACATCGTGAACTCGGCGGCCAAGACCAACTACATGTCCGGTGGCCAGATGCGCTGCCCGATCGTGTTCCGCGGTCCGAACGGCGCAGCGAGCCGCGTCGGAGCGCAGCACTCGCAGAACTATGGCCCCTGGTACGCCAGCGTCCCCGGCCTGATCGTGATCGCGCCCTATGACGCGCAGGACGCAAAGGGCCTGCTCAAGGCCGCGATCCGCTCGGAAGATCCGGTCGTGTTCCTCGAGAACGAGCTGATGTACGGTCGCCACTTCGAGATTCCGAAGCTCGACGATTACGTCCTGCCGATCGGCAAGGCGCGCATCGTCCGTGAGGGCAAGGACGTCACGGTCGTCAGCTACTCGATCGGCGTGGGTGTGGCCCTGGAAGCGGCCGAGAAGCTGGCTGCCGAGGGTGTGGATGCCGAGGTGGTCGACCTGCGCACGCTGCGCCCGCTCGACACCGCGACGGTGCTGGAGAGCCTCAAGAAGACCAACCGCCTGGTCGTGGTCGAGGAAGGCTGGCCGACCTGCTCGATCGCGTCGGAGATCGCCGCTGTCGTCATGGAACAGGGCTTTGACGATCTCGACGCGCCGGTGCTTCGCGTGACCAATGAGGATGTTCCGCTGCCTTATGCGGCGAACCTCGAGAAGCTGGCGCTGATCACCGCGGACAAGGTGGTCGCGGCGGTGAAGAAGGTCACCTACAAGGCCTGATATTCGGCCGGATATCGAACACGGAAAAGGCCGGGGTCTCCCCCGGCCTTTTTCTTTTGCCAGCCAGGGGACGCCTAGGTCTCGAGTTCCTGCTGTCCGGGGCAGAGCGAGGGCGTGACGCCGGTCACCCGGTAGATGCCCCTGGGGTGCTTCGCATTGGTGTTGCCGAGCGCGCTGTCGTCGCTGGTGTCGCGGCGGTCGCGGACCATCATCGAGGCGACCTCGTTGAACTCGGTGCTCGGCGACAGCGAGGTCTGGATCAGCGGGGTGTATTGATAGCGCACCTGGACGAACATGGTGACGCCGCTGTCCGGCGCGGCCACCTGGCGATTGGTGGGGCCGATGCCGGCCATGTTCTTGTCGCCCTGTGCGCCATAGGTCGAGTTGAGCGCCGTCTTGGCGCCCTTGCAGCGCTGCCAGCGGATCCGCGACTTGCCCGAATTGGTGGGATCCGGCTCGACGCTCGAGAGGATCACGCGCCCGTTGGTGAGCAGCTTGAGCTCGCCCGATTGCAGGTCGGCGCCGACAAGCAGGTCGCTGATGTCGGCCTCCGAGATCGTCTTGGCCTGGAGCTGGCTGCCGGAGCCGATGCGCGCGGCATTGTCGGCCAGGTGCAGCGCGATCTGGCCGATCCGCATCTTGGTGATCACATAGTTGGTCAGCTCCGCGCCCGCGAGGCTGAGCGTGAGCACGATGGGCAGCGAGAAGGAGAATTCGAGCAGCGCCACGCCGCTCTCGTTCTCGCGCAGGCGGCGGATCAGCCGGGGCAGATAGTGTCGCGCGCGCGTCACGGGCAATTCCTCACGGTCGGGGCCCCTTGGTCGCCATAGGGCTGGTTGCGCAAAATCGTCGACGCGCTCACCGTAGTGGTGTTCGATCCGCCGATGAGACGATAAATCGGGAAGAAGCGCGGATAGGTGACGGTCACGGTGTAGACCACGGCGTCCTTGGCGCCGCCCTGGCCCTCGTTGCCGCCGGTTGAATCCCATTTCTGGTTGCCGTTGTTATCCTCATAGGGCTCGCCCGGGGTGCCGCCCACCGGGCCGTCGCAGGTCCCGTTGCCATTGGTATCGGTGAACGGCTCGAATTTCGCCGCCGCGGCATTGGCGAAGGTGCGGTACCATTTGCGGGTGATCGCCACCGTGGCGTTGTTCGCCAGCAGCTTGGCCTGCTGCGACACCTTCGCGTCGAGGCTGCTCTGGGTATTGGCGGCGAGCCCGCTTTCGAGCGTCGCATCGCGCCCGACCTTCTGCACCACGCCCTGCAGCACCGCGCGCATGTAGAGCGTATGCGCGATGTCGAAGGCGCCGAGCAGCAGCATGGCCATCACCGGCGAGACGATCGCGAACTCGACGATCGTCGCACCGCGATCGTCGCGGGCAAGGCGGTGCAGCGCCCGGCGCGTCACTTGGTCAGCCTCAGCTGCGAGATCTGGTCGGCAATCGACTTGAAGGTCTTCTGCAGCGCGGCCGCATCGGTCGCGTCGAAGAAGCGCTCCGAGGTCGCGCATTTCTTCAGGCGATCCTTGGTGTCCTGGCTCTGGCCCTCGCCGAAGTTGATCACCCAGAGAGTGATGTTCTTCTTCTTCACCCAGTCGCAGATCGCCAGGAAGCGCAGGTTCACCTGCTCGTCGAGTTGCGCCTTGGTCGGACTCTCGTCGGTCTGGCGGCTATCGAAGAAGGGCAGGCCATAAGCGGCATAGTCATAGGTCTGCGCGTTGGTATCGCCGTCGGTCATGAAGATCATGTGCCGCTCGATCTCGCCACCCTTGGGAGTATAGGCATTCTCGGTCTTGAAGATGCCGGTGGGCGAGATGAACCGCGCCCCCCAGATCATGCCGATATCGTGATAGGTGTTGCCGTTGGGGGTGAGCGAGTTGACATAGTTCTGGAAGACGGTGGCGTCGGTCCAGGTCTGCAGCTTCCGCGCCTCAGTCGGGCAATAGAAGGTCGCGTTGTTGTTGTAGTCGGCGGTCGTGTTCGGCGCCGGATCGGCATTCCACCCGCTGGTGGGGTCCCAGCCGCTGCTGGGCCAGCTGGTGGCGTTGTAGTTCACGCCGTTCCCGGACTTGCGCGTGAAGATCAGGCGGGGGAGCGCGGGCTTCCAGCGCGTTTCGTCATTGGTCGGCACCATGTCGATGTCGAGATCGGTCGCCTCGGACGGGATCGGATCGTAATCGGTGGTCTTGTCGGTCGCGCGCTCCTCGATGCAGCCCGACCAGGTAATGGTGGCCGGGGTGACGTCGTTGCCGGGCGTCGTGTCCCCGACCAGCGCGGTGAAGGAGCTGTTCCAGTTGCTGCCGCCGGCCTTGAGCCCGCTGACATCCACTTCAATGCTGTTGTAGGTCCAGCTGGCGAACTTCTCCTGGTAGAAGGTCGTCGTGTCGGTGCGCTTGCGCCGGCAGCTCTTGTCGCTGCCTTGGGTATCGGGCGCACCGTTCCATCCCCATTCGCCATTGTTGCCGCCATCGCTTGCGGAGCCGTCGCTAGGGAAGCTCGTCGCGACGGTAGCCGTCGGCGGCGGGCCGCCGGAGGTGGTGGGGGAGGGCGTGAAGCTGCCGAAGCTCGTATTGCCCATGAACTTCAGGCAATTGGCCTGGCTGATCGAGCCGCCGCCATAGCTTTCCCAATAGGTGGTGGTGCTCTGGGGCGGCACCGCCATATTGGCCTGGCGCGTCTGATAGTACCATTTGTCGGCGATATAGTCGTTGGGCAGCAGCTTGCCGACGTTGACGTTGGTCGAATAGGGCACGAAGCCGAAGCGGATCTGCACCTGATCGCCCGTGCCGCCACTGGGCTCGTCGCCGTCGCAATCGACGTCTGGAATGTCGGTTCGCGCGACGATCTGGTAGAAGCACTTCACCGCCTTGCGAAGCGCCGCGATGCGCGAGCTGGAATTGCCGTTGCAGCTGGAATCGCCGTTCGGGCAATAGTTCATCGAGCCGGTGGTATCGAGGACGAACATCACGTCGGTGTTCGGCAAGCGCATCTCGGCGTCGCAGGCGACGGAGAGCTGCTCGTTGGTCTTGCCGAAGATGCGCATCAGCGTCATCGGCACGGTCGCAGAAGCAGTGCCGGAGACCTTGCCGGCCTTCTCGGTGAACGTCTTCGCCACGGTCGCCGGATCGATGCCATAGGCGTTCTTGTCGTAATTGGCGTCGAAATACTTCTCGGCCGTCTGGCGCGGCGTGTCGCCCCAGGTGCCGCCGCCCATCGTCTTGCGGCCCGCGAGCGCCGCGGCGTCGCAGGCATGTTGCAGACGCGTCTTGACGATGTACATGCGGCTGATGTCGACGCCGCCGCCCACCATGCCCGCAAGGGGGATCAGCGCTATCGCCATGATGGCCAGCGTATTGGCGCGCGTATCGCCTCCGAGCGCACCCAGAAAGGCGCGCGCCGACGCTGTATTCCCCCGTCCTTCGGTCATAGAAGGGCCCCTAATCCCCGTTCAACAAGGTTCCTTGGATCCATTGTCGCTAAATACGTATAAATCCGGATGGTTAACGCCGGCCTTAAGACCGTTGGGACTCGCGGCGTGACGGGGCTCGTGGAGGATCCGGAACGAGATCTCGTGCTCACCTATGCGCGTGTCGATCGTCGGGCTGGGCTGGTGGCGTTGCTGGCGCTCGACGATGCGCTGGCCAGGCTGCTGCGCACCACGCGCGAGCCGGCGCTCGGCCAGATGCGGCTCGCCTGGTGGCGCGAAGCGCTGGAGAAGCTCGATCATGCGCCTGCGCCTGCCGAACCGGTGCTGAAGGCGCTGGAGGCCGAGGTGCTGCGCCACGGTATTACCGGTGCCTCCCTGGTGCCGATCGTCCATGGCTGGGAAGTGCTGATCGAGGAGGAGCGGCTAGACGCCGATGCCATGCGCCGCTTCGGCGAGGGACGGGGGCAGTTGTTCGTCGCCGCCGGGGCGCTGCTGGGCAGCAGGGGCGACCCGCTCGCCCTTGCCGGGCAGGGCTGGGCGCTGGCCGACCTGGCGGGCAATCTCGAAGCCGAGGAGGAGCGGGCGATCGCCTGCGATCTCGCGCGTCCGCTGCTGGAGGGTGCTGCCGGGATGCGCTGGAGCCGGCCGGCACGCGCATTGGGGGCGCTCGCCCATCGCGCGCGGCTCGACCTTGCCGAGGCGCCCAAGGCGGCCGGTGCTCCCTCCCGGGTCGGGCGGCTGCTCTGGCATCGCCTCACTGGACGCTGACCGCGCGGCCGGGTTAGCCTCGCCCATGCAAGGGGGAGAGAGGCGAATGTGGCGCTATCTAGTGGGTGCGGGAGCGACTCTGCTGCTGGTCGTTGCCGGATTATTCCTGTTCCGCGGCGCCGCGAGCACCGAAACCAGGCTCCCTGCGGCGCCCGCTGCGGGAGTTGCCTCCGAAACGGAGCAGGATCTTCCCGCCGAGCCGCCCAGCGCCGCGGCGAAGACGCGCGAGCAGAAGCGCTTCGACCGGATCGACAAGGACAAGAACGACAGCATCGCCAAGGACGAATTCTTCGCGCTGCGCCGCAAGCTGTTCGCCCGGCTCGATACCGACCATGACGGCAAGCTGGGCTTCGAGGAATGGTCGGTGAAGGCGGTGGAGCGCTTTGCAGGCGCCGACAAGGACAAGTCGGGCACGCTAAGCCGCGCCGAGTTCGCCACCACCGCAGTCAAGCGCAAGCCGGCCAAGCCGCGCTGCGCCTGCACCCCCGCCGCGACTGCGGCGAAGGCGCCGGCAGCGGCTCAGGAGGCTTCGGCGGACGACAGCGAGGACTGAGCCATCCAGCTCTGCTTCGCCTCGCGGGCGCGATCGGTGTACATCAGCTTGCGATCGGCTTTCTTGGTCTTGCCCGGGATTGGCGGGAACAGGCCGAAATTGACGTTCATCGGCTGATAGGTCTCGGCCTCTGCTTCCCCGGTTATGTGCGAAAGTAGCGCCCCCAGGGCCATTTCGCGGGGCGGTGAGGTGAGCGTCTCGCCGGCCAGCTCGGCGGCGGCGAAGCGGCCTGCCAGGAGGCCGATCGCCGAGCTTTCGACATAACCCTCGCAGCCGGTGATCTGGCCGGCGAAGCGGATATGTGGAGCGTTGCGGAGGCGAAGTTGTGCGTCCAGTAGCTCGGGCGACTTGATGAAGGTGTTGCGGTGCAACCCGCCGAGCCGCGCGAACTCGGCATTCTCAAGCCCGGGAATCGTCCGGAAAAGAGCGACTTGCTCGGCATATTTGAGTTTGGTCTGGAAGCCGACCATGTTCCACAGGGTCGCCGAGGCATTGTCCTGGCGCAGCTGGACCACCGCATAGGGCCAGCGCCCGGTCTTCGGATCGTCGAGGCCGACACCCTTCATCGGGCCGAAGCGCAGCGTCTCGACCCCACGCTCGGCCATCACTTCGATCGGCATGCAACCTTCGAAGTACGGAACGTCTTCCCATTCGCGGAACTCGGTCTTCTCGCCGGCGAGAAGCGCGGCGTGGAAGGCGTAATATTGCTCCTTGGTCATGGGGCAGTTGATGTAATCCTTGCCCGTGCCGCCGGGGCCGACCTTGTTCCAGCGCGACTGGAACCAGGCGACGTCCATGTCGATCGAGTCGCGGTGAACGATCGGGGCGATCGCGTCGAAAAAGGCGAGCTGGTCCCTGCCGGTGGCGGTGCCGATGCTCTCGGCCAGGCCAGGCGCGGTGAGCGGGCCGGTGGCGACGATGGTGAGGCCGCTCTCGGGCAGCCGGTCCACCCGCTCGCGGACGATCTCGATGTTTGGATGCGCCATCAGCGCCGCGGTCACGCCGTCGGAGAAGCGGTCGCGGTCGACGGCCAGCGCCGAGCCGGCGGGCACCTTGTGCAGGTCGCCCTGCGCCATGATCAGCGAGCCGAGGTCGCGCATCTCCTGGTGGAGCAGGCCCACTGCATTGTTCTGGGCGTCGTCCGAGCGGAAGCTGTTCGAGCAGACCAGCTCGGCCAGCCCCTCGGTCTGGTGCGCCGGCGTCATGGTGCCGCTGCCGCGCATTTCGGAGAGGCGGACCTTGAAACCCTTGTTCGCGAGCTGCCACGCGGCTTCCGAGCCGGCCAGGCCGCCGCCGATGATATGAATGTCGTGCATGCGCCCCCGATAGAGCGATGCTTGGCATTGCGCCAGTCACGCGGCATCAAGGGCGAATGGACCGCCTTCGTACCGAACCGCTCTTCACCGCCGCGCTCATCGCCGGCGCCAGCTATTTCGCCAATTACTGGCTCGAGGCGGGCGGCACCGCCGCCGTCGTCTGGAAGGGGGCGGGCGTCGGCCTGCTCGCTTTGTGGGCGCGCAACAAGGCGGTGAATGGCGACGGGCGGATGATCGGCGCGGTGCTGGCGCTTGGCGCACTGGGTGACGTGCTGCTCGAGCTGCAGGGCATGGCGGCGGGCGGGCTCGCCTTCCTCGCCGGGCATTTCCTCGCCAGCTATCTCTATCTGCGCAACAAGCGCGTCCCCGCCGCGCAGTGGATCGCCCCGCCGGTCGCGATGGCCGTGGCATTGCTCGCCTGGTGGGTCTTCAAGGGCGGCTATCAGGTCGAGCTGCTCGCCTTCTACGTGTTCGGCCTCTCGTTGATGACCGCCTCGGCGATGCTCAGCCGGCTCGGCACGCTGGTCGCGGCCGGTGCGCTGCTGTTCTTCGTCTCCGACTGGCTGATCTTCCTGCGCGAGGGGCGCATGATCGCGCCGCAGATCGCGCATCTGCTGGTGTGGCCGACCTATTTCATCGGTCAGGCGTTGATCGCCTGGGGCGCGGTCCGTGCGCTTCGCGGAGAAAAGGCGGCGGCATGAAGATCTTCACCATCGGCTATGAGGCGACGACGATGGACGAGTTCATCGCGGCGCTGCGCAAGGCCGGGGTGGAGCGCGTGATCGACGTGCGCGCGGTGCCGCTGTCGCGACGCCCGGGCTTTTCCAAGAACATCCTCGCCGCCAGCCTGAAGGGGGCGGGGATCGACTATGTGCTGCTGAAGAATCTCGGCACGCCCAAGCTGGGCCGCGATGCCGCCAAGAAAGGCGACGTGAAGACGCTGCGCGCCGTCTATGACGGGCAGCTCCATCTGCCCGAGGCGCAGGCCGAGGCGGCGCAGATGCGCGCGCTGGCGGAGGAGAAGCCGAGCGCCCTGCTGTGCTTCGAGCGCAATCCCGAACATTGCCACCGCACGCTGCTGCTCGCGGCGGAAGGCGAGGGTGCCGAAGTGGTGGACCTCTACCCCTGATAAAGGCCGGGGCGGCCGGAATAAGGAATTCGGCCGCCCCGTAGGTTTGGGGGGCCGGCGACACAGAGGGGCAAGGCGCCGGCCCAGAACGCTCTGGCGGCCAGGTCTTGCTGTGGTGTTTCAGATTGTTGCGTGATCGGTCAGACCGTCTCGCCGGCCCGCACGATCGGCAGCGCGAAGCTGAAGATCGCGCCACCATCCGGGCGGTTCTCCGCCCAGAGCCGCCCGCCATGCGCTTCCACGATGGTCCGGCAGATCGGCAGCCCGAGCCCGGTGCCGCTTTCCTTGGTGGTGCGGAACGGCTCGAAGAGATTGTCGAGCATCGCCTCGCTCAGGCCCGGCCCGGTATCGGCGATGCTGACGACCACTTCCTCGGGCTCGATTCGCGTGGCCACCGTCACTTCGCGCCGCTCGCGCCCGGCAGTGGCCTCCACGCCGTTGCGGATCAGGTTGGTCAGCACCTGCTCGATCTGGAGGGTGTCGCCGATCAGATCGGCGGGAAGCAAATCGAAGTCGCATTCGATCTTCGCATCCCGCGATCCCTTGAGCTGGCGCACTGCGGAGCAGGCCGATTTTATCACCGCGTTGAGGTCGAGGTTCACCTGGGTGATCTCGCCGCTGACCGTGAAGGAGCGGATCTTGCGGATAATGTCCCCGGCCCGCAGCGCCTGGACCCGGGCGCGATCGAGAGCGTCGAGGATGTCGTGATCGGGATCGCCGCGCGAACGGGTGAGATAGCGGCACGCCTCGAGATAATTGGTGATCGCGGCGAGCGGCTGGTTGAGCTCGTGCGCCAGGGTCGAGGCCATTGCGCCCATCGCGTTCAGTCGGGCGAGCCGGAGCAGCTTCTCATGCACCTCGCGCAGCTGGGTGTCGGCTTCCATGTCGCGGGTGATGTCGATCACCAGCCCGAGCAGGCGCGGCTGGCCATCATGCCCGTCATAGCGACCCTGCAGCGTCACCCAGCGGCTCTCGCCATCGGGCATGGTGAGCTGCAGCGTCATATCGAGCGGCCCCCTGGTCTTCCGGGCATGCACGATCGCCTTGCGCAGTTCGATCACCTGATCAACGCCGAGCCGGTCGGCGACATCGGCCATGCGATATTCGCCGTCGTGCCATTCGAGGCCGAACAGGCGCGCGCTTTGCGGCGAGTGGCGGGAGCCGCCGCGGATCAGGTTGATCTCCCAGACGCCGACCCCGGCGGCTTCCTGGGCGAGGCGGAGCAGCTTCTCGCTCTCCTCCAGCGCGCGCTGCGCCTCGACGCGCCGCGAGATGTCGAGGATGACGATCGCGAGATAGTCGCCCGTGCCGTCACCCGAACGGACCAGGTTGGCGGTGCAATGCACCGGGCGCCGGCTGCCATCGGGCAGCACGATGATCCGGTCGTCGGAATAGAAGGGGACTTCGCCGCTGGCGAGCGCCTGGATCCCGTCGAGGCTCGATTGCCACTCCTCCGGAGAGCTGATCATCCGGCAGCTCGCACCGATCAGCGTCTCGCGCGGATAGCCGGTGAGCTCGCAGATCCGGTCGTTCACCTCGAGGAACACGCCGTCGGTGGACAGGCGGCCGACGCCGACGCCGGCCTGCTCGAACACCGCGCGATAGCGGCGCTCGGCTTCCTCGAGCCTGCGCCGGTCTTCCATCTCGGCAGTGACGAATTCGCTGGTGATCACCACGCCGGCGACCTGGTCGTCCTCGTCGCGCCAGGGACGGAAACTCCAGCGGACATAGTCGACGGTGCCGTCCGGATGGCGCAGGGCATCGGCGTTGCCCGAAAGCGCCTCGCCCGCCAGCACGCGGGCATATTGGTCACGGCGCTCCGGCGCGCAGACCGGGAAGACCTCGAAATGGCTGCGCCCTTCCACCGAAACATCCTCGGGCAGGCGGAAATCGGTGAGGAAGCGCTTCGACGCGGCGACGAAGTGGAGGTCCCGATCTAGAATCGCCACTGCAGATGTCGCATCGCGTGCCATGTTGGTGAGGTTGCGCCGCGCCATCTCGAGGCGCCGTGCGGCGAGGCTTAGCTTGTCTTCCGCATGGCGTTCATCGGCATAGGCGGCGAGCAGGAATATCGTCACGCAGGTCACGGCGACGAAGATCTGCGCCAGGAGCTGGCGATGTTCCGCCACCGCGGTGGAGAAGGGGCCGGTGTCGATCTCGGTGCTCCACAGCACGATCACCGCGCTGATCGCCACCGAGGTCGTGGCGCCGCGCAAATGCCAGCCGAGCGCGGCTAGAACGAGCGGCGGGAAGATCGCCCAGCTCATCGGGCTGCCGGTCGTCGTCAGGAAGGCATGGGCGGCGATGGCGCCGCAGAACAGCATGACGGCGATGAAGCCGACCCAGCGCAATGGCGACCAGCGCTCGCGCGGGGGCGTTGCCCAGACCAGCACCAGCGGCGCCACCAGGATCATGCCGATCCCTTGCTGGGCGAACTTGTCGACAAAGCTGAACGGGTGCCCCGCAGTGATCCCGCCGAGCGCGACGATCCCAGCGGCGACGATCGATCCGGCTACCGCGGCGAGGAAGATCCAGAGGACCGAGCGCGGATCGAGCAGCTCGTTCGCGCTTATGCCGCGGCGCTGGATCAGCCTCGCGGTAAGCAGCGCGCCAAGCGCGAGCCCCACCGCGCGAAAGGCCTGCTCGACCAGCGGAAAGGTGGACTGGAACAGCCAATAGGTCACCAGCACTGCCAGGACGAGCAGCGGCCAGAGCCGCGTGCTGGTCAGCATCAGCCCGCCCACAGAGACGCCGATGGCAAGGCCCAGGGGGGGATTATGGCCGGTGAACTGGTACCAATATGCCCAGGCGATGCAGCCGGCCAGAGCACCGACGAACAACATCAGCGCCGGACGCACCGCCGCAACCCAGTCTTCCGGCAGACGCTCCCTCACCGTTGCCATCCGATCTCCGTTCTCGGGGGAAGCCCATCGGAAATACTGACAGCGATGTAAATCCGCTAATTTACGGAATGGTTGCGCAATAATTTATCAAGCTGCGGCTTTTCTACGTTCCGCCATTTCCTCGTTGAGCATTTCGGCGAGCAGGAACGCGAGTTCCAGGCTCTGTCCCGCATTGAGACGCGGGTCGCAATGCGTGTGGTAGCGATCGGCCAGCCCCTGCTCGGTGATGTCGATCGCGCCGCCGGTGCATTCGGTGACGTTCTGCCCGGTCATCTCGGCATGGATGCCGCCCGCGAAGGTGCCTTCGGCGCGGTGGACGGCGAAGAAGCCGCGGACTTCGGCGAGAATGCGGTCGAACGGGCGGGTCTTGTAGCCATTTGCCGCCTTGATGACGTTGCCGTGCATCGGATCGCAGCTCCACACCACCGGATGCCCTTCGCGCTTCACCGCGCGGACGAGCTTGGGCAGGCCGGCCTCGATCTTGTCATGGCCATAGCGGGTGATCAGCGTCATCCGGCCCGGCGTGCGGCTCGGGTTGAGCGTGTCGAGCAGGCGCAGCAACGCGTCCGGCTCGAGGCTCGGCCCGCACTTCATGCCGATCGGATTGCCGATGCCGCGCAGGAACTCGACATGCGCCGAACCCTCGAAACGGGTGCGATCGCCGATCCACAGGAAGTGCGCGGACGTGTCGTACCAGTCGCCGGTCAGCGAATCCTGGCGCGTCATCGCTTCCTCATAGGGAAGCAGCAGCGCCTCGTGGCTGGTGTAGAAGCTGGTCGCCTTCAATTGCGGCACGCTGTCGGCATCGATGCCGCAGGCGGCCATGAAGTCGAGCGCCTCGCCGATCCGGTCGGCGACGTCGGCGTACTTCTTCGCCCAGGGGCTGCGGCCCATGAAGTCGTGGGTCCACTTATGCACCTGGTGCAGGTTGGCATAGCCGCCCTGCGCGAAGGCGCGCAGCAGGTTGAGCGTCGCCGCCGACTGCGAATAGCCCTGGAGCATGCGCTGCGGATCGGGAATGCGTGCCTCGGGGGTGAAGGCGATGTCGTTGACATTGTCGCCGCGGTAGCTGGGCAGCTCGACGCCGTTGATCGTCTCGGTATCGGCCGAGCGCGGCTTGGCGAACTGGCCGGCCATGCGGCCAAGCTTCACCGTCGGCAGCTTCGAGGCGAAGGTGAGCACCACCGCCATCTGGAGCAGCACGCGGAACGTGTCGCGGATGTTGTTCGGGTGGAACTCGGCGAAGCTCTCGGCGCAGTCACCGCCCTGGAGCAGGAACGCCTCGCCGCGCGACACCTTGGCCAGCTCGCTGGTCAGCTCGCGCGCCTCGCCGGCGAAGACGAGGGGCGGGAAGGAGGTCAGCTGGGTCGTCGCGGCGTCGAGCGCGCCCTGATCGGGGTAATTGGGCAGCTGGCGCGCCTCGGCGGCCTTCCAGCTCGAGGGGCTCCAGCTTGCATGCATGTCATTCTCCGCATCGCGCACGGTGACGTTCCAGTCGGCGGCACCGGCGATGCCGTGGGCGGCGATCAGGTTCATCACCTTGGCGTTCGCGCGCTTGCCGTCCTTCTCCCAGCCCTGGACGGTGGAGCCGGGAATGTCGAACCAGGCGCCGAATGCGGCGCGGGTGAGGGAGCGCTCCTCGCGGAAGCGGCGGATCTTGGTGCCTGCCAGTGTCGTCATAATGCGAGCGACTTACCCCCGCTGGGTAAAATCGTGCAAGCGAAAAATTTCCCCGATGGGGTAAACTTGCCTCGTCGTCCCCCGGGGCTAGAATTGCCAGCGTGTCCGCCGATGCCGTCGCAACCCTGACCGCCGACCTGCCGCCTTTGCTTCGCGCACTGCTGGTCGAGCGGTTCGCCGACAGCCCGCTCGCCTATCACAATCTCGATCACATCCGGCACATGCTGGACGGGCTCGATCGCTGGTTCGCCCCGGCACTGGGCGAGCGTGACCGACGGGTGCTGCGCACCGCGATCTGGCTTCACGATGCCTTTTACGACGTCGCTGCGAAGGACAATGAGCGGCGCAGCGCCGATATCGGACTGGCATTGCTGCAATGGCCCGAGGACGAGATGCGCGACTTCGAGGCCTGTGTGATGGCCACGGCCGGACATCGGACCGATCATGCGCTGGCCGGGATCCTGGTCGATCTCGATCTTGCCATCCTCGCAGCCGGGTCCGAGGTCTATCGACGCTATGCCCTGGCGATCCGCGACGAATATCGCCGCTATTCCGACGAGGCCTATCGTGCGGGACGGATCAAGGTGCTCGGCAGCCTCTGCGCCGCGCCGCTTCTTCGCGTCCTGTCCGCCGCCCGGGGCCTGCCGGAAACGGCGCTCGAGGATCGGGCGCGGGCGAACATGCGCTGGGAAGCGGAGCGGCTCGCGGCCGGCGAGGGAACGATCGAGGCCGCGCTCGCCTGAACCTGATCAATCCGGCAGCGTCTCGGCGAGCTTGTCGTACTGCAGGCCGATTCCGTGCAGGCGCGAGCCATTGTCCTCATAGCCGTCGAGATAGATGCCATGCTCGGTGTGGAGCAGCCTTGTGCCGTCGCCGTCGGGCAGCAGTTCGATCGAGCAGAGGTTCACGGAGATCGGCTTGCCGTTCAGTTTCATCCGATAGGCATAGACGATGCGGCGGTCGGGCACGATGTCGTGATAGGAGCAGTCGAAGCGGGTCACCGTGCCGCTTTTCCATTTGCCCTCGAGATGCTCGGTGCCGCCGACGCGGAAGTCGAAATGGCGGTCGACCATGTCCCAGGTCTCGTTGGGACCGGAGAACCAGCGCGCCTTGCCCTCTTCGGTGGCGAAGGCGGCGAATACCCTGGCAGGGCTCTGCTTGAAGCGGCGATCGATGACGAACTTGTCGTGGACGGCCTCGGCCATACTCAATTCTCCTGATCCTGGGCGTCGAGGAACTTGGCGAGGCGGTCGTAACGCGCCTCGGTCGCGCGGCGGCGCTCGACGATCCATTGCTCCACCGCGGCGAGCGCTAGCGGCTCGAGCGTGCAGGTGCGCACGCGGCCCTGCTTCTCGGTGCGCACCAGCCCGGCGCCCTCAAGCAGGCGGATGTGCTGGAGGAAGCTGGGCATCGCCATGGTGAAGCCGCCGGCCAGTTCGCTAACGCTGGCCGGGCCGTTGCCGAGCCGCTCGACCACCGCGCGGCGGGTGGGATCGGCAAGCGCAGCGAAGGCGGCGTCGATTTGGTTAGGCATGGGACTAAGTAATTTGGCGCGGGGTGGGGCGCAAGGGAAAGTTAGGTGGACGGGAAACTATGCATCTAAAGCCAACTCAGTTCCCCGGCGAAAGCCGGGGCTCAGGGTCACAAGCGACACGGCAGAGAAACCCTGGGCCCCGGCTTTCGCCGGGGAACGGGCAGGCTAGTATCCCGCTGCGAGATCAACCTCATTCTTCAGCGGTCGCCCGTCCACGAACGCCTGGACATTCTCCACGAACAGCGCCGCGGCGCGCAGGAACATGCGGGTCTGGCTGCGGCCCGACAGGTGCATCGAGTGGATGAGGTTCGGGGTAGTCCAGAGCGGATGCTCGGGCGGCAGCGGCTCGGGGGTCACCGTGTCGAGGAACGCACCGGCGATGCGCCGCCGGGTGCAGGCCTCGATCAGCGCGTCCTGGTCGATCAGCTCGCCACGACCGACATTGACGATCCAGGCGCTTGGCTTCATCGCCGCCAACTCCTCGGCACCGATCATCGCCCGGCTTTCGTCCGTGGAAGGGGCGGCGAGGAATACCCAGTCGGTCTCGGGCAGCAGGGCGCGCCATGCGTCCGGCCCCACCGTGCCCTCGGCACCGGAGCGGGTGACGCCGGTCACCTCCACGCCGAATCCCTTCAGCCGCTCGCCGATCAGCCGCCCGATCGTGCCATAGCCGATCACCAGCGCCTTGCTCTCGAACAGCTCGAGCTTGCCCGGCGCATCGACCGGCCATTCGTGGCGGTCGGCGGCGCGGACGACCTGGTCGAAGCGCTTGGCGGCGACCAGCGCGCCCATCACGGCATATTCCGCAACCGTGTGCGCATTGACGCCGCTGCCATTGGTCACCCGCGTGCCGCGCTCGCGCAGCAGTTCGGCGTCGAGCGCATCGAGCCCGGCATAGATGGTCGAGAGCCATTGCAGCCTGCTAGCCGCGGCCACGGTGCGCGCCCATTCGCGCGGGTTGTTGTTGTCGAGCCAGCCGATGTCCGCATCGCCGACAAGCGCGACAGCCTCGTCGGCCGAGGTGAACCAGTGGACGTCGAGCCCGGCGGGGAGCTGCGGCTCCACGAGCGGGCGGGCGAGGGCGGGGAGCACGGCCTTCATGGGGTTGGAGGCTAGCGCGGCTCCCGCCCGCGTTCAAAGCCAATCCTGATCCCCGGCGAAGGCCGGGGCCCAGTTGCAACGTCGTCCGCGAGGTTCTCCCGCCTCACCAAGGACATCGAGACTGGGCCCCCGCCGTCGCCGGGGATCCGTTCAGTTCTGGTGGCGCTCGAGGTTACGATCCCGATCCCGGTCGCGGCCATGATCCGAGGTGGCAGTCGGCGAAGGGGTAGGCGAGGGCGAACCCTCCGGGCGACGATCGCTGCGGTCGCGATCCCCGCGCGGGTTGTCGCGGGCATGGTCGCGTGCCTTCTCGGCCTGCTCGCGGCGATCATGGGCCGCTTTTGCCGCTTCATCGGCCTCGCGAACACGGTCCGGCTCGGGCGCGCGGGCCTTGCCGTCGTCGTCGAACTGGCGGACGGGCTTGCCCTCCCGGAAGACATAGCTGCGTTCGTCGCGCTGGACGAAGAAGGGCTTGCTCTCGCCCGGGCGGAAATAGGCGACTTCCTTGCCGTCGCGGTCCGAGGTGCGGACGATCCTGCCGCCGCGGGTCCAGGCCCAGCCCTCGCCATAGCGGATGCGCTGGACGTTCCGGCCCGCGCGGATCTCGTCCTCGATCGTGCCGGCATCGTGGAGCGGCGCGGCATCGGCGGCGCTGGTGCCGGCGGCCGCCTTGGGCACCGCGGCGACCGTCACCGCCGTCGCATCGTCGGAATCCTCGACCACCGGCACGTCGTTCAGCGTCGCATCATTGGGGGCGACCGCATTGTCGACATCGACCACGGCATTGTCGGTGGTCCTGGGCGCCTGGTTGCAGGCACCCAGTGCCAGCGCGGCGACCAGGGCGGTGAGGGGCAGGGACTTCAGCATACGCAGATACTCCGTTGTCGCCCCTCTTCCCGAGAGGCGCAGCACGGAGTGCAACGCGCTGGCGGCCCTGATTATCCGCCGAGCAGCGGCTTCCAGTCCCAGCCCATCGGATCGCCGTCCATCACCTCGACGCCGGCGGTGGCGAGTTCGTCGCGGATCGTGTCGGAGCGCTGGAAGTCCTTCACCAGCCGCGCTTCCTTGCGCTCGACCAGCCGGTCCTCGATCTCCTGGGCGGTGATCGTTGCCGCCGTGGGGCGCACGCGCAGGTCCTCGCGGCTCAGCTCGGTCAGCTTGAGGCCGAGCACGGCATCGAAGGCAGCCAGCCCGGCGAGGCGATCGGCGGGCGACAGCTTCTTCTCGGCGAGCATCTCGTCGAGCGCCGGTAGTGCCCTGGGCGTGTTGAGATCGTCCGACATTGCCTCGTCGAGCCGCTCGATCCAGGCGACGGGCGCAGTGCCCTCGCCCTCAGCCCGCGCCTTGAGCGCGGTCACCGTCATCACCAGACGTTTCAGCCGGGTCAGCGCCGCCGCCAGGTTCTCGGCCGAGAATTCCAGTTCGCTGCGATACTGCGCCTGCAGGCAGAGCAGGCGATAGGCGAGGGGATGCACGCCCGCGTCGATCAGCGACTGGAGCGTGGTGAAGCCGCCCTTGGACTTGGACATCTTGCCCTGGCGATCGACCAGGAAGTTGTTGTGCATCCAGAAATGCGAGCCCGTGTCGGAGCAGCCGCAGAATGCCTGATTCTGTGCGATCTCGTTCGGATGGTGGATCTCGCGGTGGTCGATGCCGCCGGTATGGATGTCGAACGGCGCCCCCAGATATTTGATGCTCATCACCGAGCATTCGAGGTGCCAGCCCGGCGCGCCCTTGCCCCAGGGGCTGTCCCATTCCATCTGGCGCTGCTCGCCTGGCGGCGACTTGCGCCAGATCGCGAAGTCCTGCGGATGGCGCTTGCCCTCCACCGCTTCGATCCGGCCCTCGCGTGCATCGTCCTGCGATCCGGCGAGCTTGCCGTAATCGGGCACGGTGGTGCTGTCGAAATACAGGCCCGAATCGAGCTCGTAGCAATGCTCGGGTGCAATCTTCTCGGCGAAGTCGATCATCTCGGCGATGTGATCGGTCGCGACGGACCAGCGCGTCGGCTGGCGGATGTTGAGATCGGAAATGTTCTGCTTGAACGCTGCGGTGTAATGCGCCGCGATGTCCCAGATGCTCTTCGCCTGGGCTTTGGCCGCCGCCTCCATCTTGTCGTCGCCGGCATCGGCGTCGCTGGTCAGATGGCCGACATCGGTGATGTTGATGACATGGGTGAGGGGATAGCCCTTCCAGCTAAGCACCCGGCTCAGCGTGTCGGTGAAGACATAGGCGCGCAGATTGCCGAGATGGGCATAGTTGTAGACCGTCGGTCCGCACGAGTAGACGCGGACCCCTTTTGCGGGGTCGAGCGGCTGGAAGGCTTCCAGGCTGCGGGTAAGCGAATTATAGAGCGTGAGTTGCGCGGTCATCCGGGCGGCATAGCGGCTCGGCGGGGCGCTGCAAGCCTCAGGCGGGCTCGGGCATCACCTCGACCGTGCTGTCCAGCGCCGCGCGGACCATCGCGCTCCAGACCTCCGCCGGATCGCCGCCCGCGGCCCGCCCGGCCTCGACCATGCCGCGAGTCGGCTCGCGCAGCGTGTGCAGGATAGCGACGGCGCGGTTGATCTCGGCGCGCCAGATCCGATCGACGATCACGCTCACCGGGTCGTCTGGCCCCTCATAGGCCTCGGCATTCGGGCTCACCATCTCGGCGACGATGACGCGGGCGATGCGCTCGACGGGTGAGGTCACGGCAATATCGGTCATAAGCGCTCCCATTCGCGGAGTTCCGACCCGCGAAAACGCGCGTCCGGCGAAACGGTTCAGGCGGCGAGGGCAGTCTCGCTGCGCCGGATCAGGCCGTTGCCGGTGCTGCCGCCCGCGAGCAGGGGCAGCGCGGTCGCGCAATAGGCGCATTCCGCGGTGAGCCGGCCGATCATCCAGTGCGATCCGCCACAGCCGGGGCAATAGTTCCGCTCCTGCGAACGATACGCGACGCGATAGCCGGTAAGGACATTTCGGATGCCGAAATCGTACATGCTTCGTCTCCCGATACTCAGGACCTCAACGGGAGCGAATCGCGATTTGTTCCGCACTCGGGTCGAAACGCCGGCGACGGACCGTGCAAAACTGTGGATAAGTGGCGCGAAAGCCACACTGGCCACGCCAAAGCGTCCATCCTGGTGTGAAATGTGACGCGAAAAAAGTGGAGGCCCGAGCCGGAATCGAACCGGCGTGCAAGGATTTGCAGTCCTCTGCGTCACCACTCCGCCATCGGGCCTCGGAGCGAGCGGCGGCAATGCGCAGGTGCTTGCCGCCATGTCAACATTGCAGTGCAAAAATAGCTGCGCACCTTGCTTGGCGAAGCGTTGCGAAGGGGATACAAGCCGCCCTACATAAACAGTGTATTGCGCAACTAACACGGTTGTGCCAGATAGCCGGGGTAATGATGGCTCTTACGGTAGATTCCGCGCCTGCCGAGGCGAACCGCTTCGAAACGATGCGCCATGCGATGGTTGCCAGCCAGCTGCGCACCAACGCCGTGAACGACACGCGCGTGGTGGAAGCGATGGCCCGCGTGCCGCGCGAGGACTTCCTTCCCCAGGCGCACCGCGCGATCGCCTATCGCGACACGCTGCTGCCGCTCGCCGGTGGCCGCAACCACAATCTGCCGCTCGCCACGGGCCGGCTGCTGACCGCCGCCGACATTCGCCCGACCGACAAGGTGCTGCTGATCGGCGCCGCCGGCGGCTATACCGCGGCGCTGCTCGCCGGCCTCGCCAATGCGGTGGTCGCGCTCGAGGAGGAGCCGGTGCTCGCCGCGCTCTCCCGCACCACGCTCGCCCCCTATGCCAATGTCGAGCCGGTCGAAGGGCCGCTCGGCGCCGGCCATGCCCCGGAAGGCCCCTATGACCTGATCGTCGTCGACGGTGCGGTCGAGGAGCTTCCCGCCGCGCTGCTCGATCAGCTCAAGCCCGAAGGGCGCGTGGTGACCGGCATCGTCGATCGCGGCGTGACCCGCCTTGCGTCGGGCCGCCGCACCGAAGGCGGCTTCGGCCTCGCCGATTTCGCCGACATCGAATGTGCAATTCTTCCTGGTTTCGAGCGCCTACGAACCTTTCAATTCTGACTTCTGAAAGAGGCTCATGCGAATTTCCTCTCTGTTCCTGGGCGCCAGCTTCATCGCGATCGCCGTGCCTGCCGCTGCGCAGACCACGACGACGCGGACGGGCACCGACACGCCGGTGCGCGTCGAGGTCGGCACTGCCGCGCCGGGCGAAGCCGCTCAGCCGACGACGACGCTGCGCGACGCACTGGTTCAGGCGTACAACACCAATCCGGGCCTCCAGTCGGACCGCGCCACCCAGCGCGCCAATGACGAGAATGTGCCGATCGCCCGTGCCGCGGGCCGTCCCGGCGTGAACGGCACCGGTTCGCTAAGCGACAGCATCTATGACAGCGACGCGCAGTCGGGCCCGCTGGCGGGGCCGACCCGCCAGGGCCGGCTTGGCCTCAACCTGTCGGTGCCGGTCTATTCGGGCGGCGCGGTGCGCAATTCGGTGCGCGCGGCGGAGACTCGCGTCGATGCCGGCCAGGCGAGCCTGCGCGGCTCCGAGGCACAGCTCTTCACCGACGCGGTGACCTCCTATGTCGACGTGCTGCGCTTCGAGGCGATCGTCCGCCTGAACCAGCAGAACGTCCACGTGCTCGAGGTCAACCTGCAGGCGACTCGCGACCGGTTCGAGGTCGGCGATCTGACCCGCACCGACGTCGCCCAGTCGGAGGCGCGCCTCGCGCTCGCCCAGAGCCAGCTCCGCACCGCAGAGGCCGGTCTGATCGGCTCGCGCGAAAACTATATCCGCATCATCGGTACCCCGCCGGGCGTGCTCGCCCAGCCGCCGGCGCTGCCGAACCTGCCGGGCGACGTGCAGGACGCGGAGCAGGCGGCGATCGCCAACAATCCGGATCTCGAGGCCGCGCAGAAGCAGCGCGACGCCACCGCGTTCGACATCAAGGCCGCCCAGGCGACGCGCTCGCCGCAGGTGGCCCTCACCGCCGGCACCAGCTACTATAACTATCTGGGTTCGCTGAGCGACCAGGCCCACACGCTGGGCGGGATCAATGCAAACGGCATCGCCAACACGGTCGGCGCCCAGGTCACGCTCCCGGTCTTCCAGGGCGGTCGTCCGGCTGCGCAGGTCCGCCAGGCCCAGGCACGCCGTGCCGCGGCGCTGGAGACCGTCACGCTCACCGAGCGCGGCGTGATCGCCCAGGTGCGCTCGGCCTATGCCAATTACCAGTCCTCGCTGCGGGTGATCGAATCGACCCGCGTCGCGGTCGATGCCAACAAGCTCAGCCTCGAGGGCGTCCGCGCCGAGAACAGCGTCGGCACCCGCACCATCCTCGACATCCTGAATGCGGAGCAGGAACTGCTCAACAGCCAGGTCAACTATGTCACGGCGGAACGCGACGCCTATGTCGCCGGCTTCCAACTGCTGGCGGCGATGGGCCGGGCCGAGGCGCGCGACCTTAACCTTGACGGCGGGCCGCTCTACGACCCCGAGATCAACTACAAGCGCGTGAAAAATCGCTGGTCGGATCGCAACGACGATCCCGAGCCGCAGGCGGTGGGAACCCGTACCAACCAGACGCCGGTGCAGACGCCCGACGTCACCGCCACCTCGCTCGATCCGGTGCTTCAGCGCAATGACGCCACGCGACCGGTTGACATTAACCGTAAAAAGCCGTGATTACCCGCCTCCGGGGCTTTTTGGAGTAGCCGGTTGATGGGGGACATCAGTAGCGAGCCGTCGATGGAGGAGATCCTTTCCTCCATCAAGCGCATCATCGCCGAGGAGGGCGATGCTGCCATCGCGACGCGTGCGCGCCGCGGCGGACGGTCTGCGACGACCGTGGCGGACAAGCCCGCCACGGTTGACGAGATTCTCGAGCTGAGCCAGCCGGTCGACGAAGACAGAGTGGAGACGCCGACGCCGATGTCGATGGGTTCCCCTTCGCAGCCCGAGGCGCCCGCCAAGCCGGCGCGTGCCGCGGCTACTGCAGCTCCCGCAGCCGAAGCACCGGCCGAACCGATCGTCTCGGAAAGCGCCGTCCAGGCGACCCGCGGGCCGCTCGAGGCGCTGTCGCGCATGGTGGTGAAGCCCGAGGTCACCGGATCGGACACGCTCGAGGGCATGGTCCGCGAGATGCTCAAGCCGATGCTGCGCGACTGGCTCGACGCCAATCTGCCGCGGCTGGTGGAAGACATGGTCGCGAAGGAAATCTCGCGGATCACCGGGCGGCAGTAAGCCGCCTTCCAATCCCAAGACCAATCCGTCATCCCGGCGAAAGCCGGGATTTCGTGCGGCTCTTTTCCCGTCATCGCCTGAGATTCCGGCTTCCGCCCGGATGACGATATTTTGTTGCGCGCGACCGATTGTAACGCCCGCAACCTTCCGGCTATCGTCCCGCTCCATGAAGCACATCCTGCTCGCGGGCGTTGCGCTCGCCGCCACCACCGCGCCCGCGCTGGCGCGTGACCTCACCATCCAGGACGTCGCCACCCTGTCGCGCGTCGGCGCCCCCGCGGTGTCGCCCGACGGGCATTGGCTCGTCTGGCAGCAGCGCGAGACCGATCTCGCCGCCAATCGCGGCCGCTACGACCTGTGGCGCCTCGACCTGACCGTGAAGGGCGCCAAGCCCGAGAAGCTGGTCGCGGAAGCCGATGTCAACGAGACCAGCCCGCAATTCTCCGCCGACGGCAAGACCGTGTGGTTCCAGTCGGACAAGGGCGGCGACGATGCCGTGTGGGGCGTCGCGGTCACCGGCGGCACGCCGACCCAGCTCACCCATATCCCGGGTGGGTTCAGCGGCTTCAAGGTCTCGCCCGACGGCTCGAAGCTGCTGGTCTGGGCCGATCGCAAGCCCGGCGCGCCCAGCCTCGAGCTTCCGATGATCAAGAAGGACCCGAATGCCGGCTCGGGCCGCACTTATGACCAGCTGTTCGTCCGCCACTGGGATACGTGGAGCAACGGCGATCGCTCGCAGCTCTTCGTCCTGCCCTTCGGCCCCAACGGCGCCACCGGCAACGGCACTCCGATCGTCGGCCAGCTGATCGGCGACACGCCCTCCAAGCCGTTCGGCGGCGGCGAGGAAGTGTCGTGGAGCGCGGACGGCAAGACTGTTTACTTTGCCCTGCGCGAAGCGGGCCGGATCGAGTCCAAGTCGACTAATCTCGACATCTTCTCGGCGCCGGCGGACGGCTCCGCGGCGCCGGTGAACTTGACCAAGGCGAACGAGGGGATGGACAATCTTCCCACCGTCTCGCCCGACGGCAAGTGGCTCGCCTATTTCTCGATGGCCCGCGCCACCTATGAGGCCGATCGCCAGGTCCTCCAGCTACGCAACCTCGCCACCGGCGAAGTGAAGGCGCTGACCCAGGCATGGGACCGCTCGGTCGGCTCGATCGCCTGGGCGCCGGATTCCAAGACGATCTACGTCACGGCCGAGGACACGCAGGAGAACCCGATCTGGTCGGTCGATCCCAAGACCGGCAAGGTCACCCGCCTGACCCAGCTCGGTAACGTCACCTCCGTGGTGCCGACCAAGGCGGGCATCGTCTATTCGATGAACAGCCTCACCGCGCCCGACGACTTCTACCAGCTCAAGGGTAAGGTCAGCACCCAGCTCACCGCGGTCAACGCCGAGAAGCTCGCCGGCATCGACCTGCCCAAGGTCGAGCGGTTCAGCTTCACCGGTGCCAACAACGACACCGTCTGGGGCTATTCGGTGCGCCCGGCCAGCCTGGCCGAGGGCAAGAAGGCGCCGATCGCCTTCATCGTCCATGGCGGCCCGCAGGGTTCGAGCAACAACAGCTGGTCCTATCGCTGGAACCCCGCGGTGTTCGCCGGCGCCGGCTATGCGGTGGTCGCGGTCGATTTCCACGGCTCGACCGGCTACGGCCAGGCCTTCACCGACGCGATCCGCAACAATTGGGGCGGCTGGCCGCTCGAGGACCTGCAAAAGGGCTTAGCCGCGGCGACGACCAAGTTCGCGTACCTCGACGCCGACAATGCCTGCGCACTCGGCGCCTCCTATGGCGGCTACATGATGAACTGGATCGAAGGCCAGTGGCCCGATCGGTTCAAGTGCATCGTCCAGCATGACGGCGTGTTCGACGCCCGCGCCATGGCCTATGAGACCGAGGAGCTGTGGTTCGACGAGTGGGAACATGGCGGCAAGGCCTATTTCGAGGACCCCGCCGCGTTCGAGAAGTGGAACCCGGTCAATTACGTCGACAAGTGGAAGACGCCCCAGCTGGTGATCACCAGCGAGAAGGACTTCCGCATTCCCTACACGCAAGGGCTGGCGGCGTTCACCGCGCTGCAGCGCAAGGACATCCCGTCCAAGCTGCTGGTCTTCCCGGACGAGAACCACTGGGTGCTCAAGCCGAAGAACTCGATGCAGTGGTATGGCACGGTGCTCAGCTGGCTGAACCAGTACGCGCCGCCGGCGAAGTAATGCCTCCGGCCGTCACCCCGTGCGAGCGGGGTGACGGCGGAACGGGCTCAGCCGAAGATCGTGTTCGTGCCCACGCCCAGCGCCAGCGACGGCCACAGCATCATCAGGATGCCGACCAGGCTGATCAGGAACACGATCGTCCGCGCCACCGGCACGCCGGCGGCATAGAGCGGCAAATAGACGATCCGTCCGCCGAGCCAGAGCAGCGCGCCAAGCTGGGTCCAGAAGGTCTGGGTGCCGGTCACGCTCAGCGCGACCACCGCGATGATCGCCAGCGGGAAGGTTTCGAAGAAATTCGCCTGCGCGCGCATCATCCGGCCGACGATCGGGGCAGGGGGCGGCAGCTCCTCGTCGCGTGCGCCCATGTTCCATTTCGGCCCATATTGCCGCGTCTTCACCTGCGCGGCGCCGAAGATATGCACGAGCGCCAACAGGCAACTCCAAACCAATACGGTCATTTCCAGACGCATCATCGCCTCCCTCCTTCGGCGTGGTCGTTACGCATTTGTATCAAGAACCCGCATTATCTGCGAGTTTTGTATCGACCCGGGCCCCGGCTCGCCGCTAAAGCCGCTCGATCATGAGCGAACTCCCCAAGACCTTCGACCCCGCCGAACTGGAAGCCCGCTGGTACCAGCATTGGGAAAAGAGCGGCCTGTTCCGCCCCGAGCGCGATGGCGCCGATCCCTGGACGCTGGTCAACCCGCCGCCCAACGTCACCGGCAGCCTGCATATCGGCCATGCGCTCGACAACACGTTGCAGGACATTCTGGTCCGCCATGCCCGGTTGAAGGGCAAGGACGCGCGCTGGGTGGTCGGCACCGATCACGCGGGCATCGCGACGCAGATGGTCGTCGAGCGCCAGCTCAACGCCCGGCAGCAGAAGCGCACCGACTTCACGCGTGACGAATTCATCGCGAAGGTCTGGGAGTGGAAGGAAGAGAGCGGCGGCGAGATCACGCAGCAGCTCCGCCGCCTCGGCTGCTCGATGGACTGGTCCGACGAGCGCTTCACCATGGACCCGGGCTTCTCCAAGGCCGTGCTCAAAGTGTTCGTCGAACTGCACAAGCAGAAGCTGCTGTATCGCGACAAGCGCCTGGTGAACTGGGATCCGGGCCTCGGCACCGCGATTAGCGACCTCGAGGTCGAGACCAAGGACGTCAAGGGCAGCTTCTGGCACCTGAAATATCCGCTCGCCGACGGATCGGGCTTCATCGAGGTTGCGACCACGCGCCCTGAGACGATGCTGGCCGACATGGCCGTTGCCGTGCACCCGACCGACGAGCGTTACGCTGCGCTGGTTGGCAAGCAGGTCAAGCTGCCGATCACCGGCCGTCTGATCCCGATCGTCACCGACGAGCATGCCGATCCCGAGCTCGGCTCGGGCGCGGTGAAGATCACGCCGGGGCATGACTTCAACGACTTCGAAGTCGGCCGCCGCGCCGGGATCGAGGCGCGCGACATGCTCAACATGCTCGATGCCAAGGCGCGCATCACCCAGACCAGCGACGGGCTCATCCCAGAGGAACTGCTCGGGATCGACCGGTTCGAGGCGCGCAAGTTGGTGGTCGCCCGCCTGAAGGAAGAAGGCTTCCTGATCCCGCATGTCGACAAGGACGGCGAGGAGCATGACGCCGAGCCGCGCACGATCGCGACCCCGTTCGGCGATCGCTCGGGCGACGTGATCGAGCCCTGGTTGACCGACCAATGGTATGTCGATGCCGCGACGCTCGCCAAGCCGGCGATCGAGGCGGTCCGCTCGGGCGCGACGAAGATCGTGCCGAAGAGCTGGGAAAAGACCTATTTCAACTGGATGGAGAACATCCAGCCCTGGTGCGTCTCGCGCCAGCTCTGGTGGGGACATCGGATTCCGGCGTGGTTTGGTCCTGCCAAGATGGCTGACGGCACGCCGGTGTATGGTCACGTCGGATTTTCTGCGGGCGAACCGAACCGATTGACCCACGCGTTCGTCGCCGAGACCGAGGATGAAGTTCGGCAAGCTGCGGTTGATTACTACGGCATTGAGGGACTTACTCCAGAACACATTCAGATTGTCGATTCTTGGGAAGAACAGAAGCGTTTCCGGGAAGCGCTGCGTGAGGAAGGGTTGGGGGCGATCATCCTCGTTCGCGACTCTGACGTGCTCGACACCTGGTTCTCCTCTGCGCTCTGGCCCTTCGCGACGATGGGTTGGCCGGAGAATCCCGATCCCACACTCGGCGGGCGCTATCCGAACGACGTGCTGATCTCGGGCTTCGACATCCTGTTCTTCTGGGATGCCCGGATGATGATGCAGGGCCTGCAGTTCATGAAGGCAGTGCCCTTCAAGACCTTGTACCTCCACGGTCTGGTGCGTGCGGCGGACGGGCAGAAGATGTCCAAGTCCAAGGGCAATGTCGTCAATCCGCTCGGGCTGATCGACAATTACGGCGCCGATGCGCTGCGCTTCTTCATGGCGGCGATGGAAAGCCAGGGCCGCGACATCAAGATGGATGAGCGCCGGATCGAGGGCTATCGCAACTTCGGCACCAAGCTGTGGAACGCCGCGCGCTTCGCCCAGTCGAACGGCATCGTCGCGTCGAAGACTATCGAGGCACCCGAGGCGTCGCTGGCCGTCAACCGCTGGATCATCGCCGAGACGGTCGCCACCGTGCAGACGCTCGACCTGGCGCTGGCCGATCTGCGCTTCGACGAAGCTGCCAACACGATCTACCAGTTCACCTGGAGCCGCTTCTGCGACTGGTATCTTGAGCTGATCAAGCCGGTGCTGCAGGGCGAGGGCGTCGAGGGCGCGGACGAGACCCGCGCTGTCGCGGGCTGGGTGCTCGACCAGATCCTGGTCATGCTCCACCCGTTCATGCCCTTCATCACCGAAGAGCTGTGGTCGAAGATGGGCCCGCGCGACTATGAGCTGATCGTCGCCAAGTGGCCGATGGCCGATGCCCGTGCGCTCGATCCCACGGCCGCGCAGGAGATCGACTGGCTGATCCGGCTGGTGAGCGAGATCCGTGCCGCCCGTACCGAGCTCAACGTGCCCCCGGGCGCACGTCTGCCGATCTTCGTTCGCGATGCCTCGGCGGAGACCGTCGCACGGCTCGGCCGTCAGGAAGCAGCGCTTGCGCGCCTCGCCCGTGTCGACCAGGCATCGGGGGAAGTCCCCGCCGGTGGTTCGCTGCAGATCGTCGTCGATGAGGCGACCTTCGTGGTGCCGCTCGGCGACGTGGTCGATATCGAGGCCGAGAAGGCACGCCTGACCAAGGCGATCGCTGCGGCCGAGAAGGAACGCGATGGCCTCGCAGGTCGCCTGAACAACCCGAGCTTCGTCGAGAAGGCAAAGCCTGAGGCAGTCGAGAAGGCCCGTGCCGACCATGCCGAAAAGGCCGCCGAGGCCGAACGGCTGAGCGCGGCGCTGGCGCGGCTCGGCTAATGTAGTTCGTCATCCCCGCGCAGGCGGGGATCCAGAGCCAAGAGCGACGTCGCTTGTAACCCTGGATCCCCGCCTGCGCGGGGATGACGGTTTATGCAACGGGGAACAAACCCGAACGGGGAGGGGTCCAGCAGACCATGCCAGCACCGCGCCACGACCTCACCCAGGGCCCGATCGGCAGGACGCTCCTGCTGTTCGCGCTGCCCACGCTCGGCTCGAACATCCTCCAGTCGCTGAACGGCTCGATCAACTCGATCTGGGTCGGGCGTTTCCTCGGCGAGCAGGCGCTGGCGGCGACCAGCAACGCCAACATCATCATGTTCCTGATGTTCTCGGCGGTGTTCGGCTTTGGCATGGCGGCCACGATCCTGATCGGCCAGTCGATGGGCCGGCGCGACGTCGAGGCGGCGCGGCGCGCCTTCGGCTCGGCGATCGGGCTGGTGATGGGCGGCGCGGTCCTCATCGCGATCCTGGGCTGGTTGTTCGCCCCGCAGATCCTCCGCCTGCTGGCGACGCCCGGCGAGGCACAGGGCATGGCGCTTGCCTATCTGCGCGTCATCTTCCTCGGTCTGCCCTTCTCCATGCTCGGCGTGCTGATCCAGATGAGCCTGCGCGGCACCGGCGATTCGATCACCCCGCTCTGGTTCATGGTGCTGAGCGTCACCATCGATGCCGGCCTCAACCCGCTGCTGATCGAGGGCATCGGCCCGTTCCCGCGCATGGGGATCGCCGGCTCGGCCACCGCCACGCTGATCGCGGGTGTCGTATCGTCGCTCGGCCTGCTGCTCTACGTCTATCTGCGCGACCTGCCGATCCGCCTGCGCGGTGCCGAACTTCGCTATCTGGTCCCCGAGGGCGCGCTGGTCCGCACGATCGTCGCCAAGGGCCTGCCGATGGGTGCGCAGATGCTGGTGATGTCCACCGCGGGCCTCACCATGATCGGGCTGGTCAACCGGCTGGGCGTCGATACCGCCGCGGCCTATGCCGTTTCGCAGCAGCTCTGGACCTATATCCAGATGCCCGCGATGGCGATCGGCGTCGCCGTCTCCAGCATGGCCGCGCAGAATATCGGTGCCGGGAAGTGGGAGCGGGTAGGGGCGATCACTCGCTCCGGCCTGGTCTTCAACACCGTCATCACCCTGGTCGTGATCGGCGCGATCATCCTGTTCGATCGCCCGGTGATGGCGCTGTTCGTCGGTGCCGACAGCCCGGCGATCCCGATCGCCCGCCACATCCAGCTGCTCGCCAGCTGGACCTTCGTGATGTTCGGCGCGACCATGGTGCTGTTCTCCACCGTGCGCGCCAATGGCGCGACCGTGCCGCCGCTCGTCATCCTGGCGATCACGCTCTTCCCGATCCGCTTCGGCTTCGCATTCTTCGGCCAGCGCTGGTTCGGCAGCGACGCGCTGTGGCTGTCCTTCCCGATCGGCTCGGCCTTCTCGCTGCTGTTCGCCGCGCTCTATTACCGCCATGGCCGCTGGCGCGCGCAGGTGCTCGAAGTGCCGCCGGAGCCCGCCACGGTCGAGGAGGAGACGCTCGCCACCACCGAGCCCGCGGGACGCTTGCAACCCAATTGCTGAGGGCGCATCAGCGCCACCATGAGTCACTATCCTGCGCTCCGCCTCCGCCGCACCCGTGCTTCCGAGTGGAGCCGCCGGATGCATGCCGAGACCGTCCTTACCCCCGCCAATTTGATCTGGCCGCTCTTCGTCACCGAGGGCGAGGAAGAGGAGCCGATCGCAGCACTCCCCGGCGTCTCGCGCTGGGGCCTGAAGGGCATTGTCGAGCGCGCCCGCGAGGCCCGCGACCTCGGCATCCCTTGCCTGGCGCTCTTCCCCAACACCCCGCGCGAACTGCGTACTGAGGACGGGCGCGAGGCACTCAACCCCGACAATCTGATGTGCCGCGCGATCAAGGCGATCAAGGACGCGGTGCCCGATATCGGCGTCCTCACTGACGTCGCGCTCGATCCGTACACCGCCCACGGCCATGACGGGATCGTCGACGCGCAGGGCTATGTCCTCAACGACGAGACCAGCGCGGTGCTGGTCGACCAGGCACTGCTCCAGGCCGAGGCGGGTTCGGACATCGTCGCTCCCTCGGACATGATGGACGGCCGCGTCGGCGCGATCCGCGGCGCGCTGGAGGCGAACGGGCATGTCAACGTCCAGATCATGGCCTATGCCGCCAAATACGCCTCGGGCTTCTACGGCCCGTTCCGCGACGCGGTCGGCAGCCGCGGGCTGCTCAAGGGCGACAAGAAGACCTATCAGATGGACCCGGCCAATGCCGAGGAAGCGCTGCGCGAAGTCGCGCTCGACATCGCCGAGGGCGCGGACAGCGTGATGGTCAAGCCGGGCCTGCCCTATCTCGACATCATCCTGCGCGTGAAGAGCGAGTTCCAGGTGCCGGTCTTCGCCTATCAGGTGAGCGGCGAATACGCGATGATCGAGGCCGCGGCTGCGGTGGGTGCCGGCGACCGCGAGGCGCTGGTGCTCGAGACGCTGATGGCTTTCCGCCGCGCCGGCTGCTCGGGCGTGCTGACCTATCACGCGCCGCTGGCCGCGAAGCTGCTGGGATAATCATCACTCTCCCGTTCAAGGGAGAGGCCGGAGAGGGGAAGACATGATCACCACCGAACGCCTGCACCTCCGACCCTGGCGCGAGGAGGACAAGCCCGTCTTCCACGCCCTCGCCAACACCCCGGCGATGATGGAGCATTTCGGTGGCCCGGTGCCCCAGGCCAAGCATGACGCGATCGTCGACCGGATGATCGACCAGCAGGCGCGCAACGGCCATTGCATGTGGGTGGTCGAGATCCGCGAGACCGGCGAGATGGCCGGCGTCTGCGGCCTGCGCATCGGCGGCCATCCGAACACGCCGGTGCCCGAGGAGCTGGAGATCGGCTGGCGGATCGGCGAGAAATTCTGGGGCCAGGGCATTGCCCGCGAGGCGGCGCAGGCAAGCATGGCCTGGGGCTGGGCCAATACCGACCGCCCGCGCATCGCCGCCTGGACGGTGATCGACAACAAGCCCAGCTGGGGCTTGATGAAGCGGCTCGGTATGGTCCGCCGCGAGGATCTGGACTTCCGCCATCCGGACTATGCCGAGGGCGATCCCTTCGGCGCGATGATCGTCTACACGATCGACCGCCCGGCATGATCGAGACGGCGCGCCTTCGCCTGCGCCCCTGGGTGCCGGAGGACCGCCCGGCGTTCGACGCGCTGGTCAATACCACGGCTATGATGCGGCACCTGGGCGGGGTCCAGCCGCGCGCGACCCTGGACACGATGTTCGCGCGCCGGCTGAACGATCATGCCCGCTTCGGCCATTGCTATTGGGCGACCGAGCTGCGCGACACCGGCGAGCTGATCGGCAGCTGCGGCATCCGCATCGCCTCGGACTATCCGGTGGGCGCACAGGTTGCCGGCATGCCCGAGATCGGCTGGCGCATCGCCGAAGCGCATTGGGGCAGGGGCTATGCCCGCGAGGCCGCCGAGGCGAGCATCGCCTGGGGCTGGCGCAATCTCGATGCACCGGCGATCGGGGCCTGGACGACGATCGGCAACAAGGCCAGCTGGGGCCTGATGGAGCGTCTCGGCATGGTCCGGCGCTCGGACCTCGACTTCCACCACCAGAGCTATCCGCCCGGCGATCCTGCCGGCGCGCAGGTCGTCTACACGCTGGAGCGCCCGCAATGATCGAGACCACCCGCCTGATCCTCCGCCGCTGGCAGGACAGCGACCGCCCGGCATGGCACGTCATGGGCCAGGATCCCGCGGTGATGGAGTTCCTAGGCCCCCCGCTCAGCCCCGAGGCGGCCGACGCGGCCATGGAGCGGCAGAACGCGATCCTCGATGCGCATGGCCATTGCTTCTGGGCGGTGGCGCGCAAGGAAGACGGCGCGTTCCTAGGCTTTTGCGGGCTCAAGCCCGGCCCTGAGGGCACGCCGTTGTTCGGCGAGGTGGAGATCGGCTGGCGCTTCGCTCCGGGCTATTGGGGCAAGGGCTATGCGCGCGAGGCGGCCCAGGCCAGCCTCGACTGGCCTGGAGCCATCTGGGCGCGCCGACGGTCGCGGCGATGACGGTGATCGAGAACAGCCGCAGCTGGGGACTGATGGAGCGGCTCGGCATGGTCCGGGTGCCCGAACAGGACTTCATCCACCCCAATGCGCCCGAGGGGCTCAACCCGCACATCACCTATCGGATCGCACGCCCGGCCTGAACAGCGCGACCACGCTTCCCGGTGCCTCGTCACCGAAGAAGCGGGCCAGGTTCTCCGCGCTCTCCCGGGCAACCCTGGCGCTGCGCGGGAATAGCGCCCGCTCATAGGCTGCAAGCGCCGCCTCGGTATCGCCGGGATGAGCGACGATCGCACGGGCCAGCTCCGCCCCGTCCAGCATCGCGAGATTGGCGCCTTCGCCGGAAAAGGGCGACATCAGGTGGGCCGCATCGCCGAGCAGGGTGACACCCGGTACCCGCTGCCAGCGATGCTCGACCGGCAGGGCATGGATCGGCCGGAGCAGGGGTGGCGTATCGCCCTCGGTGATCAGCGCGGTCAGCTGCGGCGCCCATTCCTTGAACTCGGTGGCGATCTGGGCCAGGCCGGCGCTGGCCTCGCTGAAGTCGATTGCGGCGATCCAGGCCTCAGGCCGGTTCAGCGCCGCATAGACGTGCAGGCTGCCATCGGCATTGCGATGTGCCAATATGCCCTTGCCCGGTGCCACCGCCATCAGCGTGCCGCTACCGATCGCCTCGATGCTGGCCCGATGACGCCCGTTGCCGTCGTGCAGATGCGTCTCGACGAAGCAGGTGCCGGTATAGCCGGGCAGGGCGTCCGATAGCAGCGGACGCACCTTCGACCATGCCCCATCGGCGCCGATGAGCAGGTCGCTCGTGAGACGCGAGCCGTCGGCAAAGGCGATCTCGTGCCGCCCGTCGCCCATCGGCGATGCGGAGACGAGCCTGCGCCCCCAGCGGATGCATTCGGGTGGCAGCGAGTCGAGGAGCAGCCGGCGCAATTCGCCGCGGTCGACTTCGGGGCGCTGGCCCGAGCCGGGCTGGTCGAGCAGGATGTTACCATGGCTGTCGGCAACGCGCTTGGCGTCCTCGCTGGGACGGATCAGCCGGCGAAAGGCGTGGAACAGCCCGGCGTCCCTAAGCGCGCGCTGGCCGCTATGCTCGTGGATGTCGAGCAGCCCGCCCTGGGTGCGGGCATCGGGCGAGGTCTCCGCCTCCCAGACGATTGCGGGGATGCCGCTCAGGTGGAGGATCCGGGTAAGGGTGAGGCCGCCGAGGCCGGCGCCGATGATGGTGATCGGATTTCGCATCTCGCGCTCCTGTTGCCGCAACCGGCACGCGCGCGCGTAGGTCACGGAAGTCCGACAAGTGCGGACGGTTGCTTCTGGAGACGCTGGCCGAGCCATGCGGACATGGCAGGCGTGTACTCGGCAGCCTGCGAGCACCTGGGCGACGCAGGCCGTCGTTTTTCGCGACGGCGCGATCTACCGCGCTGGCCAGGCACTGGCAAGGCAGGGCATGCCACCCCTTTACTAGCAGGATTTCCTCTGCTTGCCTTCGCCGCATGATCGCATCGCGCACCCCGCAGCTTTCCCTGTCCGGCCTCGCCTGCCTTTCGGGGAAGGGGAATCGGGGCCCCCGTGGCGTATGGTTCGTAAACTTCCGCGCGTCATTCAGCCGTCGGCAAGGCGAATCACTGCACAGCGGGGCGGGGGACTGAGGCGATGGAGGGCGCGATCGACGACGTGACGACACGGGACGGCGCGCGCGCCACGCGCTGGCTGTTCGTCGCCGCGATCCTGGCCGGCTCCTTCCTGCTCTTCCTCGTCCAGCCGATGGTCGCCCGCATGGCGCTGCCCCAGCTCGGCGGCGCGCCGGCGGTGTGGAACAGCGCGATGCTGGTCTATCAGGCACTGCTGCTCGGCGGCTATGCCTATGCGCACTGGCTCGGCCGGGTGCCGCCGCGGATGCAGGCGACGATCCATCTCGCCGTGCTCGTTATCGCCGCGCTGTGGCTGCCGATCGGCGTGATCGCGATGGAACTGCCCGGCGGTGCCGAGCCCGCGCTCTGGGTGCCCTGGCTGCTCGTCGCCTCGATCGGCCCGCTTTTCTTTGCCATCTCGGCCCAGGCGCCGCTGCTCCAGCGCTGGTACAGCATCGCCAGCCATGGCCGCGATCCCTATGCGCTCTATGCCGCCTCCAATATCGGCAGCTTCGGCGGGCTGATCGCCTATCCGCTGCTCGTCGAACCCAATCTGGCGCTCAAGGGGCAGAGCTGGCTGTGGACCGCCGGCTATGCCCTGGTCCTGCTGCTCGTTGCCGGCTGCGCCTCGCGCCTGCCGCCCCGCGCCGAGGACGAGCCGCATGTCGCGCACCACACGCCCGCGCCGCCGCGCCGCCGGGTGCTCCACTGGATCGTGCTGGCGCTGGTCCCATCGGGCCTGATGCTGGCGACTACGACCTTCCTGACCACCGACATCGTCGCCGTGCCGATGCTCTGGGTGCTGCCGCTCGGCCTCTATTTGCTCAGCTTCTCGGTGGCGTTCCGCGACAATGCGGTGCTGCCCGGTATCCTCACTAAATTCGCCCCGGTGATCATCCTGATGTTCGGCGCCACGCTGATCGCCGGCCACCAGCAGCTCGCCTATGTCAATGCGATCATCGGGCTGCTGCTGCTCTTCACCGTCTCGGTGACGCTGCACGCCCGCATGTACGCGCTGCGGCCTGCGCCGGACCGGCTGACCGGCTTCTACCTCGCCATGTCGGTCGGCGGCGTGCTGGGCGGCGTGTTCGCCGGGCTGATCGCGCCGATCCTGTTCGACTGGACCTATGAATATCCGCTGCTGGTCCTCGCCGCCGGGGCGCTCTGCCCGCAGATCTTCCTGATCCCGGCGATCGGCGACTTCTGGCGGCACGGCACCCGTGGCAAGACGATCCTGATCGTTGCACTCGTGGTGCTGCTGGTCTGGATGGGCATCGCCAACCCCGGCAAGCTGCTCGGCGAGATGCACGAGCAGGTCGCCTTCGTCCTGGTCGCGGCGATCGGCCTGGTCGCGATCGGCCGCCGCCCGGCCTATCTCGTCGCGCTGGCGGGCGGGCTGATCCTGTTCGGCGGCTATCGCTCGATCCAGCTCTCGCTCACCGATGCGCGCACCCGCAGCTATTTCGGCGTCTACACGGTCACCGACTATCGCAACGAGCGCCAGCTCGCGCATGGCACCACGCTCCACGGCATCCAGCTCAAGGGCCTGCGCTCGACCCAGCCGACGACCTATTATGTGCCGGGCTCCGGCGTGGGGCAGGCGATGCAGGCGCTGCCCGATCTCTATGGCCCCGCTGCCCGTGTCGGCGTGGTCGGCCTCGGTACCGGCACGCTCGCCTGTTATGCGCGGCCAGGCCAGAGCTGGCGCTTCTTCGAGATCGATCCGGCGATCGTCCATCTCGCCCGCGATTCGGGCAAGTTCACCTTCCTCAGCCAGTGCGCGCCACAGGTCCGGATCTCGCTGGGCGACGCGCGCGTTCGCCTCACCGAATCGCAGACCGCCGGTTTCGACCTGCTCGCGCTCGACGCCTTCTCGTCGGACACGGTGCCGATGCACCTGCTCACCCGCGAGGCCTTCGCCACCTATAGCCGCGTGCTGGCGCCGAACGGGCTGCTGCTCGTCCATATCTCGAACCGCTTCATGGCGCTGGCGCCGGTAGTCTCGGCGGCGGCGCGCGACGGTGGGTGGAAAGCGGTGCGGCTCTCCTACGAGCCTGAGCCGCATTTCGTCGCCACGCCCAGGCTCGGTGGCGGCACCAAGGTCGACCAGGTCGAGCCCGAGGCCGAATCGGCTTCGGAATGGATCGCGCTCAGCCACGATCCGAAGGTGCTGGAGCGGCTGGTCGCGCGGGGCGGGGGCTGGCGGCGGCTCGGCAGCTGGCCCGCCTTCCAGCCCTGGACCGACGATTATGCCTCAGTGGTGCCCGTGCTCCGGGTGCTGCACCCGGAGCTGGCGGGCGAATGATTCGTCAGCTGCCGGTGCCGCCCAGCGCCGCTTCGAGCGAATCGATCTTTGCCTGTTGCGAGCTGGCTGCCTGCTCGGCGGCGCTCACCGCGGCATCGAGCGCCGGATAGGGCGGCAGGCCGTCCACGCCGCGCTGGGTGGCCAGCTCCTCGAGCTCGGAGAGCGCGGAGACGGCGGGGCGGCGCAGCTCGGCGAGTTGGCCCATCGCCACCTGGGCCTGCAGCCAGGGCTCGGAGCCTTGGGGAAGGCCGCGCGAGACGGCGATCTTCGCCTCGGCATCCTGCGCGCCGGCGGTGAAGCTCTTGATCCCGGCGTCGAGCCCGGCGCGGATCTCGGCGATTCGCTTGTCGAGCGCCGCATCGGGCGTCGCCACCACCACCGGGCGCTCGGGCTCGGCAAGGCTGGTCGATTCGATCGGTCGGGGCAGCAGCGAGGGGTAGCGCCCCGTCGTTTCGGTGCATCCGGCGAGGGCGGTGAGGCTGAGCAGCAGAATAAATCGCATGTTTGCGCCTTATGCCTGTGGAAAACTGCACGCAACGGCTTGCGCGATCTGAAAACCGCTTCTAAAGGCACCCCTCCACAGCGCGCCCGTAGCTCAGCTGGATAGAGCATCAGACTACGAATCTGAGGGTCGGACGTTCGAATCGTTCCGGGCGCGCCAATGAAAACCCCGCTAGGCCAATGGCTTAGCGGGGTTTTTGTTTATTCGGCTCCTGAAGCCCTGCGAAAGGCCGCCAGGACGCATCCCATGCGAAAAGCCCCGCCGGGCCGGGGCCAGGCGGGGCTTCGCTGTCTCGGGCTCCGGAAGCCGAATCAGGCGGTCGGCGGATTGCCCGGCAGGATCACGGTCACGCGCAGGCCGCCGATCGGCGAGCGGCTCGCCTCGATACGCCCGTGATGCGCCTCCACGATCGCCCGAGCGGTAGCCAGGCCCAGGCCCGAGGCCGCCGATTCGTCGGCCCGGTCGGAAGAACGGTAGAAGGGCTCGAACAGCCGCTGGGCGAGCATTACGTCCACGCCCGGGGCGTTGTCGTCGATGATCAGGCGCCAGGCGTCGCGCGAGCTTTCCAGGCCCAGCACGATTCGGCCGTTCTTGGGCGTGTAGCGCAGCGAATTGTCGATCAGAGCGCCGAACAGCTGCTCGATTCGCGCGCCGTCCCATTTCACGATCACGGTGTATTCGGGCAGCGTGCTGGTCTCGAGCCGCACGCCCTGCGCCTCGGCACGCTTCTTGTCGGCATAGATCGCGTTGTGGATCAGCGCGCGCGGATCGACCGGGGCGAAGGTCACCGGCAGGCGGCCGAGATCGGCCAGCGCCACCGCATTCAGGTCCTCGGCCATGTGGATCAGCCGGCGGGTGTCCTCCTCGATCGCGCCGATCAGTTCGGGCGGAAGCGGCGGCTCCATCTCGCACAGCTTGATGAAATGCTCGCCCATATTCTCGGTCGGGCCCTTGAGCTCGCCCGAGATCGACACCAGCCAGGTGCGACGCGCGGTCTCCAGGCGGCTGAACTGGCTGGCGATCCGCCGGAGGTTGCGCATCGTCGCGACCACCTCGGCGGGGCCTTCCTCGTCGAAATAGAGGTCGAGGTCGCCGTTCACCACGTCGCGGCTCATCCGGTAGAGCTGGAGCTGCGGCCTGGACCAGCGCCGGGCGAAGACATAGGCCATCACCAGCAACAGCACGAACAGCACCAGCACGATCGCGGCGATGCCGATATATTGGGTGGCGAGGGTGCGGCGGTCCTGATCGGACAGCTCCGGCGGGCGGACCAGCCTGGCGGTCGCCACGGTGCGTCCATCGACCACCACGGGGCGTTCGGCGCGCGGGGTGAGGGAAGTGGTCGGGCCGGCGATCGCCTGGCCGTGCGGATCGACGAGCAGCACGCGGCCGGCAAGCGGCCCGGGCAGATGCGCGACCTGATCGAGCGGGCGTCCGGCGCGGGCAGCCTCGGCGGCGGTCTGGACGAAGGCATCGAGTCGCTCGTCGTCGCGCTGGGCGAGCTGGGCCTGCTGGCCTTCGTGCATCACGAACACCATGAGGCCGCCCGGCACCACGGCCGCGAGCAGCGCCTGTGCCGCCAGAGTGGAAAAGATACCTGGAAACAAACGCACGCGCTTAGAACCTCCCCACGGGCCAGCTTCCCGGCCTACCCCCCGACCGTTACAGACGCAATTACCCCCTCAATCGGGAACATCGAAGCTGTCGAGTATCTTGGCGCCGGCCATGAACACCGCGATCGGGCAGAGCGCGAACAGCATCCAGCCGCCAAGTCCCGGAAATTTCCCGAGATAATGCACGCCGCGCTCGGTTGCGCCACAGGCGAGGCCGTAGATCACGAGGAAGGCCTCGAACTTGGTCTTGATCGTGAACAGGCGGCCCATGCGGTAGAACATGCCAAAGGTTAAGCAAGCCCCGGGCCAACCGCCAAAATGCGTAGTTTCGCGTTAAATGAGATGGTTATCTGTAAGTAAATCCGACAGGTCCAACACCTCCAGCAGCGCGCGCCGGGCCGTCTCGACCTGGGCGATCAACGCCGGATCGCCGATCGCGCCGAAGGGAATCGCCTCGGGCCAGTGGGTTTCGATGACAGCCGCGATACGGTTCGCCTTCGCGTCATTGAGCAAAAAGCGCGGATCGACGGTCCTGGCGTCGCAAACCACGCGCAAACGGAGACATGCGGGCCCGCCGCCATTCGCCATCGACTGGCGGACGTCGACAACCTCCAGCCGACGGATCGGGCCATTGCCCGCGACATGCGCCTGGAGCCAGTTCCATACGCTCGGCGTGTCGCGTGCCTCGCCCGGCAGCACCAGCGCCATCTCGCCCGAAGGCAGCGTGACCAGCTGGGCGTTGAACAAATACGACTTGATCGCGTCGGCCAGGCTGACCTGCGCGGCAGGCACCTCGACGATCTCGACCTCGGGCAGCATCGCGCGCAGATCCGCGTAGAAGCGGTCCTTCTCGGCAAAGGCGTGTTCGTGCGCGAACAGCACCCGGCCGTTCGCCACCGCGACCACGTCGTTGTGGAAGGCCCCCGCGGCGATCGCCTCTTCGGACTGCTGGACGAACAGCACCCGCTCGAGCCGGTGGCGCCGCGCCACCGCCGCGCTGGCATCGGGATGCTGGCGGGCGGGGAAGGGGCCGCCGGAGATGCCGTAGACGAATATCTCCACCCCTGGCGCATCATGCTCGGCGGCGAGCCGCATATGATTGGCCGCGCCCTCGTCGCCGAACGGTGGCGGCACCGGGCCGTGCACCACAAAGGCGGGGTCGGCAAAGGCGAGGCGGAGCTGGGCCAGCGTCTCGGGCCATTCATGGCTGCGATGCGGCATCGTCACCAGATTGGCGACGGTCAGGTGGCATTTGCCGTCGGCGGTGTCGGGCGCGGGCGAGACGGTCGCGGCATTGGCCGCCCACATCGGCGAGGCGGAGAGCGCCTGGGCCTGGGTATGCGACGGCGCATCCTCGTAGCGGGTGCCGAGGCCGGCAAGCCAGCGATGATCGGGCCGGGCATGGGGCAGGAGGATGCCCTGGGTGAGCCCCAGCGCGATGTTCGCCTGCATCTTGGCGATGCCCTGCAGCGCCGCCGCGCGCGGATAGGAAGTCTCGCCCCGGTTGCGCGTCGCCGCGAGGTTGCCATGGCTCAGCCCGGCATAATTGTGGCTGGGACCGATGATCCCGTCGAAGTTGATCTCGGTAAGCATCAGCGCCCCACGTGCATCACTTCGTCGCCCACCCCGACGCCGAGCAGCTCGGCGGTGCGCGGATCGATCACCACGCCGCCGTCCCGGACCGATACGCGCCCCTGCGTTACGCGGAAGCCGGTGAGCTGCCCGGTCGCGACCAGGGCCGCTTCGCCGCCGGTCTCGATCGCCGCCACCCTGGCGGTCTTCGCATCGCGTACCGTGTTCACCTGGTCGGTGCGCGCGGTCATGGTCGGGCCGCCGTCGAAGATGTCGACATAGCGTTCCCAGGCGAAGCCCTCGCTCTCCAGCATGCGCATCGCGGCGCGGCCCGAGGGGTGGGGGAGGCCGATCACCCCGCGCGCGCTCTCGGAGAGCATCGCGGTGTAGATCGGGTGCTTGGGCATCAGATCAGCGATGAACTGGTTGCCATGGATCGCATTGAAGCTGTCCGCCTCCTGGAAGTTCATCCCGAAGAAGCGCCCGGCGACACCGTCCCAGAAGGGCGATCCGCCCGCCTCGTCGATCACGCCGCGCAGCTCTGCCAGGATCTTCTCGGCGAAGCGCGGGCGGTGGCGGGCGATGAACATGTAGCGGCTGCGCGCGAGCAGCATGCCCAGCCCGCCGGCGCGCTCGCCCGGGTGGAGGAACAGCCCGCCCACCTCGCTCGCGCCCTCCAGGTCGTTGACCAGGCTCAGCGTCTCGGCGCGGAAGGTGCGGCCGAGCTCCTCGCTGTGCTTGGTCTCGGTGGCGAGGCGATAGGAATAGAAGGGCCAGCGCTGCCCCACCGCGGTGAAGATCTGGCAGGTCCCGCGCACCTCGCCGGTATCGACATTCTCGAGCACCAGCACGAACACGTCGTCGCCGCTCTCGTCCTCGGGGCGATCGAAGGCGGCGTGGCTGCGCGCGAGCTTGGCGCGCAGCACTTCCTTCTCAGGCTGGAGATTGGTGAAGCCGCCCCCGGTCAGCTTCGCCATCTCGTAGAGCGCCTGCAGATCCTCGTCGCGGGCGGCACGGATCACGAAGCTCATAATTTCCCCTTTTCGGCGATACGCAACATGGTGACGGCGGAGAGGGCGGCGCGTTCGGCCAGACTCTCCGGGATCAGGAATTCGTCCGGGCTGTGGATCAGGCCGCCCCGCGCGCCCATCGTGTCGACGACCGGCACCCCACACGCGGCGATGTTGTTTCCGTCGCAGACGCCGCCGGAGAACTTCCACGCGACGGGAATGCCCAGGTCCGTGCCGGATGCCTTGACCAGTTCGAACAGTTTCTCAGCACCCGGGTCCAGGGGCTTGGGCGGGCGGTTGAAGCTGCCATGGACATGGACGCGCACGTCATGCTTCACCGAGACGATCGCGACGGCCTGGTCAATCGCGATCCGGGCCCTGGTGATCGCCTCGCCGTCCTTCGGCCGGAAATTGACGCGCAGGATAGCGAGATCGGGCACGACGTTGTTGGGACCGCCGCCGTCGATCTTCGCCGGGTTCACCGCCAGGCCGGGAGCCTTGGCGTCATTGAGCCGCATCGCCAGGTCGGCCGCGGCGACCAGCGCGTTGCGCCCTTCGTCCGGGTTGCGCCCGGCATGGGCGGACTTGCCGTGCACCACGATCGAGAAATTGCCGGTGCCGCCGCGGGCACCCGCCAGCGTGCCGTCGGGCAGGGCAGGCTCATAGGTGAGCGCGGCGACCTTGCCCTTGGCCGCGCCGGCGATCAGGCCGGCGGAGGAGAAGGAGCCGGTCTCCTCGTCCGAATTGATCAGCACCTCATAGCCGATATGCGCGGCGAGCGGGCTTTCCTCCACTGCCTCGAGCGCGGCGAGCATCAGTGCCAGCCCGCCCTTCATGTCGGCGGCGCCCGGCGCGTTGAGGTTGCCGTCGGGCAGCCAGTGGTTCGCCTGGAAGGGATGGTCGGCGCCATAGACGGTGTCCATGTGTCCGGTCAGCAGCAGCTGCACCGGAGCGTCGGGGCGCACCGCGAGGTGGAGGTGGTGGCCATGCGCCAGCGGCAGCACCTGCCCGTCGGCGGTCACGCTGCTGGCGGCCTCGGGCTCGAGGAGCGCGAGGTGGCCAGGCAGGACGGAGAAGGCGTCGGCCAGCGCATCGGCCATGCGGGCGAGCCCCGCGATGTTGCGGGTGCCGCTGTTGATCGCCGTCCATGCCTCGGTACGCGCCAGCATCGGCGACGCCGCGGCCCTCTCCACTGCCGCGCGTTCGATCTTGGAAAGCTCGGTCATGCCGAGGGACTAGCGCGAAATATTATTGCCGTCAGCCCCGGCGAGTGCGGAAAGTCATGCAATGGAGGAATAGATCCCTGGCGAATGCCGGGCCCCAGAGACGCGAGCGATAGGTCAGAGAAACCCTGGGCCCCGGCTTTGGCCGGGGAACAGAAGGTCAGAAATCGACGACCAGCGCTGCGCGGCTGGTGGAATCCGTCGTCTTGCGGCCGATCGCCGGCGTGCTTTCGAACTGCAGCGAATAGCTGAACTGCGCCGAGAGCGGCCCGAACAGTCGGGTGAGCAGCGCTGACTTGGACGAGATGGTGCTGTTGGCGTCCTGCAGATAGGCCGAGGCATTCTGCGTCACCGAGATGCCCTTGGTGATCTTCCAGCCGAAATCGAGGCTTCCGCGCGCCGCTGCGTTGCTCTCGGCCGGCTGGTCGAGGAAGCGCGTGTAGCGGAACGCCGGGCCGACTTCGAGATCGAGCTTCACCGCCGGCGACTTGATCGCGCTGTAGCCGATCCCGCTCGACAGCGAGACGCGGTCGCTGAAGCCAGAGAAGCGGTCGCTTTCATACTGCGCGGCGCCATAGAGATAGGCGCGGTCGTCGAACTTCCAGTTGGGCTCGTAGGCGGCGAGGTAGCGCTCGCGCGTGGTAATGCCCAGGCTCTCCTGGTAGTCTGCCTGGACGCGCAGCTTGTGGCGCCAGTCGAGCCCGTCGCGCTTCAGCTCCATCGCCGCGGCGATGCCGACATTCTCGGTGTTGCCGGTGGTGACATAGCCGCCCAGCTCGGCATGGCCCTTCACCAGCGCGAAGAAATCGGCGCTGCGGATCTTGGCCTGGGCCTTTTTCAGCCGGGAATCGCGCCAGTCGGCGGCGATCTTGACCAGCTTGTCGGCGCTTTCCGGGTCCGCGGCGCGGGCATATTTGACGATGACCGCGACGTCGTTCTCGTTGCCGGACTGCATCGCGGCCTCGAGCATCGCCTTCAACGCCGGCGAGACATTCGCCGCTTCGAGGGCAGCGGTGCTGTCATCGTCGTCCATCGGCATGGCGGCGGCCGGCAAGGCGGCGATCAGCAATGGCAGGGCGAAAAGCGAGGCTCGCATGGGCATGGCTGGTAGCGCTGTCATGGGGACCAGAATAGGGCAGGATCAGGCGAGATGTTGCTCAAAGACGGTCAACAGTTCCTTATAGAGCGCACGCTTGAAGGGAACGATGATGTCAGGGAGATCTTTCGGCTCCGCCCAGCGCCAGGCACGGAATTCCGGCTCGGCGGTCTGGATGTTGACGTCGTGGTCTTCGCCGAGGAAGCGGAACAGGAACCAGCGCTGGCGCTGGCCGCGCCACTTGCCCTTCCAGATCCGCCCGACCAGGTCCTCGGGCAGGTCGTAGAACAGCTCCTCGGGGGCCTGGGCGATCAGCTCGGCATGCTGGCGCTCGACGCCGGTCTCTTCCCAAAGCTCGCGCCAGGCGGCGTCGATCGGCTCTTCGCCGGGATCGATCCCGCCCTGCGGCATCTGCCAGGCCTCGACCACCGAATCGAGCCGCTGGCCGACGAAGACCTGGCCATGGCGGTTGAGCAGCATCACGCCCGCGCAGGGGCGATATGGAAGGGAGGCGATGTCGGTCATGGCAGGCCTCGTAGCGCGGGATTGCAAGCCAAACCACCCTCGTCATCCCCGCGAAGGCGGGGATCCAGAGCCAAGCAGGTCATCGCTTCGTTACTCTGGATCCCCGCCTTCGCGGGGATGACGGAGGAGAGGCGGGGATGACGGAGGAGCGAGGGTGACCTACGTTCCTCGCGTGATCCACCTCGTCCACCACCCCGATTATGTCGCCCCGGCGCCGAAGCGCAGCCAGTATCAGTGGAACAAGAACGGCCTGGTCCGCGACCTGCTGCGCGCGGAAGGCGCCGCCTTCACCTGGCACCAGCCCGAGCCTATGCCGCGCCATTGGCTCGAGGCGGTGCACGATCCCGACTATGTCGAGCAGGTGCTGAACGCGTCGGTGCCGCCCGAAAAGGAGCGGCGCATCGGCTTCCCGGTCACGCCGGAGGTGGCGCGCCGGTCCCAGGCGGTGCCCGGCGGCACCTGGCTCGCCGCGCAGATCGCGCTCGAACATGGCTTCGCGGCCAATACCGCCGGCGGCAGCCATCATGCCCTCGCCAGCACCGGCGCGGGCTTCTGCGTGTTCAACGACCTGGCGCTCGCCGCGGTGCGGCTGGTCGAGGAGGGGACGGTCGGCCGCATCCTGGTCGTCGATTGCGACGTGCACCAAGGCGACGGCACCGCCTCGCTAACCGCGGGCAGGCCAGAGATCGCGACCTATTCGATCCATGCCGAGAAGAACTTCCCGGTCCGCAAGGCGCGTTCGACGCTCGACGTGCCGCTGCCCGACGGGGTGGAGGACGCGGAATATATGGAAACGCTCGAGCGCACGCTGCTTCCGCTGCTCGAAAGTTTCGCACCCGATCTGGTTCTTTATCAGGCCGGGGTCGATCCGCTCGCCGGTGACCGGCTGGGGCGGCTCGCGCTTTCCTATGACGGGTTGGTCGAGCGGGATCGCTGGATTTCCGGCGCCATGACGTCACGCGGCATCCCGTTCGCGAGTGCTCTGGGCGGCGGTTACGGCGAGGATGCGCTCGAAGTATCGCGGCGCCACGTCGCCTCGATCCTCGCGCTGGGACAGGGAGTTGCAGGCCGGGCTTTGCAGGTTTGAAATTGGGGCGTAGACATCTGCGCAACGATATAAAATTGCAGGAGACCGGCTGTGGCTACTGCCGTGCATAGGCTCACGCCCGATGAGGCGTCGGCGCATCCCGCACCCGAAGCGATCGTGGTTCGCTTCGCCGGTGATTCCGGCGACGGCATGCAGCTTACCGGCGGCCAGTTCACGCTTTCCACCGCGCTGGCCGGCAACGACCTTGCCACTTTCCCCGACTTCCCCGCCGAGATCCGCGCGCCCCAGGGCACGCTCTTCGGGGTCTCCGCCTTCCAGATCAATTTCGGTTCGGCCCAGATCGATACCGCGGGCGACCAGCCCGACGTGCTCGTCGCGATGAACCCGGCGGCGCTCAAGACCAATGTCGATGCGCTCAAGCCCGGCGGGCTGATCATCGCCGACGAGGGCGAGTTCGGCCAGCGTAACCTCGACAAGGCGAAATACGCGGCCAATCCGCTCGAGGATGGCAGCCTGGCGAAGTGGCAGCTGCTCAAGCTCAACATCTCGCAGCTCACGCTCGATGCGGTGAAGCCCTTCGGCCTCGGCAACAAGGAAGCGCTGCGCTGCAAGAACATGTGGACGCTGGGGCTGGCGCTCTGGATGTTCGACCGGGATCGCCAGCCGCTGGTCGACTGGCTCAAGGCCAAGTTCGCCAAGGCGCCGGAGCTGGCCGAGGCCAATATCGCCGCGCTCAATGCCGGGCACGCCTATGGCGAGACGGCCGAGCTGGGCGCGATGGGGATCAGCCAGCGCCAGGTCGCCGCCGCGCCCGCCGAGCCGGGGCTGTACCGGACCGTGACGGGTGCGGAGTCGATCTCGCTGGGGCTGGTCGCCGGCGCGCAACTCGCCAGCCTGCCGATGTTCTTCGGCGGCTATCCGATCACCCCGGCCAGCGCGATCCTCCACACGCTGTCGCGCTACAAGGAATATGGCGTCACCACCTTCCAGGCGGAGGACGAGATCGCGGCGGTCGCCTCGGCGCTGGGCAGCGCCTATGCCGGCAGCCTTGGCGTCACCTGCTCCTCGGGTCCCGGCATTGCGCTCAAGACCGAGGCGATCGGCCTGGCGATCATGACCGAGCTGCCGCTGGTGATCGTCAACGCCCAGCGCGGCGGGCCCTCGACCGGACTTCCCACGAAAACTGAGCAGTCCGATCTATACCAAGCGGTCTACGGCAGAAATGGTGACTCGCCGGTCCCGGTGATCGCCGCCCGCTCGGCCGCGGACTGCTTCGATGTCGCGATCGAGGCGGTGCGCATCGCGACGCAGTACATGACCCCGGTGATGCTGCTCACCGACGGTTATCTCCAGAATGCCGCCGAGCCCTGGAAGGTGCCGGACATGTCGGCCTACGCGCCTTTCCCGGTGCAGTTCCACACCGAGGTGCCGTCCGAGGGCGAGAAATTCCAGCCCTATGGCCGCGACGACAAGCTCAAGCGCCCCTGGGTGAAGCCGGGCACCCCGGGCCTGCTCCACCGCATCGGCGGCATCGAGAAGGCGCAGGGATCGGGCAACATCGACTATTCCCCCGCCAACCACCAGGCGATGACCGATACCCGCCGCGACAAGGTGCTGGGCATCGATGTGCCAGACCAGGCGGTCGAGCAGGGCCAGGCAGGCGGCAAGCTCGTCGTGGTCGGCTGGGGCTCGACCTATGGCCCGATCGCCCAGGCGGTGCGCCGGGCACGAGGCAAGGGGCATGACGTCAGCCATGTCCATATCCGCCACATCTGGCCGCTACCGAAAAATCTTGGCGACCTGCTAAAGAGTTATGAGCATATCCTCGTACCGGAAATGAACACCGGCCAGCTCAAGACTTTGCTGCGCGACCGGTATCTGGTCGATGCCCGGTCGCTCACCAAGGTCTCGGGCCAGCCCTTCCGCATCGCCGAGATCGAAAAGGCGATCGCCCAGCATATCGGCGTGGACTTCGACCAGGAGCTCCCGCCCGACGACCGCCAGCTGCCCAGCCCGGAGGCGGTGAACCCGTGATCTGTCGGTCCCCAATGCTGCTGGCCCTGCCGCTGCTGCTCGCCGCGCCCGCCGCAATCGCGCAACGGGCGGAAATGTCGCAAGCGGTTGCCGCGCGGTTTGGCGCGCTGCCGTCGCAACTCGCCGGGCTGGGTCGCGATGATGGCGATACGAGCGGCTATCACGGGCCCATGGTCGCCTATCGCGGCGGGGATGCGCGGGGGCCGGTAATCGCGGTCGTCCTTGCCGACGCGCCGCGCAGCATGACCTGGCCCGACATGGCCGAGAATGGCCGCGCCGGCCCGCGCCAGGCCGGGCTGGTCGAAACGCTGTTCGAAGGAAAGTTCAGCCTCGACGGCCATTCGCCTTCACGCAACTTCTTCGGCGACTATCTGACGAAGCAGGGCATCAAGCAGAGCTGGATCGCCGATATCGACGGCGTCCGCGTCACCATATTGGCCACCATCTACCGCACCGAGGACCGCCGCGGCGTCTTCGACGCCATCCGCCGAGACCTGCTCGGGGGCATCACGATGGAGAAACTCTCCATCGCGGAAGCGAATTGAGATGGAGACCGTCTTCCTCTGTCCCGTGTGCGAAAGGACTGAGATGGAGGACGGCGACTATGTCGTCTGCCCGGTCTGCGGATGGGAGAATGACCCGGTCCAGCTTGCAGACGGCGATTATGCCGGCGGGGCCAACCATATGTCGTTGAACGAGGCGCGCCGGCAATGGCACGCGACGGGGAAGCGAGTGCAATGAACGAGATCACCACCATCCGCCCGAGCACCCCCAAGGACTGGGAGACCGACCAGGAGGTCCGCTGGTGCCCCGGCTGCGGCGACTATGCGATCCTGAAAGCCGTGCAGCGGACCATGCCCGAGCTGGGCGTCGCGCCCGAGAACACGGTGTTCGTCAGCGGCATCGGCTGCTCGTCGCGCTTTCCCTATTACATGGAGACCTATGGCTTCCACACCATCCATGGCCGCGCGCCGGCGGTGGCGACGGGGGTCAAGCTCGCCAATCCCGATCTCGACGTGTGGATCATCACCGGCGACGGCGACGCGCTGTCGATCGGCGGCAACCACACGATGCACCTGCTGCGGCGCAACCTGAACTGCCAGTTCCTGCTGTTCAACAATGAGATCTACGGCCTCACCAAGGGGCAATATTCGCCAACGAGCCGCGAAGGCACGCGCTCGCCCTCCACCCCGTTCGGCTCGGTCGACCATCCCGCCAAGCCCTGCGCCTTCGCGCTGGGGGCAGGCGCGCGTTTCGTCGCCCGCGGGATCGACGTGCACAAGAACCTGCCGAGCGTGCTCAAGGCCGCGCATGCGCACCAGGGCGCGGCGTTCGTCGAGATCTTCCAGAACTGCATCGTCTATAACGACGAGGTCTTCGAGCCCTTCACCGCCAAGCCCAACGCCGCGGCCAACCAGCTCTGGGCCGAGCACGGCAAGCCGCTGCTCTTCGCCGGCGGCACCAGGGGCCTGACGCTCGACATGCACAGCCTCACCCTCAAGGTCGTCGAGGTGACCGACGGGGATTGGGAAGGGGCAGGGGTGATCGTCCACAACGTCACCAACCGCGCCATCGCCCATATGCTCGTCGAGATGCCCTTCGGCCCGTTCCCGATGGCGCTGGGCGTGCTCTATGACGATCCCGCGCCCACCTTCGAGAGCGCGGTGGTCGCGCAGAACAGGGCGGCGAGCGAAGGCAAGACGGCCGACCTCCAGAAGCTGGTGTCGAAGGGCCAGACCTGGATGGTCGACAAGGAACCGCACAAGCTCTGACGCCCGTCGCTATCGGCTTGCATTGCGGGCGGACTGGCCTATCGCGCCGTTCATGCTGATCGGCGCCACAACCGATTTCGAAGCGCATGAACTTGCGCCGGTGCCGAACGTCTATCCGCAATGACCCCCGGCGAAGCCACTCCCAACAGCTTCCGCGCGCCCCAGGAGCGCGCGCGCCGGCATGATCTCGATGCGCTGCGGGCGGTGTTCCTGCTGTTCGGCATTCCCTACCACGCCTCGCTGACCGTCCGCCCGGGGCCGTGGATCGCGAACTTCCATGACCGGTCGCGCGATTTCATCGAGATCGCCGACTATCTCCATCTGTTCCGCATGCCGGGCTTCTACATGATCGCCGGCTATTTCGCCGCGATGCTGCTCCATCGCCGCCCGGTGGCGAGCTATCTGCCGTCGCGCCTCCACCGGCTCGTCCCGCCCTTCCTCGCCGGCACCTTCCTGCTCGTGCCGGCGATGCACTTCCTGCTGCTGCTCGAGACCGGCCATCCGGATCCGATCGGGCGGTGGTGGGAGATCATGACGATGACCGAGCGGAATCCGTTCGAGCATCTCTGGTTCGTGCAGGTGCTGCTCTACTACACCGCCGGACTGGCCGCCCTGGTCTGGCTGTTCCCAGCGCTCGCCCATGCCGAGCTCAAGGGGGAGCGGCGCGCGCTGGTGCAATGGTTCATTCCCATCACCCTCGCCACCGGCCTGCTCCTCGGCCTGTGCGGTCTCGGCGCGCTCCAGCTCGAGCGCTATCGCTACCTGAGCAACTTCTCTGTCAACTTCCTCTCGGCCCGCTACGCGCTCGACTATCTGCCCTGGTTCCTGCTCGGCGCGGTCCTCCAGCGCATCCCGGCGCTCGACCGGCGCTTTGCCCGCTTCTCCTGGATCCTGTTCCTCACCGGGCTAGCCGCCAGCATCATGGTGGTCTTCTACCCACGTATGGTGCCGTTCCTCTGGCGCCCGGTGCTGACCGGCGTGGCCGCGATCTGCCTCACCCAGGCGGCGCTCGGCGCGCTCGCCCATTTCATCCATGGCGAGCGCCGCTGGGTGAAGGCGCTCGTCTCCGCCTCCTTCGTGATCTACCTGTTCCACGAGCCGCTGATCGTGCTGTTCACGCCCTGGCTCGACTTGCTACCGATCCCGGTCTGGCCCAAGTTCATCCTGCTCTGCCTCACCGCCTTTTTCGGCTCCTACGCCATCTGGAAGCTGATCAGGCTGAGCCCGGCGCTGCGCTATCTCTTCAATGGCGAGCGCGTGAAGAAGCGTCCCGCACACTAGGCTTGCCCGACTCACCGGCGCGTGCATTGTGCGCCTCGAAATGCATGCGCCGCTAAGTCCTTCCGCCCCTGACCATTCTCCGCGGAAACCCGGCTGGTTCTCGCGCACCCTGGCCCCGGTGTTCCGCCGCCAGCTCGACAGGATCGATGCGGGCATTGCCCAGGGAAGCCTGTCGCTCGGCCTGCCCGATGGCACGGCCCGCCTGCTCGGCGGTCGCGCCGATGGGCCGGCGGCAGTGGTCGACCTGCGCAGCTGGCGGGCGCTACTCCGGCTCGCGATCGGCGGCTCGATTGGCTGGTACCAGGCCTGGGCGCTTGGCGAATGGGCGAGCCCCGATCCGGTCCAGCTCTTCGCGCTGTTCGGACTCAACCGCGCCGCGCTCGCCCGCCAGGCCCGCGCGACCGGCTTCTCGAAGCGCATCAAGCGCCTGCTCCACTGGCGCAATCGCAACCATCGTGGCGGATCGCGACGGAACATCCATTTCCATTACGATCTGGGCAATGATTTCTACCGGCTCTGGCTCGATCCCGGCATGACCTATTCGAGCGCGCTGTTCACCGCGCCCGGCCAGTCGCTGGAAGCGGCCCAGCACGAGAAGCTCGCCGCGATCCTCGCGCGCACCGACACCAGGGCCGGCGACGAGATTCTCGAGATCGGCTGTGGCTGGGGCAGCTTCGCCGAACTGGCGGTGGCCGAGGGCCGCAAGGTCCATGGCATCACGCTCTCGACCGAGCAAAAGGCCTGGGCAGAGGCGCGCGTGCCGCAGAACGCCCGCTTCACCCTTACCGACTATCGCGACGTCACCGGCAGCTATGACGCGGTCGCGAGCATCGAGATGGCCGAGGCGGTGGGACAGGCCTATTGGCCCGCCTATCTCGATGCGATCGCCGGCGCGCTCAAGCCGGGCGGCCGTGCCGCGCTGCAAGTCATCACCTTCGACGACGCCTTTTTCGAGGACTATGCCTCGAACGTCGACTTCATCCAGGCCTATGTCTTTCCGGGCGGGCTGTTGCTGTCGGAGGAGCGGTTCGGCGCACTGGCCGCGGCGCGCGGGCTCAAGGCGCAGGACCGCACCGGCTTCGGCCTCGATTATGCCGAGACGCTCCGCCTGTGGCGCGAGCGCTTCGACGCGGCCGTGGCGGCGGGTGCATTGCCTGAGCAATTCGACCGCAAATTCATCGACTTGTGGCGCTATTATCTGATGTATTGCGAAGGTGGGTTCAGAGGTGGCGGTATCGACGTCATCCAGCTCACCTTGGTCAAGGAGGAGGGGTGATGAAGAACTGGCTGTTGGCGGGTGCGCTCGCGTTCGGGACGTTCGCGGGGCAGGGGGCATTGGCCCAGGCGGTGGTCTCGCCCGAGGTGAAGATCCAGTCCGGTGACAGTAGCGGGCTGCGCAAGGTCGGTGCCGAGGTGCTGTTCTGGAGCCAGGCGCAGCGCGACCAGAATTTCCCCCATATGGAAAAGCTCTTCCCCGGCCATATCGTCCGGGCCGGCGGCAAGGTCCGCGCGCTGCCCGCCGGCAAGCCGCTCGCCTTTCCCGAGGCCGATCTCGACACCTTCATCGCGCAGCAGAACATCGCCGGGCTGATCGTGCTCAAGGACGGCAAGATCGTGCTGGAACGCTATGCCCGCGGCTATTCGCAGCAGGGGCGGTGGACCAGCTTCTCGGTCGCCAAGTCGTTCACCTCGTCGCTGGTCGGTGCCGCGATCAAGGACGGCTATATCAAGTCGGTCGACGAGCCTGTGACCAAGTACATCCCCGAGCTCGCCGGCAGTGGCTATGACGGGGTGACCATCGCCCAGCTGCTCACCATGACCTCGGGCGTGAAGTGGAACGAGGACTATACCAACGCCAAGTCGGACGTCGCCCGCATGTTCCTAGAGCCGGTGCCGGCGGGTGAGGACCCCACCGTCTTCTACATGAAGAAGCTGCCCCGCGAGTCCGCGCCGGGGTCCAAATGGGTCTACAAGACTGGCGAGACCAACCTGATCGGCGTGCTGGTGATGCGCGCGACGAAGCAGCCGCTCGCCTCCTATCTCAGCGCCAAGATCTGGATGCCGTACGGCATGGAGCAGGATGCCTTCTGGATGGTCGATCCGTCCGGCCACGAGGTCAGCGGCTGCTGCCTCTCCGTGTCGCTGCGGGATTATGCCCGGATGGGCCAGTTCGCGCTGGAGGGCGGCAAGGGCGTCGTCTCCCCGGGCTGGTTCCGCGAGTCGACCAGCGCCCATGCCGATATCGGCGTGCCGGGCCGCGGCTATGGCTATCAATGGTGGACCTATCCCGAGGGCCGCTTCGGCGCCCAGGGCATCTTTGGCCAGACGATCCGGGTGGACCCGAAGTCGAAGGTGGTGATCGCGGTATCAGCCGCGGCGCCCAAGGCCAGCGACGACGCTTATGGCCAGGCGCGCACGGCGTTCCTCAACCGGCTGTTCGAGGCTGCGGCGAAGTAGGCGCTAAATTCCCCTCCCGCTTGCGGGAGGGGCTAGGGGAGGGAACGACGTGGGCGAGGGAGCTTGAGCTCAGCCCTCGACTCGCTCGAAATGCCCGCTCTCGAACCCCGAAACCGCCAGCTTCGCGATCGCCTCGGCCACCACTTCCGGCGCCTTCACCGTCGCGGGATCCTCGCCCGGGAAGGCGCGCTCGCGCATCTTCGTCCGGGTCGCGCCCGGATCGACGATGCCCACGCGGACCTTGCTGATCTGCGCGACTTCCTCGCCATAGGTGAGCAGCAGGTTCTCGAAGGCTGCCTTGGACGAACCGTACACGCCCCAATAGGCGCGCGCGGTGCGGCCGACACTGGACGTAACCCCGATCACCCGCGCCCCGCTCGATGCCTTGAGCATCGGGTCGAACGCCGCCAGCATCGCCGCCTGGGCGGTGACGTTGAGCGTCAGCACCTTGGCGAATTCCTTGAAGTCGATCGCCGGCACCGCACTAAGCGTGCCGAGTTGCGCGGCGTTGAGCACCAGTATGTCGAGCGCCGTCCAGCGCCCGGAGATCGCCTCGGCAAGGCGGGCGATGCTGTCATTCTCGGTCAGGTCCATCGGCGCGATCGTCGCGGAGCCGCCAGCGGCGAAGATCGCCTCCTCGACTTCCTCGAGCCCGCCCGCGGTGCGCGCGGTCAGGATCACATGCGCACCGTGGCCGGCCAGTGCCAGCGCAGTCGCCGCACCGATGCCCCGGCTCGCGCCGGTGACGAGCGCCGTGCGCCCCGAAAGTGCCCCCTCGCTCATCCCGGTCTTAGCCCACGCGCTCGTGGAGCAGCGCGAACTGGTCGGTCGGCGGGCCGTTCTCGTCCTGGTCGGTCAGCGTCGTCGGATATTCGCCGGTGAAGCAGGCGTCGCAATATTTCGGGTGGATGTCCGCGCGGTGCGCCTCGCCCAGTGCCTTGTAGAGGCCGTCGATGCTGATGAACGACAGGCTGTCGGCATGGATGAAGTCGGTCATCCCGCCCACATCGAGCTTGGCGGCGAGCAGCTTGGCGCGCTCCGGCGTATCGACGCCGTAGAAGCAGCTGTGCCGGGTCGGCGGCGAGGCGATGCGCATATGCACTTCCGCCGCGCCGGCTTCGCGCATCATCTGCACGATCTTGAGGCTGGTCGTGCCGCGCACGATCGAATCGTCGATCAGCACCACGCGCTTGCCCTTGATCAGCTCGCGATTGGCGTTGTGCTTCAGCTTCACGCCCAGGTGGCGGATCTGGTCGCCCGGCTGGATGAAGGTGCGGCCGACATAGTGCGAGCGGATGATGCCGAGCTCGAACGGGATCCCGCTCTGCTGGGCATAGCCGATCGCCGCCGGCACGCCCGAATCGGGGACGGGGACGACCAGATCGGCATCCACCGGCCCTTCGATCGCCAGCTGGGCGCCGATCGCCTTGCGCACCGAATAGACCGAGCGGTTGTCGCTGATCGAATCGGGGCGGGAGAAATAGACATATTCGAAGATGCACGGCCGCGCGGAGACCGGGGCGAAGGGCTTGTGCGAGCTGATCTCGCCGCCCTTGACGATCACCAGTTCGCCCGGCTCGACGTCGCGGACATAGTCGGCGCCGACCACGTCGAGCGCCACCGTCTCCGAGGCGAAGACGATCGTGTCGTCGAGCTTGCCCATCACCAGCGGGCGGATGCCCAGCGGATCGCGGCAGGCGATCATGCCCTCGGGGGTCATGACGATCAGCGAATAGGCGCCCTCGACCTGCTTCAGCGCGTCGATGAAGCGGTCGATCAGCGTGCGGAACTGCGAGGTCGCGACGAGGTGGATGATCACCTCGGTGTCGCTGGTCGACTGGAAGATCGCGCCGCGGCGGATCAGGTCGCGGCGCAGGCGCATCGCGTTCGAGATGTTGCCGTTATGCGCGATCGCGAAGCCGCCGCTCGCCAGCTCGGCGTAGAGCGGCTGCACGTTGCGCAGCGAGGTCTCGCCGGTCGTCGAGTAGCGGACATGGCCGCAGGCGGTGTCGCCGTGCAGCCCGCGGATCACGTCGTCGCGGTCGAAATTGCCGGCGACATGGCCCATTGCGCGGTGGATGTGGAACTGGCGGCCGTCGAAGCTGGTGATGCCCGCCGCCTCCTGGCCACGGTGCTGCAGCGCATGCAGGCCGAGCGCGACCGCGGCGGCAGCGCCGTCCATGCCGGAAACGCCGAAAATGCCGCACTCTTCGCGCAGCTTGTCGTCATCGAACGGGTTCGTGGTAAGCATCGGCCCTCAAGGGGTTTGGAACTGTCGGGCGGGCATATAGGCGCTTCGGCGCGATTTGTCGCCGGTCTGTCACAAAGAAATGAACTTGCAGGGTTTTCCGGTTGTTTTTCAGGGCAGAAGGAGACGTTTCCATGCCCGGGCAGATCAAGAACGAGGCGCTCTACGAGAAGCTGCGCGACGAAGGGAACTCGAAGGAGAAGTCGGCGCGAATCGCCAATGCGCAGGCGAATGGCTCGATCGACCATCGCGGCGGCAAGCTGGAGGACCGCTCGAAGGACGAACTCTACGACGAGGCGAAGGAGATCGGCATCGAAGGCCGCTCGAAGATGGACAAGGACGAGCTGATCGACGCGATTCGGGATCGCTGAGCTCGCGCTCCTGCGAAAGCAGGAGCCCAGGGTTACAAGCGGCACCGCTTTTGGCTCTGGGTTCCTGCTTTCGCAGGAACACGGGGTTGGCTAGAGCAACCTCCGTGGACAATGAACGCGAAACGGGCCTCGTGCTCGACCCGAAATACGACGCCGCCGGCTTGATCACCGCGGTCTGCACCGCACCCGACGGCACGGTGCTGATGCTCGCGCACATGAATGCCGAGGCGCTCCAGGCGACGCTCGATACCGGTGAGGCCACCTTCTGGTCGCGCAGCCGCGGCAGGCTCTGGAAGAAGGGCGAGACCTCGGGCCATGTCCTCAAGGTGCTCGAAGCCCGGATCGACTGCGACCAGGACGCCGTCTGGCTCAAGGTCGAGCCGCACGGCCCGGCCTGCCACACCGGCGCGCCGAGCTGCTTCTACCGGATCGTCGAGGGCGGAAAGCTCCTCCGCGGATGAAGCGCGCCGGACTGCCCCTCGCCTTGCTCCTCGCCGCCTGCTCGGGCGGCGGTACTCCCGCGCAAAAGGCCGAGAAGCCCCAGGACCTCGAAAAGGCCGCGATCGAGCGCGGCCTGGTCCGCAATCCGGCGGATACCGACGTCGCCGGCCTCTACGCCCGCGACACCGACCGCATCTGCATCGTCCCCGACGAGGAGCTCGGCTACCGGATCGGAGCGTTCGTCGACTATGGCGACCGCATCACCTGCAGCGGCTCGGGCAGGGCGAGCCGGGTAGGGGAGGCGCTCCATATCGAGTTCGGCGAGGACGGCAGCTGCTCGTTCGACGCCAAGTACGACGGCGACAAGATCGCCTTCCCGGGCGCGCTGCCCGATGGCTGCAACAAATTCTGCGCAAAACGCGCCTCCTATGCGGGGCTGGAGGTTGCGCGGCTCAGCGAGTCGGCGGCCGAGGCCGCGGCGATGCGCGATGCCAGCGGCAAGAGGCTCTGCGGCGCGCAGTAACCGTCGCCCACCAGTCCGTCATCCCGGCAAAAGCCGGGATCTCAGGCGAAGGCGCGGGGAAGGAGCCGCACGAGATCCCAGCTTTCGCCGGGATGACGGATGTAGTGAGTTGACGTTCACGTAAGGGGAAGGTATTTTCCATGCCCATGAACGCACCAGCCTTTCCGCTCGAGGCCCTGGCGCCGATCGATCAGCGCCCGGACCGCGACTCCTTCACCATCTCGGACCTGTGCGCCGAGTTCTCGGTCACGCCGCGCGCCTTGCGCTTCTATGAGGACGAGGGGCTGATCGGCCCCGAGCGCCGCGGCACCACCCGCATCTATTCACACCGCGACCGTGCCCGGCTCGCCTGGATCCTGCGCGGCAAGCGCGTCGGCTTCAGCCTGGCCGAGATCCGCGAGATGATCGACCTCTACGATGTCGGCGACGGCCGCAGCACCCAGAAGCAGTTCACGCTCGAGCGCTGCCTCGAACGCATCGAGCTGCTCGAGAACCAGAAGCGCGACATCGACGCGCACATCACCGAGCTCCAGCAATTCGTCGAACTGCTCAAGAGCAGCGACTAACCCCCGAGGAACCCTGAAATGCCCCAGTACACCCCGCCGGTGCGCGACACGCGCTTCATCCTCGAGCAGGTGATCGGCCTCGATCGCTACGCCAACCTGCCCGGCTTCGAGAACGCCACCCCCGACACGGTCGACGCCGTGCTCGAGCAGGGCGGCCAGTTCGTCGCGGAAGTCCTGTTCCCGCTCAACCATTCGGGCGACCAGGAGGGCTGCAAGCGCCATGACGACGGCAGCGTCACCACCCCCGCCGGCTACAAGGAAGCGTACAACCAGTTCGTCGAGAGCGGCTGGGGCACGCTGAGCGCGCCCGTCGAGTTCGGCGGCCAGGGGATGCCGCACGTCATCTCCACCGCGTTCCAGGAGTATATGATCTCCGCCAACATGGCCTTCGCCATGTATCCCGGCCTCACCCACGGCGCGATCGCGTCGCTGCTGGTCAAGGGCTCGCCCGAGCAGCAGGCGAAGTATGTCCCCAAGATGGTCGCCGGCACCTGGGGCGGCACGATGAACCTCACCGAGCCGCAGTGCGGCACCGATCTCGGCCTGATCCGCACCCGCGCCGAGCCGAACGCCGATGGCAGCTACTCGATCACCGGCACCAAGATCTTCATCTCGTCGGGCGAGCATGACCTGACCGAGAACATCATCCACCTCGTCCTCGCCAAGACGCCCGGCGCGCCGGAGAGCAGCAAGGGCATCTCGCTGTTCGTGGTGCCCAAGTTCCTGGTCAACGACGATGACACGCTGGGCGCGCGCAACGCCGTCACCTGCGGCTCGATCGAGCACAAGATGGGCATCCACGCCAACTCGACCTGCGTGATGAACTATGACGGCGCCACCGGCTGGCTCGTCGGCGAGGAGATGAAGGGCCTTGCCGCGATGTTCATCATGATGAACGCTGCTCGTCTGGGTGTGGGCCTCCAGGGCCTCGGTGTCGGCGAAGTCGCGCTGCAGAACGCCGTCCAGTATGCGCATGACCGTCGCCAGGGCCGCGCGCTCACCGGCCCGCAGGAGCCGAACGAAAAGGCCGACACGCTGTTCGTCCACCCGGACGTCCGCCGCATGCTGATGGAAGCAAAGGCGCAGACCGAGGGCATGCGCGCGCTGTGCCTGTGGGGGGCGCTCCAGGTCGATCTCGAGCACGCCGCCCCGACCGAGGAGGAGCGCCAGCTCGCCGCGGACCTGGTCGGCCTGCTCACCCCGGTGATCAAGGGCGTCGGCACCGACATCGGCTACAAGGTCGCGACCGACAGCCAGCAGGTCTATGGCGGGCATGGCTACATCGCCGAATGGGGCATGGAGCAATATGTCCGCGATGCCCGCATCTCGATGATCTATGAGGGCACCAACGGCGTCCAGGCGATGGACCTGGTCGGCCGCAAGCTCGCCATGAACGGCGGCCGCGCGGTCCAGGCCTTCTTCAAGCTGGTCGCCGAGGAAGCCGCCGCTGCGAAGTCGGACGAGAAGCTCGCTGTCCTCGCCGAAGGGCTGGAGAAGACGCTTGGCCATCTCCAGGGCGCGACAATGTGGCTCGCCCAGAACGGCTTCAAGAACCCGAACGACGTCGGTGCCGGCGCCTATCCCTATATGCAGCTCACCGGCACGGTGGCGCTCGGCCTGATGTGGCTCCGCATGGCCAAGGCAGCCGCCGCAGCACTGGCCACGGGCGAGGGCGACGCGAAGTTCTACGAAGCCAAGCTGGTCACCGCCCGCTTCTACGCCGAGCGCTTCTTCCCGGACGCGAGCGGCCTGCGCCGCAAGATCGAGGCCGGCAGCGAAACGGTGATGGCGCTCGACCCGGATCTGTTCCGGGCGGCGTAAATAGGCCTACCCCCGGCACCATAACCGTCATCCCGGCGAAAGCCGGGATCTTGTGCGGCTCTTGTCCCGCGCTGCTGCCTGAGATCCCGGCTTTCGCCGGGATGACGGACAGAAGCCCTGTTCCAGCGGGATAGATGCCAAACAAGTTCAGGGTGACGGAGGAATGGGCTGGAGATCCGATCCCGCTTGCAATGTAGGATTTCAAATGTTTGCATCCGGCCCCCAAGGGGAGGTGCCGGATGCTGACATTCGCATTGCTGTTGCTGCTGGGCCCGAACGACTTCAATCCCGGGAACGACCCCGATCGCACCACCGGGGATTCGTGGCTAACGAAGCAGGCCGATCGCAACCCCTTCGCCAGCCCCAGGCTCGGCGAGATCGGCGACGCCGCTATCCGGTTCAGCACCACGCCCGCGCTGCGCGGTGGCGAGCGCAACATCGTCACCATCACGCCCGGCGAGAAGGGAGAGGCGGTCGCATCGCTCGATACCGTCCGCCACCAGTGCAATCTGTCGCAAACCCGCTGCCGCCTGGCCGCCGAGCGCTCGCTCAACCTCGCCTTCTGCGTGCAGGGCGATTGCAGCTACGCCGGCATCGCCCGACGCGTTCACGCCCTGTTGTTCGATCCCGAGCGCATGCCCAATAAGGATCCGTCGGAGCTGGTGATCTGTACGGATGGTCCCGGCTATCTCACCGAGCTGCGCGAGGCGGGCAGGACCTATAATCTGTCGGGCTTCTGCGCGCCGAAGCACCCGAACAATCAAGTCTACAAACTCGTCCGCGAGGGTCTGGGCGGACATTGGAAGCAGATCGGCAGGGAGGAATAGGGGGCTTTGGCGTGAACTTCATGAACTTTGGCGCGATATGTCATGCCGACGCCGTAATGGTGCAGTAAGGCACTTGAGCCGCGAACCGGGGGTGTCGATAGTCTTTTCATGACCTTGGCCATCGTACCGCTCACGCCACTCGAGCGTGGGCAGCTTCACGTCATCCGCCTGCGGGCGATCCGCAATGCGCTCGTCCTGCTCGCTGCCGCCGTCGCCGCGGAGATCTTCGTGCCCGGCCTGCCGATACCGGGGCTGATCCTGGCGCCGGTGCTGCTGCTCGCCTTGTGGATCGCCGTCTTCGCGCCGGGGCGCAGCTGGCGCCGCTGGGGCTATGCTTTCACCGGCAGCGAGCTCCATGTCGAATATGGGCTGTTCACCCGCGTGCACACCATCGTCCCGGTCCTCCGCGTCCAGCATATCGACGTGGCCCAGGACGTGCTCGAGCGGCTGTTCGGGGTCGCGCGGCTGATCGTCCACACGGCGGGCAGCGAGAACAACTTCGTGGTGCTTCCGGGCGTTTCCCGTGACACCGCCGAGGATATCCGCGACGCGATCCGCGAGCGGATCGGCAGCGCCGGGCATGACTGACGCCGGCTCGGCGCCACAGCGGCTCCACGTCCTCACCGTGATCATGCGCTTCGTGAAGCGCGCGCCGTCCACACTCGTCGTCCCGCCGCTGGTGCTGGGCTTCGCCGGGCGGGAGTTCCATCCGGTGATGGCGTTCGCCACCTTTGCCGTCATTGCCGCGGCGGTGATCGTCACGACCTGGCTCGGCTGGTGGACCTTCACCTACACGATCGGCGAAGAGGAGGTGCTGATCCAGCATGGCCTGGTGCAGCGCAGCCGCCGTTCGATCCCGCGCGGCCGCATCCAGGACGTGTCGATCGAGCGCAGTCCCTTCGCCCGCATCTTCGGCCTGGCGCTGGTCCGGATCGAGACCGGCGGCGGCAAGGCCGAGGAGGCCGAGCTCGACAGCGTCTCGCTCGCCGAAGCCGAGCGGCTGCGTGCCCTGCTGCGCGCCTATCGTCCCACCGCTCCGGCAGGTGCAGACGAACCAACCCCCGCCGAGCCCGAGCGTCGCACCGTCTACGCCATGTCGCTCGGCCGCGTCCTGCTACGCGGGGTGTTCGGCTTCTCGATGCTCTGGCTCGCCGCGATCTATGGCGCGATCCACTCGATCGACCGGGTGGTGGAGTTCGATTGGGAGAAATGGTTCGGCGAGGCCGAGCGGGTCGCTCTCGCCCAGTTCAGCCTCCTGGCGCTGGCCCTGGTGCTGGCGGTGGCACTGTTGCTCGGGGTGGTTGCGGGCATCGTCCGCACGCTGCTGCGCGACTATGGCTTCACGCTCAGCCATGAGCCGGGCCGCTTCCGCCGCGTGCGTGGGCTGCTGACCCGATCAGAAGTGGTGATCGCCGACCGACGCATCCAGCTCGGCCTCGTCCATCGCGGGGCGATCAGCGGGCGGCTGGGCTGGAACACCGTCGCGGTGCAGACGCTGGGCGGCAGCGACGATCCTTCGGGCCGGCAGGAGCTGGCCCCCTTCGCCACTGCGGCGGAAGCGGCCGAGGTCGTCGCCGCCACGCCCTTGCCGCCGTTCGAGCGGATCGGCTTGCGTCCGGTGGCCTCGGCGCACATCTTGCGCTCGGCGATCCGCCATGGCGTGCCGGTGGCGCTGGTCTTCGGGATCGCCGGCTGGTTCCTGCCGCCGCTCTGGTGGGGGCTGCTGCTGGTTCCCGTGCCGGTGGTCGTCGCGCTCTTCCAGCGCAGTTTCCATCGCTATGCCCTGCGCGACACCAGCCTGCAGGTGATGCGCGGGGTGCTCTCGCAGCGCGACTGGATCGTGCCCTTCGAGTCGATCCAGACGCTCACCGTGCAGCAGAGCTGGCTGCAGCGCTGGCTCGGCGTGGCGACGGTGGTGGTGGACACGGCGGGTGCAAATGGCCTGCATCGCCCCAATGTGACCGATGCCCCGCTCGATGCCGCGCTGGCGCTGACCCAGGCACTGGCGGCCCGGGTCGACTAGCGCGCCTCGGGCGTGGGGCGCGGGGTCGGCGAGGGGCGCGGCACGGGCAGGGTGAAGCTCACCGCGCCCTTGCCCTGGGCCGGCACTGTCGCTGGCGCACTGGCCGGCGTCACCGCCTCGACCTTGCGCCGGATTCCGGTCAGCGGCGCGGGCGCAGCGAGCGGGGTGGCGCCGGGGATCGGCGTCGCGGCGGGAGCGGGCGCGGCCATCTCGGTCGGGATCTGGGCGCGCATGCACTGGACCGGGCTGGGGCGGCGGAACTGGGCGCAGTTCCACAGCGCCTTGGCGAAGCCCTGCGTCTCGTCGCGCAGATAGCTGAACGACATGGTCGAGACCTGGGCGGTGGAGAGCGGCAGCTTGGCCGGGGTCTGCTTCGAATCCGCCCAGGCCATGAACTTGCAATAGGGCCGCTCGCCGCAGGTGCGGATGGCGAGGGCGGCAAAGGCATCGGGGCCGATGCCCTGGGGAAGGGTAAGCATGAAGTTGTTCGATTCGCCGCCGCCCTCGACCGCCATCGGCGCGGGGACGGCGCTTTGCGGGATCGAGGCGGGGTCGATGAACGCGCCGTCGCTGCCGACCGTCCCAGGCACCAGCCCCTCGATCGTCGGGTCGGGCTGGAAGTTGTCGGGGGCGAGCCGCGCCATCAGCGCGATGTTGGGCTCGACGCCGGTATAGGCGCGGTTGAACGCCGGCGGCGTGCCCCACCAGCCCGCCCAGCGGAAGAAGAGATGGGTATGGACCGCGGTGATCTTCTCGAGGCTGGCGCTCCAGTACGGCACCACCCAGTCGGTGTGATAATGGGTGGCGTGGCCGACCGGCTTGTAGACCGAGCCGTTCAGCGCGATCCGGGCGACGTAGCGCGCACGCTCCCAGGCCGCGGCGGTCGGCAAGTAGCGCAGCATCGCGCCGTCGCAGGTGAAGGTGAACTGGCAGCCCGTCGAGCGTTCCGAGCCCTGGAACACCACGCCGCAGATCGACTTGGGGAAGGCCGGGTGGCGCGCGCGGTTGATGATCACCTGTGCCACGGCGCGCTGCCCCTCGGCATCGTCGCCCGCCTCGTAATAGACCGCGGCGGCAAGGCAATCGACCGCCCGCGCCCGACTGTCCTCGGCGCCGAAGATATTGAACGGCCGCGCCGCCGGGTTGGGCAGGGTGGAGAAGGGGATGGAGGCGTTGAAGGTCCGCGCGTCGTCCGGGGTGACGACCTGGAGCTCGACCGGCTCGACCGGCGGCAATTCTGACTTGGGCACCACCCGGTGCGACACCTTCACCGGCCCGCGCTTGTGCACCACCGTGCGCGGGGTGTGCGCCACCAGCCAGAGCGGCAGCGCGATCGCCACGATCGTGACGAGGCCGAGCAGCGCCGCCAGCAGGGGCGAGACGCGGAGCGAGGGCGCTCCGATGGTGCGAAGGGAAGGGAGGGTCGGCATGGGGTCGCCGCCCATAACGCAGAAGTCACAAGGTTGGAACCATTGCGGCGCCGAAACGCCGCAATGCCCGGTCAGCCTGCCCGCGAAGGGCTCAGTTCGGCCAGAAGCCCGTGGCTTCGCACATGTCCCAATGATCGGCCGCGCCGAGCTTGCAGGCGGCAGCGGTGGCGCCCGTGCAGAGCTTCACTTCGCGCTGATAGCGCTTGTAGCAGCTCTCGGGACGCGCAGGCGCCGCGAGCTTGGCCATGGCCACTGGCCTGGCATGCTTCGCGACCGAAACCGGCGCTGCCACCACGCCGCGCGCTTCCGCCGGCGTTTCCAGCCCACGCTGCTTGCCTCCGAAGGCGAGCGGCCACCCCAGATAGATGGCGAGCATCACGCTCACCAGAATCATCGCATTGCGCACGAATTCCCCCCCGGAAACACGTTTCCCCGACTCGGGGAAGCTACCGTCAATCCGGGGGTAATTCCAGTGGCCTCAGCTCTCCGGAAGGAAGTCCGGAACGCTCAGATAGCGCTCACCTGTATCATAATTGAACCCGAGCACCCGGCTGCCCTGGGGCAGGTCGGGAAGCTTCTGCAGGATCGCCGCCAGAGTCGCGCCCGACGAGATGCCGACGAGCATGCCTTCCTCGCGCGCCGCGCGGCGGGCCATGTCCTTAGCAACGCCGGCATCGACCTTGATCACGCCGTCGATCGCGTCGGTGTGGAGGTTGCGCGGCACGAAGCCGGCGCCGATGCCCTGGATCGGGTGCGGGCCGGGCTGGCCGCCCGAGATCACGGGCGAGAGCTCGGGCTCTACCGCATAGACCTTGAGGTTCGGCCAGGTCTTCTTCAGCGTCTCGGCGACGCCGGTGATGTGGCCGCCGGTGCCGACGCCGGTGATCACCACGTCGATCGGCGCATCGGCGAAGTCGTTGAGGATTTCCTGTGCCGTGGTCTTCACGTGCACGTCGATGTTCGCCGGGTTCTCGAACTGCTGCGGCATCCAGGCGCCGGGCGTGGTCTCGACGATCTCCATCGCCCGCTCGATCGCACCCTTCATGCCCTTCTCGCGCGGGGTGAGGTCGAAGGCCGCGCCATAGGCGAGCATCAGACGGCGGCGCTCGAGGCTCATGCTCTCGGGCATCACCAGGATCAGCTTGTAGCCCTTCACCGCCGCGACCATCGCCAGGCCGACGCCGGTGTTGCCGCTGGTCGGCTCGACGATCGTGCCGCCCGGCTGCAGGCTGCCGTCACGCTCGGCCGCCTCGATCATCGCCAGCGCGATGCGGTCCTTGATCGAGCCACCGGGATTGGAGCGCTCGGACTTCACCCACACTTCCGAATCCGGGAACAGCTTCTGGATGCGGATGTGCGGCGTGTTGCCGATCGTCTCGAGGATCGTATTGGCCTTCATGTCGTCATCTCCTTGGGAGGAATCTCGAGATTGGCCGGAGGGTCGAACGTGCGAGCCCGCCTCAGCTCTGGAAATAGCTTGGCCCATGCCAGTGTGACAAGGACGGCGCCGATGCCGCCGCCCACCACCGCGGCGACCGGGCCGATCAATGCGGCGAGGAAACCGGACTCGGCCTCGCCCAGCTCGTTCGAGCCGGAAATGAACAGCGTCGAGACCGCGCCGACCCGGCCGCGCATCTCGTCCGGCGTATAGAGCTGGATCAGCGATTGCCGGACATAGACCGAGACCATGTCGGCCGCGCCGAGCACGAACAGCGCGAACAATGCGACCAGCACGGCGGGGGCGGTGTCATGGCCGATTGCGCTCGGCCCGAGCGCCGGCACCAGCAACGGCGCGGACAGGCCGAAGATCACCGTCGCCACGCCGAACAGGGCAACGGCGAGCAGCATCTTCACGCCGACATCGCTCTTGAGCGGCCGCCATGAGAAGAACACCGCGGTCACCACCGCACCGATCGCCGGGGCCGCGCGCAGATGGCCGAGCCCTTCCGAACCGACCTGCAGGATGTCGCGGGCATAGACCGGCAGCATCGCCGTCGCGCCGCCGAGCAGCACGGCGAACAGGTCGAGCGAGATCGCGCCGAGTACCAGCCGGTTGCGGCGGACATAATGGAGCCCGTCGATCATTTGCGCCCAGGGGCTGCCGCTGAACTTGCGCGCGCTCCGCGGCACGTCGCCGATCAGCATCAGCAGGACGAAGGAGACCAGGAACAGGCCGCCCGCCACTGCGTAGGAGAGCCAGTCCGCCGCCGCGTAGAGGTAACCGCCCATCGCCGGACCGATCACGGTGCCGATCTGCCAGGACAGCGAGCTCAGCGCGATCGCGGTGGGCAGGATCGCCTTGGGCACCAGATTGGGCGAGAGCGCGCTCAGCGCCGGGCTGGCGAAGGCGCGGGCGACGCCGAGCAGCGCCGCGATACCGAACAGCCAGGGCAGGGTGATCGCGTTGGTGTAGGTGAGCACCCCCAGGCTGATCGCGCAGAAGGCCTCGAGCGCCACCGCGGCGCGGGCGATCCAGCGGCGGTCGAGCCGGTCCGCCACCCAGCCGGCGAAGAGCGACAGGAACAGCAGCGGCAGGAACTGGGCAACGCCGATCAAGCCGAGCTGGAACGCCGCCTCCTTCACCGTCATCGTCCTGCGGGCGATGTCGTACACCTGCCAGCCGATGACGATCACCATCGCCATCTGCCCGAGCGTCGTCGAGAGCCGGGCGAGGAAATAATAGCGGAAATTGGGTACGGCGAACGGGTGCTTTGCTTCGGCGGCCATGGTTTGCCTCTAGTCGCTTCCGCAACGCAACCGCAACGAGCGATTGCGGCTCCGGTGCCCAAACAAAGGTATTATCTCATCAGCGCAGCTTGGCGGGCTGGACGTCCTCGGTTTCGGCGGCACGCGGGTTTCGGATTGCGGGACGGAGGCGGGCAAGGCTGCACAGGCCGGCGATGGTCGCGAGCCCGGCCGAGACCAGAGGTGGCACAATCCCTCCGCCGATGCCGAGCGCCAGCAGCGCCGCCACCAGCGTGGCGCCGGTAGTCTGGCCGACCATCCGGGTGGTTGAGGTCAGCCCGCCTGCGGCCGCCGCGCGGTCGATCGGCGCGGAGCCGATGATCAGCCGCGCATTGGGCGAGAGGAACATGCCGAAGCCGGCACCGGTCAGCGACATGCGCCACGCAATGTCGAGCCAGCTCGGATCCGCCGGAAGGAATGCGAGGAAGAGCAGCCCCGTAACTGCGACGACCATGCCAATCCCGCCCAGGGCGCCAGCGGGATAGCGGTCGGACAGTGAACCGGCGAGCGGCGCCACGATCATCGTGGTCAGTGGCCAGGGCGCGATCACCGCGCCCACCTCGGACGGCGAGAAGCCATAGCCGTGCTGGAGGCGGAAGGGCAGCGAGAGCAGCAGCGTCATCGTCGCGATGAAGGCGGTATAGGCGCCGACCACCGACAGGGCGAGTACTGGCCGGGTGAGCAGGTCGACCGGCAGGATCGGCTTGGGCTCGCGCAGCTCGCGCCGGACGAACAGCAGGCCGATCACCGCGCCGGCGAGCACTACCGCACCGGATACGACAGGGCTGTCGCCATGGACACTGCTCTCCAGCCCGCCGATCACCAGCCCGAACATGCCGGCGCAGAGCAGCGCGCCGAACACGTCGAACGGCTCGTCCCGCGCTGCATTGTCGGGCAGGGCGCGACCGAGGAGCAGGCTGGCGATGGCGAAGGGCACCGCCGAGGCGAACACCCAGGGCCAGGGGCCGATCGCCAGCACCAGACCGCCGAGTGTCGGCGCCAGCGCGGCGGAGCTCGACACGACCACCGAATTGATGCCCAGCCCGCGGCCGAGATGCTTGGCCGGATAGACCTGGCGGATCAACGCCGAGGAGACGCTGAGCGCCGCCGCCGCACCCACCGCCTGCGCCGCCCGGACGATCAGCAGGAAGGGCAGGCTCTTGGCGAAGAAGCACAGCACCGTCGCCACGGTGAAGACCAGCTGCCCGGTCTGGTACATCCGCTTGAGGCCGATCCGCTCGCCCAGGCCGGCCAGCGGCAGGAGCAGCATGACCAGCATCAGCTGGTAGACGGTGACCACCGAGACCGCGGCCGAACTGTCGACGTGCAGGTCGCGGGCAATGGTGGGCAGCGCCACCGTGGCGATCGCGCCGTCGATCACCACCAGCGCCGACCCGAACGAGAGCGCGGCGATGGCAAGGGCGCGGCGGGGCTGGGGCAGGCCGTCGGTCATCCCTGCGTCACTGCCCGAAGCCGTCCTGTCTTTCCAGTGGGAACCCTCACCGCCTCTGGACGGTTCTTTCGCTATCGAAACCAACAACTTGGAGAGTGAAGATGGGTAAGGGCATCCTGTTGTGGCTGCTTGGTATTCCGATCCCGATCATCCTGCTGATCCTGATCTTCTGGCATTGAGCCCGATCAGGCGGCCTCCGCCTCTCCTGGGTCGGGCCGGTTCGCATTCACGAAACTCGGCCCATCGAAGATCAGTTCGCGTATCTCCCACGCATCGGCGACGTAGCGATGGTCCGGCTTGCGCGGGCAGTCGCCATCGTCATTGACCGGTAGCTGCGGGAGCAGCGGAAGAATCTCGGCCGCCTCGCCCTCGATCCGCTCGCGGATGCGCGTCATCAGCCAGCGGATCGAGCGGGCATAGGTGTCCCATTGCTCCTCGCTGGGAAGGCCATGCCAGCGGGTGACATGCTCGCGGAAATCGGCGACCAGCGCGGCGGTCTCGGCACTGGCGCGGCTTGCGGCCTGGGCCACGTCGCCCCCCACTTCGTCCATCAGCGGGCCATAGACCTGGCCCTCCATCTTGGCGAAATGCATCAGCAGATCGCGGGTGAACATCCAGCGACGGAATCCCAGCCCCTCGACATTCGCCGGCCGCGGACCAGAGACCAGGGTCTCGAGCGCATCGGCATTGGCGAGAATATGGGCGTGCTGTCTCAGCACGCGCTCAACGGGCATTACGCGACTCCTCATACCCCCATTATGGCGCGGTTATGCCCGCAAAGGAGGGAAGTAGCCGCTCCGGAGCTACCCCAATAGGGGAAGCTACGGAGGCCCCGCCGCGACCGGCGGCGAGGCCTCGGAACAGCTTAGCGGCAGCGGACCTGGTCGCGGTCCACCGAACTGCCGAGCGCGCCGCCGGCGATGGCGCCGAGCAGCGTGCCGACGGTCTTGGAACGGCCGCCCGCGATGACGTTGCCGAACAGGCCGCCCGCGGCCGCGCCGACGATCAGGCCGGTCGTGCCGTCCGAGCGCTTGCAGTAATATTTGCCGTCATTGCCGCGATAGATGCGGTCGTCCTGGCTGAGCACGCGGTCCTGATAGCCCGGCGGCGGGGCGCGATAGTCGCGCGAGGCGTCATAGAATTCGTCGTCGCGCGGATCATAGCCATAACCGCCACGCGGCGGGGGCGGCGGCGCGACCGGGCGGGCCTTGTAGGCGCGATAGCGGTCGAGCGCCTGCTGGAACTGGTCGTACTCGCGCTCGAACCGCTGCTGCGCGGCATCGAAACGCGCTTCCTCGTCCTGCCCATAGATGGGCGCGCGCTGGGCCATCGCCGGCGACGCGACCGCCAGGCTGGCCGCGGCTGCAGCGGCGAGGGTTATCAGATGCTTCATGATCAATTCTCCTTCCCGAGGGCCCATACGGCCAGGGGCATCGAAACGTTCCGGACATGCGCGTGAAGCCGGGCTGAACGGACGGTGCCGATACGACGGACCCGTAATGAAGTGCGGTGAATCGCACCAGCCAGCGCGCGGAAGTTCACTAAGTTCACGACATCCACGCGCGCGACGTGGGAAACATCTTCGCTGAACGCGACAGCCAGAGCCGTCGCGGGCATGATGTGGGGACGCGGCGCTTGCCTCTCACCCATGCCCTCACCCGGTCTCGCCAAAGCTCGACCACCCTCTCCCGCAAAAGCGGGAGAGGGTCGATGCAGGTGTGCTGGCGCGTGTGAAACGGCAGACCGGGCCGCGACCATGGTCGATGGCGAGCATATTGGCGAAGGCGGCTTCATCCATCAGTCTATGCGAAAGGATTTCCTACATTGGAAGCCCGATGTGCGGGCTCAGCGGGCGCATTGATTCCGGAGGAATTCGAACGCTTCGCTGAAGGCCGGCGCGAGGCCGGTCAGATTGAACCGGAACTTCGTCCGCAACGCTGTGTCGCGGTGCTCCAGGTCCATCTCGTAGAGATCGGAGGAGGACACTTTGGTCACTTCGCTCCAGTCGAGGACATAGGTCGCTGTCGGCTTGGTGTTGGCGATCAGAAGCACCTTGGGCGTGGTGAATTCGGTCACGCAGCGCCGCAGCGTCCGGCTGCCCGTCGCCTGGCGGTTGAGCAGCCAGGCCTTCTTGCCGTCGTCCCGCGATACGAAGATCTCGACCCGCATCTGGGCATAGTCGAACTTGTCCAGGCTCGCCTGCACCGCCTCGACGGTCGGTTCCTGGTCTTGCGCCGCCACGGGCAGGGCGAAGAGAAGTGCTGGAACGGCAAGCAGCGTCAGACAGCGGATCATGGAATTTCCCCTTTGTTTCCAGGCTAGCATGCCGCGCGCCGCTTGCCAGCGGCTGAACGGCGATTGGAAGCCCAGCGCGGCTGTGCTGAAACCGCACCATGAACTTTATGCAGTTCCTCAAGTCGCTCGACGACCTGCTCTACGAGATCATCACCTGGCTGGTCTTCTATCCGGTGACGCTGTGGCGGACGATCCGGCGGCCCTTCACGATGATGGCGTATGCCGACAGCGAGCTGGAGGATGCGCCCGAGCAGCAATATCCCGACGTGCTGAGCCCGCCGCTGTTCCTGCTGCTCACCCTGCTGCTCAGCCACACGATCGAGCTGGCGCTGGTCGGGCAGAGCGAGCTGGTGGCGGAGAAGCGCGGACTGGCCGGGCTGATCAGCGACGATACCAGCCTGTTGCTCGTGCGGCTGCTGTTCTTCGCCGTCTTCCCGCTGATCATGGCGGTGGCCTTGCTGCGCCGGCGCCGGGAGAAGCTGACCCGCGACAGCCTGAAGCCGCTATTCTACGCGCAATGCTATCCCGCCGGCGTGTTCGCGCTGGTGCTCGGCATCGGCTCGCTGGCGACACAGATGCCGGGCAATCCGCTGTTCCGCGTCGCCGGGCTGTGGATCCTGCTCGTCGCCTTCCTCTGGTACGGCACGCTGCAGAGTTTCTGGTTCGCCCGGGCGCTCAACATCTCGAAATTGCGCGGTTTCGGCATCGCCACGGTGACGATGCTCGAATGTACGCTTGTCTTCGTGCTGCTGGCCGCCCTGCTCGCCTAGAAGCCGCCGCCGCCACGCCAGTCGCCCGCGTCGCAGCGGCCGGTGAAGCTGGTCGCGGCGCGGATGCGGATGATGCCCGAGCGGCGATCGATCTCGAACCGGGGCTTGTTCAGCCCATTCATCCGATACTCGCCGGTGATGCGATCGGCGGTGACGACCAGGTTCTGGATGTCCCACCAGCCATTGTCGCCGCCCGAATGGATCGGCGAGACCAGCTTGCCCTCGGGCCGGATGCGGCCGCGGCCATGCCAGATCTCGATCTGCAGGTCCGAGGCGAAGCCGTCACGGCCGAGCGTGGTGCCATATTGCGGCTCGAAGCGGTGGCTGCGGCTGTTGTAGACATAACCGGACTGGTACTGCGCGGCGGGCGTGCTGCCGCCGCCGAAGCAGACCAGGGTGATCGACGGACCGAAGCGGTCACCGCGATCGGTACCGGTATCGGCGGCGGGCGAGGACGTATCCGGACGGCAATTCTGCTCGGGCACGCGCTGAATCTGCGCATAGCGCCCATCGCTGGTCGCGACCTGGATGCACTGGCGCTGCCGATCGCTCCACCACAGCGACCATTTGGTGCTGCCTACCGTGTTGACGGTGACGAAGCTGTATCCCCGCGCCTGGAGCTGAGTCTCGCCACCCGCGCCGCGTGCGCCCACCAGATCGGCGACATCCGACGGCGTCGATTGTGCGAAAGCGGGGCCGGCAAACACCGTGGTGGCCAGCAGGGCCATGGGCAGTGCGCGGCGCATATTCCGATCCTTTCGCAATCGTTTCGGGCACGTTGCTATCATGTGCGGGTTGCGGACACGAGGCAGGTTTCGGGTTGCCGCCATGTTTACCGATGCCGGACCTTCACAAAGCCTAAAGGGTCGGGCCGTTAGAACCATTTCAGGAACAATATATCTCGGGCGACGTGCATGGGTGGCAGATTGGGAGGGGCGGCCAAGGCGGTCGGCGTGGGCGGAAACGCCGCACCCTTCATGCGCAGGAGCGGGCCTGATCCGCTGGCTGCCGAACATCTGCGGCTGTTCCGCAACTATGAGGCGATGGACCTGGGCTGGTTCTGGGCGACCGACGCCGAGGGCCGGATCACCTATGTCAGCGAAGGCGCGGCGCGCTCGCTGGGCGTGACGGGCGACACGCTGATCGGCCGCGACCTGATCTCGCTGTTCAAGAACGCAAATGAGGAGGCCGATGCCGAGCGCCGGCGGACCATGCCGTTCCAGATGGCGCGCCAGGCCCGGTTCGACGCGATCCCGCTGCTGGTCGACATCGTCGGCGAGGAGCGCTGGTGGGCGCTTTCCGGCCAGCCCACCCGCGATTCGCGGGGCAGTTTCAGCGGCTATCTCGGTCACGGCGTCGATGTGACGCGGGAGCAGCGGGCGGCGCATGAGAGCAATCGGCTCGCCATGTACGATCCGCTCACCGGCCTGCCCAACCGGCGCCGGATGAGCAACCTGCTCGACAGCACGATCGCGGCGTTCCGCAACCAGCAGCGCCCCTGCGCGCTGATGCTGATCGACCTCGACCGGTTCAAGGCGATCAACGACAGCTTGGGCCATCCGGTGGGCGACGCGCTGCTCAAGCAGGTCGCCGAGCGGCTCTCGACCATCGTCGGCAATCCCGAGCAGATCGCCCGGATGGGCGGCGACGAGTTCCAGGTGATCCTGCCCGATGCGCACAACCGGGTGGGCATCTTCGACCTGGCCAACCGGATCATCGAGTCGCTCTCGCACCCCTATATGATCAACGGCAGCCGCTGCCTGATCGGCGCCTCGATCGGCATCGCGGTGAGCCCGTTCGACGCCGGCACCAGCGACGAGCTGGTCCGCAACGCCGACCTGGCGCTCTACGCCGCCAAGGGATCGGGCCGGGGCCGGGCGCGCTTCTTCTCCTCCGACCTGCTCCAGGCCGCCGAGGATCGCCGGCTGCTTGAGCAGGACCTGATCGACGCACTCTCCAATGGCGAGCTGGCGGTGCACTATCAGCCGATCGTCGGCGCCCGCAGCGAGGAAGTCACCGGCTTCGAGGCGCTGCTGCGCTGGAACCACCCGAGGCGCGGACGGATCTCGCCGGCGATCTTCATCCCGATCGCCGAGGACGCGAACCTGATCCCGCAGCTCGGTGAGTGGACGCTGCGCCAGGCCTGTGTCGATGCGGCGAAATGGCCGGGCGAGCTGCGCGTCGCAGTCAATGTCTCGCCGCTCCAGTTCGCCAGCGAGGCGCTGCCCGCCATCGTGATGAGCGCGCTGGCCAATTCGGGGCTCGCCCCCGAGCGGCTCGAGCTCGAGATCACCGAGAGCGTGTTCCTCGAGGACGGTTCGGAGACCGATGCGCGCTTCGCCGCGCTCAAGCGGCTCGGCGTGCGGCTGGCGCTCGACGATTTCGGCACCGGCTATTCCTCGCTCGGCTATCTGAAGACCGCGCCGTTCGACAAGATCAAGATCGACCAGAGCTTCGTCCGCGGCACCACCGAGGAAGGCGCCCGCAACCAGGCGATCATCGCAGCGATCGTCGCGCTGGCCAATGCGCTGGGCATGGAGACCACCGCCGAGGGCATCGAGAGCTTCGACCAGCTCGAGACGATGCGGAAGCTCAACGTCAGCCATATCCAGGGCTTCCTCTACAGCCGGGCAGTGGCGAGCGACGAGCTGGCCAGCAACTTCAAGGACGGCAAATGGGTGATCCAGCCCCAGGGGCCGGCCCGCCAGCGCCACATCCGCCACACCACCTTCCGCAAGGTGGGGGTGATTCACGACAATCATTACTACCCCGCGGTGCTCAAGAACGTCTCGGCCTCCGGCGCGCTGATCGACGGGATCGTCGACGTGCCCGAGGGCACCCAGTTCGTCGTCGACCTTGGCGAGGGGCAGATGGTGGTCGCCACCGTCCGCCGCTCGATGAACCAGCAGCAGGGCATCGAGTTCGAGCAGCCGCTGGTCGAGGACGCCAATGGCGTGCTCACCACCCGGCATCGCGTCTCGCCCAAGGTGATCACCGAGGCGGGGCTGCAGCAGCAGGGCCACAACCTCGTCGCCAAGACCGGCGAGGGCGGGCTGTCGATGCCGGCCTTCCACACCGTTACCGAGTGGAACGGGATCGAAGTCTAAGGCTGTTTGTCGAGCTTCTCGAGCATCGCCCTCCCATTGTCGTTGCCGGGGTTGAGCTCCAGCGAGCGGCGATACTCGGCGATCGCGCCGGCCCGGTCTCCGGTCGCGGCCAGCACCTCGGCCAGGCTATCATGCGCGTTCCAGCTGTCGGGATGCGCGGCGACGTTCCAGGCGAAGATACCGCGGGCGGCCTGGGGTCGCGGCGCGCGCAGCAGGCGATAGCCCCACATGTTCACATGCTCCTCGTTCAGGTGCAGCTCGGGGTAGCGCTCCCTGATCGCGGCGATGGTGCCGGGGACATCGGCATAGTTGCTCTGCTCCAGCGCTTCCTCCAGCGCGGCGAGCCCCCTGGGCGGTCCGAACAGCGCCGCATGGATCGCATCGGCCAGGCCCTGGGCAGTGTTCTGCGCGCCCGAGCTGTTGGCGAGCACGGCCACGCCGTAACGCTGCGCCGGATAGAAGTCGCAATAGCTGGAGCAGCCTAGCGTGCCGCCCGAATGGCGCAGATAGACCTGGCTGTCGGCGGTCTTGCCGATGACCCAGTGGAAGCCGATCTGGCCGGCGTCCGGCGTGCCGAACAAGGGTTGGTGGGTAAGGGCGATGGCGGGATCGCTGGCGGCGAGCTGGGCCGAGAGGTAGCGGGCCAGGTCGGTCGTCGAATAGCGCAGGCCGCCGGCGGCGCGGATCACCGGCATGTCGAGCGCGGGCCTCGGCGTGCCATCGGTCGAATAGCCGGTGACAAGCAGGGCAGGCGGCGCCGCTGCTCCGCCGGCGCGCATGCCGAGCGGCTTCTCGATGAAACGGGCGAGCAGTGCGTCATAGGACGCGCCATAGAGCCGCTCGGCCACTATGCCCTGCAATTGCGAGGCGACATTGCTGTGCCGGGGCAGATGGCCGGGCATATCGACCAGCTGCGCGGCCTTGAGATCGGCGAGGAAGCTCGGCTGGTCATAGCCCTGGAGCAGCTTCGCCACGGCGAAGGGCAGCTCGGCGGGCGGCAGCTTGGCGAAGCGAGCCATCCAGTCGGGGACATTGTCGGGCAGGGCCGAGGTGGTGGTGACCATGTCGCGCAGCGTCACCGCGCGGCCGTCTCGCACCAGATTGTCATAGCCGGGCGGCAGATGCTTGCGGACATCGTCGCCGAGCGACGCCCGGCCCTCGCGGATCGCATGGGCGAGGATCAGGCTGGTGAAGGTCTTGGAGATCGAGCCGATCTCGAAGACGCTGTGCTCGGTGGCGGGGGCCTTGGTCGCGAGCGAGATCACGCCGGCATTGTGGAAGCGGGTCCTGCCGTCGCGGATCACGGCTACCGACACGCCGGGCGCCTTGCCGCTCCCCACGAAACCATCGACCAGCGCCTGGACCGGGTCCGGGGCGACGGCGGCGCGGGCGAGGCCGGGTAACAGGGCGATGCCGGCAGTGGCGGGCATCGCGGCGAGGATCTGGCGGCGGTTCAGGCGGAGTGGCTGCATGTGTTCATCCCTTCGCCGCCGAGACTACATTTGTAGCGTTGGGCGTCAAGGGTGTAATGCCCATATAATACACGAGCGGTATTGGGGCTTGCGGCGGCGCGGAAGTTTACGAAACATACGGCACGGGGACCGCGTTCTGGGGACCTGGAGCCGCACAGCGACTTGCTGCGTTGCAGCATGGATGCCATGGAGAGGGGATGAAGTTGAGTCTCGAAGCCGATCCGACCCCTCCGCCCGCCGTCATGCTCCCGCTGCTGTTCGAAGCCGTGGTGCGCCACAAATGCGTGTCCGCGACCTATAACCGCACCCGGATGATCCTGGCGCCGCACATCCTCTACACCCGGCACGACCAGGTGTATCTCGACGCCGTGGTCGTCTCCAAGGAAGGCTTCCTGCCGCGCGAGGAGAAGGTGGGAACGTTCAAGCTCGACGGGCTGAAGGAACTGACCCTGCTGGAGCGCGACTTCGTGGTGAGCGGGCTGTTCGACGCCTCGCTCGAGAAGTACCAGGGCGTGACGCTGATCAAGGTCGAGGCGGCGGCCTGAGGCGTTTCGCGCGCTTAGGTTGACACAGTTCCCGCGAACGCACTTCATCTCGCAACATTCTTGCGCAGTTGCGGAGGCACCGGCGGCAAGCCGTTGAGCGCCGCCATGGCGAGGCGACAATCGAACCGGTGCTTCGTCCCGACTTGCTTGCCCTTGTAGAAGCGCGGGGTGACGATGCCGATCTTGGCGCGTTCCAGCGCGCGATCGAAGGCGTCGCAATATCCCATCGCCAGCGCGTGATCCCAGGCAGCGGCGAAGCTTTCGGCGCCGGGGCGTTCGCGGAGCTTGTACGCGGACTGCCGGGTCTTGCCGACCGCGCGGCAGGCATGCCGCACCGAGCCCATCGCCAGGAGCGCGGTGATGAAGTCCCGCTGTCGGCGCTCGGTCCAGCCATTGTGCTGCACGCGTTCAAGCGGAACGGGGATGAAGTCGAGGCGGCTGGGGCCGTCGTCTTCGAGCGGATTGGGGGTGGGGATGTCGTCCATCTACCAGGGTAGATCAGACGAAATCCTATTTTGGAAGGGCGTTTAGAGCCGCTCGACCGCACGCCAAGCTGGAGTGCGGCATCGGCCATGCGCTTGTCGAGCGTGGCCAGGCGACACCCTGCATCGCGTGCAACGGCGAGGTGCAGCGCATCGCCGCTGCGCATGCCGAGGTCATGGCGATCTGCGATCTGTGCGGCCTGCTCGAAATGCTCGTCGGCAATGGCAAGTGTGAGCAGGCTGTCGTCGCGAAGGTTGTTCCAGGCGGTGAGCGCCGCGGCGCGCCCCTCAAGCGACAGGGCCTCGGTCCGCACCTTTAGCGCGAGCGCGCTCGATACCTCCGTGACCGTCCACCCGCTGATGAAGAGCGATCCTATCGACTGGCGCTTGAACCATGCGACCGCGCTATCGCTGTGCACCTCCTGCGTCAGCAGGGCGACGACCAGCGAGGCATCGAGATAGAGCATCAATAGCCGGAGTCGCGCATGCGCCGGATCAAGTCGGCAGCAGATTCTTCCTGATAGGGCAGGGACTCGCGCAGCTTGCGCAGCGCCTCGAAATCAATGGGCTTCAGCTCGCGCTGCTTTGAGGCCGGCACCAGCCGCGCAGCGGGCTTGCCGCGCCGGACGATCTCGATGCTCTCGCCCGCCTCGACCCGATCAACGATCTCGCTGAGGCGCGCCTTGGCGTCGGCTAGGTTGATGCGTTCCATGGCAGCGGTGGGCTCCTGACTAGGTTGGTGACTATATCAGGGTTAAGCAACGTTGAAAGGCCATCAGAGCAAATCTGAGCCATTATGGGATGAGCAGCAGATAAGGTGGATGAATCAAATTGGCCTCATCTAACGCTTCACATTACTAATCTGAAAATCGCATGCTTACTTACTAAGGGGAGAGGCAAATGGCAAAATCAGAGGTAAAATCTAGAATAGATAGCGGCTTCCTATTAAGCGATATCGAAATCACTAGGATCAACGACACCCTCAATGATCAGATAAAAAACTAAGCGGCGCGGACGCAGAATTCCAGTATTCGGTAAAATATGTAAATGGAATCATAGATAAGCCAGATGAATTATCTGAAATCTTACAAAGCGAGAACGATGGTAGCAAAAGAATTGTTAGAGTCACCATAACATCAACAAGTCACATCAATGATCAGGAGAAGATTATCGTCAGTTTTAACGACATATCAGATGATAGAAACAGGCCTGAGCCACCTATATGGTACCTAGTTCAATCCGAAAACATTGACTGGACATTCGTAACAAATTCTCTCTTGGAAGAGAGGCTAAATAAAATTAGATCTCATGCAATAGCTTCACGCATTCTTAGCAAGGATATTGCAAATTTAGTTCCAATATTTGCACTTTTGGCCATGCCTGCAATAATTATCTATGCTTCTAATCGATTAGAGAGTTCTAATACAAAGCTGATAATTGATGCTCACAATAATTCTAAATCACTTGAAGATTATATTCATAAGGTTAATCTAATACAGGCTGGGCAAATTGGCAATATTAATGCTCCGATGGTCGCACTTCTATTGCCCATTGCCGCTCTGGTTTTCGCTACGGTAATAAGAAAGCCTATCGCAAGATGGTACCCTATTTACACATTTTACTGGGGAGATGCTGTAAAATTCTATAAAATCAAAATGAATGCCATTCGCTTCTTAATTATTGGAGTTTTTCTTACGGTGATCTTGGGCATGGCAACAAACTATTTGTATGATAAACTATTTTGATAAGTTCGCACTCACAAAACTATCCATAACCCGCTTCCGCCCGGCCTGTTCGAAGTCGATCTCCAGCTTGTTGCCTTCGATCTCGGCGATCACGCCGTAGCCGAACTTCTGGTGGAACACGCGCTGGCCCAGCGACAGGTCGTCGCGGGCCTTGGCGCCGAAGCTCACGGCCGACGCGCGGCTTTCCACCACGCGGGCGGGTTCGCGCGAGAAGGTGCGGGCGGTGAAACCGCCGCCGGGGTTCTTCATGTCCACGCCTGCGGCGCGTTGCCAGCCCGGGCCTCTCCCCGTTCCGCGAGACACATCCGCGAAGGGGTCGCTGCGTTCGCTCCAGTTCGCCTGCCATAGCGACGCGCCGCCGGTCATCGTGCTTTCGCTCTCGATATGCGCCTCGGGCAGCTCGGCGACGAAGCGGCTCGGGATGCTTGAGTTCCACTGGCCGTAGATGCGGCGATTGGCGGCGTGAAGGATGAAAGCCTTTCGCCGGGCGCGGGTGATCGCGACGTACGCCAGGCGGCGTTCCTCCTCCAGCGAGGCGTTGCCACCCTCGTCGAGCGCGCGCTGCGAGGGGAAGATGCCTTCCTCCCAGCCGACCAGGAACACGGTGTCGAATTCCAGCCCCTTGGCGGCGTGGATCGTCATGATCGTGACCTTGGGCTCGTCGGCATTGGTCTCGTTGTCCATGACGAGGCTGACATGCTCGAGGAAGGCGCCGAGCGTCTCATATTCCTCCATCGCGCGGACGAGCTCGTTGAGGTTCTCGAGCCGGCCCGCGGCCTCGGCGGTGCGATCGGCCTGCCACATCGCGGTGTAGCCGCTCTCGTCGAGGATGATGCGGGCGAGGTCCGGGTGCTGGAGGTCGTTGCCCATGCTCCGCCAGCGCGCCATGTCGCCGACCAGGTTGCCCAGCGCGCGGCGAGCCTGGGGCGTCAGTTCGTCGGTATCGAGGATGCGCGCGGCGGCGGTGGTGAGTGGGACGCCTGCCGAGCGGGCATGTTGGTGGACCTTCGCCAGCGCCTTGTCGCCCAGGCCGCGCTTGGGAACGTTGACGATGCGCTCGAAGGCGAGGTCGTCCGCCGGCTGGGCGACGACGCGGAGATAGGCGAGCGCGTCGCGGATTTCCTGGCGCTCGTAGAAGCGGAAGCCGCCGATGATGCGATAGGGCAGGCCGATCGCGATGAACCGGTCTTCGAACTCGCGGGTCTGGTGCTGGGCGCGGACGAGGATCGCCATGTCGTCGAGCGACTTGCCGCCGCGCTGCAGGCCTTCCATTTCCTCGCCGACGCGGCGGGCTTCCTCGGGCCCGTCCCATACGCCGAGCACCTTGACCTTCTCGCCCTCGTCCTTGTCGGTCCACAGCGTCTTGCCGAGGCGGCCGCTATTGTTGGCGATCACGCCGGAGGCTGCGGCGAGGATGTGCGGGGTCGAGCGGTAATTCTGCTCGAGCTTGATCACCTTGGCGCCGGGGAAGTCCTTCTCGAACTTCAGGATGTTCTCGACCAGCGCGCCGCGCCACGAATAGATCGACTGGTCGTCGTCGCCGACGCAGCAGATGTTCTTGCGCTCCTGGGCAAGCAGCCGCAGCCAGAGATACTGGACGGCGTTGGTGTCCTGATATTCGTCGACCAGGATGTAGCGGAAGCGCTGCTGATAGCTCTCCAGCACGTCGCGGTGGGCCTTGAGGATCACCAGCATGTGGAGGAGCAGGTCGCCGAAGTCGCAGGCGTTGAGCGCCTTCAGCCGCTCCTGGTAGAGATGGTAGAGCGCGGCACCGCGGCCGTTCGCGTAGCGCTCGGACTCGCCTGCTCCAATTTCAGAGGGCGTGAGGCCCTTGTTCTTCCATTCGTCGATCAGCCCGGCGAGCTGGCGGGCGGGCCAGCGCTTCTCGTCGAGATCGGCGGCGAGGATCAGCTGCTTGATCAGGCGGAGCTGGTCGTCGGTATCGAGGATGGTGAAGTTGGATTGCAGCCCGACCAGCTCGGCATGGCGACGCAGCATCTTGGCGCCGATCGCGTGGAAAGTACCGAGCCAGGGCATGCCCTCGACCGCAGCGCCGACGAGACGGCCGACGCGCTCCTTCATCTCGCGTGCCGCCTTGTTGGTGAAGGTGACGGCGAGGATCTCGGACGGGAAGGCGCGGCGGGTCCAGAGCAGATGGGCGAGGCGGGCGGTGAGCGCGGCGGTCTTGCCCGTGCCGGCGCCGGCCAGAACGAGCACCGGCCCCTCCGCGGTGAGCACCGCCTCGCGCTGGGGCGGGTTCAGGCCGCTCAGATAGGGGGCGTTGGCGTCGGTCTCTACGGGCAGGGTCATGGCGAACAACTAGGGAACGCGCGAGACTGCCGCAAGCTCCGCGCGCATAGGAGGAGGGCCGGGGCAGGCGGAAACATGATCGCAATATCGCGCTGGCGCCTGAAACAAACCCGCAATACTACTGAATTGCCGTCAACCATGGTTTGACGGCCAAATCCCGCAGCTGGGGGGCTGGGATAATGAGAATATCGGGGACGGGTCTGGGGGCAATTGTCGGAGCGGCGGCGATTTTCGCGAGCGCGCCGGCCTGTGCGCAGGCGATCGCGGCGGCGCAGACCGCCTATCTGGTGATGCGGCCGGAAATCCGGGTGAAGACCGAGGAACGCGTGGCGGGGCTCTGGTTGCGGACCAGCAGCACGGTGCGCGGCAGCAGCGACGGCTGGCGCGCCGACGAGACCCGCGCGACCTATGGCTTCTCGGTGCAGAAGCGGGTGCTTGGCCATACCTGGCTGGGCGTGAGCGCAGTGGCCCAGGCGCCGCGCTTCGATGCGGAGCGCGGCATGGTGCGCGATGCGCGCCACTATGCCGGGGCGCGGCTGAGCTTCGAGGCGTCGGACCACGTTGAGATGGGCTTCGCCTGGCTGCGGCGGCTGCGCGGACGCGGCTTCATGAGCGCGCCGGGCGGCAATCGCGGGATCAAGCCGGGCCCCAAGGCCTATATGCAGCTGCGCTTCTGACGGCCTCGGCCGCGGCGCTATCGGACGGTTGGCACGATCACGCCCAACCGTCCGTCAACGACAGGCCTAGACCGAAAGCTCACGCGCATAGAGCGTGTCGGCGTGGGCGAAGCGGCCGGGCCAGCCCGGAGGCGGCGGCGGGGGCGGTGGATTGTCGGTGCCGCCTTCCTCGGGATTGCCGACCTCGTCGCAATTGTCCTCGGGATTCGGCGGCGGCGCGTCGGGGCTGAGTTCCGGCAGGCATTCCGGGATGGTCTGCGCCATGGCCTTGGACGGAAGCATCGCCGAACCCGCAAGGGCCAGCGTTGCACAGGCGGCGAGCAATGAAAGTTCCTTCATTCTTGTCTCCTTGCCAGCAACAGGCGCTCCGGTTGTCCAACGCGACCAGGGGTTTGGCAAAGCAAGTTGGGGCGCTTTCGGTGCTAATCCGCCGGTCCGGCACCGACCCGCAATCGCGTTTCCGGATGTTGCCGATGCACCGATCCATCACCGTGTCATGCGTTTGTCATAACGCTGTCACACCCTCCGGCCAGAGGCGCGCACATCATGGCATCACTCGCTCTGGACCAAGCCGCACCGGTTGACCAACCGCAGCCCGGCCCCCGATTCGACTACAAGACCCATCCCCTGGCCAAGCTGCTCTTCGCGGCGATCATGGTCGGCGGGCTGGTCTTCGCCGGATGGAGCGTGCTGACCGACACGCGCGGCGTGGGGGAGGAACTCGCCACCGGCGTGTTCCTGTTCCTCGGCCTGGCGCTGCTTATCGCGCTCGGCTTCGAGTTCGTGAACGGCTTCCACGACACCGCCAACGCCGTCGCCACGGTGATCTACACCAATTCGATGCCCGCCCATTTCGCGGTGGTCTGGTCGGGCTTCTGGAACTTCCTGGGCGTGATGTTCTCGAGCGGCGCGGTCGCCTATTCGATCATCACCCTGCTGCCGGTCGAGCTGATCCTCAACGTCGGCTCCTCGGGCGGCTTCGCGATGATCTTCGCGCTGCTGCTCGCCGCGGTGCTGTGGAACCTCGGCACCTGGTATGTCGGCCTGCCCAACAGCTCGTCGCACACGCTGATCGGCTCGGTGCTCGGCGTCGGCTTCGCCAACCAGCTGATCAATGCGGGCTCGCGCGGCGGCACCGCCGGCGTCGACTGGAGCCAGGCACAGAAGGTGCTGACCGGCCTGTGGATGGCGCCGCTGATCGGTTTCTTCGCGGCGATGGCGCTGCTGTTCGTGATGCGGCTCTTCCTGAAGAACCAGAAGCTCTACACCTCGCCGATGCCCAACACCGCGCCGCCGATCGGCATCCGCAGCGCGCTGATCTTCACCTGCACCGCGGTCTCGTTCAGCCATGGCTCGAACGACGGCCAGAAGGGCATGGGGCTGATCATGCTGATCCTGATCGGCTGCGCGCCGACGGCCTATGCGCTCAACCGCACCCAGTCGGTCAGCGCCACCCCGGCCTATGTGCAGACCGCGCATGTCGCCGAGGCGGTGTTCGACGCGCGCAGCGGCAACCTGCCCGAAATGGCGCCGGCCCAGGCCCGCACCGTGCTGACCACCGCGCTCCAGCAGCGCAAGGCCGATACGCCCGAGGTGTTCGCGGCGCTCGAGAGCCTGTCGAGCGACCTCACCACCCGCGTCCAGGGCTTTGGCGCGCTGAGCAAGGTGCCGGCCGAGGCCACGGGCAATGTCCGCAACGACATGTACCTGGTGCTCGACACCACCAAGCTCGTCACCAAGAAGCCCGACGGCTACAAGCCCGAGGAGCTCAAGGCAGTGGCCGACTACCAGAAGAGCCTCGAGGCCGGCACGCGCTTCATCCCGCTCTGGGTGAAAGTGGTGGTGGCGCTGGCGCTCGGCCTGGGCACGATGATCGGGTGGAAGCGGATCGTGGTGACGGTGGGCGAGAAGATCGGCAAGCAGCACATGACCTATGCGATGGGCGCCTCGGCCGAGCTGGTCGCGGCGAGCACCATCTTCGGCCTGGACCGCTTCGGCATGCCGGTCTCGACCACGCACATCCTCTCCTCGGGCGTCGCCGGCGCCTCGGTGGCGAGCGGACATGGCCTCCAGCCGCGCACGCTGCGCAACCTGGCGCTGGCCTGGCTGCTCACCCTGCCGGCGGCGATGGCGCTGTCGGGGTGCCTCTACTGGCTGATGCTCAACGCGGTTCGGGCGTTCGGTTTATAAACGTCATCCCGGCGAAAGCCGGGATGACGGTTTGGGGCGAGGATGACGGATAATGGCGAGGCGATCGATCGACGAAGCCTAGAGCTTCTTCAGCCCCACCTCGAACAGGTGCGTCGCCAGCTCGATGCTGAACTTGAAGCCCTGGCTGTCGGCGCGCAGATCGGCCTTGATGCCGTCGATCGGGTTCCAGAAGGCGACCAGCAGACCGGCCATAACCGCGAACAGCATGGCGAAAGCCAGCCGCCTGCCTGCCGATTCGCGCATCGCCCGTCTCCCTATCCCGGTCGCTGTGGTGCTTCCGGTACGCGTGCGAAACTGTCCCGCCGATGAACAGGCTTCCCCTTTGCGCCGGTTGGAGCCAAGGAGGAGGCGATCAAGGGAGTGGGCATGACCAAAGCCGCCGCATCGCACCGCCGTATCCTGTTCGCCAGCCTGGTGGGCACGTCGGTCGAGTTCTATGATTTCTACATCTACGCCACGGCCGCGGCGCTCGTCTTCCCCGACCTGTTCTTCCCGGCGAGCGAACCCTGGATCCGCCAGCTCGCCAGCTATGCCAGCTTCTCCGTCGCCTTCTTCGCGCGGCCGCTGGGCGGCGTGCTGTTCGGCCATTTCGGCGACAAGCTCGGGCGCAAGTCGACCCTGGTCGCCTCGCTGATGCTGATGGGCATCTCGACCGTGCTGATCGGATTCCTGCCCGGCTATGCGCTGCTCGGCTGGACGGCGCCGCTGCTGCTTTGCCTGCTGCGCTTCGGCCAGGGGCTGGGGCTGGGCGGCGAATGGGGCGGGGCGAGCCTGCTCGCGGTGGAGAACGCTCCGCCGGGCTGGGCCAACCGCTATGGCAGCTTCCCGCCAATGGGCGCGCCGGTAGGCTTCATCTTCGCCAATGGCTTCTTCCTGGTGCTGGGCGCGGTGATGGACGAGGGCACCTTCCGCGAATGGGGCTGGCGCCTGCCGTTCCTGGCGAGCGCGGTGCTCGTGTTCCTCGGCCTGTGGGTGCGCCTGAAGATCACCGAGACCCCCGAATTCGTCGCCGCCAGCGAGCAGGAAGCGCCGCCCGCCGTGCCGATCGGCGAGCTGTTCCGCACCAGCGCGCTCGCTACATTCGCCGGCACCGTCGGCACGATCGCCTGCTTCGCGCTGTTCTACATCTCGACCGTGTTCATCATCGGCTATGGCACCAAGACGCTCGGCTATGACCGCGAGACGTTCCTGGGGATCGAGCTGCTGGCGATCCTGTTCATGGCCGCCGGTATAGTCACCGCCGGGATCAGTGCCGACAAGCGTACCGCCAACAGCGTGCTGATGCTCGGCTGCCTGTTCACCATTCCGGTGGGCATGACCATGGCGACGCTGCTGGTGCCGGGATCGCTGCTGAGCGTCGCCGCCTGGCTTGCCTTCGGGCTGTTCGTGATGGGCTTCGTCTACGGTCCGCTCGGCGGTTGGCTGCCCAGCCTGTTCCCGGCGCGGGTGCGCTATACCGGTGTCTCGGTCACCTTCAACCTGGGCGGCATCCTGGGCGGCGGCCTCACGCCGCTGATCGCCGAGACGCTGGTCAAGCAGGGCGGGCTCAGCTGGGTCGGCTATTATCTGGCCGGCGCCGGCATGCTCAGCCTGCTCGGGCTGATATTGGTCCGAAACCGATAGAACCAGATAAGTCGTCTTTATTCGGTCATTTAGGCTGAATAGTTTCCCTTCCGACACAAAGGGATTTTCATGATGATCGACAGGCGGAGTGTTATCGGCGGCGGTGCGGCGCTGGCGGCGGCGGGACTGGTGCCCCTGCGCGCGCTCGCGGCCGACGGGCCGGTGGTCAATCACATCGTGGTGGAGGACGGGCGGGTCTGGATCGCGGCGATGGTGAACGGCAAGGGGCCGCATTTCTTCATCGTCGACACCGGCGGCGCGCTCAGTTTCATCTATGACGGCGCCGCCAAGGAAATGGGGCTCGACCCGGTGCAGGGCCGCAAGATCGTCGGCGTCGGCGGCAAGGTCGCCGATTACAGCTGGTACAGCGCGCGCGAGGTCCGCCTCGCCAGCGGCACGCGCTTCACCAACATGCTCTTCGCCGGCATCGGGCGGAAGCTTGGCGAGGCGGTCGGCGCCTTTGGTGCGGGGCTGTTCACCACCTATGACAGCGACTTCGACTTCGTGAAGGGCGAGTGGCGCGCCTATACCGGTGGCCGGCCCGATTTCGACGGGCTGACCCGCCTGCCTGGCCGCTTCGACAAGGGGAACAGCGCCGACCGCATCGAACTCGACGCGACGATCGACGGCTATGCCGTGCAGTGTATCGCCGATACCGGTGCGCCGGGCCTGGGGCTCAACGGCCGCGCGGCGCGGAACAGCGGATTGTGGGAGAGCGACAAGCCCTATGCCCCGGTCCGCGCCTTCGGCGTGGGCGATGGCGACGGTGTCGCGGCGCGCTTCTATCGTACCAGGGAGCTGAAGATCGGGCCGCTGGTCTTCAACGACCTGCTGGTGAAGGTGAGTGCCCCGGGTACGCTCTCGGGCGGGGGTCAGGATGGCCTTATCGGCCTGAACGTGCTCTCCCAACTCCACCTGTCCACCGATGTCTCGGCGGGCGCCCTGTACGCGGCGCGCAACGGCATGCAGGCGCCGCGCCAGACCTATCCACTGTCGGGCCTGTGGATCGACCAGGTGAAGGGCAAGTCGGTGGTCGGCGATGTCGGCATCGGCAGCCCCGCGGCAAAGGCGGGCGTCCGTACCGGCGACGTGCTGGTCGGCGGCGACTTCCAGGCGATGATCCGCGCGATCGGCGGCCCGCCGGGCAAGACGGTGACGCTCAAGGTGGAGCGTGGCGGAGCCCAGCAGGACGTCAGCTACACGCTGGCGCCCTGGTTCTAGGCTCCCACGGGCACGGCGCGCAGCAAGGTAAGCCGCGCCTTGCCATGGACGCGGGTGGCGTCGATCTCGAACCCGGCGATATCGGGCGTCTCGTCCTTCGCCGTTTCGATGCTGATCCAGGTGGCGGGGCCGGCCCAGCCGAGCCGCCCGAGCTTGTCGAGCGCGACGCTGCCGGCGCCCGTGCCATAGGGCGGGTCCATCAGGATCAGGTCCATCGGCGCGCGGGCGGGACCGAGCGACAGCACCGAGCCGGGACGGACCTCCGCGCCCTTGGCACCCAGCTTGGCGATGTTGGCGCGCAGGGCATCGAGTGCTGCCTTGTCCTGCTCGACGAACAGGCAGGAGGCGGCACCGCGTGACAGCGCCTCCAGGCCCAGCGCGCCCGAGCCTGCGAACAGGTCGGCTACCGCCAGCTCCTCGAAGCTACCGATCCGGCTGGCGAGCATCGAGAACAGCGCCTCACGCGTGCGATCGGCGGTGGGGCGGGTGGTGTCGCCCTTGGGCGCGACGAGCGGGCGGCCGCGCCAGTCTCCTGCGATGATCCTCATTTGCGCGTCCTCGGCGGGCGAGCGGGCTTGCCCGGCTTGCCGCGACCGCTGGCGGGGCCGCGATCCGGGCGACGCGGACCCTTGGGCCGATCGACGAAGTCGCCCGGTTGCGGCTCGCGCGCATCGCGGTGCGCCCGGGCACGGGCCGCGCGGGCAGGGTTGGCGGGAGCTTCTTCGCGTGGCGTACGGGGCGCGAATTTGCCAGGCGTACGCGGGCGCTCATCGGTGCGCTCGCCTCGAGGCGGGAATCCGGGCTTACCGGGACCGCGGGGGCGTTCTTCGCCGCGCTCACCCCTTGCCGGGCGCTCGCCGCGCGAGGCAAAGCCGGGCTTGCCCGGACCGCGGGGCCGTTCCTCGCTGCGCTCGCCCCTGGCAGGACGCTCACCACGCGGCGGGAAGCCTGTCTTGCCGGGTGCGCGGGGACGCTCTTCCTCGTCGCGTGCCTTGGGCGTCACACGCGCGGTGAACACCGGCTTTTTCGGCGCAGGCTCGGGCCTGGCGATCTTGCGGCGCCCTTCGGGCTCCTTGCCACCCGACACCGGCTGTGGCCGGGGCGCGGGCTCGACGACGCGCGAGCGCACCGCGAACTGCAGGTTCGACGCCGCCTTGCCGCCGCCCGACTTGGACAGGACGGTGCGGAAGGTGATCAAATCGGCCTTGCGGATCTCGTCGACGTCGCCCGGAGGCATGTCGCCCAGATAGAAGGGACCGTAGCGGGTGCGGATCAGGCGGTTCACCTCGAGCCCGAGATATTCGAGCACGCGGCGGACTTCGCGGTTCTTGCCCTCGGTCAGGGTCATCTCGATCCACACGTTGGCACCGGTGCGCCGCTCGATATTGGCGTTGATCGATCCGTAGCGGATGCCTTCGATCTCGACGCCGAGCATCAGCGACTCGAGCTGGGCCTGGGTGACGTTGCCATAGGCGCGGGCGCGGTAACTGCGCTCGACGCCGGTGGCAGGCAGCTCGAGCTCGCGCTTGAACTCGCCATCGGTGGTGAGGAGCAACAGCCCTTCGGTGCTGAGATCGAGCCGGCCCACCGGCATCACGCGCGGCAGCCCCTCGGGCAGATGGTCATAGATGGTCGGGCGCCCCGCGGGGTCGCGCTCGGTGGTGAGCAGGCCGGCGGGCTTGTGATAGCGGAACAGGCGGGCAGGGGCGGGCTCGGCGACCGGCTTGCCGTCTACCGTCACCCCGCGCAGCGAGGTGAGCAGCGTGGCGGGCGTATCTAGCACCTTGCCGTCCAGGGCGATTCGCCCGTCGGTGATCATGCGCTCGATGTCGCGACGGGACGCGATTCCAGCACGGGCCAGCAGCTTCGCAATGCGCTGCGTTTCTTTGGTATTGGATGATGACACTCGCGCGATATAGCGATTGTCGCGGTCGCTTCAAAAATTATTGCGCCCTCGAAAGGGCATGGCGCGTTAGCGCTTCGGGTTCAGATGCTTGGCGGGTTTTGAGGCGACATGTTGTTCGGACGGAAGAAGCGGCGAATCGAGCGGGTCCTGGTGGTGGAAGACGAGCCGCTGATCGCCTTCGACACGGAGCATTTCCTGACCGGGGAGGGGTTCGTGATCGCGGCGACGGTGGATACCAGCGCCGAGGCGCTGCGCGTGATCGCAGCGGACGACGAGCTCGACCTGGTGCTGGCCGACATCGACCTTGCCGATGGCAGTGGCGTGGACGTGGCGCGGGCGGCGCAGGGGCGCGGCGTGCCGGTGCTGTTCGTGACGGGGAGTTGTCCGGAAGGCGCGCGGACGCTGGCGGCGGGTTGCCTCGCCAAGCCCTATCCGCAGCGCGACCTGCTGACGGCGATCGCTGCGATCGAGGCTGTGCTGGAGGGTGCCAAGGCGCCGCGGCGGCTGCCGGTCAGCTTCAGCCTGTTCCTGAGCCCCGCTTAGCCGCGCAGCAGCGCGATCGCGGCGACGACGACGATCGCCCAGCTCACCGCGCCGATACCGAACGCGATGATCAGCCCGACACCACGCGGAAGACGGTCTTCCTCATGGATGTCCAGGAATTCGCGGGGCGGCAGCGGAAGCGGCATGACGTGATCCTCTCGAAGTACCTTTTAGGTACGTCTGCACCGGCATGCGCGAAATCCTGAGGAATTCCTTTCCGCAATTTACCGGAGATGCGCGTTAACCGCGTCGTGGAAGTGGCGGATGCCGAGCTCGAGCGTGCCCAGCGTCACCCGCTCGATCGCGCCGGAGGCGAGCCCCTGCTGGCCCAGTTCACAGGCGCGGAAGTCCTCCGCGGCGAAGACGCCGCCGTCGAGCAGCTCCCAGCTCCGCTCCCAATGGGCGAGCGCCTTCTCGGTCGCCGGCGCCTCGGGGATCAGCATGAAATCCTCGACCAGCACCCGTCCCTCGGACTGGGGCATCAGCACCATCAGGTTGATGTAATCGGGACTGACCACCAGCACGGTGCCGGGGAACATCTGGTAGGTGTAGGTGATCGCCGCGCGCAGCGTCGCCCAGTCGCTTGAGGAGAGCGCGGCCAGCGCCGCCTCGCGTCCCACTGCCGATCGCTGGTGCGGGCCGATCGTGTCGGCGGTCGAGACGCCGTCCTTGAAGAAGGGGGCGATCGTGCCGGCATGGAGGCGCTGGATGTGATAGCCCTCCAGGAAGGCGTCCATGATCAGCTTCCAGTTCGCCTGCACGTCATGCGTGCGCCGGCGGAACAGGTGCTGGCCGGCCAGGTCGAATGCCTCGAAATCGCGCGCCAGCGTGTCGGCTTCGGCGAAGTCGGCCTCCTCGGCGAAGGAGAACCAGATCAGCCCGCCGGCCTCGTGGGTCGGCAGGCGCTTCAGGCCGTACTCGCCCTTGTCGAGGCCGGGGAAGGTGTCGGGGCGGGGGAGGCCGACCAGCCTGCCGTCGAACGCATAGGTCCAGGCGTGATAGGGGCAGACCAGGCGCCCGCCCTTCACCGCATCGCAGCCCTCGACCAGGCGGGTGCCGCGATGCCGGCAGACATTGAGGAAGACATGCGCCACGCCCGCCTTGTCGCGCGCGATCAGCAGCGGCTTTCCGAATCCGTCATGCGGGATCGCCATGTTCGGCTCGGGGAGAAGCGAGGACGGCGCGATGACCAGCGGGACCTGCGCGAAGATGTAAACCTGCTCGTCGGCGAAACGCTTCGGGCTGGTATAGACCGATGCCGCGACATGGGCGATTTCGCCCCCGTCCCGAGATCCGCCCCGGGCCAGCACTCCGGCCAGCGCCAATTGGCCTTCGGTTGGCGCGTTCATGACATTCCTCCCTCTGGCCTTCCGCGTATTTTTGGCTAGTTTCGCGCTGGAATTTGGTGGGGGTCAAGCAGGAATGGAGCAAGGGATGCGGCCGCAATGGGCTTATCCGGCGGCGCAGCTGGCATTGGCGGCGGCATTGGCGCTGCTTGCACTGCCCTGGCTGACCGTGGCGACGCCGGGTTCGGCGCCGCTGGCGGTGCACGGCTATGACTTCCTGCTCGGCGCGGGCGCGTTCAAGCCGTCGATGACCTTCGTGCTGGGCATGCTGGTGGCGGCCGCGAGCCTGGTCTTCAGCTTCGTCTGGCGTCAGCGCGGCGGCGCCAGCCTGATGGTCGGCGGCGCCGCGGTCGGCGGCGTGCTGGTGATCCTCGCGGTGCTGTTCGCCGCCTTCTCGCCGCCCAAGGCGCTGGCGGCGAGCGCGATCCAGCCCGCGATCGGATACTGGCTGGGGCTGGCGGCACTGGTCGCCGCCTTCTTCGCCGGGCGCAAGGCCGCGCCCGCAGACTGGCGCGCCGACCTGCCCGAAGGCGTGCGGCCCTATTTCGAGAATGCGCCGCTGGCATCCTTCGCGCTCGGCCTTTCCTCCGGCTTCCCCTTCGCGATGATCGGCGCGACGCTGACCAGCCGGCTGAAGCAGGACGGGATCGACAAGGCGACGATCACCGCCTTCGCGCTCGCCATCCTGGTCTACAACCTCAAATTCCTCTGGGCGTGGGTGATCGACGGCGTGAAGCTGCCGATCCTGGGCCGGCTCGGCCAGCGCGTCTCCTGGCTGATCGTCGCCGGCATCCTGGTGGTCGCCGCCGTCGCCAACATGGCCTTCACCCAGGCCGATCCGAGCAATATCTGGCCGATGGTTACCGCGGCGATCCTGGTCGGCCTGGCCGGCGCCACCTATGACATCGTGATCGACGGCTACCGGATCGAGATCCTCGAGCCGCGCCAGCTCGGCTATGGCTCCGGCATGTCGCAATATGGCTGGCGGATCGGCTCCGCCGGTGCCGGCGCGGTGGCGCTGGTCGTCGCCGCCCGCTTCGGCTGGGAAGCCGCCTATCTGGTCTGCGCGCTGTTCGCATTGCCCGCGATCATCGCCGGCCTGATGATCGGCGAGCCCGAGCGCCACCGCCCGCCCGCCGAGCGCAAGGGCATCGCCACCGTGGTGAAGTCGATCTGGGGGCCGTTCGTCGAGTTCTTCCAGCGTCAGGGCGCGTGGATCGTGCTGATCTTCATCCTGGTCCACAAGATCGGCGACACGCTGGCGAACCTCACCTTCCGCCTGCTGTTCGACGATCTCGGCTTCACCAACGACGAGATCGCCTTCTATGACGTCGCGCTCGGCTTCTTCGCCTACATGATCGGCGTGTTCATCGGCGGCATGCTCTATGCGCGGATGGGCATGAAGCGTTCGGTGCTGCTCAGCCTGGTGCTGATGGCGGTCTCCAACCTGAGCTTCGCGGCACTCGCCGCAGCAGGTCATTCGAACATCGGCATGGCTGGCGCGATCGGCTTCGAGAACATCGCCTCGGGCTTTGGCGGCGTCGTCGTCATCGCCTATTTCTCGGCGCTCACCGACCTGCGCTTCACTGCCGCCCAATATGCGCTGATCTCGGCCGGGGCGAGCATCCTCGGCCGCTTCCTGACCGGCACGACCGCGGGCAGCCTGATCGAGACGATGGGCTATGTGAACTTCTACCTGCTGACCACGCTGATCGCGCTGCCGGGCGTATTCATCTATTGGTGGATGATGCGCACCGGGCTGGTGGATCGCTCGATCGGCACGGCAGGCACCGAAGGCGAAGGCGGGGAAGAGGCAAAAGCCTGATGCCCTACCTCCTCGTCATTGCCCTGCAGGTAGCCTGCATCGTCCATCTGATGCGCCGAGGCGGCAACCCGCTATGGGTTACTGCGTTGATCTTCCTGCCCGTGGTGAGCGCCATCGCCTATTTCTTCGTCGAGATCCTCCCTGGCCTGGGGCAGAACCGGCACGTCCGCACCGCACGGGCCAAGGCAGTGGCGGCGCTCGATCCCGAGCGTGAGCTGCGCGCCGCCCGCAGCGCGCTCGATCTGGCCGATACCGCCGCGAACCGCCTGCGCGTCGCCGATGCGCTGGCTGCGCTGGGCCGGCACGAGGAGGCCGTGCCGCTCTACCGCGAGTCGCTGCGGATGACCGCAGGCGATCCCGACACGCGCACCCAGGGCAAGCTCGCCAATGCGCTCTACGAGACCGGGCAGGCCGGCCAGGCGCTGGCACTGCTCGACGAGAGTGCCGAGCCGCTCGGCCAGAGCGAGCGCGACCGGCAGCAACTATTGCGTGCCAAGACGCTCGAGCATCTCGGCCGCAAGGCCGAGGCGCTGGAACTTTACGCCGATGTCGTCACCCGCATGCCGGGCGAGGAGGCGCGCTGCCGCTATGCCGCGCTGCTGATCGACCAGGGCTGGGATCGCAAGGCGCTGGTGGTGCTCGAAGAGGTGGAGAAACGGATGAAGCGGATGGATCGCCAGCAGCGCGCGGCAGAGGCCGACATGTATCGCTGGGCGACCGAGGCGCTGGCCGGGCTCCGTGCAAAGGGCGTGACGGCGTGAGGAAGCGCTGGCTTATCGTACTGGTGGTACTGGTCCTGCTCGCCGGCGGCGGCTGGGTCTGGGGCTCGCCCTATTACACGCTGTGGCAGATGAAGCGGGCGGCAGAGGCGCGCGACGTCGATGCGCTGGCCAGCCATGTCGATTTCGATTCGGTGCGCGGCAGCGTGAAGACCCAGCTCTCGGCCCGGATGCATGGCGAGGGCGGCGGCGTGCTGGGCGCGCTGGTCCGTTCGGGGATCGCCGATACGGTGGTCGATGCCGCGGTCTCGCCCGAGGGGATGCGCTTCATCTTCGCCGCCGCGCCGCTGGCCGAGACCGAGCGCCCCGGCACGATCAAGCTCAAGGCCAACGAGATGCGCTATCGCCGCGTTGCGCTCAATCGCTTCGAGCTGACCCGGAGCGACGGGGCGGCGCTGGCGTTCCGGATGCGGGGGATGAGCTGGAAGCTCGAGGCGATAACCCTGCCTCCGGACGCGTTCTAGTCCGGCGCTCCTCGCCGGGGAACAGCCAGGCCAGCACGGCCTTCTGAAAGCGAAACACCCTAGTCCTCGGCGTCGAGGGCAAGCCCCATATCGGCAAAGCTGTTGGCGAGCGCATGGGCGGTGATCAGCACGCCGGTCGCATCGCGCACGCCGAGCATGTCGGCGAGCAGCACGGCGGAGAGCTGGGGCTGGGTGCGGACGCGGCCGAGCACCTGGAGCAGCGCGGCCTCGGCGCCGGTCATCCGGGCGCAGCACCAGGGCGCGATCTGGATCGGCCCGGCGGAGAGCGCCGACATCTCCTGCATCAGCGCGCGCAGCAGCACGAGCGGACGCTGGAAGCCCTTGCCGAACGCGGTGACGAAGGCGTGCGCCGTGCAGGCGTCATGGATGCCGTGCGCGCCCATCTGGCGGACGCCGAACAGCAACAGCCGCGCACCGGGGTCCTCGGGCTGGAGTTCGGGCAGGGCGGTAAGCGTGGCACTGACGGTCATGGGGACTCCGATCGCTGTGATCGGAAATCTTGCGGATATGCAATTAATAGTCAATCGCAATAAAGGGGCGTATGGACGGCGGTTCGCCGCACGTACCAAACGGTTCCCCGGCGAAAGCCGGGGCCCAGGGCCACAAGCGATCCGGCAGAGAAACCCTGGGCCCTGGCTTTCGCCGGGGAACAGAGATCAGACTGGCAATTCCCCATTCGCCTCGAGCACCGTCCCCGCCAGATATAGCGACCCCAGCACCAGCACGACCGGCGAACCGTCCTCTCGGGCGATGGCGGTCAGTGCGCGGGGCACGTCCGGCGCGACCGCGGCATGCGGAATGCCGAGCGCCTGCGCCACTTCGGCGAGTCGCGACGGCGCGTGATGCTCATGCCCCGGCACCGGCACCGCGTGCAGCCCGGCGGCGAGGTGTGCGAACGGCGCCAGAAGCCCCTGCGCGTCCTTGTTAGAAAGCATGCCGAGCACGAGCTGCACCGGGCGACCCTGCGCCACCTGGGCAAGCGTGGTGCTCACCGCGGCGGCGGCGGCTTCGTTGTGTCCCCCGTCGAGCCACAGCTCGCTGCCGGGCGGCAACAAATGGAGCAGCGGGCCGTCGCCGAGCCGCTGCATGCGGGCCGGCCAGCGCGCATTCCTCGCCGTAGCGGCAAGCGCATCATCGGCCACGGACAGCGCCTGCTGATGGCGCAGCATCGCGATGGCGAGCGACAAGTTGGCGGGCTGGTGTGGCCCGGCTAGCGCGGGGAGGGGCGTCTCCACCTCGCCCCGGGCATCGCGATAGACGAGCCTGTCACCGCGCGTCTCGAAATCCCAGGCTGTGCCCTGCGCGAACACCGGCGCGCCAGCGGCGGCGACGATCTGGGCGATGTGCGGCGCATAGCGCATCGTCACCAGCGGCACGCCGGGCTTGGCGATGCCGGCCTTCTCGGCGGCGATCTTCTCCAGCGTGTCGCCCAGGAACGCCTGATGGTCGATGCCGAGCTGGGCGATGCCGGTCACCGCCGGTTGGGCGACGACATTGGTCGCGTCGAGCCGCCCGCCCAGGCCGACCTCCAGGATCAGCGCATCCGCCGGCACCCGGGCAAAGGCGAGGAAGGCGGCGGCGGTGGTCACTTCGAAGAAGCTCGCGCCGATGTCGCCGCCGGCATCGAGCACTTCCTCGAGCAGCGGCGCCAGGAGCGCATCGGCGATCAGCTCGCCCGACAGGCGGATCCGCTCGTTGAAGCGGACGAGGTGCGGGCTGGAATAGACATGCGCACGCATGCCCGCGGCCTCGATCGCGGCGCGCAGGAAGGCGCAGGTCGAACCCTTGCCATTGGTGCCGGCGACATGGAGCACCGGCGGCAGCGCCAGCTGCGGGCTGCCGACGCGCTCGAGCAGGCGAGTGATCCGCTCGAGCCCGAGAATGTCTGCGCCCGGCGAGAGCGCCGTCAGCCGGTCAAGCTGGCGCTGGACGTGGGGGTCGGTGGAGGTTGCGTGGTCGGGCATCTAGTTCCCCTCCCGCTTGGGGGCGGGGTTTGGGGAGGGGCTGTCCGAAATAGGCATCGGGTGCCACATGCCCTCCCCCGACCCCTCCCGCAAGCGGGAGGGGAGAATTGTCACGCTGCCTTCTTCCCCTCGCAGAGCAGCCCGATCAGCTGGCCCAGCGTCTCGCGCAGCTCCTTGCGGTGGGTGACCATGTCGATCAGGCCATGCTCGCGATAATATTCCGAGGTCTGGAAATCGTCGGGCAGCTTCTCGCGGATCGTATTCTCGATCACGCGGCGACCGGTAAAGGCCAGCGTGGCGCGCGGCTCGGCGATCTGGACGTCGCCCAGCATCGCATAGGCGGCCATCACGCCGCCCGAGGTCGGATCGGTCAGCACGACGATATAGGGCAGGCCCGCGTCATGGAGCATCTCGATCGCCACGGTGGTGCGCGGCATCTGCATCAGGCTGAGGATGCCCTCCTGCATGCGCGCGCCGCCCGAGGCGGTGAAGGCGATGAACGGCGCACGGGCCGCGATCGCCGCCTCGACGCCCTGAATGAACGCCTCGCCCACGGCCTGGCCCATCGATCCGCCCATGAAGGCGAAGTCCTGCACGCCGATCACTGCCTTGCGGCCGAGGATCGTGCCCGATGCGTTGATGAACGCGTCCTGCTCGCCGGTGCTGGTCCGCGCCGCCTTGAGGCGCGCCGGATAGGGCTTCTGGTCACGGAACTTGAGCGGGTCCTCGGCCACCTTGGGGGTGGCAAGCACGGTGTAGCTGCCCTCGTCGAACAGATACTGGAAGCGCTCCGCCGGGCCGATGCGATCGTGATGATCGCAATGCGGGCAGACATGCTGGTTCGCTTCCAGCTCCTTGGTGAACGTCATCTGCCCGCATCCCTTGCACTTGTGCCAGAGATTGTCGGGGGTCTCCTTCTTCGGCGTGAAGGCCAGGACGTTGCGGACGCGATCGATCCAGCTCATGCGACTTCTTTCCTTGCGGCCTCCACGGCCGTCTTGAGGGAGCGGATATAGGCGCGGATAGGCTCCGGCGCATCCTTCCCGTGTTTTCCTACGAGTTCAACGATTGCCGAACCGACCACGACGCCATCGGCGACGCGCGCTATCGCCTCGGCCTGCTCCGGCGTGCGGACGCCGAAGCCGACCGCGACGGGCAGGTCGGTGGCGGCCTTGAGCCGCGCCACGGCATCCTCGATCGATCCCTGGGCGGCCTGTTGCAGCCCGGTGATCCCGGCGACCGAGACATAATAGAGGAAGCCCGACGCCCCCTTGAGCACCGCCGGCAGGCGCGCTGCATCGGTGGTCGGGGTGGCGAGGCGTATCACATCGATCCCATGCGCGGTGAAGGGAGCGACCTCGGGTGCCTCCTCGGGCGGGATGTCGACGATGATCACCCCGTCCGCGCCGGCCTCGGCCGCCTTGGCCGCGAACGCTTCATTCGTCGGCCGGGTCATCGTGTTGGCATAGCCCATCAGCACCAGCGGCACGCTGGGGTGACGCTCGCGAAAGCCGCTGGCGATAGCGAGGACATCGGCGGTGCGCGTGCCGACACCGAGCGCGCGCAGGTTCGCCGCCTGGATCGCCGGACCATCGGCCATCGGATCGGTGAAGGGCATGCCCAGCTCAATCACGTCCGCACCGCCCGCGACAAGTGCATCGAGGTTGGCGGCGGTGTCGCCATCGCCTGCGGTGATGAAGGTGACCAGCGCTGCGCGGTCGGCCGGAAAGGCGTTGGAGAGGCGGCTCATGCCGGCTTCCCTCTATGGATGGCGTACCGCCCGATTGCGATCACCAGCGCGGCGCTTCCAATGAAGATAAGTTGGTCGCTACCCAGCAAAGGCCGTGCGCGGAGCGAATTTCCAAGGACGGTCACCAGCAGCATCGCGGCCACAAAGATCACGAAATCCAGTGGAACAATTCGCACCATCACAGCTCCACCCCCAGCGCATCCGCCACGGTGAAGATGTCCTTGTCGCCGCGGCCCGAGACATTGACCACGATGATCTTGTCCGGCCCCATCTCGCGCGCCTTGGTCTCCAGCGCGGCGAGCGCGTGCGAGCTTTCGAGCGCCGGGATGATCCCCTCGAGCTTGCAGCAGAGCTGGAAGGCGTCGAGCGCTTGGCTGTCGGTGATCGGCAGATAGTCGACGCGCCCGCTCTCGTGCAGCCAGCTATGCTCGGGGCCGATGCCCGGATAGTCGAGGCCCGCCGAGATCGAGTGCGCCTCGGTGATCTGGCCGTCCTCGTCCTGGAGCAGATAGGTGCGGTTGCCGTGGAGGATGCCCGGCGCGCCGCCGGTGAGGCTGGCGGCATGCTGGCCGGTCTCGATGCCGTGCCCCGCAGCTTCCACGCCGATCATCGCGACATCCTTGTCGTCGAGGAAGGGGTGGAACAGCCCGATCGCGTTCGATCCGCCGCCCACCGCGGCGATCAGCAGGTCGGGCAGGCGGCCTTCCGCCTTCTGGATCTGCGCGCGCGCCTCGATGCCGATCACGCTCTGGAAGTCGCGGACCAGCTCGGGATAGGGGTGCGGGCCCGCTGCGGTGCCGATGATGTAGAAAGTGTCGTGGACGTTGGCGACCCAGTCGCGCAGCGCCTCGTTCATCGCGTCCTTCAGCGTCTCGGCGCCGCTGGTCACCGGATGCACTTCGGCACCTAGCAGCTTCATCCGGAAGACGTTGGGCTTCTGCCGCTCGACATCCTTGGCGCCCATGAAGATCACGCAAGGCAGGCCGAACCGTGCCGCCACCGTGGCAGTGGCGACGCCGTGCTGGCCCGCGCCGGTCTCGGCGATGATCCGCGTCTTGCCCATCCGCCTCGCGAGCAGGATCTGGCCGATGCAGTTGTTGATCTTGTGCGCGCCGGTGTGGTTCAGCTCCTCGCGCTTGAAGTAGATCTTGGCGCCGCCGTAATGTTCCGTCAGCCGCTCGGCGAAGTAGAGCGGGCTCGGGCGGCCGACATAATGCTCCAGAAGATCGTCGAACTCGGCCTTGAACGCCGGATCCTCCTTGGCCGCGCGATATTCGCGCTCCAGGTCGAGGATCAGCGGCATCAGCGTCTCGGCGACGAAGCGGCCACCGAACTGGCCGAAATGGCCATGCTCGTCGGGCAGGTTGCGCAGGGAATTGGGCAAGGTGGCAGCAGTGTCGGTCATTGCGTCTCTCGTGATTTCGGATGGCGGGCGCTGGCGTGGGAGCGAGCGATCAACGCCATCGAAACTCGATACGGCCAAACTCGATGCGGAAAGGGGCGAACGGCCTCAACATTGCGCGACCGCTTTAAGGAATGCGGCGATCTTGGCAACATCCTTGACGCCCGGCGCGCTTTCCACGCCCGAGGAGACGTCCACCAGCCTGGCGCCGGTCACGCCCACCGCCTCGCGGACATTGCCCGCATCGAGGCCGCCCGAAAGCGCCCAGGGCAAAGGCTGGGGGATGTTCTCGAGCAGCTTCCAGTCGAAACGCAGGCCCATGCCGCCGGGCAGTGCCGCGCCTTCGGGAGTCTTGGCGTCATAGAGGATGCGGTCGGCCACACCCCGATAGGCGGCAGCCTTGTCGACATCCGCGCGCGTCTTCACCGCCACCGCCGCCCAGACCGGCACGCGCATGCGTATCGCCGCGGCGCGCTCGGGCGCGGTCTTGTGGAGCTGCACCGCCTGGATGCCCGTGGCGAGCGCGGCGGAGAGCAGGGCCTCGTCCGGATCGACGAACACCCCGACCGTGCCGACATGCGCCGGCACCCGGGCAATCAGCGCCCGCACCTGATCGAACCCGACATTGCGCGGGGAGGGCGGAAAGAAGACGAAGCCGACATGGCTCACCCCGCCGGCAATCGCGGCATCGAGCGTCTCGGGCGTGGACAGGCCGCAGATCTTGGCAGTGACCGCCATCAGAGGTCCTTGACCAGCACGTCCATGAACAAGGGCGGATCGAGCGGCACCGGAAAGTCGCGCTTCTCGCCCGAATTGCGGTAGCCGCGGCGCTCGTAGAAGGCGATCAGCTCGGTGCGCTTGTCGATCACCGTCATCTCCATCGCGCCGGCGCCGAACACGTCGCGCGCGCAATCCTCGGCGGCGGTGACCAGCTGCTTGCCGAGCCCGCCCGACTGGAGCCCGGGATCGACGCAGAGCAGGCCGAGATAGGCGAGGCCGTCACCCTTCGAGGTCACCTGCACGCAGCCGAGCAGGCGGTCGCCAGCGTCGGCGATCAGCAGGCGCTGCCCTGGATCATGGACGATCGCCGTCAGGGTCGCGATGTCGGTGCGCGGACTCTCGATGATCAGGTCGGCCTCGTGCGTCCATCCGGCACGCGCGGTCTCGCCGCGATAGGCGCGCTCGATCACCGGGTGGATCGCGGGCAGGTCGTCGCGCGTGGCGGGGCGGATCGTCACATTGTCGGGCATGGCGCGCTGTGTCGGATGATGTGGGGTCTTTGGCAAGTACCTGTTATCAGCCGGATCCGTTCCCAAACGAGCCGAATTCAGCCGGCGTCCCGTACATCGAACGCCGTCCGCGATGCCTCGATCCGCTCGAGGTTGCGCGCCGCCCATACCCAAACGCCGCAGAACGCCTCGGCCAGGCTGCCGCCCAGCTCGGTGAGCCGATACTCCACCCGCGGCGGGATCACGGGGTGGACGGTGCGGATCAGCAGCCCGTCGCGCTCCATCGCACGCACGGTCTGGGTGAGCATCTTCTGGCTGATCCCGCCGCATTCAGCGCGCAGCTTCGAGAAGCGCAGCTCGCCATGCTCGGTCAGCGCCTCGAGCACGATCATCGTCCATTTGTCGGCGACGCGGCCGATGATCTCGGTGACGAGTGCCTCAACCCGCGGGTCGAGGTCGGGATAGTCGTGATGTGGGTTCGTTGCCATGGTTTCCAAAAGGTGTGTATGAATATTTTGGGTGCCTACTCCCCATTGGGTACCGTTCGACAATATCTGGCGTCCACCGAAAATCGGAGGAAGCAATCATGGACATGACCGGCAACACCATCCTGATCACCGGCGGCGGCTCGGGCATCGGCCGCGCGCTTGCCGAGGCGCTCCACGCCCAGGGCAACAAGGTGATCGTCTCGGGCCGCCGCGCGAGCGCGCTGGAAGACGTCGCCGCCGCCACCCCCGGCATCGCCACCGCGACGCTCGACGTTTCCGATCCCGCCGACATCTCCCGCTTCGCCGCGGAGATCGTCGCGGCACATCCGGATCTCAACGCGGTGATCCACAATGCCGGCATCATGCAGGCCGAGGACCTCGCCGCCGAAGGATCGGACCTCGCCATCGCGGAGGCGACGATCGCGACCAACCTGCTCGGCCCGATCCGCCTGAACGCCGCACTGCTGCCTCACCTGCTCGCCCGGCCCAGGGCCGCCGTGCTGACCGTGACCTCGGGCCTCGCCTTCGTGCCGCTCGTCGCCACGCCGACCTATTCGGCGACCAAGGCGGCGATCCACAGCTGGACCCAGTCGCTCCGCGCGCAGCTCAAGGACACCAGCGTCGAAGTGATCGAGATCGCCCCGCCGGCGGTGGCGACCGACCTGATGCCGGGCCATGCCCAGAACCCCAATTCGATGCCGCTGGCCGACTATATCGCCGAGACCATGGCGCAGCTCGAAGCGGGCGCGGCCGAGAACCTGACCGAGCGGGTCAAGTTCCTGCGCTTCGCCGAGGCGCGGGGGGATTATGCGAAGGTGTTCGCCATCCTCAACGACGGCACACACTGATTGCTGCGCTGAACGATAGAGCCAAATCCGTCATCCCCGCGAAGGCGGGGATCCAGGGTGGCTGAGCGACGCCCTCTGTAACTCTGGATCCCCGCCTGCGCGGGGATGACGAATGGAAATAGGCGAGTCCTACTGGTTGCTCGCCACCCAGTTGTTCGCCGGGGTGAAATTGTCGCTCAGCACATGGTTCGCCTTGCAGTAGCGCTTGCACCCCGCCGAAGCGACGGCGCCGATCCCGGTGACATGGCCGGTCCCGTCACGCTCGAGCGTGAAGTCGATCCGGCAGGCCCCGGCACTCCAGCTTGCCTTGTCCGGCGTGGTGAAGCGGGCGATCGCGCCTGCCTCGCCATCGCTGGCGGGGAGCTTGCACAGGGCCTCGCCCTCGAGATCACGGTTCAGCGTGAAGTCGAACTGCCTGGCATCGATATGGGTGATCGCGAGCTGCTCGACGTCCGCGGTCTTGTAGCTCGCGTCCCATAGCTCCTCGTTGAAGCCGCGCAGCGAGTTGCGCTGGACGGTATAGTCCGCCTCCACCGCGGCGGGATCGCATTTCTTCGCGCAGCGAGTGCGCAGGATCTGCTGCCAGTCGCGCTGCTGGCCGCGGAAGCCGGCCTTGTCGAACAGGAGGGCGAGCTTCTGCCTGTAGAGCGCCGCCACTTCGCCATCGAGCGCGCGCAGCTTCGGGCTGGCGCAGATCGTCTTCTCGAGTGGATGGCTTGCCTTGGCGCAGTCGAAACTGGCCTGTTGCGGGGCCGGCTCGGCACGAAGGCCGAAGAGAGCGAGGAAAAAGGCGAAGAGTCCGAAGCCTGCAAGTCGCAACATCGCTACCTCCCTTGTTCAAAAGCCCCGTCGTGTCTCCACCCGATCTCCGGCGCGGCGTCGTATGCCCATGATCATCCCGATCACGGACCCTGCCGCCCACACCAGCGCCACCGCCATGCTCATCACGAGCGCCATACCCTCCCCGTAACAGGCGCCGGGCGCATCATGCGACGAAAGCATGCAGGGCGCCGCGAAGGCAATCCCAGCCAGCAGGGGAAGCGGAATCCACAGGAGCAGCAACCCGAGCCGCAGTCCGCGCCGACGCAGCATCGTCAGCCCGAGGGCACCCCCGAGCCCGACGAGTACGAACGCGAACCAGATCAATGGATTGGCACCCAGCCCCAGCAGCAGCAAATCGAAGCCGCCGAGGAGCAGGTCCATCAAAGCGTCGCCTCGATCTCGCGCGCGGCGAGGTCGGGATCGGCGGCCTGGGTGATCGGGCGGCCGACGACCAGGATCGAGGCGCCGGCATCGAGCGCGGCGCGCGGGGTCACCACGCGCTTCTGGTCGCCGATCACGCCGTTCGCCGGGCGAACGCCCGGGATGACGAAGAAGCCGTCATGCCAGATCTTCCTGGCTGCCGCGACTTCGTTGCCCGAGCAGACGATGCCGTCGACGCCCGAGGCCTTGGCCAGCTCGGTCAGCCGCATCACCTGCTCATGCGGATCGGGCTTGAGGCCGATCGAGGTCAGGTCGCTGTCGTCGAGGCTGGTGAGCATCGTCACCGCCACCACCTTGGTGCCGGTCGGCGCCGCGGCCTTGGCATCCTCGAGCATCGCGCGGCCGCCGGCGGCGTGCACGGTCAGGATCGCCGGCTCGAGCGGGCGGAGCGCCTGGATCGCCTTGGCGACGGTGTTGGGGATGTCGTGGAACTTGAGGTCGAGGAAGATCGGCAGGCCGATGTCATGCATCTCGTGCACGCCCGCGCGGCCGTTCGCCATGAAGAATTCGAGGCCGAGCTTGATGCCCCCGACATGCGCCTTCACGCGCTGTGCAATCATCTTGGCACGCTCCAGATCCGGCGTGTCGATCGCGACATAGATCGGGCTCACTGCACGTCTCCCAGCGGCAGGCCGCCCTGGGGTGCAGCCGGGATGGCGGGCACCGGCGCAGGGGTCGGCTCGGGTGCGGCGCCGACCGGCTCCGGCATCGCCTGGATCGCGCGGATATCGTTCAGCGCGCGCTCCAGCCCGGTGATCCGCTGGCGCATCCGCCAGCGCAGCGCATGATAGGCGAGGAGGACGGGCAGCAGCCCGGCGAGGAAGACAAGGATCAGCAGTAGCGGCAGACTGAAATCGGCGATCAGGCCGCTCCACAGGTGCACGTTCACGCGCTCGTCGCCGTTATAGATCACAAAGCCAGCGACCAGGCCGCCCAGCAACAGCCAGAACAGCACCTTCAGAAACCGCATGCGTCTCCCTTCCTGCGTGAACCGGGGTGGACTTTAGGGCGGGGAGGGGGATTTGGCCAGAGCAGCTAATTCCCTCTCCCCTTGTGGGAGAGGGAGGGAGCCGACGAAGTCGGCGGAAGGGTGAGGGGGACGGGGGTGGGGGCTCACTCCCCCTCATCCTTCCCACGCGCTTCGCGCGCGGGCCCCTTCCTTCTCCCACAGGGGGAGAAGGAGTTTACCCGATCTCCGCCCTAAGCTCCGCGAACAGTCCGGGGATCTTGGTCAGCCGTTGCTCTTCCTCGTCGAGGATCGCGTGGAACGCCCGCCGCTTGATCGCCGCCGCCCGCTCGTCGGAAAGCCGCGCAGCAGGATCGAGCGTCGACAGCACGATGTCGATCAGCCGATCCGCACCGTGCAGCCGGCCCCATAGATAGTCGTTCTCGCGGTACGCCCGGCTGAAGAACGCGCCGAAGCTGTTGAACTGGATGCCCTTCAGCGTCGCCTCGGCCCCGCCGGTGCGGATCGCGGTGGCGTCGTCCGGTGCGATGCGGTCGACACGGATCGGGTCGAACTCGTCGACGCCTTCGCCCTGGAGCAGCGGCAGCGTGGCGATGTCGTAGAAGGGGAAGCCGAGATGCGCGAGCAGCATCGGCCGCCGCAGTTCCTTCGACAGCGTGCTGAGCCCCTCGGCCAGCCGCGCATCGGTCTCGCCGTCGAGCTTCTTGAGCTGCATCCGGTCCGCCAGCCGATCGAGGATCGGGCCGGCATCGTCGGTCATCATCCGGATCTCGTCGCGCAGGTCGGCATAGGTGTCGGCACGCTTGAGCTCCAGATAGCTGGCGAGCGAGTCGTAGATCGCCTCGCGCATCGGCCGGAGCGCGCCATGGCTGGTCGGCAGGTCGATCTCGGTCAGCCGGCGGGCGAGCAGGCGCAGGCGGCGGATGCGGAAGCCCAGATCGTGCGTGCGCAGGAACTCCAGCGTCTCGGGCGAGGCGCCGTTGGAGTGCATCGCGCCGAACTGGTCGGCCCCGCGCGACTGGACTGCCGCGGCCAGCGCCTCGCGGATCTCGTGCAGCCGCTCGGGCCCGTGCCGCTCGCCGACATTGTAGAGCAGCCGCGCGGTGCGATCGATCGCGCCTTCGACCTTGAGCAGGCCATAGGCGGTATGGCCATAGCCCGCCTTGGCAGCCGCCGTGATCTGCGCCCGCTTGCGCCAGGCGGCGAGCCGCTTGGGGTTCGGATAGTCGAGCCACAGCGTATAGCCGAACAGCGCCTCGACCTGGGTCTCGACGTCGGCGCGGATCTCGGTGAGGATGCCGAGCATCCGCTCGATCCGGTGCGAGCGTCGGGCGATCTCGTCGAGATTGTCGCGGATCGGCTGCTCGCGCGGCAGCTCGGAGAGCGCGCCGATGATCGTCGCGAAGAAGCCTGGCGTCCCGTCGTCCCCGCCATAGAAGTCGAAGCGGAAATTGGGGAAGGGATCGACGAACACGAAGCGCCGGTCGACCTGGCGGCGGGCAGGGCGCTCCTTCAGCGCCTCCATCGCCGGCCGGAAGGGCGCGTTTGCGAGCACCGAGCCGTCGATCAGCACCGCCTTGGCTGCCTTGTTGTCCGCCCATTGGTGCGGAAGCACCCGCTCCAGAAAGGCATCGCGCTGCGGCCAGGCCTGTTTCCGCTCGGCCATAAGCTCGTCCATCTCGCCCACCGTCATCGGCGGGAAGGCGCCCGGGAAGCTCGACGTGGCGCGCGCGGCGAAGGTCAGGCTGGCGGCGTCGGCGAACTTCTCGTCCGGATAGCCGCGATCGGTGAAGGAGAAGACGAGCCGGTGTTCGTTCTCCATCACGCTGGCCGGCGAATTGAGCCGCAGCGCCTCGGGATGGCCGCGGAAATCGGTGACGGTGACGAACAGGTCGAGCGGCTGGCCGTCGGGCAGCAGCCTTTTCTCCTTCGGTCCCTTGGCCATGGCGGCAAAGGCGTCGAGGATCGTGTTGGCCAGGCGCTTGCCGCCGAAGGGCGGCTCGAACCAGCGCGAGCGGACGAAATGCTCTAGCTTGGTGCGCACTTCCTCGCGCGCGCCGATTTCCACCGTCTCGTCCACCGTCTTGGAGCGGTTGGCGACCAGCCAGGCGATCGGCACCGCCCAGAGCTTGGCGAAGCGGTGCGACGGGCGCTGGCGCGGCTCGAGCAGCGCCTCGACATCGGCATTGTCCATCCACAGGTCGGTCAGCGGGTCGAGCGACTGGCCGGTGGCGATCGCCTGGGCGAGGAACACCGTGTTGATCCCGCCCGCGCTGGCGCCGGCCAGGATATCGACCAGCACGCGCAGGTTGACGCCCGAGGTCTCGCGGATCTCCTCGATCAGCTCGCGATAGACGTCCGGCCGCCCGTCGCTGCCGTCGCGCTCGGCGCAGCTCGCCCGGGCGAGGCGCCAGATCTCCTTGGTGATGCCGTGCATGTACACGGCCAGGCTGATGCCGCCGTAGCAGACCAGTGCGAGCCGGAGTTCCTTGTCGCGAGTTTCGGCCATTAAACCATTATAGTGGCCCAGATGGGCAGGTGATCGGACGCGGTGCGCGCCTGAAGGCTGTCATGCACCCCGGCATCGGTGATGGTCAATTCACGGCTCGCCATGATCCGGTCGAGCCGCGCCATCGGGCGCCGGGCATGGAAGCTCTTGCCGGTGGCGGCAAAGGCATAGTGGCTGGCGAAGTCGCGCAGGCAGCCCGACTGGGCGCTCCACTCGTTGAGGTCGCCCATCAGGATCGTCGGATATTGATGCGTGCTGGCCTGGAGATGCGTGATGATCGCATGCGCCTGGCGCCGCCGCCACAGGCCGGACAGGTCGAGGTGCATGCCGACCACGCGCACCACCGTGCCGCTCGCGAGCCGGACATCGGCCATCACCGCGCCACGCGGCTCCAGCGCCGGCAGATGGATCGCCTCGCAGTCGAGGACGGTCGCGTCCTTGCGCACCAGCAGCGCATTGCCGTGCCAGCCCATCGAGCGCGCCTTGGTACCGAAGGGCACCGGCTTGTAGTCGCTATGCTCGGCAAGCAGATGCTGGGTCAGCACCGCCGAGCGCTCGCCGAAGCGGCGATCGGCTTCCTGGAGCGCGACGATGTCGGCGCCGATCTCGCAGAGCACCTGCAGCGTGCGCTCGGGCCTTCGGCGCCGGTCGGTGCCGATCGACTTGCGCACGTTGTAGCTGGCGACCTTGATCATCGGCGCCCCTTATCGCGGGGGCTGGCGGGCATAGGCAAGGGTCTCAGCTCGGATGCGCCTCGGCATTGCCCTGGCTGGCGGCCTCCTGCGCCGCTGCGAGCAGCCGACGCCCGGTCTCCTCCGCAGCCTGGGGCGTCATCGCGATGGCGACGCCATTGGGCCCGTCGAGCAGCACCACGCCCTGCTCGGCGGTCGCCACCCCGGCTTCCTCTTCCGGTTCGGAGGGCGAGATCTTCTGTCCCATGTTCTTCTCCCAGTTCGCTGACACCCATGTGGGAGCGAGGAATGGGGGACCAACTCGGACGGACGCGAAAATATCCAAGATTTCCGAGAGATTTCAGCGCCCGCCGGCCTCGAGCAGGCGGCGGGGCGCGGCCAGTTCCCAGCTCCGCGCGATCCTGTCGCCGACGAAATCCCAGTCGATCTCCGGCCCGGCCAGCGCGATGCCGACCCAGCCGACCCCGAAATAAGCGACCTTCGAATAGGTCTCGGGCGCGATGCCGATCAGGTTCGGCCCTTCCTCGTCATCGGCGGTCTTCACCGCGACGATGGTGCGGCCGTCGCCATGATGGTCGTGGCGGAACTGGGCGAACTGCTTGCCGGCGACGAAGAAGGTCGCCTGGCCATGGCTCGGCCGCTCCTCGGCTTCGGGAAGCTCCAGCGCGATGGCGCGGACCTGGGCGAGCGCGGCGTCTTGGTCTGGGTTCAGCGGCATAGGAACTCGGCGACTACCCTTGGGTAGAGCCGATGTTCCTCCTTCAGCACGCGCTGTGCAAGGCTTTCCGCCGTGTCGCCGGGCAGGATCGCCACTTCGGCCTGGCCGAGCACCTCGCCGCCATCCAGCTCCTCGGTGACGATGTGCACCGACACCCCGCCATGGCTGTCCCCCGCATCGATCGCCCGCTGATGCGTGTCGAGCCCCTTGTACTTGGGCAGCAGCGAGGGGTGGACGTTGACGATCCTGCCCCGCCAGCGCGCGACGAAATCGTCCGAGAGCAGGCGCATGTAACCCGCCAGCGCGATCGCCTCGACGCCAGCGTCGCGCAGCGCCGCGTCGATCTTCGCTTCGTACTCCGCCTTGGCCATGCCCTTGGGGCTCTGCGCGAAGGTGGCGACGCCCTGCGCCGCCGCCCAGGCGAGCCCCTCGGCCTCGGGCTTGTCGCTGGCAACCAGCGCGACCTCATAGGGGCAGTCGGGCGCCTTCGCGGCTTCGACGAGCGCCGCCATGTTCGATCCCCGGCCCGAGATCAGGATACCGAGCTTGCGGCGCATCACAGCGCAGTGCTCCTGCGCAAGCAGGAGCCCAGGAGTCGCAGGCGACGACGCTCGTGGCCCTGGGCTCCTGCTTTCGCAGGAGCACATGCCTTACCCATTATGCGTCGCGCTCCAGTCGCCACGCGCGCTCCACACTTCGCCGCCGCCGAACACGGTGCAGCCGCGCTCGCCCTCGACGACCTCGCCGATCACGAACACTTCTTCGCCCGCGGCGTAGAGTTCGTCCTTCACCGCCCCGGCAACGTCCGGCGAGACCACCGCGACCATGCCGATGCCGCAGTTGAAGGTGCGCGCCATTTCCTCGGGCTCGATATTCCCCTGCGCCTGCAGGAACGCCATCAGCCGCGGCAGCGGCCAGGCGCCAGCGTCGATCTTCGCATGACACCCCTCGGGCAGCACGCGCGGGACGTTCTCGAGCAACCCACCGCCGGTGATGTGCGCCAGCCCGCGGATCGCGCCCTTGCGAAGTTGCGGAAGCAGGCTTTGCACATAGATGCGCGTCGGCGCCATCAGCGCGTCGAGCAGGATCACGTCCTGGTCGAACAGGGCAGGGCGGTCCATCTTCCAGCCCTTGTCGGCGGCGAGGCGGCGGACCAGCGAGAAGCCGTTCGAGTGCACACCGGTCGAGCCCAGGCCGAGCAGCACGTCGCCCGGACGGATCTTGCTGCCGTCGAGCAGTTGGTCGCGCTCGACCGCGCCTACGCAGAAGCCGGCCAGGTCATAGTCGTTCTCGGCATACATGCCCGGCATCTCGGCGGTCTCGCCGCCGATCAGCGCGCAGCCGGCCTGGCGGCAACCCTCCGCGATCGAAGCGATCACCCGCTCGGCCGTCTCGGGCACCAGCTTGCCGCTGGCATAATAGTCGAGGAAGAAGAGCGGCTCGGCACCCTGCACGATCAGGTCGTTGGCGCACATCGCGACCAGGTCGACGCCGACGCCGTCATGCGCATTGTAGTCGATGGCGAGCTTGAGCTTGGTGCCCACACCGTCATTCGCCGCGACGAGCAGCGGGTCGGTGAACCCCGCCGCCTTCAGGTCGAACACGCCGCCGAACCCGCCGAGATCGGCATCGGCACCGGCGCGGCGCGTGGACTTGGCGAGCGGGCCGATCGCCCGGACCAGCGCGTTGCCGGCCGCGATCGAGACGCCCGCCTGGGCATAGGTATAGTTCTTCTGGTCGCTCATGGCGCGCGCTTAGCGCCATCTTGTCGCGCCGTCATCCCCGCTGGCGGGGAAAAGGGCGCGGCCGGGATCTCCGGCCGCGCCCGATGCACGCTTACTTCTTCGGGAGCACCGGCGCCGCGAAGGCACCGTCGCTGCCATTGCCGTCGAGGCGGTTGTCGCCATAGCTGCGGATCGCCGCACCCGTGCCGCTCTCCAGGCCCGCCTGGTTGCCGGTGATCGTGGTGTCGCCGACGCGGACCAGCGCGGTCGCGCCGCCGGCGAGGATGCCGCGGCTGGTGTTGTAGGCGATGACCGAGCCGTGGACCATCACGGTGGCGCTCGCCATACCGGCCGGAGTGTTGACCAGCAGGCCCCAGGTGCTGCGGGTCAGCTGGCTGTTCTCGATCGAGACGACGTTGCCCGCGGTCGTGGTGTTGCCACCGGTGTCGATGCGGAAGCCCGCGCCCGAATTATTCTCCGAGCGCACGCCGTTCAACGCGACGCGGGCGCTGCCCGTGCCGGTCGGCTGGACCAGCACGCCGCCGCCGGTGCCGCCGGTGCCGTTGTCGGTGATCACGGTGTTCGAGATGTAGAGCGCCGCATCGCCGCTCGGCTGGAAATACACGCCCTGGCCGTTGGTGCCGTTGAAGCGGCGGATCTGCGATTCCTCGATGTGCAGCGCGCCGCCGGCGATGAAGCGCACGCCATAGGTCGCCCCGCTGACGCCGTAGATGTCCAGGCCGCGCAGGACGACCACGTCGGTCGCGCCGGCGTTGACGATGATGCCGGCACTGCCCCCGGCCAGCACGCCGCCCTCGGTGAACTGGCAGGCGAGCGTGATCGCCTTGGTTATCGTCACCGCGCCGAAGCCGGCCGGGTCGAGGCAGTTGATCTCGCCACCCGCCGCAGTCTTCGAAATCGCCCCCGCGAAGGTCTTGCACGGCGCCGTGCGGCTGCAAGGATTGACGTCGTCACCGACGCCCGAAACCCAAGTCCTCGTCGCCTGCGCCTGTGCAGGTGCAGCATAGAGCAGGCCGCAGCCCAAAAAAGATGCGAACATCAACGCAGTGCGCTTGCTTGCTTTAACCATGATGAATTTCCCCGTTTGCGGATCGACGTTACGATCGAGGAGACGCTTACCATGATTAATTTTGAACGTCATGGGGTTAGGGGGCGAACTACCATTGTGGAATCTCCTAATTTACGAATATCTGAAGGCCCTTAGGGCGCCCGACAGGCGGAAATTACATCAGCGCTTGGATTTCCCCGTCCGCTTCGCCAAAAGGGCCGCTGCATGACCCTTGCCCGCAAATCCCTCACCATCGGCATCGCCTCCGCGCTCGCGCTTGCGGGGCTCGGCGCCGTGCTCGCCGAAGGAGAGAAGGCCGCGGGCGGCAGCGCCGTGCCGATCGACGCCTCGGGCAGCTTCGAAGTCGCCGGCGTCGATGTCGACGTGAAGGGCAAGGATGCCGATGCCGCACGCTATGGCGGCTGGCGGCTCGCCCAGCGCAAGGGCTGGGAGATGCTGTCGCGCAAGCTGACCGGCAAGGCTTCCAGCATGTCTGATTCGGCGCTCGACTCGCTGGTCACCGGCATCGTCGTCGAGAAGGAGCAGATCGGCCCGACCCGCTACATCGCGCGGCTCAGCGTGCTGTTCGATCGCAACAAGGCCGGCAGCATCCTGGGCGTCTCGGTCGCGGTGAACCAGTCGCCGCCGATGCTGATCGTCCCGCTCGAATATTCGGGCGGCGCGGGCGTCGTCTTCGAGCGCGAGACGGCCTGGGCCAAGGCCTGGAACCGCTTCAAGAGCGGCGGCAGCACGGTCGACTATGTCCGCGTGCAGGGCAACGGCCCCGATTCGATGCTGCTCAACGCGGGGCAGGTGCTGCGCCGCGGCCGCAACTGGTGGCGCTCGGTGCTCGACCAGTACGGCGCGTCCGACGTGCTGATCGCCGAAGTCCAGCTGCGCCGGGAGTATCCGGGCGGCCCGATCGTCGGCATCTTCTCCGCCACGCACGGCCCGGACCGCCAGAAGATCGCCGACTTCGCCCTGCGCGTCGACAATGGCGATTCGCTCGATGCGCTGATGGACGCCGGCGTCCAGCGGATCGACAAGGCCTTCCAGCAGGCGCTCGCACTCGGCCAGCTTCACACCGATCGCCTGCTCGGCATCCGCCCGCCCTCGGCCAAGGCGGAGGAAGAGAAGCCCACCGACGAGGCGACCGAGGAAGCGACGCCCACGCCCGATGCGAGCGCGGCGGCCAGCGGTGCCCAGCTCAACGTCCAGTTCGACACGCCCAATGTCGGCTCGGTCAATGCCGGCGAGGCAGCGCTGCGCGGCATTCCGGGCGTGCGCTCGGCAGTCACCTCCAGCCTGGCGCTCGGCGGCATCTCGGTGATGCGCGTCGCCTATGACGGCCAGATCGCCTCGCTGCGTGCCCAGCTCGAGGCGCGCGGCTGGAGCGTGCAGGAAGGGGCAGGGGTCCTCCGCATCCGCCGCGCGGGCGGCAGCGGTAGTGGCGGCGGCGGCGGCGGCCAACAACCGATCCCGGCGCCCACGGGCAGCACCACGCCAGCCCCGAACGGCAGATGACGCAACTGCGCTTGCCGCTGGGACTGCCCGAAGCACGCGAGACGGAATTCCTGGTCAGCGACTCCAACGCCCGCGCCGTCCACCAGCTCGAACATTGGGGCACCTGGCCCGTCATGTCGGCCCTGCTCACCGGCCCGCGCAAGTCGGGTCGCAGCCTGCTCGCCCGCATCTTCGCGGCGAAGACCGGCGCGCGCATCTTCGACGATGCCGACCTCGGCAAGGAGGCGGAGGTGTTCCACGCCTGGAACCAGGCCCAGGCCGATCACCGCCCGCTGCTGATTGTCGCGCAGGCCGCGCCGCCGACCTGGAACGTCAAGCTGCCCGATCTCAAGTCGCGCCTCGCCGCCTCGCCCTTGCTCGAGATCGGCCCGCCCGACGACCAGCTCATCCCCCAGCTGCTGGAACGCGCGTTCGAGCGCCACCTGCTCCACGCCAAGCCCGAAGTGATCGCCTGGATCGCCAGGCGGATCGAGCGCAGCCATATCGCGATCCTGCGCGTTGCCGATGCACTGGAGCTGGAGGAGGGTAAGCGCTTGTCGATCCCCGCAGTGCGCGCCACATTGGCCGCCGCTGGTCTCATAACCGAAACGGACGGCGACTAACGGCGATGACCAAGGCAGCGAAAGCACGCGCCGTTGAAGGGACCTCGATGACCGAATCGCCGGATAATTCCGCACGTTACTTCAATCGCGAGCTGAGCTGGCTCGCCTTCAACCGCCGGGTGATGGAAGAGGCGTGCAACCCCGCCCATCCGCTGCTCGAACGGCTGCGCTTCCTGTCGATCTCAGGCTCGAACTTCGACGAGTTCTTCATGGTCCGCGTCGCCGGCCTGATGGGCCAGCAGCTCCAGAAGGTCGAGGCGCGCTCGGCCGACGGGCTCACGCCCGGCCAGCAGCTCGCCGCCATCTCGGCCGAGGCCGAGACGCTGGCCGACAACCAGCAGAGCGTGTGGACCGATATCCGCGCCGACCTCGCCGAGACCGGCATCCATGTCCTCGACGCCAATGCGATCGAGGGCGAGACCGAGGCCTGGCTGGAAACCCATTTCCGCGAGCAGATCTTCCCGATCCTCACCCCCCAGGCGCTCGATCCCGCGCACCCGTTCCCGTTCATCCCCAACCAGGGATCGAGCGTGATCTTCGACCTGGTCCGCAAGTCGGACCGCGAGCCGGTGCGCGAGCTCGTCCTGCTCCCCACCGCGATCAAGCGCTTCGTCCGCCTGCCGGGCAACCCCGCGCGCTATGTCGCGGTCGAGGCGGTGCTCAAGCATTTCTCGCATCTGCTCTTCCCGGGCTACACTTCGCTCGGCGCCGCGGCGTTCCGCGTGCTGCGCGACAGCGACATCGAGATCGAGGAAGAGGCCGAGGACCTGGTCATGACCTTCCGCTCGGCGATCAAGCGCCGCCGCCGCGGCCGCGTGATCCGCCTCGAGATGGAGGACAGCATCTCCCCCGAGCTGGAGGCGGTGCTCAAGGAGGAGCTGGGCGGCAGCGAGGCGCTGCTCACCGAGACCGGCGGCTTCCTCGGCATCGGCGACCTTGCTTTCCTGGTCGACGAGGACCGGCCCGATCTCAAGTTCACCCCCTATTCGGCGCGCTTCCCCGAGCGGATCCGCGAATATGGCGGCGATTGCTTCGCGGCGATCAAGGCCAAGGACATCGTCGTCCACCACCCCTATGAGACGTTCGACGTCGTCATCTCCTTCCTGCAGCAGGCAGCGGCCGATCCGGACGTGGTGGCGATCAAGCAGACGCTCTACCGCGCCGGCAAGCAGCCCGCCGTGATCAACGCGCTGATCGCCGCGGCCGAGGCCGGCAAGTCGGTCACCGCTGTGGTCGAATTGAAGGCGCGCTTCGACGAGGAGCAGAACCTCTATTGGGCGACCGCGCTCGAGCGGGCGGGCGTCCAGGTCGTCTATGGCTTCATCGACTGGAAGACCCATGCCAAGGTCTCGATGGTCGTCCGGCGCGAGGGCAATGGCTATCGTACCTATTGCCACTTCGGCACGGGCAACTACCATCCGATCACCGCGCGCATCTATACCGACATCAGCTTCTTCACCGCCGATCCGCGGGTGGGCCGCGATGCCGCGCAGATCTTCAACTATGTCACCGGCTATGTGGAGCCGCACGGGCTGGAGCTGATCGGCATCTCTCCGCGCGACCTGCGCAACCGCCTCGTCGGGCTGATCGACGACGAGATCGCCCATGCCCGTGCCGGCCGCCCCGGCCAGCTCTGGGCCAAGATGAACTCGCTGGTCGATCCCGCAGTGGTCGAAAAGCTCTACGAAGCGAGCAACGCCGGTGTGGAGATCGAATTGGTCATCCGCGGCATCTGCTGCCTCCGCCCCGGCGTCCCCGGCATGAGCGAGAACATCAAGGTCAAGTCGATCGTCGGCCGCTTCCTCGAGCACAGCCGCATCTGGGCCTTCGGCAACGGCAAGGCGCTGCCGAACGACGGCGCGAAGGTCTACATCTCCTCGGCCGACTGGATGCAGCGCAACTTCGATCGACGCGTCGAGTTCATGCTGCCGATCCTCAACAAGACGGTGCACGACCAGGTGCTCGACCAGGTGATGGTGGCCAATCTGCTCGACAACGAGCAGAGCTGGCTGCTCCAGAGCGACGGCCATTACACCCGCACCGAGCCGGGCGAGGACGGCGCCTTCAACCTGCACCGCTATTTCATGACCAACCCGTCGCTCTCGGGCCGCGGCGCCGCGCTCGAATCGCGCAAACCCGTGCCCAAGCTCCAGCTCAAGCGGCGCCGCGGTCCGGCAAAGGCCAAGGCGAAGGAATGACCACATTGCCCTTCCGCAAGGCGCGCGCGAAGCCTGCCGGGATCGAGGGTCGCACCGCGATCATCGATATCGGCTCCAACTCGGTGCGCCTCGTGGTCTATCAGGGCTCGGCCCGCCTGCCGGCGACCCTGTTCAACGAGAAAGTGATGGCCGGCCTGGGCCGCGGCCTGGCCGAGACCGGTGCGATCGATCCCGCCAGCCTCGCCGCCGCGCGCGGGGCGCTGGCGCGCTTCGCCACGCTCGCCCGCGAGATGCAGGTCGGCGAGTTGCGGACCGTCGCGACGGCAGCGGTCCGCGACGCCTCCAACGGCCGCGAGCTGATCGAGGCGGCCCGCGCGCTCGGCCTCGAGGTCGAGACGCTGTCGGGCGAGGAGGAGGCGATGGCCTCGGGCCTGGGCGTGCTCTCGGGCATTCCGGAGGCGGACGGCATCGTCGGCGATCTCGGCGGCGGCTCGCTGGAGCTGGTCCGCGTCGTCGCCGGCACGGTGACCGACCGGGTGTCCTTCCCCCTGGGCGTGCTCCGCCTCGGCGCGATCCGTGCCGAGGGCAAGACCGCGCTCGAACGCCGGGTGACGAAGCTGCTCGGGGACGCCGGCTGGAAGGGACGGGGAAAGGGTCTGCCCTTCTATCTGGTCGGCGGATCATGGCGCAGCCTGGCCCGGCTCGACATGCACCTGAAGCATTATCCGCTGCCGATCGCCCACCAATATCCGATGGCGGTGCCGCGCATCACCGAGCTGGCCAGCTCGATCGCGGCGATGCCCAAGGCCGATCTCAAGGCGATCCCCAACCTGTCCAGCGCCCGCGCCAACACGCTGGAGGACGCCGCGCTGCTGCTCGGCCATGTCCTCAAGCAACTCGGCAGCAGCGGCACGATCGTCTCCGCCTATGGCCTGCGCGAAGGGCTGCTCTACCAGCGCCTCTCGCCCGAGCTGCGCCAGCAGGACCCGCTGATCGCCGCCACCCGCGACGAAGGCGAGCGGCTCGGCCGCTTCCCCGAGCATGGCGACCTGCTCGACAAGTGGATCGCGCCGCTCTTCGCCGGCGAACCGCACGAGCTGGGCCGGCTGCGCCATGCCGCCTGCCAGCTGGTCGATGTCGGCTGGCACGCCAATCCCGAGTTCCGCGCCGAGCGTGGCCTCGACGCGGCGCTGCACGGCAATTGGGTGGCGATCGATTCGATGGGCCGCGCCGCGCTGGGCCAGGCGCTCTACACGGCGCTTGGCGGCGGGATCGACACGCCCGCGCCGCTGCCCCAGCTCGCCGATGACGACACGCTGTGGCGCGCCAAGCTCTGGGGCCTCGCCATCCGCCTCGGCCAGCGCCTGTCGGGCGGCGTCGCCGCCCCGATCCGCCGCTCCGAGCTGCACATGGACGAGGAGACCCTCGCGCTCTGCCTGCACCCCGAGGACGAGGCGCTGTACGGCGAAGCGGTGGAGAAGCGCCACAAGGCACTCGCCGCGGCGTTCGGCCGGGCGCCGGTGCTGGAGGTCTGATCCCTGCAAGTTCCCCTCCCTGGAAGGGAGGGGCTAGGGGTGGGTAGAGTGCTCGCGTTACGGCGGAGGTACCGATATCGGTTACCGTACCGCCTCGACGCGACCCACCCCGACCCCTCCCTTCCAGGGAGGGGAGATCAATTAGACACACCGCAGCCCGTTGATCCGCCCGCGCTCGTTGAGGTCCACCGTCAGCCGGTCGCGGCGGAAGTCCATCGTCATCGCCTCGCCCGGGCGCACCACCCGCACGCTCGACGCCCCGCTGCGCGCCCGCAGCCGCGACTGGAGCCCCGGCGACATCTGCGCGCCGATGAAGCGCTGCACTGCATTCGCATTGCACAGCCGCGGCCCGGGCATCGGGTGGGGCCTGCCGTCATTCATGCAGCCGGCAACCAGCAGGGCGGTCGCGATCATTCCGATGGCGCGCATAACTCTCTCCTCGCTCGCCCCCCGGCGGCGCGGTCTATACCCCGGATGCGTAACGAAGGGGAGGGAGGCCTATGCCTATCCGCCGCTTAACCGCAGCGTGCGGAGCCGATCCTGCCGTCGGTGCCCAGGTGCAGGTTCAGCCGGTCCGCCCGGAATTCCTGCGTCACCATCATCCCCGGTTCGAGCCATCGCACGATATTGGCGCCCGAAAGCCGCTTGGCTTCCTCGGCAACCTCAGGGCTGCGCGCCTTGCCGACCAGCCCGCCCAGCTTCGTGGCGTTGCACTCCACGCCCGGAATAGCCTGGGGCGGCGTCTTCGCCGCGCAGGCACCGGTCAGCATCAGGGCAAAAGCGGGCAGGACGACACGGATCATTCGGCGGGTTCCTCGGTACGGGTCATCTTGAGCTTACCATTCTTGACGGTGAACCCCAGCTGACCCTCGACCAGGTTGAGCGCATCGCGGCCGAACTGCTCGTAGCGCCAGCCCTCCAGGATCGCGAGCCCGTCGCGCACGCCCGCCGCCAGCGACTCGAGATCGTCCGAGCGCGCGAGCAGGCGCGGCGCGACGTTGATCTCCTTGGCGCGGATCTTGAGCAGCAACTTGAGCAGGTCCGCCACCAGCGCTCCGTCCTTGCCAAGCGAGGGCTTGCGGTCGTCGCGCGGCGGCAGCTCGGCGGTCGACATCGGCTCGGCGCCTTCCAACGCCGCCATCAGCCGTCCGCCAATGTCGTTGCCGGCCCAGGCGGCGGAGAGCCCGCGCACCTTGCCCAGGTCGCTCTGCTTGCGCGGGGGGTTGCCGGCCAGGTCGGCCAGCGTCTCGTCCTTGACGATGCGGCCGCGCGGCAGGTCCTTGCCCTGCGCCTCGAGCTCGCGCCAGCGGGCAAGCGCCTTCAGGCGGCCGAGCACCTCCGGCTTGCGGCTCGACACGCGCACGCGCTGCCACGCCTCGTCCGGGTCGTTGTGATAGTTCTCAGGGTCGGCGAGCCGCTCCATCTCCTGGTCCAGCCAGGCGCCGCGACCGGTTTTCTTCAGCTTCTCCAGCATCTTGGGGAAGATCTTGGAGAGATGCGTCACGTCGGCGATGGCATAGTCGATCTGGCGCTTGTCGAGCGGGCGGCGGCTCCAGTCGGTGAAGCGGGCGCCCTTGTCGATCGTGAAGCCCAGATAGGTGTCGACCAGGTTCGAATAGCCGATCTGCTCGCCCAGCCCGAGCGCCATCGCGGCGACCTGGGTGTCGAACAGCGGGTGCGGCGTCTTGCCGGTGAGGTTGTAGACGATCTCGATGTCCTGGCCGCCGGCATGGAAGACCTTCAGCACGTCCTCGTTCCTGGTCATCAGGTCGAGCAGGGGCGTGAGGTCGATTCCCGGTGCCATCGGATCGATCGCCGCGGCCTCTTCGTCGTCGGCGATCTGGATCAGGCAGAGTTCGGGCCAGTAGCTGTTTTCGCGCATGAACTCGGTGTCCACGCAGACGTACGGCTTGTTGGCGAGGCGGGCGCAGAGGTTGGCGAGAGTCGCGCTGTCTTCAATCAGACCATGGATATGCATCCAAGGCCCATAGACCGGTCTTCGGGTTGACAAAAGTGGGGTCTGCAAGGAATGCGCGCCCACGCTAATTTATTCGTCATCCCCGCGCAGGCGGGGATCCAGAGCCCAAGGCAACATCGCTCGCGACCCTGGACCCCCGCCTTCGCGGGGGTGACGAGCAAGGGAAAGACCGGAAATGCACGCCTATCGCACGCACACCTGCGCCCAGCTCCGCGCCGAACATGTCGGCCAGGAAGTCCGCCTCTCCGGCTGGGTGCACCGCAAGCGCGACCATGGCGACCTGGTCTTCATCGACCTGCGCGACCATTATGGCATCACCCAGATCGTCACCGAAGTGGACGGCCCGGCCTTCCAGGTGATCGAGTCGCTGCGCAGCGAATCGGTGGTGACGATGACCGGCAAGGTCGTCGCCCGCGACGGCGCCGCAGTGAACCCGAACCTCCCCACCGGTGAAGTCGAGATCCGCGTCACTGAGGCGAAGATCCAGAGCCAGGCGCAGGAACTGCCGCTGCCGGTGTTCGGCGATGCCGAGTACCCGGAAGAAATCCGCCTGAGGAACCGCTTCCTCGATCTGCGCCGCGAGAAGGTCCACAAGAACATCATGCTGCGCTCGAGCGTCATCGCCTCGCTTCGCCGCCGGATGATCGACCAGGGCTTCACCGAGTTCCAGACCCCGATCCTGACCGCGTCCTCGCCCGAGGGCGCCCGCGACTATCTCGTTCCGTCGCGCGTCCACCCGGGCAAGTTCTACGCGCTCCCCCAGGCGCCGCAGATGTTCAAGCAGCTGCTGATGGTCGCCGGCTTCGACAAGTATTTCCAGATCGCCCCCTGCTTCCGCGACGAGGACGCGCGCGCCGATCGTTCGCCGGGCGAGTTCTACCAGCTCGATTTCGAGATGAGCTACGTCACCCAGGACGACGTGTTCGCCGCGATCGAGCCGGTGCTGCACGGCGTGTTCGAGGAATTCGCCGATTGGGAAGGCATGGGCCGCAGCGTTTCCGCTCTGCCGTTCAAGCGCATCCCGTACCGCGAATCGATGCTGAAGTACGGCAACGACAAGCCCGATCTGCGCAACCCGCTGCTGATCACCGACGTGAGCGAGTTCTTCAAGGGCTCGGGCTTCGGCCGCTTCGCCTCGATCGTCGAGGGCGGCGATGTCGTCCGCGCGGTCCCGGCGCCGGGCACGCATGAGAAGAGCCGCAAGTTCTTCGACGACATGAACAGCTGGGCCCAGTCGGAAGGCTTCCCGGGCCTCGGCTATGCCACCCAGAAGGACGGCGTGTTCGGCGGCCCGATCGCCAACAACCATGGCCAGGAAGGCATGAAGGCGATTGCCGACGCGATGGGCCTCGGCCCGAACGACGGCATCTTCTTCGCCGCCGGCAAGGAAGCCCAGGCCGCCAAGCTCGCCGGCCTCGCGCGCACCCGCGCCGCCGAGCAGCTCGAGCTGATCGACAAGAAGCGCTTCGAGTTCTGCTGGATCGTCGACTTCCCGATGTTCGAATATGACGAGGACGCGAAGAAGGTCGACTTCAGCCACAACCCGTTCTCGATGCCGCAGGGCGAGCTGGAAGCGCTGGAGACCAAGGACCCGCTCGACATCCTGGCCTATCAGTACGACATCGTCTGCAACGGCATCGAGCTGTCCTCGGGCGCGATCCGGAACCACCGTCCGGAGATCATGTACAAGGCGTTCGAGATCGCCGGCTACACCCAGGCCGATGTCGACACCAACTTCGCCGGCATGATCAACGCCTTCAAGTTCGGCGCCCCGCCGCACGGCGGCTCGGCCCCTGGCGTGGACCGCATCGTCATGCTGCTCGCCGACGAGCCGAACATCCGCGAAGTCATCGTCTTCCCGATGACCCAGAAGGCCGAGGACCTGATGATGCAGGCCCCGTCCTATGTCAGCGAGAAGCAGCTCAAGGAGCTCAACATCCGCCTCGCCCCCCAGGTCGCGGCGGACCTCGCCAAGAAGGGCACCGACGGCATCGTCGACCCCGCGGCGGGCTGAACCCTTGGATTCCCCTCCCTGCAAGGGAGGGGTTAGGGGTGGGTTAGGGAAGGCCGGGCTCGATGCCCGGCCTTTTCTTTTTCATCCACCGAACGGCTGGGCTCCCCCGGCCTCCGCCGGGGTCGCAACCCACCCCCAACCCCTCCCTTGCAGGGAGGGGAGTTAGAAGTTGAAGTTATAAAACTTCAACGTACAGACATAAAACTACAACCAACATAAGCAATCCGGCCGCCAGAGCCGGGACGCAGGAGTAGAAATGTCTGACGCGAAGACCGCACGGGCCCGCGCCCAGGCGGAGGCGACCATTGGGCTCGCCGACCTGTTCACCATCGGCATCGGCCCATCGAGCTCGCACACCGTCGGTCCGATGCGCGCCGCGGCGTCCTTCGCAGAAGCGGCGCTCGACCGCGGCACGCCGACCTCGGTCTCCTGCGAGCTGTTCGGCTCGCTCGCGCTCACCGGACGCGGCCACGCCACCGATATCGCCACCATCCTCGGCCTGGCCGGCTACCGGCCCGAGAGCGTCGATCCCGATGCGGTGAATACCATCGTCGAGACGATCCGCGCCGAGCAGCAGCTCGCGCTCGGCGGCCATGTCGTGGTGCCGTTCGTCGAGGGCCGCCACCTGATCTTCCGCGACGACCGTTTCCTGCCTGCCCACCCCAACGGCATGCGCTTCGTCGCGCATTATGCCGAGGGCGAGCCCTGGGAGACCTTCTATTATTCGATCGGCGGCGGCGCGATCGTCGAGGGCGGATGCGAGCCGCCCCAGACCAACGTCAAGCTGCCCTTCGCCTTCACCTCGGGCGCCGAGCTGCTCGCCGTGGCCGCGGCGCAGGACGCCAGCATCGCCGACATCGTCCGCGCCAATGAAGCTGCCTGGCGCGACGACGCCGAGACCGACGCCTTTCTCGACAGCCTGCGCGCCGCGATGTCCGCCTGTATCGATCGCGGCATGCGCGGGGAGGGGGAGCTGCCCGGCGGCCTCAAGGTCAAGCGCCGCGCCCGCGACCTCCACCAGCGCCTGCTCGCGCGCGGGCCGCGCAGCGATCCCTCGCTCGTCTTCGACTGGGTCAGCCTCTGGGCGCTCGCGGTGAACGAGGAGAACGCCGCCGGCGGCCGCGTCGTCACTGCGCCGACCAACGGGGCGGCGGGCGTGATCCCGGCGGTGCTGCGCTATTACGAGACCTTCTGCGCCAATCCGACGCCCGCCGGCTCGCGCACCTTCCTGCTCACCACCGCCGCGATCGGCTTCCTCTACAAGAAGCGCGCCTCGATCTCCGCCGCCGAGATGGGCTGCCAGGGCGAGGTCGGCGTCGCCTGCTCGATGGCCGCGGCAGGCCTGGCCGCCGCGCTCGGCGCCACCAACGCCCAGATCGAGAATGCCGCCGAGATCGGCATGGAGCATAATCTCGGCCTCACCTGCGATCCCATTGGAGGTCTGGTCCAGATCCCCTGCATCGAGCGCAACACCATGGGCGCGATCAAGGCGATCAACGCGGCCTATCTCGCCATGCATGGCGACGGCAGCCACATCGTCAGCCTCGACGCCGTGATCGAGACGATGCGCCAGACCGGCGAGGACATGCGCTCCAAGTACAAGGAAACCGCGCAGGGCGGGCTCGCGGTGAACGTGGTGGCCTGCTGAGATAATCCGTCATCCCGCCCGCCCTCTAACCGTCATCCCGGCGAAAGCCGGGATCTCAGGCGAAGGCGCGGACGGCAGGACAGGAGCCGCACGAGATCCCGGCTTTCGCCGGGATGACGTGAAGAGCAGATGACGGAAAGGAGGCCCTTGCCACCAGCCCCCACGCAGGGGATCGTAATCCCATGCGCATCGCCGTCTTCAACACCAAGCCCTATGACCGCCGCTTCCTCACCGAAGCGAACGCAGCCTTCGGCCACGACCTCGACTTCCTCGAGCCCCGCCTCGAGCCCGCCACCGCATCGCTGGCCAAAGACCACCCGGCGATATGCGTCTTCGTCAACGACACGGTGAACGCCGAGGTGCTGGAGACGCTCGCCGCCGGCGGTACCCGGATCGTCGCGCTGCGCTGTGCCGGCTTCAACAATGTCGACCTCGCCGCCGCCGCCCGGCTCGGCATCGACGTCGTCCGCGTACCGGCCTATTCGCCCCACGCCGTCGCCGAGTTCACTATCGGCCTGCTGCTCGCCGTCGATCGCAGGATCCCGCGCGCCTGGGCCCGGGTCCGCGAGAACAATTTCGCGCTCGACGGGCTGATCGGCCGCAACCTCCATGGCCGCACCGTCGGGGTGATCGGCACCGGCAAGATCGGCGCGCTCGTCGCCCGCAGCCTGCGCGCCGGCTTCGGCTGCGAGGTGCTGGCCAGCGACCTCTATCCCGATCCCGCGCTGGAGGCACTCGGGGTGCGCTATGTCGAGCGCGGCGAACTGCTCCGCGCGGCGGAGATCGTCACCCTCCATTGCCCGCTCACCCCGGACACCCGTCACCTGATCGACGCCGCCGCCATCGAGGCCGCCCGCCCGGGCCTGACCATCGTCAACACCAGCCGCGGCGCGCTGATCGACACCGCCGCGCTGATCGAGGGGCTCAAGTCGCGCAAGATCGGCGCCGTCGCGCTCGACGTCTATGAGCAGGAAGCCGACCTGTTCTTCGAGGACCTGTCGAACGAGATCGTCTCGGACGACCTGTTCCAGCGCCTGCTCACCTTCCCCAACGTGCTGATCACCGGCCACCAGGCCTTCCTCACCGAGGAAGCGCTCGGCGCGATCGCCGGGACCACGCTGCGCAGCATCGCCGATGCCGAGATGGGCAAGCTGCTCGCCAACCGCGTCGATGCCGGCCGGATCGCCGCGTCGCACTAGGCAGGTTGGCGGAGCCCCGCGCCGGCTCTATCGTTCTGCCAGGCACGAAAGGACCGGGCATGGCGATCGATCTGGCGAAGTACGAGAAGGGCAAGCCGTTCGACGGCAATTACGACAAGGCGCTGGCCAAGCTGCAGAAGCGCCTCAGCCACATCCAGTACGCCCATATCGTCCATCGCCGCCGCGCGATCGTGCTGTTCGAAGGCTGGGACGCGGCGGGGAAGGGCGGCATCATCCAGCGCCTCACCGCCGAATGGGACCCGCGCTATTTCGAGGTCTGGCCGATCGCCGCGCCTTCGCCCGAGGAGCTCGCGCACCATTTCCTCTGGCGCTTCTGGCAGCGCCTGCCCGCCCAGCACAACATCGCGGTGTTCGACCGCAGCTGGTACGGTCGCGTGCTGGTCGAGCGGGTCGAGGGCTTCGCCAGGGAAGCCGACTGGCGGCGCGGCTATGACGAGATCAACGATTTCGAGGCCCAGCACGTCACCAACGGCACCACGCTGGTCAAGGTCTTCGTCCACGTCACCCAGAAGACCCAGGACAAGCGCCTCGAGGACCGGCTCGAGCATCCCTGGAAGCGCTGGAAGACCGGGCTCGACGATTACCGCAACCGGGCGAAGCGCTCCGAATATCTCGACGCGATGCACGAGATGTTCGCGAAGACCAGCACCGAAAACGCCCCCTGGATCGTGATCGACGGCAACGACAAGAAGGCCGCCCGCATCGCCGCGCTCACCGCCATCGCCGACGCGCTGGAGAAGCAGGTGCCGATGGAGCCGCCCGCGCTCGATCCCGAGGTGGAGAAGGTGGCGAGGAAGGCGCTGGGGCTTTAGTCGCCCGGGTACGTCATCCCGCCACCAGTCCGTCATCCCGGCGAAAGCCGGGATCTCAGGCGAAGGCGCGGGGACGGAGCCGCACGAGATCCCGACTTTCGTCGGGATGACGGCTTAAGTTGCTCAAGCCGGCGCGAATTCCCCGTCTTCGCCCATCAGGTGCAGCACCCCGTCGGCAATCGCGAAATAGGCGCCGTGGAGCTTGAGGCTGCCCTCGGCCAGCCGCTTGCTGACGAAGGGGAAGCTGGTGAGGTTGGTCAGCGAGACGCGCACCGTCTCCAGCTCCAGCGCGCGCACCGCCTCGGGTCCGGTGCCGTGCTGCGCCACGATCCGCTCGCGCGCCGGGTCGAGCATGTCGACCCAGTGGGCGATGAACCCGCCTTCGCCGTTCGGCGCGCCCTTGAAGCGCTGCGACAGCGCCGCGCCGACGCCGCCGCACGCGCCATGCCCCAGCACCACGATCTCGGGCACTTCGAGCTGGTTCACCGCGAACTCCAGCGCGGCGGAGACGCCGTGGCGGCTCGCATCGTCCTCGAACGGCGGCACCAGGTTGGCGACGTTGCGCACCACGAAGATCTCGCCCGGCACGGTATCGAAGATCTGCGCCGGATCGACTCGGCTGTCCGAGCAGGCGATCACCATCACCCGCGGGCTCTGCCCCTCGCTGAGGCCCGACCATCGGTCGCGGTGCCGCCGGTATTCGCTGGTCCGGAAGCGCTGATAGCCGTCGAGCAGGTCGGTGAAGTCGGTCATGACGCGTGCCGTAACGTCCGTCATCCCGACTGCCAAGTTCTGTATCGAAGTGTTGCCGAAGCCACGCGGTTGACGAAAGTGCAAGCGGGGCTGGAAACCCCGGCCCAGCCGCTCTATCTGGCCCCTCATGAACGATCTCTCCGCAGCACCGCGCCCGGAACGCCAGCGCAAGCCCGACTGGATCCGCGTCAAGGCCCCGACCTCGGAAGGCTTCGCCAAGACCCGGGCGCTGATGCGCTCGAAGAACCTCGTCACCGTCTGCGAGGAAGCGGCCTGCCCGAACATCGGCGAGTGCTGGACGAAGAAACACGCCACGGTGATGATCCTCGGCGACGTCTGCACGCGCGCCTGCCGCTTCTGCAACGTCAAGACCGGCATGCCGCGCAAGGTAGATCCGCTGGAGCCGCAGCACGTGGCCGAAGCCGCCGCGCAGATGGGCCTCGAGCACATCGTCATCACCTCGGTCGACCGGGACGACCTGCCCGACGGCGGCGCCAGCCAGTTCGTCAAGGTGATCGAGGAAATCCGCAAGGCCAACCCGACCACCACGATCGAGATCCTCACCCCCGACTTCCGCAACAAGCACGAGGCCGCGGTCGAGGCGATCGTCGCCGCCCGTCCGGACGTCTACAACCACAATCTCGAGACCGTCCCCCGGCTCTATCCGAACATCCGCCCGGGCGCGCGCTATTACGCCTCGCTGCGCCTGCTGGAGACGGTCAAGCGCCTCGACCCGACGATCTTCACCAAGTCGGGCATCATGCTCGGCCTGGGCGAGCAGCGCCTGGAGGTCCATCAGGTGATGGACGACATGCGCTCGGCCGACATCGATTTCCTCACCATGGGCCAGTATCTCCAGCCGACCCCGCGCCACGCCAAGGTCGAGGAGTTCGTCACCCCCGCCGCCTTCCAGGCCTATGGCGCGATCGGCCGCGCCAAGGGCTTCCTCCAGGTCGCCTCGTCGCCGCTGACCCGCTCGAGCTATCACGCCGGCGAGGACTTCGCCGAGATGAAGGCCGCGCGCGAGGCGAAGCTGGCGAAGGCAGGGAAATGATAACCGTCATCCCGGCGAAAGCCGGGATCTCATGCGGCTCCATTCCCGCGCCATCTCCCGAGATCCCGGCTTTCGCCGGGATGACGAACTGATACGATGCCCAAGCACAGCGAAACCCGACCGCTACCCTATACCCCGGAGCAGATGTTCGACCTGGTGGCGGACGTCGCGCGCTACCCCGAGTTCCTGCCCTGGGTCAGCGCGATCCGTGTCCGCTCGAACAGCGACACCCAGATGGTCGCGGACATGATCGTCGGCTTCAAGGGCCTGCGCGAGACCTTCACCTCGCGCGTCGAGAAGGCGCGGCCGGGCAGCCTGCACATCGAATATGTCGAGGGCCCGCTCAAGCACCTCAGCAACGACTGGAAGTTCCGCCCGGACGGGCAGGGCGGCTGCCTGGTCGACTTCTCGGTCGACTTCGCCTTCAAGAACCGCGTGTTCGAGATGCTCGCCGGCCAGATGTTCGACCGGGCGCTGCGCAAGATGATCAACGCGTTCGAGGAACGCGCCGCCCGCCTCTACGGCGATTCGACGTCGGCTTCGGTGTCCTCGGGGGCAGAAGCACCCGGCATCAGCAGCTCGAGCGCGCACAACGCCGCCTGAAGCCGCACGCCGGCGCGGCCGTTATTCTCGAAATGGCGGGCATCCGCCACGATATGGTCGGGATCGGCGCCGCGCACCGCCTGGGCGAACACCACCGTGCCCACCGGCTTCTTCTCGCTGCCGCCATCGGGGCCGGCGATCCCGGTGATCGCCACCGCGACATCGGCATGGGTGCGGGTGAGTGCGCCCTGCGCCATGCTCCACGCGACCGCGATCGAAACCGAGCCGAAGGTCTCCAGCACGTCGCTGCCCACCTTGAGCACGTCGTGCTTGGCTTCGTTCGAATAGGTGACGAAGCCGGCGTCGAAGACGTCGGACGAGCCGGGGATCTCGGTGAGCGCGGCGGAGACCAGGCCCCCGGTGCAGCTCTCGGCAACGGCGATGCGACGGCCGGCTGCGCGATTGGCATCGAGCACCTTGCGCGCGGCGGCGACCAGCTCCGACGGGAGAATCGTATCCATAGGGCCGGGCATGTGCCACCGGAATGTTGCCGACGCGAGTCAGTTCGTTCCCATAGGCGCTGGTCTGGCCCAATCCGTCATCCCGGCGAAAGCCGGGATCTCAGGCGGCGGCGCTGCTTCTTCTCCCTCTCCCCTCCAGGGGAGAGGGCCGGGGAGAGGGGCAGTGTGCCCCAACCCGGTCCAACCCGGACATCCTTTGATTTCTCACGCGAAGGCGCGGAGGCGCGAAGAAGATTGGTTCGCGCAGAGGCGCAAAGAGCGCAGAGCGCGTGCCTGTGGCACTTGCCCTCCGCCGCTTCAGCGGCAGGGAGTGCGGAAGCTGGGTATTGGAGGGCATCGCTAACGCGATGCGAGACATCTCTGCGCTCTCTGCGCCTCTGCGCGAACCAAATCTTCTTCTCCGCGCCTCCGCGTCTCCGCGTGAACAAAATCAGCCCGGCACCCGCACCGTAGCCACAGCCTGCGCTGCCATCCCCTCGCCACGCCCGGTGAACCCCAGCCGCTCGGTCGTCGTCGCCTTCACGCTCACCTCGGACACCTTCAACCTCAGGATCGAAGCGATGCTCGCCCGGATCGCATCGCGGTGCGGGCCCACCTTGGGCGCCTCGCAGATGATCGTCACATCGACGAAGTCGATCACGCCACCCTCCGCCGCCACCAGAGACGCCGCATGCTGGAGGAACTGCGCCGAGGCCGCCCCGCGCCATTTCGGGTCGCTCGGCGGGAAGTGCATGCCGATATCGCCCGCGCCGATCGTGCCCAGCAGCGCATCGGTGATCGCATGCAGCGCCACATCGGCGTCGCTATGCCCCGAAAGCCCGCGCGAATAGGGCACCTTCACCCCGCCCAGCCATAGCTCCTCGCCCTCGGCGAAGCGGTGCACGTCATAGCCCGTCGCGGTCCGCACCCGCATCTGCGCCCCGAACCGCGCCTCGGCGGCGGCGAAATCGGCGGGGTGGGTGATCTTCTCCAGCATGGTGCTCCCTTCCACGACCGCAACGTCCAGTCCGAGCGCGCGCACCATCTGCGCATCGTCGGTCGCCTCGCTTTCCACCGGCCAGGCCGCATGCGCCGCCCGGATCGCTTCTCCCCGGAACGCCTGCGGCGTCTGCACCCGGGTCAGCCCGTCGCGCGGAACGGACACCCCGGACGCGGAAACGAGCGTGTCCGCAACCGGCAGGCCGGGGATCGCGCCTGAAACCGTTTCCAGCGCCGCCAGCAGCCGGTCGATCACGGCATGCGGCAGGAAGGGGCGGGCGGCATCATGGATCAGCACGCGCTCGGCATCGCCCAGCGCCGCCAGCCCGTTCGCCACGCTCTCGCGCCGGCTCGCCCCGCCAACAACGAAGTCCACATCCCCCAGCGCGGCACGCAGCATCGCCTCCTGGCCCTCGCCGATCACCACCAGCACCGTGTCGATGCCAGGATTTGACGTCATGGCGGCGTAGCTGTGCACCAGCATCGGCTTGCCGGCCAGCGGTGCGAACTGCTTGGGCACGCTGCCCCCGGCCCGGATGCCGCTCCCGGCGGCGACGATGATGGCGGCGGTCTTCATTGGCGGGGACGTAGAGCATGTAGGTCTGGGGTTCCACCGTGATCCGGTCCTCAGGCGCCATCACCCATCAACCGAGGCCGGCACCTCGCGCCCCAAGCCGTCATCCCGACGAAAGTCGAGATCTCAGGCGAAGGCGCGGGGAAGGGGCCGCACGAGATCCCGGCTTTCGCCGGGATGACGGATTGGCCCCCTTCCAAAATAGGAAATCCTCTGACAGCCTCGAAGCTCAGCCGGTCCCGAACCGGCCGCTCCTTGAACTGTCCAGTCACCAAAGCTCGCGCATGCCTTTGCACGTAATATCAACGCGTTACCGAAAACTGCAGCGAAACACTGCAAACTTCCCCGAACCAGGCGTCCGCAAAACCGGCCGCGACTCCGCAGCAACCCGCGCATTTCGGCCGGCCGCGCCAACCGGAACAGCCGGCACAGGCACCCCTCCGCGCAAACCCCGCCAACTTCCGCGTCCGTATGTTCCGCTTCTTGCCAATCGCCGCTTGTACCTGTACGCGCCACTGCCTATTTTTCAGGCAACATCATGAGCGAACTCGCCCCCATCCAGATCGGCCCGGTCAAGGTCGAAGCGCCGGTGATCCTCGCGCCGATGACCGGCGTGACCGATCTGCCGTTCCGCCGTGCGGTCCGCCGCTACGGCTCGGGCCTCAACGTCACCGAGATGATCGCCAGCGCCGCCGCGATCCGCGACACGCGCCAGTCGATCCAGAAGGCCGCCTGGGATCTGATCGAGGAGCCGGTTTCGATGCAGCTCGTCGGCTGTTCGCCGCCCGAGATGGCCGAGGCCGCCAAGCTCAACGAGGATCGCGGCGCCGCGATCATCGACATCAACATGGGCTGCCCGGTCCGCAAGGTCACCAATGGCGATGCCGGTTCGGCGCTGATGCGCGACCTCAAGCACGCCGCCGCGATCGTCGATGCCTGCGTCAAGGCGGTGAAGGTCCCGGTCACGCTCAAGATGCGGATGGGCTGGGACCTCGACAGTCTCAACGCCCCCGAGCTTGCCCGCATCGCCGAGGATCTCGGCTGCCAGCTCGTCACCGTCCATGGCCGCACCCGCAACCAGATGTACCGCGGCTCGGCCGACTGGTCCTTCGTCCGCAAGGTCAAGGACGCGGTGAAGATCCCGGTGATCGTCAATGGCGACATCTGCTCGGTCGAGGATGCCCGCGAGGCGCTCCGCCAGTCGGGCGCGGACGGCGTGATGATCGGCCGCGGCGCCTATGGCAAGCCGTGGATCCTGCGCGAGGTGATGGACGCGCTGACCGGCAAGGGCGAGCGCGCCGAGCCCAGCGTCGACGAGCAATATCGTGTGATTCTAGAGCATTACGTCGATAGTCTCGAACATTATGGCGAGATGACCGGCGTCAACATGATGCGCAAGCATCTCGGCTGGTACACCAAGGGCCTGCCCGGCTCGGCCGAGTTCCGCAACAAGGTCAACCAGGTGCCGGACGCCAGGACCGTGCTGGCGATGCTCGACGAATTCTACGTGCCGTGGCGTTCCCGCGCGGCGGCCTGAGGCGGCTGCGGCCCGCGCCGCCCGCCACCGGCCCCAAATTCGCCGAGATGTTCGCCGCGCTGCCGGTCGCGGTCCTCGTCATCGATCCCGACGGCCGCATCGCCCATGCCAATGCCGCCTGCGAGGCGCTGCTCAACCATGCCGAGACCACGATGGTCGGCCAGCCCTATGACGCGGTGCTGAGCCCGCCCGACGGCTATGTCGAGCGCCGCGACGGCCATGGCTTCGCCGCCTTCGACATCGAGATCGAGGCGATCCGCGGCCCGCGAATCCGGGTCGACTATGTCGAGACCCAGGTCGCCGATCATCCCGGCTGGCGGATCGTCACCCTCCACCACGCCCCCCAGTCCCGCCGCGTGGCGCAGGGTGCGGACCGCACCGCCGGCGCCAGGGCCGCGGTAGGCGCGGCCGCGATGCTCGCGCACGAGATCAAGAACCCGCTGTCGGGCATCCGCGGTGCCGCCCAGCTGCTCGCCGCCTCGGGCGAGGACCGCGAGCTCACCGGCCTGATCACCACCGAGGTCGATCGCATCGCCGCGCTGATCGACCGCATGCAGGACTTCACCGACACCCGGCCGCTGAAGCTCCAGCCGATCAACATCTATCCCTTGCTCGACCATGCCCGGAAGGTCGCCCTGGCCGGCTTCGCGCGCGGCATGGTGATCGAGGAGAGCTTCGATCCCTCGCTGCCCCCCGTGCTGATCGATCCCGACGCCTTCCAGCAGGTGATGATGAACCTGCTCAAGAACGCCGCCGAGGCGCTCACCGGCCTCGCCCAGCCACGCATCGTGCTGTCGACCGCCTATCGCCACGGCATGTCGGTCAGCACTGGCGCCGGCCGCCCACGCGTGCCGCTGCCGATCGAGATCTGCGTGATGGACAATGGCCCCGGCGCCCCCGAGGACATTGCCGAGCATCTCTTCGAGCCCTTCGTCTCGGGCAAGCCGGAGGGGAAGGGACTCGGCCTCCCGCTCGTCGAGAAGCTGGTCCGCGACATGGGCGGCATCGTCCAATATGCCCGTGAGCGCGCGCCCGAAATGACCGTCTTCCGCATCCTACTGCCGCGAGCCAAGGCATGACCGGCTCGGTCCTCGTCGTCGACGACGACAGCGCGATCCGCACCGTGGTCGCAGCGGCGCTGCGCCGCGAAGGCCATGCCGTCACGACGGCGGCCAGCCTCGCCGAGCTGCGCCGCGCGATCGGCGCCGCGCTGCCCGACGTGCTGGTCACCGACGTGGTGCTGCCCGACGGCAACGGCCTGGACGAAGTCGCCCGGCTCACCGCCGAGCATCCCGCGCTGCCGGTGATCGTCTTCTCCGCCCAGAACACCCTGGCGACGGCAGTCCGAGCCACCGAGGTCGGCGCCTTCGACTATCTGCCCAAGCCTTTCGATCTCGACGTGCTCGGCCAGGCGGTGCGCAGCGCCATTGCCCGCGGCCGCCATGCCCCCGCCGAATTCCCCGAGGACGAGCTGAACGGCGGCTCCTCGCTGATCGGCCGCTCGCCGGCGATGCAGGAGGTCTACCGGGTCATCGCCCGCGTCGTCTCCAACGACCTCACCGTGCTGATCTCGGGCGAGTCGGGCACCGGCAAGGAGCTGGTCGCCAAGGCGATCCACGATCTCGGCCCGCGCCGCCGCGCGCCCTTCGTCGCGCTCAACATGGCGGCGATCCCCCGCGAGCTGATCGAGGCCGAGCTGTTCGGCCATGAGCGCGGCGCCTTCACCGGCGCCCAGGCCCGCGTCGCCGGCAAGTTCGAACAGGCGGCGGGCGGCACCCTGTTCCTCGACGAGATCGGCGACATGCCGATGGACGCCCAGACCCGCCTGCTCCGCGTCCTCCAGCAGGGCGAGTTCACCACCGTCGGCGGCGCCCGGGCGATCAAGGCGGACGTCCGCATCGTCGCCGCTACCAACAAGGACCTCGCCGCCTTGGTCCAGGCCGGGCAGTTCCGCGAGGACCTGTTCTACCGCCTCAACGTCGTCCCCATCGCGCTGCCCTCGCTCCGCGAACGCCGCGACGACGTGCCCTTGCTCGCCCGCCATTTCCTCGATCGCGCCGCCGAGGACGGCCTTCCACGCAAGAGCCTCGCCACCAATGCCGTGGCGGTGCTGGAAGGCTATGACTGGCCCGGCAACGTCCGCCAGCTCGAGAACCTGATGCGCCGCATCGCTGCGCTCAGCCGCGACGAAGTGATCGAGGCCGATGCGATCCGCCGCGCGCTCGGCGAGGCGAGCGCCATGCCGGCGCCCGCGACTCGCGATGCCGGGATCGAGGCCGCCGTCCGCGCCCGGCTCGAGCGCATCGCGATCGAGGAGCCCCGCACCCTCGACGACGGCACGCTCTACGACCGGATCATCGGCGAGGTGGAGCGCCCGCTGATCGAGGCGATGCTGGCGCGTCACGGCGGCAACCAGCTGCGTGCCGCCAGGGCCTTGGGAATCAACCGGAATACGCTGCGCAAGCGGCTCGACACGCTCGGCATCGATGTCGGCCCGGGCCGCCCGGATGGTACCGAATAGCGACAGGCCGAGCACGATTATGTGTTCTTTTTGCCACAATCTCGATCTAGCTTGGCCACGATGGATGCCGTCACCGCCGAGCCTCTGACCGAAACGCTGCCGCCGCGGAGGCGGCTGGCCCTTACCGCTACGGCAGAAATCGCGGTGGTTGCCGTTGCGATCGTCGTGCTGGTCGCCAGCTATTTCGTGCTGAGCGGCGAGAGGGCGACCGATCGGATGACGCCGACCCTGCTGGCGTTGCTCCTGATCGCCAATCTGGTGCCCGCAGTTGCGGTGATGATGCTCGTCGCGCGCCGTTTTGCCCGGCGCCGTGCCGCCAAGATGCTGGCGGAGGGGGGCGGGCAGTTGCACGTCCGCCTGGTCGGCATCTTCTCGCTGCTCGCCTCCGTCCCCATCGTGCTCACCGTGATCGCGGCCTCGATCATGTTCCAGACAGGCGGCCAGTTCTGGATCTCGGACCGCGCCAAGCACGCCTTTGACGCCTCGATGGAACTGGTCCGCAATGCGCAGGGGAAAATCATCGATCGCTGGGTGAAGGAAAGCGATACGATGGCCAGCGATATCTCGCGCGAAGCGGGCAATCTGCGGCCGGGCACGCAGGGATTCCACGAGTTCTTCTGGCAGAACACTTACTATCGCAACCTCAACCAGGCAGCGCTGTTCTCCTACACCAAGGACAGCGGCGTAAACATCTACGACTATTGGCAGATCCCGGAGGACACGCTGCCCCAGGCAGAGCGCATCCTTCCGCCGCCCGACAAGCTGCTCAAGGAAATCTTCTCCGTCCGCGTCACCCCGAAGCTGGCGGAAGACATCAGCGGCGGCGGCAAGCCCTATGTCGGCAATGCCGGCAACACCCTGTGGATCGTCCGCCCGGTCAAGGGACTGAAGGACACCTATCTCTATGTCGGCTCGGCGGTCGATGCGGCCTTCCTGAACCGGCAGGTGGTCGAGGCACAGTCGATCATCACCGAATATAACGGGTTGCAGAAGAGCGCGCAGTCCCTGCAGCTTCGCTTCAACGTCGCGCTGTTCGGCGTGGCGCTGCTGATCATGGCGGTGACGGCCTGGGTCGCGCTCGCCGTGGCGGACCGGTTGGTGCGCCCGCTCAACCTGCTGGTCGCCGCAGCCCGCCGCGCCGCCGAGGGCGACCTCAGCGCACGCGTGCCCGAACCGGAAGGGCGCGACGAGGTCGCCACGCTCAGCAACGCCTTCAACGGCATGACCGAGCGCCTCCAGGCCCAGACCAACGCGCTCGTCACCGCCAATGCCCAGGCCGAAAGCCGCCGCGTCCTGATCGAGGCCGTGATGTCGGGCGTCTCCGCCGGCGTCATCTCGATCGATGCCCAGCGCAAGGTCCGCCTGATCAACGAATCCGCGATCGAGCTGCTCCATCAGGGCGAGCAGGAGCTGGTCGGCCACCCGCTGGTCGAGCTCGCGCCGGAGCTCAACGAGTTGCTCGATACCGGCGACCGCGAGGCGGTGATCCAGCTCGGCACCGGCGGCGATGCGCGCACCCTCGCGGTGAAGGTGACCAGCGACGAGGCGGGCAAGGTGCTCACCTTCGACGACATCACCCAGCAGCTCAACGACCAGCGCCGCGCCGCCTGGTCCGACGTCGCCCGCCGCATCGCGCACGAGATCAAGAACCCGCTCACCCCGATCCAGCTCGCCGCCGAGCGCCTCAAGCGCCGCTACGGCAAGAAGATCGAGCCCGAGGACGGCACCTTCGCCCAGCTGACCGACACGATCGTCCGCCAGGTCGGCGATCTGCGCCGGATGGTCGACGAGTTCTCGTCCTTCGCGCGCATGCCCAAGCCGATGTTCCGCCAGGAATCGCTGCTCGACATCGCGCGCCAGGCAATGTTCCTCCACGAAGTCGCGCACCCCACGGTCCGCTTCGAGATGGACGCGCCCGATCCGGCCCCCGGCCTGATCTGCGATCGCCGCCAGATCGGCCAGGCCTTCACCAACATCGTGAAGAACGCCGTGGAGGCGATCGAGGCGCGCGGGGAAGGGGAGGCACTGCCCCAGGGCGAGATCGTCATGACGATCCACTCCGAGGCGGAGGGCAAGCTCACCCTCACGCTCGCCGACAACGGCATCGGCCTGCCGGTCGAGCGCGACCGGATCGTCGAGCCCTACATGACGACGCGCAGCCGCGGCACCGGCCTCGGCCTCGCGATCGTGAAGAAGATCGTCGAGGAGCATTTCGGCACCATCGGCTTCTCGGATCGCCCGGGCGGCGGCACGCTGGTGACGATCTGCTTCGATACCGATCAGCTCGCCGGAATGGCGAGCGCCCCTGAAGGCGAGGGCGGCGACGAGCCGCGTCCCGCCGTGCTTACGCGTACTGGAAGTGCCAAATCATGAGCCTCGATATCCTGGTCGTCGACGATGAGCGCGACATCCGTGAACTGGTCGCCGGCGTGCTGGAGGACGAGGGCTATACGACGCGGGGCGCGGCCGACAGCGACGCAGCGCTCGAAGCCATTGCCGAACGCCGCCCCAGCCTGGTGCTGCTCGACGTGTGGCTGCACGGCTCGCGGCTCGACGGGCTGGAGATCCTCGACGAGATCAAGCGCCGCGATCCCTCGATCCCGGTGCTGGTGATCTCGGGCCATGGCAATCTCGACACCGCCGTCGCCGCGATCCGCCGCGGGGCCTCCGATTTCATCGAGAAGCCGTTCGAAGCCGAGCGCCTGCTGTTCCTCGTCGAGCGCGCCACCGAGACCGAGCGGCTCAAGCGCGAAGTCGCATCCCTCCGCGCCTCGATCGGGCGTGAGGAGGACCTGACCGGCCAGTCGGGCGCGATCAACACCGTCCGCGCCACCCTCAAGCGCGTCGCCTCCACCGGCAGCCGCGTGCTGATCACCGGTGGCGCCGGCACCGGCAAGGAAGTCGCCGCCCGGCTGCTCCATGGCTGGAGCCAGCGTGCCGCCGCGCCCTTCGTCATCGTCAGCGCCGCGCGCATGCAGCCCGAGCGGGTCGAGGAGGAGCTGTTCGGCGTGGAGGAGGGTGGGGACCTGGTCCGCACCGGCCTGCTCGAGCAGGCGCATGGCGGCACCCTGTTCCTCGACGAGATCGCCGACATGCCGGTCGCCACCCAGGCCCGCATCCTGCGCGTGCTGACCGACCAGAGCTTCACCCGCGTCGGCGGCACCCGCGTGGTCAAGGTCGATGTCCGCGTCGTCTCCGCCACCGCACGCGACCTGATGACCGAGATCGCCGAGGGACGCTTCCGCGAGGATCTCTATTACCGCCTCAACGTCGTACCGGTGGCGATCCCGCAGCTCACCGATCGCCGTGAGGACATCCCCGTCCTCGTCGAGCATTTCGTCGCCCATTACGCCAATGAGCGCCGCGTGCCGACGCCGGAGATCGCGCCCGACGCGATGGTGGCGCTGCAGAGCTATGAATGGCCGGGCAATGTCCGCCAGCTCCGCAACGTGGTCGAGCGCACCGTGATCCTCGCCCCGGGCGACCGGATCGGCCGCATCGATCTCGACCTGCTGCCGCCCGAAGTGCTCGGCCGCCCGGCTGATACCGGCGGCGGCATGGGCACCAGCGCGATCATGGGCGCACCGCTCAAGGAGGCGCGCGAGAGCTTCGAGCGGGAATATCTGAAGGTCCAGATCCGCCGCTTCTCGGGCAACATCTCGCGCACGGCAAGCTTCATCGGCATGGAGCGCTCGGCGCTGCACCGGAAGCTCAAGCTGCTGGGGATCACCGACAGCCGGGAGGAGTAGGGGTCCAGCCCTCCACTATATCCGTCATCCCGGCGAAAGCCGGGATCTCAGGCGAAGGCGGGGAAAGAGCGGCACGAGATCCCGGCGACGGATACCTTGCAATGTAGGATTTCCCCTGCTTCCCTCCCGCTGCCGGCGCACCTCCGGCCGCTCTTTGAACCGGTAGGAAAGATAGGATCCCCTCCGCGCATCATGATTGCGCGAAACGGCGCATCCGTCGGAAAAAGGGTCCGTCAGCACGTCGCAGAACCGCGCGTGGCGTGAACTTAGTGAACTTTGACGAGTCGCTCGCCGGCGACGCGTAGGATCGGCTGGACGATTCGGCCCCCACAGCATAAAAGGGCCGCGCTGCGCGCCACACGGGTGCGCGGTCCCGACGCCAGAGAACGGCGCCAAGCGGGAAACTCCCGCCAACAAAGAGAGTCACGCACGATGGCCGAAAAGCAGACCTCGCTTCAGGATCTGTTCCTCAACTCGCTGCGCCGGTCGAAGACGCCGGTCACGATGTTCCTCGTCAAGGGCGTCAAGCTCCAGGGCATCGTCACCTGGTTCGACAATTTTTCGGTGCTGCTCCGCCGCGACGGCCAGTCGCAGCTCATCTACAAGCACGCGATCTCCACGATCATGCCATCGGGCCCGGTGGATCTCGCCCCGCTTCTCGAAGCGGTGGGAGAACATCAGTCCAAGAACCCGGTATTGCAGGAGATTTTCCTCAACGCGGTTCGCCGCCAGCAGGAAAATGTCACCATGTTCCTGGTCAATGGCGTGATGCTGCAGGGCCAGATCGCGTCCTTCGACCTGTTCTGCATGCTGCTCCAGCGCGAGGGCATGGCCCAGCTGGTCTACAAGCATGCTGTCTCGACGATCCAGCCGGCGCACCCGCTGAACCTCGCCGAGGAACAGAATAGCGACGACTGAGTGAATCTATGACTACCGGTTTCGAACGCGACCCCGATGAATTCAGCCGGGGCGCGCGTGCGGTCGTGGTCTATCCGGACCTCGGCGGCAGCTCGCGCGACGCTGATGCTCGCCTTGAAGAGACCGCCGGCCTCGCCGCCGCGATCGGCGTCGATGTGGTGGAGCGGGTGCCGTTGCGCATCCGCGCGCCCAAGCCCGGCACGCTGATCGGCTCGGGCCAGGTGGAAGCCCTGGCCGAGACGGTCCGCGACAAGGAGCTGACGCTCGCCGTATTCGACGCGAGCCTCACGCCGGTGCAGCAGCGCAACCTCGAGACCGGCCTCAAGTGCAAGGTGATCGACCGGACCGGCCTGATCCTCGAGATCTTCGGCGAGCGCGCGCGCACCGCTGAGGGCCGACTCCAGGTCGAGCTGGCCCACCTCGATTACCAGGCCGGCCGCCTCGTGCGCAGCTGGACCCACCTCGAGCGCCAGCGCGGCGGCTTCGGCTTCCTCGGCGGCCCGGGCGAGACCCAGATCGAGGCCGACCGCCGGCTGATCCGCGACCGCATGGCACGCCTGCGCCGTGAACTGGACTCGGTCAGCCGCACCCGCAGCCTGCACCGTGACCGGCGCCAGCGTGCGCCCTGGCCGGTGATCGCGCTGGTCGGCTATACCAACGCCGGAAAATCCACGCTTTTCAATCGGCTGACCGGAAGTGACGTCATGGCGGAGAATTTGCTCTTCGCCACGCTCGATCCGACTTTGCGTCAGATTTCGCTCCCCGGCATCGACAAGGCGATCCTCTCCGACACGGTGGGCTTCGTCTCCGAGCTGCCGACCCAGCTCGTCGCCGCGTTCAAGGCGACGCTGGAAGAGGTGGTCTCGGCCGACCTGCTGATCCATGTCCGCGATGTCGCCCATCCGGACAGCGAGGCGCAGAAGGACGATGTCGAGGCGGTGCTGGCCGAGATCGGCGTCGCCGAAGCCACGCCACGCTTCGAGGCCTGGAACAAGATCGACCTGCTCGACACCGAACGCCGCGAGGAGCTGCTGGCGGAAGCGGCCAAGCGCGAGGACGTCATGCCGGTGTCCGCGGTGACCGGGGAAGGGGTGGACGCCCTGATCGCCGCCGTCGCCGCCCGCCTGACCGAGGGCCACCGCCGCTACACCGTCCCTCTCGATCCGGCCGACGGACAGGGGGCTGCCTGGCTTCACCAGCATGGCGAAGTCCTCGATCAGCGGATCGAGGGGGATCAGGCGTTCTATGAAGTCCGGATGGCGCCGCGGGACTATGAGCGGTTTTTGACGCGCTGAAGCTCAGGCCGGCGGCAGGTAGCGCGCCATCCGTGCACGCAGCAGCGCGATCAGCTCCGGATCCATGAATTCATATTCGTCGGGAATGCCGAGCACGACGATGTTCTTGCCGTTCAGCGCCGAACGATAGCGCTTCTGGATCTTGCTGCGATGCTCGCGCTCCATCGCGAAGATCAGGTCCGCCCATTCGATCAACTCGGCGCTGAGCGGGTTCTCGGCGTCGTTGTTGGTGCCGGCGGAGCTGGTCTCGATCGCCGGATGATCGGCAAAGATCTGCTCCGCCGTGGGGCTGCGCAGGCGATTCTGGCTGCAGACGAACAGGACGTTCTTCATCACCCCGCCTGTTTCGCCTTCACCCAGAGCTCCTCCTTGGCATCGAGGTCCATCGCTTCGAACAGATCTCCAGCTTCGGCTTCCATCGTCCTGAAACGCTTCTCGAATTTTGCGTTCGCTCCGCGCAGGGCTGCCTCGGGATCGACACCCAGCTTGCGCGCCCAATTGACCACCGCGAACAGCAGGTCGCCGACCTCGTCCTCGATCTCGGCCGGCGTCGAAGCGGCCTCGACCTCGGCCAGTTCCTCGTCGATCTTGGCGCGGGCGCCGCTAGGGTCGGGCCAGTCGAAACCGGTGCGGGCGGCGCGCTTCTGGAGCTTCTCGGCACGGAGCAGGGCGGGGAGGCCGATCGCCACGCCGTCCATCGCGCTCTCATGCCCCTTTTCGTCCCGCTCCGCGGCCTTGATCTGTTCCCACAGATGATGGCCGCCCTCGGCCGCACCCAGGAAGATGTGCGGGTGGCGGCGCTCCATCTTGTCGCTGATCGCATTGGCGACGTCGGCCAGGGCGAAGTCACCGGCTTCCTCGGCCATCCGGCTGTGGAAGATCACCTGGAGCAGCAGGTCGCCAAGCTCGTCCTTGAGATCCGCCATGTCGCCGCGCTCGATCGCGTCGGCCACTTCATAGGCTTCCTCGATCGTATAGGGCGCGATCGTGGCGAAGGTCTGCACCGTATCCCATTCGCAACCGGTCTTCGGATCGCGAAGCCGCGCCATGATGGCGACGAGACGGTCGATTGCGGGCACGGGTGCGGTCAAGGAAGGAGCCTCCGGAAGATACGTGCCGACCCTAGGAAGTGGGCGGCGGGAAGAAAAGCCCGGCGCCATCGATCGCGCCGGAAAGCCATGGAAACCCGCCTATGTTGGCAAGGCCGCAAGACAGAGCTACTCCCGTAACGATGTCGCCCGATCCCCGAGCCGAAACGGCTTCCCGAAGCTATTTCGGCACCTTTTCCGACCCTGACGCGATGGCATCGGCGATCGGCGGGATCAATTCGGGGAGCAGCCCCAACCCGCTGGGCGGCTCGGGCAGGAATTTCCACGCGATGCTGGCCCGCGCGGTTTTCGACGGGCTCAATATCGGCATCGGCAAGTTCGCCCGCGGCATCCCGCAGACCGCGGCGATCCCCAATGTCCACACCTTCATGTTTGCCACCGAGCCCGGCATCGTTCGCCAGGTCTCGGGCCGGAAGCTGTTCGGCCGGCGTATCTTCCATTTCCGCCCGGACGAGCGGACGGTGACCGGATCACCCGCCGGCATGCCTTGGGCCTTCGGCATCGTTGCAATGCCGTTCGACCTGCTCGCCGGCCATGCTCCCGACCTGATCGGAACCGACCACGGCGTGCCGCTCGACGACGACCGGATGTTCCATGCGCCTGAGGCTGCGCTGACCCGGCTCATCGGGCTGATGCGCGATGTCGCCGATGTGATCCGCGATACGCCGTGGATCGTCGAGGCACCGCATCCGGCGCGGGCGCTCTCCGGTGCGATCCTCGACAGCCTGCTCGCCTGCCTCGTGCAGGGCCGGGTGAGCGCCGACCGCGCCGCGCTCGGCCGCCACCGCGACATCGTCGCACGGTTCGAGCGCGCGGTGGAGGAGCGGCCGGAGGAGATGCTGTCGCTCGGGGCGATCTGTGCGGCAGTAGGCGTGCCGCAGCGCACCCTCAACCTCGCCTGCCAGGAGTTCCTGGGCGAAAGCGCGATGCACTATGCCCGCAACCGGCGGCTCGATCGGGTGCGCGCGACCCTGCTGGCGTCGGACCCGGCCAGCACGCTGATCACGAGCGTCGCGATGCATTACGGCTTCTGGGAGCTCGGCCGCTTCGCCCAGGCCTATCGCCTGCGCTTCGGTGAGCGCCCATCCGATACGCTGCGCAGGAGCGCGCACTAACTCCAGCGCCTCCGCGCGTTCATGCCGGAATCGCATAGTGAGCCGTCGCACCCCCGTGGCAAGCGCCGGCCGGGCCATCGCCGCAGGTCCGGGGAACCGCGGCGAAGGGCCCCCGACTTTCAACATGTAATTCCGGCCCGGCGAGACGGGCCGCCATCGGGGTGGGCTATGCAGCATCAGTTTCTCAAGGCGCGGTCGGCGCGTCTGGTTCGCGGTTCGGCTTCGCTGGCGGCGCTCGCCCTCGCGATCAGCCTGGCGCCTTCGATGGCGCATGCCCAGAAGAACACCCAGGGTGGCGGCAACGGCGCCAACTACGGGCGCAGCAACACCCCTGGACAGGGCGGTATCGGTGGCGGCGGCGGTGGTGCCAATTCCGGCATCGGCGGTTCGGCGGCGCAGACCCCGGATGGCACGGCATCGGCAGGCGGCATCGGATCGGGCGGGGGTGCGGGCGGCCAGCCCGGCACGCCTAATGACATCGCGGCCGGGGGCGGCGGCGCGGGCGGCCCTACTGCCGGTGAGCCGGGCGGCGCCGGCGGCACTGGCAATGTGGTATCGGCCACCGGCAATTTCGCTTTCGCGACCGACTATATCGGCGGCGCCGGCAGCGGAGGCAGCTCGGCCGGCGGCGGCGGCGCGGGGCTCGTGCTGACCGGCGCCAATGTCCAGGTCACCACCCAGGGCTATGACGTGGTCGGGGGCCAAGGGGGTCAGGGTGCATATCAGGGCAGCAGCGGCGGCGGCGGCGCGGCACTCGTGCTGCTCTATGGCGGCAGCGTCACGGTCGATGGCGGCACGGGCGGTGCCTTCACCACGATCACCGGCGGCATGGGGCGGGAATATGCCGGCTCGGGTGCCGGCGTGTTCCTCTATGACGGCGGCACGCTGACGATCCGGAACGGCAACAGCGTTACGGGCGGCGAAGGCGGCACCTTCAGCACTGATGGCGGCGCCGGCGGCGTCGGCGTGCTCAGCAATCTCGGCACGGTGGTCAACCAGGGCGCGATCGCCGGCGGCGAGGGCGGCTATGGCTATTCGCGCGGCGGCGCCGGAGGCGACGGCGTGCGGGCCTGGGGCGGCACGGTCGAGAACAGCGCGACCGGCACCATCATCGGCGGCCGGGGCGGCTACAACAATACCGGCAACTCCGGTGGCAGTTATTATACCGGCAGGGGCGGTGCGGGCGTGCGCCTCATGGACGGCCAGGCCGTCACGCTGACCAATGCCGGCGAGATCAATGGCGGCGCGGGTGGCCCGCGCTATGCGTTCGGCACCCCGGTCGGCCCGGGCGGAATGGGCGTGGTGGGCGCCGAGCATGGCGGCTCCACCATCATAAATTCGGGGATCATCCGCGGCGGCGTGAACGCCTCCTCGCAGCGCAACCTGGCGATCGGCCTGTACGGCGACAACAACCGGCTCGAGCTGCGCGCGGGCTCCTATATGGATGGCGGCGTCGTGGTTCAGGCCGGCGGCGTCAACAATGTGCTGGCGCTGGGCGGCAGCACCGATTCCTCCTTCGACGTCACCGAGATCGGCTCCACTGCCAGCTTCAACTATTATCTGGGCTTCGACACCTTCGAGAAATCGGGGACGAGCACCTGGACGCTCACCGGCACCGGTGATCAGGACTGGCGGATCACCGGCGGCAACCTGGTCGGCGACACCAACAGCCTGGGCGGCGACCTGACCTTCACCTCCGCTCCGCTCACCAGCGTCGTGGCATTCAACCAGGCGTTCGACGGCAGCTATGCCGGCACGATCTCCGGCAGCGGCACCATGCTCAAGATGGGCAGCGGCACGGTCACGCTGACCGGCAGTTCCTCTGTCGACTGGGCAATCAACCAGGGAAGCGTGATCGCCAATGCGAGCCACTTCACCGGCAACGCCAAGATCCTGGCCGGCGCATCGCTGACCTTCAACCAGACCAGCGACGCCAGCTATGCCGGCACGCTCCTGGACGCCGGCGACCTGCACAAGACCGGCAGCGGGCGGCTGACGCTGACCGGGGATTCGTCCTGGCTGACCGGCACGACTTTTGTCGAGGAAGGCACGCTGACAGTGAACGGTCGGCTCGGCTCGAGCGTCACCGTGGCGTCCGGCGCCACGGTTGGCGGCTCCGGCACCATCGGCCGCACGACCGTGCAGAGCGGCGGCCATCTCGCCCCGGGCAACTCGATCGGCACGCTCAACGTCGTCGGTGGCCTCACCGTCGCGGCGGGCGGCAATCTCGATTTCGAGCTGGGCCGGCCCGACAATAACGGGGCCACGTTCAGCATCAGCGACCGGATCATCGTTTCGGGCGGCGACCTCGCGCTCGACGGCACGATCAACCTGAGCCAGAGCGGCGACCCGGCCGATGGCGCGGCGGGGATCGGCTATTACCGGCTGATCAGCTATTACGGCGCACTCACCAGCAACACCGCCGTGATCGGTACCACGCCCGGGCTCAGCGACGTCAATTACGAGCTGCGGGTCGGCGGCGGCGCGGTGGACCTGTTCATCAGCCCGTCGCTGATCGTCGGCGACGATACGCTGCAGCACTGGCAGGGCGGCGACGGCACCTGGAACGCCGCGAGCACCCAGTGGCTCAACCAGGGCGGCACCGCCCCGGCGAGCTGGGCCGGCAACTACGCCGTGTTCAAGGACGACAACGGCTATGCCGGCGGCACCATCACCCTGGAAGGCGCGCAGTCGTTCCTCGGCCTCCAGTTCGTCGACAGGGGCTATGTCCTGCAGGGCAGCGGCCAGCTGGTCACCGATGCCGCAGGAAGCGAGATCCGCGTGCTCGCCGACAGTGCCGAGATCGCCACCGAGATCACCGGCACCGGCGGCATCACCAAGACCGAGGCCGGGACGCTGATCCTCACCGGCACGAACAGCTATTCGGGCGGCACCACGATCCAGGCCGGCACGCTGCAGATCGGCAATGGCGGCACGACCGGCTCGATCGCCGGCAACGTCGCCAACAACGGCACGCTGGCCTTTGCGCGGTCCGACGCGACCAGCTTCGGCGGCACCATCTCGGGCACCGGCACGGTGCAGGTGCTGAGCGGCAACGTCACGCTCACCGCCGACAATGGCTATACCGGAGGCACCAGCATCGCCACCGGCGCTACGCTGCAGCTAGGTAACGGCGGCACGACCGGCTCGATCACGGGTAACGTCGCGAACAACGGCACACTGGCCTTCAACCGCTCGAACAATATCGTCTTCGCCGGCGTGCTTAGCGGCACCGGCAACCTCCGTCAGGCAGGCTCGGGCAAGACCGAGCTGACCGGCGATTCGAGCGGCTATACGGGGACCACCACGGTTGCAGCCGGTACGCTGGCAATGAACGGCAAGCTCGGCGGCACGGTAACCGTGCTGGCGGCGGGGCGACTGCAGGGCACCGGCACCCTCGGCAACACCATCGTCTCAGGCACGATCGCGCCGGGCAACTCGATCGGCACGCTCAACGTCGCGGGGAACATCGTGTTCAACACCGGCTCGACCTATGAGGTCGAAGCCGATGCCGCCGGCCTCTCGGACCGTATCGTCACCACGGGCGCCGCCACCATCAACGGTGGCACCGTCTCGGTGCTGGCAGGGGCGGGCAACTACCGGCCCGAGACAAGCTATCTGATCCTCCATGCCGATGGCGGGATCACCGGCACCGGCCGGTTCGCCGGCGTGACCTCGAACCTCGCCTTCCTCGACCCGTCGCTCAGCTATGACGGCAACAACGTCTATCTGCGGCTGCGGCGCAACGACATCAGCTTCGCCAGCATCGGCGCGACGCCGAACCAGCGTGCGACCGGCACCGCCACCCAGGCGCTGGGCTGGAGCAGTCCGGTGTTCGCAGCGGCCGTCAACCTCTCGGCCGAGCAGGGGCGCGCCGCGTTCGACCAGCTCTCCGGCGAGATCCATGCCTCCGCCCGCACTGCGCTGATCGAGGACAGCCGGTTCCTGCGCGATGCCGCCACCGACCGCCTGCGTGCGGCCGATGCCGGCTTCGCCATCTGGGGCAATGGCTTCGGTTCCTGGGGCCATTGGGCGAGCGACGGCAACGCCGCGCGCCTCAACCGGTCGGTCAACGGCTTCGTTCTCGGCGCCGACACCTCGGTCCTCGGCAAGGCGCGGCTCGGCATAGTGGGGAGCTATGGCAAAGCCAGCTTCGACACCCGGGCACACAGCTCGTCAGGCAAACGCGAAAGCTATGAGATCGGCATCTATGGCGGTGCGGATCTCGGTGCCGCGGCCGTGCGGCTCGGCGTGTCCCATGGCTGGCACCAGCTCGACACGACGCGTTTGGTCGCTTTCCCGAGCTTCTCGGACAGCCTCAAGGGCGAGCAGGATGCCCGGACCACCCAGGTCTTCGGGGAACTCGCCTATCGCATCGAGCTGGGAGCTACCCGCGTCGAGCCCTTCGCCGATTTCGCCCATGTCCGGTTGAGCATCGACGGCATCACCGAGAAGGGCGGGGCGGCAGCACTGAGACTCGCCTCGACGGACAGCAGCACCAGCTTCTCGACGCTGGGCCTGCGTGCCGCGCCTTCCTTCTCGCTGGGCGGCGCGAAGCTCATTGCGCGGGGTACACTGGGTTGGCGCCACGCGTTCGGCGACGTGACGCCGCTATCCGCGATGCAGTTCGCGAGCGGTGGCGGCAGCTTCCGGATCGCCGGCACCCCGATCGCGCGCAACGCGGCCGCGCTCGACGCCGGGATCGATGTCGCGCTGACCTCCAGGGCAGTGCTCGGTATCGCCTATGGCGGCCAGTTCGGGTCGGGTGCCTCGGACCAGTCGGTCCGCGCCAGCTTCAGCCTGGGGTTCTGAAAACATGTCGGTCTGGAGCGGCCCATCGGATCAGGGATGGGCCGCTTCCACGCCAAGCGGCTATACACCCACCGTGCATTCCGGAGGGCCGCCGAACGCTCCGGAAGCGGCTTTCGACGGCTCGAAAGCTTAGAACTTCAGCCGCACGCCGGCGGTGTAGTAGCGGCCGCGCGGATCGTCGCCGAGCGCGAAGCCGTCGCGCAGGCCCGCACGCGTGCCGTTGCCGACATAGGCGGCGAGCGGCGGGGTCGCGTCGAACAGGTTCTGCACGTTGACGTAGAACTGATAGTTCCCCTTCGATCCCGGCACGTTGAACGCCAGGTTGAGGTTGGTCGTGGCGAACGGCGCGATCCGGTTGTTCTGGATCACGCCGGTGCCGTCGGCACCCAGCTTCATCGCATTGCGCCAGCGCTCCATGATGTCGAGCGAGATGCCTTCGACCGGCTCGACATGGAGATAGCCGGTGAGGCGCACCGTCGGCGTGGCCGAGAAGCCCAGTGCACCGAAGCCTACCCCCGCCATGTCGATGTCCGCGAGCCCCGGCTGGCGGAAGATCAGGTCCGGCTGATAGGCGGCGAGCAGGCGGATGCTCATCGGGCGATCGAACAGGCGGCCGGTATAGTTGGCCTCGACATCGATGCCCCAGGCCTCGATGTTCGAGATGTTGAGGTAGCGCGCCGACCAGCTCGTCGCCTGGTTGGCCGCGCTGGTGTTGCCGTTCAGGCCCTGCGGCCGGCTCTGCAGCGCGCAATAGGGCGAGGTGCCGCCGCTGGCATAGCAGGCGAGCTGGATCTCGGCGGTCTGGCCGTTGATCTGGGTGATCGCGTCCGAGATCTTGATCCGATAGGCATCGACCGCGAGGCTGAGGCCGCGCACCGGCTTGAGCACCACGCCGCCGGTCAGCGTGTTGCCGATCTCCGCCGTCAGGTTCGGGTTCGAATAATTCGGGTTCGGCACCGTCGGCGTGGTGTTGGTGTAGAGATCGAGCGCGCGGACCTGGACGATCGAAAGCGGCGCGTAGAGGTCGAACAGGGTTGGCGCGCGGATGTCGCGCGAGCGCGTGGCGCGCAGGCTGATCCAGTCGTTGAGGTGCCAGTCGGCCCCGAGTTTCCACGTCACATAGTCGCCGCTGACATTGTACTTGGTGTAGCGCACAGCCCCGTTGATATTCAGCGACTTGAAGAAGGGCACGTCGCGCAGCAGGGGCAGGTCGAACTCGCCGGCGACTTCCCAGACGGACAGGCTATGCCCGGCAAGGTCCTGGCCGAAGCTCGATTCATTGACCGTGTTGGTCGCGACGCAATTGTAGCGGAGGCCCGTGCAGTTGACGAAGTCGGCCGGTGTGGAGCTGCTCTTCGAGGAATAGCTCGTCTTCCGCCATTCGCCCGACAGCGCGACCGAGACCGGACCGGCCCAGGTGCTGAACGGCGAGCCCGAGATTTCGCCCGAGACCGCGTCCATCTCGGTGACCGAGGAGAAATAGACGGTGTCGGTGACGTAATCGATCGCCGCTGCCGAGGCAGCGTTGGGGCCGAACACGTTGATCGGCACGCAGCCGGGCATCAGGCCGGGATTGGTCACGCTGATGTTGCAGACGACCTGGCCACCGCTGTTCACCGCGTCGAGCGCTGCCGAGAGCTTCTGGCGGTTGATGACGTTGCCGAGCGCGGTGTCGAGCTCGGAGCGGCCATGGGTGTAGTTCACCGCCCATTTCGCACCGCCAAGATTGCCGTCCAGGCCCGCGGCGACGATCCACTGCTTCGAGTCCGATACGGCCTCGTTGCGCGGGATGTCGCTCATGAACTTGGAGAAGGTGAAGGTGGGCTGGGTGGTCGGGATCAGCGCCTGATAGGCAGCCGGCAGGAACGCGTTGGTCCGGCTGATCGTGACGTTGTTGAGCTGACTGGTCTCGGCATAGCTGGTGTTGGTCTTGAAGTTGGCCGATCCCTGGACATAGGCATGCACGCCACCGCCCGGGGCGTCATAGTCGAGCCGGCCGAACAGCTGGTGGCCCTCCAGTTTCGCGATCAGAGAGGAGTCCCAATAGCCGCCGCTGCCGCCGATCTCGATCGACGAGGTGCCGGTCGAGGTGCCACGGACGAAGGGGCTGAGCACGCCGTTGCTGGCGAAGGTCTGGCCGTTCAGCGCGCCGCTGGTGATCAGGCCGCCGAACGGGAAGGCATTCTGGCGCAGGTTGGTCTGCAGCACATAGGGATTGGCGGTGGTGCCCGCGCCGGTCACGCCGACCTGGTTGAGCCAGGGGCGCGAGGAGCGGTTATCGATCCCGTCCTCCTTGCGATATTCGTAGCTCAGCTCGAGGTGCAGGCCCTGGGCGAGATTGCCGCCCCAAGCGATCGCAAGGTCGGTCTTCGCATCGTCGCCATATTCGGAGATGCCGCGGCTCGCCTCGGCCCGGATGCCGTTGAAATTGTGGTTGAGAACGTAGTTGACCACGCCCGACATCGCGTCCGAGCCATAGACGGCGGAGACGCCGCCAGTGACGATATCGACGCGCTGGACAAGCATCTGGGGCACGATGTCGACGTCCACGACGCCGTTGAACAGCGTCGGCGGGATGCGCTTGCCGTCCAGCAGGACGAGGGTGCGGGTGGCGCCGAGGTTGCGCAGGTTGAGCTGGTTGGCCGAACCGTTGCCGCCCGCGGCGCTGCCGACGGTGGTGGGGTTGCTCGACGAACCGCGCGAGCCGGCAAAGGCGGGCAGGGTGTTGAGCGCGTCCGCCAGGGTGGAGCCGGGGTTGGAGGTCAGCACGTCCTCGGTGGAGATGACGGTGACCGGCGACGGGCTGTTGTCGCCATTCTTGATCACGCGCGAGCCGGTGACGATGATCTGCCCCTCGGTGGTGAGCGGCGCGTCTTCGGCTTGCGGCGTGGTAGCGGTGGTCGCGTCGGGCGCGGTCTGCGCCAGCGCGGGCGACGACAGGATCAGCGTGCTCGTACCTGCAAGCAGCGCGCAAAGGAACTTCGGGCTCAATCTATCCTCCCCAATCATTTTCTATCCGATTTGGGTATTCTCTGCCCCCGCTCTTTTGGACGGGTGGCTTGGCCGGCGCTTCTTTGGGGGCCGGCGAGGCTAGCTGTTAGGCGCCGGGCAGCGATCGGTCCGCATTGGTTTGGCCGGGGCGATGATAGATTTTGCGCTACGGCATGCGTGGCGCCCGAACAGAAATGATCGGGGCCTGCGGTTTTGTGATTGGACCGGACGACGCGTGCGGCGAAACTCGCCTCCAGGATGACCCGCCTCACGAGCGGGCGAGCGGGAGAGTTTTGATGCGTCGTCGTGATTTCCTGTGGGCGCTGCCCGGTACTGCGCTGGCCGCGCGCTCGGCGCTGGCGGAGGATTGGGCGGGGCCGGTGACGACGCCGGGCAAGAAGGGCGTGATGCTGATGAACCGCATCGCGCCCTCGGTCTCCGAACTCTACATCGCGGGGCTCGACGGCTCGAACGAACGCAAGCTGCTTGCCGATACGCGCTTCGAATATAATGGCGTGTTCGCGCCGGGCGGCGGCTTCCTCTTCACCTCGGAGCGGAACGGCGACGGCCAGTCGGACATCTTCCGCGCGAGCGCCGACGGCAAGCTGGTCCAGCCGCTCGTCGCCGGGGCGCCGATGGACGATGCCGGCGTGCTCTCGCCCGATGGGCGGACGCTCGCCTTCGTCTCCACCCGCAACGGCTACCGCGCGAACATCTGGCTGATGGACCTGAAGTCCGGTCGCACGCGCCAGCTTACGGGCACCAGGGATGTCCGCGGCGAGGACGGCAAGCCGGACTGCTATTACCGCCCGGCCTGGTCGCCGGATGGCAAGTGGATCGCCTTCTCCTCGGATCGAAACACTGCCTGGACCGGGCACGACAACGGCCATGGCTGGGAACATACCCAGGAGCTGTCGATCTATGTGATCGGCGTGGACGGCAAGGGCTTCCGCAAGGTGGCGACCAAGCCCGGCTATTGCCTGGGCTCGCCCAAATGGTCGCCCGATGGGCGGCGGATCGTGTTCTACGAAATGACCGTGGAGGCGACCTGGGGCGCACGTCGACCCAATTATGTGGGCAAGACGCCGACGAAGATCGTCTCGGTCGATGTGGCGAGTGGCGAACGCGTCGAGCACCAGGCTGACAACGAGCTGAAGCTCCAGCCGCAATTCCTTTCGAACAGCGAGATCGGCTATCTGGTGAAGTACGGCCCTAACGAAGGGCTGGCCTATACGAGCGATCGCCCGGCGGTGAAGCAGGCGTTCATCCGCTCGCCGCACTGGTCCGACGACGGCCGGCAGGTGATCTACGAGAAGGTCGCGTTTCGCCCGGCGCGATCGGTGTGGAAGCCGCTCTACAGCTGGGACAAGGACTGGGACTATCGCGAGACCGACGTCTTCCCGCTGATGTCGAAGCAAGGCTGGATCGTTTATACCGACAAGCAGACCGGCAACAGCTCGATCATGGTGATGCGGCCGGACGGCAGCGGCAAGCGCAAGGTGTTCGATGCGGCCGATCGCGGGCTCGATCCCAAGCTGGTGCAGCAGGGTCTCGCGGGCGCGTTCCAGCCGGCCTGGTCGCCCGATGGCGAGTGGATCAGCTTCGGGCTGGGGGCGTGGTTCTTCCTGCGCGACAAGGCCAATGCGGCGGTGTGGCGCGTCCGTGCCGATGGCACCGGCGCCGAGCAGTTGACCGACGGCAAGCAGCATTGCGGCTTCCCGAGCTATTCGGGCGACGGCAAGGAGATCGTCTATCGCCTGTGGAGCGACGACGAGAAGGGCCTGCGCATCCTCAACCTCGAGACGCGCCAGACCCGGGTGCTCACCCAGGGCTATGACAATCTCCCCGGCTGGTCGCCCGACGGGAAGAGCATCGTCTTCACCCGCAAGCGTATCGAGGACGGAAACTTCGATATCTACACGATCAGCCCCGACGGTTCGAATCTCTTCCGCGCGACGACGCATGAATCGAGCGACGGCCATGCGGTGTGGACCGCGGACAACCGGATCATGTGGAGCGGATCGCAGCATGGTTTCCGCGACGAAGCCGCGCTCTACGACCAGACTTTCCAGCAATATGGCCAGATCTACATCATGAACCGCGACGGTTCGGGCAAGCTGATCGTGACCGACAGCAAGTGGGAAGATTCGATGCCGCTCTATTTGCCGGCGAAGCGCTGATATAGATCAGCAAAACTATCGGCGGCTGCGGGTTTCTGATCAGCAGGAAGCCACGCCGCCGAAGTAAACCTCATCGTCGAAACAAATAACTTGGCGCGGTCCATGAACGTGGACCGGACAGCTGACGACGAAGAACGCCGGCTCGACTGGCGGTTAGGGAGGGAAGTTTGATGAGCTACCGCAATCGCGTGGCGCGTGGGCTGGTGCGTGGGGCACTGCTGGCAGGCGCCGCTGTCTGGGTGATGCCCGCCTTCGCGCAGGATGCCGCCCCCGCTGCTGCCGCCGCGCCGGTGCAGGAAGACCAGTCGGGCCTGGTCGACATCGTCGTCACCGCACAGAAGCGCCAGGAAAGCGCGCAGAACGTGCCGATCGCGATCACCGCGCTCAACAGCGACCAGCTGAGCGCCGCCGGCACGGCCGACACGATGGACCTGAAGGCCAGCGTGCCCGCGCTCAACGTCACCACCGCGACGGGCGGCATCGGCCTGCCGCGCATCCGCGGCGTCGGCGCCACCGGCCAGGGCCCGGGCATCGAGAACCCAGTCGCCGTCTATGTCGACGGCTTCTATTACGGCGCGTCCTTCGGTGTGCTCCAGTCGCTGTTCGACACCGATCAGGTGGCGGTGCTGAAAGGCCCGCAGGGCACATTGTTCGGGCGCAACGCCACCGGCGGCCTCATCCAGATCACCACCATGGCGCCGAGCTTCGAGACCCAGGCCAAGGGCCAGATCGGCTTCGGTAACTACTCGACGCTCAGCGGCGCGCTGTTCCTGACCGGCGGCATCACCGACACGCTGGCCGCCAGCATCTCGGCCCAGGTCGAGGATCGCGGCAACGGCTTCGGCAAGAATGTCGTCACCGGCAACGACATCCAGAACGGCCGCACCTGGGCGGGCCGCGCCAAGCTGCTCTGGCAGCCGGATGCCGATACGTCGGTGCTGCTGAGCGGCGACTTCAACGGGCGCTATGCCTCGGAGCCGGCCTTCCGCAACTTCAAGCTCAACGCGCTGGGCCAGAACGTCCCCAACCAGATCATCGCCGCCGGCGGCGATCCGGACCGCGACATCTATTCGGATATCGATCCGCGGATGACGACGCGGCAATGGGGCACCGGGCTGACGATCAGCCATGATTTCGGCGGCTTCACGCTGAAGAGCATGACCGGCTACCGCAAATCGGACTTCACTTATTATTTCGACCCCGACGGCACCGCGCTGCTCCGGCTGGTGATCGACAATATCCAGTACGACAAGCAGTTCACCCAGGAGATCAACCTGATCTCGGACAGCCAGGGCCCTTTCAAATGGGTGCTGGGCGGCTTCTACATGCACGACAGCGCCGGCAGCGCGCAGAGCCGGTCGAGCGGGCTGCTCACCTTTGGCGGCAACGGCTATACCGACCAGGTGAACAACGTGAAGCTCGACAGCTTCTCGGGTTTCGCGGAAGGCACCTATACCTTTGGCGAGAGCACCAACTTCACCGCCGGTATCCGCTATACCAGCGACCAGCGCTCGCTGACGGCACAGGCGATCTCGTTCAACGGCGCTACCAATACTCGCACCGTGACCAACTCGGCCGACGATCATAACTTCAACAAGCTGACCTGGCGGGCGTCGCTCGATCACCGCTTCTCGCCCGAGCTGCTGGCCTATGCGAGCTACAACCGAGGTTTCCGCAGCGGCACCTATATCGCACAGGTCTCGCCGATCATCCTGCTCCATCCGGAAGTGGTCGACGCCTATGAAGTGGGCATCAAGTCCGACCTGTTCGATCGGCACGTCCGCCTGAACGTCGCGGCATATTATTACGACCAGTCGAACATCCAGGTGCAGCAGGTCATCTCGGGAGCCAACAGCATCTACAATGCCGACGGCGCCCATATCTATGGTATCGACGCCGACATCACCTGGCAGGTCAGCCATGATTTCAAGCTGTTCGGCGGCGTGAACTACACGCACGCGCGCTACACGAACTTCACCAATGCGATCATCTCGGTGCCGTTCCCGCTGCCGGCCGGATTCGTGATCCCGACGGGGCAGAGCTGCCTCGGCACCTTCGGCAGCCCCTTCGCCCAGCTCGGCGGCAACTGCCTGCTGCGCGGCGATGCCTCGGGCAACAAGCTGCAGAACACGCCGGAGTTCACCGCGAGCGTAGGCGCGTCGCTCGACATCCCGACGGAGAATGCCGGGACCTTCACGATCGCGGGCAATTACTACTACAATGACGGCTATGTCGGCACGACCGACGAGCGCGTGTTCCAGGGTCATTACAGCCTGCTCGATGCCTCGATTGCTTGGAAGATTCCCGGCGACAAATGGACGGTCCGCGTGTGGGGCAAGAACCTGACGGACACGCATTACTGGAGCCAGCTCGGCGCGACCAACAGCGGCGACAACGGCACGAGCAACGCGCCCCGGACCTATGGCGTGACGCTGGGCTTCAACTTCAAGTAACCGAAATCTCCCGCTCCCTCCGGGAGCGGGAAGGGGCCCGCGAGGCGTAGCCGAGTGGGAAGGGTGAGGGTCGAACGGACAGTCGACCCTCACCCTTCCGCGCCTCCAGCGCTCCCTCCCTCTCCCAAATGGAAAGGGAATTTCACCCCATCCATTTGCTCACCGGCACCGCGGATTCCTCCAGCGGCTGGCTGATCACATCGACCAGGCTCGGCCCGTCATGGCGGATCGCGGCGGCGATTACCGCGTCGAGCTCGGTGGGATTCTCGACGCGCCAGGCCTTGAGCCCGAAGGCCTCGGCGATGCGGGCATGGTCGGATCGGTTGAAGTCGACCGAGAAGAAGCGGCTGCCATAGCCGTCCTTCTGGCTCGCCTTGATCCAGCCATAGGAAGAATTGCTGAACACGATCAGCGTGATCGGCAGCCCCTTGCGCACGATCGTCTCGAGCTCGCCCACCGCGAAGCCGAAACTGCCATCGCCCATCGCCGCGACCACCTTGGCGCCCGGCCGGCCATAGGCAGCGCCCACGGCGGCGGGCAGCGAGAAGCCGAGCGCGCCGTGCGCGCGGTTGGTGATGAAGCGCCGGCCGGTGCTGTCGAAATCGAAATAGCCCGAGAAATAGGGGCAGGGCGTGCCCGGATCGGCGACGATGATGCCGTCGGCCGGCAGCGCCTTCTGGATCGCGGCGAGCACGCGCTCGGGCCGGATCGGGCGTTCGCTCGAATGCGCCAGCGCCTCGAACCGCGCGCGCTTGGCGACGCGCAGGCCGGCAAGGCGGCGGGCGGCGTCGCTGTCGGGCGGACGGCCTTCGAGGCGGAAGGCGATCTCGGCGAGCAATGCGCTCAGGCAATAGCGCGCATCGCCGACCAGCCCGGCCTCGACCGGATAATTGGCGCCGACCACCATCGGGTCGATATCGATATGGACGATCGGCACGCCGCGCCCCGGCACGCTGCCATGCTCGGTGGTGGTCGAGCCGGCACGGCAGCCGATGAAGGCGACCATGTCCGCATCGGCCAGCGCGTCGCGCGTCTCGTCGGTGCCGCCATTGGCGCCGACCACGCCGATCGCCAGCGGGTGGTTGTCGGGGATGGTGCCGTGCCCGCTCACCGTCGAGGCGACGGGAGCGTCGAGCAGCTCCGCCAGGCGGACCAGCTCGGCACAGGCGCCCGACAGGATCGTGCCGCCGCCGCAGACCAAAACCGGGCGCCTCGCGCGCAGCAGCACCTCCGCGGCGGCGGCGACCAGCTCGGGATCGGGGGCGGTGCGATAGGCGGGGAAGCTGCCATGCTCGGCCTGCGCCCAGACATGGCTGGCGTCGAGATCCTGCTTCTGCAGGTCATAGGGCAGGCCGATATGCGCGGCACCCGGCCGGCCGGTGCTGGCGGCGCGGAAGGCGGTGCGGAACAGGTTCGGGATATGGGTGACGTGGTCGGCGACGCCGTTCCACTTGGTCAGCGGGGCGAACAGCGCCTTCTGGTCGAGCGCGGTCAGCGGATAGCGGCCGCGCGCGGTGACCGGCACGTCGGAAGTGATCGAGATCAGTCCGACCGAGCTCTCATTCGCTTCGATCACGCCGGGCAGGATATAGGTGGCGCCGCCGCCGCTCGGCCCCTCGCAGATGCCGATGCGGCCGGTCACCCGGGCATAGGCATCGGCCATGTAGGTGGCGTGCCGCTCGTCGCGGGTGAGGACATGCTCCATGCCGTGATCGAGCCGGGCAAGCGCGTCGTAGAAAGGCAGGCTGGTATCGCCGCACAGGCCGAAGATGTGCTTCACGCCGTGGAGCTGAAGCATGCGGACGGCGGCTTCCGCGCCGGTGATCTGGGTCTCGCTCATGCGGCCAGCCTAAAGGCGGGCGCCGCGCACCCGCATATCGAACCCGGCGACCGGGCAATCGGATTGGCGTTTGGTTCGGTGGCGCGGCGGGGTTTCGCGCGTTAGGCCGGCAGCATGGATCAGCCCCAGGAACGCCCCAAGCAACCCTTCGCCTATCGCGACTATCGTCTGTTCTGGATCGGCAGGCTCTGCGCGAACCTGGCGCAGAACGCGATGGTCGTGGTGGTCGGCTGGCAGGTCTATGACATCGCCCGGCTGACCATGGGCACCAAGGCGGCGGCATTGCAGCTCGGGCTGATCGGTCTGGCGCAGTTCCTGCCGATCTTCGTGCTGACGCTGATCACCGGCTGGGTGGCGGACCGGGTCGATCGGCGGCTGATCGGGCGGATCTGCCTGGGGCTGCAGCTGGTCTGCGCGAGCATGCTCGCCTGGGCGACCTTGGCCGAGGGCAAGACGCTCGCGCCCTTGTTCGCCGGCGCGGTGCTGCTCGGCATCACGCGGGCCTTCTCGATGCCCGCCCTCAATGCGCTTGCACCGAACCTCGTGCCGCCCGAAGTGCTGCCGCGCGCGATCGCGACCAACGCGATCGGCAACCGGGTGGGCGGCATCCTCGGCCCGGCGCTGGGCGGCTATCTCTACGCCGCCTGGGCGCCGCTCCCCTATCTCACCAGTGCGGTCGCCTATGGCGCCGCCCTGGTCTGCCTGATGCTGATCCGGCCGATCGCCCGGACGATGCTCGACGGATCGCGCAACCCGTGGCGCCAGATGATCGAGGGGCTGGCCTATGTCCGCGACAACAAGCTGGTGCTCGGCGCGATCTCGCTCGACCTGTTCGCGGTGCTGCTCGGCGGCGCCACCGCGATGCTGCCGATCTTCGCGCGCGACATCCTCCACGCCGGGCCCGCAGCGCTCGGTCACATGCGCGCGGCGCCGGCGGTAGGCGCGATGGCGATCGCCTTGTGGTTCTCCTGGCGCCCGCTCCGGCAGCATGTCGGCATGAAGATGCTGGGGGCGGTCGCGATCTTTGGCGCCGCCACGGTGGGCTTCGGCCTGTCGCGCTGGATGCCCCTGTCGCTCGCCTGCCTGGCGATCCTGGGCGCGGCGGACATGCTTTCGGTCTATGTCCGCCAGACGCTGATCCAACTCTACACCCCCAACGAGATGCGCGGGCGGGTGGGCGCGGTCTCGTCGATGTTCGTCTCCGCCTCGAACGAGCTGGGCGAGGCCGAGTCCGGCTTCCTCGCCGCGCTGATCGGCCCAGTCGCGGCGGTGATCGCGGGCGGGGTGGGCGCGATCGGCATCACCCTGCTCTGGGCGCACTGGTTCCCGTCGCTGCGCAACGCGAAGACCTTCGAGGTCAAGCGCTAGAGAAAGGCGAGGCTGGTCGGCTTTTCCACCGCGAGCGAGTGGCTGGCGGGGACGATCACCCCGGTCTTAGGATCGCGGGCATGGACGGTGACCGTGCCCGCGCCCTGGTTGGTCGCGAGCAGCCAGCGGCCGCCGGGCGCCAAGGTGAAGCTCCACGGCGTCTTGTCGGCCGTCACCCGAGTGACTTCGCGCAGCTTGCCGTCGGCGCCGATCGCATAGCCGGCGATGCTGTCTTCCACCCGGTTCGAGACATAGACGAAGCGGCCATCCTCGCTGAGGCGGATTTCGGCGCCGCTTGCCTTCTCCAGCGGCGCGGCGAGCGTGGAAAGCGTCTCGACCAGCTCGGGCTTGCCGGCGTTCCAGCGATAGACGCGCAGCTCGGGCACAAGCTCGGTGATCAGGAACAGGAACTTGCCCGCGGCATCGAAGGCGAGATGGCGCGGGCCATGGCCGGCGGGGACTTCGATCGTCGCGGAGTTGGGCGCGAGCGTGCGCGTCCTGCGGTCGAAGCCATAGAGGAACACCCGGTCGGCGCCGAGATCGGCGACGGCGAGGACCTTGCCGGAGGGATGCAGCGCCGATCCATGCGCGTGCGGGCCCTTCTGGCGCGGGCTGGGGCCGGAGCCTGTGTCCACCTGTACCGAGGAGGCCGATCCGGGCGCGCCGTTCGCGCCGATCGGCAGCGCGGCGACATGGCCGCTGCCGTAATGCGCGGCGAACAGCGTGCCGCTTACCGCATCGAGCGCCAGATGCGTCGGCCCTGCGCCACCCGAGTCCGGGCCGGCAAGCGGGCGCAACGCGCCGGTGGCATCGGCTGCGAAGCCGAACACCTTGCCCTGGCTGGTGCCGGGCGTGCCGGTCTCGCTTACCGCATAGAGCAGTGGCTTGGACGGATGCGCGATCACCCAGGTCGGGCGTTCTACCTGCGCGGCGGTGTCGAGCGCGGACAGTGTGCCGGTGCGGCTGTCGAACCGGGCCGAGACGATCGCCTTGCCCTGGGTGCCGATATAGACGCGCGGCGCGCGCTTCGCCGGTTTGGCGGCGGCGGGCAAAGCGAGCGTGAGCAGCGCCGCGCCGGCGAAGCGGCGGCGGCTAAGGTCGAGGGTCATGAAGGTCAGCTGGCTTTCTTGAGCGGATGGATGCCGACTTCGGCCATGTGGCGGCGGAGCAGCTCGATGAAATCGAGGTGGAGCTGGGTCGGCAGCCAGTCGGCGCGCATGGTGATGCCGATCGACGGGGCAGGCTCGATCTCGCCGAAGTCGATGGGCACGAGCGCGTCATCCTCATGCTTCAGCTCATAGGAGGTCACCAGCGTCAGCCGCTCGCTGCGCGCGATCAGGTGGCGGATCACCGGCAGCGAGCAGGTGGCGATAGAGGCCTTGGGGCCGGGGCCGCCGGCGAACAGCCGCTCGAAACAGGCCCGCCTTGCGGCGCCGGGCGTGCCGACCACCCACTCATATTGCAGCAGGTCCTCGACGCTGACCTTGCCCTTGCGCGCCAGCTTGTGGCCGCGGCGGGCGACGATCGTATAGGGCGTCTTGGCGAGCGCCTGGTTGGTCAGGTCCTCGGCCACCGTCTCCTGGACGAGGCCGATGACGAAATCGACATCGCCGGCGCGCAGGCGCTTGAGCATCTCGGGCGCGCTTTCGTTGACGATCTTCACATCGGCGCGCGGATGCGAGGTGACGAACTCGTCGAGCACCGAGGCGAGCAGCACCGAGCCGCCGAACGGCATCGCGCCGATCGCGATCTGGCTGCTGGCATTGCCGAGCGCCGCGTCGATCTCCTTGATGCCCCACTCGATTTCCTGCGTGGCGAGCTTGATCTTGCGGCCGAACTCGACGCCGGTGGGGGTGACCATCACGCCGGCGGCGGTGCGATAATAGAGCGACTTGCGGAGGTTCCCCTCCAGGTCGCGCGCGGCGCGCTGGAGCGAGGCCTGGCTGAGCCCCAGCGCCTCGGCCGCCTGGGCAAAGGAGCCGGTCTCGACGATGGCGATCAGGCTGCGCGCCTGGCTCTTGGAGATGCGGCGCGCGATCACTGCGGCGCCTTCGCGGCCGCCGGGTACCGCCAGATCGACCAGCGCCTGCTCGATCTGGGCGAAGACGCGGGTGACGCGGCGATGGAAGATGTCGCCCAGCTCGTTGAGATAGGAGCCGCTGGCACGGCGCTCGAGCAGAACGACGCCCACCTGATGCTCGAGCTTGGCGAGCGCCTGGGTGACGGCGGGCTGCGACAGGTTGCACTCCTCCGAAGCGCGGCGGACGCTGTTCAGCCGGCCGACGCTCTCGAACAGTTTCAATTGCCGAAAGCTCAGCGATTCGGCGCGCGATCCCGGGTCCATGTCGGTCATTATCGTTCCTCTCCGAACGCCATTCTTATCGCGTTCGGGGGCGCATAGAAATGGGTCCGACGGGCGCGTTTCTTATCGCTGGCTTGGCGCGCTTGCGGCATTTTCGGTGCCGGGGAGGGGCTGAATATCGTGCGAACCCATGGTCGGTTTGCGCCTTCTGATTGCTGATATCCTTTTGAGAAGGTGATGGAAAATCGATATGCGGCGCCCGCATCAGGATCTGCGTTCAGCGGTCATGCTGCGCTGCAGCGCAATCGGCTTCTCGACATGTAATTTATCGCAACAATCGGCGCAAAACTTATACCCCTGCGCCGCAAATCTATCGGCTGGCGGCGATAGGAAATGGTCCCGCCACCCCAAGAATTGCTCCGGCCGCGTTGACCTTGCCGCGCGATCGGCGGCTTCTGGCGGCGAACAGGCACGCGGTGCCGTCGGGTTTCCAGGAGAGCAGTGAAGTGGCGGGCAAGGTACATCTGAAAATGGCGATCGCGGAGCATCCGCACACGTCCGCCATTCGCGACGGCAGCATCGAGATCGAGGGCGTCGACGCCGAGATCGCCACGGTGAAGCCGCAGATCGGCGCGTTCCGTCGGATGGTCCGCGACGTCGAGTTCGACGTGTGCGAGCTGGCGCCGACCACCTATATCATCGCCCGCGCCTATGGCGCGCCGTTCGTCGCGCTGCCGATCTTCGTGGTGCGGCGCTTCCACCATTCGGGCATGCTCGTGCGGCCCGAGCTCGGCATCAAGACGCCCAAGGACCTGGAGGGCAAGCGCGTCGGCGTGCGCGCCTATTCGGTGACCACCGGGGTGTGGATCCGCCAGGTGTTCATCGACGAATATGGCCTGGACAATTCCAAGGTCACCTGGGTGGTCGATGACGAGGAGCATGTGACGCAGCTCAAGCTGCCCTCGAACGTGATCCATGCCCCCGAAGGCACCTCGCTCGCCGAGATGATCGCCAGGGGCGAGCTGGATGCGGGCGTGGAGGCTGCGGCGGGCATCGGCCGCACCGGCGCACCCACGGGCGGCTGGCAGGAAGTCGAGGCGAACTATCCCGATCTGATGCCGAACGCCGAGGCGGCCGAGGCCGAATATTACGCCCGCACCGGCGTCTATCCGATGCACGGCACGATCGTGGTGAAGGACTCCATCCTCGCCGAGCATCCCTGGGTGGCGCGCTCGCTCAACGATGCCTTCACCCGTGCCAAGGAGGAGTGGCTGGCCAAGCTCAACTCGGGCGAGGCGACGGGTGCCGGCGCCGACAAGTATCGCGCGCTGCAGAAGATCGTCGGCCCCGATCCGCTGCCCTACGGGATCGAGGCGAACCGCCCGACGATCGAGGCGCTGGAGAAGACCGCCTTCGAGCAGGGGCTGACGCCTCGCCGCATGTCGATGGACGAGCTGTTCGTCGATCCCGCGAAGGCGCCGGTTCGCGCGGAGGCTTAGGCGCAATTCTCCCCTCCCTGGAAGGGAGGGGGCGGGGGTGGGTTGGCCACCCCGGGCGTTTCGGCTCGTGGAGAGCCACCCACCCCCAGCCCCTCCCTTCCAGGGAGGGGAGCAGAGAAGAAAACATGATCATCGATTGCCACGGCCATTTCACCACCGTCCCCAAGAGCTTCCGCGAATTCCGCGAGCGCCAGGTGGCGGCCGCCAACGATCCTGCCAATGCGCCGAGCCTGGCCGAAGCGCATGTGGGCGACGACCAGATCCGAGAGGGGATCGAGGGCGGCCAGCTCCGGCTCCAGCAGGAGCGCGGCAGCGACCTGACCCTGTTCTCGCCGATCGCCGGGCTGATGAGCCACCATCTCGGCAATGAGCGCACCAGCCTGGAATGGGCGGCTATCTCGAACGACCTCGTGAAGCGGGTGACCGAGATGTACCCCGACAACTTCGTGCCGGTGGGCATGCTGCCCCAGTCGCCGGGCGCGCCGCCGAAGAACTCGATCCCCGAGCTCAAGCGCATCGTCGAGATGGGTTTTGTCGGCGTCAACGTGAACCCGGACCCGACCGGCGGATACTGGACCGGCAAGCCCTTCACCGACAAGGAATGGTATCCGCTGTTCGAGGCGATGTGCGAACTGGACGTGCCCGGCATGGTGCACGTCGCCGCGTCGTGTAACCCCAATTTCCACGGCACCGGCGCGCATTACATCAACGCCGATACCAGCGTGTTCATGCAGATCCTCCAGTCGGACCTGTTCAAGGACTTCCCGACGCTGCGGCTGGTGATCCCGCATGGCGGCGGCGCGGTGCCCTATCACTGGGGGCGCTATCGCGGCATGAGCCTGGAGATGCGCGACCGTCCGCTCGAGGGGCTGCTCGACAACATCTTCTTCGATACCTGTGTCTATCATTTGCCCGGCGTCGAGCTGCTGACCAAGGTGATCCCGGCGGACAATGTGCTGTTCGGATCGGAGATGATCGGCGCGGTGCGCGGGCGCGATCCTAACACCGGCGAATATTTCGACGACACCAAACGCTATGTCGACGCGCTGCCGCTGAGCGCCGAGGACAAGGCCAAGATATTCGAGGGCAATGCGCGGCGGGTGTATCCGGCGCTGGACAAGCTGCTGAAGAGCCGGGGGCTCTAAAACCCAAAATCCGTCATCCCGGCGGAAGCCGGGATCTCAGGCGACTTGCAGGACAAGGGCCGCACGAGATCCCGGCTTCCGCCGGGATGACGATTCTGGAGGGAAGGGGGCGGTTTCCTTCACCCCCGAAACTTATCCCCCGCCACGCAGCTTCAACTATTCGGGCCCGGCGATTGGGCAGATGCAGATTCCCAGAAAGACGAATTTCCGGGAGTGGGCATGCCCCAGTTTATCGATATCCATCCGCACGTGATCTCGGACGATGAGGGCCGCTATCCGCCCGCGCCCTTGTTCGGCAAGCGCTCCGACTGGTCGCAGGAGCGGCCCTCCACTGTCGAGACGCTGATCGAGCAGATGGACGCGGCGGGCGTGGCCAAGGCGGCGGTGGTGCATTCGTCGACGACGTACGGTTTTGACAACAGCTATGTCGTCGATGCCTGCAATCGCTACCCCGACCGGCTGATCGCGGTGGGCTCGGTCGACGTGCTGGCGCCCGACGCGGCGACCGTGATCAAGGATTGGGTGGCCAGGGGCCTGGCCGGTCTTCGCGTGTTCACCGGGGGCTCCACCAAGGAGTTCGACCCCTCCGAACTGGACGATCCGCGCGCCTATCCCGCCTGGGAGCTGCTCGGCGAGCTGGGGCTGACCATGTGCATCCAGACCGGCCCGGTGGGCCTGCCCGCCGTCACCGCGCTGGCGAAGCGCTTCCCCAAGGTGCCGATCATCCTTGATCACCTCGGACGCCCCGATGTCACCGATGGCCCGCCCTATACGTTAGCCTCCAGCCTGTTCGAGCTCGCGCCGGTGGAGAACATCTACATGAAGCTCACCCCGCGCATCATGGGCGACAGCACCAAGGGCGCTGCCACGCCCGATACCTGGTTTCCCAAACTGACCGAAGTGTTCGGCGCGAAGCGGCTGGCCTGGGGCTCCAACCACCCGACCTCGCCAGGCACGCTCGCCGAGATCCGGGCGACCGCCGAGGCGCGGCTGGCGAGCCTCTCGGGCGAGGACCGCGAATGGGTCTTCGCGCGCACCGCCCAGTCGCTGTATCCCCAATTGCGAGACGTCGGCGCGAAGACCGAAGCGGCATGAGACCGCAGCGCGCCGAGACAGGAGAGTAACATGGCCCAGACGATCAACCCGGCCGAGGCGCCCCCGGCAGCCCGGGCCAAGCCCGTGGCGCTCGATGCGGCGACGCGCTGGTCGATCCTGTTCCTGCTGGCGATCGGGGTGTTGATCGCCTTTGTCGACCGCACCAGCATCTCGACCGCGATGGCCGATCCGCCCTTCAAGGCGCATTTCAGCCTGAGCGACACCGATCGCGGCATGATCGGCGCGATGTTCTTCTGGTCCTATGGCCTAGTCCAAATTCCGATGGGCTGGCTGGTCGACCGCTACGGCGTGAAGACGCCCTATACGGTGTGCTTCGCCTTGTGGTGCGTGGCGACGGCGGCGACCGGGCTGGTCGGCACGTTGATGGCGCTGATCCTGATGCGCGTGATCGTCGGCGCGGCAGAGGCGATCGTGATGCCGGCGAGCTACCGCTGGATCCGCAACAATTTCAGCGAAGGCGAGAGCGGCACCGCCGTCGGCATCTTCACCATGGGTAACAAGTTCGGCCCGGCGATCGGCGCGCCGGTCGCGTCGTGGCTGATCGTCAATTACGACTGGCGGCTGATGTTCCTGCTCACCGGCCTGATCGGGCTGGTGTGGCTGGTGCCCTGGCTGCTGATGGTCCGGAACGACATGCCCAAGGGCGGCGAGGCCAAGGCGGCGGCGCGCAAGGCGGCATCGTCGGTCACCTTCGCCTCGATCCTCAAAAGCCCGGTCGTGTGGGGGGCGATGATCGTCAACTTCTGCTACGGCTATTTCACCTTCTACTGCATGACCTGGATGCCGGCCTATCTGGTCGAGCAGCGCGGGCTGAGCCTGGAGAAGTCGGGCCTCTACACCTTCTTCAGCTTCGCCGGGATCGCGATCGTCGCGGTGATCGCGGGCTGGACCGCGGACCGGATCATCGCGCGCGGCGGCAATCCGGTGCTGGTGCGCAAGGCCTTCGTCATCGCCGGCTTCATCGGCGCCTGCACCGTGCTGCTCGGCGCCTGGGCGACCTCGCTTGGCTGGGCGCTGTTCTGGAACGTGTTCTCGCTGTCGTTCCTTGGCCTGGCCACCGCCAACAACCTGGCGCTGTGCCGTCTCACCCTCATCCCCAAGCCGGCGATCGGGCTGGTGACCGGCGTGCAGCAGGTGGCGACCAGCTTGGCCGGCGGGGTGGCGGCCAGCCTCTCCGGATGGCTGCTGCATGTGAGCGGCGATTACGAGCTGCCGATGCTGGTGATCTTCGTGTTCCTGCTGGTGGGCGCGCTGGCGTGCTGGATTTTGCTGCGGCCCGAATGGGCGCCGCGCGTGACCGAGACTGTGGAGTAATCTCGTGGCTAAGATCGTTTTCGGAATGTGCGTGCCGCACAGCGGCATGCTGGGCCAGGCCCCGGAGGACTGGCTCAACAATGGCGAGCGGGATCGCAAGAACCCCGAGCTCTGGTACCGCAACCGCACCTGGACCTATCCCGAGCTGGAAGCCGAGCGCGGCGCCGCGTTCGAGCCGTTCCTGACGCTGGAAGAGCGCACCGAACGGGCGGGGCGCTGCCGCGCGGCGCTCGACGAGATGGCCGAGGCGTACAAGCGCGCCGCGCCCGACGTGGTGATCGTGCTGGGCAAGGACCAGAAGGAGATCTGGCCCGACCAGTCGCCGTCGATCACCATCTACACCGGCGAGGAGGTGCATAACGGCCCGCCCCAGCGCCCAGTCTACGCGCCCGACCATCATGTCGTGCACCAGGCCTATCCGCAGCTGGCGACCTATCTGATCGAGACCTTCCAGGACCAGGGCTTCGACCTGAACGATCTGCAGGCCTGGCCTCAGAACAGCTGGATGGCCTCGCGCCAGGGCTATGCGCCTGACTATCCGGTCGTGCCCCACGCCTACAGCTTCGTCTATCACCAGATCATGGGCGACCAGGTGCCGCGCCATGTGCCGGTGCTGTTCAACCTCTTCTACCCGCCGACCCAGCCTTCGATGGCACGCTGCATCCAGTTCGGCCGGGTGCTGCGCGACGCGATCGAGGCCTGGCCCGAGGATGTCCGCGTGGCAGTGATCGCCAGCGGGGGGCTCTCGCACTTCGTCAATGACGAGGAATTCGACCGGCGCGTGATGGGGATGCTGGCCAGCTACGACTATGATGGGCTCGCGGCGATCCCGGACGGCTATTACCAATCGGGCACGAGCGAAGTGAAGATCTACTCGATCGTGATGATGGCGCTCCAGCACACCGGCGCCGAGATGACCCTGGTCGACTATATCCCCTGCTGGCGCACCGCCGCAGGCACGGGCGAGGGCATGGGCTTCATGTACTGGGATCCGGCAGTCACCGCAGCGAAGAAGAAGGAAGCGGCATAATGGCGGCGGAACGCCTCAACGGAATCATTCGCGCGTTCGAAGCGGGCAAGCCGGCCTTCACCTGCTTCACCAAGGTCGACAAGCTCACCGCGCAGGAAATGACCGACGCGCCCTATGACGGCGTGGTCTTCGAGATGGAGCACAACCCGTACGACGTGGCGGGGCTGGGCGATGCGCTCCAGTACATGCTCAACCGCAAGAAGATCGCCGAGACCGGATCGATTGCGCCTTCGGTGACGCCGATCGCGCGCATCCCGGCGAACGGCGCAGAGATGAACCAGTTCCAGGCCAAGCAGGTGCTCGATCGCGGGGTGTACGGTGTGATCACGCCGCATGTCTCGACGATGGAGCAGGCCTATAACATGGTCGCCTCGTGCCGCTATGCGAAGCCGACGGGCGCGGCGTTGTATGAACCGAAGGGCGTGCGCGGCGACGGGCCGGCGAGCGCGGCGCGCTACTGGGGCCTGGCGATGCAGGACTATTATGCCCGCGCCGATGTGTGGCCGCTGGCACCGCATGGCGAAATCCTGGTCGGCATGATGTGCGAGAGCCCTGAGGCGATCGAGAATCTCGACGATATCCTGGCGAACGTGCCTGGTATCGGGCTGGTGCTGATCGGCGAGGGGGATCTGTCGCAGGCACTGGGCTATCCGCGCCAGTACGAGCATCCCGAAGTGGTCAGCGCGATGAACCGGATCGTCGAGGTCTGCCACAAGCATGGCGTCGCGGTCGGCAACCCGCACACCAACGCGAAGAATGTCGAGCGGCTGATCGGGGAAGGGTACAAGTTCCTGATGAGCGCGCCGACGCGGAGCTATGGGGTTGTGGGCCAGGGGAGGGAACTGGCGGGGTACTAATCCTCTCCAACCAACCATCGTCATCCCCGCGAAGGCTGGGATCCAGAGCCAAGGGCGTCGTCGCTTGTGACCCTGGATCCCCGCCTTCGCGGGGATGACGGTTTTTGGGGGAGGGAGATTCCAAGCGAACTTATCGCCCTCCAGTCCATTCCGATTGCGCCCCGTCGCCCTGGAAGTGGCACCCCCGTCAAATGACTGCGGGACCCAAGATGAACGGCGCCGAGTCGCTGGTGAATACGCTGGCGGATCAGGGCGTCGAAGTTTGCTTCGCCAACCCCGGCACCTCCGAAATGCATTTCCTGGCGGCGCTCGAGAATCCGCGGATGAAGAGCGTGCTTTGCCTGTTCGAAGGGGTGTGCACCGGTGCGGCGGATGGCTGGTACCGGATGAAGGACAAGCCGGCCTCGACCTTGCTCCACCTCGGCCCGGGCCTCGCCAACGGCCTCGCCAATATCCATAACGCCAAGCGTGCCAGCGTGGGCATGGTCAATATCGTCGGCGAGCATTCGGCTTCGCACCTCAAGTACGATCCACCGCTGACTTCGGATATCGAAGGGCTGGCCCGGCCGCTCAGCCATTGGGTGCGCCGGGCCGAGAGCGCGCGCTCGATCGCCTGGGACGCGGCGACTGCCGTCGCCAAGGCGAGCGAGCATCCGGGGCAGATCGCCACACTGATCCTGCCCGGCGACACCGCCTGGCAGGATGCGGGCGAGCGCGTGCTGCCCGCCGCGCCGCCGCCGGGTCGTCGTGCGCCGGACCAGGCGCGGATCGACGAGGTCGCCAAGGTGCTGCGCTCGGGCGAGCCGGCACTGTTGATCCTCGCCAACAAGGCGACGCGCGGCCGCGCGCTCGAGCTGGCGGGCAGGATCGCGGCCGGCACCGGCTGCCGGCTCGGCAGCCAGTTCTTCACTGCACGGATCGAGCGCGGTGCCGGGCGCGTGCCGATCGAGCGCATCCCCTATGCGGTGGCACCGGGTTCGGCCTTCCTCAAGGACTTCAAGCATCTGATCACGGCGGAGACCAAGGAGCCGGTCGCCTTCTTCGCCTATCCCGACAAGCCGAGCCTGCTCAAGGCGCCGGGCACGCTGGTGCACGGGCTGGTCGATATGGATGAGGACAGCGAGCTCGCCTTCGAGATGCTGATCGATGCGCTCGGGCTGAAAGACACCGCGCCGCTGATCCAGCAGCGCGTCGACACGCCGGTGCCGCAGGGCGCGCTCAATCCGATCAGCATCGCGCATGCAATCGCCGCGGCGATCCCCGAGAACTGCATCGTCGTCGATGAATCGCTCACCACCGGGCGCGAGTCGATGGGGCTGACCATGGGCGCACTCCCGCACGACCTGATCAACAATATGGGCGGTTCGATCGGCTATGGCACGCCGGTCGCCACCGGCGCGGCGATGGCCTGCCCGGACCGGCGGACCTTCTGCATGGTGGGTGACGGCAGTGCGATGTACACGATCCAGTCGCTCTGGACGCAGGCGCGCGAGCAGCTGCCGGTCACCACGATCATCTACGCCAACCACCAATACGCGATCCTCAAGGCCGAATACACGAACATGGGCGCCGGCACCGAGATCGGGCCGCAGGCGATGGCGATGATCGATATCGACAATCCGCGGATCGACTGGGTCGCGATGGGCACCAGCATGGGCGTGCCGTCGAAGCGTGTCACCACCGCGGAGGATTTTCACAAGGCACTGACGGACTCGGTTCGCGCGGACGGACCGGTGCTGATCGAAGTGCTGCTGAAGTGAGGGGCTGACGTGCTGAAGCTGAAGACCAACCTGGCCGACTATCCGGTCACCAAGGCGATGCGCGACGGGCGCGTCACGTCCGATCTTGTCGAGCTCGATTTCTGCGGGCCGCCCCAGGCGCATAACGGCTTCAAGGCGATGCTGCGCGAGGGCGCTTATGACTGCGGCGAGCTGGCGATCGTCACGCTGCTGCAGGCCAAGATCCACGGCAAGCCGTGGGTGGCGCTGCCGATCCCGGTCAATGGCCGCTTCCAGCATCATTGCGCCGGGTTCAACCGCGACTTCGGCCACCTGAACCCCAAGGATATCGAGGGCAAGCGGGTGGGGGTGCGCAGCTATGCGCAGACCACGGGCCTCTGGATCCGCGGCATCCTGCAGCACGAATATGGCGTCGATCTCGACAAGGTGACCTGGTGCAAGGTCGGCGAAGGGCATCTACTCGAATATCGCGACCCGGCCAATGTCGAGGCGCTGCCCAAGGGATCGGACATCGGCCAGATGATGCTCGACGGCGAGCTGGCGGCGACGCTGCAGGGGGTCGACCTGCCCAAGGATCCGCGGGTGGAGTATCTGGTGCCGCACCCGTTCGAGGCGGCGAAGGACTGGTATGCCCGCGAGGGCGTGGTGTGCATCAACCACATGTTCGTGGTGCATGAGAGCTTGTCGCGCGAGCGGCCGGATGTGGTGCGCGAGATCTTCCGCATGCTGGTCGAGAGCCGCGCCGCGACCGAGGGCGGGGTGCCGGCGGTCTATCCGCCGATCGGGCTGGAGGCGAACCGTAAGGGCATCCAGCTGGCGATCGACTGGGCGCTGGAGCAGAAGATCATCCCGCACCGGATCGCGGTCGATGCGTTGTTCGATGACGTGACTGCCTCACTGGGCGAGGGAAGCTGAGATTCGGACGCGCGATTTGAGGTTGTCGCATCTCGCCGACGATAGCTTCGTACTCTCTTGGAGGAGCCGGACAGGTGGGACGCTCGACTGCCATTTCGTTGGCCGCAGGGTGAAATCGGAAAAACCCCTGCGTTCATCATCCCTGTCGCGTCCGATTAACACGGCTCCCCAAGCTGCCCGGACATTGCCGGGAGCTCTCCGGTTCTCTTTTGCGACAAGTCCCTGCCGCCCGCATCTGGCCAAGGGCAGGGGGATGGACCGACCTTGGTCGGTGCGCGCCTAGACTCGGGGACAGGTTCTTCGGGAGCGGCCGCTTCCTACCTCCAGGCCAGTCAATTCTGGAGGTAGAACCATGGCCTTGCTCAGCGGCAAGACGGCAATGATCACGGGCGGCACGAGCGGGATCGGCTTCGCGATCGCCCGGTCCTTTGCGGCGGAAGGCGCGCAGGTGATCGTCACCGGCCGCCGGGCAGACGCCGCGGAGGAAGCGGTGCGGCGGATCGGCAGCGGCGCGACCTCCGTGATCGGCGATGTCGGCGATCCCGAATTCCATAGCTGGGCGGCGGACGTGGTCGGCGAGCGCTTTGGCGGGCTCGACATCTATGTCGCCAATGCCGGGATCAACACGATCCGCCATTCGGCCGAAGTGCCGCAGGACGAATATGACGCACAGTTCGCCACCAACACGCGCGGCGTGTTCGTCGGCGTGCAGAAGATGGCGCCGCTCCTTCGCGATCAAGGCGCGATCGTGATCACCGGATCGCTCGCTAGCGAGAAGGTGCTCGACGGGCATGCGGTCTATGCCGGGTCGAAGGCGGCGATCAACGCCTTTGCGCGTAGCTGGGCGCTCGAACTCAGAGGGCGCGGTATTCGCGTCAACGTCCTGAGCCCGGGCCCCACGGATACCGAGATACTCGGCAAGCTGGGCGTCTCTGCCGAGCAGCGCCCGGCATTCGAGGCGCAGATGGCGGCCGCGATCCCGCTCGGCCGGCTCGGTCGGCCCGAGGAACTGGCGAGCGCGGCGCTGTTCCTTGCCTCGGACATGAGCAGCTTCGTGACCGGCGTGAATCTGCGCGTCGATGGCGGGATGGCGCTGCTCTAGAGCTCGATGATCCCGCGACGGGCGGCGACCGTCACCGCATGGGTGCGGTCGCTGACGTCGAGCTTGGCGAAGATATTCTTGAGGTGGGCCTTCACCGTCTCCTCGGAAAGGGCGAGGGCATGGGCGATCTCCTTGTTCGCCTTGCCCTCGGCGACCAGCCGCAGCACCGAGGTCTCCCGTTCGCTGAGATTGTCGTCCGCCACGTGCAGCGCGATCTCTGCGGCGACCTCGCCGTGGACATGGCGCCGGCCGCGATGGACGTTGTGAATCGCATCGAGCATCTCGGTGCGCAGGCTGCTCTTGAGCAGATAGCCGGTCGCCCCGGCCTTGAGCGCGCGCACCGCCTGGACGTCGCCGGCATAGGTGGTGAGGACGAGGATGCGGGCGTCGGAGAATTCGGCGCGGATCGCGGTTATCGCATCGACGCCGTTCATCACCGGCATCTGCAGATCCATCAGCGTCACGTCCGGACGCAGCTCGCGAAAGCGCGAGACCGCTTCGGCCCCGTCACGGGCCTCGCCGATCACGACCATGTCGGTGCGGTCCTCGAGGATCGCGGTGACGCCCTCGCGCAGGACGGGGTGGTCGTCGACGATGAGGATACGGATTGGCGAGGGGCCTTTTTCAGGCGGCATGGTCTGGGAGCCTTTTTCGGAAGAATTGGGAGAGGAAGCGGCGGCGGCCCGGCGCGTGGTCGGCGAAGGCGAGACGGGCGGGAAGGGTCATCGTCACCGCGCAGCCCATGCCGGGGCGGCTGTCGATCGAGAAGCTGCACCCGATCCGCTCGGCGCGCTCGCGCATGCCGATCAGCCCGAAATGGCCGGGCTTGTGTCCTCGTGCCACGATCTCGGCAGGAATGCCGACGCCATCGTCGCGGATCTCGACGCCCAGCTGGCGCGCGCCGAAGCGGATGACGATCTCGACGGCGCCGGCATTGGCGTGGCGGTGGACGTTGAACAGCGCCTCGTCGACGATCCGGCTGAGCTCCACCGCGACGAGCGGATCGACCGGGCGCTGACGCCCCTCCACCACGATGCGCACGCCAACCGCCGGATCGAAGCCGGCGGCGACCGCGCGCTCCTTGAGCAGTTCGGGCAGGTCGCCCTTGTCGTCGGCGCCGCGCAGGCCCTGCACCCGCTCCCGGCCGTCGGCGATGATCTCGTCGGCACGCGCGAGCGCCGCCTCGAGCTGACCCCGGGCGGGCCCCTCCGGCGGCATCTTGTTGGCGACCGACTGGAAGCGGAGGACCAGGCCCTGGACGCTCTGGAGCAGCGTGTCGTGCAACTCGCGGGCGATCCGTTCGCGCTCGCCCATCCGCTCCTCCAGGCGCGCGCGGATACGGCCAGCGACCTGGGCCATGCGCAATCGGTAGGCGAGCCAGAGCAGCGCCAGCACGATCGCTGCGCACAGGGCAAGGAACCATTTCGACTGCACGAAGGTCGGCGGTATGGTGAACTCCACCGTCGCCCCGGCCTGGTTCCACGCACCATTGTCGTTCGCGGCGATCAACTGGAAGCGATAGGTGCCAGGGGCGAGATTGGTGTAGAAGGCCTGGCGCCGGGTACCGGGATCGACCCACTCGCTATCCTGCCCCTCGATCCGGTAACGGACCTGAGTGGCGTGCTGGTTGGAGAAGCTCAGCACCGCGAAATCGATCTGCACGTTCGAGCGGCCGGCGGGCAGGGTGACGCTTGTCGGATCGCGATAGACCTTGTCGGCGATCAGCGCGCCGACCGTGACCCGCGGCGGCGCCAGGCTGCGCTTCACGTCCTTGGGATCGAGCCACAAGGTGCCGGTCTGCGTCGCGATCCAGAGACGTCCGTCACCGCCCTGCACGATCGCGTTGCGGCTGTGCGAATGGGGTCGGCTGCGCAGGCCGTCGGCAGCCCCGAAGACCTGCATCGGCGGTGTCCAGCCTGGCTGGACGAAGGCACGGTCGAGATCGGCTGAACGGACGCGCAGGATGCCGCCGGGCCTCGCCAGCCAGGTTTCTCCGGAAGCGCTGCGGGCCATGCCGTTGACGCCGCCGAAAAGGGGCGCCTGGCGGGTGGAGATGGTCTGGAAGCGATCGTCGCGCAGCCGGGCGAGGCCGAATTCACCGGCGACGAACAGCGCGCCGGGTTCCGGGTGCAAGGCGATCTCGTCATTGCCGTGACTTCCAAAGGGAAGCGGGAACGATTGGCGGGTCAGCCCATCGAACCGGCCCAGCACCCGGTCGCTCCAATGGACCAGGATCCGGCCCTGCGCGTCCGCCACCATCGAACGCGGCGCGAAGGGCTGGCCAGGTGGCGGCGTGACGCGCTGCCAGCGCCCGTCGTGCAGCCGTGCCATGCCACCCAGCCAGGCAGTCACCCAGAAATCCCCGCGCACATCGAAGGCGCAGTCATAGACGACATAGTTGAGCGGCACGCGGGGGCCGACACGGAGGCTGCCGTCCTTCCAGATCATCACCGGCTTGCTGGGGGGCGGCCCGGGGCCCACGCTCTTGCTCATGCCGATCCAGATCGCGTGGTCCGGCGCTTCGCACAGGGTGCGCGGTTCGTTGTCCGGCGTACGGAAGATCGGCTCCGGCCGTCCACCGGGCCGCACGCGGTACACCGTCGCTGCCTGGCCGATATAGACGCTGCCGTCCGAGCCGCGCAGCAGCAGGTCGCCGAATGCGGCAGGCTGGGCAAGCTGCGGCTCGTAGCGCAGCGTCGCGGGCCAGAACCGGTCCAGGCCATTCTCGGTGCCCGCCCAGACATTGCCTTCCACGTCCTGGAAGATCTGGGTGGCGGCATTGGACGACAGGCCGTCATGCGCGGTGAAGCGCTCGACCCGCGCCCTTGCCTCAACGGGTGTGGCGGCGCCGCGCGGATCGGCACTGCGCACGCGCTGGAGCCCGTCATAATAGGTCGCGATCCAAAGATTGCCCTCGCGGTCGAAACGCGGCCAGCCGCGGATCTCGGCGCTGTCGGTGGCGTAGGGATAGCGAAGCGCGGGCGGCTTTCCGTGGCCGCCCGGGCCGGTCAGCGGATAGCTGCCATGGCGGTCGCTGATCCAGACACGTTCCTCGGGATCGAGCGAGAGCCGCCCCAGCGCACGAAAGTCCCTGCGGACGGACTCGAAACGGCTGGCATTCGGCCTGAGCCGCATCACTTCGCCGGAAAAGGCGACCCATGCCGTGCCGTCCCGTGTCACCACAAGGCTGAAGGGGTTATCGACCGGCGCGCCGACTCCGCTGCCGAACGAAGTCCAGCGGCCGTTCCGGAAGCGCAGGAGCGGAAGCCCCATCCGTTCGGTCAGCACCCAGATCGTGCCGTCTGCCGCCTCCTGCATCGACAGGACCCGATCGGGCGAGGGCGGCGCATCGAGGAAGCGCAGCCGGCCGTCGCGATAGACAGCGAAGCGGCCGCTCCGCTCGAAATTCGTCCAGACATCGCCATTGCGCCGGACGAGGATCGCCGAGGGCGGGCCATGGACGGCAGGGTCGACGCCGGCGCTCATCGGTTCGAAGCGGATACCGTCGAAGCGGAACAGCCCGGCATTGGCCGCGACCCAGAGATAGCCGCGCCGATCCTGCGCCAGGGCAACCACCGGACGTGGCGCGTCGCTCTCCTCGCTCCAGCGCTGATGGGTATAATGGGCGATCAGGCGCGGCACATCGGCCGGCGCCGCGCCGACGGGCTGGAAGAGCAGCGCCGCGACGAGGGTCGCCAGCACTGGTAGCCCCCTGATCAATTGCATCGCCGTTTCAGCAATCCCGCCGGGTCTCCGCCTGAGCCTGTTCGAAGCAATCCGCCCCTTCGCCGTCAGGTGGATGCGATGCTACCCCCGAATGGGGGAGCGGCAAATCCCCGGACCGAAGGCTGGCCGGCCCCCATGGGGGAGCTATCGCCTGACGGTGCCCAAATTGATTCTACGCTATCCGGATGGTCTGTTCGGCGTCGCGCTGCTGCTGCTGCGCCTGTCCTATGCGGTAATCGCCTATCCTTCGCTCGCCCTGCTCTGGCCGTCGCCGTCGAACGCGGTGTCGATCGGGCTGGGGGCCAGCCTGCTTGGCCTGGCGCTGGTGCTCGGCTTCGGCGCGCGGGCGGCAGGAGCGCTGCTCGTCATCGTGCTGGCGATCGGCTTTACCGGGACTCCGGGCCTGCCCGCCTGGTTTCTGCTCGCCTGCGCGGGAGGGGCAGCTGCGTTCGTGCTGCTCGGCCCGGGCGCCTTTTCGATCGATGCGCATCTCCATGGCCGACGGGTGATCCGGCTCGAGCCGCGCTCCCCGGATCGGGTAGGTCCCGGCTAACCGGAACCGGGATGGCGCCTCGTCGCGCCCAGTGGAAGGGTCACTCGTCTCCAGCCGCCAAGCCAGGAGGTCCTGCGATGAACCAGATAACGCAAATGCACCGGCCCGCCGCACCCGCCCGCCCGCTGGTGGTGATCGTCGATGACGATGCCGCCGTGCGCACCGCGATCGAGGAGCTGATGCTCTCGGTGGGAATCGACGCCGCCGGCTTCGCCTCGTCGCGCGAGCTGCTCGAGGCGAATCTGCCCGAGCGGCCGGGCTGCATGGTCCTGGACGTGCGCATGCCGGGATCGAGCGGGCTCGACCTGCAGCAATATCTGGCCAGCACCGGCAACGCCAAGCCGATCATATTCCTCACCGGCCATGGCGACATTCCGATGTCGGTGCAGGCGATGAAGGCCGGCGCGGTCGATTTCCTCACCAAGCCGGCGCGCGACCAGTCGTTGCTCGACGCAGTGACCGCCGGGATCGAGCGCGACCTGGCCCAGCGCGCCGATGCCGAGCTGGCCAAGCGCCAGGCGGACCGCCACGCCACGCTCACGCCGCGCGAGCGCCAGGTGCTCCGCCAGGTCGCCCGCGGCCGGCTCAACAAGCAGATCGCCTATGACCTGGGTATCAGCGAAGTGACGGTGAAGCTCCATCGCAGCAGCGTGATGCGCAAGATGGAAGTGAGCACGGTCGGCGAGTTGATCCGTGCCTGGGACCTGCTGCCCGAACCCCTTCGGCAGGAGGAGACCTAGACCATGGTATGGTTACGACTGCCTGGACCTTGGGCGACAGTCGCGGACGGGCGCAGCTCGCGCCGAGAGGACGCGTCCCTTGTCCAGGCCAGTGGTGATCGCGATCGTGGATGACGACCTGGCCGTGCGCGAGGCGCTGTGCGAGCTCCTCCAGGTGGAGGGGATGGCGGCGCTGGGCTTCGAGCGGGCGGCCGCTTTCCTCGACCGGGCGAGCGAGTTCGACTGCGTGATCTCCGATGTCCGCATGCCGGAGATGGACGGGCTGGAGCTGCAGCGCCGGCTGCGCGCCTGCGGCTCGCCGATACCGATGATCTTCGTCACTTCGCTGGCCGACGAGGTGGCATGTGCCCACGCACTGCGGGATGGGGCAACCGCCTGGTTCGCCAAGCCCGTCGCGAATGTTGCGCTGCTCGGCGCGCTTCGCGTGGCGCTGGGCAACACCGGCAGGGGCGCCTGAGATGGAGCCGCTGTCCCAGCAGGAGGCCGCGGACGCCGACCCCGAACTATCCCCGGCGCTGCTCCCGCGCATCGGCGATGTCGCCCATGCCGGGATGGACGAGGAAACGAGCGCGTGGAGCGTGTTCGACATTTCCGGCGCGCGCGGGCTGATCGCCCGGATAGCCGCGGGCGAGGTGCCGGGCGACTGGGCCAGCGCACTGCTCGATCTCGTGCGCGTGGTCGACATCGACGACAATGCCCTGCGCGCTCTCGGCCCGATCGGCGGGCGGCGGCGGATGATCGGCGCGCCGGTCACCGCCTATTGGCCGGCCGAGAGCTGGCCGGCGCTGGCCGAGCTGATCCTCGCCGAGCTGGCGGACATTCCCGGCGCCGCGCGAACCCGCAAGATAATCTCGAGCGTGTTCAACGACGCGACGGTGAACATCTCGACCGATCCCGCACATCCCGACCTCGTCTTCGTCTCGGTGGGCGGCGGCGTGACCGACAAGCGCTCGCTCTGGTCGCTGCGCGCGAGCGAAGAGCGCTATCGCACGCTGATCCACCATCTCCCCTGGGCGCTGGTGCTGGTCGATTCCACCGCGATGCTGCCGATCTTCGACGAGCTGCGCGCGGCGGGCGTGACCGATGTCGGCGCCTATCTCGATGCGAATCCCGACCTGCCGTTCGAATCGCGCGCGATCGTCCGGGTGACCGATGCGAACCGCAACGCGGTGGAGCTGTTCGGAGCGGGGAGCGCCGATCGGCTGATCGGGCCGGTCGATTATCTGTTCGCAGCCTCGCCCGATACCGCCAAGCGGGTGATCACCGCGCATTTCGACGGGCGCCGCAACCTGACCGAGATCATGAAGCTGCGGACCTTCGACGGGCAGCTGCGCGACGTGCAGCTGTCGATCACCTATCCGACGCCGCCCGAGCGGCTGGACGTGACGCTGCTGATGTTCGAGGACGTCACCGAGCGGCTGCAGACCGAGGTGCAGCTGCGCCAGCTCCAGGAGGAATATGCCCGGGCGGCGCGGATCGCGACGCTGGGCGAGCTGGCAAGCTCGATCGCGCACGAAGTGAACCAGCCGCTCGCCGCGATCGCGATGAACGCCGAGACCAGCCTGCGCTGGCTGGCGCGCGACGAGCCGAACCTCGACAAGGTCGGCCAGCTGACCCGGCGAATCGCCGACAGCGCGCGCCATGCCAGTCAGATCGTCCAGCGCATCCGCGGCATGGCCGGTCGCCATGTGCCGAACCGCACGGCGCTCGACCTGAACCGGGTGGTCGAGGAAGCTTTGATGTTCGTCTGCCATGATATCGAGGCGCGCGGCATCCAGCTGGGCGTCAGGCTCGACATCGGCCTGCCGCGCGTGCTCGGCGACCGGGTCCAGCTCCAGCAGGTGGTGGTCAACCTGCTGGTCAACAGCCTGCAGGCAATGGCCGGACGGCCGCATTCGCAGATCGAGATCACCACCGGGCGGGATGGCTTCGGGGGCGTACGCCTGTCGGTGCGCGACAATGGGCCGGGCATCGCCGCCGAAGACCTGCACCGGGTGTTCGAAGGCTTCTTCACCACCAAGCAGGACGGAATGGGGATCGGCCTGGCCGTCTGCCAGTCAATCATCGCCGCGCATGGCGGGGGCATCTCGGCAGCGAACCATGCGCAGGGCGGCGCCTTCTTCCAGGTGACGCTGCCGCCGATTTCGGGCTGACGCCCGGCGGCGCTGGGACACCGCCGGGCGTCTCCGCTTCAGCTGCGCAGGAAGGCGAGCAGATCGGCGTTGAACCGATCGGCATGCGTCGCGGTCAGGCCATGAGGGAGGCCCGGATAGAAGAGCGACTGCGCGCCCTGCACCAGCTTGGCGGATTTGTGGGCCGAGTCCGCGATCGGCACGATCTGGTCGTCCTCGCCGTGGACGATCAGCGTCGGCACGTCGAACTTCTTCAGGTCCTCGGTGAAATCGGTCTCGCTGAATGCCTTGATGCACTCATAGGCGTTCTTCAGGCCGGCCTGCATGCTGATCAGCCAGAACTCGTCGAGCAGGCTCTGCGGCACGTTCGCGTCCGGGCGGTTGGCGCTGAAGAAGGGGATCGCGAAGTCCTTGTAGAATTGCGATCGGTTCTTGAGGATGTCGTGGCGCAGGCCGTCGAACACGCTAAGGGGGAGGCCCTCGGGGTTCGCTTCGCTCTGCACCATCACCGGCGGTACCGCGCCGAGCAGCACGGCCTTCTTGACGCGGCCGGTGCCGTGGCGGCCGATATAGCGGGCGACTTCGCCGCCGCCGGTCGAATGGCCGACCATGGTGATGTCCTGCAGGCCGAGCGCGGCGAACAGCTGCTCGAGATCGTCGGCATAGCTGTCCATGTCGTTGCCGGTGCCGGTCTGGGCCGACTTGCCGTGGCCGCGGCGGTCGTGCGCGATGCAGCGATAGCCCTGCGCGGCGAGGAACTGCATCTGGCCGCTCCACGCGTCCGAGCTGAGCGGCCAGCCATGCGAGAAGGTGACGACCGGGCCCTGGCCCCAGTCCTTGTAGTGCATCATGTGTCCGTCGCTGGTGGTGAACATCGGCATCGAGTGTCTCCCTGGATGCGCGCCGCACGACCCGCCACGGGCCGCCTCCCGGCGGGGACGGGCTAGGGGAGGGGCCGGGCCCCGGTCGATCGCACCTCCGGGGGAGCCCGGTGGGACAAGGGGCGAGGCGAGGCTCGCCCAAGGTCGGGCATTGCGGTGCGCGGGTATCGGTTCCGCCGTCCGGTCCTCCGCCGGGGTGGCGTGACCTGCACCTTGGGACAGGGGGGCCTGCCAAAAGGCGAGGATCGCGCATGCCTCGGCACGATGGAGGCGCGGGGCGCGATCCGTGATCCTGCAGCCCTGTTCGAATGCGGAGACGGGACATGCGCATTACCGTGGTGGGAGGCACCGGCCTGGTCGGCACGCGGCTGGTCCGCCAGCTCGAGGCGGCGGGGCACCAGGTGGTCGTCGCAGCACGGGCGGCCGGGGTGGACATTGTCACCGGCGCGGGGCTCGACCGGGCGCTGGACGGCGCCGAGGCGGTGATCGACGTTTCCAGTCCCGGCTATGCCGATGCGACCGAGATGCTTCGCTTCTTCGAGCGCGCGGGCGCCACCTTGCTCGCCGCCGAGCAGGCAGCGGGCACCAAGCACCACATCACCTTCTCCGCGATCGGCGCCGAGCGGATCGGCGACGGCTATTACCAGGCCAAGCACGCGCAGGAGCGACTGATCGCCGGGTCGGGCATCCCGTTCACCATCGTCCGCTCGACGCCGCTGTTCGAATATATCCACGACATCATCGATGCCGGGCGCAGCGAGGCGGAAGTCCGCGTGCCGCCGATCCGCGTCCAGCCGATCGCGACGGAGGATGCCGCGCGGGTGCTGATGCAGGTGGCGCTGCGCGATCCGGTCAATGCCGTGCTCGAGGTCGCCGGGCCGAACAGCTATGCGCTGCCAGGCCTCGCCCAGCAGATGCTGACCGCGGGCGAGGATTATCGCCCGGTGCTGACCGACGCCGATGCCCGCTTCTTCGGAGCGCGGCTCGGTGAGGAGAAGCTCGTCTCCGATGCCGCTGTAGGGCCGGGCGACGCCAGTCTCGAGAACTGGTTCCGCAGTGCGCTCACTCCGGCCTGAACCCATCCAATCGAAAGGACGCAACATGAAGATCGTGGTGATTGGCGGCACCGGCCTGATCGGGTCGAAGACCGTCGCCCTGCTGGCGAAGGAAGGGCACGAGGTGTTCGCCGCCGCACCCAACACCGGTGTCGACACGCTGACCGGCGAGGGGCTCGACCAGGCGCTGCAGGGCGCCCAGGTGGTGATCGACGTCTCCAACTCACCGACGCTCGACGGCCCGGCGGCGCTCGACTTCTTCGAGAAAGCGGGACGCAACATCGCGGCCGCCGAGAAGAGGGCCGGGGTGCGCCATCACATCGCGCTCTCGGTGGTCGGCACTGATCGGCTCCAGGCCAGCGGCTATTTCCAGGCCAAGCTCGCCCAGGAAAAGGGCATCGCCGCCTCGGGCATCCCGTTCACGCTGATCCACGCGACGCAGTTCTTCGAGTTCCTGCGCGGCATCGCCAATTCGGCGACCGAGGGCGACACGGTTCGCCTGTCGCCGGCGCTTTTCCAGCCGATGGCGGCGCAGGACGTCGCTGCCGCAGTCGCCCGGGCTGCGCTGTCCGAGCCGGTCAACGGCCTGATCGAAGTGGCCGGCCCACAGGCGTATCGCATCGACGAACTGGTCGCGCAGGTGCTGGCGTTCGACAGGGATCCGCGCCGCGTGGTCGCCGATCCGGCGGCACCCTATTTCGGCGTCGCCATCGACGATGCCTCGCTGATGCCCGGGCCGGATGCCCGGCTGGGCACCACCGGCTTCGACTGGTGGCTCGCCAACGTGCCCGCACCGGTGGCGAAATGAGCGCGCGTGCGCGCCCAGCCGGGGACGACAGGCCGGTGCTCCGCCAGCTCTGCGTCTTCCTCGCCGTGCTGCTCGGCGTCGGGGGGCTGCTCAACGGCACCTATATGCTGATCTCGCCGGTCGGCTGGTATTTCGCGGTCCCCGGCGTGACCACCACCGGTCCGTTCAACCAGCACTTCATCCGCGACATCGGGATCATCTTCCTGTTCCTCGGCGCCGCCTTCCTGATCGGCACGGTGCGCCCCAATGCGCGGCCGGTGCTGTGGGGCGGGGCGACGCTGTGGCTCGCCTGCCATGCCCTCTTCCATTTCTGGGAAGTCGCGGCGGGCATCTGCGGCCCTTCGGTGCTGCTGCGAGACTTTCCCGCCGTCACGCTCCCCGCGCTGATCGGCGCCGGGCTCACCTTCTACGCGCTGAGCGACCGATCGTCCGCGCGCATCTGATCCATCATCCAAGCAAGGAGAATAGCAATGACCCCCCGTATGAACATCTTCCAGGTCGCCGGCGAAGGCACCAAGGCGATGATCGGCGTCGAAGCCGCGATCGAGAAGAGCGGGCTCGAGCACAGCCTGCTCGAGCTGGTGAAGATCCGTGCCTCGCAGGTCAACGGCTGCGCCTTCTGCATCGACATGCATGTGAAGGACGCCATCAAGAACGGCGAGAGCCACCAGCGCCTCCACCTGCTCGACGGCTGGCGTGACTCGCCCGCCTACACCGATCGCGAGCGCGCCGCACTCAACTGGACCGAGACGCTCACTCGCATCGCCAAGACGCATGCGCCGGACGCCGACTACGCGATGCTCCAGGCCCAGTTCAGCGAGAGCGAAATCGCCTGGCTGACGCTGGCGATCGGCGCAATCAACCTTTGGAACCGCGTGCAGATCGGCCTTCGCGCCGTGCACCCGGTCGAGGCCCCGGCGGCCGCGGCGGCCTGACCGGCCGGGCCGCGGGGTGGCTCCCCTCCGCACCCCGCGGCCCCCTCTCTGACAAGGAGCTCGGTGATGGTTCCCCAGTCCCCGGTCCTGCAAGGACAAGAGATATTGCCGCCCTTGGGCCCGGCCATGGGCAGCGAAGTTGCGCTCGCTGGAGCGGGTATGCTCCACGACCTGGGCAATCTCGTCCAGATCGCGACATCCGCGCTCAACATCCTGGCACGGACGCCGGACATGCCGGTGACCCATCGCGAGCCGCTCCTCCATCGCGCCCGTACCTCGCTCGATCACGCCGGTACGATCCTCCACCAGAACATGGCGCAGGCCAGCGCCCGGGCGATGGCGAACCTGCGCTGCGATGTCGCGGAGTGCCTCGCCGATATCGTCGCGCTGATCGCCGGCGGCGAGGATCGGCTGCTGCGTGTCGTCGTAATCGCCGAGCCCGGGCTGCCTGCCCTGGCATGTGATCCGATCGGGCTGCGCCGGGCGCTACTCAACCTCGTTCTAAACGCGCGCGACGCGATGAGCGGGGAGGGGACGGTGTGGATCGAGGCACGCGCACTTCCTTGCGCGGTGACACTCGGCGTCCGCGATCACGGCGCTGGCATGTCGCCCGCGACGCTTGCCCGTGTCTTCGATCCCTTCTTCACCACCAAGCGCGACGGGCTGGGCGGCATCGGCCTGCCGATGGTCGAGCGCTTCGCCCGGAGTGCCGGCGGCGGCGTCTCGATCGAGAGCGAAGCCGGCACTGGCACCATCGTCACTCTGCACCTGCCCGCAGCTTTCCAGGAGTCCCGATCATGAAGCTCTATTACGCCCCCGGCGCTTGCAGCCTGTCCGGCCGGATCTCGCTGCACGAGGCCGGCCTCGCCGCCGAGTTCGAGCGGGTCGACATCAAGACCAAGACGACCGAGCATGGCTATGACTATATCGCAATCAACCCGCGCGGCTATGTGCCGCTACTCGTCCTCGACGACGGCAATACGGTGAGCGAGAACACGGCGATCCTCGAGTTCATCGCCGGCATGGATGCCAGCCTGACTCCCGGCGGGCCGCTCGGCCGCACCCGGCTTATCGAGATGCTCTCCTGGCTGTCGACCGAGTTGCACGTCGCCTTCAAGCCCTTCTGGCATTCGGAGGACGAGGCCGAGCGCGCTGCGGCCAGCGAGGCGGTCGCCAGTCGGCTGGCGCTGATCGAAGCGCATATCAACGAGCTCTATCTGTTCGGCCCGCGTTTCACCGTCGCCGATGCCTATCTGTTCGTCATGCTGCGCTGGGCACAGGCGTTCGGCGTGCCGATGTCGACCGACATGCTCGGCTATTTCGAACGCGTCGCCGAACGCCCCACCGTCCGCCGGGCGCTGATGGAGGAGGGGCTGTTCGTACCGCTCCCCTCGGTCGACATCTCTTCGATCGAGGCGCTGATATGAAGGTCGCGGTGATCGGCAGCCGCGGTCGGATCGGCGAGCGGCTGGTACGCAACCTGCGCCAGGAGGATCTGCGCGTCGTGGAGGCCTCACGCACCACCGGCGTGGACAGCTTCACAGGCGTCGGGCTGGATGCAGCGCTGGACGGCGCGGAGGTGGTGATCGACGTCACCAACGTCTCACCCGACGATGGCGACGCGGCGATGCGCTTCTTCGAGACGTCGAGCCGCAACCTGCTCGATGCCGGGCAGCGTGTGGGTGTGCGACATCATGTCGTGCTGTCGATCGTCGGTACCGATGGGCTGCTCGCCAGCGGCTATTTCCGCGGCAAGAAGCTGCAGGAGGAGATGGCCGCCGGATCGGGCATTCCCTTCACCATCCTGCGCTCGACCCAGTTCTTCGAGTTCATCAGTTCCGTGGTGCAGGCGGGGACCGAACGCGACATCCGGATCGCGCCGGCACTGGTCCAGCCGATCGCCGGCGAGGATCTGGCCGACATGCTGGCCGACGCGGTGTTCAGCGCTCCCTTCAACGGCATGCTTGAGGTCGCCGGTCCCGAGCGGCTGCGGCTCGACCAGGTCGCCGTCGAGATCGCCACCGCGCAGGAGGACCCGCGCCGGATCGTCGCCGATGTCGCAGCGCCCTATTTCGGGGCCGAGCTCGGCGAGCACTCGCTCCTGCCGGGTACCGGGGCGCGTATCGCCACGCTCACCTTCGACGACTGGCTGCGCGACAGCCTCCAGCCCCACCGCATCTCCATCCCCAATTGAGGAGAATATCCATGCGTCTCTCGACACTTCTGCTGCCCACCGCACTCCTCCTCTCTGGCGCCGCCCATGCCCAGACCACAGCCGAGAAGCCTGTGATCGTGCTTGTCCACGGCGCCTTTGCCGAAAGCTCCAGCTGGGAGCCGGTGATTACCCGGCTGGAGAAGGACGGCTATACCGTCATCGCCGCCGCAAACCCGCTGCGCAGCGTCGCGAGCGACGGGGCCGCGGTCTCAGCGGTGGTCAAGTCGATCAGGGGCCCGGTGGTGCTGGTCGGCCATAGCTATGGCGGCCCGGTGATCACCGAGGCAGCGAATGGCAACCAGAACATCAAGGCGCTGGTCTATGTTGCTGGTTTCGCGCCGGAAACAGGGGAGTCGAGCTTCTCGCTCTCGGGCAAATTCCCGGGCAGCACGCTGGGCGAGGCGCTGACTGCGGTTCCGCTGCCGGACGGCGGGCAGGACCTCTATATCCAGCCGGCGAGGTTCCATGCGCAATTCGCCGCCGATGTCCCCGTCGGCCAGGCGGCGGTGATGGCGGCCACCCAGCGCCCGATCACGATGAAGGCGCTGCAGGAGCCCACGGGTGTCGCAACCTGGAAAACGCTGCCGAACTACATGATCTATGGCAGCGCCGACCGGAACATTCCCGCCGCGGTCATGAAGTTCATGGCCGAGCGCGCGCACGCCCGGAAGATAGTGGAGATTCCCGGTGCTTCGCACGCGCTGATGGTCTCGCATCCCACGGAAGTCGCGGAGCTTATCGAGGAGGCGGCAACCGTGAGGTAGTGGGCCAGCTCGGCCTCGAACGAGAGCCGCTATGGTTACGCAAGGCGGTGGACAGGGGATCTCAAGCAATGAAGTGCGGGGCGAAAGCCTCACGAGATCCCCGCTATTGCGAACTTGCCCTCAAAGGGGGCGGACCGCTAACGGCCAGATAGCGATCGCCACGATGACGGCAGGGTAGCGAGCCAGTCTTGGAACTCGAAGAAGTGCCTCATTTGGAGCATGTGCTTACAAAGCAATGGATCGATAATATACATTATGTAAAATTAACACTGCGCCAAGCCGGCATGCCCGAGCCTGCCATGATGCCTATCCCCAGAATTCTGGCCCGCAATGCACACGGTCCATCCCCGACTACGCGGTTTTACGGAGTGCCGCGATCCGGCAGACCGCTTACCTCTGCAACAAATGATCACGGAAGCCACCATGACCGAGAGCAAATATTACGCGCAGCGTGCCGATGAAGCACGTGGTGCCGCAATGCGGGCCAAGGGCATGGCGAGCTTCCGCGCTCATATGGGCATGGCGCATGAGTATGAACGCCGCGCGCGCGGCTTCGAGCCACGCCATGCTGACAACGTTGTACTCGACTAAGCCTTAATCCTGTTCGGCCGAGCGCGGGATCATAACCCTCGCCTCGGCACCCTTGCGCGGCTCGAGGATCAGCGTGCGGTCCTCGACCCGCCAGGACTTGAGCCGCGACAGGAAGTTCATTCCCAGCACATCGAGGTCGCCGAAGCTCTCGCCGACCACCATCGGCAGGTCCTGCGTCGATAGCGGCCCGATCGCGACATCGTCCGCCCGCGCTTCCTGCGCCTGGACGGTGCCGTTGGCGGTCTCGATCAGCACCGGCGGCGCCAGCACGGGCTTGACGCCGGCCGCCTCGGCGGTGTCGCGCGAGATCGCGGTGACTGTCGCGCCACTGTCGACCAGCATGCGCCGCTCGACGCCGTTGATCCGCACCCGCGCCCAGAAATGCCCGTCCGGGCTCATCTTGATCCGCACCGTGTCGCCCTGGACGACCTGCTGCTCGTAACCGAGCTTCTCCGACGCGCGGGCCAGCAGTCCACCCAGTTCCTGGCGATGGTACATCACGATGACCATCGTCACGCCTACGATCCCCCAGAGCAGCAACGTCTGGGCAAGACCGCGCAGCGTGACGCGCTGGGCGGACAAGGCCCGGAAGGCAAGCATCAGCGCGCCGAGCAACAGCAGCAGCTGAATGATGCGATCATCGCTCACAGCGCGACCTCCATGCCGTCATAGCCCGGCTCGACTCCGGCGGGCAGCGTGGCGACGAGGGTCGCATAGTCCATCGAATTGTCCATATGCGCGAGCAGCGCACGCCGCGGCGCGAGGTCCCTCACCCATCCGAGCACCGCGTCGAGATGCGCGTGGGTCGGATGCGGCGCGCGGCGCAGACAATCGGCCACCCAGAGATTCAGATCCTTATACAAGTTACGCATATCCTGCGTCATCTCATTGAAATCTATAGCATAAGCTACTGATTTTCCGTTAGCGTCAAAACGCAGACCCGCCGAGGTGATGCCGCCATGTGGCTGATCCGCCACTCGGATATGGATATCGCCGATCGTGATTGCATCGGGCAGCGGCTCGATCGCCACGGTCGGCCGATAGAGCTTGCTCCCGCGAAAGGCATAGCTGAACCGCGTCGTCAGCTGCTCGAGGGTGAAGGGGCGCGCCAGCCCGCGCACCGGCTCCCCTGCCCGCGCATGCATGACCTGCCGAAGATCATCGATGCCGTGGCAGTGATCAGCATGGTCGTGCGTCCAGATCACCGCATCGACATCGCTGATGCCGGCGGCCAGCGCCTGCTCTCGGAAATCGGGGCTGGTGTCGATCAGGATGCGCGTCGTCGGGGTCCAGACCAGCGCCGAGGCGCGGGTGCGACGGTTCCTGGGCTCAACGGGATCACAGGCACCCCAGTCATTCCCGATCCGCGGCACGCCGGAGGAGGTTCCGGAGCCGAGGAGGCGGAAGTTCAACACTATTTGCTCCCCTTCCGCTTGCGGGAGGGGCTGGGGGAGGGCTTGTCCGGTCGCGCGATCGGGAAAGGAGCATCCCCTCCCCTGACCCCTCCCGCAAGCGGAAGGGGAACGGACCGCGGCGCCTTCATCCCAGCGTCTTCGAGAACAGCTTGTGGAAATTCGCCCGCGTCGCCTCGGCGAGCGCCTCCGGGTCCTCGCCGCGCAGCTGCGCCAGGAAGCGGCAGGTGTCGGCGACGAAGGCCGGCTCTCCGGTCTTGCCCCGGTGCGGCACCGGCGCGAGGAAGGGCGCGTCGGTCTCGATCAGCAGGCGGTCGAGCGGCAGCTGCGCCGCGGTGTCCTGCAGGTCTTTCGCGTTCTTGAAGGTCACGATGCCCGAGATCGAGATGTAGAATCCCAGCTCCAGCGCGATCTCCGAGAATTCCCGGCTCGCGGTGAAGCAGTGGATCACGCCCGGAAAGGCCCCCTTCCCCATCTCCTCGCGCAATATCTCGGCGGTATCCGCCTCGGCATCGCGAGTGTGGACGATCAGCGGCAGCTGGGTCTCGCGGCACGCGGCGATATGCGCGCGGAAGCTCGCGCGCTGGCGGTCGCGGTCGCTATGGTCGTAATAATAGTCGAGCCCGGTCTCGCCGATGCCGACCACCCGCGGATGCCGTGCCTGCGCGACCAGCTTGGCCGCATCGACATCGGGGTGCTCGTCCGCCTCGTGCGGATGGATGCCGACAGAGGCCCAGACGTCGCTTTCCCGCTCGGCGACCGCGATCACCTCGTCCCATTCGCGCTCGCGCGTCGAGATGTTGAGCATCGCGACCACGCCGGCTTCGCGCGCCCGCGCCAGCACCTCAGGCTGCTGCTCGCCCAGGCCCTTGTAGATCAGATGGCAGTGACTGTCGGCGAGGTTCACGGTTCTTGCCTAAGCTCCAGGCGAGGGAAGATGGGGGTCGGCGGGGCGATCCGGAAGTCATCAACGACCAGTTGATGATACCAGATGTTGTCATCCTCAAACGTCGGCTTCTGTCCGATTTGCGCCAGCAACCGCTCGGCAGACGTCGGCGTCACCGGATAAATGGTGACGGCAAGACGTCGGATCGCGCGCACCAGCGTCTTCAGAACAGCGTGCATCCGGTCCGGGTCGGTCTTCCGCAACGCCCAGGGCGCTTGCGCATCGATATACTGGTTGCAGGCAAACACGCCACCCATCCACGCTTCGACAGCCTGGCTCAGGGCAAGATCCTGGAAGGCGGTTCGAAAACCGGCACAGGCCACATCGACTTCCGCGAGCAAGATCGGGTCCGCATCCTCGCGGTCCCCGTCGCCGGGCAAGGCGCCGTCGAGATTCTTGGCAATGAAGCTCAGCACGCGCTGGGCGAGGTTGCCGAAGCTGTTCGACAGGTCGGCATTGGCCCGGGTGACGATCGCCTCGTCGCTGAACGTGCCGTCATTGCCGAAGCTGACGTCGCGCAACAGGAAATAGCGCAGCGCATCGACGCCGTAATAATCGGCCAGCGCCATCGGATCGACGACATTGCCGACCGACTTGGACATCTTCTCCCCGCGGTTGAGCAGGAAGCCGTGGCCGAAGACCTGCTTCGGGAGCGCGATCTTCGCCGACATCAGGAAGGCGGGCCAGTAGACGGTGTGGAAGCGGACAATGTCCTTGCCGATCAGATGGATGTCCGCCGGCCAGTAGCGCGCCAGCCGCACCTGGTCGTCGGGATAGCCCGCGCCGGTCAGGTAATTGGTCAGCGCATCCACCCAGACATACATGACGTGCCCGGGCGAACCCGGCACCGGCACGCCCCAGTCGAAGCTGGTGCGCGAGACCGACAGGTCGGCGAGCCCGCCTTCGACGAAGCGCAGGATCTCGTTGCGGCGCGATTCCGGACGGATGAAGTCCGGGTTGGCGGCATAGAAATCGAGCAGCGGCTTTTCGTACTTGGAGAGCTTGAAGAACCAGGTCTCCTCCGCGGTCCACTCGACCGGGGTACCCTGGGGGGAGAGCTTCTCGCCCCCTTCCCCTTCGACCAGCTCCTTCTCTTCGTAGAACGCCTCGTCGCGCACCGAATACCAGCCCTCGTAGCGATCGAGGTAGAGGTCGCCGGCATCGGCCATCGCCTGCCAGATCGCTTGGCTGGCCTTGTAGTGATCGGCCTCCGAAGTGCGGATGAAACGATCGCACGAAATATCGAGTTTCTCGGCCATTTCACTGAAATAGCTCGACATCTCATCCGCCAGCTCGCGCGCGGTCATGTCGCGGTCGCGCGCCGTCTTGACCATCTTGAGGCCATGCTCGTCGGTGCCGGTCTGGAAGAAGACGTCGCGGCCCTGCTGGCGCTGGAAGCGGGCGATCGCGTCGGCGGCGATCATCTCATAGGCATGCCCGATATGCGGGCGGCCATTGGGATAATGGATCGCGGTGGTGATGTAGAAGGGGTCGGCCATCCCGGCCCTTTAGGCGATCAGTTTCGTCGCGTCACCCCGGCTCACGCCCTTCCCTCGTCATCCCCGCGAAGGCGGGGATCCAGAGCCAAGAGCGGCCCGGCGGAGAAATCCTGGATCCCCGCCTTCGCGGGGATGACGGAATAGGATATGGAATACACGAACCTAGGGGGAGGCACCAAGATGCGGATCTGGGCACTCGCGGCATTGCTGATCGCCACGCCGGCGGCAGCGCAGACGGCCTCACCAATCAGCGACGAGTCCCTCAAGTCCTGGCTCGAGAAGGGCGAGGAAGTCGAAAGCCGCACCGATGGAGACCTTAACGGGGACGGCCAGGCCGACACCGTGCTGATCGGCCGCGGCGAGCAGAGCCGCACGGTCAAGGCGATGCTGCTCGCCAGGGGCGAGTTCGATGTCGACCTGGTCACCATCGGCACGCTCAAGCTCGACAGCTATCCGCTCGGTGCGGCCGAGGTGCGCATCACCAAGGGCGTGCTGAAGATCACCGACCTGGTCGGCGGCACCACGGCGGTGAACACGGTCTATCGCTACCGCCTGGTCCCCGGGCCGAAGCCGCGCATGCGGCTGATCGGTCTCGACGCGACGCTCTACAGCCGCACCTATGCGCATGACGGGCTGGAGATCAGCTGGAACCTGCTGACCGGCGATTACATCAGCCGCGAGATGAAGCTCAACAAGAGCGGCAAAGGCGATGCGGCCTATGACCGGATCATCGAGAAGAAGAGCAAGAGGCCGAGCAAGGTCCTGTACATGGAGGACACGCCCGATCCGGACGATCTGCTGGGGTGGGGTGGTGGTTAAGCGGCAGCCTTGAGATAGTCGTTAACAGTTCCCCGGCGAAGGCCGGGGCCCAGGGTTTCTCTGCCGGCTCGCTTGTGACCTTGGGCCCCGGCTTTCGCCGGGGAGCAGGTTCGGGATTGGGAACCGCTCAGCAGAAGATCACCCGAACAGCTTCTCCGTCGGCACCGGGGAGTCGCCGATCGCCACGCCGGTCTTGCGCTCGTGCACCTTGCGCACCGCCTCGGCGATCTCCTTGTCGATCGCGTCCTTCTCCTTGGGCGGGAGCTTCTTGTAGTCCTCCTCGGAGAGGTCGTGCTTCTTGAGCACCGCGTCACGGGCGCGCTGCTCGGGCGTCTCGCTCGCGGCCTTCTTGAAGGCCTCCAGGATCGCGTCGAAGTTCAGGTGGCTGGAGCCGTTGGTCGCAGCAGCCTGCGAGGTCGCGTTGGCGCCAATGCCGGTAATGCCGGTGATCGCGGTCATGAGATATCCCCTGTTTCGGGGCCGGAATAACCGCGGATGGCTAAGACGGCGTTAAGCGCGTCCCAGCCGCGCGAGGATGCCACTCATCTCGAACACCGTCGCCGAGGCGTCGAGCGACAGGCCGGTCGCCGCCCCGCCCAGCTCGCGTGCGGCGGCATAGGCGTCGAGCGCGGTGCGCAGGGCATCACCCGACAGCGTCTTCGCCCGTTCGGCGATGAAGCTCGGCGCGCGCTCCAGGAACGCCTCGTAGCGCGGCTGCGCGGCCTTGGCGCCGAGTAGCTTGGCCAGGCGGGCGCGGATCTGGTTGGAGGGGTCGCCGGTTTCAGCAAGTGCTGTCATCTCCGCCTCGATCGCAGCGATGTCGAGCCCGGCAAAGCCCAGCGCCCGGCCCGGCGAGCCCTCGCCCGCCTTGACCAGCGCGGCGATCTCGCTGCCGCTCGCATCGGGCAGCTGCGCATGGAGGATCTCCGCCACGTCGCCGTCGCTCAGCGCCTCGAAGCGGAGCAGCCGGCAGCGCGAGCGGATCGTCGGCAGCAGCCGGCCGGGCGCATGGCTGACCAGCAGGAAGATCGTCCCCGCCGGCGGCTCCTCCAGGTTCTTGAGCAGCGCATTGGCGCCGCCGCGCTCCAGATCGTCGATCGCGTCGATCACGATCACCCGGCGCGGCGAGAAGCTCGGCTTGGTGGCGAACAGCGCCTGGAGCGAGCGGACCTGCGCGATGGTGATCGAGCGGGCCAGCGCCTCGTCGGGCTTTTCCGGATCCTTGGGCAGGCGGACGAGCTCGCGATAATCCGGGTGCGCGCCGGCGTCGACGAGATGGACCGTCTGGCTTTCGGCGGGCACCTCCCAACCGGGGGCGAGGTGATCACGCCCCGCCGCCTCGGACAGCATCCGCAGCGCCGCAGCCCGGGCAAAGCTCCCCTTCCCCACGCCTTCGGGCCCGGCGATCAGCCAGGCATGGTGCAGGTTGCCGTTCCGCATCGCGGCGGCGAGTGCCTCACGGGCGGGTTCGTTGCCGATCAGGGGCATGGCAGCCTTCTAGCAATCCTCCCCCGCCAGGGGGAGGTGGCGCGCGCAGCGCGGCGGAGGGGGAGGAAGCACGACGGTTGGGCTGTCCTCCCCCTCCGTCAGCCTCCGGCTGCCACCTCCCCCCGGCGGGGGAGGATTCTTGCATCAATAGCCGAACAGCGACCAGAAGCCGCGCCAAGCCCGGCCGAAGAACCCCGCTTCGGCGACGTCCTGCTCCGCCACCAGCGGCACGGTCTGCGAGGGCAGGCCCGGCGAGTCGATGACCAGGTCGGCGATATGGTCGCCCGCCTTGAAGCCGGCCGGGACCGGGCCGTTATAGACGATGCGCCCCTGCATCTCGGGCGCGGTGCCGGCGGGAACGGTGGCATTGAGGTCGTTCGGCGCGATCACGCCGACGCTGCCCGTGGTGCCGCCCTGCACCTGCACCTCGCCGACCTTGCGACCCTTCTTGACGATCGGGCGGGCCTGCCAGGCGCGGAAGCCCCAGTTCATGAACTTCACCGATTCCTCGGCGCGGCCACCATAGGTGTCGAGCCCGGCGACCACCATCACCAGGCGGCGGCCATTCTGCTCGGCCGAGCCGGTGAAGCCATAGCCGGCCTCGTCGGTATGGCCGGTCTTCAGGCCGTCGGCGCCCTGCACCTTGCCGAGCAGCGGGTCGCGATTGGCCTGGCTGATCGCAGCGCCGGCACCCAGCGTCTTGCCCCAGGTGAAGCTCGGCAGCGCGTAGAAGTCCTTGTAGAGCTTCGGATGATCCTTGATCGTCGCCTTGGCGAGATGCGCCAGGTCGCGCGCGGTCACATAGGTGCGGCCCTCGTCCGGCCAGCCGTTCGACGTGCCGAAATGGCTGTTGGTCAGGCCGAGCTTCTTGGCCGCCTCGTTCATCCGCTGGACGAATGCCTCCTCGGTGCCCGAAATGCCCTCGGCCAGGACGACGCAGGCGTCGTTGCCGGACAGGGTGACGATGCCCTTGAGCAGGTCGGAGACGGTCGGCTTCTCACCCACCGCCAGGAACATGGTCGAGCCCTGGCTGTGCCACTTCTTCCAGGTCTCGGGCTGCACCTCGATCTGCTTGTCGAGGCTCAGCTCGCCCCGCTTGATCAGGTCGAAGGCGACATAGACGGTCATCATCTTCGCCATCGACGCCGGCGGGATGCGGCGATCCGCATCCTTGGCATAGAGCACCGCGCCGGAGGACAGGTCCTCCATGTACGCGATCGGCGCCGGCGTATCGAAAGGCGGCGGGCCGGCGGCATTCGTCGACTGGGCGGCGGCGAGCGCCAGGAACGATGCGGCAAGCAAAAACTTCTTCATGGGGTCCGTCCGGCCTTTCAGTTGGCTTGGACGCGTGCATCTCCATAGCCCGCGCCCGCGGCGCGCCGTCGTGCCGCTTCGGCCTCGCCCGCCGTGGCGAAGGGACCGAGCTGGACGCGATAGAGCCCGCCACCCGGCTTTACGAACCCGCCTAGGCTTTGGGCAAGCGCTTGTGCGCGCCCGGCGTTAGAAAGTGCGGCGACCTGCACGATAAACTTGCCGTGCGCGGCCGGGCGCGGGGCCGGCGGCGGCGTGCGGACGGGCGCCGGGCGGGGCGCAGCGGTACGCGGCGGGCCATAGGCGGGCGGAGTCACCCGCGGCGGCGCGGCGGCGTAGCTGGGCTGGTTCGGCAGGCGCTTGCGCAGCGCGGTGAGCAGCACCTGCGGCGCATCGGCGCGGTCGCCGGCGGGCCGGCCGGCCTGGAGCGCGGCCTTGTCCATCGAGGGCGGGTTGACGCTGCGGATGCGCACCGCGATCGAGTCGCCCTGCGCGCCGAGCAGGCGAGCGGCACCGGCCGAGAGGTCGATCGGGTGATCGGCGCCGGGGTCCGAGCCGGTGACCAGCACCAGGATCGTCCTGCCGGTGTCGAGCGAGGTGACCTCGACATAGGAGTTGGCCGGCAGCGAGCGGTGCACCGCCACCACTGCCTGGTCCGCAGCGTCGCTGACCGGGCGGATACCGGCATAGCCGATCTCGTCGTAGCGCGGCGTCTCGCCCGGGCCGGGCTGGGACGAGCCGCTCGGCCCGGTCACGCCGGCCGTGGGGTCGCTATAGTCCTGGGGCAGCGAAGGGGCCGGCTGCGGCTGCGGCTGCGGCTGGACCGGCGCGGGCGCCCTTCCCTTCTTCTGCGGGGCAGGCGCGCTGCCCGGCACCGCATAGGAGGCGCCCGGCACGCCCGACTGCTGCGCGGGCGCGGGATCGGCCCATTGCGGCTGCGGCTCGGCCTGGGGCTCGGGCGGCGGCGCGACCGACTCGGGCGCGGGCTGATACTGCGGCTGCACTCGCGCAGGGCGCGAGCGGATCGTGCCGTCGGCGGCGCGCCACGTCTCGGTGGATTGATCCTGCCCGCCATAGGCTTGCGCGCCTACGGAGCCCTGCTGCGGGACATGGGCATAGCTCGGGGCTCCGCCGCCAAGCGCGGCGAGGAGCGAGAGCGCGAAAATGCTAGCGTTCGACCTCATCGGCGAGCAGGCCTACCGACAAAGCGTAAAAATTCGAGCAATTATAATCGAGGATCACGCGATAATTGCCGGTGAGCAGATAGCCGGTCCTGCCCGGGCCGTCGGGCTCGAGCAAAGTCGCCTGGACATTGTCGCCCGGCCAGGCGCGGGTCTGCGGCACGATCCCCAGCGCGCGCCACTCCGCCATCGTCTTCCAGCGGCTGTGTCGGTCGAACACGCGCGGGCAGCGCGGCGCGACGGTCTTGTTGACGAGCGCGCTGCGGTCGAGACCTGCGGGCACGGTGACCGCGAAGCCCCAGGGCTGGCCCTTGCGCCAGCCGGCGTTGACGAAATAATTGGCGATCGAGGTCAGCGTGTCCGCCTCGCTCGTCCAGATGTCGGCCATGCCGTCGCCGTCGCCGTCGCGGGCGAGGCGCAGATAGACCGAGGGCAGGAATTGCGGCCCGCCGAACGCGCCGGCCCAGCTGCCGACCAGCTTCTCGCGCGGCACGCCGCGGTCGATCATCTTGAGCGTCGCGATGAACTCGCTGGCGAACAGGTCGCGGCGGCGCCCCTCATAGGCCAGGCTGGCAAGCGCGCGCGGCAGGTCGAACCCGCCCATCACCTTGCCGTAATTGGTCTCGTGCCCCCAGATCGCCACCATGATCGATTCCGGCACCCCGGTCTCGGCCTCGATCCGCTGCAGCCGCGGGCGCTGGCGCTGATAGGCCGCCCTGCCCTGCCCGATCCGCGCCGCGTCGACATGCTTGACCCGATAGGGCTCGAAATTGGAGATCGGCGCGTTGGGCGCGGTCTCGGGCTGCTGCCGGTCGAGCTGCACCACCCGGGCATTGTAGGTCAGCGTCGGGATCACGCTGTCGATCGTCCGCCGGCTCACGCCCTGCGCCGCCGCCTGTCGCGAAAGCTCGCCCAGATAGGTCTGGAACCCGCTCTCGTCCTGCGCGATCGCAGGGGCGCCCATCGGCGCCGCCGCGATCACGGCCACGCCGAGCGCCAACAGGCTACGCATCATTCTACTCGATCCCCGCATGCGCATTTTGTGCCACAGGGAGACGGGATGCAGAACCCCCCGGCGTCCGCTTTCGTCAACAAATTGTAGCGGATCGTCGACAATCCGGATAGCGAGTGCCGCGACGCGGAGAGGTGGCCGAGTGGTTTAAGGCAGCGGTCTTGAAAACCGCCGTGCGTGGAAGCGCACCGTGGGTTCGAATCCCACCCTCTCCGCCAACCCCTGCCCTGGAACTCGCACAAGATCGGGCGGCCGTTCGGCCTTGCGAATCCGGTCGGGGTCGAACTGTCTGTGCTCCGCCCAGCCGGCAGGCCATCCGCCAGCACCGCCCGCAGCCTAGACATGTGTCCGTCATGCAACAATGTATGCCGAATTTGCGACACCGGCCGCACCCGCCTCAAGGAACCTGTTGCTTCTCAGAGATATACAGATTCTGCGCAGAATATTTATTTTACGTAGTTTCGACACCTCGCAGACACGCCCGGCTATATTAACCGCGTGGCCCTCCGGCCACATGAGGGGGAAGGAGCAAGGCCAGGCGCAGCTGTCCGGCAAGGGCAGCGCTACATTCAAGGGACAGGCAGCGACGGCGTAGCGCGCCGTTTTGCCATGTCGACGCGAGGAGCTTGGGGGAACCGCTCCGCGCGAACGCAATCCGGCATCGCAACAGGCTTCAGCCAGCGTGACACCCGTCGCGCCGGACAGCCTCCTTGCGCGCCCTGCGCGTCCGCACCGCCCGGCAGGCCCCTTCCGCATCGGTTTCCGCTTCGCCCGCGCCGCGCCCGGCCGGGTCGAAGCAGCAGAACATACGAGAATTCCAGGGAGCAAGGCCCTTCGGGGTCACCATTTCAAGGTGGGTAAAGCATAACATGAAGAAGCATTTCCTGTTGATCACCGTCGCCCCGTTCGCGCTGGCCGCTCCGGCCATGGCGTCGGAAACCACGCCGGTCGCTCCGGCCGTCGCCGGCAAGGACGCCAAGCCCGAGGGCGAGAAGCAGAACGCCCCGGCCGCCAAGAAGACCGAGGAGGTCTTCTCGACCGGCGTCGCCAAGGGCCGCGACCGCCTCGACAGCGCCACCTCGACCAGCGCCCTGCGCGCCAGCGAGATCGACAAGATCGGCGCCCGCTCGATCTCCGAGATCCTGCGCGACATCCCCGGCATCCGCTCGGAAGCATCGACCGGTGAGGGCAGCGCCAACATCACCATCCGCGGCCTGCCGATCGCCTCGACCGGCGCCAAGTTCCTGCAGCTCCAGGAAGACGGCCTGCCCGTGCTCGAATTCGGCGACATCGCGTTCGCGACCGCCGACAGCTTCCTGCGCGCCGACCTGAACCTGGCCGCGGTGGAAGCGATCCGCGGCGGCTCGGCCTCGACCTTCGCGTCGAACTCGCCCGGCGGCATCGTCAACTTCATCTCGAAGACCGGCGACGTCGAAGGCGGCTCGGTCCAGCTCTCGGCCGGCCTCGACTATGGCATGCGCCGCATCGACTTCGACTATGGCGCGAAGATCACCCCGACGCTGCGCTTCCACGTCGGCGGCTTCTACCGCGACGGCGAAGGCCCGCGCGCGACCGGCTTCACCTCGACCCGCGGCGGCCAGATCAAGCTGAACGTCACCAAGGAGTTCGACGGCGGCTATATCCGCTTCTACGCCAAGTATCTGGATGACCGTACGCCCGCGTACGACATCACCCCGATCGCGGTGAGCGGCACCAACGCCGATCCGAAGTACAAGAACATCGCGGGCTATGACGTGCGTCACGACTCGCTGTTCTCGAAGTTCTACCAGACCCAGCTGACCCTGGACGGCAATAACCAGCCGGTGCGCGACGACGTGACCGCCGGCCAGCACCCGATCCAGAAGTCGGTCGGCCTCGAGGCGAAGTTCGACATCGCCGGCTGGGACGTGACCGAGAAGTTCCGCTACTCGAACATGTCCAACCACTATATGGGCATCTACTACACCCAGTTCGTGCCCGCGGCCGCGATGCCGGCGGCATTCGGTGCTCCGGGCGGCACGCTGCGCTATGCCAGCGGCCCGAACACCGGCTCGGTGATCACCAGCCCGTCGACGCTCAACGGCAACGGCCTGGGCGCGCTGATGATGCTCGCCGACACCGACCTGAACGACCTGAGCAACGTCACCAACGACATCCGCGCCAGCAAGGTGTGGAAGCTCGGCGGCAACGACCTGACCACCACGGTCGGCCTCTACAGCTCGCACCAGAACATCGACTCCGACTGGAACTGGGCGACCGTGCTCAGCGGCATCTCGGACAATGGCGATGCCCAGCTGCTCGACGTCGCCACCGCCGGCGGCGTGAAGGTCACCCAGGACGGCACGCTGCGCTATGGCGCGCCGACCCCGGGCCAGTTCCGCCGCGGCTACAAGCTCGGCTACACCACCAATGCGCCCTTCGCCTCGGTGAACCTCAAGATCGGCGGCGTCGCGATCGGCGGCTCGATCCGCTATGACTTCGGCAAGGCCGAAGGCACGGTGTTCGGTGCCGACCTGGGCGGTGGCCGCGTCGGCGTCGCCCCGCGCGACGTCAATGGCGACGGCGTGATCTCGGTGCCGGAGATGGCCGTGGCGATCACCCCCGCCACCCCGGGCGTGGTCGACTACACCTATGGCTATCTGAGCTACTCGGCCGGCATCAACTGGCGCATCGCCGAACCGCTCGCGGTCTTCGCGCGCTACAGCCGCGGCGGCCGTGCCAATGGCGACCGCATCCAGTTCAGCCCGCTGGTCAACCCGAACACCGGTAAGATGGTCGACAAGGACAATGCGGTCGACGTCGTGCACCAGGCCGAGGCGGGCGTTAAGTACCGCAACGAGAACCTGACGCTGAACCTCACCGGCTTCTGGGCCAAGGCCGAGGACAGCAACCTCGACTCGACCACCGGCCTGCCGCTGCTGCGCGACTACAAGGCGATCGGCGCCGAGTTCGAGGGCAGCTACCGCATGGGCATCTTCAGCCTGACCGCGGGTGCGACCTATACCGACGCGGAGATCACGAACGACGTGTTCACCCCGGCGAACAGCGGCAACACGCCGCAGCACCAGGCGAAGCTGATCTACCAGGTGACCCCGCAGATCACGACCGACAAGTTCAGCGTCGGCGCGGTCGTCATCGGGACCACCGGCAGCTGGGCTACCGCCGCGAACACGCTGAAGGTGCCGGGCTACACGACGACCAACGCGTTCGTGCAGTTCCGTCCGCTCGACAAGGTCACGCTGTCGCTCAACGCCGCCAATCTCTTCGACGTCATCGCGATCACAGCGATCGACGACGCGGTGATCCCGGCGGTGGGTGTGGCCCGGGCCCATGTGCTCAACGGCCGCACCATCTCGGCGGCGGTCCGCTTCGACTTCTGATGGGGAAAGGGACCCGGGCGGCGCGAGGGGGCGCGGCCCGGGTCCCGATCCGTATCGGAAGGCCCCCTTTGAGGGTGGCGACACCTGCGGTCGCAAGAGCCGCCACCTGGAAAGGCTAGGAATATATGCTGAAGGCCATGAAGATACCCAGGAAGCTGGGGCTTTCGTTCCTGACGATCTGCGCGACGGCGGCCGTCGTGATGCTGGTGTTCTACTCCAGCATCTCGTCGATTCGCGGCTCGACCGACGCGAACAATCTCAGCCAGTCGATCCACGCCAAGACGCTGACTCTGGAGACCGCGCTGCTGCGCCAGAACAGCCAGATGCGCGGCTTCCTCGTGACCGGCGACGAAACCTATCTCAAGTCGTACAACGAGGGCCGCGAGGACTATGACAAGACTTCGGCGGAGCTCGAGGGGCTGCTGAAGGGCGAGCCCAAGCTGCTCGACGCGCTGCTCAAGTCGCGCGAAGAGACGCTCAAGTGGCGCAAGGACTGGAGCGATCGCTTGATCGCCAAGGTCAAGTCCGGCCAGCGTGACGCGGCCGAGGCGGATGTGCGCGCCGCCGGCAAGGCCGTGCTGACCAGTGCCGCCGTGCTGCCGCTGCGCGACATCAAGGACGCCCAGAATGCGCTGATCGAGAAGAACGGCGCGAGCCAGGAATCCGCGATCGGCACGGCGCTGTGGGTCCTCGCCCTCGGCGCGCTCGCGCTGATCGGCATCGCCGTCACGCTCGCGGTGATGCTCACCCGGCTGATCGCGGCCCCGGTCTCGGGCCTCACCCGGACGATGGCGGATCTCGCCGCCGGCCGGAACGACATCGCGGTGCCGGACACGGATCGCGGCGACGAGCTGGGCGACATGGCTCGCGCCGTGCTGGTGTTCCGCGACGCGGCGGTCGCCAAGCAGGCGTCCGACGCCGCCAATGCCAAGGCGGAAGCCGAGCAGAAGATGGTCGTCGAGACCGTCTCGGCGCATCTCTCCGAGCTCGCCGGCGGCAATCTCACCGCCGAGATCACCCAGGCCTTCCCGGGCGACTATGAAGCGGTAAAGACCAACTTCAACGCCGCCGTGGGCGAACTGCGCAGCCTGATTGCCTCGGTGATGGAATCGACCCAGTCGATCAACACCGGCTCGAACGAGATCGCCCAGGCCTCGGAAGATCTCGCCCGCCGCACCGAAGCCAATGCCGCCAGCCTCGAGGAGACGGCTGCCGCGGTGACCCAGATGAACGGCCGCCTGCGCGCGACTGCCGATGCGGCCAACCGCACCGTCTCGCGCGCCGACGAGACGATCGCCACGGTCACCAACGGCCGCGAGACCGCGGACGAGGCGATGCAGGCGATGAACCGGGTCAGCGACAGTGCCAAGGGCATCGACAGCGTCATCGAAGGGCTCGACAAGATCGCCTTCCAGACGCGCGTGCTTGCGATGAACGCGGCGGTCGAAGCCGGCCGTGCCGGCGAGGCGGGCCGTGGCTTCGCCGTGGTCGCCGACCTGGTCTCCGCCCTGGCGATGCGTGCCGAGGAAGAGGCCGGCCGCGCCCGCGACCAGCTGACCGCGACCCAGACCGACATCGTGTCGGCGGTCGAGGCAGTGCAGAAGGTCGATGGCGCCCTGGCCGACATCTCGACCGGCGTCGGCGAGGTCCACTCGCTGCTCGGCGAGATGGCGACCGACAACCAGGCCCAGGCCACCGCGATCAGCGAGGTCAGCACGGCGATCGGCGCGATGGACCAGTCGACCCAGCAGAATGCGGCGATGGTCGAGGAAACCTCGGCGGCGGCGCGTCACCTCGCCAGCGAAGTGACCACGCTCTCCGAGCAGGCCCGTCGTTTCAACGTCGGCGGAGCCGGCCATGGCGGCAGCCGCAAGCCGGCGCGTGGCGGGTTCGACATCGCGGCCAGGCCGCTGCCGGCCGCGGCGATCCCGGCGCTGGTCCGCCCGACCAACGGTGCCGCGCTCGACGACTGGCAGTCCTTCTGACCACAACCGGCCCGGAGGCGTCATGCCGCCGGGCCGGACCTTTTCGTACCTGCATGTCTCCGCTCCTCTCAGGGGCGGCAAGGAAAACAGAATGAACATGATGGTGCCCAATGCCGCCGCGGGGGAGCTCCACCGCCAGGCCCGGGTCGCACGGCGGCTCGGCTCGCCCTTCGTCGCATCGGTGCTCGAGGCCGGGCATCGCCAGCTCTTCCTTGCGCCGCGCACCTCCGCGCTGATCGCCGGCTGGCCGCGTGATCCCTCCTCCTCGGCGCTGGCGATGCGCTTCAATGCCGCGCTGCATGCGCTGGCGCGGCGCGGCGAACCGGCCGCCCTGCGCGCGCTCTATGCCCGCGAGCATGACGATTATGACGGCGCGATCGGTGCCGCCCTCGCCGCCTCGGACGATTTCATCGCCCATTGGATGCAGGATACGCCGCAGACCAACGAAGTCGGCCGCGCCGCCGCGATCGGTGCCGCGCTGATGGTGGTGCGCCGCAAGTTCGACCTGCCCTTCGAGCTGCTCGAGCTGGGCTCGAGCTGCGGGCTCAACCTCAACCTCGCGCGCTATGGCTATGACCTGGGCGGCGTGCTGGCAGGCGACATGGAGTCGCCGGTGCACGTCATGCCGTTATGGACCGGCCCGGCCCCCTTCCCGGCCCCGATCGACGTGGCGGCGGCGCGCGGGGTCGATCTCAACCCGCTTGATGCCGGCGATGCGGCGACGCGCGAGCGGCTGCTCTCCTATGTCTGGGCCGACCAGCCCGGCCGCGCGCGCCGGCTCGAGCGTGCGCTCGACCTGGCGCTGAGCCACCCGCCGCGGATCGACCGGCAGGACGCCGCCTCCTGGCTGGTCGAGCGCCTGGCCGAGCCGCAGGGTGCGGGCCGCTGCCGCGTCGTCTTCCACTCGATGGTGCTGCAATATCTGAGCGGCGAGGATCGCGGGACGGTGCTGCGTGCGATCCACGGCGCCGGCGCTCGCGCCACCGCCGAGCGTCCTTTGGCCTGGATCGGCTTCGAATGGACGCCGACACGTAGCGAGGTGCACCTGACCCTCACCTGCTGGCCGAGCGGAGAGACGCGCAGGCTCGCGACCTGCCACGCCTATGGCAACTGGATAGACTGGCTGGGTTGAGTGGGTGTCCGGGGGATCAGTCCCCCGGCATCGCCTTCCACAGCGCGGAAGCGACCCCGCCTCCGCCTACGCTGACCGGCGAGGTATCCGACTTCCCGTCGATCTTGAGAACCAGCATGGTGCTCAGCGCCGAACGGCGAAAACGCGGCTTCCTGTGGTCGGAAAGCGTATCGTACACCGCCCAGCTGCCCCCACGCGCGCTGGTGGCATTCTCGCTGTTCTCCACCACCGCGAGGTGCCAGTCCCGCGCCGCCTTCATCTCGGCGACCGAAGTGCCGGATTGCAGCCGCACCGGGGGCTGCGAAACGGTTGCAGTGGACAGATCGGGACGTTCGAGGCCGCGATAGGCGATCGGAACGAAGGTTGCAGGCCGGGCAACCGCGACCTTGCGGCCGGGCGCCGTCGGACGCACCCCGCCATCGGCGGCGAGCATCGCCTTCACGTTCGGGACGATCGGCAGGTCCTTGTCGCCAGCCATTACCGTCGTGGGCGCGGCACATGCCGCCGCGCAAAGCAGCAGACCCTTGAGCATCACCAGTTTCCCCAGCAGGTGAAGTTGGCCAAAGATGTCTTAGTTTGAACACAAGCGCAATCGCCCCGCGCCTCCTTTCGGCGCGTGGTGCCATCGTTATGCCGTAAGTGTCTCGAAAGCTTCGGGAGTAAGCGAGGTCTGGAATTCGAGGCCCGCCTCGAAATCGTTCGACCAGACCACGCGAGCCGCGACATGCCCCACATTGGGCAGCGCCAGCCAGATCATCGAATTGGCGCGGACTTCGGAATAGGTCTGGATTCGCGCGCCGTGCAGCGACACGTCCACCACCTTGCAGAGCGCGCGGTCCAGTCCGCCGCGGCCGATCTTCGCGTCGAGCGAAACCGGCGCACGCATGGAACGCCGCCGGCCCAGTTCCTCGGCCGGTTCGAATTCCGCTGCGAATGCTCGTGCTGCGCTTGCCATGCCCGACAAGCTAGCCTCGGCTGGCTAACGGCGCGTTAACGAGGTAACGCGCCGAAAGCCCACCAGAATTTTACTTCTTGCCGAGGTTGAGGCCGCCGAAGCGCTTGTTGAAGCGCGCGACCTGGCCACCCTGATCGAGAAGACGCTGCGAACCGCCGGTCCAGGCCGGGTGCGCCAGCGGGTCGATGTCGAGGGTCATCGTGTCGCCTTCCTTGCCCCAGGTGGAGCGGGTCTCGTACACGGTGCCGTCGGTCATCTGCACCTTGATCATGTGGTAGTCGGGGTGGGTATCTTTCTTCACGTCGAATTCCTTGCAAAGCCACCGGTTTCCGACCGGCAGAGGAGGCGCGCGCCTAGCAGAGACGAAGCCGCTAGGCAACGGCCAAGCCTCAATATAGGCTGACAGGACGCAACCGGGAGCAACGTCGTGGACAGCTTTCCCAAGATCGCCCGCCCCTGCCCCGTCGCAGACCGGCTGGATACGGTGATGGACGGCGACTTCTGCCGCGAATGCAGCAAGCGGGTGACTGACCTCGATCCGCTCGGCGATGCGCAACGGCTCCGTACCCTGGCCACCGCGCAGGGCGAGCTATGCGTTTCCTATCGTCGCCCGGCCGGGAAAGCAGTGATCGCCGTGGCGGCGCTGGCGGCAAGCATCGCGGCGCTCCCCGCCGCGGCACAGGAAGCGCCCGCCGCGCAGGTCGCACCATCGGATGTGTCGATGGATGAGATCGTGGTTGGTGGTGCGCCGATACTCACACGGTCCGAACGCATACGCTATCTGCGTGAGGCACGCCGGCTCGAACGGCAGGAGAAAGCCGCCGAACGCCGGGCGGAGCGTGCCAGAAACCGGAACCCGAGACCATCGGACTAGCCGGACGCCGGACAGCAGAACGCCGGCGAGACGGGGTCACCCCATCCGCCGGCGTCTGGCTCAATGCAATCGCCGATCAGGCCGCAGGCGGATCCGCGATCATCGCGGTGAACTCGCACTCGGTGGCGACTTCACCGTTCAGCAGCGCCTTGCCAGCGAACTTGCAGACGCGCGACCGCTTCTGGATGAACTCGACCTCGAGGCGGAGCAGCACGCCGGGCTCGACCGGCTTGCGGAACTTCACCCCGTCGATCGACATGAAATAGACGAGCTTGCCCGATCCGGCGAGGCCGAGACTCTCGACCGCGAGCACACCCGCCGCCTGCGCCAGCGCCTCCACCTGGAGGACGCCGGGCATGATCGGCCTTCCGGGGAAATGCCCCTGGAAGAATTCCTCGTTCATCGAGACCGCCTTGATAGCGGCGATTCGCTGGTCCGGGACCAGCTCCTCGACGCGATCGACGAGCAGCATCGGGTAACGATGCGGCAGCGCCGCCATCACCCGCTTGATGTCAAGCGGGCCGATGTCGACGGCTGCCGTTGCTTCCTCGCTCACCGCGGCTCAGCGGGCTTCTTGGCGCCGGCAGCGGCAGGCGCAGGCGCGGCTGCAGCCGGAGCGGCACCGGCAGCGCGCTGCTGCTGGGCAGCGGCCTGATAGGCACGGACCTGCTCGATCTGGGCGAGCTGCTGCTGCAGCGCCAGCGTCTCGCGGGCGGGCTGCCAGTCGGCCGGCGGCTGGATGCTCACGGTCGGCGTCGCCTTGTCGAGCTCGGCGGTGATCGCGTCGCTGATGTCGGCCGAATCGGGTGCGTACATGAACACTTCCGGCGACAGCACCACGCCGATCTTGCGGGCGGTGACGACGCGCAGCTGGGCCGGCTCATACTGGCGCAGGATCGACTCGATCGCGAACAGCTCGGCGCGGGCGGCCGGGTTGCTCAGCTTCTGGACGTCGGTGTTCGCAGCGTTCTGGAGCGCGGCGATCTTGTCGAGCACCGGGTTCTTGGCAGTCTGGGCCGCCTTGAGCTCGTTGTCGTCGACCTTCTTGTCCTTGTTGGTGTCGAGCTGGGCGAGAAGCGGCTCGGCTTCCTTCTGCGCGGCCTGGCGGCGCGCGTTGATCTGCTCGAAGGCGGTCTTGTAGGTCGTCTGGATCTGCTGCTGGGCAGCATTGAACGCCTTGGAAGCATCGATCACGCGGACCGGGCTGGCGGTGGCAATGCCGTTGACCTGTGCGTGCGCGGGAGCCGCGACGACAAGCGCGGCGGGCGCCGCGAGCAGCGCGGCGAAGATGCGCTTCTTGGTAATCATCAGAATTGAGTCCCTACGTTGAAGGTTACAAGCTTGGTGTCGTCGCCCTTGGCGTGGAGCAACGTCTTGGCCACGTCGATACGCAGCGGGCCGAAGGGCGAATTCCAGTTCACGCCGAAGCCGATCGACAGGCGCGGCGAGGCGCTGTCGCCCACATAGCGCTCGTAGAAGGGCGTGATCGGAGAATTGGCGATGGCGTTGATCGAGGTGCCGACGCACGGCGCGGTCGCGCTGGCGGCGTAACCGACCTTACAGGTCGTGTAGAAGCCCGAATAGGTCGGGTCGGACCCGCTCACGATGTAGAGCTGGTTGCCCGAACCGTCCTTCAGGAAATTGTCCTTGGGCAGCAGCGTCGGCGAACCGTCCTGGTTGAACAGCAGCTTGCCGCTGGCGTCCTTGGCCTGGGCGAACTCGATCGTCTTGCCCGGACGGGTGATGTTGAACAGGCTGCCCGCCATGACGAAGATCGACGGACGCAGGCCCATCTCGGCCGCACCGGCGCCCAGCGGGATCTCGAGCTCGGCCTTGGTCAGGTAGTAAGCCTTGCCGCCGATCGCATCGTCGATGATCTGGTCGCGGTCGGTAACCAGCAGCTGGGTGCCCGCGGTGGGATCGCCGGTATAGTTGATGCGCTGGACGCGCGGGCCGACGCCGCGGATGTCGAAGCCGCGGAACTGCGGCTCGCCCAGGTAGAAGCGGTCGGTGATGCGCACCGGATCGATGCCCGCGCCGCGGCTCTTCTCCAGGCTGTGGATATAGCCGCCCTCGACCGACAGCGAGGCGATGAAGCCGCTGCCGACATTCCAGTACTTGTCGCCGTCGAAGCGCGCACGCAGGTAGCGCACGTCGCCGCCGACGCCGGCGAAGTCGCCGCTCAGCGACAGCCGCTGACCGCGCGACGGGCGCAGGCGGCTGTTGAGGCTGTCATAGGTCAGCGTCACGCCGACCAGCGAGGTGATGCGGTTGCCCACGGCCTCGCAATAATAGCGGCCCGCCTTCAGCGGATCGCAGACGCCGTCGGTGTAGAAGCTCGTCTTGTCGAGCGTCACATCGTCCTGGGCGAGGTAGTAGCGGCCCGACAGCGTCCAATATTCGGTCAGCGGCACGCCTGCGACGACCTGGAAGCCGGTCGAGACCTGGCTGTAGGTGGTCGAGCGATCCGAGCCGATATAGTTGAACGCGTTATAGTCGCGGCGGAAGATCGTGCCGCCCAGCGCGATGTTCTTGTCGAACAGATAGGGCTCGGTGAAGCCCAGCTCGACCGACTTCGAATAGCTCGAATAGTCGACCGAGGCGGAGACCGTCTGGCCCATGCCGCGGAAGTTGCGCTGGCGGATCGACGCCTGGAGAATGAACTGCTCGAGGCTCGAGAAGCCGGCGGACAGCGTCAGTTCGCCGTTCGCGCGCTCTTCGACATTGGCCTTGAGCACGATGCGGTCCGGCGCCGAGCCTTCGGCGCGCTCGATCTCGAACTTGTCCTGGAAATAGCCGAGCGAGTTGATGCGGTCCTGCGAGCGCTTGACCAGGAAGGTGTTGAAGGCATCGCCCTCGGCCACGCGGAACTCGCGGCGGATCACCTTGTCCTGGGTCTGGCGGTTGCCGGTGATGTCGATGCGCTCGATGTACGTGCGGTTCGCCTCGGCGATGTGGAAATTCATCCCCATCGTCAGCGATTCCTTGTCGCGCTGGAAGTCGGGGCGGACATCGGCGAACGCGTAGCCGGCGATACCGGCGGTCTCGCTCAGCTGCTCGACCGTGTCTTCCACGGCCTTCGCATTGTACCAGTCGCCTTCCTTGATGCTCAGCGCGGCGGCGAGCTTCTTGTCGTCGAAGTCGCGGATCGCGCTGTCGACGGTGACCGGACCGAACTTGTAGCGCGGGCCTTCCTCCACCACGTAGGTGATGATGAAGTCCTTCTTGTCCGGGGTCAGCTCGGCCACGGCCGAGATCACGCGGAAATCGGCATAGCCGTTGGTCAGGTAGAACTGGCGCAGCTTCTGCTGGTCATAGGCCAGGCGATCCTGGTCGTAGCTCGTGTTCGAGCTCATCAGGTGCATCAGGCTGGCGGTCTTGGTCGCCATCTCGCTGCGCAGCTTGCCGTCCGAGAACACCTCGTTGCCGATGATGTTGATCTGGCGGACCTTGGACTTCGGGCCCTCATGGACCTCGAAGATCACGTCGACGCGGTTCTGGTCGAGGCTGACCATCTTCGGCTCGACCACGGCGGCGAAGCGGCCCTGGCGGCGATAGAGCTCGACGATGCGCGCGACGTCGGCGCGGACCGCGGTGCGGGTGAAGATCTGGCGCGGCGCCAGCTTCACTTCCTTCTTGATCTTGTCTTCCTTGAGCCGCTTGTTGCCCTCGTAGATCACGCGGTTGATCACCGGGTTCTCGCGGATGCGGATCACCAGGTCGCCGGTCTCGACGCCTTCGATCGTCACGTCGGCGAGCAGCTCGGAAGCGAGCAGGTCCTTGATAGCCTGGTCGATCGTCTCGTTGGTATAGGCATCGCCCACGCGCAGGCGGGTGTAGCTCATCACCGTTTCCGGCTCGATGCGCTGCGAGCCCTGCACGCGGATCGACTTGATCGTCCGTGCTGCAGGTACCGGCACCGCGGGAGCGGGCGCGGCCTGGGCTGCCGGGGGCGTAGCCGCCGGAGCCGTCTGGGGCGCGGTCTGCGCGACTGCCATGCCCGAGAGCATCGTGCTCGCGAGAAGGGTCGTCGCCGTGGCGCGCGCGCCGATTTTCGTTGCCTTGATCGCAGTCACCATCCCACCCCAGTCGGAATCAAAATACCGGCCGTCAGCCACGCGGCTTGCACCGCCCTGCACGAACCACATCAGCCGATCAACCCGGCCAGATTTCTCCACACGCCGAACGTGCCGAGGTCATTGAACGTAACGAACAGCATGAGCGCGAGAATTGCGACCAAACCGCCCCGGTACGCCCACTCCATAACCTGCGGCTCCACCGGGCGGCGGCGGACGGCTTCTACTGCGTAGAACAGCAGATGGCCGCCATCCAGCACCGGAACTGGCAACAGGTTGATGAATCCCAGATTAATGGAGATCAGCGCGATCAGATAGACCAATTGGACCGGTCCCATTGCGAGAAACTCGCCCGAGACCTTGGCGATCTTGAGGGGGCCGCCCAGTTCGGTCACCGGGATGCGTCCCAGGATGATCCGCTGCAGCCCCTCGATCGTGGTCCGCACGATCCCGATCGTCTGCGAAATCCCCTCGCCCGGCGCTTCCCAGAGCGCCACGGGCCTGACTTCCGACGCGCCGCGCCCAATGCCCAGCACGCCGCGATGCGTGATGTTACCGAACCGGTCCTTCTCGGTCAGCGAGCCGATCGTCGCGCTGGTCCGCAGGGTCTGGCCGCCGCGCTGATACTCGACCGTCACCGTCTCGCCCGAGCGGAGCATGGCGAACCTGCCGATATCGATGAAGTCCCCGACCTGGCGCCCGTCGAGCGCGACGATCCGGTCACCGGCCTTGAGGCCCGAGCGCTCGGCCGCGCTCCCCGGCGCGACGCTGGCGATCACCGGCGGCGTCACCACCTTGCCATAGCCGACCGCAAAGGTGCTGAGGATCGCGATCGCGACCAGGAAGTTCATGATCGGGCCGGCGGCGACGATGATCGCGCGCTGCCACAGCGCCTTGGCCTGGAAGGTCTGCGCCCGCTCTCTGGCCGGTAGCGAAAGCCATTCGGGCGAAGGCTGGCTGGCCGGGTTCATGTCGCCGGCGAAGCGGACATAGCCGCCGAGCGGCAGCCAGCCGAACTTCCAGCGGGTGCCGCGCCTGTCGGTGAAGCCGGCGATCTCGCGGCCGAAGCCGATCGAGAATTCCTCGGCCTTCACGCCGAACCACCGCCCGGCGAGGTAATGGCCGAGCTCGTGCAGGAACACGAGCGGCCCGAGCACCAGCACGAAGGCGAGTATGGTGACCAGGATGCCGGGAGTTTGAATCAAGCGACGCCGTCCTTCACACGCTCGCCCGCGATCCGCCTAGCCTCGGCGTCGATTGCCCAAACGGCTTCGAGGCTTTCCGGAGCGACCGGGTCATAGCGGTCAAGCGTATCGGCAGAGATTGCGGCAATTTCAAGAAAGTTGAGCCGGCCCGAAAGGAAGGCCGCTACCGCCACTTCATTGGCCGCATTGAGGATCGCCGGACGGGCACCGCCCGCCTCCAGCGCCTCGCGCGCCAGCCGCAACGCCGGGAAACGCACCGGATCGGGCGCCTCGAAGTCCAGCCTTGCCATTGCCACAAAGTCGAGCGGCGGCATCGGCGTCGCCATCCGGTCGGGCCAGGCCAGCGTATGGGCGATCGGCACGCGCATGTCGGACGGGCCCATCTGGGCCAGCACCGAACCGTCGACATATTCCACCATCGAGTGGATAACCGACTGGCGATGCACGAGAATCTCCAGCGCATCGTTCGCCACCGGAAACAGCCGCGCCGCCTCGATCAGCTCGAGGCCCTTGTTCATCATCGTCGCCGAATCGACCGAGATCTTGGCGCCCATCGACCAGTTGGGATGCGCGCAGGCCTGGGCCGGCGTCACGCCGCGCATCGCTTCCAGGTCCCAGTCGCGGAACGGGCCGCCGCTCGCGGTCAGGATGATCCGCCGCACGCGTTCCGGCCGCTCGAAATCGAAGCACTGGTAGATCGCATTGTGCTCCGAATCGGCGGGCAGGATCGTGGCGCCGTGGCGTCGTGCCGCCGCGGTGACCAGATCGCCGGCCGAGACCAGCGGCTCCTTGTTGGCGAGCACCACCGTGCCGCCCCGCTCCACCGCCGCCATCGCCGAGCCGAGCCCGGCGAGGCCGACGATCGCTGCCATCGTCCAGTCGGCACCCATCCGCGCCGCCTCGCACACCGCCTGCGGGCCACCGGCAGCGGTGATCCCCGTCCCCGCCAGCCGCTCGCGCAGCGCCGGCAGGCAGCTCTCGTCGGCGACCACGGCGTGGCGCGCATTGGTGCGGATCGCCGCCGCGGCGAGCTTCTCGACATCGCAATTGGCGGTGAGCGCAACCACTTCGAATCGCTCGGGTTCGCGCTCGATCAGGTCGAGCGTCGAGCTGCCCACCGATCCGGTGGCGCCCAATATCGTCACGCTTTTCATCGGACGAGCCAGAGCACCAGCAGGGCAGCCACCGGCGCGCTCGCGACCAGCCCGTCGAGCCGGTCGAGCACGCCGCCATGGCCGGGCAGCAGATTGCCCGAATCCTTGACACCGGCACAGCGCTTGAGATGGCTCTCGAACAGGTCGCCGAGCTGCGCCAGCACGGCGAGGACCGGCGTCGCCCAGGCCAGCGCCACGGGCAGGTCGAACAACCAGACCAGCGCGAAGGCGAACAGTGTCGCACCCGCCACGCCGCCCAGGAATCCCGCCCAGGTCTTGTTCGGGCTGATCGCCGGGGCAAGCTTCGGCCCGCCGATCGCGCGGCCGGCGAAATAGGCGGCGCTGTCGCACGCCCACACCAGCGCCATCGCCCAGAAGGTCAGCAACAGGCCCTGCACGGGCTGCTCGCGGATCGTCACCAGCGCCAGCACCGGCAGGCCGACATAGAAGGCGCCCAGCGCGAGCTGCCCGCCCTTGGCGACGATCGCCAGGAAGAAGAACACGCCGATGATCAGGCCGAGCGCCAGGAACTCCTGTCCCACGCTGCCCAGCTCGGGCGCCAGCCCCGGCAGCATCGCCGCCAGCGGCACCGAGATCGCATATTGAGCGAGCCTTTTGCCCTTGAGATTGGCGCCGGCGAGCATCGCCCACTCGCCCATCATCAGCACGCCGATCACGCTGACCACCATCCAGAAGCCCACGCCCCCGGAATAGAGCGCGGCAAAGGCCAGGCCGATCAAAACGAAGGCGACGCCCAGCCTGGTGGCGAGCTCGGAACCGGTCTTGCTCACAGGCCCCCGAAGCGGCGCTGGCGGCGGCCATATTGGTCGAGCGCGTCGGCAAGCGCCTTTTCGTCGAAGTCCGGCCACAGCGTGTCGGTGAACAGGAATTCGGCATAGGCCGCCTGCCACAGCAGGAAGTTCGACAGGCGCTGCTCGCCCGAGGTGCGGATCAGCAGGTCGAGTGGCGGCAGGTCGCCCGTGTCGAGCGCCGCCTCGAACGCCTTCTCGTCGATCGCAGCGGGATCGATCTCGCCCGCCTTCGCCTTCTCGGCCAGCATCCGCGCCGCCTCGGCCAGCTCGGCCTGGGCGCCATAGTTGAGCGCGATCACCAAAGTCGGCCCGGGATTGTTGGCGGTGCGCGCGATCGCACCGTCGATCATCGCGACCAGGTCGGGCGACAGCTTGCGCCACGCGCCGATGATCCGCAGCTTCACGCCCTCGGAGACCAGCTCGTCCAGCTCGCTCGCCAGGAAGTGGCGGAGCAGGCCCATCAGGTCCCGCACCTCCTCTTCCGGCCGCCGCCAATTCTCCGAGGAGAAGGCGTAGAGCGTCAGCACCTCGATCCCGAGCTTGCGCGCGGCGCGGCTGATCCGCCGCACCGCCTCGACGCCCTGCTTGTGCCCGGCGATGCGCGGCAGCAGGCGCTTTTTCGCCCAGCGGCCATTGCCGTCCATGATGATGGCAACATGGCGCGGGGGCGCGGCGCCTTCCGACGCGGGAGCGGGCTTAGCGGCCATCGAAAGCGCCACTGACGTCATTCCGGCAAGCAACAGACAGGGCGTGGGCCGGGTTCACTTGCCGAGGATTTCCTTTTCCTTGGCCGCCGCCGCCGCATCGATCTCGGCGATCGTGCTGTCGGTCAGCTTCTGCACCTCGGTCTCGTGGCGCTTGCGCTCGTCTTCCGAAAAGACGCCCTTCTTCTCGTCGGTCTTCAGGCTGTCATTGCCGTCACGGCGCACGTTGCGCGCGGCGATGCGGGCCGCCTCGGCATATTTGCTGGCGAGCTTGGCGAGCTCCTTGCGGCGCTCCTCGGTCAGGTCCGGGATCGGCAGGCGCAGCGTCTGGCCGTCGGTGATCGGGTTGAGGCCGAGGCCGGCCGAGCGGATCGCCTTCTCGACGGGACCGACATTGGACTTGTCCCACACCGTCACCGAGAGCAGGCGCGGCTCGGGCGCCGCGACCGTCGCCACCTGGCTGATCGGCATATGCGCACCGTACACCTCGACGGTCACCGGATCGAGCAACGTGGTGCTCGCCCGGCCCGTGCGCAGGCCCTGCAGGTCATGCTTCAGCGACTCCACCGCGCCGTTCATGCGGCGCTCGAGGTCGGCCTTGTCGTAAGCGGCCATTATCGGCTCCTTCTTATGCGAATTGGGTTTCGTTCTGGACGATCGTCGAGGTGCCCTCGCCGCGCAGCACGCGGGTCAGGTTGCCCGCGTCGCGGATGTTGAACACGACGATCGGGATGTTGTTGTCGCGGCAAAGGGCCACGGCAGAGGCGTCCATCACCTTCAGATCGTCTGCGAGGACGCGGTTGTAATCCAGCGTATCGTAACGCTTTGCGCTCGGCACCTTCTTGGGGTCGGCATCATAGACGCCATCGACCGAGGTGCCCTTGAACAGCGCGTCGCACTGCATCTCGGCCGCGCGCAGCGCCGCGGTGGTGTCGGTGGTGAAGAACGGCAGGCCGGTGCCGGCCGCGAACAGCACGACGCGGCCCTTCTCCATATGGCGCTCGGCACGGCGGCGGATGTACGGCTCGCACACCGAAGCCATCGGGATCGCGGACTGGACGCGCGTGTCCACGCCGATCTTCTCGAGCGCGTTCTGCATCGCCAGCGCGTTCATCACCGTCGCGAGCATGCCCATGTAATCGGCCGAAGCGCGGTCAAAGCCCTGCGCAGCGCCTGCCAGCCCGCGGAAGATGTTGCCGCCGCCGACGACCATGCAGATCTCGAGGCCGCTTTCCTTGGCGTCCTTCACTTCGAGCGCCACGCGCTCGCAGGTGTCCGGATCGATGCCGAACTGCCCCTGCCCCATCAGGACCTCGCCCGAGAGTTTGAGGAGGATGCGTTTGAATCGGGGAGCGGTCATCGGAGCCTTTGGTTACTACGGATACTGGGAGCGGCGCGGACCCTAGAGGAGCGCGCACAAAGGGACAAGCGGGCGCACGGCCTATTTGCCGCGCGCCTTGCCGTGACAACGGTAACAGCTGTGGATGATGCCAGAGTACTTTCCAGTTCCCCGGCGAAAGCCGGGGAACAAGGTGGCCTCAGTCCTTCGGCGAAACCGCAGGCGCCAGATAGACCAGCCCCGGCGCATCGCTGACGAAGCGGTCCAGCACACCGTCCGAAACCTTTATCGGCCCCTCGGGGCGGGTGGCGCCGGGGATCGAGCGAATCGCCGCGGCCTTCTTCGCCAGCTCAGCCGCAGCGGCGAAGGAGAGCATTGCACCCGGCTGGCCGGCGCGGGCAGCGGTCAGGCCGTCCACCGTCAGGCGCAGCGCCCGGCCCCAGAGCTCGGCGGCGTCGAGCCACGGCCCGGCCTCGCGGACGAAGCCCGGCATGACCACACCGGCGCGGATCCGGTCGGGTGCTGCCGTCAGGGCGTCGGCAGCGTCACCGAGCGCGCCGAGCGACCTGGCGATCGCATGCGGATCATTGTCCGCCAGCGCGTCGCGCGCGGTGTCGATCAGCGCCTTGAGCTTCGGGGCCTGGGGCTGCCAGGGCTGATGGCCGAAGGTCGGCGCGACATGCTGGGTGTCGAAGAAGGTGAGCAGCGCCTCGGCCGTCCCGGCATCGCCGCCGGCCAAATAGAACGCCGCCGCGCGCCAGGTGCGCTGGGCATCGTAATTGCGGTCGTTCCACGAAAAGGCCAGCACGCCGGCCACCGCAGGGCGGCTCGCCACTTCCTGGTTCATCGGATTGGAGACGATGCCGCCCAGCTCGGTCGAAAGCCCGGCCTGGCGTCGGTCATAGGGCGCCAGCAGCAGCCGCCCGGCGGTCTCGCCATAATCGTTCACCGGGTAATTGTCCCAGAGCAGGGTCTTGCGGCCGAACGCCTTGGTCGCGCTCTTGGCATCGGCGACCGAGATCGCGGCGGGCACCGTATCGGTCCCGGTCCATTGCACCACCACACGCGGATCCAGCGCCTTGCGCAGCTCCGCCTTGTAGGGCGATTCGGTGGTGTTGTAATATTCGGTCGGCACCATGGTCAGCGAGCCATGGCCGGCCGCAGCCAGGTCGCCCTGGACCGCGTTGAGCAGGCTGGCCTGCGCCGCCGCCGCCGCCTTCTGGCCGGGCTTGCCGAACTCGGCCTCGTCGGCCGGGCAGTTCCACTTGGTATATTCGATGTCGTCGAGCGCGACATAGAAGCTGCGCACGCCCAGCCCGCGCAGCGCGGCGAACTTGCGGCGCACCGCGTCCAGCTCCTTCGGATCGCTGTAGCAGATCGTCGGCCCGGGCGAGATCGCATAGACGAAATTGACATGCTCGCGATTGGCGACGTCCACCACCTTGCCGAGCGCCTGCAGCGTGTCGGCGGGATAGGCCTCGCGCCACTTGTCGCGGGCGAACACATCGTCCTTCGGGCTGTAGATATAGGTGTTGGCCTTGAACCGGGCGAGGAACGCGATGTGGTCCTCCCGCTCGGCCATCGACCAGGGCTTGCCATAGAAGCCCTCGATCGTGCCGCGCACCGGCATCGCCGGATAATCGGAGACAGTGACCGAGGACGCGCGCCCGCGCGCCACGATCTGCCGGAAGCTCTGCGCGGCATGGTAGAGGCCGTCCCAGTCCCTGCCCGCCAGCACCAACAGCGCACCGCCGTCGCTCGCCTGGCTGGCCAGCGCATAGCCCTCGTCCTGCTCGGGCACCGACGCGCCCGTCCGGGCCAGCGCATCGCGAACGGGCGCCGCATCGCCCACGCCGATCACCACATAGGTCGCGTCGAGCCGCTTCGGCAGCGCCGCCGCAACCCGAATATCACGCACGCCGGCGGTGACTAGGACCTCGCGGACCAGCTTCTCGGTCGCCGCATCCACGCCCTTCGCCCGCACGAGCACTACCGTCTCACCCAGCGCGAAGTCCGGTCCAGTCAGCCGCATCGCCGCCGGCGTCGGGAAGATCGCCGGCGCGGTCGAGACCTGCGCGAGCGCGGGCATCGCGCTCCCCATTGCCAGAGCCAGCACGGCACCCCGCCCCATGACGACACCAACGTGAAGGGAACGGGACATGCGCATGAACAAGGCTCCTGCCGATAGTGGTATTAGATTGGTAGGAAACCAAGCGAACATTGTCGAGAGGGTCGATGCCCCGGCGGCAGCCGGGCGATGCCCGGAAACGCAAACGGGCGCTGCCACCCTGGGGTGACAGCGCCCGCGCATTCAGGTCCGGGAAGACCTTACTTGGTGAGACCAGCGGTCGCAGCCACTTCGGCGGCGAAGTCGCTCTCTTCCTTCTCGATGCCTTCGCCGAGCTGGAAGCGGACATAGTCCTTCAGCACGATCGAGGCACCGGCGTCCTTGCCAGCCTTGGCGATGACGTCGGCGACCGGGGTCTTGCCGTCCATCACGAAGAGCTGGGTGAGGAGCGCGTTCTCCTTCTTGAACTTCTCGATCGGCCCGTTGAGGATCTTCTCCGCAACCTCGGCCGACTTGCCGACGATCTTGTCGGCGTTCTTCTCGCGCAGGATCGCGGCCTCGCGCTCGACCAGCTCCGGATCGAGATCCTCGACCGACAGCGCCAGCGGGAAGGCAGCGGCGATGTGCATCGCGATCTGCTTGCCGAGCGGCTCGAGCACGTCGGCAGCGGCGTCCGACTCGAGCGCGACGAGCACGCCGATCTTGCCCAGGCCCGGGGCCGCGGCGTTGTGGACGTACGGGATCACCGCGCCGTTGGCGACTTCGACCTTCTTGGCGCGGCGGAGAACCTGGTTCTCGCCGATCGTCGAGATGTTGTTGGTCAGCACTTCCTCGACGGTGCCGGCCGGCAGCGGAGCCGCCTTGATCGTCTCGAGATCGTCGCCCAGCTCGAGCGCGACCGAGGTCACGTCACGAACGAAGGTCTGGAAGATCTCGTTCTTGGCGACGAAGTCGGTCTGCGAGTTGACTTCGACGGCCACGCCCTTGGTGCCCGAGACTTCGAGGCCGACCAGGCCTTCAGCGGCGGTGCGGCTCGACTTCTTGGCAGCGGCGGCGAGGCCCTTGGTGCGCAGCCAGTCGACTGCGGCTTCCATGTCGCCATTGGTCTCGGCCAGCGCCTTCTTGCAGTCCATCATGCCGGCGCCGCTCTTCTCGCGGAGTTCCTTCACGGCTGCTGCGGTGATCTCGGCCATGTTCAATTCCTCTAGCTGGCAGCCGGGGCGTAGCCCGGCCATCTATGTAAAACCCGTTCGCCCTGCGCTTGTCGAAGGTCCGTTCTCTCTTGCCGGGCGCCGGAAGGAAGACGGTGCTTCGACAAACGCAGCACGAACGGGAGAAAGGATCGGCGCCTTCGAACTGACGGCCGCCTAGTGCGCGCCTATGTCAGTTCGAAGACAGCCAGTTTCAACTTACGCGTCGATCTGACGCTCGCCCTCGACGGCCTGCTCCGAAACCTCGGTCAGGGCCGGCTCGACCGGAGCGACTTCCTGGGCGCCCAGGTCGACGCCGAAGCTCGCCTGACGGTCCTGGTTGCCGCGGGTCGCCGCGATGGCGATCGCTTCGCAGTACAGGCGGATGGCGCGCGAGGCGTCGTCGTTCGCCGGAACCGGGAAGGCGATGCCGTCCGGGCTGACGTTCGAGTCGAGGATCGCGACGACGGGGATGCCAAGGGTGTTGGCTTCCTTGATCGCCAGCTCTTCCTTGTTCGCGTCGATCACGAACATCACGTCGGGCAGGCCGCCCATGTCGCGGATGCCGCCGAGCGAGAGCTCGAGCTTGTCGCGCTCACGGGTGAGCTGCAGCACTTCCTTCTTGGTCAGGCCGTGCGTGTCGCCCGAGAGCTGCTCTTCGAGCGTCTTGAGGCGCTTGATCGACTGCGAGATGGTCTTCCAGTTGGTGAGCATGCCGCCCAGCCAGCGGTGGTTGACGAAGTGCTGGTTCGCGCGGCGGGCTGCCTCGGCGATCGGCTCCTGCGCCTGGCGCTTGGTGCCGACGAACAGGACCTTGCCGCCGGCGGCGACGGTCGAGTTCACGAACTCGAGAGCGCGCGCGAAGAGCGGCACGGTCTGCGAGAGGTCGATGATGTGAACGCCGTTGCGCTCGCCGAAGATGTAGGGCTTCATCTTCGGGTTCCAGCGGTGGGTCTGGTGACCGAAGTGCGCGCCCGATTCGAGCAGCTGCTGCAGGGTGACGACAGGTGCCGCCATAGGGATAACTCCTTCCGGTTGTTCCTCTGGGAAGCGAGTGACCGAACGGCGTTCGGCACCGGGTTATGATGCTTCCCATGCGGGGTTGAGGCGGCGCCCTTACGCGAAGGCGCCGCGAAGTGCAAGGGTGCGTGGCCGCGTCTTCCCAGCCCCCGCTTTCAACCAGGCGGCGTCAGTAGAAGCAGATCAAGTAGCGCCCGTCCGGCTCGCCTTCCTTCACGAAACGCCCCTCGAAGGTGGAGAAGTCGACGCTGTAGAGACCCCAGGCCCGCTTGTCGTTCATGCGGATATAGCAGCCCTTGTCGGGCTCGTCGCAATTGATGCGCGCCGCATCGGCCGCATGCGCCGCCCGCACCGCCGCCGCATAGGCGGAAGGCGCGCGCGGCAGGCGGATATGGAGCCAGCCGGTGTCCCGGTTGGTGTACAGGCCCTGCACCGGGTCGCCCTGGAAGCGCAGGTTGCCGGCATCGAAGGAAAGCGTCCCGCCCGGCGCCTCGCCATTCTGCTTGAGCTTCGAGATCAGCGTGCTCGCCTCCAGCTTGGTTGCCGGGCAGCTCTGCAGGTTGATCGCCTGCGCCGCGGCGACATCGGTGTAGAGCATCGCAACACCCGTGATCGCCGCCAGAATCTTCAGTCGCATGGAATCCACCCCTCCCATTTTGGCCGGGATGCTAGGGGCATGCGGGGTGCGCTGACAAGCGACGGTCCACCCACCCGGAACAAGCTGAGAACACACGCTTGACACAGGAACGTTAGCGGAACATAAAGGGCTCACAACGCGGACAGGGAACGTCAGCGGGCGCCAATAGGTTGGAATCGCAAGGTTCTCGCCAGCTTTGGCGCGTTTTGGGAGCCAAGTGATGACTGCATTGCTTACCGTTCTGCTGTTCGCCGCCGCCTCTGCCATCGCGGGCTGGACGATCTTCACGTCGATCGCCGCCGCACTTCCCCGCATGCGTGAGCTGACCGGCCGCAACCTCGTCCAGCCGCTGCCCGAGCTGGTCGCGACCCGTGTTACGGTTCGCTACGCTACTCCGGCGCGCCGCCCCGCACCGTTCCCGCTGCGCGCAGCTGCCTGACCTTGCGGTAGCTTCGCACGCTGAACGGGATAGAGACCAGGTACAGGATCGCGATCACCGCCAGCGTCGGCCAGGGTGCGGCCACCAGCGCCGCGACCAGCACCACCAGTACGGCGATCGCCTCGAAGCGGATGCGCTGCTTCAGGCGGACATGCGGCGCGAAGGTCGCGACGCTAGAGATCATCAGCACCGCGATGAACGCCGTCCAGGGCGCCACCACCGCCGGCGAGCGCAGATGCGGCTCGTCGGTGAACAGCCAGAGATAGAGCGGCAGCAAGGCCAGCACCGCTGCCGCCGGGGCGGGTACGCCGGTGAGGAAGCCCGCCGACTTGTGCGGCTGCTCCTCCGCGTCGATCTGCGCGTTGAACCGCGCCAGGCGCAGCGCGCAGAACAGGGCATGGACCAGCGCGATCATCCAGCCGAACCGGCCGATCGCCTGCAGCGACCAGAGATAGAGAATCAGCGCCGGCGCGACGCCGAACGAGATCGCGTCGGACAGGCTGTCCAGCTCGGCACCGAACCGGCTCTCGCCGCGCATCATCCGGGCGATCTTGCCGTCGATACCGTCGAGCAAACCCGCGATCAGCACCATGAGAACCGCCAGTTCCCATTTTCCGTCGATGGCAAACCGTATCGCGGTCAATCCCGAACACAGCGCCAGCGCGGTCACGGCATTGGGCGCGATCGCCCGCAGCGGGATGCCCCGCACCCGCCGCATCCTTCGCATGCGGCGCGGCCGCAGCGTGCGCGGCAGCCGCGTGTCGCCGCGTCGGTCGCTCACTGCGAGATGCCGCTGACGGCCGCGGCCCCCTTCTTGGCGATGACCGTCTCGCCCGCGATCGTGCGCTGGCCGAGCGTGACCTGGGCGGCGTAATCCTCGGGCAGGAACACGTCGACGCGGCTGCCGAAGCGGATCAGGCCGACGCGCTGGCCGGCCACGACCATGTCGCCCGGCTTGGTGAAGCTGACGATACGCCGCGCGACCAGGCCGGCGATCTGGGTAAAGCCGATGCGCAGCCCGTTCTTGTCCTCGACGATGAAGTGCTGGCGCTCATTCTCCTCGCTCGCCTTGTCGAGATCGGCGTTGAGGAAGCGGCCGGAGATATAGATGACGTGGCGGATCGTGCCGGTGATCGGCGTGCGGTTCACGTGCACGTCGAACACGCTCATGAAGATCGACACGCGCACCATCGGCGCCTCGCCCAGCGCCTGCGGGCCCCGCAGCTCGGGCGGCAGCTCGACGCGCTGGATCATCGTGACCAGCCCGTCGGCGGGCGCGATCAGCATCCCCTCGCCCTGCGGCGTCACCCGGATCGGATCGCGGAAGAAGGCCGCGACGCCGAAGGTGAGGAACACCAGGGGCCAGGTGATGAAATCGAACACGAAAAGGCTGAGCAGCGCGATCGCGGCGGCGATCGCCACATATTTGCGGCCCTCGGGGTGAATGTCGGGGAAACGCCATTTCACCGTGGGGGTGCCGAGCGGGGGCTTGTCGATAGATGCCATCGGTAGGCTCTAGCTGCGTGTCGCGGTCAACACAACGCGTGTGCAGCCCGCTCTATCCCTCCTAGTTCTGGAACGGGGCCGTCACCGCCGGCAGGCAGTAGCGTCGCGGTCCCGCGCCGATCCTGATCGGCACGATGATGTCCTTGGAGACTCCGCCCACCCGGTCGCACGCCGCGCCGGCGGTCAAATTATAGCGGATGATTCGCTTGGTATGGTCCGGGCACAGGTCCGAGCAGGTGTAGGTGGCGACCACCGGCACACCGCGGTGCAGCCCCACCGCAAGCTTCCATGTGCGCACGTCGCTCATCGGATCGAACGGCGCCTTGACCACCGCGATCAGCTCCGCGTCGGTGATCGGTTCGAATCTGTCCGCCGTGCTAAGCATCTCCGCCCGCGCGATATCGGGCTCCCGCTGCTGCTGCTGCTGCACCGCCAGCAACAGCGCCATCATCGTCAGGATCATGCGTCCTCCCTCCTATGCGAAGAAGGATGACGCACCCTAACTTGCCCACAACTGAACCACCCGGATGCGGTGAAATGCAACCACGCCGCTTGCATGTTCGTTCGAATTGCCCAAATGCCGCGACTGTCCCCAAATTGTAATAAGGTCGCCCATGCCCGCTTCCACCGCCGCGAAGGCCCGTACGCGTAACCGCCGCCCCGCCGGCGCGCCGTCGCCCTGGGGCATGTTCTTCCGGGGATTTCTCAAGCGACCGGTGATGGTCGGCGCGGTGGCGCCCTCCTCCCGCTTCGTGATCAACAAGATGCTCGCCCCGGTCGACTGGGAGAACACCAAGCTGTTCGTCGAATACGGCCCCGGCGTCGGCACCTTCACCCGTCCGATCCTCGATCGACTCGCCCCCGACGCGAAGCTGATCGTGATCGACACCAACCCCGATTTCATCCGCTACCTGAAGCAGAGCATCCCCGATCCGCGCCTGATCGCGATCCAGGGCTCGGCGGCGGACGTGAAGCAGATCGTCGCCGATCATGGATTCGAACATGCGGATTACATCGCATCGGGACTGCCCTTTTCGACGCTTCCGCCGGGCGTAGGCGACGCGATCGCCAAGGCGACCCGCGAGGTCATCCGAAAGGGCGGCGCCTTCCTGGTCTACCAGTACAACCCGCGCGTGAAGAACTTCCTCACCCCGCACTGGTCGCACATCGATCACGCGATGGAGTGGATCAACATCCCGCCGGCGCAGCTCTGGTGGGCCTGGAACGACTGATACCGGTTGCAGGGGGGCGGGCTTGATCCCCCCGCCCCATCCTCCTAGACGCTCGCCCAAACCCTTTAAAAGGAACAGCGAGCAATGGCGAAGATCAAGGTTGCAACGCCCGTCGTGGAGATCGACGGCGACGAAATGACGCGGATCATCTGGCAGTGGATCCGTGAGCGCCTGATCAAGCCGTACCTCGACATCGACCTGAAGTATTACGACCTCTCGGTCGAGAATCGCGACGCGACCGACGACCAGGTCACGATCGATTCCGCCAAGGCGATCCAGCAGTACGGCGTCGGCGTGAAGTGCGCCACGATCACTCCGGACGAGGCCCGCGTCGAGGAATTCAACCTCAAGAAGATGTGGAAGTCGCCGAACGGCACGATCCGCAACATCCTGGGCGGCGTCGTCTTCCGCGAGCCTATCGTGATCAAGAACGTTCCCCGTCTCGTCCCGGGCTGGACCGACCCGATCGTCGTCGGCCGTCACGCCTTCGGTGACCAGTACCGCGCGACCGATTTCAAGGTCCCCGGCGCCGGCAAGCTCACGATGAAGTGGGTCGGCACCAATGGCGACGAGCTCGAATATGAAGTGTTCGACTTCCCGAGCGCCGGCGTTGCCATGGGCATGTACAACCTCGACGAGTCGATCCGCGACTTCGCCAAGGCGAGCATGAACTACGCGCTCGACCGCGGCTGGCCGCTCTACCTGTCGACCAAGAACACGATCCTCAAGGCCTATGACGGCCGCTTCAAGGACCTCTTCCAGGAGACCTTCGACGCCGAGTTCGCCGACAAGTTCAAGGCCGCCGGCATCGTCTACGAGCACCGCCTGATCGACGACATGGTCGCCTCGGCGCTCAAGTGGTCGGGCAAGTTCGTCTGGGCCTGCAAGAACTATGACGGCGACGTCCAGTCGGACACCGTCGCCCAGGGCTTCGGCTCGCTCGGCCTGATGACCTCGGTCCTGATGTCGCCGGACGGCAAGACGATCGAGGCGGAAGCCGCCCACGGCACCGTCACCCGTCACTACCGCATGCACCAGCAGGGCAAGGCGACCTCGACCAATCCGATCGCGTCGATCTTCGCCTGGACCCAGGGCCTGTCGTTCCGCGGCAAGTTCGACAACACCCCGGACGTCACTCGCTTCGCCGAGACGCTCGAGGCCGTCTGCATCGAGACCGTCGAGAGCGGCAAGATGACCAAGGACCTCGCGATCCTGATTGGTCCGGACCAGCCCTGGATGACCACCGAGCAGTTCTTCGAGGCGATCCGCGAGAACCTCGAAGCCAAGATGGCCGCCTGGGCGTAAGCCTTCGGCACCGCCGGAAATGCGAAGGGGGAGCGGCGACGCTCCCCCTTTTCTTTTGGCGTTATTATACTTGACGCACCCACGCAAAAGCGCAGGATTCATGTCATGAGCAGCAACCTTTCCGCACCGCACTTCCATAACGAAGAGGCCGCCTACGCCTACGTTGAGGCGCGCATCTGGCCCAACGGCCCGGTGTGCCCTCACTGCGGCGGCGTCGAGCGCATCAGCAAGATGCAGGGCAAGAGCACCCGCATTGGTGCCTACAAGTGCTACCAGTGCCGCAAGCCTTTCACCGTGAAGGTCGGCACCATCTTCGAGAGCAGCCACATTCCGATGAACGTCTGGCTTCAGGCGATGTATCTGATCGCTGGCAGCAAGAAGGGCATTTCGAGCAACCAGCTTCATCGGATTTTGGGCGTTACCCTCAAGACCGCTTGGTTCATGTCGCAGCGCATCCGCGAAGCGATGCGTTCGAGCGATGGCGGTATGTTCGGCACTGGCGGCGGCACCGTGGAGGTTGATGAAACCTTCATCGGCCAGTTGAAGGGCGTGGAAAAGAAGCGCGCATTCCACCACAAGATGAAGGTTCTGGCGCTGCTGGACCGCGATAGCGGGACCGCGCGCACAATGGTCGTTGATAACGTCAACGCTGCGACCCTTATGCCGATCGTGCTTGAGAACGTCGCGCGCGAAGCTCGCATTATGACCGACGAACATAGCGGCTATCGCTTCCTCAGGGATCACTTCGCAGCGCACGGTACCACCAGCCACGGCAAGGGCCAGTACGTGAACCTTGAGGACCGCACGATCCACAGCAACACCGTCGAGGGCTATTTCAGCATCTTCAAGCGCGGCATGAAGGGCGTTTACCAGCACTGTGGCGAGCAACACCTTCACCGCTACCTCGCTGAGTTCGAGTTCCGCTATAACAACCGCGTTGCGCACGGCATCGGCGACACAGAACGCGCCGACATTCTGCTTACCGGCGTGGTCGGAAAGCGCCTCACCTACGCGAGGACTAACGCAGGAGCCTAAGCGCCATGCCCAAGAAACAGCACAGCGAGACACCGGAGGAGCAGAGCGAGCGTTTCAAGCGAAACGCTCAAAGGCTCATCGATGCTGGCGAACTAAACCCCACCGAGGCCGACGCGGCGTTTGATAGACTGGTTCGCAAGGTAAAGACTGACAAGGAGTAGATCTGATGCGCTTGGCTATCGTTCTCGCTTTGCTGATGGCATCTGCTTGCAGCGATCCTCGCGTGTCCGATCTTGAGAACCGTGTTCAGGCCCTTGAAGCGAAGCAGTCGAAGCCGCTCTCAAAGAAGGAGCTGTACGAAAAGTACGGGCTGACACCACCATCCACGACCGTCACGCCCGAGCCCAAGCGCAAGGATTCCATTGATCGGTAGTTGATGCTATGCGGTGGAGGCGTCGGGGATCGGACCCGAAGGCGTACAGGTAGGAATCCGTCACCCGGCTCCAGCCCGCCCCCTGCGCACGAAAAGGCGATGTGCCCACTTGAGACCGCTGCCGCTCCCCGTCCAGAGTTGTGGCGGTCTCTGCGTTTCATCCCCACCGCGAGCGCAGGCATCACGCGGTAGGTGCTATCTCTCCTGAGGGTGTGCATGTCGTGCCTCCCGTGTTGATGGAGGCATTTTCCGCGGCCCAAAAACCGCCGTCTAATATCGCGGCAAAATCGCCGATAATTCGCGGCTAATCGTGGCGAGTTGCCGGTCTTCCCCGCTTTTGAGGGCCGCGCAATTCGCGGACATACTCGCGAGGAACTCGCTTGTCGGGAAACATCGCCGTAGCCGAGCGCAGCGCGAGCGCTTCTGGCGCATCGGGATGCACTTGGCGAAATACCTCGTGCCAGCTCGCTAGCTCCGCTCGCGACACAGTAGGCCGCGATTCGGTAGCGTCAGGCCCTGCAATCTTAGGAACGGCGGTCGCGCCCTGGATTAGAAAACGAGTACCGAAAACCCGAATCCATCCGGAAGATGAAACGCTGTAAGCGCCCTCGACGGGTATGTGGGTGTCGAAGTAACCGGTCTGCCAGAAATCGGAGCCAATCTCAGGTTTGAAGATGGTCCATATCCAGTGGTCCAGCACCGCAAATCTGTCGCGACCGGTCTTGCCCTTGTAGGCCCAAACCACCTCATCAGCCGCGGCCTTGTAGCGGTCGTTCCGCAGCTCGCGCCAAAGTTGCTCATAATTTGCCAAGCCGAATGGCATCGCTTGTAGGGTGGCGCTTGGCTCTAGATAGGTATGGTAATCCTCCGGCGTGATGCCGTCGAATTGCCTCTCGTCGGTGGGAACGGGGGGAGTATAGGTTTGCGTCGCAAGGCCAGCCACCAACAGCGCCGCGATGGGATCGCTATCCGAAGAATCGTCTGCCACTTAGGCAGCATAACACGCTGGGTACGCGAACTACAATATCGCCTTTCTTTTGTCCGTCGAAGCGGCGGGCTTAGCGCACCGACGGTATCCGGCTCGCCACCACCTGACGGGCCTTGCGCTCGATCGACCAGAGCGTGCGCGGCTGCACCGGGTCCCAGGTCACTGCCTGGCCGTTGGTCGGGATCGGCACCGTCGCCACCCATTCGAGCAAGGTGCCCGCCTCAGGCAGCTTGACCGCATAGAGCTCCGGCCGGTCATGCCCGGTGACGTAGAGCAGCCCGTCCTTGCCCCAGGAGCCGCCCGAGCTGCTCATCGGCGCGAACCGCGCGAGCAGCTCCGGCGGGAAATGCCAGGAACGGAGCGGCTGGAACTGCGCATCCAGCTCCATCAGCACCGTCCAGCGATGGTCGCGCCCGCCCTCGCCGCCATGATCGGCAGGATAGTTGGCGAACATCGCCCACCAGTGATCGCCCTTGCTCTCGATCCAGGTGAGCGAGCCCGGGAACGGCGCCAGCGCGACGCTCTTCACATGCTGCATCGTCCGCGTGTCGAAGAACTCCACTGCGCTCGCCATCGGCACTGCGGGGTAGTTGGACGCGGCGCACACCAGCATCGTGCCGTCGATGACGCAGGAGTTCATGTGCGGGTAGAGCCGTTTGTCGCCCTCCCAGCGGGCAATGCGCTTGCCGGTCTTCTTGTCATACTTGCCGATCAGGTTGTTGCTGATCGCGTAGAAATGCCGGGCATCGGCGACAACACCCTGCTTGGCTTCCTCGGCGGGCCAGCGCGCGGTGACTTCGGCCGGGGCGAGCGTGGGAGCTTCGCGAAGCGGCGGCGATGCATCCTGGCCGCCGGGTGCGGCGGCCAGGAGCAGGATCGAGGCGACCAGCATCAGAACTTCGCCGACACGCCCATGTAGAACGTCCGCCCATAGCGCTCGTTCTGGATGATCCAGTTGGGGTTGCCGGCCTGATATTGGCGGGTCGGCTCGTCGGTCAGGTTCTGCGCCTCGGCGAAGATGCGCACGCCCTTGAGGATCGCGACGCTCGCCTTGGCGTCCAAGCGGCGCAGATCGTCATTATACTGGTCGTTATATGCAGGATCACCGACCGCGATCAGCGCATGGCCGGTATTGTGATAGGCGACCGAGGCTTCCACCGGCCCGCGCTGGTAGAAGATCTCGGCGCCATAGAGGTAGCGCGACTGGCTCGGGAAGGTCGAGGTGCGCCCGTTCGGCAGTTTCAGGTTCGAGTCGGTCAGCGTGCCGGTCAGCTGGATGCCGAAGCCGGAGAGCAGCCCGGGCAGGAAGGTGAACTGCTGCTGGTACTGCGCCTCGATGCCGATGATGTCGCCCTTGTCGGCGTTGAACGGCTGGCTCACGCTGATCGTGGGATAGGTGACGCCCAGGATCGTCGCATTGGTCAGCACGGTGGCCTGGCTGAAGATCGGGTTCTTGATGAACTTGGCGAAGGCACCGACGCTGAACAGGCCGCCCGGCGCGAAATACCATTCGGCCATCGCGTCGAGATTGTCGGCGCGATAGGGCTTCAGGTCGGGATTGCCGAACGAGGCGCTGTTGTCGGTGCCGAGCGCGCTGATCGAGCCGCCGGGGTTGAGGCTCGAATATTCCGGCCGGCCCAGGCTGCGCGAATAGGCCAGGCGGACGATCACCCGGTCCGACGGTGCGATCTTGACGACCAGCGAAGGCAGGAAATCGTCATAGCTGTTCGTCGTCGCCACGGGCACGATCGCCGATCCGCCGCGCAGCGCGTTGCCGCGATCGTCCAGGCTGGTGTGCTCGTAGCGCAGGCCCGGCGTCACGGTGACCGCGCCGAAGGTCAGGTTGGCCATCACATAGCCGGCCCACACCTTCTCCTTCAGCCGGAAGTCGGACAGGCTGTTGTTGGCAAGCGTCGTCGCCGCGTCGAGCGGCATCAGCGCGTCGCCGAGATGCTGGGCGGTGAAGGCCTGCAGCGCCGGGATGTCGAAGGTCGGGCCATTGCTGAAGCAGCGGCCGGTATTGTCCGGATAGACGCACACCGCCGCGCCGCCGAGATTATACTGGCCCAGCGTCCAGCGGTTCGCCGTCGCCGAGGCGCGCACCCAGGTCGGCGTGTCCTGGTCGAAGCTGCGGTCGGTGTTGCGATACTTTGCGCCGAACTTGACGAAGCCGATGTCGCTCACATCGATCGTGCCATCGACCTTGCCCTGCCAGATCGTCTCGTCGTTGAGCTGGTGCGAATATTGATACTGGCGGAACTGCATCTGGTTCGCGGTGCACTCGGTGTCCGGCTTCGCCACGTACAGCGGTTCGCTGAAGTCGAAGGTGACCCGGCCCGGGTTGCAGCGGAACTGCCAGATCGGGAACTGGTCGAGCGTCTGGTTGCGGCTGTAGCCGCCCTCATAGGCGAGCTTGAAGCCGTCGAACTCGGTCGTGCCGCCGACCATGCCGCTGGCGAGCCACTTGGCCTTGTAGTCGAGGCGCAAATCCTCGCGCCGCTCCGGGCCCGAACCCGGTGTGCCGGTGGCGCTGCTCGCCACGCCGTTGGTGAAGCCGGTCAGGCCATCGGGGTTCACCGTGAAGGCCGTGGTGGTGAAATCCAGCCGGTAGCGCGGACGGACCTCGTCCTCGGTGAACTTCGAATAGAAGCCGCGGACATAGAAGGTCTGGCGGTCGCTGGGATGCCAGTCGAACGAGCCGGTGCCGCCCAGGCGGCGGCGAGCCAGCGAATATTCGGTGTATTTGATATTGTCGGGCGTACCGCCGCGCGCGAACCGCGCGTCGGGCTTCCAGTTGTCGGGATAGAAGCCCTCGCTGTTGAAGTCGCGATAGGAATAGCTGACGCCCAGCACCAGGCCGAACTGCTCGTCGGCCCCGAAGCGCGCCGCAAGGCTGGCGTCGCCCTGCACCGGCACCTTCTTGTTCAGCTCCTGATAGCCCGCCTTGGCGCTCGCCGAGAAGGCGAAGGCCTCCCGGAAGTCGAACGCGGTCTGCGAGACCAGGTTGATCGTGCCGCCGATGCCCTGCCCGTCCATGTCCGCGGTCTTGACCTTGGAGACTTCGACGCGGTTGAGCAGCTGGCCCGAGACGATGTCGAGCGGCAGCGAACGGGTGGTGCCGTCCGGATTGCCGATCTCCATGCCGTTCAGCGTATAGTTGTTGAGATTCGACGGCACGCCGCGGATCGCGACATAGCGCCCCTCGCCCTGGTCATAGGTGACGCCGACGCCCGGGAGATGCTCCACCACCTCGGAGACGTTGCGATCCGGCAGCCGGCCCATTTCGTCGGCGGCGGCGACATCGAGGATGCCGATCGCGGTACGCTTGGCGTCGATCGCGCGCTGCTGGCTGGCGCGCTGGCCGGAGACGACGATCTCGGTCTCGGTGTCGTCCGCCACGCTCTGCGCGTGCGCCGCATTGGCGATGGTGAAGGAAAGCGCGGAGATGCCGAGCATCCCAAGCGTGCGTATGGTGCGCATTGTCGACCCCTTATGTCCTGGGCACGCGCCGGGCGGCGCGCACGACAGGGCTTCGCAGCTGCAGCATGCCCTGTTCCGGGGTCCGTTGAGCGCGGTCGGTGACGATCGCGCTGCGGGAAGATGACAGTTCCGCGACCAGCGATAGTTTATATTCGATCAGGCTTGCCCAATGCGCATACCGCTACGGAATCCCCGGTTATCGGCCGCCGAACCCCCGGCCCCGCCCAAGCTCGTCCTTCCGGCGCAGGCTCCGCGCCTTGAGCAGGTCGTGCCGCGACAATATCCCCACCACCCGGTTGCCGGCGCGCTCGACGATCGGGATGCGCCCCACGCCCGTTTCCACCATCAGGTCCGCCACCGCCCCGATCGGCGTGTCGGGAAAGGCGCAGGGCTGCGACGCGTCGGACAGGATATCGGCCAGCGTCGACTCCCACACCCGTCCCTCGGTCTGCCAGCGCAGCGCATCGCTGCGCGAGACCAGCCCGAGCAGCCGCTCCTCGCCATCCACCACCGGATAGCTGCGATGCGCCGCCTGCCCGGCGAAGAACTCCACCGCGCCTTCCACCGGCATGCACCCGGGCAAGGTGGTAGGCTCGCGCGTCATCACGTCGCCCGCCTGGAGGAAGTCGAGCGGATCCACGGTATATTCCTGCAGGATATGCCGCCCGCGCCGTGCGATCTTCTCCGTCAGGATCGAGCGGCGCATCACCAGCACGCTCACCGCATAGGCACCCGTCGAGGCGGCTGCGGCCAGCGGCAGCATGTCGAAATGCCCAGTCAGCTCGGCCACGAACAGCGCGCCGGTCAGCGGCGCCCGCATCGCGCCGCTCATGATCCCCGCCATGCCGATCATCGCCCAGAGCCCCGGCGTCCCGGGCAGCCACAGCCCGACCAGATAGCCGAGCGCGCCGCCCAGCGTCAGCAGCGGCGCGAGCACGCCGCCCGACGTGCCCGATCCCAGCGCGACCAGCCAGACCACCGCCTTGACCACCAGCAGCGCCAGCACGGCGCGCACCGCCAGCCCGCCATCCAGCAGGTTCTGGATATTGCCATAGCCCGCGCCCAGCACATGCGCATCGATCAGCCCGCCCAGGCCGACCACCACCGCGCCGATCGCCGGCCACCACATCCAGTGCACCGGCAGGCGGTGGAACAGGTCTTCGACCCGGTAGAGCAGCTGCGAGAGCAACGCCGCCTCCAGCCCGACGAGCAGCCCAAGGCCGAGCGCCAGCCCCAGCATCGTGCCGCTGTCGGCCATGCCAGCAAAGGTGAAGGGGAAAAGCGGGCCGGCACCGAACAGCAGCGGCCGCCAGGCGAAGGAGACCAGCACCGCCACCACCACCGGCACGAAGCTGCGCGGCTTCCATTCGAACAGCAGCACTTCGATCGCCAGCAGGATCGCGGCCAGCGGCGTGCCGAAGATCCCGGTCATCCCCGCCGCTGCACCTGCGACGAGCAGCGTCTTCCGCTCGGCCGCGCTCAGGTGGAAGCATTGCGCGAACAGCGATCCGATCGCGCCGCCGGTCATGATGATCGGCCCCTCCGCGCCGAACGGCCCGCCGCTACCGATCGAGATCGCCGAGGAAAGCGGCTTGAGCAGCGCGACCTTCAGCGAGAGCCTGCTCTCGCCATAGAGGATCGCCTCGATCGCCTCCGGGATGCCATGGCCGCGGATCTTCTCCGATCCGAAGCGCGCCATCACGCCGTTCAGCAGCGCGCCCAGCACCGGGATCGCCGCCACCCAGAGCCCCAGATGATTGTCCGTGATCTCGCGCGCAGCGGTCGAGAGCTCGCCGAACCAGAACAGGTTGGCCGCGATCGCGATCAGCTTGACGAGAAGCCAGGCCCCCAGCGCGCCGCCGGTGCCCACCACCAGCGCGGCCGCAGCCAGCATCGCCATCCGCCAGTCGGCACTGTAATCGGCAAGCCGGGCCGCGGCTTGCATAGGGGGTTTTGACATGGAACACTTCCTCCACGCCGCGCAAATATATCGCAATACGATATAGTCAACGAAGGAAGATCATGGCCGGGGAAGTTTCCGATCCCGTCGATTACGCCGCACTCGCCGATTTCCGGCACGCGCTCCGCATGTTCCTGGTGTTCAGCGAGCGGCGCGCGGCGGAGCAGGGGCTGACCGCCCAGCAGCACCAGGCGCTGCTCGCGATCCGCGGCGCACCCGCGGAACAGGTGACGATCGGCCATGTCGCCGAACGGCTGGTGATCAAGCCGCACAGCGCCTCGGGGCTGATCGAGCGGCTCGAAGCGCTCGGTCTGGTCGCGCGCTCCATCTCGGAAAGCGACCGGCGCCAGGCGCTGATCGGGCTGACGCCCCGGGCGTGCGAGTTGCTCGAACAGCTCTCGGCCACCCACCGCGAGGAACTGCTCCGCCTCCGCCCGATGTTCACCGCGCTGCTCACCCGCCTGGATTGATCGCCGCGCGACATATGGGCCGGCACCGGGGGCCTTCCCCGGTGCCGGCCCATATGGCTAGCGGTGCTCGTCGAGGAAAGTTGCCGCGCTCACCTTCACCCGCGCGCCCTGCGCCACGGCCTCGGCATAGCGGCGCCCGGTCTTCTCCTGCGATTTCTGCAGGTCCTTGTGGAAGCTCTCCGCGCCGAGCTTCAGCCCCTTGGCCATCGCATCGGCGACCTGGCGGTCCGCCACCTCGTCTTCCTTCGCCGCCGCGGCATAGGCCAGTTCGAGCATCTTACGGGTGATGCCGCCCAGCACATAGGCCTCGAACGCCTCCCAGCTCGGCGCGAGCAGTTCCTCGGTCGGGTCCGGCACGCGCTTGATGTCGATCGGCAGCAATTCGCGCCATTCGGGGAAATGCGGCTTGATCCACGAGTACATCGTGCACAGCGACGCCCGGCGCCCGATCGCATCGCGCGCGAAGCCGCCCAGCTCCCAGATCGGCAGCTTGGGGCTCAGCTGCTCGGCGAGCGGATAGCGGACCACGATGCCCCAGGTCGCGCGGGTGAACATGCAATTCTGCTTGGCCGGCGCGGCGAGCCATTTGGCGACGTTCAGGAAATACTCCTTGATCCGCGCATAGGCCGCCTTGCCGTCCGCGCTATATTCGAAGCCGAACGCCTTGGGGTCGTCATCGTCCACCGGATCAATCTGGTCGCCGGTGCGCGGCCGGCCGATCAGGTTGACGTCCATCCAGTGGTGCCAGGTCGAATCGACCACCACCCGGCCGACATTGCCCAGATGCCCGTCATAGGCGCCCACCGCACCGAACTCCTTGGCATTGGCCGGCCCCTTGTTGCGATCGGTGCCAGGCTGGCCGCTGCGCCCCTCGGTATGGTCGCCCTGCACTCGCGCCCAGGCGATGATGTGCGGCATCTCGCGATGGCCGTTCACCTCGGGATATTCGGGCTTGTTGGTATAGCTGCCGAAGCCGAAGGTCGCGGCGCCGTTGGTCGGCTCGATCACCTCGCCTTCATGCGGGTGGTCGGGCAGGATGTCGATCGGCCCCTTCTTGCCGCACAGCACCGGATGCGGCGCCCAGCGGCGCTGAAAGGGCGAGGTCGACCACAAAGGATAGCGGCGCAGGCGCACCTTCATCGGAATGTCGTCGGATTCGTCGTTGAAATTGTAGAAATTGTCGTGCCCGCGCACCAGCGTGTCATGCCGGTCCGCCCCGGTGGGGCTCGGCGGGCTCTGCGCCGGCGCCCATTTGCGCATAGTCGCGACGCGCGGGATCCGGCCGCACAGCGACGCGCCGAAATCGGCATGGTCGCCCACCGCGAAGACTCCGCCCTGCTTCTCGTCCATCCAGCGCGCGATGATCGCCAGTTCCGCGTCGGACAGGCGCTGACTGTCGTTGAAGTTGGTCCGCGCGCCGAAGAACCAGATCTGGTCATAATCGTTGATGTTGAAATCCTTGTCGGTGAAGCGGAAGTCGTTCCTGTCCGCCGCGCCAAGGGGATCTGTCTGCCGATGCATCTTGGTCAGGTCGTAGCGCACCCACCAGTCCGGGCTGTGCTCCAGGACTTCGCACAATGCCGAGAGGCTGAAATAGAGCCGCCCATAGGTGACGTTGACGAAACCGCCATTCACGCCATCGGCCACCAGCAAGATCTTGACGCGGCACGGGGCCAGGAAGGGCTTGATCACCAGGTCGCCGCGATCGATCGCATCGAAGCGCAGGCGATTTATATTCCGCAGTTCAACGCGGCGGGCGAGAACGGATTCAATTTCCATGTCGATTCCTCTGTCTATCCAGACTTCAAGAAACGACCCGGCGACCGCCGACGCGGCCTATTGATCCGCATATCTTCTATTTTTCGAAGATATAGCATCAGACCACCCTGCTCAATCTGGCAAATGCACCGAAATGAAAGAAGAATTCGACTATTTTTACTTGGATGACAGCATCTTAACTTAGATAATTTGCGCAGATATTCTCAACGATCCCAAGCAAATCCACTCGAACCTTGTCAAACATCCCCTTCCCTTGCCGGAGCCCGACGGGAATTTCTCCCTCGGCCTTGCAATGTCCGCCCCGCCATGCTGCCTAGGGAGAGATGGCCATAAATTCGATCCCGCACCCGATGATCCCGCGCGCGCCGCGCCCCCTTCCCATCTCCGACATGAACCTCCCGGCCTTCGACGCTGAGGCCCGGCGATGAACCTGGCGAACAGCGGCCTGCGCGACGCGCTCGTCATCCTCGGCGCCGCCGGCCTCGTCATCCCGGCCTTTGCCCGCTTCCGGATCAGCCCGGTCATCGGGTTCATCCTGGTCGGCGCACTCGTCGGCCCCGGCGGTTTGGGCGATCTGGTCGAGCAGCAGCCCTGGCTCGTCCACCTGACCATCTCGGACGCGCATGCGATCGAGCCGTTCGCCGAGTTCGGCATCATTCTGCTGCTGTTCTCGATCGGCCTGGAGCTGTCTTTCAAGCGCCTCTGGGCGATGCGCACGCTCGTCTTCGGCGTCGGCGCGGCGGAGTTGCTCGGCGCTGGCCTGATCCTGGCCGCGATGCTCTATCTCACCGGGCTCAGCACCGGCGGCGCGATCGGGCTCGGCCTGGCGCTCTCGCTCTCCTCTACCGCGCTCGTCATCCCGATCGCCGGCACCACCAGCGCGGTAGGCCGCGCCGCCTTCTCGATGCTGCTGTTCGAGGATCTCGCGCTGGTCCCGATCATCTTCCTGCTCGGCGCCTTCGCCCCCGCGGTCGGCGGAGACGCCGGCGCCTGGAAGCTGCTCTCCACGCTCGGCCTGGGCATCGTCACCGTCGCGGTGCTGTTCCTAGGCGGCCGTCTCCTCCTCCCGCGCATGTTCGCCCAGGCGGCGCGCACCAAGAGCCCCGAGCTGTTCCTCGCCGCCAGCCTGCTCGTCGTGATCGTCGCCAGCCTGGCGACCAGCGCCGTCGGCCTCTCGCCGATCGTCGGCGCGCTGATCGCCGGCCTGCTGATCGCCGAGACCGAATATCATGGCGAAGTCGAAGCGATCACCGCGCCGTTCAAGGGCCTTGCGCTCGGCGTGTTCCTGATCACCGTCGGCATGCGGCTGGACCTGCGCTTCGTGCTCGAGAACTGGGCGCCCCTGCTCGGCGCCTCGCTGATGGTCATGCTGGTCAAGACCGCCGTGACCATGGGCCTGCTCAAGCTCTCGGGCGCGCGCACCGGCACCGCGGCGGAGACCGGCGTGCTGATGGCCAGCCCGTCCGAGACCACGCTGATCGTGCTCGGCGTCGCCGGTGCGGCGGGCCTGATCTCGCCCAGCACCGCCGGCTTCTGGACCACCGTCACCGCGATCGGCCTCACCGCCACGCCGCTGCTCGCCAAGGCCGGGCGCCTGATCGCCCAACTGATCGAGCGCAGCCGGAGCGAGGACGTGCCCGATACCGCGCTCGAGCAGGTCCAGGCCGGCACCGTGGTGATCGGCTTCGGCCGCGTCGGCCGCACCGTCGCCGACATGCTCCGACGCCACAACCTGCCCTATATCGGCGTCGATGCCGACATCGACAACGTCAACACCGCCCGGCGCGGCGGCTACAACGTGCTGTTCGGCGACGTCACCCGCTCGGAACTGGTCGACCAGCTCAACCTCGGCCACGCCAAGGCGCTGGTGCTGACGATGGACGATCCCGTCCTCACCGTCCGCCTCACCCGCCGCGTGCGCGGCTGGGTGCCGAACCTGCCGATCATCGCCCGCGCCCGCGACACCGCTCATGCCGCCGAGCTCTACCGCGCCGGCGCGACCGAGGCGGTGCCCGAGGCGCTGGAGAGCTCGCTCCAGCTCTCCGAGGTGGTGCTGGTCGATCTCGGCATGGCGGTCGGCCCGGTGATCGCCTCGATCCACGAGAAGCGCGACGAGATGCGCAAGAAGATCAAGGACGTCGCCGGCATGGACCGCGAGCCCCGCTTCCGCCGCGTGCGCCTGGGCAAGGGCGGCACGGAGGAGACCGATACGCCCGCCTGACGCCGATTGCGCTTGCCCGCCCCGCGGCGGCAGCGCATCTCTTGCCGCATAGCTTGTTCCGGGAGTGCCTCGATGATCACCAGCCTGCTGCTTCTCGCCCTCGCCGCCGCGGGACAGACCGCCGATCCGCTCGCCCCGGCCCGCGAGGGCAAGACCCAGTGCGTGGTGCCCAATGCGGAGAAGAAGACCTGCCTCGGCACCACCCGCTACAAGATCAGCGGCGCGAGCTATGAATCGACCACCCAGCTGTTCCTTGCCCCCACCCCGCTGATCACCATGGAGGTGCGCACCAAGGGCGCGATCAAGGACGGCCAGCTCTGCGAGACGATCAGCCTGGCCGATTTCCAGGGCGGCACCGTGCTCGTCAACGGCGCGCCGGCGGACGAGGCGACCGCCACCGCGGTGAAGAGCCAGATGGTCGCCGCCATCTCCCCTCTCGACGGCAAGGCCGCCTGCACGACGATCAAGCCGGCGGAGGGCGGCCTGCTGACCAACGAACTCACCATCGACGGCGCCGTCCGCGCCGATCTCAGCCAGAAATTCATCTGGGTGGGCGAGAAGGACGGCTACAAGCTCGGGAACTGATGCCGATGATCGCCACCCTGCTCCTGCTCGCCACCGCCGCGCCCGCGCCGCTGCCGGCCCCTGACCTGCTCGATCCCGCCCGCGCCGGCAAGATCCGCTGCATCAACCCGGACAGCCGCGCCCGGACCTGCGCGACGATGGTACGCTACACCGTGCATGCCGATGGCCGGTTCGACGCGGTGATCACCGGTGTGGTCTCGACCGAGCCGACGATCCTGATCGAGTATCAGACCCCGGGCCAGATCGAGGACGGCGCGGTCTGCTCGACCGTGCGCCCGATCGACTTCACGTCGGGCAAGCTCACCAAGGACGGCGCCGCGCTCGCCCCGGCGGTGGAGACCTCGGTCCGCCAGCGCCTGATGCTCGCGCTCCAGCCGCTCGCCGGCCGGAAGCGCTGCTACCGCGACCGCCCCGATGGCGACGGCCTGGTCTCCGACGTGATCATCGACGGCCAGGTCCGCGCCGACATGAACCAGCGCGCGCTCTGGGTCTCGCCCGAGGAAGGCTGGGCACCGGGGATGTAGTCCACCTAATTCCTCCCCGAGCTCGTCTCGGGGAGGGGGACCGCCGGCGAAGCCGGTGGTGGAGGGGCAGTCCGCGCTATCGAGCGAAGGGCACGCCGTCGGCGCGGCCCCTCCACCATCCCTCGGATGGTCCCCTCCCCCAGCAAGCTGGGGGAGGAATTAGAGTCAAGCCGCCGCGAGCGCTTCCGCCAGCGCGGCCTTGACCGCGTCGAGCGCCTCCGCGCCCTTGTCGCCGTCCGGGCCGCCGCCCTGGGCCATGTCGGGACGGCCACCGCCGCCCTGCCCGCCCAGCACCGCCACCGCGACCTTGACCAGGTCGACCGCGCTCGCGCCGATCCCGTCGGTCACGCCGACTGCGACCGAGGCCCGGCCGTCGTTCACAGCGACCAGCGCGACCACGCCCGCGCCGACCCGCTGCTTGGCCTCGTCGACCGCGCCGCGCAGTTCCTTGGGTTCGAGCCCGTCGATCACCTGGCCGATGAAGTTGATCCCTGCGACCTGCTCCGGACCAGCCGCCTGGGCGGCACCGCCGCCGCCCAGCGCCAGCGCCTTCTTGGCCTCGGCCAGCTCGCGCTCGAGCTTGCGCCGCTCCTCGACCAGCGCACCGACGCGCGCCACGACATCGTCGGGCGACGTCTTGAGCGCCGCCGCAGCCTCGCGCAGCTGCGCGTCGCGGCCATTGAGCCACAGCCGCGCACCTTCACCGGTAAGCGCCTCGATACGGCGCACGCCGCTCGAAACCGCGCTCTCGGAGACGATCTTGAAGATCGCGATGTCGCCCGTCGCATTGACGTGGGTGCCGCCGCACAGCTCGACCGAATAGGACGCATCCTCGCCCAGCCCCATCGAGAGCACGCGGACCTCGTCGCCATATTTTTCGCCGAACAGCGCCATCGCGCCGGCGGCGATCGCGTCGTCCGGGGTCATCAGCCGGGTCTCGACCGCGCCGTTATGGCGAATCTGCGCGTTCACATCGGCCTCGATGTCCGCGATATCCTCAGCCGACAGCGCCGAGGGGTGCGAGAAGTCGAAGCGCAGGCGATCGGGCGCCACGAGGCTGCCCTTCTGCGTCACATGCCCGCCCAGCCGCTTGCGCAGCGCGGCGTGCAGCAGGTGCGTCGCCGAGTGGTTGGCGCGCACGCGGTCGCGGTGGTTCACATCGACGGTGAGCTGCACCGCATCGCCCACGGCGACTTCGCCGGTCTCGATCTTGGCATGGTGCGCATGCAGGCGCCCGAGCGGCTTGGAGGTGTCGGTCACCGCCGCGCTCAGCTTGTCGTTCGCGATCACGCCGACATCGCCCATCTGGCCGCCGCTCTCGGCGTAGAAGGGCGTCTGGTTGGTCAAGATCGTCACGCTGTCGCCGGCCACCGCCTTGTCGACCTTGGCGCCGTCCTTGACGATCGCCAGCACCTGGCCTTCGCCCTGGGTGCCGGCATAGCCGGTGAACTCGGTGCCGCCCAGCTCGTCGGCCAGGTCGTACCACAGCTCTTCCGAAGCCTTCTCGCCCGAGCCCTTCCAGGCGGCGCGCGCGGCAGCCTTCTGCGCGGCCATCGCAGTGTCGAAGCCGGCACGATCGACGCTGATCTCCTGGGCGCGCAGCGCGTCCTCGGTCAGGTCATAGGGGAAGCCGAACGTGTCGTAGAGCTTGAAAGCGGTCTCGCCCGGCAGCGTGTCGCCCGCCGCCATGCCGGTGGTCGCCTCGTCGAGCAAGCGCAAGCCGTTGGCCAGCGTCTGGCGGAAGCGCGTCTCCTCCTGCAGCAACGTTGCCTCGATCAGCGGCTGGGCGCGGACCAGTTCGGGGAACGCAGCGCCCATCTCGGCGACCAGCGACGGCACCATGCGGTGCATCAGCGGATCCTTGGCGCCGAGCAGATGGGCGTGGCGCATCGCACGGCGCATGATGCGGCGGAGCACATAGCCGCGGCCCTCGTTCGCCGGCAGCACGCCGTCCGCCACCAGGAAGCCGGCCGAGCGCAGGTGATCGGCGATCACGCGGTGGCTCGCCTGGTTCTCGCCGGTGGTCGATGCGCCGGTCAGCGCACCCGATTCGGCGATCAGCGCCTTGAACGTGTCGGTATCGTAATTGTCGTGCACGCCCTGCAGCACCGCGGCGACGCGCTCCAGGCCCATGCCGGTGTCGATCGAGGGCCGCGGCAGGTCACCGATGATCTCATCATTCTCCTGCAGGAACTGCATGAAGACGAGGTTCCAGATCTCGACGAAGCGGTCGCCATCCTCTTCCGGCGATCCCGGCGGGCCGCCCCAGATATGGTCGCCGTGATCGTAGAAGATTTCCGAGCACGGCCCGCACGGACCGTCCGAGCCCATCGCCCAGAAATTGTCCTTGGTCGGGATGCGGATGATCCGCTCCTCGGGGAGCCCGGCGATCTTCTTCCACAGCTCGAACGCCTGGTCGTCGGTATGATAGACGGTCGCGGTCAGCTTGTTCGCCGGGATGCCCCACACCTTGGTGAGCAGCGTCCAGGCATGGGTGATCGCCTGCTCCTTGAAATAGTCGCCGAACGAGAAGTTGCCGAGCATCTCGAAGAAGGTGTGGTGACGCGCGGTATAGCCGACATTGTCCAGGTCGTTGTGCTTGCCGCCCGCGCGGACGCACTTCTGCGAGCTGGTCGCCGTCGAATAGGGCCGGCTCTCCAGCCCCGTGAACACGTTCTTGAACGGCACCATGCCGGCGTTCACGAACATCAGGGTCGGGTCATTGTGCGGCACCAGCGGAGCGCTGGGAACGCGGGCATGGCCCTGGCTCTCGAAATAGTCGAGGAACGAACGGCGGATATCGTTGGTCGAAGTCATAAGCCGCCGACTTAGTTGCGGACAGGCTTTCGCTCAAGCGAAACACTTCGATCAGGGTGAAAGCCCGCCTATCTCACCGATCTATTGCGGGCCCCGGCGCGAAAGCCCTGGAGGATATGGTGCCCGTCGCTGCCCTTGAACGGCACGAGATTGGCGATTCCCATGCCGGCCGAAAGGAAGGCGAGCGCGCCGAGCAATGCGCCACCCAGCGTCTGGCTGCCAGCCAGCGCCGCGCCGGTGCCGGCCAATAACGCGAGCAGGAGATTCGCGATCGGCCCCGCCGCGGCGATCATCATATGCTTACGGCGCGCATCGATCCGATCGAGCGTGTACGATACATAGCCGCCCAGGTCGCCCGTTCCGGCCCGCCATTTCAGCCGCAGTTCGCGCCGTTTCGTGTTGAACGCGAAAGGCAGCACCACGATCGAACGGATATCCGCGCCCAGCCGGTGCGCCGCCGCAGCATGCCCCAGCTCATGCACCAGCACCGCGACGAAGCAGAGCAGCACATCCACCGCGAGCCGCAGCACCAGCCCGGTATCGCCCCGGAAATGCTCGCTCAGCACGCCCATCACGCCAATGGCAGTCAGGAAGAAGATCGCCATCGCCAGAACCCGCATCATTCCCCCAATTTCCGGCAAACCCGGCCGACAGTCTATTTGCGATCTCCGGCGAAAGCGATATACGAAACATATACGATTCGTATATCCGCCGAGGAACATCATGGGCATTGTGAAGATCGACGACGCGCTGCACGAGGAGATTCGCCGCGCCAGCACGGTGATGTGCCGCTCGATCAATGCCCAGGCCGAATTCTGGATGAAGATCGGCATGCTCGCCGAGGCCAATCCCGCCCTCTCCTTCACGCAGATCGTCCGGATGCAGCTGGAGCTTGCCCAGCCACCGCTCCCGGAAGCCGCGGCCGCCTGACATGGTCAAGACGCCCGACGAACTGGAACTGATGCGGATCTCCGGCAAGCTGCTGGCATCGGTCTTCGAGATGCTCGACGGCCAGGACCTTGCCGGCATGTCGACGATGCAGGTCAACGACCTGGTCGAGCGCTTCATCACTATCGATCTCGCCGCCCGTCCGGCGAGCAAAGGCCAGTACGGGTTCAAATACGTCCTGAACTGCTCGATCAACGACGTGGTGTGTCACGGCGTGCCCGATCCGGACACGATCATCCGTGACGGCGACATCATCAATCTCGACATCACGCTGGAAAAGAACGGCTTCATCGCCGATTCGAGCAAGACCTATCTGGTCGGCAATGTCGCCCCGGCGGCGCGCCGGCTGGCGAAGGTGGCGCAGGAGGCGATGTGGCAGGGCATCCGCCAGGTCCGCCCCGGCGCGCATCTCGGCGATATCGGCTTCGCGATCGAACGCCATGCCAAGAAGCATGGCTACACCGTGGTCCGCGAATATTGCGGGCACGGCATCGGCCGCGAGATGCACGAGGAACCCTCGGTGCTCAATTTCGGCAGGCCGGGCACCGGCGTGAAGCTGCGCGAGGGCATGACCTTCACGATCGAGCCGATGGTCAACCAGGGCAGCCGCATGGTCGAGACCGAGAATGACGGCTGGACCGTCGTCACCCGCGACGGCAAGCTCTCCGCGCAGTTCGAGCATACCGTGGCGGTCACCGCCACCGGCGTCGAGGTCCTCACCCTGCGCGCCGACGGCAGCTGAGCCCGCCCCGGCACAGGCCGGTTGCAAAATAGGATTTCGCCTGTTTCCCTCAGGCCGCCGGGATCGCTCCCGGCCGCTCTTGGACAGGTTGGAAATATAGGATTCCGTCGGCGCAACAATGTTGCGCCGCGGCCTTGGTGCAGTCCTCGCTGTGCACCGCCTTCGCGATCTTCGCGCCGCGAAAACCCGCTTTGGGCGTGTACTTCGTGTACTTTGACGCGCACTCGATCACCGGCCCGGTAGGATCACCCCATCGGCGCGTCGATCGACCTGGGCGGCTGGCTGAACCATTTCGGCCCGTTTTCGGTCATGTGGAAACAGTCCTCCAGCCGCACGCCGAAGCTGCCAGGGATGTAGATGCCCGGCTCGTTCGAGAAGCACATGCCTGGCGCCAGCTTGGTCGTCTCGCCGCGCACCAAATTGACCGGCTCGTGCCCGTCCAGCCCGATGCCGTGTCCGGTGCGATGCGACAGGCCCGGCAGCTTGTAGTCCGGCCCCCAGCCCAGCGAGGCATAGTAGCGGCGCACCGCATCGTCGACGCTGCCCGCGGTCGCGCCAAGCTTCGCCGCGGCGAAGGCGGTCTGCTGGCCCTGCGCCACCTGGTCCCACACCTTGCGCTGCTCGGCCGTGGCGGTGCCGTGGACCCAGGTGCGCGACACGTCGGACTGATAGCCCTGCACGGTGCAACCGCAGTCCATCAGCACGATCCGCCCATCGGCGACCGGCGAAGGCACCTTGGTCCCGTGCGGATAGGCCGCACCCTCGCCGACCAGCACCATGCTGAACTCCGGGCTGCCGCCCAGCTTCTTCGTCGCGGCGTCCATCAGCGCAGAGACGTCGCGCTGGCTCATCCCCTTTTCGACGCGCGGACAGACCCAGCGATAGGCGGCGATGGTCACGTCGGTGGCGAGCTGCATCAGCGCGATCTCGGGCGCCGTCTTGATCATCCGGCAGCCGCGGACGACCGGATTGGCCGAGACCACCTTGAGCCCGACCTTCTGCAGGCCGTCGACCGCGAAATAGCGCACCGTCTCCTCGATGCCGACCGGCAGATGGGCGAGCTTGCGGTCCTTGAGGAAGCCGGCGACGGTCTTGAGCGGGTCCTCGTCCTCGTTCCACACCCGCACTTCGGCCGGGATCGCCAGCCCCTCGCGGGTGCGCGCTTCCTCGAAGAAAGGCGTGACGATGCAAGGCTCGCCCTCGGCCGGCAGCACCACGGCGGTCAGCCGCTCGCTGCGGCCCCAGCGCAGGCCGGTGAAGTAGATCAGCGACGATCCGCCCTCGATCAGCACCGCGCCGATACCATTGGCCCGCATCAGCTTCTGCGCCCGCGCGAGCCGGTCGGCGCGCTCGGCATTGTCGATCGGCACGGCGCCCTTGGTAATGTCCTGCAGCGCCGAAAGGTCCGGCTCGGCGGCGCGCAGCACGCCTGGCAGGGCGAGCAGCGGCATCGCGGCGGCGGCGCGGACAAGGGTACGGCGGTCGAGGCGCATCGTCATCTCCGGGAAGTCGTGACGCAAGCGATAGGGCCGCTTCCAGCGTCCCCGCAATACCCGCTGTGCATAGGGCAGCGCACATCGGCTGGCCGCGCAGGGCTTGACCCGCGGCCCGCAATCCCCTTTGCCTGCGCCAAAGGATTTTAGGGGGACCCTGTTTTGGGCAAGCGACTTACCTGGTTCATTCTGGCAGCACTGCTGCTCGGCGGCATATTGGGCTATGTGCTCAACATCTCGCTGTCCGGCTCGCCGGAAGGGGCAAAGGCGATCGAGAACTGGGCATATGGGCTCGACATCCCGACCCAGATGTTCCTCCACCTGATCAAGATGATCATCGCCCCGCTGGTCGTCTCCACGCTGGTGGTCGGCATCGCGCACATGGGCGGCGGCGGTGCGATCGGCCGGGTGGGCCTCAAGGCGTTCTTCTGGTTCGTCTGCGCCAGCCTCGTCTCGCTCACCCTCGGTCTGATCTTCGTCAACCTGCTGCAGCCCGGCGTCGGCCTCAACCTGACCATCCCGGCCGCGACCGCGTCGAGCGGCGTCGATCGCTCGAGCTTCGACCTCGCCAAGTTCTTCATCCACATCGTGCCGACCAGCGGCATCGATGCGATGGCGACCAACGACATCCTCCAGCTCGTGATCTTCTCGCTGTTCTTCGGCGTCGGCCTCGCCGCGATCGGCGAGAAGGGCGAGCCGCTGGTCAAGGGGCTCGAGGCGCTGGTCCAGGTGATGCTCACCGTCACCGGCTATGTCATGCTGTTCGCACCCGTCGCGGTGTTCTGCGCGGTGGCCAAGGCGCTGGCGACCAAGGGCATCGGCGTGGTCGGCGACCTCGCCTTCTTCATGGGCAGTTTCTATCTCGGCCTCTTCGCACTCTGGGCGGTGCTGCTCGGCGCCTGCTTCCTGATCGTCGGCCCACGCACCGGCACGCTGCTGCGCTACCTGCGCGATCCGATCCTGCTCGGCTTCTCGACCGCCTCTTCGGAAGCCGCCTATCCGCGCACCCTCGACGCGCTCGACCGGTTCGGCGTGCCGCCGCGCATCGCCAGCTTCGTGCTGCCGCTCGGCTATTCGTTCAACCTCGACGGCTCGATGATGTACATGACGTTCGCGTCGATCTTCATCGCCCAGGCATACGGCATCCATCTCGACTGGATGACGATGATCCAGATGCTGCTGATCCTGATGGTCACCAGCAAGGGCATCGCCGGCGTGCCGCGCGCCAGTCTCGTCGTGATCACCGGCACGCTCAGCCACTTCAACATCCCCGAGGCCGGCGTGCTGCTGATCCTCGCCGTCGATCATTTCCTCGACATGGGCCGCACCGCGACGAACGTGATCGGCAATGCGGTGGCCAGCGTCGTGGTCGCCCGCTGGGAAGGCAAGCTCGACGCACCGAGCGAGCCCGAGCCGGCGGTCCTGCCGATGAGCGGCGCCACCACCAAGACCGACAGCTTCGAGGATTATGGCCAGTCCTGATCCCGCAGCGGCGCCCGGCGCGGACCTGCCCGTCCGCGTCGCCGCGCTCTATCAGTTCACCCGCTTTCCCGATGTCGAGAGCCTGAAGGCCCCGCTCCTCGCTTTGTGCGAGGCGCTGGGCATCAAGGGCACGCTGCTGCTCGCGAACGAAGGGCTAAACGGCACCGTCGCCGGCAGCGCCGAGGCGATCGCGCGGCTGCTCGACCATGTCCGCGCCCTGCCCGGCTGCGCCGAGCTCGACGTGAAATACTCGGCCGCGGCGGCGATGCCGTTCGACCGGATGAAGGTCCGGCTGAAGCGTGAGATCGTGACGATGGGTGAGCCGGACATCGATCCGCTGGAAGGCGTCGGCCACTATGTCGCGCCCCAGGACTGGAACGCGCTGATCGACGCGCCGGGCACGATCGTGATCGACACGCGCAACGCCTATGAAGTCGCGCTCGGCACCTTCAACGGCGCGATCGATCCGGAGACGCGCAGCTTCCGCGAGTTCCCCGACTGGTTCCGCCGCTTCCGCGAGGAACGGGAAAAGGACGGGCCGATGCCGCGCGTCGCGATGTTCTGCACCGGCGGCATCCGCTGCGAGAAGTCGACCGCCTTCCTCAAGGCCGAGGGGATCGACGAGGTCTACCACCTCAAGGGCGGCATCCTCGCCTATCTCGAGCAGGTCCCACCCGAGCAGAGCCGCTGGCAGGGCGAGTGCTTCGTGTTCGACCAGCGCGTCACCGTCGACCATGCGCTCCAGCCCCGCAACCGCAGCCTCTGCCCGCGCTGCCAGGGCCTCATCGCCAGCGAGGACGCGCCCTGCCCGGCCTGCGACGACCTCGCCTTCCGGGATCACGCATAAGCATAGGGCCCGCCGGCGGCGAGCGCGGCCCGATAGGCCGGGCGGGCATGGATCTTCTCGATCCAGGCGGCGATGTGCGGGCGGCCCGCTGTCGCATTGGCGCGGGTCACCGCGGCTTCGAGCGGGAAGCTCATCATCACGTCCGCTGCTGTGAAGGCGTCACCTGCGAACCATGGCCGCGCCGCCAGCTCGCCCTCGACATAGTCGAGATGGACGTCGATCATCGGCTGGAACTTCTTCTGCGCGAGCTTGCCGAACAGCGGCACCCGGCTGAGCACCAGCTTGGTGAACAGGGGCGGCATCAGCGAGCCCTCGGCATAATGGAGGAAGTGCCGCCAGCGCAGCGCATCCTCGCGGTGCCCGGGCTTGCCGAGCTTCCCGTCGCCCAGCTCGACCAGATACTCGACGATCGCCCCGGTCTCCGCGATCGCCTGGCCGCCATGCTCGATGACCGGCGACTTGCCGAGCGGATGGATGTGGCGCAGTTCGGGCGGGGCGAGCATCGTCGCCTTGTTCCGCTCATAGCGCCGGACCTCATAGGGCAGGCCCAGCTCCTCGAGCAGCCAGAGCACGCGCTGCGAGCGGGAATTCTCGAGATGATGGACGATGACGGTCATGCTGCCTCCGCTGGACGGCGCGGGCGCTGCCGGGCCGAGATCGACTTGACGATGGTCTGTCCGCCTGTGGGCGGCAAGGGGCGTTTCGCTCGGTCGAGTGCCGCGTCGATCAGCGCGACGACGGCGGGCTCGTCCAGCAACACAACATCCTTCAGGCAGACATAGCGCCCCACCTTCCCCTCGCCCTGGAGCAGGCCTTCGGGATCGGGCAGACCGACGCCGGGGAGGAAATAGAGCAGCAGGTTGCGCGGATAGACGGCCAGGCTGAACACCGCCTCGGACGTCCTGTCGCCCGGACCATAGGCGATCGCGAGGCCGTTATAGTTGTCATAGACCAGCTCGGTCGCGCCGGGCAGCCGTTCGTGCAACACGGCGCGCGCCGCACGAACGCGTCCGGCGATCTCCGGCGTGAAGCGGGCGATGAAGGTCTCGACCTGCGCCGCGGTCGCCGCGACATCCTCGGGATCGGCCGGCTTCACGTGGCGCCTGCAAGAGCTTCGAACCGCACGCTGCGGTTGGAGGGATCAGCATCGACCAGCCTGACCTGCAGCGCGGTACCCGGCGCCGCGCCCGGCGCATCGATCCGGGTGACCACCGGCAGGTCGGCGAGCTGCATCCGGGCGCCGCGCATGTCGACATCGGTGACCACCGCCGCGAAGGTCTCGCCCTCGCGGCCGTCGAGCATCACGGCCTCCGCCAGATCGATCACGGCGCGGTCGATCTGGCCGCCCATGGCGTCAGCCCTGCCCATGACCTTGGGCAGGCGCTGGAAAGCCTCGGTTACGGCGTCCGGGACCGGCTGGCCGGTCATGATCGCGAGGGTCGCCCGGATGACATAGCGATCGGCAAGCCGGCGAAGCGGCGCGGTGGCATGGACATAGGGTGCGGCAACAGCGGCATGCCACGGTGCCGCATCGGCACTCCACGGCGCATAGCTGGCGCCCTGCCCGGCCCGGCGGATCGCGAGCATCAGGGCCGCTTGCTGCGGATCGGCGGCATCGAGCCCGTCGCGGAAGCGCGCCAGCGGCTCCGCGACGGGCCAGGCGATGCCGAGCGCGCGAGCCGTATTGCGCAATCGCTGGACTGCCGCGGCATCGGGCTCGGCCATTACCCGGAACAGGCCGGTGTGATGGGCCTGCAGCACCTCGGCGGTGGCAAGGTTCGCCGCGAGCGACAGGGCCGCGTTCTGGTCCTCGGACGGATGGCGGGCGCGGAAGGCAAGCGCATAGCCGCCATCGGCGCGGCGCGCGACTTCCTGCTCGGGCGGATCGACCCGGGAGGCACCACGCCTGGCCTCGGCCAGCCCGATGCGGCGGGCAAGTTCGGCGAACGGGGGCGGCAGGTCTGCGTCGGTGACGGTCTCATAGGCGAGCTTGGCGCGGCTGCGGACCAAGGCCCGCTCGGCATCGTCGAGCTTCACCGTGCCGTCGGGGGCGACGCGGACCGTGAAGATCACGCCGGGGCGCGGGCCATCGGGAAGCAGGCTGGCGGCGCCTTCGCTCAGCACCGGCGGATAGAGGCTGGCCTTGCCGTCGGGCAGATAGAGCGTCGTACCGCGATGCCAGGCTTCGGCATCGACCGGGTCGCCATCCTCGACGAACCAGGCGACGTCGGCGATGGCATAGCGCAGCAGCAGGTCGCTGCCGCTCGCCTCCACCCATAGCGCCTGGTCGAGGTCGGTCGCGCTCGCAGGATCGAGGGTGACGAAGGGGATGTCGGTGCGGTCGACATGCTCGGAAGGCCTGCGCCGGGCGGCGGCTTCGGCGGCTTCGAGCACCGGCTGCGGAAAGGCGCGGGGCACCTGATACTGGCTGCGGATCGCGGCGAGGCCATTGGCCAGCACGCAATCGGGATCGAGAACGGCCTTCATCGGGCTACCTTAGCGTGCCCGGCGACGGTGCAAAGTACACGAAGTACACGCCAAAGCGCGCTCCAGCGCGAAGAACGCGTAACCCGGCCGAAGGCGGAAGTTCACTAAGTTCACGACATCCAACGCGCGCGCGACAGTCCGCGGAACGGGAAAGACCCGGCGCGGGGCAACGCGCCGGGTCTTCCGATGGGCTGAGCCCGTGACCGCTGCCACACGCGTCGCACGCGGGCGCGGCCTGATAATGCATTATAGATCGTCGTCGCCGTCATCGGCGTCGGGACCCGCCATAAGTCCTTCGGCGACCTTTTCGGTGCGCGCGCGGATCGCCTTTTCGAGACGTTCACGCAGCTCGCTATTGTCGCGCAGGAAGTTCTTCGAATTCTCGCGGCCCTGACCGATGCGGACGCTGTCATAGCTGAACCAGGCGCCCGACTTCTCGACCAGCCCGGCCTTGACGCCGAGATCGAGGATCTCGCCGATCTTCGAGATGCCCTCGCCATACATGATGTCGAACTCGACCTGCTTGAACGGCGGGGCGACCTTGTTCTTCACCACCTTCACACGGGTGGTGTTGCCGATGATGTCCTCACGGTCCTTGATCTGGCCGGTGCGGCGGATGTCGAGGCGGACCGAGGCGTAGAACTTCAGCGCGTTGCCGCCCGTCGTGGTCTCGGGATTGCCGTACATCACGCCGATCTTCATGCGCAGCTGGTTGATGAAGATCACCATGCAGCGCGAGCGGCTGATCGAGCCGGTGAGCTTGCGCAGCGACTGCGACATCAGACGGGCCTGGAGACCGACATGGCTGTCGCCCATCTCGCCTTCGATTTCGGCGCGCGGCACCAGCGCGGCGACCGAATCGACCACCAGCACGTCGATCGCATTCGAACGGACCAGCGTGTCGACGATCTCGAGCGCCTGTTCGCCGGTATCGGGCTGCGAGACGATCAGCTCGTCGATGTTGACCCCGAGCTTCTTGGCATAGACCGGATCGAGCGCGTGCTCCGCGTCGACGAAGGCGGCGACGCCGCCCGTCTTCTGCGCCTCGGCGATCACATGGAGCGCCAGCGTGGTCTTGCCCGAGCTTTCCGGACCATAGACTTCGATCACGCGGCCGCGCGGCAGGCCGCCGACGCCGAGCGCGATGTCGAGCCCGAGCGAGCCGGTCGAGATCGCCTCGACCTGCATCGTCTCCTTCGAGCCGAGCTTCATCGCCGAGCCCTTGCCGAATGCGCGGTCGATCTGCGCGAGTGCGGCGTCGAGCGCCTTCTGCTTGTCCGAAGAAATCGCCATGTTGCCGTCAATCACCTTGAGCGAAGCTGCCATTGGAAGTCCCCGTCGCTAGAAGGTTTAGCACGCTGCATCAACCTGTGTTGGAACGCCATGTATCGCGTTTGTTCTCATGGAACAAGAGCGGAACGAAAAATTTGTTCCATAATCGTTCCACCTCGGCGGAGGGCTGCATTTTTGGTGAGGCTGGAACAGAGGTTCTTATCGGGACACTGCTCCTCTCCCCGGCCCTCTCCCGGCCCTCTCCCCTGAAGGGGAGAGGGAGAGATTGCCCTCCTCTGCCGACGCCGCTAGCGCCGCGCGATGACTCGCATCCTCGGCCATGTCAGCGCGCTCAATCGCTATCCGGTGAAGTCGATGGCCGGGGAGCAATTAGGCGTGGCCGAGCTCGACTGGCAGGGGCTCGAGGGCGACCGGCAATATGCATTCGTCCGCGCGGCGAACGGCACGCGCTTCCCCTGGCTGACCGCGCGCGAGGTGCCGGCGATGGTGCTGCACCAGGCGCGCTTCGAGGATCCGGGCAAGCCCAAGACCAGCGCGATCGCCGTCCAGACCCCCGATGGCGCGACGCTCTCGCTGCACGATCCGATGCTCAAGGCGCATCTGGAAGCGGCCGCGGGGGAACCCGCCGCGCTGATCCAGGTGGCACGGGGCTGCTATGATTCGATGCCGGTGTCGATCCAGAGCAGCGCCGGCCATGCCGCACTGGAGGCGGCGCATGGCTGCGTGCTCGATATCGACAGGTTCCGGATCAACGTGATCGTGGAGAGCGACCTGCCCGCCAGCGACTGGCAAGGCCGGCGGCTGGCGTTCGGCAGCGACGAGGACGGCGCGGTGGTGCAGTGCGCCGATCCGATCAAGCGCTGCGTGATCGTGACGATCGATCCGCATACCGGCGCGAAGGAGCCGCGCGTGCTGCGCACGGTCGCCCAGCAATTCGCCAGCTGCTACGGCATCTATGCCGGACCGGCGCGCCCGGGGCTCATCCGCCTGGGCGATCCGGTCCGGCTGATAGACTGACCTCAATCGGGCTCGACGATGAGAACCTTGCCGTTTGGCTGCAGAATATAGAGGTTGTGCTTGCCATCCTCGCCAAAGGCATAGACCAGGTCGATCGGCGCTGCGTCGGTATTGTTGACTGGCAGTGTGGTAGTCGGGAAAATCGTCTGCGGATAAACGTCCTCCGGCGAAACCGTGTTCTGCGCGAACAGCGCGGCGTTACGGGTCGCAAGCAGGCGCTGGACGTAGGAACCGTAGAACAGCTTGCCTTGAAGCGATTCGATCGGGCCTCGATAAACCGGGCCGGTGGCCAGCGTCAGCTGATCGGCCGGCGACGGCGACGAAAGGCCATAACCCAGCCTGAACAGCGGATAGAATTGCCCTGCCGGCAAGGGCGCCGAACTGCCGAGTCGCTCCCGCCAGGGGGTGAAATCCAACCCCTTGTCCTGGGGCCGGATCATATTGATCTCAGGTTCAAAGAAGCCGCCGACCGGTGCACCCCAATCGCTGACATAGAGGTTACCGTTGAGGCTGTCGAAGGCAGCGCGGCGCGGCTGGCGGAAGCCCAGCGCCCAAATCTCCGGGCGGCCGCCAGCGGTTGCGAAGGGATTGTCTGCGGGAATCGCATAGTCGCGCAGCGGATCGGCGGGGTAGGCGTCGCTGCGCACGTCGATGCGCAACACCTTGCCGAACAGGTCGTTCGGATTCGAGCCGGGATTGGGGCCACTGCCGGTGGTGACGTAGAGATAGCCGTCCGGGCCGAAACCGATCCAGCCGCCAGTGAAGTTGTTGTCGGGCGTCGGGACCGAAAGGATCACGTCCGCGGAACTGGGATCGCCGATCGCGCGCGTCCCGGCGTACGTCCGGTAGCGGCGCACCTCGAGATTGTGGGCCGGGGTGGTCAGCGCGACATAGATATAGCCGTTGCCCTCGAACTGCGGGTCCGCCGTGATGCCGATCAGGCCTCCATCGGCATCGGTCGAGACCTCGCTGCGAAGATCGAGGAACAACGAAACATCGGCCAGCCCCGTTCCGAGGATGCGCTGGCTGATCCCCATCCCGTTCACATAGCCGTTTTTCTGGGTGACGAACACCGCGTCATCTCTGCCCGGCATCTGCACCAGGTTCGTGGGCTTGTTGAAGCCGACATGGAGCTGACGAACATGGTAGCTGCCAGTCGTTGAATCGGTGACGGTGACGGCGAGCGCCAGCGTGGCACTCGCGGTGCCGTCCGACGCGGCGATCGTCACCTGGTAGATGTTGTTGCGGTCGGCATCGCGCGGCGCCTCGAAATCGGGCGCGCTGCGGAAGGAGAGATGGCCGGTGGCGTCGATCTGGAACAGCGCCGCATCGGCGCCGCCGTTGATCGAATAGGTGACCGTGTTGCCGTCCGCGTCGGTGGAAGTCGCGGTGTAGAAATAGGTGGTGGTGTTCTCCGCCACGCTCACCGCTGTGGCCGAGTTGAACACCGGCGCGCTGTTGGTCGGGGTCGGCGTGGTGGTCGGGGTGGGCGTGGGCGAACCGCCGCCGTTCGAACCGCCGCCGTCACAAGCGGTGAGGAACAGCATCGGCGCGAGAGCGGCGCCCGCGAGCAGCGAACGATACAGAAGCATTTCGATTTCCCCTCTTTGTGAGGCGTAGAATGATCCAGCATGCGGTTTCGATCAAGTCGTGACATGAGTGGAAACAACTGCGAAACATCTTTCTTTCCGGCGACTTGCGGGCGGACGACGACTTGGGCAGTTTCACTTTCGGGAGGAACTGCATGACCGATCTTCGCAAGCTCAATCGCTGGCTGGGCGGCGGCGCGCTGGCCGTAACCGGGGTGCTGGGCACCATAGTCTATGTGCCTGCGGTGCTCGCCTTTCCCCATCGCGCGCAATTCGGCGAGATCACGGTCTATTCGGTGTCACCGATCGGGCCCGAGATGCCTGCGATCCTCGACCGGGCGGCGAAGCGCAATGCCGCGAGCGCGATCGTGGCGCCGCTGGGCCCGAGGGCGATCTATCTTACCGATGGCGGCTGGCGGTGGAACCTGCTCTCGCTGCCGACCTCGCACGGCGCCTTCGCAGTGACGCGGCCCTTCTCGACGAACATCGTGGTCAACCGCGCCTCGATCGCCGGGGACGGGGTGGAGAACAGCGCCGCGATCGGCAACCGGCGCACGCTGAGCGGCACGATCGCGCACGAGACGACGCACCTGCTGATCCAGCAGCGCTACGGCCTGGCCGCGCGGGCCTTCGCGACCTGGAAGGTGGAGGGCTATTGCGACCATGTGGCGCAGGAGAGCAGCCTGTCCGACGCGCAGGCTGCTTCGCTCAGGGCCGCGGGGAAATCGACGCCGGGGCTCGTCTATCATGAGGCGCGGCGGAAGGTTGCGGCGGCGCTTGCCTCGGGGAAGAGCGTGGATCAGTTGTTCAAGAACTGACTGCCCCCCAGAAGGCTTGGGAGCAGGCAGGGCTGGCCGGGTTCAGGCCGCGCCGACGAGGCTGTCGAGCACCTTCTCGACACTGTCCATCGTGAACGGCTTGGAGAGCACCGGGCGATCGCGATAGGCCTCCGCGACCATGTCCCCTGCCCCGCCGGTGGCGAGCACGAAGGGGATGCCGCGCGCGGTGAGCGCATCGGCGATCGGCCAGCTGGTCTCGCCGCCGCGCAGGTTGATGTCCATGATCGCCGCGTCGATCCCGCCGGCCTCGACCAGCTCGAGCGCGGTGGCGACGCTGTCCGCGGTCCCGGCGACGGCGCGGTCGAGCGCGTCGAGAAAGTCCTCGAGCATCATCGCGATGAGCGGCTCGTCTTCGACGATCAGTATTTTCTGAGGCCCCGGCATATGCGGTTCCATCGCAAAAAAGCCGCGGGACGCCAAGGGTTTATTTCGGCGCGAGCACTTCCCGCGCGGCTTCCGCAAGTTGCTGTACCGAAAAAGGTTTCGGCAGGAAGGAAACTTGCTCCAGATCAATCGACTTGCGCAGCTGCTCTTCGGCATAGCCCGACATGAACAGGATCGGCAGGTCGGGATATTTGGCGCGAATCCTGCGCGCCATGCTCGGCCCGTCCATCACCGGCATGACGACGTCGGAAATCAGCAGGTCCGGACGCTCGATCGTCTCGATCAGCTCCAGCGCGGCCTCGCCATTGTCGGCGGTGACCACGGTATAGCCCTGGCGGGTGAGCGCGCGCTCGGCAATGGCGCGGACCATGTCCTCGTCCTCGACCACCAGGATCGTGCCGGTGCCCCAGGTATCGACCGGCTTCTCCTTCACGCCGGGCAGCTTGGCCGGCACCGGCGCCTCTGTCGCGGCATGGACCGGCAGGTAGATGGTGAACTCCGCGCCGCCCGCCGGCGCATTGTCGGCGAAGATGAACCCGCCCGACTGCTTGATGATGCCGTAGACGGTCGACAGGCCGAGGCCGGTGCCCTTGCCGACTTCCTTGGTGGTGAAGAAGGGCTCCCAGATCTTGGCGAGGATCTCGGGCGGGATGCCGGTGCCGTTGTCGGCGATGCGCAGCGCGGTGTAGTCGCCGACCGGCAGCACGTCGTCGTCCATGCGGCGGACCTCCGAGGCGGGCACCGCCATCGTCTCGATCGTCAGCGTGCCGCCGCCGCTGGGGTTCCTCGACAGCATCGCGTCACGGGCGTTGACCGCGAGGTTGACCACCACCTGCTCGAGCTGGCCGGGATCGGCGCGGACCGGGCCCAGGTTGCGGCCATGCTTGACCTCGAGCCGGACCGTCTCGCCGAGCAGGCGCTTGAGCAGGTTGGAGACTTCGGAGATCACGTCGGGCAGCTGGAGCAGCTGCGGGCGCAAGGTCTGCTGGCGCGAGAAGGCGAGCAGCTGGCGGGTCAGCGAGGCGGCGCGGTTGGAGTTGGCGCGGATCTGCTGGATGTCGTCATAGTCGCTGTCGCCGGGTGAATGGCGCATCAGCATCAGGTCGCAGTGCCCGATGATCGCGGTGAGGATGTTGTTGAAGTCGTGCGCGACACCGCCGGCAAGCTGGCCGACCGCCTGCATCTTGGTCGCCTGGGCGACCTGGCGCTTGAGCCTGGACTCCTCGCCGGAGTCCTTGAGGCTGATCAGCACCGCGGCATCGCCCAGGCCGCGCGCCCCGGCGATGCCGATCGAGACGGGCTCGTCGGGGGCATCGGACATGCGGACGGTCATCTCGGCCGATTGCGGGGCACCGCCGGCAAAGCGTCGCACGGCGTCGGCGAGCGCGGCCTTGTCCTCGCGCACCACCAGGTCGCCCGGATAGAGCGGCGGGGCGGCGGCGTTGACCCGGGTGGCGCGGACGAACGCGTCGTTCATGCTGACGAAGCGGCCGTCGCGGTCGACCAGGGCGAGGCCGAGCGGAAGCAGCGCGATCAGCGAGCGGACATGCGCGCCGGCACTCGCGCCGATCGCGGGCGTGGGGGCGTTACCCACCTCCTCGTCGAGCAAGGCGACGAGCAGCGGCGCCTCCTCCCCGTCGAGGAAGGGGATCTGGAGCACGCGGAGCGGGTTACCCTGCAGCCCCTCGCGCTCGAAGCGGACCAGGCCCATCGAATCGGTGATCAGGAAGCGGGCGAAGTCCCTGCCCTCCACCGCCGCCTCGCCGCTGCCCATCGCGCGCAGGCGGAACACGCGGTTGGCGGCGCGGACGCGACCCTCGGGCGAGACCATCGCGGCCATGATGCCGGAGGAACCGAGCCGGTCGCCGGTATGGCCGTCGATCAGCGCCTGGGTCTGGCTGGCGAGGTCGAGCGCCTGGACGCCGATGAAGCGCCAGACCAGCGATTCCTCGCCGACGCGCTGGACGCGGGCCGAGACGGGAGCGCCGAAGACCTGGATGCCGTCCTCACGCGCCTCGCCGTCGCGCCAGGCGGTGCGAGCGGCGGTGCCGAGCGCGGCGACGGCGGCGTCGCTGATGGGGAGGTTGGGCGGGGTCGGCCAGCCGGCGAACAGCGCCTCGAAGCGGCTGTTGGCGCAGACCAGGCGGCCGGCCCGGTCGGTGACGGCGAGCGCATCGTCGCTGGCGGCGGCGAGCGCCTGGGCGACCGACCAATCGACCGGCTGCTCGGCGGCGGCATCGGCATGGAAGAGCTTGCGCGCGCCCCAGAGCGCGCCGGCGGCGAGCACGCCCGCGGCGACGAAGCCTACCGCGACGGCGCGGTCGTTCAGCGTGAGCAGGATCACCGCGCCCGCGAAGATGCCCGCGAGGACCGCCGCCGCGAAGGGCAGCCAGCGGCGGGACGGCGATATCGGGCTATGCGCGGGCAACGTGGCCATGCGCCACCGATGTTCGGTCAGAGGGCGCGGGTCAAGCGCTCAAAAGTCCTGCTCCTCTTGTGGGAGAAGGAAGGGGCCCGCTCGCGTAGCGAGTGGGAAGGATGAGGGGGACATGGGTGAGAGGTCGGCTAAGCCCCCTCACCCTTCCCACGCCTTCGGCGCGGGCCCCTTCCCTCTCCCACAAGGGGAGAGGGAGATAGGATTCACCAGATCCGGACGCGCTTGTTCGGCGCCAGGAACAGCTTGGTCGCGGGATCGGGGTTGTAGGCCCCGTACCAGGGATCGAGGTTGCGGACGACCCAAGCGCGCTGCTGCGAGGGCGAGTGCGGGTCGGTCAGCAGGCGCTGGCGCAGGTTCGCCTCGCGATAGTTGCGGCGCCATACCTGGGCCCAGCCCTGGTAGAAGCGCTGGTCGCCGGTGAAGCCGTCGAGTACCGGGGCTTCCTGGCCGTTCAGCGAGGCCTTGTACGCGTCATAGGCGACGGTCAGGCCGGCCAGGTCGGCAACGTTCTCGCCGAGCGTCAGCGCGCCCTTCACCTTCATGCCGGGAAGCGGTTCGTACTGGTCGTACTGGGCGACCAGCGCATCGGTGCGCGCCTTGAAGGCGGCGACGTCGGCGGGGGTCCACCAGTCGGTCAGGCGGCCTTCCTTGTCGTACTTGGCGCCCTGGTCGTCGAAATGATGGCTCAGCTCATGGCCGATCACCGCGCCGATACCGCCATAATTGACCGCCGGATCGGCGTTCGGATCGAAGAAGGGCGGCTGCAGGATCGCAGCCGGGAAGACGATCTCGACCATGCCGAAATTGGCATAGGCGTTGATCGTCATCGGGGTCATCCCCCACTCCCAGCGACGGATCGGCTGGCCGAGCTTCGCGATATTGTCGTCATAGCCCCAGTTGTTGGCGCGGACGCTGTTGCCGAACGCGTCGCCGGCGGTGATCGTCAGCGAGCCATAGTCCTGCCAGCGGTCCGGATAGCCGATCTTCGGGGTGAAGGCGGCAAGCTTGGCATGCGCCTTGACCTTGGTCTCGGGCGCCATCCACTCGAGCTTGTCGATACGGCGGTCCATCGCCGCGATGACGTTCTTCACCAGCTTGTCGGCCGCCGCCTTGGTGTCGGGCGGGAAATACTTCGCGACATAGACCTGGCTGACGTCGTCCGAGAGCGCGCCGGTGGTGAAGTCCACCGCGCGCTTCCAGCGTTCCTCCTGCTCCGGCGTGCCCGAGAGGGTGGTGCCGTAGAAGGCGAACTGCTCCTTGTCGAAGGCGCTCGGCAACACATCGGCGAAGCCGTCGAGCGTGCGGACCAGCAGCTGGTCCTTGAGCACGTCGAGCGGTGCCTGCTGGATCAGCCTGGCGATGCCGGTGATCGCGCTCGGCTGGGCGACGATCACGGTATCGACCGGCGACTTGCCGGCGGCGAAGAAGGCCTTGAAGTCGAAGCCCGGCGCCGACTTCTGCAGCTGGGCGACGGTCATCTTGTTGTAGGTCTTGCTCGCATCGCGGCTCTCGACCCGGGTCCACTGGACCGCGGCGATCTTCGTCTCGAACGCGACGATCGCCTTGGCGCGCGCGGCGGCATTGGGCTCGCCGGCATTGGTCAGCTGCGCGGCGAGATGCTTCTCATAGGCGGCCTTGGTCTCGAGGAACTTGGCGTCCTTCGAGAGATAATAGTCGCGGTCCGGCATGCCGAGTCCGGCCTGGCCGAGGCTGAGCGCATAGACTTCCGGCTCCTTGTCGTCCTGGCCGACATAGGCGCCGAAGGGCACGCCCACGCCGTTGCGGCGGGCGGCGGCGGCGAGCGCAGGGTAGCCGGCCTTGGCCTTCAGGCCCTTGATCTGGTCGATCCAGGGCTTGGCCGGTGCCAGGCCCTTGGCGTCGATCGCGGCGGTGTCCAGATAGGTCGCATAGGCGGTGCCGATCTTCGAGTTCGGGTCGCCCTTGGCGGCGTCGAGGATCTCGTGCGTCTGCTTCTTGGCGTTGTCGTCCAGGATGTTGAACGAGCCATAGTTCGACTTGTCGGCCGGGATCGGGGTGTTCTTCGCCCAGGCGCCGTTGGCGTAGTTGTAGAAATCGTCGCCCGCCTTCACCGCGGTGTCCATGCCGGCGGTGTCGAAGCCATAGCTGCCATAGACCGGCTTGGGCTTCTCCGGCTGCGGCGGTGCGGCTTCCGCCTCGGTGACGGGCGCGGCCTCGACCGGGGCGGTCGGCAGCGGCTGGTTGTGCGCGCAGCCGGCGAGCAGGACGGGCGCAGCGAGGAAGGTGGTGGTGAGGAGCGACAGGCGCATTGAGGAGACCCCCGAACGAGTTGGTGCGCGCTGTCTTACGCCGTCGATACGCTCCGTCAATCGACTCGGCGCAACATTGTTACGCTCGAGTGACCAATTATGTTTCTGGTTGGTTGCACAGTGGAGGCGGAGTGCATCTTGCCTCCCCTGTTCCCCGGCGAAGGCCGGGGTCCAGTTGCAATGTCGTTCGAGAGGACTGACCACCCCAACCGGCTGCGCCGATACTGGGCCCCGGCCTTCGCCGGGGAACTGAGAGACGGAGCCTCCGCCTCCTAACGGAAGCGAACGTTCGCGGTCAGACCGCAGCCCTCGCCGCCTGGCGCCGCTTCCACTTGCGGGCGATCCACAGCCGCCACGCCAGCGCGGTGCCGAAATAGCCGATCAGCGCCAGCGCACCGGTGATGGTGACGAGCCCGGTGAGCGTCGCCGGCCCGGCCTGGTGGACCAGCCAGTCGCTCCAGCTCTGCTCGATCACCTGCGCCTTGGCCACCACTTCGCCCGGGCCGATCATCCAGCTGCCGAGCCAATAGGCCGCCACCCAGAGCGGCGGCGTGGTGAAGGGATTGGTGATGAAGGTGGTCGCCGCGGCGGCCGGGATATTGGCGCGCAAGGGCAGCGCGAGAATGGCCGAGGCGGGGATCTGGCCCATCGGGACCAGCACGCCGGTCACCACGCCCAGCGCCACGCCGCGGGGTACCGATCGGCGGGTGAAGCGCCAGAGCGACGAATGCATCACCCGGTTCGCCACCGGGCGCAGCCAGCGATTGGTCTCCACCGATTCGCGGCTGGGCGTCGCCTTGTCGAGCCAGCGACGGAAGCGCGACTTGTCGGCCGGGGACGCGGTATCAGTCACGGCCGCCGCGGAGCAGGCGTCCCTGCTCGCGCTTCCAATCCCGTTCCTTGATCGACTCGCGCTTGTCATGCGTCTTCTTGCCCTTTGCCAGCGCGAGCTCGACCTTCGCGCGGCCCCGTCCGTTGAAATAGATGGACAGCGGCACCAGGGTCATGCCCTCGCGCGCCACCGCGCCATGGAGCTTGTTTATCTCACGCTCATGAAGGAGCAATTTACGGGGACGCTTGGGCTCGTGGTTGAAGCGGTTGCCATGGCTGAACTCGGGGATGTTCGAGTTGACCAGCCAGACGCCGCTATCGCCCACCTCGGCATAGGCTTCGGTGATCGAGCCCTCGCCGAAGCGCAGCGACTTCACCTCGGTGCCGGTCAAAGCGATACCGGCCTCATAGACGTGCTCGATGAAATAATCGAAACGCGCGCGCCGGTTCTCAGCGACGGTCTTCACTTTCTCGGGAGAGGGACGTGGACGAGCCATAAGGGGCGCGATGTAGGCATGTAATCCGGCGAGCGCCAGCCCGGGTGGTTCGCAAGCGGAAAATCGGTTGGACGCGGGCGGTGCGGTAAATGCGACGAAGCGTTTGCATCTTGATCCAGATGCATGCGGGGTCCGGCAGATGGGCGTATAGACAATGCATTGGCGCCCCCCGGAACGAGCACGGTGCCGAATGACAGCAACGGGAGAGCTGCCGCTTGAAGCCGGAGCTTTCAAATGCCCCCGCAGAACGACCGCGAATATCTCGAACGCCGACAACGCCTGAGCGCGGAGAAGGCGCGCGCCGCCACCGATCCCGGCATCGCCCGGATCCACGACCAGTTCGCCCAGGCCTATGCCCGGCGCCTCCAGCAGGTGACCCAGCAGCCGGCGGAATAGCAGGATAGCGCGCGGGGTGGCGATGGACAGACCCCCTGCCCTGTTCCATAGCTGTTCCGATGTCCGTCGTACTCAATATCCAGCGTTCGATCACCGGCCAGCCTTGGCATTGGCGCGGGCTCGCCAGCGATTCACGCGGCGGGCTGGTGCCTGATGACCTGGTCACCCAGCTGCTCCTCGCCCGTGGCGTGGCGCGCGAGGAGCTCGACATGCACAAGGCGCCGAGCATCCGCGCCTTCATGCCCGACCCCTCGATCTTCCGTGACATGGACAAGGCCGCCGAGCGGCTCGCCGACGCCGTCGAGAAGCGCGAGCAGGTGGCGATCTTCGGCGATTACGACGTCGACGGCGCTACTTCCGCGGCACTCCTCATATTACTTCTGAGGGATCTGGGCCTCGAGGCCCGCCCCTATATCCCCGACCGGCTGATGGAAGGCTATGGCCCCTCGGGCGAGGCGCTGGTGCGGCTCAAGGGCGAAGGCGCGAGCCTGATCGTCACGGTCGATTGCGGCGCCCAGGCCTTCGAAGCGCTGGAGATGGCCCGCGACGCCGGCGCCGAGGTGATCGTGGTCGATCACCATAAATGCACCACCGAGCTGCCCGTGGCGCTCGCGCTGGTGAACCCCAACCGGCTCGACGAGGACGAGGGCGCCGCGCATGGCCATCTGGCAGCGGTCGGGGTGGCCTGGCTGCTTGGGGCGGCGCTGGTCCGCACGCTGCGCGCTCGCGGCTGGTTCGCCGGCCGGGCCGAGCCCAAGCTGCTCGACCTGCTCGACATCGTCGCGCTGGGCACCGTAGCGGACGTCGCGGCGCTGCGCGGGCTCAACCGCGCCTTTGTCGCCCAGGGCCTCAAGGTGATGGCGCAGCGCCGCAACATCGGGCTCAACGCGCTGATCGAGGCCTCCCGCCTAACCCGCGCACCGACCTGCACCGATCTCGGCTTCGCGCTCGGGCCGCGGATCAATGCCGGCGGACGGGTCGGCCGGTCGGACTTGGGCGTGCGGCTGCTCACCACCCGCGACCCTGAAGAGGCGCGGACCATCGCCGAGGAGCTCAACCTGCTCAACGAGGAGCGCCGCGCGATCGAGGCGGGCGTGCAGGCCGAGGCGGAGGAGATCAGCCTGCTCAAGGCCAACCACTCGGTGATCGTGGTGGCGAGCAAGGGCTGGCATCCGGGAGTGATCGGCATCGTCGCCGGGCGGCTGAAGGAGAAGCTCGGCCGGCCGGCGATCGTGATCGCGCTGGACGAGGACGGCGTGGGCAAGGGATCGGGCCGCTCGATCCCGGGCGTCGACCTGGGCGCCGCGGTGCTCGCGGCCAAGGATGCCGGGCTGCTCGCGGCCGGCGGCGGCCATGCCATGGCCTGTGGCGTGACGATCGAGGCGGACAAGCTCGATGCGTTCGTGGAATTCCTCGAGGAGCGGCTCGCCGAGCGGGTGACGCAGGCGATGGGCGAGCGCGCGCTGCTGCTCGACGCGGTGGTGGCGCCGGGCGGCGTCTGCCCCGACCTGGTCAATGCGATGGAAGTCGGCGGCCCCTATGGCATGGGCTGGCCCGCCCCGCGTGTCGTCGCCGGGCCGGTGACGGTGATCAAGGCCGATGTGGTCGGATCGGGCGGGCATGTCCGGCTGATCGTCTCGGGCCCGGACGGGCGCAGCCTCAAGGCCGTCGCCTTCCGCCAGGCCGATACCGAGCTGGGCGCGGCGCTGCTCTCCGCCCCGCGCCACCGCAAGCTGTGGCTCGCCGGACGCGCCAGGATCGACGACTGGGGCTCCCGCCCCGCCGCCGAATTGCATGTCGAGGACGCGGCCTGGGCGGATTAGGCGAATAATCGGGAAAAGGATCAATCAAGCCGCTTGACCGCGTGCCGATCCTTCCCTAACTGGCCGCCTCCACGCTTCGGCATGGCCCCTTCGTCTAGCGGTTAGGACGCGGCCCTTTCACGGCTGAAACACGGGTTCGATTCCCGTAGGGGTCACCATCGTCAAGCGGAAAATGGCGCGTTAGCGCCGTTTCGGACGATGTGACCAAATCCGTGCCCACATTTCGTCCCACACTTTTCAGCGGCTCTAGAGGTATGTTCTGGCATGTCCTGGACAGCCGACCGCAGTTCAATGTTCGCGAACGTCTTTGCTTGAACCGCTAATGACGGCTCTAGGCCCAAAAGCTGACAGGCGGCTTTGAGTGATGGTATCCGAAATGAGGTTCGTGCTCATTAAATAGCTGGTGAGGGCTTCGAAACTCTGCACGGCCCGACTTAAGGCCAGCGTTGCAAGTCCGGTGGCAAACTGACTCTCGAACGGACTCGGAAATTGCCCTTGTCTGACCTTCGATTCTTCCCCTCGCATGTGCTAGCCTTTGCATAGGAGGGGTCGTGCTTACTCAGATAAACAAGATCAAAGGCTTCGGGATCTTCGACAGCTATTCTGCGGCGGCGGATTTCCCCGCGTTTGGCCGCTTCAACGTCGTCTACGGCGAGAATGGCTCCGGTAAGACCACGCTTTCGCGTTTGCTGGCCTGTCTGCAAGCCGGAACACATCCGGATCACCCCGCTCTCGAGTTCAGCGTTGAAACGCAATCAGGGCAGCTGACGCATGGCCAAAAGTATCTGCGCAAGGTCAGGGTCTTCAACAGCGACTACGTCGATGCGAATATCGGCCGCTTCGACGGCCCACTCCGCCACATTCTCATTCTCGGTGAAGAAAACAAAGCAATCGCGGAGGAGCTGAAGAACGAGATCTTAAGCCGAGATGGTCGCGAAGCCACTATTCAAACCCAGACTGCGGCAGCGACGAAGCTCGAAGGAGACAAGGGAAAAGTCTTCTCGAAGATCGCCCAGACGATTGGCGAAGCCACCAGCGGCTCCATGCTCCGCACCTATCGCAAGCCTGACGCGGAATCCGCTTTTGCCAAGCTGACCAATGAGACAAAGTCTCTCAGCGACAATGAGCTTGAGATCCACCGCGCGACGGTGCGTCAGGAGGAAATGCCTGCTCTTGGTTCGCTTAATCAGCCCACCGTTCAGCAAGCCGGAAGAACCAGCCCAATCGGCGTCATCGACGCCGCCTCCGGCGCCGCCGAGCGGGCTAAGATTCTAACAAGCAAGACAGCGCAGTCAGCCGTCATCGAAAGGCTTGCGAGGAAGCCTTCGGTTGCGACCTGGGTCGAGGACGGAATCAAGCTCCATAAAGAACACGCGTCGGCAAGCTGTGAATTCTGCGACCAGCCATTGTCTTCTGCTCGCCTACAGGCGCTAGCGGACCATTTCAGCGTCGAAGACCAAAAGCTAAAAGAGGAGATCGAAGCCGAACGAGCTTCGCTTGCTGAGATCATTGAGGCGTTAGGTCGGGTCGAACTGCCGGACCGGCTTGCGCTCTATTCGGAGCTACGCGCGGACTATGACACGGCGATTGGAGAGGTCCGCAAGCAAACCGTCTGTCTGGCAGAAAAGTTGGAAGAAATTGACGGCGCGCTCGGGGTCAAGCTGACCCAGCGCACGACCCCGTATGAGCCAACGTTGGAGTCCAGCACAGAGCCGCTTAGCGCCGGTCTGCAACGCGTCGCAGACATCATGAAGCGTCACGACGAGAAGTCGAAAGCATTTGACGCAGAGAAGGCCGCCGCCCGTGACGCCGTCGAGGCCCACTACCTTCTGACAATCAAGGATCAGGTCGACGAACTTTCCGACAGCATCGTCGCGTTGAAAGCGGAAATCCAGTTGTTGGCCAACGGCGGAGAGACGCTGACTGACAAGCGAAGCCTCGCCGAACTGTCGCAGTCGATCATCGACAAGCAGGCGAAGGTTTCCAATGAACACGCAGGCGGAGCTGACCTTACCGACCACCTGACGCAGTTTCTCGGCCGCACTGACCTGCGATTCGAGTCTAGCGCCGATGGCTACCGCGTCCTCCGACGCGGTAAGCCCGCCAAGCGGCTGAGCGAAGGCGAGAAGACGGCCATCGCCTTTCTATACTTTCTCGTCCAGCTCAAGGATCAGGACTTCGATCTCGCCGAGGGCGTTGTCGTCATTGATGATCCGATCTCCAGCCTCGATGCGTCAGCGATCTATCAGGCGTTTTCGTTCCTCAAAAACAGCGTTCAAGGGGCCAAACAGGTCTTTATCCTAACCCACAACTTCGAGTTCCTGCGATTGCTGATCAATTGGGTTAGGAACGTACCAGGCCCCAAAGCGGATAAGACGTTTTCGATGGTACTCTGCACCGAAACGGAGAACGGGCAATCGGCCCGCCTCGCGCCGCTTGACAGGCTGCTGATCGAGCACGCGACCGAGTATCACTACCTCTTCAAGGTACTCTACACGTTCAAATCCGACGGCACGATCCTCGGATGCTATCATGTGCCGAACATTGCCCGAAAAGTCCTGGAGACCTTCCTCGATTTCCACGTTCCATCTAGCAAAAGCCTCTACATGAAGCTGGAGGAAACGGGCTTTGACCCTCACAAGAAAACGGCGATTTACAAGTTTGCCAACGACCTATCGCACCACACCGGCAAGAGTTTCGATCCAGCCCTGGTGGCCGAAGCGCAAAAGAACACCACCTACTTGCTCGAGATGATCGAGGCGGTCGCGCCGTTGCATTATGCCGGACTAAAAATGCTGTCCGAAGCATAGGCGTGATTAGCAAGATTTTGCCATGACCTATAGCCTCGCCTCGCTGTCTCCGGCTGATTTCGAAGATCTTGCTCGCGACCTCCTCGGCCGTGAACTCGCGTGCCGGTTCGAAGCATTCGGCCCGGGCCCCGATGGCGGAATTGATGGTCGGCACGCACGTTCCGGAGAGACGATCATCCTGCAGGCGAAGCACTACCGGATTTCCGGCTTTGCCGCACTCGCTCGGACCATGCGCCGGGAACGGCTTGCGATCGACCAGCTAGCGCCCCATCGCTATATACTTGTCACCTCGGTCTCGCTCACTCCAACCAACAAGACTGCGCTCCGCAGCATTATCGGTCCAGCGTGCCTGGCGAGTGACGACATCATCAGCTTTGAGGATCTGAACGGGCTTCTGAGGCGCCATGACGACGTTGCCAAGAGCCACGTAAAGCTCTGGCTTTCAGATACCGCAGTCCTCGAACGGATCTTGAACGCGGCATCCCACAATTTCACGAATATCACGCGTGCCGGAATCACCGCCAAACTCAACGTTTACGCCGAAAATCCGAGCTTCGCGTCCGGCCGTTCCGTTCTTGAGCGACATCGAGTGCTGATCGTTTCAGGTCCACCAGGCGTGGGGAAGACCACCCTCGCCGAGATGCTGGCCTATGCCTACATCGGCGAGGGCTGGGACCTCGTCGCGATCCGCGCCCTCGACGAGGGCTTTGCGCGTATCGATGATAGCCGCCGCCAACTTTTCTTCTTCGACGATTTCCTTGGGCGCATCGCACTGGACGAGCGGGCATTGTCAAACCAGGATACGGACTTCGCCCGCTTCATGCGGCGCGTCCGGCTAACACCAACCGCGCGGTTTATCCTGACCACACGCGCTTACATTTACGAACAGGCTAAGCTGGTTTCGGAATCGCTTGCCGACCAACATTTCGATGTCACGAGATATGTTCTGGACGTGGGTGTCTACACCCGACGAATCCGAGCGCGAATTCTTTATAATCACCTGATCGTCGCGGGCGTTCCCACGGAGCACATTCGGGCACTCTATGAAGAGCAAGCGATCCGCAAGATCGTTGACCACAAGCACTACAATCCGCGGATTATCGAGCGGATGACCGATGCCATTTACATTGGCGATTTAACCCCAGCGGAATATCCCCCTGCCCTCCTTAGCGCACTGCAAAACCCCGACCTAGTATGGGACAAGGCGTTTCGTCATCATATTGCACGGCGCTGCCAACACCTTCTATTCGCCCTGTATTTCGCATCCGAATATGGCGCCGAACTGGATGACGTCCGTGAAATCTTTGACGGCGTTCACCCGCTGCTCTGCGCCGCCTTCGGTCTCTCCTCTGACATCAAGGATTTCGAGGAGAGCGTGAAGAGCCTCGAGGGCAGCTTTATCGCAATCGCAAATGGCCAACTTTCCTTCGTCAACCCGTCAGTCCGAGATTATCTAAACCGCTATCTCAGCGAAAAAACTCTGCTGATCATCCTGGCTGCGGGCATGCCATCGGCGTCCTCCGCGATACGCCTCACTCGACAATTCGACCGCGTTGAGGACCTGACGAACGCGGACTGGCATGCCCTTCTTGCAGGTTTCGAGGGATTATGCCGGCGGCTGAACGGCATTTCGCGATGGCGAAAGCACCCGACCAAAACCAACATGCTGCGATCCTATGACACCGGCACATCGGACCGGCTGGAAATGCTCGTGCGCTGGTGGAGAACCGCGCCACTGCCCTTCTTTCTTGAGACTGCAATGGCCATCGCGACTGAGCCACGCGATGGCTTTTCGCCGTGGACCGATTCGAGAAAGCTCCCCGACCTACTCGTGGATCTACGCACCGCCACCGATGAGGAGCGCGCGCAGACCGAGCCACTCGCAGATCAGATTGAAACTGCGATACACGCAATGCTGGGTAGCGATTACGTCGATCCTGATGCCTTAGACGGGCTCATCGGAGCTATCGACGAGAATATAGCGATTCTTGGATCGATGTTTACCGACGATATTGCGACGGCGATCCCTCGCATGATCGAGAATATCGCCGACAATCTTGATCATCTGGACTCCGATTCCACGCTCAACGATTATGTGACCACCGTCGAAAGTCTCGCGGGGCGGGTCGGGTATGACAGTGCTGCCGTTGCGAGGGCTAAGCACGCGATCGAACGGAGGATTGCCGAAGTCGCCGAAGCGGCGACAGAGGATGAGGCGCTGACTGTTACAGGCGACATGCCTGCCCCGTTTGAAACCTTCGACAATGATGATCTCAACAACTTGTTCGCGCCGCTTGTGGCGAGCGATGGCAAACCTTTGAGCGCGCCACCCGCGGCGGATCTCTGGGACGATATTCCCTTTTAGATAACGTTGCCCTGCCGTCGCCTCAATCGTTGAAATTTCTAGAAAATTTCAGCGTGGCGACGGCAAGCTCATTCGCGTGACGGCGCACGTTTCCCTTATTCCACAACCACATGCGCCCCGACCGACGGCGGTGCTTTTATCTCGCCCTCCATCCGATCGTAGTCCCGGCCACATACGGCACCTCTCGAACGCGATCCAAAACTGCCACCCAACTTGCCGACCCAAACCCCATTGATGCTAAAGACGGCCGCTCAAAAAGGCGCTGATTGCGAAGGGAATCAGCCGTGGAAGAACAGCGCGCTTTCCTGGTCTGGTCACAGGACAGATTCGGCGACCAGCACCTGTTCGCGACCGACGATTTTGACCGGGCGTCCGCTGCCTATCACGCTATGAGAGAACGGTACGGAAACGCGCTGGCCAATGATGGGCTGGAAGCGGCGATGAGCCGGGCGGGAGCTGGTTGACGGAGTGCGCGTTCGTCGAAGCAATCGCCCCTACCCCGCCAAGCGCCTCTCGCATACTTCGCAAACCAGTTCCTGAAGCGCCGCGACGCGCTCGGCCAGCCAGCGCAATGCGTCGTCACTGATCTCATAGTGCGGCGAGTAGCGAGCGTTCACATAGGCCTGCCGCAATAGCTCGAAACAGCGACGGCTGAACTTGTCCGATCGCGGCCATGCGGCGATCAGTTCGGGCGCAATTTCCTCGGCGTGCGAGCGCAGGAAATTGAGCTTGTGCGATTTGGGGCTGTAGAGGGTCAGGACCAGCAACGCGCAATGGTAGAAGCGCTCTGCCGATTGGTGCAGCACGAAGGCCGCCTCATTTCGATCGCCAGCAGCTTGTGCTCCTTCCGCCATCCGCAAGAATGCACTGGCACTCGGAAACCACTTTTCGAAGTGCTTCCGAGCCTCCGCCTTCGCTTCCTCCGGCGGTAGATCGCGCGGCTGCGCGAAGGGAAACCCCTCGGCCTCGCAAAGCGCGATCCCCTGGCTGACGATGTCCTTGAAGAAGGGCCGCCCCTTCTCGAGTTGTGCGTTCACGTCGCTGAGCGAATGGACGATGAAATTGACCGGTGCGCTCAGCGCCTTGGTGATGCTCGCATCGCGCATCAGCCGATCTTCAGCGGCGGACCAATATTCGAACTCGGTCAGGCGCTCATCGTTGACGACGACGAGGATGTCGTAATCGGACTGATAGCCGCCGACCGGATCGTCGACCCAGTCGCCGCGGGCGAAGGAACCGTAGAGTACGATCTTGAAGATGCGCCCGGCCTTCTTCCATGTCTTGGTGCCGAGCGCATGGGCTGCTTCGAATTCCTCGCACAGCACCCGCGCGACATGGACAAGTTCACGTTGCCGGGATGCGGGGAGATGATCGAGAGACGTCGGTAACATCGTGGCCGAACCTGTGGCATGCGCGGACGCGAAGGCAAGACCTATCGCGTCCGCTTGACGTTCAGTCTTCCCCCGCCCCCGTCGAAGAGACCCGCGTGAGCCGCAAAATGGCCTCCGCCATCCGCTGCTCGACCTCGCCCACTCCGATCCCCAGCTTCTCGGCGATAACCGGATACGCCAGATCGTCCAGCCGGTGCAGCAGGAACACCTCGCGCGTTGCCGGGTCCATCCGCCTCAGTTCGCCCTCCATCCGGGCCAGAAGCTGATCCGCTCGGCGCGAGCGAAACAGCGCCAGGAACTTGCGCATCTTCCTTCTCCTCTTACCGCATCCGGCCCCGGAAAAGGGGGTGGGCGGCAAGAGCGCACCGGCAGCGCCGCCGATGAAGGCGGTCTGCACCCGAAGGGCCGCAGCGAAGCGGAGGACCCGGCGCAGCCGGGTTGCGGGCCGTCGCGGCGGGGCTAGAGGGAAGCGACGCCCACCCCCTTGGCCGTGGCCGCAAATGGCGCCATCGCGTGACAGCGCGATGTCCGCATGCTGGATCGCAGATCCGGCCAACGTCAGTGATCGTGACCCGAATGGGCCGAGACGCAAAGCGACTCGGCGGCGCAACGCGCCGTAGAGCACGGCCGCGCGGAAGCGCGGCGACGCCCTCCCTGATGGGGTCTCTACGCCGCAACCTGTTTCTCTAACCGCGGCTACGACGGCGCGTATTCATGCTTGTCGGCCGTGGAGAAACAGTTCGAGACCTCCGGCTTTCGCAGCTCGCGAGGCAACCATGTCAGAGACGATCGACCGCATCCTTCGACTGAACGCGGTCTTGGACCGAACCGGCCTCAGCCGTTCTACGCTCTACCGACGTATCAGCACCGGACGCTTTCCCAAGCAGATTGCAATCAGTGACCGCTGCGCCGGCTGGAGAGAATCCGAAGTCCGCGAATGGCTCAAGAACCCCATGACCTATCAGGTCGAATGACGAAGCGGGTCATATCACTTCGGCAACAAGCCCTATCGGTTATACAATTCTCCCCGAACCCGTCGGAGGTCATGCGGGTGGGTGTCGCCTTCGTTGTAATCGCACGGCGTTGATAATGGGCCCGGGCATCACCGCGCCTATATTCCGGATAGAACGGGTTGTTTGCGTCCCCGTTCTGTCCGGTTCTTGTGCTACTATCTGGCCAAAGCCTTCGCTACGAGAGCCTGAATCGATGCGTCAACTGGGCCATCGTCCCTAACGATCCCATCCGGCGTGCTGCGGAACAGCGCGGTGAGGACGATTTGGCGGTCAGCTTCCTCCGCCGCATGCTCCTTAGTGAGCGCGAGATAGGTTGTTGTCATCACGGCCCGTTCTTCCGCATCGTTGCGCAAGTGATGCTCGCTGAGATACAATTTTGTGAGCAATCTCCCGATCCAAAACACCATGGTCGTGAAGACTGCCAAACCGCCCGATAGAACTACATAGAGTGCAGTTGGAACATTGCCGTGGTTAGCATTTGCATCTGAGATGACGATAAAACCAGACAGCCCAAATGCAGCGATCATTCCGAGGAGCGCGATCGGGAAAAATACCTTAAGCCGACCGATGGCCTCGCTTTCCTTGGCGCCGTGATCTGTGGCCTTCGTACGCCAATATTCAACCGAGGCTTGGAGTTTCATGGCCTCCTTATATGCACTTTCCGTCGCGCGAATGTCGGCCACCGCCGCATCCGCTTCACCCTGCCACTTGGTAGTTGCGGACTTCCAGAAATGAGCGCGAAGCTGCAAAGCCCTTGCCGTGATGCCACGCGCTTTGGCAAGAAAGTCGACGGCCTGTTTGGCCTGCTCGATACGCTCATCTTCCAGCCGCTGTGTCGCCGTCTGTATAGCGTAGCGATAGTTCGAACGTTCCTTGTTCATCCGCTCGGCCAACTGCGTGGGATCGGCCATTCCAGGAAATGCGGTTAGCATGGCACCGCGCAGATGCTCGGGACAGTTCGCACGGTCCAAACCATACATGCGCCGCTCTAAACCATACGCGAAAGCAGCGGCACGGTCTCCCACATGCGCTCGTATATCGAGGATACGGATTCCAGTTGGCGAGGTGCTTGGGAACACAGTGCCGTTGGGCGAGAAGCGCGCCAACATGTCATTCGCGAAAACCACCGGTTCGTTCGCGCTTTTCCAATTGGCGACCTCGCCGAGCGCATCCTGAATCTGGTTATGTACATGGGACGCCACGCCAAATTGATCGGTAGCCTGATTGTTTGGCTCAAGCCACGCCCATTCCTGAGCTTCATGCTTCAGGAAGCTCTCAATTTGGCTCCAGCGGCGGAAGAGCAGTGATTTATCCTCTGCGATCTCCACTTCCGCCGAAAGTTCTTCCGCCATTTCACCCCCCTTTTTCCACACCGAGTTGATTACAGACAATCTAGCGTGAGAAACGGAAGAATAGAATTGGAGCGTACCTCCCACCTGATTTAATGGCAGCATGTTCGCCGATACGCTGCGTGACGCCAACAACAGCGATGAGAGCGCCGCCCGCATGCTCCACAATTTTGCTTATCGAAACGACGATCCGAATAACGCCCATACGGAGGAAGAGATATGACTCTTGTCGCTGGAGTCAGCGTCGGCGGCATGCCGGCGTTTATCGGAGATCTGCTGGTATCCTGGCGCGTGCCTGCCCCGGTGGACCTCCCAACCCGCCCCGTCTCCGACCTCGCCCCCGGTCTCGAAGATCATTTCGCTCGTGGGCTCGCGCAGAAGCTCGTTATCGTCCGGCCATGGTTTATGGTCGCTTGGGCGGGCAGCAGCGCCAATGCGCACCGGATCCTGCAGGAACTCGACCGGATGCTCCCCGAGAAGCAAGAGGATTTTACTGAGGGCGATGCGATATGGGAGTTGTTCGCCACTTCGGGGGAGGACGATGAGATGCTCGCGCTCGTCATCCACGACAATTCGGTGCACCCCATCTGTATCCGAACCAGGGGGTTCGAGCTCGACGGCAAGCGCATCTACCTACTGGGATCCGGCAAGGGCGAATTCTTCGAGTATCTCCAGAGCCATCCAGAAATTCTGCCCGGCCAGGAGCGCGCCGACGGAATGCTTGCGCGAGCGATTGCGCTACGTTTCGGCGCGCGTGCCATGGCGATTCAATGGATCGCTGGGGCGGGGCTCGAAAACTCTTGGGGCGGCGGATTCGAGGTCGCCTATCCTGACGAGAATTGGGGTTTCCGCAAATGCGATAGGCTGTTGTTCCGTGCGTGGCGGATCGAAGCCGATGGCCAATATTATAATTCAGGCCGATCCTTCTTCGCCCGGTACCACGGCCGCGATCTGTATTTGAGTTGCTTCAATCTCGAAGAGAAGACTTATCTTGTCCGCTCGCCAGTTGGCGAGCCGATCGCCCCACCGGCCTTCGAACGCTGCTCGCCCGCCTGGACGATCGACTTCTTCCTGCACGCGCCCACTGGGAGCTTTATCGAGGCCGCGCGCGCAGCAAGCGACACCAGCCCCGTTTCCGACTTTGTCGAACTGGTAGACGGGCAACTGTCGGGTTGGAACTTGGATCGAAGATATGTCGACGCCCTCGTCAAGGCCGCAATAGAGCAAGCGGGTCGAGGAAGCAGCTTTCAATTCCATCGGCCATAGGCCCGCCTATCGGCTGAGAATGGATCGAATGACCCTAAAGCCAATCATATCGCTTCCGTAACAAGATGCATCCGCTATGGCCGCGCTCCCCAAAACTATCAGGAGCCTGTGGGTGTCTTCGCGTCAGAACCAACCGAATGTCAGTATCGAACAAGGCATTCAAACAACGCGAAAGAAGCGAGGCGTCGAACCCAAGCCGATCATCGAATTTCCAGAGCCCAATTCCACCGAGTGGGACGACCCGGCCGATTTCAGCGAGGCACTTTCGCTTCACATGGATCGACACGGAGATACCATCTGGCATCTACATCGGGCGGTCGAACAACCGGGCGAGAGCTTCAATCGCACCACCATCCGGGAGTGGCGCGCCGGCCGGAAATTTCCCCGGTCCGCATTGAGCTACTTGATCCTGGGACGCATCGAACGCCGCTACCGCCTGCCCTCTGACTATTTTCGGTCCAAACTCCCGCATCCGGCGCGGGCACCCACCGGGCACGCGCAATCCGTCGGCATCGATCGGGCCGAGCGCCGGCGTCTCGCCTGGCACCTGCCCGATGACTTCGATCAGCGCCCTATGCGGGAGCGAGAGGAAATCCTCGAATGGGTCCGGCGCGTGATAATCTCGGGCTCTACCGAATACCGCCGGTTTCAAGCGCAAGCTGTGAAGCTGCGATACGCCATCCGCTTTCCCGAACTGACCGGCAGGCGCCCTGCCCCCGTGCTGACTACGGCGGATGAGGACGATGACATCGAGGATTGCCAGGATCGCGACGACGTGGAGTATGAACTCGCGGTTGGAACGGTCGACGCGCCTCCGGCCTTGGCGCGGGAAGTCGAGGCGCTCATCCGGTTCAAGACCGCGACCCTGACCACCATCGGCTATCAGCGGTCAGGCGTCTGGAATGACGAAACGGCACTGCAGAAGGTCGAGCATCTAGGCCTCCTGTTCGGAGCCCTTGCTGCATCTCCCCGCGGGGCGGTCGAGGGACGAGGCGTTCCGCTGACCTCTCTCGGCATGGGCATTCTCGTGTTTCCTGCCGTGTGGGACTGGTATGTCCAATGGCGCGAGCGGCGGCGTGGCTTCTACACATCGTGGGAGGTGAACATGCTTCAGCTCGGCCTGGCGCTCACACGGCGGGGTTCTGGCTGGCTGCGACAGCATCCGGAGGTCGGCAAGCGTTTGCGACCGATACGAGGGCTCGTCAGCCAAGCCGAATTGGACGAAGCGACAACCAACTGGGATGAAGCCTGTGATCGCTTCCAGACATTCGCGCTAGCGCGATCAAAGGAGATCGAGCGCGTAGCGCGGGTCCACCGCGATCCATTCGAGCCAATCCTGACCGTGCTCGAGGCTCGTAGCCCGGTTGCCGAGTACCGCCGCATCACGGAGGAAGTTCTTCGCCTCATGCCGGACAAGCGGCACTATCCCCGCGCCGCCGCCGAAACTGTCCGCGCATTCCTGATGCTGCGATTGGGCCTGCACCTTGGCCTCCGGCAAAAGAACCTGCGCCAGCTACTCGTGTGCCCGCGCAATCGCTTGCCGACGCCCGAACGACAGCTGGAAACGCGGAAAGTTGGAGAACTGAGATGGAGTGAGAGGGATGCCGGCTGGGAGGTTCTTATCCCCGCGGTCGCGTTCAAGAACAGCACCTCATCTTTCTTCGGCAATCGCCCTTTCCGGCTCGTCCTTCCCAACCTGGGCGGCCTGTATGAGCATATCGCGGCCTATATCAGCGAGCATCGCCCGACGCTGCTGCGCGGCGCGCCAGACCCTGGCACCTTCTTCGTGAAGACAGTGAAAACTACCAGCCAAAACGCTGCCTACGATCAGAACACCTTTTACGAAGCCTGGCGCCTGGTGATCCAGCGCTATGGGATCTTCAACCCGTACACCGGCAGAGGTGCCATTGCCGGGCTGCTGCCGCATGGCCCTCACAATATCCGCGATGTCCTCGCGACCCACATATTGAAGCAGACCGGTTCCTATGAGCAGGCCAGCTACGCGATCCAGGACACACCCGACATGGTCGCGAAGCACTACGGCCGGTTTTTGCCACAGGACAAAGCTGAACTGGCCGCAAAGATACTCAATCAGGTGTGGGAAGCGGCCTAGGGGTTGGACTGGCGGCAAAGACCCCCGGGCTAGACGGTTTCCCCTGCCCCAACAGCCGAGTCACTCGCTGGAGACGCGAAGTGCATCCAGCACTTCCGAGGTGATTGTGCCGGTCACCGGCAGGTCTCGCGCCGTCTGGAATTTGCGAATGGCGGCGCGCATGCCCGGCCCCACCACTCCGTCGATCGCACCTTGATAATAGCCTTGGGCGAGCAGCGCGATCTGGACTCGTTTTACGATCGACTTGAACCGCTCAGTTCGGCCGCTGAGCGCCTGCTGGCTATCGGCGCGCGGCGGGGTCGCCTCGCCGGGCTGGGCACTGCGCAACGGCACGTAGCGCGTCGGTGGCGTGGGAGCCGGCGTCGGTGCGGGCGTGGTATAGGTTGGAGCGCTATAGCCGCCACCATAACCTCCTCCCGTGCTCGAGCGATGGCTGGTGTGGCTTGTATGGCTGTAATGGCCACCGCTGCCGGAGCGGTGGCTGCTATGGCTGCGATGACTTGAATGGCTGCGATGCTGTGCGAGCGTGACCATATGGCCCTGCTTGAAGATGTCGAACAAGGTCGCGCGGTCGGGGTCGCCATTGCCCCCCGTGTTCAACTGAACGGTGACGGCGGAGGCCTGATCATGCACGCCGAAACCGGCGGCGAACAAGCTGGGGATCAGGAAGCGCGTGCGCCTCATAGAGGATGAACTCCCTCAGTCGCGGCATCCGGATGCCATTCGAAAAAGCCGGTGCAGGCCTCGCGTTCGCGGCAGTCGTCGCAGGCCCCGACATATTTGCGCTTCCAGTCGGAGATCGAGGCGGCGGCGAGATAGCGGTACGGCGCAGGGACTGTGCAGCGCGGGAAGTTGAACAGGCGCGCTGGCACGCCGTGCAGTTTTGCATGGTCGAGGGCTGAGGCTATGGGCCCGAAATCCCCGGCGTGATCGATATAGAGTTCCGGCCAGCGGTTGCGGGCAAAACCGACATGCTCGAGTTGCATGATCGACCAGGCATGGACGAAGCGCAGCCGCGTCGCGACGTAGCGAGCGAGTTCCGGCAACACCTCAAAATTGTCACGGACCATCACGGTGCGCAATTCGACACGGGCACCGCTGAGGAGCAAATGCGCCATGCTCTCCTCCAACCGGGCGAAGGCACCTTGCTTGCCGACGATATGGTCGTGAAGCGCCGCATCCTGCGCATAAAGTGGAATGCCCCAGAGGACACTGCGGAAGAGTGGGTTGCGCAGCCGGGCGACATCCTCGCTTTGGAAATGCTGGGCGTTGGTCAGGACATGGAAAGCGAGATCGGACCGTGCGGTGAGCACGCGCTCGATCATGCCAAGCAATTCCGCCTTGTAGAGCGTCGGCTCGCCGCCGGAAATTCCGATGACACTGTCAGGCTCGGCGAGCAGGCAGGCCTGCTCGAACAGGGCAAAGCGATCGACATGGGTTTTCTTGGGCGGCTGCGAGCACATCACGCAGAGCTGGTCACAGCGTTCGGTGACGAGCAGCGTGTTGTGTGGGGAGCCTGCCCGCAGCAGCCGCTCGATGCGACCGCCATCAGGCTGGACGAGGACCACATCGCCGTCGAGCGCTTGTGCCGACAGACCGTCGATCGCCAGCAAGCCGTGCACGCCGGCGAACGTAACGCCAGCATCGTCTTCGTCCCACAGGATCGCGTCATCCGGGCCGTCCGCCATATCGCGGCGGGCGCGCAGCCGGGCGATGAAGGGATGCGGGGCTTCGGCGAGCGCGGGAAGCGTGAGCTCGATCATGAATGCGCGATCCCAAGCGCCGGCGGCGTACCATCGAGCCGCAGCCAACGGCTTAGCGAATAGCGAACTGCCGGATCGTCCTCGTAGATCAGCCTGAACAGCAGATCGAACATGTGCAGATGCCGCCGACAGAATTCGGTATCGAGCCGCGGCACATCGATGCGACCGTAGCGGGCCAGATCGTCGACGAGATCGCGCCCGCAATAGGGTTGATAGGCGCAGCGCTGGCAGGCGGGATCATCGAAGTTCGACGCATGTGCATTGAGCAGATCGCGTCGCTCGCCCGCCCAGCCGGAAAAGACATCGCCGATCGCCAGGTCGATCACTCCAGAGCGCGACAGCATCCGCGCCTCGTCAGTCGGATAGACCAGCCCATCATAGTCGATCACCACATAGTCCTGCCCCAGTGGGTTGGGGTTGCGCAGGTCGACATGGCGGTCAGCGCCGGGTTGGAAAATCCGGCGCAGGCAGATGCTGGTATAGGTTTCTTCGAGCACGCGGCTGCGATCGACCCAGTTGCGCGCAATCAGGGCACGAACGAACGCTTCGTGATAGGTACGCCAGCTCTCCGACTGCTCACGCGAGTCCTGGTGGCGCTTTCGCGCAAAGCCTTGGTAGTTGATCGGGCGCAGGAAGATGCTGTCGAGCCCGAGGTTCGCATAGCTGTCTATTAGCGTGTCGATTGGCGGCAGAGCCAGCGGATCGACCGTTGGCAGCGCCGAGATCTTTTCGGCGCCATAGCGCGCGATGACGAACTCGAGATTGGTAAGAAACAGATCGGTCGCCGCCGCGGTGGCGGTGCGTTGGCGCTGATGGGTGAGCAAGTCTCCATCGAGCGACGTACTGATATAGAGCTCGGCGCTATCGAAAAGCGCGAGGATTTCGTCGTTGAGTGTCTGGAGGTTGGTGCAGATAACGAATTGGCGTTCGTCGAAGCGCTGACAGCGTTCGATCACCGCTCGCAGCAGATCGGGGCGGAGCGTCGGCTCGCCGCCCTGAAACTCGATCTTGATCCGATCACTCGGCAGGCTGTCGAGCAGTGTCAACACCGCATCCATGGTGGCGTCGTTCCAGTCGAAACCTGGCTGGCGGATGCCCGCGCGTGATACCTGGCAATAGCTGCAGCTGAGATTGCACCGCAGCGTCGGCACCAGAATGAGATAGTCGAGGGGCCCGGCATGGGCGGCGCGTTCAGCCAATCCGTAGAGATAAGCGGCCTGCCCTAGAGAATCTCCATCGTTGAGGAGATGTCCCTCGCCAGTGAGAAACGCAGCATCGGCAGCGGATAGTTTTTCACCAACGAGCCGTTCCAGGAATGGCGGTGTTGTGCGGAAGAACTGCCCTGTGTCCTGGACGCAGAGCACCTGCCCTTCGCCCAGGTGTCGCGTGCGAAGCGGTATGAAGCTCATGTTGCCAATGTCGAAAAGGCAGCCGCGCGCTGAGTTTTGCCGCGGGCGAGCAGCAGCTCATTGGCAAGTGCCGCCGCCCAGATCGCCGCAAGACCAGCGCTGGTATGATCGTCTGAGCGAAGCTCGACCAAGTCGTCTTTTAGCGTCACTTCCACGTGCGGATAGAAGCCCGGAAGCCAAAGCGCGGCCGAACGCGCCGCATCACGCGATGCGTCATCGATCCTCAGCTGTGCCGAAGCCCCCATGCTTTCCTCCCCGAACAAGAGGTTAGCCATAAGAGCCGAGAGCAACAAGCTCTTGTACTCGGCAGAGGACCACAACATCCATTTTGGATGTAAAGTCTCGATGGACTTGAATGTTGAACCGCCGAAATCGCTGCCATAGTCTCGTTTCTTGGGGGATAGCATGGCCGATGCAAAATCAAACACTGCTTCTAATGGGTGCATTGCTGTCGTCGCAGTGTTCGGTTTGCTGCTCGCAATCGGTATGTGCTCATCGTCCAAGAACAAGACTGCGCAGTCCTTCGCCTCCCCGTCACTTAGCAACCAGATCGAGACAATGGCGCTGCCGACCCCTGCCCCGGTCGCGCCACTCGACGCAACGAGCGTGCGTAAGGGCCGCCAGCACTTGAGCGCGGTCATGCAGGCGGAAGGGCTTTCAGGAGCGATGATCTACAGCCAGAATTGCTATGACGCGCTGAGCCGCGCGTTTAGCTGGGCGAAACTGGACGTCTGTGGTGGCTTTGACATGCTCGCCGTGAAAGCCGCCGACAATGCTGAGACCGAAGGCCTAAGCGCGGAGGTCGAATACTTCGCGTCAGAGGCAGCTGCTGGTCGCTATCTGGCGGTCGCGACCAAGGCCGGGGAAGCAGCAGAGGACGCCGACAAGCGGCTCGAAGCACTGCAGCGACGCACGGACGCGCTGGCTCCTAAGGCGAAGTCGGCGCCCTCACCTGTCCCAGAAGACGGGTCTGATAGTGTCCCGAACATCCCGACCGAGAATGCTGATGAGACCGTAAAAGTCTGATTCGAAGAGAGCAGGCAGCTTTGCGCCCCATTACCGTCATTCCAATCGGCGACTAGCTATCCCGAAAGCCGTCGTTCGTTCATGTGGCAAAGGGACATCCCCTAACGCCCCGAGTGTAGAGGTTCATCGGGTGCCAAGCCGCCATCACCCCCTTGCGTACCGCGAGAGGAACTCCTCGGTTGGGGGCAACTCCGAGCAATCCCTCCAGCTGCTCCGCGCTCGGCTTCTCCCGATCAAAATGCATGGAGCGAACAAAGCATTCCGTTTCCAGCGTGTAGATGCCCGTGTGCAAGACCCGACCGCCGAATCCACGGTAGGCGTCTTTGCCGCCGAAAACACCCTTCTCGCCAGCGACCACCCAGATGGCTGCCAATCCCTCACGATCGAGCATGGCTAGGAAAGCATCCCGATCGACCAGCGCCGCTTGGTATCCCGGCTCGATCACAGACGGATCGAAAAAGCGGATTTCGCCACCCGCATCCACGAAGGTTGGCTTTTGACCATCCTGCAAGCGCAGGCCCATCGCTTTGGCGAGCCAGGGCGCAGGCAACTCGATCCTGACCGTCTCATCGACAGAATAGTCGTAACCACCCCGTTCGGACAGGTAATGTGAAGTGGTCGGGCGGACCGAGACTGACAAGCCGTTCCAACCATCACCCTCTACCCAGTCATCCTGATCCTGCAGCATCGGATGCCACGGATATTCGCCGAGGAAATACGAACTATCGAGATGGAATTCAGGCAGCGCGTGCGGATTGACGAGGGTTTGGCTACCAAGGTCCTCTTTTGCCTTGGCCACATCGCCTTTGGCGACGACGACGCAGGTGACGCGATACCAGGTCTCGCGCTGCATGGATTTGTTATCGCTGTCGAGACCGGATTGCCGCCACGAAGCAAAGCTATGCAAGGGCAACCAGCGGCGTTTGGTCTTCGGGTCGGTCAGGTCGATAAGCGAAGCATCATTAAGTAGGTCACTGTCACTATCCAGCCAGGCAAGGCGCTCTAGCGGCTCAACTTGTCGTAGCCGGGGCTGGACCGGAACCCACCAGGTCCGATCCCATTGCTTCCAACCGTCATAATGGGTTTTCGTGAGCAACAGCGACGGGTCCATATCTCGCAGACCCACATCGCGCGCGCCTTCATAGGCACGGCGCTCATCCCCATAGCCCTGACCCATAAATAGCAGATTGTCCGCCATCCGCGCGACCAACTCGCGCAGGGCCAGCCACTGATATTTCTTCCCGATCCGCTCAACGCGATGCTCGTGGCGATCGCCGCTGTAACCGCGCTCCAACTTTGCAAACCGCTCCTGGGTCCAGCCGAGTTCATGCGCGCGCATGCAAATCCAGCGCCGCCCCCAGCCTCGATTGAAGCGGGCAGAATAATCGTGTGGCTGTTCCGAATATAGGGAATGCCGAACGAACGTCTGCGCCGTTACCCGGTATTCTTCCCATTCCTGGGGCGGTAACGTCGCTTGGAATGTCATTTCGGCAGCCTTGAGCGCGGTACGCTCGGGCGTTTCTTTATAGCTAAGGTCGCCGTCGCAGGCTTTGGCTGCCTCCGCTACGGCCTCAAATGCGGTAAGCTGCTCCTCGCTGGCCTGAGCAATAAACTGTTCGAGCCAGTCGCGCGCCAAGCTATGGGCGCTTGGGCAATCTTCTGCGTCGATGGGCGCCGGCGCCCATTTGTCGATCGTGTGGTCAATCACATAGCGCGCGAAATCGCCGTCATTGACCACCGAGCTGACGATGGAGTCGCCATAGTAAGCGCCGTTGTAATTCTGCTTGTAGCTTTCGATCGTTGCCTTCGACACGTATTCGATTGGCCACGGACTCTTATAAGGCGGGCGCACCCTCATTAGATCAATGGTGGACGGCAGTTGCTCACGGAATTCCGTATAGGCGATGATGCCGCGCGCATGGTCGCGAAGTAGCTCATTGAGTGGTGGCTCGCCGGCCGCAAATATCAACGCATTGGTCGTGGCGGCGAGTTCGGACAGGCCATCGGCTGTCTTACCCTGCAATGCCGCACCGTAGGCGGCGGCAAATAACCGCTCCCTGAGATAGAGGTCATTCGCCTCGGCGAACAAGCGGAGCGTGGACGCAGCAAGAGTCAGGCGCGTGGCAAAGAGCGACGCCAGCGCTTTGGTCGCCTTATCCCGAACGGCGCGGTGCGAAGTGGTCAGAAACCAGGAAAGGGTGATCGCAGCTAGCTTGGCACGATCATCGTCAATCGCGCCCATACCGTTCTGCATGGCCCAGCTGATCACGACCTCAACCGGATCATCTTCGCTGCCGCGATCATTCAGAAACACCGACCAGTTGGCATCCCGCTCGGGCATGGAGCGCGCGGAAAGGCGTTCATGCATATAAAGCGCGTTGAATTTGTTGTCGGGCTCGGTGGCGACCGAAATGAGCAGGTCGCGAATGCCATCGTCGTTCTCGAAATGCCGAAGGCATTCAAAGGTTCGGTCGGTAAAAAATCGCTGCTCGCGCCATAGCAGGCTGTCGAGAAATGCCTGCCGGATCGCCCAGTTAATCTCCGGCCGAAGATCTACGATCTCCACGCCGCAGCGTTCGGGCAACTGGATCGCAATCGCTTCGATGATGCCGGCGACACGGTAATATTCTTCACCGAAAACCAACCCGCCCAGCACGGTGCCGTCAGCAAATGAACCCTTCACATCCCCGGAATTCAAATGCTCCCGCAGCAGGCGCGCCGCGATGGCGTGATCGCTATACCGCTCGAAAGTGAACCGGACCATCGGCACGATCTTGTCATCATCGTCACGGATGAGTTCGATCGCTAGAACGCCCTCGCTCTCAAATTGAGAAAGCAGGCTCTTATCGAGAGAACCACCCGAGGGCAGAATCGCTTCGAATGCGGCGATCACCTCGGTTTTGGGAGCATAACCTTCGCCACGGTTGACCAGAATATCGGTGAAGCTGGTCAGCGCAGTCGCGACCAGATCGAGATGCGGGTCGAGCTTCATGCGCCGGGTGACGGCACGAGCAACCGCTTCGTTGTAGAAGCCAAAAATGGCGCTTACGCCGCGCAAACCGCGGGGAAGCTCATTCCGGCCTTCCTTCTCGAGGAAGTCGCAGCAGGTTTTCAGGAAAAGCGGATTCTGAAACTCTGGCACCAGATTGGGTGCGCCGGGGCGGACGATGCTGCGCTTGGCCAGATAGACATTGGCGGCTTCGCCGCCTCGGCCGGCGAAGCCTTGGTGAGTTATCCGCGCCAGACGGTCGTCATTGAGGGATTCCGGCACGACATGCTGCACATAGGTCGATCGGCAGGACAGCACGATGCCCACATGCGGGAAAGGTTCGGCCATTTTGAGGAACGCGGCCAGCCGATCCGGCCAAATATCCGTACCGTGGCGTTCATTGATGGCGTCAATGCAGATGATGGCGCGGACGCCGGCCGCTTGCCCGGCAGCATCCAAACTTCCGAGGAAGTGCTTGGCTTGTAGGTCCGGCGCCATATCCAGCTGCGCCATGACTTGCTTCCAGGGCTCCCCTTCAACCAGCGCGCTACCCAGCACCAGCAATGCCGGCCGATTGGCGTGGATCTGATGTTCCACCACGTCCGCGAGTAGATGCGACTTGCCCGTTCCAGCCTTCCCCTGCAGCAATACGGCATGGGCATTCGCCAGCCGCCAATCGTCGGATTCTAACTCTGCCTCAATGTCCCGGACGACATCAATGAGGCGGTAAAGCTCTTCTCGCGCCCAATCTTCTCTGGTGACGCCATGCTCTGCTTGGCTGGCGGGGAGAGTGAAGACCCAGTTTAGCGCATCGTAGCAGGCCGAAGAGCATGCTTGCGCCGCCACCTGCCAAGCCGCGAGCGGAAACTGGCTCTCGGGACCAATGGGCTCGATATCCAGCGCTTGGATGAACGACGATAGGGCTTCGCCCAGCGCGGTGATCTCTTGAGGCTCGTCATTCTCGCCAAGCGCGCGCGCGATAGCTTTGAGGGCCCCACTGCCACGATCGCCTAGGGCTAGCGACCATTCTAGCACCGTTCCATCCAGCGACGGGTCACGGGCAAATGCCAGGAAAGTCTTGCGGATCGGCAATTCGACATTGGTGTCGGGTGTATAGCGCGAGCCCAGGGCCTCGCGGGCTTTTCCAAATTGCTCTGCGAACCACTCCGAAGTGAGCGCGGTAGCCCCAAACCAATAAAGCAAGCGCCCACTATAAGCGGGGCTATCGATGATGAGACGGCCGCCCAGCGCGCCGCTATCCCAAAGGGAAATCGTCAATGCCCGCTGTTGGTCCGCCGCTTTTTGCTCCCAGCCGGCTTTCCACGCTTCCCATTTCTGGCGCGCGCTCTTTTTCCGGGTTGGACTTTTTCCCTGATTTGGCCGCCCATCCGGGAGATCAAATGGGATGCAGACAGTCAGCTCGGTCAAACGAGGATGCTTCGCGAGCGCGGCCTTCATCGATTTATCGAGCTGGGCTTCGAGGCTGGCATCCCAGTCGAATACATATTTGGCCTGCCATCCGCGCTCGTCGCCGTTGGCCAGCCTGACGAAGCACTCCACGCCACCATCACCGCCACGCCCTTTTCGCACGAAGGCAGAGCCTGCTGGCCGCTCTTCGAGAGACGCGAGTTGGGTAATCAGTTCCTCGAAGCCGGTATGGCGACTGCCATCGTGCGGGCGGATTTGGGAGAAATTGATATCTGGAAGGGCCACGGCGCGGATCATTGCTGTTGGGAAACGACCAGCTTAATCGTTTTCTGTTTGTTCCGCCAGCCCTAGCTGGATTACTGTACTATCCCATCCAGCCATCCGGTCATGCAATCTTGAAGGATGGGGATTGCGAGGCACCATGATCGATATCGCCAATCTGATGGCCGTTTCTATTCCGCCGGTAGACCCCAAGGAATGGCTGCCCGATGCCGAGGCTGGCGTCGATTACCTCCTATCGCAGCTCCGCAATGACGAAACGATCCTCTATGCGCTCTTGCAATGCACGCTGGTGCATGGGGTCTTGGCGGATCGGGCCAAAGTCACGCCGCCCGACCATGCTGACCTGCTCCATGCGATGCTCATGCCAGACTCCACCTGGTCGATCAGCCATGTCTCGGGTGGCGGAGAGCCAGATCGCGTCTATCTGGCTCCTCCCCATGACCATACCGGCAGCGAGGCGCTTGACGGTGCCGAGAGTCTTGTCGCCCGGCGCTCCTTTACCTCGGTCGATAAAGGCAAAACCCGCACCGAAGTGAGCCAGCGGTTAGTCCACGCGCTGGACCTCTACTGGCTGGATGAGGAAAGCGCGTTCTGCCGGCTGGACGAACATGGCGATATCGAACCGGTCCTGCGCGTCATCGACCTCGAACCCTACACCGGCCAATCATCCGATATTCTCGTGACGATCAAGGCGCGTGACCTCGCACGCTACATGGTGGTGACCAACACCGTGTTGGTCCAGAAATTCGACTTTACGCGCTTCATTCCGGGGGCGTTCACGATGTGGGCGCAGCACGGCGAATGCCGTGAACGGGGCGCCGATCTGTTCTACAACACGACCTCGCAAGCCGGTGCGAGCTACGCGAACGGTATCCTTATCAGCCGCCCCGCGCTCACCTACGCGGAATTGGTGCACGAGCACCAAAGGCGATGGAATGACGACGACAAGCAATATGCCACCTTCAAGGCATATGACTGGAAGCACAAACGGACCGCAGAAATTTCCTGCGGGCCGACGGCGCTAGCCAGCTATTTTGAGCCGGAATCACCGCTGCCATTCCAGATCACGCCGGCATTCTTCCGGCCGGAAGTGCTCCAGCGCTACAAAGCCGACCCAGAGAAATATACGCTTGAACATCGGTCGGTTCGTTCCCGTGCCGGCTGGTCCCTCAAAACCTACGACATCAACGAAGTCGGCCAAGTTCACACTTACCTGCACTATCTGGGCGATTTGCCCTATCAGGAGCAGCTTTATTGGCAGGCGTTCAACGAGTGGCCCAAAGCCTCGATATCGAAGCGCGCTTACCAGACCGATATTCAGGGGCAATGGACAGACATTCCAGACCCGCTGGTCGAGCTGGTGGCCGAGGTACGCAAACTGGATGAGACGAAGCCGGATTGGTGGCAGCCCCGCGGCGAAGACCTGAGGGCAACAGCGCACTATCCAATCACGACCTCGCCAGACGAATGGGGCAATTCCATCCTGATTCTCGATCAGATGCTGGTTGAGGGCTTCGCATCCAAAGGCATCCGCGCACGGCTGGATAACCTGTCGCATCTCTATGAGAAGGAATGGGGATCGCTGAAGCTCATTCAGGAACTGATGATCGCCCAAGGTTTCGCGGCATCGGACGCTACCGATGCGATGGAGCCGCTTCGCCAGCTCCATTTTCTACGCTCAAAGGTGAAGGGGCACGCGGCCGAGGCTCAGCGGCAACAGCTAATTAAGGAAGCGCGCACCAAAAACGGGAGTCTAAAAGAGCATTTCAAGCAGCTCGCGTTTGATTGCCAAGAAGCGTTTGAAAAGGCGTGCTCCAGTCTATCGCGGGCATGATCGGAGCCCGATGCCGCGGCAACGAGAACTAAAGACCGTTCAAGCAAGGTGCGAGACTGGAAGCCGACAGTCGGCTAACGGCCCATTTGCAGCCATGAAGAATCAGGTGAAGAGGAAGGCAGCCCATTCGTTCATCAGCACACGGCGCCGATCGAAGAAATCGGTGCGGCGGTAAGCGGCCTCGACCGCATTTGCGACGCGGTGCGCCAAGGCCTTGTCTGCAACTTCCTTCGGCACGTTGGTGCATTCGGCTACCCAGTCGGTGAAGGTGCTGCGGAAGCCGTGCACCGTAGCTTCGCCGACCTTCATATCGCGCAGCACCTTGAGCATGGTCATGTCGCTGATCGGCTTGTCCTTGGCGAAGCTGAACAACAGGCTCTCCGGCCGAACCGCGCCGTGGAGTGCACGGTGACGCTCTCGAATGCCCCTCAGCAGCTTCACAGCAGCGGGCGATAATGGAACCACGTGCGCTTCCTTCATCTTCATGCGCGATGCGGGGATCGACCAAGTTGCCTTGTCGAGGTCGAACTCTCCCCACGTCGCGAAGCGCGTCTCGTTGGATCGCACGGCGGTCAGGACCGTCAGTTGCAGCGCGTCCCGGCCCAGCGTCGAGGGAAGCGCCGCCAGCGCCCTCATAAAGGCAGGTGCGTCCTCATGCGGCATGGCTGCGCGGTGCGTCACCTGACGCGTCTGGCGCGGCAGGCCTCGCGTTACCGATCGCAGCGACACTTCTTCTGGCACGAGGCCCTTAATGTGCGCGAAGTCCAGCACGGTGCCGATCCGCTGCAACACGCGCTTTGCAGTGTCCGGAATCGTGAGCCAGATCGGTTCCAGCACCGACAGGACGGCAGCACTGTCCACGGCAGTCACCGCCTTGGCTCCGATGTGCGGAAACACATGGCGCTCGAAGCTCGAGATCCACGACACGTGCCGCTGATCCTTCCATCCGCCCTTCATCGCATTGTAGCAATCGCGGGTGACCTTTTCGAAGCTAGGCACAGCCTTCCGGCCCCCACCCTTCTTCTGGGCCGGGTCGAGACCTGCGCGAACAGCCTTGCGAATATCCGCAGCCCGGATACGGGCGTCTGCCAGAGATATGTCGTGTACGGGTCCCAATCCGAAATCCCGGCGCTGACCGGCGTGCTGCATCCGCAGCACCCAAGACCGTGTTCCGCTATCCCGGACCAGCAGATACAGACCATGTGCGTCGGCATGCCTGCCTGGACCAGCATGCTTGACCTTGAGAGTGGTGAGCGGCATCGGACCCTCGTTCTGTCCCACATCACGTCCCACGTTTTGATCCGGATTTAACGAGAAACTGTGGGACGAGCTCGTCCACAAGCTTCCGCTCTTTTCGTTACAGATCAATAGGTTGAGACGTTCTGGATGTTACTGGTACTCCAGAGCGGTATCCGTAGGGGTCACCATCTCTTCAAGCACTTAGCTTGAGAAATTGGCGCAGGCTGGAACATCCACAATATGCCACTACCGCTTTTCGCGAACTTTTGCGCGTGATCTTGCACGACCGTAGAGCGCAAAAAGCCGACACCCGGACTCCGAGGTTCGGCGCCCAGTTCGCGAAGCGCAGATGCCTCGCTGTATTCCGGTGACGCGCCTTAGATGATCCCTGCCCGACCCTGATCGCCTGCCGCCTCGGGGCAAATGGCGTCCGCGCCAAGCACGATCTGGATTCGCCGCACGCTGCGCAGGATCGCGCTCATCTCGGCGACCCGCCCGAACTCCGGAATCGCAGGGAATATAACAACCAATTTATTTTCTTTATTGCCAGAATAAAACCAGCATGGCACCTTCATATAACCAAGTCCGGGAAGACTAATCGGGAGCGGAAACCGGCCAAGAGCCGAACGCATCTCCTATGGGAGCGCGCCCCCGACGAACCAAATCCCGGGATGGATGGTCAACGATTGGGGGATCAATTGATGATGTTGAAGGGCATTTGGGCTACGAGTTGCTGCGTGGCCGCATTGGCGGCCGTCCCGGCCGCCGCACAGACCAACGATAACCGAGAGGCGCAGCCGGTATCGATCGGCGATCCTGTCGCCTCCGCCAAGCTGGCGGAGGAATCGACGCAGGACAGCGCAGATGGCAACCTCGTCGTAACGGGCACGCGCATCGTGCGCCCGAACAACCGTTCGGCTGCACCGATCGTCACCACCACCGCGGCGGAAATCGCCGCGCAGGGTGCCACGACGATCGAGGAGGTGGTCAACCGCCTGCCCCAGGTGCAGGTCAATTCAGAGCAGAATTTCAGCGACTCCGAAGGCCGCCAGCGGATCAAGCTGCGCAGCCTGGGCTATGAGCGTACGCTGATGCTCATCGACGGGCTGCGTATCGGCCTGCCCAACACTGTCGATGTCGGCATCATCCCGAACGCCCTAGTCGAGCGGATCGACGTGCTGACCGGCGGCGCTTCCTCGGTCTATGGTTCGGACGCAGTCGCCGGCGTCGTCAATTTCATCCTGAAGAAGAACTTCAGCGGCATCCGCGTCGACGGCAATTACAGCTTCTTCAACCACAACAACCGCTCCAGTGCGGTGACCGATGCCGCGAAGCGGGCCGGATTCGATTCGGCCAGCGGCATGTCCAACGATGGTGGCCGTGCGGATATCAGCCTGGCCGCAGGTACCAACCTGTTCAATGATCGCGTCAACATCTCGGGGTTCGTCGACTACCGCCAGTCGAGCCTGGTCCGCCTGCGCGACCGCGCGAACGCGGTCTGCGAAGTGGTGACGACCAGCAACACCTCGCCGCTTTCCTGCTCGCGCGCGAGCTACACCCCGGCCGGCACGATCATCCCGCTCTCCGGCGCCAGCTCCGGGACGGTGCTCGTCAACAACCCGAACGGCAATGGCACCTTCATTCCGATCAACAGCGGACCGTCGGGCGCCTCGGCCAATCCCTATGACGACTGGGCGTTCCAGCGGCCGTTCAACCGCGTCAACGCGGGCGGCTTCCTGACCGCGCAGATCGACGACCATATCGAGCTGTACAGCAATGTGCTGTGGTATCGGGACAAGTCGTACAACACGCAGCTGAACCGCACCTATTCGTACAGCGTCTATGGCAGCACTCCCTACCAGGTGAACTGCGACAACCCGTTCCTCTCGGCGTCGCAGGCGCAGACCCTGTGCGGCGCGAATGCCGGCGTGGCGGGGCAATACGCACCGCTCGACGTGCGCTATCGCTTCGATTCGATGCCGCTGGTCCGCCAGGAGTTCGTCAACACGGGCTACCGCGTCGTCGCGGGCCTGCGTGGCCGGGTGCTGGACGATGTCTGGTCCTATGACGTGGCGGGCATGCTCTCGCGCGCGCAGCTCGACACCATCGACGTGCCGTTCGCGAAGTTCGACAACGTCAACCGCTCGCTCGACGTGGTGAACGTCAACGGCCGCCCGACCTGCCGCTCGGTGGTCAACGGCACCGACCCGAACTGCGTGCCGTTCAACGCCTTCTCGCCGTTCAACAAGGATCCGGCGCTCAACAACTATCTCTACGGCGGCGCCACCGGCGGCATCAGCACGCGCATTCCGCGACTGCTGCAGTTCGTCGGCACCGTCAGCGGTGATCTCGGCAAGTACGGCATCCGCTCGCCCCTCGCCGAGCAGGGCATCGCGATCGCGCTGGGCGGCGAATATCGCGAGGAGATGGAACGCACCATCGTCAACGAGATCTACCAGGAGAACAACGGGGGCACGAACCAGCGCGTTACCCAGAGCATCCTGGAGGCCAATGCCGAAATCCAGGTGCCGCTGGTCGAGAACAAGTCCTGGACCAAGCTGCTCCAGCTGAACGGCGGCTACCGCCTGTCCAAGTACAACCGCCTGGACAACAAGTTCGGCACCTGGAAGATCGAGGGCATCTGGTCGCCGATCGAAGACGTCAGCTTCCGCGCGTCGTACAACAAGGCGCAGGCAGCCCCGGGCGTCGGCACGGCTGCCGGCGCGGCCAACATCTTCTGGAACCAGGGCTTCTACGCGGATCCCTGCGCCCCCCGGATCGACCCGGCCAACCCCGGTGGACCGCGCATCGCTCCGGCCGCAACGCAGCAGCAATGCGCCAACACCGGCCTTCCGGCGAACCTCTATGGCAGCACCACGCTGATCTGCCCGGACGATCGCTGCACGGTTCGTGAAGGCGGCTTCGAGCTCAAGCCGGAAACTGCCTACACCAAGACGTTCGGCGTGGTGTTCCGTCCGCGCTTCGTGCCGGGGCTGACCGTCTCGGTGGATCGCTGGCTGATCGACCTGGAGGACCAGCTCGACTTCCTCCAGCCGCAGAACCTGATCAACGACTGCCTCAGCACCGGCAACGACTATTTCTGCCGCGGGATCGTCCGCAATGCGAACGGCACGCTTTACAGCTCTCCGGCGACGCGTCCGGCCACGGGCTGGGTCGCGCGCGGTTCGGCGAACGGCTACCGCTCGCAGTCGCATGGCTGGGACTTCCAGGGCCAGTATGACGTCGGCATGGGTTCGGTCGGCCGCCTCGAGATGAGCTTCAACGGCACGCTCATGACCCGGGTCGCGTCGCAGGCATCGCCTACCGCCACCTCGCGCGATTGCGTCGGCTATTGGGGCAATTCGTGCGGTGAGAGCATGCCCAAATGGGCGCACCAGATGCGCACCACCTGGATCCTGCCGGAGCGCATCGCCAGCGTTTCGCTGAACTGGCGCCACCGCGCGGCCATGCCGCTCGACGTCTATGCACCGGCCAGCACGGGCATCCCGACGGCGGATCCGAGCCAGCGGCGCGACCAGTTCCCGGGCATCAAGGCCTATGACTGGTTCGACCTGGCGCTCACCTTCGACATCAACAAGCAGATGACGTTCCGGCTTGCCGCGAACAACATCTTCGATCGCGACCCGCCGATCGTGCCGGACAGCCGTTCGCGCATCGGCCTGCTGCGCGGCAACACGATCATGGGCTATGATCTGCTTGGCCGGCAGATCGTCGCCGGTGTGTCGCTGCGCCTGTAAGAGCATGATATCCCCGGAGACCTGGGTCTCCGGGGATATTTTCATTGGGGCGCATGACATCCGAAGCGGCGGAATGAGCAGCCAGCTTTGGTCGAGATCGGCATTCGGCCCCTCATCCGGCGATCTGACTGATTATCGTTCATAGCCGTTCGCGGAGGTTTCCCGGGCGCTCTTTCACGGCTGAAACATGGGTTCGATACCCATGAAATTGACAATCAACGAGATAGCGATGGAGACGGCCGCGATCCCCGCAATGACGCGGGTCACGCGCAGGATGGGTTGCGATACGTCGCGACTGCCAGATCGACCCAGCGTAATGCCCCTGATGAAGCTGTCGGGCTTGATCGCAACGAGCGCCATGATCAAAAAGGCGATGAAGAAGAAGACATTGTCTGTCACGCTTCCATAATTGTGGGACATGGTCTTTCCTTAGCAGCCCTTTGTGGCGACTGTCGTGGTTGTGATTTTCGAGGTGGAGGCGCCGAACGTAAGGCCTGCGCCGGGCGGTGAGGCGCTTATTTGATAGATGCCTCCGCCGACCGACAATGAGATGGTTCCCTGGAACGGGCCAAAGCCGACATTGAGCGAATAGGTGTCGAACGGGCCGCTCAATTGATTTGCCGATTGTGCGTTCGTGATGAACACGGAGACGCCCGCCCCTCCGGAGGCGCCCACCACTACGGGTCGCGAACCAGCGACCGCCGAAACCGAGTTCGAACCGGCGTAAGCAGCAGCGCCGCCGCTGGCGAATCCGCCCACCGAAGCGCCCGCCTTGTCGCTATAGAATGCTCCGACTCCGGCCGAGGCGTTCACCGCGGCGCCCGCGACACCCGAGAGCCCTGCATCGGCAGAGCCGCCCACCGACAGACCTCCACCATGCGGTACCAGGCTTGTAGGACCGCACGGACCGTTCTGAGGGAGCGGAGGGAGCGAGGGAAGGCCAGGAAGAGAGCCACCGCCCGGCGTCGACTCGATCAAGCCGCCGACGGGTCCCCAGGTGGCCAGGTCCCAGGTTTCCCAAGTCGCCCGTTGTTTTGGGGCGTTGACGGTGATGTTGCAGTCCGCGTTCGAATTCCCGTTCTCATCGACCTCGCACTCGAGACCCGTGGGGTCGATGTGGTTTATCGGGTCGCCTCCGACATAATCATACCAGTTCAGTCCGTCGCCATATCCGATCGGATCGGTCTGCAGGAACCTGCCCAAGGTCGGGGAGTAGATCCGCGCCTTGTCGTAATACATGCCCAGATCCGGTAGCCATGCCTGGCCGGTATATTGGAGCCGTCCAAGGTTGCCGGATGCCGGGATGCCATATTCGTCATAGCTGTTGACGCCGAGGGTGCCTCCCGAGGCGTCGGTCACAGCGACGACCGAGCCGCGCTCGTCGGTGTGGAGCCAGCGCTTGTCGCTGGTGCCGGCGCCTTCGTACCACATGAGCGCTTCGTCGCCGTCCGGGCCATAGACGTAGCGCCGCAGCACATTGCCGCCGGGGTTGTCGACTTCCGCCGCCACGTTGCCTCCATCATAGACGAAGCGGGTGGAGGTTGCGGTGTCGTACTCGTGCAGCCGGCCAAGTCCGTCATAATATAGCGTGACGCCCGGCCCTGATTTGAGCAGGTTCTCGGCGCTATAGGCATAGCTATTGGTGCCCGAACTCGTCAGGTTGCCGCGAGCGTCATAGCCGAAAGCGGTTCCGCCCGCCGTGGCATATTGGTTGAGATTGTTCGGCGCATAGCCACGATCGACATCGATGGCGCCGGTCCAGGCATAGCTGTCATTCGACCGCGTGGTGGATGCGACTTGCGACGCGGCATTGTAGCCAAAGCCCAGGCTCTGATCGCTTGCCGTGCCGGCGAGATCGATGCTGAGGGCAGTCATTCGCGATACCGCGTCATACCCGTAGCTGGTGCTCGTGCCGTTACCGCGGCTCAGCGAAGTCCGACGCCCCAGATCGTCATAGCCATAGCTTGCCAACGTCGCGGTGCCGTTCTCCTTGATCGCTGTCACCCGGCCGGTCATGTCGTAATCGTAGGTGACGAAGAAGCCGTCCCACCAAGTCACCCGGATCCGGTTGCCTGCAGTATCATATTGATAGCCGAGCGTGCCGAACGGCTGACCCTCGCTGGTCAGGTGCGACAAGGCGTCATAGCTCCGGGTGATCGTCGATCCGGTCTTCGCGATCGTCGTCGGGCGGCCCAACAGATCATAGCCGTAGCTCACAGCCGGTTCGCCGCCGGGCAGTGTCTTGGTGACCATCCGGTTCAGGCCGTCATAGGCATAGCCGATGCTGGTTCCGTCGCGCAGGCGGCGGCTCGTCACATTGCCGTCTGAATCATAGCCCAATTGCTCATAGCTGCCGTCCGCATAGGTCGTGGTCGACAGTCGATCGAAGGCGTCATAGCCGTAATTGGTGACATTGCCGTTCGCGTCCGTCAGCGACGCGGTCCTGCCATTGTCGGTATAGACGTTGGTGACATCATCGGCCGCGTCTGCCGTCCCATAGGCGGTGGTGACCTTGGTCGGCCGATTGGCATTGTCATAGGCGTATCGGGTAATCCGATCGGGACCGTCGCCGCCGGCCGCTTGCGCGGTGCACGCCGATGCCGGCAACGAACCCCAGGCGCCGCTGTTCATCCGGACCGCCATGCAGTCCAGCCGTCCGACGCTGTCATAGCTATATTGCGTTACACCGTAGACCGACCCACCCGCGCTCGACGTGTCCTGTACCTTCCGGTCCGCTGCGTCGAGTGTCGAAGCGATCTGCTGCAGTGGCGCGAAACCCGTCCAATCGGCGTCGCTGGTGCCATTGACCGTGCCGGCCTCGACCAGGGTGGCTATGCCCCTGGCGTTATAGGTCGTCCGGGTCGCCTGGCGCTTCCGGACACCTGCGCCGTCGGGATCGGGGGTAATCACGCCGACGAGCTCACGATCGGCATCGTAGCGATAGGTGGTGGTATCATCCGAACCGGCCAGCGCTCCGTCCGCGCTGATCCGGTTGCCCACATCGTCATAGGCGAGCGTCACGGTTCCGCTGAGAGCTCCGTCCCCCGACGCCCTGGTTATGGTCGTCGGCAACAGATTGCCGTTATAGGCGATCGTCTGCTTGCTTTCGTCACTGGTGCCCGCGCAACTGGCGGTGGTCTGGCAGGTCGAGATACCCGTCAGCATCTGCACGCCGTTGGTGGTTGCGTAGCTGTACGTGGTCTTGGGGCGCGTTCCGCCGGACGTGGCGGCTGGCGCGGTGACGGTCAGTACGCTGCCCGTTGCAGTATCGTAGGTATAGTCGGTCTGGTTGAGATTGGCGTCCTTCGTCCAATTGGGGCTGTTGCACTTGGCCGCGCTGCTGCAGACCGTGTCATAACCCGCCGTCGTGACTATGTCGCCGGCCCCCGGACCGGTCTTGGCCACCCTTCGTGTTTCGGTGACGTTGCCGCGCGCGTCGTAGGTGTACTGGATGTAATTGCCTTCGGGCATCGTGACCCGGGTGACGCGCCCGCTCGTATCATAGGCCCATTGGGTCATCTTGCTGATCGGCGCCGGCGTCGTCATAGACTTCATGCGCTGGAGCGCGATGTCGAAGGTATAGACGGTCGCATGCCCGGCCGGGTCGGTCACCGTGGTCGTCCGGACGCCGCTGGCGTCTGCATAGGCGTACGTGGTCGTCCCCACCGGTGTCGTCACGTTCGCGACCCGGCCCGAGCCATCATAGACCACGGTCAGATCTTCGGCGGTCTTGCCCGGCCTGGTGACACCAAATCCCGATGTGGCGAAACGGTACACCGTCGCGCGTGACATCGGATCGGTGATGGTCAGGTACCGGGTGCTGCCGCTCCAGCTGTTGGAGAAGCTCTGCGTGCGTGCGCTCGACCCGGCGATGACGGTATTGGTCATCGTCGCGCTCACCGCCGAGCTCCATGTGTTGAAGTCGGGGAAATCGCCATCGGCTTCCGACCAGGAGCCTATCGCGTTGTAATTGAGCTTGAGCTTGTACCCGCCCTTGCTGAGGACCGAACCCGGCCGATAGGCATAGGCATGCTGAAGGCAGGTATAGCGGTTCGACAGCTGCTTGTAGCTGACGCAATAGTAGAGACTGTCATAGCTGTAGGTAAGAACCGCGCCTGACGGCATCGTCACATCGGTCGCCAGGCCGATCACGGACTGATCCGGGTAGGCACCCTGCTTCGTCTTGTCGAGGTGGATGAGCGTCCCGTCGCTCCCCGTATAGGTGTAGATCGTGCCGCTCAGGCTGAGCGTGGCGCCATTCCCTTCGGTCGAGACATAGGTCGATCCCGAAAGCGTGAAGGCATCGGATCGACCGTTGTAATAGACGGTGGTGGTAGCCCCCGTCACGTAGAGCGACGCCCAGACGCTATCGCCGCCGGCGCCGCCGCGATAGACCTGCCGATAGCTCAGCCCCGTCTGGTTATCCTGGCCTGCGCTGAGCTCTGGCCCGTCATAGTTGACCTTGCCGAGGAACAGGTCGACGCCGTTGCCGTCGATGGATTCGCGCACCGGCGCGGGGCCACTCGTCTGCGCGGATGCCGGAATGGCCAGCAGCCCCGAACAGAGGATCGTCGTCAGGCATAGTGCAACACGGCGCGAACGCAGAGACGCGCGCTCGACATGCTTCGAGTACGTCATGATAACCCCGATCATGATAGCTGGGTTGTAAGGAAGATTCCCTGAGCGCCGCTCCGGGAGCCGGGCGTCCGTCAGGGCGCCCCGGTGACCTTCACGTTGATGCGATTACCGGCTTTGTCGTGCGTATATTCGGTCTTGACGCCGTTGTTCACCGAGCCGGAATGCTCGACCTTCACCAGCCGGCCTTTTGCATCATATGTGTAGGTGATGGTTTCGGATGCGATGCCGAGCGAAGGCGTTCCGACCAGCAGTGCCATCGCAAACAATATTTTCCGGGCCACGCTACACCCCCTCGCGAAAAATCGGCAACTAGCGGACCCATGCCCGCCCGACGCTGCCGGTTACGCTCGCAAGGCACAGCCAACTCCAATCGGCGGAGCCAACTCAAATGAAAAGTTGGTAATGTTGGCGACGCGACCGGCTCCGGAACCTGTTTCAAGTGACGCACAGGGCGAATGGCGATCGCCGGAGACTTGGTCGGTTTCGGTTGTTTCCGCCGCGGCTATGCGCGGTCAGTGGCATTTGCAGCGAATCAAATGGTCATACTCTCGCAGGCTGGTAGCTCGGATCCAGGACATGACGAGGCCATCTTATTGCGGCAGTGTCTTTCGATGCACTACGTAACGGTCTTTGACGCCTCCCTTCATCCGTATCGGAATCTCACGCTCGTCCTCCCCGGCGTCGCGCTGGCGTCGATCGGTGCGGTGATGGCTTTTCGACCGCGGTGGCTGGAAGCGGTGTTCCGCCAGCCCCTGGCGCACCGATATATATTCCGATGGTCCTTTTTCCTTCTATCGACATTCTATGTGCTGGCAGCGACCGCTGCGCTGTGGCGCGATGCGCGGGACACGCAGCTCGCGGCGCAGCAAGGGAATTGCCAGCTTCTGGAAGGGCGGGTTGAGAACTTCCATCCCATGCCGGCCGAAGGCCATGATCTGGAGCATTTCGAGGTGCGGGGGGTCGAGTTCAGTTACTCGGATTTCGTTGTGACGGCTGGCTTCAACAACACTGCGTCCCATGGCGGTCCCATCCGCGAAGGCCTGCCGGTCCGCATCTGCCACCGCGACGGCGAAATCCTGCGTCTCGAGATAGCCCGGTAAGGACGCACATAGGGGCTTGGATGCTGGCCCCTCCCCCGGTCACGCGGCAACGGCGTTCCGGGCGGCCATGAGCGCGCCTTCCGTACCTTCAGAGAAGGGCGAAGCCCTGGTTCTCCAGAACCGCTTTCAGCACTTCGCGTCCGGCCATGGACTGTGGGCCTGCCGTCCTGCGGAGTGCCAGTTCCCTCCACCCAAGCTGTGGCATCCCCTCGCGCTCCTGGAAAGCCCGCAATGTCCGGTCATAGCCATGCACCGCGTCGTGCTTTGCCTCGCTCCATTCGTATCGCTCGCGATAGAGCACCATGGACTGGGGCAGCCGGGGCTTGACCGATGCCGGTCGCGCAGGGTCGGGATGTCCGACCACCAGGCCGACAAGGGGGAACACGCGCGGAGGAAGATCGAGCAGCTCGGCAACCTCTGCAGGATGATTCCGGATGCCTCCGATATAGACCGAACCGAGCCCGAGCGATTCCAGCGCAACCACGGCGTTCTGCGCGGCAAGCGCCGTATCGACGGCGCCAAGAAGGAAGCTCTCGGTGTAGTCCAGCGCATGCGGCGTCCGGTCGGCAGCTGCGCCGATCTGGGTCAGCCGGTCGAAATCGATCAGCCAGACCAGCAGCAGCGGCGCTTCGAGGATGTGCTTCTGGTTGCCGGCCAGGGCAGCGAGACCGGCCTTGCGATCCGGATCTTCGACCGCGACGACGCTCCAGACCTGAAGATTTGAAGAGGTCGGCGCGGATTGCGCAGCCGCGACCAGCGTCTCGATCGTGCCTTCGGGCAAGGGATCGGGCAGGTAGGTGCGAACCGAGCGGTGCGCGAGCAGGCCATCGATCACCGCATTGGACCGAAGCGCCTGCAGCGCCACGACGTCGCCGTAGCGATCCAAGATACTCATGCGATCGTCGCCAGTCGCGATGCCCGCAGGCCCGCGCTGCTCGACGGGCGGGCCAGGCCGAGATTCTCCCGCAGCGTCGTGCCTTCATATTCCTCGCGGAACAGGCCGCGCCGCTGCAGCACCGGCACGACCTCGTCGACGAATTCGGTAAGGCCCGTCGGCAGGATCGGCGGCATCACGTTGAAGCCGTCGGCCGCGCCCTGCTCGAACCAGGTCTGGATGAGGTCCGCGACCTGCTCGGGCGTGCCGACGGTCGTCAGGTGCCCGCGTGCAGTGGAGACCTGGCGATAAAGCTGGCGAAGGGTCGGCCGCTCGCGCTCGACCAGGTCCGAGACGAGCTTGAGCCGGCTCTTGCTGCCATTGGTGTCCTCGGGGAGCGGCGGCGCTACGTCGTCCAGCGAATAGCCGGAAAGGTCGACGCCCTGGTAGTGGCGGCGGAGGATGTTCCATGCCACCGCCGGGTGGACGAGCGACTGCAGCTCCTCATAGCGCCGTTTCGCCTCCTCCTCGGTGCCCCCGAGCACGGCGAAGATCCCGGGCATGACCAGAAGGTCCTCCTGCCGGCGGCCGAATTTCGCCAGGCGGCCCTTCACATCGGCATAGAAGTCCTGCGCATCGGCGAGGATCAGATTGGCCGTGAAGATCACTTCCGCGGTCCGTGCGGCGAGTTCACGTCCCGGCTCCGACGCGCCGGCCTGGACGATGACCGGATACCCCTGGGGCGGCCGTGCGATGTTGAGCGGCCCGCGGACCTGGAAATGCGGGCCGACATGGTTGAGGACGCGGAAGCGGTCGGTATCGAGATAGACGCCGCTGTCCCGGTCGCGGACGAAGGCATCGTCGTCATAGCTGTCCCACAGCCCCTTCACGACATCGATATATTCCTCCGCCCGTTCATAGCGGCGGGAATGCTCGAGATGCTCGTTGCGGCTGAAATTGGCGGAAACGTCGGCGCCTGTGGTGACGACGTTCCACGCCGCCCTCCCGCCGCTCACCCAATCGAGCGAGGCGAATTTTCGCGCGGTGGTATACGGGTCCTCATAGGTCGTCGTGGACGTCGCCACGAAGCCGATCCGCTCGGTCACCTGGGCGAGTGCCGCCCAGAGGGTCACCGGCTCGAAATGCGCCGCCTTGGCGTTCTGCCGGAACGTGTCGGTGTCGTTGAAATCGGCATAGCCGCCCGGGCTGTCGGCGACGAAGACGAGGTCGAACCTGCCGCGCTCGGCGGTCTGCGCCAGCGCCTTGTAGTGCTCGAGATTATGCCCGGCATCGGCCTGCGCCTCGGGGTGCAGCCAGGCGGAGACATGGTGACCGGTCGCCTGCAAGAAGGCGCCGAGACGAAGTTTCCGTTCGCTCATGCGACGTGCCTTTCCTTTGCGTGATGGGCGAGCCCGTGATCGTCATCGATCCCGAACAGCGCCAGGAGTTCGGTCTGGAGCGCCGCGAAGCGCTCGCGCCGGCGCGGCCCTTCGGCGGGAAGCGCGACGGCGATGTCGCGGACGATGCGGCCCTCCTCGAGGATGACGATGCGATCAGCGAGCTCGATCGCTTCGGCAACGTCATGGGTGACCAGCAGCACCGCGGGCCGGTGGGTTTCGGACAGGCGACGCAACAGCGCGTGCATCCGGATGCGGGTCAGCGCATCGAGTGCGCCGAACGGCTCGTCGGCGAGCAGCAGTTGCGGCGCGCGAACGAGCGACCTGGCCAGTGCCACGCGCTGCTGCTCCCCGCCCGAGAGTTCGTGGGGCCAGGAGCGCTCGCGGCCGGCGAGCTCAACTTCGGCAAGGGCCTGACGCCCGCGTGCGCGCGCATCGTCGCCGCCAAGCCCCAGCGCGACATTGTCGAGCACGCACTTCCATGGCAGCAGCCGGGCGTCCTGGAATACGACCGAGATGCGCTCGGGCACGTGGATTTCGCCACTGCCTTCAGCCTCATGGTCCAGATTGGCCAGCGCGCGCAGCAGCGTGCTCTTCCCCGAGCCGCTGCGCCCGAGCAGCGCAACGAACTCTCCCGGGGCGATGTCGAGGTCGATGCCGTCGAGCACGCCCTTGGCGGTGAAGTGGCGCGCCAGGCCGCGAATGCGCACCGCCGCGCTCACCCTGCCAGGGTCCTGCGCCAGCGCAGCGCCCTGGCCTGGACCAATCGGACGACAGCGTCCGAGGCGAGACCGAGCAACGCATAGATGACCAGGCCGACCAGCATCACGTCGGTCTGCGCATAATTGCGGGCCAGGGTGACCATGTAGCCGATGCCGCTGGTCGCGTTCAGCTGCTCGACGACGACCAGCGCCAGCCAGGACGCGGTCACGCCGAAGCGAAGGCCCAGGAGCAGGCCCGGCAAGGCGCCCGGCAGGACGACATGACGGATGAACTGGCTTCGCGTCAGCCCGAGCGTCTCGGCCAGCTCGACATGCCGGATGTCGATCGCCCGAAGGGCGTTATGGGTATGGAGATAGATCGGCACGAAGACGGTGATCGCGATCACGCTGATCTTCATCGCCTCGCCGACGCCGAACCACAGCACCATGAACGGAATGAGGGCAAGGACGGGCACGCCCCGCTTCAACTGGACGAGGCCATCGATGACATAGCCGCCGAGCAGGCTCAGGCCGGATACCAGCGCGAGGGCGATACCCGTGACGGTGCCGAACGCCAGCCCCTGTGCGGCGCGCCACGCCGAAATGGCGAAATGCTCCTGCAGCCGGCCGGTGCGGACCAGATCGACCGCCGTTTCCACCGCGACCCAGGGCGCAGGGAGCGTGCGGCTGTCGAGAAATCCCGTTTCGGACAGCACCGCCCAATAGACCAGCAGCAGCAAGGGGCCGAGCGTCCAGCCCCAGCGCGCCGGCTTGTCGAGGCCGAGCCGGATACGGGCGCGCGGTGCCAACGGCCCCGGAGCGGGACGATGCGGCACAATCCCGGCGATCGGCGCGCGCGCGATAGCGCCCTCGCCGCTCGGCGTGTCGATAAAGGCATGGGCGTTCATGATGGCGCCTCCCTATCGCTGGGCCAGCGGCGCAGGTGTCGTCGCCAGCGGTTCGAAACGATTGTCGAAGAGCGTCGCGGCGTCGAAGCGCGGACGCCCGGTCTCGGCGGACAGCAGGTCGATGGCGGATTGCTGGTACCGGCGTGCATCGCCCCAGTCGGCGGGGAGCGAAATATCGCCGGCTGCATCGACGATGAGCCTTGCGTCCGCGGCGCTGAGGCCCTGGTGCTGCTCATAATAGCCGCGGGCGAGTTCGGCCTTGTGCGCCTGCTGCCAGCGCTGGGCCTTCACCCACCATTCGACATAGATCTTGAGCGCAGCCGCCTTGCCGGGATCCTTGAGGCTGGTTTCCGGCACATAGGCCAGGACGAGATCGTCGCGGAACGGCGGATGCCGCAATGTCTTGGCGCCGTCGCGGCCGAACTTGCGAAGATAGCGCTCGGCGACGATCCCGCCACCGATCGGCGCGGCATCGACGACGTTGCTGGCAAGGGCGCTGGTATAGACGTCCCCGCCGATGGAGGACGGCAGCTCGACCAGCTTCACGTCCCTGGTGGTGAGCCCGATCGCCTTCAGCGTCTGCACGACGATCTGGCTCTGCACCTGACTGGGGCTGAACGCGATGCGCTTGCCCTTCAGATCCTCGAGCCGGGCAATACCCGAATTCGGCGCGATTCCCCAGACAAAGGCCGGATTGGCGACAGGATCCCGGCGCGCACGGATCGCGACGATCTTGACCGGCAGCCCCACCCAGATCGCATGGATCGGCGGGACATTGGCACCGATCCCCACGTCGAGCGCGCGGGCATGAAAGGCCTCGGTCACGTCCGGGCCGCCGGTGATCTGGGCCCAGCGGATGCGGAACGGCAATTGCCGGTCCCAGCCATTATGCTCGAACACCCATTGCGTGACCGGATCGCCGACCACGAGAACCGTGTCCTTATCGACCTTGCCGGGCAACGGCGCGTCGAGCGCCAGCCCGCCGCCTGCCGGGGCGGCGTCCACGGCCCGGTTGGGCGCAAACGCAAACAGGGCGGCGATGGTGACCGCCACGAAGGCGGCCAGCCCGTACAGCCCCCAGGGGGTGCGTTTGCGCCCGCGCGGCATCAGCCGAGCACGTTGAACAATTCGCCTTCGAGCGGACGGCTGCGGAAGCCATCCGGGCCCTCGGGCAAGCCACCCGCGACCGTGATCCGGCGTACCGCGCGCGGAAGGTCGAAATGCGAGTAATCGATCGGCCCGGCATGGGCGACGGCCTGATTGTCCCAGACCACGAGCGACTTCGGGCGCCAGTGGAAGCGCACCTGATATTCCGGGCGCGTCGCCTCGTAGAACAGCAGGTCGAGCAGTGCCTGACTCTCGCGCTCCTTCAGGCCGACGATATGGCTCACCGTCCCTGGATTGAGGAACAGGAGCTTCTCGCCGGTCTCCGGGTGCACGCGCACGAGCGGGTGGAGCGAGACGAAGGGGCCGGTCGAACGGCCGTCACGCCGGGGCCTGGCGCCCTGGCCGTCGTAGCCGCTGCTGCGGTGGACCGCCTGCAATCCGTCGATCAGCTTCTGGATGCTGGGCGAAAGCCCGCGATAGGCTTCGATCAGGTTGGTGAAGAGCGTGTCGCCGCCATAGGGCGGGATCTCGACGCCGTAGAGGATCGAATAGCGGTTCGGATTGGCGACGAAGGTGATGTCGATGTGCCAGCCCTTATAATCGCGCGGGGGCTCGCGGCCGGGCGGCAGCGCATCGTTGCGGGTGCGCCGCGCACGATATTCGTCGACGGTGCGTTCCCAGATCTCCGGATGGTCCTCGAGGCCCTCCGCGATCGGATGCGCCGGGGTCAGCGGTCCGAACGCGCGGCCGAACGCCTTGAGCTGGTCGTTGTCGATATGCTGGTCGCGGAAGAATATGACCCGCCAGTCGCGCAGGGCCTTCTGGATGTCCGCCGCGAGCTCCGGGGTGACGGGCCTGGTCAGGTCCACGCCGCTGATCTCGGCGCCGATCGTAGGGGTCACCGGCTCGACGGTGATATGGTCATAGGTGAAGCGGTCGCGCGCATCCTCTGCGCGCAATGCAGTGACGGTCATCGCAAATCTCCTCAGGCGGCGACGGGTTCGGGCGGAACCTGGGCGAGGCGGTCGGCCGGATAGCGCGTGCCGACGGTCGAACCGCGGACATAGGTCCCCTCGAGTTCGGCGACCGTATCAGCGTCGAGCTCGAGCTCATTGGCCGCCCAATTGGCCTCGAGATGGTGAATGTGCCGGGTGCCCGGGATCGGCACGACGCCCTTCGACAACAGCCAGGCGAGCGCGACCTGCGCATTGCTGGCGCCGAGCCGTTCGGCGACCTGGGTGATGACTTCGCGGCGCGCGGCGTTCGCGGCGATCGCCTCCGGCTGGAAGCGCGGATGCCCGTGTCGCACATCGTTCGCGTCGCCCAGTTCGGCCCCGGCGAGGAAGCCCCGGCCAAGCGGGCTGTAGGCGACGAAGCCAATACCGAGTTCCCGGACGGTCGGCAGGATTTCCACCTCGACGTCGCGCGTCCACAGCGAATATTCGCTCTGCAGCGCGGTCAGCGGGAAGGCTGCGTGCGCGCGCCGGATCTGCTCGGCGCTGGCTTCGGAAACGCCGACGGCCCCGATCTTGCCTTCCTCGACGAGCCTGCCGAGTGCGCCCACCGATTCCTCGATGGGGATCTGCTTGTCGACGCGGTGGAGATAATAGAGATCGATCTGCTCGACGCCGAGCCGCGTGAGGCTCGCCTCGACCGCTTCGCGCGGCTGGACGACCGCGCCCTCGGGCCCTTCGGGGCGGTGGATGAACTTGCTGGCGATCACCAGCCGGTCGCGGCGTCCGCGAACCGCTTCGCCGAGCAGTTGCTCGTTATGGCCTTTGCCATAGCCGGTCGCGGTGTCGAAGAAGGTGATCCCGAGATCGATTGCGCGGTGAAGGGTCTCGATCGAGCCCGCGTCCTCCGCACGGCCATAGCTGTGGGACAGGCCCATCGCGCCGAAGCCCTGCGGGCTGACAGTCAGTTTTCCGATTTGCGGCATACTCAAAACTCCCGATGCCAGCGGCGCAGCGATGCGGCCGCCGGCAAAGGCTGCGCCCAAGCCAGGCAATCGAGGAACGTAGAAAAACTTTTGAACCGGTGAGAATCCCTATCATTTGAATAGGAATTAATTTCCAAGTGCGGCGCGTCAGGCCCCTGGCACGAAACGTGCAAATTTATCAGTCGGATATGCCACGATCGGGCGCTTCCAGCCCCCGATTTTCCGAGCAGCGGATAGAATTCCTTGGGCTCTCAACAGGCTCAATTCCCATTGACTCAGTATGAATTGATGCGGAGGTTCGTTGGTGCGTCGCAACATCGCGGGGCACGGACAGAAGCTGCGGGAGGCTTCGACCGTGCCGGACCGTGATCGATCTTCCCTGCATTATGAGGATGGGCTCGATGAAGAACGCCTACCGGGTCGCACTGCTGCTGTCTTCCGTCACTGCCTTCGCCAGCCCCGCTTTCGCCGATGACGACCGGCTGAAACGCTCGGACCCGGAAACTCCGTCGCGCGACACGTCCGCGGATCGGCCGGCCACGGCCGAGGAAGAGATCACGGTCACCGCGCGCCGCCAGCAGGAGCGCGCACAGGATGTACCGATCGCGCTCTCCGTGGTCAGTGGCGACGCACTGGAGCGGACGGGCGGCTATACCCTGCCGGACATCCAGGCGCGGACGCCAAGCCTCACCGCCTTCAACTCCAATCCCCGCAATTCGTCGGTCGGTATTCGCGGCATCGGTGTGTCCTCGGCCTCCGACGGGCTCGATACTTCGGTGGGCGTCTATATCGACAATGTCTATCTCGGCCGCCCCGGCATGGCCCTGGCCGACCTGATCGATGTCGACCGGGTCGAGGTGCTGCGCGGGCCCCAGGGAACGCTGTTCGGCCGCAACAACTCGGCGGGCGTCCTCAACATCAGCACGCGCAAGCCCGAGTTCGAATTCGGGGGCACCGCCGAGCTCTCGATCGGCAACTACGGCTACAATCAGGAACGGCTGAGCCTTACCGGACCCATCGTCAACAACGTGCTCGCCTTCCGGGTGACCGGGTTCAACACGCATCGCGGCGGCGTCCTGCCGAACACCAGGACCGGGGTCGCGGCGAATAGCGTCGGACGCGCAGGCTTTCGTGCCCAACTGCTGTTCACCCCGACATCCGACCTGACGATCCGGCTGATCGGCGATTATAGCCAGGAGGACGATACCTGCTGTGTCAGCGCGACCAAGCTGGTGCTGCCCGCCAGCCTGAGCGCGACCACGGGCCGGACGCTCGCAGCGCTCTCCGCGCTTGGCTATGTCCCGACCGGCAACCGCAGCGACACCAGCAACAACTCGACCCAGAACATGCTGACCGACCAGAAGGGCCTGTCGCTACAGGCCGACTGGAACCTCGGCTTCGCGACGCTGACCTCGATCTCGGCCTGGCGCTATTGGCATTTCAGCCCGCTCCAGGACAGCGACGGCACGCCGCTCGACATCATCCAGGTCAATGTCGCCCAGACGAAGACCGATCAATATTCGCAGGAGCTGCGGCTGGCATCGAAGCCGGGCCGGTTCAACTGGCAGATCGGCGGATTCCTGTTCCACAGCGACCTGACCGACCATTTCATCCTCAACCAGTTCGGCTTCGATGCGAGCGCCTTCTACACGACCTATGCGAGGCTCGCGAACCCGAACGCCGCAGCGATCTCGATCGCGGCCGGCTCGCAATATCTCGACGACGTCCGGACCAGCGTCGACAGCGTAGCCGCCTTCGGCCAGGCCAACTTCGAGCTCACCCCGAACCTGATCCTGACGGCGGGCCTGCGCTATACCCGCGACAAGAGATGGGGACGCTCGGATACCTCGACCCTGGGCACCCCCAATCCGGCGACCTCGATCCCGTTCCACTACAATGTCTCGGTCAGCGACGACAATCTGTCCTACCTGCTGAGCGCGTCCTACAAGGTCACGCGGGACGTGCTGCTCTATGCGTCCTATTCGACCGGCTACAAGGGATCGGGCCTCAACCTGAACTCGGCGGTGACCGCCGGCACGCCGCTGGTGCTCGATCCCGAGAAGGTGCGGAACTGGGAAGCGGGTCTCAAGTCGGAGCTGTTCGGCCGTCGCCTGACGTTCAACCTCAGCGCGTTCTGGACCGAGCTCGAGGGCCTGCAGGCCAATATCGTGCCGACCAATGGCAACCGCTCCTATCTCGCCAATGTCGGCGACGTGCGCTCGCGCGGTGTCGAGCTGGATGCCAATCTGCGGGCGACGGACGAAGTCACCTTCACACTCAATGGATCGTACAATGACGCGATCTACACCCGCTATCCCAACGCGCCCTGCCCCGTCGGTGTCACCGGAGTCTGCAACCTGACCGGCAAGCCCCTGTGGCAGGCGCCGAAATGGATCGGCAATGCGATCATCGATCTGCACACCAACCTTTCGCCCAGCGTGAAGGGCTATGCGATCGGCCAGGTCAGCTATCGCTCGAGCACCTATGGTGCCGCCGATGCCGGCCCCTACAGTCTGATCGACGCTTATGCTGTCGCAAACCTTCGCTTCGGGGCAAGCTTCGCCGATGGGCGCTACGACCTCTCGGTTTGGGCCAGCAACCTGTTCGACAAACGCTATTTCCAGAACCTGAGCACCAGCCAGATCGTCGGCGCCTCGGCCTTTGCCTATGCTGGACAGCTGGGTACGCCGCGGACGGTGGGAGCGACCCTCAGGGCGTCGTTCTAGCGTGCCGCGCTTCCCGGATCCGGTGGCGGACCGGGCGAGGACGCAGGTCCCCGCCCGGCCGCCCGCTCAGAGGTCGATCTGCACCACCGCCACGGACTTGCCCGGCAGCTCCAGCGTCACGCCGTCCTTGCCGGCCTTGCCTGCGAACGGCTTGGGCACCACGGCATCGGGCGCCTCGAAGCTGTTCACCGAGTCCACCCGCGGCGCGGTCAGCAGCTCGCCGCGCGCGGCGCGCGCCTGCATGCCGGGGAAGCGGGCGACGATCCTGGCAGGCCGGTTGGGATCGAGATTGGTCACCGCCAGCCAGAGCTTGCCCGCCGTATCGCGCACGGCCACCGCATCGACGCGGGGCAGCTTGATGTCGCCCTGGGTGTAGGTGCCGCCGTCGAACTTCACCGGCACATAGGTCGCATCCTGGAACGGCAGGTACATCTTGTAGATGTGGTAGGTCGGCGTGAGGACCATCTTCTCCTTGTCGGTGAGGATCATCGCCTGGAGCACGTTGATCATCTGGGCGATGTTGGTGATCCGCACCCGGTCCGCATGGCGCGCGAAGATGTTGAGGTTGAGCGCCGCCAGGATCGCGTCGCGCATCGAGTTCTGCTGCTGCAGGAAGCCTGGGTTGCTGCCCGGATTGGGCGCCAGCCAGGCGCCCCATTCATCGACCGCGATCGCCACCTTCTTCTCGGGATCATACTTGTCCATGATCGCGGCGTTCTTCGCGATGGTCTCGTCCATGCCCAGCGTTTCCTTGAGCATCAGCGCATAGCGGCCCTCGTCGAAGCCGGTGCTCGGCTGGGTCACCGGCCAGCCGCCGCCGGTGGTGTAGCGATGGAGCGAAAGGCCCTCGATGCTCCACGCCCAGTCATGCGCCTTCCACGCCTTCATCACGCTTTCGGTGTAGGACAGATTGTCGTCGCCCGGTCCCACGGCGATGCGCTGCATCGCGCCGGGGCTGGCGGCGGCTTGGGTCGGGTTGTAGTTGCGCACGAAGCGGGCGTAGGGCTTCATCACATCGGCATAATGGTCGGCGGTCATCGCGCCGCCGCACGACCAGCTCTCGTTGCCGATGCCGAGATACTTCACCTTGTAGGGCGCCTTGTGGCCGTTCGCGGCGCGCTCCTTGCCCGCCGTGGTCTCGGGATCGGCGGTCATGTATTCGAGCCACTCGGCGGCCTCCGCCACCGTACCCGAGCCGATATTGACCGAGATATAGGCGTCGCTGCCGATCTGGTCGGCAAAGTCCATGAATTCGTCGGTTCCGAAGCTGTTTGGCTCCGTCGCCCCTCCCCAGTTCGAATTGATCGACACCCTGCGGTCCTTCGCGGGGCCGATGCCGTGGCGCCAATGATATTCGTCGGCGAAGCAGCCGCCCGGCCAGCGGACGTTCGGCACGCGGATCGCGCGGAGTGCGGCGACCACGTCCTTGCGGATGCCACGCACATTCGGGATCGGCGAATCCTTGCCGACCCAGACGCCGCCATAGATGCCGGTTCCGAGATGCTCAGCGAACTGGCCGAAGATGTTGCGGTCGATCTTGCTGCCGGGCTTGGCGGTATCCACCACCACTTCCACCGGCGCGGAAGCGTCGTTCTGGGCAAGCGCCGGCGACGCGGAAGCCAGCAGGAGCGCAAGGGCGGCGCCCGGACGGACGAGATCGATCATTAATCCTCCCTGTTCTGATCTTTTTCAGGCAGAAATCGGACATTGGACGAAGGACCCGACGCTCGGCCTCGCCCAAGTTTCTAGTCCGACAAAATCAGCGGTCAAGCAGGAGTCACCACGGGTGTCGCGCTTAATCGCGCAAGGAAAGATACCGACGAAGGTCGCACTTGAAACGGATATTAATAGTCCTACAACATAGCCAACGGGGATGATATTCGACATCGATAGCGCGATGCTCTCAACGCCTTTCCCGCAGCGTGCGCCCACCTATCGGACCTTGTCTTAGGTCCTCCGGGCCTCGCCCTGACAGCACCCGATCTATCAGCGCTTGGGAGACCATTGCGCGAGCCAGTCGGCCAGCGCCTGCGGCGTCAGGCTGCGCGCATCCGCCAGCGCTGCGATGCTGCGACCATTGACCAGCTTGTCGGTCTTGGGATCGACGATCAGCAGCGCCGGCACGCCCTCCAGCCGCGAGCGGATGCCATAATGCGCAGGGATCTGCAGATTCTTGTCGAACCGGCCGATATCGACCGTCACGATCTCATAGCGGCTGGCGAGCCAGCCCTTCAACGCCGGCAATTCCAGCGTGCCCGCGAGCAATCGGCAATCGAGGCACCAATTGCCGCCAAGATCGATGATCAGCCGCTTGCCGGCTCGCTTGGCCCGCAACTTCGCCGCCGCGACCGTCTGGTCGGCATCTGCACTTTCGTCATAGGGGAGCGGCAGCGGCTTGGGCAGTTGCTCGAACGACGTGATCGGCACGCGCGGCGCCCGATCGGGGGCGGCGGCGGCGAGCAGGAACGGCACGGCGAGAACCGCCAGCGCAGGCAAGGATTTCATGAAATGGCTCCGTTCGAGTGTCGGGAAGGGAAGGATTGCGCGCGCCAGATTCAGGCCGTGCTACGCGGTTCGAATGTCCGTATGCCGTGCTTCGGCCGGTCTGGCCGGGCAGGCACGGCCAGCAGATCGGCGGCCAGCCGCTCGATCTGCGAACGGTCCCGGATGCCGGAAGCGACCAGCTCGACGAGCGCCTGCCCCCCTGTCCAGTCGGCAATGTCCGAATTGGCGTTGATATGCCCCAGCTCGCCGGCATCGACGAACGCCGCGCCCCATTGATCGGCGATCTCGCGGGCGCGCGAAATCGTGGCATAGGGATCGTCCCGGCTCGCCACCACGAGCGCCGGAAACGGGAAGGCGACATCCGGATTGGGCGCCAAGCGATCCAGCCTTGGATCGATCTCCTGGAAGTCGACATCGGGTGGCGCCACGAGCAGCGCACCTCGGACCGAAGACACGCCGTCAGGCCCCAACAGCCGCGCCCACCACGCAACCGTCTGGCAGCCCAGGCTATGCGCGATAAGGACGACTTCGCCACGGGCTTCATGGACCGCCTGGTCGAGCCGACTGATCCAGACATTGCGGATGGGATCGTCCCAGCAGCCAAGGTCTACCCGGTAGCAATCCTCGAGATCCTGCTCCGAGGAGCTTTGCCAGTGCCTGGCACCCGAACCGTCAACACCTGGCACGGTGAGCAGCTTGATCCGGCCATCCTCGGGGAAATCCATATCCGCACCCTCTCACTGCCGAAGCCTTGAGCGGAAGATGTGAACAGAATTCCCATCGACTCGCTATGATTTAAAAACTTGCCATGTGGAAAGCAGACCATCCCCGCGGATGTTCAATGCGCATCCCGCACGGCGAGCGTCATGCCGCCTCCGGTCCCCTCTCGATCGAAAGCCGACCGGCGCCTTCTCGCGTGGCTCTTCGCTGCTGCAGCGCTTCATCCTGCCCCCGAAGCTTTGTCGATGGCGAAGAGCAGCCCTTGATGTGCGCCTGCCGTGCCCGCCAATCCGCGCGGCTAGCTGCCTCATGCGAGCTTGCAGACGTCCACCCAGCGCTCCGAAACCAGCCCCGCCAGCCGCTCCGGCGCCACCTCCACCGAAGCCCTCCGCGACCCCGCCGCCGGAAAAACCGTCGCATAGCCGCGGATCGAGACGTCGCAATAGACCGGCAGCGGCGTCGCGAGCCCGAAGGGGCAGACGCCGCCTACCGGATGCCCGGTGCGCGCCTCCGCCTCCTCGGCGCCGAGCATCGAGGCGCGGCCACCGAACGCCGCCTTCGCCTTGGCATTGTCGAGCCGGGCATCGCCGCGGGCGACGACGAGCAGCACGCCCTCGCCCACCCGCAACGCCAGCGTCTTGGCGATCCGCCCGGGCTCGACCCCGAGCGTCGCCGCCGCCTCCGCCACCGTCGCCGTGCTTGCCGATTGTTCGATCAGGCCGAGATCGGGAGCATGTTCGGCAAGCCACGCACGCACGGTTTCGACGGTCAATCCTCGATCCTCTTCCTGAAGGTCTCGGGCAACAGCAACAGGCCGAGGATGAAGGTGCAGGCCGCAGCCACCACCGGGTACCAGAGGCCGTAATAGATGTCCCCGGTCGCCGCGACCATCGCGAAGGCGGTCGCCGGCAGGAAGCCGCCGAACCAGCCATTGCCCAGATGATAGGGCAGCGACATCGAAGTGTAGCGAATCCGGCTCGGGAACAGCTCGACCAGCATGCCGGCGATCGGGCCGTATACCATGGTCACCAGCAGCACGAGCGCGAACAGGATCGCGATCACCAGCGGCTTGTTGATCCGGGCGTCATCCGCCTTGGCGGGATAGCCTGCCTCGGCCAGCGCCGCGCTCAGCCGCTTGGAGTAGGTCGCCATCTCGCCCACCGCGACGCTGGTGGCGCCGATGCTGACGTCGCCGGAGCCGTGCGGCTTGGTCGCATAGGGAACGCCCGCCTTGGCGAGCGTCGACTTGGCGATGTCGCAGCCGGTCTTGTCGAACTTGTTCTTGCCGATCGGATCGAACTGCACCGAGCAGAGCGCCGGATCGGCATAGACAGTCACCGGCGCCTTCGCCTGCGCCTCCGCCAGCGCCGGGTTCGCCGCCTGGGTCAGCGCATGGAACAGCGGGAAATAGCTGATCGACGCCAGCAGGCAGCCCGCCAGGATGATCGGCTTGCGGCCGATCCTGTCCGACAGCCAGCCGAAGAACACGAAGAACGGCGTGCCCAGCGCCAGCGCGATGGCGATCAGCACGTTCGCCGTCATCCCGTCGACCTTGAGCGTCTTCTCGAGGAAGAACAGCGCGTAGAACTGGCCCGTGTACCAGACCACCGCCTGGCCGACGACCGCACCGAACAGCGCGATCAGCACGATGCGCAGGTTGCCCCAGCGCAGGAACGCCTCGGTCAGCGGCGCCTTGGAGACGTTGCCGGTCGCCTTCATCCGGGCATAGACCGGGCTCTCGTTGAGCTGCAGCCGTACCCACAGCGACACGCCGAGCAGCAGGATCGAGGCGAGGAACGGCACGCGCCAACCCCAGCTCGCAAACGCCGCCTCGCCCAGCCAGGACCGCGTCCCGATCACCACCAGCAGCGAGGCGAACAGGCCGAGCGTCGCGGTGGTCTGGATCCAGCTCGTATAGAGGCCGCGCTTGTGGTTGGGCGCATGCTCGGCGACATAGGTGGCGGCGCCGCCATATTGGCCGCCCAGCGCCAGGCCCTGCAGCACGCGCAAGGTCACCAGCAGGATCGGCGCCGCCACGCCGGCAGTCGCGAAATTGGGGAGCAGGCCGACCGCGAAGGTCGATCCGCCCATGATCCCCATCGTCACCAGGAAGGTGTTCTTGCGCCCGACCAGGTCGCCGATCCGCCCGAACACCAGCGCGCCGAACGGCCGCACCGCGAACCCCGCGGCAAAGGCGGCGAGCGCGAAGATGAAGGCAGTGGTGTCGTTGACCCCGGCGAAGAACTGCGCCGAGATCGTCGTCGCCAGCAGGCCGTAGAGATAGAAGTCGTACCACTCGAACACGGTGCCCAGCGACGATGCCGCGATCACCATCTTCTCGTTCTTGGTGGCTGTATGATGATCGCCCTCGGGCGCCGACGGGGTGTCGGACGTCAGGTCCTGGCTCAAGCTATCTTCCCCTTATATTGTTAGCGCTAACCAACCACAGTCCTGCCGTGGTTGGAACCCCCGTCGCTAATGCGCGCTCTTCGGCACGCCTTAAGGGCAGGTTCGGCGATTTGGACGGGACATTGCAAGCCCCAAGCGAACAAAGCCCAGCTTGGGCATGCAAAAGCTCTACTTCACATGGCGGTCTCGGGCAGGTACACGGCCCCCATGTTCGAGCGCTTCTTCCTCTCCCACCCGCGCGCCGTCGGCGAGACCTATGGCGAGCATGCTGCAACGGCCGCGCGATTCGGCTTCACCATGATCGTCGGCGGCGCGGCCTGCGTCGTCCATTCGATCTTCCCCGCGCTGTTCGCCCGCACCGCCAGCGACGCAGTGAAGCGGCTCTATGCGCAGATGATGGCGCGCCAGCCGGGCATGAACGCCAAGCCGCTCGCGCACCAGCAGCCCGAGTGGCAGATCGAATACGAAATCTGAGCGGGGGGACCGCATACATGATCGAGCACGTCGCCATCATCGGCGCGGGCTTTTCGGGCACGCTGCAGGCGATCAACCTGCTCCGCCACGAAGGCCCCCGCGCCACGCTGATCGAGCGCGCACCGGTGGCCGGCCTCGGCCTCGCCTATGGCGCCGCGCATCCGAGCCATGTGCTCAACGTCCGCGCCGCGAACATGAGCGCCTTCCCGGACGATCCCTCGCACTTTGTCCGCTGGCTCGAAGCGCGCGGTGTGGAGAATGCCGCCACCGCCTTCATCCCGCGCGTGACCTATGGCGAATATCTGCGCGAGCTGCTCGACGCTGCGCTGCTCGACCATCCCGACCGGCTGACGCTGGTGCGCGACGAAGTCGAGGATCTCGACTTCGCGGACGGCGTGACGGTGCGCCTCAAGGGCCGAACGATCGCGGCGGATGCCGCGGTACTCGCGGTCGGCAACCTGCCGCCCCACGATCCGCCCGGCCTCGATCCCGAGCTGCTGTCGGATTCCCGCTACAAGGGCGATCCCTGGCACGCCAGCGTGCCGGAAGGCCTGGGTCCCGACGATACCGTGCTGGTGATCGGCACCGGCCTGACGATGATCGACGTGGTGCTGCTGCTCGATGCGCGCGGCTTCCAGGGCAAGATCGTCGCCCTTTCCCGCCGCGGCCTGCTGCCGCGCAGCCATGCGCCGGGCAGCGACTGGAAGAAGCTCGCCGAGCGCCCCGCCACCACCGCTTCGCAGCTGCTCCGGGCCGTGCGCGTGCGCGCCGAGGCGATCGGCTGGCGCAACGCGGTCGACGAGCTGCGCCCCTTCACCCAGGCGATGTGGGGCAATGCCAGCGATGCCGAGCGCGGCCGCTTCCTGCGCCACCTCCGCCCCTGGTGGGACGTGCACCGCCACCGCCTGGCGCCCGAGGTCTATGCCCGGCTGATGGCGGTGATCGAGCGCGGCCAGCTCGAAGTGATCGCCGGCAAGACGCTCGGCTTCGAGGAGACGCCCGCGGGCATCGAAGTGAAGCTGCGCCGCCGCGGTGCGGAGGCGTCCGAGACCATGCTGGTCCAGCGCATCATCAACTGCACCGGCCCGCTGGGCGACCTCAACCGCACCGACGAGCCGCTGCTCCAGAAGCTGGCGGCCCGCGGGGTGATCCGCCCGGACGCCGCGCATCTCGGCATCGATGTCGACAACCAGGGCCAGACGATCAACGCGAAGGGCGGCCCCAACCGCACGCTCTACGCGCTCGGGCCGATGACCCGCGGCGCCTTCTGGGAAATCGTCGCGGTGCCCGACATCCGCACCCAGACCTGGAGCGTGGCGCGGCGGTTGTCGAACGCGCACTGGGTCGGCGGCGAAGGGCTGTAGAGGGGAACCTTGTTCCCCTCCCTGTAAGGGAGGGGCTAGGGGTGGGTTAGAACAAGGTCGGGCTCGATGCCCGGCCTTTTCTTTTTCGCCACCGGAAGAAGAAGCTCGCTGCGCTCGCAACCCACCCCCGATCCCTCCCTTTCAGGGAGGGGAGCAGGAAGGACCTAAGGCGGCAGCAGCGACCAGCTGTCTGCGCCATGGTCGTACCAGAGGTAGAGCAGCTTGTTCACCTCGGCATAGACGATCGCCGCCAGATGCACGTCGCCGTCGGGCGCATAGGCGCGGAAAAGCACCGGATCGCCCGTGATCGCCTGGCCGAAGGGCGGCGCGGCCAGGTTGAGCTTCACCTTGCCGTCGCTCGCCACGTCGAAGGAGAAGCCGCACAGCTGCTGACCCATGCGGCCGAGCACCACCGTGCGGGTCGGCGTCACATGCTCGGCGGCCATGCCATCCAGCCGGAAGGGGATCTCCTCGACGGTCCAGGTATCGGTCCCGCGGAAATAGAGCGTCTTCTGGCCCGAGGGCACGAACAGGTGGAAGATCGTCTTCGGCACCGTGGTGTTGATCACGCACATGTCGCCATTGGGCTCGCCGGGCCCGGGCGGCAGCAGCCGTTCGCCATATTTGGAGTCGCCGGTGTTCACGAACCCGTTCTTGAGCGGCGACTGGGGCACGAAGACATTGGCGATCGGATCGCAGAGCCCGGCGATCCGGCCATGCACTTCGCCGATCGGCAGAACGAAATTGCCGCTGCAGGTCGGCTTCAGGCTGCCATCCTTCCCCACATCATAGATCACCACCCCACCCGTGATGCGCACCGCGAGCCGGGCGACTGCATCGGCGCGGCCCGTCGGCCCCGGCAGCAGCACCGGATCGCCCAGGCATCCGCCCTCCACCAGCATTGCCTTGCTGCCCACGAACACCGGCGTGCCGGAATCACCCTCCTGATAATGGCCCGCCCACAGCATCCGGTTCGAGCCCGCCACGCAATAGAGGCTGAAGGTGCGCGGTCCGGTGGGCACCAGCACGGGGCTGGAGCGCATCTGCAATCCGCCCTCGAAGGGCGGGATACGGCGCATCGTGGTGCCGTTCTCCAGGCGATATTGGGCGAGGTCGCCGCCGACCTCGGCGAAGATGTCGTCGGCACGCGGGCCGGAGCGCACCGCCGGTCGGCGCGGCGCGAACCGTCCGCGCGGCAGCGGCTCGCTGCCGAGCTGCGCGCCCAGTATCGTCGCGGTCGGCCGGACCTGGCGCGGCGCCGCCCGCGGCAAGGCGATTTCCGCCGCTTCGTCCGGCGAACGCAGCGCTGCCGCGTCCACCGGGCTAAGCAGCTTGCCTGGCGCCCAGCTCGGCTCGGGCGCGAACGGTGCGCCTTCCAGCTCCGCTGGCTCGGGCGCCGGCTCGGGCGCGACGGCCACGCGGGTCCGACGGACCGGGGCCTTCTTCACTTGCTTCGCCTTGGCCATCGCCGCCCCCTATTTCAGCTCGAACAGCGCGAAGCTGCGCGCGAGCGGGAAGAGATACTGGTCATAGTCGAGCATCATCGGCTCGGACCGCCAGAGCTGCTGCCAGCACCAGAGCGTGGCGAAGATGCCGCGCTGCGCCTCCAGGCTGGCGAAGCGGTAGAGCGGCACCAGATTGGTGACCTTCACCGGCCGCCACATCAGGCAGGCGCCGAGCGACGCCGCCCATTTCGGCGGATCGGTGACCAGCCCGGGATCGCCGCCGATCGCCTGGAGCAGCGCGGTGCGCTCCTGATCGTCCTTCAGCTCCTTCTTCTCGCCCGAAGCCGAGGCGGACGCGGCGACGTTCACTGCCATCGCCTTCACCGCCGCCTTCACTTCGAGCTGCCATTTGGACAGCTCTTCCTTCGAATGGACGGTCTTCTCGTCCTGGACGTAGAGCTTGCCGCCGATCTCGGTCTCCAGCGCGAGATAGGCACCCCAATCCTCAAAGAAATTGCGCAGCGCCTCGAACTCCTCGAAGCGGCGGCCGGAGAATTTGGCGAAGCTCTCCAGCTCCTTCATGCAGGCGGCGGTGAGGCGCGGCTGCTGGAGCTGGCGCACCTCGAGCTTGGGCACCGATATCTCGCAATAGGAATAGAAGGTGCCGTCGATCGCCTTGGATCCGCCGGACATGCCGCCCGATGCGGAAGCGCTGGCGCCCCAGCCTGCCCCGCCACCGCCGATACTGAGCGATCCGCCAACCGCTGAGCGGACCTCGCGCTCGGTGCGGCTCGAGGTGACGAAGTCGTTGCTGACATAGCTCTGGCGCGGCATGCGCGAGAGCACAGCGACGTGCGGCGCCTCGCCCGTGTCGATCACGTCGCGATAGCTCCAGCTGATCTCGCCGTTGCGCAGCAGCACGCCCTTGAAGACGTTGTTGACCTCCAGCACCCGCGCCTTGGTCTCGGGGGTGAGCGCGGCATAGACGTCGTTCACCGTGGATGCGGTGGCGGTGCCGTCGCTCAGCTTCTTGGCGAGCAGGTCCTGGATCTTGGTGAAGTCGCCCAGATCGGGCAGCTTGTAGCCCGCAGGCAGGTCCGGCACTGTGCCGCGGCTCGCCTGGTGGACATGCGCGATCCCGTCGTCGCCGAGCAGCTGAATCGCGGTCAGCTTGCCTTCCGCCTCGGTCTGCACCGCCGAGCTGTTGACGACGAACTTGAACGACTTGTCGAGCTCGGTGACGCCCGCGAGCAGCTTGCGCAGCTCGGCCAGCGTGGTCGACTTGTAATAGACGATATGGACGACGATCGCCGGATCCTTGTCCGCCTGGATCGTCAGCGGATAGGATTTGCCCTGCACCGCCGGATCGGGCTTGTCGGGCAGCGTCTTGGGATCGACAATCGGCTTGGGCCCGGGCGGCGGTGTCGGAGTTGGTGTCGGGGTCGGCGTTGGCGACGGGCTGGGCGTGGGCTTGGGCGCCGGAGAAGGCGTCGGTTCCGGCACGGGCATGGCTTCCTCTCCGAAGCGCGCGCGGCGTCAGCGCGCGAAATCCGCACGAGACGCCGGCCATGGATTATATCGACCCCGAGGTGCGCGTGTTGCCCCCGCGCCCTTTCCTTTTATGCGGCCAAGCTTCCTCATCCTCCGGGACGAGTCAACGAAGGCTCAAACCGTTTCGGTGCCGTCCCCGTCAATTAGTATCAATTGACACTAATTGCCCAAGGGTCTAGCTCGCCGGCGTTGTAGCTGGAGCGCACGTCATGACCGACCCGACCAATCCCCTGGGCCTCAACGGCTTCGAGTTCGTCGAATTCACCTCGCCCGATCCCGAGGCGATGGGGAAGCAGTTCGAGATGCTCGGCTTCGTGCCGACGCACCGGCATCCGACCAAGAACATCACCCGCTACAAGCAGGGCCGCATCAACCTGATGCTCAACCGCGACGAGGCCGGCCGCGTGGCCGCCTTCCGCGGCGAGCACGGCCCCTCGGCCAGCGCGATGGCCTTCCGCGTCGCCGATCCGGCCAAGGCGATGGAATGGGCGCTCGAGCACGGCGCCAAGCCGACCGAGGAGGACGACACCGTCATCCAGGGCATCGGCGGCTCCTATCTCTATTTCATCCAGGACGGTACTGACCTGTACGCCGACTGGGCGGCGTTCGACGGCTGGGAAGCCGCCGAGGCTGCCAACAATGTCGGGCTCGACCTGCTCGACCACCTCACCCACAATGTCCGCCGCGGCCAGATGCGGGTGTGGTCGGAGTTCTACAAGACGCTCTTCGGCTTCGAGGAGCAGAAGTATTTCGACATCAAGGGCCAGGCCACCGGCCTGTTCAGCCAGGCGATGATCGCCCCCGACAAGGCGATCCGCATCCCCCTCAACGAGAGCCAGGACGACAAGAGCCAGATCGAGGAGTTCATCCGCGAGTATAAGGGCGAAGGCATCCAGCACCTCGCGCTGACAACCCCGGACATCTTCGACACGGTCGAGCGCCTGCGCGCCCGCGGCGTTCGCCTGCAGGACACGATCGAGACCTATTACGAGCTGGTCGACAAGCGCGTCCCCGGGCACGGCGAAGACCTCGAGCGCCTGCGCAAGAACCGCATCCTGATCGACGGCAATGTCGGCGACGAGGGCATCCTGCTGCAGATCTTCACCGAGAACATGTTCGGCCCGATCTTCTTCGAGATCATCCAGCGCAAGGGCAATGAAGGCTTCGGCAACGGCAACTTCCAGGCGCTGTTCGAATCCATCGAGCTCGACCAGATCCGCCGCGGCGTGATCAAGGTCGACGCTTAAACGCCTTTTAAACACGATCCGGCGAAAGGGCCGGGATCGGATTTGCCGGGCGCGCGTTTGCGGCCCTGGAAAGTTTGGAGAGGAAGCCGGGGGAGCGCTGCCAGTTGCGTAGCGTGGCGCTCCACCCGGCCACCAAAATTCCGTCAAGCCAGCGCGAGTTCGCCGCGCGCCTCACCCGCCCCTTCCCGAAAGCGCGCCTCGTCGAGCAGGCCTTCGCGCTTGGCGACGATCACCGGCACCAGCATCTGCCCCGCCACATTGGTCGCGGTCCGGCCCATGTCGAGGATCGGGTCGATCGCCAGCAGCAGCCCCACGCCGTCGAGCGGCAGTCCGAGCGTCGAGAGGGTGAGCGTCAGCATCACCATCGCGCCGGTCAGCCCCGCGGTCGCGGCCGAACCGAGCACCGACACGAAGGCAATCAGCGCATAATGCTCGAGGCCGAGCGGGATGCCGTAGAATTGCGCGACGAAGATCGCCGAGATCGCCGGATAGATCGCCGCGCAGCCATCCATCTTGGTCGTGGCGCCCAGCGGCACCGCAAAGGCGGCATAGGCGCGCGGCACGCCGAGCGCGCGCTCGGTCACGTCCTCGGTCACCGGCAACGTGCCGACCGAGGAACGCGAGACGAAGCCGAGCTGGATCGCCGGCCAGGCCGAGGCGAAGAAGCGCAGCGGGCTAAGCCCATGCGCGGCGAGCAGCAGCGGATAGACGACGAGCAGCACCAGCCCCAGGCCGAGATAGACCGCACCGGCATAGGTGCCGAGCGCCGCCAGCGACTCCCAGCCATAGCGGACCACCGCGTCGCCGATCAGCGCGGCGGTGCCGATCGGGGTCAGGCGGATCACCCAGCGCAGCAGCAGCCGAAAGACCGCGAGCGCCGAGGCGTTGAAGTCGAGGAAGCGATGCCCCGCCTCGCCCGCCTTCACGGCCGCCGCGCCGATCGCGACCGCCAGCACGATGATCTGGAGGACGTTGAACGAAAGTCCCGTGGTCGCCCCGCCATCGGTAACCTTGGTCGAGGCCGCGATGCCGAGGAAGTTCGCCGGCACCAGCCCCTTGAGGAAATCGAGCCAGCTGCCGGTGCTCGAAGGCGCCGCCGCGGCGGCCGCTGCCACGGCGCTGTGATGCCCCGGCTGGAGCACCAGTCCCAAAGTGATGCCGATCCCCACCGCGATCGCCGCGGTGATCGCGAACCACAGCAAGGTCTGCACGACCAGCCGCGCCGCATTGTTCAGGTCACGCAACGCCGCGATCGAGGCGACGATCGCCGTGAACACCAAAGGCGGCACCAGCACCTTCAGGAGCTGCACGAAGATCTGCCCGACCGTCTGCAGCGCCTGGGCGAGCCCGTTCGCTGTCTCGCCATCGCTGCCGATCGCCCGCGCGATCAGCCCCAGCGCAAGCCCTGCGGCCATGCCGATCGCGACCTGCACGCCGAAGCCGGGTAGCTGGAACCGCCGCGGTGCGGCTGCGCTGGTGGTGGCCATTGGTTGCGACTCCGGAATTAAACCCACCAAAGAAGTAGGAATTAGCCGGATGCAGCCCAAGAAAGTTTAGGTTCTTGCCCTGATAGCTTGCCCAGCAGCAGATAGTATCATTTGACACTTTATGTGCGGCCCATCAGAGAGACGGGCATAGAGAGGATGCGATGACCGACTATTTCCCCGGCTTCGGCAATCACGTTTCCACCGAGGCCGTGCCCGGCGCACTGCCCGTCGGCCGCAACTCGCCGCAGAAGCCCGCATTCGGCCTCTATGCCGAGCAGCTCTCCGGCACCGCCTTCACCGCGCCGCGCCATGAGAACCGCCGCTCCTGGCTCTATCGCCTGCGCCCCACTGCCGAGCATCCGCCCTTCAAGCGCTACGAAGGCGCGAAGAACTTCGCCCCCGGGACGATCAGTGATCCGCTGCCCCCCAATCGCCTCCGCTGGAATCCCATAGAGGCGCCCGCGCCCGGCACCGACCTGGTCGACGGCATGACCACCATGCTCGCCAATCGCGATCCCGCCGATCTCGAGGGCGTGGCGGTGCATGTCTACGCCGCCAACAAGGACATGGAGACCCGCGTCTTCTTCGATGCGGACGGCGAATTGCTCTTCATCCCCCAGGCCGGCCGGCTGACCCTGCTCACCGAGCTCGGCCGCATCGACATCGCGCCCGGCCAGGTCGCGCTGGTCCCGCGCGGCGTCCGCTTCCGCGCGCTGCTGCCGGAGGGCGAGGCGCGCGGCTATGTCGCCGAGAACCACGGCGCGCTGTTCCGCCTGCCCGATCTCGGCCCGATCGGCGCCAACGGCCTCGCCAATCCTCGAGACTTCGAGACGCCGGCGGCGTGGTTCGAGGACCGCGACGAGCCCTTCGAAGTCATCCAGAAGCATCTTGGCAGCCTGTGGACCACCACCCTGCCCCACAGCCCGCTCGACGTGGTCGCCTGGCACGGCAATCTCGCGCCCTGGCGCTATGATCTCGCGCGGTTCAACACGATGAACACGGTGAGCTTCGACCATCCGGACCCGTCGATCTTCACCGTGTTGACCTCGCCCTCGGACGTGCCCGGCCGCGCCAATGCCGACTTCGTGATCTTCCCGCCGCGCTGGATGGTCGCCGAGGACACTTTCCGCCCGCCCTGGTTCCATCGCAACATCATGTCCGAAGCGATGGGCCTGATCACTGGCGCCTATGACGCCAAGGCCGAAGGCTTCGCCCCCGGCGGCCTGTCGCTCCACAACCTCATGGCCGGCCACGGTCCCGACGTGACGAGCTGGCAGGGCGCTTCGAACGCGGACCTGAAGCCGCACAAGATCGCCGGCACGATGGCATTCATGGTCGAGACCTGCTGGCCCTACAAGCCGACCCGCTACGCCCTCGACCGCGCCCAGCCCGATTACGACGCGGCCTGGAAGGGCTTCCCGAAGGCGCAGCTGCCATGAAATTCCTCACCGAGCTCGTCTCGGGGAGGGGGACCGCTCGCGAAGCGAGTGGTGGAGGGACCGCCGCGAACGCGGCGGTACCCGCCGCGCCCCTCCACCACCGCCTTCGGCGGCGGTCCCCCTCCCCCAGCAAGCTGGGGGAGGAATTTTGAGCATGGAACGCCTCACCGAGACCCCGTCCAACGTCACCCTCGGCCCGCTCGACCTCATCCCCGACGGCAAGGCGCGCAACTTCGTCCTCGAAATGCGCGCGGGGCGGTTCCATGGCTTCGTCGTCCGCCAGGGCGAGGCCGTGCACGGCTATCTCGACCTCTGCGCGCACATGGCGCTCCCGCTCTGCAACAAGCTCGACGACTATCTCACCCCGGACGGCAGCCATATCCAGTGCAGCTGGCACGGTGCGCTCTACCGGATCGAGGACGGCGCCTGTGTCGGCGGACCGTGCGTCGGCGCAAAGCTGCGCCCCTGGCCGGTCGCCGTCCGAGACGGGATGATCGTTACCGCGTGAATGTCGGCATATCCGGATCGGACCAAGTTGAATCCTAAGTCATCGCGCTTTCTATTGACCGACTCATCTTGAAAGCGCCCAATGCTCCCCGGCGAATATCGCTTTCGATACTTGCCAATCCACAGGAGCGAACCATGGCTGACCTTACCAAGTTCGTGAATTCCGCACTCAAGCAGGGCGAGACGTTCGACGTCTATCTCAATCGCTTTCCCAAGATCGGCTCCGGCAAGGCCAATGCGCTCGTGCCGCTGCATGCCAACTTCACGGTCGATGCCTCGGTGCTCGGCCACCCGATCAAGGGCGACATCGACATCACGATGCCCGATCTCAGCCCCTCGGGCACCTGCACGATCGGCTTCCTCGGCGGCCAGCAGCAGGCACCCTACACCACAAGCGGCAACAAGCTCGAGATCAAGGCGCAGGGCCGCACGATCACCTTCTATGGTGGCGACAAGCAGTGGAGCTGGATCGATGTGAGCGGCATCCCGGGCTCGGTCGGCATCTGGCCGACCAGCCATGCGCTCCAGGAAGAAGACGAACTCGACCTCGCCGGCGTCGAGGCCTGATTTCTCCCCCGGTTCCCCCGGCATGAGGTCGCGCCGGGGGAATTTCCTCTCTTGCTCTCTCCCCTCTTGCCGCCCCGAGTGAAATCGGGGAAAAGGCAGGAAAATAGGTCAGCATTGCTGACACGCATATCCGGAGAGAGGCCATGGAACCCACGCTCGATTTCGGTCTCGGCGAGACCGCCGACATGATCCGCGAGACCACGCAGCGCTTCGCCAAGGAGCGGATCGAGCCGCTCGCCGCGAGGATCGACGCCGAGGACTGGTTCCCCCGTGACGAGCTGTGGACCGCGATGGGCGAGCTCGGCCTGCACGGCATCACCGTCGAGGAAGAATTTGGCGGCCTGGGCCTGGGCTATCTCGAACATGTCGTCGCGCAAGAGGAAGTCGCCCGCGCCTCGGCCTCGATCGGCCTGAGCTATGGCGCCCACTCCAACCTCTGCATCAACCAGATCCGCCGCTGGGCCAATCCCGAGCAGAAGGCCAAGTATCTCCCCAAGCTGATCTCGGGCGAGCATGTCGGCAGCCTCGCCATGTCCGAGGCCGGCGCCGGCTCGGACGTCGTCTCGATGAAGCTGCGCGCGGAGAAGACCGACCGCGGCTATGTCCTCAACGGCACCAAGTTCTGGATCACCAACGCGGCCTATGCCGACACGCTGGTGGTCTACGCCAAGACCGGCGAAGGCTCGCGCGGCATCACCACCTTCCTGATCGAGAAGGACATGCCCGGCTTCTCGATCGGCCAGAAGATCGACAAGATGGGCATGCGCGGATCGCCCACCGCCGAACTGGTGTTCAACGACTGTGAAGTGCCGGAAGAGAACGTCATGGGCCCGCTCAACGGCGGCGTCGGCGTGCTGATGTCTGGCCTGGATTATGAGCGCACCGTGCTCTCGGGCATCCAGCTCGGCATTATGCAGGCCTGTCTCGACGTCGTCCTGCCCTATCTGCGTGAGCGCAAGCAGTTCGGCCAGCCGATTGGCCATTTCCAGCTGATGCAGGCCAAGGTGGCGGACATGTATGTCGCCCTCAACTCGGCGCGTGCCTATGTCTATGCCGTCGCCAAGAGCTGCGATGCCGGCAGGACCACCCGCTTCGACGCCGCCGGCGCGATCCTGCTCGCCTCGGAGAATGCCGTGAAGGTCTCGCTCGAGGCGATCCAGGCGCTGGGCGGCGCCGGCTATACCAAGGACTGGCCGGTCGAGCGCTTCGCCCGCGACGCCAAGCTGCTCGACATCGGCGCCGGCACCAACGAGATCCGCCGCATGCTGATCGGGCGCGAGCTGATCGGCGCGGCCTGAGCTTCCCCGGAACCCGTCCGGAAGAAAGGGATCGCCCGCAAAGCCGATGGTGGAGGCTGCCACGCGCCTCCACCGCCTCGAATGGCGTGAACGAGATCGCCTCGCCCACGCCAAGAGCACCTGCGAGCCGTTACCCGGTCAGGAGCAGCCGCCCCCGACCTCGAATTTCTCCTGCCTGCTGGCGCCGATCACTTCGATGCCCTTGCTTCCGGTGATGCCCGAAAGCGGGATGGTCAGCAGGAAGGGCTTTATCGCCGTCAGGCAGAACCCGCCCGGCAGCGTGCCGACCACTTCGATGCCCCAATATTCCGGACATTTGACATAGATGAGCGGCGTCAGCGCCACGCTCATGTTGAGGCACGGCGCCTCGCCGCGCACCACCAGGAAAAACGTCTCCGGAACAATACCCGGAACCACTTCCGCACTGTCGAAATTGATCACCCGGCTGCTGCCCGCAGGCCGCGTCGCGTCGAGAACTTCCTGAGTCATGCCATGAGACCTTTCTGCCATTCGAAGGAGATACGCAGAACAGGACTCGAACTTACCATCAATGACGGCGCCCCGATATGTATTCGGACTCCATTCCGGTGCATTCTCGAAACAATTCAGGGCCCGGACACAGCCGATCCCTGAATTTTTCCTTGAGCCGTATTACCAGATCTTCACGCGCTTGTCCGGCGCCAGGTACAGCTTCTCGCCCTGCTGGACGTTGAACGCCGGATACCAGGCATCGAGGTTGCGCACGGTGAAGGCGCGCCAGCGGCCCGGCGCGTGCGCGTCGGTCGCCACTTCGGCGCGCAGCGCCTGGTCGCGCTGCTTCTCGCGCCAGCTCTGCGCAAAGGCGAGGAAGAAGCGCTGGTCGCCGGTCAGCCCGTTGATCACCGGCGCTTCCTTGCCCTTCAACGAAGCGTGATAGGCCTCATAGGCCGCGGTCAGCCCCGCCACGTCGGCGATGTTCTCGGCCAGCACCTGCTTGCCGTTGAGGAAGAGCCCCGGCAGCACCTCATAGGCGCTGTACTGCGCCGCCAGCGCCGCGCTGGCCTGCTGGAAGTGCTTCAGGTCCTCGGGCGTCCACCAGTTGCGCAGCTTGCCCGCGCTGTCGAAGCTCGATCCGGTATTGTCGAAGCTGTGGCTGATCTCGTGGCCGATGGTGGCGCCGATCGAGCCATAGTTCGCCGCCGCGTCCGACTTCGGGTCGTAGAAGGGCGCCTGCAGGATCGCCGCCGGGAAGTTGAGCGCGTTCTGCAACGGCAGGTTCACCGCATTGACGGTCTGCGGCGTCATCCACCACTCGCCCTTGTCGACCGGCTTGCCGATCTTGGCGAGCTGGTGCGCGGTCTCGGCCTTGTCCGCGCGGATAAGGTTTCCGACCGGATCGTCCGCCTTCACATCGAGGCTGGAATAGCTCCGCCACGTCTCGGGATAGCCCACGCCGACGCGCATCGTCTCGATCTTCTTGCGCGCCTCGGCCTTGGTCGCTTCGTCCATCCAGCTGAGCCCGGCGACGCGCTTGTCGAATGCCGCCTTGATGTTCGCCACCATGTTCTGGATGTCGGTCTTCGACGAAGCCGGGAAGTAATCCTTCACATAGAGCTGGCCGACCGCGTCGCCGAGATTGTTGTTCACGCTGGCGATGGCGCGCTTGTCGCGCGGGCGCATCGCCTGCTGGCCGCGCAGCTGCTTGGAGAAGAAGTCGAAGCTCGCCTGGTCGAACTTTGCCGGCAGCACCGACGTGACCTGGTTGATCTGGTGGAAAGCAAGCCAGTCCTGCCACGCCTCGATCGGCTCGCTCTCGACCAGCTTGGCCAGCTTCACCGTCGTGTCGGGCTGCCAGACGATGAACTCCTGCTGCCCGCCCAGCCCCGCGGCGGCCCAGAAGCCGTCCCAGTCGATCCCGGGCGCCTTGGCGGCGAAGTCAGCCTTCTTCCACCAATTGTCGGCCTTCTGCACGTCCTGGCTGGCGACCAGGTCGGTATGCGCGGTGGCGATCTTGGTCTCCAGGTCGAACACCCGCCCGGCCCGCGCCGCCGGGTCGCTCATGCCGGCAAGCGTGAAGATCTTGACCAGATACGCCTTGTAGCCCTCGCGCGTCTTCTTCATCTCGTCGGTCTGCGAGAGATAATAGTCGCGATCCTCGAGCCCCAGCCCGCCCTGCAGCACATAGGGAACCGTGGTGTCGGGCTTGTCGAGCGCCTGGCTCACCCACAGGCCGAACAGATTCTCGGTGTGGAAATTCGTGGCATTCAGCGGATCGACATCGGCACGGACATTGCCGCCCAGCATCGCCGAGAGCGCCTTCTTGTCCTTCAGCCCCGCGATCGCATCCAGCACCGGCTTGAGCGGCGCAATCCCCCGCGCCTCGATGCCCGCCGTGTCGGCATAGGCGTTGTACCAGTCGGCGATCCGCCGCGTGTCAGTGCCCGCCGCGGCATTGGCCTTCAGCGCCGCGTCGATGATCGCCTTGTTGTTCGCCTCGGCCTTGTTGAACACGTCGAGGAACATGCCGGTCGCGGTGCGGTCCGCCGGGATCTCCGTCTTCGCGCGCCAGCCGCCATTGGCATATTCCTCGAAATCGTCGCCCGGCTTCACCTGCTTGTCGAGCCCGACCAGGTCGACACCGACGCCGGTGCCGGCCGCGGCGGTGGTGCCGGCGCCCGAGCCCGACGGCGTGCAGGCGGTGGTCGCGAGCAGCGCCGCGACAAGGAGCATATGGGTCTTCAACGCGACTCTCCTGTATTGCTGTATGGCAGGGGTGCTACTCCTGCGATTTGCTTTTCGCCAGCACCTTCCCATGCCCGCTTCTGCGGTGTAGGGAGAGGAAAACTAGGACAGGAAGGATGCCCTATCTATGAGCGCCCCGGTGCTCGATTCGAGGGTTGCGGCGGACGCGGAAGACTTCCGCGCGCGCGCTGCGCATAACCGCGCCTTGGTCGATCAACTCCGCGCCGATGTCGCCCAGGCGGCGCTCGGCGGCAGCGCGGCTTCGCGCGAACGCCACACCGCCCGCGGCAAGCTGCTGCCCCGCGAGCGTGTCGAGCGGCTGCTCGATCCGGGGGCGCCGTTCCTCGAGATCGGCCAGCTCGCCGCCTGCGACATGTACGAGGGCGAAGTCCCCGGCGCCGGCATGATCGCCGGCATCGGCCGCGTCTCCGGCCGCACCGTGATGATCGTCTGCAACGACGCCACGGTGAAGGGCGGCACCTACTACCCGATGACGGTGAAGAAGCATCTCCGCGCCCAGGAGATCGCCGAGCAGAACCGCCTGCCCTGCATCTATCTGGTCGATTCAGGCGGCGCCAACCTGCCCCACCAGGCCGAGGTCTTCCCCGATCGCGACCATTTCGGCCGCATCTTCTTCAACCAGGCCAACATGTCGGCCAAGGGCATCCCGCAGATCGCCTGCGTGATGGGCAGCTGCACCGCCGGAGGCGCGTACGTTCCCGCCATGTCCGACGAGACGGTGATCGTCCGGGCTCAGGGTACGATCTTCCTTGCCGGCCCGCCCTTGGTGAAGGCCGCCACCGGCGAAGTCATCACCGCCGAGGATCTCGGCGGCGGCGATCTGCACGCGCGCAAGTCGGGCGTGGTCGATCATCTCGCCGAGAATGACGAGCATGCGCTGACCATCGTCCGCGACATCGTCAGCCACCTTCCCGCCGATCGCACGCCCGATCTCGCCCTGCTCGATCCCCGCGCGCCGAAATATGCACCCGAGGAGCTGTACGGCATCATCCCGGAGGATGTTCGCGCGCCCTATGACGTGCACGAGGTGATCGCCCGCATCGTCGATGGCAGCGAGTTTCACGAGTTCAAAGCACTATACGGCACCTCGCTGGTCTGCGGCTTCGCGCATATCTGGGGCATGCCGGTGGGCATCATCGCCAATAACGGCGTGCTGTTCAGCGAGAGCGCGCAGAAGGGCGCGCATTTCATCGAGCTGGCCTGCCAGCGCCGTATCCCGCTGCTCTTCCTCCAGAACATCTCCGGCTTCATGGTCGGCGGCAAGTACGAAGCGGAAGGCATTGCGAAACATGGCGCAAAGCTTGTGACGGCGGTCGCCACCGCGACCGTGCCCAAGATCACAGTGCTGATCGGCGGCAGCTTCGGCGCCGGCAATTACGGCATGTGCGGCCGGGCATACTCGCCCCGCTTCCTGTTCACCTGGCCCAACAGCCGCATCTCGGTGATGGGTGGCGAGCAGGCGGCAAGCGTGCTGGCCACCGTCCACCGCGACGCAGACAAATGGACTCCGGAAGAGGCCGAGGCGTTCAAAGCCCCGATCCGCCAGCGCTATGAGGACGAGGGCAACCCCTGGCACGCCACCGCGCGGCTATGGGACGACGGCATCATCGACCCAGCCCAGACCCGCGACGTCCTCGGCATCGCGCTGGCGGCCACGCTGAACGCACCGATCCCTGAGCGTCCGGCGTTCGGCGTGTTCCGGATGTGATGTCTATGGTTTTCGCCAGTGCGCCTTCACCCAAACGTATTTGTTTGTCCTAGGATCGAGGCGATAGTGTCCTTTGACACCTTCCGATTGCCCAAGCTTCGGCAGAGGTTTGAGATTCTGAAGCTTATCAAGTGGCTTGAGTGGGCGAAGCGGCTTGATCCCGCCAATCGACTTCCGTGGCATGCGTATCCCCCTGCTGAGAGTACCACATCTGTTCTTGGTATAGCCTCGGCTCGTTTCAAGACTTTCAAGCGGTGAGGAACACAAAAATGTTGAAGACCGTGATTGTTGCTGCTTTCGCTCTCCTCGCCCCGCTCCCCGCGCTGGCGCAGTCCGGCCCCGTCACCCCCACCGCCAAGCTCCCCCCGGCCAACCCACTCCCCTATGAGGATGCCGAGGCTGCCGCGGTGATGACCCCGATCAACGCGATGTTCGCCGGGCTCGCCGCGCATGACGGTGCCGCGATCCTCGCCCAGACGCGGCCCGAGGGCGGCGCCACCGTCGCGGTCGAGAAGCCCGATGGCAGCCGCGCGATCCGTCATCTGAGCTGGGCCGAGTTCGCCGCCGGCATCAAGCCTGGCCCGGAGAAGCTCGAGGAGCGCATCTCCACCCCCGCAATCGAAGTCGATGGCGATATCGCCATGGTCTGGGCGCCCTTCGTCTTCCTGATCGACGGCAAGGCACATCATTGCGGCACCAACCATTTCGACCTGATCCGCGAGAACGGGTCGTGGAAGGTGCTCAACGTCACCTGGTCGCAGCGCACCACCGGCTGCGCCGCCCAATGAGCCGCGACACGCTCTTCCTGCTCGATCCCGACTGGGCCGACCCGGCCCATGGCGGCGAGCGGCATTTCTACTGCAAGGAATGCATGATCGTGGAGGGCCTGCTCGCCACCTTCCCCGAGCGCGCGGCGAACATCGACGTCGTCCGCGTCGCCTGGCCGCGCCCGCGCGCGGCAGTGGTCGAAGCTATCGGCGAGGAGAACCAGAACCTGCCCGCCCTCGTCTGGGACGGCGGGTTCGCCAACGACATCGAAGCGTTGCTGGCGGCCCTGGCGGAGCGCCACGGCTTTCCGGAGCGCCACCCTTGAGCACTGGAAATGTAGGATTTTCCATGTTGAAACGAGACTCGGGAGCGTCCCGATGCCGGCCGCGCGCCTGTGCGTGGGGATTCAAGGGATTCAAGATAATGCACAACCAGATGGTTGAATATCGATGATCAAGTCCCTCCTGATCGCCAATCGCGGCGAGATCGCCTGTCGCATCATCCGCACCGCCCGCGCGCTCGGCATCCGCACCGTCGCGGTCTATTCGGACGCCGATGCGAAGGCGCTGCACGTCCGCCAGGCGGACCAGGCCGTGCACATCGGCCCGTCGCCCGCCCGCGAGAGCTACCTGGTCGGCGCGAAGATCATCGCCGCCGCGAAGCAGACCGGCGCCGAGGCGATCCACCCCGGCTATGGCTTTCTCTCCGAGAATGCCGACTTCGCCGAGGCGGTGATCGCCGCCGGGCTGGTCTGGGTGGGTCCCAAGCCCGACAGCATCCGCGCCATGGGCCTGAAGGACGCCGCCAAGGCGCGGATGATCGCCGCCGGCGTGCCGGTCACGCCCGGCTATCTCGGCGAGGACCAGTCCCCCGATCGGCTCAAGGCCGAGGCGGACGCGATCGGCTATCCCGTCCTGATCAAGGCCGTCGCCGGCGGCGGCGGCAAGGGCATGCGGCTGGTCGAAACGTCGGGCGATTTCCTCGACGCCCTCGCCTCGTGCCAGCGCGAAGCCGCCAGCTCGTTCGGCGACGACCGGGTGCTGCTCGAAAAGTACATCCTCGCGCCCCGCCACATCGAAGTGCAGGTGTTCGGCGACACGCATGGTGACGTCGTCCACCTGTTCGAGCGCGACTGCTCGCTGCAGCGCCGCCACCAGAAGGTCATCGAGGAAGCCCCGGCCCCCGGCATGGACGAGCAGACCCGCGAGGCGATCTGCGCCGCCGCGGTCCGCGCGGCCAAGGCGGTCGACTATGTCGGTGCCGGCACGATCGAATTCATCGCCGATGCCAGCGAAGGCCTGCGCGCCGACCGCATCTGGTTCATGGAGATGAACACCCGCCTCCAGGTCGAGCATCCGGTGACTGAGGAGATCACCGGCCAGGACCTGGTCGAATGGCAGCTGCGCGTCGCCTCGGGCGAACCGCTGCCGCTCCGCCAGGACGAACTGTCCATCAACGGCTGGGCGATGGAAGCGCGGCTTTATGCCGAGGACCCCATAACCGGATTCCTGCCCAGTACCGGCACGCTCGACAATTTCCACCTGGACGAGGATGTCGCGCGCATCGAGACCGGCGTGGGTGCAGGGGATACCGTCTCGCCTTTCTACGATCCGATGATCGCCAAGCTCGTGTCTCGCGGTACGACGCGCGCCGAAGCGATGGAGCGACTGGCCTTCACCTGCGATTCGGTGCTGACCTGGCCGGTGAAGAACAATGCCGGGTTCCTCGCGGCGCTATTGCGCCACCCCGACGTGATGCGCGGTTCGATCGATACCGGGTTTATCGCCTCGCGCCTCGATAGTTTGATCGCCGGGGCCGAGTTGAGCGCGCCCTTGCTCGAAATGGGAGCGATCAACGTCTTCAAGCAGGCTGGAGGCACCGACGCGGCGATCGACCCACGGCGCTATTCGGACGAATTGATCGATGTCCGACGCGATCTGTTAGGCTTCCGCTTGAACGCGGCGCCCAACAAGCAGATCTGGATGCTGGCCGACGGCCAGCTGCACAGCGCCACGATCGGCTCCACGCGCCTCGGGGTGGGATCGCTACTCTGGCAGGCCATGGACGAAACCCTGATCGTCGATCGCGGCTGGCCGCACCGGTTCGCTCCGGCGCGCGCGAGCGGCACCGCCGGCGCCTCTGCGGGCGACGGCGCGATCCTCGCTCCGATGCCGGGCCGGGTGACCTCGGTGGAAGTCACGGCGGGCGAAGCTGTGACCAAGGGCCAGCGTCTCGTCACGCTCGAGGCGATGAAGATGGAGCATGGCCTCACCGCGCCGTTCGATGGCACGATCGCCGAATTGAACGTGACGCAGGGCAGCCAGGTGAGCGAAGGTGCGCTGCTGGTGAAGGTCGAGAAGGCGGAATCCTAACCCGTCATCCCCGCGCAGGCGGGGATCCAGAGCCAAACAGGTATGTATTCTGTTACCCTGGATCCCCGCCTGCGCGGGGATGACGACAAGAGAAGTGAAGCGAGATGGCAGGCAGGTTCTACGACGAATGGCAGGTCGGCGACGTGATCGCCCACGAGCTCCGCCGCACGGTGACGGAGACCGACAACCTGCTGTTCTCGACCATGACCCACAACACCCAGCCGCTCCATCTCGATGCCGAGGCGGCGCGGGCGAGCGAGTTCGGGCGGATCCTCGTCAACGGCACCTTCACCTTCAGCCTGATGGTCGGCGTCACCGTGGGAGACACCACTGCCGGCACGCTGGTCGCCAATCTCGGCTATGACGCGTTGCGCATGCCGAAGCCGGTGTTCATCGGCGACACGCTGCGCGCGACGAGCGAAGTGATCGAGCTGCGCCCCAGCAAGTCGCGCCCCGGCCAGGGCATCGTCACCTGGCGGCACCGCATGCTCAACCAGCGCGACGAAGTGGTCTGCGAGTGCCTGCGCTCGGCCCTGCTCAAGAGCCGGCCGGCAGCGTGAAGAACAGCGCCGACATCGTCGTGATCGGCGGCGGCGCGGCGGGTGTCGGTGCGCTGCGCACCCTTGCCGATGCCGGCAGGGACGTGCTGCTGCTCGAGGCGCAGGACCGGCTCGGCGGTCGCGCCCATACCGTGCACATCGCCGGCCTGCCGATCGACATGGGTGCCGGCTGGCTCCATTCTGCGACCAAGAACCCTTGGGCGACGATCGCCGAGGCGCGCGGGTTCGAAGTCTATCGTTCCCCCGCGCGCTGGGGCGAGCAGTGGCACGAGCTCGGCGCCTCCAGGGCGGAGCAGCAGGCGCTCTGGGCCGCGTTCGAGGCGTTCATGGACGCGATGCGCAGTCCGCCGCCAAGCGATCGCGCCTCCGACCTGTTGCCGACGGACGGCGAATGGAACGCCGCGCTCGAGGCGCTCTCGGGCTATATCAACGGCGCCCCGATGCGCGAGATGTCGGTGATCGACTGGCTCGCCTATGAGGAGGCCTCGCTCGACATCAACTGGCGGGTCTGCGACGGCTATGGCGCACTCGTCTCCTCGCACGCCGCGGCGCTGCCCGTGGCGCTGGCTACCCCGGTTTCCGCGATCGACACCTCCGGCAAACAGCTGCGCATCGAGACGCCGCGCGGATCGATCACCGCCAATGCTGCGATCGTCACCGTTTCCAGCAACGTCCTGGCCAGTGGCGCGATCCGCCTGCCCGGGCACGACGCGGTCCTCCACGCCGCTTCGGAACTGCCGCTCGGTCTCGCCGACAAGCTGTTCTTCACGCTCGAAGGCGGCGAGGAGATCGACGACAACGCCCATCTGCTCGGCAATCCGCGCAGCGCGCTGACCGGCACCTATACGCTCAAGCCCTTCGGCCGCCCGCTGGTCGAGTGCATGCTCGGCGGCGAAGGCGCGCGGGCAATGGAAAAGGAAGGGCTGAACGGCGCCGCCGAGTTCGCCATCGGCGAACTGGTCCACTTGCTGGGCAGCGAATGGCGCAAGCGGCTCCGCTTCGTCGCCGGCTCGGCCTGGGGCCGCGAGACCCATGTGCTCGGCGGCTACAGCCACGCCCTGCCCGGCAAGCACGGCGCCCGGGCAGTGCTGCGCGCCGGCGCGGATCCCCGCATCCGCTTCGCCGGCGAAGCCACCTCGGACGACGAATTCTCCACAGCGCATGGGGCGTACAACACGGGCGTAGCGGCGGCGAAGGCGCTGCTTTAGGTTCTCGCAGTACCCAATACTCGTCATCCCCGCGAAGGCGGGGATCCAGCGTTTCTCTGCCGCGTCGCTTTGGACTCTTGATCCCCGCCTTCGCGGGGATGACGGAGTATCTAAGCCGCCCTCTTCGCTGGCTCCGGATTGGAGAATTCCATCTCCTGGTCGATACCGCCGAACTTGAGCGCCATCACGTCGCGGGCATAATTCTGGTTCAGCCTCCAGGGCTTGCGGTGCCCCTGGCGCGGCAGCTTGTCCGAGGCGCGCTGGACATAGCCCGAGGTGAAGTCGAGGAACGGCACTTCCTCCACCGGCGCAGCCAGCCGCGGCGTCACCTGCCGCATGCCCCGCTTGCGCATCGCATTGAGCAGGCGGGTGACATAATTGGCGGTCAAGTCGGCCTTCAGTGTCCAGCTGGCATTGGTGTAGCCGAACGCGATCGCGAAATTGGGCACGTCGGAGAACATCATGCCCTTGTAGGTCATCGCCTTTCCGGGCTCGAACAGCTTGCCGTCCACGGTGATCGGCATGCCGCTGAACAGCTGGATCTCGAGCCCGGTCGCGGTGACGACCAGGTCGGCGGCGAGCTCCTTGCCCGAGCCGAGCTTGAGCCCGGTCTCGGTGAAGCGGTCGATCGTGTCGGTCACCACCTCGGCCTTGCCGCTCTTGATCGAGGCGAACAGGTCGGCATCGGGCACCAGGCAGACACGCTGGTCCCAGGGATTGTAGCTGGGCGTGAAATGGGTGCCGACATCATAGTCCGGCCCCAGCTCGTCGCGGACCATCTGGACGATCCGCTCGCGGGTCTTTCCCGGGTTGTTGCGGGCGAGGCGGAAGAAGAATTGCTGGAGCAGCACATTCTTCCAGCGCGTCAGGCCATAGGCGGTCATCGCCGGCATCCACCCGCGCATCCAGTTGGCGATGGCATCCTGCGAGGGCCGCGAGACGATATAGGTCGGCGAGCGCTGGAGCATGGTGACGTGCGCCGCCTGCCTGGCCAGCTCGGGCACCAAAGTCACGGCGGTCGCGCCGCTGCCGATCACCACGACGCGCTTGTCCTTGTAGTCGATGTCCTCGGTCCAGAATTGCGGATGGACGATCCGGCCCTTGAAGTCCGCCGCCCCGGCAAAGTCGGGCGTGTAGCCCCGGGCATAATTGTAATAGCCGGTGCACAGGAACAGGAACGAACAGGTGAAGGTAGACACCTCCCCACCCCGCTCGGCGGTGACGGTCCACAGCGCATCTTCGCTCGACCAGCACGCGCCGGTCACCCGCGTCGAATAGCGGATATGCTCGTCGATGCCGTAATCCTTCACTGCCTCGTCGAGATAGTTGAGGATCGAAGGGCCGTCGGCGATCGCCTTGCTCTCGGTCCAGGGACGGAAGGCAAAGCCCAGCGTGAACATGTCCGAGTCCGAGCGGATGCCCGGATAGCGAAACAGGTCCCAGGTCCCACCCAGCCGCTCGCGCCCCTCCAGCACCACATAGCTGCGGTCCGGGCTGTTCTTCTGGAGATGCCAGGCCGCGCTCACGCCGGAGATGCCGGCTCCCACGATCACTACGTCGAAATGCTCGGCCATGCGCCCTCTCCCGCCGATCTGTTTACACCAGTGTAAACAGAAAACGCGCCGGCTCAATAATCCCGCGAATATTTGAGGCTGACGCTCGACCCGCCGAACGATCCCGCCTGCGAGAGCAGGCTCAGCGTGCGGCTGAGCGATATCTCCAGCTGGGTGGCGGTGAAGCCACGCGCGTCGGTGATGATCTCCACATAGATGTCGTCGGTCAGGTATTTGCCCGCCGCCAGCGCCATGCCGCGCCCGCTGACATCGTCGGCGCCGAGGATACGCAGCCGGTCGATGCCGGTGGCAGATTTGAGCTGGCCGAGCGGATTGAGCCCGCCGCCCGAGCCGCTCAGCGACTGGAGCGCCGCGGCGAGCTGGATCGCCTCGGTGGCCGACAGGTTCGTCACGTTGGTCCCGAAGAACAGCCGGGCGAGCACTTCCTCCTGCGGCAGGGTCGGCGTCGAGCTGAACACGATCTGCGGCTGCTGGGCGGTGCCCGAAACGGTGAGGATCGCGGTGATCCCCTCCGCCGTGGTACTCGCCTGGATGTCGACGCTCGGATTGGTCAGCGCCGATCCCTGGAAGCGGATCGTGCCGCGGCTGATGTCGAAGCGGCGGCTGGCGAAGCTGTAGGTGCCGCGCACGATCTCCATGGTGCCGCGGATGTCGGGCGCCAGCGTGGTGCCGCGCACCGTGATCTGCGCGCGCCATTCGGACTCCAGCCCCATGCCGGTGACGAACAATCGGTTATCGGCATTGATGCGCAGGTTGAGGTCGAAATCGCCGAAGGAGCGGCGGATCACGCTGGCCGGCTCCTCGACCTCCCCGGTCGCGCGCTTGCGGCGGATGCCGGTCAGCTCGGGCACCTCGGCGGCGCCCTGGCGGATGATCTGGTAATGCGCCTCGGGGACGGTCAGCCGGCCCTCGATCTTCGAGACATCGGGGTTCTTGGTGATCGTAATCTGCCCGGTCGCCGTCGCCCCCAGCGCGTCGCTGCGTGCCAGCCGGGCATTATTCAGGTCCGCAGTAATCGAGATCGGATAGCCGTTCGCCGAGGACAGGCTGACCCTTCCCTGCGTCTTCACCGTGCCGTCGCCCGCCCTGGCAGCCAGCGAATTGAGGATGAACGCGTCGTTCGAGAAGGTGCCGTCAACCGTCATGCCGGTCAGCCGCGTGCCGAAATTCTCGTTCTCATAGGTGAGGTTGGTCGCGCGGACCACGCCGGTGAGCCGCGGCTCCTCGAGCTTGCCCGAGAAGTCCGCCGCGATGCCGATCGGCCCGTCGAGCTGCTGGCCCGAGAGCCCGGCCAGGGAGAAGGGCACCGCCGCCGGCCCGTTGTAGCGGATGCCGCCCGAGAGTGGCGCGGCGAACATGCGCTCGGTCCAGGAGCCGGCATCCGCCCCGAGCGGGCTGAGCGTCGCGACCACGCGTCCGATCGTCGTGTTGCCGCGCCGGATCAGCGCGCGCGCGTCGCCGCCACTGGGCAGCAGCTTGCCGACGAAGCTGACGTTCACCGGGGTCGACAGGCTCGCCAGGCTCGCCCGGGTGAAGTCGGTGATCTCCAGCCGCGCGTCGGCGCTGGGGAAGGCCTCAGGTGAGGCCTGGGCGAAGTCGAGGCTGCCGGTCGCGGTGCCGCCGATGCCGAGATCGGGGACGAAGGCGTTGATCGCCGCCAGGTCGAGGCTGTCGAGCCGCGCCTGCAGCACCATGCCCTTGCCATAGCTGCCGGCGATCCGCGCCTTGCCCCGGTCGAAGTCGAGCTGGGTCGGTGCCAGGTGATAGACACCGTCACGGATCGCGATACGCGCCGGCTGCACGGTGTGGAAATTCACGCCGCTGCCATTGCCCTGCACCGCGACCAGCCAGTTGTCCGGCGCCAGCTTCGCGTTCGCGGCGATCTGGAACGGAACGCCGGTCGAGCCATTGGCGAAGAGCTGGGCGGTGCCGTTGCCGCCGGCATAGGCGATCTTGGCCCGCGCGGTCTTCAGCACGAAATTGCCTTGGCGCAGGTTGGCGACCTGCACGTCGCCGTTGATCTCCGGCGTCTCAGCGAGCACGATATTGCCGTCGATCAGCGCCCGCCCGATCGTCAGCCCCGCCTGGCCCGGTATCTTGGCGTTGGAGGCGGTGGCCTTCACATCCGCGCGCTGCAGCTTGCCCTGCGCCGAAAGCGCCGCGCGGCCGACCACGCCAGACCCGTTGAACGCCAGCGCACCCTCGAACGGTCCGGCGGCGGTCTGGGTGACCTTGCCGATGATATCCATGCCGGCAAAGCGCCCGGCATTGATGTCGATCGCCAGTCTATTGCCGGTCCGCACCAGCACGTCGGCATTGAAAGGCCCGTAATCGGTGTCGCCCTTGGCCAGTACCGCCCAGGCATTACCCTTCCCGCGCACCTGCGCCTCGAGATTGGCGAGGCCGATGCCCAGCCCAGGCTTCGGTGCCTTGAGCAGCACCACCGGCGCATTGAGCGTCCCCGTCACTCGCGCGGTGAGCGGCCCGTACTGGTCGGACACCGCATCGGCGTTGATCAGGATCGGCCCCGCCGGATCATAGCGTCCCGACCCACGCAGCACGCGGAACTTGGGCGCCTTCATCCTGACGTCGCTGATGCTGATCACGCCCTTGGGATCGAGCACCAGCCGCGCCGAGGCGACGGCATTGCCGCCGAGGAACTCGCGCGCGCCGTCGCTGAAGATCTTGCGTGAATTGCCGGCGATATGGCCCTTGATGCCCCAACCGCCGCCCGGCGCAGCATAGAGCTCGGCATCGGTCCTAAGGTCGACGATGCCCACGCCATCGATCTGATAGTCGTTCACGCGGCCCTTGAGCGCACCGGTATAGCGGCCCTTGCCGACATCGGCGGCGATGATCGCAGTCGCATCGATCTTGTCCGATCGGATGCGCAGATTGTCGGACAGCACCTGCTGTCCCGAAATCGCCAGGTCGCCATTGACGGTCAGGTTGGTCACCAGCCCACCCGCCGCGGCATTCAGCCCCGAGACCCGCTTCGCCCGCGCCCGCACCGGCACCAGGATGCGATCGGCATCGACCTGCGCCCTCCCCTCGGCATAGAGCTGCTCGGCCACCGTCTCCCCAAAGCCGAGCGCGCCGGCGCTGAGCTTGTAATCGACCACAGGCCTGTCGAACGCCCCGTCCAGCGCCACCGACGCGCGCACCGAGCGCCCGACCAGGTTCGGCGCGATCGCGCCCGCCTTGAGCAGGATCGCATCGACCTTGAAGTCGTGGAACTGGTTATGCCCGAGGTCGATCTTGCCCTTGCCCTCGACCGACAGCGCATCGGAGTGAAGCTTGACCACGCCGTCCGCCATCCGGTCGGCCCATTTCATGTCTAGGTCCAAATCGAACTGCGGCGCGGCCAGCCGCTCGACCGGCCCTTTCAGCCACACGCCGGGATGCAACGGCCCGCGCAGCTGGAAGCGGCCATTGGTCGCGATCAGATCGAGATTGGCGAGTTGTGCCCCGCCCAAGGTACCAAGCGCCTTGCCCTGCCAGCGCGCCCAGTCACCCTTGCCAGCCACCGCGACCGTGAGCGGTACGTCGAGCCCGGCCAAACCGGTAACCAGCCCCTTGGCCGGCGCATCGAGCTTCAGGTCGACATCGAAGCGGTTCTGGTCCGGCGTGGCGTCCAGCGTCAGCGCCAGCTTGTCCCCACCCGGCACGTTCGGCCCGGCGAGCGTGCCGCCATCGAGCACGAGCTGCGCACGCCCATCGGCAAGATGCGCCTTGCCCGCCAGCCGCCCGAGATAGCGCGCCCGCCCGTCGACTTCCTTCGCGATATCGATCCGCGCCACATCGAGCCGGCCGATATCGATGTTGATGTCGGGCAGCAGCGGCGCATTCGGGTCGCCCGAAGGCTTGAGCGCCGGCATGCGCAGCAGCTTCACCTCGGGACTGGTGGCGCTACGCACGTCGATCCGGTTCTTGAGATAGGCGAAGGGTCGCCAGTCGACGCGGATCTCGCGGGAGGTGGCGAACACGCCCTTGATGTCGCGCACCTGGACGTCGCGCAGGATCATCGCGCCATAGAGCGACCCGTCGATCCGCCCGATCCGGAAATTGAGCCCCGATCCCAGCGTCAGCGCCGCGATCCGGTCCGCGACGAAGCGCCGGCCCGGTTGGGTATTGATCCCCAGCACCAGCGCACCGATCGCCAGCGCCAGGCCGGCGAGCGCGATCCCTGTCCACTTCACCACGCGCTGCCAAAGCGGCCGGCGGACCTTCACCACCTCGGGCTCGGGAGCCACGGCTTCGGGCGTTTCCTCGGCCATCAGAAGGCCTGCCCGATCGAAATGTAGAGCGAGACCTTGGACTCGCCCGGCTTGCGCGCGATCGGCGTCGCCACATCGACGCGGATCGGGCCGAAATTGGTGTAGAGCCGCCCGCCGATACCCGCGCCGAAGCGGATGTTCTGCCCTGTCGGGTAGATGCCCTCATAGACCTGGCCGGCATCGATGAACGGTACGATGCCGTAATTGCCGAAGCGATAGCGCGCCTCGATCGCGAACTCGTTGAAGCTGCGTCCGCCCACCGGCTTGCCGTCCGGCGCGCGCGGGCCGAGTTCCTGGTAGCCGAAGCCGCGCACCGATCCGCCGCCGCCGGAATAATAGCGGCGCGAGGGCGGCAGGTCGTCGCGTGCGATGCCCACGATCGAGCCCACCCGCGCCCGCCCGGCAATCACGATGTTGCTCGATACCGGCTGGTAGTAGGTGCCCTCGAGCATGAAGCGCGCATAGGGCCGCGCCGCGCCGCGCACCGAGGTCTCCGGACTGGCATTGCCCTTGATCCGGAAGCCGCGCGTTGGGTTCAGCAGATTGTCCGAGCTGTCATAGCCGAGGAACAGCGGCGCAGCGGCGATCAGCCAGGTGCCGCGATCGCGCTGGTTGCGGTTGTAGTTCCAGCGATCCTCGTTCGATCCGACCAGCTCGGCGCCGTAATAATAGGTCCAGCGCTTCTGCCAGATCGGTGTGGAATCGCGCGAATACCGGAACGAGAGCGTGCCGGTATAGCTCTCATATGCGTCATAATCCTGGTGGTTGAGCTGCGCGGCGATCTGGAAGGTCCGGTCGCGCTGCCCGGCGTTCGAGCGGCGGAAGGTCGTGGTCAGCCCCTGCTCCTGCGTGCCGAGCACGCCCGCGACGATCAGCGCGCCTTCGGGCGGGAACAGGTTGCGGTGCGTCCAGCTGCCGGTCAGGCGGATGCCCTGCCCGGTCGAATAGCCAAGCTCCGCCGCCAGCGTGCGCGGCCTGCCCGGATTCTGGCGGACGAGCAGATCGACCACCTCGGTGCCGTCCGGGCCCGCCTGCCCGGTGCGCACCGGCTCGACCGAGACGGTGGAGAACAGGCTAGTGGCGATCATCGCCTCGCGCAGGTCGTCCACCGCGCGTACGTCATACAGTTCGCCCGGCTTGTAGCGGCGCAGCACGCGGATGTGGTCGGCGTCGAACACCAGCTTGCGCGCCCGGCGCTGGCGCCGTTCGCCGCGCTGCCCCCGCTCGCCACGCCGCGCCGCGCGCTCGGCATCGCGTGCCGCCTGCTCGGCAAGCGTGCCACTGCCCACTTCGGTGCGGATGTCGCCGAACACCGCCCGCGGCCCCAACGCGATCGGCAGCGCATAATCGCCGATATGGGTTTCCTCATCGAGCAGGATGTCGCGCTGCCCGACCTTGACGAAGGGATAGCCCTGTTGCGGCAGACGCAGCGCGACATTGGCCTCGGCGCCCTGCACCCGCTCGGCCTCGATCGGGTCGCCGGGGTTGAGGTTCAACTCGCGCAGCAACAGCCCCGGCGGCACGGTGGGATCGCTCGTCACCGTGACATTGCCCAGCCGATAGAGCGGTCCCGGCGTCGCGCTGATCGTCGCGCGGACGATGCCCGGGGTCTTGGGATCCTGGTCGATCGTCGAGACCGCGGTGGCGTCATAATAGCCGCGCGAATTGAGCAGGCGGATCGCCAGCCGCTCGTCCTCCCGCGCCCGCGCCGCGACCATCGCGCTGTTGGCCGCCTTGCCGCCGCCATTCTCCAGGGCGGAGAGGTCCTCGAACAGGCCTTCCAGCCCGACCGCGGACAGGCCTTCCTCATGCGTCGTGTAGCGGATCGTCACCGCCTTCTTGTCGGCGACCTTGTCCTCCACCGGCGGCTCGACCTTGAACTCGGAGAGCGACGGCAGCGGTTTGGCGAATTCCGGGTCCTCGGCGGGCGCAGCGGCGAAACTCTGCTCGACCTGGTCCTTCACCTGCTGCGCCGCCTGGTCCTGGGTCACCGGCGCAGGCGCGGGGGCCGGCGCGCCGGGCGGCGGCATCGCCTCCAGCGGCGCGTTGATGTCGCCCTCGATCTTCGGCATCGCCGCCTCGAACTGGTCGTCCGGAACGATCGGGCTCTCATCGGCCGGGGCGACGACGACGGTGCCGTCCTGCGACGGGGCTGGCGTCGGCGTCGGGCTGGCGGAAGGTGCCGGCGCCGGACCGGAGGGCGGCGCCCCCTGCCCCGGCTTGGGATCGGAGATCTGGGCATGCGCAAGCCCCGGCACGAATGCCGTGCCGGCGAGCGCCGCCAGCCAAATCCGCTTCACCCCTTTACGCAAACGGCTCCCTTTCGAACCGCGTTCCTAGCCCGGCCCTCTCGCAAGCGTAACGACCCAAATGCGCTTTGGGTCCCCGTTTTTGCGAAAGCCGGGGGATTTCAGCGTGCTACCGCCTTCGCTTCAGCGCGAAATCTGTGGAGAAGTGGTTCGGTATAGCCGTTCGGCTGCTCCAGCCCCTCGAACACCAGTGCCCGCGCCGCCTGAAAGGCCAGGCTGGTGTCCTCATTCCCCGCCATCGGCCGGTAGAGCGGATCGCCGGAATTCTGGGCATCGACCTTGGCCGCCATCCGCGTCAGCGCCGCATCGACATCCGCCGTCTGCGCCACCCCGTGGAGCAGCCAGTTGGCCATGTGCTGCGAGGAGATGCGCAAAGTCGCGCGGTCCTCCATCAGCCCCACGTCGTGGATATCGGGCACCTTGGAGCATCCCACCCCCTGGTCGATCCAGCGCACGACATAGCCCAATATGCCCTGGGCATTGTTGTCGAGCTCCTGCGCCACTTCCTCGGCCTGCCAGTTGCGTCCCTCGGCCAGCGGCACGGTGAGCAACGGCTTGAGCGGCGGGATCGCCTCGCCGGCAATCTCCTTCTGCCGCTCGAACACATCGACATGGTGATAGTGGAGCGCATGCAGCGTCGCCGCGGTCGGGCTCGGCACCCAGGCAGTGTTCGCCCCGCTCATCGGATGCGCGATCTTCTGGGCGAGCATGTCTGCCATCCGATCGGGCGCCGCCCACATCCCCTTGCCGATCTGCGCCTTGCCCGAAAGCCCGCAGGCTAGGCCGATGCGGACATTGCGGTCCTCATAGGCCTTGATCCAATCCGCCCCCTTCATCTCGCCCTTGGGGATCATCGGCCCGGCACGCATGCTGGTATGGATCTCGTCGCCGGTGCGATCGAGGAAGCCGGTGTTGATGAAGACGATACGGTCCTTCACCGCATGGATGCACGCCGCGAGGTTGGCCGAGGTCCGCCGCTCCTCGTCCATCACGCCGACCTTGATCGTGTGGCGCGGCAGCACGAGCAGGTCCTCGACCGCGTCGAACAGCGCGTCGGTAAAGGCGCATTCCTCGGGCCCGTGCATCTTGGGCTTCACGATATAGATCGAGCCCGCACGGCTGTTGCGGTACCTGCCCAGTCCGCGAACGTCATAGAGCGCGATCGTGCTGGTCAGGATCGCGTCGAGCACGCCTTCCGGCGCCGCGCTGCCATCCGCCAGGTGCACCGCCGGCGTCGTCATCAGATGCCCGACATTACGGACGAACAGCAGCGAGCGGCCGGGCAGCGCGCCGCGGTCGGGATTGAGCCTGCGGGTCAGCGTCCTGCCGCCCTTGTCGAATCTCTCCTCCAGATCGCCCCGCATCAGCCCCAGCCAATTGGCATAGGCCGCGACCTTGTCCTCGGCATCGACCGCGGCGATCGAGTCCTCGAGATCGACGATCGCAGTCAGCGCGCTCTCAAGCACGACATCGGCGATGCCTGCGGGATCGTCGCGCCCGATCGGATGCTCGCGATCAAAAATCACTTCGATGTGAAGGCCGTTATGCTGAAACAGCATTGATCGTTTAGTCGACCCCACCTGTTGCTGGTGATCGCAAAGATATAGTTCGATTTCATCGCGATGGACGAGATCGCTCCAATCAATGGCCAGCGGAACCGCCTTGTCGAGGAACGCCTTGGCATAGGCGATCACCTGCGCGCCGCGCTCTGCGTCATAGCCGCCCGGCTTCGCCCCCCCCGGCAGCGCATCGGTGCCATACAGCGCGTCATACAGGCTCCCCCAGCGCGCGTTGGCGGCGTTGAGCACGAACCGCGCATTTAGCGCCGGCACCACCAGCTGCGGCCCGGCCATCGTCGCGATCTCGGGATCGACATTGCGGGTGCCGATCGCGAACGGCGCCGGCGCCTCGACCAGATAGCCGATGTCGCGCAGGAACTTCTCGTCGCCCGACAGCGCCGGGTTCACGTCGATCATCGCCTGGATCGCATCGCGCTTCGCCAGCAGCGCCCGGTTCTCCGGCGCGAATCGCGCGAAGATCTCCGCCACGCCGGCCCACCACCCCTCGGCCGCGATGTCGAGCCCGGGCAGCACCCGCTCTTCGACGAAGCGCGCAAGCGGCTCGGCGACGGACAGGCCGGAACGAATGACGGTCATGAAAATCCTCCTGCGACACGATACTCGAGTGTTCGCCTGGGGAGGGCCTGTCCGGCTTAGGCGATAGCCGCCCCTCTGATCAACCCTTTGCTTCCAGCCGCTCGACCGCCGCCTCGATCCGGTCCAGCATCTGGCGCAGCTGCTGCCGCTCCTCGGTCGAGAAGTCGGCGAAGACCTGCCGCTCGAGCTGCAGGGCCTTGGGCGCGACTTCCTCGTACAGCTCCCAGCCCGCCTTGCTCAGCGTCAGCAAGTGCGAGCGCTGGTCACCGGGATTGCTCGCCCGGCTGATCAGCCCGCGTTCGGAAAGCGCGATCGCCGCCCTGCTGACGGTCACCTTGTCCATCCGGGTTCGCCCGCACAGCGCCTGCTGGCTCATCGCCCCGCCCTCGGCGAGGATCGTCACCAGCCGCCATTCGGGGATCTTGAGCCCGAACAGCGCGCGATAGGCGCTCGCCACGGCATCCGACACCGCGTTCGACGCGATCGAGAGGCGATAGGGAAGGAAATCGTCCAGCTTCAGCACGGTCATGGCATCACTCAATTATCATATTTTGACTTTCGCAACTGACAACGCTGGACAGTTGCAATTTTTGCAATGCTACCGGTAACATTACGCACTTGCGATATAAACCGCTGCGATGCACAAAGATCGGGCCTTTCAGGCATCCTCTCCTAAGACTTTCACGGCCGTCCTTCGGGGCGGCCTTTTTTTGCGCGTGGCGTCCGTGCATATTCCCTCCCTGCAACGGAGGGGCAAGGGGTGGGTTAGAAAAGGCAGGGCTCGATGCTCGGCCTTTTCTGTTTTCGCCGACGCTTTGCTGAGCTCGCTGCGCTCGCAACCCACCCCCGCCCCTCCCTTGCAGGGAGAGGAGCAGAAGTGGAACGCCCCCTCAACTCTCCGTATAGCGCAGCAGCAACCAGTCCCGCCCGGCCAGCAACGCCGCCAGCGCCTCCGCCGCGCCCACCGGCGTTCCGGCATAGAAATCCGCAACATCCCCCGCGAGTCGCGCCGCGACCGCGCCGTCCATCACCGCCGCCCGCCGGAACCCGAGCACGCTCGCGCCGACCCCGAACAGCCCCAGCCCATATTCGGCCTCCAGATGCCGAGCGAGTGCCAGGCTCTGCATCGGATCGAGATCCGACGCGAAATAGCCGTTCGGCATGGCAGCCAGCGCGTCGGCCGCCCGCGTCACCGGCACGAACTGCGCCAGCGAGTCCTTCTCCCGGTCGATCCGCAGCGCCGCCTCGGGATCGCGGTTGATCGTCACCGGATCATTGTTGTCCCCGCTGGTCTCCCAGTCGAGCACCTCGCGCGGCACCGCCACGCCTTCCGCCTTCGCCCGCAGATTGGCGAGGCGCACCGCGAATTCCGGCGGCCGGTCGACGAATTCCTCCCCCGCCACCACGTCCAGGTCATGCATGTCCACGGCGTGGCCGGAGGTATATTCGGCCTGCACCCGATCGTTCAGCGTCAGCAGTACCCGCATGTCCGGCCGCTCCGCCTGCAGGCGCGCCTGCACATCCAGCAGCGCGGCGAACGAACCCGGGTTCAGCACCACCACGCCGTCGCACAGCAACCCGCCGAAACTGCGCGGCTTCGCGTCGGCAAAGGGCACCAGCGCAAGGGACTTCTCGCGCCGGAAGAACCCGGACAGGCCAGAGCCAATCGCCATTCCGGCTACTTCATCTGCCGCGCGATCGCCGCCCGCGTCTTCTTCCCATAAGGCGGCTTCAACCCCGCCAGCCCGGCCACATCCAGCTTCGGCTGGCTGTACACCGACTTGGCATGGCTGAACGTCCGGAAGCCGATCTCGCCGTGATAGGCGCCCATGCCCGAGGGGCCGATGCCGCCGAAGGGCAGCTCTTCCTGGCTGACATGGAAGATCACGTCGTTGACCGTCGCTCCGCCCGAGATCGTCCGGTCGAGCACCTGCCGCTTCTCGCCCTCGTCCTTGCCGAAATAATAGAGCGCCAGCGGCCGGTCGCGCCGGTTCACTTCGCCGATAGCATCCTCCAGCTTGCCATAGCGCCGCACCGGCAGCACGGGCCCGAAAATCTCCTCCTGCATCACCGTCATCTCGTCGGTCGGGTTGCGGATGATGTGGAGCGGCAGCTTGCGCGCATTCGAGCTGGCCAGATCCTCGTTCGCCGGATTGACCGCGATCACTTCGGCGCCCTTGGCCCGGGCATCCTCGATCCAGCCGGTCAGCCGCTCATAATGCCGGTCGTTGATCACCGCCGTATAGTCGGGGTTGGAGAGCAGGGTCGGATACATGCGCGAGGCCGCCGCGACGAGCCCGTCGACCACCTCGGCCTCCTTCTCCTCGGGCACCAGCATGTAATCCGGCGCCAGGCAGATCTGGCCGGCATTGAGCATCTTGCCCAGCGCCACCCGCTCGGTCGTCTGGGCGATGTCGGCGGAGCGGCTCACCACCACCGGCGACTTGCCGCCGAGTTCGAGCGTCACCGGCACCAGATTGTCCGCCGCCGCGTGCAGGATGTGCTTGGCGATCCCCGTAGCGCCGGTGAACAGCAGATGGTCGAACGGCAGCTCGGCAAAGGCCTTGCCTGCTTCCGGCCCACCGCTGACGAACGCCAGCTCGGCCGGATCGAAATAGCGCGCCGCCAGCTCGGCCATCAGCGCGCTGGTCACCGGCGTATACTCGCTGGTCTTCACCATCGCCCGGTTGCCCGCGGCGAACACCCCGGCGAGCGGGCTCACCACCAGCTGCACCGGGAAGTTCCACGGCGCAATGATCCCCACCACGCCCTTGGGCTGATATTCGATATGCCCGCGCCCACCGAGCAGCCCGAGCGGGAACAGCACCGGCTTGCGCTCCGGCTTCGACCAGCGCGCCAGATGCTTGAGCGCATGCTTGAGCGGACCGACCGAGGCGGCGATATCGGTGATCATCGATTGCTCGCGGCTGCGATGCCCGAAATCCTCGCTCAGCGCGTCGCAGAGCCTGTCGGCATTGTCGGCGACCATCGCGATCGCGCGCTTCAGCCGGTCGCGGCGCGCATCGAGCGAAACGGGCAGCTCGGCCATGAAGGCGGTGCGCTGGGCATCCAGCAGGTCACGCATGCTCATCGGATGATCTCGTAGCTGAGGTTGAAGCGGGCGGTTATCGTAACCTTGTCCGGATTTATGGCGACTGGCACAGATGCTAGGCGCGAACCGCTCACCACCACCCGCGGCAGGCTGCCGATGTCCTGCGCCACGATCCCGTCCCGCATGTCGAAGTCGGTCACCCGCAGCAGCGGCCCCAGCTTCGCGCCCGATGCCGCGGCGATCGCCTCGGCCTGCGCCTTGCCATTGGCCAGCGCCACCGCCATCGCCTTGCGCCGCGCCGCCGCCGGATCGCGCAGCGCGAACTGCGCCATCGCGACGTCCGAGCCGCCCGCCTGCGCCACCGCGCCGGTCAGCGTCCCTGCCCGGTCGATCGGCGATACCGATGCCGTCACGCTGATGTCGGCGGCATAGCCCTGCACGGCACAGGCGCCGGTGGACAGCCGCGGCTGCGCCATGCCCATCTCGCCCCGTCGGCACTCCGCACTGCGCACTTCCTGCACGCGCATCGTGCCGGTGCGGATATCGAGCCTGGTATCGGCGAACTGGCCGAGCGCCCGCTCGACCTGTTCCTTGCGCGCCACCAGTGCCCGGGTCGCCTCGTCCGCGCTCTGCCCCTCGCCGCGTACCACATAGCGGATCGTCGCAATCTCGGGGGGAAGCTCGACGGCGCCACTGGCGACCACGTCGATCCGTGGCGGCTCCGGCCGCTCCTGCGCCAGCGCCCCACCGCCAATACAAGCGCCCAGCACCACACCCGCGCCCAGCATCAAGCTCCGCATGCCCACTCTCCCTCTTTTGGGGCGAGCCTAACCCGGTATCGGTCCGATCGCCAAGCCAAGCCACACCGCAAAGGCCGCCGCCGCCAGCATCACCCCGAAGGGCAGCCGGTCGGTCGCCGTCACCTTTTGCCCGCCGAGCATCAACCCGAATATCCCGGCGAACCCGATCAGGCAGGCGGCGAGCAGCACCAGCGGCAGCGCGTGCCAGCCGAGCCACAGCCCGATCCCGCCGAACAGCTTCGGGTCGCCCCCGCCCAGCCCCTGCCGCCCGCGCAGCCGCTTATAGCCCCATGCGACCAGCCACAGCACACCGAACCCGGCCGCCCCGCCGATCAGCCGCTCGTCCAGCGGCGGATCCAGGCCCAGCAGCCCGGTGCCCAGCCCCGTCACCGCCAGCGTCGCAGTCAGCGCATTGGGCAGCCACAAGGCCGCCACATCGAGCGCCGCCAGGGTGAGCAGCAACCAGCCGAACACTGCCCCTGCCGCGCCTGCGGGATCGGGGGAGGCAATCGCCGCCGCCACGCCGATCGCGCCGCCGGTCAGCTCGGTCAGCACATGGCTCATCCGGATCGGCGCGCCGCAGCCCCGGCAGCGGCCGCGCTGGAGCAGGTAGCTCAGCACCGGCACCAACTCGCCGGCACGCAGGCCCTTGCCGCAACTGTCGCATTCCGATCGGCCATGGCCGATCACGCGCCCCGCCGGCCAGCGGATCGCCAGCGTCGCGATGAAGCTGCCGAAGACCACCCCCAGCACCCCGAGCAGCACGCCCCACCCCCATGCCGGATCAATCGTCATGAACGGGCTTCTTCCTGCGGATCAGATAGCGATAGATGCCCAGGCAATTGATCCCGAACAGCACGATGTTCTGGGTCCAGAGCGGCTCGTCCTTGGTCATCAGCGCCCCGCCGATCCAGGCGATGCTCGAGGTGACGAACAGCACGAACCCCCAGCCGGTGATCCGCCGCCCCAGGTCCAGCGACACCATGAACGCTGCGATGATCCCGCTGATCGAGGCATACCATTTGAGAATCTCGACCAGGTTCATGTTCGGCGCCTTTCATGCCGGGCCGCGCGGCTTTTGCAAACCGTCGCAAGCGATACTAGATGCGCCCCAACCAATGAGAGGATCCAATATGTCCGCCGACGACGTCGTCATCGCTTCCTATGCCCGCACCCCGATGGGAAGCTTCCAGGGCGTGCTGACCGACGCTTCCGCCACCGATCTCGGTGCCGCCGCCGTCGGCGCGGCGGTCGAGCGCGCAGGGCTGAAGGGCGACGCGATCGAGCGCATCTACATGGGCTGTGTGCTTCCCGCCGGTCTCGGCCAGGCCCCGGCGCGCCAGGCGGCGCTCAAGGCCGGCCTGCCCCACCACATCGAAGCGACGACCGTGAACAAGATGTGCGGCTCGGGCATGCAGGCGGCGATCATGGCCGCCGAGGCGCTCGCCGCCGGCTCGGTCGACCTGCTGATCGCGGGCGGCATGGAGAGCATGACCAACGCGCCCTATCTCTCGATGCGCCACCGCGCCGGCGCCCGCATCGGCCATGACGTGCTCAAGGATCACATGTATCTCGACGGGCTCGAGGACGCCTATGAGCCCGGCAAGCTGATGGGCAATTTCGCCGAGGAAGTGGCGCAGGAATATCAGTTCACCCGCGCTGCCCAGGACGATTTCGCCATCGCCTCGCTGGAGCGCGCCAAGGCCGCCCAGGCGAGCGGTGCGTTCGACCGTGAGATCGTCCCCGTCGAGGTAAAGACCCGCAAGGGCGTGGTCCAGGTCACCGCCGACGAGCAGCCCGCCAAGGCCGATCCGGCCAAGATCCCGACGCTCAAGCCCGCCTTCTCGAAGGACGGCACGATCACCGCGGCCAATGCCTCCTCGATCTCGGACGGCGCCGCCGCTTTGGTGATGACCCGGCTGAGCGTCGCCGGGAAGCTCGGCCTCACCCCCGTCGCCCGCGTCGTCGCCCATGCCGCGCACGCCCATGCCCCGGCGCGCTTCACCACCGCCCCGGTCTTCGCGATGAAGAAAGCCCTCGCCAAAGCCGGCTGGGGTATCGGCGATGTCGACCTGTTCGAAGTCAACGAAGCCTTCGCCGCCGTCGCGATGATCGCAATGAAGGAGCTGTCGCTCGACCACGCGGTGCTCAACGTCAATGGCGGTGCCTGCGCGCTCGGCCACCCGATCGGCGCCAGCGGCGCCCGCGTCCTCGCCACCCTACTCTCGGCGCTGGAGACCCGCGGCGCCCGGCGCGGCCTCGCCTCGCTCTGCATCGGCGGCGGCGAAGCGACCGCGATGGCGGTGGAATTGCTGGACTGAAGGAATAACCGTCATCCCGACGAAAGTCGGGATCTCAGTCGATGGCGCCGGACAGGAGCCGCACGAGATCCCGGCTTCCGCCGGGATGACGAAGAGAGGACGAAATGGTCTTCGATCTGCGGGGCGCGCTGCTCAAAAAGGCCGAGGTGGAATCGGCGCGCCTCGACGATTTCGAGTTCCGCTTGCGCACCCGCACCATGCGCCTGCTGGCGCCCCTGCTCGGCGTGGAAGTGGAGCAACTGGTCGGCCGTATCGCCGTCGAGCCCGACGAAGCGATCATCGCCTCGCTGCCCGATGCCGCCCAAGCCTGGTACGAAGAGGCGCGCACCGAGGCCCGCCGCCAGCTGATCGAGGAGCGCGGCGACCCGACGCCGTACAAGCTGGCCTGAGATATTAGCCAGTGTTCCTGCGAAAGCAGGAACCCAGGGTGGCGAAGTACCTGATGATCCTAGACTCCTGCTGTCGCAGGAGCACAAGAAGGGATTGCCACCTCCATCCGGTGAACGCTAGCGCTTCGCCAACACCTTCGCCCGCGCCTTCGTCACATCGACCCAGCACTGCGCCACCACCACCGGCGCCACAGTCCCACCCCGATAGCGCTTGCCCTTGGCCACGCAGCCGCGGTCGCGCTCGGCGAGCCATTTGCGCTGCTCGACCAGCAGCTTCTGCCGTGCCGCCGGCTTCAACCGCGCCCGCAGCGCCGAATAGCGCGCGCTCATCTGCGCATCCGCAACCCGCAGGTCACGCGCCGCGCAATGCTGCATGTCGAACGTCGTCTCGCACTTGGCGGGAGCAGGGTCCCTGAAGGCGGGGTTCTGCATGAAGGCACCCGCAGTCTGCGCCGAGGCGCCGGTCGCGATCAGCGCGCCCGCAATGGCGGCAAGAGCAAGTCGGAAGGTCATTCTTTTCTCCTCAGCCCCGCAACGCCCACACCCCGGCTCGGCTCCCCGATGCTTCTCACAACCGTCATCCCGGCGAAAGCCGGGATCTCAGGCGAAGGCGCTGAACAAGAGCCGCACGAGATCCCGGCTTTCGCCGGGATGACGATTATTGCGCTGGCCAGGACTCTTGCGACTTTCCCACCCGATCAGTTCACCGTCTCGCCAGGGTCCGTCCCCCAGATATGGCTCTGTTCGACATAGCCGCCGCGCCCGGCGACGTCGAACCAGCACCAGTTGCTCGCGCAGCGGCTCACCCGGCCGACCACGCCCGGCGCGGCGCGCCAGCTCACCCGGGCGTTGAACCGCGGCGCGTCGCGCATCTCGGTCACCGTGCCGATCACCATCGCGGTGCGCACGTCGTCGAGCAGATTGGCGAGCATCCAGCCCTGGGTACCGTCAGGGTCCTCGACCTTGCGCCACTCGCCATAGATGTCGATCACCTTGAGCGGCAGGCCGCGGCGCTGATAGAGCCAGTTCGACGGATAGTTGCGTCCCGGCCCGGTGCGCATCCGCGCCTTCTCGGCCTTGATCGAGACGAAATAGGGCGTCTTGCGCTGCGCCGATGCGGGAACGGCCAGCCCCAGCGCGACGACGCCGAGCACGACCCACTTCCCCAAACGCATGCGACCCCCATTCAAACCGTGTCCGAGCCGCATCTACGCCCACCTCGCCCCCGCCATCAACCGTTGACTGGCGCCGTGCCACCCGCCAAGCCGCTCTTTATGGCACAAGGCCCGCGCCCTTCCCGCCCCCGGGTGATCGTCACCCGCGCGCTGCCCGAGAGCATCGAGGGGCGCATGGCCCAGTTGTTCGATGCGGCGACCAATGCCACCGACACGCCGATGACCGCCGAAGCGCTCGCCGCCGCGATGGCCGATTGCGACGTGCTGGTCCCCACCGTCACCGACCGGATCGACGCCGCGCTGATCACCGCCGCGCCCGACCGCCTGCGTCTGATCGCCAACTACGGCGCCGGCGTCGGGCATATCGACCTCAAGGCGGCCCGCGAGCGCGGCATCACCGTCACCAACACGCCGGGCGTGCTGACCGAGGACACCGCCGACATGGCGATGGCACTGATCCTCGCCGTGCCGCGCCGACTGGTCGAGGGCGACGAGCTGGTCCGCGCCGGCGGCTGGACCGGCTGGGCACCGACCTCGATGCGCGGCCACCGGATCGGCGGCCGGAAGCTCGGCATTCTCGGCATGGGGCGGATCGGCCAGGCGGTGGCGATGCGCGCCCGCGCCTTCGGCCTGCAGATCCACTATCACAACCGCCACCGCCTGCCTCAGGTGCTCGAGGCCCAGTTGGGCGCCACCTGGCACGGCGAGCTCGATTCGATGCTCGAGGCGGCGGACATCCTGACCATCCACACCCCGCACACCGGCTCCACCGGCGGCCTGATCGATGCGCGCCGGCTCGACCTGCTCGGCCCCAAGGGCTGGCTGATCAACACCGCCCGCGGCGAGATCGTCGATAATGAAGCGATGATCGCGGCGCTGTCGGAGCGGCGCATCGCCGGTGCCGGGCTCGACGTCTACGTCAACGAACCCGCAGTCGATCCCCGCCTGCTCGGCCTCGAAAACGTGGTGCTGCTCCCGCACCTCGGATCGGCGACGTTCGAGGGCCGCGAGGACATGGGGGTCAAGGTGATCGCCAATATCCGCGCCTGGTCCGACGGCCACCGCCCGCCCGACCAGGTGCTCGACGGCTGGCTGTAGGTTATCTGATAAATACTTGCGATTACTTCGCCGATAACTCCGATACGGAGCTTCTTCCGGTGCATTAACCAGAGTCCGCAAGCGGTCGGTAAATGTAATTCTGCGTAATTCTACTTACGCGAAGCTGCCTGTTCAGGCGGCGCGTCGGGGGACATCCGATGATACCGAGAGAATCGCGGCGGGAAGTCGTCATTCCCGCCCAGATGCGCAGCAAGGGAGGATGGAGTGACGTTACCATCCGCAACATCTCGCCCCACGGCATGATGCTGCTGGCGCCGTTCCCGCCCAGGCCGGGAACCTTTGTCGAGGTCCGCCGGGCCTCGCTGGCACTGGTCGGCAAGGTGGTATGGGTGAAGGGCAAGGCGCTCGGCATCAAGCTGATCGAACGGCTTAACTTCAACGCCCTGCTCAGGGCCGCGAACGAAGGGCCTGCGGTAAGCCAGAACCGGACCGCCGCCAATGATGCGGCAGCCCCATCGGCCGGCACCAGCCCCGGCATCCTCCAGAGCTGGCTGCGCGCCGGCCTCGATCGCCTCCGCGGCTCGTCGCGCCGCGCTTCCGCCACGGCGGATTTGACCGCATCCGCCACCGCGGATTTGACCAAAGTCTCCTGACGACCCCCGAGACGTGGCCGAAGCCACGCCGGAAACCCCTCAGTCGCCCGTCAGGATACGGTCCACCAGCTGCTTCACCGTCGGAACGAAGCCGTTCGAATAGAACGGGTCCCGCTTGAAGTTGTAGGCAGCATGCCCCGCGAACATCAGGTTATGGTCGGTCGGGCCGCCATGCGCGATGTCCTGCAGCGTCTTCTGGATGCAGAAGCTGCGCGGATCGGCCAGCCGGCCGGTCGAGTTGGTCTCGGTATCCGCCCAGGACGAGAAGGCGCACTGGCTGAGGCAGCCCATGCAGTCCTTCTGGTCGGTGCGAATGATCTGCTGCTCCTCCGACGTCACGAACACCAGGGTGTTGTCCGGGGTCTTGAGCGCCGAGGTGAAGCCCTTGCCGAACCACTGGCGGGCGCGCAGCAGGTCGTTGCGGGTCACCCAGAAATTCTTGCCCTTCACGCCCACGTCGAGCTGGAAGGTGTGGTCGCCCGCCTCTTCCGTCGAATAGGGGATCTGGCGCTCGCTGCGCGCTTCCAGGCTGCGCAGGAACGGGTTGCGTACCGCCGAGGAGTAGAAGCCGGTCGGCGAGAAGCGGTGCAGCAGCACCTCGCCTTCCTCGATCTCCATCAGCTTGGCCTTCCACTCGGCCGGGATCGGGCTTTCCTGGGTGAGCAGCGGGCGCGTGCCGAACTGGAAGGCGATCGCGCCCAGCTCGGGATTGTCGATCCAGTTGCTCCAGTCGCGCAGATACCAGACGCCGCCGGCCATCACGATCGGCACGCTGTCCGAGATGCCGCCTTCGCGCATCACCTCGCGCAGTTCCTTGACGCGCGGATAGGGATCCTGCGGCTTCAGCGGGTCCTCGGCATTCGACAGGCCGTTATGGCCGCCGGCGAGCCAGGGATCCTCATAGACCACCGCGGCCAGCCACTCGCTCGCCTTGGAATAGGCACGCTTCCACAGCGCGCGGAAGGCGCGGCCGGAGCTGACGATCGGCAGATAGTTGACGTTGTACGACGCCGCGATCTCGCTGAGCTTGTAGGGCATGCCCGCACCGCAGGTGACGCCCGCCACCATGCCGCGGGTGCGCTCGAGCACGCCGTGCAGCACGCGCTGCGCCCCGCCCATTTCCCAAAGCACGTTGATGTTGATCGCGCCCTTGCCGCCGGCGATCTCGAAGGCCCGCTTGACCTGCTGCACGGCGCCTTCGATCGCATAGGCGATCAGCTCTTCATGGCGCTCGCGGCGGGTGAGTGCGTTGTAGATCTGCGGGATGATCTTGCCCTCGGCGTCATAGCTGTCGGCGTTGACCGCCGAGACCGTGCCGATACCGCCCGCAGCAGCCCAGGCGCCTGCACTGGCGTGGTTGGTGGCAGCCACACCCTTGCCCCCCTCGACGATCGGCCAGACCTCGCGGCCGTTGTACAGGATGGGCGACAGACCCTTGAACACAGTACCTCCATAAAAATTCGGGCGACGCTAGGCGGATTGGACGCAATAAGCGAGCAACATTCGTTATTGCAGTGCGTCAGGCCGTCCCATTGCGGCGCCATAGAGCCGCGCATAGGCGGCGATCATTTCACCCTCATCGAACAACGCACGGACGCGCGCCCGGTTCTCCTCGCCGACCAGCGCGCGCTCCTCTGGATGCTTGGCGAACATGCCGAGATAGTCGCGCAGCAGCAACTCGGTGCGTTCGGGCGGCAGGAAATGGGTGTTGCGCTCGCCGACCATCTTCGGGATGTCGCCCACCCGGGGCGCGACCACCGGCAGGCCTGCGGCCATCGCCTCCAGCACCGAGAGCGGCGCCTGTTCGCTCTTCGACGAGAGCGCGAACACGTCGAACAGGCCCATGTAGCGGTGCGGCTCGCGCAGGAATCCTGGCAGGATCACATCGTCCTCGATCGCCATCGCCTCGGCGGCGTCCAGGATGGTCTGGCGCTCCGGCCCCTCGCCGACGATCACCAGCTTGAAGCGCGTGTTGAGCCCCGCCACGGCGCGGACCAGCATCGGCAGGTCCTTGACCGGCCTTAGGCCCGCCACGCAGCCGATCACCATCGTGCCGGGCTTCTTCTTCTTGAGCTCGGGGATCAGCTCCATGTCGGGCTTGCCGGCATAGAGCTTGGTCGGAATGCCGTTGGCGATGCGGAACAGCCGGTCGGCGGGCTGGCGCCACTGCTTGAGCGCGATCCGCTCGAGCACGTCGGAAGGGACGACCAGTGCATTGGCAGCCGGTAATGCGAGCCGGCGGTACATGTTACGCACCGGATTGAGCTTCTCCGCCTCGTCCTGATTGAATCCGTCCTCATGATGGATCACCGGCGGCAGGCCCTTGCCGAACACCCGTGCCGCCATCACCCCGTCGATCGCGCCCCAGTTGTAGGTCAGCACCAGGTCGAACCGGCGCATGTAACGCGCGATCGCCTCGTAGCGCTTGACCGAGGGCTTGCCCGAGAGCGGCGGCGGATCCTGGGCGATCTCGTACTTGATCCCCTTGGCGATCATCGCCCGCGCCTCGAGCTGGTCGGGCATCGCCGAGACGATCGTGTGCCGCGCCTTGTCGCCGAACGCGTTCATCAACCGCACGGCGCGCGCTTCCTTGCCGCCGAGGTTGAAGGTCGAATGAAGGTGAAGGATGTGGACTGGCATCGTTGGAAGGGGTGCTTAGCGTCCAAAATGCAATCCGTCATCCCGGCGCGGTGCACAGGGTGACGCTTCGTCGTCACCCAACCCGGTCGCTCAGCGCTGCGGGCCGAACTGCGCCTCATAGCGCCGCAGGCATTCCGCCAGGGAGCGCTCGGCGACCGGCCTGAACTGCGCCCCCGTGGTCGCCAGCCCCGCGGCGCGATCGAGCCGGAACATCCGGAAATCTTCCCGCGCTTCGCACCACGCCACCAGCGTCCAGACCTTACCCCAGAACCACAGGCCCAGCGGATGAACGCGGCGCTGCGTCGCGGCACCCTGCCGGTCCTCGTAGGAAAAGTGCAGGATATCGCGCGCTTCGATGGCCTTCTCCACCAGGTCGATCCGCGCGCGCACCTCGTCGGTCAATTCCATCGGCGGTGCGAAGACATGGGTCTGCGCGACCCGTTGCTGCTCGGTCGGCGGCAGCACGAGTTCGATCTTCACCAGCGCTTCGGCAGCGGCGCGCGCCATGCTTATGCCGCCCCAGGATCGCACCATGCGCACGCCCGCGACGAGAGCGACGATCTCGTCGCGGGTGAACATTAGCGGCGGCAGGTCATAGCCGCTGCGCATCACATAGCCGACGCCGGCCTCGCCATCGATGGGCACGCCGGTGGATTGCAGGTCGGCGACGTCGCGATAGATGGTGCGCTCGGACACTTCGAGCCGCTCCGCCAGCATCGCCGCGGTGACGAGGCGACCGCCCCGCAGATACTGCACTATCTGGAAAAGGCGGTCGGCCCTGCGCATCAGCTCTTGTACTTGAACAGGCCCAGGCTGTTGCCCTCGGTGTCCCTGGCATAGAAGAACGATCCGACCGGAATGTCGATCACCTCCGACACGACCTCCCCGCCGCCCTTCCGGACACGCTCCATCGCGTCGGCCAGGGTATCGTCCACGGCGAAATGGGCGGTCATGCCGTTGCCGTCCTTCGCAGGCTGACCGGGATAGACATGCCCAGCCGCATGCCCACTCTCGACGTGCGGGAACATCCACATCGGATTGGGACCGCCATCGATTTTGGCAAGCGGGCCTTGCAGCAAGGTCTCGTAGAACCGGCAGGCGCGCTCGGGATCGGCGGCCGGAATCTCGGTGAAGACGATATGGGCTTGAGTCGCTTCAGGCATCTGCTCGTTCCTTTTCGCGTTGAACAAGCATCTTCTGCCATACCCCTACTGACAGCATGTCGTCAGGAGCGTGTTATCCCGCCACCCTCGCCAGCAGCCGCTCGATCCCCGCCACCGCCTCGGGTTCCTCCAGCGTCGGCGCATGGCCGATGCCGGGCACGGTGACCAGCTCGGCGCCCGGCACCCGCGCCACCATCTTGGCGGCGGTTTCCTCGCTCAGGATATCGGAGCGCTCGCCGCGCACGATCAGCAAAGGCCGGCCGTTCATCGCGTCGATCGTCGGCCACATGTCCGGCCCGGCCTCGTTGCCCGGCACCCGGAACGGCTCGGCGATCTTCATGTCATAGTCCAGCACGATGCGCCCCGAGCTGTTCACCCGGTAGAGCCGCTTGGCCATGCGCAGCCAGTCCTCGATCGCATAGTTCGGATAGACGTCGGCATTGCCGCTCGCGAGTGCCCGCGCCGCGTGCATCCAGGTCGGGTACCACACACCCTTGCCGACATAGGTGCGGATCCGCGCCAGCCCGGCCGGATTGATCTCGGGCCCGACATCGTTGAGCACCACGCCGGCCAGCTTGTCGCGCTCCGTGGCGGCGAGCAGCATCGTCACCAGTCCGCCCAGCGAGGTACCGACCGCGACGAACCTGTCGACCTTCAGCTCCTCCAGCAGCGCCTCGACATCCTGGAAATAGGTGAGCGGCACATAGGACATCGGGTCCTTGGCATAGCCGCTCTCGCCGCGACCGCGGAACTCGACGCACAGCACGCGCCACTGTCCCGCCAGCCGCTCGGCCAGCGCCTCGTAATCGCGCGCATTGCGCGTCAGCCCCGGAAAGCACAGCACCGGCGGCTTGTCCGCCGGGCCTGCATATTCGCGATAGTGGAGACGAATCCCGTCCCGCGACCACCAGAAACCGTCGGAATAGTTGCGTCGCTCGGCCATTGTTCCCCATATCGCCGCATGGACTTCACTCCGCAACAGGCGATCCTCGAACTCGGCGATCGCTTCTACGATCCGGTCGCCGCCGCGCGCTTCCCGCAGACGATCCTGCGATTCCGTAACGACCGCGCCGCAGCGGAGGTCGGGCTGGACGGACTGACCGACGAGCAATGGATCGCCCATTTCGGGCGGTTCGCGCCGCTCGCGGGTTCGCTACCGACCCCGCTGGCGCTGCGCTATCACGGCCACCAGTTCCGCGTGTACAATCCCGAGATCGGCGACGGCCGCGGCTTCCTGTTCGCGCAGATGACCGACTCGCGCGGCCGGCTGATGGACCTCGGCACCAAGGGATCGGGCCAGACGCCCTATAGCCGCTTCGGCGACGGCCGGCTCACGCTCAAGGGCGGCGTCCGCGAGATCCTCGCCACCGAAATGCTCGAGGCGCTGAACGTGCCCACCTCGCGCACTTTCTCGCTGATCGAGACCGGCGAGGAGCTGCACCGCGGCGACGAGCCCTCGCCCACCCGCTCCTCGGTGCTGGTCCGCCTCAACCACGGCCATATCCGCATCGGCACCTTCCAGCGCCTCGCCCATTTCCGGGAGGCCGAGGCGATGGAGCGCCTCGTCGCCTATGTGCTGCGCCATTATTATGGCGAGGAGCCAGGCGAGGACGGCCCCGCCCGCCTGCTCACCCATGTCTGCACCCGCACCGCGATCCTGGCCGCACGCTTCATGGCGGCCGGCTTCGTCCACGGCGTGCTCAACAGCGACAATATCAACGTCACCGGCGAGAGCTTCGATTATGGCCCCTGGCGCTTCGCTCCCTTCTGGGAGCCGGGCTTCACCGCCGCCTATTTCGACCATGCCGGGCTCTATGCCTTCGGTCGCCAGCCCGAGGCGATCTATTGGGACGCGATGCAGCTCGCCATCTCGCTGCGTCTGATCGCCGACGAGGAAGCGCTGATCGAGGCGATGGAGGCCTTCCCCGAGGTCTATCAGCGCGAAGTCACCGGCGCCCTGCTCTGGCGCCTCGGCGTCACCCCGCGCGGCACCGAGGCGGACGGAATCCTCACCCGCGTGCTGGAAAAGGCCCTTGCCGAGACCCTGACCCCGCTCGATGAATTCTTCTTCGACGCGTTCGGCGGCGATCTTCCTACCCATTATGGCGAAGCGTTCGACGATCTGCGCGGCCAGCTGGAATTCTACCAGCCGCGCAAGAAGCGCGACCACGCCTATTGGTCGGGCGCGCCCTGTTCGATGCTGATCGACGAGGTGGAGACGATCTGGGCCGCGATCGCCGAATCGGACGATTGGGGACCGCTCCATGCCAAGGTCGCCGCGATCCGGCATATGGCAGAGGCACTGGCCTAGCCGCCGAAATTCGTGCAAAGCACGGCAACCTTCCCGAAAGACCAATTCCCCCCGACATCGATGCCCGGCACGGAAATCATCTCGACCGAACCCGCCACCGGCGCGGTTCTCTGGCGCCAGACTAGCGGAGACGCCGACAAGGAAGTCGCCCTCGCCCGCGCCAGCTGGGCCGCCTGGGCCGCCCACCCGCTGGCCTATCGGATCGAGGCGCTGCGCCGCTTCGCCAATGTCGTGCGGCAAAAGGCGGATGCCTTCACCGATCTGCTCGCCCGCGAGACCGGCAAGCCGCTCTGGGAAGCGCGCACCGAAGTCGAGACGGTGATCGCCAAGGTCGACATCTCGATCACCGCCTTCTCGGAGCGCACCGGCCAGCGCCGCATCGACGCACCGATGAACACCCGCCTGGCGCTACGCCACAAGCCACACGGCGTGCTGGCGGTGCTCGGCCCGTATAATTTCCCGGTCCACCTGCCCAATGGCCACATCGTCCCCGCCCTGCTCGCCGGCAATGCGGTGGTGTTCAAGCCATCGGAGAAGACCCCCGCTTCGGGCGCCTTCCTGGTCGACTGCTTTCATGCCGCCGGCATTCCCGAGGGCTGTGTCCGCCTGCTGATCGGCGGGCCGGACGAGGGCAAGGCACTTGCCGCCCACCCGGACATCGACGGCCTGCTGTTCACCGGCTCGGCCAATACCGGCATCGCGCTCAACCGCCAGTTCGCCACCCGGCCGGAGAAGATCCTCGCGCTCGAAATGGGCGGCAACAACCCGATCGTGGTGTGGGATACGCCCGATCTCTATTCGGCCGCCGTGCTGGTCGTGCAGTCGGCCTTCACCACTGCCGGCCAGCGCTGTACCGCCGCACGCCGCCTGATCGTCGACGAGAAGCTCTACGAGCCGCTGATGGCCGAGCTCAACAAGCTGGTCGGCCGGCTGATCATCGGCGAGCCGCATGCCGATCCCGCCCCGTTCATGGGCCCGGTGATCGACAATGATTCGGCCGACATGCTCACCGAGAGCTTCCTCGCGCTGCTCACCATGGGCGGCCGCCCGATCCGCCACATGGAACGCCCGATCGAAGGCCGTCCCTTCCTCACCCCCGGCATCATCGACATGACCGGCGCGAGCGAGAAGGTGGACGTCGAGCTGTTCGGCCCGATCCTCCAGGTCTACCGGGTGAACAGCTTCGAGGAGGCGATCGTAGAGGCGAACGACACGCGCTACGGCCTGTCCGCCAGCCTGGTCTCGCAGAATCCCAAGCTCTACGACCAGTTCTGGGCGAACATCCGCGCCGGCATCGTCAACTGGAACCGCCCGACCAACGGCGCGTCCTCGGCGGCGCCGTTCGGCGGCGTGGGCTGGTCGGGCAACCACCGGCCGAGCGCCTATTACGCCGCGGACTATTGCGCCTATCCGGTGGTCTCCTCGGAAAGCGAATCCTCCCGCGCGTCGATGGGTGTCGGCCTCCGGGACGCCTGAAGCGATACCGGCTTTAAACCTCTCTGGGCCCCGGCCTTCGCCGGGGAACAGCAGAGCGCAGCATACATGCCGAACCTCGATTGCCAGGGGGTCGGAAAGACCAGCACCCCAGCAACAATTCGTTACAGTAGCGTCGTTGAAGCGCCATGACCGGTCCCTTACATTCCAAATGCGGACCGGGCCCCTCTGGCGAGGGCTTTTCCAAGCCCTCGTGATGTCGGCCGCATCGAGCGCGCTCGGTGCAGGTTTGGACTGCGAAGTCCCCCTTCCCCACCGAGACCGAACCGGGCGCCGCTCGATCGAATGCCTTGCTTCGATTGGAGTTTTCGCACGTGAACCCTCTCTACCAGACTCCCCGCACCGGCGCCGCAGCCGCGCGCTTTGACGAAGGGCTGCGCCAGCACATGCTGGGCATCTATCGCAACATGGGGATCGGTCTGGCGATCACCGGCCTTGTCGCGCTCGCCGTGGCGAGCACGCCCGCGCTGGTGGCGCTGATCTTCGGCACCCCGCTCAAATGGGTGGCGATGTTCGCCCCGCTCGCCTTCATCTTCTTCTTCCAGTTCCGCATCGACCGGATGAGCACGTCCGGCGCGCGCACCGCCTTCTTCGCCTTTGCGGCGGTGATGGGCGTGTCGATGGCCAGCATCTTCCTGGTCTTCACCGGCCAGAGCATCGCCATGGCCTTCTTCGCGGCGTCCGCGATGTTCCTGGCGCTGAGCCTGTTCGGCTACACCACCAAGCGCGACCTGACCGGTATGGGCACCTTCCTGTTCGTCGGCCTGATCGCGGTGGTTCTGGCCAGCATCGTCAACGTCTTCCTCGGCTCGACCCTGCTGCAGACGATCTTCTCGGTGGTCGGCATCGGCATCTTCGCCGGCCTCACCGCCTGGGACACGCAGCGCCTGAAGAGCGAATACGCCTATTACGGCCGCAGCGAAGCCGCCGACAAGCTCGCGATCATGGGCGCGCTGTCGCTCTACCTGAACCTGATCAACATGTTCCAGCTGCTGCTGAACCTCACCGGCGAGCGGGAGTAACCATCATGGCCAGCTTCACCTGCCCCGTCGACGGCACCGTGCTGGTGCCGGTCGAGCGCTCGGGGATCGAGATCGACCATTGCCCCAGCTGCCGCGGCGTGTGGCTCGATCGCGGCGAGCTCGACAAGATCATCGAGCGCAGCGCCGCCCCGGCCCCCGCGCCGGCGGCACCCCAGCCGCAGCAATATCGCGGCGGAGAGTATCGTGACGAGCGCCCGCGCTACGACGATCGCGGCCATGGCGGCCATTATCCGCACAAGCGCCGCAAGTCGTTCCTCGAGGAACTGTTCGACTGACCTGATCCCCAGCCCGCGTGCAGGCGCAATACACGCGGGCGGACGGTGGCGCGGCCTTTACCCCTCTCACCTGCGAAGGCCGCGCCCCGTCCAACCCCACTTCCTCCTCGCGCCGTGACGGTTATGATGTGACCGTTAACAGGGGAGGAAGACCATGATCACCCGCAGGTCCGTGCTCGGATCGACCGCCGCCGCACTAGCCGGCGCCGCCATCCCTCTTCCCGCCACCGCCACCCCCGGTGCTTTCGTCACCCGCAAGGGCACCGGCCTGCAGCTGGCCGGCCGCCCCTATCGCTTCGCCGGCACGAACATGTGGTACGCCGCCTGGCTCGGCGCCGACGCCCCCTGGGGCAATCGCGACCGCCTGCGCCGCGAGCTCGACACGCTGGCCGGCATCGGCGTCCGCAACCTGCGCATCGCTGCCTCGGCGGAGGATTCGCCGCTCAAGAACTCGGTCAAGCCCGCCTTCCGCACCAGGGGCAACGCCTGGAACCCCGCCCTGGTCGACGGCCTCGCCTATGCCCTGTCCGAGCTCGCCAAGCGCGACATGAAGGCAGTGCTCTACCTCACCAATTTCTGGGAATGGTCGGGCGGGATGATGACCTATCTCAGCTGGGTGAATGGCGGGAAGTATCTCGACGCGAACGACCCGGCGCATCCCTGGCCCGAATTCCCCGACATGACCGCGCAATTCTATGCGAACAGCGAGGCAGTCGCCCTGTTCCACGACTATGTCCGCGCCACCGTGAAGCGCCATGCCGGCGATCCGGTGATCATGGCCTGGCAGCTCGCCAACGAGCCGCGTCCGGGCGGCAGCCCCAAATCCGCCGAGCCGAACCTCGCCGCGTACAATGGCTGGATCCAGGGGACCGCGAAGCTGATCAAGTCGCTCTCGCCCCGCCATCTTGTCTCCACCGGCAGCGAGGGTCTGAAGGGTTCGGTCGAGCGCGCCGACGTCTACAAGGCCGCGCACGCCTTCCCCGATATCGACTATCTCACCGCCCATATCTGGCCGCTCAACTGGGGCTGGGTCGATGCCAAGGACATCGCCGGCACCAACGACGCCAGCTTCGCCAAGGTGCGCGAATATATCGCCCAGCACATCGCCCTCGCCACCGCCATGGGCAAGCCGCTGGTGATCGAGGAATTCGGCTATCCCCGCGACGGCGGCGGCTATGACCCGGAGTCAGCAACGCGCTACAAGGACCTGTATTACAAGCTGATCTACGACGCAGTCGAAGCCAACCCGAGCATCGTCGCCGGCTCCAACTTCTGGGCCTGGAACGGCGAAGGCCGCCCGGTCCATGGCGACCACCGCTTCCGCCCCGGCGACACCGCCTGGCTCGGCGACCCGCCCCACGAACCCCAGGGCTGGTACGGCGTGTTCAACAGCGACGCGTCGACGCGCGCGGTGATACAGGCGCATGCCAGGGCATTGGCGAGCAACTGACCCAACACCCACGTCTCGCCTTATCTCGTCACCCCGGCCTTGTGCCGGGGTCCACTATGCCTCGTTTTCTGTCGCAAGAGCCTCTTGCGCAAGGCTCGCCTCCCGGTGGACCCCGGCACAAGGCCGGGGTGACGGAGTGGAAACCGCGATGATCGCTTCCCCAATTCAAAACCCCACGCCCCGGTAAGGATTGTTTCCCTTGCCCCACCCCAAGCAACCGTCCGTTGCCCCCCGCGCCGGCGCGGCCCATTTGCCCTCCATGGCGACCCTTCTCGATCCCACCGCGCGCGGGCGCGTGATTCTCGTTGGTGCGGGCCCCGGCGACCCCGGCCTGCTCACCGTGCGCGCCGTCGAGGCGCTCAAGCAGGCCGATGTGCTCGTCCATGACGGCCTCGTCGATCCGCGCGTCCTCGATCTCGCGCCCCAGGCCCACCGCATCTCGGTCGCCAAGAGCCGCTCGAAGCACACCGTGCCGCAGGAAGCGATCAACGCCCTCATCGTCGCGCATGTGAAGACCGGCGCGATCGTCGTGCGCCTCAAGGGGGGCGACCCGTTCATCTTCGGCCGCGGCGGCGAGGAAGTCGAAGCCGTGCGCGCCGCCGGCCTGCCCGTCGAGGTCATCCCCGGCATCTCCGCCGCGCTGGGCGCCGCCGCCGAGGTCAACCTGCCGCTCACCCATCGCGACTGGTCGAGCGCGGTCAGCTTCGTTGCCGGCCAGTGCAAGGACCTGTCCGAGCAGAACTGGTCCGGCCTGGCCGGCAAGGGCCGCACGCTGGTGATCTACATGGGCGTCGCCACCTGCCCGGACATTTCCGAGAAGCTGATGAACGACGGCGTCTCGCCCGACATGCCCGTCGCCGTGCTCGAACGCGGCACGCTGGAGGGTAGCCGCGCGCTGCGCACCCTGCTCGCCGATCTCGGCCCGATGGTGAGCCGTGAGAAGGTGCAGAGCCCGGCGATCATCATCGTCGGCGAGGTCGTCATGCTCGCCGATGCCGAGGACAAGCTCGCCAACTGGGCGAAGGCTGCGGAGGCGCTGGCATGAAGCTCCTGACCGGAAACGATCTCGCCAGCGGCGACGTCACTTGGTGGACCGGCACCGGCTGGTCGCGCCATGTCGAGGACGCCGCCGATGTCGGCGACCAGGGCGAGGCGATCGCCCATGCCGAGGAAGGCGCCCGCCGCGTCAACGGCCCCTATGTGATCGACGCCACCGCGACGCCGGAGGGCCCGCGCCCCGCCCACATCAAGGACCGCATCCGCGCCCTCGGCCCCACCGTCCGCCCGGACCTGACGCTGAAACCCGCCGACCCGAATGCGGGGAGCTGGGTGATATGATTTTCGCGCAACGACGCGACGACGCGACGATGTTTTCGCGCAGAGGCGCAGAGGTGTCTCGCCCGGCTGCGCCAGCAGCCTTTCAATCTTTGCCGAAGACAGGGAAAAGCGCACTTTCGCGCGCACCTTCTTCTCTGCGTCCTCCGCGCCTCTGCGCGCAAAGAATCTCCGCGCCTCCGCGTCTCCGCGTGAACCAACCCTTCTTCTTCGTCGCGTCGTCGCGTCGTTGCGCGAACAAACTCCAGGTCCTCCGCTGATGTACAAATACGACGAATATGACCATTCCATCGTCGCCGCGCGCGTCGAGGAGTTCCGCGACCAGGTGAACCGCCGCCTGGCCGGCCAGATCACCGAGGACCAGTTCAAGCCGCTACGGCTGATGAACGGCCTCTATCTCCAGCTCCACGCATACATGCTGCGCGTCGCCGTGCCCTATGGCACGCTCGACAGCCGCCAGATGCACATGCTGGCGCACATCGCCCGCAAGTACGATCGCGGCTATGGCCATTTCACCACCCGCCAGAACCTCCAGTACAACTGGATCAAGCTCGAGGACGCGCCCGACATCCTCGCCGAGCTGGCCACGGTCGAGATGCACGCCATCCAGACCAGCGGCAATTGCATCCGCAACATCTCGTCGGACCAGTTCGCCGGCGCCGCCGCAGACGAGCTGACCGATCCGCGCCCCTGGGCCGAGCTGCTGCGCCAGTGGAGCACCTTCCACCCCGAGTTCAGCTACCTGCCGCGCAAGTTCAAGATCGCGGTGATCGCCGCCGAGGAAGACCGTGCGGCGATGCGCCTGCACGATATCGGCCTGCAGATCGTCGAGCGCGACGGCAAGCTCGGCGTCGCCGTCTATGTCGGCGGCGGCATGGGCCGCACCCCGATGATCGCGCCGCTGATCAAGGACTATGTGCCCTTCGAGGATTTCGTCAGCTATCTTGAGGCCTGCCTGCGCGTCTACAATCGCTATGGCCGCCGCGACAACATGTACAAGGCGCGGATCAAGATCCTGATCCACGAGCTCGGCGCGGAGAAATACGCCGCCGAGGTCGAGGAGGAGTTCAAGGCCGTCAAGGCGCTCGGCATCGATCCGCCCCGGGCCGAGTTCGACCGCATCGCCGCCTATTTCGCCCCGCCCGCCTATGACGCGGAAGCGCCCGACGCGCTCGATCGCAGCGATCCCGATTTCGCGGTCTGGCTCGACCAGAATGTCTCGGCGCACAAGCAGCCGGGCTATGCAGTGGTGACGATCAGCCTCAAGCCGATCGGCGGCATCCCGGGCGACGCCAGCGCGGACCAGATCGACCTGATGGCCGATCTCGCCAAGACCTACAGCTTCGACGAGCTGCGCGTCACCCACGCCCAGAACATCGTCCTGCCGCATGTCCGCAAGGCCGATCTCTACACCATCTGGCAGCAGCTCCGCGACGCCGGCCTGGCCGAAGCCAATCTCGACCTGATCAGCGACATCATCGCCTGCCCGGGCCTCGATTATTGCAGCCTCGCCAACGCCCGCTCGATCCCGCTCGCCCAGAAGATCGCCACGCGCTTCTCGGACATCGGCCGCCAGCGCGAACTGGGCGAGCTCAAGCTCAAGATCAGCGGCTGCATCAACGCCTGCGGCCACCATCATGCCGGTCACATCGGCATCCTCGGGGTCGATCGTAAGGGCGTCGAGAACTACCAGCTGCTGCTCGGCGGCTCGGGCGCGGAGGACGTGTCGCTCGGCACGATCACCGGCCCTGGCTTCAGCGAGGACGGCATCGTCGACGCGATCGAGAAGGCCACCGACGTCTATCTCGCCCAGCGCGAGGACGGCGAACGCTTCCTCGACACCTATCGCCGCCTCGGCATGGCCCCGTTCAAGGAGGCGATCTATGGGTAAGTCCCTCGCCCCCAAGTTCGCCCTTCCCCATTTCGTCATCCCAGCGAAAGCCGGGATCTCGTGCGGCTCTTTCCGCGCTCCCTTGCCTGAGATCCCGGCTTTCGCCGGGATGACGGGGAATTTTGCATGACCAACCTCCTCCGCTACCGCGACGACGAGGCGCATGAGGAGCCCGCGGTCACGCTCGACTCCTTCCTCGGCCAGTCCAACGCCACCGCCGTCCGCATCGAGAGCGGCGAGGATGCGCGCGTCCTCCTGCCCTATCTCGATCGCATCGCTTTGGTCGAAGTCAGCTTCCCCAAGTTCCGCGACGGACGCGGCTATTCCACCGGCCGCATCCTGCGCGAGGCCGGCTATACCGGCGAGCTGCGTGCCCAGGGCGATGTCCTGGTCGACCAGATCCCGCTGATGCGCCGCTGCGGCTTCGACAGCTTCGCGCCGGAAGCGCCGGTCGACGAGGCCGTGCTCGCCGCCAGCCTCGCCCGCTACGAGTTCCATTACCAGGCCGCCGCCGATCCTGCGGTGCCCGTGTGGAAGCGCCGGCATGGCTGAGGCCGCGCGCAAGGTGGATCGGGACATTGATCGCATCGACGTCGCCCCGCGCTGGACTGCGGCCGATGCGATCCGCCTGAACAACCTGTTCCGCGGCACCGACACGCCCGAGATGCTGCGCGAGGTGCTGGGCAACCACATGCTCGGCGAGGTCGCGCTGGTCTCCTCCTTCGGCGCCGAGAGCGCCGCGCTGCTCCACCTCGTCGCCCAGGCCGATCCCAACACCCCGGTGATCTTCCTCGATACCGGCAAGCATTTCCCTGAGACGCTTGTCTATGTTCGGCAGCTCGCGGAATTCATCGGCCTCACCAACCTCCAGATCGTCACGCCCGATGCCGAGACGATCGAGAAGCGCGACGCCACCGGCCTGCGCTGGTCCTATGACCCCGATGGCTGCTGCGAGATCCGCAAGGTCATCCCGCTGGAGAAGGCGCTGGCGCCGTTCGACACCAGCATCACCGGCCGCAAGGCCTTCCAGGCGAGCACCCGCAACGCCCTGCCCCGCTTCGAACTCGACGGCGACCGGTTGAAGTTCAACCCGCTCGCCACCTGGACCAAGCAGGACATCGAGGCCTATTTCGAGGCGCATGACTTGCCCCGCCACCCGCTGGAGGCGCAGGGCTATCTCTCGATCGGCTGCGCACCCTGCACCAGCGTGGTCAAGCCGGGCGAAGACCCACGCTCGGGCCGCTGGCGCGGCTGGGACAAGACCGAATGCGGCATCCACACCCCGATCGAGGACGGCGACCCCAACCAGCCGAGCTTCTGAGCCGGCCCGCCCGCGCCTTGCAAAATAGGATTTCGGCTGCTTGCCTCGCGCAGCCGAGCCCTGGCCCGGCCGCTCTTTGACCTTGTTGGAAAAATAGGATCACGCGCTCGCAATCATGTTGCGAGATGCGCGGCGTTCCCGGGAAAACAGGGAAAATAGACGCCGCGAAAATCGCGTGGAGGCGTGAACTTTGTGGACTTTGGCGAGTCGCCTTGGCCAACGATGTAGGATTGGCGATACGGCTTAATAGCCGCCCGGCGCGAGATCGCTGAACTTGGTGAACTGGCGGTCGAAACGCAGGTCCACCGTGCCGGTGGCGCCGTGACGCTGCTTCGCAATGATCACGCTCGCCTTGTTCGCCACCTGCAGCTGATGGTCCTGCCAGGCCTGGTATTTCGCGATCTCGTCGGGCGTCGAATTGCCGTCGGGCACCTTGGGTGCCTTGAAGTCGTGGTAGTATTCGTCGCGGTACACGAACAGCACGATGTCGGCGTCCTGCTCGATCGAGCCCGATTCGCGAAGGTCGGAGAGCTGCGGCCGCTTGTCCTCGCGGCTTTCCACCGCGCGGCTCAGCTGAGACAGCGCCAGCACCGGCACGTGCAGTTCCTTGGCCAGCGTCTTGAGACCGCGGCTGATCTCGGAGATTTCCTGCACGCGCCCGTCGCCCGAAGCCTTGGCCGAGCCGGTCAGCAGCTGGAGATAGTCGACCACCACGAAGCCGATCTTGTACTGGCGCTTTAGGCGGCGCGCACGCGTGCGCAGCGCCGCGATCGTGAGGCCCGGCGTGTCGTCGATATAGAGCGGCAGCCGCTCGAGATCGCCCGCGGCGCGCGCGAACTTCATGAACTCCGGCCCGGAGATATTGCCGGTACGCAGCTTCTCCGACGAGACCTCGGACTGTTCGGACAGGATACGCAGCGCCAGCTGGTCGGCCGACATTTCGAGGCTGAAGAACGCCACCGGCGCGCCGATCGACTTGTCCTCCGGAATCCCGGCCTCCATGTCGTCGAGGTACCGCTTCGCTGCGTTGAACGCCATGTTGGTGGCGAGCGAGGTCTTGCCCATGCCCGGGCGGCCGGCGAGGATCAGAAGGTCGGAGCGGTTGAGACCGCCGGTCATCGCGTTGAAGTCGGTCAGGCCCGAGGTGATGCCCGACACGCTGCCGCCCGAGTTCATCGCCCGCTCGGTATGCCGCACCGCCACCGTCGCGGCGCGGGTGAAGCTCTTGGCGCCGGTATCCTCGCCGCCCTTTTCGGCGACTTCATAGAGCTTTAGCTCGGCCTGCTCGATCTGCTTGGCAGGATTGATCTCCTCGCTGGTGTCGAGCGCACTATCGACCAGGTGGCGCCCCACACCCACGAGCGCGCGCAGCACCGCAAGGTCATAGACCTGGTCGGCAAAGGCGCGCGCGCCGATCAGGCTGGCCGGGTTGCCGGTCAGCTGCGCCAGATAGGCCGGCCCGCCCAGCTCCTTCATCGCGGCGTCGGCGGCGAACAGCGGCTTGAGCGTCACCGGCGTGGCCAGGCGGTTGTCGCCCACCAGCGTCGAGATCGCATCATAGATCCGCCCGTGCAGCGGCTCGAAGAAATGCTCGGGGCGCAGCTTCTGCAGCACGTCTTCCGCGACTCGGTTGTCGATCATCATCGCGCCGAGCAGCGCCGCCTCGGCCTCGACATTGGCGGGCAGGCTCAGCCCTTCGGGAGAATCAGGAATCGGAAGGGGGATCGGTTGCGCCATCCCCACCCTATGCGCACTGCCCGGCGTTTCCGGCAACCGCACAGCTTGTGGAAAACGGTAATAGGTCGCAAAGCAACGCCGATATGTCCGCAGATCCGCGCATCATCGACGTCACGCTCGACGAGCGCACGATTCTGTGGCGGTCGGCGGACATCGAGCAGGAACGGCGCATCGCGATCTTCGATCTGCTCGAGGAGAACCACTTCGCGCCCCAGCGCCCCCAGGCGGACGGCTATGCCGGCCCCTACAAGCTCCATCTGGCGGTGCAGGAGGGCCGGCTGGCGCTGGAGATCAAGCGCGCCGACGATTCCCATCAGGAGACGCTTGTCCTCGGTCTGGCCGCATTCCGCCGCCCGATCCGCGATTACTTCGCGATCTGCGACAGCTATTATGCCGCGATTCGCAACGCCACGCCCGCCCAGATCGAGACCGTCGACATGGCCCGGCGCGGCATTCACAACGACGCGGCGACGCTGCTCAAGGACCGGCTGGAAGGCAAGATCGACGTGGATTTCGACACCGCCCGCCGCCTGTTCACGCTGATCTGCGTGCTCCACATCAAGGGATAGGCCGGTGCACCTCCGCGTATATGCGCGCCGGCTGCGCTTCGTCGTGCCGGGGCTGATCCTCTTGGGGCTGCTCGGCTGGAGCGCCTGGCTGTTCGCCTCGCGCTGGCGCCCCTCGCCCGGCGACTTCCCGGTGCAGGGCGTCGACGTGTCCGAGGAGCAGGGCCCGATCGAGTGGTGGACCGCCAAGAAGGCCGGCATCGACTTCGCCTATATCCGCGCCACCAGCGGCGCCCAGGCCCGCGACCTGCGCTTCCCCGAGAACTGGCGCTGGACCTTCGAGGCCGGCATCCGCCGCGGCGCGCTCCATGTCTATTCGCTCTGCCAGCTCGCCGCCGACCAGTCGGGCAATTTCATGAGCACCGTGCCGCGCTCGGACGACCAGCTGCCGCCGGCGGTGGAGATCGACTTCCAGCCCGATTGCCCCGCCCGGCCCGAGCGCCAGGTGGTGATCGGCGAGCTGGGCCGCTTCCTCCACGACGTCGAGACGCATCTCGGCAAGCCGGCGATCCTGATGGTCTCGAGCCGGTTCGAGGACCAGTATCGCCTCAGCGACGCTTTCCCCCGCCTGCTCTGGGCGCGCCAGGGCTTCTTCCCCCCCTCGTATTTCGCGCGGCCATGGTCGATATGGCAGGCAACCCGCCACCGCCGCATCGAAGGCGTCGGCGAGGCCGTGAACTGGGACGTGATGGCAAAATGAGCGAAGTGAACCCCAAGGCACTGATCGAGGCCGCCCGCGAAGCCTCGAAGAACGCCTACGCCCCCTATTCGAATTTCGCGGTCGGCGCTGCGGTGCTGCTCTCGGACGGCACGGTCGTCACCGGCGCCAATTTCGAGAATGCCAGCTACGGCCTCTCGCTCTGCGCCGAGACGGTGGCGCTGGCGAAGACGAGCAGCGAAGGGCGCCTGAAGGAAGTCGTCGCGATCGGCGTGATCGGCGGCCGGATGGGCCATGAAGACACCACGCCGGTAAGCCCGTGCGGCCGCTGCCGCCAGATCATCAACGAAGCCGCCCAGCTCGGCGGTCGCGACCTGCCTGTCTTCTGCGGCGGTGCCACCGGCGACGAGATCGCCGAGTACACGCTCTCGCAACTGCTACCTGCAGCGTTCGGCCCGCGCGACCTCGGCATGGCCTGATAGCGGCCCGCAAGTGGACATGACCAACCTCGCCACCACCACGATCCGCCCCTTCGTCCCCGGCGGCAAGGATTTCGCACTCTCCAAGCGTTTCTATCTCGCGCTCGGCTTCGAGCTGACCTTCGAGGCGGGCGGCGTGGCGGGCTTTGCCTGCGATTCCGGCAGCTTCCTGCTCCAGGACCATTATGACGAAGGCTGGGGCAACAACTTCATGATGCAGCTCATCGTGCGGGATCTCGACGCCTGGTGGGCGCATATCCAGGCGCTCGACCTGCCGGGCAGCTTCGGCGTGCCCGAGCCCAGGCCGCCGGCGCCGATGCCCTGGGGACTGACGCTGGCCTATGTGATCGGCCCGTGCGGCGAGCTGTGGCACGTGGTGCAGGGCTAGCGCCCGCCCAGATAGCGCTCGGGCAGCGTGCCCGTACCCACCACGATCCGCTGCAGCACGACATTGTCGTCGATCCGCCAGACCTTGAGCACGTGCCTGCCCGCCGAAACGCCCGGGAAGCGCGCCACCAGCATCCGGGCGTTGTCCTCCACCGCCTTGTTCCAGTCGCGCTTGGGCTGGCTGTCCGCGGCATTGGGCGCCGGGGTGAGCAGGTCGGTCAGTACCTGCACCGGCCCGTCATCGATCGACACGGCCACCCGCAGCTTGCCGTCCGCGCCGGTTCCCAGCGTCGGCACCAGGATCAGCCGCACGTTCAGCTCCCCGGCCCTGGCGACCGGCACCGCATATTCGAGCCGCACGCCATCCGCGGGCATCGTGGCCGGACGCCCCTGCGGCAGGGCAAGCACCGCGCCCTGGGTTCGCCCGAGATGCGGGATCACCTTCCAGCTCAGTCCCTTGCCGCCCACCGCACGAACATAGTCCGGCGCCTCGATCACGCCTTCGCCGCCCTGCGGTGACCGCAGCAGCTCGAACAGCGGCTTGCCGACGCCCAATATGCCCTTCGGTGCTTCCCGGATCGGCCTTGGCGTGCCGGCGACGCGCTTCACTTCGGGCATCACCTGCTTCTCGGGCTGCTGCCAGTTCGTGTAGCCGATATGGGTCTGCAGCATCATGCCGTCCCATTTGCCGCCGGCGATGCCGTGGTACCGGTCGCTCAATGCCTGGTCACGGGCGAACAGCTTCTCCGCCTGGTCGGCAAAGGCGTTCGCCCGCGCATCGTCGGCCGCGGCAAGCGCCCGGTTCCACGCCACGGCGTAATAGAGCCGATAAAGGTTCGCCATCGCCGCGATCGGATGCTCGACGAGTTGGAAGAAGGCATCCTGCCCCTCGGCCGGCACCTTCGCCCTGGCCTGCAGCATCGCCGTTTCCAGCGCGCTCCACTCGTCGACCATCGCGCCGAATTCACCGCCGTGGAGCACCGGGCCGATCCGCCGCCCGAGATAGTTGACGGCGGCATCCATCCGGGCTTCCTCAAGCGTCGCCGCGATCGGCCCCGTTCCGCGGCCCAGCGCAAAGCTCCCGGCGTCGATCAGCTCGGGCTTCCGCCGCGCGGCGAGCTGGGCATAGCGGGTGAGCAGCGTGCCGATCTCCCTGCCCTTGGCCGCCCCGAACTGCGCGCCGGCCCACTCCGCCGGGAAACGCGCCAGCGCCTCGGGCGTCATCGCCTCGGGGTTCCAGGCCTGCTTCAGGAAGAAGCTCAGCGGGTACTCCATCGGCTTGAGGTCGCCGACATTGACGATCCACAGCGCCCTGGCGCCGCGCTGCCAGGCCAGGTCCATCTGCTGCCAGCTCTTCTCGATCTGGTTGGTGTTCAGCCACTTGTAGTTGCGCGGCCCGCCGACATAATCGAAGTGATAATAGACGCCGTAGCCGCCCTTGCGCGAGCTCGCGCCGGGATCGGGCAGGCGACGGATCTGGCCCCAATTGTCGTCGGCGAACAACAGAGTCACGTCGTCGGGCACCTGCATGCCGTGGTCGTAATAATCCTGCACTTCCTTGTAGAGCGCCCAGACCTGCGGCGTTTGATCCGCCGGCTTGCCGGTCACGTCGGCGATGATCCTGCGCTGGTCGGCGACGATGCCCTCCAGCAGCCTGGTCGCGGTGCCCTCGGCCATCGGCTCGTCACCATCGCCGCGCATGCCGACGGTCACCAGGCTCTCATAGCCCTTGCCGTCGCCCTTCGACATCATCCGCTCGATCCCTCCGCGCCAGAAGGCCCGCAGGTTGGCGGCGTTGGTCGTGTAGTCCCATTTGCCGCCGGTCACCCCGCTGGCGGTGTTCCGGTGCCACTCGTCCTGCGCCCGCGTCATCGGCTCGTGATGGGAAGTGCCCATGACGATGCCCATTTCGTCGGCGAGGATCTTGTTCTGCGGATCGTCGTCGTTGAAGGCGCGCGGCGCCCACATCGCCGGCCAGAGATAATTGCCCTTGAGCCTCAGCTCGAGCTCGAAGATATGCGCGTAAGCCTTTGCATTTGCGCCGCCAAACTTCTTCTGTGCCCAAGTGGAAAAGGCCGGTGCCTCGTCGTTGATGAAGAAACCGCGATAGCGCACCCTGGGCTGGTCGCGCCGTGATCCGGCGGTGATGTAGACGTTCGCGCGCTTCGCAATGGGCACATCGGCGAACCAGTGCCAGGGCGACACGCCGATCTTCTCCGAGATGTCGTACGCGCCATAGACCGCGCCGCGCCGGTCCGAGCCGATAATCACCAGCGCCCGGTCGACGCCCGGCGCGGGGTTGTCGACTATGATCTGGCGGAAAGCCTCCCATTCGCCGGCAATGTCCTGCGCCTTGATCTTGCCGGCGCGCACCAGGGCATCGATCATCGGGCTCTGGCCGAGTACGCCGATCATCACCACCGGGCCCTTGGCCCCGGCCAGCGCCGCGGCGCGTGTCGCCCTGGCGCCGCTCACGCGCTGGAGATCGCCGGCAAACCCCTCCGCGGCATGGCGCACCGCCGGGTCGGCGCCGGGATCGACCAGCACGGTCGCGGGCTTGCCGGCGCGGATCAGCGCGAAGCTCGCCCTGTCGGCCCTTGCGCAGACCCTCACCGCACCTTCGCAGGCCAGTGCCGGCACCGAGACCATCATCCCCGCCAGTGCAGCCGTCACCAACCCGCGCATACTCTCTCCCGTGTCTATTTGTCTGCGTTATGCGCAGATGCGGGCAATCCGACAAGCCACTTGCCCCGCCGCGCGCTTCCGGCAAAACGGGGCCATGATCCTTTCAGACCGCTGGATTCGCGAACAGGCCCTCTCGACGGGCATGATCGAGCCCTTTGTCGAGGCGCAGCGCCGCGAGAACTGCATCAGCTACGGCCTGTCGTCCTACGGCTATGACGCGCGCGTCGCCGACGAGTTCAAGATCTTCACCAATGTCGATTCGGCGGTGGTCGATCCCAAGGATTTCGCCGCGAACAGCTTCGTCGACCGCAAGACAGATGTCTGCATCATCCCGCCCAACAGCTTCGCGCTGGCCCGCACGGTCGAATATTTCCGCATTCCGCGCGACACGCTCGTCATCTGCCTCGGCAAATCGACCTATGCGCGCTGCGGGATCATCGTGAACGTGACGCCGCTCGAGCCAGAATGGGAGGGGCATGTCACGCTGGAATTCTCCAACACCACGCCGCTGCCCGCCAAGATCTATGCGAACGAGGGCGCGTGCCAGTTCCTGTTCCTCAAGGGCGACCAGCCCTGCGAGACCAGCTATGCCGATCGCGCAGGCAAATATATGGGGCAGCGCGGCGTAACCCTGCCGCGGCTCTAAGCCTCTGTTCCAAATGGGAAAGGCGCCGGGATCATCCGGCGCCGGTATCGCCGCCGGCCGCGCGAGAGGGTGGCGCGGCCGCCGGCGTTGGCGCGCTCAGCGCGAGGTCAACTGGAGCGCGTTGACGCGCTGAAGACCCTTGTTGGCGACGGCGTACGAAGTCGACTGCCGATCCCCCGGAAGGTCCATCTCGAAATTCCGCTGCGAGAGCACCTGGCGATACAGGTCGCGCGCTTCGGCGGCGCGGCCGGTCTCGGCATAGATCGCGGCGAGATTGAGCAGAAGCTCGGGCGCGCCCGGATTCTGGCGCAGCTGGGCGGTGAGCTGGCGCTCCGCCTGGGAAAACTGGCCATTCTGAATGGCGGTACTGGCTACGGGGTCCCCGTTCTGGCCCTGGGCCTGCGCGGGAAGCGCAGCAAGCGCGAACGGGGCGGCGGCAAGGACAATGAGCGCGATGCGCATAACTCCTACTCCTTCTGTTACGTCACGGAGACTCTTCCATGACTCTTTGAAGACAATAGTGTTACACTTATGTGTCATCCGCACAAGCGGCTTGATACGCCTCCGTAGTCATACGGGCAAAAAGAAAGGCGGCCCCGAAGGACCGCCTTGCTTTGCTTCCGAATGCCGGCCCTAAGGGGCGGCGGATCAGAAATCGTTGCGATACTGCTCGTTGCCGACGAAGCCGAGCTTGTTCACATTCGCGCGCTTGATGATCGCGAGAATGCGGTCGACGACTTCGTAGCGTGCCTGCGGATCGGGCTGGAAGTGCAGCTCCGGCTCCGGCGACATCTGCAGCGTCTGGTCGAGATACTGGCGAAGCGTCACGTCGTCGATCGGCGCGCTGTTCCAGAAAACCTGGCCCTGCGCATCGATATAGACCTTGTTCTTCTCCGGCTCGACGATCGGCGCGTTGTTGTTGGTCGACTGCGGAAGGTCGACCTTCACCGCGTGCGTCTGAATCGGAATGGTCATGATGATCATGATCAGGAGCACCAACATGACGTCGATCAACGGCGTCGTGTTGATTTCCATCATCGGGCCGTCATCACCACCGCCGCCCACGCTCATACCCATAGTCTAAACTCCTTTGAGCAGGGCCGTCAGAGACGAACCGTGGCCGAGCCGGCAGGCGGTTCGGAGATGAAGCCAACCTTGACGAAGCCGGCCATCTGCATCGCGAAGATGGTGCCGCCAATGCAGCGGTACGGCGTGTTGACGTCGCCACGGATGTGCACTTCGGGGAGCTCGAGGCCGGCGGCGTTCATGCCACCCTGCTTGTCGATCTCCTGCTTCAGCTTCTTCACGCCACGATCGACCAGTTCCTGGCTCGTCACCGGGGTCATGCCCCAGAAGACTTCGCACTTGCCGCCATTGGCGGTGACCGAGAGCGAGACGTTCTCGGGCTTGGTGGTCGTCGGCTCGAACTGGACCTTCGGCAGCTCCAGCTTCACCGTCTGGATCACGACCGGAACCGTGATCAGGAAGATGATGAGGAGCACCAGCATCACGTCGACGAGCGGCGTGGTATTGATGTCCGACATGGGGGCGTCTTCACCGCCCCCGCCTACGCTCATCGCCATTGCGCGCTATCCTATCCTTCTATTCCAACTCCGGCTCGGGGCCGGAGACAGGCCGCGCATCCCCAGGGAGCGCGGCCCATGCATTCCAGATCGCTTAGGCGCGCGGCGCGGTGCTGGTGGTCGCGGCCGGAGCGGCCTTGGCCGGAGCAGCCTTGGCGACGGTCGGGCGCACGCGGCCGTCCGAAGCGAGGTAGCCGAGCAGATCGTTCGAGAACGCGTTCAGGCTCTCGTTGATCTTCTTGTTGCGGGCCTGCAGCCAGTTGAAGGCGAGCACGGCCGGAACGGCGACGGCGAGACCGACGGCGGTCATGATCAGCGCTTCACCGACCGGACCGGCGACCGCGTCGATCGACGCCTGGCCAGCCGCACCGATCTTCACGAGCGCGCGGATGATGCCGATAACGGTACCGAACAGACCGATGAACGGAGCGGTCGAGCCGACGGTCGCGAGGAACGACAGGCCGCTCTTCAGCTGCGAGTTGATCAGGTCTTCCGAGCGAGCGAGCGAGCCGTGCAGCCAGTCATGGGCTTCGACCGGATCGGTCAGCTTCGAGTGCTGCTCCTGGGCGGCCAGGCCGTCGTCGACCAGCTGGCGATAGGCCGAGTTCTTCTCGAGCTTCGCAGCGCCTTCGCGCAGGCTGTTGGCGTTCCAGAAGCCGGCGCGGACGCGCTTCGCCTGGTTGAGGATCTTCTGCTGCTCGAACAGCTTGGTGAACAGGATGTAGAGCGAGAAGAACAGCATCAGCACCAGGATGCCGAACACCGTCTGCGAGATCAGGCCGCCCTCACGGAGCGCCGGAATCAGGCCGTACGGATTTTCCTTGGGCGCCCCAGCGGCGGCGAGAATGGTCGTGAGCATTGTCGGTTCTTTCCTCTAACTAAATAGCGCTTTTTATCCACAGATCCGGCGCGCCCTCGCTAGAGCGCGCCGGCGAAACACACAGCCTAGCTCGGAATCTTCCAGGTGAAGCTGCCGTTATAGGGCGCAGGGATCTTGTTCCCGCCCTCGTCCTCGGCCGGATTGAACCGGGCGCGGCGCTTGAGGAGGTTGCAAGCCGTGCTGTCGAGGACGGACACGCCGCTCGAACCCGTGACGGTGCATGCGGTCACCTTGCCCGACGCATCGACGTCGAGACGGAAGCGGACGGTGCCAGCCTGCTCGGCGCGCAGCGCGGAGGCAGGATAGTCGTCGTCCGTCACCCAGCTCTGCGGCGAACCGCGCGGCGTGAGCTTCTTTGCAATCCGCGGCGGCGCGGGCGGCTGCGGCGGAGGAGCCGGCTGCGCAGGCGGAGCCGGCGGAGTCGTCGGCGGCTGCGGTATATCGATCCGCGGCGTGGTCTGGATGGGCGGCGACGGAGTCGGCACCTGGACCACTGCCGGCGGCACTGCGATCTGAGTCGGCGGCGGCGGCACCGGAGTATCCGGCGGCGGCGGCGGCGGCGGCACTTCCTCGGGCGGAGGCGGCGGCTCTTGCACGTCGAACGTGTTCAGCTTTTCCGCCTGCTTCTTGATATATTGATATGCAAGGCCCGTGACGAAGGCATATCCCATGCCAGCCACGATTATCGCAACCAGAACGATCGCGACGACGCGGCTGCCACTTGTATTGCGGTCAGCGTAAGACATCCGGCAACGTCACTCCTCTAATCCCTGACATACAGCCCTGTGCTGCGGATTTGCGACCCCGTGTGCACAAGTCTGCCCGCCGTGCGCTATATGCGTCCCATTCGGCAGCGGGCGAGTCTCTATCGCGCGCACCGGGTGGACGCAAACCCTTTGTCGGACAAACGCGCCCTACAATCGCCGCATGACGGAATTATTTCTGTATAGCCGTAACGGATTCCGGTAACCCGATCGGCATGAACCGTAGCTTCCCCGCCATATTTTCTTGCGCAATTGCGCTCGCTGCACCCTTAGGTGCATCCGCTAAACCCCAGCAAACACAGGCGCAACCAGCCCCTGTCTTACCGAGCTACGCCACCCTGGCGAAGCAGGTGACGACGGCACCGCTGATCATCGATGCGCGCATCCGCAAGGCCGAACGGCTGAAGGCGGAAGAATCGCCTGGTCTGGCCACTGGTATGACCCGATTCCTGATCGAGGCCGACGTATCCGCCCTGATTCGCGGCACCCAGGCCATGGCCTCGCGCATCACCTACACCGCCGATGTGCCCCTCAACGCCAAGGGCAAGGCACCCAAGCTCGCCAAGCAGCGCGTGCTGCTGTTCGCCCGCCCCGTGCCCAGCCGTCCGGGCACCGTGCAGCTCACCGGATTGCAGAGCCAGATGAACTGGCTGCCCGAGCTCGACGCCCAGGTCCGCGCGATCACCAGGGACGCGCTGGCGGCCGATGCCCCGCCCGCGATCACCGGCGTCGGCAACGCCTTCCACGTCCCCGGCTCGCTGCCCGGCGAAGGCGAGACCCAGGTCTTCCTGCAGACCGCCGGCGGCGCGCCGGTGTCGCTCCAGATCCTCCGCCGCCCGGGCGAGACGACGCGCTGGAGTGTCTCATTGGGGGACATCGTCGACGAATCGGCCGGGGCGCCGCGCGCGAATACCTTCCTCTGGTACCGCCTCGCCTGCGGCCTGCCGCGCAGCCTGCCGGCCGAAAGCGTCGAATCGGACGACGCCGCGAATGCGACCAAGGCGAAGGAAGACTATGCCTTCGTCCTCCGCTCGCTGGGGCCTTGTGCCTGATATGACCGTCACCCCGGCGAAAGCCGGGGTCTCATGCGGCAGGCGTGCGCTCGCGGCCTGAGGTCCCGGCTTTCGCCGGGATGACGCCTAGCGGCGCTCGCGCACCAGCGTGATGCCGATCGATTCGCCCTGCTCGGCGATCGCCAGCTTGACGATTCGCACCTCGACGCGCTGCACCCGCGCATCGCCGACGAACAGCGTGTCGCAGATATGCTCGGCCACCGCCTCCACCAGCGTGAAGTGGACGTCCTTGGGCAGGCCGTCTGTCGCGGCGTGCTTGACGTCCATATAGTTCTTCGAGGCCTTGAGCGGCGTGTCCGGCTCGAACCGCTCGGGCATGTCGATGTCCACCGTCACCGAGATGCGCAGCGGCTGCGGAAGATGCGTCTCTTCCGAATAGACGCCGGTGAGGACTTCGACTTCCAGGTCATGGACCTGGAGCTTCAGGGAATCGGGCAAGTCGCCAATGCCTTTCAGGGGAAACAGGCCGCGCCCAATAGCAGATGCACGCCTGCTGGAAAGCCCGCCCCTCGTTCCCGGCCCGCCCCGACATATATTCAGTATTGCGAAAGCGGCGATGGGCGCTATTTCGCGCGGCCCCGATCCGCAGGTCGGGCGTTGTGAAAGGAATGTATGAAGTGATCGCATTGCTGCCGCTGGAGACCGTGGATCCTCAGGCCGTCGAGACGCTGCTCGACCGTGCTTTTGGTCCGGGCCGACGCGCGCGCACTGCGTACAAGGTGCGCCTTGGCACTTCCGAGATCCCCGAGCTGAGCTTCGCCGCGGTGGCCGATGACGGCAGCCTGCTCGGCTCGATTCAGTGCTGGCCGGTCGCACTCGAATGCGATGGCGGCGGCAGCGTGCCGATGGTGATGGTCGGCCCCGTCGCGGTGCAGCCCGATCGCCAGCAGGGCGGCATCGGCCGCATGCTGATGGAGCGTATGCTCGAAGCCGCGGAGGCCGTTTCGGTCCCCGGCGCCGACGCGCTGATGCTGGTCGGCGACCCCGAATATTATGGCCGCTTCTTCGATTTCACCGCCGAGAAGACCGGCGGCTGGCGCCTGCCCGGCCCATTCGAGGCTCGCCGCCTGCTCGCCCGCGGCACCGGGGTGCCGGCCGGCCCGGGCCAGGTCGGGGCGCGTCTTCGACGGGCGGCGTGATCGTTAGGCGCGCATCTCCATTCCGTCACCCCGGCCTTGTGCCGGGGTCCACCGGGAGGCAAGATACGGACAAGAGGCTCGAGCGCGGTACGGGCGGCATAGTGGACCCCCGCACAAGGCCGGGGTGACGGGTTGGGTTCCAGTAACGGTCGCCCCTTCCAATGTAGGATTTTGTCTGCTTGGGTCCTCGGCATGGCCGACCATTCGAAGCCTTTCTTCCACACCCTTCGTTTGCAGAAGCATCCTGGCGCCGGAAGCCTCGCGCGTGGATGTCGTGAACTTAGTGAACTTCCGCGCCCCAAACGGCCCCTGAACTGAGGCGAATCGATGCCCTCCCCGCCCCCGCCCGACTTCGCCAGCCTCTCGCTCGCCGAGATCGCCCGCCTGGCCGAGGAGAATCGCCTGCCGCCGGTCGAGAGCTGGAACCCGACGCATTGCGGGCATAGCGACATGCGCATCGCGCGCGACGGCACCTGGTTCCACCAGGGCTCGCCGATCGGGCGCCTTCCAATGGTCCGCCTGTTCTCGACGATCCTGCGCCGCGAGCCCGACGGCCGCTTCGTGCTGGTCACCCCGGTCGAGAAGCTCGACATCGATGTCGAGGATGCCCCCTTCACCGCGGTTGAGATGAAGCGCGAGGGCGAAGGCGCGGCGATGCGGCTCGCCTTCCGGCTCAACACCGGCGATCTCGTCCCCGCCGGGCCCGAGCATGGCCTGCGCTTCGAGGAGCGCGGGGATGGTCCCCGCCCCTATCTCCATGTCCGCCGCGGGCTGGAGGCGCTGGTCGCGCGCAGCGTCTATTACGAGCTGGCCGAGATCGCGCTGGCCAATGGCAGCACGCCGCCGGGCGTGTGGAGCAACGGCAGCTTCTTCGCGCTGGAGCCAGGCGCATGAGCCTCGCCGATCGACTGCGCCTGGCGCTGGCCGCGGATCATTCGCCGTTGCTGCTGCCGGGCGACCATTATGACTTCGATCCCGCGATCCAGGGCAATCCCGCCGCGGTGCTGATCGCCGTCACCGACCGCGCCGCGCCGGGCGTGATCCTCACCCAGCGCACCGAGACGCTGCGCCGCCATGCCGGCCAGGTCGCCTTTCCCGGCGGCCGGATCGACCCGGGCGACGATGGCCCGATCGGCGCGGCGCTGCGCGAGGCCGAGGAGGAGATCGCCCTGCCCCCCGCCTCGGTCGAGGTGGTGGGCATGACCGACAGCTACCGCACCGTCACCAACTATGTCGTCACCCCAGTGATCGGCGTGGTGCCGCCCGACCTGATGCTCACGCCTTCGGAAGCGGAAGTCGCCAGCGTGTTCGAGGTGCCGCTCGATTTCCTGCTCGACACCGCGAACCAGCGCGAGCAGGTGGCGGAATATCAGGGCCGCGAGCGGCGCTATTACGAGATACTCTGGCAGGATCGCCGGATCTGGGGAGCAACGGCGGCGATGCTGGTCAATCTGTCGAGGCGGCTGCGATGGGCGGCATGATCCTGCCCGACGCCGAATGGCGGCACCGCGCGGGGCTCGCGCATCTGGTCGAGGTGCTCGGCGATGCGCGCTTCGTCGGCGGATCGGTGCGCGATACCCTGCTCGACCTGCCGGTCTCCGATCTCGATGTCGCGACACCGCTCTCGCCCCAGCGGGTGATGGAATTGCTCAAGGGCGCCGGCATCCGTGCGGTGCCGACGGGGATCGAGCACGGCACGATCACCGCGGTGCTGGAGAGCGGCCCGGTCGAGGTGACCACCTTGCGCCGCGACGTCTCCACCGACGGCCGCCGTGCCACCGTCGCCTTCACCGATGACTGGCGCGAGGACGCGGCGCGGCGCGATTTCACGATCAACGCGCTCTATGCCGATCCCGCGACCGGCGAGATCTTCGACTATTTCGGCGGCCTGGCCGATCTCGCGGTGCGCCATGTCCGCTTCATCGGCGATCCGCTCCAGCGCATCGCCGAGGATCACCTCCGCATCCTGCGCTTCTTCCGCTTCCTCGCCCGCTTCGGGGACGTCGCCGATCCGGCCGGGCTCGAGGCCTGCACCGCCCGCGCCAGGGACCTGATGGCGCTCAGCCGCGAGCGGATCGCGGACGAGCTGCTCAAGCTGCTGGTGGCGAAGGACGCGGTGCGCGTCGTCGCGCTGATGATCGAGCGCGGCATCTTCGCGCCAGTGCTGCCGGAGATCGTGTCGGCGGACCGCTTCGCCGATCTCGCGGCACGCGAGGACGCGGCCGGTGTCGCTCCCGATGCAATCCGCCGGCTCGCCGCGCTGATCCCGGCCGACCCCGCGCTTGCCGAGCTGATCGCCGCACGCCTCAAGCTCTCGAAGGCCCAGCGCAAGCGCCTCGGTGCCGCTGCCCTGCCGCCCGAGGGCAATTTCATCGCGATGGCATGGCATGCAGGCGTGGAAGCCGCACGCGACCGGTTGCTGCTCTTCGGCAGCCCGCTTTCGGAGGTGGCGGTGCTGGATGGGTGGCAGCCGCCTCGCTTCCCGCTCACCGGCGGCGCGATCGTGGCGCGCGGCATCAAGGCCGGGCCCGATGTCGCGCGGCTAATGAAGCAGGTCGAGCAAGCCTGGATCGCCGAGGGGTTTCCGGACGAGGCCCGCGTGTCGGCACTGGCCGACGAGGCAGTGGCTCAGGCGTTGCGCTCGGCGAGCAGCGCGTAGGCGTCCTCGCGCTCCAGGGCGCGCGAATAGAGGAAGCCCTGGCCATAGGTGCAGCCCAGCGCCGCCAGCGTCTGAGCAAGCTCGTTGGTCTCGATGCCCTCGGCGGTGGTCTGCATGCCGAGCGCCTGGGCGAGGCTGAGGATGGCGCGGACGATCGCGACCTTGTCGCGGTCGGCCAGCATGCCGGAGACGAAGCTGCGGTCGATCTTGAGCAGGTCGATCGGCAGCTTCTGGAGATAGGCGAGGTTCGAATAGCCCGTGCCGAAATCGTCCATCGCCAGCGTGGTGCCCAGGTCCTTGAGCGCATTCATCGTCTGGGCGATGCGATCCGGATCGGTGACGATCGCGCTCTCGGTGAGCTCGAGGGTCAGGCGGTTGCCGGCCACGCCGTGCCGGTCGAGCGCGCCCTTGACCATGGCGGGGATGTGATCGCGCTGCAGCTGGATCGCCGAGAGGTTGACCGCGACCTTGACGCCGGCGTCGCCGCCCGCCGCGCGGTCCCAGGCCGCGATGGTCTGCGCCGCTTCCTCCATCGCCCAGCGGCCGAGCGGGATGATCAGGCCCGATTCCTCGGCAACGGGGATGAAGTCGTTGGGCGAAAGCGCCACGCCCTCCTCGTTGGTCCAGCGGGCGAGCGCCTCGAACGAGACGATGCGGCCAGTCGCAAGGTCGCAGATCGGCTGGTAGCAGAGCGTCATCTGGCCATGCTCGATCGCCCGGCGCAGCTCGGTCTCGATGCCGAACTGCTCGCGGGCGATGTCGAAGGTATGCGCCTGGTAGATCTCGGTGCGGCCGCTCTTCTTGGCGCGCTTGACCGCGAACTGGGCGTTGCGGACCAGATCCTCGGGATCGCCGTCATTGTCGCCGCCCAGGGCGATGCCGATCGAGCAATCGACGCGGATCTCGAAGTCCGAGAGGCGGAACGGATTGGCCAGCGCCGCCTGGATGCGCTTGGCGACATGGAGCGCGTCGCCCGGCCCCTCGTCGAGAGTGAGCAGCACGCCGAACTCGTCGCCGCCCATCCGGGCCAGCGTGTCGCGGCTGCGCAGCGCACCCTTCACGCGGCGCGCCACAGTGATCAGCAGCTCGTCGCCGGCAAGGCCGCCCATGCAGGCATTGACGCGGCTGAACCGGTCGAGATTGACCACCAGCACCGCGAAATCGCCGACATTCTCGGGCGAGATCGCATGCTCGAGGGCATCGGAGAAGCCGGCGCGGTTGGGCAGGCCGGTGAGGCTGTCCGTCGCCATCTCGCGGCGCAGGCTGTATTCGGTACGCAGCTCGGAGGTGTGATCGACCAGAGTGACCATGCAGCGCGGAAAGGCGCGGCGATCGGCACGCTTGGCGAGCATCACCCGGAAATGCCGGGCATCGACCTCGTCGCCGAACTGCCAGCTGATCTCGCACTGCATCTCGTTCGATTCGATGAAGCGGCGGAGACGCGGTCCGAGCAGGCGGATCAGCGGCGATTCGCTGGCGACGGTGCCGAGGCCGGCGAGGCGGAAGGAACGATTGACCGCATCGAAGACGAAGCAGTCGTCCTGCAGTTCGACGAGCGCAGCGGGCACCGGCAGCATGTCGAGCATCATCGCCGAGACGCCCGGACCGAAGGCAAGCGCGTCCGGCTGCTGCGGCAGGGGCAGCTGCGCCACGAGACGGGCTTTCTTCGACCTGGCGAACACCATCCTGTTCGGCCTAGTCCCGATTGGTTAAAACCGCCTGAAACAAAAGCGTTTTACGTCGCCCTAGAAACGATTGTCGCGCGGAAAGCCGTTCGGCGCCATCCGGCCCGCCGCGCCGCGCGTCGCGCGCCAGGGCGAAAGATCGGTCTCGCTGCGCGTCCGGCCGCTCTCGCCGCCCATCGCCCAGCTCAGCCCGTCGACCATCCTGAAGGTCCGCACGTCGCTCAGCCCGCCATCGCGGTAGCGCTGGAGCTGAACGCCCTGCCCGCGCCCAAGCTCCGCCACTTCGGACAGCGGGAAGACCAGCAGCTTGCGGTTGTCGCCCACCGCCGCCACCGCATCGTCCTCGGCACCGATCGGCTTGACCAGCTTGAGATGCGCGCCGGCGCGCGGCGTCACCACCTGCTTGCCCTTGCGCGTCTCGGCGATCACGTCCTCGACCTTCACCACGAAGCCGCGGCCGTCATCCGCCGCCACCAGCAGCTTCGGCGCCTGGCTCGACGGCAGCAGGGCGATAATGTTCCGTTCGCCCTCCAGGTCGATCATCAGCCGAACCGGCTCGCCGAACCCGCGCCCGCCGGGCAGCTTGTCGGCGCCCAGCGTGTAGAAACGGCCATTGTCGGCGGCCAGCAGCAGCTTGTCGGTGGTCTGGGCGTGGAAGGCCAGGAAAGCCGAATCGCCTTCCTTGAACTTCAGCGCGTCGCCCGACAGGTCCTCGACATGCCCCTTCATCGCGCGGATCCAGCCGCGGGCCGAGAGGATCACCGTGATCGGCTCGCGCTCGATCATCGCCTCCAGCGGGATCTCGCGCGCCGGCGCCGCTTCCTCGACCAGGGTGCGGCGCTTGCCCAAAGCCGTCTCCGGGCCGTAGCGCTCGATCATCTTGGCGAGATCGCGCTTCATCCGGGTGCGCTGGCGCGCATCCGAGGAGAGCAGCAGCTCGAGATCGGCCTTTTCCTTCTCCAGCGCGTCGCGCTCGCGCTTGAGTTCCATCTCCTCGAGCTTGCGCAAAGAGCGCAGCCGCATGTTGAGGATCGCCTCGGCCTGGCGGTCGGTCAGCTGGAACTCGGCCATCATCACCGGCTTGGGCTCGTCCTCGGTGCGGATGATCTCGATCACCCGGTCGAGATTGAGGAAGGCGATGATGTAGCCGCCGACCAGCTCGAGCCGGTCGGTGATCTTGGCCACCCGGTGCTCGGACTTGCGGCGCAGCACCACGAACTGGTGCTCGAGCCAGCCCTGCAGCGCCTCGGTGAGGCTCATCACCCGCGGGGTGCGGTGCTTGTCGAGCACGTTGAGGTTGAGCGGCACGCGCACTTCGAGGTCCGACAGACGGAAAAGGCTGTTGATCAGGTCCTCGGCCACCACCGTGCGGCTGCGCGGCTCGAGCACGATGCGGATATCCTCGGCGCTCTCGTCGCGGACATCGCCGAGGATCGGCAGCTTCTTCTCGTTGATGAGGTCGGCGATACCCTCGATCAGCTTGCCCTTCTGGACGCCGTAGGGGATCTCGGAGACCACGAGGTGCCAGCCCCCGCCCTTCTCGGTCACCTTCTCGATCTTCGCGCGCACCCGGAAGCCGCCACGGCCGGTGGCATAGGCCTCGGCGATCGCCGCCGGGCTGTCCACGATGATGCCGCCGGTCGGCAGGTCGGGCCCCTGGACATAGTCGAGGACATTGGCCTGGGGATTGTCGATCAGCGCCACCGCCGCATTCATCAGCTCGGCGGCATTGTGTGGCGGGATGCTCGTCGCCATGCCGACCGCGATGCCGGCGGCGCCATTGGCGAGCAGGTTCGGGAACAGGCCCGGAAAGAGCTCGGGCTCCTCGTCCTCGCCGTTATAGGTGGGGCGGAAATCGACGGCATTCTCGTCGAGCCCGTCCATCAGGTCGATGGCGACCTGGGTCAGCCGCGCCTCGGTATAGCGATAGGCCGCGGCGTTATCGCCGTCGATATTGCCGAAATTGCCCTGGCCGTCGACCAGCGGGTAGCGCAGCGCGAAGGTCTGGGCGAGGCGGACCATCGCGTCATAGACCGACTGATCGCCGTGCGGGTGATATTTACCGATCACGTCGCCGACGACGCGGGCGCACTTCTTGTAGCCGCTCGCCGGATCGAGCCGCAGTAGCCGCATCGCCCAGAGCAGGCGGCGGTGGACCGGCTTCAGCCCGTCACGGACGTCCGGCAGCGAGCGCGCCGTGATCGTGGAGAGCGCGTAGACCAGGTACCGCTCGGAAAGCGCGCTGTCGAAGGGAACGTCGGAAGGCGCGCCGGGGTCTTGGATGTCGGTGTCGAGGCTCATTGCCCATCCCGGATAGCAGCAGCAAAGGCCAAGCGCCAAGCCGGGGCGCGGCGACATTCAACCGAACGCTTGGGCGTTGGAAAATTCGAGCAGCTGACCGAGCGGCTAACTATCGAATTTCCCGTGGTTTTACCGAAACGCCCGCGGAGAAATGTTGAATCCCTTGAATCTCCACACGCGTGCGCGAGAGCCGATAAAGCCAAGGGCGGGGCATGAGGTTCGGGATAAGGCCGCATTCCAGAACTAAAGCAGAACATTTCCAACTTTGCCAGTGGCGAGGCCAGCTTTGCGCCACGGACCTGCCATTTTCGGCCTGCGCCTCCGAGAGAAGAGCATGGCACATGCCTGGAAGAATGTGGCGATCTGTCACATCGGTTCGCCACGTCGACGCCACAATAGATTCCGTAACCATTCGTTACGAACCTACTTCACTTTCAATACCGCGCATGTTCCCAAAAAATTATCTCAATATATTACGGGATCTAAAAAACTGCTCCGTCCCGGAAATACACAGGGGAACTTAACGAAAGTGAGCAACATGCGTAATTCGATCCTGATACTCGCCGCCGCGACTTGCCTCGTTGGCGCGAACACTGCCCTTGCTCAGGAAACCGAACAGGCGCCCGCCAAGGCCTTTGCCGGTCCGCGCGTCGAGGCGACGATCGGCCTCGACCAGAGCAGCGACGATGCGCTTTCCGGCGGCGAACTGACCGGGCTGCGCGCGGGCGGCGCGGTCGGCTATGACGTGGCTATCGGCAAGCGGGTCACCATCGGCGTCGAAGGCGGTATCGGCTGGGTCGTCGCGGGCAGCGCCAAGGTCGGGCCGTTCCCGGGCACCGGGTCGACTACCTTCAAGACCGACGCGGCACGCGACATCGATGTCTCTGCCCGCATCGGCTACGCGTTGAGCCCGAAGACGCTGATCTTTGCCAAGGCCGGCTGGGCGGACCTGCGCTACGAGACTCACGGTAGCGACGGCCGGGACTATGGTCCCAGCACCGCCAATGGTCTGCGCGTGGGCGCCGGCATCGAGCAGAAGCTGACCAAGAACGTCTATGCCAAGGCCGAATATCGCCTCACGCGAACTGACGACTATCTGGGCCACGACGATCGCCACCAGCTGCTGACCGGCATCGGCGTGCGCTTCTAGAACGCATGCGCGGCAGGGGGATGGCTTGTCCCCATCCCCCTGTCAGTCCGCCGGACGGCCCTCCGGCGGCACCAGCGCGCCCCAGGGGTCGTGGGCCATCGAGGTCTTCACCTCCTCCAGCAGCCAGTCGCGAAAGGCGCGGATCTTGGGCTGGTTGCGCTTGTTCTCGGCATACATCAGCCAGAAGGCATTGCGATACTGGGCGGTGATCTGCGGGAGCAGCTGGACGAGCTGGCCCGAGGCGATCGCCGGCAGCCACATCGGCGGGCTGAGAATCGAGATGCCGTGGCCTGCAATCGCGGCATTGCCGTCGAGAATCTGCGAATCGAAACGGACGCCGGCCAGATCGACATAGGCCGGCGTCTCGCCCATCGCCGCGGCGAACCACAGGTCCCACCAATCGTCGTTATAGGTCAGCCGGGGCAGATCGAGCAGATCGGCCGGCGTGCGCACCGGCGGGTGCCGCGCCAGGAAGTCCGGGCTGGCAAAGGGCGCCACGGGCATGCCCATCAGGAAATGGCAGCTGTGCCCCGGCATCGGGCCGGGCGCGCCGCGCAGCCCGACATCGGCCTCCCCTGCCAGCAGATCGACGATCTCGTCGCCGACGTGCAGCCGCACCGCCAGCTCGGGCCGGGCGAGCTGGAACGAGCCGATCCGGCCGGCGAGCCAGTTGGTGGCGAGCGTGCGCGGCGCGGTGATCCGCATCACGCTCTCGCTTTCGGCGTGCACCGCGGCAAAGGCGTCGCCCATCGCATCGAAGGCAGTGGTGATCTGCGGCGCGATCCGGCGGCCGACATCAGTGAGCGCGATCCCGCGCCCGCTGCGCGCGAACAGCGGCGCGCCGACGCGCTCCTCGAGCAGCTTCATCTGATAGCTCACCGCCGCCTGGGTCATGCCCAGTTCCCCCGCGGCGCGGGTGAAGTTGCCGTGCCGGGCAGCGGCCTCGAACACGCGGACGGCGGACAGGGGCGGAAGGCGACGCATCAGAATATACAAGCACAGCTTATGGATGTTGGCCAATGATTTGTTGGCCCGCCGGCGCGTTCGGGCGCAGATGGAGGGGGTGCCGAACATGGCGCGCATCCAAAGGAACAAGCCATGCTGAAGACCCTGATCCCCCTCGCCCTGATCCTTTCGCCCGCGTTGATACCGCTGGCCGCGAAGGCGCAGAACCACGAAATCGTCCGCGTTTCCTATGCGGATCTCGACCTGTCCCGCGCCGAGGGCCGCAGCGTGCTCGACCGGCGGCTGGCCCGCGCGATCGACAAGGCATGCCCGGCCACCCGCCCCGGCTATGTGACCGAGTCTCCCAGTGCGCTGCGCTGCAAGGCGCTCCTGCGCGAGCGCGTCTCGGAAGCGCGCCAGCAGGCCGTCGCCCGGCAGGGCGGCGCCGTCCGGATCTCCGCCCGTCCCTGATTGATCCCTCGGAAGGCGAAGAGGCGGGCGGCCTGCAACGCCGCCCGCCAACCCATAAGCATTGCTGATATCGCGCGGCGCGATCCCGAAAAGGGAAAGCCGGTGCGTTTCGGGCGGGTTGGGCCCGTCACAAAATATGGTTACTCCTTGGTCAAGGAACAGGGAGGAACCCATGCGAGTCGTTTGGGCATTGGCGGCGCTTGCGCTGCTCGCTGGATGCGATGATCTCAATCGCCCGGCGGACGGCAAGGACAAGTCCGAATTCGCTTCGGCAGCCAATGCCGAGGCCTTCGCCTCGACCGGCACGGGCTTCGACTATCGCTATGCCTATCGCCTGCCCGGAAGCCGGGTGAAGGGCGTGCTCCAGTCCAATGCCGATGCCTGCGACCGGATCGGCCCGGCGCGCTGCCGCATCCTCTCGATGCGCTACCGCGTCGACGACGGCAACAAGACGCGCGCGGTGCTGACCATCCGCATCGATCCGTCGATCGCCCGGGCATTCGGCGACGCGGTGACCAAGAACGTGACCGGATCGGACGGCGTGCTGGTCGATACCGAGATAACCGGCGCGGACTCGACCGCCACGGCGCGCAGCGTCGCGGTGGTGAAGCGGCTGCAGGACCAGCTGCAGAATGCCCGCGCCAGCACCTCGCCCGACGGCCAGGCCCGCGCCGCGCGCCTGCAGAACGCGCTGTCGATGATCGCCGAGGTGGAGGCGAGCCAGGGCCAGACGTTGGCCAATGCGCCGATGCTGTTCACCTATGAATCGAGCAGCGCGCTGAGCGGCCTGGGCTCGTCCGAGGCGAATTTCCGAACCGCCGGGCAGACGCTGGAGAATTCGGTCGCCCAGCTCGTCCAGCTGCTGGCGAGCATCGGACCCTGGTGCCTGCTGATGCTGGCGGTGGTGCTGCTGCTGCGCTGGATCATCCATGGCCGCGCCGTGGGCTCCGATCCCGAACCGCGCCATGACGACAGCTACGAAAGCGCGCATGACGGCCGCGACCAGCGCGGGCGCGGCGACAATCGCAACCTGATCCAGCGCTGGTTCTCCCGCGATGAAGAAGACCAGCACGCCTAAAAGCCGCTGACAGCCCGACAAGGCAGCGCCCGTGACCGGTTCCCGCCAAAGCGGGTTACCGGCGCGGGCGCTTTTGCGTCGCCCGCCACAATCTCGCCCCAAATAAGGCTAAATTATGGCTTGACTCATATCCCACCTCCGTGATGGATTATGGCCATATTGTGGCAAGGAGGGATTATGAAGCGTCTTATTCCGTTGCTTTTGCTTGGTGGCGCGCTGGCGGGATGCTCCGGCGCCGACAACGGCCAGACCGGCCAGCGCGATGTCAGCGCCCAGGAGATGACCCAGCCCGCCAGCGAGGCGGCAGGCGATGCCAAGGGGCCTGCCGCCGACAAGGTGAAGGTCAGCCTGCCTCAGCTCGCCTACAGCTATTCGCTCGGCTATCTGCTGCCGACCGACAAGCTGAGCGCGGTGCAGGATGCGCATCGTCGGCTGTGCGAGGACATGGGCCCTGCACGCTGCCAGCTGCTCGCCTTCGAGCGCGACGACAGCCAGGACAAGACCGGCGACGCGTTGACCAAGTTGCGCGTGGCGACGAACGAGGCCAATCGCTTTTCCGACGCGCTGGGCAAGGCCGCGGCCGATGCCGGCGGGCGGGCAACGGGCACCAAGGTCTCCACCGACGACGTCTCCAAGCAGATCGTCGACACCAGGGCGCGGATCGCCCAGCGCGAACTGCTCGTCGCCCGGCTTACCGAGGTGCTGCGCACCCGCTCGGGCAAGGTCTCCGAGCTGGTCGAAGCCGAGCGCAGCGTCGCGGCGGCACAGGAGGAGCTCGACCAGGCCCGTGGCTGGCTGACCGAATTGCAGGGACGAGTCGCGATGTCGGACTTCGAGATCCGCTATTCGGCGATTGCGCCGGCGACCAATTCGGGCAGCGTCGCGGGCCAGCTGACCGAGGCAGGGCAAGGATCCTTCGCCAGCTTCCTCATCGGCATCCGCGCCCTGCTCACGCTGGCGATCTACCTGCTCCCCTGGGTGCTGCTGGCGATCCCGGTAGTGCTGCTGGTGCGGCGCAAGCGCAGCAAGCCGGCTGAGACGGCCTGATCCCATCCGATACGGTTTCTAGGGAGGCAAGCGGGGCAGCGCAGGTTGCCCCGCTTGTTTTTGGCTCGATTATGTGATGTTATAACATTCATAACAGAGGGAGAGAGGTCATGCTGAAACCGAAGCGACGGATATTGGTGGTGAGCGGCGGACTCGCCGCGCTGCTGGTGGCGATCACCTGCGCGAGCCTGATCGGCTCCACCCAGTTCCGCGAGGGACAGAAGCTCGCGACCTATGACGTCCAGACGCCATTGCTGACCACGACGCCCCCGGCCATGCCGAAGAGCGACATCGCCAGATCCTATGCATCCTCGGTGCGCAACTCCGTCTCGCCGCCGGGTGACTCCACCACCGGCGCCGCGGCGATCCCGATCAGCGTGCCGCAGCTCGCCTACAACTTCACCCTCGCCTACCGCCTGCCCGCCGCCGCCATTGCCGGCGCACAACAGGCACATCTCGACCTCTGCAACCGGCTGGGCCCGCGCTGCCAGCTGGTGGCGATGCAGCGCGCCGCCAATGACGACGGCGCGACCAGCGCCTTCCTCAAGCTGCGCGTGGCGAGCCCGCTCGGCCAGGCCTTTGCCGGCGACCTGACCCAGATGATCGGCAAGGCGGGCGGTCGCGCGGTCGATACGCAGATCTCGGCGGAGGACGTCTCGCGCGACCTGGTCGACACCGACGCCCGCCTCCGCCAGCGCGAGATCCTCGTCGCCCGGCTCACCGACATGCTGCGCGGGCGCCAGGGCAAGGTCGGCGAGCTGGTCGAGGCCGAGCGCAGCGTCGCCCAGGCGCAGGAGGAGCTCGACCAGGCCAGGGGCTGGCTGGGCGAGCTGCGCGGCCGCGTCGCCTATTCCAACTTCTCGGTGAGCTATGTCCCGGTAACCGCGCCGGTGCAGGCGCCGACGCCGCAGGGCTTTCTCGGCCGGCTGAGCGACGCGGTGGCGCAGTCGGGTGCGGCGGTGCTCGGAGTCGGGCAGACGCTGCTGCTGCTGGTGATCTTCCTCGGCCCCTGGGCGCTGCTGGCCGGGCTGGCATTGTTCGCGGCACGCCCCTGGCTGCGGCAGTGGCGCCGTGCCGGATTGGGGGCCGTTAACGAGGATGTGTGATTGCGCCTCAGCGCCCCTTTCGTTATAGGCCGCCTCTCGCCCCGGCACGTGCGCGGATTCCCCGTGCCGCCGGGGCAATGACTTTCCAGGGGAAAAAGCACCCGATGGCACGCCGCCGGCAGATCTACGAAGGTAAGGCAAAGATCCTTTACGAGGGTCCCGAACCCGGCACGCTGATCCAGTATTTCAAGGACGACGCGACCGCCTTCAACGCCCAGAAAAAGGGCACGATCAACGGCAAGGGCGTGCTCAACAACCGGATCTCCGAGCACGTCTTCACGCTGCTCGCCGGCATCGGAATCCCGACGCACTTCATCCGCCGCCTCAACATGCGCGAGCAGCTGATCCGCCAGGTCGAGATCGTCCCGATCGAGGTGGTGGTGCGCAACGTCGTCGCCGGTTCGCTGGCCAAGAAGCTCGGGATCGAGGAAGGCACGCCGCTGCCCCGCACGATCATCGAATATTACTACAAGGACGACGCGCTGGGTGACCCGCTGGTCACCGACGAGCACATCCTCTGCTTCGGTTGGGCGAGCCAGGAAGAGCTGCACGACATGGCCGACATGGCCATCCGTGTGAACGACTTCCTCTCGGGCCTGTTCGCCGGCATCGGCATCCGCCTGGTCGACTTCAAGCTCGAGTTCGGCCGGATCTGGGACAACGACTATTCGCGCATCATCCTGGCCGACGAGATCAGCCCGGACGGCTGCCGCCTGTGGGACATGACCACCGGCGAGAAGCTCGACAAGGACCGCTTCCGCCGCGACCTGGGCGGCGAAGTCGAAGCCTATCAGGAAGTCGCGCGCCGGCTGGGCCTGTTCCCGGAGGGCGAGGATTCGGCGGTGCTGGACCTCGAGAGCCACCGGAAGCGCCGGGGCAAATAAGCCCTAGCCCCATCACCAAACCAATACCGTCATCCCGGCGAAAGCCGGGATCTCGTGCGGCTCTTTCCGAGCGCCTTCGCCTGAGATCCTGGCTTTCGCCGGGATGACGCGCATTTAGGCATGGAAAATGACGCGCTTTGGGTTGCAGCCCGGCGCACTCCGCGCCATAGGCGCTGGCCATGAAGCTCCGCATCATCGTCACCTTGAAGAACGGCGTGCTCGACCCCCAGGGCAAGGCCATCCAGCACGCTTTGGGCGGCCTCGGCTTTGACGGCGTCGAAGACGTCCGCGCCGGCAAGATCTTCGAGCTCGAGCTCGCAGATTCGACCAGCGACGAGGCCGTCGACGAGATGTGCCGCAAGCTGCTCGCCAACACCGTCATCGAAAACTACCGGGTGGAAAAGCTGTGAAGACCGCGGTCATCGTCTTTCCGGGCTCCAACTGCGATCGCGACATCGCAGTCGCGCTGGAGGCGGTGACGGGCGTGAAGCCCGCCATGGTATGGCACGGCGAGAGTGAGCTGCCCTCCGGCCTCGGCCTGATCGCCCTGCCCGGCGGCTTCTCCTATGGCGACTATCTCCGCTGCGGCGCGATCGCGGCGCGTTCGCCGGTCGTCAGGGCCGTGATCGAGGCGGCCGACAAGGGCACGCCGGTGATCGGCATCTGCAACGGCTTCCAGGTGCTGACCGAGACCGGGCTGCTGCCCGGCGCGCTGATGCGCAATTCGGGCCTCAACTTCGTCTGCCGCGACGTGCCGCTGACGGTCGACAATTCGCAGTCGATCTTCACCTCGGCCTATCGCTCGGGCGAGCAGATCACCGTTCCCGTCGCGCATCATGACGGCAACTACTTCGCCGATGCCGAGACGCTCGACCGGATCGAGGGCGAGGGCCGCGTCGCCTTCCGCTATGCCGCCGACATCAACGGCTCGGCCCGCAACATCGCCGGCGTGCTCAACAAGGCCGGCAATGTGCTCGGCATGATGCCGCACCCCGAGCGCCGCATCGAAGCCGCGCATGGCGGCACCGACGGCCGCCGCCTGTTCGAGGGCCTGCTCGAAGCGGTGGCCTGAGGCCTGCGTGCCGGGGCCGCTGCCAGCAGAGCGCCCCACCCTCCCCGGAATTGCGATGCTGGTCGTCGACGTCCAGCCGAGCTTTGCCGTGCCGGATGCGATAGTCGAGGGCATCCGCGCGCTGAGCCGGACCCTCTACACCGTGGCAACGGTCGAGCGGCACGATGAGTCGGTGACGCCGTTCGAGCGCCAGCTCGGCTGGAAACCCGCACCCGACGACGAGAGCCTTGTCGCGGCCGACCGCATCTTCGTGAAGCACGGCTATCTTCCGCCAATTGAACTGATCGACCATCTGCGCACGCAGCAGGCGGAACGCGTATATGTCTGCGGCATCCAGGCGGACACTTGCTGCCTGGCAGCAGGCTTCATGCTGTTCGACGCCGGACTGCAGCCCACCCTGCTGCAATGGCTGAGCGTCGGTTCCTCACTAGACCGCAGCGCGGATCTCGGCGCGCGGCTTTGGGAGCATCACTTCGGAAAAGTGCTGCGCAGTCCCGATGAACTAGATTTATCCAAATAGGTACTTACGTCGAATCGTAAGGTGCGTCAGGACATGCGTCTCTCTCATGAGACAAGGAAGGCGGCCGCAAAAGAACCGCGACCGCCCTACTCCGTGACGAACCTAGAATGCATGGTGGCCAGCTACTCAGTGCACCGCGCTGGCGAAGGCGCCGTTCGAGGCGGACAGCCCGGGCGCCGGGAAAGAAATCGGACGCCCCCCACCCGTCACCTGGAAACGCGCCGCCTGCTCGGCGAGCGTGGCGACCTCGACGGTGAGGTTGCGCGCGGCGGCCGAGGTTTCCTCGACCATTGCGGCATTCTGCTGGGTCGACTGGTCCATCACGCCGATCGCACTACTGATCTCGCTGACCGCGGTCGACTGAGCCTGGTTGTCGGCCGCCATCTGGTTGAGCAACGTGTGCACGCCGCTCACCTCTTCGGCGATATGGGCGAGCGCGCCGTCGACCTTCTCGACCATCTCCACCGCGGCGACGATATCGACCTGGGTAGCGGTGAGCTGCTCGCGGGCACGCCCGGCCTCTTCCTCGGCACGCATGGCGAGCGCGGAGACGAGATCGGCAACGACTGCGAAGCCCCTGCCCGCCTCACCGGCACGGCCGGCTTCGACCGCCGCGTTCATCGCGAGGACGCGCGTCTGGAAGGCGATCTTGTCGAGCCCCTCGATGACGCTGTCGATGCCCTTGGCGCTGTCATTGACCCGGTTCATCGCCTGCACCGCCTCATCGACGACCTGGCGGCCGCCCGAGACGGTCGCGGTGGCGCCATCGGCACGCGCCACGGTGCGGCCGGCGGCCTCGGCGGTCGCCTTGAGGCGCTGGTCCATCTGGCTGATCGCGGCAGTGGTCTGCTCGAGGCTCGCGGCATTCGCCTCGGTGCGGCGCGCCAGGCTTTCCGACGCCTGGGCGATCTCGCCCGATCCGTTGCGGATCGCCGAGGTGCTTTCGGTGACGGCGCCGAGCAGGGTCCGCAGCGACGCAAGCGCCGCGTTGAAATTCTCGCGCAGCTTCGCATAGGTCGCCGGATATTCCTCGACGATGTCGGCAGTCAGGTCACCCTTGGCGAGGCGCTCGAGATTGCCGGTCATGCCGCGGACGATCTCGCCGTGATGCTCGGCTTCCTCGTTCTGCTTGATCTGCGCGGCGGCGGTATCGCGGAAGGTGAACATCGCCTTGGTCAGCCGGCCGACACAGTCCCGATATTCGGTGAACTGGATCGGGCTGGCGAGATCGCCGGCGGCGAGCGCCTCCATGCGCACCACGGTGGTGACATAGGGGTCGGCAATGGCCTTGCGATACCAGACGCTGAGGCCGGCGGCCGCCACGGCGGCGGCGATGCCGACGGCCAGGGCAAGCGCCGGGAACAACAACAGGGTCAGCGGGGTGAGCGCGACGAGCGCCGTCATCGAGCCGAACGCTACGAGCAGCTTCCGGCGGATAGGTGCGTTAGCGACGAACCAGTGCATGGGCATTCTCTCAGAACCTGCAACGAAATGTTGCTGCTCGGAGCATTATAGAGTGCCCAGCACCGGAGAATCACGGACCTGCCAAATATCTTCGAAGTAACTTAGGTTATATTTTGCAAGTACGTAAATTACGCAAAAGTCTTTTCGTTACGTTCGCGCTTCAACCCATTGCATAATATCGGCCATCACACTTTCCTTGCCGAGATCGGCAAGCAAGTCATGATAATGCCCCTTATAGATCTTCAGAGTTTTGTCGCTCGACCCGACATGCTCGTAAAAGAATTCGCTGCCATGGCAGACAGTGGCGTGATCCTCGGTGCCGTGCAGGATCATCACCGGGATCGTGATCGTGTCGAACTCCTTGCGCATCCGCTCATCGGCGCGGACCAGCGCGGCCACGGTGGCGGCAGGCTGGACCTCGTCCTTGATGTACGGATCGGCGTTGAGCCTCGCGACCCATTCGGGATCGCGGGAGAAATCCTCGTTCTTCAGCTTGAGCACGCCGAGATGCGGCGCGATGTGGCTGAGCCCCTTGATCGCGGCGAGCGCGAAGCCGGGGGCCGGCACCTGGAAGGCGAAGCTCTCGCAGATGAAGCCGGCGAGCTCGTGCTGATTGTCGAGCGTATAGGTGCAGGAGGTGACGCCGCCGGCGCTGTGGCCGAGCAGGAAGACCTTGAGCCCCGGATGGCGCGACTTGGCGATGGCGATCGTGCCGGCGACATCGTCGACATAGTCGGAGACGTTTTCGACATAGAAGCGCTCGCCCTCCGAGCGGCCGCGGCCACGCAGATCGAGCGCATAGGCCGCATAGCCCTTCTCGACGAAGCGCTGGGCGGTCCATTCATGCTGGCCGCCATGCGAGTTCACCCCGTGGCAGATGACCACTACGGCGCGCGGCTCGCCCTCGGGCAGCCAGGAGCGGAAGAAGATGTTGACGTGCCCCGTGCTGCCGAAAGTCTCTTCCGTCGTCGCGGTCATGCTGCCCTCCTGGAGAATTCGCGGGAAATGATGCCAGCGTTGTCGGCGCGCGTCAGCTTACTCCTTCGGGTATTCGCAAGTGTCGCGCCCGAAGAGCCTGGTAGTGCGGGCAAGGAGCAGCAGCACGACTGGCCAGAACATCGTGTTCCAGATGTCGTGCCAATTGCCCCAGAGATCGATGCGAGTGTGATGGACCAGGCTGTCGCGCAGGTCCCAGGCCTCGCCAAGCAGCGCCGCGGCAAGCACCACGGCCAGCGGCTTCCAGCTCCGCAGCGGCCAGCGAAAGGCCAGCGCCGCGCCGAGGAACAGGGTGAGCCCGACATAGATGTGGAGCGCGTCCTTGGCGAGGCCGACATGCTGGATCAGCCAGAACTTGGCCGATTGCAGCGGGCTCACTGGCTCACACCCGGGTGGCGAAGGGCGTGAAGTCGGTGCCCTTGTCGAACACGTCGACGCCCTCGCGGCGCTTGAGGAAGCCGACGACGAGATAAGTGACCGGCGTGAGGATCACTTCCCAGGCGACCTTGAGCGCCCATTGGGTGAAGAGCACCTGGATGACCAGCGTGGTGGTCCAGCCCGCGGCGCCGAGGAATGCGAGCGGATAGAAGATCAGGCTGTCGATCCCCTCGCCCGCGATCGTCGAGCCGATCGTGCGGGTCCACAGCATCTTGCCGTTGGTCCAGATCTTCATCCGGGCAAGGACATAGGAGTTGACGAACTCGCCGGCCCAGAAGGCGCAGACCGAGGCGAGGACGATGCGCGGCACCTGGCCGAAGATCGTCTCGTACGCCGCCTGGTTGCCCCAGCTCGGTGCCGGCGGCAGCGCGACGACCACCCAGGACATGAAGGCCATGAACAGCACCGCGCCGGTGCCCGCCCAGATCACCCGGCGGGCGCGGGCATAGCCGTAGACCTCGGTCAGCACGTCGCCGATCACATAGGAGACGGGGAAGAACAGAATGCCGGCGCCGAATGGCCAGTAATCATTGTAGATCGGCAGCCAGACCTGCGAGACCTTGCCTGCGCCGAGCACGTTCGACAGCAGGATGATCGCCACGAAGGCGGCCATCACGAAGTCGTAATAGCGGAAATGCCCGCCGCGCAGCGTGTTCGCGGCGACCTGCGCCGGCTTCCCGTTCCCCTCGCTCATGCGGCATCTATGATCCCGGTTCCGCTGCCGCGCAATCCACGCTAGGGGCATCCGGCGCGCGCCCGTAGCTCAGTTGGATAGAGCACGTGCCTTCTAAGCTCGTGGTCGCTGGTTCGAATCCAGCCGGGCGCGCCAAAAACCCAGTCGCACGATCACGCTCACATCGGCGCTGCTGCGGGTCATCCCAACGGATAATGGCTTGACCCCTCCCCGGCACCGGCCCACCGCAGCGGCCCGCGCGATCGATATCGCGCTCCGCAATCCTGCGCAGCGCACGCGATCCCAACAGATTGAACTTGATGCAATTTCCTCGCTTTTTCTCGGGCGGCTCCCACGACCTCGCGATCGACCTCGGCACGGTAAACACAGTCATCTACCTGCGGGACCGCGGCATCGTCCTCAGCGAACCATCGGTGGTGGCGATGGAAACGACCAGCGGCATCTCGCGGGTACGGGCAGTCGGCGCCGAGGCGAAGCTGATGCTCGGGAAGACGCCCGACAATGTCCGCACGATCCGTCCGATGCGCGACGGCGTGATCGCCGACGTCGAGGTGGCGGAGCAGATGATCAAATACTTCATCGACAAGGTTGGTGGCCGCCCGATGCGGATCGGCCGCCGTCCGGAGATCGCGGTCAGCATTCCCAGCAGCGCGACCCAGGTGGAGCGGCGCGCCATCCAGCAGGCGGCCACCAATGCTGGCGCCGGCAAGGTCTATCTGATCGAGGAATCCATGGCCGCGGCCATCGGTGCCGGCCTGCCGATCACCGAGCCGCTCGGCGTCATGGTAGTAGATATCGGCGGGGGCACGACCGAGGTCGCCGTCCTGTCGCTCAAGGGCCTGGCGTACAGCGCCTCGATCCGCGTCGGCGGTGACCGCATGGACGAGGCGATCGCCTCCGCGATCCGCCGCAAGCACAATCTCATGGTCGGCGAAGCCACCGCGGAGCGGATAAAGGTCGAGATCGGCACCGCCCAGCTTCCCGAGGACGGCATCGGCCTGACGACCAAGGTCAGGGGCCGCGACCTGGTGAAGGGCATGCCTTCCGAGGTCGAGGTCAATCAGGGCGAGATCGCCAACGCCCTTGCCGACCTCACCGCCCAGATCGTCGAGGCGGTGCACTCCGCGCTGGAGAAGACCGAGCCGGAGCTGGCCTCCGACATCTATGACCAGGGCATCGTGATGACCGGTGGCGGCAGCCTGCTCGCGAATCTCGACGATGTCCTGTCCAAGGCAACCGGATTGCCGGTCATGGTCGCGGAGAATGCCCTGATGTGCGTCGCCAACGGCGCCGGGCGGGCGCTCGAGGATCCGGTGTATCGCGGCGCAATGTCGAGCAGCTGACCTGCCGCTCCGGCCGCAAAAAAATCTTTGTCCTGATATTCGCGATCTCCCGTCTCCCTTCTGAGGGCACATGCGCGCCTGGGCTGAGGAAACGTCCCGGCGCGCGCAATAGCGCCGGAAGACCATGAATAATATCGTTACGAAGATTTCAATTCGAATACTGCAACAATATTTTCACAGTAACGCGCGAATTAAATAATGCGCGATTCGTTATAAATATTATCAAATAATACATCCGCAATACTGATTGCGGAAACGAACTGGCGCGACTTGACTCCACATTGTCTTGCATTGGGAGATTATATGAAGAGCCAAATTCAAATGCTGGCGGTCGCGACCTTCGGGGCGCTCGCGATGCTGTCGCCGCATTCCGCTCAGGCACAGGGCTGGCCGGCGCCGGTCGCGCCGCTACCGGAACTGGCCACCGCGCTCGACAAGCGCTTCCAGCCGGCGATCGACTTCGACACCGACGTCTGCTTCAACGTCCCCGCCGTCAACGCATCGGGCGCGATCAGCGCGGGCGCCTCGACCTACGCCACGCTGCCGCCCGCCTCGTGCCGCAACGGCAACTACCGCACGACGAGCAACGTCTATGTCCGCGCACGCTGCAACAACGGCTATTGCGCCCGCGTCTACAGCTATTTCTGGCAGTCGGACTTCTCGCACGCCTATGACTGGGAATCGGTGATCGTCTGGACCACCGACCAGGGCACCAACAGCAGCGTCGTCGGCGTCACCCGCGGCAACCATGGCGGCTGGGAAACCCGTGCGACCAGCGGCGGCCAGCTGCGCTTCCAGAGCGACTCGACCGGCCAGCATGTGAAGATGGTCTATCACTACGAGACCTGGGGCTTCTCGCACCTGTGGCGCTTCTCGAAGACCGACAATGGCGACGAGCCGCCCGAGAACGGCACCGGCCAGTGGCTGATCCAGCCGCTGATCAGCTGGAACGGCTATCCGTCGGCCAGCGTCCGCAACGCCATCGCCAACTATAATTTCGGCAGCGGCAATTTCGACAACAAGGACTCCCGCTTCTCGGGCGTCCTCGCTGCCACCGTCAACAGCAGCATCACCCCGGGGTTCGATCCGAACACCGACTCGGGCGCGAACTCGCCGGGCTGCCCGGCCGGCTCGACCATCTGCTGACCCTCTCCACCCCGCGCCGCCCCCCACCCCCGGCGGCGCGGGGTGGAACCCCATCGAGGTGCCCATGGGAATGAAGTTGCCGATGCTCGCGCTGGGCGGCGCGGGCCTGCTCGCCCTGGCCGGGCTCTGGTTCGTCCAGGGCAGCGCTGAGGGCGGGAGCAAGCCGCCTGCCGAGGGCGTGGTGATCACCAGCGCGCCGGTGGCGGCAGCGAGCGACGCGCCGGCGCCCGCGGTCATCGTGCCGGCCAATGCACCGGTCATGCCGGACAAGGTGATCGCGCATGTCCGCCAGGCCTATCCGTTGCTCGAGAAGGTGGATTTCAGCTGCGACGCGCGCGGATGCGCCGTCACCGCGACGATCCCGCCGCCGACCGGGGAGGAATTCCTCGCCAGGCGCCAGGAGATGCTGCTTGGCGGGCTGGCCAAGGTGGTCGCGGCGGACGGATATCGGATGCAGGGGCCGGTCCAGATGGACGAGGTGGAGAGCAACCTCTTCCACATCCGCGCATCGGTGGTAGCGGCGCGATAGCGGCCAGGACGGGCGCCCCGGCCAGCGGGACGCCCGTCAGGCACCGATACGGGCGTCGTTCCGGACCGGCACAGGGATGTATGCCGGCGCAACTGTCGGGTTCAGGTCACGCCGGCACTCGAACCCTGTGGCCGGAAGGGCACGAGAGCACGAGCGCGGTGCGACGTAGGAGGTGGATCGAGCGACGAAGATGGTTCGCCGCGGGGAAGCGATTACTTCTTGCCGCCGCGCCAATAGAGCAGGCCCGCGACGATCGCGGCCGAGCCGATGCCGATCGCGGCACCCATGCCGATCTGCTTGGCATCGGGCTTCCAGCGCTTCTTCGCCTCGGCGATGTCCTTCACCGCCTGGAGCGCCTCGCTGCCCTCGTCGTGATGATCGTGCGGGGCCTCCTCGATCGGATAGGGCGACCGGGCTTCCTGCGGCTTGGGCGGGGTCTTGCTCATGATCTTCCTTTATTGATGCAAGCCTGAACGCCGGCCTAATGCGGCGGTTGCACCCCAAGATGCAAGCCGCCACAAGCTTGCTCCATGAACCCGCTCTACGCCCGGATGGGCACCACCATCTTCGAAGCCATGTCCGCCCGCGCCCGCGAGACCGGGGCGATCAACCTGGGCCAGGGCTTTGCCGACGGGCGCGGACCCGAGGCGGTGCTGCAGGCGGCGGCGAAGGCGATGCTGGAGAAATCGAACCAGTATCCGCCGATGATCGGCCTGCCCGAGCTGCGCGGTGCCGTTGCCGACCACTACGCACGCCACCAGGCGCTCAACCTCGCCGCCGAGGAAGTGGTGGTCACATCGGGCGCCACCGAGGCGCTGGCCGCGGCGATCTTCGCCTGTGTCAGCCCCGGCGACGAAGTGATCTGCTTCCAGCCGCTCTACGACGCCTATGTGCCGCTGATCCGCCAGGCGGGCGGCGTGCCCAGGTTCGTGCGGCTGAGCCCGCCCGAATGGAAGATCGACAAGGCGGCGCTCGAAGCGGCGGTCTCCAGCAAGACCCGGGTGCTGCTGCTCAACAACCCGCTCAACCCCGCCGCGACGATGTGCGGCGCGGACGAGCTGGCGATGCTGGCGGACTTCTGCGTCAGCCATGACCTGATCGCGATCTGCGACGAGGTCTGGGAGCATGTCACCTTCGACGGCGCGCGCCATTTGCCGCTGATCGGCTTCCCCGGCATGCGCGAGCGCACGGTGAAGATCGGATCGGCCGGCAAGATCTTCGCGCTGACCGGCTTCAAGGTCGGCTGGATCTGCGCCGCCCCTGCCCTCGCCCGGGTGATCTCCAAGGCCCACCAGTTCCTCACCTTCACCACTCCGCCCAATCTGCAATGGGCCGTGGCCGAGGGCCTCGCGACGCAGGACGCCTGGGTGCAGGAAGCACGCCACCGCTTCCAGCATGGCCGCGACCGGCTGAAGGCCGGGCTCGAAGGCGCGGGCTTCACGGTGCTGCCGAGCGCGGCGACCTATTTCCTCTCGGTAGACCTCACCGCATCGGACATCAGCCTCGACGATGTCAGCTTCGCCAACAAATTGATCGACGAGGCGGGCGTCGCCTCGATCCCGGTCTCGGCCTTCTATGCCGAGGACGCGGTGACCAACGTGCTGCGCTTCTGCTTCGTCAAGGAGGACGCGACGCTCGATGCCGCAATCACTCGAATCGCCGAAGCGCGCGATCGGCTCGCCGGCTGATCCGACGACTCGGGCGCGCGGCATTTCACCGACGTAAAAGTCCGCTTCACCGCGCAAGGCGCAACTCGGCTCGTTTCCGGCACGTTCGCCGGCCGCGGGACAAACTGGAGTTGTACCATGCGTAACATGAAGCTGCTGATGCGCGGCGCCGCCGTGGCCGCGCTGCTCGCCGCGACGCCGTCGCTTGCCCAGAGCCGTATCGACCGTGCACGCACTGCCATCGCAGAGGCCACCGCCAAGGTGGAAGCGGCGCAGACTGCGGGCGCGGAAACCTATGCCACCGAATCGATGGCCAAGGCGCAGGAGGCGCTGCGCGTCGCCAAGGACCAGATGGCGCGCGACCATCGCGATTCGACGATCAACGAGGCGCGCCGCGCCTCGGGCCTGGCCGACCAGGCGCTTGCCGAAGCCGAGCGCAACAAGGGCGATGCGATCGCCGCCGAGCGTGACGCGCGCCGCGACGCGCAGGCCGCAGCGGCCAATGCCTCGGCCAGTGCCGCGGCCGAGGCCAGCCAGCGCGAGGCCGCGCAGGATGCGGCGGTGACCGCGCAGAGCGATGCGGCGGCAGCCAATGCCCGCGCGGACGCGGCGGCCCAGGCTGCCCAGTCGGCGGCGGCGGATGCGGCCGCAGCGCGTGCGGCGGCGGCCCAGCCGGTCGCGACCACGATCGAGACCACCACGACCCAGCCGGCGCGCACCTATTCCTCGGCGCGCACCACCACGCGCAAGGTCGTGAAGAAGCCGGTGCGCAAGACCACCACGACGGTCACCCGCCCGGCGGCATCGACCACCACCACGACGACGGTGAAGACCGAGCCGCGCTGAGCGGCGAACCCTGGCCAATACTGTTCCCCGGCGAAGGCCGGGGCCCGGTATCGGCGCATTTCGAGAGGGGCCGGCACCTCACTGTCGGCATTGCAACTGGGCCCCGGCCTTCGCCGGGGAACAGGCACATGAACCTCAGATCCGGTCCAGCACCCCGCGCTCGGTGATGTAGCCCGTCACCAGGCGTGCGGGCGTCACGTCGAATGCTGGATTGGCGGCGGGGGAATCGGTTACCCGGACAGTGCCGATTTCCCCGCTTGCCAGCGGCCCGGTCAGCCGGGTCAGTTCCTCGGCGCTGCGCTCCTCGATGGGGATGTCGGCACCGCTTTCGGTGTTGGGATCGAAGGTCGTGTAGGGCAGCGCGACATAGAAGGGCACGTCGTTGTCGTGCGCCGCGAGCGCCTTCAGGTACGTACCGATCTTGTTGCAGACATCGCCGTTGCGGGTGACGCGATCGGTGCCGACCACCACTGCGTCCACCTGCCCCTTCATCATCAGCAGGCCGCCGGCATTGTCGGCGATCACCGTGTGCGGCACGCCGTGGTTGCGCAGCTCGAACGCAGTGAGCAGCGCGCCCTGGTTGCGCGGGCGGGTCTCGTCGACCCAGACATGGACGGGGATGCCCGCATCATGCGCGAGGTAGATCGGCGCGGTGGCGGTGCCGTAATCGACCGTCGCGAGCCAGCCGGCATTGCAGTGGGTCAGGATGTTGAGCGGCCGGTCCGGGTTCTTCGCGTGCAGTGCCTTGAACAGCTCCAGCCCATGCTCGCCGATCGCGCGGCAGAGCCCGGCATCCTCGTCGCAGATCGCATCGGCACGGGCGAAGGCGGCCTCGGCGCGCTCCGCTTCGGGCAGGTCCTTCACCGCGGCCCGGACCTCGTCGAGCGCCCAGCGCAGGTTGATCGCGGTCGGGCGCGTCTCGTGGAGCTTGTCATAGGCCGCCTGGAGGCTGGCATCGCCCGGATCGACCGCCAGCGCCATCGCATAGCCATAGGCGGCGGTGGCGCCGATCATCGGGGCGCCGCGCGTCCACATCTCGCGGATCGCCACCGCCGCGGCATCGACGTCGCGCAGCTCTACCCAACGAATCTCCCAGGGCAGCTGGCGCTGGTCGAGGATGACCGCGCCCTTGCCGTCTTCGGTGCGGCGGATCGAGCGCGTGGGCTTGCCTTCGAGGATCATGGGAGGACTTCCGCGAGAGTATGGACATCGGCCGGGCCGCCGGCGCGATCGATCAGCAGCGCCTGGAGCCCTACTTCGCGCGCGGCATCGACTTCGGCCGGCATGTCCGAGACGAAAAGCAGCCCGGACGGCGCGAGGCCGAGCGCATCGGCGATCCTGGTGTAGGAATCTGCCTCGCGCTTGGGGCCGGTGGTGGTGTCGAAATAGTTGCTGAGCAGCGGCGTCAGGTCGCCGGCGATCGAATGGCCGAAGATCAGCTTCTGGGCGGCGATCGATCCCGAGGAATAGATGTTCACCTGGAGCCCCGCCTCGGTCCAGCGGCGCAGCGCCTCCGGCGTGTCGGGATAGACATGGCCCTTCAATTCGCCATCGGCATAGCCCTGCGCCCAGATCAGGCCCTGGAGGGTCTTGAGCGGGGTCGCCTTGCGGTCCTCGTCGATCCACTGGATCAGCGTGGCGACCGGATCCTCGCCCGGCACCTCGGCCAGGATCGGCGCGGCGGCTTCCGGGTTCGCCTCGACGAAAGCCGCGAGATGCTTGCGGGCATAAGGGAAAAGCTCGTCGGCGACGAAGCTGATGCTGCTCGTCGTGCCTTCGATGTCGAGGAGGATGGCTTTGGGAGGGGTGTGGGTCATTCAACTCTCGGCGCCCTACCCCTTTCGTCATCCCCGCGAAGGCGGGGATCCAGGGTGGCAGAGCGATGTCCTTCGTGACTCTGGATCCCCGCCTTCGCGGGGATGACGGGTTGGGTTAGGCAGGCTCGTGCCGTGGAAACCGGTCCGCGATGGTGTCGCCGGTGAAGTTGGCGATCCAGCCGTCGGCGTTGGTGAACAGGCGGATAGCGGTGAACCTGGGAGAGGGTCCCATGTCGAACCAGTGGCGGGTACCGGCGGGGACCGAAATCAGGTCGCCCTCCTCGCACAGCACGGCATAGATCTTCTCGCCCTCGCGCAGGGTGAACAGCCCCTCGCCTTCGACGAAGAAGCGGACCTCGTCCTCAGAATGGCGGTGCTCGGAGAGGAACTTGGTGCGCAGGTTCGCCTTTTCGGGGTGGTCGGGGACCATGCGGATCACATCGACCGACTGATAGCCATTCTCGGCCTTCAGGCGCTCGACCTCGGGCGCAAAGGCCTCGAGCACCTCGTCCTGCCCGGCATCGCTGGCGAGCGGGCGCGAGGGCCATTGCTCGAAGCGCACGCCGATCGGCTGGAGCGCGGCGGCGATCTCGGCCGCGTCGCGGGTGTCGGCGAGCGGAGCGCCGCCCGCTTCGTCGAAGATGCGGAGATGGGTCATCGTTTCCACGCCCTTTCGGCCAGTTCGGCGGCGATCAGCCATTCGGTGCCCTCGAGCACGCGCTCGGCTTCGGCCAGGTCCTTGCCCCAGGCATAGAGCCCGTGGCTGCGGATAAGATAGGCCGGCGCGGCGTTCGGCGCCAGCAAGGCGGGACGGATCGCCTCCTCGATCACCGCCATGTCCTGGCTGTTGTCGACGATCGGCAGGCGGATCTCGGCCTCGTGCGTGGTGTTGCCCGGGAAGACCTTGAGCATCTCGTGCCCGGCAAACACCCATTCGCTGGCGTCGGCTGCGGCGCGGCTCATGCCCACGGCCTCGGGCGAATGGCCGTGCAGGACGGCACCTACGTTCGGGAAAAGCCGGTAGATCGACAAATGCAGGTCGGTCTCGGCCGAAGGCTTGCCCGGGGTGAGCGGTGTCCCTTCGAGATCGACGCGCATGATGCCCGCGGGAGTCAGCCGCCCCTTGTGCCAGCCGGACACGGTGACGGCGATGCTGCCATCGTCGAGGCGGACGGAATAGTTGCCGGCGGTGGCAGGGGCCCAGCCGCGCGCATCGAGCCGGCGGCCGACCTCGACCAGGGCGTGGGCGGCATCTTCGAAGGACATCGTCATGGAATCGCGCTTAGCCGATCCAAAGCGTCGCGCGCATTACAGAATTTATTTCGAGCCGCGACGCGGCAGCGGCTGGACGATCTCGCGGGTCGGCCCGGTCGTCCAGCTCGCCGGCTGGATCCGCAGGCGCGGGGCGGTGCCCGGCATGGTGACCATGTTGAACGCCTCGCCGCCCAGGTTGCGCGCATCGGCCATCAGCAGCGGCGTCGGCGGCACCGCGCGCACGGGATCGAGCACCGGCTCGTCGGTGACCATCACATCGCCGCCGAGCTCGGTCAGCGCATAGAGCTGCTTGGCAAAGGCCGCGGGGAAGCGGATGCAGCCGTGCGAGGCGGGATAGCCCGGCAGCCGGCCGGCATGGAGCGCGATCCCGTCCCAGGTCAGCCGCTGCATGAACGGCATCGGTGCGTTCGAATAGAGATTCGAGCGGTGGAAGACCTTCTTCTGGAGGATGGTGAAGGCGCCCACCGGCGTCTCGTGCCCGTCCGATCCGGTCGACACGGTGCTGGCGCCGACCAGATGGCCGCCGCGATAGACATAGGCGCGCTGGTCCGGGATGCTGACCACGATCGAGACCGGATCCCAGTCGTTCGTGCTCGCCTTGATCAGCTGGGGCTCCTCATACCAGGCCCATTGCCCATTGCGCAGCGACGAGGGCGCCACCTGCATCGTGTCCGATGCGGCGACCTGCGCGGTTGCGGGAATGGCGGGAAGGATCGTGGCACTGGCCAGGAGAAAAACGGCAAGGACGCCGGAACGCATCAAACAGCTCTCCGAATCCGCGAGCCGGGACGGCTCAGGGCGATTCCTTAACGAAATTAACCTAATTTCGTGCCGCTGCCGAATCGGACATATTTCGGGTGCGCAAATCGCTGGCAATGTTCCGGATTTCGGCGGGCCTTCGGCGAACCGGGCATGCGTTGCGGCGAGTCGCGCAACTTGGGACGGATGTTAAGCGCCGCGCTTACCATCTGTCTGATATAGATTCCCCCAAGGGGTAAAGCAGCGGGTTCTTTGGATAGTGATGGATAGCCTCGATACGATTCAGACGCGTCGCGCCTTGCTGAAGGCTGCGATGGTGATGGCGAGTGGCGCGGTGGTTTCTGCCTGCGCCTCGCGTACGATCAGCACCGCGATGGCACCGGCGCCGATGCCGGTCCCCGCTCCTGTTCCCGCGATTCCCAAGGCGCCCGAACTGGCTGCCGCGCCCAAGGTGCCCGGCGTCCCCAACGGCATCCGGCCCGAGCTGTTCAAGAAGGCGCTGGCGGCGCTCAACCGCCATTCGATGCGCATCCCGTCGCACGACCGGATCGCGATCGCCGACTTCGCCACCTCGTCGAACAACCAGCGCTTCCACGTCGTCAACCTCGGCACCGGCCAGGTCGAGCGCTTCCTCGTCGCGCACGGCATCGGCTCGGATCCGAACCATAGCGGCATGCTCCAGCGCTTCTCGAACGAAGTGAATTCGGAAGCGACCTGCGAAGGCGCGTTCCTGACTGCCGACTATTATGTCGGCAAGCATGGCGACTCGCAGCGCCTGCTCGGGCTCGATCCGACCAACAACAACGCGCTCGACCGCGCGATCGTGGTCCACTCGGCCTGGTATGCGAACGAGGACATGATCGCCCGGCACGGCAAGCTCGGCCGCAGCCAGGGCTGCTTTGCGGTGGGTGAGAACCAGCTGGCCAAGCTGTTCGAGCGCCTCGGCCCGGGCCGGATGATCTACGCCGCCAAGGTCTGAGCGCATCCCCCGGGACGATCCTGTCCCGGTTGCGATGTAGGATTTCGCATGTTTCGCTGGAGCGGTCGGGACCCGAGTCCCGGCCGCTCTTTGCTTTGTAGGAAAGATAGGATCGGCCCGGCGCAAGGATATTGCGAGATGCGCGGCGATACCGGGAAATCAGGGAAAATAGGCCGCCCCAAAACCCGCTCTCGGGCTGTACTTCGTGTACTTTGGCGAGTCGCCGCCGCTCTCGATGTTGGATGACGATCCCGCCTAGTTCTTCGGCAGCCCCGGCCCCGGCCCGGTCCCGCACGGGAAGGGCGGCGCCCAGCAGGGATAGCCGAAGGTCAGCTTCGTCGCGTAGCGCGCGATCGGCTTTTGCGGCCAGCTGCCCGGCAGCACCACGTCCTCCTGCCCGCTGGCCTTGGGCCAGGTCGCCATACCGGGCGGCGTTACGCCATACCAGCGCGCGTCGCCCTCGAACGGGCGCTTGAAGGCGATCGCGGTCACCCGGTCGCCGATCGGCAGCTGGTGGTAATCCGCCGGGCTGCGCTGGGCGCCCTTCGCATCGACGATCGTCGAGCGGGCGAAATAGATGTCCTGCCAGCGTATGTCAGGCGCGACGAAGGTAAGCGCCTTGGCCGGCTCCTGCGGCTCGGCGGGGCGCGGCACGATGCGGAAGCTGGCGAGCAGCACCAGCGCCGCGACGACCACCAGCCCGCGCAGGTCGCGCCAGGTGACCAGCAGCCAGGTGAACAGCGCCGCCATCGGGAACAGCCACTTGAAGTAGTGCGCGTTGAAGAAGCGCCACATGCCGCTGGGCACCAGATCGACATAGGCCAGCATCATCGTGGTGTAGATCAGCGCGACCAGCGCCATGCAGAGCGTCAGCCAGCGCGCCGGCCCCTGCAGGCGCATCACGCCGAGGATCAGCCCGGCCACACCGGTGAGCAGCCAGGGCAGCTCGCGCAGCAACCCGGTCTCGCCCGGGAACCAGGGCGAGGGATCGACGAGCAGAATGCTCGCCTTCCAGCCGAGGTCGGCAAAGGCGAAGCCGTAGTCGCCCGACAGCACGGTATAGTCGGTCAGGCGCGCGCCATAGATGGCGAGATAGAGCAAGGCATAGGGCGCTAGCGCGGCCCCTGCCCCGCCCAGGCCCTTGAACAGGTCACCCCAGCGCTTCTCGATCAGCACCGGGCGCCAGAGCGCGAAGCCGCCGATCACCGCGCTCACCACCACGTCCGCCGGACGGACCAGCGCGATCGCCATCAGCAGCGCGCCGAGCAGCCAGGGTCGGCGGCGCTGGCCGAACATCATGTCGGCGGCCTCGGCAAAGGCCAGCCAGATGAAGGCGGCCGACATGGTCGTCGTCCAGGGCTCGAGCCAGAATTTGGAGATGCGCAGGTCCCCGATCGTCGCCGCCAGGAAGAGCAGGCCCGCGGCAAGGCTCCCCACCCCGAAGCGCGCGCAGACGCGGTAGAAGCCCCAGAAGGCGCCCGCATAGCACAGCAGGTTGATCGGCACGAACGGCGTCGGCGCCCAGGCAAAGGGAGCGCCGGCGAGTGGGTAGAGCAGCGGATACCAATGCTGGTCGGGGTTCAGGTCGAAATGCAGGAATGCCTTGGCCGACTTCAGATACTGGCCCTGATCGTGCCAGCCGCGCCACCACGGCCCGGCCGGTGCGAAGAACTTCAGGTTGATCTTGAAGATCGTGTACGCGACGAAAACGGCCATGACCGTGCGCACCGGATGCGCGTCGAACTGGCGGCGGATCCAGTGGAGCATGACGTGCGGGTAAAGCCTGCGCGGGGTTGGCACAAGGCGAGCCGAGCGACTAGGGGATGCAACAGATCGAAACATGTCGCTGCAAGACGGAGACGATGGCCCAATCCCACCCCTTTTATTCGATCCACCGCCAAGGCATGATCCGCGCGGGCGTCTGCACTCCGGCGATGACGGTTGGCGATCCGGTGCGCAATGCCGAGGCGGCGATCGCGCTGGCCCGGCAGGGCGACGCGATGGGCGCCGACCTGCTCGTCTATCCCGAGCTCAGCATCACTTCCTACGCGATCGACGACCTGCACCTGCAGGACACGATATGCGAGGCGACCGAGGCGGGCATCGCGGCGATCGTCGCGGCCAGCGCCGAGCTGAAGCCCGTCCTGCTGGTCGGCGCGGCGCTGCGGCGCAGCGGGCGACTGTACAATACCGCGGTGGCGATCTCGCGCGGCCGCATCCTGGGCGTGGTACCCAAGAGCTATCTGCCCAATTACCGCGAATATTATGAGAAGCGCTGGTTCGCGCTCGGCGCAGGGCTGGCCGGGCTGGAGATCGAGGTGGCGGGGCAGACCGTGCCCTTCGGCACCGACCTGATCTTCGCCGCCGAGGAGCTGCCCGACTTCGTCTTCCACGCCGAGATCTGCGAGGACTACTGGGCACCCCTGCCCCCCTCGACCGAGGGCGGACTGGCCGGCGCGCTGGTGCTGTGCAACCTCTCCGCCTCGAACATCGTGGTGGGCAAGGCGCGCGAGCGGGCGATGCTGTGCGCGGCGCAATCGGCGCGCGCCGTGGCCGCCTATGTCTATTCCGCCTCCGGACCCGGCGAGAGCACTACCGATCTCGCCTGGGATGGCCAGGGCATGATCCACGAACTGGGCGAATGCCTCGCCACTACCGAGCGATTCGAACTGACCACCGAAGTGGTGTGCGCCGACATCGATCTCGAGCGGTTGCGGCTCGAGCGGATGCGGATGGGCACGTTCAACGACTGCGCCGCCGCCAATGGCGATCCCGAGACGCGCTTCCGCCGGGTTACCTTCCAGCACCGGCCCGACTATGCCGACAAGGGCCTGCTTCGGAAGCTGCGCCGCTTCCCCTTCGTGCCCAATACCCCGTCCAAGCTGGAAGAGGATTGCTACGAAGCGTTCAACATCCAGGTGGAGGGACTGCGCAAGCGGCTCGAGTCCACCGGCGCCAAACATATCGTCATCGGCGTCTCGGGCGGCCTGGACTCTACCCATGCCCTGATCGTCGCCGCCAGGGCGATGGACCGGCTCGGCCGACCGCGCACCGACATCCTGGGCTTCACCATGCCCGGCTTCGCGACCAGCGAGGGCACCAAGTCGAACGCCTGGGCGCTGATGGACGCGCTGGGGGTGACCGGCGCCGAGATCGACATCCGCCCTGCCGCACGGACGATGCTCGAGGGGATCGACCACCCCTTCGCCAGGGGCGAGCCGGTCTATGACGTGACTTTCGAGAACGTCCAGGCGGGCCTGCGCACCGATTACCTGTTCCGCCTCGCCAACCAGCGCCAGGGCTTCGTGCTCGGCACCGGCGACCTGAGCGAGCTGGCGCTCGGCTGGTGCACGTACGGCGTCGGCGACCATATGAGCCACTACGGCATCAATGCCGGCGTGCCCAAGACGCTGATCCAGTATCTGATCCGCTGGACCGTGCAGACCGGCCAGTTCACCGGCAAGGCGGCGAGCGTGCTGACCAGCATCCTCGACACCGAGATCTCGCCCGAGCTGGTGCCCGCCGATGCCGACGGCAAGATGCAGAGCACGCAGGACCGGATCGGGCCGTACGAGCTGCACGACTTCTTCCTCCACTATACGATCCGGCATGGCCTCAGGCCCTCGAAGATCGCCTTCCTCGCCTGGCATGCCTGGAAGGACGCCACCGCCGGGCAATGGCCGATCGGCTTCCCCGAGGATGCGCGCCACCAGTACGACCTGACGACGATCGCGAAATGGCTGGAGGAATTCCTGTTCCGCTTCTTCCAGACCAGCCAGTTCAAGCGCTCGGCGCTGCCCAACGGGCCGAAGGTCTCGGCCGGCGGCGCAGTGAGCCCGCGCGGCGACTGGCGCGCGCCCTCGGACGGCGTGGCGCGGCCGTGGATCGAGGAGCTGAAGGCGAACTTGCCTTAAACTCCTCGTCATCCCCGCCTTCGCGGGGATGACGGTGTAGTCGGTGTTCTACGACCATCTCGGTGATAGCGTTACCAAGGCTTGACCTGTATACCCTTCCCGACAACGCTGACAAAAATCGCGGGAGAGGGAATCATGAAGCTGCGCCGCCACGCCCTTGCGGATTCGATCATCGCATTGGGCATCGCGCTCGCCGCCGCGGCACCGGCCACCGCGCAGGAGCAGCCACGCCCCTGGATGGACGCCAAGCTCTCCGCCGATGCGCGGGTGAAGGCGGTCCTCGCCCAGATGACCGAGGACGAGAAGCTCGTCCTGGTCTTCGGTTATTTCGGCACCGATTTCGCGCCCAAGAACGGCTACAAGGCACCCGCCGAGGCGCGGCCGGGCTCGGCCGGCTATATTCCCGGCATCCCGCGGCTGGGCATCCCGGCGCAGTGGCAGACCGATGCCGGCGTCGGCGTCGCCACCCAGGGCGGTGCCCCCAGGAAGCGCGGCCGTACCGCCCTGCCCTCCGGCCTCGCCACCACGGCGAGCTGGGATGTCGACCTCGCCCATGCCGGCGGCGCGATGATCGGCAACGAGGCGCGCGCCTCTGGCTTCAACGTGATGCTCGCCGGCGGCGTCAACCTGATGCGCGAGCCGCGCAACGGGCGGAACTTCGAATATGGCGGCGAGGATCCGCTGCTCGCCGGCACGATGGTGGGCGCGCAGATCGCCGGTATCCAGTCGAACCACATCATCTCGACCGTGAAGCATTACGCGATCAACGATCAGGAGACCGACCGCGACACCGGCAACTCGATCATCGATCCGGTGGCGGCGCGGATGAGCGACCTGCTCGCCTTCCAGTTCGCGATCGAGCGGGGCGATCCCGGTTCGGTGATGTGCAGCTACAACCGGGTGAACGGCACCCATGCCTGCGAGAATGGCTGGCTGCTCAACGACGTGCTGCGCCGCGACTGGGGGTACAAGGGCTATGTGATGTCGGACTGGGGCGCGACCCATTCGACCGCGCCGGCGGCCAATGCCGGGCTCGACCAGGATTCGGGCTTCCCGTTCGACAAGGAACCCTATTTCGGCGCGCCGCTTAAGGATGCGGTGACGAAGGGCGCGGTCTCGAAGGAGCGGCTCGACGCGATGGCGGGCGCGATCCTGCATGCGATGTTCGACAACGGCCTGTTCGACCAGCCGGTGATCGAAGCGCCGATGGACCTCTCGCCCGAGCTGCTGGCGGCCAGCGCCGAAGTGACGCGCAAGGATGCCGAAGGCGGCGCGGTGCTGCTGCAGAACAAGGGCGCGATCCTGCCGCTCTCGCCCGACGTGAAGAAGATCGTCGTGATCGGCGGGCGCGCCGACAAGGGCGTGCTGGCGGGCAGCGGCTCGTCGCTGGTCTATCCGGTGGCGGGCAATGCGGTCCCCGGGCTCAAGCCGACGACCTGGCCGGGGCCGGTGATGTATTATCCCGATGCGCCGCTCGCCGCGATCAAGGCGCAGGCGCCGAACGCGGAAGTGGTGTTCGTCGATGGCGGCAATGCGGGCAGCGCGGCCAGGGCGGCGAAGGACGCGAACGTGGCGATCGTGTTCGGCACGCAATGGGCCGGCGAGGCGTTCGACGTGGCGCTCAGCCTCGACGACGACCAGGACAAGCTGATCGCCGCGGTCGCCAAGGCCAATCCGAAGACGGTGGTGGTGCTCGAGACGGGCGGCCCGGTGCTGACGCCGTGGCGCGGCCAGGTCGCCGGCATCCTCGCAGCCTGGTATCCGGGTACCCAGGGCGGCAGCGCGATCGCCAACCTGCTGTTCGGCAAGGTGAATCCCTCCGGCCACCTGCCCGCGACCTTCCCGGCCAGCCTCGACCAGCTCGCCAAGCCCTCGACCCCGAACAAGGGCGACACCACCTACAGCGAAGGCGCGACCGTCGGGTACAAATGGTACGACGCGCGCAAGCTGACCCCGGCTTTCCCGTTCGGCCACGGCCTGAGCTATACCAGCTTCGCCTATTCGGACCTGAAGGCGCAGGCTGCGGACGGCACGATCACGGCGAGCTTCACGATCCGCAACACCGGCAAGCTGCAGGGCAAGGACGTGCCTCAGCTCTATGTATCCGGCGCGGGCTGGGAAGCGCCGAAGCGGCTGGGCGGCTTCGCCAAGGTCGAGCTGGCGCCGGGCGAGGCGAAGACGGTGACGCTGAAGGTCGATCCGCGCCTGCTCGCGACGTTCGACGGGGCGAGCAACAGCTGGAAGGTCGCTAGCGGCACGGTGCAGGTGCTGCTGGGGACCTCGGCGACGGATATCGTCGCGACGGTGCCGGTTGCGGTGCAGGCGCGGACGATCGCGGTGGGGTGGCGGCCGTAACCGGAGGCGGCATTCGAAGTAAGTCGTCGTCCCCGCCACAACTCGTCATCCCGGCGAAAGCCGGGATCTCGTGCGGCTCCTTCCCTGCGCCTTCGCCTGAGATCCCGACTTTCGTCGGGATGACGGATTGAGGCCGGGATGACGGTTCGGGGCTAGAGGCTGAGCCGCCGCCCTTCTCGCGCACTCTGCCGCGCCAGCTCCGCGATGCGCAGGCCGAGCACCGCGTCCTCGCCCGTCACCGGCGCGAGGGCTCCCGTGGCAATCGCCTTCGCGATGCCCGCATAGAAGCCGCGATAGTCGCCGGTCTCGGTCGGCACGGTCTCGCTGCTGCCATCGGCGCGGGTAAGCGTGCCGTGGAACTGCGGTTCCTCGTCGCCGACGCCGGGATCGGTGTAGCGCGCACCGTCCTTCACGCGCGGCTCCTGCGGGTCGAGGCCGTGCTTGGCGAAGTCCGCCAGGGTGCCGTGCAGCCAGAAGCGCGGGCGCGGGGTGACGAACAGCCGGCCGGCGGAGAGCGTGACCCGGCGCTCGCCATAGAAGAGCGTGATCTCGAAATAATCGTCGGTGCGCCCACCTTCGCGCTGCACGGCGATGTCGGCATAGAGCGCCTCCGGCGTGCCGAACAGCTGCAGCGCCTGGTCGATCAGGTGCGGGCCGAGATCGGCGAGGATGCCGGCGCCCGCATCGGGGTCTTCCTTCCACGCCTGGGCGAGCGCGGGGCGGAACCGGTCCCAGCGCAGCTCGGCGAGCATGATCTCGCCCAGCGTCCCCGCCTCCACCAGCTTGCGCACGGTGAGGAAATCGCCGTCCCAGCGGCGATTGTGGAAGGCGCTGACCAGCCTGCCCTTCTCCTTCGCCAGCGCGATCAGGCCCTCGCCGTCGGGAACATTGGTGGCGAAGGGCTTGTCGATCACGACATGCTTGCCCGCCTCCAGCGCGCGGCGCGCCAGGGGCACATGCGTGTCGTTGGGGGTAGTGACCACGACCAGCTCGATCGAGGGATCGGCGAGCAGTGCGTCGGGCGTGACCACCGCGACATCGGGGTAGCGCGCATGGACGTCCGCCGCACGCGAGGTGGCGATGGCGGCCAGCTCCAGCTCAGGAACCGCATCGACCAGCGGCGCGTGAAAGGCGAGACCGCCCAGCCCATAGCCGATCACTCCGGTGCGGATCATGACGTCCTCCTCTTTTGCGGTTGCCGCGCTCGCTCTATGCCAGCGCAATGGACTTTCCAATCGAAGCCGTGCGCGCGCAATTCCCGGCACTCCGCTCCGGCCACGTCTATTTCGACGCGCCCGGCGGCACCCAGATCTGCGAAAGCGCGATCGCGCGCATGGTGCTGCACCTGCGCGACGGCACGGCCAATTCGGGCGGCGCCTTCGTCACCTCGATTGAGACCGATGCGATCAGCGATCAGGCGCACGCCGCGATGGCCGAGCTGCTCGGCGGCAGGCCGGACGAAATCGCCTTCGGCCCGAACATGACCTCGCTCACCTTCGCCTTGTCCCGCGCGCTGGCGCGGGAATGGGCCGAGGGCGACGAACTGATCTGCACCCGGCTCGATCATGACGCCAATGTCTCGCCCTGGCTCCAGGCGGCGCGCGACAAGGGGATGACGGTGCGCTGGCTCGATTTCGATCCCGAGACCGGCCGCTGGAAGCTCGAGGAGCTGAAAGCGCTGCTCCAGCCGCGGACCCGGCTGGTGGCGCTTGGCATGGCAAGCAACGCGCTCGGCACGATCAACCCGGTGGCCGAGGCGGTGAAGATCGTCCGTGCGCATTCCGACGCGCTGGTGTTTGTCGATGCGGTGCAATCGGTGCCGCACATCGTCACCGACGTCGAAGCGCTGGGCGCCGACTTCCTCGCCTGCTCGCCCTACAAGTTCTTCGGCCCGCACCAGGGCGTGCTCTGGGCCCGCGCCGAGACGGTCGAGCGCGTCGAGGCCTATCGGGTCCGCCCGGCGGGCAATCACGGGGCGCATCGCTTCGAGACGGGAACGCCGTCGTTCGAGGGCCAGGCGGCGGTGCTCGGCACGATCGAATATCTCGATTGGCTCGGGGCGCAGCTCGATCCGCAGGCCGATGGCAGGCGCGGCAGGCTGGTCGCGGCGATGCAGGGCTGTGTCCGCTACGAGGAGCATCTCGGTGAGCGGTTGCTTGCCGGGCTGGCGAGCATCCCCGGCCTGAAGCTCTGGGGCCCGCCTACGATGGAAGGCCGGGTGCCGACCTTCTCGTTCACGATACAGGGGCATCATCCGGACGATATCGCCGCGCATCTTGCGGAAAACGGCATCTTCGCCTGGTCGGGCAGCTTCTACGCGGTGGAGGTTACCGCGCGGCTCGGGCTCGATGCGGCAGGCGGGCTGCTGCGGGTTGGTCTGTGCCATTACAATAGCGCCGAGGAAGTGGATCGGCTGATCGGGGCACTCAAGGAATTATAACCGTCATCCCGGAGAAAGCCGGGATCTCGTGCGGCTCTTTCCCCGCGCCTTCGCCTGAGATTCCGGCTTTCGCCGGGATGACGAAGCGGGAAGACAAAGCGTGACCCCGGCCCGAAGGCCGGGATCACGGGAGGGGGCTCTCAGATCGCGTATTTCGCCCGCTGCGGACGGCTGAGCATCGCATTGGCGGCATCGTCGCCGATGAACTTCTCGGCCTTGGGATCCCATTTGAGGCGGCGGCCGGTCTTCATCGCGATGTGGTGGAGCAGGCAGGTCGAGCAGGCGCGGTGGCCGATCTCCGCCGGCGCGCTGACCGGTACCCCCTTCAGGATCGCGTCGAGCCAGTTCCGGTGCTGCTCGGGCGCCTTGTAGAGCTGGACTTCGTTCGGGCCGATCACGCTGGCGAGGATCTTCGGATCGCTGGCGGTGAGCGGCACCTCGGCGGGCTTGGAAGGGTCGGACGAGGAGACCGCGCCGGTGCGCTGGACGAACACCCAGCCCTTGTCGCCGATGAACTTCACGCCGTTGGGCAGCGCGCCCGAGATCGTCATGGTCACGCCATTGGCATAGCGGGCATGCGTCTCGAACGGGCCGTGCACGTCCCACAGGCCGGACTTGGGAAACTCCGCGCTGCCCCAGATCTCGACCGGGCCCGAATGCTCCATGTCCATACCCCAATGGGCGATGTCGACATGATGCGCGCCCCAGCCGGTGATCATCCCGGCGCCGAACTGCTCCATGCGCAGCCAGCCGGGGCGGTCCTCGAAGCTGTTCTGCGGGTGGACGCGGATCTCGGTGTAATAGGCCTCCGGCGTCGTGCCGAGCCAGGCGTCATAATTGAGGTTGGGCGGGATCGGCATCTGCGGCGCCTCGGGGCCCGAAGGATCGCCGGGCAGGCCGATCTCGACATGCTTGAGCTTGCCGATCCGGCCGTTGCGGACCAGCTCGCAGGCGCGGTGGAATTGCGGCCATGGGTCCTGCCCACGCTGCTGCGAGCCGATCTGGAGAATCCTGCCCGACTTCGCGACTTCGTCGGCCATGCGACGCCCTTCGGCGATGGTCAGCGAGGCGGGCTTCTGCAGGTAGACATGCTTGCCCGCCTGCACCGCATGCACGGCGAGCGGGGCGTGCTGGTGATCGGGCGTTGAGACCAGCACCGCATCGATATCCTTCGCCGCGAGCAGCTCGCGATAATCGGTATAGCCGCGCGTGCCCGAATAGGGTTTGCCGGTGCTGGCGGCATAGCGGTCGTCGACCAGCTGCATGCCGGCACCGAGCCGCTTGGTATCGACGTCGCACACTGCGACGATCTGGGCGTCGGCGTGCTTGTGGATCTCCTTCATGTCGTGGACGCGGCTGATCCGCCCCACCCCGATCGCGCCGATCGCCACGCGATTGGAGGGAGCGTTCTGGCCGAACACGCTGGACGGCACGATCATCGGCGCCGCAATGGCACCCAAAGTCTGGCGTCTGGAAAGCCGCATGCCCCTCTCCTCTTCTGTGCTGTGGTTCAGGCCGTGACCGGCCTCGTCGCGCTCTTCTGTGCGGTGAGCACCAGTTCGGCGGCGAGCAGGGCCTGTTCCTGGTCCTGCGCCACGCTGCTCCGCTCGACGACATCGGCGATGAATTGCGGGCCGAAGGGCAGATGCACCTTCGAGCAATCGATATAGCGGACGCCCTGCTTGTCGCAGATCAGCAGGTGGTTGCCGCCGGGGCGTCCCGCGATGTCGACATATTTGCGGAGTTCGATGTACCCCTCGGTCCCAAGGATGAAGAGCCGGCCATCGCCCCAGGTCGGCAACCCGTCGGGCGTGAACCAGTCGACCCGGACATAGCCGGTGCCGCCATCGCCAGTCAGCATCATGTCGCCGAAATCCTCGAAGTCCGGCTTGTCCGGCCATTTCAGATTGCCGGTCTGCGCGGCGACGACATGCGCGGTCTTCGAGCCGGTATAGAACAGGAACTGATCGGCCTGGTGGCTGCCGATGTCGGTGAGAATGCCGCCATAGCGGGCCTTGTCCCAGAACCAGTCCGGACGGCCCGCGCCGACACGGTGCGGGGCGAGATTGACCGTCTGGATCACCTTGCCGATCCGGCCCTGCTGCACGAGCTCGCCGGCATGGACCGCGGCCCGCACCTCGAGCCGCTCGGAATACATGATCGCGAACTTGCGCTTGGTCTCGGCGACCGCCTTGCGGACCTCGGCGAGCTGCTCGAGCGAAGTGATCGCCGGCTTGTCGCCAAGATAGTCCTTGCCGGCACGCATCGCCCGGACGCCCAGCAGCGCACGCAGGTCGGGGATCGGCGCGCCGACGATCAGCTTGATCGACTTGTCGCCAAGGATCTCGTCCTCGCTCCGCGCGAGCTTCACGGCGTTGCCATAGCGCTTGCGGAAGGTGTCGACCTGCTTGGGATCGGCCGCGTAGAAGCTCTTCAGCACGCCACCGCCGCGAATCATCGCGTCGGTCATTGAATAGATGTGCGCGTGATCGAGCCCGATCACGCCGAAATCCACCTTGTGGGTCACGCCCGGCTCCGGCCCGACAGGCGCGGCATTTTCCGAGGGTGCGTTGCCCGAGCTTTGCGACTGGGCGAGGACTTCGGGGGGCAGCATCGCGGCAATGCCGGCAATGCCGAGGATCGATCGGCGGTCCATCTCGTGCTCTCCTGTCACTTGGCCGGCGTGGCGGCGGTCTTCCAGTTGATCACGTGATAGGTCGCCGGCGTGTCGCCCACATTGCGCTGCGCATGCGGCGAATTGGAAGCGTTGAAGATCACCGAGCCCGGACCGAGCCGTTCCCATTTGCCGCCCGACAGCGTCTCGACGGTGCCGCGATCGATGATCACCAGCTCCTCGTTCGGATGGGTGTGCGGCGGGTGCGAGGCGAGGCCCGGATTGAGCGTGGTGACGTGCATCTCCAGTTCGGACAGCGTCGCGGTAGGCTGGCGGACGAGGTCGCGGATCTCGCCGACATCGGTCTTCTTCACCGCCAGCTTGTTCCAGTCCCACACCGCCGGGCCGAGCACCTCGTGCTGCTGGGCCAGCGCACTGGCGCCCCAGCCGCACAAGATCGCGACCGCGGCAATGCCGACGTCCCTTTGCGTGATCCGCATCACCCTCTCCTCTTTCGGAAGAGGCTAACATCAATTGTATGAGTTTTAAAACCCCCTATTTGTCGAATATCGCCGCGGCCCCGCCATCGGCGGCGAGGTCGAGCGTCAGCGTCTCGCCATCGGCGACCCGCTTCTCGGTGACGATAGGCGTGTCGGGCCTGGCGCCATCGGTCCACAACCGCATCGCCGCGCCGCGCTTGCCGAGGAAATCGAGCGGCACGGTCACCCTGCGCGCGGTCTCGCTGTTCATCGCGCCGAGATACCAGCGGCTGCCCTTGCGGCGGGCGAGGACGATGTACTCGCCGGTCTCGCCGGCGAGATACCGCGTCTCGTCCCAGCTCGACGGCACCGCCTTGATGAAGTCGAACCCGGCAGGGCTCGCGGCATAGGTGTCCGGACTGTCGGACACCGCGCCGATCGGCGAGAGGAAGACGACATACATCGCCAGCCCATGCGCGCGGCTGGTCTGGACGAAGGGAAGATCGCCGCGGATACGGAACTCGGCCGGCGTCACGTTGCGGAAGCCGCCAGGGGTGTAATCCATCGGGCCGATCAGCCCGCGGGTGAAGGCGAGCATGACATTGTGCCGCGAGGTCGCCCGCTTGCTCCACTTGTTGTACTCGGCGCCCATCACGCCTTCCTGGGTCATGAAGTTCGGCCAGGTGCGGGCGAGCCCGCGCGGCGGGAAGGCGCCGTGGAAATCGACCATCAGGTGATGGCGCGCAGCGGCACCGAGCGTGCGGGTGTACCAGTTGACCATCCACTGGTCGTCGCGGTCCATGAAATCGATCTTGATGCCGGCGATGCCGAGCTTCTCGTAGAGCGTCAGCGCATCCTCCAGCTGCTCGTCGAGCGCCTGCCAATGCATCCACACCCAGAGCCGCACCTTCTTCGACCGGGCATAGTCGGCGACTTCCTGGAGGTTGAGCGTGTCGGCCCATTTGGTGATGTCGACGCCAGGACGGCGCACCCCGCCCCCGCCGGCGCCGGCATACCAGCCCTCGTCGATCATCGAATATGGCAGGCCATTGGCAGCGGCGAAGTCGATCAGCGCCTTGGCGACCGCAGTGGTGCTGCGCTGGCCGGGAAGCGCCGCGATCGAGGGGCCGCTCCACCAGTCCCAGCTGGTCAGGCCCGGCTTGATCCAGCTGGTGTCCTCGATCCGGCTCGGGCTGGATAGGTTGGTGACCAGGGTGCTCTCGTTCAGCTTGCCGAGCTGGTCGGCGAGCATCACCACGCGCCACGGCGTGACGATCGGACTGCCGATGCGCGTGTGCACCGCGATCCGGTAATCGTCGAGCGAGGGCGAGAGCTTGAGCTGCAGCCCCGGCCCGCCATCGCCGCGGCCGGTCAGGTACATGCCGGCAAAGTCGAGCAGATCCGCCTCGGTGATCGCGAATGCGGCCTTGCCGGTCTCGCAGGCGAAAGGGAGATCGAAGAGATTGTGGTCACGCACATGCGACAGGTCGACCGCATCGAACTCGCCCTCATGGCTCGAGCCGAACTTGCCGACATTGAAGCCCCAGCATTTGTAGGTAGGCGGGAAATAGAAGCCGGTGCGCTCGTAGCGGATGATCGCCGCGGCGGTCTGCGGCTGAACGGGCACGACGGTGCGGAACGCCACCCCGTCGTCATAGGCGCGCACCACGATGTCGAGCTTGCGCTTCGCCCCGCCCCTTTCCTGGAAATGGACGGTGAGCTGGTTGTAATGGTCCCGCCCTTCCGCGGCGGTGCCCGCGACGATCGGGTAGCGCGTATCGGCGACGGCGGTCTCCGAACCGGTGATCGCGAGATTGTAGCCGAGCGTATCGGTGTCGAGATCGAGCAGGATCGGCGACGGCGCGATCACCAGGTTGCCGCCGCGCGAGACGGCATAGGTCGGCGTGCCCGAGCCGTTCAGCTGGATCGCTATGCGGTTGCTGCCATCGGGCGAGGCGGCGGTGAGAAGCTGTTGCGCGGAAGCGTGGGTGATCGAGAACAGAACCGCAAGCGCGAGCAGAACTCCCCTCCCTGCAAGGGAGGGGTTGGGGGTGGGTGGATGACCACGATACGGCGCAGTCGAGCGCCTGGAAGCAGTATCGCCCGGACACGACCCACCCCTAGCCCCTCCCTTGCAGGGAGGGGAATTACGAAAGACCGCCCTCACGCCTTGTTTGCCTTCAGCACCGGCGCGAGGACGCTCTCCATCACGGCATAGCCCTGTTCGGTGGGATGCACCCCGTCAGAGGCCAGGCCGGGCTTCATCGCGCCTGCCTCGGTCGCCAGCACGCCGGTATAGTCGACATGGGTCGCGCGGGCGCGGCGGGCATAGTCCTTCAGCCACGCATTGATCGCCCGGATCGGCTGCACCGTCTCCAGGCCCGGACGCCAGGGGAAATGGTCTGCGGGTGGCACCGATCCGAGCAGCACCTTGATGCCGTTCGCCTGGGCCAGCTCGGTCATCATGCGAAGATTGTCATAGCTCTGATCGAGCGTGATCTTGCCGGTATTGCCGGCGATGTCGTTGGTGCCGGCCATGATGTGGATCAGCCGCGGCTTGAGCGCGATCACATCGGCGATCATCCGCAACACCATCTGCGGCGTGGTCTGGCCGCCGATCCCGCGGCACACGCGGCCGGGGGTGAAGAAACCGGGGTGCTTGCTCTGCCAGCCCTCGGTGATCGAATCGCCCATGAAGACGATGTCGACCTTCTGGCCGGAGGCGATCAGCTTCGCATTGTCGGCGGCATAGCGGCCGAGCCAGGGCCAGTCTTCCTTGAGCTGGCGCTGGTGCTTGTCCTCCCAGCTCTCCTGGGCCTGGACGGCGCTGGCGGCGGGGAGCAGCAGGGCACCGGCAAGGAACCCACGGCGGACGATCGGCATCTCAGGCATCTCCGGCATCGAACGGATACCGGTAACAGTAGCGCCCGATGGCGCGGCAAGAAAAGCCCGCAAGTTATCGCGGAACGGGCCGTTTAGAGGATCGGCCCGGCATTGTGCGCGGATGTCGGGATCGCGTTCGACAGCGTTCGCGCACCAGTTCGTTCCTTGCCGCCGGAGGGGGAGACCCGGGGATCCGGCGGCAAGCGAACGACTTTCTCCGATCAGTGGATCGAAGCGGTCTCACCCTTGGCACCTACCACCGGCGCGCGGCCGGCAGCGATCGCGAAGACGCAGAGCGCGACATAGCAGATCGCCGGAACGATCAGCGCGAAGCTGTAGCCGTGCGAACCCGAGACCAGACCGACCAGCAGCGGCAGGACCGCGCCGCCGACGATGGCGGTGCAAAGCAGGCCCGAGGTCGATTCGGCGCTGGCGCTCGAGCGCTCCAGGGTGAGCGTGAAGATCACCGGGAACATGATCGAGTTGAACAGGCCGATCGACAGCGCGACGAAGCCGGCGGTCACGCCGCCCACCGCGAAGACATAGAGACACATCGCCGCGGCGATCGCGGTGAACAGCGCGAGCAGCTTGTGGGCCTTCACCATGGTGAGCAGGACCGAACCAACCGCACGGCCGACCATTGCGCCGAGCCAGTAGAAGGCGACCGCCTTGCCGGCTTCCTGCAGCGAGACCCCCTGCACGCCATCGCTGCCCATCGCATAGCCGAGCAGCGGCACGCCGAAGGCCGCGTCCGAATGGCCCCAGATCGCATCCGAGTTGAGGAACAGCGCCATCTGCGTGCCGATCGACACTTCCGCACCGACATAGAGGAAGATGGCGAGGCCGCCGAACAGCGCCCATTTGGACGAGAAGGCCGCGAACAGGCCATCGCTGCTGGCAGCCGGTGCCGGAGCAGCCTCGGTCACCACGCGGCGGCTGAGGAAGAAGAACACTGCCAGCGCGGCGATCAGGCCGCAGATCCAGAAATAGGCGGAATCGATGCCGTGCAGCGCCTGGGCGCGGATCTCCGGCGTGATGACGGTGCCTTCCTTCACTTCGACGCCCTGCAGGAACAGGTGCGCGCCGAGCAGCGGGCCGAGGAAGGTGCCGAAGGAGTTGAAGGTCTGGCTGAGCACCAGGCGGAAATGGCTGCCCTTCGGGTCACCCAGCGCCGCGGCGAGCGGATTGGCCGCCACCTGCAGGATGGTGATGCCGCTGGCGAGCGTGAACAGGCCGAGCAGCACCAGCCAGTAGTTGGCGGCGTTGGCGGCGGTCAGCATGATCAGGCAGCCCGCGATCATCGTGGCCAGCGCGACGAGGATCGAAGGCACCGCCTTCAGCCGCGAAACTAGCGCAGAGGCGGGAATCGAGACGACAAAATAGGCGAAGAAGAACGCGAAGGCGCTCGCCTGGGCCTGGAAATCGGTGAGCGTGAAGATGCCCTTCACCGCGGCGACCAGCGGGTCGACCAGCGAGGTGATGAAACCCCAGGCAAAGAACAGGGTTGTGACGGCGGCGAACGCCAGCGTCGTCTGTGTGGAACGTGTGGATGCCAAGAAACCTCTCCCTGCGGACGTCGCCCGCTCCTTGCCACGGCGGGCGTTTGAGGGAAACTGGTCCGACAACGTTGCCACTGTCAAGTTATGTCGATGAAACGCCTAAATTCGACGCTCGCCACATGCGCCCCCTTTGGCTTAATAGCAGGCGGCGATTCAGGTCGCCCGGCGTATCGGGGCGGCCGTGAGGGAGATTTGCGAGTGAACAATGTGTTTTCGGGCCGCCTGACCCGTCGGGTGATATGGACTGCGGCGCTTGCCGGCATAGCGGCGCCGGTCGTCGCGCAACAGGTCGCGCCCGCGCCACAATCCACGCCGACGCTCCAGGTAGTCCCGGTGCCGCCGTTCGTCCCGAACGCGCCGGTCGTGCTGCCGGTGCTGACGCCGTCCCAGGCGGCCGAGCTCGCGCCGATCCTCACCGAGGCCGGTTTCGCCCAGGGCCTGCGCCGCGTCGGCGATCCGGTGCCGAGCTTCAAGGACAATGACTCGCTGGTCCGCGCCGCGCTCGATTATGCTCGAGCCGTCCATTCGGGCCGGCTCGCCGAGGCCGATTTCGATCCGAACTGGGGCCTGCGTCCCACCGGCTACGATCCCCTGCCCGCCTTTGCCGAGGCGGTGAAGCAGAACCGCGTCGGCGCCTGGCTGCGCGACCTGCCGCCGCCCTGGGCCGGCTATGACACGCTGCAGAAGGGCCTGGCCACCTATCGCCAGATCGTCGCCAAGGGCGGCTGGCAGACTCTTCCCGCCGGCCCGGACCTCGCCGCCGGCGCCAGCGGCGCGCGCGTCGCGGCGCTGCGCAAGCGGCTGGCGGTCGAGGACTCCCAGGTCGTCGCCACCGGCGACAAGTTCGATGCCGATCTGAAGGAAGCCGTGGTCCGCGCCCAGCGCCGCTACGGCCTCAACCCCACTGGCGTGGTCTCGAGCGGAACGCTCGGTGCGCTCAACGTGCCGGCGCAGGACCGGGTCGGCCAGATCATGGCGAACATGGAGCGCTGGCGCTGGCTGCCGAGCGAGCTGCCGGCCAAGCGCATCCAGGTCAACATCGCCGCCGCGGTGCTCACCGTGTTCGAGGGCGACGCTCCGATCGCCTCGATGAAGGCAGTCACCGGCCGTCCCGGCAACGAGACGCCGATGCTCCAGTCGAAGATCCACTCGATCGTGCTCAATCCGCCCTGGAACGTGCCGACCGGCATCGCCCAGAAGGAGCTGTGGCCCAAGGGCGAGGCAGCGCTGAAGGCGCAGGGCTACAAGATCATCGGCACCGGCGCGAACCGCCGCCTGCAGCAGCAGCCCGGCCCGCGCAGCGCGCTCGGCCGCTACAAGTTCGACTTCCCGAACAACTATGCCGTGTACCTGCACGACACGCCGTCGCAGTCGACCTTCGCCAGCTTCAGCCGCCTGGCCAGCCATGGCTGCGTCCGCCTGGAGAAGCCGGGTCCGCTCGCTCAGCTGCTGCTGCGCAACGATCCCAACTGGCAGCCCGACCAGATCAACGCCGCGCTCGCCAAGGGCGACACGCTCCGGGTGAGCCTGCAGCCGCAGGACCAGGTCTCGGTCTATCTGCTCTACTGGACCGCCTTCGCCAATGCGAACGGCACGATGAACTTCCGCGGCGATCCCTATGGCTGGGACAAGGACCTCGCCGCCAAGATCGAGAAGCGCTCCGCGATCACCGCGGCGGCGGTCTCCGCACGCTGAAAGAAGGGGAAATAGGAATGAAGACCCGCACTATTCTGCTGATCGCCGTCGCCGGCCTGTCGCTCGCCGCCTGCGGTGGCAACAAGCCCGAGGAGACGACCAACGAGACCGTCGTCGCCAATATCGGCGAGCCGGAGAGCTTCTCGAACGTCACGATCGACCAGCCGGTCGAGACGCCGGCGGCCACCAACGCCACCACCGCCGACACCGCGCCGACCGCACCCGACCTGGCGCCGGACGAGCAGACCCAGGACGATGCCGACGCCACCGGCATGACCGCCAAGGTCGACCGCAATTCGAGCGCGGGCGAGCCGGTTCACTGAGTTCCGAATCGGGCGGGTCGAAAGGCCCGCCCGATCGGTTGAAAACTCAGTGTTCCTGCGAAAGCAGGAACCCAGGGTAATCAGGTACTTCGTCATCCTGGACTCCTGCTTTCGCAGGAGCACATGGAAATGGCGGAGAGGCATCCCCCTTCACGCAGCTTCAGTCCTGTGTCCGGATGCAGAGCGACACCGCGCCGCCCGCCAGCGTGCCGAGCGCGAGGATCAGTAGCCACAGCATATAGCCGGTTTTCTCGGGCGCGAGCGCCAGCGCCAGCAGCGGCGCGACCATTGCCGGAAGGGTATTGGTGAGGTTGAGGATGCCAAGGTCCCGCCCACGATGCTCGGGCGACGGCAGCAGCTGCATCGCGATCGCCGAGTGGATCGCCAGGAACACGCTCAGCCCCGACAGCGCCAGCGCATGGCCGATCGCGGCGACACCCCAGGCCTTCGCGAACGCCATCACCGTCAGCCCCGCCGTCATCGCCACCGCCCCCGCGGCGAGGAAGGGCTTGCGGCGCATCATCCGGTCCGAGAGCCGGCCCGCCAGAAGGGTGAGCAGCACCGCGACGATCGTCGATCCGGTCATCGTCGCGACGATCGGATTGGCCTCGACGCTGGTCTTGCTGATGTCTTCCCGGTCGAGCACCGCGAGGAAATAGAAGAATCCATAGGTGGCCAGGCCATTGCCCGCGACCTGGAACAGGATGCGCGAGGCCCAGGCGAGGATGAAGTCGAAGCGGCGCTGCCCGATCTGCGGTGCCGGGGGCGCCGGCATCGGCGTCGCACTTTCGCGCGCGAAGAGCAGGAAGGGCGCGGTCAGCGCGGTGAACAACAGGCACAGCAGCGCGTATCGCACCGCGTCCCCGCCAAGCCCCGGCAGCGTGATCAGCACCGCGGCGAGCGCGCCGATCGGGTGGGCGACGCCGATCAGCCCCGCGACCATGCCCTTCTGCGCATCGGGTATCTCGTCCGCCATCACCGCCGCGACCGGCGCGAACATCATGTTGATGCCGATCTGGATGCAGGTGACCGCGAGCAGCAGGCTCACCGGATCGGCAGCGACGAGCAGCAGGCCGTAGGAGGCACTGAGCGCGCCCAGCCCCGCCACGACCCAGGGCCGCCTGGTGCCCCGCTTGCGCAGCGTCCGGTCGCTCAGCGCACCGAACAGGATGTTGGTGACGCTGGCCACTGCCGCCCCGCCCAGCGCGCCGGCGCTGAGCAGCTGCACCGCATGCCCCCCGCCCGCCAGCGCCGCCTTCAGCGGCAGCAGCACCATGACGAACGGCATGAAGCTGACGAACATGCCCGCATAGGCCAGCGCGTAAAGAAGGATGAAGCCGCGGCCGGGGGAAGCGAAATGCATGGGCGGCGGACCATCGGTCCCAGCGGGAACCAAGTCAACGCCGCGGCGGCGCGGTCGATTCACGGACGACGAAATCGAAGGGCAACAGGTGATGATCGTTCGCCGCCTCGCCGCGCGCCTTGCCCTGGATCAGCAGCTCCGCCGCCCGCGCGGTCATCGCCGCGATCGGCTGGCGGATCGCGGTAAGCGCCGGCACGCTCATCCGCACCGTCGGCGTATCGTCGAAGCTCACCACCGAGAGGTCGCCCGGCACCGAAAGTCCCAGCGGCCCGGCAGCGTGGAGCACGCCGAGCGCCATCTCGTCGCTGCTCGCCAGCACCGCGCTGGGCGGCACCGCAAGCTTCGCCAGCACATTGAGCGCATCGACGCCCGCCTCGTAGGTGAAGTCGCCGGGCTGGAGATAGGCGGGATCGACCTTGAGCCCCCTCGCCTCGATCGCGCTGGTGAAGCCGCGCAACCGGTCCGGGCTCATCGCATATTCGGGATGCCCCTGGACATAGGCGATGCGGGTGTGGCCGAGATCGAGCAGATGCTCGGTCGCCCGCCGCGCCGCCGCCTCGTCGTCCATGTACACGGCAAAGCCCTCGGCATCGCGGTGCGAGCCCAGCCGGGCGAAGATCAGCCCGTTGCGGTGGAGCAGGTCGGTGATCCTTGTGTCGTCGCTGTGCGGCGGCGTGAGGATCACCCCGTCCGGGTGCAGCGCCGAAAGCGCCGCCTGGACCTGCCCCTCGAGCTGGTCCGAATGCGAATCCACCAGCTCGAACAACATGCGATAGCCATGCTCGGCGCATTTGAGCATGCCGCCATAGAGCATCTGGTCGACCCAGTCGTTGCCGCGCCGCGACTGCCAGCCCTCGAGCGTCGGCCGCTCGTCGTTGAAGGCGAGGATCAGGTAGGAGCGCGAGCCGCCCAGCCGCCGCGCAGCCAGGCTCGGCACGTAACCCAGCTTGTCGATCGCCTGCTGGACGCGCGCCTGCACGCCCGCGGTGACGTTAGGCCCCTTGTTGATGACGCGGCTCACCGTCTGCAGCGAGACCCCCGCCTCGGCCGCCACGTCCTTGATCGTGATCGCGCGCTTCTTCTGCATCAGGCGGCAGTCGCCGGGCGCATGAGGTCGACCTTCTCGGCGCGGCAATGCGCGTCGATGAACTGCTGCTGGGTCGGCAGCTGCTGGACGAACCCGGCGAGCTGGTCGCGCGCCGTCGTCAGCCCTGCATAGAGCGCGGCCTCGTCGATCCGGTCGACCAGCGGGTGATAGGTGCGCGGGCGGATGCCCATGCCGTCGAGCACCGAGAACCAGCTGACCGAGCGGAACAGCTCGTCCAGCCCTTCGCGCAGCGATCCGTTGGAGCGGAACAGCTCGACGCGCTCCCGCAGGCTGTCCGGCCATTCCATGTCGCGCACCTTGCGCCAGAACGGCGTGTCGTCGCGTGCGCTGGTGCAATAGTGGAGCACGATGAAGTCGCGGATCTCGACATAGTCCGCCACCATCCGCCGGTTATACTCGTCCGCCAGCGCCGGATCGCAGTGGCGATCGGGCAGGAAGCGGAAGAAGAAGTCCATGCCGCGATAGATCAGGTGGATCGCAGTGCTCTCCAGCGGCTCGATGAAGCCCGAGGCGAGGCCGAGCGAGAGCACGTTCCTGTGCCAGATCTGCTCGCGCACGCCGGTGCGGAACGGCACCACCATCGGCCCGGCGACCACCTCGCCCTCCACCTTGTCGAGCAGGATGCGCGTCGCTTCTTCGTCGCTCATGAACTCGGAGGAATAGACATGGCCGTTGCCGGTCCGGTGCTGCAGCGGGATGCGCCAGCGCCAGCCGGCATCCTGCGCCTCGGCGAGCGTATAGGGGCGCGGCGGGCCGACATTCTCGGTCTGCGCGGCAATGGCACGGTCGCAGAAAAGATAGTTGGACCAGTCGGTGAACTTGGTGCCCAGCGTCTTCTCGATCAGCAGCGCACGGAAACCCGAGCAGTCGATGAAGAAGTCGGCATCGACCGTGCGCCCGTCCTTGAGCGTCAGCGTCGAGACGAAGCCGCGATCGTCGAGCGCGACATCGGTCACGATCCCCTCGGTGCGCTTCACGCCGCGCGCCTCGGCATGGCCGCGCAGATACTGGGCAACGCGCTTGGCATCGACATGCAGCGCATAGGAAGCGCCGGCGATCGGCGTGCGCTGCGCCTTGAACGGCAGCATGAACCGCCCTTCCCGCGCCATCACGCTGGCCGGCGCGAAGTCCTGGAGCGGGAAGTCGTGCCCGGCGAGCGTCGCCTTGCGCCAGCACTGGTAGAAGTCGCTGAGCTCGATCCGCTGGCCGACATCGCCGAACGGATGGAAATAGCGCTCGCCCTTCTTGTACCAGTCCTTGAACTCGATGCCGAGCTTGAAGCTGGCCTGAACCTGGCGGACGAAATCCTGCTCGTTGATGTCGAGCTTGGCGATCAGCTCCATGAAGGGCGGGATCGTGCTCTCGCCCACCCCGATCGTGCCGATATCGTCGCTTTCGACCAGCTCGATCTCGAAGAGCTTGCCCTTCATGTGATGCGCCATCACCGCGGCGGCGATCCAGCCGGCGGTGCCCCCGCCGACGATGCAGACCTTACGCAGCGCGTCGGGGTTGTTCATGCAGTTGTCCTCAGGGGCTCGGCAGCGGCGCCATCGACCGTCGCGAGGAATTCGTCATGGGTAGGCGTGTCGGAGACGGTGCGCGCCACCGCCGCCCGCATCTGCTCCAGCGCGCGGGCAAGCTCGGGCACATCGACCGCCGCGACACCGGGATCGATCCGCTCGGGCAGATGCTCATAGCCGCCATAGATGGCGAGCCAGGATGCGGGGTGGAACATCTCCCAGCGATAGCGGATGAAGGCGCCGCGCGCGCGCCACAGGTCGAGCTTGGCGTTGAGCGTGTCCGGTAGCGTCATCTCGCGGCAGGCCTGCCAGAACGGGCCTTCACGGGTGCTGAGATGATAATGGAGGATGATGAAGTCGCGGACGCGCTCCATCTCCTCGGCGCTCTGGATATTGTATTCCGCGATGACTGCGGGGTCGAAACCCTTGTCGGGAAAGAGGTTCTTCAGCCGCTCGATGCCCGTCTCGATCAGCGCGATGCTCGTCGATTCCAGCGGCTCGAGAAAGCCTGAGGCGAGGCCGAGGGACACGCAGTTCTTCGCCCAGGCGACTTCGCGGCGGCCTGGCGTGAAGCGCAGCCGGCGCGGTTCCATGGTGGGTTTGCCCGGCACATTGGCGAGCAGCTCGGCCCGCGCATCCTCGTCTTTCTGGAAATGGCTCGCGAACACGATACCATTTCCCTCGCGGGTTCGCAGCGGAATGCGCCATTGCCAGCCCGAACTGCGCGCCGTGACCGTGGTACAGCTCGGCGGCGCCCCTACCCGCTCGCTCTGCACCGCGAACGCGCCGTCGCAGAGCAGCCAGTGCGACCAGTCCTGGTAGCCGACGCCCAGCGCCTCGCCGATCAGCAGGCCGCGGAAACCCGAGCAGTCGATGAAAAGGTCGCCTGCGACCTGCTCGCCGCTGTCCAGCGTCACGCTCTCGATGAAGCCGGTCTCGCCGTGCAGCGACACGTCGGTGATCTTCGCGTCGATCCGCGTGACGCCGCTGCGCTCGGCATAGGCGCGCATATGGCCGGCGAACAGCGCGGCGTCGAAGTGCAGCGCCCAGTCGAACACCGAAAGCTGGCTCGGCGGATTGGGCAAGGGCACGCTGGCATGGCCTTCGCGCGCCAGCATCGCGCCCAGCGAATATTCCTCGAGCGGAGCGGCCTGGCCCGCGGCGCGTGCTTTCAGCCAGAAATGGTGGAAGTCGATGCCGCGCAGGTCCTGCCCGAAGCGGCCGAAGGGGTGGACGAAGCTGGTGCCGGGCTTCCAGTCGACGAAGCGGATGCCGAGCTTGGCGGTCGCCTCGCAGGCGCGCATCACTTCGGCATCGCCCATGCCGAGCTGCGCATAGAAGCGGCGGATGGTGGGGATCGTCGCCTCGCCGACGCCGATCGTCCCGATCTCCGAGCTTTCGATCAGGGTGATGCGGGTGCCCGTCCCCGCGAGATAGGCACCGAGCGCCGCCGCCGCCATCCAGCCGGCGGTACCCCCGCCGACGATGACGACACGCTCGATCGCGCCGCTGGCCATACCCCCGTCCTTCATGATGGTATCTGATCGTCTTGGTAACGGTATCGCAAGCGAAACCGCCCCTCGCCTTCTGAAATACGGCCCTGCCCTGAAAAATGAGCCGGCAGCCCATGAGAGACTGCCGGCCCAGGAGGGTTGGCTCGTTAGAAGCGGACGCGCACGCCGCCCGAGAAGCGCGGCTCGAACCGGTTCTGCGAATGGTACTGCTTCGAGTCGTCGTCGAACTGGAAGTAGTAGCGCTCGCGCTCACCGAAGATGTTCGAGCCGTTCACGTACACCGCGAAGGCATCGTTGATGTTGTAGGTCACGTTGGCGTCCACATATTGCGCGGTATCCTGGTAGATGCCGATGCCGCCAAAGGTGGAGGCCAGGCGCGGCGTGCGGTAGTTGTACGCCACGCGCAGCTGCAGGTGATCGTCCTGGTACCAGCCGACCAGGTTGACCTGGCTCTTCGAGTTATCCGGGAACGGGAAGCGCTCGCCGTTCAACGCGCGGCCGTTCTGCTTGCTGTCCGAATAGGTGTAGTTGGCGTCGATACCGAAGTTGCGGAAGAAACCGCTGCCGATCAGGTCGCTGAAGGCGAGCTTGGCGCCCACTTCAAAGCCCTGCAGCGAACCGCCCGTGCCCTGTTCCGGCTGCGTCACCGGCACCGCGCGGCGGATCACGCCGTCGCCGTCCGCAAAGCGGCCCGCACCCGGCGTGGTACGGCTCTGGACGAAGCTGTTGATGTCCAGCTTGAACGCACCGACGTTGAGCATCGAGGCCCGGCCCAGATAATATTCCAGGCTCAGGTCATAGTTGTTCGAACGCCACGGGTTGAGGTTCGGGTTGCCGCTCGAGCTGGCGCCGGTCACCTGGCGCACGCCTACGGGCGCGGCATCCGGGTTCGTCGGCGTCGGCCCTTGCGAGTCCGCCGTCGAGATGGTCAGGCCGCCGCCATAATTGCCGAGATCCAGCGGGATCATCGTCTTGGCGAAGGCCGCGCGGACACGCAGCTGGCGGGTGAAGTCATACGACAGCGTCACCGTCGGCAGCCAGTCGAGATAGGAACGGCGCGAGACCACGTCGCCCACATCCAGGTTGGTGTCGCCATAGGCGCGGGTGTCGCCGGTGAGGTTCTGCTTCACGGTCAGCTTGGTGTTGACCACGCGCAGGCCCAGATTGGCCTTGAACCCGCCGGTGCCGAACGCGGTGTTCAGGTACGCGCTCTCCTCGACCAGATCGACGTCATAGGTGTTGCCCGGGATGGTGACTTCGGTCGACGGACCGAACACCTTGTCCTGGAACGCCTTCACATCGTCGAACGCCTTGGGATCGACCACCCACAGGCCGGGCATGCCGTTGACCACGCCGCCCCAGTTGGTCTGGAAATAGACCGGGGTATAGGCATCGAGCTTGGTCGGCCGGTTGACGGTGTAGCCCTGGAAGCAGGTCGGCGTATTGGCCACCGTCGCCGCGCCGCAGCTCGACGGCGCCGTCGCCATCGGGTTCGCCGCATTATACTGCGGGTTGGAGACGAACTCGCCCGCCGAGCACTGGGCGTTGTCCATTACCACGTCGATCGCCTTCCACTGCGCGAGGCAGCCTTCCGGAACCGCGGCGCCGTTGCCGCCATAGAAGTTCGAGAAGAGGTGGAAGTTGCGGATCTGGGTCTGGCGATCCGAACGGCGCACACCGACATCGACGCGGTTGAGCAGGCCGAACAGGCCGCCCTCGTCGAAGTCATAGCTCGCATCGGCGCGGAACACGCCCAGGCTCGCATGGTTCTCCTGGTTGCCCTCGGACGAGAAGGCCGCGACAGCATAGCTGTCGAGATTGGCCATATAGTCCTTGAGCGTCTTGCCGGCGCCCAAGCCGCCCGAGATGGCGGTGTCGAAGCCGCTGATCGCGGGGTTCGAGCCGCGCAGGTCGAGATGGAGCTGCGGGTCCTGGCCATAGCCCAGCGGGTTCGGGTTGATGTAGCGGCCGCCGCGCGAGCCGATAACGCCGTTCGAATATTGCGAAGCCGGGTACTGCGACGCGATGCTCGACGGATAGAACGGGCCGCGGGTGCGGTCCGCCGGGTTGCGGAACAGGCCAAAAGCGCGGTTGGCGCCATATTGCCAGTTGCTCAGGTCGCCCTGCACCTGGCCATTCATGCTGCGCATGTTGGCGTTGGACTTCAGCGCGCGGGCGCTGAACTTGAAGTTGTCCTTGTCGTAGTCGATCTGGAAATTGTAGTTGGTCGAGTGCTCCTTCGCGGTGCGGTTGACCGAGAACGAGTTGAACCACCAGACATTGAGATCATACTGGTTGACGTCCAGCCAGGGTTGGCCGTTGCCGGCCGTCTGGCCCGAGGGCGTGCTGTCGGTCGGCGTGGTCCAGCCCAGGCCGTTCCAGCGGTTCGAGATGTTGATGCCGGCGGCGCGGTTGTGCTCGGTCAGCTCGGTGTGGAAGACTTCGCCGGTGACGGTCCAGTCCTCGTCGATCTTGAACTGGAGCGCGCCGTTGATGCCGAGGCGGGTACGCTCGACTTCGCGGTTGAAGAATTCATAGCCGTGCGGCGAGATCCAGTTCGCGCCGGAGCCGCCCCAGTCGTTGTTGCCGAACACGCCGCCGCCGATGCCGGCATAGCTGTTGCCCAGCCGGTTGCGGCTATAGGTCGCGCCGACCATCGCGCCGAAGCGGTCGCTGCGCCAGCTGGCCAGGCCGCTGAACAGATAGTCGTTGTGCTTGGTGTTCGAACCCCGGGCATATTCACCCTGCCCCGAGAATACGAAGCCTTCCTTCATATCAAATGGGCGACGCGTGCGCAGGTCGATCGTGCCCGAAATGCCCGACAGCGCGTTGCGCGTATCCTGCGACTTGTAGACGACCACGGCATTCATCAGCTGCGCCGGGATGTCGTTGAGATTGGGCTGCGCGGTGCCGAGATTGCCCGGGCTCAGATACTGCTCGCCGTTGAGCAGCGTGATCACCTGCGGCAGGCCGCGGATGTTGACCGTCGAGCCTTCGCCGGCGCTGCGCTGGATCTGGACGCCCGAGATGCGCTGCAGCGCATCGACGATCGTCACGTCCGGCAGCTTGCCGATGTCTTCCGACGAGATCGCGTCGACGATCGCCGTCTCGGTGCGCTTGATGTCGACCGACTTGGCCTGCGAGGCGCGGATGCCGGTGACGATGATCTCGCCGTCCTGGCCACCGGCATCCTGCGGCACGGCGGTCGCCGTGTCCTGGGCCCATGCCGGCGCGACCAACGCGGTCGATGCCAGCAGGCCGGCCATCACACTGGATATTCCCTTCATTCCCTTCGTCCTCCCACTCTGTTCTGCACCCCGGCGCATCTACGCGCGCCTCACCCGGTGCTGTTCTGTCAGGGCGCCAGCCGGCGCTCCTGCAACTCCGCCGCACCCGTGAGCACCGGCTGGCCGGCATCCCGCGCGATCGCGACACGATAGGTTCCCGCAGCGACGTGCCAGCCCGGCCGGGCGGTGTCGTAGTCCGCGACGATGCGCGGCTCGGCTATGAGGGTGATCCGGCGGGTCTCGCCGGGCTTGAGCGTCACCCGCTCGAAGCCCGCCAGGCGCAGCGGGCGCGCGCCCGTGGCCGGTGTCACATAGAGCTGGGGCACGTCGGCGCCTTCGCGCTTGCCGCGATTGGTGACGTCGAAGCTCACCGTCAGCGCAGCCCCGCCCTCGACCTTGAGGTTGGCATAGGCGAAGCGCGTGTAGCTGAGGCCGTAGCCAAACGGGAAAGCCGGCCGCGCGCCCTGACGGGCATACCAGCGATAGCCGACGTCCGAGCCTTCCTTGTAGTCGATCACGAACGGCTTGATCGCCCGCGCGTCCGTTCCGCGGTCGGGCGAGGCCTTGACCTGCTCGAAGCCCGGCACGGTCGGACGCGGCGCCTGGTCGATCGAGGCCGGGAAGGTGATCGGCAGGCGGCCCGAGGGGTTGACCTCGCCGAACAGCACCCGCGCCACCGCCTCGCCGCCGCGCTGGCCGGGATACCAGGCGGCGAGCACCGCCGGCACCTGCTTGAGCCAGGGCATCAGCACCGGGCCGCCGGTGTTCAGCACCACGGCCGTCCTGGGATTGGCGGCGGCGACCGCGGCGATCACCGCATTCTGGTTGCCGTCGAGATCGATCGTCTCGGGATCCTCGGCCTCCGTGGTCCACTGCGTGGCCCAGACGATCGCCAGGTCCGCGTTCCTCGCCGCCGCGGCGGCAGCTTCGGGGTCGCTGCCATCGACGAAATCGACGCGCGCCTTGGGGGCCAGCGCGCGGATCGCCGCGAGCGGCGAGGACGCGTGCCAGGTCACGCGCACGAAGGACGCGGCCGGGCCGTTCTTGAGGGGGATCTCCAGCGGGATGCCGCCGGTCGAGCGGACCTGCGACGAGCCGCCGCCGGAGAGCACGCCGATATCGGCATGGCCGCCGATCAGCACGATGCGCCTGGCGGTCTTCGCCAACGGCAGGATGTTCTTCTCGTTCTTGAGCAGCACGATGCCCGCCTCGGCGGCGCGCTGGGCGACCTCGGCGTTCTTCGCGGTGTCGATCGGCTGCGGTGCCTCGACCACCGGCGCGTCCATCACGCCGGTGGAGAACATCGCGTTGAGGATGCGGCGGGTCATGTCATCGAGGCGCGGCAGGGGCAGCTCGCCGCTCTCCACCGCCTTTTTCAGGTCACCGCGGAAGAACATATGCGTGTCGAGCTCGCCGCCCGATTGCTGGTCGAGCCCGTTGCGCGCCGCCTTCACGGTCGAGTGCACCGCGCCCCAATCGGACATGACATAGCCCGGATAGGCCCAATCCTGCTTGAGCACGGTGTTGAGCAGGAACGCGTTCTCACAGGCGAAGTCGCCATTGACCGACATGTACGCGCACATCACCGAGCCCGGCTTGCCGCGCTCGATTGCCAGCTCGAAGGCGAGCAGGTCGCTTTCCCGGAACGCCGCCTCCCCGATCTTCGCATCGCTGACGAAGCGGCCGGTCTCCTGCGCGTTCAGCGCGAAATGCTTGATCGTCGAGATGATGCGGTTCGACTGGATGCCCTTGATCGACTCCCCCGCCATCACGCCGGCAAGCAGCGGGTCCTCGCCCAGATATTCGAAGTTGCGCCCGCCCCAGGGATCGCGCGTCAGGTTGATCCCGCCGGCGAGCATCACGTTGAAGCGCTTGGCGCGCGCCTCGCCGCCGATCATCGCGCCGCTTTCATAGGCGAGCCTGGGATCGAAGCTGGCGGCGAGCGCCAGGCCCGAGGGGAGCGCGGTGGCGGTGTCCCCCTTGCGCTGCTCGACCTGGTTGGCGACGCCGAGGCTGGCATCGGTCTCGCGCAGCGCCGGGATGCCCAGGCGCGGGATCGCCGGCTGCTGGCCGGCCGAGGGGATCATGTCGGTGGGCGCCGCCGGATCCTTCGCCAGCGGCGGGAACCACGTGTAGACGAGCGCCAGCTTCTCCTCGAGCGTCATCGCCGAGAGCAGCATCTCCGCGCGAGCGGCGGCGGGCAGCTTCGCGTCGGCCCAGGGGCGCGCGGCAGGGTCTGCGGGCTTGCTGGATTCACTCGAAGACGCGGCGGGCGCGACGAGGTCCTGCGCATGCGCGCCCATCGTCCCGGCAAGCGCGGTAGTGGCGAGTAGCGCCATCGAGCGCGCCACGTGCCGCAGGCTGACCAGCATTCACTTCTCCCCTTCGGCGCGCAGGACGGCGCCGCACACGCCCGGAGGCGTGCCTGTTTATCCGATCCAACCAGGGGGAGCTTTTATCCGACAACGCTGTCGGATTCAGCGACAGATCAAGCCGACGACGCCTCGTGGCGCGCGCGGCAGCCTGTTCCAACACCCCTCATGTCCGTGGAGTCTTACGCTCCGATGCGAGCCTTAGAGCATAAATTGAGAGCGTTCTCAAGAACGTTCTCAATTTTGTTACATTCGGAATGGGGCTAGCGATTATCTATCTGCGATAACGCGATAAATTATGTGTCTGCGGCGTAGCCGACCGCGATTTCGCCGGCCCGTGACAGCGCATTTTGCGCGGAATTTTCGCGATTTTTGGAAGCGGTCCCAACCGGCGGAAGCACGATTTCCGCACGTGACAGGGCAGCGCCCAGCCGCCCGATTCCCGCCGGCACAGCAAAGCGTGCGATGCTCGGACCACCCGCAGGCGCGACCACCTCGCGGCGAACCGGCCGGGTGCGGAGCACCAGCATCCTGCCCCCGCGCGCGATGCGCAGGCGCGGCCCCTCCCCTTGCCCCGCATCGGAAGTGGTGAGCCGCGCGCCGTCTCGGTTGACCGACCAGATCACCCGGTAGCGGGTGGCGACATCGGCCGCGGGCACCGGCGCCGCGAACTTGTTGTCGAGCACCCAGCGCTGCCCGCCGGCCTCGACGAACAGCACGGCATGCTGCTCGGCATCCCGGCTGTCCCACACCACCGCGATCCGCATCGCCGCCTCGGGCAGGCCCAGGTCACGCAGCGCGAAATATTTGGTGAGCGCGAAGTCCTCGCAATCGCCTCCGCGCGCGAACATCTCGGCCGGAGTCTCCCAGCGATCGGCCATGCCCCAGTTGGCGAGATCGGAGACATAGGGGAGCCGGTTGACCACCGCCTGGACCCCGGAGACCTGCTCGTCCGCGGGCAGGCCGCGCAGCCCGGCAAAGGCCGTGCGCCAGCCCCGGACGCCGCATTCCGCTGGCAGCTCGTCGGCGGGCATCCGGCAATAGAAGGGAAGCCGTGTGGGGCTGCCGGTCTCGCCGGCTTCGCGCGCAAGCACATCGGTCCAGCGCGGGGCATCGGCGAGGCGCAGCGCGACTTCTGCGCGCTCCCGCGACTCGGGCGCCTCCGCCGCGGCGGCGGACAGCGATTGCCCCGATGCCAGCGCCGCCCAGGCAAGCGCCAGCCGCGTTGAAGATACGCGACGCAAAACCCCAACCCCCGGTTGAAACCGAGGACCGGGATACGCCGCCTCCCCCTAAGGCCAGGCTAACAAGGAGCTAAGTATAAGCCACTGAATATGGTTAGTATTTATGGTTACCGAAGGGTTTATCCCGGCAACTGCCAGGGCAGTGAATCGACGAGAACATGTCACCCTAGAAACAAACTGGAAATAATATAATAGTCCCGTTGTGGATCAACCTATTATTGCAAATATTACATAGTTAACGCTGAGTCCGTCTTCCTGAGTCCGCCCCGCCCATTGTAAGAGCCGACTCGCTTGCAACCGATTCGGGCGCATCTCAGCTCGGTTGCATGTCTCTGGGAGGGGGAACCGGGGCTATGGGATCCAAGCGTTGCTGGCTGTTTGTTTTTGCCGCCGCGGCAATCGTGCCGTTGCAGGCGGCGCATGCCCAGCAGACTGTAAATCCGGGACGGATCGACGAGCGGCTTCGCCCGGCGGACAAGACGCCTGACGCGCGCTCGGTCGATGTGCCCGAACTGCCGCGCCAGCAGGGCACGCCCGATTCCGCGATCCAGGTCCGGCTGAGCGAGGTCCGCTTCGAAGGCGTGACGGCAGTGCCGGTCGAGGCGCTGAACGCGATCGCCGCGCCCTATCTCAATCGCGACATGCCGCTCGCCGAGGTGTTCAAGCTCGCCGAGGCGATCACCACCGAATATCGCCGTCGCGGTTTCGTCCTCTCGCGTGCCGTGGTCGGCCCGCAACGCATCGAGGGCGGCGTGCTGACGCTGCAGGTGGTCGAGGGCCATATCGGCGCGACCAAGATCGAGGGCGATGCCGGCGGCTATGCACCCTATCTGCGCGGCTATCTGGCCGGCGTCGCCGCCGAGCGGCCCACCACCGGCGCCGCGCTGACCCGCGCGCTGCTGCTCGCCCGCGACCTGCAGGGCGTCGATGCGCGCGCGGTGCTCACCCCCTCCCCCAGCGAAGTCGGTGCCGCCGACCTGACGCTGGCAGTGGAGCGCAAGGGGATCGAAGGCTTTGTCGCGGTCGACAATCGCGGCTCGCGCTGGCTCGGCCCGGTCCAGGTCTATGGCGGCCTGTCGTTCAACGACATGCTCGGTGCCGGCGAGCGCATCTCGATCACCGCGGTCAGCGCGCCGATCCACCGGGAACTCGGCTTCCTCTCGGCGACCTGGGACCAGCCGGTCGGCAATTCGGGCCTGCGCCTCACTGCGTTCGGCAGCTATGCCGCGACGCATCCCGGCGACGAGCTGCGCCTGCTCGACCTGCGCGGCCGCAGCGCCACCTATGGCTTTGCCGCGCGCTATCCGTTCGTGCGCAGCCGCGAGGCGAACCTCTTCGGCCGGCTGATGTTCACCGGGCGTGACAGCAGCTCGCGCAACGTGGTGATCGATCCGATCTTCGACGATTCCACGCGCACCGTGCAGGGCGAGATCTTCGGCAACTACGCCGCGCCCTGGGGCGGGATCCTGAACGTCCGCGCCTCGGTCACCCAGGGTCTCGACTTTCTCGGCGCGACCGTGCGCAGCGACGCCAACAAGTCGCGCGCCACCGGTTCCGGCGTGTTCACCCGGGTGAACGCCGAAGTCTCCTTCGCCTATGGCATCGCCGGCGGCCTCTATGTCCAGGCCAGCGGCGCGATGCAGTATAGCGGGCAGAGCCTGCTCGCGAGCGAGGAGTTCGGGCTGGGCGGCGAGCAGTTCGCCCATGCCTATGACCCGTCCGAGATCACCGGCGACAAGGGCGCCGCTGGCCGGATCGAGCTCTTCTACGCGGGACGCTTCAAGAGTGGCTCGATCCAGCCCTATGGCTTCTACGAGGCCGGCCGGGTCGCCCAGAACGATCCGCTGCCGGGCGAGCCGCTCCACACCTCGCTCGAATCCGCCGGCCTCGGCCTCCGCCTGGGGCTGCGCGCGGGCATCAACGGCTCGGTGGAATTCGCCAAGCCGATCAACCGGCCGGTCGCCTCGCGCGGCGACAAGGACGGCCGGGTCTTCTTCTCGGTGGGCATGTCGTTCTGATCGATCCGGTCGATCGCGTTCGTTCGTGAGAAATGCGGGCTGGCCACCCCTAACGGCCAAATGGGGATCAGGGATATGAGCAAGCTGCACAGTGCCAAGGCCGCCATCGCCTCGAGCAAGGGCACCCGCCGCCGTCTGAAACGCTCGGCGCTGCTGCTGTCGGCGGGCCTCGCCGCGATCATGCTCGCCAATCCCGCCCGCGCCCAGCTTGCCCCGAATGCGCTGCCGACCGGCGGCGACGTGGTGCACGGCACGGCGACGATCGGCACGCCCACCCCGTCGAGCATGACGGTCAACCAGAGCAGCGATCGCGCGGTGATCAACTGGAACACGTTCGACATCGGATCGGGCGCGAGCGTCACCTTCGTCCAGCCCTCGGTGACCTCGATCACCGTCAACCGCGTGATCAGCGGCGCCGCGCCGTCGGAGATCGCCGGCCAGCTCAACGCCAATGGCCGGATCGCGATCCTCAACCCCAATGGCGTGCTGTTCTCGGGCACCGCCAATGTCGACGTGGGCGGCCTGATCGCCTCGACCGGCGACATCGACCAGGCCGCCTTCATGTCGGGCGCCGGCACGCTGGAGATCACCGGGGCGAACACCGGCGGCGAGATCGTCGTCAACGGCAACATCAACATCTCGGCCGGCAATCTCGGCCTCGCCGCCTTCGTCGCGCCGACGGTGCGCAACAGCGGCGTGATCACCGCCACCGCGGGCCGGGTGCAGCTGGGCGCCGGCAACGCCTTCACGCTCGACCTTGCCGGCGACGGCCTGCTCCAGATCGGCGTGCCCGCCAGCAGCGCGCTCGTCCAGAACAACGGCCAGGTCTTCGCCGAGGGCGGCCGCATCCAGATGTCCGCCAGGACGGCAGGCGGGCTGATCGACAATCTGGTCAACACCGGCACGCTCAGCGTGGATTCCGCCACGCTCGACAATGGCGTGGTCGTGCTCGAGGCGGTGGGCGGCAGCGCCAATCTGCGCGGCACGATCGCGGCCAACGACCGCAACAGCATCAGCCGCAACATCCTGATCAGTTCCGATCAGGGCGTGAACATCTCGGGCAATCTCAGCGCCGCCTCGGGCACGGTCAACATCACCGCCCCGCACATCTACGGCGCCGGCAAGGTCAGCACGGCCACTGCGCTGAACCTCAACCTGAGCAACAACGGCACCGACACCAGCGGCCTCGGCAACTACATCAACGACGCGCTGGGCGTGATCGGCACCACCGGCTTCGGCACCACGCTGCGGCTCGGCGCCGGCACCTACCGGTCGGGCGTGCGCGTCGATGCGAGCGACGTGCGGATCGACGGCCAGGGCGTCGCCAGGATCGGCTGGACGCCGGGCATCGAGAACGCGATCGACATCTGGGGCGACTACGTCACCGTCCAGAACCTGGAGATCGCGGGCCCGGCGACCAGCGGCTATACCAGCTTCGCCTGGGGCAGCACCAATTCGCGCGGCATCTTCGTCAATCGCTATGCCGACACCGTCCAGCTGCTGAACAACAACATCCACGACATCCGCACCGGCATCATCGTCGATGGGCGGAACGCGAACGTCTATTTGCTGAACAACAGGATCGACAACACCAAGTCGGCGATCTCGGTCCAGTATACCGACGGATCGAACGTCGTGATGACGGGTAATCACGGCGGCACCTATGGCAATGAATGGGGCATCAACCTCTACCTGAACGGCATCCTGCAGGCGGACGGCGTCACCATCCTGCCCGCGGCCGGATCGCTGGGCGCCAACACCCCGCTTGCCGAGCAGCAGCGCCTGCTCGCGCTGCGTGCCGCCAATGGCGGGATGGAAGTCCAGAACCAAGGCTGGTCGGCGCTCAACCGCACCGCCGTCTATGTCGGTCCCGCCGGCAGCAACTCCAACCAGGGCAGCCCGCTCGGCAAGCTCGCGACGCTCCAGGCGGGCGTCAACGCCGTCGTCACCGGCGGCACCGTCTATGTCGCCGACGGCAACTACAGCCTCGGCTCGGCCCAGCTCGTCATAAACCATGGCCTGAGCATCATCGGCCAGTCGCAGGCGGGCGTGGTGATCGACGGCCGCGCGGTCTCGGCCAACGGCCTCGGCACCATCTCGGTGATCGCCGACAATGTCTCGCTCAGTAACTTCACGCTGCTCGGCAGCCAGCTCGCCGGCGGCAATTACGGCATCAAGGTCGCCCCGAACCCGAACGGCCACGTCAACACCGCGGGCGGCACCGGCGAGCGGCTCAACAACTTCGCGGTGAGCAACGTCACGGTCAGCGGCTCGCGCCGCGCCGAGCTCGACCTGAACGGCGTGGTGGGCGCGACCATCACCAACTTCACCGCCGATGGCCAGGGCACCGACGGTGCCGGCATCCAGATCACCGACAGTTCGAACGTGACGCTCAGCGGCGTCCACACGCTGAACAACAATTGGGGCGGCGTCGCGCTCTACCAGAACAACAGCGCGAGCGGCTACAACGCCCAGACCACCAACATCAACATCGACGCCGGCCAGAACCAGTTCGACGAAGCGAACGGGCTGTTCACCCAGCTGACCTCGACCACCCAGGGCTTCGGCCAGCTGAACCTCACCGGGTTCAACTATGCGATCCGCAACACCGGCTCGCGCCCCGATGCCAGCCAGTTCACCTGGTTCCAGACCGACCTGACCAAGGCGACCGGCTTCGCGCTGGCGCTGGGCGCACCGACGACAAGCTCGATCGAAGGCTATACCGGCACCACCTTCAGCAACGACTTCACCGTGGTCGCCGGCCTAACCATCGGCGCCGCGCTGCGCGATGCCCGGGCGGGCGCGACCATCAGCGTCGGCGCCGGCACCTATGTCGAGAATGTCCTGATCAACAAGTCGGGCATCACCCTCACCGGGACCAATGGCCGCGACCTGACCACGATCCAGGGTGTGGCCGGCCTCGGCGCGCTGGGCGCGGCAACCGTCTCGAACGCCAACAATGTCACCATCGACGGCTTCACCATCCTCGGCATCGACAATGGCAATCCGGGCATCGAGAATGCCGCGCTCTACCTGCAGGGCAACAACAGCGGCACCACGATCCGCGGCAACACGATCACCGCGAACGGCGATCTCGGCCTGGTCTCCGAGTACAGCGCGACCGTCAGCAACCTGACGATCGACGGCAACATCTTCAACGGCCAGACCTTTGTCGGCGCGGCGCCCTCCTCTGCCCCGTCGAGCCAGCAGTTCACCACGCCCAACGTCTCGCGCCAGCTGGTCGCGATCGGCGGCGGCGCGGGCGGCGGCAACACCTCGAACGTGGTGTTCACCAACAACCAGGTGACCGGAAACAGCGGCCTCAACAGCGGCGTGACGATCGACGCGGTCGGCGCGACGATCGCCGGCAACCGCTTCGCCAGCACCACCGGCGGCTTCGGCAACATGCTGCGCGCCCGCGGCACCAATACCAGCGTCACCGGCAACGTGATCGACATGGCCGGCGTCGACTATACCGCCGGCGGCCTCTACATCCGCGACGCGGCGATGACCGCCGCCAGCTTCTCCGACCTGCTCGCCGCCAACACGCTGGCCGGCGCCGGCGCCTGGGCCAACACTTCGGCGACCGGCTATCACAGCCTCAGCCGCAACATCCAGGGTGCGGTCAACGAGGCCGCGTCGGGCGCGGTCGTCACCGTCCGTCCGGGCGACTATCTCGAGGGCGTCACCGGCGTCGGCTATTATGGCGATGCCGGCGCGCAGAGCTTCGGCCTGTACCTCTACAAGGACAACATCACCCTGCGCGGCGTCGATGCCGCCGGCAACGCGATCACCGATGCCGACGACGTCGCGGCGTTCATCACGTCGCGCTACCAGGCCGGCTTCGGCGCGCAGCACTTCGTCTCGGGCAACGGCGTCACCATCGAGGGCCTGGGCTTCAAGCCCGCAGCCGCCGGCGACAACAAGACCGTCGAGGTGATCGGCAACGCCTTCACCCTGCGCAACTCGGTGATCGACAACAGCGGCAACGAGACCGCCGCCAACCTCTATATCGACGACTTCAACGATCCGGCGCGCACCCGGCTCGAGAGCTTCACGATCACCGGCAACAAGTTCCTGGGTGGCACCTATGCCAGCGCCATGGTGGTCGTCGCGGGCGGCGCCGGCCGCACCACCGACGCCTCGAACCGGATCTTCGCGAACAACTATCTGAGCAGCAGCCTCACCGGCATGCGCGGCTTCCAGATCCAGGGTTACATGCCCAACACGCCGTGGCAGCAGCTCTATGCCGGCGCAGTGACGGTGACCGGCAACAGCTTCGACGTCGACATCCCGGTGCGCACCGTCGGCCTGCTCAGCAGCGTCTTCGCCTGGGACGATGTGTTCCGTAACAACGGCAACAGCTTCCTGCGCGGCGGCGTGCTCGCCTATGAAGGCAGCTCGACCAATGCCCGCGCCACCATCACGGCGGGCGGCGATCCCGACATCCGCATCACCAGCACGATCGACGCCTCGGTCGCGCGCGCCCAGAATGGCGACACGGTGCGCATCCTCGACGGCACCTATGTGCTCGGCTCGCAGCTCAAGATCGACCGCGGCATCGCGCTGGTCGGCCAGTCGCAGGCCGGCACGATCCTCGACGGCCGCACGGTCAACAATGGCGGCGGACTCGGCACGATCCTGGTCGCGGCCGACAACACGACGCTCAGCAACTTCACCCTGCTCGGCAGCCAGCTCTCGGGCGGCAATTACGGCATCAAGGTCCAGCCGGACCCGCTCACCTATGCGCCCTCGCAGCGGATCAGCAACGTCACGATCAGCGAGGTGACGGTGAAGGGCTCGCGCCGCGCCGAGCTCGACATCAACGGCGCCGTGGGCGTCACCCTCACCAACTTCACCGCAGACGGCCAGGGCACCGAAGGCGCCGGCGTCCAGATCACCGACAGCGCGAACGTGACGCTGAACGGCGTGCATACGCTGAACAACAACTGGGGCGGCGTCGCGCTCTACCAGACCAACCGCGCTGGCGGCTATGACGGCCAGACGACGAACATCAACATCGACGCCGCGCAGAATGATTTCGAGGAAGCGAACGGCCTGTTCGCCCAGCTGGAATCGACGATACAGGGCTTCGGCCAGCTCAACCTGACCGGCTACAACTACGCCGTCCGCAACACCGGCCATCGCAGCAATGGCGGCCAGTTCACCTATTTCCGCACCGACCTGGCCGACGCCACCGGCTGGGCGCTGGGCCTGGGCGCGGCGAGCACCGGCTCGATCGAGGGCTATACCGGCACCGGCTACAGCAACGTCTTCACCGTGGTCCAGGGCCTGGGTATCGACTCCGCGGTGCGCGACGCGCGCAGCGGCGGCACGATCAACATCGCCAACGGCACCTACATGCTCGCCGGCACGCTGATGATCGACAAGAGCCTGTCGCTGGTCGGCGCCAGCGAGAGCGGCACGATCCTCGATGCCTCGGGCTTGAGCGTCTATGGCATGCGCGTCCATGCCGACAATGTCTCGCTGAGCGGCTTCTCGCTGCTCGCCCCGAACGCAGTCAGCAGCTCGACCTATGGCATCAAGGTCGAGGTCGGCGCGGGCGATACCAATGGCAACGCCCGGATCGACGATTTCGCGATCCGCGACGTCTCGATCAGCGGCTCGCGCAAGACCGGGCTCGACCTGAATTCGGTGATCGGCGCGACGATCGACAACGTCAACGTCACCGGCGCGCTCGCCGGCAACGGCATCTCGATCACCGACAGCGCCAATGTGCTGGTCCGCAACACCACCACTTCGGGCAATGCCTGGGGCGGCCTGGCGCTCTATCAGGCCAATGGCCCGACCGGCAGCAACCAGCAGCTCACCGGCATCACGATCGAGGGCAACAACCTCTTCGGCGAGGCCAATGGCCTGTATCTGCAGGACAGCTCGGCCATCAACGATGTCGGCACGCTGAGCATCACGGGCTTCGACCATATCGTCCGCAACACCGCCTTCCGCGCGGACGGCAACCAGTTCACCTTCTTCCGCACCAGCCTGAGCGACGCGACCGGCTATGCGCTGTCGCTCGCCACCCCGGCGAGCAGCTCGATCGAAGGCTGGGCGGTCAGCGCCGGCACCAACCAGTTCACCGTGGTCGACGGCCTGAGCATCGCCGCCGCCGCGCGTGACGTGCGGGCGAACGGCACGATCAACGTCGCCGCCGGCACCTATGCCTCGGGCACCGTGATCGGCACCAACGGCGTCTCGCTGCTCGGCAGCGCCGGCGCGAAGATCGACGCCAGCCATGACGGCGACAACGGCATCACGATCACCGGCGACGGCGTCACCGTCTCGGGCTTCGAGATCTTCGGCCCGGCCGACCAGAGCTATGTCACCTATGCCTGGCCGACGATCACCCGCGGCGTGGTCGTCGCCAACGGCGCCGACAACGTCACCGTCACCGGCAACACCATCACCGGCGTGCGCAACGGCATCCTGATCGACGGCCGCAACGTCAACGCGTCGCTGACCAACAACCTGATCGACAACACCAAGAGCGCGATCTCGGTCCAGTATACCGACGGCTCGAACCTCACCATCGCCGGCAACAGCGAAGGCAGCTTCGGCAATGAATGGGGCATCATCACCTGGCTGAACGGCATCTGGAACGGCACGACGATCACTGCCTCGGCCGGGTCGCTCGGCGCGAACACGCCGCTCAGCGAGCAGGCCCGCCTGCTGGCGCTGTCCGCGGCGAATGGCGGCATGGCCGTCTACAACCAGGGCTATAGCGCCGCGAACCGCACCCGCGCCTATGTCGCCACCAGCGGCGTGGCGGGCGCGCAGGGCAGCCAGCGCACCCTGCTCGACCTCCAGGGCGGCCTGAACGCGGTCGTCTCGGGCGGCACCGTCCATATCGCCGGCGGCACCTATAACGAGAGCGTCACGCTCGACGCGCTGCGCATCCTCGACATCTCCGGCACGCTCCGGCTCAACGACCTGACCTTCGGTGCAGGCGCGGCGGGCACGAACCTCGGCACCAGCATCATCGCCAGCGGCGACATGAACATCGCCGGCGGCATGGTGCTGACCGGCGACACGACGCTCCTCGCCGGCGGCGCGCTGAACCTCGGCTCGGTCCTCTCGCCCTATAATCTGACGCTGACCGGCACCACCGTCTCGCTCGGCCAGTCGGTGCTGAACAGCCTGTCCGTGACCGGGACGAGCATCGTCGCCGCACAGGTCTACACGGTCGGGTCGCAGCAATATGACGGCGCGACGACGCTGAACGGCGCCTATTACGCCGGCGACTGGTTCACCGTCTCGGGCCAGGCGACGCTGGCCGGCGACACCTCGATCACCATGACCGACGGCGATATCGGCATCGCGAGCCTCACCGGCGCCCATGCGTTCAGCGCCTCGGCCGGCAACCGCGACGTCAGCCTCGGCCAGGCGACGGGCCTCGCCTCGATCACGATCAGCGCGGACGAGATCGTCACGGCGGGCGCCTCGACCAGCGGCGCGCAGAACTACACCGGCAACACCGTGCTGAACGGCGCCTACAGCACCAACGGTGCGGCGTTCGGCGTCACCGGGGCGACGACGCTCGCCGGCGACAGCAGCGTGATCACGAGTGGCGGCAATGCCAGCTTCGGCACGCTGGGCGGCGCATATGGTCTGGCGGCGGATGTTGGCACCGGCGCGATCGCGTTCGGCGCAGTGAACGGCCTCACCGGCCTCTCGGTGACCGGCGCGACCATCTCGACCGCGGGCGTCTCGACCAGCGGCAACCAGAGCTATGTCGGCGCCATCTCGCTCGGCGGCAGCTACGTCACGGATGGCGGCAGCTTCACCGTCCAGGGTGCCTCGGCCCTGACCGGCACGACCGGCATCGTCACCGACGGCGGCAGCGCGACGCTGGGCACCGTCGCCGGCGGCGGCAATGGCCTGAGCCTCGATGCGGGCAGCGGCGCGGTGACGCTGGGCGCGGCCTCGGGCCTCGCCTCGCTCGACGCGACCGGCGCGACCATCGCCACCGCGGGCGTTTCCACCGACGGCACGCAGAACTACACCGGCACGGTCCTGCTGGCCGGCAGCTACAGCACCAGCGGTGGCGCCTTCACGGTCAACGGCGCGGCCCAGCTGGCCGCCCTTACCGACATCGCCACGGCGGGCGGTGCGGTCAGCCTGTTTGGCGGCGCCTCGGGCACCAGCGATCTCGGCATCGATGCCGGCACGGGCAATGTGACGCTCGGCACGTCGAACCTCGGCTCTCTCACCATCATCGGCGACACGATCCGCACCCACGGCGTCACCAGCACGGGTAGCCAGAGCTACACCGGCGCGACGACGCTGGACGGCATCTACGTCTCGGGCGGCAGCTTCGCCGTGGCCGACGGCACCATCGTCGCCGGCAACACCGGCGTGACCACGGGCGGCAATGCCAGCTTCGGCAGCATCGGCGGCACAGGCGCGCTGGCGATCGACGCAGGCGGGAACGCCGTCACGCTGGGCGCAGTCAACGGCCTCGCCGCGCTTGCGGTCACCGGCGGAACGATCGCGACGGGCGGCGCCGCGACCAATGGCGCGCAGAGCTACACCGGCGCGACCAGCCTCGACGGCGCGTACAGCACCAATGGCGGCGCCTTCACCGTCAACGGCGCCTCGACCACGGTCAACGCGGTGAGCATCGCCACCGCGGGCGGCAATGCGAGCCTCGGCACCGTCGGCGGTGCGGGCGCCCTCACCGTCAATGCCGGCACCGGCAACGTCACCCTCGGCGCGGTCAGCGGCATCGCCTCGCTCTCCGCGACCGGCGCGACGATCGCCACCTCGGGCGCCTCGACCAGTGGCGCCCAGAGCTACACTGGCGCGACGACGCTCGCTGGCAGCTATGCGACCAGTGGCGCGGGCTTCACCGTCACCGGCACGGCGACGCTGGCCGGTGCGACCTCGGTCGCCACCACCGGCGGCACTATCGGCCTCGGCACGATCGCCGGCGCAGGCAACGCGCTGGCGATTGTCGCCGGCCCGGGCAGCGTGACGCTGGGCGCGGCAACCAATCTCGGTTCGCTGACCGCCAGCGGCGCCCTCCTCACCACCGCGGGCGTCACCACCAGCGGCGCGCAGACCTATGGTGGCACGCTGCTGCTCAACGGCGCCTATGCTGCCGGCGGCACCTTCACCGTCAACGGCACGACCACGCTCGCCGGCGACAGCAGCGTCACCACCGCGAACGCCAATGCGACCTTCGGCGTGGTCGGCGGCACCCGTGCGCTCACCGTCGATGCCGGCACCGGCACGGTCACGCTGGGCGCGGTCAACGGCCTCGCCGCGCTCTCGGTGACCGGCCGCGGCATCCTTACCAACGGCGCGACCACCGCGGGTGCGCAGAGCTATACGGGTGCGACGCTGCTGCGCGGCAGCTACAACACCAATGGCGGCGCCTTCACCGTCACCGGCGCCACCACCCTCGGCGCCGGCGGCATCGTCAACGTGGCGACCCAGGGCGGCGACGCGAGCTTCCGCAGTATCAACGGCCCGAATGCCGGGCTGAACGTCGATTCCGGCAGCGGCAATGTGACGCTGGGCTTCGTCAACGGGATCGCCGGGCTCACCGTCACCGGCTCGACCATCACCACCGCCGGCGCCACCACGGCCGGCGCCCAATATTATTTCGGCCAGACGCTGCTGCGCGGCACCTACAGCGCCACCAGCTTCGGCGTGTTCGGCGACACGATCCTCACCGGATCGACGACCCTGACCACTGCCAGCACCCTCGCCGTCGGGCTGGGCTCGGTCGTCGGCGACGGCAACAGCAGCTTCACCGTCAACGCCGGCAGCGACGGCACCGTCCTGGTCCGCTCGGTGACCGGCGTGACCGATCTGTCGCTCACCGGCCGGGCGGTGAACAACTATGGCGCGGTGACCAGCGGCTCGCAGACCTATACCGGCGCGACCAGCCTGGCCGGCCTGCACAGCGCAGGCGGCGACGCCACCGTCAACGGCACGACCGACCTGGCCGAGGACACCAGCGTCGTGGCCGGAGGCAATGTCGGCTTCGGCACGGTAACCGGCGCCCAGGCGCTGGCGATCGAGGCGGGCGGCAACGTCACCCTCGGCGCCGTGACCGGCCTCACCGCGCTCTCCGCCACCGGCGCGTCGATCACCACCGCCGGCGCCTCGACCAGCGGCGCGCAGAGCTATACCGGCGTGACCGTGCTGAACGGCAGCTATGGCGCCGCCAGCTTCTCGGTGACCGGCAGCACCACGCTGGCCGGCGCGACCTCGGTGGCGACCACCGGCGGCAACGTCGCCCTCGGCGCGGTGACCGGCAGTGCAAGCTTCAGCGTCAACAGCGGTACGGGGAATACCTCGCTCGGCACCGTGTCGGTCGCGAGCCTTTCCGTCACCGGCGCAAACATCGCAACCCTTGGCGTCTCCACCAATGGGGAGCAACGCTACACCGGCGCGACCAGCCTGGGCGGCGCCTATACCACCAATGGCGGCGCCTTCACCGTCACCGGGGCGACCAGCCTGGCCGGCACCAGCAGCGTGACCACCGGCAACGGCGCGATCGCGCTCGGCGCGGTCGACGCAGCGGTCGCAGGCGGCGCAGGCCTGACGCTCGATGCCGGCACCGGCACGGTGGCGCTCGGCAATGCCGGCGCGCTCCGCCGCCTCGGCGCCACCGCGATCAACGCGGGCACCACCGTCCTCAACGGCACCACCTATGCCGCCAACAGCCTGGGCTTCACCGGTGGTGCCAACGCCGCGGTGCGCCTGACCCAGGCCGCGACGACCTTCAACACCAGCCTGCCCGGCGGCGCGGGCGGTGCGATCTCGATCGCCCCAGCCCTGGTCGGCACCACCAACGCCCAGCAGAACGTCACCTTCACCGCCGGCAATGGCCTCACCGCGAACAGCGGCGACGTGACCCTGGGCAACGCAGGTACCGACGCCATCCGCCTCGGCGCGATGACCGTGACCGGCCACGACTTCACCGCCGCGACCGTCAAGCTGGCCGGCACCTTCACCTCGGTGCTCAGCGGCTCGCAGCAGTTCAGCGCCAACACGCTCGACACGCTGGGCAACGTCAACGCCCAGGTGGCCGGCAACGAGAGCGGCCCGATCCGCGCCGGCGGCTCGGTGACGATCACCGCGGGCGGCTCGGGCAGCGGCTCGCTCATCGCCGGCGGCCCGGTCAATCTCGGCTATGGCGGCAGCGTCAGCCGCGCGATCACGTCGCAGGGCAGCGTCGCGGTGACCAGCGGCGGCGCGATCACCGGCCCGATCGTCGCGGCCGGCGCGGTCAGCCTGACCACCACCAGCGGCGCAGTCACCTCGGCCGTGACCAGCGGCGGCGCCGTCTCGATCCTGTCGCAGCTCGGCGCGATCGGCGCGACGGTCACCGCCGGCGGCGCCATCACCGCCCAGACCAACGGCACCCTCACCGGCAGCTATACCAGCCCGACCACGATCACGCTCACCTCGGCCCGCCCGATCAGCGTGGTGGTCAACGGAAGCCTTGTCACGGTGACGGCGCCGAGCGGCACGGTCACCGGCGTGTTCGGCGAGATCCGCACCAACAACACCGGCACGCTGATCGTCAACGACCAGCCGGTGATCGGCAGCGGCACCGCCGACGCGCGCCAGATCCTCATCGACACCTTCGTCCGCCCGGCCGGCGGCAGCGTCTCGGCGAATGGCGAGATCCAGCTGCCCGTCGGCCTGGCGCTCGGCCTGATCGCCCCGGCCGGCAACGGCCAGGACAGCCAGCGCCCGGCGGTGGTGGTCAACAATGTCAGCCGCCTCGGCGAGCTGCTGCGCATCGGCTACACCGCGATCATCATCCAGCTCGACGAGACCAATCTCGACCTGGAGGAGGAACTGGCCGGCAATTGATCCGCGCCACCCTCGTAATCGAAAGGGCCGGGAGCAAACTCCCGGCCCTTTTCATTGCCCCTCGCCGCGATCCCGCGCCCGCTTCCGGCAGTCGCTGGGGCTTTCGCCGAAGCGCTGGCGGAACAGCCGGCTGAGATGCGCCGCATCGCTGAACCCCAGCCGCTCGGCGATGTCGCCGATCCGGTCGGCCCGCGGCGGCGTCAGCAGCGCCGTACGCGCTGCATCGAGCCGGGTGGCGCGGATATAGGACTGGATCCCGCCCTCCTCCTCGAACAGCCGGTGCAGCGTCGAGCGCGAGATGGCGAAGCGGCGGCACAGGCTCGCCGCGTTCAGCCCCGGCGAGCCGAGATTGCGGTGGATCTCGCCACGCACCCGCAGCGCCAGCGACTGCACCGCGCTTTCGCCCAGCGCCGCTTCCCCCTCCGCACGGATCGCCAGGGCGAGCATGTCGATCAGCGTCCGGGCGACCCGGGCAGCATCGGTCTCGGGGATATATTTCATCCCCTCGGCCAGCTGGACGAGATGGCCGTGCAGCAGCGCCGCCGCCGCACGGCCGATCACCCGGCCGTGCAAGGGCTCGACCGGGCCGATCTCCAGTTCGGCGCGATCGCGCGGCACCGCGAACTGGATCGAGCGGTTCTCGGAGATCACCACCGACGAGACCTGGGTAAGGTCGAGCAGCACCACCTCCCCCGCCTCGGCGACGAACGGCAGGCCGGCCGCGCTGCCATGCGTGCGGCCTTCGAGCAACACGCTGATCCCCAGCGCGTCGATCCCGTCCGCCGCGATGCGCTCCGGCGTGCGCTCGAACCGGCGGGCAGTCCCGTGTGAATAGGAAACAGGCACACCGTCGAGCAGCACATTCTCGGCAGTGGTGTGGAACGGGCCGATCGGCGTCGAGTCGAATACCGAGGCAATGCTCGGCCAGCCCCGGGCGGACCACAGATCATGCCGATCTGCGGCCGGAAACCCCGCGGTGGTGTAGTGATCGGTCTTGATTCCGCGCGGCGGCTTCATGCTGTTCCCGAGGGGACGGCCCCTTTTATCTGGCGGCTTTATCCCCTTGTTCCAGCATGCTGGCAACATCTGCTCAGGCTCGCTCGTTCTCCCTCGACCGGAGCCGGCCGCCAAGGCCGCGCTTTGCCTGGCCCCCGGTTCGCGTTAGAACGTTGAAGTCGGGACACGCACCAGCGTCATGAGGAGCAGATGCCGATATGCACGGACCAGGCGATTTCGAACTTTCCCGGCGCGGTGTCTTGATCGGCGGCGCAGCCTCGGTCGCGGCCACGGCCGCCCCCGTCGCAGAGGCGGCTCCTGAACAGGCCGGCTCGGCCGGTGCCGGCACGCCGGTGCTGGCGAAGGTCAACCTCAAGGTGAACGGCAAGCCGCACGCGCTGGAGCTCGACACCCGCACCACCCTGCTCGACGCGCTGCGCGAGCATCTGCTGCTCGGCGGCACCAAGAAGGGCTGCGACCATGGCCAGTGCGGCGCCTGCACGGTGATCGTCGACGGCCGGCGGATCAACTCCTGCCTCAGCCTGGCGGTGATGCACGAAGGCGACAGCATCACCACCGTCGAGGGCCTCGGCACGCCCGAGAAGCTCCATCCGATGCAGGCCGCCTTCGTCAAGCATGACGGCTATCAGTGCGGCTATTGCACCCCGGGGCAGATCTGCTCGGCAGTGGCGGTGCTCGACGAGATCCGCGCCGGCATCCCCAGCCACGTCACCGGCGACATCGCAGGCAAGCCGGCGATGAGCGCCGACGAGATCCGCGAGCGGATGAGCGGCAACATCTGTCGCTGCGGCGCCTATTCGAACATCATCGAGGCGATCGGCGAAGTCGCCGCGCGGAGGAAGGCATGAAGGCGTTCAGCTACGAACGGGCGCATAGCCCGGCCGAGGCCGCCGCGATCGTCGGCAGCACCCAGGGCGCCCGCTTCATCGCCGGCGGCACCAATCTGCTCGACCTGATGAAGCTGCAGATCGAGACGCCGACCCATCTGGTCGACGTCAACCATCTCGGGCTCGACCGGATCGAGGCGACGGCGGAGGGCGGGCTGCGCATCGGCGCGCTGGTCCGCAACACCGATCTCGCCGCCGACAGGCGCGTCCGCAAGGACTACGCCCTGCTCTCCCGTGCGCTGGTCGCTGGCGCCTCGGGCCAGCTGCGCAACAAGGCGACGACCGCGGGCAATCTGCTCCAGCGCACCCGCTGCCCCTATTTCTACGACACCAACCAGCCGTGCAACAAGCGCAGGCCCGGCAGCGGCTGCGCGGCGATCGGCGGGATCAACCGCAGCCTCGCCGTGATCGGCACCAGCGACGCCTGCATCGCCACCCATCCCAGCGACATGGCGGTGGCGATGCGCGCGCTCGACGCGGTGGTGGAAACGGTGCGTGCGGACGGCACCACCCGCTCGATCCCGATCGCCGAGTTCCACACGCTCCCCGGCGACACCCCGAACGTCGAGAACAGCCTGGCAGCCGGCGAGCTGATCACCGCGGTGACCTTGCCCAGGCCGATCGGCGGCACCCACATCTACCACAAGGTCCGCGACCGCGCCTCCTATGCCTTCGCGCTCGTCTCGGTAGGCGCGATCCTCCAGAAGGACGGCACCGGCCGCGTCGCGTTCGGCGGCGTCGCACCAAGGCCCTGGCGGGTCGAGGCGGCCGAAGCCGCGCTGGCCCAGGGGGCAAAGGCCGCCGCCGCGCTCGCCTTTGCCGGTGCGAAGCCGACCGAGCAGAACAAGTTCAAGCTGGTGCTGGCCGAGCGCACGCTCGCCGCCGCCATTGCCGAAGCGAGGGCCTGAGCCATGAAGTTCACCGAACCCGCCGGCACCAACCCGATCGACCAGGGCAGGATCGTCGGCAAGCCCACGCCGCGTATCGAGGGGCCGCTCAAGACCACCGGCACCGCCCGCTATGCCTATGAGCATGGCGACGTGGTGGCCAATCCCGCCTATGGCTATGTCGTCGGCTCGGCGATCGCCAAGGGCCGCATCACCGGCATCGACCTGCGCGATGCCAAGGCCGCGCCCGGCGTGCTGGCGATCGTCACCGCCGACAATGCCGGCAAGCTGGTCAAGGGCAGCTTCAACACCGCCAAGCTGCTCGGCGGTCCGGACATCGAGCATTACCACCAGGCTGTCGCCGTGGTGGTCGCCGAGACGTTCGAGCAAGCGCGCGCCGCCGCCGCTTTGGTCCGCGTCGACTATGCCCGCGAAAAGGCTGCCTATGATCTTGCCGCCTCGGTGGACAGCGCGGTCAAGGCGGGCGGCAACAATGCCAGGGTCGGCGATTTCGACGGCGCCTTCGCCGCCGCGCCGGTGCAGTTCGACCAGAAATACACCACGCCCGATCATGCGCATGCGATGATGGAGCCACATGCCTCGATCGCGGCCTGGGACGGCGACAAGCTCCAGCTCTGGACCGCCAACCAGATGATCGCCTGGGGCCAGGGCGATGTCGCCAAGACGCTCGGCATCCCCAAGGAGAATGTCCGGCTGATCTCCCCCTTCATCGGCGGCGGCTTCGGCGGCAAGCTGTTCGTCCGCGCCGATGCGATCCTGGCCGCTTTGGGCGCCAAGGCGGCGGGCCGGCCGGTCAAGGTCGCCCTGCCCCGTCCGCTGATGTTCAACAACACCACGCATCGTCCCGCGACGATCCAGCGCATCCGCATCGGCACCGGTCGCGACGGCAGGATCAGCGCGATCGCGCATGAGGAATGGTGCGGCGACCTGCCCGGTGGCGGCGGCGAGAATTCGGTCGCCCAGTCGCGGCTGCTCTATGCCGGAGCCAATCGCCTGATCGGCCAGAAGCTCGCCGTGCTCAACCTGCCCGAGGCGAACGCGATGCGTGCACCGGGCGAGGCGCCGGGCATGATGGCGCTCGAGATCGCGATGGACGAGCTGGCCGAGAAGCTCGGCCTCGATCCGATCGAGTTCCGTGCGCTCAACGACACCCAGGTCGATCCCGAAAAGCCGGAGCGCCCCTTCTCGCAGCGCCGGCTGGTCGAGTGCATGCGCACCGGCGCGGAGAAGTTCGGCTGGGCGAAGCGCAATGCCAGGCCGGGCCAGGTGCGCGACGGGCGCTGGCTGGTCGGCATCGGCATGGCCGCGGCCTTCCGCAACAACATCAACATGAAGTCCGCCGCGCGCGTTCGCCTCGACAGCTACGGCGTGGTCACGGTCGAGACCGACATGACCGATATCGGCACCGGCACCTACACGATCGTCGCGCAGACCGCTGCCGAGATGATGGGCGTGCCGCTCGACAAGGTGAAGGTGAAGCTCGGCGATTCCAGCTTCCCGGTCTCGGCCGGCTCGGGCGGGCAATGGGGCGCGAACAGCGCGACCGCGGGCGTCTACGCTGCCTGCGTCAAGCTGCGCGAGGCGGTGGCGCAGAAGCTCGGCTTCAACTCGGCCGATACGGTGTTCGCCGGCGGCAAGGTCCGCGCGAGCAAGCGCAGCGTGCCGCTCGCCGATGCCGCCAAGTCCGGCGAGATCGTCGCCGAGGACGTGATGGAATATGGCGACCTGGGTCGCAAGTTCCAGCAATCGACCTTCGGCGCGCACTTCGTCGAGGTCGGCGTCGACATCGCCACCGCCGAGATCCGCATTCGCCGCATGCTGGCGGTCTGCGCGGCCGGCCGTATCCTCAATCCGGTCTCGGCGCGCAGCCAGGTGATCGGGGCGATGACCATGGGCGCCGGCGCGGCGCTGATGGAGGAGCTGGCGGTCGACAAGCGCTTCGGATTCTTCGTCAACCACGACCTGGCGGGGTACGAAGTGCCGGTCCATGCCGACATCCCGCACCAGGAAGTGATCTTCCTCGAGGAGACCGATCCCACCACCTCGCCGATGAAGGCCAAGGGCGTGGGCGAACTCGGCATCTGCGGAGTCGGCGCGGCGGTCGCCAATGCGATCTACAACGCCACCGGCGTCCGCGTACGCGACTATCCGGTCACGCTCGACAAGCTGCTGGAGGGCATGCCGGAATACGCCTGAGCCCCGACCTTGTGCTCCTGCGAAAGCAGGAGCCCAGGGTCACGGGCGGCACGCTTGCAATGTAGGATTTCACCTGCTGGGCTTAGGCGTCTTCGGACCGCTCTTTGCACAGTAGGAAAGATAGGATCGGCCTCGCGCAATCCTGTTGCGCGGCCGGCATCTCGCAAGCCGCCAATGGTGCGAACTTTGTGACCTTCCGACCGGGAAAACCCGCTTCCGGCGTGTACTTCCTGTACTTTGGCGAGTCGCGACGGCGCGCGGGATAGGAAATCAGCGCCCCGCCGCGGTCCGCGCCCAGGACAGCGCCCGGTCGGCGACTTCCTCCCAGCCATCCTCGTTGCACAGCCAGTGCGAGCGGCCGGGAAATTCGTGGAACGCCGTGACGGCCGGCGAGCGCAGGTGCCGGCGATAGGCGCCGCGCACCATCGGCGCGGGCACGGTGCAATCGCGCGCGCCGGCGATCAGCATCAGCGGCGGCCGGTCGGGATTGTCCCAGCGCACCCGGCTGCCGATGCCCAGCGCCGCCTGGAAGAATATCCGCCCGGGCGTGGGCACGATGAACTTCTCCCAGGCATAGAGCTTCTCGGCCTCGGGCAGCGTCTGGGCAAAGCCGGTGGCGAAGCTCGCCGCGCGCATCCGCAGCACGCGGTTCCAGCCGTTGAAGGCCGTGAACACGCCGAGCGAGGACCATAGCGCCAGCGGGTGCACGGGCACCCCGAACGGCGGCGTCGGGTCGATCGCCACCGCCGCGGCGCCCAACCCGCGATCGGCGAGCAGCTGGACGACCAGCCCGCCAAAGCTGTGGCCGATCAGGATCGGCGGGTGCGGCATCGCCGCGATCAGCGCGGCATAATGGTCGGTGATCTCGCGCAGGCCGAGCCTGGCCAGCCGCGGGTCGGGCGCCCGGCGGAGCTCGTCCACCGGGCGGTCGAGCCAGGGCCAGGCCGGCGCCACCACGGTCATGCCCGCCGCCTCGTAGCGCTGGCGGAAGCGGTCCCAGGCGCTGGGGGTCAGCCAAGCGCCATGGATGAGCATGACCGTGGGGGCCAATCCGATACTCCGAACTCGGGTGCGACGATCAGCCCTTGATGAAGGCGAGCAGGTCCGGGTTGATCACTTCGGGATGCGTGGTCGCCATGCCGTGCGGAAGGCCCTTGTAGGTCTTGAGCGTGGCATTCTTCAGCAGCTTGGCCGAGAGCGGCGCCGAGTCCGCATAGGGCACGATCTGGTCGTCATCGCCGTGCATCACCAGCGACGGCACTTCGATCTTCTTCAGGTCGTCGGTGAAGTCGGTCTCGCTGAACGCCTTGATGCAGTCGTAATGGGCCTTGATCCCGCCCATCATGCCCTGGCGATACCAGTTGTCGATGATGCCCTGGCTGATCTTCGCGCCCGGCCGGTTGTAGCCGTAGAAGGGGCCGGTCGGGAAATCGATGTAGAGCTGCGCGCGATTGGCGAGCACGCCGGCGCGGATGCCGTCGAACACCTCGATCGGCAGGCCGCCCGGGTTCTTCTCGCTCTTGAGCATGACCGGCGGCACCGCGCCGATCAGCACCATCTTCGAGACGCGGCCCGGCTTGGCCCGCGCGACATAATGGGCGACCTCGCCGCCGCCGGTCGAGTGGCCGACATGGATGGCGCCCTTGACGTCGATATGCTCGACCAGCGCCGCGACATCTGCGGCATAGGTGTCCATCTCGTTGCCCGTATAGGTCTGGGTCGAGCGGCCATGCCCGCGGCGGTCATGCGCGATCACGCGGTAGCCCTGGTGGAGGAAGAAGATCATCTGGCTGTCCCAGTCGTCCGCCGAGAGCGGCCAGCCATGGTGGAACCAGATCACCTGCGCGTCCCTGGGACCCCAGTCCTTGTAGAAAAGCTCGGTGCCGTCCGCGACCTTGAAGGTGCCCATCATCCTGTCTCCTGCATTGGGGGAAGCGATGGCCGGGAAGGAGACGGGCAATGCCGCGACCGCCGCCGCTGCCGCCGCGCCCATGCCGAACGCGCGGCGCGTGATCTCGAGACGCTCGTCCATGCTCTTCCTCCGGCCAGATGTCCGATGTGGGTCCCACGCCGCCGCGCCGAAGGAAATCCCGCGCCGGTAGCCAGCGCCTACTCTTTCGGGTACCTCACGCTCCGCCGGGCTTTCGTGCTAGCATCCCGGCTTTCCAAAGCGTCGCGTGAGAAAGGGAGCGTCTTGCGACTGGCCTTGCTCATCGCCGGGATCGTCGCGCTGTGCTGCACCGGCACGGCCACCGCCGACGCGCCCGGCCAGGGCATATCGCGCTATCTCCACGCCACCTGGACCAGCAAGGACGGCGTCCCCGCCATGGTCCAGGCGCTCGCCCAGGGACCGGACGGCTATATCTGGGTCGGCACCGGCAACGGGCTCTACCGCTTCGACGGCGTGACCTTCGAATATGTCCCGCCCGCCGCCGACCATCCCCGCGGCGCGATCCCGGTCAGCGCGGTGCTCGTCACCCGCGCCGGCGAGCTCTGGGCCGCCTATGCCGGCGCCGGCGGGGTCGAGGTCTATCGCGGCGGACGCATGGTGCGCACCGGCATGACCGATGCCGCGGGCGAGTTCACCGAGCTGCGGGAAGACCGGGACGGCGCGATCTGGGCGGTCGGCGGGCGCACCCACAAGGCACTGAAGCGCTATCGCGGCGGCCGCTGGGAAACGATCGGCGAAGCACAGGGCGTGCCGGACAAGGAATATGTCTCCAGCCTCGCCACCGCCCGCGACGGCTCGGTCTGGATCGCCACCGACAAGCAGCTCTACATCTGGCGCCGGGGCGGGAAACGCTTCGAGCCGACCGGGGTGCAGCTCGGCTTCGGCGGCCATCTCGCGCTCGATCCCAAGGGCAATATGTGGCTGGCCGACGAGCACGGCACGCGCATGCTGCCCGATTATGCCGCCGGCGCGCACACGCCGCGCAGTTCGGTGCTCTACCCCTTTTCCGGTCGGGTGCGCCGCACGGCGATCCTGTTCGACCGCGACGGCAATCTCTGGGGCTCGAGCTTCACCAGCGGCATCTTCGAAGTCGATCGCGCCGCGGATCGATACGACCTGCCGGGCGCGGTCTCCACCTATCGCACCGGCAACGGCCTCACCTCGAACCAGGCGGTGTCGTTCCTCCAGGACCGCGAGGGCAATATCTGGGTCGGCACCGAGCTGGGGCTCGACCAGTTCCGCCCGGCCAACCTCTTCCGCATCGACACGCCGTCGGGCGGCGCGGCGGAAGGCTATCTGCTCGCGGCGGACAGCAGCGGCACGGTCTGGCTGGCGAGCGGCCCCTCGCTCTACCGCGCCCTGCCCGGCCGGGAACCCGTGCTCTTCTCGAGCGGCTACACGGAAATCCAGGCGCTGTGCCGCGGCGGCAATGGATCGGTGTGGCTGAGCACGCCCGAGAAGATGGTCCGGCTGCGCGGCGACCGGGTGGTGGAGACGCTCGGCCTGCCCGGCGCCGGCGCCACCTTCGGGTGCGCCGAGGACCGGCTCGGACGCCTCTGGGTCGCGCGCTTCCAGCACGGCGTGCTCGTCCGCCGTGGCAATGGCTGGCATGAACCAAGGCTCCCCCTGCCCGGCCGGCCGCAGGACATCGTGATCGACGGCGACGGCAATCCGGTGATCATCCTCGATCGCAAGGCCCTTGTCCGCGTCACCGGATCGATCGCCCGCGGCTGGACCAACGAGCAGATCGGCGTCTCCGGCCTGACCGGCGTCTATGGCAGCCGCGAAGGCCTGCTGGTCGCCGGCGGTGACGGGCTGGCGCGCTGGCGGAACGGCCGGTTCGAGCGGCTGTCGATCGCCCATCATCCTTGGCTGCGCGGCGTGCGCGGCGTGGTGCAGGCCGCCACCGGCGAGACCTGGATGGTCAACAATACCGGCCTGTTGCGGCTGCGCACCGCCGATCTCGACCGCGCCTTCGCCCAGCCCACCGCGCCGCTCCGCCACGACCTGTTCGACGAGCAGGACGGCCTCTCCAGCCGTACCCAGCGCGCCGACGGGCTGCAGATCGATGCGGGCGGCGACGGGCGTCTCTGGTTCCTCACCCGCCAGAGCGTGATGCGCATCGATCCCGCGCACCTCGTCCGCAACGCCGCGGTACCGCCCGTGGCGATCCGGGCGCTGACCGTCGACGGCCAGCGCTTCGTCGATCCGCAACGGATCACGCTTCCGGCGGGCAAGACCAATCTCTCGATCGACTATACCGGCCTCAGCTTCTCGGTGCCGAGCCGGGTGCATTTCCGCTACATGCTGGAAGGCTTCGACAAGGGCTGGATCGATCCTGGCACCCGGCGACAGGCCTTCTACACCAATCTCGATCCGGGCACGTACCGCTTCCGGGTGATGGCCTCGAACAATGACGGTCTGTGGAACCCGAGGCCGGCGGTGCTGGAGCTCACCATCCCGCCCACCTTCCTGCAGAGCCCGTGGTTCGCCCTGCTCTGCGCGGTGGCGATCGCAGCGCTGTTCCTGCTGCTCTACCAGGTGAAGGTGCGTGCGATGGCGGCGCAGATGCGCGTCCGCATGCGCGAGCGCCTCGCCGAGCGGGAGCGGATCGCGCGGGAATTGCACGATACGCTTCTCCAGGGGGTTCAGGCGCTGGTTCTGCGATTCCAGCTCGTTGCCGACGACATTCCGCCCGAGAACCCCGCCCGCCGCACGCTGGAGGAAGCGCTCGACCGCGCCGACGACGTGCTGGCCGAGGGCCGCGACCGGGTGCGCGACCTGCGGATGATCGGCGGCGCCGACGATATCGAGCACATGATCCTCGAGATCGCCCGCAAGCAGGTCTTCTCGCCCGCCACCCAGATCAACGTCGCCAGCGAAGGCGAGGCGCGGGCGCTAGACCCGCTGGTGTGGGACGAAGTGGCACGCATCGCCAACGAGGCGCTGTTCAACATCTGGCGCCACGCCCAGGCGAAGCAGATCCTCATCCGCATCGCCTTCCGCCCCGAGAGCTTCTCGGTCCGCTTCCGCGACGACGGCGTCGGCATCGCCGAGGAGATAGTGCGCGACGGCCGACGCGACGGCCATTTCGGCCTGCCCGGCATGCAGGAGCGCGCCGGCAAGATCCAGGCGCGGCTGGTGGTGCAGCGCCCGGCCGGCGGCGGCACCGAAGTCGCGTTGATCGTCCCCGCGACGATCGCCTATTCGAACACACGGCGCCGCAAGTGGCGCGCTCTGGTCACGGGAGGCCGAATTGGGTGAAGCAGCTGTGATAACGAGCACGAGAACCGTCCGCGTGATGGTGGTCGACGACCATCCGATGCTGCGCGAGGGCATCGTCGCGGTGGTCGAGCGCCAGCCCGACATGGAGATCGTCGGCGAGGCGCAGGGCGGTGCCGAGGCGGTGGAGCAGTATCGCGCGCTCCAGCCCGACGTGACGCTGATGGACATCCAGATGCCCGGCATGGACGGGGTCGAGACGATCGAGGTGATCCGCCGCGAATTCCCCGCGGCGCAGTTCGTCGTGCTGACCACCTATCCCGGCGACACCCATGCGCTGCGCGCGCTCAAGGCGGGCGCGACCGGCTATCTGCTCAAGAGCTGCATCCGCAAGGACCTGCTCGACACGATCCGCGCCGTCCATGAGGGGCGCCGCGCGATCGCCGCCGATGTCGCGCAGGAGATCGCGCTCCATGCCTTCGACGACCGGCTGAGCGAGCGCGAGACCGACATCCTCAAGCTGGTCGCCGAAGGCCATCCCAACAAGCAGATCGCCTGGCGGCTGTCGCTTTCCACCGACACGGTGAAGGCGCACCTCAAGAACATCTTCGCCAAGCTCGACGTCGCCGACCGCACCCATGCGGTGATCACCGCGGCGCGGCGCGGCTTCATCGAGATCTAGAGCCGCACGCCGAGCCCCAGGCCGAACACCAGCGGATTGACCTTCACCAGCGTGCGCTGCGTGCCGATCGCGGCCGTGTCGAGCCGCACATCGGTGCGCATGTCGATGTACTTCACATCGAGGTTGAGGAAGACCTTGCGGGTCAGGTCGACGTCCATGCCCGCCTGCGCCGCCCAGCCGAAGCTGTCGGACATGCGCACCCTGGTCTTGCCCACGGCGCCCTGCAGCCCGGCCGACGCCTTCTCATCCCAGAACATCGTGTAGTTCACGCCCGCGCCGAGATAGGGCCGCAGCTTGCCGCGCGGATTGAAGTGATATTGCGCGGTCAGCGTCGGCGGCAGCACCCAGGTCGAGCCGAGCCTGCCGATCGACCCGGTGGTGCCGCTGACGCCCGAGAAATCATGCTTTGTAGTCGAGGCGATCAGCTCCAGGCCGATCGTGTCGGTGACCATGTAGGTCGCATCGATCTCGGGCATGACGGCATTGTCGAGCTTCACCTTCTCGCCCTGGAAGGCCGGGTGGATGCCGTTCGATTTCTCGTTGGGCGCCACCAGGATGGTGCGCAGCCGGACGAGCACGTCGCCCGCCTTGATGCCGGTTTCGTCGCGCATCTGGGCGCCGGCGGGAAGCGCGGCCATCATGCTCGCGGCGGCCAGGGCGATCAGGGTCTTCATCATTGCCTCCTGTGTTGTCGCGCCAGGGGATGCGCGCCGGTTCGCCGCGCCGCATTGCAGCAGCGCAAGCCGCGATTTGACCGGCATCAAAGCCCCCGCGCCGCAGCGCCCGCAGGGAATTGCCATGTGGACCTATCATCCCGAGCTGCTCGCCACGCCGGTGCCCCGCTACACCAGCTTCCCCACCGCAGCGGAGTTCGGCGACGATGTCGGGCCCGCTGACATGGAGCACGCGCTGGCCCGGGTGCGCGAGGACGAGCCGGTCTCGCTCTACCTCCACATCCCCTATTGCCATGAGATCTGCTGGTATTGCGGCTGCAACACCAGCGCCGCCAACCGCACCGCGCGCGTCACCGCCTATGTCCAGCGGCTGGGCGAGGAGATCGACCTGGTCGCCCGCAAGCTCGATGGCCGCGGCAGGATCGCGCGCATCGCCTGGGGCGGCGGCAGCCCAAATGCCCTTGCTCCCGCGCAGTTCGACGCACTGATGCAACGGCTGCGCAGCGCCTTCGCCTGCGCCGATGCCATCGTCTCGGTCGAGCTCGATCCGCGCGGCTTCGGCTGGGAATGGGCCGAGTGCTTCGCGCGCAACAAGGTCACCCGCGCCAGCTTGGGCGTGCAGACCTTCGCACCGCACATCCAGCGCGCGATCGGCCGCATCCAGCCGACCGAGGAGATCGCCTGCACCGCCGGCCGGCTCCGCGTGGCGGGGGTGCGATCGATCAACTTCGACCTGATGTACGGCCTGCCGGGCCAGTTCTCCGAGGATCTCGACGAGACGCTGGGCATCGCCCTGTCGATGCATCCCGAGCGCTTCGCTGTGTTCGGCTATGCGCATGTCCCGCATTTGCTGCCCCGACAGCGCCGGATCGACTCAACCCGCCTGCCCGGCCCCGCCGTCCGCTTCGCCATGGCGCAGCAGGCGCATCGCAAGCTCACCGGCGCCGGCTATGACGCGATCGGCTTCGATCATTTCGCGCTGCCGCACGACACGATCGCCCGTGCCGCGCGCGGCAGGACGCTGCGCCGCAACTTCCAGGGCTTCACCGAGGACAGATCCGAGGTGCTGATCGGCCTGGGGGCCTCCGCGATCAGCGCCTTCCCGGGCGCGCTGCTTCAGAACGAGAAGAACACCGGCCGCTATCACCTGCGCATGGGCAACGGCCAGTTCGGCACCGCCCGAGGCATAAGGCGCAGCGCGGGCGATCGGCGCCGCGGTGCGATCATCGAGGCCCTGCTCTGCCGCGGCGAAGCGGAATGCATCGGCCTGTCGGACCTCGAAGGGATCCGCACCCGGCTGGTGCCGTTCGAGGCACGGGGCCTGATCGCCTGGGCCGGCACCCGGCTGCTGCTCGACAAGGGCGCCCTGCCCTATGCCCGCACCATCGCGGCAACCTTCGATCCTTGGCGCGTGGCGAGCACCAATCGCTTCAGCAGCGCCGTCTAGCCCTCCAGCCGAAAGCGTCCGCCATGCTCCTCCAGGACCACACCACAGCCAGCTGCGCCCCCGCGCGCTGTCAATCCTGCAAGGCACGCGGCAGCTCGCTCTGCGCGGCGATGGCGGATGGCGAACTCCCAGCGCTCCATGCGATCGGCCGGCGCCGTACCTTGCCGGCGGGCCAGGTGTTCAACTGGGCCGGGGACTGCAACCACCATTGCGCCACCGTGGTCGAGGGCATGCTCAAGGTCACCGCCTCCACCAGCGACGGGCGCGAGCAGATCGTCGGCCTGCTCTTCCCCGGCGACTTTGTCGGCGAGCTGTTCGCGGACGACGCGACACTGACCGTCTCGGCCCTGTGCGAGACCGACCTGTGCACCTATCCCCGCGCCGCATTCGAGCGCACGCTGGAGCAGCATCCGCGCATGGAGCGCATGCTGCTGCGCCGTACCTTGCTGGCGCTCGGAGACGCCCGCGCCCGGATGCTCGCGCTCGGCCGCCGCAACGCCCGCGAGCGGATCGCCGGTTTCCTGCTCGACCTGGTCGAGCGTACCGGCCGCCCCGTGGCGAGCGGCGGCACCCTCATCGCCATCCCGATAAGCCGTGGCGAGATGGCGGATTATCTGGGGCTGACGATCGAGACGGTCAGCCGCCAGCTCTCGCTACTCAAGGCGGCGGGCATCCTGACCTTCGCCAAGGGGGATCGCGGCTGCACCGTGCTGCGCGAAGCCAGCCTGCGAGCGATCCTCAACCCGGCATGAGCCCGCGCCAGGCGATCTCGATCCCGCTTTCCTTGAGCACGATCGCCCGGCGGCAGCCGTCGAAGAAGCAGCGCAGCATGTAGGAGAGCTTGCCCACGTCGCGCTCGGCCCCGGTCTCGACGCTGCGGCGCAGTTCGCTCGCCAGGTCCTCGCCATGCATCCGGTCGAACTGGTGCATCTCGTGCAGCGCCGAGAGGAATGCCGGCGCGGGCCGATGCGCCAGGGGCAACCCGGCAAAGATGCGCTCGGCCCGGGCGAAATGCGTGGCGGTCACGCGCTGGATCGTCTTGCACAGCCGCATCACCTCGGCGGGCGACGGCAGGGCCGGCAGCCGATCCGCAACGCCCTCCAGTTCGTGGCACAGGCTGCACTGCACGGCATGATCGTCTTCCAATAGCTGGAAGCCCGAAATGAGCAGTTCGAAGGGTGGACTGCGGCGCGTCATGACGGGATCCTTCGTATCCCGCCCGATCTACGCCGGCCCTGGCGATCCCGAATTGACGTCCGTCAAATGCCGCATGCGCCGAAGGTAGCGCGAACAGAGACTGTCACATTTGCCGCCTAACGGGGTGCCGACTCGCTGATCGGCGAGGTCTCGGGTTGCACCCTGCAGGGATGGCTGATGCACGCGATCGACCGCGAACGGACGCGATGGTTCCTACGCAACGTCCTGCCGCATGAGCCGGCGCTGCGCAGCTGGCTCGGCCGGCGCCAGCCGCTCGGCCTCGATGTCGACGACATCATCCAGGAATCCTACGCGATCCTCGCCGATCTCGACACGGTCGAGGATATCCGCAATCCGCGCGCCTATCTGTTCCAGGTTGCCCGCTCGGTGATCACCCGCCATGTCCGCCGCGCCCGCGTCGTCTCGATCCACACCGTCGAGGACCTCAGCGAGCTGGACCTGGCCGACGACCGCCCCTCGCCAGAACAGGTCGCCATCGACCGCGACGAGCTGGGCCGGCTGGCCCTGGCGATCGGCGCGATGCCGGCCAAGATGCAGGAGGCGTTCATGCTCCGCCGGGTCGAGGGGTTGTCGCAGCGCGAGATATCCGCGCGCATGGCGATTTCGGAGAATACGGTTGAAAAACACATCTCGCGCGGGCTTCGTTTCCTGATCGATTGGTTTGGCCATGGCGGAAAAGCTCTGGCAAAAGCCTCTAGGGAAAGGGAAATGGAGATTGCCTCTTTTGACGGCCGAGCGAGAAACCAGTCGATCCATTGACGAGACCGCCGCCGACTGGATCGCCAGGCTCGATCGGGGGCCGCTCTCGGCAGAGGAAGCCCAGGCATTGGAATCCTGGCTGCACGGCGATCCGCGGCGCCGCGGGGCGATGCTGCGCGCCGATGCCTATGCGATGCTGAGCGAATCCGCGCGCGCGCTCGGCCCGCAATTTGATCCGAGGGCGTTCGCCGAGCCCGTACCCGCGGAATCCGAGCCGCGACGCGGCCTCAGCCGCCGCTCGATGCTCGCGATGGTCGGCACCGGCGGGGCAATCGCGGCATCGGTGCTGGCGCTGGGCATTGCCCTGCCCGCAGCCGCAATCACCACCGGCCTTGGCGAGGTCCGCCTCGTCACGCTCGACGACGGCTCGACCGTGATGCTCAACACCCAGACCAGCGTGAAGGTGCACTACAGCTCGAGCGAGCGCGTGGTCGAGCTGCTCTATGGCGAGGCGTTCTTCACCATCCTGGCCGATGCGCGCCGCCCCTTCTTCGTCGAGCTGCCGGGCAAGCGCCTGCGCGCCACGCGCGGGACCTTCCGCGTGCGCAAGCTCGACGGGAAGCCGGTCGACATCCTCGCCGACCAGGGCAAGCTCGCGCTCGCTTCGGTTGCCGGCGCTCCAACCCGGCTGGAGCTGCCCGCGGGCAGCCGGCTCACCTTCCAGCCCGATGCGCTGATCGAGCGGCTGCCGGCCCCGGCACTGGTCGCGCCGGACCTTGTCTCGCGCGAGCTTGCCTGGCGTGATGGCAAGATCGCATTCGAGGGCGAGCCGCTCGAGCACGCCGCTGCCGAGTTCGCCCGCTATAGCAGGACCCGTATCGAGATCAGCGATCCTGCGCTCGCCCGCGAGCCGGTCGCCGGGCTGTTCTCCGCGAGCGATCCCACGGGCTTCAGCCGCGCCGTGGCCGGTCTCTTCGACGCGCGGGTCGAACAGCGCGGCGACACGCTGGTGCTCAGCCGCCGTACCGGCCGGCCCTAAAAATTTACCGCCGGAATGGCGGAACTTTTCCCGCCAGGTCTCTCAGCCTCAAAGGGTGCTGCGGCCGCCGCACCCAAGGGTGCTGAAGATCATGCTTGCCCGCAACGCCATATTGTCGTCCGCTGCGGTCATCGCGTCGCTCGTGGCGGCGCCCGCTTTCGCGCAGGTCCGCAGCTTCGACATCCCCGCCCAGGCGGCGGTGAAGGCGATCCCCGAACTAGCCCGCCAGGCGCAGGTCCAGGTCGTCGCCGCGGCGCGTGACCTGGCCGGGGTACGCACCCCGGCGATCAAGGGTTCGATGGATGCGCGCCAGGCGCTGCGCCGCCTGATTGCCGGCACGCCGCTCGAGATCGTCGGCGATGACGGCCATATCATCACCCTGCGCTCGCGCCGTGCTCCCGGCCGCCAGACCGCGCAGGTGAACGGCCGCGGCACTGTCACCGGCCAGGTTATCAACCCGGCGAGCGGCGAGTATCTCCGCGCCGCGATCATCGATCTGACCGCTTCCAACGGAGAGCGCCGCTTCGCGACCTCGGGCGATGCCGGCGCCTATCGCTTCAACGGCGTGCCCGCCGGCCCGGCTACCGTGACTGTCCATTTCACCGGCTACACGACCGAGGCAGCCGTGGTGCACGTGCTGGCGCGCAAGACCGCGAAGCTCGATTTCAGCCTGCGCGAAAGCGGTGCCGACGGCGAGCAGCCGAGCAGCCAGATCGTCGTGAACGGCGCGCGCGAGGATTATGCGCAGGACATCATGGCGCAGCGCAAGTCGATGAACATCGTCGATGTGCTCTCCACCGAAGCCTATGGCGACATCGCCGGCGGCAATCCGGCCGAGTTCCTGAAATACATGCCGGGAGTCGATGTCGACGGCACCAACGGCACCTCGCTCTACGCCTTTCTGCGCGGCCTGCCGGCAGAATATACCCGCACCCAGCTGAACGGCATGGACGTGGTCTCAGCCAACGCCAACGCGCCTGCGGGCTATGCCAATTCGGCCGCGGCCGCGCGTATCTTCAGCTATGAATCGATCTCGATGTCGGCGATCGATTCCGTGACGGTCTACAAGACGGTCAGCGCCGACAACAATGCGGATGCGCCGGCCGGCATCATCGATCTGCGCACCAGGCACGCCTATGATCGCAAGAAGCAGGCGCTGGTGGTGTCGTTCGGCGGCTTCACCCACGAGAATATGTGGGACAGCAAGACGCATAGTGGCCCCGACCTCCAGGGCTGGGGCGGCAGGCGCTTCCTGCCCGAAGCCTCGCTCTTCTACGCCAACAGCTTCTTCGACCGCCGCCTCGGGGTGTTGGTCTCGCTCGGCTACAACAACAGCTATATCGAGCGCGAGCAGATCACGATGAGCCGCAGCTACGCACCGACGGCGAAGAGCCCCGATCCGCTCGCCTTCACCGCGATGGAATATGAGCAATCGGCCCGCCAGACGACGCGGCGCACCGCCTCGGCGATGATCGACTTCAAGGCAGACGACCGGCTGACCCTCTCGCTGCTCGGCATCTTCTTCCGCGGCGACGTCTATCAGAACACCATCGACGTCACCTTGACCACCGGCGTCCGCACCAATGGCGTCAGCGGCGACATCCTTGGCAACTACACCACGCTGAACGCCGCGACCGCCAAGACCATCCAGAGCGCCGATACGAGCCAGTACAAGGTCAACAACGGCAACATCATCGCGCCGAGCTTCGAATGGAACCGCGGCAACGCCCATCTCGACGGCTATTTCGCCTATTCGGACTCCAAGTCCTATTACAACTCGCCGCACCAGGATCAGGTCACGTCCTTCATCCCTACGGTGACTTCCACCGGCAACTTCTCGGCGCTGAAGGGCAGCTCCAGCCTTGCCTATACCGATTGGGACATCCGTCAGACGAGCGGCCCGGACTGGAGCACCCTCTCGTCCTACACGCTCTCCGCCACGCCGCAGCTGCGCACCACCAGCGGCGCCAATGCTTTCATCTACGAGAAGTCGGGCGGGCTGAACGCGAGCTATGACGCGCAGTTCGGGGCGGTGCCGATCACCTTCAAGGCAGGCTTCAAGGTCACCGACACCGTCTATCGCTTCGGCGATACCTCGGGCGACAATCTCTACACCTATACCGGCCCGCTCTCGAACGCCGACTTCCTCGCCTCGGTGATCAATCCCTATCAGCGCGCGTCGTGGAGCAAGAGCAACGCCGGCGTCACCTCGCTCTCGGGCTCGAGCTACATCCCGATGATCGACATGGCCAAGCTCTACCAGCTGTACGTCAACAATCCGGATCAGTGGACGCACACCCTGTCGGCGGCGAACTACGCGGCAGCCAATTATTCGAACAACACCCGGTTCGAGGAGAACATCAAGGCCCTCTACGGCATGGCGACGGCCAAGATCGGCAAGCTCAAGCTGCGCGCGGGCTTCCGCGCCGAATGGACCGCCAACACCAGCTGGGGCTGGTCGCCCCTCTCCGCCACCGAAGTTAAGGCCGCCACGGTCAACGGCGTGAAATGCGCGGTCACCGCCTCGACCGGCATCGCCACGACCATTCCCTGTGTCGACTATCAGTTCCGGACCAACGGCTATCAGGAAATCCGCGGCGACTATTTCAAGCTCTATCCCAGCGCCTCGGCCAAGCTCACTTTGGGCCGCAGTACCGATGCCGAGCTCGGCTATAGCCGCACCATCCTGCGCCCGGGACTGAACGCGATCGCCGGCAGCGCCAGCGTCGACGATGCCAACAAGGTGATCTCGGTGCCCAATCCGGGCCTGACCCCGGCGATGTCGGACAACATCTCCGTCCGCCTCTCGCACTATTTCAAGTCGGTCGGCCTGCTCACCGCGGGCTTCTATTACAACCGCATCGACGGCCTGGCCGATCTGCAGGAGGGCCTGACCGCGGCGGAAGTGGGCGCGGCGGCCGGCGGCTATGCCGAGGACCCCTCCTATGCCGACTATAGCTACACCACCTACCGCCAGCTCGGCGTGGTTAGCATCAAGGGCATCGAGGTCTCGTTCCAGCATGCGTTCAGCTGGCTGCCCGCGCCGTTCGACGGCCTGTCGGTCCGCGGCGGCTTCATGCACAACGAGCCGAGCGAGCCGATCACCCGCGTCGGCAAGAATATCGGCTCGGCGGCGCTGATGTACGAGAAGGGCCCGGTCCGGCTCTACGTCAACATGCTGTGGAACGACGACAAATACCGCTCGACCACGCCGAGCTGGTTCCAGGCCCGCACCGATCTCAGCGTCTCGGGCCGGATCAAGCTGGTGAAGCACTGGGAAGCCTATTTCTCGGTCAACAACCTGCTGGCCCAGCCCTACAACGTCATGGTCCCCGGCGAGCTCGCCACCACCTCGAGCAGCACCCCCAACCACAGCGCGATCTATGTCCAGAACGGCCGCACCGGCACGTTCGGCATCCGCGCACGCTTCTGAACTGGAGTCCTACGATGGCCGATACGCCCCAATTCACTCGCCGCCGCCTGATCACCGATGGCGCCCAGCTGGCCGCACTCGCCGCAGCCGCAGGCTTGCTGCCGCCCAACCTGCAGAAGGCGCTCGCTCAGATGCCGAACCGGGCGGGCTCGCTCAAGGACATCAAGCATGTCGTCATGCTGATGATGGAGAACCGCTCGTTCGACCATTATTTCGGCACGCTCTCCGGCGTCCGCGGCTTCGACGATCCCGACGCACTGATGCTGTCCACGGGCAGGAACGTCTTCCACCAGCCCGATGCGGAGAATCCGGACGGCTATCTGCTGCCCTTCCATGTCGATACCTCGACGACCAAGGCGCAGAAGCTGCCCTCGACCAGCCACGCCCGCAAGGTCCAGCACGCAGCCTGGAATGGCGGCAAGATGGACAATTGGCTGCCGGCGCACCGCGAGGCCGATGGTCCCGAAGGCCCCTATACGATGGGCTATTTCAAGCGCGAAGACATCCCGTTCCACTATGCGCTGGCGGAGGCCTTCACCATCTGCGACGCCTATCACTCCTCGGTGATGGGGCCGACCTGGCCGAACCGGCTCTACTACATGACCGGCACGATCGATCCCGACGCACTGGCAGGCGGGCCGGTCGTCCGCAACAAGATGCCGCCCGAGGGTTTCCGCTGGACGACCTATGCCGAGCGGCTGGAGGCTGCCGGTATCGACTGGCGCGTCTATCAATATGGCGAGCTGGGCAAGCGCTCGCACAATCTGTTCAGATGCTTCCCGCGCATTGCGCAAGCCCCGGCCGGCTCGCCGCTCGCCCTGCGCGGCTTCCCGGATGCGGACGAAGAGCGCTTTGCGCACGATGTTCGCAACGATCGCCTGCCCGCCGTCTCCTGGATGTTCCCCCCGGCCGATGCGAACGAGCATCCGTCGAACTCGATCCCCGCGGCCGGCGCAAACTTCATCGCCAGCCGGCTGAACGAACTCGCCGCAAACCCCGATGTCTGGGCGAAGACGCTGTTCATCCTCAACTATGACGAGAATGACGGGCTGTTCGATCACGTGCCCCCGCCGGTGCCGCCCGCGGGCACGGTGCACGAGTTCGTGGACGGCCTGCCGCTCGGCGGCGGCTTCCGCGTGCCATGCCTGCTCATCTCGCCCTGGACCGCCGGCGGCTGGGTGTGCAGCGAGCGTTTCGATCACACCTCGATCCTGCAGTTCCTCGAGCGGCACACCGGCGTGCGCGAGCCCAATATCAGCGACTGGCGCCGCCAGACCTTCGGCGACCTGACCTCGGCCTTCCGCTTCGGCCAGCCGGTGGCCAAGTTCCCGGCACTGCCCGGGGGAACGGCCGAGATGCTGGCGGTCGCCCGTGCGGCGGGCAACCTGCCGATCCCGCCGGTCCTCAATCCGCAGCAGCAGCTTCCGGTGCAGGAAAAGGGCTCGCGCAAGCGGGTGAAGTGATGCGGCACGCGGCGCCTCTGTTGCTCCTGAGCGCGGCGGCGCCGCTTTGCATGGCGGCGCCGGCGAGGCCCGCCGTGCCGCCGGAAAGCGGGCGCGCGCTCTATGCCGCGCAGTGTGCGAGCTGCCACGGCCGCGCCTTCGAAGGGATGGAGGACGGGCCGTCGCTCATCGGCGCCCGCTTCCAGGCCAAATGGCGCGACCGTCCGGATGCCCTCTACGCCAAGATACGCCAGTCGATGCCGCAGGACGATCCGGGCACGCTCACACCTGCTGAGGCCGGAGATCTCACCGCATTGCTTCTTGCCGCCAACCATTTGCCAGCGAGACCCAAATGAAGCGCAACCTGAGCCTCCTCGCATTGGCGCTGCTCGCCGCCACGCCTGCCGCCGCCAAGGGACGCTGCGGCGAATTCACCATTGCGATGATCCCGGACACGCAGAACTATCTCGACTACAGCCACCAGAAATCGGCCGGCTATCCGGTGGACGGCACCGATCTGTTCCTCGAGCAGATGCACTGGATCGCCGCGCATGCGAAGAGCGCGGGCGGCGACATCGTCTTCGCCACCCATGTCGGCGACGTGTGGCAGCATTATTCGGAATGGATGGACCGCGAGCACGAACTGCGCGGGTTCAAAGGCATGCCCAACGCGATGAGTTCCGAAGTGGCCGAGGGACCGCGCAAGGAGACGCGGACCTTCGAGATTCCCGCGGCGATCAAGGGCTTCCAGCTCCTGACGGGCAAGCTCCTCTTCTCGGTGGTGCCCGGCAACCATGATTATGACGCGCTATGGACCGATCCCGCGCATCCGCCCCAGCCCGAGCGCACCGACTCGCTCAGGATCGGCCTGCGCCATCTGGGCGGGCTCGACGGGTTCCGCTCGGCCTTTTCCGGCCAGTCCGAGTTCTTCCAGGGACAGCCCTGGTATGTCGATGCGCATGATGGCGGTGCGGACAGCGCGCAGCTCTTCACCGCGGGCGATTGCCGCTTCCTCCATATCGGCCTGCAGTTCGACGCGCCCGACGCCTCGCTCGCCTGGGCGAAGCGCGTACTCCACCGCTTCCCGGGCGTGCCGACGATCGTCACCACGCACAAATATCTGGACCGCGACGGATCGCGCGCCGACACGCCCGCGCTCGACCAGAGCATCCTCGACCACCGCGACAACAACCCGCAGATGGTCTGGGACAAGTTCATCAGCGAGAACGACCAGGTCTTCCTGGTGGTGAGCGGCCATATCGGCGGCCAGGGCTATAGCGTCGATCGCAACCTGGCCGGGCATCAGGTCCACCAGATGATGGCCGATTATCAGGGCCGCTGGCAGGTCGCGAAGGATCTGGGCTGGAAGAAGGCCAATGCCACGCTGGGCGATGGCTGGATGCGGCTGCTCACCTTCCGGCTCGATGGCCCCAAGCCGAGCGTCCAGGTGCGGACCTGGTCGACCCATTACAAGAAGTTCAGCACCGAGCTGCCGGACTATGCCGCCTGGTACAAGGCGCATGACGGCATGGGGAAGCTCAGCGACGCCGACTATCTGAAGCGCGACGACTTCAGCTTCGATCTGCCCGACTACCGCGCCCGGTTCGGACGGCAATAGCCCCCTTCCCCATCGACGACAGCGAACAAGGAGCGCGACGGGCCGGCCGTCGCGCTCCTTTCGCTATCAGGGCAGCGGCACCGAGGCCGGCGGCAGGGTCGGCGCCGGCTGGCCATAGTTGAACGTACCGGTGCCGATGCTGATCTTGGTCGTGTCGTTGAACCCGTTGGCGTCGTCGAGCTCGCTGGCGATGGCGCTTGCCGTGGCCTGGCCCTGCGTGACGTTGATCGTGCCGCCACCGCTGGCGGAGAGGCGCAGATACTGGCCGTTGCCCGCCTGGCCAGCGATGCCCGAGAAGCTGTTGCCCGAGATGCTGACATTCACCGTCGGGAAGCCACCGGTATTCTGGTTGTTGTTGATCACGAGCCCGCGGCTGCCGTTGATGTTGCGGATCGTGTTGTTGGTGATCGTGACATTGGTCGTCAGGTTGCCGGTGGCCTGGCCGACCAGGCCGACATTGACCACGATGCCCTGCGACGTCTGGATCTGCTGGATGGTGTTCCCGCTGATGAAATAGTTGGCGTTCACGCCGCCTTCGTTGCCGATGCTGATGCCGTTGCCGACATTCGAGCCCGAATTGGTGACGGCGTTGTTGCCGATGATGTTGTTGGTGATCCGGCCATTGACCGTCCGCGTGAACGGCGCGTTGCCGTTCTGGAAGTCGTTGATCGCGGTCGCGCGGGTACCGGTGAAGGTGTTGCCGTCGATATTGTAGGTCAGCGTCGTCGAGCCCGGTCCGGTCGAGACGTTGATGCCGTTGTTGGTGTTGGTGAAGAACGAGCTGCTCACCTGCACGGTCATGCTGGTGCCCGAGCTGTCGGCGAACAGGCCGCTGCCGACGATCGTGGCCGGCGGGGTCGTCGCATTCCAGTTGCCGGTGAAGTTGCTGCCCGAGACGCTTATCCCCATCGCCGACGTGCCGGTGCCCAGGAAGTTGAAGATGTTGCCGTGCGGGCTGGTGCCGTTGCCGTTGATGCCGACGCCGTTCGACGCGAAGGTCGAGTTGACCACCTGGAAGTTGGTCAGCGTCCCGGTCGAGTTGGTGATCTGCACCTCGAACTCGTTGTTGTTCTGGATCGTCGAGTTGAAGATGCCGGTCGGCCGCGCCCCGCCCGAGGCGGTGCCGGTCAGCTCGCTGATGTTGATGCCCGATTCATCGGTGCCGGCATCATTGCCATTGCCGCTGATCAGCATGTTGTCGATCAGGAAGCCGTTGACGTTCGAGCCGCCGATGCCGTCACCCAGGTTGTTGGTGACGTTCATGTAGGCGAGGCGGACATTCTCGGTGCTGGTCAGGCTGATGCCGTCGCCGGCCGAGTTCTGGATCGTGCCGCCCGAGCCTGCCGCGCCGGTGCCGGTGACGTTGATGCCGCCCGACGAGCCGGTGTTGTTGAGGATGATGCCGCTGGCGGCGCCGTTCGACGAGATGCTTTGGAAACGCAGCCCGTTCGTGCCGATCGTGGTATTGACGACGTTGAGTGCGGTGCCACTGCCCGAGCTGATCGTGTTGCCGGTGCCTTCGACCGTGACAGTGCCGCCACCCGTGGCGGTAAAGCCGGTGCCCGCGGCAGTGGTGATCGCCAGATTGCCGTTCAGGAAGCTGATCGTGCCACCGGTGTTGTTGAGCAGATTCACCGCAGTGTTTGCACCCGTGGTGAGCGTCTTGTTGCCGGTGAAGCTGATCGTGCCCGAATTGACGTTCTGGACGACGATGCCGTTGCTCAGGCTGCCGGTGGCGCTGATGGCGCCCGAGAAGGTGACGTTGCCCGTCTCGTGGTTGTCGACGAACACGACATTGCCATTGGTGGTCTTGGTGATCGACGACGAGATGCTGACCACACCGGTGCCGTTCAGGACGTAGACGCCGAAGCCGGCAGGATCGTCGGTGCCGCCGATATTGCCGCCCGACAGGGTGACGCTGTTGGTCGCCCCATTGATCTCAACCCCGTTGCCGGCGGTGCCGTTGATCGCCACGCTGGTCACCGTGAAGTTGCCGTTGCCGGCGCCGTTGATCTCGATGCCCTCGTCGCCAGTATTGGCGATCGACACCGTGCCGAAGCCGACATTGGTAGTCGATCCGCCGCCGTAGAAGATGCCGTCCGCCGTGGCGCCCGTGGTGCCGGCGATGGTGACGTTGCCGCCGTTCAGCGTGTTGCCGTCGAGGTTGCTGATGTTGATCGCGGTGCCCGCCACCGAGCCGGTGCTGCTCAGCGCGCCGAACGTCATGTTGCCGGCACCAAGGTTGACGCCGACCAGATTCAGGATCTGGCCCGTGCCGGTCTGGACCGTGTTGCCAGCGCCCTGAACCGTCAGGGTGCCGCCATTGGTGGCGGTGAAGCCGGCGCCGCTGGTGGTGGTGATCGCCAGGCCGCCATTGGTGAAGTTGATCGCACTGCCGGTGTTGCTGTCGAGATCGACGGCGGCGTTGGCCCCGGTGGTGAGCGTCTTGGTGGTGCCGGAGAAGGTAACGCTGCCCGAATTGACGTTCTGCACCGAGATGCCGCTATCGAACCCGCCGGTGGCGCTGATGTTGCCCGAGAGGGTGATCGCGTTGGTCTCATGGTTGTCGATGAGCACGACATTGCCGCTCGTGGTCTTGGTGATCGAGGCAGCGATGTTCACCGCGCCGGTGCCGTTCAGCACATAGAGGCCGATCCCGGCCGGATCGTTGGTGGCGCCGATATTGCCGCCCGACAGGGTGACGCTGCTGTCGGAGCCGTTGATCTCCACGCCGTTGCCGGCGGTGCCGTTGATCGCCACGCTGCCCGCGGTGAAGGTGCCGTTGCCGGCACCGTTGATCTCGATGCCCTCGTCGCCGGTATTGGCGATCGTCACGGCGCCGAGATTGACGTTCATCGTCGATCCGCCGCCGTAGAAGATGCCGTCCGCCGTCGCGCCGGTGGTGCCGGCGATCGAGACGGTGGTGGCGCTCAGCGTGCCGGTGCCGTCGACATTGCTGATGTTGATCGCGCTGCCGTTGGTCGAGCCGGTGCTGGTCAGCGAGTCGAAGACCAGGCCGAGCGAGCCGACATTGCCGTTGACCAGGTTGAGGATCTGGCCGGTAGCGGTCTGGATCGAGTTGCCGGTGCTGTAAACGGTCAAGGTACCGCCGCCGGTGAAGTCGATGCCGTTGCCGGTGCCCGACGCCGTGATGTCAACGCCGTTGCCACCTGCTGTCGACGAGAAGGTGATATTCGTACCGGTGTTGCTGGCCAGCGTCACTGCATTGACGTTCGCCACGGTGTTGAGCGTGATGCTCTGGCCGTAGAAGTTGATCGAGCCGCCGCTATTGTTGGCGATGTTGATGCCCTGCGCATTGTCGGTGAGGTTGCCCGACACGGTGATGGCACCGCCAGTGATGTTGGTCACCTCGACCGAGCGCGCCAGCGTGCCGCTGGTGGCGACGGTGCCGGCATAGTCGAGCGACAGCGTGCCGCCGCTGACGTCGATGCCGCGGCTGGTCGCGGCGATCGCGCCGCTATTGATGGTGACGCTGCCGGTGAGCGTGCCCGCCGTCCGGGTGACCAGGATACCGTTCACGCCCAGCGTGTTGCTGGCGTTCGCGAAATTCAGGTTCAGCGTCGACGTCACGCCCGCAGTGTTGCTGATGTCGAGGATCGTGCCTGAACCGGTAGTGATCGTGTTGTTCGAGCCGAGCACGTTGATCGTGCCGCCGTTCGCGAAGGTGAAGGCGGTGCCGCTGGTCGTGGTGATGCCGAGGCCGGTGCCTGCCGCGTTGAATGCGACGGTGCTGCCTGCGTTCCCGGTCAGCGTGACGGCATTGTTGGCCTGGGTGGATAGCGTCGTCTGGCCGTTGAAGTTGATCGTGCCGCCAGCGTTGTTGGTCACGCTCAGGCCGAGCGCGTTCGCGCCGCTCGAGGTGATCGTGCTGGTGCCGTCGAAGGTCACGGTGCCGGCAGCGTGATTGTCGATGCGGACGGCATAGCCGTTGCTGTCGTCGATGCTGCCCGAATAAGTCAGGTTGGCGTTGCTGCCGGTGAGGACGAAGGCGTCGCCCGCCGTGGCATGGGTGATCGCCGTTCCACTGCCGAAGCCGAAGGTGCCGGCCGAGCCGTTGACGATGTCGATGCCGGCATCGCCGCCGTTGAGCGTAGTGGCGCCGGTGAAATTGTAGGTTCCGTCGGCATTGTCGAACTGCAGGCCGGTGCCGTTGGTGGCGCTCAGCGTGCCGGTCTGGAAGGTCAGCGTGCCGGCCGAATGGTTGAGCACGTTGACCAGCGCGGCGTTGTTCGCCTGGGTGATGCTGCCGCTATAGGTGACCGCCGCGGTGCTGCCCGAGACGTTGAACGCCGTGCCCGTCGGGCTGGTGATCGTGGTGCCCGTGCCGAAGCCGAAGGTGCCGCCCGAGCCGTTCAGGATGTCGACCCCGGCATCGCCGCCGTTCAGCGTCGTCGTTCCGTTGAAGTTGTAGGTCGCGTCGGCATTGTCGAACTGCAGGCCGGTGCCGTTGGTGGCGCTCAGCGTGCCGGTCTGGAAGGTGACCGTGCCGCCCGAATGGTTGAGGAACGAGACCAGGGCCGCGTTGTTCGCCTGGGTGATGCTGCCGCTATAGGTGATCGCGGCGGTGCTGCCCGACACATTGAACGCCGTGCCCGTCGGGCTGGTGATCGACGTGTTCGCGCCGAAGCCGAAGCTGCCGCCCGAGCCGTTCAGGATGTCGACCCCGGCATCGCCGCCGTTCAGCGTCGTCGTGCCGTTGAAGTTGTAGGTCGCGTCGGCGTTGTCGAACTGCAGGCCGGTGCCGTTGGTGGCGTTCAGCGTGCCGGTCTGGAAGGTGATCGTCCCGCCCGAATGGTTGAGGATCGAGACCAGGGCCGCGTTGTTCGCCTGGGTGATGCTGCCGCTATAGGTGATCGCCGCAGTGCTGTCCGCGACGTTGAACGCGGTGCCCGACGGGCTGGTGATCGCGGTGTTCGTGCCGAAGCTGAAGGTGCCGCCCGAACCGTTCAGGATATCGATCCCGGCGTTGCCGCCGGCCAGCGTCGTCGTGCCGGTGAAGTTGTAGGTGCCGTCGGCATTGTCGAACTGCAGGCCGGTGCCACCAGTGATGTTGAGCGTACCGGCATAGGCGAAGGTGCCGCCGGTGTGCCCGCCGCCGATGCTCAGCGACGCGCCGGCGGAGCTCTTGGTGACCGAGCTGGTCGAATCGAAGTTGAACGCTGCCGTTCCGCCCGAGATCGTCAGTCCGGCGACCAGCGGATTGGTGATGTCGACATTGGTCGCGTTGATCGTGCCGGCTGCATTGGTAAGGATCAGGCCGGCGCCACCGGTCAGCGCCACATTGGTCAGCGTCGTCGTGCCGGTGGCGTTGTTGAGCGTGATGCCGCCGCCGTTGCTGGTGATGTTGGTCAGCACCGAGTTCGCGGCGTTGAGCAGCACGTCGCCACCCGGATTGCCCGTGAAGGCGACATGGTCGATCGTCGTGCTGGTCGACGGGGTGATCTCGATGCCCATCGTTCCGAAATTGCGGACCGTCAGATAGTCGAGCAGCGTATTGGTCGCGCCAGCGCCGTTGTCCTTGATGCCGCGCGATGCAGCGCCGCCGCCGTCGAGGATGAAGCCGGACAGGTGGTTGCCGGCGGCGCCCAGCGTGATCACGTTCGCGCCCGCCGCACTGGTGAGGGTCGCGGCGCCATTGCCGGTGGGATCGGCGATGTCGAACGAGGACCCGCCAGACAGCTGGATCGTCGAAGGCACGGTGATCGCGATCGTGATCGGCGCACTGCCGCTGCCGGCACCGCCGCCCACGCCGTCGCCGAAGCCGCGGACCTGGACGTTCGAGGCCAGCACGAGCGAGTCGTTGCCGTTGGAGCCGGCCGCGCTGATCGCATTGCCGTTGTTGACCAGGATGATCATGTCCTGCGCCCCGGCGACCAGTTCCGCCGCCGCCAGCGACATCGGATTGCTGCCGTCCGAGCCGCTGCCATTGCCGCCGCCGGTCGCGCCGTCGGCATCGACGAAATAGATCTTGTTGATGCCGAAGCCCGTGCCCGGGCTGCCGGAGAAGGCCACGTCGCGGAAGTTATAGGTGCCCAGCGCCGGCGCGTTGCTCGCGTCGATCGCCGTGCTGGCCGAGATGGTCGAGCCGGTGTCGGTGGCCGACTCGCCGTCGCCATAGGTGAACAGCAGGTTGGTCGAGGCGTTGAGGTACACGCCCGTGCCCACGCCGGCGATGCTGCTCGATGCGCCCGCCGTATTGCCCAGGCTTACCGATGCCCCACCGATGGCGCCGCGCAGGTCGACGCCGATGCTGGTGCCCGCCGCGCCCGCATTGGTCACGTCGAAGTCGCCGGCCGCGATCGCCGCGTTGATCGTGGCGCCGTTGAGGTCGAACGCCACACCGCTGTTGCTGTTCAGCCCGATATCGAGATCGGTGATCGTCAGGCTCGGCGCGAAGGTACCGCTGATGTCGATGCCGCGCGACGTCGCGCCCTGCAGGCTGACCGTGCCCAGCGAGATCCCGGTGCCGCCGCCGGCGTTGCCGACATTGTTGAACGTGATGCCGTTCGCCGCACCGCTGGTCGTGATGCTGGCGAAGTTGATCCCGTTCAGGCCGACGGTCACGCCGTTCAGCTCGAGCGCGGTGAACGCGCCGCCGGTGATCGAATTGCCGGTGCCCGTCACGTTGATGGTGCCGCCGCTCACCGCGCTGAAGCCGGTCAGGCCGAGCGAGGTGATGTCGAGGCCAGTGCCGCCACCAAGCGGGTCGAAGTTGATCGTGGCGCCGGCATTGTTGCCCAGCCCGATCGAAGGCAGCGCGATCGACTGGCCGGTGAAGTTGATGACGCCCGAATTGCTGTTCGCGATCGAGATGCCGGTGACGGTGGTCGACATGTCGCCGCTGAAGGTGACGGTGCCTGTCTCGTGGTTGTCGACGATCACCGCGTTGGCCCCGTTCAGGGTCGCGGCGATCGAGATATTGCCGGTGCCGCCCAGGGTGCTGACGGCATAGCCGCCTGCCCCCGAGGTGATCGTGCCGGTGCCGATGGTCACCGCGTTGGTCGCGCCGGTGATATAGACCGTGTCGCTGGCCGCCCCGGAGAGGGTGACCGAGCTGAAGGTCACCGCGCCGTTCGCGCCGTTCAGTTCGATCGCATTGCTGCCGGCCGCGCCGATCGTGGTCGCGCCAAAGCCGATCGTCGAGGCCGATCCGCCGCCGACGAAGATGCCGTCGCTGGTCGCGCCGCTGGTGCCGGCGATGTTGACGGTACCGCCGCTGAACGCGCCGCCGTCGAGGTTGCTCAGGTTGATCGCCGTGGCCGTGACCGTGCCGCTGCTGCCAAGCGAGGCGAAGTTGATCCCGCCCGCACCCGCGGTGACGTTGGCCAGGTTGAGGACCTGCCCGGTCGCGGTGTTGATCGAGTTGCCCGCGCCGAGAATCTCGAGCGTGCCGCCGGTCGCGCTGAAGCCGGTCCCGCTGGTGGTGGTGATGCCGAGCCCGCCGCCGAGCAGGCTGAGCGTGCCGCTGCCGGCCATGCTGATCGCGGTGTTGGCGCCCGTGCTGAACGTCTTGCTCGCGTTCAGGAAGCTGACATTGCCGGTGCTGGTCGCATCGACGGCCACGCCCGCGCCGCCATTGTGGCTGACGGAGCCGGAGACGGTGTAGATGCCGCCGGCATTGGTGAAGCTGAAGGCCGTGCCCGAGGTGGTCGAGGTGATCGCGCCCGAGAGCGTGGCCAGCATGCTGCTGCTGAACACCGACAGCACCGAGCCCGTAGTCGCACCGATCGTGCCGCCATAGTTCAGCGTGACGCCGGAGCTGGCGGTGAGGCCAATCGCCGCGACGGTCGAGCTGGTGGTGGCGCCGATCGAAGCGATGCCTCCGCTGTTCCCGACATTGACCGTGCCGCCGGTCACGCCGTTGAAGCGGATGGCGGTCGAGGCGCCGTCGATCGTCAACACCGCCCCCCCGGTATTGGCGATGTTGACCGTGCCGATCGCGCCCGCCAGGTCGAAGCCGACGCCGGTGGTGTCGAGATCCAGCGTGCCGGTGAAGTTGACCCCACCGGTGCCGCTGAGGTTCGAGAGCGACACGCCCGTGCCGCCGCCGTCGATGTCCAGCCCGCCGATGTTCAGCGCGCCGGTAAGCGTGACGCCGCTGGCGCTGATGGCCGTGCCCGCGGTCGGTGCGGCGGTGATCTGGGCGAAATTCAGGCCGCCCGTACCGATCGTGCCGCCGCTAAGCGACAGAGCCGGGGCATTGCCGGTATAGATGCCGTTGAAGGCGCCGGTGACGCTGATCGTCCCACCGCCGCTGCTCGTGAGGCCCGCGCCGGTGGCGGTGTAGATCCCCAGGCTACCGGTGAACTCCACCGTTGCGCCGGTGTTGTTGGTCAGCGAGACGCCCGCACCGGTCGTGAGCGCGCTGTCGAGGATGGTTCCGCCCTGGAAATGGACGTCGAGCGGATCGGTTTGCGCGGTGTTGTTGCGGATCGCGATCGAGGTGTTGGTCGCCCCGATGACGCTGACCGACCCGGTAACCGTGAAGTTGCCTTCCACCTGGTCGAGCAGGATGCCATAGGCGCCGCCGGTCGAGCGGACCGAGCCGAGCACCATATGGATGGTCAGCGGATCGAGGTTTATCGCCGTGCCGTTGGTGGTGTCGATCGCGCCGCCCGTGGTGCCGAGCGTAAAGTTGTTCGCCTTGGAATTGGCGACGATCAGGCCGGTGCCGGCATTGTTGGCGATGTTCAGGTCGGTGAAATTCAGCGTGCCGGTGACGTTGGTCAGGCTCAGCCCGGTACCGGTGATGCGCGAGGCGGTCGTGCCGAGCGTGAGCGCGCCTGCGGACAGCGCCTGGAGGCCGGCGGCCACCGTATCGGAATCGAACGTCAGGTCGTTGAAGACGAAGCCGCCGGTCTCGGTCGTGTGGTTGACGGTCAGGTTCGACAGCTGCGACACGACGAAGGTGCCGGCGCCGCTGCCGTCGAGGTTCAGGATATTGCCGCCGTTCGCAGCGAGGGTGAGGTTGCTCAGCGCCAGCGTCACGTTCGCGGCATTGTCGTAGATGCGCAGTGCGCCCGCGGCGCCGCCCGATATGGTGCTGTTGCGGATCGTGATGGGAGCCGCGGCACCATTGCCGAGTACGCCCGCGCCGGTGCCCGAATTGGCGATCACGACGCCGTCGATGATGTTGCCGCCGCCCAGCGTGACGGTAGCGTTGGCACCGCTGGCGGTCAGCGTCGGTGCGCCCGAGCCCGTGAACGGGTTGGAGATCAGGCCGGCCTGGACACCGTGGAGAATCACGTTGGCCGGCGCGCCGCCGGCCACGATGAAGCTATCGACGTTGCGGAAGCCGAGCAGGATCTGCCCGCCCAGGAGGTCGAGCGAACCGCCCGCCCCAGCCGTCGCATCGAGCGTGTCGGTGCCGCCGGCCGGGTTGTTGAGCAGCACGATATAGGCCGCGCCCGAGGCTTCGGCCCCGGCGAGCGAGCCCGGATCGTTGCGGCTGCCCGTGCCGGTGGCGCCTTCGAGCACGAAATAGGCCGAGACGGACAGGGTCGAGGTGTCGCCGGTCAGGTTGACGTCGGCGAAGTTGTAGGTGCCGGTGCCGCCGTTCAGCCCTGCGATGACCAGCGGCGTGACTGCCACGATGTTCGAGGCGGCGCCGTTCGCATCGTTGTTCGCGCCGTCGCCATAGCGGAAGGTGCCGGTGATCGCGGCATTGGTCAGATCGACGCCGATGCCGACGCCGGTGATCGTGCTGCTGCCGTTGACGATGACGTTGCTGGCGGTGGTGCTGCCGGTCATGTCGATGCCGCGCGTGCCGGTGGTCGAGGCGCCGCTGATGTCGAGCGTGGCGAAGGTGACGTTGCCCGTCGCCCCGGTCAGGTTCACGCCCGTGGTGTTCGCCGCCAGGCCGGTCAGGTCGACATTGCCGAAGGTGAAGGTGCCGGCCGAACCGCCGAGGATCGCGATCCTCGCGCCGCCCGAAAGTGCCAGGTCATCGAACTTGTAGGTGCCGTCGGCATCGAAGAACGACAGGCCGGTGCCGCCCGTCACGTTGAACGTCGCGCCGGTAAAGTCGATCGTGCCGCCGGAATGCGTCCCGATGTCGACCGCGACAAGGGCGGCGAGCGACTGGCCGATGGTGCCCGAATAGGTCAGGTTCGAGGTCGAGTTGCTGACGAAGAGCGCCGCCCCCGCCGCGTTGGTCACGCTGGTGCCGGTGCCGAAGGTGAAGCTGCCGGCCGAACCGTTCGTGATGCCGATCTGGGCACCACCGGTCAGCGTCGCGCTGCCGAAGCTGTACGTCCCGTCGGCATCGTCGAACGAAATCCCGTCGCCGCCGCTGATGTTGAGCGTGGCGCCGCTGAAGTTCAGCGTGCCGCCCGAATGCGCCAAGACGCCCAGCGCCAGCGCACCTGCGCTCGACTGGTTCAGCGTACCGAGATAGGTCACGCCCGCCGTCGAGCTGGCGATGTTGAACGCGGTGCCGCTCGGGTTGGTGATCGTCGTGCCGGCGCCGAAGGTGAAGCCACCCGCCGAACCGCCCAGGATGTCGATGCCGGCATCGCCGCCGTTCAGCGTCGTCGTGCCAGTGAAATTGTAGGTCGCATCGGCATTGGTGAACTGCAGGCCGGTGCCGTTGGTGGCGCTCAGCGTGCCGGTCTGGAAGCTGACCGTCCCGCCCGAATGGTTGAGGATCGAGACCAGGGCCGCGTTGTTCGCCTGGGTGATGCTGCCGAAGTAGCTCAGGCTGGCGGTGCTGTTCGCAATCGAGATCGCCGCCCCGGTCGGGCTGGTGATCGCCGTGTTGCCGAAGGTGAAGCTGCCCGCCGAACCCGCCAGGATGTCGATGCCCGCATCGCCGCCGTTCAGCGTCGTCGTGCCGTTGAAGGCATAGGTGCCGTCGGCATTGGTGAACTGCAGGCCGGTGCCGTTGGTGGCCGACAGGTTGCTGCTGGCGCCGAAGGTGACCGTGCCGTTGTGGTTGGTCACATCGAGCAGGGCCGCGTTGCTGCCCTGGGTGACGCTGCCCGCGTAGCTGAAGTCGAGCGTGCCGGTGCCGCTGGAGAGGGCGATCGCCGGGCCGGTGGTGCCCGCGATGCTCGAACCCGCGCCGAAGCTGAGGAGGCCGAAGACGTTGCCGGAGATCGCGATGGCGCTGGTGCCGGAGGTGACGGTCAGCGTGCCGACCTGCAGCGCACGGCCGCCCAGGCCCATGCCGCTGAGGCTGTTGACGCTGGCGATGCCGCTGCCGGTGCCGGCATGGACTACGCTGGCAAGCACCATGTCGATCTGCGCATCGCTGAGCGACAGGCTGGTGCCGTTCACCGTATCGATCGTGCCGGTGGTGCTGGTGAGATTCAGGCCTGCACCGATCGCAGCGAAGCCGTCGCCACCCTGATTGTGGATGTCGAGGCCGGAGAAGTTCAGCGAGCCTACCGCGCCCGTCAGGTTGACGCCCGTGCCGGTGACGCGCGTCGTCGCACTGCCGATCTGCAACGAGGCGTCGACGTTCGAAACGCCCGCGTCCCCGGTGATCGAATCGAAGATCGCGCTCGAGAAATCGGCGCCGCCATTCTCGCCATGCCCGCCTTCGATCACGATGTCCGAAAGCTCGGTGATCGTGGTCGAGCCGGCACCCGTCCGGTTGGCGGTTAGCGCAGCCCCGTTGCTGGTCCACAGGTGCAGGTTGCTCAGCGCGATGCTGGCAGCGAGGCCGCCGTCACTGAAGTTGATCGCACCGTTCGCGCCCGAGATGTTGCTGTTGCTGATCGTGACGTTGGACTTGCCCGAGCCGAACACGCCCGCGCCGGTGCCGCCATTGGCGATCACCAGGCCGTCGATCACATTGTTGTTGCCGACGACGACGGTGTTGGCGCCGCCGCCCGCGCTGGTGGTCAGCGTCGGCGCACCCGAGCCCGCGAACGGGTTGGTCACGATGCCCTGGGCGATGTTGTAGAGGACCACGTTCGCCGGCGCGCCGCCCGGCAGCGAGATGGTGTCGCCGTTCAGGAAGCCGCGCAGCTGCTGGCCGTCGATCAGCGTGAAGGTGCCGCCGGTGCCATAGGTCGCGTCATTGGCATCGATCGTGTCGTTGCCGCCGGCGGGGTTGTTGACCAGGATGATGACGTCGGCGCCCGATGCAGCCGCGCCGGCCAGGCTGCCCGGATCGGTCTTGGTGCCCGCGCCGCTGGCGCCGGCCAGCACCCAGTAGACCGTGGCCGAAGTCGAGAGGGTGCTGGTGTCGCCGACCAGGTTGACGTCGGCAAAGTCATAGGTGCCGGCAAGCGCGTTGAGCCCGGCAACGATGAGCGGAGTCGTGGCGCTGATCGTCGAACCGGCGCCATTGGCATCGGTGCTCGAGCCGTCGCCATAGCGGAAGGTGCCGGTGATCGCGGCGTTGGTCAGGTCGACGCCGGTGCCGACGCCGGTAATCGAGCTGCTGTTGTTGACAATCAGGCTGCCCGCGAAGGTCGCGCCGGTCAGGTCGATGCCGCGCGTGCCGGTTGCAGAAGCGCCGACGATGTCGAGCGTGTTGAAGCTGATGGTGCCCGAGGCGAGACGCGCATCGACGCCGCGCCGGTTGGCACCCAGGCCCGTGATGTCGACATCGGCGAAGCTGATCGTGCCCGTGCTGCCGGTGTTGAAGGCGATGCCCGCGGTACCGGGGTTGTTGACGGTCACGGCGCCGGTGAAGGTCACCGATCCGTCGACATCGCCGATCCCGATGCCGATCGTGCCGCTGTTGGTGACGGTGCCGCCGGCCGCGGTGAAGGTCCCCGGCATGCCGAAGACCAGCAGGCCTCCCGCCCCGGTGTTGCTGACATTGAAGGTGCCGAGCGTGACGTTGCCCGGGTTGTTGCCGATCTCGATACCGTAGCTGCCTGCACCGGTCGTGCCGCCTACGGTCACATTGCCGAGGTTCACCGCGGCGCTGTTGCCCACCACGCGGACGCCGGACAGGCTTGAGGTGCCGCCGACATTGATGCTGGTGAAGCTGATGCCGCCGGTGCCGACATTGTTGGCAAGCGAGACACCCGAGCCTGCCGACGTCAACGTCGAAACCGTGGTGAAGGCCAGGTTGCCGCTACCGATGGTGGCGGTGTCCATCGCCAGGCCGCGGGCATTGCCCGTCGCCGCGATCGAGATACCCGAGCCGCTCAGCGTGAGCGTTCCGCCATTGGTGCCGAGCAGGTTGAGCACCGTGCCGCCGGTGCTCGAAAGCGTGAGGTTGGTCAGCGTCGCCGAGGCCGCCACGCCGCCGTCGCGCAGCAGGATCGCCCCGGTCCCGCCCGAGATGATCGAGTTGCTGATCGCGACGTTGGTCACGCCGATGCCCGAGACCCCGAGCCCGGTGCCACCGATACGCAGGCCGTCGATCGCCGAGCCGTTGGACAGCGTCACCGTCGCGCCCGCGCCGGTGTTGGTCAGCAGCGCCGCGCCGGAGCCGGCATAGGGATTGCTGACGACGCCCGGCGTGATGCCGTAGAGGGTCAGGTTGACCGGGGTGCCGCCACCAACCGTCTGGGTATCGCCGTTGAGGAAGCCGATCAGGTGCTGGTTGACGCCAAGGCTCAGCGTGCCGAGGCCGGAGACGTCGATCACGTCCTGCCCGCCCGTCGGGTTGTTGAGCAGCACGATATAGTTCGCGCCCGAGGCCACCGCGGCGGCGAGGCTGCCCGGATCGACCTTGGTGCCCGCGCCGGTGCGGCCCTGCTCGACGAAGAAGATCGTGACCGGGTTGATCGCCAGGTTGGTGGTGTCGCCGACCAGGCTGACGTCACCGAAATTATAGGTGCCGACGGCCTGGTTGAGCCCGCCGATCGCGATCGGGGTGATCGCGTTGATCACCGAATGCGCGCCGTCCGCATCGGTGCTCGAACCGTCGCCATAGCGGAAGCTGCCGGTGATCGCTGCGTTGGTGAGGTCGACGCCGGTGCCGACGCCGGTGATCGAGCTGCTGTCGCTGACCGTCAGGCTGCCCGCGAAGGTCGCGCCAGTCAGGTCGATGCCACGCGTGCCGGTGGTCGAGGTGCCGGTGATGTCGAGCGTCGCGAAGGTGACGGTGCCGCCCGCATTGCGGGCATCGACACCGGTCTTGCCAGCGCCCAGGCCGGTGATGTCGGTATCGCCGAAGCTGATCGTGCCGGTGCTGCCCGCGCCAAGCACGATACCGCCGCTGTTCGCGATGGTGGTGGTGCCGGTGAAACTCAGGCTGCCGTCGACGTCGCTGGCCGAGATGCCTGCGCCGCTGTTGGACACGCCGAGCGCGCCGATCGAGACGTTGCCCGCCACGCCGGACACGGACACGCCCGTCCCCGCCGCCGCGCTTACCGACGTCGCGCCGAGCGTGACCGGGCCATTGGCGTTGGTGATCGAGACGCCGTTGCCCGCGACATTGGAGACCGAAACCGGGCCCAGCGTGACGTTGCCTACGGTCGACAGGCTAACGCCGTTACCGCCACCGCCTGCGACGGTGACCGGCCCGAACGTCATGGTGCCTGTGCTGTTCGAAACGGACAGCCCCGCCTGCACGCCCGTATTGGCGGTGGCGGAAATCGAGCCGATCGTCACCGCACCGGCGTTGTTCAAAACGGCAACGCCGCCGCCGCTGTTCGCGATCGACGCCGAACCCACGGTAACGGCACCGGTGTTGCCCATGAGGAGCAGGCCTGGGCCGGCGCTGTTCGAGGCGCTGACCGAGCCGATGTTCACCGTCGCCGAGCTGTTCAGCACCGTAACGCCGGACGCCAGGCCGGTACCGCCGCTGGTGATGCTGCCGACGCTCAGCGTGCCACCCGCGATCCGGTCGAACTGCGCGCCGGTGCCGTTCGACGTACCGCTGGTGACCGCGCCGAGCTCCAGCGTTCCGACCGTGACGTCGCTGATATTTACCGCGGACGAAGCGCCGGTCGCGGAGGCATTGATGTCGGTGCCCGAGACGTTGAGCGTCCCCGCCCCTGCTCCGCTCAAGTAGAGTGCTATGCCGCCGGCAACGCCGGTTGCCGAGAGATCGACATTGTTGAGCGTCAAGGACGCCGCGGCACCCGAAGAGGTGATGATCGCGCCGCCGCCATCGCCCGAGAGCGTGGAGTTCTGGATCACGACATTGGCGGCACCCTGGCCGCGCACCGCGAAACCGCCAGCCGAGCTGTTGCCGATCACCAGGCCGTCGAGCCGGCTATTGTCGGCCAGCTGCACCGTCGCGAACCCGGTGGTGCTGGTCAGCAGCGCCGCGCCCGAGCCGGTATAGGTGTTGGTGATGCCCGTCGGGCCGAGGTTCGAGACGATCAGGTTCGCCGGCACGGTGGCGCCGGTCACCGCGAAGAAATCGGTATCGCGGAAGCTGACCAGCGTCTGGCCGGTGAGCAGGTTCAGCGTGCCGCCAAGCACCGCCGTGTCGAGCACGTCCTGCCCGCCGGTCGGGTTGTTGAGCAGCACGATATACTGTGCACCCGAAGCCGCGGCGCCCGCCAGGCTGCCCGGATCCGCCGAGGTGCCCGCGCCGGTCGCACCGGCAAGCACGTAATAGGTGGTGAAGCTGCCGCCGGTGATGTTGTTGGTGTTGCCGTCGAGCTGGACGTCGCCGAAATCGTAGGTGCCCTGCGTGGCGTTCATGCCCGCGACGACGATCACCGTGTTGGCGGTGATCCGGCTCTCCAGCCCGTCGGCGGCATTGCCGTCGCCGAAGCGGAAGCTGCCGGTGATCGCGGCGTTGGTCAGGTTCGCGCCGATATCGACGCCCTGGATCACGCTGGGATTGGTGATGGTGATCGCGCCGGCATTGGTCGCACCGGTCAGGTCGATGCCGGTCGATCCGGCCGCGCCGGTGCCCGTGATGTCGAGCGTGCCGAAGGTGACGTTGCCGTGCGTGCCGGTGAAGTCCACGCCGGTCGCCGCGCCCAGGCCGGTGATGTCGACATCGCCGAAGGTCACGCCGCCCGGGACGTTGCCGATCAGGATGCCCGTGCCGGTGGGATTGGCGATGGTGAGCAGGCCGCTGAAGGAGACGCTGCCAGCAGTGTTGTTGAGCGAGAGCGCCGGCGAGGTCGATCCGGTGATCGTCGTGGTGCCGGTGAAGGTCACGCTCGATCCCGCGAGCGTGTCGGCAATGGTGATCGGTCCCGCGCCGCTGATCGCGCCGGTGAAGCGGATCGTGCCGCCGGCGTTGAACAGCGAGACCAGAGGCCCCGCGCCAGCATCGGTGATCGTCGCGCCGAAATTGAGCCCGATGGTGCCGCCGCTGCCCGCGACGCCCGACTGGCCGACCTGCACCGAAGCGCCGCCGCTGTTGGTGATCGCGCCGCCGCCGATCGTCACCAGGCCGGTCGAGCCGCCAGTGATGTAGAGGCCCTGCTGGCCGCTATTGGTGATGGTGAGCGTACCGATGGTCAGCGCGTTGCCGCCGGTGCCCGCGCCCTGGACATTGTCCAGGATGATACCCGCGCCCGCAGCGCCGACCGAGCGGACGCTCGAGAAGGTCAGGTCGATGAGCAGCGGATCGAGGTTCAGAGCAGTCCCGGCGGTGGTGTCGACCGTGCCGGCGGCGCTGGTCAGCGTGAAGGTGCCGCTCTTGGTATTGTTGACCGTGAGGCCGGTGCCGCCATTGTTGGCGATGTTGAGGTTGGTGAAGCTCAGCGCGCCATCGACTTCGGTCAGCGACACGCCGGCGCCACCGACGCGGGCCGTGGTGGTGCCGACCTGCATCGCGCCGGCGTTGACCGCCTGGATGCCCGCTGCGGTGCTGGAATCGAAGGTCACAAAGCGGGCCGCGAAGCCGCCGGTCTCGCCATTGCCGCCGGCGATGTTGATGCCGGAAAGGCCAGCCACGGTCACCGTGCCGGCGCCCGAGCCGTCGATGTCGAGCACCGTGCCGCCGGTCGCGGACAGGGTCAGATTGGAGAGCGAGGTCGTCAGGTTGCCGCCGGCATCGGTGATGTCGATCGCGCCTGCACCGCCGCCGATGGTCGAGTTGCGCAGCGTGACGTTGCTGCCGCCGTTGATCACGACGCCCGCACCTGCGCCACCGCGGATCGTGATGCCGTCGACGACGACCGCGCCAGTGGTGTTGGTGAGCGTCAGCCCGGCCGCGCCGGTATTCTCGATCACCACGCGCTCGAGCGCGAACCCGCCCACGCCGTTCGCCAGGATGCCGCTGCCCGCGCCGCGCACGGTGACGTCACGCACCACCGAACCCTGGCCGAGCGTGACCGCGGCACCGCCGGCATTGGTGCCCGCGATGATGCCGTTGGTGCCACCGAAGTTGAAGGCGCTGACCGACCCATCCGAATGGCGCACGTTCACGCTGCTCGCGCCGCCGACCAGATACTGGTTGGTCGCAAGCGTGACGCCGCTGCTCGCGATATTGCCGGCATTGCCCAGCGCGACGACGATGCCGTTCGCGCCTGCGCGCGTCACCGCGTCGCCCAGCGTGGTCGTGGCGGTGCTCGTGCCCGCGGCGCCGGCGGTCCCGGAACCGCTGGCGAAATAGACGCCGCCGAACGCCACGCCGGTGCGCGCATCGACCGCGAAGTTCGTGCTGGTCAGGTCGGTGTAGCGCGTGCCCGAGGGGGTCACATAGTCGCGCCGCAGACGGTCGCCCATCTGGCGGTCGAGGCCGGTGGTACCCGAGCTGCGGTCCGCCGAGCCGCGGCCGAGCGGGATCGACAGGCGCAGCGTGCCGCGCGCCTGGGTGCCCCAGCGATTGTCGTTCTGCAGCTCGGCGCCGATCGAGAAACGGCCACCGGTGCCCAACGGATCCTCGACATCGAGCTGGAGCCCGCCGCGCACACCGCGATAGGCCTTGCTGGCATGCTCGTCGCGATAGTCGAAGCCGGCGCCCGACAGGCGCACGCTCAGATCCTTGGCGATGGGCGCCCGCGCGCCGATCTCGGCATTGGCACCGGCCAGCGGCACCTCCTCCAGGCGCCAGCCACTCTTGCGCTCGATCAGCCGGTTGTTCTCGATCGAGAGCACGCCGACCGGGCTCGCATTGGGATCGAGATAGCCCATCGTGCGGGGGCTGTTGACCGGCAGACGGTAATTCACGTGCAGGTCGAAGACCGAGGTGAAGCCCTCGAGGCCGAACGACACCGCGGTCTGTTCGCGCGAGGTGATGTCGGTCTTGTAGAAGTCGACGCCGGCATTGACGCCGATCGCCACGTCCTCGCCGATCTTGCCGCGCCCGCCGATGGTGACCGATCCGTTGCGGTCATAGCGCTCGTCGGTGCCGATCCGGCCGCTGACGAAGAGCAGGTTCGAGTCGTTCTGCGCAACCGGCGCGAAAAGCTCGAAGGAAACCTGACTGCTTCCGTCGGCCGCCCGCGCATCGACCTCGGCCCGCGGCTTCCAGGTGGGTTCCTTGTCCTGTGCCTGTGCCAGCACGCCCGGTGCCCAGGCCAGCGCCACGCCGCTAAGGCAAGTGGACAGCAGCAGGCGGCCGCGGCCACGATTGAGCTTCTGCACGGACAATCTCCCCCGATTGGCGTGCAACCTGACATCAGCCCCCATGCCAATGTCTCAACGATGGTCGTGACGCCATGATAACGGCTATCACCGTGAAGCCTTGGCCTCAAGCAGAGACATACGTAGATTAACCTATGCTAACGCCTCAAAGCGGGGCACCGGTCTCCTTAAAGCCCTATGGCCAGACCCGTTTGTTTCGGTTAGTTCTATGCGGGATTTCGGGGGAGACGGGCATTGGCGGAACCATTTTTGTCGGAAATCCGGCTGATGTCGTTTGTGTTCGCGCCCAAGAACTGGGCGCTTTGCAACGGCCAGTTCCTGCCGATCAACCAGAACCAGGCGCTGTTCTCGCTGCTCGGCACCACCTTTGGCGGCAACGGGCAGACAACCTTTGCCCTGCCCGATCTGCGCGGACGCATCCCGATCCATGTCGGCGGAAGCCACTTCCTCGGCGATCGCGCCGGTGAGGAAGCGCACACGCTGTCGATCAGCGAGATCCCCACCCACGTGCACACGCTGAATGCCTCTTCGAGCGGGGGCGATTCGACGAACCCGAATTTCGGCGGCACCGGCCGGTTGCTCGCGACCGAACCGGGCAATCCCTATTCGAACAGCTTCACGCCGGCCGCCGTCGCACTCAACGCGGGCACGGTGGCGAATAACGGCGGCAGCCAGGCGCATCAGAACATGCAGCCGTTCCTGACGCTGAGCTACTGCATCGCCCTTGCCGGCATCTTCCCGTCCCCGAACTGAGGAAATAGCCCGTGGCACAACCTTATGTCGGCGAGATTCGCATATTCGCCGGAAACTTCGCCCCCGCGGGATGGATGTTCTGCGAGGGACAGCTCCTGCCGATCTCGGAGAACGAGACGCTCTTCAACCTGATCGGCACCACCTATGGCGGTGACGGCCAGTCGACCTTCGCGTTGCCCGACCTGCGCGGGCGGCTGGCCCTGCACCAGGGCAACGGCTATATCCTGGCCGAGACGGGCGGCGCGGAAGAAGTCACGCTGACGATCAACCAGATCCCGGCCCACTCGCACCCGATGCTCGGCTCATCCGGCAATGGCTCGCAATCGAACCCGAAGAACAACGTCCTGGCCAGCTCCACGCTGGTCAAGCTCTATTCGGGCGAGGCGGCGGACACGGCGATGGCGGCCACCGCGATCTCGTCGATCGGCGGCAACCAGCCGCACACGAATTTCCAGCCATATCTCTGCCTCAACTACATCATCTCGCTGTTCGGCATTTTCCCGAGCCAGAACTGACAGGAATTCTCCGATGGCCGATCCTTTCGTCGCCGAGATCCGGATCTTCCCGTTCAACTTCGCGCCCAAGGGCTGGGCGTGGTGTGACGGTCAGCTTCTGCCGCTCTCGCAGAACACCGCGCTCTTCTCGCTGCTCGGCACCACCTATGGCGGCAACGGCAAGAGCAACTTCTCCCTGCCCGATCTCCAGGGCCGCGCGCCCATGCACCCGGGCCAGGGCCCCGGCCTGTCGCTGCACGATCTCGGCGAGACCGGCGGCAGCGAAACCGTGACCCTGCTGGAATCAGAGATCCCGAACCACAGCCACACGCTGCGCAGCTCGGTGGAAGACGGCACCCAGGGCACGCTGTCCAATGGCGTCACGCTCTCCACGTCGGTCGGCGGCTCGCTCTACCAAAGCACGACCAACACCAACCTGGTGGCGATGTCGCCCCAGGCGCTCTCGCCCGCCGGCGGCGACGCCCCGCACAACAACATGCAGCCCTATCTGACGATGTATTTCTGCATCGCGCTGCAGGGCGTGTTCCCGCCGCGGAGCTGAGCCGCTCGCCAACCCATGCCCCCGCCCCTCCACGCCGCTGCGCGGTTCGCCCTTAGCTATCGCCCGCTCGCGGCGACCGACTTCGATTTCATCGAGGCGCTCTACCTCTCTACGCGCGAGGAAGAGCTGGCGCTAAGCGAATGGCCGGAGGACCAGAAGCGCGCCTTCCTGGTCCAGCAGCACCGCGCGCAGCACCATCACTACCAGACCTATTATCCCAACGCCGAATGGCTGATCGTCGAGCGGGACGGCGCGGCGATCGGCCGGCTCTATGTCGACATATGGACGCGGGAGCTGCGCATCGTCGACATCTCGCTCGTGCCGGCGGCGCGCGGCCAGGGCATCGGCGAGGCGCTGCTGCGCGACGTGATCGAATGGGCTGCCGCTTCGGGCAAGGGGGTCTCGATCCATGTCGAGAAGTTCAACCCGGCCCGCCATCTCTACCAGCGGCTCGGCTTCGTCATAGCCGAGGACAAGGGCGTCTACGACCTGATGGAGCGCGACGTACCGCCTCCACCGGAATCGGCCTAGAAGAAGATCGCCTCGTAGCGGATGCCACCGTCCTTGAGGCCCACCGGCACGATGAAGATGTCATGCAGGGCGCCGTCGATCGGGAAGGCATAGATCGCCTGGGGCAGGCGAGGCTCAGCAGCTCCGGAAAACTCCAGCTTGAAGCCCCCGCCCTCGCGCGGCGAATGCGGCAACTCCTGCGCAGCGACCAGCACGAGCGCCTGGACGCCGGCCCCGGTCGCGATCTCGAAGCTCGAACCAACCTGCGGCTCGAAATCGGCGAGCTTGAGTGGTGCCGTTGTATCCTGCGGCAGCGCCGAACCGGTATCTGACGTCATCTTGCAAGCTCCCTGGGCACCGGGGAATGCTATAGGCAAACCCCGCCGGCCACGCCAATCCCGCGTTGGGCCGGCGTCCCATAATTCACGGCGTGCAGTGATCGCACCGAAATGGTAGAGAGTGGTTTCGGGGGAAAGGCAGTGCGCAGTCGTCGCATCTTGGCCTGGCCGCAGGAAAGCGGAAACAATGACTTACAGCTCGCGTCGAGGCTTTGTTGTCGGGGGAATGGTGGTTGCGGCGGGCACGGGCGTGGCCGGCTGCAGCGGCGGATCGGACTCCGGAAGTGTCGTCACGCCGATCGCGGGATCGACCCCGACGCCGACCGCGGTGGCGCTCAACGCGACCGAGATCAGCGCATGGGAGAAACTGGTCGGCTCCGCCTTCCTGATCAGCACCGACACGGGCAAGGTTTCCGCCGTCCTGGCGAGCCTCGAGCGCATCACAGATGCCACCCGTCCGTCGGACCTAGGGCGCCATCAGCCTTTCTTCGCCACCTTCCAGATGGACCAGCGCCAGACACCGGGCGGCGGCAAGACCTATGAAGTGTCGCATGCCACGACGGGGGCGTTCCAGCTCTTCCTCGGCATGTCGAGCGAGGTCCAGGGCAAGGGGGTCCTTACCGCCGTGCTCAACTGAGCGACGCGAATGCGCCCGCGGGTTCTCCTGAAGTTCCTGGCAGACAAACAAAAGCCCCGCCAAGTCAGTGACTTGGCGGGGCTTTTGTTTGCATGCGCCGTGCATAAAAGAGCCGGCCGGTTGTTGAGCCGCCAGCCTGCCCGGCGAAGCGCCTCGAGCGATGTGCATTAGGCACAAAAAAGCCCGCCAGCCTGGGTGCTGACGGGTGCGTTGTGGTATTGCGGGGCCATTGGTTGCGGGAGTAGGATTTGAACCTACGACCTTCAGGTTATGAGCCTGACGAGCTACCGGGCTGCTCCATCCCGCGCCAATGGATTGGCGGGAGAGCCCCGCAAAGGAAACAAAGTGAATGGGTTCTTCCCGACGCACCGGCTTCAATGCCTGGCGACGACCTACTCTTCCATCGCTTAAGCGATAGTACCATCGGCGCTGTCTGGTTTCACGGCCGAGTTCGGGATGGGATCGGGTGGGTCACAGACGCCATAGCCACCAAGCAATGAAGCCGGTGCGGCGGGAAGTTTTTCAAACCGTGCAAAATCAAGACCGATGAACATCCATCCAATGAAAGCCAGAGCTGTCGTTGATGGTGGGACTCATCAAGTGCGAATAGGACAATTAGGACCGGTTAGCTCCATACGTTACCGTACTTCCACATCCGGCCTATCAAGGTCGTGGTCTTCGACCGTCCTAAGAAATCTTATCTCGAGGGAGGCTTCCCGCTTAGATGCTTTCAGCGGTTATCCCGTCCATACATAGCTACCCTGCTGCGCCGTTGGCACGACGACAGGTACACCAGAGGTATGTTCAACCCGGTCCTCTCGTACTAGGGTCAACTCCTCTCAAATTTCGACGCCCACGGCAGATAGGGACCAAACTGTCTCGCGACGTTCTGAACCCAGCTCACGTACCACTTTAATTGGCGAACAGCCAAACCCTTGGGACCTGCTCCAGCCCCAGGATGTGATGAGCCGACATCGAGGTGCCAAACAACCCCGTCGATATGAGCTCTTGGGGGTTATCAGCCTGTTATCCCCGGCGTACCTTTTATCCGTTGAGCGATGGCCCTTCCACGAGGGACCACCGGATCACTATGACCGACTTTCGTCTCTGCTCGACTTGTCAGTCTCGCAGTCAGGCTGGCTTATGCCATTGCACTCTAACAGTCGGTTTCCAACCGACCTGAGCCAACCTTCGCGCGCCTCCGTTACTCTTTAGGAGGCGACCGCCCCAGTCAAACTACCCGCCACAGAGGGTCCCTGAGCCAGTTTCATGGCTCGAGGTTAGACATTAAAAAACAACAGGGTGGTATTTCACCTATGGCTCCACGTCAGCTGGCGCCAACGCTTCAAAGCCTCCCACCTATGCTACACAGTTATTTTCCAATGCCACTCTGAAGCTGCAGTAAAGGTGCACGGGGTCTTTCCGTCTAACCGCGGGTACTCCGCATCTTCACGGAGAATTCAATTTCGCTGAGCATGTCCTGGAGACAGTGGGGAAGTCGTTACGCCATTCGTGCAGGTCGGAACTTACCCGACAAGGAATTTCGCTACCTTAGGACCGTTATAGTTACGGCCGCCGTTTACCTGGGCTTCATTTCGGAGCTTGCACCCCTCCACTTAACCTTCAGGCACCGGGCAGGCGTCAGACCCTATACGTCGTCTTGAAGCCGACTTAGCAGAGCCCTGTGTTTTTGCTAAACAGTCGCTACCCCCTGGCCTGTGCCCCCTCAATCTGCTTGCGCAAAATGAGGGCCTCCTTCTTCCGAAGGTACGGAGGCAATTTGCCGAGTTCCTTCAGGACACTTCTCTCAAGCGCCTTGGTATACTCTACCTGACCACCTGTGTCGGTTTCGGGTACGGTCTATACGGTGGGGCTATTTCCCGGGACAGCTTCGAAGCATGCTCAATCCGATAAGAGCATACAACACACGCCATCCGTCACACACCACCAGGCCCACGAATATTAACGTGATTCCCATCGACTACCCCCTTCGGGCTCGTCTTAGGGGCCGGCTCACCCTGCGCGGATTAGCCTTGCGCAGGAACCCTTGGTCTTTCGGCGAAAGGGCATCTCACCCTTTTTATCGCTACTCATGTCTGCATTCGCACTTCCGATACCTCCACGACCCATTACCAGATCGCTTCACAGGCTTACGGAACGCTCCGCTACCGCGTGTACAAAGTACACACCCTAAGCTTCGGTGCACGTCTTGAGCCCCGTTACATCTTCGCCGCAGGAACCCTTATTTAGACCAGTGAGCTGTTACGCTTTCTTTAAAGGATGGCTGCTTCTAAGCCAACCTCCTGGTTGTTTTGGGATTCCCACATGCTTTCCCACTTAGACGTGACTTGGGGACCTTAGCTGTAGGTCAGGGCTGTTTCCCTTTTGACGACGGACCTTAGCACCCGCCGTCTGTCTCCCGGATATCACTCCTAGGTATTCGGAGTTTGGTTAGAATTGGTAGATCTCGCGACCCCCGCATCCATCCAGTGCTCTACCCCCTAGGGTGTTCGTCCGAGGCACTACCTCAATAGTTTTCGCGGAGAACCAGCTATTTCCCGGCTTGATTGGCCTTTCACCCCTAAACACAACTCATCCGGTAACTTTTCAACGTTAATCGGTTCGGACCTCCAGTGGGTGTTACCCCACCTTCATCCTGGTCATGCCTAGATCGCCGGGTTTCGGGTCTAATACACCAAACTTAGTCGCCCTATTCAGACTCGCTTTCGCTGCGCCTACACCTATCGGCTTAAGCTTGCTTGGTACATTAAGTCACAGACCCATTATGCAAGAGGTACGCTGTCACCCCATGAAGAGGCTCCAACTGCTTGTAGGCAATCCGTTTCAGGTACTGTTTCACTCCCCTCATCGGGGTGCTTTTCACCTTTCCCTCACGGTACTAGTTCGCTATCGGTCGCATACGAGTATTTAGGCTTAGAGGGTGGTCCCCCTATATTCAGACAGGATTACACGTGTCCCGCCCTACTCTAGTCTTC